>NZ_JAAOIE010000002.1 GCF_011326755.1 Cochlodiniinecator piscidefendens | reverse complement strand
ACGCTTATGGTGACAGAAACCTCATCTGCTCCTGCCCCCCAATGTCCGACTACGAAGACGAATAAACCGCCCATCGGGCCATTCTAAAGCAAATCAAAAAGCCCTCCTTTTGGAGGGCTTTTTAGTGACCGGAACTTAACGGTTTTCAATGTTTGAACGCATAAATTGTTCGGGATTATCTTCCACAAACTTTAGTACTTTAGTTTCCAGTTTAGTGAACCAATTCTGTGGGTTTTCATTCCGGTCGCCGCTGTAAGCAGATGTATTGATTTCGGCGGCAGTAACATCATCGATTAACTTTTCTGCCGCTTCGATTGCCGTCCAGAAATCGGCCAATTCATGTTCCTGATCGACAGGAGGTAATTCGGCATGACGTTTGATAACTTCGAGCAATGGTGCCGCAGCAGTTTTGTATGCAGTTAAAAATTCGACTGAAGCCCAATCAGCAAGCACCGACTCAGCATCGCGGATAAGACCGGGGCAATTTGAGAAAAATTGTTCGATTCCTCCATTCAATACCTGACCGCTGAAACAAGCGGTTGTATACAATAACCACTGCCCCTCCGTCAGGTTATCAGCCATGATCTGCGCTTTGAGGCCAGTGAAAGGATATGCTTGGTTCAATTCACGGACGTGTTGTTCGATTGGAGCAGGAAAATAATCTTCAAAGCAGTCGTGAATTTGGGAAGTGACTGGTTCATCTGTCTTAAGCCTTAGCGACGTGTTTAGTGCAGCTATTAAGATGGTCACTATTTTCCCGATGCATATGGTAGGTTGTTGGGGACCTAGTTGTTTATTGATTTGCCAAAAGATGAATACAACCTGCATTGGCCTTTATCGAGCGAGATGATTTCCCCGCGAAAGAACGAGGTCAAAGCCCATATTTAATACTGGATACAAAGCTGGAATATTCTGCAGAAGCGCAAGTAATGCTAGTTCTTTTACGATATAGGCCTGTCGCCAGTAGGAGGGCAAGTTGACCTACCTGCTGTGATTTTGCCGATAAGACGCTGGCGTTTCGTTATAGAGGCGTTGAAATTCACGGTAGAAATTGGAGCGGGTGAGAAAGCCGGAATGCTCCATCACTTTTGCGACGCTTAGCTTGGAATTAAGAAGCAAGTCCGCAGCGTGGTTCAATCGAAAATCATTCACGTATTGCGATACATTCACGCCTTTGGTCTGGTTAATTGCTGCCGACAGCGATCGTGTTGGCACATGGAGACGTTTGGCCAAGCGGTCCACCGTGAGGTCTGTATCAACGTAAAGTTGGGTTTTGAGCAAAAATGCATGTGTTTCTTGTTCGAGTTTTTCGGCTTCTGTGTTCGCGTTTCGGGAAGGTTTTGATTTTGCGTGTTGGGCTGGCGTCTGCGTTGACATCATGACGATGATCGCAATGAGAACGGGCGCCAACAGAAGCGAGGCGTAGGAAATTAAGATAAACACGTTGTCCACGCGCTGCATCATGAAGCTTATCGTGATGGCAGTGTCAAAGGCCAAGAAGGCGAGCAAAAATGCGGCCCCCCAAGCGATCCAGCGTTGTAGGCTTCCGGCCATTTCTAGGCGCGCATAGGTGAGATGGTTTACGCCTTTGAGACGCAGACGGATTAGGGCTACCGCATAAATAAGGTAGCTGAGGCCGATAACCCAATCCATGTTGATCCAGTTGCCAAAGATCATCGGAATTGCAGCGGCGGCAAGAACCGCAATAAGAAGATGGCGAAAGATCACAGGATACCTGTGTGAATTGGACACGGCTAACATAGCAAAAGTGAGATAAAGCAACGGCCCGACAAAAAGCGGAAGCGTGCGTTGCAATGGCAAAAAGCGTTCAATGCCATATCCGAACCGAAGCGCAACCAAAAGCGATTCAATCGCGATGAGGCCGAGGAAGGACGTCAGGAGATTTTGCGACAGGGTGTTGCCGAAATCCAGCCGCCGTGACAGGACACAGGCCACTGCAGACAGCAAGAACGTCAGGATGGGCAGCGGAAAAACGAATAAACCACTTTCCATTGTTGTTCTCCTTTTGGCGGATCTTGTCCTTGATCTTGATCTAGGACAGCGGCGGGTGGGTCAACCTATTGTTCCTACAGCGAAGACTAGCCAGTTTCGAAAGCATCTGAAATCGAAATCTGGAGTCGATGTTATGAAATTCAAAGGTCCTTTGGTCTGTCTTATCTCACTGGTAATGGGCAGTCAGTCCCTATACGCCGATGGCTATCACACGGGGTTGCAAGATCTATCCATTGCAGACGCTGAGGGTGGGCGGCCACTTGAGGGGTATATCTGGTATCCGACGCAACAGTCTGACGGGCAGACAGAGGCGCACGGGAATGCGGTTTGGGAAAGCATATCTGTTGTTCGTGATGCTGCACCCGAAGAGGGGTCACATCCGCTTGTTGTGTTGTCGCATGGGATGTTTGGAAACGCACGTAACCAAGCGTGGCTGGGGGAGGCTTTGGTTGAGCAGGGGTATATTGTTGCGGCTATAAATCACCCGGGGACATCTACATTTTTGCGCGACCCTGATCATCAGCGGGAATTGTGGGAACGTCCTCGCGATATTTCACGCACCATTGATTATATCCTCGAAACGCCAGCGCTGAGTCGGTTGGTGGACGAAGATCGCATTTTTATGGCGGGGCATTCGTTGGGCGGATTTACGGCAATCGCATTAGCAGGCGGGCGGTTCGACACTGAGAAGATGGATCAGTTTTGCGCTAGACACCCCGGAGAGCTGGTGTGTGGAATTTTTGACAGGTGGGATGTAGCGAAGACACCCGAAGACCGCACACGTATCGGTTCAGACTTATCCGATCCTAGGATCAACGGTTTTGCTGTTTTTGATCTTGGAGGCACCCAATCTTTTTCACTTGAAAGCTTAGGTGCGATTGCGCGCCCGATGTTGGTGTATGGGGCACCGTTAGACATTATGGGAATGGATTTAGAGATTGAATCACGCGCGCTTGTTGCTGCTTTACCTGAAGAAAATGTTCAGTACTTAGAGCCTGCGGGTCTATCGCATTTTGATTTTCTGGGCGTTTGCACCGAAAGAGGATTAGCGATCTTGCAGGCTGAGGAACCAGAAGATGCGTTTATCTGCGAGCAAGGGCGTGAAGAGCGTCGGTTAGAGCATAGGCAAATAGCGCAAGAGGTTTCTGAGTTTTTTGGGAGCTTCTAAAAAGCAAAGGCACACATTGGAATTAATGAGTTCTACTTAAAATCTGAGCTGACCTTGGTAAATGATGCCAATGGTCAGCTCTTATCTTGGATTAGCCTTAACCGATCTGTTGGCCCTGTGACCAGACACCTCGCACGACAGGTGCGCCCTGAACACGGCTGATCCGCACGAGATCGCCGCGTAGTCCTGAGCGAATTTGGCCTCGGTCTGTTAATCCTGCCGCTTTTGCAGGGGCAGCGGTAACGGTTGAGATGGCCTTGGGGAGGTCATCCCATAGGTCGGCCAATAGAAATGCTGCTGACATTAGTGCAGACGGCACATAGTCCGACGAAACGATATCAAGCAAATCCAACTCAGCCAGTTCGTGGGCTGCAACATTTCCCGAATGAGATCCACCGCGGATGAGATTAGGAGCGCCCATCATTACGGCGATGCCATGTTCACGACAGGATTTCGCAGCTTCGACGGTTGTGGGGAATTCGGCCAAGCGGATTCCATGGCTTGCGCTGGTGGCTACGTGGGCGGCTGTTGTGTCATCATGGCTGGCCAATACGGCCCCGTAACGTTGTGCAGCGGCTACTGCCTCTGTTTCGTGACGTTCCCCATTTGCGTTGCGCAGGTCTTTGAGACGGCTGACATGAACGTCAAATTCGGGGTCGCTTAGATTATGTTTGCCCTGAACATAGGCCTTGAGTTTACTAAGGTCGCGAAACTGTCGTTGACCCGGTGTATGATCCATCAAACTCACGATGCCAACGCGATCATGAACCCCGAATTCGCGCATTTCTTCGACCAGAGTTTCAGAACAGACTTCGGCGCGAAGGTGTAGGAAATGGGAAATGCGTAATGCACCTGCGTCGCGTAGTTCCCACAATTCGGTCGCCAATTGTCGGGCGTATTTGCCATATTCAGCGCTTTGATCAGGGATGGACCCAACACGCATCGCATCAAAGACGGTGGTAATGCCAACACTGGCAAGTTCACCGTCGTGGGCCAAGATTGCAGCGGCATGTGGCCATCCGACTTTGGGACGGGGCTGGATGTGACGCTCTAGGTTATCTGTGTGTAGTTCGACAAGGCCGGGAATTACAAAATCCCGTTCGCAATCTATAGCTGCCGCTGGTGTGCTACCACCTTGATCAACGTCGGTAATAATGCCGTTCTTGATGTGAATGCTTCCATTAATGACTTCATTTGGAAGAACGATCTGAGCATTAGTTAAAGTTAAGTCGCGCATGGGGTTTCCTGTCTTCTAGACGGCTTGACTCGCACAGATCTGTCACAGAGGTGTGACATGCATGTGTAAGAATGAGCGCTATGAAAAAATTCAAACGTTTTGCTGTGTATTACGCCCCTGAACCGGGGGCCTTTGCAGATTTCGCTGCGGCTTGGTTGGGTTGGAATGCTACCCTTGGCCGTTCTGTGGACATGCCCGTTCTGCCGAAATTGCCGATTGCTTGGGAACAGATCATATCGACCCCAAGCAAGTATGGATTCCATGGAACGATAAAGCCGCCATTTTATTTGGCTGAGGGTTGCACGTTGGGGCAGCTGGAAACTGATCTTGCGCTGTTGGCAGATCGGTTGTCTTCGGTAGAGTTGCCTAGGTTGGCCCTGCAACGCCCGGGTGGGTTTTTGGCATTGGTTCCCAAAGGGGATACCGCTGCTTTGTCTCAATTGGCGGCAGATGTGGTGCAATCGTTGGATCATTACCGCAGACCCGCAAGCCCTGAGGAATTGTTGCGCCGTCGCGCTGCTGGTTTGACACAGACCCAAGACGAAAACTTGGTGCGCTGGGGATATCCTTATGTTTTTCAGGATTTCCAGTTTCACCTGACGCTGAGCAACAGGTTGAGCAACGACATCGCAGAAGCCATTTGCAAAATACTTGAGCCAGCTTTGTTGCCATTGTTGCCTCGCCCATTTGCGATGAGGGATTTGTGCTTGTTCGGCGAAGACAAAATGACAGGCCGCTTTCATCTGTTGCATCGCTATCTGCTCACTGGGGCTAACGCGTCGACAACGGCCTGAACAGAGTGCTCTAACAGGCCGGAGTTGTCGATTTCGATGACATCTAAACCACCGGGCAAGGGTAAATATGCCCGGTCTAATCGACGCTCGATTTCCAGAGGGTTTTCGCGCCCTCTGGCGGTTAGTCGGGCGGCTAAAACATCTCTGTTTGCAGTGATGTGGATGACTTTCAATTCGGGAAAAACTTGAACCGCCTCTGAGAGCATCAAGCGCGAGCCGTTAAAGATTACGGTTTTCCCATTGGCCAATAAATCATTGGTGGATGTTGGAATGCCATAGCTCAGTCCATGCGCCTGCCAGTGCAGAGCGAATAGATTGGCCTTGCGTAATTCTTCAAATTTTTCTGTGCATACGCCTGTGAAATTTTCGCCACCTGCATTTTCTGGGCGTGTGATGGTCCGACGTATCAGGTGTACGTCAGGAAGCTGCGCTTGAGCCGCTTCCATTAGTGTGTCTTTGCCCACGCCTGAGGGGCCAACAACTGCGAATATGCGCGGCATTAGGCGGCCTTTCGTGGGGTGAACACGGATACATCTACTTCTCGATCGGCAACTCGTTCACGTGCTTCTATGTCATGGAAAATCCCTATGATGGCCGCGCCGCGGGCTTTGGCTTCTTCAATCAGTGATAACACCGTATTGCGGTTGGTGGCATCAAGGCTTGCGGTTGGTTCATCAAGCAACATTGCTGGATAAGTATGGGCAAAACCGCGCGCGATATTGACGCGCTGCTGTTCACCGCCAGAAAAAGTCGTAGGCGAAAGTGTCCATAGTGTTTCAGGGATATTCAACCGAGACAGCAAATCCCGTGCGCGGGCAAGTGCGATTTCGCGGTCGCATCCAATGGATAACAAAGGTTCAGCCACAACATCCAAAGTTGAAACACGCGGCACAACCCGCAGAAATTGACTGACATAGCCTAAAGTGTCGCGCCGAAGGGCTAGTATTTCACGTGGTTCCGCCTGTGCAACATCTACATCGCCCACCATGATGCGGCCCGACGCAGTAAGGTAATTGCCGTAGATCATCCGCATCAATGTGGATTTTCCCGCACCGGAGTTTCCGATTAATGCAACGCATTCGCCTGCTGCGACGTCTAAGGATGCGCCTTCGATAACGGGGATTTGCGCGCTGCCTTGATTGTGGAGCGTAAAGTTCTTCGAAACGTTTTCAATTTTTATCATGATCAGGCCTGCAAAACAGATGAAACAAGAAGCTGGGTGTAGGGGTGTTGCGGATCGTCCAATACTTGGTCTGTAAGGCCTGACTCGACGACGTGACCGGATTTCATAACCATCAGCCGATCAGCCAGTAGCCGCACGACCGCTAGATCATGGGTAACAATAATTGCGGACAATTCCATTTCGCGGACCAATCCGCGCAATAGGTCCAACAAACGCGCCTGAACGCTTACGTCTAGCCCGCCCGTCGGTTCGTCCATGAAAACCAGCCTCGGACCGGTCACAAGATTACGCGCAATTTGGAGGCGCTGCTGCATACCACCCGAGAAATCTGAAGGTCGGTCATCAACGCGATCTTCGGCTATTTCTACTCGGTCAAGCCAGTCAATGGCTTTGTCTCTGATATTGCCATAATGTCTGTCGCCAACTGCCATAAGCCGTTCACCGACGTTACCGCCTGCGCTCACGCTCATTCGGAGGCCATCGCGGGCGTTTTGATGCACGAATGCCCAATCGGTACGCAGTAACATTCGGCGTTCAGGCTCAGACATTTTTATGGTGTCGCGCATGCCATCTACGCGGGTATCAAAGTGAACTTCGCCTTGATCGAGTGCCTGATGACCGGCCAAACAGTTTAGCAAGGTGGATTTTCCCGAGCCAGATTCCCCGACTATTCCCATGACTTCACCCGGATAAAGATCAAAGTTTACGTTGGTGCAGCCAATTCGGTTGCCGTAAGTTTTTCGTACATCGCGAACGGATAGAAGCGGGGTCATGCTGCGTTCTCCTTGGGGCTAAATTTGCCACGATGGCCCGCTGATTGTCGGGTTTCGCAGTAATCTGTGTCAGAGCAAACGAACATTCGTCCGCCGTTGTCGTCGATGATGACCTCGTCCAGATAAGTGTGATCAGCGCCGCACAGATCGCATTCATGTTCAGCCCGGGCAGGTTCAAACGGATGATCCTCAAAATCGAGGCTCACCACTTTGGTGAAAGGGGGCACAGCATAAATGCGTTGTTCGCGACCGGCGCCAAACAGTTGGATAGCGGGGCTTTCCAATTTTGGATTGTCGAATTTTGGAATGGGAGAAGGGTCCATCACATAGCGATCTTCCACTTTGACAGGGTAGGCATAGGCCGTTGCAATATGACCGTGACGGGCGATGTCTTCGTACAGCTTCACATGCATTAAGCCGTATTCCTCAAGAGCATGCATTTTACGAGTTTCAGTTTCGCGGGGCTCTAGGAACCGTAAAGGCTCTGGAATTGGAACTTGATAAACGAGGATCTGATCTTCGGTCAGCGGATGTTCGGGAATGCGGTGTCTGGTTTGAATTATTGACGCTTCACTTGTTTGTCCTGTGACCGCAACATCTGCGGTGTTTTCAAAAAACTTACGGATCGAAACAGCGTTTGTTGTGTCATCTGCACCTTGGTCAATGACCTTGAGCGTGTCATCAGGTGTTAAACAAGCCGCAGTTACCTGCACGCCGCCGGTGCCCCAACCATAAGGCATGGGCATTTCGCGGCTGGCAAAGGGTACTTGATATCCGGGTATCGCCACACCTTTTAGAATAGCGCGCCTGATCATACGTTTGGTTTGTTCATCCAGATATGCGAAATTGTAATCAGACATTGGCCATCCTCAGAAAATCATCGTGTTTTGTAAGCAGGGAAGGTGGTTTGATGTGTTGTGAAAAAAGAGAGTTCGCCATTATTCAGCCGCCTCTTTATGTGCAGCAGCTTGTGCTTCGCAGCGGAGTTTACGCACCAATTCCAGTTCAGATTGGAAATCGACATAATGCGGTAATTTGATATGTTCTAAGAAACCGGTCGCTTGGATATTGTCTGAATGGCTTAAGACGAATTCTTCGTCTTGTGCAGGAGCCCCTAGATTATCTTCGCCCAATTCTTGCCAACGCAATGCGCGATCCACCAGGGCCATCGAAATGGCTTTTCGCTCCAATTGACCGAACACCAATCCATAGCCGCGCGTAAACTGAGGCGGTTCGGATTTCGATCCTGTAAACTGGTTTACGGTTTCGCATTCCGTTAGCGTGATTTCCCCGATTTCTATTGAAAAACCGAGCTCTGCGATCTCCATTTCAACTGATATTGTGCCAATGCGCAATTCGCCAACAAAGGGGTGGTTGCGCCCATACCCACGTTGAGTGGAATACGCCATGCCCAAAACAAAGCCTTCGTCGCCACGTGTGAGCGTTTGCAGTCGTAGGGCCCGATTTGCGGGATACTCCATCGGTTCGCGGGTCATGTCTGGCGGCGTTTCATCAGATGGTACTTCGGTTTGAATCAGATCATCTTTGTTCAGAAAATCAGTGATCCTTGGCATGTCTGCAGTTTGGGGTATCGCATGATTTGCTGTTGGTACCTCGCCGTCGGCTGCCAATTTGAAATCAAGAAGCCGATGCGTGTAATCGAAGGTCGGCCCTAGAACTTGTCCGCCCGGCGCGTCTTTGAAGGTTGCGCTGATACGTCGATCACATGTCATTTTTCCGGTGTCGACCGGGTCAGAATACCCAATCCGTGGCAGCGTGGTGCGATAGGCGCGGATGAGAAAGATTGCCTCAATCAGGTCACCGCGAGATTGTTTAATCGCCAGCGCCGCGAGATCAGGGTCGTATAGCGATCCTTCCGCCATCACCCGATGCACGGCCAAGGTCATTTGTTCGCGTATTTGGGGCAGAGTTAGTTCCGAGACGTTGACATCTCCGCGGCGTTCTTCGGCGAGCCAAGCATGAGCATTATCAATAGCCCGTTCACCACCTTTGACGGCAACATACATTAGTTTGCCTCCACTTTTGTTGATCTGGGTAGTGCGGCGAGCTGCACGCCTGCGGTAAAATAAAAATCTAAACCCATGGGAAACAAAGCGTTGTTCTGCTGAAAAGCAGCCACATCAGGCAAAGACAGATAGGCGTGGTCCTTAATTCCGGGTCCAGTTAAACGCGGGCCTGTTGTGGTAAGGGTCTCTAGCTCAACGATCAGGGTTGTAGATCTGTCGGGGTATTCTGGGGTGCCCGTCGGAAACTCTGTAAGTTGAAGCGTGTCCCAAGTTCCCAATGCAAACAGAGCAGAGGAGGCGGCAACAAACGGGGCGCCTATGTGAAATGCGATCCATTCTCGTAAGGCAGGGCGATCGTGAGAAGGTGCTAAATAGATTGGTGTCTCTTGGTCGCATAACGTGAGCAATAGTGTTGCAGCGGCTTCCGAAACAGGGGTTGGCGCATTGCCGCCGCTTAGGGTTTCAATATTACCCGGGCGAGCCATTGTTGACAGCGCTGCGCGAAAGGCCAGTGCAGATTGTTTTGGGGGGGTATCGAACCCACCCTGAAGGCTGGTTGTCGACATCAGTCTTCTCCTCTGACCATAGTAAAAAACTCAACTTTTGTGGCTGCGGCTTTGGCCGCGCGGGTATTGAAGTTTTCAGCCGCGCCATGGGCAAGGGGGTGCAAAACGGTTGCTTCAACCTCGCCGGCATGGGGTGTCTGCATCATGGCGTCGATGATTGCGGCACGTTCTGCGTGATCTTTGTCGCGCCCTTGCACGTAGGCATGCCCCACTTCGCCTGTTTGTAGACGCAACGCGCAACGAGTGACGGTCATTTCCCCGACATTAAATAGGGCACCGGTACCGCCCATACGACCACGCACCATTGCGCCGCCGGTTTCTGGCGCCCGTAGCCAGCTGTGTTGGGGTTTGCTTTTTAGACGCTCAAACAGCGTATGCAATTGTGTCGCTGGGGCTTTGGCCAGAAGGCCCATCCAGCGTTTTCGCGCGTTAACTTTGATATCAGTCGGGGTCATTTATACACCTTGCCGATTTGTCTATATTTATATACAACTAGACAAATATTAACTGCGAGATCATCCACTCAGCAAGAACAATGATGTGAATTTTTAATGACACAAAGCGCGCGTACCCCCGTCTGGAAATCTATTGCAGAGACGTTGGAAAACGAAATTGAACACGGTCACTATCGTGCCGGCGACAAGCTACCGACCGAAGCGGAGCTTGCGTCACGCTTTGGTGTCAATCGGCACACTGTACGTCGAGCTTTGGGCGATATGGCTGAACGAAACATCCTACGTTCGCGGCGTGGGGCAGGGGTGTTTGTAGAGTCCGCCCCGACGGATTATCCGATTGGGAAAAGGGTCAGTTTTACCCAAAATATTCAGGCAACGGGTCGTTTGCCGAATAAACAGCTTCTGCGCTTAGAGGAACGTTCTTGCGATAGTAGTGAGGCTAAGGTTTTGGATATTCCGATTGGCGCGCCAGTTTTGGTGTATGAAGGACTCTCGCTTTCTGGTGATACGCCCATCGCGCATTTTGTGAGTATTTTCCCGTCTGAGCGTTTCCCACACATGAGTGAAATTCTTAAGACTGTGAGTTCGGTGACAGAGACTCTGAAGCATCAGGGAATTGACGATTATGTTCGCCGGGATACTCGTATCACAGCGGAGTTAGCCACCCCAGTGCAGGCATTGCATCTACGGATTAGGGCAGGAGATCCGTTATTGAAATCGGTGGGCGTGAATACGACATTGGATGGTACCCCAATTGAACAGGGGCAAACCTGGTTCGCAGCGGAACGCGTGGCATTAACTGTCGCACGCGATTAAGGGCTTTCGTATTTTTCCAAAAATGCATCAATAGATAGGGTGCGAAAATCACCTAAGCGGATACGCAACACATCGTGTGGCCAGTCCCACCAAGCAAAGGAAATGAGGCGCTCGGTTATTGTATGAGAAAAACGCGCGCGGATCGGTTTGGCTGGTATGCCTGCAACGATAGTGTAGGGGGCGACATCTTTGGTTACGACTGCATTTGAGGCAACAATCGCGCCATGACCAATGGTGACTTCGGGTCGGACAATAGCAGCATGTCCTATCCAGGTGTCATGACCGATCGTGGCCCGTCGCGACTTGCGATGTTCAAAGAACGCTTGGTCATTTTCTACGTTTTCAAAATAGTCCTCAGAGCGATAGAGAAAGTGATGAAGGGATGCCTTATCCATCGGATGATCGGTTGGGCCAATTCGGGTAAAGCTGGCGATATTGGAAAACTTACCTACGCTGGTATTGGCGATGTCGCTGTAGCGGTCGCAATACGAATAATCATCCAATGTTGAATGGGTAATTCTGCTGCCTTGGCCAATTTCAACGTAGCGGCCAAGGTGGCTTTCGGTTATCGCACAATCGGCGTGTAAATATGGCGCATTAGCTCGTAGCTTAGTCATTTCTTACGCTTTCTTTATGGAAGAAAAAGAGGCTCAAGTTTGCCCTTTTCTTCGCTATCAGCGGATTGAGATTTCGGGCGGCGAGGTTTTTCCGCATCTGAGCCAGTGATCAATTTACGGCGCAGCCATCCCGAAAGGCTGTCCATCATCATCACCATGAGAATGATCAAAGTAATGTAGTAGGTTACCTCTTCCCAATCTTTTTGGGTGATCATGGCTTGTGTTAGCAAAAGCCCAATACCGCCCCCGGTAATTGCACCGATGATCGTAGCGCTGCGTGTGTTGGCCTCTAGGTAGTAAAACACTTGGCTTAGCAAAACGGGCGTGATCTGAGGAATAACGCCAAAGCGGTAATGCTGGATAGGTTTAGCGCCGGTGGAGGCAATACCTTCGATTTGTTTTTCATCCACATTTTCTAATGCTTCAGAGAACATTTTCCCAAAACTGCCCGTATCGGTCAGCAATATTGCCAATGCGCCTGTCATCGGTCCTGGGCCGAAGGCGCGTGATAGCAAAATCGTCCAGATTAACGCGTCCACACCCCGGAGGAAGTCAAACACGCGTCTGATGCCAAATCGGACTGTGCGAAATGGGGTGAAATTGCGCGCGGCTAAAAATCCAAGCGGGAGAGAGATAATAGCAGCGCCAAATGTTCCTAGAAACGCCATCAAAATCGTTTCAAACAGGGCCCAAACAACGTCGCCGTGACGCCACATCGTGTTATTCCAAAAGTCGTGTACCGCACCAGAAATATTAGAGTGCTCTGGAGTAAGCTGCTCTCCGAACAAGATTTCACCGAAGCTATGCCCATGATAGGGGCTATCGAGTGTGAAGAAAAAGAGCTCCCAACCAGGGAAGTAGTTGAAAACCTCGGTGCGACTCCGCGTCAGAGATACGCGACCTTCGTCAGTGGTGATTGCCAGACGCGTATTTGAAAGAGAAATCCAATCAGGGATGTCATCGGTCAAATTCGTAACAACTTGGCGACCCTCGATGCCAGCTTCGATTGTACCGAATTCAGGAACGACATAGCGCAATCTGTTATCAGGTAAGAAGGTAACTTCGTGCCCTGACCCCAGCGATATTACAGTTGTGGCGTCATTCTGAGACGCCCAATCGGGTAGTGTTCCCTCTGGGTAGCTGCCTTTGCGTTCCCCTTCGATGGCCGCAGTTACATCGCCTGTGCGATTGTCGCGGGTAATGTGGGTTTTATAGCTCCAAGTGTCGCGGGTGAGTGTTTGCGCGTTGTCCCAACGCGCACGTTCAACCAGGCCAACAAAGTCAAACGCCAAAAAAACATAGATCAGATAGGCCGCAATGACTGCAGGAAACGCAAACCCAAACAGTTTTTTACGGGTGAATAGCCGATCAGCGGACATATAAAGTTCAGCGGTAGCCATATCAGTGGCCCCCTTTGTGTGTAAGTGCATTGCGGACGTAACCAGAAAGCTGATCAAAAAAGACGATCGTTCCAAATAAAAGAATGAAGATCGCAGCAGCTTCGTCGTATTTACCAAGGCCCCATGACATGGCATTTTTGAGCTCATAACCAATGCCGCCAGCGCCTACAAAACCAAGGATAGCGGAGGCTCTGATATTGATTTCAAAACGCAGCAAGGCGTAGCTAAAATAATTCGGAACGACTTGGGGAATGACCCCCAACCACATACGCTGAGACCACGTTGCGCCAACGGATGATAGGCCTTCGACCGGCTTTAAGTCGGCGTTTTCATTCACTTCGGAAAACAGTTTTCCGAGGGCACCAGCGGTATGAAACGTGATGGCCAGCATGGCGGGGACTGGACCTCCGCTCAGGACAAAGATCAGAACCAGTGCGATAACGATTTCAGGAATGGCACGCATAATGTCCATGACACGGCGAAATACTGGGATTAAGCGCGGCCAACGCGCAAGGCCACGGGTTGATAGTAAGGATAATACAACCGCGAGAAGCCCGCCTACCAAAGTCGAAACAGCTGCGATGTTTATTGTTTCGACCAACGCGGGCAGAAAGGTGAGTAAATGACCCGGTAGTTGATCCAATTTAGGAACCGCGTCACCAATGACACCAGCAGGAAAATCGAAAATCTGAGGCAACCCAGACCAAAAACCACCTGCATTGCGGTCGTTTGCCAGCATAAAGCCGGACACCAACAACAAAATGAAAATTGCCAACATCACGCCGCTATAGAGGCGCTTGCGTTGTATCAGAGCGGTGTAGCTCTCTTTGGGTGATAATCCGGTATAGGCCATGTTATCCTCGGCAAAAGCAAAGACCCCGGTCGTTATGTCCGGGGCCCATTTTGTTTTGAGTCGATTATTGGTTTTTCGAACGGCGTGCTTCGATGATTGAGAGATATGCGTCGTGGCCAATTGGGTCAAAACCAAGAGAGTCACCCCCAGCCACATTATATGTGCAATCTGGATCGGTTTCGTTCAGCTGGTCCATCAGTTCAGTCATGGTATCTTTGACATCCTGCGGCAAGGCGGTGCGCAGCACAATCGGACCCTCCGGAATCGGAGCAGAACGCCAGATTTCAACAAGGTCGTTCATGTCGACCAAACCAGCATCAACCGCGCGACGCAAAGCGCCCGAGTTATAGCCATCTTCCCATTCGCCCTGCGCATCAGCCCATGTAACGCCACCATCAACGTCGCCATTGTTTACAGCAACGATGGTTTGTTCGTGACCACCGGTAAAACGCACATCGCCAAAGTAGTCGCCTGGCTCCATCGTGGAACCTGTGGCCTGCGGAATTTCGATGGATGGGATCAAATAGCCTGAGGTGGAGTTGGGATCGCCAAATCCAAAAATGCGCCCTTGCATATCGTCAAGCGAGGCAACACCGCTGTCAGCGCGGGCAAAGCCGATGGAGTGATATCCATAAGACCCATCCAGGTTGATTTTAACCAATACTGGTTCAACAGCGTTTGCGTCAGCAATGTATGTCGCTGCATATGAAGATGCACCCAGCCACGCCATATCGATTGTACCACCAAGCAAACCTTGGATAACGCCGTTATAATCAGCCGGCGCAAACAAATTGACTTCGACGCCAAGTGCTTCTTCGGTGTAAGCACGCAAGCATTCTTGCTTTGTTAGGCGGTCTTGCGCGTTTTCGCCGCCCAAGATGCCGATGTTAAACTGTGTAATGTCTTGTGCAAATGTTGGCGTTGTTAAAGCAGTTGTTGCAAGTACAGCAGCAATTAGTTGTTTCATCTTCGTCTCTCCGTGAGGTTTATTCGGCGACATGCCAGGGTAGAAGATTGAGTTAAGCGATTTCAGTTTGTGCAAGAGCTGGCGCAGTACTTTCGAAATCGCGAATTTCGGTTGAGGTTGCAGCCTCAGAAAAATCTTGGCCGGCACCGTAAATGTCGCGGGCAGCACCTGTGGTCAGTTGATCTGGAGTACCGTCAAAAACAATCCGGCCATCCCGCATCCCGATGATGCGATCACAATAGCGACGCGCGGTATCTAGGGTGTGTAAGTTGGCCAACACCATCCGGCCGTCTTCTTCGTGAATGCGGCGAAGGGCCTCCATGACGGTTTGGGCATTCATGGGGTCAAGAGAGGCAATAGGTTCATCAGCCAGAATAATTTTGGGATCTTGCATCAAGGCGCGTGCAATCGCGACACGTTGCTGTTGCCCCCCCGAAAGTGCTTGGGCTCGTTTTGACATATGGTCGGCAATGCCGAGGCGGTCTAAAATGTCTATGGCTTTGTGGATGTCTTCGGTTGGGAACAGATTGAACATGGTGGCTAGCGTAGATCGCTTGCCCAATGTGCCGTGCAATACATTGGAAACTACATCCATGCGCGGTACCAGATTGAACTGTTGGAAAATCATTGCGCAGGCTGATTGCCAATCGCGGCGGTCATGGCCTCTGAGCGTTAGAACATCACGGCCTTCAAATAGGATTTTACCTTCGGAGGCATCGTTCAACCGATTGATCATGCGCAAGAGCGTAGATTTACCCGCGCCGGATCTACCAATCACGCCAATCATTGCGGGTTTCTCAACAGAGAAGTTAGCATTATCAACGGCGATGTTTTTGCCGAAGTGTTTAGTCAAATTTTCAACAACAAACATGTTAATCCCCAAGTTTCTGGGGCGGACGATGATCATTTTCGATTGCGGATTTGTGACGGGAACTCAAAAGTTATGTGACACTTAAGTCGATCCGTAATTCGAGGAGGATGGGTTTCAATAGGTCGTTTCAAGCGAGATACGGGGCGGGTTGTATACGTACTTGGAGCTTCGACCACTAGAACAACGAATCTTGGAATGGTTAACCAATACTCATAATATTTGGAAGATATCCCTGAATTGGTTCTGATACAGTACATGATTTTGGGTGTATTTTTCACTTCATCGCCTTGTTAATAAATAAATTTTCCTGAAAATTAAAAAAATGATTGATTTGGTCCAATATTGGCTCATGATCTGTGTGCGTCTGTTTGGTTCAGTTTTTGGTCTTAATTGGTGCCAAGGCAGAAATATTGGTTGTATTTAAGATGCTTCCAGTTTCGCAAAAATGATCGCCAAAAGAGCGATGGAAAAATAGAAACCAAAAGGGAAACGACTATGACTCTCGACGTGAGCGCGATACACGCAGGACAAGTCACACTAAATTCGTTAGTGCAAAACGTCCTATACGCCTCAGGAACTGTTGGTGCGATACTGGTAGTGGTTGGTCTGCTACTGATTGATGCCGGAACCGCTAGGCGCAAGAACCTGTTTAATTCAACGATCGAAAAGACTCTGGGGTTCTTCCTCGGTTTCGCTACATATTACATGGTGGGCTTTGGCCTTTGGGCTGGACAATATTACATCATGGAAGGCGCTACCATGATGGATTCAATCAATGATTGGTGGCTAGGGGGAGGTCTGACAAACGCGCTTGCCCATCAAACCGATCCGGGTACGTTCCCAGGCTTGAATACCTTCCAGATCTTTATCTTCTTCCTCGCTACATTTGCAGGGATCATAAATATTCTACTGCATTTCTCGGTTTCAGAGAGAATGAAAGCCTCGGCTTATTTCATCACATGTATCGTAGCTGCTGTCGTTTCATCCGCACTAAGCTATGCGACTTGGGGCTCTGTTGGGCCTTTGACCAATGCCGGTTTTCACGATTTCTTTGGCGTTGGTTTTGTATACCTGTTCCCTGCAGGCATGGCGTTGGTGTTTACACTAAAGCTTGGCGCGCGCCCAGGTATGATGGCGCCACACCCACGTGTTAGGGCTTATCTTGCGCCGAGTATCGGTTTGTGTGCACCAGGGTTGCTGTTGATATTTGCGGGCTTGCCAATGGTTATCTTGTCTTGCTTGTTCTTCTTCGATCCCGAAGCGTTGGCTGTCAGCGTAACAATGGCGAACACAAGTGTTGGCATTGCAATTAATAACTATGCTCTGGTTTGGGCTGGTGGTGCGATCACTGGTTTGATTATCGCTTATAAGTCTGGAAACTATGCATATACTTTACTTGGTCCGCTTGCTGGTTATGCTGCCGGGGCATCTGGGTTTGACGTATATTTGCCATGGGAAGCCTTCATTGTTGGTCTAATTGCGCCACTGGTTGCGTATGCGGTTTATGAATTTACGCTGAAACGCGGCATTGATGAACACAAGCTTTTCCCATTGTTTCTAGGATGTGGTACTTTTGGTATGTTGGTCTTGGGGATATTCAAGGCAGGCACACCGCGCGGTGGATACTTTGGCATCGAAGAGGGGGCCTATGCATTCCAGCATGGTGAGATTTCCTTGATGATGCAGGTTGCGGGTATTGTAACTTGTATCGGTACGGGTGTCGTAACGGCGTTCATCCTGTCCGTTATCCTTGAAAAAACCGTTGGGTTGCGCGTGAGCGAAGAGGACCAAATCAATGGTCTAGATGCAAAAATCTGGGGCCTAGAGCCTGACGTTGTTACCCACGCCGACAATAACTGATCTGTGTCGTATATGAATTGAATAGGAGGCCCCAGTTAGCTCATGCTGGGGCCTTCTGTCGTGTCGGTAGCTTGAACTTCCAACACAAATTGCGATAGTATATAATTTAAAGATGCGCCAAATGGCGGCGGAGCATTAAATGAGCCAGACAATAAATGTTGATCTCTCAGAAGGTCAGGCTATCGGTGAAACGGTTCGTATCGTTATGGGTACGCTTTTTGGCCGAATACAGTCAGGCGAATATCCGACAGCGTCAAGGTTACCGAGTGAACGCGCGCTCGCGGCCGAACTTGGTGTTTCGCGCAATACCGTCCGCGAAGCGTTGGATGTTTTGGAAATGCGCAAGATGATACGTCGCCGACAGGGCAGCGGAAGTTTTGTTATATTTCAAACAGAGCAGATCGAGGCCCCAATCCCTGGGTCTGTCGGGGAGCGATCCAGCCCCTTGGACCATTTGATTGTTCGTTCAATCATTGAGCCAGAAATGACACGGTTGGCTGTGATGAATATGACGCCAAAGCAACTTGATCGATTATCGAAGACTATTGTACAGATTGAAGCCGTCCGAACAGATTTGAACGAATTTATTCGGCTCGAAGAGGAATTCTATCGGCAGATTGCACAAGCAACGCGTAATCCTTTGTTGGAATCGTGCTATGAAATGATAATTGAAGCGTGTCGCCAAAGCTTCCGTACGGCTTTGATGCGAAAGCATCTAACACCGGATCGCATCCAAGATTTTCAAACGCGGTTTAACTCGTTGTTTAATGCGATCGCAGCGCGTGATTTAGAGGCTGCTGTTGAAATTACCAAGTTGCACCTTGTGGAGGAGCAAAAGCTCTTTATGCACGAAAGTTAAACACACTCTGGCGCCTAGCCAAAAATTGCAGTTGCCATTTGCTCTGGGTTTTCAATGCGTTGTTGCCATAGTTGCCCCATTTGCTTCATATGATGCCGGAACAGTTTTTCGTGCTTGTCAAGCCAGTCGGAAATAGAAACAAACTCAGTAATGCGCGCTTTTCCTGACTGAATTGTCACTACGGGCCAATCACCGATTAATGCGTTATCAATACCAAAAACGCTTTCGCCCCACCAGCGCGCTGGGCCGAATGCATGGGTAACTGGGTCCATTTGTTTCATTGTGGCCATGACCGAAACCGGATGAACTGACGCGACCTTTTCGACGGCTGCTTGCCATATGTCCAAAATCGCGACGTATTCCCAGCTTACCGCGCTCCAGGTGCCTGGATAGCGGGTGTTGTATTCTTTGAAAAACGTGCTGGGCTTGTTCACAAATGTGGAATTGCGCGCAAGTTTGGGATCGTCGAAATCGGGGAATTGGAAAATGGTTCCTTCCATGAATTCCATTGAGGTGCGTGCGACGAGACGTTGATAATCGTCTAGGGTGCAGGACATGATTTTACCATCATAGCCTTGCGCATGCGCGTATTCCGTCATCTCGTTGACCATTGGCGTGTAGCTTGTGCACCAACAGATTAGATCTGGTTTCGTATCCAGCATTGGTTGAACGATATCTGCAACGCTGATGTTGTCAGGGTCGTATAGCACATCTTTAACCACGTTAATGCCGGCGGCCTCAAAAGCTGCGCGATAGGTTGCAATTGAAGGTAGACCAAGTGCATCTTTCTGGCTGCACAGAGCAACGCGGCGGACAGATTGGTGGTTGCGCGCGAGCCAATCAACCCCAGTAACATTGTACAAGGGATGCACTTCAGAGGGCGAAATCAGGTATCTCGTGTCAGGTGATAGGTCGCTCGGCAGCAATGTCGAGGTGAGCACTTTGTTCTCAGTGAGAAACCTTCGCGCTTTGGTTAGTGTGTCGCCGCCGAGCATCATCAGGAGCTTGACGTTTTCTGACTGGACCAAATGCCGGGCACCTGCCATGGCGCGGTCAGCGTCGTATCCACAATCAAAAGGGACAATCTCTACAGGATATCGGCGTGCTCCAATGAGTAAGCCGCCTGCTTGGTTCAGCCAATCTTGCCACAACCTGCATCCATTTAAACCAGGCAACCCCCAAGAGCTTACGTCCCCCGAAAGAGGGGCTAAAAAGCCTATTTTTATGGCTTCATCGGTCCCGACTTGATCATTCGGGAGCAGAGATGACATGGCAATACGGTACGCGAAACTGGACGTTAGCATGTCTCTGTTTACCACTCAAACCAATCAAGTCAAAAATAAAAGCTGTGTCTGATCAACCTTTGCTCCTTACGTATATTTTTTTCCTATTAAGAAAGTAACTTGACTCTGTGGTACCAAATATAATCAAGTGGTTTAAGCCAATAGAGCCAATATAGAACCAACACGGAGACAACGATGACCAATAAGCGTATCGCGATTATCGGAGCAGGACCCTCTGGTCTGGCACAGCTGCGCGCCTTTCAATCCGCTGCAGAAAAGGGCGAGGAGATCCCGGAAGTTGTCTGTTATGAAAAGCAGGACAACTGGGGTGGCCTTTGGAATTATACTTGGCGCACAGGTTTGGATGAAAATGGTGAGCCAGTGCATTGTTCAATGTATCGCTACCTTTGGTCCAATGGTCCAAAAGAGGGGCTTGAGTTCGCCGATTATTCATTTGAAGAGCATTTCGGCAAACAGATTGCATCTTACCCACCACGCGCAGTTTTGTTTGATTACATTGAAGGCCGCGTTTTGAAGGCGAATGTTCGGGATTGGATTCGTTTCAATCATGCGGTGCGCTGGGTTAACTATGATGAAAAGACCGCTAAGTTCACCGTTACTGTGCATGATCACAACATTGACAGTACAACTTCGGAAGAATTCGATCACGTGATTTGCGCTTCGGGTCATTTCTCAACGCCGAATGTTCCCTATTACGAGGGCTTTGAGGCATTCAACGGCCGCCTTGTGCATGCGCATGATTTCCGCGACGCACGTGAATTCTCGGGTAAAGATATTTTGGTTGTGGGCTCTTCCTATTCTGCGGAGGATATTGGTTCTCAGTGTTGGAAATATGGTGCTAAGACTGTTACCAGCTGCTACCGCTCAGCGCCGATGGGATTTAACTGGCCTGACAACTGGGAAGAAAAACCTGCCATGCAGAAGGTCGAGGGGAATACAGTTTTCTTCTCAGACGGGACCACTAAAGACGTAGATGCAATTATCTTGTGCACAGGGTACAAACATTACTTTAGCTTCCTTCCCGATAATCTGCGCTTGAAAACGGCTAATCGCCTCGCTGCAGCGGAGCTTTATAAAGGTGTCGTCTATGCACATAATCCCAAGATGTTCTATCTTGGCATGCAGGACCAATGGTTCACCTTTAACATGTTTGATGCCCAAGCTTGGTGGGTACGTGATGCAATCATGGGTAAAATCGACATTTCAACGGTCTCTAAAGATGCCATGATGGCAGACGTGAAAGAGCGGGAAGAGCGTGAAGAGGCAGATGACGATATAAAATATGCCATTCAATATCAGGCGGATTATGTCAAAGAGCTGGTCGCTGAAACAGATTATCCAAGCTTTGACATCGATGGAGCTTGTGCTGCATTCTTTGAATGGAAAAAGCATAAAGCCGAAGACATCATGGGCTTCCGGAACAATCGCTACAAGTCAGTCATTACCGGTACCACGGCCCCTGTTCATCATACGCCTTGGAAAGAGGCGCTCGATGACAGCATGGAAGCCTACCTTCAGAACTAAGGTAATAAAATTTAGGGAAGCAAGGGGCATCTTTGGGCCGTTTGCTTCTTTATGCGAAGTGGCGTTCTTTTTTGTAGATAGCAGGTCATGATTGGGCTGCTAAATTAGAGCGCCACCCGCAACTACACGAAATCCCTATATGTCCCAGGTGCGGCTTTGTCGTTCGAGGGCGTGGGGGCCCATGAAGATAGAATTGGTGGCAACAAAAGAGCCATATCGGTTTCGCTCAAGAGGTGTAAAATATGTTGGATTCTGAATATCCCAATGTGATTGGTGGCCCGCCAAAGCCGAGTGTTGTTATAGAACCAACAGTGTTCTCCATGCCCCCGGGGACAGAGCGCTATGTCGTAGATGGCGCAAGCGCAATTTTAATACGGTTAGAGCCGGGGGATCGTTTAGAGTGCGAAAATTCTGAAGGCGGCCAGACGTGCGAAATTGCTTGCGCCGATCCTAGCGGTCGGTTCGACGCTGGATACATAGGTGCAACTGATACCGGTGCGGCAGTCGGACTACAGTCTTTGCTGGCCACAAGTAATAAGTCCATGCGCAGTCTGAGGTTGGGTATAGAAGCCCGGGGCTTAGATGTTGCAAGCGCAACTGCAGTATCCTTTTTCGACGAAAACACGGCGGCCAAGACGACTGAAACATTCACCGTTCATGAAGAATGCCATGCGATCATTACGGCCCCCGGTGATGTGATGGATTTTGAGCGGCAAAATACGGCAACACCTCTAACCATTTATGTACGCCGCGCTGTTCTGACGGGGCGGCCCAAGTTCGAGTTGCCCGATCCTCTCGCTGAACCTTTGCAAAGTATCCGGGTACACTCAGCAACGGCGGAAACGTTTTTTGTCAAAGCAGGGGACTATATTCAGGTTCAAGATGTGGATGGCCGCCAATGTACGGATTTTCAGTGCTTTTCTGCACGTAAGCTGGATAAAGGGATTGAGCATCCGCTGGATGTCACCACGACGCGTACTGTTTTACACCATAATTATGCAATGCCGGGTCTGCATGCAAAATACTATGACCAGGAAATGATACCACTGGTCGAAGTAATTCAAGACACGTGTGGGCGGCATGACTCCTTTGCGTTGGCATGTACTGCAAAGTATTATGACGATATCGGTTATCCGGGGCACATCAATTGTTCAGATAATTTCAATGCTGCTTTGGCTAATCATGGCGTCACTCCACGTGCCGGTTGGATGGCTGCAAACTTCTTCTTTAATACCGCGCTGGATGAACATGGGGTATTAACTTCGGATGAGCCATGGTCTCGCCCTGGCGATTACGTTCTTCTTCGTGCGTTGACTGATGTTGTTTGCGTCAGTTCTGCGTGTCCTGATGACACTTCAGCAGCCAATGGTTGGAACCCCACAGATATTCACGTGCGCGTATATAGTGGCAATGAGTCCTTTCAGCGTTCTATCGCTTTTCGTCCCACCCCAGATGCGGAACCCCAAATGACAAAAGAAACAGGATTTCATGACCGGTTCGCCCGGTTCACCGAGAATTTCATCGAGTATAATGGGTTCTGGTTGGCCAATTGCACATCCACCGCAGGTCCGATCGAAGAATACCACGCATGCCGTCAGAAGTGTGTTGTGTTGGACCTTAGCCCACTGCGTAAATTCGAAATCACTGGACCCGATAGCGAGGCCCTTTGCCAATATGTCTTTACGCGCAACATGAAAACTCTTCCGGTCGGGGGCGTTGTGTATTCGGCGATGTGTTACCCGCATGGCGGCATGATCGATGACGGCACCGTATTCCGATTGGGCAAAGATAACTTTCGCTGGATTGGTGGTTCTGACTACGGCGGAGAGTGGATCCGCGAAAAAGCAGAAGAATTGGGCCTTAAAGTTCTTGTGCGTGCTTCTACGGATATGCAGCACAACATTGCAATCCAGGGCCCAGAAAGCAGGGACTTGCTGAAAAAAGTCGTCTGGACAGCGCCGCATCAACCAAATTTTGAAGACCTCGATTGGTTCCGTTTTACCCCGGCCCGGATTGGCAATGACCATGGTATTCCTATCGTCGTAAGCCGAACTGGTTACACTGGCGAATTAGGTTATGAAATATTTTGCCATCCGAAGCACGCGGGCGAAGTTTTTGATGCTGTGTGGGACGCAGGTCAAGACCACGGCATTCGGCCGATGGGTTTGGAGGCGTTGGATATGGTTAGGATTGAGGCTGGTTTGATTTTCGCTGGGTATGATTTTAGCGATCAAACAGACCCTTTTGAAGCTGGGATCGGTTTTACAGTGCCGCTCAAGTCTAAGACAGATGACTTCATCGGGCGTGAAGCTTTGATTCGGCGTAAGGAAACGCCTGCGCGTAAATTGGTTGGTCTGGATATTGATGGTGCGGTCGATGTGGCGCACGGTGATTGTGTGCATATTGGTCGCGCTCAGATCGGTGAGGTAACGTCGTCCATGCGTTCGCCGATATTGGGTAAAAATATTGCGCTGGCTCGGGTGGATGTGACGCATTATGCGGTCGGCACTCAGGTTGAAATTGGCAAACTCGATGGGCATCAAAAACGCCTTCCAGCCACAGTGGTCCCTCTTTCCCATTACGACCCGCAAAAGACACGACCGAGGTCTTAATTACGCATAATAGGTTCTCTTTGCGAACGCTGAATTGAGTAGAAAAAACACCTGAGGTGTTAACTCAATTCCCATGTTAAATTTGAACCGTCACAGAATGTTCCCTCTCCATTAGGAGGGGGCGTTTCAGAGCTGAAAGTCACTACATCAACACATTAGGCTGCCAGCTGTTTAAGAGATTATTGGCGGTATCTATAAGAAGTGGAATTCGGCTGTGATGGGCTTCAATCGCGTTAGATATGACACCTCAATACAATGGTCGCTTCGAGCTACCCAATGATTGTACGCGGCCCGGCTGCCATTAGCCAACTACAAACGCATATTCCAAGGCACGATCACGCGCTTCGTTCAAAGTCACAACATCAGCGCCACCGAGCCCAAAGTCAGTGCGCAAGGGCTTGCCTTCACGGTTGCGCTGGCCCTTAACTGTGACACGCACAATCCAGCGTCTTGCACCGGATGGATCGACCACGAGGTACAGACCGCTTCCGTCGCCATGGCGACCTGGACCGAGGGTCCGGACCAGATTTTTCGTTAGCTTTCCGCTTAGTGCAGCCATTCAAATACCACGATTTCTACCACGCAATGAATTGAAACGAGCCTAATCGAAGAGGAACCAAAAGCAACAACGAATGCAGATAAATCAACGAAAACAGCCCCATAAGGGGTTGAATGAGTACCAACAGAATTGAATGAAAATGGTGGGTGGCGGAGACGAAGGGATTCGAACCCTCGAGACCCTTCCGGGCCTACTCCCTTAGCAGGGGAGCGCCTTCGACCACTCGGCCACGTCTCCGCTGACCCGTCTATCAGCGAAGCTATTGGAAGAACAAGTCCTTTTTTACAACTTCGAGGGCCTGCAAACGAATTTTTTATTATGGAGTAATGAAGGTAACATTTTGCATGCGCTCAATTTCATACATATCGTCGTCATAGTGTTCGCTTAGGGCTTCCATGAGGGGGGTGTTCCAGCCTTCGAGCTCAATTTCTTCTTCGATTTGATCGAGATCCGCAAATTTATCTAAGAAAATTGCAAAAATGCGCCTGCGTTGAAGAATTGAGAGGTTTGGATGTTCTTCAAGATAAGCCGAGAGTCGGTTTGTGCCTTCCTCAGTCATTATAGAACTCAACATGTCGGAACTGCCTTGCAGAGTAACAGCAGGATCCAAGCCGGAAAACTCTTGCAGCAAGGTCGGCCATAAGATGGGGCTGTCTTCATCGGCCCAGACGGTGATATGGCAATCGGGATTGGCTTGTTTGATTAGATTGATGACATTCGACCATTTAATCTCAAGCGGGTTCATTCCGCCCAAAAAGTTTTTGTCACCTTTACGTGCCCCGGTGTTTGCGAGGGCGGGGACGAATGTAGCTGGATCGCGTATTGCAATAAAAAACTCAACAGGACAGTTTGGCGTGAGATTACGAAGCCTATGGGTTTTTATGTCCGCTCTGCCGTAAAATGAATTTCCGGAGAATGTGAACGCGGGGAACCCGAGAAAGTTACTGTCGGACAACAATATGCGATCAACCTGTTCTACCTTCGTCAAGCTCTGCAGGTATTCAATCTCAAGTTCCTCCGAAAGGGAACCTTCAGACATCTGTTCTAGAAAAGATTGAATTGTCTTTCGGTATTGGCTTGGTTTTCGGGCGACAACACCATTTTGAGCCAATAAATCGGTATCCCAACGCAATGATTTGACAAGTAGATCATTGTCGGTTTGCGGAGCGCCGAGATGATAAACGATTGTTGGCCGATGGTGCATAACGTTCACGGGTTGTCCTGTTTTTCATTAAAAATGATAACAGAACCATAAGACAAAAACAAAGCGGGAGCCTGACGAAATTTAGGCGGAAGAGTTGAGTGACCTCAATCGGCTGAGATGGGCGCGTGCGAGGTTTGGTTGGGGAGGAGTGCTCTGATCCGCTAGGGTAAGGTGCCAGAACAATTGAACCAAATCGGCGTTTTGCATTGCGTGTTCAAAACTACGTTGGTGCCAGTTGATTGCGTCGGAGTGGAGTTGGCTCAACATATTGTCTGCTAAAAGGGTCGTTAGGTGCTTTTGCGATGTTTTGTTCAGTCTGGAGATACTGCTTTCTTCTTCCGTATTGAAATTACGTTCAACCCAATATTCGAGCCCAATTTCTCGGCTGCGTTTATTGGGCAGGCCCCTTGCGCGTTTGGTTATGAAATTTTGAGTGGAGCGTATCGAGTAATGATTGAGTTGAACCAATGCGCTACCGCCCGGATATCCAAAGAGATTAATTCTGTCGTCATCGGTTGCAAATTCTTTGGGTAAAATGCTGCCATCACCGTCTACCCATTGTGCAGGTTTGCTTTTTCGGTGTTTTGGGCGATGGATACCCAACTGTCGAAAAGCTTTGACGCGAAAGAGGCTTTTAAAAAAATGCGCAAGTGGCAGGTTGATCCGCTCTGGGGCGGCGCTTGTGTAGGCCTGTGTGGTTGTCAGCATTGGGGCTGAGATGTGCCCATTGTTCCCAAATAACCTCCAGCGCATGGCGATTGCATCGCTCCCCTCAGGGAATGCTGAGATAAGGTCTTGGATAGTCTCAAAAGGTGCCCGCAAATTTATGAATTCATCGCAATCAATGACGGTTGCCCAATCGGCAGAGGCGAGTTTTGGGTGAGATTGCGCGTGCTTTAACGCTTGCCATTGAATAGATTTCCGCCCCTTGGGGGCAGGTTGCGGGATGTGACTTACCAAGCCAATGGATTGTAAACGATCCAATATTTCGGTGGTTCCGTCGTCGCAATCATTCGAATACACGATGAAATGCTCAATCCCGATGGATTGGTGATGTGCAAACCATTCCAAACAATGTGGCGCTTCATTGCGCATGGTTGTGATGGCTATGACACGCACGGTTGATCCCTACTTTTCATTGTTACGAAAATCAGGCTACCTGTACAAAAGATGGATGTCACCCTTGGTTGGCTTTAGGATGATAAATATGGGCCAGACTGATACACCAGAAGACAGATCCTATGTGCCGCGCGGGGTGGCGCAGGTTTCTCCGCCTGAAAATGTGAAGACGCAGCATTTTGTGTTTATCTTATTGCCTAAGCTGTCGATGCTTGCATTCAGCTCTGCAATTGAACCTCTGCGGA
Organism: Cochlodiniinecator piscidefendens; assembly: GCF_011326755.1. Taxonomy (GTDB): domain Bacteria; phylum Pseudomonadota; class Alphaproteobacteria; order Rhodobacterales; family Rhodobacteraceae; genus Cochlodiniinecator; species Cochlodiniinecator piscidefendens. The sequence goes on along the minus strand of NZ_JAAOIE010000002.1, from coordinate 805,042 downwards.
TTGCCAACCAACTTACAGGGCAGGCGTTATACACATGGGAAACCCGATCAGAGGAGGGTAAGCCTGTCGATTGCTCCAATGGCGTCCCTATTCAGGTGGATGCGCCGCTTGGCACCGTGCCAAAAGGGGCGACGATTTTGGTCTGTTCAGGGGTTGAACCCGAACGCTCTTGCTCAGATCGGGTTGCCGCATGGGTGCGCGAAGGATGGCGGCACGGCGGCGTTGTAGGTGGATTATGCACAGGGGCATATACGCTTGCCAAAGCTGGGATTTTACAGGGGCATCAATTTACGTTGCATTGGGAAAATGAACCTGCATTTTCGGCCAATTTTCCGACTCTGAAACCTCTGGAAAAGCTCTACACGATAGATAAACGCATCATGACCAGTAGCGGAGGGGCCTCTGCAACGGATTTAATGTTGAAATTGATCCTGGATGAATATGGGTTTGACCTTTTTCATGCGGTTATGGACATGTGTATACACCCTTATCATCGCTCTGGAGATCAATTGCAGAAACTGCGCAGTTCTTATGTATTAGGGACGCGACATCCAAAGTTGTTAGCCATCGTTGAGAGTATAGAAAACAGTCTAGAAGATGACATCGACCTGGGGATATTGGCCCAAGATCATGGAATTTCGCGGCGTCAGATGGAACGTTTATTTAAAAAATATACAGGGGCGTCACCAGCTCAGTTTCTAAGCGGGCTTCGTCTCGCGCGCGCGCGGGCATTATTGTTGGAAACGGACATGACCGTGGCACAGGTTTGTATGGCCGCCGGGTTTGGAAACGCGGTGCATTTTGCAAGGCTGTTCCGTGCAAAATACGGAATTAGCCCGGCACGTTTCAGCGCGCAGCACTATTAATTGCATTGATTTTTTTGCCTTCGCAGGAGACATGTGATGCAACGTGAAAAGGATCGGAAAAAAACATGATTGAACGTATTTCAACCACTGAACGCTCTAGCAAAATCGTAAAGCACAACGGCGTTGTTTATCTCAGCGGCCAAGTGGGTGAAGGTGAAAATATCACCGTACAAACCGAAGAGGTCTTGCGCCGCGTAGATGCTGCTTTGACCGAAGCTGGGTCCTCTCGCGAACATATGCTGCAAGCCGTGATTTGGCTGTCTGATATGTCTTACTTTTCCGAAATGAACAAAGTTTGGAATGCATGGGTCCCAACCGGTTTTGCCCCGGCACGTGCTTGCGGCGAAGCAAAGCTCGCCCGTGCAGAACTGATGGTCGAAATCATCGTGACAGCTGCAGTTGCCGAGTAATTCTAATTTGCGAAATTTCTTCCGTTGTGTCGGAGTTTCGCAAAATTAGGAAGAACAGTTCTTGTGACGATTATTTGGTCGATAATCGCCTATCACAAAGCAGCCTCCAACTTTCAACACCGAGAGCCAAGCTAAGGCTCCCGGTGTTGGGTTCTCTTGAATGTTCCGCAGTTAAGCGTGGATAGCACCGTCGCCGCAAGCGAGGGCTGCTTCGCGGACTGCCTCAGAACAAGTTGGGTGAGCGTGACACGTGAGCGCGATATCCTGTGCAGATGCGCCGAACTCCATTGCGACGCAGATTTCGTGGATCATTTCACCTGCTTGCGGGCCTAAGATATGCGCGCCAAGAATGCGATCCGTTTCCGCATCAACCAATATTTTCACAAAGCCTTCGCCCGCGAACATCGCTTTTGCACGGCCATTACCCATAAAGGAAAATTTGCCAACCTTGTAGGCGTGACCCGCATCTTTCAGTTGCTCTTCGGTTTGACCTACCGCAGCAACTTCGGGGTTTGTGTAAACGACACCAGGAATAACATTGTAATTCACATGGCCTTTTTTGCCTGCGATGACTTCGGCAACTGCCATGCCTTCGTCTTCTGCTTTGTGAGCGAGCATGGGGCCATCAATCGCGTCGCCAATCGCGTAGATACCATCAATATTTGTTGCCCAATGGTCATTGGTTGCCACCTGACCCCGCGGCGAGAGTGTGACACCCAATGCATCTAGACCCAGCCCATCGGTGAATGGACGACGGCCCGTCGCGACAAGAACAACATCGGCTTCGATCATGTCCTCTTTGTCGTTTTTTCGTAGCTTGTAGTGCACCTTGGCTTTGGTTTTCAATTTCTCAACAGATTGCACTGCGGCACCCATCACGAATTTTAGCCCCTGCTTTTTCAATGTGCGTTGGAACGTTTTGGCGATTTCACCGTCCATACCGGGCGTCACCTGATCCAGGAACTCAACCACTGTCACTTCTGATCCGAGACGCGCGTATACTGACCCCATTTCAAGGCCGATTACACCGGCGCCAATCACCACCATTTTGCGTGGCACTTTTGGTAGATCAAGTGCACCGGTCGAGGTCATGATCATTTCCTCATCCACCTCTATGCCCGGAAGAGAAGAAGCCTCAGAGCCGGTGGCAATCACGATGTTTTTGGCAGTGTGAACCTCATCGCCTACCTTTACTTGGCCAGCAGCAGGGATGGAGCCCCAGCCTTTGATCCAATCGACTTTGTTCTTCTTAAACAGAAATTCAATGCCTTTGGTGTTTTGGCCAATCACATCTTCTTTGTAGGCCTTCATCTGATCCCAGTCGACGGAGGGTGATTTACCTTTTAGGCCCATTTTTGCAAAATTGTGTTCGGCTTCGTGAAGCGAATGTGAAGCATGAAGCAGGGCTTTCGACGGAATACACCCAACATTCAAGCAGGTCCCACCGAGCGCGTCACGTCCTTCGACACATGCTGTTTTAAGCCCAAGCTGCGCGCAGCGAATGGCGCAAACATAGCCACCTGGTCCACCGCCGATGATGATGACGTCATAGTCTGCCATGGGTATCTCCTTGATTAGGGTTGTGTATGGGCAGTGGAAAGTTGTTAGTTTCCTCGCCCATACAAATTTTAGGTCGTTGTGTTCATTCTATTTCAAACTGAACTGCGACGTTCTGATATCCATATATATCGAGATTGGCGTCGCGGCGGCTCATTTGAGTTGAGGCAGAAATACCGGATACGATCACCCCGATCAGCCCAGCACCTGCGCCTGCAGCATTTGCATTTGCTTGAATTTCTGCGGTGGTTTGGTTGATGGCTCTCATTACCACGAGTTTTTCTTGCCCTTGGTAGGTACAAGTGATTGACCCTGATGGCGTACGTCCGCCCATGTCTGGGGTCATAACAACAGCTGGTGTTGTGAAAGATGCGCTAAAGCCCGGCGCAGAAAAACGACATGGAATTCCAGAAACCTCCCGACGCTGCCCTTCCTCTCTTACATAAGTGCGCGCTGTGAAATCAGTGATGCCCTTTTCGTTCAATGCTTGGGTTGCGCTAAATTGAACAGGGGCTTGTGTAATTTCTGTGCCTGCGCAGCCTGCAAGTATTAATATTGAGGCCAGCAAAGTGGTGAAGGTAGGTTTCATTGGTAGTTCCTTGAAACTGAATTTGTACATATACTTTTACCCGCTCACAAAAGAGTGATTGAGCGGGAGAAGTATTCGATTACAAATCCATAAGCAACCTACGCGGGTCTTCTAGGGCTTCTTTTACCCGCACAAGGAAGGTAACAGCCCCTTTGCCGTCAACGATACGGTGGTCATATGACAATGCGAGATACATCATCGGGCGGATCACCACTTGGCCATTGATCGCCATTGGGCGGTCTTGGATTTTGTGCATGCCCAGAATACCCGATTGTGGTGGGTTCAAGATGGGCGAAGACATCAATGATCCGTAAACGCCGCCATTGGAAATGGTGAAGGATCCACCTTGCATCTCTTCCATGCTGAGTTTACCGTCGCGCGCGCGCGCGCCTTTTTCCGCAATGGCTTTCTCAATACCAGCAAAAGACATCGCATCTGCATCACGAATGACAGGAACAACTAGGCCTGTTGGTGTGCCCGCAGCAATACCCATGTGGACGTAGTTTTTGTAAACAACATCGGTGCCGTCGATTTCGGCGTTCACCTCAGGGACCTCTTTCAAGGCGTGGATACAGGCTTTGGTAAAGAACGACATAAAGCCGAGCTTCACGCCATGCTTTTTCAAAAATAGATCTTTGTACTCGTTTCGCAGGGCCATCACTTCGGTCATGTCGACCTCATTGTAGGTGGTCAACATGGCCGCGGTGTTTTGGCTCTCTTTTAAACGACGGGCAATCGTCTGACGCAGACGCGTCATCTTTACGCGTTCTTCACGACTTGCGTCTCCGGCAGCGACCGGCGCACGTGGGGCGGCGGCGGCAGGTGCTGGGGTTGAGGCGCCGCTTGTCGTAACGGCAGCTGTGCCTGCGGCGATTGCTTTTTGTACGTCTTCTTTCATCACGCGACCATCACGACCAGTGCCGGCTACAGAACCAGCAGTCAGACCGGCTTCAGCCATCAATTTGTTGGCTGAGGGGGCGTTTTCAACGTCTTTTCCGTCTTGGAAAATAACAACGTCTGAGTTGTTCGAGTCGTTGCTATTAGGAACTGCAACGCTCGCGCCCCCACTAGAGGAAATAACAGCCAATTTGGCAGCCGCTTCAACGGTTGCACCCTCAGCTGCGATAATTTCTGTCAACACACCCGCCGCTGGAGCGGGAACTTCGACAGAAACCTTATCGGTTTCCAATTCACACAACATCTCGTCTTGGGCAACGGTGTCACCGACGGCCTTGAACCAACTGGCGACGGTGGCCTCAGTTACGGATTCACCCAAGGTCGGAACCATAACATCGACCGATCCGCCTGTTTCGGCGGGTGTTTCAGCTACAGGGGATGCAGCGGCGGCAGGTGCCGTCGCACTTGCTGCGCCTTCGGCTATGGTGGCCAAAAGGGCTGAAACACCAACAGTGTCGCCCTCAGATGCGACGATTTCGCCTAAGGTCCCCGCAACAGGGGAAGGGACTTCTACCGTTACTTTGTCAGTTTCGAGTTCGCACAGCATTTCATCCACAGCGACGGCGTCGCCCGGCTTTTTGAACCATGTTGCGACGGTGGCTTCTGTGACGCTCTCGCCCAGCGTTGGGACACGTACTTCGGTGCTCATGATAATTACCCTTTGATGGTCAGCGCGTCATCAACGAGCGCTTTTTGTTGTGCTTTGTGTTGGGAAGCGAGGCCCGTAGCGGGCGACGCAGAGGCAGGACGCCCGGCATAAATTGGTCGACTGGAGGCATGTCCCGAAATGCGCGACAAGACCCATTCGATATTGGGTTCGATAAAGGTCCAGGCCCCTTGGTTTTTTGGTTCTTCTTGGCACCAAACGATTTCAGCATTTTTGAAGCGGCTAAGCTCGTTCACCAAGGACATGGCAGGAACCGGATAGTATTGTTCCACGCGCATCAGATAGACATCATCGATGCCCCGATTGTCGCGTTCTTCAAGCAAATCGTAGTACACTTTGCCAGAACACATAACGACACGTTTGATTTTGTCATCGCCCTGCAATGAGGTATCTGAATTCCCCTTTTGTGCGTCATCCCACAAAATGCGGTGGAACGATGAACCATCGGTGAAGTCTTCTTTCGTAGATACCGCCATTTTATGACGCAGCAGTGATTTTGGTGTCATCATGATCAGCGGTTTACGGAAAGACCGATGCAGCTGGCGACGTAGAATGTGGAAATAGTTGGCTGGTGTCGTGCAGTTCGCAACAATCCAGTTGTCGCCGCCGCACATTTGCAAGAACCGTTCTAGTCGCGCAGATGAGTGTTCTGGCCCTTGGCCTTCGAACCCATGAGGCAGCAATACAGTCAGGCCTGACATCCGCAGCCATTTGCTTTCGCCAGAGCTGATGAATTGGTCAAACATGATTTGCGCACCATTTGCGAAGTCGCCAAACTGCGCTTCCCACAAGGTCAGTGCATTCGGTTCAGCCAAGGTGTAGCCATATTCAAAACCCAAAACTGCATATTCCGACAGCATTGAATCGATCACTTCGTATTTGGATTGACCCGCCTTGATGTGGTTTAGCGGGTAATACCGTTCTTCGGTGTCTTGGTTTACAAGGCCAGAATGGCGATGCGAAAACGTCCCGCGTGTGGCGTCTTGGCCTGATAGGCGTACTGGAAACCCTTCGGTTAAGAGCGAGCCAAAAGCCAAGGCTTCGCCGGTTGCCCAATCAATGCCACTGCCTTCGCCCAGTGCTTTTTGCTTAGCGTCAAGCATACGGCCGACGGTTTTATGCAGTGGATATCCGTCTGGAACATGCGTGAGCGCACTTGCAACCTGATCGAAGGTGTCGGGTGAAATGGCGGTTTGACCACGTTGATAATCTTCGTCCTTGCGATCAAGGTGGGACCACCGACCATCAAGCCAATCGGCTTTGTTTGGCTTATAGTCTTTTCCAGCTTCGAACTCTTCGTTCATACGTGCTTGGAAAGCCGCTTTCATATCCTCGATTTCGCCTTCGGGGATCAGGCCATCGCGCACCAAACGCTCTGTATAAAGCTGCAGTGTGGTTTTTTGCTTTTTGATGGTTTTATACATGAGCGGGTTGGTGAACATCGGTTCATCCCCCTCATTGTGCCCAAAGCGGCGATAGCAGAAGATATCCAAAACCACATCTTTGTGGAATTTCTGACGGAATTCCGTCGCCACACGGGCGGCGTGAACCACGGCCTCAGGATCATCGCCATTCACATGGAAAATAGGGGCTTCAACCATCAAGGCAATGTCAGTGGGGTAGGGGGACGATCGGCTGAAGTGGGGCGCTGTGGTAAACCCGATTTGGTTGTTCACAACGATATGCATCGTGCCACCGGTTTTATGACCCACGAGACCTGATAGACCAAAACATTCTGCAACGACGCCCTGGCCAGCAAAGGCCGCATCCCCATGCAGCAAAATTGGCATCACTTGCGTGCGCTCTGTGTCACCCAATTGTTCTTGCTTGGCGCGTACTTTACCAATCACAACAGGATTAACCGCCTCTAGGTGCGACGGGTTCGCGGTAAGCGACAAGTGAACGGAGTTCCCTGCAAATTCGCGATCTGATGACGCGCCAAGGTGATACTTTACATCTCCGGAACCATCGACATCTTCGGGCTTAAAGCTGCCGCCTTGGAATTCGTTGAAAATTGCGCGGTAGGGTTTTTGCATCACGTTCGCCAGTACAGACAAACGGCCCCGGTGTGGCATGCCAATAATGATATCGCGCACACCAAGCGCACCACCGCGTTTGATGATTTGTTCCATTGCTGGGATCAGGCTTTCGCCACCATCAAGACCAAAGCGTTTGGTGCCCATGTATTTAACATGCAGGAATTTCTCGAACCCTTCAGCCTCAACCAGCCTATTTAAAATCGCTTTACGTCCTTCGCGGGTAAATGCGATCTCTTTGCCGTATCCTTCGATCCGTTCTTTGAGCCATGATGATTCAGCTGGATTGGAAATATGCATGTACTGAAGCGCGAACGTACCGCAGTAGGTGCGGTTCACGATGTCGACGATTTGGCGCATTGACGCAACCTGAAGACCAAGCACGTTATCAATGAAAATTGGGCGATCCATGTCTGCTTCGGCAAAGCCGTAGGTTTTTGGATCAAGCTCAGGCCGAATGGTTTCATCACGCATTTTGAGCGGATCAAGATCAGCGGCGAGGTGGCCGCGAATCCGATAAGCGCGGATCAACATTAGTGCGCGAATACTGTCTAACACGGCGCGTTTGATTTGCTCATCCGAAACTTCGACGCCTTTTTCAGCGGCTTTGGCTTTGATTTTGTCGCCCGCGCCTTTCGCCTCTTCCGGGGCCCATTGACCATCGAGCGCTTGGGTCAAATCATCGTTGGGTTCAGGGGGCCAGTCCATCCGTGCCCAAGAGGGGCCAGCGGCTTCGCGTTTTACGTCAATTTCGCCATCGCCGAGGGACGCAAAAAAGACCTGCCAAGCCTCGTCAACTGCGTTGGGGTCATTGGCGTATCGCGCGTAAAGCTGTTCCAAATATTCAGCGTTATGACCTTGCATAAAGCTGGAGGCGTGGAGTTGGTCGTTGTTATGTTGGTCGGTCATGGCGATCCCTTTGGTGGGCGAAGCAATGGTTATTGAACAGGTGAGCGATCAAGGCGGGCAGCAAATGGCAAAGGACCTGCACGTTCATCAGCGGCGATAAAGGCATAGGTTTCGATGCGGGTATAATCGGAGCCACCTGCTTCGACAGTTTGGGTCCGGGCCGCAGTCACGGTACCGTCTGCAGCAGGGAAGTCCCCAACCGCATTGATACGATCGGTAAGAGCGTCATCTTCGGGTCCGGCCCATATACAGGAAATGTTGGCGTCATCGGCAAGCACCATAGCAACCTGATCGTCAAACGTGAAAATTGGGCCAAGTGTTGAATTTCCCAATGACGCGTAAAAGGCATTTACATAGTCGCTGGTCAGGCTGAGGCGCTGCTGGGGTGTTGATGCGGATTCCAAAAACCACATCTGAGAAGCAACAAGATTTCTGAGCGGTTCGGCGGCATCTACTTTGTCAATTTTGGTCCATCCCGCTTCTGGCAAACCGGCACGTATCGACGCGCCGGTCGCTGAAATGGGTATGCAGAGGTCCATCAAACTGTCTATTCCAGCAACGTCTTGCGCAGAAACGGGCAGCGTGAAAATGCTACACAGGATGGCTGAAGATATCGAAAACAATTGGCCGCATGAGCTTTGATCGGTCATTAAAAGCCTCGCGTTGTTATAACGATTTGAAGTGGAAGGATATCTTGTTCATCGGCGAATTCTGGGTGCAATCTGATGACAATAAGTTCGGTATGAGGGGTGAGTGGATTACCAAACTGGGTTGCATATATATCCCTTTGATCAAGAGATACCCAAGGTGTTTCAGGTGTGATTGTAAGGGCGTCGTAAACGGCACTGTGATTAGGGGCGGTGAGGTTGCATGCATGCAATTCGGAGCCAATGATGGAGAAGGACGTTAGGGTGACCGGTACTCTGTGTGCAGCCCAGTAGGCAGGCGCGGGTCTCCACACATCTAGAACATTGTCACGCTCTTTGTGCTCATTTGAAAAGTTGAGCTCGTGCTCAAGGTCTTCCAACGCATACTGACGAAGTCTAGATAATTGGGTAGCATTATACATGTCTTGAGCACGCACCAAATATCGGGTCGGAGCCCAAAATGGGCTGCGCCCGCTCAAGAACATTGCATTGCTGAATTCAGAAAACTCTGCGGGCTCTATCGCTTCGATTCCTAAACCTTCCATAGTCCTTTGTAACTCAAAGGGATCATATTCATTTGTACCAAATATTAGCGATGCCAATGTTTTGGTTGTCTCAAAGAAAGACGGCGGACGCATTTCTTCAAAACAAGTTTCGATGATGGCCGCTGCGGCCTCGGCTTGTTCTGTTTCGACCTCAGAAGCGTGAACTTCTGAGGTGAACAGGAAGATAAGACAAAGGCAGTTTCGTAAGCGCATTTGGTTTAACCGATTGCTTTCAACACAGCTTCGCCGAGGCTTGCAGGGGATTCCGCAACTACGATGCCGGCTGATTTCATGGCTTCGATTTTGTCTTCTGCGCCGCCTTTGCCACCAGCAACAATCGCGCCAGCGTGGCCCATGCGGCGTCCCGGAGGGGCGGTGCGGCCAGCGATAAAGCCTGCAACAGGTTTCCAGCGACCTTTTTTCTTTTCATCGGCGAGGAACTGCGCGGCTTCTTCTTCGGCGGAACCACCGATTTCACCAATCATGATGATGCTTTCGGTTTCATCGTCAGCCAAGAACCACTCCAGCACGTCGATATGTTCAGTGCCTTTGATCGGGTCGCCGCCGATGCCAACGCAGGTAGATTGCCCAAGACCAACATCCGTTGTTTGTTTCACTGCCTCATAGGTTAGCGTACCGGAACGAGAGACAACACCCACGGTGCCGCGTTTGTGAATGTGACCGGGCATAATGCCGATTTTGCAGGCGTCAGGGGTGATCACGCCGGGGCAGTTGGGGCCGATCAATTTGGATTTTGAACCGTCCAAGGCGCGCTGCACACGCATCATGTCGAGCACCGGAATACCCTCAGTGATACAAACGATCAGTTCCATTTCGGCATCGATTGCCTCTAGGATAGAATCCGCTGCAAAGGGCGGCGGGACATAGATGACAGACGCGTTGGCCTCGGTCACGTGTTTGGCTTCGTGAACGGAGTTGAACACAGGCAGGTTCAGATGGGACATCCCACCTTTGCCCGGTGTGACACCGCCAACCATTTTAGTGCCATACGCGATGGCTTGTTCAGAGTGAAAGGTACCCTGTGAGCCCGTAAAGCCCTGACAGATTACCTTGGTGTTTTCGTCGATGAGGACCGCCATTTGGAGTTCTCCATGTGAATTGGGTGAATGGGTTCGCGAATTAAACAGCGCGCTCCCTAATATCGTTCTATGACTACTGTGCTGCTTGTTCCTGTGGCGCTGGACGTCTCAATGCGCCCCGTGAGCCGCACATTTGTCGTTCCATTTGACCAGCGGGATGAACCGATTGGGCTATAGCCAAGCTCTATCAAGGACGCTTCAGCACCTTGCATAAACTCTCGACCTGTGTATCCAAACAACGACACGTTGCATGGATCATCTTGGTCCATTTTGGGAGAGGCAAAGAGGTTGAAAGCGCTCCGCTTTCCCCAAGATGTGTTGAAAAGGTCGCGGATTTCGACGTAGCCAGCAGCAACCAGCATTTGCCCGACAACTTCATCGTTTCCTTCGTGCGCTGCACAAATTCTTGCAACTGTCCGGCCTTCGTCACGAAAAAAGTTTACGGCATTGAGGCCGCCGCCAATTGCAGGTTCGCTATCTACAATCCGGACCGATCCGTCTGCTTGCTGCGATAAAGTCACTTCATTTGTGTTACATGCCGCCAAAGCCGCTGTGAGGCCGACAGCAGCGATGGATTTAACGATACCGCGCATCATCCTTTAACCGCCTTCACGATCTTTTCTGCACCGTCTTTGAGGTTGTCAGCGGCGATCACATCAAGCCCGGAAGTATTGATGATTTCTTTGCCTGCCTCAACATTGGTGCCTTCAAGGCGCACAACGAGCGGAACTTTTAGGCCGACCTCTTTCACGGCAGCGACGACGCCCTCTGCGATCACATCACAACGCATGATACCGCCGAAGATGTTCACGAGGATGCCTTTGACTTTGGCATCTGAGGTGATAATTTTGAACGCTTCGGTTACTTTTTCTTTGGTCGCACCGCCACCAACATCAAGGAAGTTCGCAGGCTCTGCACCGTAAAGTTTGATGATGTCCATCGTGGCCATCGCCAGACCTGCACCATTCACCATACATCCGATTTCGCCATCAAGTGTAATGTAGTTGAGGTCGTATTTGCTGGCTTCCAGCTCATTCGGGTCCTCTTCAGTTTCGTCGCGCAGTTCCGCAATATCTGCATGGCGATACAGCGCGTTGCCGTCAAAGCTGACCTTGGCATCCAGAACTTTGAGATCACCGCTGTCGGTTACGATCAGAGGGTTGATTTCCAGCATCTCCATGTCTTTTTCCATGAAGGCAGTGTAAAGCAGGCCCATCAGTTTAACGCATTGTTTGACCTGTTGACCTGTCAGCCCCAAAGCAAACGCAATACGGCGGCCGTGGAAGGCCTGATAGCCTGACGCCGGATCAACAGAGAAAGATAGGATTTTTTCAGGGGTGGCCGCAGCCACTTCTTCGATATCCATCCCGCCTTCGGTCGAGCAAACGAAAGACACGCGGCTTGTTTGGCGATCGACCAACAGCGCGAGGTACATTTCGGTTTCAATGCCTGAACCGTCTTCGATGTAGATGCGGTTTACTTGCTTACCAGCCGGGCCAGTCTGGTGCGTGACCAATGTGCGGCCGAGCATTTTCTTGGCTTCTTCGGCGGCTTCTTCCACAGATTTAGTGAGACGAACGCCGCCTTTGTCACCTGCATCTGCTTCTTTGAAAGATCCTTTGCCGCGTCCGCCTGCATGAATTTGGGCTTTGACAACCCACAATGGGCCATCCATCTCACCCGCAGCGGTTTTTGCGTCTTCTGCTTTCAATACGACGCGACCATCGGAAACTGGTGCGCCGTAGCTGCGAAGAAGTGCCTTCGCTTGGTATTCATGAATGTTCATGAAGCTGTCCCATGTTGCTACTGTTCTAGGGTAGTAAAGACGACAGGAATCGTTAAAGAAATGCTTTTTTCTGAAAAAAGGACGTTATTTTGTGAATTTTGCATATTTGTGATCACACGATTATTTGTTGTGATCACAAAATCCTTCGGTGACGCCAATAAATCCGCTTGGAAAAGATTCGCACCCTGTTACTTTACCCAGAATTTGAGAGGAAAAGATGAATGAAAGCTGAACGCTTGCGCTGGGGAATTGTTGCGACGATCAGCGAACCAAAGCCTTTGGTTTTGGCATTTATGGCCCATCATCTAGCTATGGGCGCGGAAGAAATTCATGTGTATTTGGATGATGTCGACGATCCGGTAGCGCCTATTTTGGAACGTGTCCCACAAATTAAGGTGACGGTGTGCGATGCGGCATATTGGGCAGAGGTCTTTGGAAAACGGCCGTCGCGTCAAACACGCAGGCAAACGATCAATGCGACTCGCGCTTACGAAAATTGTTCCGTGGATTGGCTGTTTCACTTGGATGCAGATGAATTTTTGCATTTGGAATGGTCTTTGGAAAAACAGGTGAAATCGCTTCAGAACCAACAATTGTGGATAAAGTTTTTAAATGTTGAGCGTGCTTTCGTAGCAAAGGATGACATCGGCAGTATTTTTGACGGCGTGTTTAAATTTCCTCCAGATCCTGAAAATCCTGACGTAGAATATGATACTTTGTTTGAACATCCACTGCGCGAAGGGGCGTTTTCCGGCCACAAAGCAGGAAAGGCGATGTGTAAGACCGGGCATGAAATGTCAGTGGGGTTGCACGCCCCTCGGATTGGTCCGATGACCAGTCGCAATATTCCACCGTTTCGCCATGCGGGGTGTGGCATTATCCTGCATTTTGACGGGTTGTCCCCGCTGCACTGGGCGGCCAAACTTTTGCGATACGCGGCAGCCGGAACAGCTGATGCTAAGCAAATGGTTGGTGGAAAACGCTTAGCGCAGGTCGCTTTGGTGGCGGATTTGTACGATGATTTGGATGCCCTGCGTGCGTTACATGATGAGGTGAATGCCATTTCGCAGGAAAATGTTGAGTTTTTACGGACGAGGGGGCATTTGGCCGATGTTCGCCTTAATCCTGCGTCGGCGATCGCAACATGGTTTCCAGATGAAGTTGTGGATTTGTCGGTCGAGGCATTCGACGCACTATTGATGCCACGCGTGAAAGAATATCAATATCTGATCAGTCAAATGGACGATTGGGTATAAAAAAAGGCCGGGAAACCCCGGCCTTCATGTGCTTTTGATGCAGTTCGCTTAGGCAAGCGTTGCGTCGATGCCTTTGCAAGCATCAACCAAACCTTTGACCGCATCAACCGATTTATCAAACATTTCTTGCTCTGCAGCATTTAGTTTGATGTCTACAATACGTTCAATGCCGCCGGCACCGATGATGGTCGGAACGCCAACATACATTCCTTCCAGACCCAGCGCGCCGTCAACATATGCTGCACATGGCAGTAGGCGTTTTTGATCTTTGAGGTATGCTTCAGCCATCTCGATTGCTGAGGTCGCAGGCGCGTAATACGCAGAACCTGTTTTCAGTAGACCAACGATTTCAGCGCCGCCATCACGGGTGCGTTGAATGATGGAATCCATTTTTTCTTGTGTTGTCCAACCCATTTCAACAAGGTCTGGCAGAGGAATGCCGCCAACGGTTGAATACCGCTCAAGCGGAACCATTGTGTCGCCGTGACCGCCCAAAACAAAGGCTGTTACGTCGCGCATGGAAACGTTGAATTCTTCGGACAAGAAATGACGGTAACGTGCCGAGTCGAGTACACCAGCCATGCCGCAAACTTTGTTGTGAGGTAGGCCAGAGAATTCGCGTAATGCCCATACCATTGCGTCAAGCGGGTTGGTGATGCAGATCACAAATGCGTCTGGTGCGTTGGCAGCGATGCCTTCGCCGACGGATTTCATGACTTTCAGGTTAATACCCAGCAAATCGTCACGGCTCATGCCGGGTTTACGTGGAACGCCGGCGGTTACGATGATAACATCTGATCCAGCGATATCGGCGTAATCTGTTGCGCCTGACATGGCTGCATCAAAACCCTCAGACGGGCCAGATTGGGCGATATCAAGTGCTTTACCTTGTGGTACGCCGTCTGCGATATCGAAAAGAACAACGTCGCCTAATTCCTTCATTGCAGCAAGATGAGCGAGCGTGCCGCCGATCTGCCCGGAACCGATAAGTGCGATTTTGGGTCTGGCCATGGTTAGGTCCTCATGCTTTAAATTCGCAACTGGGGTAGCCATTTGCGACGTATTGCGCAAGCCTGCCGCGATGCGGCAATCGGCCATATCGCGTAAAAATGACATGGGAACGGTTCGCTTCATGCTTGATTTATGTCGTTTTTAAGGGGTTTTCAGTGATTGAATTTAGCATAACCTTTTTTGCCTTAGCAGTCCCTGCCGTCATTTTTGCCGGGCTTTCCAAAGGTGGATTTGGCTCTGGGGCAGCCTTTGCTGCGACTCCACTGTTGGCGCTGATTCTCGATCCGGGCGCAGCAATCGGGCTCATGTTGCCTTTGCTGATGCTTATGGATGTCACGGCGTTGCGCCCGTATTGGCGGCAATGGGATAATGAAAGCGCATTGGCGCTTATTGTTGGCTCGGTGCCGGGCATTCTTATTGGAACGTTACTATATTCGTTCGCGGACCCGGACGTATTCCGTTTTTTGATCGGTGTAATCGCTGTGGGTTTTGTTGGGTTTCAGGGTGTTAAAGCGTTAGGGTGGATACGAAAATCTGAACGCTTGTTGCCGCGATCTGCAGGATGGATTGCAGGGGCTGTCGCTGGGTTTACCAGTTTTATCAGCCATGCTGGCGGGCCACCTGCTGCCGTTTATCTTTTGTCGCGTGGTTTAACAAAAACCGGATTTCAAGCGACAACGGTTATTGTTTTTTGGGCGATCAACCTTTTGAAATTTATACCTTATGCCGCACTTGGTATTTTTTCTTACCATACATTTTTGGCTGGCCTAATATTGGCTCCGGTTGCAGTGTTTGGCGTTTGGTTAGGCGTGAAGTGTCACCGCGCGTTACCTGAACGTTTATTCTTCGCCTTAACGTATGTATTTTTGATCATTACTGGAGCCAAGTTGATTTATGATTCGTTAACTTAAGCATCATGTGTTTCTTCGGGTAAAACCTCTGCCAATGTTTCAAAGGCTTGCCCAGCTGCGATCATACATGTCATGCCATTCGGCAGCGTCACAGTGATGGTCCAAGTTCCTGTCTCTGTAGAGGCAAATACCTCAATAACTGCGTTGTTTCGGCCCAATCCAATGGATTGACGGGTTTCACCATAGTTATCGGCAAGCCGTTCAAGAATCACATTGCGCGGCGCACAATTGCGTGGATCTTGGGCAAAGGCCTGTTGGGTGGCGATAAAGATTGCGCCAACTGCAAAGGTCAGCATGAGAATTTGTTTTTTCATCGATTTGCTCCTTTTGTTTAACGTTGCCCGAATTAATTTTGCATCGGTTTCTGTGGATAAGTTTGCGCCTTTGATGCAAAAAACCGGTTAATTGACCGTTCGACAGTGATTTTCGCTGCGTTGCGGCATTTTTTGACTTGCCATTTGGTGCGTTGATGTGCTCCCTTGCGCAACAATATTACGGAGACAAAAATGACATCTCATGCGCGCCCCTTTCGATCTGTGCTCTACATTCCGGCATCAAAAGAACGTGCGCTTGAAAAAGCAAAAGCCCTGCCGGTAGACGCGATCATTTTCGATCTTGAGGATGCAGTCGCGGTCGAAGAAAAGGAAAATGCCCGTAATCTTCTTAGCGCAACGCTGTTGTGCGGTAGTTATGGCGGGCGCGCACGTATTGTTCGGATAAATGGGCTGGATACGCCATGGGGTAAGGGCGACGCCGAGGCCGCAAGACAAATGAAACCTGATGCAGTTTTGCTTCCTAAGGTGAATTCGTCTGCGGATATTGATGCGTTGGTAGAAATTACCGGGAAATTAGATGTCTGGGCAATGATCGAAACCCCGATGGGAATTTTGAATGCCTCTGAAATAGCGGCACATCCGCGGGTTAAAGGTTTTGTAATCGGGACCAATGATTTAGCAAAGGAGCTGACCACACGGTATACGCCAGATCGCCAACCATTGTTGATGTCTCTGCAGTTATGCCTTTTGGCTGCACGGGCGCACGATGTGGTTGCGATTGACGGTGTCTATAATGCCTTCAAAGACGACGCAGGTTTATTGGCCGAGTGCGAGCAGGGTCGGGATATGGGGTTTGACGGCAAAACGCTTATCCATCCGGCACAACTGGCAACAGCGAATGCAGCATTCGCGCCTTCAGACGAAGAATTGGAGCTCGCTCGGAGGCAAATTGTGGCCTTTGAAACGGCACGCGCGAATGGAGAGGGTGTTGCGGTTGTGGATGGCAAAATCGTTGAGAATCTGCATATTGTGACCGCGCGGCAAACTTTGGCTAAGTCAGAGGCGATTGCCGCACTCGCAACCGAATGAGGCAGCAATGACATTTCTTATACTAGGTGTGATCCTGTGGATCAGCGCGCATTTCTTGAAACGCTTGGCGCCGAACGTACGTCATGGATTGGGGGACAAAGGGCGCAGCGTGATTGCAATAATCATTTTGCTCGGCTTGGCGTTGATGGTCATAGGCTATCGGGCCGCTGATTTCATTCCGGTGTATCAACCGTTGCCGGGTATGGGGCATGCTAACAACACTCTAATGATCGTGGCACTGTTCTTGATGGGGGCAGGGAGCACGAAGGGTATTACTGCCTCTAAGATACGGCATCCAATGCTGATGGCGGCCATCGTGTGGTCAATTGCTCACCTTCTAGTCAATGGAGACCTTGCTTCGTTGATCCTTTTTGGTGGCATTGGCGCTTGGGCATTTACGCAAATGCTGATGATCAATCGGGCCGAAGGACCTTGGCAGGCTCCCGCCGCGGGTCCCTTCAAGAAAGATATGAAAGCCGTCGTGATCGCCTTGGTGTTATATATCGTGATCGCCTTTGTTCACGTCTGGCTAGGACACAATCCGTTTTTGGGGACATATGGATGAAAGTTTACCGATTTCTAAGCGAAGATGACACATCGGCATTTTGCCACAAAGTCACTGAGGCTCTCAGCAAAGGTTGGGAACTGTATGGTGATCCAACTTACGCATTCGATGGTGCAAACGGTGTCATGCGCTGTGGGCAGGCTGTCGTGAAAGAAACAGATGCCGAGTATAGTTCGGATATGAAATTGGGGGCGCAGTAATGGCTAAAACCAATGCGGGGCATTTCTTTGAAGATTATTTCATTGGGCAAGTCATTCGTCACGCTGTGCCGCGCACAATTTCGGGGGGCGAGCGGGCGTTGTATCACGCGATGTATCCGGCCCGTCATGCGCTTTACTCATCAGATGAATTTGCACGCACATCTGGTCTATCGGCGTCCCCTATTGATGATTTGGCTGCGTTTCATGTTGTTTTCGGTAAAACTGTTCCCGACATTTCGTTGAATGCCGTGGCTAACCTTGGGTATGCCGAAGGACGCTGGCATTTGCCGGTTTATCCGGGCGATACTTTGCGTTCAGAATCCGAAGTGATTGGTCTGAAGCAAAACTCAAATGGCAAAACAGGTGTTGTTTGGGTTCGATCACGCGGCGTCAATCAGTGCGATGAAACAGTAATGGATTTTGTGCGCTGGGTTATGGTGCGCAAACGTGATCTAGAGGTATCTGCCCCTGAAACTGTTGTTCCTGAATTGTCCAAAGCTGTTGCCATTGAAGATTTGGTTATTCCGAATGGGTTGGATTTTACGAACTACGATTTCGAACTTGCCGGTGAGGCCCATCGGTGGGGGGACTACGAAGTTGGAGAACAAATTGATCACGTGGATGGTGTTACCATCGAACAAGCTGAGCATATGATCGCGACGAGGTTGTGGCAGAATACGGCTAAGGTGCATTTTGACGCGACCAATCGTCCAGATGGTAAGCGGCTGATTTATGGCGGGCATGTCATTTCGATGGCTCGTACCTTGTCGTTTAACGGGCTTGCGAATGCTCAGATGATCGTTGGGTTAAATGGTGGAGCGCACGCCAACCCCTGCTTTGCTGGGGACACCGTTCGGGCTTGGTCTGAGGTATTAGACAAAGCTGATACGAATGCCCCTGGAGTTGGCGCAATTCGATTACGTCTGGTTGCAACCAAAGGCTCTGCATTTGCCCTGAAAGGGGACGATGGGAAATATCTATCCGATGTTCTTTTGGATTTGGATTACTGGGCTTTGATGCCGAAATAGTCCCTCAGCGACTCATTTTCAGTATTTGACGTAATTCCGCGTCAAATATTTACAGCTCGTTAATTTGTGATCACGCACTTGTGCCATGTGATCACAAATTTGAAAAAATCGACATGCTGCGCCAAAAAAGCGCATTATCACATGGTTCTGGGTCGTGACTTATTAGGTTTTTTCAGTATTCATACTAAAAACGCGATCCAAAGGCAGACCTAATCGAAAAGGGGTACCCCATGGCTGACGTGAATCGGGGCAATCGTCCGCTGTCACCTCACCTAACAATCTACCGTAAACAATATACCTCCGTGACCTCTATTTTGGCACGGCTTACAGGTATCTCGCTCTTAGGGGCGGTGTTGTTGGTGGTGTGGTGGTTGCTGGCGGCGGCATCTGGTCCAGATTACTTTGACTGTGTGAATGGGTTGCTGACATCTTGGTTCGGCGATTTGGTTCTGACAGCTGCCCTGTGGGCCGTCTGGTATCACTTCTGTTCTGGTTTGCGTCACCTCTATTGGGACACTGGCCGCGGGTTCGAGTTGGAAACAGCGCAAAAACTCGCTTGGGGTGTTATTATTGGGTCTGTCGTTCTGACAGTCCTCACCGTGATCATTCTGTAAGGGGCATAACATGGCATTTCTCACAGATCGCAAACGCGCCGTTGGCTTAGGAGCCTCTAAAACTGGAACTGAGAGCTTTTGGAGACAAACCATCAGCGCTGTTGCCTTGGCGATATTGGTTCCTTTGTTTATCTTCACCTTTGGATGCATTCTGGGTTCATCTTATGAAGAAGTGCTCGCCTATTATGCGCGCCCATTTCCAGCAATCATTGCTGCGCTGACCCTCGTTGTGTCGATGGTTCATTTCCGTCATGGCATGCAAGTCGTCATCGAAGACTACGTGCATGGGCTTGCAAAAAAGATTTGCATCATTGCTTTCACCTGCATTGCCTACGGTCTGGCTGCGACCGGGCTTTTCGCTATCGCTCGTCTCGCGCTGTAAGGAGCTTCCAATATGGCTGCATATGAATATGAAACCCACGACTATGATGTTGTGGTTGTTGGTGCGGGCGGCGCAGGTCTGCGTGCAACGCTTGGCATGGCAGAGCAGGGGCTAAAAACAGCCTGTGTGACCAAAGTTTTCCCAACGCGTTCGCACACTGTAGCGGCGCAGGGTGGCATTGCCGCGTCTTTGTCGAATATGGGTCCAGACCATTGGCAGTGGCACATGTATGACACTGTTAAAGGTTCTGACTGGCTCGGGGATACAGATGCGATGGAATACCTCGCACGCGAAGCCCCCAAAGCGGTGTATGAACTGGAACATTACGGTGTGCCTTTCTCGCGCACCGAAGAAGGCAAAATTTATCAACGCCCGTTTGGTGGCCACACCACCGAATTTGGCGAAGGGCCTGCGGTTCAACGGACTTGTGCGGCGGCTGATAGAACCGGCCACGCGATTTTGCATACGCTTTATGGACAGTCCCTAAAGAACAACGCGGAATTCTATGTCGAATATTTCGCGATCGACCTGATCATGTCAGAGGATGGCCAGTGCCAGGGCGTTGTTTGCTGGAAGCTCGACGACGGCACGATGCATGTCTTTAACGCTAAGATGGTCGTTCTAGCCACCGGCGGATATGGTCGTGCGTATTTCTCTGCAACTTCTGCCCATACCTGTACAGGTGATGGTGGCGGCATGGTCGCTCGTGCTGGCTTGGCTCTGCAGGACATGGAATTCGTTCAGTTCCACCCCACCGGCATCTACGGTTCTGGTTGCTTGATTACCGAAGGTGCACGAGGCGAGGGCGGATATCTGACCAACTCCGAAGGTGAACGGTTCATGGAGCGTTATGCGCCTCAATATAAAGACCTGGCACCACGCGATTATGTGTCGCGTTCCATGACTATGGAAATTCGCGAGGGCCGCGGTGTTGGCGCGGAGGGGGATCATATCCACCTGAACCTAAGCCACCTGCCGGCCGAAGCCTTGGCAGAACGACTCCCGGGTATTTCAGAATCGGCAAAGATTTTTGCGGGCGTTGACGTGACCAAGGAGCCAATTCCGGTTATCCCAACTGTGCACTACAATATGGGCGGTATCCCGACGAATTATTGGGGTGAGGTGATGAACCCCACTGCTGAGGATTCAAACGCAGTCGTTCCGGGTTTGATGGCTGTGGGTGAGGCTGGTTGCGCTTCGGTGCATGGTGCAAACCGCCTTGGGTCGAATTCTTTGATCGACCTCGTTGTCTTTGGTCGAGCTGCCGCAATTCGTGCGGGTAAGGTGGTTGACGCTGACGCGGCGAACCCAGTGCTCAATCAGGCATCTGTAGACGCAGCCTTTGATAGGTTTGACAACTTGCGCCATGCTACGGGAGGCGTTCCAACTGCTGAACTGCGCTTGGAAATGCAAAAAACCATGCAAGCAGACGCTGCTGTGTTCCGGACAGGTAAAACCATGGCCGAAGGCGTCGAAAAGATGACGGACATCGCTGCGAAACTGGATGATCTCAAAGTGACGGATCGCACATTGATCTGGAATTCAGATTTGATGGAAACGCTTGAGCTGACCAATTTGATGCCCAATGCGCTCGCGACCATTCACGGTGCCGAAGCGCGCAAAGAAAGCCGTGGCGCACATGCGCACGAAGATTTCTCAGAGCGTGATGACAAAAACTGGCGTGTACACACGATTAGCCGTGTGGATGGCAATAAGGTTGAGCTGTCGCACCGTCCTGTTGTCGTTGACCCGCTAACGACCGAAGATGAAGGCGGGATCAGCCTGAAAAAAATCGCACCCAAAGCGAGGACATTCTGATGCTTTTCAGAAATGTTGCTTTCATGACAGGGATCGGCTTGCTTGCGGCGTGTACTTCGCAGCAGCAAGACGATCTCGCGCGCCGTGCCGCTAAATCTGCCGTTACACCGGTGGTGCAGGAGCAGCTTCCGGGTGTGCCTGTTGGGCCGGCTGTTGATTGCGTGATCGATAATGCCAATCGCAACGAACTTCGGGGCCTTGCGTCAAACAGCATCACCGGACCGACGGCTTCGACGGTTGAGATCGTTACAAATATCATTTCCAGACCCCAAGCACTGGAATGTTTAGCGGTGAGCGGCTTGCCCGCGCTGCTGGCATAGGAGAGAGACATGGTAGAACTGGCACTCCCAAAAAATTCCCGTATCACAACCGGGAAAACATGGCCGAAGCCATCAGGCGCCACAAATGTTCGCAAGTTTCAGATTTATCGCTGGAATGAAGAAGACGGTAAAAACCCTTCGGTCGATACCTATTTTCTGGACATGGATACCTGCGGCCCAATGGTTTTGGATGCGTTGATTAAGATCAAGAATGAAATTGATCCGACGCTGACGTTTCGACGTTCTTGCCGCGAAGGGATTTGTGGGTCTTGTGCGATGAATATCGACGGGATCAACACATTGGCCTGTATTTATGGCATGGATGAAATCAAAGGTGACGTTAAAATCTACCCGTTGCCCCACATGCCTGTGGTCAAAGACTTGATCCCAGATCTAACCCATTTTTACGCGCAACACGCCTCAATCATGCCGTGGCTAGAGACAAAAACAAACCGTCCTGCTAAGGAATGGAAACAGACGATTGAAGATCGTAAAAAGCTCGATGGTCTTTATGAATGCGTAATGTGTGCGTCCTGTTCAACGTCGTGCCCAAGCTATTGGTGGAATGGGGATCGTTACCTTGGACCGGCAGCGTTGCTACACGCATATCGCTGGATCATTGATAGTCGCGATGAAGCGACAGGTGAGCGTTTGGATGAACTTGAAGATCCTTTCAAGCTCTACCGTTGTCACACCATCATGAATTGTACTAAGACCTGCCCGAAAGGATTGAACCCAGCGAAAGCTATTGGCTCAATCAAAAAAATGATGGTCGAGCGTTCACTCTAAGTGGTTTTGAGAACTGGGGCGTGAATGCTCATATTTGCGCCTCTTTTGATAGTACTTCTCTTTGCCGGATTTTACTGGGCAAGAAGGGGGAGTACTTTATCTCGCGATTGTCGATGGCGTCGACACGGAAGCTCTTACCGTTGTGGCGCTTGCGGAGCTCAGACAACCACATACGACCAGCCAAAGCACTGTTTAAAAAACACTGACCTAAAATGAAAAAGCCCCCTGAGGGGCTTTTGCTGTATTCGCCTGGCCATATAGGCCAAGCTGCTGGTGTTTGTGGTTAGGTGAAGGCAGCTTCTAACGCGATTTCTACCATATCACCAAAGCTTTTTTCGCGCTCTTCCGACGGAAGCGAGTCGCCGGTAGCTAGATGGTCACTGATTGTAAGAACTGCAAGTGCCCGCCGATTGTAGCGCGCGGCCAGATTGTAAAGCTCCGCAGCTTCCATCTCGACACCTAGAATGCCGTGGCGCACCATTTGTTCATTTAAGTCTGGACGCTCATCGTAGAAGACATCCGCAGAATAAATCCCGCCAACATGGGGTGTCGTTCCCTTTTTAATGGCTGCAGCGTGAGCGCTTTGTAGAAGTCCGAAATCGGCGCATGGTGCGAAGTTGAACTCCTTAAATATTCCGAGGGAAGGTGTTGAAATTGATGATGCAGTTTGAGCTAAAACAATGTCTCTGAGGCCAACATGTGGCTGCATGCCGCCTGCAGAGCCAATTCGTATCAGTGTTTTGACGTCATAGTCGCGGATCAATTCATTTACGTAAATGGATAGACTGGGCATTCCCATACCTGATCCGTGAATGGTTACCGGATGGCCTTTGTATGTGCCCGTATAGCCGAGCATGCCGCGGACTTCATTCACGAGGCGTGCGTCTTGAAGGAAGGTCTGTGCGGCCCATTTTGCGCGATAAGGGTCGCCGGGCAGTAGAACGGTTTCAGCAATATCGCCGGGTTTCGCACCAATATGGATGGTCATTGAGGACTCCGTTTGATCATTTGGTCAAACATGTCCGGTTTGATGGCGGAGTGCAAGGTGACTCCGCCCTTGGACTATTCCGCTGCGATGTGCTGTGGGTCAACCAATGCGACGAGATCAAACATAATTTTGTTGAGTTCAAAATCCTTGGGTGTGTAAACTTTGGCAACGCCCAGGGCGCGTAGACGCGCTGCATCTTCTTCTGGAATGATGCCTCCGGCAACAACTGGCACATCGCTAAGCCCGGCTTCTTCCATGCGTTGCATAAGTTCTTCGAGCAAAGGAATATGTGAACCCGAAAGGATCGAAAGGCCAACAACGTGCGCTTTTTCTTCAATGGCGGCAGCGACGATTTCCTCCGGCGTCAGGCGGATGCCTTCATAGCTGATATCCATACCGCAATCACGTGCGCGGGCTGCGATTTGTTCGGCACCGTTTGAATGACCATCGAGCCCGGGTTTACCTACGAGAAATTTTAACTTGCGCCCCAATTTATCGCTTACGGCATCGACTTGTGCGCGGATTTCATCCAACCCTTCGGTGCGGTTTGATTGATTTTTGCTCACACCTGTTGGGGCACGATATTGACCGAAAACGGAGCGTACGACATCACCCCACTCTCCGGTCGTTGCACCAGCCTTTGCGGCGTTGATAGACGCGGGCATGAGGTTTTCACCAGAGCGTGCAGCCGCGCGAAGAGCATCAAGCGCAGATTGAACTGCGGTGTCATCGCGCGCTTCTTTCCAAGCATTTAATCTCGCGATTTGGTCAGCTTCGGCGTCTGGGTCTGCTTCCATAATTGCGCCATCACCTGCGGTTAGGGGGCTTGGGGCTGCTTCTGTCCAGCGGTTTACGCCAACAACAGTGGTTTCGCGGTCTTCGATGCGTCCGATACGGGCGGAATTCGAATCTACCAATCGGGATTTCATATATTCAATCGCAGCGACTGCGCCGCCCATGCTGTCGATAGTTGCCAATTCCGCGCGCGCGCCTTCTTTGAGCGCTTCTACCTTCCGATCAACGGCTGGATTACCATCGAACAAATCGTCATATTCCAACAGGTCTGTTTCATATGCCAAAATTTGCTGCATACGCAAAGACCATTGCTGATCCCAAGGGCGCGGCAGGCCAAGCGCTTCGTTCCACGCGGGCAACTGCACGGCGCGGGCGCGGGCGTTTTTGGACAGTGTGACTGCCAGCATTTCGATCAGGATGCGGTATACGTTATTTTCTGGCTGCTGTTCAGTGAGGCCAAGCGAGTTGACCTGAACACCATAACGGAAACGGCGGAATTTTGGATCCTCTACATTATAGCGTGTTCGGCAGATTTCATCCCAGAGCTCGACAAAAGCGCGCATTTTGCACATCTCAGTCACAAAGCGAATGCCGGCATTCACAAAGAACGAAATACGCCCAACCATTGCCGGGAAGTGTTCGGCGGGGACTTTATCTTTAAGATCGTCCAAAACTGCGGTGGCTGTTGCCAAGGCAAACGCCAACTCTTCCTCTGGTGTCGCGCCCGCCTCTTGCAGGTGATAGGAACAGACGTTCATCGGATTCCACTTTGGAAGGAATTCGCGAGTATAGGCCGCCACATCCGTAATCATTCGCAGCGACGGCTTTGGCGGGCATACATAAGTGCCGCGCGAGAGGTATTCTTTTATAATATCGTTCTGAACTGTCCCTTGCAGTTGGGACACATCGGCACCTTGCTCTTCCGCAGCTGCAATATACAAGGCAAGTAACCAAGGCGCAGTGGCATTGATTGTCATCGATGTGTTCATTTTTTCCAGTGGGATATCTGCAAAAAGCGCACGCATGTCGCCAAGGTGTGCAATAGGAACCCCAACTTTGCCGACTTCGCCGCGGGCCAGTTTATGATCGGAATCATACCCAGTTTGTGTCGGGAGGTCGAAGGCGACCGAAAGCCCAGTTTGCCCCTTTGATAGGTTATTTCTGTACAAAGCATTTGATGCCGAAGCGGTTGAATGTCCTGCATAGGTTCTAAAGAGCCAAGGCCGATCAGTTGTGCGTGTGTCTGGCGCATTGGTCATGGGGGCCTCGATTCTGTGCTTGAGCAATATTGTTCTGTCGATGAATTCGTATGCGAAATATAATAACCTTGTCAACGTGCTGCGTTGCAGCAATTTCAGAAAGTCCCGATTTGTTGTTCTGCTTGCTATAAATTCCTATTACAGGCCAGGCCAGCATTTACGTTCATTGGAAAAGCTGTAAGGGTTCCCGGATGTTTCGCATCGTTGAATTGCCACTCTGGGCGCTTGTGCTCATTCTGTTGTTTGCATCAGTCACAGCACTTAGCCATTTTTTGTTGCCTTCTGTACGTTGGTTCTTTCGTCGTCGGATGGAACGTGTTGTCGCAAAGTTGAACGAACGTTTGGAGCGCCCAATCCAACCGTTTAAACTGGCCCGTCGTCATGACATGATCCAGCGTTTGATTTACGACCCCAAAGTTGCCGAAGCTATTGCTGAATATGCCGCTCAAGAAGGCATTCCTGAAAATGTAGCGTTTCAAAAGGCGCAAAGCTATGCGCGTGAAATTGTTCCGTCTTTCAGTGCAACAGCATATTTTGGGTTTGCCATTAAAGTGGCGCGGCGGGTTTCTCAGATGATTTATCGCGTGCGAATTGGGTATTATGACGAAGCCGCGATGAAAAACATCGACAAAAATGCGACTGTTGTATTCGTCATGAACCATCGGTCCAATATGGACTATGTGTTGGTGACATACCTGGCCGCTGAACGGTCGGCACTTTCTTATGCAGTTGGGGAATGGGCGCGCGTTTGGCCGCTCAAGGGCTTTATCCGCTCTATGGGTGCTTATTTTATTCGTCGGCGCTCTCGTAATGTCTTATATCGGCGGGTGTTGTCTCGCTATGTGCAGATGGCCACTGCGGGTGGCGTGATGCAAGCGGTGTTCCCCGAAGGCGGGCTTAGTCTTGATGGACGAATGGCACAGGCTAAACTGGGATTGTTAAATTACATCATTGCTGATTATGACCCGCATTTGGGGCGCGATGTGGTATTTGTTCCCATCGCGATTAATTATGATCGCGTGCTCGAGGACCGGGTTTTAATCGAAGCGAGCGAGACTGGCACGCGTAAGTTTAAATTTCACATCTTTAGAATGCTTGGTTTTATTGGGCGCCAAATCCGTTTCAAATTGACAGGTCGCTATCATCGCTTTGGTTACGCTGCGGTGAGTTTCGGTGAACCGTTATCATTACGAAGTTTTATTGGGTATCAGCAAGGAGACCCGACAACGCGCGTTGCAAAAGAAATATCAAAACGGATTAAAGATGTTATTCCTGCACTGCCAGTGTCCTTAGTGGCAACGGTTTTGCAGCGTTCAACAATACCGCTCACGGCGCAAGATGTGGCTCAGCAGGTCGAAAAGATTGCCTCAGCTCTTGAGGAACAAGGGCGCCAAGTTCACCTCCCGCGCGACAACCCAGAATATGCGGCGCAAGTTGGATTACGTATACTCAAGTTGCGGCAGTTTATCGTTGAAGGTGAGGCAGGATATTCTGTTGTGCCTGAAGCAGCAGCAGCGGTGTCGTTTTATTCAGCGTCCATTGAGCACTTGGTGGATGCAAATGCGGCATGATTTTTTGAAAAGACATAAAGTTACAAAATTCACTTAATAATGGTTGCATAATTACCCTTGGAAACTTATTCCTGCCAGGGAAGCTGCATTGATTCTGCGATGCGGCATAAATGATCTTCAGGAGGCAATCATGGCGCTCGACAATAACACCGCTGGAGTAGACTACGACGCAGTCGAAAAGGACCTGTACGAAGTTGGTGAAATTCCTCCGATGGGATATGTGCCAAAGAAAATGTATGGCTGGGCCATTCGCCGCGAACGTCATGGCGAGCCAGACACGAGTTTTCAGGTTGAAGTCGTAGATACGCCAAGCATCGATAGCCACGAAGTGTTGGTATTAGTGATGGCAGCAGGCGTGAACTACAACGGCGTTTGGGCTGGCCTGGGTGTTCCGATCAGCCCATTTGATGGCCACGGCGAAGATTACCATATTGCAGGCTCTGATGCGTCAGGTATCGTGTGGGCTGTTGGTGACAAGGTCAAAAGCTGGAAAGTTGGAGACGAAGTCGTTATTCATTGTAACCAGGATGATGGCGATGATGAAGAATGCAATGGTGGCGATCCAATGTATTCACCAAGCCAACGTATCTGGGGTTATGAAACACCCGATGGGTCATTTGCGCAGTTCACTCGGGTGCAAGCTCAGCAGTTGTTACCGCGCCCACGTCATCTAACCTGGGAAGAAGCTGCGTGCTACACGCTTACATTGGCAACCGCGTACCGCATGTTGTTTGGTCATCACCCACATGAATTGAAGCCTGGCCAAAACGTTCTTGTTTGGGGCGCTTCAGGTGGTTTGGGGTCATTTGCTATTCAGTTGATCAACGCTGCTGGCGGAAACGCGATCGGTGTTATCTCGGACGAGGATAAGCGCGAATTCGTTATGAACCTAGGTGCAAAGGGCGTTCTGAATCGTAAAGATTTCAATTGCTGGGGTCAGTTACCGACTGTTAACACACCTGAATATGCTGCTTGGTTTAAGGAAGTCCGTAAATTTGGCAAAGCGATTTGGGACATCACTGGTAAAGGCAACAATGTTGATATCGTGTTTGAGCACCCGGGCGAGGCGACTTTCCCTGTATCAACTTTTGTATGTAAAAAGGGTGGTATGGTTGTAATCTGTGCGGGTACATCTGGGTTTAACTGTACCTTTGATGTTCGCTATTTGTGGATGCACCAGAAACGCGTGCAAGGTAGCCACTTTGCTCACCTTAAACAGGCGGCCTCTGCGAACAAATTGATGGTCGAACGCCGCATTGATCCATGTATGTCCGAAGTGTTCCCATGGGCAGAAATTCCTGACGCACACATCAAGATGATGCGCAATGAGCACAAGCCGGGCAATATGTCGGTATTGGTGCAAGCACCACAGACTGGGCTACGGACATTTGAAGATGTGCTAGACGTTAGCATTAAACCGTAAGCTAACTCCGAATTTCCGGACAAGGTATCCACCCGCGAGACGATTCTGTCTCGCGGGTTTTTTGTTGTTTCAGAAATGGATTTTGTCAGAACAATAAGTTGCAAAATTAACCCTCACTATTTTAGGGGAGGGTTTTTTTGCGAATTTATTTAAAAATAGAGCTCATGTTATAGTTGTGTTAATACTTTGTTAACCACTCAAACCGAGAGTTTATTATGACACATGACTGGATACTAGACGTTCTGGAAGACATGAAGACATTTGCCTCGCAAAATGGGCTTCCTGCACTTGCAGAGCAATTGGATGACACGCGTATCGTCGCAGCATCTGAACTGGTATCCCTTGGCATCAATGAACCGGGGTTAACCAAAGCGAATGAACGCAAAGCTGGAAGCCTTCATCAACTCTATCATGCAAGCGGCAACGCTGGCTGATCTTGAGCAAACAATTCTCAATTTGAGAGAGTTGTATGATGTCGAACATCTTATTTATCACTCGGTAAACAGTACAAATCAGCAATATGCTGTTTTGACATATAAAGACGAATGGGTCGAACGCTACCTTGAACAGGATTACGCGCGTGTCGACCCGGTTGTGCTTGGTTGTTACACAAGGTTTCACCCCGTTGATTGGAAGCAGCTAGACTGGTCAGGAAAGGCGTCTCGGAACTTTTTGGGCGAAGCCATAGACGAAGGTGTCGGCAATCAAGGATTGTCAGTGCCTATCCGTGGGCCTAATGGGCAGTTTGCCTTATTCACTGTGAACCATCGTGCTGACGATGTCGAATGGCAGAAATACAGTGAAAAGAATATGCAAGACCTGATCTTGGTGGCGCATTTTATTAATCAAAAAGCACTGGAGTTAGAGCGTGGCTCTGATGAATTACCTAGTGCTAGTCTTTCGCCGCGCGAGACGGATGCATTGACATTACTTGCCTTAGGTATGAACCGCGCGCAAGCTGCAGAGAACCTGTCCATTTCCGAACATACGCTTCGTGTTTACATTGAATCCGCCCGGTTTAAGCTTGGCGCATCAAACACAACACATGCAGTCGCACGTGCATTGGTTAAGGGATTGTTGGTGGTTTAGATGTTACCAAATCCTTCCGTGTACGTACGCAGGTCTTAGTGGAAATTCACTCCTGATCTTTAGGTCTTTGTCCATCAAATGGACGGAGACCACATGCTTAGATACATCCCTGCAAACCAGATGAACCTGCACCCAAAATTGCGTGATACTATGTTTCGTGATCGCGCTGATCAGTTTAAAACGCGCCTTGGTTGGGAGGTGTCGGTCGACACGATTGGAATGGAACGGGATGAATATGACGCAATGAACCCGCTCTACGTCATTTGGGAGCAAGAGGACGGGAGCCATGGCGGATCAATGCGGTTTATGCCCACGACGGGCCGTACAATGGTGAACGATCATTTTTCCTATCTAAACGGTGATCGTCTCATCCAGAGTGACGACATTTGGGAATGTACCCGGTTTTGTATCGCGCGAGGGATGTCGTCAAAAATATCGTCGGCTTTGATGTTGGGTGGCGCTGAAATAGGTATAGGATTTGGGCTGAGTCACTCCGTTGGCGTGTTTGACGACCGTATGGTGCGCATCTATGCGCGTCTTGGTTGGGGGCCAACGATATTAGGCGCTGAAGGTGAAGGGCGCGGACGCATTAGTGTAGGGCTTTGGGAGTTTTCCGATGAAGTGCGTAACCGTTTGTTGTTGAAAAGCGGTGTGAGTTCTGAGGCGTCATCGCTGTGGTTCCGCCGGGCGTTTGGTGAACAAGATCGCCTTGCAAAAATCGCTTAAGCGGGCTGGCATGTCAGGGGGGGGCGCTGTAGGCTCCGCCCATGACATTGCCCACTATTCAATTCTCCGAAGATCAAGCCGAAGCCTACGACCGCGTTGCAGATGTGTTGCGCGCATCTGGTGTTGATTTGAACGATTCACTGTTGATGCCAATGGCGGATGGAAAATCACATGTTATGGCCGTGATTGGTAAGGCGGGGTCAGGTAAAACTCTTTTATTGGCAAAGCTTTACGAAGCCCTGCAAGAAGCTGGCGTTGATCTCGTTTCCGGGGACTATGAGGGTAAAAAGAAAAAAGATGGCCGCACGTTGGCCATTCTTGCACCGACAAATAAGGCGGCAAGTGTCCTGCGAAACCGAGGGGTTCCTGCGACAACGATTCACCGCATTTTGTATACGCCAGTTTATGATCCTGAGTATGAAAAAATTGCGGATTGGCTTGCTGGGAATGGGGAACGGCCCGAAGTCGAAGGGTTGACCGATGTTGCGTTGGATCGTGCTCACGCGTTTTATCAAACGAACAAATCTATTCCGGGGGCGATGGCCGTTGCAGGTCTACGGGGATCAGATTTTATTACAGGGTGGAAACGACGAGACGATCCCCTTGATATTGGTTTCATCGACGAAAGTTCGATGTTGGATGCCAAACAGTTAACGGATCTAAAAGAGATATTTTCCACATTAATTCTGTTCGGAGACCCGGCCCAATTGGCCCCAGTCGGCCAGTCGGGTGAAATGGTTTTTGATAAACTACCAGAGGAAGGTAAGCTTGAATTGCGGCGCATTCACCGGCAGACGGCGGATAATCCTATTTTGGATCTCGCGCATTTACTCGCAGATGACAGTGTCGGGTTCGAGGACTTTGAACGTCGTGTCGAAGAGATTTCGCGCAATGACGATCGGGTGGTTTTGGCGCAGCGTGTTGAGAGCGATTTGATGGCGCGTTCACCCGTTTTGGTTTGGCGCAATGCGACGCGCATCCGTCTAATCCAAGCATTTCGCGGCGCGTACGGCGCACCGGGCGACGAGCTGTTACCGGGGGAGCCGTTGATCTGCGACGGCATCGAACTGCCGATGAAACACCGTAAAAAACGCATTGACCTTGAGGCGCGCGGGCTGATTAAGGGCGCGCAAGTTGTGTATCTTGGTACGGGACGTAAACCGGGCTTTTCTCGTTTGCACGTGATGGGTGCAGAAGACCCGCAAGTCAGTGCCGCCTCTATTGTCAAAATTGAATTTCCAGACGAAGAAGAACCGTTCATTCCATTTGCTGCGCGTATGGGGGCGACGTTTTTACATGGTGCCGCTGTCACTATTCACAAAGCCCAAGGCTCGCAGTGGGAAAATGTTCAGGTCTTTGCACCAGATTTGTTTGTCGCGGCCCGTATGGGGCGTGTAGAGGCGGGTCAGCCACTTTGGAAACGCTTAGCGTATGTTGCCATTACACGCGCTGAAAAACGTTTGTTTTGGGTGGTCAGAAACCGCTTGGCCCGACCATCCAGCGCTCTAGCTACCGATGACTTAAGGATTGCACCAGCAGAGTTGAAACTCAATATGGAAAGCGATGGTGAGACCGAGTAGCGACGCTGACAAAATTTATTTGTCAGCGTCGGAATTCAACCGCGTAAGTTTAGAAAGCGGAAGAACGCAGATGCACCCCAACCGGCTGCAATCGCAATAAAGAGGGACAGCAGACCATATATGAGAGGTTGTTCATGGGCGAGGTTATAGACCCAACGCTCCAGTCCAACTTTACGCACATCGATTGATGTTTCAAATACATCGATAACTTCGCCGCCACGGGTTAGGAAAATCCGGGTCGTGTAGTCACCTTCGGTGAGGTTTGCAGGTAAGGCAATAGATGTGTTGAACAATGTTTCTTCAGACACTTCTACAGTATTATCCAAAGTTTGATACAAACCGTTGTTCATCCGAATACGAATGATTGCGTCGGTAAAGGCTTCGCTATCCGAAATTTCTTCTGGGGCGCCAACCGACCTGATTGCGCGGTTTACAGAGATATGATGACGTAAATCTTCTGTTTCGAGCAATATTTCATCAAGCGGACCGGACGTTGCTACCGCGTAAAATGTCGGTGCTTCATCTACTTCGACAGCGTCGGTATTAACCCAAATACCATATTGGTGAGTTTTGCGGCGCACCGTCACTGCGTGGGAGGGGCCTGAGATGGCAACGATAACTTCGAGTGGTGCAAATGTTGGCGCGGGGGTTTCGCGTTGTACCGCGCCAAAGATCAGAATTTCGGAACCATCAAAATTCGCGGTGATTGCAACGCGGTTTTGGCTAAGGCCAGCAACAACCTGCTCCGCATGAGTGGGCAACGCAAAGGCGAGGCAAAAGAATAGAGCGCGCAACAACATCAGTGACCACCCCCAGCACCAAGGCTGTACAGCTCGGACGGTTGCAGTAGCAGCTCCAGCGCGATTTTCCCACAGACGGCTAAGACCATTAGCGCCAATAAAATGCGCAATTGCTCTGCTTTCAATTTAACGCCGATCCGTGCGCCAATTTGCGCACCGATCACGCCACCAACCAATAGCAACACTGCCAGCGCCATATCCACCGTGTAGTTGGTTGTCGCGTGGAGAAGTGTTGTAAATGCGGTAACAAAGATGATTTGAAATAGAGAAGTGCCTACAACAACTTTGGTTGGCATACCTAGCAGATAAATCATTGCTGGAACCATGATGAAACCACCGCCCACGCCCATGATAGCAGACAGTACACCCACAAACACACCAACAAGCGCCGGTGGAATGACTGAGATATACAGACCAGATGTGCGAAACTTCATCTTGATTGGAAGGTTGTGAATCCAATTGTGTTTTTTGCGCTTAGCAACAACACCCGGTTTATTTGCACGTCGAATAGCATTCAGGCTTTCGATGAACATGAGTCCACCAATAATACCTAAGAAAATCACGTAGCTGAGCTTTACAAGCAAATCGACCTGGCCGAGTGACTTTAGGTAGTTAAACAGTTGAACACCAAAAGCAGCCCCAATCAAGCCGCCTATCAGTAACACCGTTCCCATTCGGAAATCGACCGTTCGCCTTTTTACATGGGCAAGCACGCCGGAAAACGACGAAGCCACAATTTGATTAGCTTCGGTTGCAACGGCAACAGCAGGGGGAATGCCAATAAAGAACAGCAGCGGCGTCATTAGAAAACCGCCTCCGACTCCAAACATTCCGGACAAGATACCAACAAGTCCTCCTAGCCCTAATAGCAGGAAGGCGTTGACTGAGACTTCGGCGATGGGAAGGTAAATTTGCATGGGCATACATAGTACGCCTTAGGAGCAAAACTCAACGGGTGAGCGCGCAATAATCTTGCAAAATAGGGGCCAAAAGGCCCCTATTTATCATCTTTCTTTTACGTAAGCTTCTCCGCCAGCTTTCGGCGGGATTGCTTTGCCAACAAACCCAGCGAGAATCACTACAGTGAGGATATAGGGCAGGGCATCCATGAATTGGACGGGTACTGTAAACTCACCCAAGTTGATACTTTGATACCGAATGGCGACGGCTTGAAGTAAACCGAAGAGCATGCAGGTGCCGAGAGCTTGCCAAGGGCGCCATTTTGCAAAGATCAAAGCGGCAAGTGCAATAAAGCCACGCCCAGCCGTCATATCTTTACCAAATCCAGCTCCATGCCCAGTGGAGAGATAAGCGCCGGCAAGCCCGCATAAAACGCCACAGATGATAACTGCTGAAAACCGCAACTTTACAACCGAGATACCTGCAGTGTCGACAGCCCCTGGATTTTCGCCCACAGCGCGTAATCTTAGGCCAAACCGGGTGCGATAAAGAACGAACCAACTGGCCGGGACCGCCAGCAAGGCGATATAGGCTAGGAACGTGTGCCCGGACAAAAGGTCACTATAGATCGGGCCCAACAACGGAAC
Source organism: Cochlodiniinecator piscidefendens (assembly GCF_011326755.1). Lineage (GTDB taxonomy): Bacteria > Pseudomonadota > Alphaproteobacteria > Rhodobacterales > Rhodobacteraceae > Cochlodiniinecator > Cochlodiniinecator piscidefendens. Next base: position 770,937 of record NZ_JAAOIE010000002.1, on the reverse strand, counting down.
GTCGCGCAGTGCATCAGCGAATGGCAGGTCGATTTGTCCGAATCTTCCTTCCCCAGATAAAGCAGGGGTGCGCCCGCCAAGGCGGAACCAACTTTGCCCAACGACAACAGTTAAGCCTGCGGCTAGAAAGTTAATTGCGACTCCGGATATCAATTGATCTCCGCGAAACGTGATCGACGCAAGTCCGTGGATCAAGGCTAAAATTAACGATATCCCGATGCCCGCGAACATACCCAGCCAGACATTTCCTGTAACAGCGGCGACTGATGCTGCCATGAATGCCGCAGCAAGCATTTTGCCTTCTAAACCGATATCGAACACTCCAGCGCGTTCAGAAAATAGCCCAGCAAGGCAGGCAAAAAGTAAAGGGGTGGCCAAGCGAATGGTGGAATCTAAAATCTGGATAATTGTATCGAGGTTTTCCATGATTATGCCCCCTTCCGCAGTTTCAGGAACATACGCTCAACTGGATTGCGTACCATGTTATCAAGGGCGCCAGTGAACAGGATGACCAAGGCTTGTATTACAATAACGAGTTCGCGTGGAATGCCCTCCCAAAGCGAAAGTTCAGCACCGCCTTGATAAAGAAATCCGAAGAGAAGTGCTGCCAGTACAACACCAACCGGGTGTGAACGCCCCATCAATGCAACTGCGATCCCTATAAAACCAGCGCCTTCTACGGAGTTTAGAACCAGCCGCTCCGCTTCGCCCATTGTAACGTTAACGGCCATCAATCCGGCGAGCCCCCCAGAAATCAACATTGAAACAATGATGATCTTGGTCGGCGAAATACCCGCATACTTTGCTGCAGTTTCACTACGCCCGTAAGATCTAATGGCGTAACCTAAGCGCGTGTGCCAAATCAAAATCCAAACAAGAAATGCACATAATAGCGCGACTAGAAAGCTAATATTGGCTGGCGCGTGTCGTGAGAACTCGATGCCAAGTGGGGCGAGCATGTCGTGGAATGTTGGTAAGGTAGCCCCTTCGGGAAATCCTGGAGATTCTGCCGCCATACCAGGAGCTTTGAGAGCGCCGTTTAGTAAAAAACCCAATAATGCAGCTGCGATAAAATTGAACATGATTGTCGTAATCACGATGTGGCTGCCGCGCTTGGCTTGCAAGTAAGCTGGGATAAAAGCCCAAGCTGCGCCAAACACTGCACCACCAACAATTGCCACAGGCAAAGCCAGCGCCCAATGAGGCCAATCGATCATGAGGCACATGAGAGCGACACCAAGCCCACCTATCGCTGCCTGACCTTCGCCACCGATGTTAAATTGCCGCGCCTGAAAGGCGACGGCAACCGCGAGGCCAGTAAAGATAAAGTTGGTGGTGTAATAGAGTGTATAGCCCCAGCCATTGGTTGATCCAAAAGCCCCTTCAATCATGGTATTAAGCGCGGCGAAGGGATCTTTGCCAATAGACCAGATCACAAAGCCGGATATAATGAATGCAAGAAATAGGTTGATCAGGGGGATCAACACAATGTCTGCCCATTTTGGCATCTTTTGCATTAATTTGCCTCCTCATTCATCCCAGCCATCAGAAGGCCAAGTTCTTTTTCGTTGGTTTCTGATGCTTGACGTTCACCCATGATATTGCCGTCGAACATGACGGCCACGCGATCAGACAGGGATAGAATTTCTTCTAACTCAACAGAAACAAGCAAAATTGCTTTGCCTTGATCTCTTAGCGCAACGATTTGTTGGTGAATAAATTCGATCGCGCCGATATCTACCCCACGTGTCGGTTGCCCGATCATGAGAAGATCCGGGTTGCGTTCGATTTCACGGGCCAAAACGATTTTTTGCTGATTGCCACCGGAAAAATTCTTTGCCGCAAGGCGTGGATTAGGCGGGCGCACGTCAAAGCGTTCCATCTTCGCTTCGGTGTCTGCTTTTATCGCCGCGTTATCCATCAGCAGCGCACCTTTGTTGTATTCTGGCGCGTTGTGATATCCGAGTGCGGTGTTTTCCCATGCGGAAAAATCCAATATCAAACCTTCGCGGTGGCGATCTTCTGGAACGTGTGCGATGCCGCGATTGCGTCTGGATTGCCCATCAGAAAACTTACCTGTAAGGTCGATTTCCTGCCCATTCACTGAGATCGTTCCAGTGGCCGTTTGATAGCCGCCCAAAACCTCTAACAACTCCGATTGGCCGTTTCCTGAAACACCTGCGATCCCAAGAATTTCGCCTGCGCGTACATTTAGAGAAATGCCTTTCACGCGTTGCACACCTTGGTCATCGATGACAGAGAGATTATTTATCTCGAGCACATTTTCACCAGGTGTGGCTGGTGCTTTATCCACTTGAAGCAATACTTTTCGACCAACCATACGTTCTGCGAGGTCTTCGGGGGACGTATCAACTGTTTTGATTGTGCCCTTCATTTCGCCGCGCCGCATGACTGAAACGGTATCCGTGACATCCATAATTTCCCGCAATTTGTGGGTGATCAGGATAACGGTTTTGCCTTCATTTTTTAGATTGCGCAAAATTCGAAAGAGGTGATCTGCCTCAGCAGGGGTTAAAACCCCGGTTGGTTCGTCTAAAATCAAAATATCAGCGTGCCGATATAATGCTTTCAGGATTTCGACGCGTTGCTGATGGCCCACAGAGAGATTTTCGACAATCTCATCCGGATCAACGTTCAATTCGTATTCTGCAGCGAGTTCAGTTAGAATTTTGCGAGCCTTGGTAAGGGAGGGGCGCAGCAAAGGCCCATCTTCCGCACCCAAGATCACGTTTTCCAAAACCGAAAAGTTTTCAACCAGCTTAAAGTGTTGATGGACCATCCCGATACCAGCGCGAATGGCGGCCTGGCTGTCAGGAATTGCGGTTTTTTGGCCGCTGATGTGAATTTCGCCTGCGTCTGCTTTGTAAAACCCATAAAGGATCGACATCAAAGTAGACTTGCCCGCGCCGTTTTCCCCGACGATGCCGTGGATCGCGCCTTTGGCAACGGAAATCGAAATATCTTTGTTCGCTTGGACTGGACCAAAGGCCTTGGAAATACCGCGAAGTTCAATGGCTGGGGCGGCAGTTTCCTGCCGCCCCGTATCAATTGCACTGTTCATAAGGAGACCTTAGTTTACAGGGCAGGATTCATCGGACATGTAGTCATGTACCGAAATGTCGCCTGCAATGATTTGCAAACGTGCTGCGTCAACCGCGGTCTGCATCTCAGCGGAAACCAATGAAGCGTTATTGTCATCAAGTGCATAGCCCACGCCTTCTTCTGCGAGGCCCATAACGGTGATACCGGATGGCAATGCGCCTTCTGCTGAGAAGACATTGTAAACTGCGACATCAACGCGTTTCAGCATAGAAGTCAAAACAGAACCCGGATGCATGAAGTTTTGGTTTGAATCTACGCCAATACCCAAAATGCCCTCATCCGCTGCAGCCTGAAGAACGCCAACACCAGTTCCACCCGCAGCGTGGAAAACCACATCAGCGCCTTGTGAAATCTGCGCACGTGTCAACTCTTGACCGCGTACCGGGTCATTCCACGCAGACGGGGTTGTGCCTGTCATGTTTTGAATGATTGTCGCGTCAGGGTTCACAGCGCGTACACCTTGGGCATAACCACATGCGAATTTTGAAATTAGCGGAATATCCATGCCACCAACAAAACCGACAGTACCGGATTCAGATGCCATCGCAGCGAGCATACCGACAAGGTAAGACCCTTCGTGTTCGTTAAACACGATGGATTGTACGTTCGGCTGATCGACAACCATATCAACGATAGCAAAGCTGGTATCAGGGAAGTCTGGTGCAACGGCTTCCAATGCTGATGCATACGCAAAACCGGTTACAACAATTGGGTTCGATCCAGATTCAGCAAAGCGGCGCAAAGCTTGTTCGCGCTGCGCTTCTGATTGGATTTCTACTTCGCGGTAGCTGCCGCCTGTTTCTTCCGCCCAACGTTCAGCGCCGTTGAAAGCCGCTTCGTTGAAGGATTTATCGAATTTGCCACCAAGGTCAAAAATCACTGCTGGATCGGCAACTGCCGCAACAGTCGATAATGCCATGGCTGCAGCAGCGCCAAGTAAACTCCGCATCATTGTCATGATACTCTCCCAAATTATTATTATAGCACGACGCAAGCGCAGTACTGAATTAAACGAGCAGGTCGTTTTTGATCGCCCAATTAAGGCCGTAGCAAGCGAGGAGCGTCAATAGCTTTTTATCAAATGCTCAAAATAGGCCGAGTCGCGCAACCGTTTAAATTAGGAATTTACGGAATAAAAGTGCGGTTTTTGCGGTTCCATCTGGAGCTTTGTAGTAATTTTGACGTGCTCCATTTTCCTTATAATTCGCCCTCTGATAGAGTGTAATAGCGGGGAAGTTATCGTCTGAAACCTCAAGAAATGCTTCTTGCGACTCACGTAAACGTGCTTTTGTTTCGAATGAAGTTAATAGGAAGCTGCCGATTCCAGTGTTGCGATATCGAGGGAGAACCGCGATCGTCAATAGCTCTGCTTCGCCTGCGACGGATCTTCCCAACGCAAAACCATGTTCCGATGGAACCAGAAAGGTAAATCTATTTTGTAATAGGTCATCAAACTCCTGTGCGGTCCAAGGACGGGGAGTCGTGAAGCACTTAGCATGGATATATGCGAGCTGCTGAGGCGTCATTGTAAAATTTTAGGTGCAGGGTCCCTGGGGGGAGCGGCATCAGCAGCGCGTAAATAGAGAGGTGCAGGTTTTTGAACAGGATCGCCAAGACGTGTGGCCGCGACGCGTGCGATCGCATTTGCAGTTGAAAAAAGAGGAGGTCGGTTTTGATCGCCGACTAAGGTCAGTAATTGACCCTTGGCGCGGCTTTCTGCTTCGCTGCCGTCAATGATTTCTGCCTGAAGAACTTCTGCAGTCGTGAACTGTTGCCAATAAACCTGATTGCGTCTCGCATCAATTGTCGCGGCAACTGGACGTTCAAGACCGTATACCAAGGCTTCAAATCCAGTCACTCCAATTGCTGGAATGCCAAGAGACAAAGAAAGGCCGCGCACTGCAGACACAGAAATTCGAACGCCTGTAAAATTACCGGGTCCGACCCCTACAGCGAGTGCGGTTAATTCTTCCCACCCTGTGTTTGCTTCAATCAAAATTTCTGAAAGCAAAACCATCAGACGTTCTGCTTGGCCTTTGGTCATCGGTTCAAAGCGCTCAGCAAGGACTTCATCGCCTGACAGCAAAGCGGCCGCACAATGCGCGGCCGATGTATCAAATGCTAAAATCATAGGTTTACGCAGCAACTGGGCGTACCTCTAACACCTCGGGGATATAGTGGCGTAGTAAATTTTCAATACCCATCTTCAAGGTTAAAGTTGAAGAGGGGCAGTTTGCACAAGCGCCTTGCATATGCAGATATACGATACCTTTATCAAAGCCATGGAACGTGATGTCACCACCGTCTTGAGCAACCGCCGGGCGTACCCGTGTATCGAGAAGTTCTTTGATTTGGTTTACAATTTCGCCATCTTCACCAGTATGTTCAGCGTGCCCACCTGAAGAGTCAGCTTCGCCTTGCAGAACGGGCTGCCCAGATTGGAAATGCTCCATTATGGCACCCAGAAGGGCGGGTTTTATATGGTTCCAGTCAATTGCATCCTCTTTAGTGACGGTAACGAAGTCGCTGCCAAAAAAGACGCCAGTAACGCCGCTTACCGCGAAAATGCGGGTTGCAAGAGGCGACGCGCCAGCTGCTTCCGCTGATGGAAAGTCCGCAGTTCCGGTAGCCAATACTGCTTGGCCAGGTAAGAATTTAAGCGTTGCCGGGTTAGGGGTAGATTCAGTCTGGATAAACATGTGTGCCTCCGTGTCGCGTCTGATATGCGCTTTGGAATGCTGAATGTCAATCTTTAGAAGTATTCTAAACTAGTGCTTTCGCATTATTTTAGGAAAGGCTGCGAGGATGCATCTTTCAAATCCAGCAGAGAAAATTTCTTTGGATTGACTGGTCATGAGCAAACCCTTTGCTGCCATTAGCAGAAGAAAAGCCTTTTCACGTGCAACGCCAATTCGACCGACGAGACCCAAGCTTAGTAAAAATTGCGCTAATTGCTCTGCGAATTCTACCGAAGGGTCGAAGCCGTCAGTTTGTGCTAGACTCATTGCCACGGCCATAACCTCTTCGCTTTCGGCCGTAGGGGCTGTGGATGGCATGGTTTCACCAACCCAAATATTGAATGCACCCTTTAGGCGTTCAAAAGGGGGATGGGTTTCGTCAAACAACGAAGCAATGGCAGATTGATACATTGCCTCAACTGAGGATTTCATCGCCCATTCAAGCAAGCTCTTTTTATCGCCGAATTCTTTTTCCAGCGTATGGGCATCAACCCCAATCACAGCACCTAGATCTTCAAACGAAGTGTTTTGGTACCCTGACCATTGAAATGCGGATAATACGGTTGTTGGGTTCATTTTGGCAGCACACACTTTAGTAACATGCTACCTATTAGCTGCCTCGCCAGCATTTTTGGCAAGGTGCAAAGTTAGAACAATTTAGTGCAATAACAGTATTAAGTTATAGCTTCTAAGCGTTCTTTGGAAAGATCCCCAGGCACAATTGTTATCGGGATTGGGAGCGAGCCCGAAGATCGGGTAAGCTGCGTTACAAGAGGGCCAGGTCCTGTTTTATCAGTGCCAGCTCCTAACACGAGAACCCCTACTTCAGGATCGTCGCTAATTTGAGCCAAGATTTCAACAATTGGCTCACCTTCGCGAATTACCAATTCGGGCTCTACGCCCTGACGGTCCCGCATCCATTTCGCAAAAACCTCAAAATGGGCCGTGATGCGTTCGCGCTCTTCTTCGCGCATGAGGTCGCCAACACCAATCCAATGGTTGAACTCATCTGGTGGAATGACAGATAGAATTTCAACGCCGCCCCCAGTATGGGCCGCGCGCATGGCCGCAAAACGCATTGCATTTAAGCATTCACGGCTGTCATCAAGAACCACCAGAAATTTACGCATTTATGTCTCCATTATCCATGTGCCAATGATGACCAATGGCGCGCTGTGACGCAAGCGCAGAATAGAGAGTGGCAATCGTTCCTCAGTGAGGTGTTAGGACCTGAATTCGGAGGTTCTTCAACAATTGGTCATCTTTTTGAGGGATGTGTGGCGTTTCTGAACTGTTTGCTGTAGGCAGGCGCGTAACTCGATCATTTCAGGCATTGGTGTGGTCGCGGAAAATGAACAAAATAAGAGCCCCGTGACCGAATGAGCGCTGCTGCACAGTTAAAGCCCGATGAAAATGTGGAAAAATCGTCTCGTGAATGGGTGCAAATTCTTGCCCGTTATCGCGAACCGATTCTTAAACGTAGTCTTTTTGAACTGACCATAAGTGCGATTCCTTTTGTCGCACTTTGGGCTGCCGCATGGTGGCTGATGTCTGTTAGCCTCTGGCTGAGCTTTGGGCTGGCGGTTGTGAATTCAATCTTTTTGCTGCGCCTCTTTCTGATTCAACATGATTGTGGACACGGCGCGTTTTTCAGCAATCGCGATGCAAATGATTGGACTGGACGTGTATTGGGTGTCCTTACGTTAACACCCTATGATGTCTGGCGTAGAACGCATTCAATGCATCATTCGAGCACGGGTAATCTGGATCGTCGCGGTATGGGTGACGTCATGACATTGACGGTCGAAGAGTATCGGGCAAAGTCATTCTTCGCGCGGAAAATGTACCAACTCTACCGTAATCCATTCGTCTTGTTTGGTCTCGGTCCGACGTATTTGTTCATGTTACAAAACCGTCTTCCAATTGGCCTGATGAAATCTGGTGCGAAATACTGGATTAGCGCAATGGGGACCAACGCGTTGCTTGCATTGTGGCTCTTTGCGATCGTTTATTTCGGGGGCTGGGCTGCTCTATTTGTGATCTTTGTGCCAACAACTCTAATTGCGGCTTCTATTGGAGTCTGGTTGTTTTATGTTCAGCACCAATTCGAAGAAACCTATTGGCAAGGCGACACTGACTGGCAACTGCATGATGCAGCTTTGCATGGCAGTTCTCATTATGATTTGCCTGTCGTCCTGCGTTGGATGACCGCAAACATTGGCATCCACCACGTGCATCACCTTTATAGTCGGATCCCGTTCTACCGTTTAAGCGAGGTTCTTAGAGATCACCAGCCACTGGCTGAAGCACAACGTCTGACATTGCTCGAAAGCTTTGCCTGTGTGCGGTTCCACCTGTGGGATGAGCGTCAAAAGCGTCTGCTGTCGTTCGCAGAGGCCCATCGCCAGATCGCGTAAACTGGGGCGCTGTGCGCCGCTCAGATGGGCGGAGAAACATCGATACGGATAAAAAACGCGCCCTGCTAAAGGGCGCGTTTTTTAATTTAAGTGCATCATTTTGAACGGATGAGACCTACGATATCATAGGTTTCTTCTAAAATGGGTTGGGCAATTGCATTAGCCTTACGGGCACCGTCACCCAGAATACGATCAATTTCGCTGGTGTCTTCCATGAGGCGCGCCATTTCGCCAGAAATTGGCGATAGCTTGGCAACCGCAAGATCTGAGAGCATTGGTTTAAATTCAGAGAATTGTTTGCCGCCGCATTCTGCCAGAACCTGCTCAACACTCATATCAGCCAAGGCTGCATAGATATTCACGAGGTTCTTGGCTTCGGCCCGATCCGTTAATCCTTCGATCTCTGAAGGCAGGCCATCCGGGTCTGTTTTGGCTTTGCGGATTTTCTTAGCGATGGTTTCAGCATCATCGGTCATATTGATGCGGCTGGCGTCTGATGGGTCAGATTTTGACATCTTTTTCGCACCATCACGCAGTGACATCACGCGGGTTGCGGCACCTTCGATTTTAGGTTCCGTAATCGGAAAGTGATCAACGCCGAAATCATTGTTGAACTTCGCAGCAATGTCGCGTGTGAGCTCAAGGTGCTGTTTCTGATCATCTCCGACTGGGACTTGCGTCGCTTTATAAATCAGGATGTCAGACGCCATGAGATTGGGATAAGAAAACAAACCAACAGAGGCGTTTTCCCTGTTTTTCCCGGCTTTGTCTTTGAACTGCGTCATACGGTTCAACCAGCCCATGCGGGCAACACAGTTGAAGACCCAAGCCAGTTCAGCGTGGGCCGAGACCTGCGATTGATTAAACAAAATGGATTTTTGTGGATCGAGACCAGAGGCAATAAACCCAGCAGCCAATTCACGTGTCGCATGACGCAGATCATCAGGGTTTTGCCAGACGGTGATCGCATGTAAATCGACCATGCAGTAGAGCGTTTCGATGCCGCTATTTTGCATCTCGACAAAGCGCTTTAACGCGCCAAGGTAGTTTCCTAAAGTCAGGCCGCCGGAAGGCTGAATGCCTGAAAAGACGCGGGGTGTGTGGACCACCTCTGTCATAATTGATCTCTCCATCTGGAATAAACTGTCTGGTTGGCTTACCCATAGGGGCAAGTGCCGTCAACTAAGTGAGCAAAAGATGAGCAATTCTGAAAATATATCCCCCGTAAACCCATTGCCGATTGTCGTTGTTGGTCTGGCGATGGTGATGTTCGCCGTTGAGGTTGTACTAGGGCTAGGGGCCAGTGGCATGGTTGGTGGGGCTGATGCTGTTGGCTGGCGTCTTGGGGCGTTGGAAACTTACGGTATGCCGGGAGAGCTGCAATCGTGGATTATTGCAAATGGCCAATACCGAGGGGAGTTTCTGCTCAGATATTTGACCTATCCGTTTATTCAGATCAGCTTTACCTCAATGTTGTTTGTTTGTGTGTTTTTGCTGGCATTGGGGAAAATGGTAGGCGAACTGTTTAGCCCAATTTCCGTTCTTATTATCTTTTTCACATCAGCCATAGTCGGGGCTATCGCATACGGGACACTTGGCGTGCGCGCGCCACTCATTGGTGGGTTTCCTGCGGTGTATGGACTGATCGGCGCATATACTTTTTTACTTTGGGTGAACCTGACTGTGCTGGGTGGCAATCGTGGGCAAGCTTTTACGCTGATTGGTTTTCTACTGGGGGTGCAACTGTTGTTTGGGCTGCTGTTTGGCGGCGGTTATGACTGGGTTGCTGACTTTGCAGGATTTGGCACCGGCTTTGTTTTATCATTTATTGTGAGCCCGGGCGGCTGGGGCAGGGTCGTCGCGCAGCTGCGTCGCCGTTGAGGTGAATGGGGCGCTATGCGCGCCCCTTTACCGCCGCTTTAAAATCACGGATGTTGAAAGCCCCAATCAGCTGGGCAAAAATCGCAAATGTGGCAATGCCAAATAGAATAAGTATCGTCATAGCTAGATAGCGCCAGCCATTCATGTCAAAAAATGCTGCCATTGGGTGTTTGACCGCTAAAATTGCCCCGCCCATGAGTAAAGATGCGATCAGGATGCGCCACCAGCGCGTGTGATACCGGGTGTCAAACCGTGCGACATCGCCCATGGAACGTGATCCAAACCATAGCAAAAGCACCATGATCCAGGCGGAGGTCGTCGTTGCAATTGCAGCTGCGATATAGCCAATAAAAGGTGATAACCCGATTGCAATCACCGCATTAAGGATCATCGCCACAATCGCATAGTGAAACGGCGTCTTTGTGTTTTCACGGGCAAAGAACAGGGGTTGCTGTACCTTTTGCATGACAAAGGCAGGTAGGCCTAAACCATAGATCATCACGGCAAACCCGGTGGCTTCGCTATCTTTTGAAGTGAATGCGCCCCGTTCGAACAAAACAGAGACCAATTCGACGGGCATGACAACCAGTGCTACAGCAGAGGGAAGCGTGAGGATTAATGCCATTTCCGCTGCACGACTTAGGGCTTCGCGCCCGCCGGTATGATCCGCCGCCTTAAGTCGCCGTGATAACTCTGGTAACAGGACAATACCAATAGCAATACCCACGACGCCCAACGGTAATTGATAAAGCCGATCTGCGTTGTAGAGCCAGCTGATTGCATTGTCGTAATAGCTGGCGACCTGGCGCCCTACAATTAGGTTGATTTGCACCACACCACCGGTCAGCACGGCGGGGCCTGCAATCAGGACCAAGCGTTTAAGTTCGGGTGTCCAACGGGGGCGTCTGGGAACTAAAGGAAAGCCCGCACGTTTTGCCGCGACCCAAACCAAAGCCATCTGTGCAACACCCGCAACTGGGACTGTCCAAATAATCGCGTAACCAATATCCCAACCCATCAATACCGCGAGGCCAATCGCGCCAATGAACAATAAGTTTAACAACACAGGGGCAGCAGCAGCAGCGGCAAACCGCCCGGCAGAATTAAGCACACCTGATAGCAAAGCAGCCAGAGAGATGAAGAAGATATAAGGGAAGGCAATTCTACCAAAGGCCACCGCGAGGTCAAATTTTTCCCCGTCAAAACCTGATACTTGTGCCCAGATAAGCCACGGCATGATCAATTGTGCAATCACAGTGAGAATGATCAGTATCGTACCCAATGCCGCAAAGGCATCTCGAGCAAACCCTAATGGGTCTTCGTCTGCTTCTAGTTTTTTTGAAAACATCGGCACGAAGGCCATGTTGAATGCGCCTTCGGCAAAAAACCGACGGAACAAATTGGGTAGGGTGAATGCAGCGACAAAGGCCTGATGCCCTACGCCAGTGCCAAGATAACCCGCAATCAGAACGTCACGAACAAACCCAAGGATGCGGCTGGCAAGGGTCCAAAATCCAACCGTAAACACACCACTGAGTAATTTCATGCCATAGCCCTTTCAACACCTTGCTGAATGGCTTCGCGCAGGCGGTTTTCGATGGTTTTTTGTTTGCCTTCGGAATAAAATTTCAGGCCAAACATATCTTTGACGTAAAAAGTATCCACGACTTGTTCGCCGTAGGTGGCGATGACGGCAGATGCAATATAAATATTGGATTGGGCAAAACTGCGGGCGAGATCATACAAAAGGCCGGGGCGATCCCGCGTGTCCACTTCGATGATAGTATAGATTTCTGACCCATCATTATCAAACGTAATAGAGGTTGGAACGCGGAATTCACGCTCGCGTTTCTTGATTTTATCACGTGATTTTAATGCGTCGCGCGCCACCACTTCACCGTTCAAAGTTTTATCAATCATCTGGCGCAGGCGTGGCAGGCGTTCTTGATCATAAGGGCTGCCGTCGCTGTCTTGCACCCAAAATACGGCGGTCGCATAGCCATCTTTTGACGTATAGGTTCGCGCATCAACGACGTTGGCACCTACCAACGCCAACGCGCCGGCCAATCGCGAAAACATGCCTGGGTGATCTGACATAACAAAGGCGGCCTGCGTTGCGTCACGATCCAAATCAGGTTTGACATCCATACGGATTTCGTCTGTGCCCAAATCGCGCAACATCTCTGCAAAAATCATGTGCTGGGATGTATGTAGCCCCTGCCAATAAGGATCATAATGGCGTGCGGTTTCGGTGCGCAGATCCTTTTTATCCCAGTTGGCCAGTGCATCACGTAATGATTTTCGTGCCTCTGTGCTGCGCGTTTTTGCGTTGAATGCTTCCATCCCATTTTCAAGAACTTCTGCGGTTTCCGCATACAGGCGACGGATGAGCATGGCTTTCCAGTTGTTCCACGTTCCGGGGCCTACGCCGCGAATATCGCAGACGGTCAATACTGTTAGCAAATCTAGCCGCGCTTTGCTTTTGACGGCTTTTGCGAAATCCCGCACAGTGCGAGGATCAGAAATATCACGCTTTTGGGCGACGTCAGACATAACCAAATGCATGCGCACCAGCCACTCAACCGTTTCGCATTCATTATTTTTCAGCCCGAGCCTTGGTGCGATTTTTTTGGCAATGCGCGCGCCTAAGATGGAATGGTCTTCGGGGCGGCCCTTGCCAATGTCGTGCAGCAATAGCGCGGTATAGAGAACCTTACGATTCAGTCCATCGGTCAGAATACCCGACGCGACAGGCAATTCTTCGACAAGCTCACTGCGTTCGATTTGCGCAAGTGTCGAAATACACTGAATCGTATGCTCATCCACGGTGTAGTGATGATACATGTTGAATTGCATCATCGCGACGATGGGTTCAAATTCTGGAATGAAAGCCGACAAAACGCCCAGTTCATTCATCCGACGCAGGGCGCGTTCAGGATTACCATGTTTTAGCAGAAGATCGTGAAAGATGCGTATCGCTTCTTTGTCTTGGCGCATTTCATCGTCAATCAAATGCAGATTTGCGGATACAAGCCGCATAGCATCTGGATGAATAAGATATCCGGTACGCAATCCTTCTTCAAAGACCCGCAGAAGATTTAGTTTTTCTTCCAGAAATGCGTCATTATCGACGATTGCTAGTCGATTTTGTATGAGCTTATATCCCTTTTTCAACCTTTTGCGTCGTTTGAAAAAGCCGAGAATTGAGGGTGCCTTTTTCACGTGGCTGGCCTCAAGGGAGGTTAAGAAAATGCGGGTAAGTTCGCCGACATGTGTGGCATGTCGAAAATAGTCCTGCATGAAAAATTCTACGCCACGCCGTCCAGCACTATCTGTGTAGTTCATGCGGTCTGCGACTTCGACTTGCATGTCGAAAGTCAGCTGATCAACAGGGCGGTTCGTCACAAAATGAAGGTGACTGCGCACAGCCCAGAGGAAGGTTTCAGCCAGATGGAATTGGTCGTATTCCTCTTGGCGGAACACACCAAGTGCGACCAGCTCTTCGATTTCCTGAACCTGATATAAATATTTCGCGATCCAAAAGAGCGACTGAAGATCGCGTAAGCCGCCTTTGCCCTCTTTGACGTTTGGCTCAACAACATAACGCTGGCCTCCTTGTTTTTCATGCCGAGCATCGCGTTCTTTTAGCTTTGCCTCGATAAAGTCAGAGGCGGTGTTTTTAAACAGGTGTTCGCGCAGCTGTTCCCCGAGATCGTGGGCGAGTGGGGTATATCCGGCTAGAAAACGATGCTCAAGCAACGCTGTGCGGATGGTATAATCTTCGCGACCCAATGTGAGGCAATCCGCGACAGTGCGGCTAGCATGACCGACCTTCAGCCTCAGATCCCAAAGCATATATAGCATGCTTTCGATGACGCTTTCGGCCCATGGGGTAATCTTATAAGGCGTTAGGAATAACAGGTCGACGTCGGAATGCGGGGCCATTTCTGCACGGCCATAACCGCCAACTGCCAAAAGTGCGATACGTTCACTTTCAGTTGGCACTGAAATCGGGTGTAAAACCTCGGTCGCGATAAAATGGATAACCCCAACGATGCTATCGGTTAGATAGGTTTGTGCGCGCGTTACACCTCTTGCGTTGTGCGGATCATTTGCAAACGCCGTTTTTATGGCCCTAAAACCTGATTTTTGCGCTGCTTTTAAAACCAATACAGTTTCTTGGCGGGCTGATTTATGGCCATCGACGCTATGCAGCTTTTCAAGCAGGTCGGCCATAACTGCATCATGGTCAAAAATATCTAGAGTCGGGCAGATCATTCCACCCGGCTCTAGAATTGGTTTTACGGTTTTTGCTGGATTAGAAGCCAGCGCCGCCAAAGCGTCGGGGAGCAGGGTCAAGTTGAACCACCTGATTATCGCGAATTGTTGCGACCGCGAGGCCACGTTCATTTGCACCATCTGTGCGCAGGCGGAAAATACCGCTGACACCGACAAAACCCGAACCTTGGGTTAGTGCAGTTGTTGTAAGGGCGTCTTGTTGACCAGCATTGATCAATGCACCAATGGCGGCAATCCCGTCATAGGCAAGTCCAGCAATTGGATGCGGAGCTTCTGCAAAGGCGGCTTCATAGCGTGACCGGAACAGGGCTGCCATTTGTGGGTCTGGGATAGCAAACAGGCCTTCTTGAATACCCGGAAGGGAAATCGCAGCAGCCGGGACGTCAAAACGACGCAAACCCACAAACTGGGCTGTTTCGGTGCTTACTCCGTTCTCGCTCAGCAATTGGGTCAGCAGCGGTAGTGCGCCATCTGTGCCTGAGGTAAAGAAAACTGTATCGGCGCCGGTAGAGCGTACTTCGCGTGCGATTGTAGGAATGGCTTGTACCAGTGCTGTTTGAGATAACTCAAATCCTGCAACACCTGCCAATGTTGCCCCAGAATTACGAACGGCCGTTGCAATGGCGTCACGGCCAATTTGCTCAGCGGTATCGTTGCCATGGACAATATAAATATTGCTGCGCCCTTGGCTGGTGCCATATTGAACGAGGCGGTTCGCAGTATTTTCAAAGGTGTTACCCAACACAAAAACGTTTCCACCAGCGATCTCAGTATTATTTGAAAAAGCGAGAACGTTGATGTTGCGATTTGCTACAGCAACACCGGCAGCGTTGGCAGCGTCTGCAAAAACTGGGCCAAGAATGATTTTTGCACCATCATTGACCGCTTGCATGGCAACGGCGGCAGCTTGATCCGCATTCCCCGCAGTTGAGTAAACACGAAGATCGATCTGTGCGCCGTCCAAATCAGAAATAGCCAAACGGGCTGCGTTTTCCAAACTTTGGGCAAGTGAGGTGTATCCCGCATTTCCGGAACCTGCTGGAACCAAAAGCGCGACTGGTACAGGGCGATCTGTGTTGATCGAAGGGCCGTTTTGACTGGTCGTCACGGGCTGGCAGGCCACGGCGAGCATGACAAACAAAAAGGCAAACAGATGACCCGGTATCTTGCGGGCGCGACTCAATACGTTAAACATGGGCTCGTGTGGCTCCTATTCGGGGGCAGACATTAAGGGCGCAGAATAGGCTTTCATCAGTGAAGTGTAAACGAGTCGCTGAGTCAAAGACGCAGGAAAGACAACGGGATGTATCAGAAAATCAACTTGGCCCCGGGTCTCTACTTTGTTGCGACCCCAATTGGAACCGCTCGCGACATCACATTACGTGCGCTGGATACATTGGCCTCTGCGGATGTTATCGCGGCAGAAGATACGCGTAGCTTGCGTCGTCTTCTGGACATTCATGGTGTTCCTCTCGGGGATCGCAATGTCATTTCATACCATGATCAAAATGGCCCTCAGGCCCGCCCCAAGTTGCTTCAGGCATTGGCTGAAGGAAAATCTGTGGCCTATGCATCAGAGGCGGGGACACCTTTGGTTGCTGACCCTGGCTATGCGTTGTCGCGGGCTGTGATCGATGCAGGTCATTCCGTCACCTCTGCACCGGGGCCATCCGCTGTGATCGCTGCACTGACAATTGGGGGGCTGGCGACAGATAAATTTATGTTTGCCGGTTTTTCCCCCAACGCGAAAAACGCCCGCGCTGTTTTTTTGGAAGAACTTAAAGAAGTCAACGCAACCTTGGTTCTTTATGAATCGCCAAAGCGGATCAAAGACACGTTAAAACAAGCGGCTGAAACATTTGGTCCGGCACGCGAAGCCGCGGTTTGCCGGGAAATTACCAAAAAATTTGAGGAAGTCGCACGGGGCTCTTTGGCAGACTTAGCCGAGCAATTCGAAGAACGCAGTGTCAAAGGTGAAATCGTTTTGCTGATTGACCGTGAACGCGGAGAGGTCGATCAAGCTGACGATATGGAAGGCGCGCTGCGCGAAGCATTGCAATCCATGTCGATGAAGGATGCGGTTGCTGCGGTGTCGGGTGCACTAAAAATTCCGCGCCGCAAAGTCTACCAGGCCGCCCTCGATCTGGAAAAGGAATGAGTGGCAAGACCTCATATCTTTCAGGGTTGGCGGCCGAAGAGGCCGTGACCCGGCTTTATGTTGATCAGGGATTTATGCTTAGGGCTGAACGGTGGCGCGGTGCAGGCGGTGAAATTGATCTCATCTTCCAGAAAGGCGATGAAATCGTATTTGTTGAGGTGAAAAAATCTAAAAGCTTTGAACAGGCTGCCGCCGCTTTGTCTGCGCATCAAATCGGGCGGATTTATGCCAGCGCAGAAGAATTTATCGGGTCCGAACCTTTGGGCTTGGCAACACCGATGCGCTTTGATGCTGCTTTGGTTGATGTTCATGGTCAGGTGCAAATTCTCGAAAACGCCTTTGGGTTGGGGTGAAACCCATTGACACTCTGGTCGTATCCTCCATTTAAAAGACAGCAGAACGAGGGGAATTATGCATATGCCGTTGAAAGTCGCCATCCAAATGGATCCAATTGGTCCGATAGATATCAACGCGGACAGTTCATTTCGCATCGCTGAAGAAGCCCAAGCACGCGGTCACGAACTGTTTTACTACACGCCTGATAAATTGGCCTATCAAACAGGTCGTATTACAGCGCGCGGCTGGCCTTTGACCGTACGCCGCGAAGAAGGCAATCATTTTACGTTAGGCGAAGAGATCGAAGTTGACCTTGCGGACTGGGATGTCGTTTGGATTCGCCAAGACCCGCCATTCGACATGGGGTATATCACGTATACTCATCTGCTGGATCGCATTCATCCTGAGACATTGGTTGTGAATGATCCGTTCTGGATTCGTAATTACCCGGAAAAACTCTTGGTGCTAGATTTCCCCGAACTTACGCCGCCAACGACAATCGCGCGTGACATTGATACGCTGAAGGCGTTTCAAGAGAAATACGGTGATATGATCCTGAAGCCGCTTTACGGTAACGGCGGCGCTGGTGTCTTTAAGTTGGCCAAAGGGGATCGCAATATTGCCTCCCTCCATGAGCTGTTTACAGGCATCAACAACGAGCCGTTGATCGCACAGCAATTCCTGCCTGATGTTTCCAAAGGTGATAAACGTATTATCCTTGTAGATGGTGAACCGGTAGGGGCAATTAATCGCGTGCCTGCCGCAGGTGAAACTCGGTCAAACATGCATGTTGGCGGCCGCCCTGAGAAAATTGGCTTAACCGAACGCGACAAAGAAATTTGTGCGGCCATCGGTTCACTGTTGCGAGAAAAGGGTCAGATTTTTGTTGGGATTGATGTCATTGGCGACTACCTGACCGAAATCAACGTGACGTCGCCAACAGGGATTCAAGAGCTTGAACGCTTTGATGGCACGAATATCGCTGAAAAAATCTGGCAGGCCATCGAGGCACGCAAAGCCACAGCATGAGCTGGCAACTTTCGCTGATTAATTCGGGGTTACGCTATTTGGTGAAGCCCCAGTTGAAACGTGAACATAATCCGCAACGATCCCGCAGGCTGTTTGAATGGTTTGCGGGACGTTTTGCCAAACCGCCGCCGTATAGTGTTTTGTCGCATTCCAGTAGTGGTTCTTGGGTGTCGTGCGGTCGCCCAACGCCACGTCGCGTTATTTTATATTTGCATGGTGGTGGGTATTTTGCGGGCTCTCCAAGAACCCACAGCGCGATGGTTGCACGGTTATGTAAGTTAACCAGAACGCGGGCATATCTGCCAACCTATCGACTTGCGCCTGAAAACCCACTTAGCGCTGGGCTCGACGATGCCAAGGCAGCTTTTGCGCGCTTACAAGGATTAGGGTACAAAGCCGAAGATATCATTCTATGCGGTGATAGTGCAGGTGGCGGGTTGGCGTTGCGCCTGTTGGCGGCATTAAGCTCGCAAAATATTACCCCAGCGGCTGTGGTCCTAATGTCCCCATGGACAGATCTCACATTGTCGGGCGCGACCTTGGCCGAAAATGCTAAGTCTGACGTGATTTTTCCACCGGATCGTAGCGAATTCCTTCGGGATTTGGTTTTGGGGGCAGGGGATGCAACTGTGCCTGAAGTATCACCTTTGTTTGCGGATTTTCCCAATGCTCCCCCTGTGTTTTTACAATGGTCCAGCAGTGAAATTCTGAGCAGTGACAGTCAAAGGATGACCGCCCGGCTACATGAGTTTGGTGTGCCAGTGACCGAGGATATTTGGCCGAATATGCCTCACGTCTGGCCACTATTTGATGGCTACCTTCCTGAGGCGCGGTGCGCTTTGCAGCGTATGGCCGATTTCATTAACTCTGTTGCGCCGACAAAATCCGATAGCTAACGGCCTCTGCGATGTGTGGTTTTTCGATGTGCTCGCTTCCCTCTAAATCGGCGATTGTGCGGGCAACTCTTAACACGCGGTGGTAACCGCGGGCCGAAAGGCCAAAGCGCTCAGCAACCGTTCTCAATAAGTTTTTTGCATCTGGTTGTGGCGTTGCAACCTCCTCCAACAATGATCCTTCGATATCCGCATTGACGCGGGCGTTTGGGTGATCGGCGTATCTATCTGTTTGGATATCTCGCGCTGCTTGCACCCGTTGCGCGACTGTTTCTGAGCTCTCGCCGCTTTCCTGTAAGTCTAGATCAGAATAGGCGACAGGTGGGACTTCGATCCGTAAATCAAACCGGTCCATTAGTGGCCCAGAAATACGCCCAAGGTAATCGTCCCCACATTGCGGAACACGTGCGCAAGCACGCGCAGGGTCTGCCATATAACCACATTTACAGGGATTGGCCGCTGCCACCAACATGAACCTGCTGGGGTAGCGCACATGGGCATTTGCGCGCGCTACAACAACATCGCCCGTTTCAATGGGCTGTCGTAGTGTTTCCAGTACAGACCGATTGTATTCGGGGAATTCGTCCATGAACAACACGCCATTGTGGGCCAGTGATATTTCGCCCGGTTTGGCGCCGCGTCCTCCGCCAACAATTGCAGGCATTGATGCGGTGTGATGTGGTTCTCGAAAGGGGCGCGTGCGTGAAATGCCGCTGTCATCAAGAAGGCCAGACAATGAATGCACCATCGAGGTTTCCAATGCCTCTGCTGCGGTCATTTGGGGTAATATGCCTGGCAACCGTGCCGCAAGCATAGATTTTCCCGAACCGGGGGATCCGATCATTAAGATATGATGCCGACCTGCTGCCGCAATTTCCAACGCGCGTTTGGCCCGCTCTTGCCCTTTTACTTCTCGCAAATCTTTGACGACGGGGGGGCGTTCAATTTCGCCGGGATCAGCCGCTATCAGGCGGTTTTGACCAGTGTAATGTTGCAGAACCTCGGTCAGTGTTCCCGCTGCCAACACTTGTGTTGCACCGACCCAAGCGGCTTCCGCGCCACAAGCCTTTGGGCACAACAGCGCGCGATCTTCTGCTGCAGCTGTCATCGCGGCAGGCAACGCGCCGACAACTTTAATCAGCTTTCCATCAAGGGAAAGTTCCCCCAAGGCGACAGTGCTTTCGATTTGATCTGCGGGAATAATGTCGATCGCAGCAAGCAAGGCCAGCGCGATGGGCAGATCAAAATGTGATCCCTCTTTGGGGAGATCCGCAGGCGATAGGTTGATTGTAATGCGTTTTGAGGGCAGAGCGATGGCCATTGAAGAAAGCGCCGCGCGCACCCGTTCTTTGGCTTCGGTTACAGCTTTGTCCGGTAAACCCACGACATTAAAGGCCGGCAGACCCGGTGCCACCGCGCATTGCACCTCGACCGTGCGGGCCTCTATTCCATCAAATGCGACTGTATAGGCGCGGGCGACCATAATGTTTCCTGCGTTAACCAATGTATTAATGGTTAACGCAGAAATAGTTTACGATTGGTAAATCTTCATAAACGCGGGCCAAGCAGCTGGATCGGCCATGGTCTTGTCGCGACAAAACGGATTGCAAAACCCAAAAACACGTCCCTCAATTGTTAGGAAATCAACTGATGGATCGCCCGAATAGGGGCAGGTGGCGTTTTCAGATGGGCCGTTTGCAATTTGCGCTGTCATCGGCTCTGGGCCGGGCCACGACCCTTTTGCAAAATCGCGGCGATACCATGGTAAATCTTCCCCGCGTACTAAACCCATAGCGCGCCAGCGTCTGAACGCAAGGTCTGACAAATGTGCATCAACATAGGCCTGTGCAGAAGGAGAGACCCGCAGCCCATACCCAGCAATGCGCGCCGCGACAGGGGCAAAAAATGCATCCGCCGCACTGTAATCCCCCAATAACCAAGGTCCGTCGCCGATCTTGGCCTGCCGGGCATGATCCCAAATTAAATCAAGCCGCCGCAAATCCGCAACCACCGCATCATTTGGGGTGAAATCCGTATATGCGACCCGCAAATTCATCGGGCACATTTCACGCAGCGCGCCAAAGCCTGCATGCATCTCAGCGGTCAGTGTACGCGCAACGGCGCGGGCTTTGGGATCAACGGGCCAGACGCCTGCTTCGGGATGGCGCGATGCCAACTCTTCCGCGATTGCGATGGATTCCGAAACAACTGCCCCCTCAGGGGTGATCAGGGTCGGAACAGTGCGCGCAGGGGCAAAACCCTTGACCTGTTCCCAACTTTTTTCATCGCTGAAATCAACCATCGTGGTCGAAACCGGGATGCCAAAGCGTTCAAACAACAACCAGCCGCGCAGCGACCAACTCGAATAGGCGCGATCGCCAATAAATAATTGATAAGTCATGTTCGCAACTTAGCGCGGCAAACTGGGTGTGAATAATGATAATTTTTGAAGAGCCTGATCAGGGATGATGATTGATCAACTCAGCGCGGGCAGTTGCGCCGTCCAATCTGAGCTTTGTGACCGAAAAATTTTCAATTTTTTGGCCAAGAGCGTCGTATGCACCAACACCACGCGCGCGTTGAACTTGCGTCAGGATAACCCCCATATGCGCGACGGCAATCACGTGTTTATGATGGGCCATCCTGTCAACAAACCCATTCACACGGCTGCATAGATCATCCCAGCTTTCGCCATTTGGGGCGCGCACGGCGCCCGGCGTTTCCCAAAACTGCCGGATCAACGCGCCGTCGGTTTGATCAATGTCCGCGAAATGCCGCGCTTCCCAATCCCCAAAGTGGATTTCGCGTAAATTCGGGGTATGGGGCAGGCGGTGCCGTGTTCCTTGAAATCCTGATGCTGTATCAACCGCGCGGATCAGGTCGGACGATACAACGGGCGCACCTGAAGGCAAAAACGTCTTTAGTGCCGATAGTCGATCTGTGTCTGTCAAATCCGCAGGGGCATCGGTCCAGCCAATCATATCTTTGCGATGCGTTGGCCCGTGGCGCACCCACCACCAGGTTGTCATTTCAATGCACCCTTTAACACCAAAGGAAGCCCAGCCATCACTGTCACAACCAAATCAGCCGTTGCAGCCAACCGTTGATTTAACCCGCCTTGCGCTTCGCGAAACCGGCGCGACAAAGCGTTTTCGGGCACAATCCCTGCACCAACTTCGTTGCTGACAATCACAACCGGGGCCGCGCAGGTCGTGAGGGCCGCCATCAGGTGGGCCTCTTGCGCCCTCAAGTCATGCTCCGCGAGCAAATGATTGGTGAGCCAAAGCGTTGCGCAATCTAACAGGACAACCTCGCGTGCGCTTGCACTTTGAAGCGCGTCGGTTAGATCAAAAGGGGCCTCAATCGTGCGCCAATCTGGGCCGCGTTGCACCAGATGTTTATCGACCTTCGCCTGCATTTCATCATCATAGACTTGCGCCGTGGCAATATAAACGCGCGGGCGTTCTGTCGCGATCACCAACTCTTCGGCGTAACGTGATTTTCCTGACGCGGCGCCGCCAATAACCAATGAAAGAGAAGGAAGCATGGGGTCGTCCTTTGGTATTTTGTTTTTGGTAGCAGGCGGGTCGCATTGGCGCACGTAAAAACTGATGCCTTGTATCAACCTGCGCGCGGCCCTAAACCTTGGGTATCTAACGAAAGGCAGGCTCATGCTGCAAGGCAAACGCATTCTTTTGATCATCGGCGGCGGGATCGCGGCGTTTAAGGCGCTCGATCTTATGCGACGTCTGCGTGAACGTGGCGCAAGCGTGACCCCGGTTTTGACAAAGGCCAGCGAAGAATTCGTCACACCCTTGTCTGTCTCGGCGCTCGCGGCGCAAAAGGTGTATCGTGATCTGTTTGATCTGACGGATGAGGCTGAAATGGGCCATATCGAATTGTCACGCGCGGCGGACCTTGTGGTGGTCGCCCCAGCAACGGCAGACCTCATGGCGAAAATGGTGCATGGCCACGCCAATGATTTGGCCTCAACACTGTTGATGGCAACAGACAAGCGGGTGTTGATTGCACCATCGATGAATGTACGGATGTGGGAACACCCCGCGACCCAACGCAACCTAAAAACCCTCACGGGTGACGGCGTGTTATGTGTCGGCCCGAACGAGGGTGACATGGCCTGCGGTGAATATGGGTTTGGTCGCATGGCGGAGCCTTTGGAGATTGTCGCGGCGATTGATGCGGCTTTTGTGGATGGTCCTTTGGCGGGAAAACACATTCTGGTGACGTCTGGCCCAACCCATGAACCGATTGATCCGGTGCGTTACATCGCCAATCGCTCTTCAGGGGCGCAGGGCAGTGCGATTGCGCGGGCGTTGTTGACGCTTGGGGCGCAAGTCACCTTTGTGACTGGCCCGGCTGATGTAGCCCCACCGGTTGGCGTTAAAGTGGTCAAAGTCCAAACCGCCCGCGAAATGTTATCAGCGGTTGAGACTGCCTTGCCCGCAGATGGCGCTGTGTTTGCAGCGGCTGTTGCGGATTGGCGTGTCGCAACCGAAGCGACAAGCAAAATGAAAAAGGATGGATCAGGCAGTTTGCCAAGCCTCACCTTTGCCGAAAACCCGGACATTTTGGCAACCGTGTCCCAAATGGCCAAAGGACGACCAGAGTTGGTTGTGGGCTTTGCGGCGGAAACCGATGATGTCATTGCTAACGCGACAGCCAAACGCGCGCGCAAAGGCTGTGATTGGATTGTCGCCAATGATGTGTCGCCAGAAACCGGAATTATGGGTGGTAGCGAAAATGATGTCACTGTCATTACCGCCAATGACGCCCAAAACTGGCCTCGTATGACGAAAGACCAAGTCGCGCAAAAACTGGCGCAGGCGATATCGGATGCTTTGGCATGACTGTGACCGTTTCTTTTGCATGGTTGGACGCCGCAGACAGATCGCTTGGCCTGCCGACCTACGAAACCCCCGGTGCGGCTGGCGCTGATCTTCGCGCAAATTTTGGCCCTGACGCGCGCGATGGTGTGACAATAGCCAGTGGTGGGCGTGCGCTCATCCCCACAGGGCTGCGGATTGAAATCCCCCATGGGTATGAGGTGCAAATCCGCCCGCGTTCTGGTCTTGCGCTAAAGCATGGCATCACGCTACCCAATGCTCCGGGGACAATTGACAGCGATTATCGCGGCCCGTTGGGGGTGATTATCCTGAATACGGGGGCCGAGTCGTTTCAAATCAACCACGGCGACCGGATTGCACAGATGGTTGTTGCACCCGTTCTTCAGGCGCGCTTCAACCTTACAGAAGATCTAAGTGACACCGATCGTGGCGCTGGTGGTTTTGGGTCAACAGGACGAAACTGATGGGCTTTTTTGTCTTTGCCTCAGCCATACTGTTTGGTGTTGGGATGATGACCGGTGCGCCGATGCGTATGCGGTTCTATATGATACTGATGCTGTATCTAGGTATCGTTCTCGCGCTTGTGGTTCTGCCAGAGGACAGCAGTCTGCGCCTGACCTTCGGCGGGACATTGGGCGAATGGGTTGTGGCCGGTGGTGTCGGTCTGGCGATAGCAGGTTATGTTGCTTTGCTCAAGCGCGTTAAGCGCCGCGTTGCCCCTGACGAAGCGCCAATATCTGAGCCAACCGATAAACTATCAGACGCAGAGGTCGAACGCTATGCGCGCCATATCATTCTGCGTGAAATAGGTGGGGCAGGGCAAAAACGCCTGAAACTGTCTCGCGTTCTGGTCGTCGGGGCTGGCGGGTTGGGATCACCTGCCTTGATGTATCTGGCCGCAGCTGGTGTTGGGACCATTGGTGTTGTTGATGATGATGTGGTCGATCACAGCAATCTGCAACGTCAGGTGATCCACGATGACACAACAATTGACCAGCCCAAAGTCCACTCTGCCGCCAACCGGATGCGTGCGCTGAACCCTTTTATCACCGTGAAGCCCTACCAAACGCGCCTGTCTGAGGATCAAGCCCTCGAATTGATTGCAGAATACGATCTGGTCTTGGATGGCACCGATAATTTTGACACCCGCTATTTGGTGAATAAGGTCTGTTCGCAGCTCAATAAACCTTTGATCGCCGCCGCTTTGACCCAGTGGGAAGGTCAGATCAGCCTGTATGACCCGGCCAACGGAACCCCTTGCTATCAATGTATTTTCCCCGAAGCGCCTGCCAGCCATCTCGCGCCGAGCTGCGCCGAAGCAGGGGTTCTGGGGCCGCTTCCGGGTGTGATCGGGTCCATGATGGCGGTTGAGGCCGTGAAATATATCGCGCCAGCTGGGTCATCATTGACAAACACCATGCTGATCTATGATGCGCTCTATAGCGAAACCCGCCAAATTCATCTAAAACCGCGTAAAGATTGCCCAATTTGTCAACAGCGCTTGCAACCTGTTACAGAGCCGTCATAGTTGCGCCATTCGTCTTTGTGACAGGGAGACTACACAATGAAAATGATTACACTTATGGCCGCGACATTCGCCGGTCTAACCGCCACCGCTGCTCTTGCTGATGGGCATTTGCCTGACCTTGAAGGCCGCGAAGTTGTGGTTGTTACTGAAAATGCATACCCGCCACTGCAATTTATTGACCCGGCTTCGAACGCTGCGATCGGCTGGGAATATGATGCGATGGTCGAAATCGCTGAGCGCCTGAATATCACTGTTGTTTATGAAAACATCAGCTGGGACGCGATGATTGCTGCGGTTTCTCAAGGTCAGTTTGACATGGGCATGACCGGGATCACCATCCGCGAAGACCGCGCCGAAGTTGTTGATTTTTCCGACGCTTACATGCGCTCCGAAATGGTGATGCTGGTACGTGGCGATGAAACACGCTTTGATGATGCGGCCAGTTTTGCGGCTGACGATGATTTGTTGATCGGCGCACAGCCGGGGACAACTCCTTTCTACGTTGGCATTTATGATGTGCTTGACGGGGATGAGGCCAATCCGCGTATGCGTTTGTTTGAAACCTTTGGTGCGGCGGTTCAGGCCTTGCGCACAGGCGATGTTGACCTCGCGCTTACGGATGGCACGGCCGGTAACGGTTATGTCGCCTCAAGCGATGGTGGTTTGAAAATCGTTGGTTCCCCACTTGGGACTGAGGATTTTGGGTTTATTTTCCCCAAAGGCTCTGACCTTGTTGACCCGTTTAACGAAGCCATTGCTGCAATGCAGGCAGATGGCACAATTGATGAGCTAAACACACGTTGGTTCCTCGAATACAATCTGGGCCAATAACGCCTCAGGTACGACTTTAACGCCCCGGCTTTGGCTGGGGCGCAATTGCGTGGACCGCATATGCATCCTTCTTCCCATACGAAAAAAGACTTTCCCTATTGGTTGGTGGCAATTGTTCTTCTGACAATCGCCATGTGGGGGCGTATTCTAACGGATGAGCTTTATACCGATGTGGCAGACAAACTTGTGCGCGGGGTAGGGGTGACGATCCTTGTGACGTTGATCGGATTTACCTTTGCGTCGCTGATTGGTTTGGCCTTGGCGGTAGCAACGCTGTCGCGGTTTATTGTTCTACGTCAACTCGCGCGATTATACATCGAAATTATGCGCGGCATTCCGATCCTTGTCTTGCTTTTGTATATCGCTTTCGTTGTCGCGCCGGGGCTGGTTTATGCGTGGAACTGGATTGCTGAATCCTTAGGGTTTGATCCCATCCGCACCCGCGATTTTCCTCTGTTGTGGCGCGCGGTTATGGCACTCACCTTGGCGTATTCAGCCTTCATTGCTGAGGTTTTCCGTGCAGGGCTTTTGTCCGTTGATCCGGGCCAAGTCGAAGCCGCCAAGGCATTAGGGCTGTCGGGCTGGTATCGCTTTCGTCACATTATTTTTCCGCAGGCAATCCGCACGATTATGCCCCCAATGGGCAATGATTTTGTGGCGATGATCAAAGACAGCTCGCTTGTTTCGGTTCTTGGTGTCTATGACATAACCCAAATCGGCAAAGTTACGGCGGCCGGCAATTTTCGGTATTTCGAAACCTACAATGTGGTTGCTCTTTACTATCTGATGATGACCGTCACGCTTTCGCTGCTTCTGGGTAAGGTTGAACAGAAAATGCGCGCCAAATATCCCTGATGTGACTGGAACATTCTGCCCTAAGCACATAGCTTTGTGCCAAAGGAGACCCGAATGACCAATCCGCTTTTGTCCGACTGGACCACGCCCTTTGAAATTGCGCCATTTGATTTGATCACAGACGCGGATTTTGCGCCCGCTTTTGAAACCGCTTTGGCCGAAGACCGTGAAAGCATTCAAGCCATCGCAAACAATCCCGACACTCCCACATTCGCGAACACGATTGAGGCATTGGAGTTATCCGGCGATGCCTTAGATAAGGTGCTGTCGGTGTTTTATACCTTAGCCGGAAGCGATAGTAATCCGGCTCGTGAACAGCTCCAGCGGGACTTTGCCCCAAAACTTTCGGCCTATAGTTCTGAGGTTTTCATGAACGCGGACCTGTTCCAACGTATTGAAACACTTTGGGAAAAACGTGAAACATTAAATCTAACAGATGAGCAACTGCGGGTGCTGACGTTACATCGTCGCGGGTTTGTACGGGCCGGAGCCAACCTGACAGGCACCGCGCGGGAACGGTTCAAAGAGGTTAAAAATCGCCTTGCCGTTTTGGGCACGGATTTCACACAAAACCTGCTGGCTGATGAACGGGAATGGTTTATGGAACTCGGCAAAGGCGATCTTGATGGCCTGCCCGATTTCGTTCTGGCCACCGCAGCCTCAGCGGCCAAAGAGCACGGGATTGAGGGTCATGTTGTAACCCTGTCGCGGTCGTTGATCGTGCCGTTTTTACAGTTCTCGACGCGTCGTGATCTGCGTGAAAAAGCCTACAACGCCTGGGCCGCGCGCGGCGCGAACGGCGGGAAAACCGATAACCAAGACATCACCGCTGAAACACTTGCCCTGCGTGAAGAACGCGCACATCTGCTGGGCTACGATAACTTTGCGCATTTCAAACTCGAAACCGAAATGGCGAAAACGCCGGAAAATGTGCGGGATTTGTTGATGCAGGTTTGGAAACCTGCGCGCGCGCAAGCCAACCTTGATGCCGAAATCTTAACACAGATGATGCAAGACGATGGCGTCAACGGCCCATTGGCCCCTTGGGATTGGCATCACTATTCGGAAAAACGCCGCAAGGCCGAACATGATCTGGATGAAGCCGAACTCAAACCGTATCTACAACTTGATCGGATGATTGAGGCCTCTTTTGATTGTGCATCACGGCTGTTCGATCTGCAATTTGCACCGCTTGATGTGCCGCTTTACCACCCTGATGCACGCGCATGGGAAGTGATGCGCAATGGTAAACACATAGCTGTGTTTGTTGGCGACTACTTTGCGCGTGGATCAAAACGGTCAGGCGCGTGGTGTTCCGCGATGCGCAGTCAGAAAAAGCTGGGCAAAGACACACAACCCATCGTGATGAATGTTTGCAATTTTGCCAAACCGGCTGAAGGGTCCGTTGCGCTTTTGTCTTATGACGATGCGCGCACGTTGTTCCATGAATTTGGCCATGCTCTGCACCAGATGCTATCAAACGTCACCTATGGGTCGATCTCTGGCACCTCAGTTGCACGCGATTTTGTGGAACTGCCAAGTCAGCTTTATGAACATTGGTTAGAAGTGCCTGAGGTGCTGGCGAAATACGCAACCCACGCCGAAACCGGCGAGGCTATGCCAAAGGCGCTGCTCGATCGTCTTTTGGCCGCGCAAACCTATGATATGGGATTTTCCACCGTCGAATATGTGGCGTCAGCGCTTGTTGATTTGGAATTTCATGATGGCCCGGCGCCCAAAGACCCAATGGCGAAACAGGCCGAAATTTTGGCTGAAATCGGCATGCCCGCGGCAATTGAAATGCGCCACCGTACCCCACAGTTTGCCCATGTGTTTGCAGGCGATGGATATTCCAGCGCCTACTACAGTTACATGTGGTCAGAGGTAATGGATGCAGACGCTTTTGCCGCGTTTGAAGAAGTGGGCGATGCGTTTGACGCTGATCTTGCCAAAAGCCTAGAGGCCAACATCCTGTCCACAGGCGGATCAAAGGAAGCCGATGTTCTATACAAAGGGTTCCGTGGCCGCATGCCGGGCGTTGAAGCTTTGCTTAAGGGGCGTGGCTTAGATCACGTGGCTTAACCATCTAAATTGTGACCCACTGCCATGCAGTGGGTCGCTGGTTTTTAGGATTTGGCGCAGATGTGAGCCCTATTCAAAAACCTCATCGGCGTTGACGCCCCAAAAGGCAGATTTTGGGGCCCAGCCGGAATATCCGTCTGCCTCCAGCTCGCACCAGTTAAGGGTACATTCTTCGAGTTCAGCAATAACGCCGAGTTCTAGGTTTGCGTTGATTTGTGCGTCTAAGCTCGGATTGCGATAAAGCGGCAGCATATCGGTTTCGACAATAACAGTCCGCACACCTGACAGTAGTGAATAGTGTATCCAACCGCCAACACCATCGCGATCACGCACACGGCGCCAATTGCCGTATTCTGCGGTGATCTGCAAAGGCATGTTTCGGTGTTGAAAAACCCAGTCGATGCGATGCGTTAGGCTGGGGCCGCGTCGAATGTTGCCCTCAGACGCTTTCATGGACACATAGCGAGGGATTGGCAAATTCGTGACGTCGCCCCGTGCCTGCGTGTGCCCCAATGTCGCGGATGTTGCCCAAATCGCGATGATAAGTGTGCCTAGTCGGGTCATGTTGTTCGCCCGTGCCCTTTACTGCCTATTTGATGTCGCAAATTAATATTGCCTTGCGATGAACGGGTTCTTGTATCCCGCTTCTCTATCCCGCACTCTGACAGTAATGGCGTATGTTGTGAAGAATAGGGAGAGCCAAGATGGCGTCTGAACGGCTGAGTGTTGTTGTAACGCGACGGTTGCCCGAGGTTGTGGAAACCCGGATGAGCGAACTCTTTGATGTTGAGTTACGCGAAACGGATACGCCGATGACCCGTGACGAACTGGTTAATGCGATGAAACGTGCGGACGTTCTGGTTCCGACGATCACCGAGACGATTGACGCCAATATGCTTGCTGCTGCAGGTGAACAGTTAAAGTTGATCGCGAACTTTGGAGCTGGCGTTGATAATATAGATGTATCGTCCGCCCGCCAGCGTGGTATTTTGGTTGCAAATACACCCGGAGTTGTGACCGATGACACGGCCGATATGACAATGGCGCTGATCCTTGGGGTGACTCGGCGCATTTCCGAAGGGGTCGCTTTGATGCGCTCCGGGAAATGGGAAGGTTGGGCACCGACCGCGTTGCTGGGTGGGCGTGTGAGCGGGCGTCGTTTGGGCATATTGGGCATGGGTCGCATTGGTCAGGCGGTTGCGCGGCGCGCACAGGCCTTTGGAATGCAGGTGCATTATCATAACCGCAAACGGCTTCATCCTGAGATAGAGGCAGAATTCGACGCGACCTATTGGGAAAGCCTTGACCAGATGGTGGCGCGGATGGATGTAATTTCGATCAATTGCCCGCACACGCCGTCAACCTTTCACCTAATCAACGCACGTCGCCTGAAATTGATGAAACCCAGCGCGGTTATCGTGAACACTTCCCGTGGCGAAGTCATCGACGAAAATGCGCTGACGCGTGGGTTGCGCTCTGGTGAAATCGCGGGTGCAGGGCTTGATGTGTACGAACATGGCCAAGGTATAAACCCTCGTTTGCGGGATTTGGACAATGTCCTGTTGTTGCCGCATATGGGCTCTGCAACGCATGAGGGTCGGATTGAAATGGGCGAAAAGGTCCTGATCAATATCAAAACCTTTGCTGACGGTCACCGCCCGCCTGATTTGGTTGTGCCCAGTATGCTATAAAGGCCAATGGTCAGGGACGCGAGGATCACCGGCTAATGTCTTAATCAACGGAATGTAGTGTTCCATTGAATGATCCATACCGGGATTGTTTACTTTGGTCCCAATCCCAATACTGCGCCCCAAATGCCGAAATCCCGGCGGCATATGTGGCACTGTATCGTCCACCCGCCACAAGGTCAGGGAATGCTCTTCGCCTTTGATTTTCGCAGATCGTTTGCGCTGCGTTCTTGGGGAGGCAAAGCCAATTGCCGGCACGCCGAAACTTTTGGCTAAAATTTGCGCGCTTGCCCCGCCGAGCGAATGCCCAATTATGAAATTTGGTTTAAACGGTTTTGCAAATTCATAAACGATGCGGGCGTGTTTCAGGAAACCTTGATGCCACATGGCACGACTGTGTCCGGCCTCAACTGTTTCATCTGAAAACCGGTATTTTTCCCCAAACAGATTAAAGACCTTGAGATTATAGTTGATGTAATCATCTACGCCGTTACTGCCAGTAATAAGCAAGGTGCGGTTGCTTAGAATATGGGCCTGAACACCTTTGTGGTCTAAAGATTTGACCAACTTATCTTTGGTACGTGCATTGAATTTGGGGTCGTAAGCGGCCTGCGCCAAATAGGCGGCGTCGAGCAAAGAATATTGCATATACAGTCCTGTCTAAAAGAAATTCTAAAAACAGGAAGAGGCGTAGCATATTTTCGGAAATGGCGCAAAATATACTCGATCAGACAATCGTATGAACCAGAGGCATACGATTGTCTTACACTGTTTCTGCAGATGCACTGCGGATTGAAACCTAGCGGTAAACTTGGTCTTCTGTTGGGAATGCGCGGGTTTTTACGTCCTCTGCATAGTCCGAAACGGCTTGTTCGATCATTGGACCGAGTTGACCGTAAACTTTGACAAATTTGGGCACCCATGGGTTAAGCCCAAGCATGTCTTCCAACACCAAAATCTGCCCGTCGCACTCAGCTGATGCGCCGATGCCGATCGTTGGGATATTAACTTGTTTGGTGATCCGTGCGGCCAATGGTTCGACCATGCCTTCCAGCACGATGGCAAAGGCGCCGGCCTCTGTTACGGCTTTGGCGTCGGCTTCATGCGCGGCCCAGCTCTCTTCTTCGCGGCCTTGGGTTTTGAATCCGCCCATGACGTGGCTGGATTGCGGTGTCAGGCCGATATGTGCCATGACCGGGATGCCGCGTTCTGTTAAGAATTTGATCGTTTCAGCCATGCGCGCGCCGCCTTCGATTTTCACCGCGCCGCAGCTTGTTTCCTTCATGATTTTCGCTGCATTGCGAAAGGCCATGTTGGGGCTTTCTTCATAGGTGCCAAAGGGCATGTCGACCACGATCAGCGCCTTTTGTGTGCCACGTACAACGGCTTTGCCGTGCATGATCATCAGGTCTAAAGGCACGCCAACGGTGCTTTCCATGCCATGCATCACCATACCTAAGCTATCGCCTACTAAGATGAAGTCGGCATATTTATCGACGATAGCAGCCGTGTGGGCGTGGTAACTTGTCAATGACACGATAGGATCGCCACTTTTGCGGGCGGAGATTTGCGGAACAGTTGTACGGCGGATCTGTTTTTGAGCACTCATGGATTTATAACCCTTTGATCAAGAAGAAGAACGCCGCCAAATTCTGCCGAAAGCATAATGGCGACCGGTGAAGTCAATACCCCGCTGATCGGGGCCAAGCTAGACGCATCAACCACATCTAGACCACGTAATGTGGCGCGTGGTTCAGCGGTAATAGTCGATTTTAGCACAGCGGCTATATCTTCGACAGTTGCGCCGTTTTTGGCCGCTGTTTCTGCCGCGGTTAAAGATTGTGATAGGACTAACGCCGCGACGCGGTCCTCTGGTGTCAGTCTTACATTGCGCGATGACATTGCCAACCCATCGGTTTCGCGCTCGGTTGTGACACCGACGATTTCGATAGGGAACCCCAGATCGCGTGTCATCCGTTTGATGACTTGCAACTGTTGGTAGTCTTTTTCGCCAAACACAGCGAAATCTGGTTGGCAAAAGTTAAAAAGCCGGGCGACAACAGTGGTGACTCCGCGAAAATGACCGGGCCGCACGAGGCCGTGCAAGACATTGGCCAACCCGGTGGTTTCGACGATGGTTTCATCGCCCTCAGGATAAACTTCGATGACGTCAGGCACAAAAACAACATCAACGCCTGCTGCCTCTAACATGGCAAAGTCGCGGGCCTCATTGCGGGGATATGCGTCCAAATCGGCGGTTTCGCCAAACTGACTAGGGTTAACAAAAATCGTGGCAACGCTGCGTTCGGCCAGAGCGTTTGCTTGGGCGACCAATGCCATGTGTCCATCATGTAAAAAGCCCATGGTGGGCACCAGTGCGATGTTTTCACCATCTTTTCGGAATTGTGCCGTGGCGTTGCGTAAGTCGGCTACGGTTCTGCAAATCTGCATTCACTGTGTCCTTCAGTTCACTTTGAAACAGTTCTATAGGTCTGTGCGCCATGGATCAACGAAAATTGCTGCAATGCGGCAACCGTCGTAATTCCCTCATTACGTCGGTTTCAGACGATGTACGGTCGGCCCCCCTTCGCATTTCTTGGGATTTTATTGCACATTCTTTCCAAATCAAGATGAGAAAGATTCGCCCCATGCAAACTCAAGTAAAAGCCCTTGTTGTTGGTGGCGGTGCCATTGGTACCTCCATTGCGTATCACCTTGCCAAAGCAGGTTGGGATGATGTGATGTTGATTGAACGGGACGAATTGACGTCCGGTTCAACCTGGCACGCTGCTGGCCTTTTGCCGTTGTTCAACATGTCATATGCGACAACGCACATCCATAAATACTCCGTTGATTTTTATAAATCACTTGAGGAAGAAACAGGCCTTAACGCTGGTTTCGCCGTCGTTGGGAATTTGCGCATGGCGCAGACTGACGAACGTATGGACGAATACATGTTGTATGCGTCAACTGCGGAAACCTGCGGTGTGCCTTACGAATTCTTGACACCTGATGAGATCAAAGTGCGTTGGCCGCTGATCAACACAGAAGACCTTAAGGGCGCGATTTATCATAACACTGACGGTTACATTAACCCCGCGGACGTGACACAGGCGATGGCCAAAGGTGCACGCCAACGTGGCGTCATGATTGAACGTAAATGGCAAGCAGATGCATTCAACTGGAATGGCACCCATTGGGAAGTCATCTGCACCAAAATGGTTGAAAAGGGTGGCAACCTTGTCCCAGGTGAAGAACAGATCGTTATCACGGCTGAGCACGTCGTAACCGCGTCTGGCAACCACGCACAGCGTACTGCGCAAATGCTGGGCATTAAGATGCCAGCGATCCCGGTTGAGCACCAATTCATTGTTATGGATCAAGACCCAGAACTGGTGAAATACCGCGAAGCTGGCAACCCAGAACATCCGGTCATTCGTGATGCAGATGCGCAATCTTACGTTCGCGAAGAGCGTGGCGGTTGGATTTTGGGTGTGTATGAGAAAAACGCACCAGCATGCTTTGAATACGGTGTGCCAGATTCATTCCGCGCAGACTTGTTCCCACTCGATCTAGAGCGGATCGAAGAACAATACATGGCGATGATCCATCGCATGCCGTCCTGCGAAGAAAGCGGTTTGAAAGACGATTTCAACGGCCCAATTTGCTACACACCTGACGGCAACCCATTGGTTGGCCCGGCACCCGGCATGCGCAATATGTGGTTGGCTGAAGGGTTCTCTTTCGGGATCACTGCGGCTGGTGGTACTGGCTACTACCTCGCGCAGATGATGGTTGAAGGCGAAGCAGAGATCGACATGGCGTCTCTTGACCCGAAACGCTATTCGCAAAACTGGATGACCACCGAATTTGCAGCGCGCAAAAACGAAGAATGCTACGATCACGTTTACATCGTACACCACCCTGATGAGGAACGCCCAGCAGCACGTCCGTTGCGTATGTCTCCGGCATATGACCGTCAGGCTGCACGTGGTGCGCAATTTGGTTGGGTGAACGGATGGGAACGTCCAAACTACTTTGGTCCACTTGATGCACCAGATAACTTTGACCACGACGCGCGTTCATTCCGTCGCGGTGGCTGGTGGCAGCACGCTGTAGACGAAGCAAAGGCAATCCGCGAAGGTGTTGGTCTTGTTGATGCGACAGCATTTACAAAACACGTTGTAAAAGGGCCGGGCGCGACACAGTTCCTTGATTGGTTCACATGTAACAAACTGCCAAAAATCGGCCGTATCAACCTGACTTATGCGTTGACATCCAAAGGTACAACACGCACCGAATACACCATCGTGCGCAACGGCGAAAACAACTATTACCTTGTTTCTGCCGGTGCTTGGACTGAATACGATGCTGACTTCTTGCGCAAAGCTGCCGAAGACAAAATGGAAGAATTCGGTTACATCGAAATCCAAGATGTTACCACACAATGGGGTGTGTTCGCGCTTGCTGGACCAAAGTCCCGCGATGTTCTCAAAGAGATCATCAAAGACGCTGATCCAGAAACCGCTCTGACAAACAAACGCTTCCCTTGGTTGTCTGCAAAACAGATCGAATTGGGCATGTGCCCGGTAAATGCGATCCGTGTCGCCTATACTGGTGAATTGGGTTGGGAATTGCATCACCCGATTGAAATGCAGAATTACCTCTTTGATCTGCTCGAAAAAGCTGGTGAAAAGCATGGCATGAAACTGGTTGGCGCGCGTGCGCAAAACTGGTTGCGTCAGGAAAAATCTTACCGTGCGTTTGGCAATGAGTTGGGCCGTGATGCGACCCCGGCTGAGGCTGATCTACCGCGCTTTATCGACCTTGGAAAAGAATTCCATGGTAAAGAAGCAATGGTCGAAACAGGTGTGCGCGTGAAATGCGTTACTATCTTGATCGATGGCCCATCAGATGCTGATCCATGGGGCCGTGAGGTTCTGTATACTGAGGATGGTACACATACCGGTCGTCTAACATCTGGCGGGTATTCAGTTCACTTCGAGAAATCCATTGGGATGGGCTATGTGAAACCAGAGCATTCTGAAGTTGGCACAAAGCTGAAGATCAAAATGCAGGACCAGTTGTGGGATGCGGTGATTGTCGAAGACAGCCCATATGATCCGACAAACGCAAACATCCGCGTAAACGGATAAATAAAAAGGCGGGGCATCGACCCCGCCTTTTCTTTGACCAACAGTGCCACAGGCAAATAAAAAACCCCAATGCACAAGGCATTGGGGCGAGTTGTTGCACCTTTGGACTTATCCCGTCCTTATCCCATGAATTTCCCGAGAATATCATCAAGTGGCGATCCATCGCCGTCAGCATCTAGCATGTTGGTGAGTGTGCTGAGATCCATTCCACCAGATTGTTGACCAGAAGAGCCACCTAAAAGACCGCCAACAATGCCCATCAATCCGCCGCCTTGGGACGCTCCAGCAGTCAGGCCTGACATCATTCCATCGATTGAGCTATCTGGCATGTTGCGCTGCATTCCGCCCTGAAGCATGGCTGCAAGTGCAGGCAAAAATTGCTGAATGGTGCCAAGATCAATTCCAGAACGGTTGGCTGCTTCTTCTGCTAATCCGCTGGTCGCTTCAGAACTGCCAAGAATTCCGTCAAGAAATGCCGCGCCTTGCGCACGACCAGCATCGCCCGCTGCTGCAGATGCATCATCAAACATTGCTGCTTGGTCTTCACCGCGAAGCGCCCCCAGAACAGAGGCGAGCCCACCAGAGGCTTCGGCTCTCTGGCGCGTTGCGGATCCGATCGCTGGTGCAAGCATCTCCGTGAGTGTGTTTGCTTGCCCTTCGTCCAGCGAAAACTGCTGTGCCAACGCCTGAAGGCCTTGGCCACCCTGTGCTTGTTGCAATAGCGAAAGTAATGACATCGATATCCCCTTAGATGTGTGTTGGGTAGAACCTACCGATATTCACGCTACGACCTAAGGGGAAAAATGCTATTTTTATGTCACACAAAATGGGTTTTGATTGGTTCACGGTTTAACTAGTCAAACCGTGCGGGGGAGAGTGCGGAAATCGCGCACTTGTCTATTTCAGGAACACGCCCAGCAATAAGGTCTGCAGCAAGTTGACTTGCAGCTGGGGATGTCTGCATCCCATAACCGCCTTGCCCAGCCAGCCAGAAAAAATCAGATACCTGTGTGTCATGCCCTATAACCAAACATCTATCGGGTGCAAACGTGCGTAACCCAGCCCAACTGCTTTCCAATCGCGTTACGGGTTCAGTGACCATTTCTTCGTATTTTGCCAAACCCTCGGCCAGAACCATATCATCTGCCCATGCGTCATGTGGCGTCACGAGTTCTTCATCGGCAGGGGAAACCAATAGTTTTCCTGCATCGGGTTTCGCATACCAACTTTCGCCTGTGCCAAACAACATCGGCCAACTGCGCGTATCATGCCCACCAGGGGCTGGAATTCGGGCCATTGAACGTTTTAGTGGGCTTAGGCCTAAGGGTCTCACACCTGCCATTGTGGCGATGTCATCAACCCAAGCGCCTGCCGCGTTTACGATCAGTTTTGCTTCAAAAGCACCAGCGTGTGTTGTGACACGCCAGCCGGGTTTAAGGTGATCGATGGATGTTACGCCGGCTTTTGTTGCGATTTGCGCCCCGTTCCGACGCGCTGTTCTAGCGAAGTTTTGCAGCAATAGATCTGTGTCGATATCCTGAGCGTCTTCATGGTAGGCGGCATAAGCGACGGTATCTGTGTTTAATACGGGTATTTTACTGCAGGCCTCTATAATCGAAATCGGGTGCATCGCCATGACGCCACAATCTGTCTCAAACGCCTCTTTTTCATCTTTGCGCCCGATCAACATCAATCCCCGTGGGGAAAGCACGCCACCGTTTTCATCTTTGTGATAGCTGTAGCTTGCTTTGTTCAGTTCAATCGTGCTGGGTTTGCCATAAGTCTCTTCAAATAGTGCAGCGGATCGGCCCGAAGCATGGTAGCCAAGGGCATCTTCGGTTTCACAGAGTTGCACAGACCCGACTGACGACAGACGCGCAGCGGCCGAAATTCCTGCGATCCCTCCACCGATAATTAAAAAATCAAACATTATGCTTCCTCCAAGCGGTCTGTCGCGGGTGCAGGCGCAACGGACAAAGCAGAGATTTCAGAATAGAGCGTATCGTCCATGTTAAAACGTAAGGCATCTAAAGAAGGTTGGAGCTGATCAGCATTACGTGCAGAAATAATTGGCGCTGTCACGGCGGGGTGCTTCATGGCCCAGGAAACGGCGAGCGTGGCCGCAGGAGTGTGAGCCTCGTCCGCAAGTGATTTTAGCTTTTCGCCTGTTTCGAACATCCAGTCTTTGCCGTAGCGGCTTTTGTATCGACTGTCTTGGGAGAGCCGCCCAGTTCCGCCAGACGCGTATTTGCCCGTCAAAACACCGGCCCCTAATGGTGAATATGGTGCAACTGCAATGCCTTCTGACTTTGCCATCGGAAGAATTTCAACCTCCGCTTGACGTTTCACCAGACTATACATGGGTTGGAGTATATCAATGCTTAAGTCGAATTTTTCAGCGACATGGGCGGCCTTCATGGCTTGCCAAGCTGCACAGTTTGACAACCCAATATAACGCAGAGCGCCCTGATCTTTGAGGTTGCATAGTGTTGCAAATGTTTCGTTAAGATCGGTGTCATTGTCCCAGCGGTGCAGATACAAAATATCTACCGTATCGAGGTTTAAACGCCTGCGGCTTTCGTCAAACTGAGCGGTGATATTTTTTTCACCTGATCCACCAGTATAGGCGCATTTGGTTGCAACCAATGCTGTATCTCGATCAGACTTGAGAAACTGTCCCAGCATCGTTTCCGACGCTCCATCGGTATAAACATACGCGGTGTCAAAGAAGTTTACACCAGCCTCTATACAGGCCTCAAACATTGCTTGGGATTGATAGATGTCAGCGGATCCACCGAATTGCATTGTGCCAAAGCAAAGAGAAGAGGCGGGAGCATGTGCTATGGTTTTTAGGTTTGTCATGCGTGGAACGTACATGAGAAAAATCGATGTGAAAGAGAGAAAATGAACACGCGTTCCAGATTTTTACAACGACTTCGGCGCGTCCTTTACTGAATGTTACGGTCTTGTCACGGATGTGTGCATTGTAGTTGAGGATGAGTGTTCCCAGATGGATTGTATCGGAAGGCAGCAGTCTTCCACCGCAATCACAGACACCAGACATCCGAAAGGTTACACCATGAAAAACGTTCTTCTCTCCGCCGCACTTGTTCTTGCTTCAGCACCAGCTTTCGCGGGTTCATCTGCTGATATCGCCCGCAACCATTTTGCAGCTGACAACATGGGCATCGAAAGCGTTGTCTTCACCGGCAGCACACAAGGTCTAAGCGCCGAGGCGGCAGCGATCTTCACTGCATTGGCTGCAGAAGACAATGGCGACGGTCGCCACGTGTTTGAGGCCAACGACGGCATGACACGCTCCACCCAAGGTGGGGTGAACCCGGCCGCTGCTGCGATTTTTGCTCAGCTTGCTGCGGCTGAGGATGGCCCAGACAAGTAAAGATCAGCTTAAGACATGATTTCTCCCCAAAGGGCCCTCGCGATTGCGGGGGTCTTTTTGGTTTTAGCACATTTGTTTTGCTGTGGAAGGCAGCCGCGCGCCCGTGAAACCGCCCGAAAATTTCAAGAGGGGGCGGGCTGTAATAAAGTGCACATTTATGTGTGCAAGAATGCACCAACATTTCATCATTCTCACGTTTATGTGCATTGAACATCAGCTTGGCGACCCCCAAATACCAATCATCGGAAGGCAAAAGACTTCCACCGAAATCAAAAGACACCAGACACCCGAAAGGCTAACACTATGAAAAACATCGTACTCTCAACCGCACTCGTTCTGATCTCAGCTCCAGCATTCGCAGGTGTTGCACTTGACGCACAGACACATTTCGCAGCGGACAACCGCGGCATCGAAAGCGTTGTCTTCACTGACAGCGCACAAGGCCTAAGCACCGAAGCAGCGGCTGTTTTCACCGCTCTAGCTGCCGAAGAAAACGGCAACGGTTCCTACGCGATTGAAGCCAACGACGGCTTCACTTTGTCCACCCAAGGCGGCGTGAACCCAGCCGCAGCCGCTATCTTTGCCCAACTCGCGGCAGCTGACAACGGCGCTGACAAATAAACACAAACTATAACCACTCACGAAAAGGCCACCTCAAAGGTGGCCTTTTTGGTTTTTAATTTAGATATTTTATTAATTCGGAATTTCGCCTTCGATACCTTCGACATAGAAATCCATTCCCGCCAAAGTACCGTCATCTGCAGTTTCACCTTCAGCCAACCAAACGGAACCGTCTTGGCGGTTCAGCGGGCCAGTGAAAGCGTGATATTCACCAGACTCGATAGATGCAGAGAGCGCTTCTGCTTCAGCGCGAACTTCGGCTGGTACACTGTCAGCGATCTCTCCGATTTCAACCATACCAGGTTCGATGCCGTCCCATGTATCCGTGGATTCCCAAGTGCCATCAAGCACGGCTTGTGTGCGTTCGATGTAGTAAGGGGACCAGTTGTCGATGATAGAAGATAGACGCGCTGTTGGGCCAAATTGCGCCATATCGGAGGCTTGACCAAAGGCAAAGATGCCTTGCTCTTCGGCGATAGTCATCGCTGCAGGGGAGTCTGTGTGCTGCATGATGACGTCTACGCCTTGTTCGATCAGAGCGGTCGCAGCGTCGGCTTCTTTGGCCGGGTCAAACCATGTGTAGACCCAAACAATTTTGAATTCGACGTCTGGATTGACACGCTGCGCATGAATATAGGCTGAGTTGATGCCACGGATCACTTCTGGAATTGGGAAAGAAGCGATATAACCAACTTTGTTTGTTTCGGTCATGTGACCTGCAATGGTCCCAATAACAGCGCGACCTTCATAAAAACGCGCGGAATAGGTCGAAACGTTGGAGTGATCACGACGATAGCCGGTCGCGTGTTCAAAGCGCACATTTGGGAAACGTGCTGCAACAGCGTTGGTTGGGTCCATGTAACCAAAGGATGTTGAGAAGATAAGATCGGCACCCTCAAGCGCCATTTGCGTCATGACGCGTTCAGCATCGGCGCCTTCTGGAACGCTTTCAACAAATGTCGTTTCGACAGCGTCGCCGAAATGCTCTTCCACAGCGAGGCGACCCTGGTTGTGCTCATAAGACCAGCCAAAGTCCCCAACAGGACCAACATAAATAAAGCCAACCTCAAGCGGATCATCCGCCTGTGCTGCACCTGTAAGACCCATTGCAAGCGCAGCGCCTGCAAGAATTGGTTTGATGGATTTCATATTATTCTCCCTTATTGGACGAGGTATTAGGTTTTTTGGTTTTGTTTGGTAGGCGTATGGTGGTTTGGGTTTCTAGCAGCGCTGCTGTGATAATTGCTGAAGGCACAGCAACAATTCCCAAACCTATAAATAAAACGATACTGGTAAAAATACGCCCCCCCATGGTGATCGGATATAGATCACCATAACCGACAGTTGTGAAAGAGGCGACAGCCCACCATAAACTTTCAGGAATAGAAGAAAATGCCTCAGGTTGGGCGGTATGCTCAAAGAGATAAATACCAACCGCGCTTACGTATAGCATAAGCCCGGATAAGATCCCGAAAATGATAAGCTCCCCTTTGACGAGCGAAAGAGCTGCGGACAAGCGATCAAGCGCGATGGAGGATCGGAACAGTTTTAACAGCCGCACCAGTCGAATAAGGCGAAGCGTACGAACGACCTGCCATTTTGGTTGCAGCAATGCGATCGCAGGAAGGCAGGATAAAAGATCAACAATTCCCCAAAAGCTAAAAATATATCGAACAGGATGCGCATTGCAGGTGACGCGCAGGATATATTCGATGACAAAAACTGCGAGGATAAAAATCTCTACGGCTATCAGCGATTTGTCGAGCCAAAGCGGTATGCCTTGGACAGTCTCAATCGCAATTGCTATTGCCGACAGGAGGATCAGGGCATTCAAAGAAAGCGCAACAGCTTGCCCCCATTTTGGGTGATGGCCATCAAGTAGGTCTATGATCTCCTGTCGGTTCAAGACATGCCCCTAGTTTGTCGCGTGGAACATTTTGCCCAAAGAGGCGGGGGCCGCTGTTCCTGCGTTTGATTTTCGAGCTGAGATTAGAACAAGCACGACGATGGTTACAATATAAGGTGACATTGAAAGATACTCGACCGGGATGTTCGCGCCTGCTGCCTGTAGGCGCAGTTGCAAGGCGCCAATGCCGCCGAACAAATAAGCACCAAGCAATACACGCTCTGGTCGCCAGCTGGCAAACACAACGATGGCGAGCGCGATCCATCCAGCGCCGGCTGTCATACCTTCGGTCCATTGGGGTACCCGAATAAGGCTAAGGTAGGCCCCGCCGAGACCCGCACAAGCACCACCAAACATAATGGCCAGTAGTCGGATTTTTACGACCTTGTAGCCCAACGCATGGGCTGCTTCGTGATTTTCGCCTACAGCCTTTATGATGAGGCCGGTTTTTGTGTGCTTTAGCACCCACCAAGTTGCAGTGACGAGGAATAAGGACAAGTAAACCATCGCATCGTGTTGAAACAATATTGGTCCTAACACTGGCAGGTCAGATAGAAGTGGCACATCCAACGTCGTGGACTGTGGCGGGCGAATACCAGCATAGGGTTGCCCAATGAGCGCGGATAACCCCAAGCCAAATAAGGTCAGTGCCAAACCTGCAGGAACTTGATTGGCTAAGAACACTTGGGTTAAAATACCAAAAACCAAAGATAGTATGGCACCGCCAACGGCTGCACCGACGAAGCCGATGATCACGCTCCCGCTTTCGACGGCAATAGCGAAGCCAGCAATGGCCCCTACGATCATCATGCCTTCGACGCCAAGATTTAAAACGCCAGCTTTTTCCACCACCATTTCACCGATTGCGGCAAACAAGAGCGGCGTTGAAACAACCATAATCGATGTGATCAACAGGATAGGATCGATTTGAGAAAGGTCCATTACACGGCCTCCGCTTGTTTTAGGCGCACTCGGAAATTGGTGAGCATATCCATCCCCAGGAGAAAGAATAGCAACATACCTTGGAACGCCTGAATGGCCGCTGCTGGCAAACCAAGGTTGGATTGGGCTATATCCCCGCCAACATATGTTAAAGCCATCAAAAGGCCGGCCAATAAAATTCCGAAGGGATGCAAACGCCCTAAAAATGCTACGATAATTGCGGTAAACCCATAGCCTGAATTAAAATCAATGCTGATTTGACCTGCGGGTCCGGCAACTTCGAACAGCCCGGCGAGACCTGCCAAAGCACCTGACGCCCCAAGACAGAAGGTAATCAGTAGATTTGGGCGCACCCCAGCAAACCGCGCGGCGCGGGGGGCTTGGCCTGTCAGGCGGATTTGATAGCCTAGGATGTGCCTGTTCAGTAGAATGTATGCACCGATAACGGCGATAAACGCGGTGATGACGCCC
The DNA here is from genome assembly GCF_011326755.1 of Cochlodiniinecator piscidefendens. Taxonomy (GTDB): domain Bacteria; phylum Pseudomonadota; class Alphaproteobacteria; order Rhodobacterales; family Rhodobacteraceae; genus Cochlodiniinecator; species Cochlodiniinecator piscidefendens. The sequence continues at coordinate 727,718 of NZ_JAAOIE010000002.1, read as the reverse complement.
CAATGCATTCCGCTTCCGGCGATGATTTCAGGATTTGACGCAGCTTCATATTGTTGGAAATTGCGTGATCCGGGAAAACCATGCCCGTCTGGATTGCGCAACGCACCAAAGGAAACAGCGGAAAGAATGTGTTCTGCTACATAAACCAACATCAGGGACACGAGAATTTCATTGGTGCCGAATTTGGTTTTCAGCAGGGCTGGTATCATCGCCCAAAGTATCCCGCCTAAAGCCCCAGCAAGAACCATCAAGGGGAATATGAACCATAGATCAGCGGGATAAAACGCCAGCCCAACCCCGGCGCCAAATATCGCACCCATGATATACTGGCCTTCGGCGCCAATATTCCAAATGCCAGCGCGAAAACCTAACGATAGGCCAATCGCGATGAGGATCAGTGGCCCTGCCTTGATCAGGATTTGGGGGCGGTAGTAAAATGAAAACTCCCCGAATATCGGATCCCAGAATATAGTTCTAATGGCCTCCAGCGGGGCTTTCCCCAAAAGGGCAAACATGATCCCACCAGCAATCATGGTTAAAACAACAGCCAGGATAGGGGTCATCAAAGACCAGGCGCGCGATGGCTGCGCGCGTTTCTCAAGCGTCAACATGTGCGACCTCCATTCCGTGTGCTCCGCCCATCATCAGGCCAATTTCATCCACAGTTAACCCCTGTGCTGGTCTTGGGTCGCTTAATCGGCCTTCATTCAAAGCAGCAAAGCGATCCGAAATTTCCATTAATTCATCAAGGTCTTGGCTGATAACAATCACCGCAGCGCCTTTACTCGTAAGATCAAGTAGAGATTGCCGAATAGCAGCGGCAGCGGAGGCATCCACGCCCCATGTCGGTTGATTGACCACTAAGACATCAGGCCGTTGTAGGACTTCGCGCCCGACCACGAATTTCTGAAGATTGCCGCCTGACAAAGATCGCGCAGCGTTGCGTGCGCCAGGGGTTCTCACATCAAAGGATTCAATGACGCGATCCGCAAAGGCTTTGACAGCGTCCCATTTTAAAAATCCGCGGTGTGTTAGGTTTTCGCGGATAGCACCGGTGAGTAGGGCGTTTTCAATAAGGCTCATGTCAGGGGCGGCGGCATGGCCGAGCCGCTCTTCCGGGGCCGCTAATATCGCAAGACTGCGCCGCTCATTTGGGCCGAGGTCTCCAACTGGTTTTCCTTTAACATGGACGGCGCCTGCTTTGGCGCGGGTTTCACCGGAAAGGGCAGACAGCAGTTCGTCTTGACCATTCCCTGCGACACCGCCAATGCCTAATACTTCGCCAGCGCGAACTTCGAAGTTGATGTCTTTGAGCGACGTACCAAACGCATTTTCTGATGATACGGAAAGGTTCGATACTTTGACGATAACTTCGCCAAGGTCGCGGGCCTCACGGGTGGGAACATGGAGTGTCTCACCTACCATCATCTCAGCCATGTCACGTGCAGTCTGTTCACGCGGATTGCAGGTGTTTACAACTTTGCCCAATCTCAAGATTGTAGCGCTGTCACATAGGGTGCGAATTTCCTCAAGCTTATGAGAAATATATAAAATTGCGGTCCCTTCGGCAGATAACTTTTTGAGAGTTTCAAAAAGAATATCGACTTCCTGTGGGGTGAGAACCGAAGTGGGTTCATCCATGATCAGCAGTTTCGGGTCCTGCAATAGGCAACGGATAATTTCGACGCGCTGACGTTCGCCGGCGGATAGGTTTCCAACCATGCTTTCGGGATCAAGCGGAAGCCCGTATGTTTCGCTAACTTCGCGAATACGGCCTGCCAATTGGCGTTGGGGTGGGGGATTTTCCATCCCCAATGCGATGTTTTCGGCAACGTTGAGAGCATCAAACAACGAAAAATGTTGAAACACCATTGCCACGCCAGATGCGCGCGCCGCGCGTGGCTCAGAGGGCTCATAAGGCTGACCGCGCAATGTCATGCTGCCACTGTCGGGACGCACAAGGCCATAGATCATTTTGACCAGTGTGGATTTCCCAGCACCATTTTCCCCGAGTAACGCATGCACTTCGCCCTCTGCGATGGTGAACGAAACCTCGCTATTGGCCACAACGCCAGGATAGGCTTTGGTCAGGGCGTTGACCGTCAGTAGATTTGGGGCAGTGTCGCTCATGATGCGATCTCCTCAGCTAGGTGGCCGAAACGTTGTTCTGTAAGTAGAGAATGCGCAACACCAAGCGCGATTTCCTGCGGATGTTTTCCAAGGTGAGGATTACCGATTGGGCAGGTGATCCTGTTTATCTTTTGCTTTTTGTGGCCCAAGGCTTCTAATCGTTTTTGGAAACGTGCCCATTTGGTGGCTGAGCCAATTAAACCTAAGCTTTCAAACCTCTGACCTAATATCTGATGACAAAGATTAAGATCCAATGCGTGATCGTGCGTCAGGACCAGATGATGCGCGTGCGGTGGGGCATGTCTGACTGCTTGGGGCGGGTCCGTGGCCAAGAAGGGCGTGGTACCCTCCGGTAAACTGTCGGGCATTCTATCGGAACTGATGTCAACGAGCGTCACAGAAAATCCGGGGATTGGGCTGATTACCCTTGCGATCGCGCGCCCTACATGCCCTGCACCATAAATCCAAACAGGCGTTTTGGGATGTTGCATTGTCTCTGACAGCCATCCTTGAGTAAGGATTGGTGCATGATGACCGTGCTGTGCTTTCTGTTTCAATAAAGTTGGAATTTCGGGTGTGGCATCTGCGGCGATGGCGCGGGCAAAATACCCTTCGATTTCGCAATGGTTCTTCAATTTAATGGAAGTGAACACTTCGGTAAGTAACGTAACTGAGCCACCACAGCATTGCCCGAGTGCAGGGCCTAAGGGCACAGTGGTCAAGGTAGAGTTCTGCGTTCCCGTTAAGCAAGCACGCGCTTTTCGGGCGGCATCATATTCCAACGCTCCACCACCAATCGTGCCGCTTTGGCCGTTTTCCCAGACCAACATTGATGTGCCGGGATTGCGGGGAACAGATCCTTTGGCATCCACAATCAGGATACGGGCAATCGTTCCGTGCACTGTTGCGGCGCGTTGTATACTTTCGAGGTCAAAGCTCATGCGGATTGTTTCTGGCGGTTGACGGCATGCAAGATTGTCTCTGCCGTGGCCGGGGCATCTAAGGCGACGTATTCGTTACCATTCCCAACCGCTGCTATTGCATCAGACAACGCCAGCAAAACAGAGGCTCCATGTACGAATGGGGGTTCGCCAACGGCCTTTGATCGGTAAACTGTTGCAGCCGGGTTTTCGCCTTTCCAAAGCGCGACGTTGAAAACATCGGGCCGGTCTGAACAGGCCGGAATTTTATAGGTCGATGGCGCATGTGTGCGCAATTGTCCGCGGTTGTCCCAGACCAACTCTTCGGTCGTGAGCCAGCCCGCCCCTTGGACAAAGCCGCCTTCGATTTGACCAATATCCAAAGCAGGATTGAGAGACGCACCCGCATCGTGCAAAATGTCGGTACGCAATATCCGGTTTTCGCCGGTCAATGTGTCGATCACCACCTCTGACACGGCTGCACCATAGGCGAAGTAGAAAAAGGGCTGACCTTCGCCTTTGATCCGGTCCCATTTGATATCCGGTGTTTTGTAAAAACCAGTTGCCGACAGGCTAACGCGGTTTTCGTAAGCAAGCTTAGCGGCCTCAGCAAAGCTGTAAGTCGTTCCTGCGACAAAGACGTTCCCGTTTTCAAATAATACATCGAACGGAATAGTTTTATGTTTCTCGGCTAGAAATTCGGCGATGCGATCACGGATCGTATCACATGCATTTTGCACGGCCATGCCATTCAGATCACTGCCCGAAGAGGCGGCGGTTGCAGATGTATTGGGAACTTTGGCTGTATCCGTCGCCGTGATTTTAACCTGATCAATATCAACGCCAAATCGGCTGGCGGCCACTTGGGCCACTTTTTGAAAAAGCCCCTGACCCATTTCCGTCCCGCCATGATTAAGGTGGATTGATCCGTCTTGATACACATGCACCAAGGCGCCGGCTTGGTTAAGGTGTGTTAAGGTAAAGCTGATGCCAAATTTGACTGGGGTCAACGCAATCCCGCGTTTTAGGATTGGGTTTTCGGCATTCCAGGATTGAATTGCGCGACGGCGGGTGCGGTAATCAGATGTTTCACAAAGTTCATCAACAATGGAATTGATCACACAGTCCGTAATGGGCTGATGGTATGGGGTTGTTTGAACGTCTTCTGTTTCGTCAAAGTCTGTGTAAAAATTGGCGCGACGAACAGACAAAGGATCACGTTTGAGGTGGGTCGCGATATGATCAATCACGCGTTCAATCCCGATGATCCCTTGCGGTCCACCAAAGCCACGATAGGCTGTTGCGGATTGAATATTGGTTTTCAACCGATGGCTTTCGATCCGGGCATTGGGCAGATGATAGGCGTTGTCTGCATGCAACATGGCGCGATCGGCGACGGGTAGGGATAAATCTTGGGCCCAACCGCAACGCGTGTAATGGATAAAGTCGATCCCTTGAATGCGACCGGTATCATCAAAGCCCACGTCATAGGTGATCTGAAAATCGTGGCGCTTGCCTGTGATCATCATATCGTCATCACGGTCGTAACGCATTTTACAGGGCTTGCCAGTTGCGGATGCAATCATCGCTGTGGCAATCGCCAACGCATTACCTTGGCTTTCTTTACCGCCAAATCCACCGCCCATACGCCGGGTTTCGACGCGCACACCATGCATAGGAATATTTAAGGCATGTGCGACCTTATGTTGAATTTCGGTAGGGTGCTGGGTTGATGAATGTACAACTACTTCACCGCCTTCTTGGGGGATCGAAAGTGCGGCTTGTCCTTCGAGGTAAAAATGTTCCTGCCCCCCCATTTCGATCTGACCCTGAAGGCGATGGGGCGCATCGTCTAGAGCCTGCTTTGCATCCCCTTTAGAATAAATTCGCGGCCCGTCTTCAAACCGACTATCAGCCGATAGTGCCTCTTCTACGGTTTGAATAGATAGCTTTTTGCGATATGTAATTTCAGCTTTGCGTACGGCTTTGCGCGCCGCGAGATGGCTATCGGCCGCAACCACAAAAATAGGTTGCCCGACGTAATGGACTTCACCCGTCGAAAGCAAAGGTTCGTCATGTACCGAAGGGGAGGCATCCGGCATTGGCGACAAATCCGCTGCAGACCAGACAAGAACAACACCATCAGCACTGCGAACTGCACCTAAGTCCAAGCTGTCGATTGTTCCGCAGGCAATTTCGCTTAATCCAAAAGCCAAATGCAACGTGCCCGACGGTGTAGGTATGTCGTCGATATACCGGGCTTCGCCCGAAACATGCAAAGAACCGGAGTCGTGCGGTAAAGATTTTGCAACGCTCATGCTGACACCTCATGTATGTCCGTCGGTAGGCCCATGCTTTCGGAAAAATAGCGTTCCAGCATGTTTTGGGCCGACATTATCCGATACTCAGCTGAGGCACGCATATCACTTAGAGGGGTGTAATCTTTGGTAAAGGCTGCTTTGGCGGTCGCAATTGTTTCGGCATTCCATGGCTGATTCAATAGGGCGTTTTCGACGTGGGTTGCGCGACAAGGTGTTCCAGCCATGCCACCAAATGCAATACGGGCCGCAGATACACGCCCCTCTGCGATTAGGATGCTAAAGCAACCACAGATGGCAGAAATATCTTGGTCAAACCGCTTTGAAAGTTTGTAGCACCGCAAAGCATCGGGTTGGTGCGGGATGGTGATAGCTTCGACAAACTCTCCAGGCGCGCGGTCCTGTTTGCCGTATTCGAGGAAAAAATCCTCAAGTAAAATCGTGCGTCTTGTTTGGCCTTTGCGCAAATGTAAGCTAGCCCCCAAAGCGATTAAGGCAGGTGGGCTGTCACCGATAGGCGACCCGTTTGCAATATTCCCGCCAAGCGTGGCGGCATTGCGGATTTGCAAAGAGGCAAAGCGGCGCAACATCTCTGCGAAAGAAGGATAGAGTGGCTTTACGGCGTTTAACACGTCGGTCATCGTTGCGGCTGCGCCGATTTGCAGTCCGTTTTCGGTTTTATGAATTTCTTTGAGGTCAAGCGCACCGTTTAGAAACGCAATAGATCCTAAATCGCGTAGCTGTTTTGTCACCCACAGGCCAACATCGGTTGCCCCACCGATTAAGGTCGCTGTTGGGTGTTTTTCATACCAAGTGGCCAGAGCATCAGATGATTTTGGCCGCGCGACGGTGTCGCTTTCAATTGCGTTTTGTTGGAGAAGGCTGAGATCGTCAGCCATCCATGCTGGTGAAGGTGTTTGCCCAACGTCTTTGGCCGCGCGGATGATTGGTGCATATCCTGTGCATCGGCACAGGTTTCCGGCAAGCGTGTCGTCGTCTGCTTCTTGACCGCAGTGCTGTGCAGTCGCCATGGACATGACGAAGCCGGGTGTGCAAAATCCGCATTGTGATCCGTGATGCGCTACCATCGCGTCTTGTACTGGGTGAGTTTCGCCCTCAGGGCCCCTTAAACCTTCGACCGTGCGAACGGCCTTCCCATGAAGTTGCGGGAGAAACAGGATGCATGAATTTAGCGCGCGTGTACCATCGCGATCAGTCACCATAATCGTACAAGCGCCACAGTCGCCCTCGTTGCAGCCTTCTTTTGTTCCGGTTAAATTGCGTGTTTCGCGCAACCAATCGAGCAATGTACAATCTGGCGTGGGATTTTCCACACAGATGGGGTTTCCATTTAAGAGAAACTCTATCTGTTTCATGATGCGTCCAATGCCGCGGTCTGTTTTTGGGGATGGACCCCGCGCACACGCCCGATGCGACGTAAAGCTGTGTGCTGTTCACGTTGGAAATAGGAAAGCCCGAAAAAGATGTTCTGGCAAGTATGATTTTCTTGTTTCATGCGAAAGGTTTTTTAGCTTTTTTTAGAAAGTGGTTGATAGCCGAGTTTTGGTATTTGGTCTATAATATTGTTTTCATTGCACGCTTTGCTGTGTAGCTTCATCACAGACAAAGTTCAGGAGGTACCTATGAAACGATTTTTGACTACAATTACTGCTTTGGCAATGGTGTTTTCTGCGACAGCAGGTGTTGCACAAACGAAGGGTGGGGGCGGACAAGTTCCCGCAGCTACGGCAACGACAGATGCGCCGTCTGGTATAAACTTCGGTGATGACGCGGGCGCATTTGCCAATGATCATGAGTGCGACGACCCTCGATTTACAGGGTGGGGAACAGCATCAAGCACGAGTCAGGAAAATACGATGCATGATGCAAGCGATTGCCGTTGGTTACACAACTTAGGCGCAATTCGTCTAACTCGGGTCGCGGGTGAATCCAGCCCTCAGGAGTGCGCGATCATTAATTTCGGAGATGATCAATCCAATTGGGTTGGAAATGGCGAATGTGATGATCCACGTTTTGCAGGGCCAGCCGCCGCGCGCATTATGAACCTTGAAGATATAGGCCATGACGCGAGCGAATGTCGACAAATGTGTCAACAAGGATCGGTGTGGTTGCGTTAAATCCGTCGATAAATTTTGCAAAACCCCGCTTAACTTGGCGGGGTTTTTTGTTTGTGCTCTTAACAATGGTTTCGCTTTTGGCAGGGTGCAGATATTGTGCCGCTCATGACAACTGATCCTCGATTCATTCACCTGCGCGTTCACACCGAATATTCCCTTCTCGAAGGGGCTATGCGGATTAAAAAATTGGCTGGTCTTTGCGAAGCGGCTGAAATGCCTGCTGTTGCGATAACAGATACAAATTCGATGTTTGTCGCGCTTGAGGCATCGGTGACATTATCCGATGCGGGAATTCAACCGATTGTAGGGTGTCAGGTTGATCTGGCGTATGATCCGCCGGCGCCGGGCGAAAAGCCACGCTTTCCGGCCCCGGTTGTTCTATTGGCGCAAACTGAAGTAGGTTATGAAAACCTCATGAAGTTAAGCTCCTGCCTCTATGTGGATGCAGGGGGGGAATTGCCGCAGGTGACGCTTGGCGAGTTGGAGCAACATGCAAATGGATTGATTTGTCTGTCTGGTGGACCTGAAGGGCCTGTTGGGAAATTGCTGCAGGCGGGCCAAACGCCCAAAGCGCAGGCTTTGATGGATCGTCTAAAGGCAGCGTTTCAGGATCGGTTGTATGTTGAGCTGCAGCGTCATCCGGGCGAGGGTGGTCAATGTACAGAAGCCGAACGCGCCACGGAACGTGGTTTCGTGGAAATGGCCTATGCAATGGATTTGCCGTTGGTCGCCACCAATGACGTCTATTTCCCGAAATCTGACATGTACGAAGCCCACGATGCTTTGATTTGTATTTCTGAGGGGGCATATGTCGACCAACAAGATGATCGACGTAAGTTAACGGCGCAGCATTATTTTAAGTCGCAGCAAGAGATGATTACCTTGTTTGCTGATTTACCCGAAGCCATCGAAAACACCGTCGAAATTGCTAGACGTTGCGCGTTTCAAACCTATCGCCGCGATCCTATCCTGCCGAAATTCGCGGATAACGAAATCGAAGAACTGCGCCGACAGGCCAACGTAGGTTTGCAAAACCGTTTGGCTGTTATTCCACATGCTGTTTCGCTTGACGAGTATCAGGAACGTTTGGATTTTGAACTCGGGATTATCGAAGGCATGGGGTTCCCCGGTTACTTTCTGATTGTTGCCGACTTTATCATGTGGGGCAAAGATCAGGGTATCCCGGTGGGGCCGGGACGGGGGTCTGGCGCTGGGTCGTTGGTGGCCTATGCATTGACGATCACTGACCTTGATCCGTTGCGATATAGTTTGCTGTTTGAACGGTTCCTCAATCCAGAACGGGTTTCGATGCCTGACTTTGATATCGACTTTTGTATGGACCGTCGCGAGGAGGTAATCCGTTATGTGCAAGAGAAATACGGTCGCGATAAAGTTGGGCAAATCATCACTTTTGGTGCGCTGCTGTCAAAGGCGGCTGTGCGTGATATTGGGCGGGTTTTGCAGATGCCCTATGGGCAGGTTGATCGTCTATCAAAACTGATCCCGGTCGAGGGCGTGAAGCCTGTTTCGATTGCCCAGGCCTTAAAAGATGAACCCCGCTTGCGTGAAGAAGCGCGCAACGAAGAAGTGGTTGAGCGGCTTTTGAATTACGGTCAACAGGTCGAGGGCCTGTTGCGGAATGCATCAACTCACGCGGCTGGCGTGGTGATTGGGGATCGTCCGCTGGATGCGTTGGTTCCACTGTACCAAGATCCGCGCTCTGACATGCCGGCAACTCAGTTCAATATGAAATGGGTTGAACAGGCTGGTCTCGTTAAATTTGACTTTTTGGGGTTAAAAACCCTGACGGTTATTCAAAATGCGGTGGATCTGATCCACACGTCAGGGCGCGAAATTCATGTCGCGCCGGATGGCGTTGAATTGTTCGCACCGCCAAAAGGGGCCGAAGGGGACATAAACGCGATTCCGCTAGATGATCCGCTGTCTTACGAACTGTATTCCGATGCGCGTACGGTTGCTGTGTTTCAGGTGGAATCTACGGGCATGATGGATGCGCTTAAGCGCATGAAACCAACCTGCATTGAGGATATTGTTGCGCTCGTGGCGCTCTATCGTCCGGGTCCGATGGAAAATATCCCGACCTATTGCGAAGTCAAAAACGGGTTGCGCGAAATTGAATCCGTGCATCCTTTGATCGACCATATTCTGGCCGAAACGCAGGGCATTATTGTTTATCAGGAACAGGTGATGCAGATCGCGCAGGTTATGGCGGGATACAGCCTTGGCGGCGCGGATTTGCTGCGCCGTGCGATGGGTAAAAAAATCAAAGAAGCGATGGATGCTGAGCGTCCAAAATTTGAGAAGGGGGCCTCTGAAAACGGCGTTCCTAAGAAAAAAGCCTCTGAAGTTTTCGACCTTCTTGAAAAATTTGCGAACTACGGCTTCAACAAATCTCACGCGGCGGCTTATGCCGTTGTCTCTTATCAAACTGCTTGGCTAAAGGCGAACCATCCCGTCGAATTCATGGCGGGTGTGATGAACTGCGATATCCATTTGACGGATAAATTGGCAGTTTATTCCGATGAGGTGCGCAAACCTGTTGAACGCGATGGCTTGGGTATTGAAATTATCCCACCTTGCGTAAATCGGTCATTGGCGACGTTTAGCGTTTCTAAGGGGCGGGTTGTTTATGCCTTGGGCGCGTTGAAAAACGTAGGCGTTGAGGCGATGCGTCTTGTTACAGAAGGGCGCAAAGTTGATGGTGTCGATAAACCTTTTGCCACGCTTTTCGATATGGCACGTCGGGTCGATCTGAAGCGCGTTGGCAAACGGCCTATGGAAATGCTGGCACGGGCAGGCGGGTTTGACGAACTCGACCGTAATCGCCGTAAAGTGTTCGAAAGCCTTGACGCATTGGTTAGTTACTCTGCGGCCATTCATGAACAGCGCGCGTCTAATCAGGTGTCGCTCTTTGGCGAAGCTGGGGATGATTTACCAGAGCCGCGCCTGTCACCCGTGTCTGATTGGATGCCTGCAGAACGGTTGGCTGAGGAATTTAAGGCAGTTGGTTTTTATCTATCTGGCCACCCGTTGGATGATTATGTTCCGGCGCTTAAGCGTAAGAAAGTCGTTATGTTGGCTGAGTTGGAAAACAGTGCCAAAGGCGGTGCAATGATCGCAAAGCTGGCTGGTACGATTGCCGGATGTCAGGAACGTAAATCGGCGCGCGGCAACCGTTTTGCCTTTGCGCAGTTGTCGGATCCGACCGGTGGATATGAGATTACTATTTTTTCGGACACATTAGAAAAATGCAGGGATCATTTGGTTACGGGGAACAATGTTGTTGTGACCGTAGAGGCCACAGTTGAATCCGATCAGTTGAAATTGCTAGCGCGCTCTATTTCCCCCGTTGATACAATCGTTGCGGATGCAGGTTCTATGGGATTGAAGGTCTTCATTGACAGCGCAGAAGCCTTTCCTGCGGTGGCGTTTGTTTTGGAACAATCCGATGCGCGATCAAAAGGACCGGTTCGTTTTTGCCTAATGGATCAGGATTTACCAGGAGAGGTGGAAATGGTGTTGGAAAACGACTATCCCATTAACCTTCAGGTCAAGTCAGCTATCAAAAGCCTTGGCGGTGTTGTGATGGTTGAGGAAATATAAATGCGCTTGCGTGGGCTTGTTTTTGTAATGCTGCTGTCGGGTTGTTTTAACCGGGCCGCGGATTTGCCGCTACTGTCTGAAACCGATGTGGAGGTTGATGCGCCAACCGCAGAACTCGCAGCTTCGGAAACAGAGCCGCCCTCGCTCTTTGGTCGGTTGTTTGGCCGCGATGATGTTGCCGAAGAAGAGCAAGACCAACCAGTCCCGCAAAATGAACAGACTGAGGATAGTACTCCTGAAGAAAATGCGGATGTATCCGAGGCCGTTGAAGAGCCCGCCAGACGCGGTGGGTTGTTTGGATTTTTTCGTCGCAACGCTGCGCCGATCGCCATAGAGACAGAAGCCGAGGCGCAATCTGAAACCGTGACCGAGCCCGATGTGCCGGAGTTACAAGAAGAAGTTGTAACCGAAACTACCGAAGACTCTGAGCTTTCAATAGAGCCCGCTGAGCCAAGTGATGCAGAAGACGCTGCTGAAGTCGAAACGCCACGCCGTGGATTGGCTGCACTCTTTGCGCCTCGGGCTTCGATGGCGCCAAACCCCATGGATGAGCCCAATGCAGGACTGGAATTTGGCACAGTCGGGCGTGTGTGTGCTGTACGAGGGGCTGAATTGGGACAAGAAGTCGATCGTTACCCAGATGCGCGTCGGGGATATCGGTTGTTTGATACAAACCCCGGATCACTTGAGCCGCGTGTTTTTCACATCACAGGATTTGAAGATGGCTGCGCACGCCGGGTCACAGGCGCAATTGCATTGTTAGGTTCACCTGCCGTGCATGAAGCTGTCCGCTATTCACAGGCACAATCAACGGTGCCTTATTCCGTCGTCGACGAAGCCTATGAAAACGTAAGGCGTGCCACATGCCGGGCGCGGCGCGGTCTGCCGTGTCCTGATGCACGGATGGCGGGTTTACAACGCTCAACCGGCTTTCTGCATCTTTATGGTCATTTCGGACAAAGCGACAGATGGATGGAAGTGCTTCTCAGCGATGGCGATGTGGTCGCATACGGGGTTGTTACCCGTTAAAGCTACCAATGCGGAGGGGGCTGATCTGCCATCGGAATAGAGCCTCCGGTTTCCATTTCGCGAGAGGCTTCGCGCTCCATCAACATGCGGACGCGGTTGGTCAATAGCGTAATTTCTTTTTCCTGCCGGGCCACGACATCTGAAAGCTCTTCAACAGAACGAGTCAGGTGCGCAGTCAATTCTTGCAGTTTCATAAGATCATCAGACATAAGGCCGTGATAGAGCCTGCCTAATCCATAGGCAAGGGTGCCTTATGTGCGCGCATATTTATTTCCTTGGGTGAAATCGGTGCTTTCCGGGTCACTTGGCTTGCCCCGAGGGGCGCGACCGGATACACCGCCCGCGATGAGACCCAAAGGGACAGAACCCATGGCTAAGATAAAAAAACAACCCCGCCCTAAGGCCGAAGCGCCAAAAGGATTTCGCGATTACTTTGGTACCGAAGTAACCCAGCGCAAAGAGATGCTTGATGCGATTGCGGATGTTTATCATCATTATGGGTTCGAAGCGCTTGAAAGCTCTGCTGTGGAAACGGTCGAAGCTTTGGGGAAATTCCTTCCAGACGTTGATCGCCCGAATGAGGGTGTTTTCGCTTGGCAAGAGGCTGATGAGGAAGCCAAGGGCGATTGGATGGCTTTGCGGTATGACCTGACAGCGCCGTTGGCGCGGGTTTACGCGCAGTTTCGAAATGATCTGCCGACGCCGTATCGCCGGTACGCTATGGGCCCTGTTTGGCGCAATGAAAAGCCTGGCCCAGGCCGGTTCCGTCAGTTTTATCAATGTGACGCAGATACCATCGGTGCGCCAAGTGTTGCCGCGGATGCTGAGATTTGTTCAATGTTGTCTGATACGCTGGAAACCGTTGGAATTCCGCGTGGCGATTATTTGGTGCGTGTGAATAACCGTAAGGTTTTGAACGGCGTGCTGGAATCTATGGGGCTGTCAGAAGATGCCGGAGCGGACCGTGATGCCGTTTTGCGCACGATTGATAAATTTGACAAGGTCGGTGAAAACGGCGTGCGTGAACTTTTGACCAAAGGCCGTTTGGATGCCTCTGGAGCCTATATTGACGGGGTTGGTTTGTCCGCTGATCAAGCTGAACCAGTGATCGCGTTTTTGACGTCTAAAGCTGCTGACGCGGCTGGTACATTGGCCAATTTGCGCGCCGCGATTGGCGGTTCTGCGATCGGGGCCGAAGGTGTGAACGAACTTGAAACCATCGCTGAATTGGTTGGGGTTCAAGGATACGGGCCGGATCGGATCGACATTGATCCATCAGTCGTACGCGGCCTTGGCTATTACACTGGCCCGGTTTTTGAGGCTGAATTGACCTTTGAAATCCTCGATGAAAAAGGGCGGGCGCGTCAGTTTGGTTCTGTGTCTGGTGGGGGCCGTTATGATGATCTCGTGAAGCGGTTCACGGGACAATCTGTTCCGGCAACTGGTGTTTCTATCGGTGTTGACCGTTTGCTTGCTGCGCTTCGCATGAAAGGGCGTGTTGGTGGTACCTCACGCGGTCCAGTGGTTGTGACAGTTATGGACCGTGATCGTATGGGCGATTACCAAAGCATGGTCGCTGAATTGCGCAACGCTGGTATCCGGGCAGAGGTTTATCTGGGCAATCCGAAAAACTTTGGCAATCAACTTAAATATGCTGACAAACGCAACTCTCCGGTCGCTGTAATCCAAGGCGGTGACGAGGCTGAACGCGGTGTTGTTCAAATCAAGGATTTGTTTTTGGGCGCAAAAATCGCCGAAAGTGCAAGTTTGGAAGAATGGAAAGCGCAGCCCGCACAGTCCGAAGTTTCTCGTGGAGATATGGTTTCTGAAGTGCGCAGAATCCTCGCTGGATCAGAAAGCTAAGCAATGTCAACGAAAGCAGAGCTAAGGGCAGAGGCCCGGCGCCTGATGGGCTTTTTTGAAGCCGCAGGCGCAGAGGTTGTTGAGGCAGATATCCTGCAACCGGCTGAAACGTTGTTGGATTTGTATGGTGAAGATATCCGCGCCCGCGCGTATGTCACGTCAGATCCGCTACGCGGTGAACAAATGCTGCGGCCGGACTTTACCGTACCGGTCGTGCAAAAACATATGGCCGAAGGGGCTGAGCCTGCGCGCTATACCTATTCTGGTGAAGTTTTTCGTCGCCAAGAAGAAGAAATGGATCGACCCTTTGAGTACCTCCAAGTGGGATATGAGGTATTTGATCGCGAAAATCCGATGGCTGCTGATGCTGAGGTTTTTCAGCTGTTTTCAGAGGTTTTGTCGCCTTTGGGGCTGCGTGCAGCAACAGGTGATATTGGAATTTTGAAGGCCGCCGTAGAGGGGCTTTCAACAACAGATCGTCGCAAGCAAGCATTGTTGCGGCACATCTGGCGGCCACGTAGATTTCGGGCGTTGTTGGATCGATTTGGTGCCGGAGCAAAACCTGCGGCTAGCCGTGAAAAAATGTTAAATCTATTGGATAGCAATTCGGTCGAAGTGTTGATTGAAAATGGCGGCCCACAGGTTGGTCTTCGCAGTGAAAAAGAGGTGGCATTTCGTATGCGCGCCCTGAAAGCTGATGCGAAGGAAGCGCCTATTAACGCTTCAGAGGTTGAACTGCTTGAGATCATTTTGGGTCTGCGGGAAACAGCTCCAAATGCGCTCGAAAACCTGCGTGACATTGCTGTAGATATGCCTGTTATCGCGCCAGCTGTGCGTCAGGTTGCCAAACGGCTTGAGGCGCTGGATACACGCGGCATTGATGTTTCTACGCTTGATTTTGATGCAAGCCATGGTCGTAGCACGATGGAATACTATGACGGTTTTGTCTTTAGTTTCTCAGCACTTGGGCGGCCCGATTTACCACCAGTTGCGACAGGTGGCCGATATGACGCACTGACGCGCGTGTTGGGGAACGGACGTTCTATCCCGGCTGTTGGGGGGGTGATCCGTCCTGAATTGGTGCAGCTCCTGAAAGGGAAAACAGCATGACAATCAAACTCGGTGTTCCGTCCAAAGGACGGCTAATGGAAAAGACTTTTGATTGGTTTGGTGCGCGGGGTGTTGAGCTGCGGCGTACGGGGTCTGATCGCGAATATGCGGGCGCTGTTGGCGGTGTTGATGGGGTTGAACTTGTTTTGCTGTCCGCTGGCGAAATCCCGCGGGAACTGGCGGCGGGTCGTATTCATTTGGGCGTGACCGGAACTGACCTTGTGCGCGAAAAACTGGCGATCTGGGATCGACGGGTCAAAGAGCTTGCACCGATGGGGTTTGGACATGCGGATCTGATCATCGCGGTGCCTAAATTTTGGGCCGATGTTGATACGCTTGATGACCTTGATGCTGCAGCGGCGCAATTTCGCAAAGAGCACGGGTTTCGCTTAAGAATTGCGACGAAATATCATAGACTTATCCGTGAGTTTTTGCAGGCCAACGGCGTGGCGGATTATCAATTGGTTGACAGCCAAGGCGCGACCGAAGGTACGGTGAAAAACGAAACAGCTGAAGCGGTTGCTGACATCACATCAACCGGGGAAACGCTGCGGGCAAACCATCTGAAATTATTGTCTGATGGCGTCGTCCATAAGTCGCAAGCGACGCTGCTGAAATCTCGGGTTGCGAAGTGGACAACGGATGATCGAGCAGCGTTGAACGTGCTGACAAACCTGTTGGGATTAGACGGGTAGTTTTCCGGCCGTTGGGCATATGATATCTGTATACAAACTGTATGACAATCGCATTAGTTTTCGCATGCGATTGTCATAACTTATCTTAGTGTCGCCCAATCCACTCTAGTCTGTATTTTATAGAACATAGATTCTCATAAAGGGTTTTGTGTAGGGCGCAAACGGTGTAACTCCTAACCAAATTTTTGAGGTTTGGTTATGGTTATTACGCGATACGCAACAGTTCTTGGCACCCCAATTGACGTCTCTGGCGAAACAGCAGATCTTTGGGCCGCCGATGTTACTGCACTTGGGAACGGGCGCACTGCGGCCGTTTGGACTGAAGATCGTAACGAGGGTATTTGGCTCAGATTGTATGATGCTGAGGGGGCACCGGAAGGTGCTGCAATACAAGTATCTGCAGTAGACGAACGCGGAAATAGACCGGCTGTTGCGCTGTCGGAAAGCGGCAATATTATCGTAACTTATACATCACTTGAAAACGGTTTCCGAGCATCAATTCGCGCCCAAACATATACATCGGACGGAGCGCCTGTGGGGACGAACACGGTTCTTTATCAAAGTCAGGATTTTTCCGGTTTAGCACCAGAAACAATAGGTTTGGCCGGTGGTGGATCAGTTACTGTTTTTAGCAACTCGGGATTAGACGGAGATAATTCTGGTGTCTATGCGCAGATGGCTGATGCCAATGGGACTCCAGTGGGTGACGCATTTCTGGTAAATCAAACGACTGAAAGTGTGCAATCATCGGGCGTATCTGCTTTGTTGGCAGACGGTGGCTTTGTGATTACTTGGCATTCGCGTGATGTCGACGGAAGTTTCTATGCTGTCATGATGCGTACCTACAATGCCGATGGTACGCCGCGCAGCAATGAGGTTCGTGTAAATCAGTATAGTTCTGGAGCCCAGTTCAATCCTGATATTACGATTCTGGCAGATGGGCGCATTGTTCTGACATGGGTAAGCCAAAATCAAGATCGATCCGGTGACGGGATTTATGCCCGCGTTTATGTGGCCGATGGGACACCTGAGGGGCGTGAATTTCGGGTGAACAGCACGACGGTCGGTGATCAAAACAGCCCGACCATCGCGGCAACTCCTGATGGTGGATTTGTCGTCCTTTGGGCGAATGTTATTGTACGCGGAACCGTCGATATCCGATTGCAAAAATATGATGCGGAGGGAAATCGTGTTGGGGGCGAGGTATTGGTCGCCAATGGGCCAGAAGGCGTCACAACCGCCCCGGAAATCAGCATAGGCGATGACGGGATCATGCATCTGGTTTGGTTGAACACCGAGTTTAACAGCGGAATTGCGACTGTGTTCGTATCGGTGTCTGGATTGGAGATTGAGGGAACCGATGCCGACAACGCTATTTCGGGATCGCAGGCAGCGGATCGTTTGTTCGGCCTCGGCGGAGACGATGCCATTCTGGCCGGCGGGGGCAATGATTGGATTGCTGACGGCAATGGCGCGGATGCAATTGAGGCGGATGCCGGCAGTGACACAATCATTCTGACAGGCACGACCACCTATGCATCTGGACTCACTGCATATAATGTTAGCTCTGAAACCCAAGTGGGGACGGGCGTGTATTTGAGCCTAGAAGGCATGGTGCGCATTGAGGCTGTGATTGACGGTGGGACGGGAGTGGATGTTGTGGAATTGAGCGCGGGAAATGATGCTTTTTTCCTTCATGACGCTTTTTCTGGGTTCCATGACAGTATTGCTTTGACGACAGATGACACGGGGCGTCAGAGCGCTGCGCGGTTTGTGAATATCGAAGAAATTAGAGGCATGGGCGGCAATGACATCATAGATTTGACCAGCCCGGATTACAGCTTGGCCGGTGTTTCGATTTTGATTGATGGCGGGGCAGGCAATGATGTGGTTTGGGGATCAGACGCCAATGAAACCATAGTGGGTGGCGCGGGTGATGACACATTATTTGGGGGCGCTGGAACAGACGTGTTGACTGGGGGCGAGGGCGCGGATGTCTTTGAATTTACGCGTACTTCTACAAATACAGTTGTAACGGATTTTGATGTCTTAGAGGGCGATACCCTGCGGTTTTACAATACGGGTGACGCGGTATTTGATGAAACTAGCATCGTGCGCACCAATGGTGGTATTCGCATTTCTTACGAAGATACCAGTGATGGAACAACGCATGATCTGACGATTTCTCTGGAGGAAAGCGCGAATGCATTGTCGCTTTCGCTTGCGGATATTACGTCGGTGCTCGAAATAATCTGATTTATTTGAGCGGTAAAAGGCGACGTTTGCGGACCTTAGTGCGGCCAGGTTTTTCGGGATTTGGCAGCAAAGAAACCCCAAAAACGGTCGTATGGTTTCTATGCAGGAGTTATGCAGCTTTTATATGGTTTTTATGCATACGATTTGCGGTTTTGGCACAGCCGTTTATTTATAAAGCGGCTGTATTTCTTGTGTTAGCATATGTGATGTAAGGACAGGTCTGTATTGGGCGAGGTATTTGTATCAGTGGGTAATTGGTGAGGGTTAAATGACGAATTCTGAAAACTCAAACAGTGAAAATTGGCTATCAACAATCATTGAGGGTGGGCTTCCTCAATTGTTGGCCGGGCCTGCTGGTAAGGCAATTAGCCGTTTGGTCGGGGCCTTTGCCGAAATTCCCGCTGCTAAGTTGGAAGGGGTTGCTCAGGGGATAAGAGACAAAACGGATGCAAGATCGCAGCTATCGCAAGCGATAGCCAAACATGTATCGGAAAGGGCTGTTCATGATCCTGAGGTGATGGCGCGCGCAACACATAATATGTTGGATCGCGCGTATCGGGTGCAGAAAAATAAAGATGCAATTGCTGCGATCGCGATTGAAGAGTTGAACGATAATCCGCCCAATCCTGAATCTGAAGGGCCGTCTGACGATTGGCTGTCCAAGTTTGAACGATACGCTGAGGATACGTCTCGCGATGATCTGAGAACGATGTTCGGCAAAATTTTGGCAAGTGAGATCCGTAAGCCGGGGGCAATTTCGCCCGTGACCCTACATTTTGTTTCCATGTTGGATAGTGAAACGGCAGAGCTTATCGAACGGGTTCTGCCGTTCTGTTTGTACGGTGGGGCGGTTTTAAGCGAATGTGTTAAGCCTGCTTTGAGCGAAGCTGAAAAATCGTACATTGAACAATCAGGTTTTTGGACGGCTGACAAGTCTTACCAATTTGACCTTAACGATAAGGGCCGCTACTTGAGGATCGCCGCGAGCTTGGAATTTGGGTTTGTTGTGGTAGGACAGGCAGCTACTAACGTTAGATTCAAGGCGGCGGTTTTATCAAAAGCAGGTAGAGATCTTGTCGATGTGGTCGGGAGGCCGTTTGATTTTCAAGGGTTCGCAAATGTCGCTTTGGCCAAACCCGAGATCAGCAACGTTTTCTATGGACGGGTGGTTTTAGACGGAGAATTTTTTAGCATTCCCGATCTACATGAGCTTTTCAAAACTGACTAGACAGTGATTTACCGCACTAGCGCACCCCGATTTCGGCAAGGGCGGCGGTGAGGGCGTTGGGGAGGGTGTCTTCGTGTGTGCGGGATTGGCCGAGGTCGGCGGGGGCGTCTTCGGGCTTGAGGTAGCGCCAGCCTTGGAATGCGCGGCGGGGGGCGGCTTCGGTTCGGATGAGTTCATTGTCCATAACAATGGCGCAGCGTCTGATTCCATCTTGGCCGATGACTTCATCAAGGCTAAGAACACGTTGACGTGCCAGAATCACACCTTTGATGACCCAGTAGAGCGAGCCACCGTTTAAGAGTTCGGTTTCACGCTTGGGCCACATCCGCGTAACGTGTTGAATTGGCGTGGTATCGCCGGGTTTTCGCCGCGATGCACGCCAGGTTTCTAGGTGTTCTAGAGAATCTATACCAACGCAGAGTTTTACTAGATTTATGGTATTCGTCACGCGTCAACCCTATATGTTGTGGTATCCTTGCAAAATATAACGGGATTTCATCGGGAAATCAATTGACGGAAATGTGAAGGTTCCATATCTTCGGACTCCTAATCATTGCACTTAAGGATACGCCACATGAGCCGTTTCGCTGCCCCGATCGCTGAACAAATTTGGGATATGAAATACCGCCTGAAACACGCGGATGGTACCCCACAGGATGCGACGGTTGAAGACACTTGGCGCCGGATTGCGCGGTCTTTGGCAGATGTCGAAACAGACAAAACTGTGTGGGAAGAAAAATTCTACAACGCCTTGGAAGATTTCAAATATCTACCGGCGGGTCGTATCACTGCGGGGGCAGGGACCGGGCGCTCTGTAACACTGTTCAACTGTTTCGTTATGGGGACTGTGCCCGATAGCATGTCCGGAATTTTCGACATGTTGAAAGAGGCCGCGTTGACCATGCAGCAGGGCGGCGGCATCGGTTATGACTTTTCCACCATTCGTCCGCGTGGCGCGGATGTTTTGGGTGTGGCGGCGGATGCGTCTGGGCCTTTGTCCTTTATGGATGTGTGGGATGCAATGTGCCGCACGATTATGTCAGCGGGTTCGCGCCGGGGTGCGATGATGGCCACCATGCGGTGCGACCACCCCGATATCGAAGATTTCATCACGGCGAAAAAAGACCCGGCCCGTTTGCGGATGTTCAACGTGTCTGTTCTGATTTCTGATGCGTTCATGGAAGCGGTGAAAGCCGACGGAAGCTGGGATCTGCATTTCAACGATAAAGTCTATCACACGGTCAGCGCGCGTGATCTGTGGAATAAGATCATGCAGTCCACCTATGCGCAGGCAGAACCGGGTGTTATTTTCATCGACCGCATTAACGCGATGAACAACCTGAACTATTGCGAAGATATTGCAGCGACGAACCCCTGTGGCGAGCAGCCTTTGCCGCCGTATGGTGCGTGTTTGCTGGGGTCTATCAACCTTGCGCGTTTGGTGAAAAACCCGTTTGAGGACGCCGCCGAAATGGACGAGGCGGAAATGATCGAACTGGTCGCAACCGCTGTGCGCATGATGGACAACGTGGTGGATGCATCCCGTTTCCCGCTGGAGGCCCAAGCGCGAGAAGCCCAAGCCAAACGTCGGATTGGGCTTGGTGTGACCGGACTTGCCGATGCATTGCTGATGGTCGGGTCCCAATACGGAACCGAGGAAGCGGCGCGTCAAACGGAGCGCTGGATGAAAGCAATCGCCCGCGCCGCGTATCTGGCGTCGGTGGATTTGGCGAAGGAAAAAGGGGCGTTCCCGCTGTTTGACGCGGATAAATACCTCGCGTCGGGCAATATGATGCAGATGGATGATGATGTGCGCGATGCCATCAAGAAACACGGCATTCGCAACGCATTGCTCACGTCTATTGCTCCAACTGGGACGATCAGTCTTTATGCGGGGAACGTATCATCGGGTATCGAGCCGGTGTTTGCCTATGCCTACACCCGTAAGGTTTTGCAAAAAGACGGTTCGCGCACTGAAGAAGAAGTGGTGGATTATGCGGTTCAGCTGTGGCGTGAAAAATTTGGTGACAAAGCCCTGCCGGATTATTTTGTAAACGCCCAAACGCTTGAGCCACAAGCGCATGTTCGTATGCAGGCGGCGGCGCAAAAGTGGATTGATAGTTCAATCTCTAAAACCATCAACTGCCCAGAAGACATTGATTTTGATGCGTTCAAAGATGTCTATATGCAGGCATGGGATACGGGGTGCAAAGGCTGCACGACATATCGTCCGAATGATGTGACCGGGTCTGTTTTGTCTGTTTCTGAGGAATCTGAAAAAACACCCGAGATCGATACAGGCGCTGATGTTGTTTACATTTCTGAGCCGCTGAACCGTCCGCAAGCGCTTGAGGGTCATACCTACAAAGTAAAATGGCCTGACAGTGAGCACGCGATTTACATCACCATCAACGATGTGATCCTCAATGGTAATCGTCGTCCGTTTGAGGTGTTTATTAACTCCAAAAACATGGAGCATTTCGCTTGGACCGTTGCTTTGACACGGATGATCTCTGCTGTGTTCCGCCGTGGTGGTGATGTGAGCTTTGTTGTTGAAGAGCTGAAAGCGGTGTTTGATCCACGCGGTGGCGCATGGATGGAAGGTAAATACATCCCGTCTATTTTGGCTGCGATTGGTGGGGTTATCGAAACTCATCTGGTGCGCACCGGGTTCATCGAGGGTGAAGGTATGGGCCTGAAATCAGACCCTCAGGCTGAGGTGGTTGCCGTTGGCGAAGCCCCACGTGGGAAAGCGTGCCCCAGCTGCGGTCAATTTGACTTGCGTATGGTTGAAGGCTGTATGACCTGCGGTAGCTGCGGCCATTCTAAATGTGGTTAACGGCAGGTGGGTGTGATAGGCAGATAAGGGAGAAGCGTGCGCAAAAAAAACCATAAGCGTGCGCAAACCCATTTTATTTGCAACTGATCCGTTGTATTTCACTTAATATACAATGATTTATGCCTGTCCTGACCTGTTTGGAGGTTGGGGCAGGCAGTTCTTTTTGGGGCATTTTCCGTGGTATTGACGGATACCAAAGATGTCCTCATTAAATGTTCCACAGGTTCCGGAACCTTTCATACCCATCAGCCGCCCCCATCAGGGTCGTGGCCATGCGCCAGGCAGGCTTGCCTGGTTTTGAAAGGATTCTGTTTTGACTCGTTCCACCACTCTGATCCCCGTCAGCCCCATCAGGTTCATTGGTGAGATCCCAAGCGTTCACGTCATTGAAAATCGCCTGCAGATGTTCCTGCGGACACTGCGGGCGTTGAAGCAGGATAACAACCTGACGGCCGTGAAGCTCAATCCGCATAAAATCCCCAACTGGCGCGAGTTGATCGAAAAGCCTGACCGGCTCAAGATTGAGCGCCGGGCCCTGCGCTATCTGGAGCTGCTGGGAAACGAATCCGGCATGGCCCATCTGAACTCTGATGCGAAAGCCAAATTGGCCCCTTTGCGCGGTGGCTTGCCGGTGTCTCGGATTGAAACGGAACATGAGGCCGATGAGATCGCGGCTGCCCTGCACTCCGAGATGCCCTGGATGGCGCGCGCGACGGAAGAGGTCTGGCATGGCCTGCGCGCATCGGCCCGGGAGGGCCTGCCGGGATTGCGGTTCCATCCGCTGGTTCTGGTCGGTCCGCCTGGCATCGGCAAAAGCCATTGGGCCCGGCGCCTGGCACACCATCTGGCGGTGCCCACCACCACGCTTGAAGCCACGGGGGAGCCGGGATCCTTTGCCCTGGTCGGAACGCAGAAAGGCTGGGGCAGCGCTTCACCAGGAAAGCTGGTGCAGACGGTGTTGTCCGAGCAGCACGCCGGGCCACTTGTGATCATCGATGAGGTGGAAAAAGCAGGAGAGGTGACATCAACAAAAGGATCCCGCCACACGTTGACAGATGCGCTGTTGCCGCTGCTGGAACGCATGACGGCGCAGGCCTGGGAATGCCCGTATTTCCAGATCAGGTTTGACATGTCCTGGGTGAATTGGGTCATGACGGCGAACAGTCGAAACGGTTTGCCATCGCCGCTGCAAAGCCGATGTGTTGTGCTGGATCTGCATGGCTTGACCCCGGATCAGCTGCGCGACTTTGCAGAGATCGAAGGAAAACGCCGCAACCTGCCAGACCCTGCGCTGGGGGCACTGATGGATATTTTTGACTGTGGCGCGATCCGAAGTTCCGAGCTGAGCCTGCGCACCGTCAGTCGCATGCTGGACCGCGCGCAGACCCTTGCCAACCGCCCACCATTGAACTGAGGCCACATCATGAATTACCTTACAATTCCGTACCATAACGGTAAAATCGTGGTCCTTGGCGACCTGCATTATGACAGCTTCCGCCGCTTCGCCCTGTGCCCGATCAATATGTGTGCGCTGCAGGATATTATCTGGAACGCGGATGCCCTGATCCTCGCCGGTGATCTGACAAACGGGCCGGCCAAGAACTGGGCGCGTGTGTTCCACTATCTGTCCAAATTTATCAAACCGGAACGGATTTATGCGCTGCCGGGAAACCACGATTATTACGGTGGGCTTCTGAGCGACGATCCTGCTTTGAAGAACGCAGCCGAGAACGCCGGTGCGCATTTTGTGCAGAAACAAGCGCTGCTGCATGGCGACACGCGGATCTTCTGCTGCACATTGTGGACGGATTTTAATCTGTCCGGCGAGGCCTCCATTGCCATGCGTGAAGCTGACCGGGGCATGGCGGATTATGATTGGATTGGAGTACCGGTTGATCCCAGAGTAGCCTGGGAAGACCTCCCGATCATGTGGCAACAGCGCCGCTTGAAACCGAGAGAAATACTGCGTGTGCATCAGGATCATCGTGGCTGGCTGGATGATAGCCTGGCCAGCCCCCATCCAATCGGAAAGGGTGGCAAGACCGTGGTCGTAACGCATCATGGCCCGCATCCGACCGCTGCCGGAGAGACCGACACACTCTCCGCCGCCTTTCACTCAGACCTCGATAGCATGATCGAACAGCACCGCCCTGATGTTTGGTTCTTTGCCCATTCCCACCGCAGGATTTGCGCGAAGGTTCATGGGGTTGAAATCCGTAATATCTCCGTCGGCTATCTGGATGAAGTGATTGATCAGCGCCCCTCGTACCTGCGCGAAAAAAGCGTCTGGAAAAGTCAGCGTGCTGATGCGTGACAGGTCCAAACCTTATGGGGGCAAGCAAATGACCAACGATGAAAACCAGGATCCTGATATGACATCGGAGACCAGAAAGGTGGACATTTTTTCCGACGAAGCCCTTTGCAATGCCATAGCTGCGATCGTTTCGGAGGCCAGCTTTGAAAGCCAATACAAAGCTGGCACGCAACATAAACCTGAGATCGTAGACCGTCTTGAGGCGATTGAACTTATTCTGGAAAACGCCAGCGTTCTTTACGGCGGAGACAAAGACGCAGCCAGGCGCTTTATCCTGCGTAAGCACCCGCTCCTAAATAACCGTTCTCCACTGGAAACCATACTGAAAAACCCAGCGCGCGCAGATGAGGTGGTAACCTTGCTGCACCGCGCAGGAGCAGGGTTCGCGGTGTAATAACTCAGCGAACTTCGGCCCAAAGCGGACCTTGGCTAAGACACTCGATACTGCAGTACAGCCCGTCCAAGCTGCCAGCCTTGTGTGCAAAGCTGTCTCAGTCGGGCGGGCGCACTACCGTAAAACTAAGCGACAACCCAAATAATGCAATGAAGCCACTTGACGAGATCACACACCGCAATAGAGTCGTGCGACGCAGGCAAATGAGATTGTGTTGAGGTCATAGTTTAGATTGAGAATTTTTACGCGCTCGGTTTGGAAGGGCATTTATTCAAGCATTATTGAGAGAGCTGAGCATCTTTCAGTTCGGTTATTGTCACCAATATTAGGTGGTGTAGTGGCTTTCAGTGGCTTTGTTGTTACCTTTGATTTTTCAAAACAACGTATAGAATATCCAGATTTATCTTGGTTAATCGACATAGTCGAACAGCACTGGGTTTTTTGGGTATTTGTTGCCTGTGCCATTTCAGCGTTTTGCGTTAACCTATTTTTGGCGGTTACATCTCCTTCACGGTTGAGTTTGCAGTCCGCATTAAATAAGCAAAAGGCTGAAATTGAAGCAATTACAGACCATGTAGTTTTTTGTGTGGATGGCTTCATTTGGGAGCAGGCAAAACGCGCAGGTGTTTCTGTAACAGGTGCTTCTCGCATAAGCTTATACGTTCACGAACCCGCAGAATCTCGTTTCTTTTGCCTAGTAAGGAAATCCTATAATACCAAACTGGAGAAAAAGGGACGAACCTTTTTCGCAGACGACGAAGGATGTCTCGCCAAAGCTTGGGAGCAGGACTGGCATTTTGATAACGGATTTCCAGACGACGACAAAGCCAATGCTGAGTATCAAAAAAGTGAGTATGGAATTTCGAAAGGGACCTTCAGTCAACTTACCATGCCGTCCAAGCTAATTGCCGTAAAGAAAGTGGTTGACAGGAATGATCGACCAATCGCCTTGATTGTGGTAGAGTCAACCAAATCTAATGAGTTTGATGAAAATGATCTACAATGCGCGCTGACTATTGCTGCTACTGATTGCGCGCACTTACTTACGGTTTGGAAAGACCATTTGCCCACGCCGAGTGCAGCGCAAGATGAGG
Source organism: Cochlodiniinecator piscidefendens (assembly GCF_011326755.1). Classification (GTDB taxonomy): domain Bacteria; phylum Pseudomonadota; class Alphaproteobacteria; order Rhodobacterales; family Rhodobacteraceae; genus Cochlodiniinecator; species Cochlodiniinecator piscidefendens. The sequence goes on along the minus strand of NZ_JAAOIE010000002.1, from coordinate 701,766 downwards.
GTTTGTGATGGCCAACTTAAAAGATATTATCGCATATATTCTTCAAAATTACCCCAGTAATATGAAGCATGAACTTTCAAATGCTCGGGTAACCAAGATGGTTTACCTAGCAGATTGGCGCAATTGTCTGCGATCAAAGGGACAAGTTTCCGACATCAAGTGGTACTTCGATAATTTTGGCCCATTTGTTTGGGATGTCAAAACAAAGGCTGAAGAATTCCCAGAGATTTTTGAAGTTAGGTCAGAAAAAAACATGTATGGGTCACTCAAAACGATTTTTCGAATGAAGGATGATAGCTTCAAACCTAAGCTCACTAATTCGGAGAAAAAATCGATTGATCATATCATAGATGTGTCGAGCAAAAAGTATTGGGATGATTTTATCAAATTGGTGTATTCCACGCATCCAGTAGCAAGTTCTGACAGGTACAGCTATTTGGACCTCGAAAAAAATGCAAAAGAATATCGAAAGTTAAGGGACGCCTAATACCTACTCCTCCACCATACTGCCACGCACACTTTCTTCCCCTCGAGGCGTCACTCGGCGAAGCCGTAGGTTCGCTTAGTTGCTACGCGGCAGCATTATGATAAAGACCCGCGCAACGCGTTATCCATGCGGACGGGAATACGAGGATTTTTTGACTTTATCGGGATTGCACGGGTTCATCTAAACGTTCGTTTCTCGCTCTGATTTTAAGGTTGGTCGCAGGTACAGAGAATGACTGCAATCCGACCATTTTTATAAATTTATGTGTGGGGGAATTAAAGCGATCAAATAGTATATTTCGTCGGAAACATGGTGTCGGAGGAGTTGCGGCCTGTCGGGAATGCAAGCTACACTTAAGGTGTATTAGATAATTGACGCACTGGATAATAAAGTGCGTACAGGCTCAAAAGTTGGCAGATTGCGATGAATAGTAGGTTCCTTGGGGCTTTAAATTACTGGCGTACTTCGTTGGCAGACAGTGCATTGGGGCAAGGTTGCTTCAGCCAGAAGGATCGGAAGAAACTCATCGAGTTGTCGAAAGAGACGTTACGCGATGGTACGCTACCTAAGAGCCAAATCCGCAAAGTTTTTGAAAATCAAAAGCCGGACACTAAGGTGATGGCCGTGCAAATCTGGCCGATGGTCACGACCCGAATTTCTTCCCATGGCACAACTATTTTCAATGGTTTCCCAGAGATCGTTGCACCCGTGGTCACCGAGGCGACGATCGACAGAGATGGCATCATTCGTCCATCTCGAAATGTTATTGCGAGAGATGTGCTGAAACCACTCCCCAACGACGTTTTCGCTTGGTAAGATTGAGGATTTTGATGCCTTTCTTTCAGCATCGCCCTTTTTACCCGATGAACACTCCCCCGTTTGGGAGCAATACCTAAAGCACTGTCGAGCTATGCTCGATTCTGTGTCGCCAGGATGGCCAGTTGACGATGGGAATTATATCTCTGCTGGGGTGGGATTGCTGAAGGTCGCTGACAAGCCTGGCGGAGCTATCGCACAGGTTATTAAACTCTACGATGCGCTTCTTGGTGAAAACACCAATATGCCTCTCTTGGAAAATCTGGCTGGGTCGCCATCTCCGACAAAGGAACTTTCTCTTAAAACGGAAGCGGACTTCATAAATCGACTGGGACATGCCAGTGATGAATTTCCGCTAGCTGATCAGCAGCGTCAGGTTCTGTCATATCTCTCAACCGGAAAATCCGGTGATGTGCTCGCTGTCAATGGCCCGCCAGGAACTGGTAAGACGACTATGCTTTTGTCGGCCATTGCTGACGCTTGGGTTCGGGCCGCGCTGGATGAAAGTACGCCACCCGTGATTGTCGCAGCTTCTACCAATAATCAGGCCGTGACAAACATCATCGACGCATTTGGCAAAGACTTCTCCGAAGGCAGCGGGCCATTTGCAGGCCGGTGGCTGCCTGACATCAAAAGCTATGGTTTGTATCTTCCCGCAAAATCAAAAGAGGCCGATGCAGCTGGTCAATATCAAACTGAGCGGTTCTTCGTTGAATTAGAAAGCCACGAGTATGTTCCACGTGCAAAAGGCGCTTTTATGGAGGCAGGGAAAACAGCATTCCCTAACCTCAAAAGCCCAGATGTGCAGGGGGTCGTATCTTTCTTGCACAAGCGGATTACTGAAGAGGTTGCTAAGTTGTCCGATGCAGATAAGGCGCGGACATGGCTTAACAGTGCGACATCCAATGTTGCCAACCTGTTGGGCGATGATGTTGAATCGACCTTGCAACAGCTCGAAAGAAATAAGCAAGATGATGCAGCAGAGCTTGTGCGTTACAAAGCTTGGGAAGCTGGCTGGGCTAAACATCAGGCTGATGAATCTGTCTTTTTGGCGTTGTTCAGCTTCTTGCCATCTGTAGCTCGAAAAAGAATGATGAAAGGGCGTGTCGCACTTGAAAGCATTGGCTGCACGCTAATTTTCTCGGAAAGCGGTTCGATTGAACGCATTGGATTTGATCTGCAAAATGCGGTTCGAGATGCACACAAGGCTGCTCAATCCTCTGAAACCAAGTATGAGCTGGCCCGATCTGCGTTGGAAGATCTGAAGCAAGCGCAACGAGAATGGGGACGCGCCACAGGGAAATTGGAAGCGCCATCCGCTTCTGTGGTCGATGCGCTGGATGTCGACAAGTTTTCTGATTGTCACACACGTTTTCACCTTTTCCAACTTGCTTGCCATTATTGGGAAGGGCGATGGCTTCTGGAAATGGAACAAGACTTAGACAAGATCGTTAAGTCTCATAAGCAAAACGAAGACAATAAAGGAGGTTGGGGGAGAAAAACTATTGAACCGCGCTGGCACCGCCGCATGATGCTCACGCCTTGCGCTGTGGCTACCTTTGCAAGCTTGCCTGGAAAGATGCAGTTCAAGCATGGGTCTGCCGGTGGCTTTAATTGGGATTATTTCTACAACTTCATAGATTTGCTAATTGTTGATGAAGCTGGACAGGTTTTGCCAGAGGTTGCGGCAGCCTCTTTTGCCTTAGCGAAACGCGCCCTGGTTATTGGTGATACCCAACAGATTGAGCCAATCTCATCGGTGACCAAAGCTGTTGATATTGGCAACCTGCAAGGTGCTGACTTTCTACAGGAGACATTTGCAGATGAAGATCTTACGGCTCTGTCAGCTACCGGTATGCGCAGTGTTGGCGGAAGTGTAATGCGGCTCGCCCAGCAAGCTTGCGCCTACGAACCCTACCCAGAATTGGAGCGAGGTCTTTACTTGTTTGAGCATCGACGTTGCTATGATGAGATCATCAATTTCAGCAACAAGCTCTGCTACAAGGGATCGCTCAAACCTATGAGAGGTAGCGCTCCCGAGGGCCATATTTTACCATCGATGGGTTACCTACATATCGATGGTATGTCTCGAAGCTATGGCGGTAGTCATGCAAACGCGACCGAGGCTGCAACAATTGCAGACTGGCTTGCGGAAAATCGGCAGCGTCTTGAAAGTCAATACAGCCAGAAATTGGGAAATATCGTCGGTATCATAACACCCTTTGGGCGACAGGTCCAAGAAATTAAGCGTGCATGTGCTGACCGGGGTATTGACGCGAAGATGGTCATTGGGACGGTTGATTCACTTCAGGGCGCTGAACGACCAGTCATATTATTCTCGCCGGTCTATTCCAAACATGCTGACGGAAAATTCATCGACATGTCCCCAAGTAGGCTGAATGTGGCGGTATCACGTGCAAAAGACAGTTTTTTGGTGTTTGGTGACATGGACGTATTTTCGTCGGCTGGGAAAGGTACTCCTAGGTCGGTCTTGGCTGAGTGTTTGTTCTCTCAAGGCAACGGAGCACTTGAGTTTGCTACGCAGCCACGTGCTGACCTCGAGAAACGAAGTCACCCGCTTTCGACATTGAGAGACGCAGAGGAACATGATCGGTTCCTGAAAGATGCTCTGTCCACAGCTCACAAAATAACCATCGTCAGCCCATGGATCATTGCTTCAACAATGAGACGTTCTGGATTGCTGAATGCTTTCCAGAGCGCTGTGGCGCGGGGAGCAAGAATTGATGTGTTTGCAGATCCTCTGTTGAACCAGTTAAAATATTCTGACGGCCTAACACAGTTGGAGGCAGCCAAATCTGCGCTGCAAGATGTAGGAGTCCAAGTTCACGAGGTGCGCCAACTGCATAGCAAGATTGTTATTGTTGATGCCAATCGCCTTTGCATCGGATCTTACAATTGGTTGAGTGCTGATCGAAAAGGCCAATATGCGCGTCATGAAACATCCATTCTATACAAGGGTTCACATCTTCAAGACGAGATTGATGTTATCAAGCAAAGCTTGGGTGTGCGAGAAGCGCGCTAACGGTAGGGGATATTCAGGAGCACCAATCATATACAATGATGTTGGGTTGTATTTGCGTGGGGCGCCGCGCTTCCAGTAACTCAACAATGACCTTTATAACTTCCCACTTTCGTTAGAATGGTCATTGTCGAATTGGTTCAAACGCGCCCATTTGCGAAACCATCTTTGCGTGATATTTTTTGATGGATTGGATCATACTGATACTCGTGCAGGCGACCACTTTGTATTAATGCAGCCGCGCGACTTACATGTTCTGGTAAGATGAAGAACCATTCCTTTGGATGAACTTTTTCACCAAAACGGTCCAATACAAATAACTCTGCCGGACGTGCTGCCTCAAAAAAACGATGCAACAGGTTTTCTACTTTTTCGCGGGGAAGGTTTCCAAGTTGGTAGGTCGCGACCACCTTCACCGGAGCCAAAAGGAAAGTGGGGTCATTTTTTGCATCAGCAACGCGCCGCTTCACATTTTGGCTTGTAACCCCGATTTTGTATAAAATATCACGGTGCGGTTTAATGTTGGGATCTTCAGACATTGATTGGGCAACATATATGGTTCCGGTGATGGCCAACTGGTCAGCCTCCCATTCCGGGTCAAGTGGACCCAGGCCGACTTTCTGAACAGAACGGGCGGTTTTGTCATCGTTCAATGCTTTGCGAAATGAAGAGACCATAGGGTCGCTTTCTGTTCCATTGGACAGGACGATGCGCAGGCGGTCTTCCTGAGAAAGCCGGCCTGAGGATTTACGCATCCGCTCAACCACAAGGCACAACAATCCATTTCGGATGAATACATCTCCAGCAACAGGCTCAATAATGGCCCATTTTTCGACAACCTTTGTTTTCCGCTCACCCGCTTCGAGAGCGGCTTGAATCTGTATGAATTTCGCTTCGAATTGCTCGAAATCAGGGCAAGGAAAAAACTCCGCGCGATGTTCTGACTGATGCCTGTCCGCAGATGGTGTGACATGGCGGAGATCTGAGAATTCTGCAGGTACCTTGAGATCATCATCAGCGAAGATATCTTCCAGGCTGTCTGGGATGATATTTTCCGCAGGTTCGTCTCGCCAGTTTGCTTGTTCAGGTTCGGGGGCAGTCAATAGCCCCAGCCTGTCCGCCTCCAGCATGTCCTGGGGCGGGTCTTTCTTCAACTTATCCCAAATGGTTCCCAAGCGACCTGGCACATCCCGTTTATGCGCCAATGTCCGCAGCACGGGGTGCTTCTCAAGAGTTTTGAGCGTGTTGGCTATGCGGGTTCGGTTCATGATTTCACCAAACGGTGCCTTGAGCAAAGATGGGACATCTTGTGCGCCGCTGAGAATGCAAACGTCTCTACGCCATCTGGGCTTTCAAATTATATTGAGGCGCGATCGATGGGAGCGCCGGTGACCCGTTGGATTGATACGCTTGAATGCAATGCAGCCGCCTATTTCTGTGAACTTCTTGGTCTTTTGGTAGATCGCGGGGGCAGTGTTGGCATCAGCTCCTTGACGGAGGACGAACGGAGGCAGGCCGGTGACATTGGATACCAGATCACTTCTGGCGGCACCGAACTCGTCGTAGAAGCCCTCAGAGAGTTGCCTCGGCCTAAGGTGCCAGCCCCCAAAACTCTTTCGACCAGCTGTAGTAAAGACTCTCAGCGATGCCTGCGCGGTGGCATAGAACGGTGTTGTTCTCTTCACAGCGCAGGCCTGCCAATATAATGCGGGCCTTCTCTTGTTTTTGATCAAATCAATGCTGTGGAGTGAACCATAAAAACGATTTACGGATATGCGCGGAAGAAAGCTGTGTTGAAATGCAAAAACTCGCAATTTGCGCTCAGTCGAATGGTTGCTTCATCGCTGGTAAACTCAGCCATCTTGCTGGTTTTGAATGTATCGTTTCGCTTTGGAAAAATACAAATACCATCGAGATTAAGTGGTAAGATGCCCTAACTTGCTCTGTAAAAGGTAATCACGAAGTCGCCGAAAAGGACGTTTGGATTTTACTTCATTTCTGTAGACAAGGTAGTATCCATGCCCGTCGCGTTCGACTTGTGTTCCAATTCGGACAAGCTGGTCCGCTTCGATAAGGTGATCATCTAAGCCTCGATAACCGATTGTGACGCCTTCACCAGCAGCAACCATATCGAGCATGGTCGGGAAGCTAAGCACTTTTGTGAAACGTTCTGCGCCTGAGGTGGGTTTGCCAATATGTTGAAGATAGCGTTCCCATGTCATCCAGCCGTTGGCTCGTGGATCACCGTGGTCAAACAGGTGTTTTGGATCGATCGTTTGTAGGGGATCGTTGGGATCAAACTCTGGATGCATTTCCAAAAAAGTTGGGCTCGCTATAATTTGGCAATGTTCGCGAAAAAGAAGATCGTTGTTGTATGAACCAAGGTCACCATTCCCAAATCGAATAGAGCAATCGACAGATGGGTCGTCAAAGCTGCGGTAATCATCTGATGTTAAGAAATTCACTGTGGCATTGGCTGCCAACCGCATGCCGCTGATCCTCGGCATGAGCCATAGGTGCGCGACCCCGAAGGAGGCGCCAATCAGAATTTCATGATCATTGCTGGGTAAAACATCGCGAATACCCAACTCTAGCCGGTCAAACACTGTTGTAGAAAGCCCCGCTAAAATATGGCCCTCGGTTGTTAACTCAATGGTGCTGCCGCGACGTGTAAATAACGTATGGCCAAACCAATTCTCTAACTTTGCAATATGACGGGTAATCGCAGGTTGAGCGACGGATAATTCTTCGGCTGCGCGGGTAAAGCTGCCATGCCGTGCTGCGGCTTCAAAAGCGAATAGGGCATTTAAAGGGGGGAGATTACGCCGCATTTTCACCACGTTCAGTATAACAAATAGTTATTCTATTATTCCACTTTTAGCCGTCGTCGTAAAGCGATGTGTCAGGCACTGTTAAAAGAAATCTATGGAGGCGTGATATGGAACGAGTGAACTTCACCCAAATGAAAGATGGCACTAAGGAAGAATACGAATTCCTGACAGCACATGAAATCGAGTACACGAAAGGGACGGCCGATCGGTTGCTACATGCTTTAGAGCACTTAGATGAGAGCCTCTCAGGATATCAAATTACGCGCCTTGGGCATTCAGTGCAATCTGCGACCCGAGCGTGGCATGATGGTGCGGATATCGATTGGGTCGTGTCAGCATTGCTGCATGATATAGGTGATATTTTTGCCCCTTATAATCACGACGAATATGCTGCGACGATTTTGAAACCTTTTGTGCGTGAGCAATGTCGCTGGTGTATTGAAACACATGGTGACTTTCAGATGCTGTACTACGGTCATCATCTAGAGGGTTTTGATAAAGATAAGCGGGAACGTCATCGTGGTGCGAAGTACTTCGATGATTGCGCGCAATTTTGCGAGCGCTGGGATCAAGCTAGCTTTGATCCTGAGTATCCAACGCTTCCTCTTTCATTTTTTGCGCCGATGGTGCGCGAGGTTTTTGCACGCCCCCCTTATGACCCCGACGTCATGCAGGCGCCGGACCAACCATTGGTTATGCCTGAAGTTGCTGCCACGCGTGCGGCCATGTAAGAACGATTGGAAAAATCATGACAGATCAGTCTGAAACGCCAGCGCGTACGCCGCGCCGTATCTGGAACTTTACACCATCTTTGCCGATTCAAGTCGCCCCGTATTGGGATTGGCCGCTGAAGCCGCTGGCCTCAATTCTTTATTTGTTACGCAGCTGGAATCCCGTTGGCATGCGCTGTCTGTTCCTAATCGGGGCAATTATCACTTGGATGTTTTTTACACCTGAGTTGAGTCGCGCAGAAACCATCGCTTTTGATTGGGTTTCTGAAGTTTGGATCCGCAATTTCATTATCTTGTTTAGTGTTGCCGGAGGCCTGCATCTATTATTGTGGACGTTCGGTGTGCAGGGCGATGAGATGCGTTATGACATGCGCCCGATGATGAAAGGCGCGAAGGTCTTTACGTTTAAAAACCAGGTTTGGGACAACATGCTGTGGTCATTTGTAGCCATGCAGTTCTGGACGTTCTGGGAATGCTTTATGTGGTACGCTTACGCCAATGGTTGGGCGACGATGATCACATTTGAAAGCAATCCAATTTGGTTTGTGGCGTTGATCATAATCATCCCGATCTGGGCAGGTCTGTATTTTTATATGCATCACCGGATCTTACACATTGGGTTTATGTACCGTCATGTGCATTCGTGGCATCACCGTAATATCAACACTGGCCCATGGTCGGGTCTGGCTATGCATCCTGTCGAAAGCTTCATCCTGATGACGGATACTTTGATGTTCCTGTTGGTGCCGGGCCATCCTATCCACGTTATTTTTCTACTATTCCATCACGGTGTTGGTGCACCGACATCTCATACCGGGTTTGAAAAACTGAAAATCGGCAAGGTCGGGGGCGTCGAAGTTGGCGATTTTTTCCATCAGCTGCATCACCGTTTCTTCGACTGTAATTACGGAACGTATGAAACACCTTGGGACACTTGGTTAGGTACATTTCACGATGGTTCGACTGAAGGCAACGAGATTGTCAAAGAGCGTCGTCGCAAAATCTGGTCGAGCAAATAGGGACAATCCTGATGAAGAACATTTATACGTTTGGTCGAAAGCCCGGTATGCGCAACTATACGGTGAAAGATTTGCAAGACCTCAAAGGGTCAGGCAGACGTTTGACGATGTGCAACCCCGCAAATGAAGGTGAAATCCGGGCCTGTGTCGAAGCCGGAATTGATACACTGACAGTGTGGGATCGCGATATCGAACTTGCGCGTGAGCTCGCCCCGACACATTTCGTAGGAAGTGCGATGGGGTGGGGGCAGTTTGTAACTCATGATGAAATTCTCCGGCATGCGATGGGGCAAATGGAAGCCGGAGCAGACATGTATTTTACCAATCGATCATTGCCCGTTGTGGAGATGCTCGCGCGCGAAGGCATTCCTGTTCAAGTTCACATGGGGCTTGTGCCTACTTTTAGTCACTGGAAAGGTGGATTGAAGGCTGTAGGTCGAACTGCCGACGAAGCGATGGAGCTATATCGTACATTCAAACGTTACGAAGATGCGGGTGCCTTCGCCTGTGAGATAGAATGCGTTGCAGAAGAGACTTTGAACCTTCTGAACGATAAGACCTCAATTGTGACGATATCTTTGGGATCCGGGAACGCGGGGGACGTTATCTTTCTGTTTATGGCGGATATTTGCGGTGAAGATGAGAACGCTCCACGTCACGCACATGCGTTTCGCAATCTTGGTAAATTGCATCGCGAAATGTACGCGGAACGTGTTGCGGCACTACAGGAATTCACTGCTGAAGTGCACAAGAATGCGTTCCCGTATCAGGAGCAAGCTATCACAATGCGCGATGGTGAATTGGAGCAGCTGAAAGAGGCGCTTGATAAAACGTAACGCGCCCGTTTGTTAGGATAAGGAAAAATGGGTTGGGTCAAGCGCGGGGTCACTCGGGCTTGGGCAACCCATTTTATTTATTGCTGGATGCACCGTTTCTCATATGTTGAAGTGCGATCTGCAGGACAGTGTCAACATTCTTGCTCATAGGAAGTTCAGCATTCAATACGGTGTTAAAATCGAACCATTCAGCCTCAGCTACATCGTCTTGTGCAGTAGGCGTTCCTGATTGAAATTTACACAAAACTGCAGCCAAGAGAAAGTGATGATCAACACGGCCCGTTTCGTTTGAAATGATGACATCTACATTTGTCAGATAAGTTATCGGAGTTGCGATGATTGTTGTTTCTTCGCGTAGTTCACGCACCGCAGCCGCCAAAGCAGTCTCCCCTAAGTCTACGTGACCGCCGGGATATCCCCATAGCCCAGCGTCGGGCTCGTTTTTCCGACGAACCAATAGCAGCTTTCCTTTTTCCAGGACCACAGCAAGAGCGGCGAGTTTTGGGTGCTGTTTCATGATGCCAAACTTCTTTGTTTCGTGAGATAAACCGCCCAGACAGCAAAGCATAGGCCCATTCCAGAAGCCCCGAGCATAAGCATAAGCAATGTTTGGCTACCGTTTTCTTCTGGCATTATTATCCCGGTTAACGTTGTTAAAGCAGCCCCTCCTGCGACGATCAGAGCGCCGTTCAGCCCAGCCGCGCTTCCTGCAAGGTTGGGTCTAACTGACATTGCGCCAGTGTTGCTGCCTGGCATGGTAAGGCCATTTCCCAGCCCAACGAAAATGGTGCTGGCGAAGAAAAACTGAGGCGATTGAAACCCTTGAAAAATAAGCAGTGATCCCACCAAAAGGCCGAGACACGCAACAATGCGTCCGATTAACATCATAGTCGTTAATTCAAATTTGGAACCAAACCGTCCGGTAAGAAAACCACCTGCCATGAAACCCAGAGTGATAGTGCCGATGTATATGCCTAACTCCGCCGTTGTGACACCAAATTCTGATAGGGCCACGAGCGGGGCACCTGTTAAAAAAATATAAAACGCCCCGACAGAACTTGCCCCGCAGAGTGAAAAAGCCCAAAATTGTGGGTCCCGAAGAAGTACACCTATTTTCGAAGCCTGGGGCGTTGACTGCGATGGCGTGGTGTCCTGCGTTTCCCCCAAGTCAACCCAGCATAGGAAAAACAAAACAGCCCCAGACATCGCATAAAAGATAAAGATGGAGCGCCAACCAAAGAAGGTATCTAGTAATCCGCCGAACATAGGTCCCACCATGGGGGCGATAGCCATCGACATACCAATGTAGCCGATCAGACTAACAGCTTCTCGCTCAGAATGTGTATCCCTGACAATTGCCATAGATAAGGTATACCCAGCGACCATTCCCCCCTGTAGCATACGAAAAATGAGAAACGTCGTGATGTCCTGCGCCAACACGCAGCCTATCGATGCGATTGCGAATATCAAGACTGCCGATAGCAGAACAGGCCGCCGACCAATTTTATCTGAGAGCGGTCCAATAATAATTTGTACAACAGCTGTAAGAGCGAGATATCCGGAAACGGCTATACTTGCTGTTTTATAATTGGCGCCGAAATCAACGGCGATATTGGCAAGTGATGGCAAAAACATGTTGAGCGATAACGGAGAAAATCCAGTCAACAAAATGAGGGTGATTAAGTGAGGGGGCGTTTTTAGTTTACTCATCAACAGTTCTTTCAGAAAATAAAAAAGCCTCCGAAAATGTTCGGAGGCGCATGATAACAGTTATGGTACCTGTTATTGGACCACGCACCACATGCGTACGACGACGACAGTATTAGGTTTCATAATTTTCTCCTGTTGAGAGAAGCTTAGACAGAAAATATTTTACGCACAATATAGAGATGCACCATTCTTAGGTTATCTACCAAGTGGCACTTTCGTGTGAATGACGTTGCACGGGCTACTGGGGGCCGACCGCATGAATAGCCTCTCGAACCTTGCATAAGAGTGTAGGGAGTTCATCCAGAGGTATTCCGCCAAAGGCAAGCCTAAGAGCCTGCGGCGTCGCGATCGTTGTCGAGAACGCCTCTGCTCCGGAAATCGAAATATTTTGCCCTTGTAAGTAGGTGACTATGGGGTGGGCGCGCTGTCCGTTTTCCAGCGGAACCCAAGCAAAGCCTGCTTTGTCATGTGAAACAACTGGCATCTGCCCAAAAATATTTCTGCAAATTTCTTGGCGCTGGGCGCCGTCCTTTCTGCGGTCAGCTTCTGATTTGGCTAAGGATCCATCCTTGATCCAATTGGCAACCAAACCCGAAATAAGCGCGGGCGCATTCCAAGTTGTCGCGCGAATAGCTTCTTGCAACGGTTGGATTTTATCGGGAGGTGCGATGACATATCCTAATCTCAATCCCGTCGCGAGCGTTTTGGCAAACCCGCTGACATAGACCGTTCGTTCTGGGGTTAGAGAGAGGAAGCTTGCAGGTGGATTTTCTTCTAAGAATGCATAAACCGCATCTTCTATAATGGTCAGATTATGTTGTTCTGCGATCGTTAGAATTTTCCTACGTGTTTCTAAGTCCATAACGCTTCCCAAGGGGCTCTGCACTGTTGGCATCAGATAAACCGCACGAATATCGTTTTTTTGACATTTCCGCCCCAGATCCTCCGGGTCCATAACACCATTTTTGCTTTCTATGGGTATGAGTTTGATGCCACGCAATGCAGCTGCAGACTTGAAACCGGGATAGGTGAGGGTGTCGACGGCGATCGCGTCGCCATAGTCAAACAACCCTAAACAAATCATAGCCAATCCGTGTTGGCCACCCGACGTAATTAAGAGTTGTTCGGGATCAATATGACCTAGTAATGGGCGCAGGTATTTTGCAAAAGTCCGTCGTTCGTGCAGGCGTCCACCATGAGGCTGATAGCGCAGAATTGCATCGAGGTCTCCGGATAAGGCCAATTGCCGTAAGCCTGAGCGAAGCATGTCTGCATCATTTATCCCACTGGGCATGTTAAAGACTAGATCGGTTACGCCTTCTGTGTCTGATTGGTGAACCCCAAGAGTTGCGGGTTGTCCGGGGTCGCGTACGAAAGTGCCACGGCCGGCCTCACCAGTAATTAAGCCACGCTGTTCCAGCTCTTTGTAAACGCGGGTCGCAGTTGCTAGTGCAACCCCTGATTTTTCGGCAAAGGCACGATGTGTTGGCAGTCTTGATCCAGGGGCGAGTTTCCCAGATTTTATGGCTCGCGTGAGTATATCTGTTAGGCGTGCGTGCTTTTGTTTTTTCATCTGGATACTGTCATTAGTACAATTAAAAAATTGTCATACCAGAAGCCTCGTGACATCTCGATGGAATGTCAACGGCTGAGGTTACTTAATGCGACGTTTCATATCTGTTTTTTCTCTCGCTATGTGTTTGTTTACGGTGACTTTTGCAGTAAACCTTCAGGCTCCGCTTTATGATGTATACGCCGCAGAAAGTAATGTTGGTGCCACCGCGATTACGGTAGCTTTTGCAGCGTATGTTGCCGGTCTAATGCCAACGCTGTTGTTGCTTGGCGGCCTTTCAGATCGAATTGGTCGGCGTATACCGCTCATGATGGCGCTGCTCTTGGGGGCGGCTGCAACTGGAGTGTTGGTTTGCTTCCCGACTTGGGAAAGCCTCGTTTTCGCCAGAGTGTTGTTAGGCATAGGAACAGGTCTCGCGACGCCAGCGGGAACTGCATACATGACTGAGATTGTTGGCGTTGAACGTACAAGGACTGCTGCGCTTATCGTTACATCTGCGACATCTCTTGGATTTGGCGGTGGTGCGTTGGCGACGGGTATAAGTTTGGGGATGCAGGGTCCAACCCTTATGCCCATTAGCTATATTGCTTTGTTCATTGCTGTTCCATTGTTGTTCGTGGCGAGCTTTAGATTGCCAAAAGTAAATAACCTTAAAGACGTTTCGATGTTGCGGTTGCCGTTCTTTCCAAGCGGAACGTGGAAGTTCGGCGCGGCTATGGCGCTCGCTTGGTCCACAACCGGGATGACTATCGCGGTTGTGCCACTAGAGCTTGCAGCAAATAATCTTGAAGGGTGGACTGGGCTTGTTGTGTTTTTGGCTATTTTTGTTGGCTTTTTGTGCCAGCCTATCGCACGATGTCTGCAAAATGATCAATCACTAGCGTTAGGATTTGTATTGATCCCCTTGGGGTATTTTGTGCTGTTGGTGGGGGTAGGTTCGAGTACTTTAAATCTAGTGTTACTGGGAACCTGCATCACAAGTGCAGCGAGCTATGGATTTACTTATCTTGCTGCTTTGGCCGAAGTGTCAGAACGCGCGCCTCATGACCGAGCAAGGGCGACCTCGGGGTTGTTTGTGTATGCATATTTTGGGTTTTCTGTTCCGGTGGTTTTATGTGGCGTTTTGGCAGACCAGTTTGGATTGTGGAATGCTCTGCTGGCCTTTGCGGTGCTTCAAACCGTTGCAACAACGTTGATCGTCGCCATTAGTGCGCTCCGTCGTGTTTAAGTCGAATCATAATGCGGCGCCTTGACGTTTAGAAAGTTTTAACACAGAAACCCCGAGATGGTTTTCGGAAGACGAATGTGATTCCGAGATGAAATGGGAATACGGTGAGGAGTAGCCAGTAGGCGCCAAATCCGTAACTGCCCCCGCAACTGTATGTGGCGAGCGACCTCGATATAGACCACTGAACGCACAAGCGTTTGGGAAGGTTCGAGTAAGCGAAAACCCACGAGTCAGGAGACCTGCCATCATCGATGCAACTTCAACCCGGGCGGGGCGTCCGGACAGGAGGCCATGATGGCTTTACGGATGATTCCGTTTGGAAATACATGTCTAAACTTTGCCCCGCGATCTCGCGGAGGGCGACATGGGAACACCACAGCACAGAATTACGATATGTACATCCTGTAAGTCCAAAGGCACTGAGGATCGCCCAGGTTATAAGCTCATTACAAAATTGCGCGCTGCAATTGATGCTGCTGACAACGTTGCGTCTGAGGATTTTCAAGTTTCAGGCGTAGCCTGTATGGCCGGGTGTGATCGCCCCTGTACGGTAGCCTATCAGGGTGCGCATAAGGCGACTTATTTGTTCGGAGGCATAACGCCTGAGGATGATATCGATGATTTAATCGCGTTCGCGCGCCAATATGCAGTGCTAGGGGATGGATGGTGTTCGTCCGTTGATCGCCCGGGAAAGCTGCGAAAAAATACTTTGGCACGGGTTCCCGCGACATTGGTTGCGTTGGAAAGCACTGCGGGGTGCTTATCATGATTGCGGCTGATCTAATTGCTGAAAACATCAGTTGGGGACCTTATAAAAACCAACCCTTGTTGTTGCATCCAACCAGTTTTGAACTGAAAGCAGGGCAGGTCTTGGGTGTTGTTGGGCCCAATGGTGCAGGTAAATCGACGTTGCTCCGTATGATTTACAGGTATCAAAACCCGTTGACGGGCCGCATCTTCGTAGATGGCGATGACATTTGGTCCATTCCGCCGCGCGCGGCTGCACGTAAAGTGGCTGCGGTATTGCAAGAACAGCATACTTCGTTTGGTTTGACTGTCCGCGAAGTGGTGACACTTGGCCGAACACCGCATCGGTTGGGGTTTTCTACGCCCGGAGATCGGGATAGCGAAATTGTAGATGATGCAATGTCACAACTGGATCTTCACAAAATTGCCTATCGAGATGTGCAAACACTGTCGGGCGGGGAACGTCAGCGGGTGATGGTGGCCCGTGCGTTAGCCCAACAACCGCAGGTGCTGGTTCTGGACGAGCCAACCAATCATCTTGATATCCGGCATCAACTCGAAATCTTAGCGCTGATCCGCAATTTGGATCTGACCATTGTCGTCTCGCTTCATGATTTGAATATGGCGGCTGACGTTTGTGATGTTGTTTTGCTGCTTGAGGCAGGACACGCAAAAGGCTTCGGCGCACCAGATGAGGTGTTGACCGAAACACATGTATCAGAGGCGTTTCGTGTTCAGGCACGCAGCGAATATCTGAGCCCCAGTAATACCAAACATCTATCTTTCCATCTGCCCGAATAAAGGAGGCACCTCATGAAAAATACACCTAAGGCTCTAGCTACGGCTTTTGTTTTGTCATCAATCGCATCCGGCGCATTGGCCGAAACGACTGTGCAAAGTTGTGACCGCGAAGTTACATTCGACACGCCACCGCAGGCTGCGATTTCCAATGACGTTAATCTGACTGAGATGATGCTCGTTTTGGGTTTGGCAGATCGCATGGTGGGTTATACTGGTATTTCCGGTTGGAACAAACTCGACGCTGAGATGCGCGCTGGCGTTGATCAACTTCCTGAGCTTTCTGCCAGATACCCATCCAAAGAAGTTCTTATTGGTGCGGATGCGGATTTCTATTTTGCTGGTTGGAATTATGGCATGCGCGTTGGCGGGGAAGTTACGCCAGAGACGCTCGCACCATTTGGCATCGACGTATATGAACTGTCTGAAAGCTGCATCCACTTGGGTATGGATCAGGATGTTACGATGGACCTCATGTACAATGACCTTCGTAATCTGGGTCAGATTTTCGGAGTGGAAGAGCGCGCCGAAGAATTGATCTCAGGATACGAAGCGGAACTGGCAGAAATTACTGCTGGACTTGACGCAGCAGCTGACCCTGTGCGCGCCTTTGTGTTTGATTCCGGTGCAGATGCGCCGTTCACAGCAGGGCATTACGCGATCCCGACAGCCATGATCGAAGCCGCAGGCGGTGTAAACGTCATGGATGGTTTTCGTAAAAGCTGGGGTGTTGTGAGCTGGGAAGAGGTGGTCGATCAAGATCCCGAAGTTGTCGTCATTATCAACTACGGTGAATTGACTGCCGAAGACCGCATGAACATCATGCGCGATAACCCTGCTTTGGCCAACATCGATGCAGTTAGAAACGACCGTTTCGTTGTGTTGGAATATGTTGAAGCAACACCAGGACCGCGCAATATCGAAGCGATCCGTACATTAGCCGCTGCATTCCAGGGCGAATAAGATGACAGAGAAAGCTGCACAAATAACTCGCAACGCTTCTTTTCGCCTTGTGATGGGGGGCGGGCTAGTTTTGCTGCTTCTCTCTGTTTCCGTTGCTATTAGTGTAGGGGCCATTTCTGTGCCCCTACACACAGTCTGGGGTATTTTGATCAGCAAGGTTTCCCCAGATGCTATTACACCAAACTGGTCGTCTGGACGTGAGGCGATTGTTTGGGATATTCGTTTTCCCAGAGCACTTCTGGCCTGTCTCGTTGGCGCTGGACTTGCGATTGTTGGGGCAAGCCTTCAGGCCGTAACGCGCAATCCTTTGGCTGATCCTCATCTTCTCGGAATTTCGGCGGGTGGTGCGTTTGGTGCCATTCTGGCGCTGTTGCATACAGGTATGTTTCTGGGTCTTCTTACGGTTCCTGTATTGGCGTTCTTGGGCGCTTTGGGGGCGACTTTGCTGGTTCTTGGCGTATCTCAATTCGCGTCGGCCACAAGCGCAGATCGGCTGGTCCTCGCAGGTGTTGCTGTTTCGTTTATCGTGATGTCAGCTGCAAATATTCTGATTTTCCTCGGAGATCCACGCGCCACGCATACGGTGGTCTTTTGGATGTTGGGGGGGCTGGGCCTCGCGCAGTGGGGGCAATTGATCTACCCATTTGTAGTGTTGTGCCTGTGTAGTGCCTATCTCTGGCTCAATTCATCCAACTTAAACGCGATGACGATTGGAGATGAAACCGCATCTACACTGGGTATTCCTGTTGCTCGCTTTCGGTTAATGATTTTTGTAACGGGTGCTGTGATCACCGGGGTCATGGTGGCCTTTTCCGGGATCATCGGCTTTGTTGGCCTTATGATACCGCATATCGTGCGCTTGATTGTTGGTGGGGATTACACGCGCGTTTTGCCTGCGTCAGCTTTGCTGGGCGCGATATATCTGCTGTGGTGTGATATCATTGCTCGAACCATTATGGCCCCCGACGATATGCCGATCGGTATTGTTACCGGATTGATCGGCGGTGTATTCTTCGTCTGGCTCTTGCGGCGGCGGGGGTAGGTTGGCGTATTGGTTTGCTGCGGGGAGACCTAAGTTAGATTGACAGTTGGTAAAATTGATTTATCTATACTGGTGAATTGATAAGCTAGGCTAACTTATGAAATCCCTCCGTACACCTTTTCCCAAATTGTTCCAAACTTCAGAAACAGACACTAAATATCATAAGATCAGCGATCAGGGGGTGTGCGCATTCGACCTGAACGATGAGCAATTTCTACGAGTGTCTGGCGAAGCTGTTCGGAATTTAACCGCCGCGGCGTTTGAAGATGTGTCGCACTTGCTGCGTCCGTCCCATTTGGCGCAGCTAAAACATATCTTGGACGATGATGATGCAACGGCGAATGATAAATTTGTGGCGTTGGAACTGCTGAAGAACGCGGTGATTTCCGCCGAGCGGGAGTTTCCCAGTTGCCAAGATACCGGAACAGCAATTGTCACTGGCAAAAAAGGACAGAACATTCTGGTCGAAGGAAATCTTGAGGATGCGCTGAGCCAAGGTATTCTGGATACGTGGCAGACTCGTAATCTTCGGTTTTCGCAAATGGCACCACTCACCACATATGACGAGAAAAACACCGGTACAAATCTGCCAGCCCAGATTGATATTGCGGCGTCATCAGGCGAAAAACTAGAATTTCTGTTCATGGCCAAAGGCGGAGGTTCAGCGAATAAAACGTTCCTGTTTCAAGAAACCCGTCGCTTATTAGAGCCCGAGCGGCTGCTTGCATTCTTTGATGAGAAAATCCGAACACTTGGTACAACCGCTTGTCCTCCGTATCATTTGGCGATTGTGATTGGCGGATTGTCTGCGGAACAAACATTGAAGACCGTGAAAATGGCATCCGCCAAAGAATTAGATACTCTGCCGACAACGGGCGATGCCTCGGGGCGCGCATTTCGTGATGTTGCGTTGGAAGCCGAAATTCTGGAACTGACCCGCAATATGGGGTTGGGCGCGCAATTTGGCGGGCGGTATTTTTGTCACGACATACGCGTGATCCGACTGCCACGCCACGGTGGCAGCTTGCCGGTTGGTCTCGGTGTAAGCTGTTCGGCTGATCGGCAAATTAAGGGGTATATAGATAGGGAAGGGATATGGTTGGAAACACTAGAACGCCATCCTGAAACTTATTTGCCTGAGCAAGAGTTTGAGGCCAATGCAGCAGTTCGTGTAAACCTAGATCAATCCATGGACCAAATTTGTAAAGATCTGTCACAGTTTGAGGTTTCCACGCCTGTTTTGTTATCCGGCACGATGATTGTTGCGCGTGACCTTGTGCATGCAGAGCTTTCTAAAATGATGGAAGAAGGCAAACCTTTGCCAGATTATATTCGCGACCACCCTGTCTATTACGCTGGACCAGCTAAGACACCCGAAGGTTACGCATCTGGTTCCTTTGGTCCGACGACAGCGGCGCGAATGGATCCCTATGTACCTGAATTGCAGGCGATGGGTGCGTCGCGTGTCATGATTGCCAAGGGAAATAGATCCAGAGAAGTTGTTGCAAGTTGTAAGTCCAATGGTGGTTTTTTCCTAGGTTCCGTAGGCGGTGCAGCAGCTGTATTGGGTAAAGAGGTGATCAAAAGTATCGAAACATTAGATTTCGCTGAATTCGGCATGGAGGCCGTGTTCAAAATAGTCGTTGAAGACTTTCCCGCATTTGTGATTATTGATGACAAGGGCGGAGACTTCTTTACCCGTAAACCCACCCTGACCTCAGCCTAAGGAAATGACCTAAAAAGTGACAGAGCACGCGTCTTCCAAAATCACTCTGCGGCAATTGCAGATATTTCTCTCGGCGGTGGAGCATCGCAGTTTTGTGCAGGCTGCTGCCGAACTGGCCTTAACTCCGCCAGCTGTTTCTATGCAGATGAGTCGATTAAGCGAAGCTCTGGGCGCGCCGTTGTTTGAGAAGGAAGGGCGGTCAACGCGGGTAACTGCCGCGGCGACAGCGCTAGTTCCTTATGCAGAAAGGGTAACAGCAACCCTGCACGAAGCCATCGATGTCATTGATACCTTACAAGGTGAACTTGATAATCTAGTGCGTGTGGCAATGGTTTCCACGGCTCGTAATTTTGGGCCACACCTGTTGCAAGAATTTAAGAAACACCATCCAGATACGACGCTGGAAATCAATATCACCAACAGGCGGGGTGTTATTTCTCAACTCGAAGCGGGCGAAATTGACTTAGCTTTGATGGGCCGCACACCCAGACGGGTAGAGGTGGATGCCGTGGGATTTGCCAAACATCCATACGTTTTGATTGCGAGTCCTGACCACCCATTGACGAAATTTAGGCGCATCCATCGGGTGGATCTAAAGGGGCATCGGTTTTTGGTGCGCGAAACCGGGTCAGGTACACGCATGGTGCACGATCATTTTTTTGAAGAAGCTGGACTACCGGTACCGACCGCGCAAGTCATGGATAGCAACGCCAACATAAAGAACGCCGTAATGGCCGGAATGGGCATGGCGTTTATTTCGGAACATACAATCTCATTAGAACGCATGGCGGGTCGGTTGAAGGTTTTGGATGTCACGGGGATGCCCGAATTGCGCGATTGGTACGTTCTTCATCTTAAGGGAAAAACACTGTCGCCTGCTGCGGCGAAATTGCGCCGATTTGTAAAAGAGCAAGGGCCGCAGTTCATGCAGGAGTTTTTTCCCGAAACGCAGTGAGTTCAGGTAGATGCCAATAACGCCTGAGCACGAGCGACGATTGGGGGATCAATCATCTTCCCGTCTAGTAAAACTGCGCCACGCTTTTCATGCAAAGCAGCCTCATAGGCCGCGATGATACGCTCGGCCTCTGCACGTTCATTGGCGTTTGTTTTAAATGTCTCGTTTACGACGGTTACTTGCTTTGGATGAATGCACAAGACTGCATCAAATCCGATGCGCCGTGCCGCTTTGGCGGTTTCGGAAAAACGTTCCATGTTTTGCACTTCTGCGATCGAACCGGGTAATCCGACCGCCGCTAAACCTGCTGCGCGTGCGGCAAAAATTACCTGTTGGCTGGGCGCAAGTAGTGTTTCGAAGCTTGGCGAAAATCCGCATTCAGTTGATAAATCTTCCGTACCCAATGCCAGTGCTGATAGACGCGGGCTCGCTGTCGCAATTTCCGGTAACTTTAGAAGAGCAGTAGGTGTTTCGATCAGTGCAATCAATTTTATTTGGCCGTCTGGCAATCCAGCTTCACGTTCGCATTGACTTAAAAACTCGTCGAGCAGCTTAATATGATCCGCCCCGGAAACCTTTGGGATCATTACCGCAGAAACGCCGGGCACACATGCAGCTCTAAGATCGGCGGCACAGATGGCGAGTGCACGATTTACCCGGATGGCGACGTGCCTTTTGTTGGCACGCAAATGTGTGACATGTGCAAACAACGCCTGTCGGGCGGCTGATTTTTGTTCTAGGGGAACACTGTCTTCGAGATCTAAAAGTACAACATCGGCGCCGCGTGTTTGGGCGCGGCGAACCAATGCCTCCTGATGTGCGGGTGTGAATAGATAAGAACGGATCATCCATCAGCACCGTATAGTTGCTGAGAAAATTCTTCTCTTATAGCTGCTGAATGTTCTCCTAATGCGGGCACTCTGCCAAACTTGGGTGTTGAGGGTTCAAAGCTATGTTGTACTGGTGCGGCTACCAGATGGGCCGTTTCCCCATTCTCTAATGTCACGGGCGTTCGGCGCAATTGCGGGTGCTGGGCAAAGGTTTCAACCGAATTCACCGCGCCGTAAGCAATAGCTGCAGAGCGTAGTAGCGTTTCCAACTCTGCACGGGTTTTGGTCAGGAAAAACCCCGCTACAATGGCATCGAGAGCCGTGCGATTTTGGATGCGACTTGCGGCGTCACAAAATCTGGAATCCGTCGCGAGTTCGGTTTGCCCAAACACATTCGAACAGAGGCGAACCCATTCGCGTTCGTTTTGGATGGAAATTGCGAGAGTTTCGTTATCCGCCGTGTCAAATCCGCCATAAGGTGCGATGGATGGGTGGTGTAGCCCCACAGGCTTTGGCGCTTTGCCTGCATAAACAGTGTGCATCAGTGGGACGGTCATCCAGTCAGCCGCCGTATCGAACAGGGAAACTTTGACTGCGCTGCCTTTGCCCGTTTTTGCCCGTGCAAGTAGCGCCTTTTGAATACCGATAATTGCGTTCATGCTTGCGCCGATGTCACAGACCGAAACACCAATACGACCTGGTGCGCCCGGGGCACCGTTCACGGCGACCAATCCGCTTTCACATTGTACAAGGAAATCATAGGCCTTCATGTCCTGATATTCGCCTTCCTCGCCGTACCCGGAAATATCGCAGGTAATGAGCCGCGGGTTACGTGCGCGCAACGGGACTTCGCCAAACCCGGCACGGCCGATTGCGCCGGGGGCCAAATTTTGGATAAACACATCGGCCTTGTCCAAAATGTTCTGAAGCACGTTGGCATCATCGGGATTCTTGATATCAAGGCACAGGCTTTCTTTGCCGTGATTGGCCCAAACAAAATACGAAGCGGAGCCTTTTACCGCGCCGTCATATTTCCGCGCGAAATCACCACTGTCGCGTTCGATTTTGATGACACGCGCACCACCCTGGGCAAAGTGGCAAGAGGCCAAAGGCGCTGCAACAGCCTGTTCTAAAGAAACAACCAATAAGCCTTCGTAGGGTTTTACATGAGGTTCAGACATCTTGGGCTACCTTTCGGGCCGAGAGAATTGCGATGTTGCGATGCATTTCATTGGCGACAATTGTCATACCTTCATCAAAACCCATGCCAGGTTTAACCAACACGCGCTCTGGTCGGGTCGCTTGGGCAATGTTAACGCAGGCACGTGCTGAAATATCGGTCTCGTTACAAGTGCCGCCTTGATAGGCCTCGACATTTCGTTCTTTGCAATACAACACCGCGTCGATCGTATTGTGTAGGCTGCCCAGATCTGGCGTTTTAATCTGAACCATGTGGCAGCACTCAGCATCGACAAAATCAACCACGTCCTGATAGGTGTTACACCACTCATCGGCCACAATGCGAACAGTGCTGCCGCGTGAAGTGAGGGCTGCTTTGATGTCGGCAAGAAGGGCGATCTGCCCTTCTTTTGAACCTGCGTCTGCCGGTCCTTCAATATACAATTGAAACGGCGCGGCGCGCTTTCCAAGTACGCATAAATAGTCTGCTATTTTAACTGCATCATTATTGAAAATTTGCCCGATTGTTCCATACACATCGATATGTAGCTGCGGATGATAGGATGCATCACTGCGGAGGTTTTGTATGCGCCGCGTAAGCCAAGTCACGTATTCAGCAAGTTTCCCGCCGTTTTCACCGAGCTTACTTTGAACATGGTTTATTAAACCGTGTGGGAGTGCATCTACCCGCTTAAGGACCATTTTATCAACGGCGCCATACCGATCATCGCCGCTTTGCCCAAACAAAGCGAGAGGCTCATTGACAAGTGGTAGACCGTATTCGGCACAAATCACTTCTACCTTTAAACGCCCCGTCGCTTTCGCTGTGGCATCCAATATCGCTTGGCTTAATCCATAGCGGATCGCCGTGTGCAATGCATTTCCGTCAATTTCGAGCGTGTCAAAAAACTGGGCAGTTTCGCGAAAGTTACTGACGTCGCGACCGTTCAGTAAAGGGGCGATATGTTCACGCAGAAACGGGATAAAACGTTCTGCTGTAAACAATGGGTCACGCCCTGCAGCACCTGAGTATTGCACCGCTGCGCAGTCCCCTTCTGCGATTTGACCATTCTCAAGTTCTAGCAGGATTGAAATGCTTTCGCCGCGCTGACGGATACGTTCAAATCCCTTTGTAATACTGTGTCCAAGATAGGTGAAACCGTCTTGTTTTGCTCCGGCTTTGATGGCGGATTGATCGTCAAAGTAAAATGCGGAAAAGCCGGGTGCGAAGTGTACGTTCGTGATCTTCATGGTTTGTCTTCTTTAGCTGGCCGTCGGGCGCCCGATGAGTTTAGAGGAAGAGATTGCATTTACGTCATCTACAACCATGCTGAACGATGCCTCCCGGCCTTCGGCCTTGGAGCGTTCGCGGATTTTTTCTTGATGAAAGGCTACGACGTCTTTCGGTAGGGGCACTTCGCCCTGATCAAAAACACGGATCGCGCCATAATTGTCGCGTACTGGCGTTAGCTTTCCAGCATTTGCAGCAGCGGGGGCAAAGGGAACATCCATAACGCCGCTTTCAAATGCGAGAACGGCACCGCGCGCAATGTCGCCGTTTCCTAGTTTCAGTATTTTGCGCATGACAGCATGAACTTCGGCCTCAATGATTTCGACCTCTTCGGCGATTTCAGGCGTTTCCATCCGGTTTTGATCAGAAATCATATTCACCATTTGCCGGGTGGCCTGAAGGCCGGCTTGATTGGCCTCAAGCGTAGGAATTCCGCTGGCTTCGTGGGGGGTTTTTACGATGATCTTTGTTGCTCGGGCGAATTTCGCGGTCATTGCGCCAAGGCAGATGACGGCTGTGGCCTTTGCTTCGTCCTCGGGAAAACCACCCATCCACTGATGGAAAACAGTGGTTAACACGTAGTCTTCGTATCCTGCTGCGAGGAAGTAGTGATGCGCGAGTTTTCTGAGACTGCGCAACGCTGCAATGTCTTGGGCCATGTTGCCTGCCTGACCGTAGCCGAGGGTGATGCATTTCACACCTTGCTCAAGTGCCAGCAGACCTTCGAGGATCGCTACGACATGTGACACGAAAGGCGGAACCAATGTTCCGGTCAAAGGACCAAAGGGTTCGCGGTTAATGCGAATACCCTCTTCTTCATAGAGGCCAACCAGACGATCGCAATATTGCCAGTGGCGAATAGATTGTGCGAGAGGCACCTTTTTTGCATAGGGAATGTTGTAAGAAATTCCGCCGCCTTCATAACTGGTGAAACCTGCGGCAAGGGTGATCTCGGCCATCAATCTTGCATCTGGTGTTCCGTGGCGTACTTGAACGGGCTTAGATAGATCTTCCACCAGTTGCCGACAGCCATCAATACCGTGATTTACGGGCGGAAAACCGTTTAACAGAGACGTGCCAGCAGCGCGGGATTTGTCGATACCCTTTTGGGCCTCTTCATAGCGATTATGCCGCGTGTAGGCGTCCACTGTGGTTGGTAATACATCGCAATAAGGTGATAACCCGTTCAGCAGATCGGTATGTTCGCGTAGTAAAGCAACCCCAGCGCGAGGTTGCAGTAAGCTGCGCCCTTCAGCGTCGGCATTGGCCAAAGAAACGGAAAATCGTTTTTCTTCGGGTAGGGCGGATTGCAATGCAACTCCGGCTTTAAAATCTACGTTTTGTCCGGTGCTCCAGGTCCCCAACACCGTTTCACGTTCGGTTTCATATGTTGCGCGATCTAATTTAGTATTGGTCAGGTCGGTCGTATCAAGCATAGCTGTTCCAGCTGTGTTGCAGAGTAAACGGCACACATTTCTTGCTTAAGGGCCAAAGCCCATATGGGTTACGGATTATTGGGCTAGGGTGTAATGCAGCGAAGGCACCCAAGCGGCCGATGAGTTATGTCCATAGGATGCGGGGCGCTTGGCGCGAATATCATCTTTTAGCAACGTGGCCACTTCGTCCAGCGACACGCTTGGCTTAAACACCCGGTCAAACCCCATCTCTTTGAACTGGGCTTCTACCGATGCAAAATCTCGTTTACCAATCACAAGATTACCGCCGACGTATAAAATGATGTCACCGATGCCGCGTTGAATGCAGCGGGTGCGAAAGTCCTGACAGTCGATTTCACCATGACCGTAAATGGATGAAACCAAAATTGCATCAGCACCATTCTCAATTGCAGCGGTGATAAATTCATCTTGGCTGACCATGACGCCCAGGTTTTCGACTTCTATTCCTTTTGGGCCGAGCACGCTGGCGATGATTTTGTTACCAACCGCATGACAATCTGCGCCGATTACACCAAGCACTACTTTGAATTCCGCAAGTTCGTTGAGCATCTCGCCATACCTTCTGAAGCGATTCATTTACTCAATCCGTTTTATTGCGTCTCATAATTAGATCAATAGTTATTAGTTGTAATCTTATACAGGTAATTTATTCTTATCTGTCGCGTAAATACATGATCGGCCCAAGTGTAGCGGGTTGTACGATGTCAGCAAGATTTGACCATCTGTTCACTCAGATGTTTCGATCAATATCGCCCTGAAGTCATTTACATTTGTGTGGGTCGGCCCTGTCATGATCAACGCATCATGGCTTTCAAAAAATGAAAAAGCATCATGGCGATACAGGTGATCTAGCGCGTCATCGCGATCAGCGTTGGCACGATGTTGAGGGAGCCAAATTGCCCCAGCATTGTGTTCTGATCCGTCGCGCCCATCCGTGTCGCAGGCTAGGGCGGCGATGTTTGCTTCTTTCCAACAGGCCAACGCGAACCCTAGTAAAAACTCGCTGCATCGACCACCTTTACCGCCTGCACCGGTTACTGTTACGGTTGCTTCCCCTCCGGAAATCAACGCAATTTTCCCTTTGGCAGGCTGGCCATGTCGTATGATTTGTTTGGCGATGCCTGCCATGACTTTGCCCATTTCACGGGCCTCGCCTTCCAACGCGTCTCCTAGAATGATTGGAATGTATCCAGCGTTCTGCGCAACAGTTGCTGCTGCTTCAAGCGAGGACTGAGGTGCCGCAATAATGCGTGTTTGTGTTCTGTCAAAACTAGGGTTGTCACGGGTCGGTGTTTCGGCATTTGGGGAGTCTAGTATCGCTAAAACATGATTGGGCAAATCCAATTCAAACCGTTCAATAATAGCGCGCGCTTGTTGGGCGGTTGAGGCGTCAGGCACAGTTGGGCCCGATGCGATATCAGCGGGATTGTCGCCGGGCACATCGCTAATGACCAATGTTAAGACCTGCGCAGGGGCCGCAGCCAAAGCCAGTCTGCCGCCTTTGATGGCTGAAAAATGTTTACGTACCACATTCATTTCGTCAATGGCGGCACCACTCTTGAGCAAGGCTTTGTTCAGCAATTGTTTTTCTTCAAGCGACATCCCATCAGCTGGAACTGATAGCAACGAAGACCCACCACCTGAAATAAGGCACAAGACCAAATCATTCGCCGAAGCGGACTGCACAAGGGAAAGGATATCGCGTGCGGCTTGGCTCCCTTTCTCATCAGGAACAGGATGGCGGCCCTCGACAATTTTGATGCCTTCACATGCCAGTGATGTTCCATGCGGTACAATGATGAGCCCTTCGCAGGGCCCCCAGCTTGCCTCTACAGCCTGCGCCATTCGCGCCGTTGCTTTACCTGCGCCGACAACAATAACGCGCGATTCCGGCTTTTTGGGTAAATGTTTGGCTACTGCGACCATAGGATCCGCCGCCTCGAGGGCTGCATCAAACATAGATCTTAAGAGTTCATCTTGGGTCATCTCTACTCCGAGGGATCGGTCTGGCTAGCTGTAAGCGGACAGGACAAGAACAATTGACGTGATACAACGAATAACTTTGGGGTGTTTGAAATGATTTTGCAATCATAACAAAGGCTATTGAGACTCCTTGGCTTGCGCAGTGAGCCATAGGCAGATTGCTTCGACTTCGCTTTCGTTTTGGTTCATTTTGTTGCGAACCAAGAAATAGGCCCGTCTTTCGCTTAAGGTTGCGTCGAATAACTGAACCAATGCGCCGCTTTCAAGTTCGCTATTGACGAGTGGTAGCCATCCCATAACCACTCCTTGGCCCGAGATAGCGGCTTGTAAAACGACGTTCGTATCTTCGATAACGGGTCCCGTCAGCACGGAGTCTGTTGGCACCCCGGCAGCGGCCAACCATGCTTCCCACCCCAAGATGTCGCGTTGATGGATCAGAGGGTACTTCAGTAAATCGCCCGGTATTTTTGGTAGGCCAAGTTGCTTTAGAAGCGCGGGGCTGGCAACGGGGGCGCTTAGCACATTTACTAAGGGTTCTGATATCATCCCGGGAAAATCCCCATCTCCCCAAGTGATAAAGATATCTGCATCCACGTTTTGCGGCGAAACTAACAATGGTGTTTGCACGAGTTCGAGTTCGACGTTCGGGAATTGCGCGCAAAAGGCTGCAAATCTGGGCAACAACCAACGGGTGGCAAAACTGGGGCCTAAAGCGATCCGAATTTTGGGTTTTTGCTGGTGTTGCAATACGGAGTTGACGGACGTCTCTAGAATTCGAAAGGCTTCGCTCACACCAGAGGCAAGCCGTTCACCTTCGTCGGTCAGGAACACTTGGCGTGTGCGACGGGTGAATAGCTGTATTTTTAAATGCGCTTCCAGCCCCCGAATATGATGACTGATTGCGGTGGCAGATACGCCTATATCTTTTGCCGCCTCCTGAAAACTGCCAAGCCGTGCGGCGGCTTCAAAGGCGCGAAGAGCGGGAAGAGAAGGAAGACTTGCCATGAAGTGATATAAATGAGTTTTTCTCATCATTAGCAAGAGAAACTTGTTTTTGCCGCCGCTGTGTTTCCTGCCTACGACTATAGGTGAAAAAATTGGGTAGGATTTATCATGACCGGTAGAACGGGACGTAGAGGCAGGCAAGCACGCCTTGAGATCAGCGAAAATCCCGTTGATGAGCAACCACCCGTTCAACCTGGTATGACTGGGGGCACATTTCGCCCTCTAAGTGACGCCAATCTTAGCGACGTCAACGAAGCAGTTCTATCTTTGCTTGAGACATTGGGCCTTAGCCAAGCTTCACCTTCGATGATTGAAAAAGTCTGCGCTGAAGGTGGTAGTTACACAGATGACAAAAGATTGTTGTTTCCGCGCGCTTTGGTTTTGAAAACAGTGAAGGAAGCGCGGCGAGATGTCGTGCTGTATGGCCAAAAGGAAGAACACAATCTCGATCTTTCGGGTGCGCGTGTTCACATGAGTTCTGGTGGTGGTGCCCCTGGTGTTTTTGATCTCGAAGATGGTCATTATCGTGATGGCACGCTGAATGACCTATATAATGCGGCCCGAATTGTGGATGCTATGGAAAACATCCACCACTTCAGCCGTTCTATTGTGGCACGTGATATTGAAAACGTTGCGGACATGGATCTCAATACCGCATACGCCTGTCTAATGGGGACCTCGAAACACGTTTCTGTTTCAGTGTCTGAGCCCGAAAATCTACAGCAACTTGCAGAGCTATGTTATACTCTCGCGGGAAGTGAAGAGGCATTTCGCGCGCGTCCCTTTTTGACGGTGATGGTATGCCATGTGGTCCCGCCAATGCGCTTTGCTGAAGATGCGCTTGAAACACTGGAGGCCGCCGTTCTGGCAGGTTTCCCAGTCCAGCTTATTTCGGCGGGGCAGGCTGGCGCGACCAGTCCTGCAACAATAGCAGGTTCGCTTGTTCAGGCTGTTGCAGAAACTTTGGCAGGTTTGGTGTTCGCGAGATTGGTTGACCCAAATGTTGCAGCAATCTTTGGACCAAAGCCGTTGGTTGCGGATCTCAGAACAGGGTCAATGTGTGCAGGTGGTGGCGAACAAGCCATCTTGATGGCCGCGTCCGCGCAAATGGGGCGGTATTACGATCTGCCAACAACCTCGATTGCGGGTATTACAGATTCAAAGACATTGGACGCGCAATTTGGCAGTGAAAAGAATTTAGCGGTTTCATCTGCGGCACATGCAGGGTCGAACCTGATCACGCAATCCTGTGGTATGCAAGCCAGCCTTCTTGGGGTGTCGCTCGAAGCATATGTTGTCGATAACGATATGCTGGGAAATATCTTGCGTACCGTGCGCGGGGTCGAGGTGAACACAGAGAACATTGGCGCCGATGTCATCGCGGAAGTATGCCGCGGCGAAGGTCATTACCTTGGTCATCGGCATACGTTTAGCCGCATGAAATCGGATTATTTTTACCCTCATTTCGGGGATCGCCAGACGCCTCGCGAATGGGAGGAAGCTGGTTCACGTCCGATAGGTGACGTCGCCAAAGACAAAGCGCGTGAACTGCTGGATACCCATTTCCCAGATCATATTTCTGATGAAAATGACACTAAGCTGAGGGAAAAGTTTAATATCCGCCTAAGTCGTGCGCAGATCGGTCGCGCGTGATGGTGCTGGCCGTTCGGTATCCTGAGCAATTAGGTACCATTCCACACGCCTTTATTAATGGTGCGGGGTGTTCTGGGGTGGGGGCGGTGCGTCCCTTAACTGACCCTGCGACAGGCCGTGTGTTTTTAGAAACAAATGAGTCGTCGCCGGAACAAGCTCAGAATGCTGTGCAAGCGGCCAAAGCTGCGTTGCCAGCATGGTCTGATACTGCGCCGGGAAAGCGAGCAGATGTATTATTCCGGCTTGCGGGTTTGATTGAAGCACAGGCAGATGAGTTGGCTGTGGTTGAGGCTTTGAACGTTGGGAAACCCTTAAGTCAGGCAAAGCGGGATGTCGGACGAGCGGCGGATTACTTTCGGTTTTACGCAGGGTGTTGTGATAAACTGAATGGCGACACGATCCCGCTGGGGCCGGATAAAACTGCTTTGACAGTGATGGAACCTGTTGGGGTCACCGTTCATATTTTACCATGGAATTATCCGATTTCGACGCTTGCACGTGGAGTTGCGCCGGCTTTGGCCGCAGGGGCGACTGTCGTGGCAAAGCCGTCTGAATTGACGCCACTCAGCGCTATTATGGTTGCCCAGTTGGCGATAGAGGCGGGGTTGCTTGATGGGGTGCTCAATGTTGTATGCGGGGCCGGAAGTGTCGGTGAAACGCTATGTACGCACCCTGATACGGCCCATGTCACGTTTACCGGATCAACACAGACCGGTAGATCCGTCATGCAATCTGCGTCTGCGCCTATTGCAGGTGTGACATTAGAATTGGGCGGTAAATCCCCTGTTGTCGTGCTTGCTGATGCAGATTTGGATGCCGCCGCTGATGGGATCGCAAAGGGAATATTCTTTAATGCGGGTCAGGTTTGTGCTGCGGGCGCGCGTCTGATTTGTGATCGATCAGTTCATGACGATTTACTGGAAAAGCTAATTCAGGCGGCTCAAAAACTCACAATAGGCCACCCTTTGGACGATCCTGATCTGGGGCCGTTGGTGTCTTCAGATCAATTGAGCCGTGTTGAAGGTTTCGTTGTGCGGGCCAAAGAGGCAGGCTTTCGGTGTGTTACCGGTGGACAGCGTGCGCGGCCAAAGGGGTTGGAGGGTGGGTTGTTCTATGAACCCACAATATTTGCGGATGTGCCTGCCAATTCTGAAATCGCGCAGTCTGAAATTTTTGGTCCAGTTCTGATTACGCAGCTTTGTGATACTTTTGATGAGGCGCTGACACTTTCCAACAATTCACCGTTTGGATTGGTTGCCGGGATTTACACGGCAAATGTCACCAAAGCGATGCGTTACGCGCGCCAAGTGGAAGCGGGGCAAGTCTTCATCAATGGCTTTTTACAAGGGGGCGATACCGTCCCTTTTGGTGGCGTCAAACAAAGCGGCATTGGCCGTGAAAAGGGCCTAGCCGGATTGGCCGCCTACACCGTTGAAAAATCAATCGTCCTAAATCATGCCGAGGGGCAGCTATGAGCAACCAATCACTCGCGGAACGTGCAAAAAAAGTCATGCCCGGCGGGGTAAGTCACGAGTTACGGTATCGCGCGCCTTATCCAAGCTATATTGACCGCGCGGTTGGCGCTGAAAAGTGGGATGTTGAGGGCAAGCGCTACATCGATTTTAAATTGGGTGCAGCGAGTCAACTGTTGGGGAATTCCTGCCCTGAAGTGATGGAAGCCGTCGCACAGCAATTGACCAAAACACCCTATACTGGTGATTGTCACCCGCTTGAAATTGAATGGGCGGAGTGGATTGCAAAACTGTTACCATCTGCAGATTTGGTCCGCTTTACCGGTTCAGGAACCGAAAGCACGATGCTGGCGCTCAGATTGGGGCGGGCTTGGTCCGGTAAAGACAAAGTCCTGCGGATCGACGGGCACTTTCATGGGTGGCATGATATGCTCTTGAAAGGGGCAAAGCCGGGCACGAATTTACCGCCATCCTTGGGTGTGCCCAATGCTATTTCTGACCTCACAGTTGTCGCACCTCCGTCACTTGATAGCATCCGCGACTTGTTGGCCCAAGACGATGAAATTGGCACCATATTTGTCGAAGCCTCTGGCGCGAACTACGGCTCAGTCCCGCTGCCAGATGGATTTTTACAAGGCATCCGCGCGATAGCCGATGCAGAACAAAAGGTTCTGATTTTTGACGAGGTGATCACCGGATTTCGTTGGTCCCCAGGTGGACGCCAAGCCAGAGATGGCGTGATCCCCGATATCACGACCTTGGCCAAAGTTGCGACGGGTGGTTTACCCGGCGGTGCAATTTGTGGGCGACGCGACATTATGGAGCTGTTGGACCCTGGAAAACCGCGCGACGGATTGGCCCCCCCTGTCAGCCACAAAGGCACTTTTAACGCTGCACCTCTGGTTGCTGCAGGCGCAATTGCGGCGATGAAGCTGCTTTCAACCGGTGACGTGCAGCGCAAAGCTGATGCAATGGCCACGCAGTTGCGAGACGGGTTTAACAGCTGCTTCCAGAAACAGGATGTGTCCGCTGTGGCTTATGGCGAAAGTTCAACCTGCCATCTTTATTTCGGAGCCCGCTCTGTTGATGGGCTAAGCGCCGCGCAAATCCGCACTGTTTCACCGGATCTGGTGAACGGTCTGCGCAATGGATTGTTGGCAGCTGGTGTAGATTTTATGTCGTTTACCTCCTGTGTGACGTCTTGTGCGCATACCCCGGAATTGATCGATGAAACCCTTGAAATATTTGACAACGTCCTAGGCGATTTGATCAAAACCGGAGTGATATCTTCATGACGACTTTGCCCACCCAAGCCCGCACCGTGATTATCGGCGGTGGCGTCATTGGCTGTTCCATTGCCTACCACCTCGCCCGTGAAGGGCGCAAAGACGTGGTCGTGATCGAACGATCAAAACTGACGTCAGGCACCACATGGCATGCTGCGGGGTTGGTGCGCCGTTTGCGTCCTTCTGCGACGTTGACCAAACTGATCAACTACTCGATTGATCTATATAAAGAACTGGAAACAGAAACCGGCCAGCAAACTGGTTGGGCTCAAACCGGCAGCCTTTCGATTGCGACCAACGAAGATCGCCTGACGACCTTGAAACGGCAGGTGTCGCTTGGCCGGGCCTTTGGGTTAGAGGCCGAAGTCGTTGGACGTGACAAAGTAGAAGAACTTTGGCCGCTTTTACGCACGGATGATGTGATAGGGGCCGTTTGGTCGCCTGTAGATGGGCGTGTGAACCCGTCAGATGTGGCGCTTGCCCTATCAAAGGGGGCAAAGGCACGCGGTGTTCAGTTCTTTGAAGATACACGTGTTACGGGTTTGCAAAAGAAAGCTGGACGGATCAGTGGTGTTGAAATTGGCGATCATGTGATTGAAGCGGATGAAGTCGTTATCGCGTGCGGTCTCTGGTCCCAAGAAGTCGCAGCAATGGCTGGCGCGAACATGCCGCTGTATGCCTGCGAACACTTTTATATGCTGACCAAACCATTGCCGGAAATCCAAGCCATGGGCCGGGGCGCGCATTTGCCCACATTGAACGATCAAGACGGATTCCTCTATGGGCGCGATGATGTCGAGGGCCTGCTGGTTGGTTCGTTTGAACCCGGTGCCAAAGGTCTGCCAATGGACCGATTGCCTGCGGATTTCAGTTTTGATCTTCTGGATGAAGATTGGGACCACTTTATGCCGATGATGGAAAATGCGTTGTACCGTATTCCCGCGTTGGAAAAGGCCGAAGTGCGAATGCTGTTGAATGGGCCGGAAAGCTTTACCCTAGACAGCCAGTTTATGCTTGGCGAAAGTCCAGAGGTACCGGGCTTGTTCTTGATGGGTGGGATGAACTCTACCGGTATCGCACTGGCTGGCGGAGCTGGTAAGGCGATGGCCGAATGGATCATTCAGGGTGAACCAACGATGGAGTTGAACGAGGCCGACATTCGCCGCTTTGGCCCTGAAATGAACGTGATTGGGGCTCTGTCAGAACGTATCCCAGAGGTTCTGGGCAAACATTACGAAATTGCCTATCCGGGCCGCAGTATGGAATCCGCACGGGGACAAAGGCGTTCTGCAATCCATTATGGAACCAAAGACGCAGGCGCAAAGTTTTTGGCACGGGGCGGTTGGGAACGCCCGGAATACTATAATGCTGAACAGGTGACCGGGGCTTTAACCTTTGGTGCACCGCCATGGCGCGATCAAGTCGCTCAAGAAGTAGCAGCCTGTCGCAACGGCGCCGCAATATTAGATCAATCAGCCTTTGGCAAAATTTGGGTGCAAGGCCCGGATGCGGAGGCGTTTTTGAACAAAGTATGCGCCAATGAAATGCGCGTGCCCGCCGGGCGGATTGTCTACACGCCAATCCTAAACACCCGGGGTGGTGTCGAAAGTGACATCACCGTTCAACGTCATGACGATGAAACATTTATGTTGATTGTCGGAGCGGGCGAAGTTGTGCGCGATTTGATGCACCTGCGCCGTGAAAAAGGCGACATGCGAGTTGAAATCACCGATGTGACGTCGGGCTATGCGATCATCGGTTTAGCTGGTGCAAACGCCAAAGAGGTCTTGCAAAAAGCCTCCGGTGCGAAGCTGCCAGAGATTGGACGTTTTCGATTTGCTCCGATTGAAATCGGATTGGCGCGCGCATGGGCAGGTCGCCTTAGCTATACCGGTGAAGAAGGTTACGAACTTTATGTTCCCGCTGATATGGCGATGGCCGCGCACGAAGCCTTGGTCGCCGCCGGGGCGAGCCATGCTGGGTTAACAGCGAGCGGGTCACTGCGTATCGAAAGCGGGTTTCGTGCTTGGGGGCATGAGCTTTCCCCTTGGACAACACCATTTGAGGCTGGAACCGCTGGTTTTTTAGGCTGGGACAGTGATTTTATCGGGAAAGAGGCCTTGGCCGCCCTAAAAGATAAAACCCCCAGCCGTCAGATCGTTTCGTTGCTGTTTGACACACCTGACGCGGTGCCGATCCATGATGAACCAATTTGGTATCAAGGCGAAGTCGTGGGGCAAGTGACCTCAGCAGGTTGGAGCTATCGTTTCGGCCGCTCTGTCGCCTTGGCGATGATCACAAGTGAAACTGTGCTTGCTCAATTGCGCGATGGGCAGATTTGCGACGGGCTCGAAGTTGAAATTGCCTGCACGCGCTACACTGCCAAAGCGTCCCTAAAACCTGCCAAAACTGCATTTGAGGAATAAATCATGACCAGAACAACGCAAGTTGCCATCATTGGCGGCGGTATCATGGGTGTCGCAGCGCAGTTCCAATTGGCGGAAAACGGTTGGACAGACACCATTTTGTTTGAAAAGGCCGAACTGACCTCTGGGTCCACTTGGCACGCGGCGGGGCAGATTGCCCATGCGGTTGGTTCTCGCGTTGCGGGGTGGATCAACAAAACATCGCTCGAGACCTATAAGCGTGTTGAAAAAGAAACCGGTCAAAGCATTGGTTGGCACGAAGTTGGAGGCTTGCGCATCGCGACAACGGATGACGAAGTGGACTGGATGAAATCCATCATGGGGGTCGGGCGGTTGCTTGATTTGCCGATGGATTTGGTCGGGCCTGAAGAGGTCGCAAAGGTCAATCCGTTTTATAAAATCGACAATGTAAAAGCAGCGGTTCGCACCTATGAAGATGGGCATATTGATCCGTCTTCTGTGACCATGGCGCTGGCCCAAGCCACACGAGCGCGCGGTGCAAAAATTGAACGTCATAATCAGGTGACCGGTGCGGCCCGCAAGGGTGACATGTGGTTGCTGCAGACGGAAAAAGGCGAAATATTGGCCGAACACGTAGTGATTGCTGCGGGATCTTATGCAAACCAGGTTGGCGAATGGTTTGGTTTGAAAATCCCGTCGGTATCTTGCTTGCACCATTATTTGGTGACGGACACAGTTCCTGAATTTCAAGGCCGCCCAGAACTACCCGTCATGCGTGATAACAGTTTTGGCGGGTATATCCGGCAGGAACAGAAATCCGGCCTGATCGGTATTTATGAGGGACATGTTTGCCCAACGGTTTGGACAATGCCCAAAGGTGCGCCTTGGGCCGCTGAAAATGAGCTGTTCGAAGCCGACTATGACAGCATCGGGGATTTCCTGATGGTGGCGTTTGATAAGATGCCAATTCTTGCGGAACTTGGGATTAAACGGGTTGTGCGCGGCGCGATTACCCACACCCCAGATGGGGGTATGTTGGTTGGCCCATCAGGTGCGCCAAATGTGTGGCTGTCTTGCGGATCATCCATTGGCCTCGCGTGGGGTGGTGGTGCTGGGAAGGTGCTTGCGGATTGGATGGTTCATGGTGAAACCAATATCAACACGCGCAGCATGGATCCGCGCCGTTACGGGAATTTCACGACCGATAACTTCATCGTGGAACGCACCAAAGATGAGTTTATGCGCCGTCATGATACACCCGTTCCCGGCAAACAGTTTCACAGCTTGCGCCCCCTCAACCGTCATCCGCTTTATGATCGCTTAGCGGACAAAGGTGCGGTTATGGGCGAAGTGACCGGATGGGAACGCCCACGGTATTTCGCAGATCAACCTGGTGAAATAGAACCGATTGGTTGGGGGCATCAGGCTTGGCATCAAAACGCTATGGCCGAAGCTAAGGCGACGCGCGAAACGGCTGGCATAATTGACCTTTGCGCGTTTGCGCAGTTTGAAATTACTGGGCGCGATGCCGGGCACGTATTGGATCGAATTTCTGCCAATAAGATACCTGCACGTGACGGGCGTTTGAGTCTAAACCACCTTTTGACACCCAAAGGTAAATTCGAAAGCGAAATTACGATTTGGCGAATAGCAGAGGATCGGTATTTTACCGGGTCTGCGATCGCACGTTCTAATCCTGACTTTGATTGGATCAAATCGCATATTCGTGACGGCGAAGACGTTCAAATGGTCAATCGCTCGCAGGATTGGGGCATGTTGGCACTGTCCGGGCCAAATTCACGTAAAATCATGGCTGAACTGACGGATGTCGATCTGTCGAACAAGGCGTTTCCTTGGTTGTCTGGCCAAGAGATCATGGTCGCGGGTATACCGTGTTACGCCCTGCGTGTTTCATTTGTGGGGGAACTTGGCTGGGAACTCCACGCGCCTTTGGACCGGATTACAGAACTTTATGATGCCTTGTTCAATGCTGGTGAAAAGCATGGTCTAACCGACATCGGGAGTTATGCGTTTAATGGTATGCGTATGGAAAAAGCCTACCGTGCGTCTGGTGAACTGACCACTGATATTGGCCCATTTGATGTCGGGCTAGAACGGTTTGTTCGCAGCGAAGGGCGAGACTTTACCGGTCGCGACGCTGTACTTGCACGTACCCCGGAATGGGAACTGTTCTATGGTGAACTTCATGCCGACAACATTGATATTCATGGCGGCGAACCAGTTGTCCAAAACGGCAAAATTGTTGGGTTAACTACATCTGGCGGCTACGGGTACACCGTTGGTAAAAGCTTAGGTTGGCTTTTTGTTCGCAAAGGAACATCCAAGGAAGGACTGAAAGTTCAAATTTTAAATACCGAATACGAAGTGACCATTCACGACGATGCCGTTTTTGACCCAGAAAACCTGCGCCCAAGGAGTGAAGACTAAGATCAGAAGGTGTTCAAAAACAAAAAGGGTCACATGATATGAACGAAATCATTTCACTGAGCGCGGTTGAACTGGCGCAAAAACTAAGAGGTGCTGAACTAAGCGCTACAGAAGTTTTGGCTGCATTTCGCGCTCAAACAGAGAAACGAAATGGTGAGGTGAATGCATTTGTGACCTTTGATTGGGATCGGGCAGAATTGCGTGCGGCGGAATTGGATGTATTGGCTGTTACTGGTACATATGCAGGTCCGTTGCATGGTGTTCCCATTGCGATCAAAGATTGTTTTGAAACCAAAGGTTTGCGGACCACTTGGGGGTCAAAGTCTTTTGAGGACTTTGTACCAGATTATGACGTTTTGCATGTGGAGCGTTTGCGCGAAGCTGGGGCAGTGATTGTTGGGAAAACCAATACGCCTGAATTCACGTTTTCGGGCCAAACAACCAATGCTGTGGTCGGTGTCACCCGTAATCCGCATGATTTGCGAAAAACCGTTGCGGGTAGTTCAGGCGGCGCGGCAGCCGCTTTGGCGGCGAAAATGGTGCCCTTGGCGGACGGTTCTGATCTAGGCGGAAGCACACGGACCCCGGCCGCTTGGTGTGGGATTGTAGGTTTTCGACCCACGTCTGGCTTGGTTCCATATCATCCTAATCCGGCAAGTTTTGACGGACTTTCCGTGCCCGGACCTATGGCGCGCTCTGTACAGGATTTGACGCTGATGTTGTCGGTGATGCAGGGCAATACCACGCTCCAACCTTTGGGATATTGGAACGAGCTTCCTTCGCTTGAAACCTTAGAAACGCCGCTGGATCCGGGCCGCATCGCGATGTCATTCGCACCGTTTGGCGCAAATGTTGAGGCATCTATCATTTCAGCACTTTCGCCGATAACGCAGCTGTGTCGGGAATTGGGTTGGGATGTAGATGAAGATACTGCACCCAAACTGGACCCATTGATGGCCTTTGGCGATGTCATTCGGGGGCAATGTGCCTTACAGGTGCGCGCCGCTTTGAACCCAGATATGGAGCTGGCCAACGATAGCTTCAAAAGCGCTTGTGCTTCGGGTGAGGCGCAAACATTGAATGATTTGGCACTCTATCAGGCGCAACGCTCTCGTGTTTGGAATGACGTCATGGATTTCTTTAGCACCTATGACTTTGCGCTTTGGCCTACCACAACCGGGTTGGCCTTTGACGCCGATCTAAAAGACCACGAACTTCCCGAGGATTGGCGCACCGTCACACTTACTCCGACACTCGAACTCCCCTCAATTACGATTCCCTTTGGCACCTCATCAGATGGTTTGCCGGTTGGGCTACATATTACCGGCCCTAAAGGGTCAGACGCAAAACTTCTGCGCTTTGCTCGAATGATAGAGCGCGCTAATTCAGGAACCTAAACATGACTAAGATCAACGGCGGCACCGCAGTTTACAACGTTCTTAAGGCCAACGGCATCGATACCGTATTCGGGCTTTTGGGCGGATCGATGCTCGAGCTATATGACGCGATGTATAAAGATGGCGCCATCAAATATGTGGGCGCACGCGATGAACGTGCTGCGGGACATATGGCAGATGCATGGGCACGCATGACTGGTAAGCCCGGCGTTGTTCTTGGTGCGCAGGCGGGGCCGGGGGTGGTCAATATTGTCACCGCCGTTGCTGAGGCGCAGCTGGCCTATTCGCCGCTTGTTGTTATTGCGGGCGCCATTAGCCGCTGCGACCATGCCAAAGACACATTCCAAGAGGTTGATCAGGTAGCATTGTTTGCTCCAATCTCTAAAAAATCAGTTTTGGTCAGCGATGCGGCGCGCCTTCCTGCAATGTTAGAAGACGCTATTCGTCTGGCAAATTCTGGTCGCCGTGGGCCGGTTGTGCTGCATGTCCCGCGTGATTTGTTTGCTGAAATGATTCTGGCCAATGATCCTGCGCCGGTTAATATTGCGCGCCCCGGGCCTGC
Source organism: Cochlodiniinecator piscidefendens (assembly GCF_011326755.1). Lineage (GTDB taxonomy): Bacteria > Pseudomonadota > Alphaproteobacteria > Rhodobacterales > Rhodobacteraceae > Cochlodiniinecator > Cochlodiniinecator piscidefendens. Next base: position 662,314 of record NZ_JAAOIE010000002.1, on the reverse strand, counting down.
TGCTGCGGATGATCTCGCTGCGATTGCTGAAATGTTGTCGGGGGCCGAACGCCCGGTGATTTTTGCTGGTGGCGGTTTTAAATGGGGTAAAGGTCGTGAGGCGCTGACGGCGCTTGCGGAAAAATTAGAAGTGCCTGTTGTCGCTTCTACGGGTCATGCGGATGTCATGCGCCACGGGCATCCTTGGTTTGCCGGGCAGGCTGGGCCGCGCGGCAACAGGGTCGCGTCACGCCTAACCAAAGAAGCAGACGTCATGGTTGTTTTGGGCGCACGGCTTGGGTTTAACTCAACCTTCCATAGCAATGATTATGTTGGGGCCGACATTCGAATTGCCCATGTTGATATTGATGGCTCTGCTGTTGGTCGGTATTTCCCGGCGGAAATTGCGGTACAGGCAGATGCGCGACTGACTGCTGAGGCGCTGACCGAGGCTGCCACATCGCCCAATGCAGATGTTTGGCGCAAAGCGTTCCAAGACGATTGGGCAAGTCTGATGTCAGAACGCGAGGAAGAAGCACAAATTGCCACACTTCCAATGCATCCCCGCCGCGCGTTGGCGGAACTGCGCGACGCCCTGCCAACGGATGCAATCGTGACACTAGATACAGGAAACACCTGTCTGCAGGGCGCGGATCGTTTGGCGCATTATGAACCGCTGTCGTTGATCACACCGCTTGACTTTGGGCTGGTTGGGTTTGGCCTTGCGGCTGCGATCGGTGCCAAAGCGGCGACACCTGATCGCCCGGTTGTTGCGATTATGGGCGATGGCGCGATGGGTTACACGATGATTGAAATCCAATCCGCGATCCAAAACAAACTGCCCATCGTTGCGGTGATTTTGGACAATGAAGCATGGGGTGCCGAAAAAGCGTATCAAGAAGAATTCTATGGTGGACGGTTGTTGGGTGCAGAAATCCAGTCGCCTCGTTACGATGAATTTGCGAAACTCTGTGGTGGAAATGGCATATGGGTGAATGGGCCGGGTGAATTGGGCGCAGCTCTGACTGATGCAATCAACTCAGGCCAAACCACGGTCATTCAGGCAAAGATTGATCCCAAAGCATTGATGACCCTGCGCAAAGATTTATTCAAAGCGCAAGATGATGAATGATCCCGATATTGTAATTGTAGGGGGCGGCAATGCTGCCCTCTGCGCGGCGATCACGGCTGCGGAAACGGGCGCGCGCGTGCTTATTTTAGAAGCTGCGCCAAAAGATTATCGCGGTGGCAATTCGCGCCATACGCGGAATTTTCGGTGCATGCATGATGGGCCGCTTTCCGTTTTAACGGGGTCATATGACGAAGAAGAATACTTCAATGACCTGCTTTTGGTAACCAAAGGCAAAACCGACGAACACCTTGCACGGATTGCAATCCGAGGCAGCCAAGACAGTCAGCCATGGATGGAAGCCCACGGCATACGGTTTCAACCCTCACTCTCTGGAACCCTGAGTTTAAGCCGTACCAATGCGTTTTTCCTTGGTGGCGGGAAGGCTTTGGTCAACGCGTATTACCGCACGGCTGAGGCGCTTGGTGTTGAGGTTCTTTATGATGCGCATGTTGATCACCTTGAGCTAAACGGCGACGAGATAACGCGCGTTGACTACAGCTATCAGGGCCAAAACCATAGCCTGTCACCTAAGGGCGTCGTTGTCGCGTCGGGCGGGTTTCAGGGCAACATAGAATGGTTAACCCGTGCGTGGGGGCCTGCTGCTGCGAATTTTTTGATCCGGGGCACGCCCTATAACCGCGGCGCGGTTTTAAAGGATTTGTTGGATCAAGGGGTACAATCTGTTGGCGATCCAACCCAATGTCATGCGGTTGCGATTGACGGGCGTGCACCAAAATTTGACGGCGGTATCGTCACCCGGTTGGATTGCGTACCGTTTTCCGTTGTTGTGAATAAGCACGCGAAAAGGTTTTACAATGAGGGCGAAGATGTTTGGCCCAAGCGGTATGCGATTTGGGGTCGACTTGTGGCCGCGCAGGATGATCAGGTCGCCTTTTCGATCATTGACTCAAAATCAAAAGATTTGTTTATGCCCTCGGTCTTTCCCCCGGTCACGGCTGACAGCATTGCGGAACTCGCTGAGAAATTGGGGTTGGATCCAGACACGTTGACGGCAACCGTTGACGAATTTAATGCGTCGTGTCGCGACGGTGAGTTTAAGCCAACCGAATTGGATAATCTCGCCACTGAGGGCTTAGAACCCTCCAAAACCAATTGGGCACGCCCCATCGTTGATCCGCCGTTTTTGGGATATTCTTTGCGGCCCGGTGTGACGTTTACCTATCTGGGGTTCAAGGTTGATGAAACAGCCCAAGTACAGGGGCCAAATGGTGCTGTTAAAAATCTTTGGGCTGCGGGTGAAACTATGGCTGGATCCATTTTAGGGCAGGGGTATCTTGCGGGTTTTGGAATGACCATTGGCACTGTTTTTGGCCGCATCGCCGGCAAGGAGGCCGCAGAATATGTCAACTGAATCTACTACGGCGCTCGCCGATGGGCTCACCCCGACGGAAGAGGCCCGCCGCCAGATCGAAATTTGTAATGCTTGTCGCTATTGCGAAGGCTATTGCGCAGTCTTTCCGGCGATAACGAAACAAAAGGCCTTTGCTGATGGCGACATCACGCAGCTCGCCAATCTTTGTCATAATTGCCGTGGGTGCTATTATGCGTGCCAATACACGGAACCGCATGAATTCGCGTTAAACCTGCCCAAAGTTCTGGCCGAAGTACGGCAAGAAAGCTGGCAAGATCATGCGTGGCCGCAAGGGGTTGCACGGGCATTTCACCGATCAGGCGTGGCGATTGCCGCATTTGTGATACTCGGCTTTGCGTTGATGTTCGCCGCAGCACGTTGGTTGGGGTCCTCGGGCGGTGAAGGCTTTTATGCGGTACTCAGTCATAACATGATGGTGGCAATCTTTTTGCCTGCTTTTGTGCTTCCCTTACTTTCGATTACGATAAGCATGCGAAAGTTCTGGCATCATATTGGGGGAAAACCAATCGGGGTGAGGGCGTCCTTGGCGGCGTTAAAGGATGCGGCCCGAATGAAAAACCTATCCGGTGGCCACGGGGAAGGCTGCAATTTCGAAGACGAAGACCACTTTACTCAATTGCGGCGTGTTGGGCATCAATTGACGATGTGGGGCTTTTTGCTGTGCTTTGCAGCAACGAGTTCGGGAACCGTTATGCACTATCTGTTTGATATGCCAGCGCCCTATACATTTTTCTCATTGCCCAAACTCTTGGGTGTTTCGGGTGGTATTATGTTGGCTTTGGGCACGGCTAAATTGGCGTGGCTGAAACCTAAAGGAAACAAAAACCTTGGCGATACAAGAGTTTGGGGAGGGGAAATGGCCTTTGTTCTGCTGCTGTTTGTCGTCGCCGTGACCGGGCTTGCCCTATACTGGGCCGGAGGAACAGGGCTGATGCCATCTCTATTGGCATTACATCTTGGGGCTGTGTTGGCCTTTTTCTTACTCATGCCATTTTCCAAAATGGTGCATGGATTTTATCGACTGGCGTCATTGGTTCGGGATGCCCAACAAAAGGAAGGCTAGCCTAGCGCTGGCCTTCAAACACATAGCCAAAAGTTCGCCGGGCGCCTGTAGGAGGCGGAGCAAAAGGTGCCGCGCGCCGCACGTGGTCGATGCCTGATTGATCCAAGCGATCATTTCCTGATGAACGCTGTATGCGAACAAAGTCCAATGCGCCGTTTGCAGCGATACGAAATTGCACCACGCCTTCGCCCGAAACGTTTGGAGTGCGCACACGCGTACGTCTTAGCCTGTTCCAGACGATGCCATCATAGTTTGAAGCGGCTGCATTTCCGGCCCGTTCGTTTTGTGTTTGGGTGGGCGTTTCGGAAGCATCCGCAGCAGTTGCCTCGCGGCGCCCATCGCTTTGACCGCGGCGTGTATCAATGTTGTTTGATCCACGGGGGCGTTGTGCCGCTTGTTGCTGAACCTGAGGGTCAGGGCGTGTGGTTGGGCGTCTGGTTCGTTCTGTAGGCATTTGGATTTGCACATTAGGTGTCGCAGTGACACGGCTGCTTACATCGGTTTGGGGTGTTTGGTGTACCTGTGGTGACACGACAACGGGGCTTTGGATCGGAGCGGTCGCTTGAACATTGGGATCAGCGGTTTGCGCTTGTGTGCTGGGCGATGGCGGTGCGATAGTCGCCTCTGGTTCTGCTGTATCGGTGACGTCTTCTGTCATGGGCTCAACAGGGCGTTGGGCGCCGGCAACGTGATCCTCAAAGCTATTTCCCAGCGACGCAAACTGGGCTGTAGCTCCTCCGGCAATTTCGGCGCGTGGCGGGTTATATGTTAGCCCAAACCCAGCAGCATGAAGCGCTGCGGACATGATCAAAGTTGAGACGAAAACAAATGTTGTCTTGTGCTTCATCTTAGGCCTCGTTCGGTTACGACGTAGATCTCTGACGCTCCGCGAGACCGAAAAACGCTGCTTGCTTCTAAAAGAGCGGCTGCTGTTGACTGGCGATCTGGAATGATGCGCAGTGCTGTGTTCGCTTCTATGGGGTATACTGCAGGATCAATTACAGACCCCTGAAACGTCAACCGTCCATCGGCATGTAGTACGATGGCATCCGGTGGTTGACGCCCTTCCAGTTGGTCGGTGGAAATCAGTTTTAATTCGCCATCAAGTGGCGGCGCGACCGTACCTGCAATAAGGAAAAACACCAACATCAGAAAAACAACATTGATGAGCGTAATAGTGGGTTCCGCAGGTTTGCGCGGTTCAGGTCTGCGGCGAGTCATCGGATGACTGACACGCGAAAATTTGGGAGGGTCGAAATATCTGCCAAGGTTCTAACGAACAGTTCGGACGATACTTGAGTCCCGATTGAGAGAAGAACATCCGATTGGGCCGCACCGGTTTGAACCCTGCTCAGCGCGGGCTTCAGATTTGCGAAATCATGAGGCGCGCCGTTGATTGTCAGCCCGTCCCGTGTAAGTCGCACAAAAATACGCTGAGGTGCGTCAGTGCTGGTTATTCCTTGTGTTCCCGCTTGGATCAGTGGAACTTCAGCAAACCGGGTGAAGGTCGATGTGAGCATAAAGAAAAGCAGCAATAGAAAGATGATGTCGATCAACGGCGTCATTGATAAACGGCGACGTTGAAACCCTTTACTGGCCATGTTGGGGCTCATGTGCCAAGGGGTGCAAAACAGATTGCAACGCCTTTTCAGAAAATACCCGTTCCCGAGCAACGCGGCTTTCTAACCAGGTTAGCAAAAGTGATGTTGGCATGGCGACCGCTAGACCAACCGCAGTTGTCATCAAAGCGACCCAAATCCCACCAGCGAGCAAGCTCGGGTCAACAGAGGTCCCTGCATCTTGCAGGCTTTGGAACGCTTCGATCATTCCAAGAACTGTGCCAAATAGGCCCAACAAGGGCGCGAGCTGGGCAATGCTATCCAGTAGTCGAAACGCAGTTTCAAGCCGCGCCATTTGTTCGTCAAGTTGGGTTTCGTATCGGTCTGATGCTTCGGTTGATTTGTCAGATAAAATAGCGCCAAGGAGAATAGTTTTTATATGGTTTTTACTCTGGTTCAATGCGTCGACCGCAACGGGTTTGTTTGCGGAATCCCATTGATTTAATGCATGTTCAAGGTCACGAAATCGGCCAACCCCAGCGTTGTGAAATTGCCAGATTTTCGCTGTGACAACAGCTACAGATACAACGGACATGAGAAGCAAGAGTGCTACAACTGGGCCACCTAAAGCGATAAATCCTGTAACGGCATCAACAATGTTTTGAATGAACATCAGCCTAAAACCTCATGGTTTGTATTGCTGTTAAGTTTCAAATTCTGAGAACACGCGTTTTGATCGATATTTTCGCCATCACATTGGTTGACGCCATTGATCAAGACATCTCCTAGGGTTGGGCATTGCACGCCTGTCAGATCAAATTGGCGCACACGTGGGCGACCTTGGGGCAGATCTTGGAAGTCGAATAATGTCAGACGCTCTACGTTTCCGTCACTTGTAAATAAAACGGTTTCCAGAACGAGAGCGTCTAAATCACTGCCAAGTGTATTTTGAGCTAGAAAAGCGAGCCGGCACCCGTTTTCAATTTCGCTCACTGTATTGAGTTCAATGAAAAGTTCGGGCCCCGGCGCTGGCGATTGTGCCTGCGCCGGAGCTATCAAGGCAACGCATCCGGCGATCACGCCAATTGCACCATTAAACATGAAAGAAAAGCCGCCTTGATATTTCATAGTGTCACCTTGTTTAGAATGTTTTGGAAAGGGTCAGGGTAACTGTGCGCCCGGCTCTGCGGGTACCAGTTGACTGCAAGTGCGACCGATAATCTTCGTCAAACAGATTGGAGACACCAAACCGGATTTTACTGCCTTCGAAGAGGCCAGTATCAGGCTGCCATGCTGCGTACACATCATGCACAAAGTAACTTGGGGAATTGATAGCCGCGCCTTGCGAATAACGAACCGCGCTATCGGCGTAAGTTCCAGTCCAGCCGAGTTCGATGTTTTGTTCAACAAAACGATAACCAAGTGACATTGAGACGCTGTCTGCTGGGATCTGATCCTCTAGGTTCGCATTTGCAGCAGCAGGGTTTCCAATGTTTTCGCCTTCAAGATGGGTGTAGGCAAGCGATCCAAAAACGCGCTCAGAATTATACGCAAGCTCAAGTTCAACACCTTCGATGCGTGTGCGATCCAAGTTGATGTAGGTTGGCGTGATTGCGCCCACCGCTGTACCTGCATTGTTACGCGCAATCTGGTCTTCCATATTGTTGCGGAAAACTACACCTTTGAAAGAGAGCTGATCGGAGCTGTTGAAAATGGAGTTTGCTGTATAAGCAGCCCCAATTTCAAAATTCTGGCTGGTTTCAGGGTTCAAAGTGTCGAGAGCTGGATCAGATGCGCCACCGCTTGTGGCACGGGTATCGTAGGCTTCGTCAATGGTGGGCAGACGTTCTGTGTATGACGCAGAACCAAACACCGAAAGATTGTCATTGATCTGATAATGAAGCGCTAGATTAGCCGCATGCGCCGTCGTCGTCGTGTCATTGGTTACGCCGGTGATCAGCCCACTAGGGGACTGTGTTTGGCGATCTGCGCGCAAGCCTGTGATGATGGTAAAACGATCATCAAAAACAAGTTCGTTTTGCGCATATAAACCAAGAGTTTGGGTCTCGCCAGCTGGGTGATAACTAATGCCGCCACCGCCTACAGATGGATCGATTTCCGCTCTACGCGTTTGGTCCGCGTATGATAGGCCAACGGTTAGATAGTTATCAAAGTTTTCGCCAGACCATTCGGCGCGGTTTTCGATTTTCAGAGATGTGGTTTCATATGAATAATCAGCAAGCGGCAAGAATATTGCCTGTGGATCGCTCATATCAACTGCTGTTTCTGAATACGAAAGCTGGACGTCGAGATCGAGAAGGCTGTTGCCAGCAGGATTAAAATTGTAGCGCGCATAGGCTGTGGTGTCTGTGAAATCCCGATCAACAGTCCCCCACGTCGTTGTGGCATCGACGAGGTTATAAATTTGGTCGTTCACAAAGGATTCATTGCGGATGTAGGCAAATTCAAAGCTTTGATCGAGGTCGTTGCCAAATCTATATGTGGCCTTTGCAATTCCTGAGCGGGAGGTGCCTTCGGACCCAAACAATTCTGTGCCTGCGCCGCTTTCGACATTGTCACTGCTGCGATAGTTAAAGCCGAGCAATGCCTCAAAACGGTCATCAGGGGCGAAGGCAAGGATGGTTGAGCTGAGCTGACCGTTGCCATTGTCCCCGAATTGCAATCTTTGGCGCACAGCAAAGGTGTCGCCGTCTTCTAAGAAATCAGAGGCGTCGCGGGTTTCCATGGCGATCACGCCACCCAGCGCACCTGAACCGTAGAGAGTGGATGAACTTGGCCCACGCAATACTTCGATACGTTTAAAAAACTCAGGTTCGGTGAACAATGAACCAAGGCGGTATTGTTCATAGTATTTACCGACCCCATCAATCAGCATAACAATGCGTGATTCATCGGCCGCCCCACCTGTGCCGATCCCACGGATGTTAAAGCTTTCGCCGTAGGGCGATTCAGACCCAACAGTTGAAACACCGGGCAGTTGTTCCAAAATGTCGCCGACTGTAGACGCCTGTTCGCGGTCAATGTCGTCTTCGTTCAAGACAGAAACCGCCTGCGGAACGTCAATTGCAACACGCTCTGAACCAACGCCAAAAACAATGCGTCCAAGCATTGTAAATAGGCCGTCGGGTGCTTCCTGCGCAAATGTTGGAGTTGCCATAAATGCTGCCACAGCGGCAGACATCATTAGCGCGCCGTGGCGCGATATCGTAGTTTTTCTCATATCCCTCATTCCAGTCCTTCCGCAGATAAGGCTGGCCATGGGGCTTGCAATGCGATGTGAATAAACGTCGTTTAGAAAGCTTGACTAAAAATGTCAACTAATAGAAAAGCAGATTCAGAAATTCTTAATTTTTAGCGCTCCAGCAACATACGATGTATATTACTATCGTATCCGCAAGGCAAAGCCGACCATCTACGAAGGTTTATAGATGCTGGATACTGATACAAAATCCCCCGAATCCATTCGCGTTGCATGTGTTGAAAACCCCAAAATGCGCGAACGTGATCTTGCCCATAAATTGGGCATCTCCGAAGCTGAACTTGTTGCAGCTCATGTTGGTCACGGGGCAATCCGTATCAATGCACATCCAGATGCGATTATGAAGCAGGCCGAAAAACTCGGCGAAGTTTTAGCATTAACTCGCAACGAAAGCTGTGTGATTGAACGTGTCGGGGTTTACGACAACTACCACAGTGGCGCTCACGCTGCGATGATCCTGAACTCAGAAATTGACTTACGTATTTTCGCGAAGTTCTGGGTTAGTGCCTTTGCGGTAGAGAAGAAAACCGAAAGTGGCGTTCGTCGTAGTCTGCAGGTGTTCAGCGGTACAGGTATGGCAATGCACAAGATCCATTTGCGCGATGACAGCAATCATGCGGTTTGGGAAGATGTCGTTTCGGCGCTGCGCTTGGATGATCAAAGCGATTCCTTAGAGGTGAAGCCGCGCGGTGCCCCCGAAGAACCCAAAGCAGATCCTGCAAAGGCGGATCAGCTTAGGGCAGGGTGGGATGACATGACTGACACCCACCAATTTATGCGCTTGACCAGCCGGTTGAAAATGAACCGGCTTGGCGCTTACCGCATTGTTGGGGCACCTTATGTCAAACTGATGGAAAACGAAGCGGTCGAGCGCGCGCTTGAAAAGATTTCCGAGCGTAAATCAGGCGTGATGGTTTTTGTCGGCAATCGCGGTTGCATTCAAATCCACGGTGGCTTGGTCGAAACCTTGCGTCCAATGGGGCCTTGGATCAACGTGATGGACGAGCGGTTTAATTTGCACCTTCGCGGTGATCATATCGCCGAAACCTATGTTGTGACCAAGCCGACACAACAGGGCGATGCCGTTTCATTGGAAGCGTTTGATGCAGAAGGACGGATTATCCTGCAAATCTTTCCAGATCGCCGAAGCGATGAAAATAACGCAAAAATCTGGGATGAAATCGTAGCTGAGCTTCCTCAAAAAGGGGCAGACGCATGATCCGCACAAAAAGCAAAGGCGTGCTGTTTAGCGCGTTCTTAGGCGTGGTTTCGTTTTCTGCATCTGCGCAGGAAAGCTACCCGGATGCAGAAAACATCGTTTCCATCGGAGGGGCGGTTACGGAAATCGTCTATGCATTGGGCCAAGAACATAGATTGACCGCGCGCGATACAACCTCTGTTTTTCCGCCTGAGGTGCTTGAGTTGCCTGACGTTGGATACATGAGGCGCTTGTCCCCTGAGGGAATTTTATCTGTGTCCCCAGATTTGATCCTAACCGAACCCGGGTCAGGTCCGCAGGAAACGATCGAGCTGTTAGCCAATGCAGATATCCCATTTGTGGATGTGCCGGGCGATTACAGCAGTGAAGGTATCCTTCAGCGAATAACCACAGTTTCAGCAGTGCTTGGTGTTGAAGAACGCGGTGCGGAACTGGCGGCTGAAGTTGGTGCGGCGCTGAGTGCAGCCGAGCAAACAGCACAAGCCCACGATGAAAAGCCAAGAGTGTTATTCATTCTTTCGATGCCAGGCGGGAAATTGAATGTTTCAGGCACGGGCACGCGCGCGGATGGAATCATTCGGATGGCAGGGGGCATAAATGCGATTGATGAATTTGACCAGTATCGCATTTTAACGGACGAAGCGGTGATTGAGGCCGCGCCAGACATCATTCTTATGATGACTGCACGCGGAGGCGATCACGGTGTGGAAAACGATCAGGTTTGGGATGTTCCTTCTATTCAATTGACCCCCGCAGGTGAAAACCACGCGATGGTGCGTATGGATGGTTCTTTGATGTTGGGTTTTGGTCCGCGTACGGCTGAAGCTATCACCATTCTTAGCGCTGCGTTCTACGGTGAATAGGTCATGACAACAGTTGCAGACATAGATATTTCTGTTGCGCCGCCCGTTGTAATTGATCGCAGTCAGAAGGCCCGAAGGTTAATGGGTGTTTTATGTGTCGGTCTAATTCTGATGGGCGCATTTAGTTTGACACAAGGCGCGGCGGGCACTTCTGCTTTGCGCGTTTTGGGTCAAATGATCAATGGCCAGGACGTCGCGCTACGAGATCAGGTTGTGTTGTTTGATATACGTCTACCGCGGCTGATGATGGGCATACTTGTTGGCGGTTCTCTTGCTGTCACGGGGGCCTTGATGCAAGGTTTGTTTCGCAATCCTTTGGCGGATCCCGGGCTTGTCGGGGTAAGTGCCGGCGCAGGGCTGGGCGCAATTTCTGCAATTGTTCTTGTCGGAGCATTGCCTTTAGGTGTGGCAGAGTTTTTCGGGTATTACCTCGTCCCGTTTGCTGCATTTTTTGGCGGGTGGATTTCCACCTACGTGCTTTATCGTGTGGCAACGCGGCGGGGGCAGACTTCTGTCGCGACAATGCTTCTGGCAGGCATTGCTCTTGGCGCATTGGCTGCGGCTGTCTCGGGTGTGTTGATTTACCAAGCGGATGATACGCAACTGCGCGACTTAACGTTTTGGGGTATGGGATCACTCGCGGGGGCGACTTGGACCAAAGTCTTTAGCGCGGCACCCATCATTCTACTAGCCCTTGCAGGAGCGCCGTTTCTGGCCAAAGGATTAAATGGTTTGGCCTTGGGCGAAGCCGCAGCTGGTCATATGGGGATCAATGTTCAACGGGTGAAAAACCTAACTGTTGTCAGCGTTGCAGCTGCGACAGGGGCTGCTGTTGCTGTTTCAGGTGGTATTGGGTTCATCGGTATTGTTGTTCCGCACCTACTGCGTTTGGCTGTGGGGCCAGATCACAGATATCTGCTACCCAATGCCGCCTTGTTGGGCGGTATTTTGTTGGTGGGTGCAGATATGATCAGTCGTACCATCATTGCTCCGGCTGAGTTGCCAATCGGGATCATTACGGCCGTTTTAGGCGCCCCGGTGTTTCTTTGGATCCTTTTGCAGCGCCGCAGCGTTGTGGATATGTGAGGCGAAATGCTAAAAGCAGAAGAAATCAGTGTAACGTTCGGAAAGAAACCTGTGCTGTCGGGTGTGGAGTTTCAGGCCGTTCCGGGTCAGATCACATCAATTGTCGGGCATAATGGGTCGGGCAAGACCACTCTGTTACGTGCTTTGACCGGTGATATTTCCTTTGAAGGGCGTGTTTTTCTGAATGATGAAAACATCACGAAAAAGCCTGCTTGGGAATTGGCCAGTTTACGTGCGGTTTTACCTCAGGCCACGCCGCTTGCTTTCCCATTTACCGTAATTGAAGTGGTGCGTTTGGGTTTGATGGCGGGTGTAAATGCGGAAAACGCAAACCTCGCCGTACGTGCGCTGAAACAGGTTGGCCTGTTGGGGTATGAAAACAGGTTTTACCAAGAACTTTCGGGCGGGGAACAACAACGTGTGCAGCTCGCGCGGGTTCTATGCCAAGTGTGGGAACCTGTTTTGGATGGCGTTCCACGCTGGTTGTTTTTAGATGAACCTGTGGCCAGTTTGGATATTTTGCACCAGTTGATGGTCATGCAGATCGCGAAATCCTTTGCCTCCAAAGGCGGTGGCGTGATCATGGTTATGCATGATCTGAATCTGACAGCGCAGTTTTCTGATCGGGTCTATATGATGAAATCGGGCACTGTTGTTGGGGCAGGATCACCAGAAGAGGTGTTTACCGATTCACAGCTTTCGTTGGCGTATAGCTGTCAGATTGATCGGTCCGGTCCATCGGTTTCCACAATTTTGCATCCTGCGCATATTGTGGTGAATGCGATGTAACTCATGTGCCCAAGCTCATTTTGGGTTTGGGCACATGATAACGTGATCAGTTCCAGCTGTAGTTGAAGCTCACGCTGATGCGTTCTTCTTCCGCCATGTTTAATGGCACCTCATGGCGCAGCCAGCTTTCCCAAAGTAGAACCTCACCAACTTCTGGGGTTGCGTAGATGAAGTTGCGCAATTCTGGGCGCGCGTCTTTTTTGCGAACTGGTGCAGCCATCATCATTGCAGAGCGCGGATCTTCGAATTTAATCGCGCTGGTGCCTTCGGGCATGGTCACATAGGTTGTCCCGCTGATGACGCTATGGGGATGCAGATGCGATGTGTGTACGCCGCCCGGGGATAGGATATTGATCCAAAGGGAATCGAGCGTGATCTTCTTGTCCCCAAGATCGAAATCCAAATCTTCGACAAAGGCCGCGACATGTTTGTCGAGTGCCTCAACCAGATCATTAAAAATCGAAAAGCGCCAGCCGAGGTCGGTCAAAGAGGCGTAGCTTGTGTAGCCGGGGTAGTTGTTTTCTTCGCACCAGTCTTGGCCTGCCTCGTCATCGTCTGCAATTGACAGGCAGGACGCTTCGAGTTCGGCGGTATCAATGGATTTCCCGTGCTCAGCAAGGGCGGCGCGGTAGAGGCGGGTAACGAAGAGAGATTCAATCTGTGACATGGTGTTTTCTAAATACAGCAAGTTAGAGACAAAAGAACGGCCCGTAATGAACACGGGCCGTTGATTTATTAGGCTTGGCGACGTGGTGCGTCTGTGCCGCCTTGGCGCGGTTTACGGTTTGGGCGGCGCGCTGGACGTTTTTTGCCTTGGGTGTCGCGCGCAGGTTTGTGGGCGCTTACCGCTGGTTTCTTAGGCCGGTCTTTGCGTTGCTGACGCTGCTGGGGAACGCGTTTTGGGCGATCCTCAGCGGCTGGTTCAATGCCTGATGCAACCGGAATGGTGACCTTCATGATCTTTTGAATCTGACGGAGAAGTTTGATTTCAACAGATGACACAAATGCAATGGCTTCGCCGTCTTTACCCGCACGGGCAGTACGGCCAATTCGGTGCACGTAGTTTTCTGGCACGTCCGGTAGATCAAAGTTGTAAACATGGGTGACATTCGGAATGTCGATCCCGCGTGCGGCCACATCCGTCGCGACCAGAACTTTGACCAAACCTTCGCGGAAGGCTTTGATCGCGCGTTCGCGTTGGCCTTGGCTTTTGTTGCCGTGGATCGAGTCCGCTTTGTAACCACAGCTGACGAGATGCTTCATCAGCTTCTCGGCGCCATGCTTGGTCCGAGAGAAAACGATTGCCTGACCATTTGGATGCTCGTTCAAGCATTCTTTTAACAATTCGCCTTTTTCGCTTTGCGGAACAAAATGCAAGGATTGGCGAATTTTATCGGCAGCTTTGCCCGGAGGTGAAACTTGAACCCGTTTTGGGTTTGTCAAATAAGCCGAAGACAACTCAGCCATCTGTTTTGGCATCGTTGCTGAAAACAACATGGTTTGGCGTGGCGTTGCGAGCAGTGGCGCAATTTGGCGGAGCGCATGGATAAAGCCAAGATCAAGCATTTGGTCAGCTTCGTCGAGGACCAGAAAACGTGCTTTGTTCAAAGTCAGTGCGCGACGATCCAAAAGGTCAATCAAACGACCCGGTGTCGCGACGAGAATATCGAGACCATTTTCGAGGGCTTTGATCTGTTTGTTGATTGAGGCACCGCCAACAACAACATGCAATTTCAAATGCGTGCCGCGAATATAGGTTTTCAGGTTGTCGGCAATTTGGTTCACCAATTCACGTGTCGGCGCAAGGATCAGAGACTTTACAGTTTTGCGATCGGGTTTGCCGTGCTCATTCATCAGATGGTTGATCAAGGGCAGACCAAAAGCAGCCGTTTTACCAGTGCCGGTCTGGGCAAGACCCATAACATCGTGACCCTTAAGAACGAGCGGAATCGCTTGTTCTTGGATAGGGGTAGGGGTTTCGTAACCGGCGTTTAAAACGGCCTTTAACAACACTGGGTGTAGGTTGAGGTCACGAAATGTCACCGCATCGGATTCGGTCGTGATGTTTTCGGTAGATGGTGTTTCTGTTACTGTTTCAGTGGTCACGGAGGACCCTTTCTTCATCACGCAGCAAAAGCTGCAAACCACAACAATGCCCCCGGATAATCCGGCAGGACGTGCGGTCTTGCGCGACATGCTCATTCCCGGACCGTATTGTCCGTGGGACCGAATGCGCGCCAGAACCCCGCGTGATGGGAACTGTTGGAATATTGGCCTGACGGGGCAATTCGCCCGTTTGCTCACGCGGCAAAGGTCAGGAATGCGGCCTATGTACCCATTTTTGCCATAAGTCAATGAAAATTGATAACTCGGTGCTTCCCCCCATGCATATCTTGGGGTATGACGCCCCCGTCCAATCCCGGACATATTCTAAGGAGGCCCTTCTGATGGGTTATAAAATCGTCGTCGTTGGCGCTACAGGTAATGTAGGTCGCGAGATGCTGAACATTCTGGCGGAACGCCAGTTTCCTATTGATGAGATTGTAGCACTTGCGAGCCGTAAATCTCTCGGAACCGAAATCAGCTTTGGCGACACGACCCTGAAGACCAAGGACCTTGATACCTTTGATTTTAAAGGTTGGGATATTGCATTGTTTGCGATCGGTTCTGACGCGACAAAAAAATACGCGCCAGTTGCGGCTGCCGCTGATTGTCTCGTGATCGATAACTCTTCGCTTTATCGCTATGATCCACAGGTGCCTTTGATTGTACCTGAGGTGAACCCTGAGGCGATCGAGGGTTATTATAAAAAGATGATCATCGCGAACCCGAACTGCTCAACCGCGCAGATGGTTGTGGCGCTTAAGCCTTTGCATGATCGTGCCCGGATCAAGCGGGTTGTTGTTAGCACCTATCAGTCTGTGTCTGGCTCTGGCAAAGACGCGATTGACGAGTTGTGGAACCAAACCAAAGGTATGTATGTACCGGGTCAAGAAGTTGAACCTTCTGTTTACCCTAAACAAATTGCGTTTAACGTCATTCCGCATATTGATGTGTTCCTTGATGATGGCTCCACCAAGGAAGAGTGGAAAATGGTCGCTGAAACCAAAAAGATCATCGATACATCCATCAAAGTGACCGCGACTTGTGTGCGCGTTCCGGTGTTCATCGGCCACTCTGAGGCTGTGAACATCGAATTCGAAGACTTTCTTGATGAAGACGAAGCCCGCGACATCCTACGCGAAGCGCCGGGCATTATGGTCATCGATAAACGTGAAAACGGTGGGTATGTTACTCCTGTTGAATGTGTTGGTGATTTTGCAACGTTTATCAGCCGCATCCGTCAGGATAGCACAATCGAAAACGGGATTAATCTGTGGTGTGTGTCTGACAACTTGCGTAAAGGCGCTGCATTGAACGCGGTTCAGATTGCAGAGCTTTACGGTCGCGAGGTTCTGAAAAAGGGCTAAGCACTTTTTCAAACAATTTTTTGAGGCCCGGTCAGCTATTCCTGACCGGGCCTTTTTTGATAGGGCGGAGGAAAAACGAGGCGCGCGCATATATGGGCAAATTTTTCGCCACACCTACGCGCGGCCTCGTGTTGAGTACAGAGGGCGATTCTCCCCTGTAAAGTGATGGTCGGCATTTTGCCCAACGCATCTTGCTTACGGTATCTCCGTAAGAATTATCGAAGTTCTTTCGACAATTTATGTGAAATCTTTTTCTTTCACATCTTAGTAATCGCTTAGGATGGTTAAATTTGAATTAACGCCCAAAGCGATCCATAACAGAATTCCACCTTAATATCGCAGGTAAAAACCATGGTGTTCCGGTATAGAATGGCTTTGTCGGAAAACTGAGGCCATCAAGAGCGGTTTTGCCTTTGGGGTCGCCCAACATTTGCAGTGCAATTTTATGACCGAAATAGCTTGCCCGGCCGATACCAGAACCACAATATCCCATCGCGTGAAACAACCCTTTGTGCTGACCGACAGCGGGGGCATGATTAAAGGTATAGGCGACGGTGCCCGACCAAGTATGGGAAAGTTTTACACCTTCGAGCTGCGGAAAAATACGCAGCATTTGCCATAGTAAATCTGGCGTATAATTTTCGGGTTTGTCACGCAGATTAAAGGCACGTCCACCAAACACCATGCGTTTCCCATCAGGGGAGGGGCGATAATAAAGCACCAATCGTGATCCATCACCAAACCCACGATTTTTGGGAGAGAGGCTTTGCATCATTTCAGGTGACAATTCTTCGGTGCAAATAATTGCAGATCGAATTGGCATGACGCGTCGGCGATACCAAGGAAGTTCCGGCCCGGTGTATCCGTTGGTCGCGATCAGAACCTGATCCGCGACAATGGTTTGATCCTTTATGTGAACTGCGTGTTTTGTGCCATCTGTTTGGATGCCGGAAACTCGCGCAGGTGCTATGATCGTTGCGCCTGCGTCGATCACCATTTCAGCTAAGCTTGCGGCGTATTTACCGGGATGCAAATGCCCGTCGTCTGGATAAACGACACCGCCATTATAATAGTCTGTTCCGATTTCTGCATGTTGTTCGGATTTAGGGATCATATGAAATGCTTGACCGACCGTTTTGGCAAACATTTCACAGTCGCGCGCGATTGTTTCATAGTGCTCGGGGCGCGGTGCACCGCGAAAGCGACCCGTCAAATGGAGACCTGTATCTAAATCTTCATTCGAAATAAAATCTTTTAAATACTGCAGGCTATCCATAGATTCTTGCAGTATTTCGGTGGCTTTTTGGGTTCCGAAGGCCGCGTTTAAACCAGCCACACCCAATTTATGAAACGACGGTCCGATTAAGCCGCCGTTACGGGCAGAACATCCAAAACCCGGATGCTCGGCATCAACCACAATTACATCGCGACCAGAGCGTGCGAGCGTTAGCGCCGCGTGTAATCCGGTATACCCGGCCCCAACAATAAGCGTTCCAACCTTCGTCGGAAGTGTCTCAGGCAGAGTTGCGAGAGATTTCAATTTGGGGCCAGCTGCGTCCCACCAATAAGGAGTGTTTAGAGGGTTGGACATATAGCGCCTCTAAAGCTGATGGAAATCGCCGGTCGCGCTGTCATAGGCTTCTAACCCACCTTCGCCGATTTCCGTCCAAAGACCGTGCAAGCTTAGATCGTTGCTTTCGACGGCATCGCGTACGAAGGGGAACGTCATGAGGTTTTCAATCGAAATCAGTACGGCTTGCTTTTCCATCGCTTTACGACGATCAGCCTCGTTTTCGATATCGCGAACCCGTTCGAACCCTGGTTTGAGAATATCCAACCAACGCCCAACAAAGGAAAGCGGCTCGGCAAGTTCAGGTGCATTGCCACAGCACATATCGTGGTAGCCGTTTACGCCGCCACAGTTGGAATGGCCCAGCACAATTACGTGTGCAACCTTCAGAGATTTGACCGCATATTCCACCGCAGCGGATGTACCATGATGATCTCCATCTGGTGCGTAGGGCGGTACGAGATTGGCGATGTTGCGGTGAATGAAAAATTCACCCTGGTCAGCGCCGAAGATTGCGGTCACGTGAACCCGTGAGTCGCAACAAGAAATGACCATTGCCCGTGGATGTTGTCCCTCGGAAGCGAGGCGGCGGTACCATACTTTGTTTTCTTCCCAACCTGTGGCTTTCCAGCCGTGGTATCGTTGAACCAAGTACTTGGGGAGCGGGCTTGCATTTGTCATCTCTTGCCTTTCGCGAAAGTGCTTCGGGACTATGTATGGAAAGTTTCAACAAAATTCGAGAGGTTTTTATATTCGAAGTCAACTCTTTCTAAGGGCTGCATTCATACTCTGACCAGAATTGGGTGAACTATGAGGGTGGATTGTGATGAGTATCACAAAACTCAGACGTGAGGAAACGGTTGTGATGGACCAAGAGTGCCTCACAAAGCTGTATGTTGAAATGGGCGATGTGGATGCAGAGGAATATCTTTGCAATGCATTAGAAGAGCTGGCTGTGCTGATATTTGGATTTCAGCGGTTGTATCGAGAAAAGACACTAGGTGAGGTGAGTGACAGCGCGCGTGAGATCGCTAAGTACTCGGCCAAAGTGGGCATGCTGAGCGTAGAAAAGGTGGCGTATGACGTTATCGAATGCTTACATGGCGGTGATACTCCGGCAATGGCAGCAACGATAGATCGGCTGGTGCGTGTGGGTGATAAATCGCTCTTAGGTGTTTGGGATCAACAGGATTTGTCAGTCTAATCCTCTTGCGGCAACTGGCAAAGCGCGTAGTGTGGCAGGGTAATTGATTGATAAGGACCTTGCCGCGATGACGCAAAGCTTTGCCGCAGAAAAAACCACCTCAATTCCGGTACATGTGATTGGCGTAGACGAAGTTGTTTCGTGGATAGAAACACAATCCGATTTTGTGCAGGGGTGGGTGAAGGCGAATTCGTTTCGTGCGAGCATCGGTGAGATGATCATGATTCCAAATGCTGATGGAACACCCATGTGTGCGTTGATCGGGTATGGAAACACTCGAACACGGGCGCGCGGACGGTTTCACGTTGCGGCAGGAGCTGCGAAATTGCCTGCAGGTGTGTTTCATATCGAAAGTGGGTTATCTCCCGATACCTTTGAAGAAGAGGTATTGGGTTGGGTTTTGGCAGGCTATCGTTTTGATCGTTATAAAGATCAACCTGAGATGAAAGCTTTGCTAAAAGCCCCTGAAACCGTTGATGTCGCGCGGATCGAGGCGATCGCTGTTGGTGAAATGTTGACGCGGGACCTGATAAATACACCCGCCTCAGATATGGGACCTGACGAGCTGGAAGCCGCATTCGTGACCTTGGCGCAGTTGCATGGGGCAGATACCAAGGTTATTCGCGGTGAAGATTTACTGACGCAAAATTTTCCAATGATACATGCTGTTGGCCGTGCATCGGATCGCGCTCCTAGATTGCTGGATATGCGTTGGGGGAGCTGCGGCCCGACCCTGACTTTAGTCGGCAAAGGCGTGTGTTTTGATACAGGGGGTCTTAATCTAAAGCCCGGATCGTCTATGGGATTGATGAAAAAGGACATGGGGGGAGCAGCCCACGTTCTAGGACTTGCGCATATGATCATGGCGTTGGGCCTGAAAATTCAGCTTAGGGTGTTGGTGCCTGCGGTTGAGAATAGTGTATCTGGGAATGCCTTTCGCCCGCAGGATGTTCTGACATCCCGAAAGGGGTTAACGGTAGAAATTAACAATACAGATGCCGAAGGGCGACTTGTCTTGGCGGATGCCTTGGCGCTTGCAGATGAAGAAAAGCCTGATGTTCTTATTTCCATGGCGACATTGACCGGTGCCGCTCGTGTGGCGGTGGGGCCGGATCTGGCACCTTATTTTACGGATGACCCCAAAATTTCGGCTGCGTTGGAGGGAGGTGCTGTTGCGGCCGCCGACCCGATTTGGCGCATGCCATTTTGGACTCCGTATGAGGGGATGATTGAACCAGAGATCGCTGATTTGGATAATGCACCTAGTGGCGGTTTTGCAGGGTGTATCACGGCGGCACTATTCCTAAAGCGCTTTGCAGAAGATAGCCCAAGCTATACGCATTTTGACGTTTATGGCTGGCAACCCTCCCCCGCGCCGGCGCGCCCAAAAGGCGGGGTTGGTCAAGGAACGCGCGCGATTTTGGCTGCATTGCCTGAGATGCTAGATTTATGAACGATCCGCGTCTGACGCCAGCCAATGCGTATGTTGCAGCAGCCTATTTAAAGGGACATGTTGTCGCCGAGCGTTATGTCGAGGGGGCGGCGCGTCAACTGACGTCGCCCGTTGCCGATCTTTTACGCGCGCCGCAGGGCAAGCGGGATCGCCAGTTGCTGCTGGGGGATGTTGTTGATGTATTTGATGAACGCGATGGGTATGCATTTGTTCAATCACGTAAAGATAAATATGTCGGGTATATTGAGGTTGGGCAATTAAGCCCCGTTGTTCCAGCCACCCATCAGGTTAATGTGCCCGCGACACATGTTTACAATGCTGCCGACTTTAAATCACAAGAAACGATGATGTTGTCGTTTGGTGCGCGGTTAAACATCATCGCGGAACACGAGCGATTCTGGGAAACCGCTGACGGAGGTTTCATTCCTAAAAGACATTTGGCGCCGATCGAACAATACCGCGACGACCCAGTTGAAGTCGCTGAGATGTTTTTAGGGACGCCTTATCTTTGGGGGGGGAACAGTCGCAGCGGAATTGATTGTTCGGGATTGATTCAGGCTGCGTTTTTGAGCTGTGGGCAGGCTTGCGATGGTGATAGTGACTTACAGTCAAAATTCTTGGGCCAAGAGTTGGGTTCTGAGGCACAGTATTTGCGCGGCGATCTTTTGTTTTGGTGTGGGCATGTGGCGATGGTTGTTGATGATCAGCGTTTGATACACGCGAATGCGCATCACATGATGGTTGCATGCGAACCTATTGAGGAGGCGGTTGAGCGTATTCAGTCCCAAGGCGATGGACCCGTTACGGGGCATCGGAGAGTTAAGATTGTGACCGGAGAATAGTCATTCTATTGAGCGAATGAGTTTGCGTTCAAGCACACGTAGAACAGTACGTAAGTCTTTTCCGCGCTTTAAAATTTGGCCATCCATCCCAACAACACTGTATTCGCCCTGTTTAAGGCGCAGTTTTGGGTGTTTTTCGATTCTATAGACCGGATGTTCTGCCGTTCGCCTGAAAATAGAGAAAATGGCTACATCTTTTAGGCCTGAAATTCCGTAGTCACGCCATTCACCCGCCGCGACCATCATGCCATAGAGACGTAAAATGACCCCGAGTTCCTGTTTGTTGAAGTAAACTTGAGGCATCTCGTTTTGTGCCCCAGTGAATGGAATGGGTGTGTTGATCGTCATAGCTTTAGCGTGGCGCAGAATTTTACCAAAATCAAGCTATGCCTGTTTTCGGACACAATTTTACCTTAGCATTTTCACACCGATTTCTTGCTGAGGGCACGAAGTTTGCAGAAAACAGAAGGGTAGCAACAGAGTACCTTCGAAATCATAAGTACTTGCCCCCACCTGTTCTTGATTTCGAAGAGTTAAGCCCCTCGCCAATGGCGGGGGGCTTTAATATTTGAATTAGCCACACCAAACTTGTGCGACAACATCATTACGATCAAGACCGATGTTGATCCTGTTAGGGCGGTAATCTTCGGTGAATAGATCGTTTGGACGTAAGATTCTAATACCGTCCGGCGAGGAAATACCAAGTTCGCTTACAACCGAAACGGATTGCCCGACAAGGCCGCGCTCAGTGTCATCAAGACAACTTTGATCTGGTTGATCAAAAACCGATGCGGTTGGAGCGGTCTCTTCGGAAATTTCTGTGCCGATAGGGGCAGGTTCGGGGGTGCATGCAACAAGCGGAATGCAGAGAAGGGGTAATAATAAGCGTGACATTCACTATCTCCATTTTGGGTGAAGATAGCGGTATTTGTATTTGATTTGCAATAAAATGCGACTAAGCAGATTCCGTCACTTCGGCAGCCTTCACTCCGTAGCGCGCCAAAAACATTTGCACTGTGCTTTGGACAATACGTTCGATCTGCGCATCATCCGGAACATCAATAATCTTGTAGTGCACTTGCGCCCACAACTCAGATTTGCACAACACTAGAAATTGATGAGCTGCAAGGCCGATATCATCAATCACTAATCGCCGCCGTAAAACAGCTTCTGACAGAATGTCGACCAACCGGTCATGGGCAAGACCTGGGCCAGATTTATAAAATTCGCGTGCAAACTCTGGAAAACGATCAGCCTCAGCAATCGCAATGCGTGTTATATTTTGGGCAAATGGCGAAACAATAAACCCAACCAATGTGCGTGCAGCGATCAACAGAATCTCTTCGATCGTCATGTCGCAATTGCTTAAATCCAGAGCAGCCTCAGCCTGTTCCGCACATTGTTGACGGCAGACTTCTAAAAAGAGAATCTGCTTGTCAGGAAAGTAACTATAGAGCGTTGCCTTCGATACGTTTGCAGCTTTAGCGATGTCATCAACGCTGGCGCCTTCAAAACCATCTTTTAGAAAAACCTCACGCGCTCCGTTAACGACTTGGTCGAATTTACGACCCTTTCTGATGGCGTCAGGTTTGGTTGGCATCGGGCTC
Organism: Cochlodiniinecator piscidefendens; assembly: GCF_011326755.1. Lineage (GTDB taxonomy): Bacteria > Pseudomonadota > Alphaproteobacteria > Rhodobacterales > Rhodobacteraceae > Cochlodiniinecator > Cochlodiniinecator piscidefendens. The sequence continues at coordinate 639,805 of NZ_JAAOIE010000002.1, read as the reverse complement.
TCCTGTTATGGAAGTTCATCGTAAGCCAAAGCGATAAGCCGCAGCAAGAGAAACAAGGAGTTTTCCTTTGTTTTTGGTCAATGTCCTGTTCAAATTTGGTATTACTTTTGCGTTTGGGTGATTGGAAGTGTTGCAGGAGTGGTGTCAGCTTGTGTTGCTGTGTCGGTCGTGGGGAAGGTTAGATGAGGTAAGCTGAAGAAGCTGCCACCAGCCATAGCAGGAAGGGCTGAGAGCGAGAGCGCGGTTGCTACAGAAGCGATGCGAAGGTATTGCATTTCATGGTCCTTTTGAACTGTTTCGTTTAGATAAGTAAACTATTTAGTTTAGATTTCAAGTGGGGTGAACGAACTTGTTCACTTTTTCGTATTGCATTTGTAAGAAATGAGCTTAATTTAGAATCATTCTAAATATGGTGATGAAATGTGGTTTTCTGGGAATAGGCAACGTTTTGGCGATCTGAGCGAACAGGAAGTGCTGGCCCTTGCAATTTCTTCGGAGGAAGATGATGCCAGGATCTATCGGCAATACGCACTTCAATTACACTCCGAGTTTCCTGCGTCAGCTAAGGTTTTCGAGGGTATGTCGGAAGAGGAAGATCGGCATCGCTCGGCGTTGATTGCCCTGCACAAAAAGCGATTTGGTGATGTGATCCCATTGATACGCCGCGAACATGTCGCAGGTTTCTATGCGCGAGATCCGGTTTGGTTGATTGAAAACCTAGGATTAGAGCGCATTAGGGCTGAGGCATTGAATATGGAGGCGAACGCTGAGAGTTTTTATCAAAAGGCAGCCGCATATAGTAAAGATGCCGATACCCGAAAATTGCTTGGGGATTTGGCGGCTGCTGAGGGGCATCACGGGACAAAGGCCCAAGCCCTAACAGATCATCACATATCCTCCGAAAGTCGAAGCGAAGAAGATGAGTTGGCGCGTAAGAAGTTTGTTCTAACTTGGGTTCAACCTGGGCTGGCTGGGTTGATGGATGGCTCCGTTTCTACTTTGGCACCTATATTCGCCACCGCTTTTGCAACGCAGGACACACACACAACGTTTCTCGTGGGACTGGCCGCTTCGGTTGGTGCAGGGATTTCTATGGGCTTTACAGAGGCGGCATCAGATGATGGTGAATTGTCTGGCCGTGGCTCCCCCGTAAAGCGCGGTTTAGCCGCCGGAGTCATGACAACGATAGGTGGCTTAGGACATGCATTACCCTACCTGATACACGACTTTTGGATTGCAACTTTTCTCGCGATAGCAGTGGTCTTTGTCGAGTTGTGGGCCATCGTTTGGTTGCAGAACAGATATATGCAAACCCCGTTTTTACGAGCGACTTTTCAAGTCGTTTTAGGGGGCGCATTGGTTTTTGCAGCCGGGGTGTTGATTGGCGGGGGATAGGCATATTGGTTTGACCGTGCTAAGCCACGGACATGCTAGATATCTTCCTTAAAACCCTACCATTTTTTGGTTTGATTGGCCTTGGGTACTTTGCGTGCCGAACGCGCTTCTTTACTGAGGAGGCAGCGGCTTATTTAACTAAATTCGTGTTCTATTTCGCGCTTAGCGCGATGCTATTTCGCTTCGCAGCAACTTTGCCTGTGTCAGAGATTTTTGATGCGCAATTCGTTTACGCATATTTGTCTGCGTCTTTGGCCGTCTATGTGCTGGCGATTGCACTTTCGCTGTTGCGGGGTAAATCGGTAGAAGAGGCCGCAGTTGAAGCTCAATGCGCAGTCAGTGGGAACACAGGATTTATGGGTATACCCATGTTTTTCTTGTTGTTGGGAGAGGCATCAACAGGCCCGATGTTGATGGTTCTAACGATTGATATGCTGGTTTTTTCCAGCTTGATTGTGATTTTGATTACAGGGTCACGAGATGGCCGTATGTCGCTTGGCATTCTTGGTACTGTGATTAAGGGTCTTTTTAAGAACCCGATGATCGTTTCGATTTTGCTTGGACTGATTTGGTCACAGACGGAAATAGGGCTGATTGGACCGGCAGATGAATTTTTGACTATCCTCGGTGGGGCCGCAACGCCTGGCGCTTTGTTCGCTATAGGTGCTTCCCTTGCAGCGAAATCAGCCGAGCGCGTGTCAGTGGCGAGTTGGTTGTCATTCCTTAAGCTGATCGTACACCCTGCGGCGGTGGCATTAGCGGCCTTTTGGGTCTTCTCAGTTGAACCCTTTGCAGCCTTGGTTATGGTGGCGGGTGCATCGTTGCCCGTTGCTGGAAATGTTTACATTCTGGCGCAACAATATGGTGTTGCACCACAGCGTGTTTCCTCCACAATATTGATCTCAACAGCGGTGAGCATCTTTACCATCACGGGCATAATCGCCCTTCTACAAGGATAATTTGATGTATAGTGAAGACGACGTGCGATATGAGCCTCTTCCCCTTCCTGACCGTCTAGAGTTGAGCGATGAAGACATGGAAGATGCCGTCGAGGGTTTCTACGAGATGATGAAAGCGCGTCATACCGTGCGCGATTATTCTGATCGCCCCGTCGATGAAGACGTGATTGCTGGTTGTATTCGTATTGCGGGGACGGCTCCATCAGGGGCCAATCACCAGCCTTGGCATTTTGTTGCTATTTCTGATCCAGAGATGAAATCTCGTATTAGAAAGGCGTCAGAAGACGAGGAAGAAAAGTTTTACGCTGGTGGGGCGGGCGACGAATGGCTAAAAGCGTTAGAGCCTATCGGAACCGGTGTCTCTAAACCACATTTGGACAAAGCTCCGTGGCTCATTGTTATTTTTGCTCAACGATATGGCACGACAAACAATGGAACGCGTTATAAGAATTACTACGTTCCAGAGAGCGTCGGAATAGCGTCAGGTTTCTTATTGACCGCGTTACATATGGCGGGGTTGGTTAGCCTCACCCACACGCCCAATCCGATGAAGTTTTTGAATGAGATGTGCGGACGCCCTGCATCGGAAAAACCGATTATGATTGTTGCTGTTGGACATCCAGCTGAGGATGCTGTTGTACCCAGTGTCGCCAAAATCAAAAAACCTTTGTCTGAGATTTTAACCACGTTCCGGAAAGACGATTGAAGCGCGGGTTAAACACGATCTAAGTGTTCGGTTTGGCATTTTTGCACAGCTTATGTGCATAGATAGTGCATCACCAAATTGGGATTTGAATGTGAGGGAAAGCATACCTTTTTCAAGGGTATGAAACACTTACTCTCAGCCGTGTTCGCGGCCGCCCTCACTGTTCAAACTGCTTCGGCCTCAGAGTTTATTTTGGGGTTAGGGTACGATGACATCACCAACAACACAGATTCCGGTGCGCAGGCACTTGTCTTTGAGCTTCATGCAGATCCATTCGTTGATCAAGACGGGTGGCAATTTGGTGTTGGAGCTGCTGCACAGATTGATACCGATTCCGACGTTTTTGTTGGTCTCGGGTTCTACGCAAACTACGACATAAATGACCGCTGGTTTGCCGAAGCAAGTTTCATGCCTGGTCTATATAAAGCGGGATCCGGAGGGAGCGATCTAGGGGGGGATATCCTGTTTCGTTCCCTGATTGGTGTTGGGTATAGGCTGTCCGAAACCCGAAGCCTGTCGCTTGCCCTTGATCACAAATCGAACAACAGTTTTAACTCCGTAAATCCCGGAAGTGAAACTCTGACTCTTAGAATTCATCAAAGTTTTTGAAAACTTAGGAACCTGTTAAAACCAAATGCCGATTTTACCGGTGTTTGGTTTTATGACTCATGTCATGGCATCATGGCTGGAATCCTGCGATACAATCCGAATAAGCGCGTCTGAAAATGGATTCGTCGCATTCAAAATGGAAAAACCTGCAAATGTTGTTATGCAGGGCTAATCAACAATTGAGGTTCCCATGGAAGTGATTTCAGAAAACAAATGTTTTGGTGGTGTTCAGGGCGTGTATCGTCACTCCTCCGAGGCATGCGGTTGTGACATGACGTTTGGTCTGTTCTTGCCAGAAGAAGCTAAAGACGGACCGGTCCCAGTTCTCTGGTATCTCTCTGGCTTAACCTGTAACCACGAGAACGCTATGACCAAAGCTGGCGCGCAGGCTTGGGCGGCAGAGCAGGGTATCGCAGTTATTTTCCCTGACACATCTCCGCGTGGTGACGATATCGCAAACGACGAAGCTTATGACCTTGGGCAAGGTGCAGGGTTCTACGTTGACGCGACACAAACGCCGTGGGCGCCGCATTTCAATATGTGGACCTATATTGCAGATGAATTGCCTGCGTTGGTATTTGAAAAATTCGCTTTGGATCAGTCTCGTCAGGGCATTACCGGTCATTCTATGGGGGGGCACGGCGCGTTGACAATCGCGATGGCCTATCCAGATCGGTATCGTTCTGTTTCGGCGTTTGCACCGATTGCAAATCCGACCGCCTCCGATTGGGGACGTAAGCAACTTTCGGCGTATTTGGGAGACGACGAAAGCAAATGGGCAGCACATGACGCTTCGCTTTTGATGGCGCAAAAAGGTTTCGCTGGTCCTGTGTTGATTGACCAAGGCGCGGATGATCAGTTTTTTGATCTTCTGAAACCCGCAGCATTGGCCGAAGCGATTTCCGCGAACCGCCAAGATGCGGTTTATCGGATGCAAAAAGGCTATGACCACAGCTATTTCTTTGTGTCAACGTTTATGGAAGACCACATCAGTTTCCACGCTGAAGCAATGTATGCGGAGTAATTGATGAGCCATTATGATCTTATTGTCATCGGGTCAGGCCCCGCGGGTCGATCTGCCGCCATTCAGGCGGGGAAATTGCAACGCAAGGTTCTTGTTATTGAGCGGTCAGGCCGTTTAGGGGGCGTTTCGGTACACACCGGAACGATCCCATCAAAGACCCTGCGTGAAACAGTTTTGAACCTCTCAGGTTGGCGTGAACGCAGTTTCTATGGGCGCTCCTATCGTGTAAAAGAGGGGATCAATGCTGGCGATTTGAAAGATCGTCTACACCAGACATTAGATCACGAAGTTGATGTGTTGGAACATCAGTTTAATCGTAATCATGTCGATACGATCACGGGCGAAGCCAGTTTTATCGGAAAGAATGAGATCGAAGTGGTTTCAGATACCGGTGAAATAAACCATATGACCGGTGATAAATTCCTGATCGCAACAGGCACCCGGACGTATCGGCCTGATTATGTTCCGTTCAATGGAACTACTGTACTGGACGGTGATGAATTTCTTGATATGGCGACAATCCCGCGTAGCCTAATTGTCATTGGGGCTGGGGTGATTGGTGTTGAATACGCCACGATGTTTGCGGCACTAGATGTACGCGTAACGCTGGTTGAGCCGCGCGACACATTTCTAGATTTCATCGACCGGACTTTGATCGGGGAGTTTACCCATCAAATTCGCGAAAATGGTGTTGATTTGCGTCTTGGGTCTGAGGTTGAAAAGATCGAAGACAAAGGAAGCTTTGTCGAGATTGCAATGAGCAATGGACGCCATGTCCGGGCAGATATGTTACTGTTTGCTGCTGGACGGATGGGCGCGACGCAAAAGCTGAACTTGGATGCCGTTGGCCTGAAAACTGATCGGCGCGGGCGGCTTGAGGTAGATCGCAAAAACTACCAAACTAAAGTGCCGCATATCTACGCAGCAGGTGACGTCATCGGGCACCCAAGCCTTGCATCAACGTCGTTACAACAAGGGCGGGTTGCTGCATGTCACGCTCTGGACACGCCGACCTTGCGCGAAAGCCCGTGGTTTCCATATGGGATCTATTCCGTACCCGAGATGTCAACTGTTGGCATGTCAGAGGAAGAGGCCATTGAACGCGAGGTCCCTTACGAAGTTGGCGTTGCGCGTTTTCGGGAAACCTCGCGCGGGCATATTATGGGTCTTGAGCATGGTATGCTGAAAATGCTGGTCAGTTTGAAAACTCGGCGTTTGCTCGGGGTTCAAATTGTAGGCGAAGGGGCAACTGAACTTATCCATATTGCGCAGGCGGTTCTGAACCTGAAGGGCACGGTTGATTATTTTGTTGAGAATACTTTCAACTATCCAACTTTGGCTGAGGCATATAAAATTGCAGGGTTGGATGCCTTTAACCGCATGCCGATCCCTGATGAATTTCGGGTGAAGAAAGAGAAGGCTGAGAAAGACGACGACAAGGCTAAATCCAAGTGACAAGTCTTTTTATTGATGCTGACGCTTGCCCAGTGAAAGCCGAAGCGGAAAAAGTAGCAACGCGCCATAAAGTCCAAATGTTTTTGGTTTGTAATGGCGGGTTGCGCCCATCGCCCAATCCTTTGGTTGAAACGGTGTTTGTACCTGATGGCCCTGATGTCGCTGATATGTGGATTGCGGAGCGGGCAAAGGCAGGCGATGTTGTTGTAACCAGCGATATTCCCCTTGCCGCAAAATGTGTCGAAGCCGGTGCAAAAGTCCTGAAGCACAATGGCGAAGCGTTGACACAAGCAAACATCGGAAATGTGTTAGCAACACGTGATCTTATGACAGATTTACGAGCTGCCGATCCGTTTCGCCAGGGGGGTGGTCCGAGTTTTTCAAAGGCTGATAGATCGCGGTTTCTGGAGGCTCTAGATCGAGAGCTAAACGCTGCCAAACGCATTCGGTGAATATCGTTGCAAACCTTGTTGTGATGCGCCAATGCTTGCATGAGCGCGATCGCAACGGGGTTTGAATGTCATCTCTACATGATAATAAATTCAATGTTTTAGGTGTGCTAGCCGCGCTGGGCGCAGGTTTTTGTTTCTCTGTTGTTGATGTTCTGTTCAAATTTCTTTCAGATGGTTATCCGCTTTATGAAGTTGTTTTGATCCGGTCTGTGATCGGAATGGCATTTCTGTTTGCTGTGATCGTTCCACTAGAAGGGGGATTTCAGGTTCTTCGGTCACAAAAGCTTGGCCTGCATGCCCTACGCGGTTTGGCTGTTGTGTTTGCTAATTTGATGTTTTTTTCGGGATTAACGTTATTGCCGTTGGCCGATGCTGTTGCGATTTCATTTGTGACCCCCGCAATCGTTACAATGTTTTCCGTTATTTTCCTGAAGGAAGCAGTCGGTGTGTTTCGGTGGACAGCGGTCCTGATTGGTTTTCTTGGCGTGATGGTAATCGTTCAACCTGGTGGTCACAGTTTTCAGGTCGCTGGGTTGTTACCTTTAGCTGCGGCATTTGGTTATGCAACTTTGCATATTTTAACCCGCGCAGCTGGAGGGACCGAACGCGGTGCCGCGCTGTCATTCTATCCGCAAATTGCCTTTATTCTGGTAAGTTGTACCGTTGGATTATCTTTCGGTGACGGGCGTTATTCAGAACAAGACAATGCGGCGCTTGCCTTTGTGTTTCGAGGATGGATATGGCCAGAAACATCGGACTATGGAATATTCTTATTGCTAGGCCTTGTTGGCTCGACCGGGGGATATCTGGTTGGCCAGGCGTATCGTTTGTGTGAGGCAGGGCTCGTCGCGCCTTTTGAATATATTGCGTTGCCTCTTGCTATCGTTTGGGGCGTATTGGTGTTTTCAGAATGGCCTGCGCTTTCAGTCTGGATTGGGAGCGCGATGATCATTGCATCAGGATTGTTTTCAGCATGGCGGGAAACAAGAAAAAAGGGCGCACCAACACGGCCCAGACCGCGGGCAACAGGGTAGGGACAAAATGACAAAGATTGAAGCAGTGGTATTTGACATTGGGAATGTCCTGATCGGATGGCAACCGGAACCGTTTTACGACAAACACATCGGCGAAGACCGACGCCGGGAAATGTTCGCAACCGTTGATTTGCACGGCGCAAATGATCGGTTGGATCGGGGCGAAGGGTTTCGCGATATATTTTATGACTTGGCCGAAGAATACCCAAAGTTTAAGGACGAAATCCGTCTTTGGCATGATCGTTGGATCGATTTGACCGGGCCTGTGATTGATCACTCAGTGGCGTTGTTACGCGCTTTGAAAACCAAAGGTATCCCGGTTTTTGCTTTGACAAATTTTGGCGTTGAAACCTTTGCTATGTCAGAGGGTGTTTATCCTTTTTTGCGGGAATTTGATCGCCGTTATATTTCGGGGCATATGAAGCGGATAAAGCCAGAGCCGGAAATCTATCAGATGTTAGAGGCTGATTGCGGTATTGCGCCGGATGCATTGTTGTTCACCGATGATCGGTTAGACAATATAAACGCGGCGAAGGCGAGGGGATGGCAGACGCACCAGTTTGTCACAGCGACTGATTGGGCTGATACTTTGATTGCTCACGGGTTATTATCCTTTGAGGAGGCGAAACCATGAAGATTGAAACGATTTCCTTCAAGGATGGAGACAGCGTTGCGAGTTGGGGCGATTTATGTGACGCATTCGTCGCAGGTCATGAAGCGCCTAAAGCATCGATTGGTGACACGTTCCTCTATCGGGGTGACGATACGCTACTGAACCGCTCAGCAATGATTGATGGGTTGGGGGTCGCGGTAAAGGCGGCAACGGTTTTTCCGGGTAACACCGTGCAGGGAAAACCTATGATCAATGGTGTGGTCAATCTTTTCTCCGATAAAGACGGGGCGTTGGAAGCTCTGCTTGATTTCCATTTGGTTACCAAATGGAAAACGGCTGGCGATAGTCTTTTGGCTGCTAAGCTTCTTGCGCGACCAGATAGCCGTAAAATTCTGATCATTGGGGCAGGGACAGTCGGGCGAAATTTACGCAATGCTTATGGCAGTCTTTTTCCTGATGCGGAATTTTTCGTCTGGAACCGCTCCGCGGCCAGGGCTGACGCCTTCGCAGCTGAGTTTCCCGACACGCAGGCTGTGACTGATTTAGAATGTGCTGTTAAGCTCGCGGATATTGTTACCAGCGCAACAATGTCGACAGATCCCTTTATCAAGGGTGAGTGGTTCCAGCCCGGGCAACATATTGATTTAATCGGGGCTTATAGACCGGATATGCGTGAAACCGATGACGTTGCGCTTCAGCGTTCTCGCATATTTGTTGATAGCCGCGGTACGACGCTGGAGCATATCGGAGAATTGAAAATCCCCTTGAAAGAGGGTGTCATTGCTCCGGCCGACATTTGCGCGGATTATTATGATGTGGCTGAAGGTACGTTTGCCCGGCAATCGGATCAAGAGATAACGCTTTTCAAAAACGGTGGCGGCGCCCATCTCGATTTGATGACAAGTCGTTATATTTTGAATGCGTGGAAAAACAGGGGATAACACATTGGTTTATGTATATTTACTAGCATTCGTGGTATTGATTGTATTGCTTCCGGTATTGGTTGAGTTATCACGCAAACCAATGAACGACGCAGCGCGCGCAGGTGCAGAAGGACATTTTGCCAAACTGCCTTCGGGCACCACGTACTATGAATGGCATGGTCCGGCAAATGGCCCGGTTGCTGTTTTGGTTCATGGCTTATCGACACCTTCCTTCGTTTGGAAAGCTATTACACCTAGGTTGGTGAAAATGGGCTTTCGGGTGCTTTCTTATGACCATTATGGACGCGGGTTTTCTGATCGAACAAAAAACCAGCAAAGTGCTGAGTTTTTTTGCAATGTGTTGAATGAACTGTTGGAGGATCAGGGTGTTAAGGAACGCTTTTCGCTGTTTGGGTATTCGATGGGGGGCGGTGTTGTAACCGCATATGCAGCCCGGTTCCCTGAAAGGCTAAATCACCTGACTTTGATTGCACCAGCTGGGCTGAAACACGATCTGGGTGGCTTTACCGCATGGGTTGTAGGGATGCCTGTGCTGGGGGATTGGATGTATACCGTGCTTGGTGGCAGGCAGTTTCGCAAGGGTATTGAAGCTGAAGCAGCCGGGTTGCCGGTTGAAATAAAAGATGTGCACGCTCTGCAACTGCGAGAGTTGGAATACCGCGGATACCTTCCTTCTATGCTGTCCAGCATGCGACATCTATTAGATGGGCCGCTCGAGCGGGAACATAAGGCAATAGAGAAGTCAGGTGTTCCAACGCTTGCCATTTGGGGTGAAACTGATGAAGTCATCCCAATCTCAGGCAAAGATAGTATGGCTGCCTTGAACCCTTCGGCTATGCAAGTTTCAGTTGAAGGTGCTCCGCACTCTCTTCCGTATACGCATTCACAATCCGTCGAAGATGCCTTCAAACGATTACTCGAGAAAACAAACAGCGACAATTAATACATGTTTGTTTTGAGGGTATAGGATTGGGAAGTGCGACTGGTATAGTAGATGCCAGTCGCATCATTTTCTGTTATTGGCTTAGGTCCTCTGCCAGCATTAAGGCATTACGGTCAGGATCGTAAAAAGTTGCGGTTTTCACCATGCCATCAATAACATCGGTGGGGCCATCAAAGGAAACACCCGCCTGTTCAAGCGCATTTCGTGCAGTATCAAGGTCTGATAGGCCGAACACAGGAACACAGTTTCCTGGCATAGGTTGAGTGTGCTCACCTAATCCAAGCGTCACACCCTTTGTGTTGGTTTGAATCTCGGACCATCCAGCCTCATCCGCATGATAAATCAGTTCAAATCCAAGTGTTTTTACGTACCACTCCGCGCTGGCATGTCGATCTGAGACCGACAAGGCAATTGTGATGGTTTCATTTAATGAGATGAGCGACATGGGCTTCCCTTTTTTATAAAATATAGCTACTATACTTTATGGACATAAAAATGTTTGTCAATATTACCTCACGTGCGTGGTCTTTACCGATCTTGGCCAACCTTCATCTGGGTGTGCCGGGGCGACAGGCCGCTCTGATTTCTGCAACCGGAGCGAATAGAACGGCCTTTGCAAAAAGCATGACGCATCTTATGGATCTTGAATTGCTTGAGCGTAACCCGGGCTACGGACACCCGTTGCGACCTGAGTTTCGGTTAACTCAGCTTGGAGCTGTCATGGCAAAAGCTGCGGCCGAAATAACTTCTTTATCCGACGCCGAAGGGCAAAGATTGATCCGTCGGAATTGGACAGTTCCAGTTCTGACAACGCTTCTTAGACCAAATCAGTTTAGTGTAATAAAGAAAGATTTGGCGACGATTTCCGATCGCGCTTTATCTGAAACGCTGCGGTCAATGGAAGATAAAAACTGGGTCCATCGCAGTGTGGATCATGAGGCCCGCCCGCCGCGTCCGTTGTATCAGGCGGTTAACTCTGGGGCGTTGATTAGTTCTGCCGCCTGCCAAGTTATTAGCCCCGTCTAAGCAGGGGGCTAATTGTACATCACGTAAAGAGCGAGCAGCACAGCCGTCGCTTAAGATTGTGCAGAAGCCAAGATCGGGAAAATACCCTTTAAGCCTGATGCGAGCATCCCAATAGCAATTGCCATCAAAATCATCCCCATAACGCGGGAAACAACGGCCATTCCGCTTTCGCCCAATTTGTTGGAGACAGGTTGTGAAAAGGCAAAAAGAATACCGGTGAAAATACAAATCCCAATAGCGGCAAGAGACAGTTCAATTTTCGCAAATGTGCCGGCGTTGTGTTGCGCGGCAACCAAAACGGCTGCCATTGTGCCGGGACCCGCAAGAAGAGGAATAGCCAACGGAACAACTGCAATTGAATCATTGTTGTTTGCGTCCGCAGTTTCGGCTTCACTTGTTTTGTGTTCTGATTTGTTGAAAAGCATATGCAAACCAATCAACAGAACAATTAACCCACCAGCGGTGCGGATTTCATCGACGGTAATGCCGAACAATTTTAGGATCGCGCCACCCGCCCAAATTACGACGAGTAAAGTAATAGCAGCAGCAATTGCTGTTTTACGCGCGATAGCCCGCACTGCGGCGGGAGGCTTGTTTCCGGTCATACCGGCAAAAATGCCAACATTTCCGATGGGGTTCATCATTGAAAACAGCGCAGCCAAAAAGCCAATGAGTTCCGTTGTTGTCATGTCGCATTCCTTGCTTAGTGGTGTTTAAAATGCGTTCTATCAGGGCAAGCTTCTGATTGCACCAAATGGATATGATTTGGTGTAGTTAACACAGGATAAGCGCAGCTGTACCGGGCTTTACGCTGCCGCCTGAATGGTATCCGGGTGCCTGCGTTCACGGACGGGAAGGTGAACAATCGCCGAAAAGGCACCAATGCCAACGCCGATCCACCAAACCGTTGTGTAGTCGCCATAGGCATCGTACATACGTCCGCCCAGCCAAACGCCCATAAAGCTGCCGAGCTGGTGAGAGAAAAACACAATACCATAAAGGGTGCCCATATAGCGCAGCCCGTAGATATACGCGACGAGACCAGAGGTGAGCGGCACCGTTGCCAGCCACAGAGACCCCATGCCCACGGAAAACAGAATAACTGTAGTTGGCGTGATAGGGAACATGATGAACAAAGCCGCAATAATGGTACGCCCAGTATAGATCGCCGCCAGTAGGTATTTCTTTGAATATCGTTTTCCGAGCCAACCCGCCGTGATCGTCCCAACGATATTTGACAATCCGATCAGAGAAATCGCGACAGCCCCAAGGGCGGAGGTTGAGGAAATTCCAACAGATGCGAGTGTGCCTGAAGGGTCAATCGCGCCACACATTTCGGTCACGAAGGCTGGGAAATGGGCCGTGATAAAGGCCAACTGATACCCGCAGGAAAAGAACCCAACGAAAATCAGCGTGAAAGATGGATCTTTGAACGCCATTTTTAGCGCGCTGCCCATGCTTTGATCGAGTTCGGTTTTTGACGCGATAGGTTTTGGGCTGCGCATCATCGGAAGGGCAAAAAGGGCCATGAGGATCGCAGCAGCAAAGATCATGAAGACAGACTGCCACGGCATAAACGAAAGCAAAGCTTCGGCAATTGGTGCGCCAATGACTTGGCCCGCTGAACCGGCAGCCGTCACAATGCCAAGTGTAAGAGAGCGGTTTTCGTCGCTGGCGGCACGGCCGACAACCGCTAAGATGACGCCAAACCCTGTGCCTGCGATGCCAAAGCCCACGAGGATTTCCAGCCATTGGTGGGCGCCAGGTGTGATGGCATATGACGATAGGATAAGGCCAACCGCATAGAAAAGCGCGCCAAGAATGATGGCTTTGCGGTCGCCAAATTTTTCTCCAATGGCCCCAAAGATTGGTTGACCGATGCCCCAGGCCAGGTTTTGAATAGCGATCGCAAAGGAAAACTCAGACCGTAGCCAGCCGAATTCTTCGGCGATCGGAATTTGAAAGACGCCAAAGCTCGCGCGGATCGCAAAGCCCATCATAATAATGATGCAACCCCCGACTAAAACGGGGTTCATGAGCGGCGTCTGAGATTGGGTCATCTGTGGTCTCCTTGGTCACCGATATGTCAGACGTTTTGAATGTTGCGTCAATTCAATTATTGTGCGGGTACAGATCATCTTTTCTTATGGGATTGGGCGCAGTATGCATCTGTCATGACTGAGAGTTTGATTGAGTATTACCACGCGAAAGCGGCCGAGGGTGTGATCCGGGTTGATGAGGCCCAGTTGGCTGCTTTGCCGATCCTTGATGATATCCGCGTATATTTAGAAACAACAAAGCCCAAACGTGGTTTTTTAAGTGGGCTGTTTCAGAAAAGGGAAGCCGGTCCCGGTGGCGCATACCTGTGGGGCGGCGTTGGGCGTGGGAAATCCATGCTGATGGATTTGTTTATCGAACATCTCGATATTCCAGAAAAACGGCGCGTACATTTCCACAGCTTTATGCAAGAAATTCACGCGGCGATGCACGAAGCTCGTCAATCCGGGGTAGAGGATGCGTTGGCCCCAGTGGCAGAGCGCGTCGCGAAAGAAGCACGTGTGTTGGCATTTGATGAAATGCAGATCACCGATATTACGGATGCGATGATCGTGGGGCGGTTGTTTGAAAAACTGTTCGACGCCGGTGTCGTGGTGGTGACCACATCGAACCGTGTACCTGATGACCTTTATAAAAACGGATTAAACAGGCAGTTGTTTTTGCCGTTCATCGCTTTGCTGAATGAGAGAATGGTTGTGCATGAATTGGTTAGCCCAACAGATTACCGCCAAGATCGACTAACTGGATCTAAGGTCTATTTTTCGCCCTTGAATGAGGCAAGCCGGCAAATGGTGCGTGACATCTGGACTGATTTATCTGGTGGCACTGCTGAACCTTTGATTTTGGATGTAAACAGGCGTCCGGTGGAACTCCCTGCGTTTCGTAACGGAGTAGCACGAGCTAGCTTTTTTGATCTATGTGGACGCATGTTGGGACCAGCAGATTATCTGGCCATTGCTGAGGCGGTAAAGGCACTTGTGCTCGAGGACATCCCACAGTTGAGCCGCTCAAACTTTAATGAAGCGAAGCGGTTCGTGACATTGATTGATGCGCTTTATGAGGCGAAGGTGAAATTAATTTGTTCCGCTGCGGCGGAGCCAGAAATGCTATACATTGAAGGTGAAGGCATTTTTGAATTCGAACGTACGGCATCTAGGTTGCGAGAAATGCAAGATGCTGACTGGGGCGCTTAGGAAAGACTATTAAATGACACTCATACCAGGCCTGCGCAATTTGATTACAGACGTTGCTGGGCTTTCTGTTGGGCATGCCGAAGATCATGCTTTGAAGTCTGGTACAACTGTGTTGGTTGGTGAGCGTCCATTTGTGGCCGCAGTCGATGTCATGGGCGGAGCGCCGGGAACGCGTGAAACTGATTTGTTAGCGCCCGATAAAACAACATCTGAGGTCGACGCCTTGTTTTTGTCAGGTGGTTCGGCCTTTGGGTTGGATGCTGGTTCTGGGATCGTTGATGGTTTGTACGCCGATGGGCGCGGATTCGCTGTGGGTTCAGCAAAGGTACCGCTGGTACCTGGCGCGATCTTATTTGATCTGTTGAACGGTGGGGATAAGGCGTGGGATGTAAACCCTTACCGAGACCTGGGGCGGGCGGCTTATGAAGCGCGTAACATTGATTTTGAACTGGGAACAATTGGCGCGGGCGTCGGTGCATTAACGGGCGCGCACAAGGGGGGGCTTGGGTCTGCATCCTTTGTGCTGGAAAATGGGATAACTGTTGGCGCACTGGTAGCGGTGAATCCTTTCGGTAGCGTCACGACGCCCAATAGTCCCCATTTTTGGGCTGCTCCTTTTGAGATAAACGATGAATTTGGCGGAATGGGGCCAGACCCGAGACCGAATTTATGTGGGCAGAAAATGAATCTGAAATCTGATGGGTTTAACGCGCGTGGGAATACAACCATTGCTATCGTAGCCACAGACGCTGTTTTGACAAAGTCGCAGGCAAAGCGCATGGCAATCGCAGCCCAAGATGGGATCGGGCGGGCAATTGTGCCGTCTCATACACCATTTGATGGGGATCTTATTTTCGCCGTTTCGACAGGGATAGGTGAGAGGGAGGTTTCCTCCCCCACGGATCTAATGGAAATCGGGTCAGCGGCTGCACATTGCTTAGCACGCGCTATTGCCCGAGGCGTTTACCATGCGCGCTCAACGGATGATGACCTTTTGCAGTGCTGGTCGGCTATTTCCGGGTGATTTTTATTCGAATTTTGCAAAGAATCGATTCGGAACAACATGTTGTAAAGCACTGTTCTGGAAACGATCAGGCCAAATTACGGTTGTTTCCTCTCGCGTTTTAATGGTTAACGCGATGAATTTGGTGAAACTATAAGGTGAAAAGGTCTATATTTTTAGAAATTTGGAAACAAAAAGGGAAATATCTGCCCTAAAATTAACTATCACATTTTTTTTTACCTGCTGTCCTGAGCCGGTTTTTCAGTTGACGTTAGGAGAGGTGTTGAATTTTATCATAAATTTTATGAAGTATTTTCAATAAGTTGATGTGTTGTGCAGCGCCATTGATAGGGTTCTGTTTGCACCTTTTTGCTTATGGTTGAGTACTGTTCGCGTGTTTTGGGCCCCAGACAATCGGGGTGAGAATTGTGCTATGGTGTCTGTGGGGGTTCGCCTGAGCGGCTGTTAATACGGTTCAAGCGATTTGATGAATATTTAGCTCAGGAAGCGGTTACAAGTGACGGCTTTCTCATCGCGGGGAATAGTTATGTCTGAGAAGAATAACGACGGAGATATTTGGGACGGCACTGCAGAAGGTGAAGAGATCACCATTCTTGATGTGGATCGCGATGGAGACATCGTTGACGGTTCCGATGGCTTAGATGATCACATCAAAGGCTATGAAGGCGATGACACGATCACCGCGGGTGAGGGTGAAGATACTGTCGAAGGTGGTGAAGGCGACGACGTCATTATTGCCGGGCAAAGCCCACGCACAGATGAATCCGATGGCGATATTTTATATGGCGATGCGGGTAATGACACGTTCTACGCCGGATCAGGCGACGTTGTTGATGGCGGCGATACCGATGATGACGAAGCTGGCGATACCTTGAATGTACAAGGTGACGTGCGCGAAATCATTTATGATCCTGGTACTGGAGATGAAAACGGCACCGTTATTTTTGAAGACGGTTCGACGCTCACCTTTACTGAAATTGAAAATATCAATGTCATTTGTTTCACGCCTGGCACAGGTATTTTGACCAATAAAGGCATGATTGCTGTTGAGGACCTTTGTGTTGGCGATCGGGTGTTGACCCGTGACAATGGGATGCAAACTCTGCGCTGGGTCGGTGCCAAAACGCTGAACCAACAAAGTCTGCTGCAGCGTCCTAATTTGCGCCCAATTCTAATCAAGAAGGGTTCTCTGGGTGATGATCTGCCAGAGCGAGATATGTATGTTTCGCCAAACCACCGGATGCTGATGAAAGATCCTGATAACAGCTTGTTGTTGGGCGATACTGAGGTGCTGGTTGCTGCGAAACATTTGCGCGCACGTAAAGGTGTCGAGCAGGTTGCAACTGCTGGCGTGACCTACATTCACATGCTGTTTGACCGCCACGAATTGGTTGTTGCAGACGGATATTGGACAGAAAGTTTCCATCCTGGGCATCATGCAATGTCTGAAATGGAAAGTGCACAGCGCGCGGAAATCTTCGAAATTTTCCCGGAACTGGAAATGGATACGTCTCTGACTTCTATGGAAACTGCGCGTAAGGTTCTTAAGGCGCATGAAGCAAAATTGATTGCCTGAATCACCTGAAGAGTGAAGCAGAAAAGGCGTACCTTTCGGGGTGCGCCTTTTTTCGTTTAGCGACCGCGACAACCTTCGATATTGATTGCGCGATCATCGCCGATAATAGTGATGCGAACTTCTGACCGATCTAGTGCAAAGGGCTGCGCGTTTGGTGGAACCATTTCAACCTCGGCTGTCAACATCCGCCCTGACCGTTGCGTGGTGGCCTCGCTAATCCAGATTGATTGATCCGGTAATTCGACGACGGCGACTTCATTGTGTGAAAGCCGAGGCGCGTCAATGTCTGCGGATAGACGTAAACCATCGCGGATAGGGGCAATTTCGCAAATCACATTTGCAACGCCCGCTTGGTCGGCAGATTGCGGTTGCTGTGCTAGTGCTGTCGAAATAACAGAATCTGTCTGGCTTGCTGTAGCTGACAAAGTTGCTGAGACCGAAAATTCAAACGGTATGCAAATGTTTTCGCACACTCCGATATTGACCTGTGCATTCAATTGGATTTCGCCATCGGCCCGTATTGGTTGAAATGCGATCGGCAAAATGAGTTGATCATGATAGCCGACGGTGGTGATGCCCGCGGTGTCGAAGATATCGGGGCGTGGCCAGAAAATTTCTATCGCGTTTAGATTTCGTGAGCGAGACCAGTCAAATCGTGGCGGAATGCCTGCGTCCCCAGGTGCGCGCCAATAGGTTTTCCAACCTGGTGCGAGGTCGATTTGAATGGCCGCAATATGCGTACCGCTATCTGTCCTCCACCCCTGCAAAACTTGGGTTTCTACGATATTGTCGAGTGATTGGGCATACCCGGAAGTCGCGTAAGAAAACGTCAAAGCGATCACAAGGTGGGGCAGATTTTCAGTGCTAAATTTCATGTGGGAACAATAGCCTGTTGAATAGGAATGAAAAGTAACAAACCTGAGAACCAGGCGAATGAGATTGGCGCTGAGGCTTGCCAATCGGCGATAAAACGCGCATGTATTAACTATGACTGAGGTGCAGGGCGCAGAATATTTAAGCGGCAAGTTTCTTATTGCCATGCCAGGGATGGGTGATACCCGGTTTGAAAAATCCGTGGTGTTTCTATGCGCGCATTCTGAGGACGGCGCGATGGGGCTTATTGTGAATAAGCCCTCTGCAGACCTCCAATTTTCCGAAATGCTAGATCAACTTTCAATTGATGTAAAAGACGGTGTGGATACTCCGGATATCCATTTTGGTGGACCTGTTGAAATTGGTAGAGGTTTTGTGCTGCATACCACAGATTACGGAACACTAGAGTCCACTTTGCAGGTGGATGAACGGTTTTCGATGACGGCGACGCGTGATGTGCTTGAGGATATCGCACAAGGTCAAGGGCCAAATAAAGCGCTGTTGGCTTTGGGGTATTCTGGCTGGGGGGCCGGACAGCTTGAGACCGAGATCTCTTCGAACGGCTGGCTGATCTGCGACGCCTTGAGTGAAATCGTTTTTGATGAGCGTAACAGTTCAAAGTGGGAGGCGGCGCTGCGCTCAATGGGGGTAAACCCATTGCTTTTGGCTGCGTCTGCAGGGCACGCTTAGCTTAAACCAGCGGAAGCTCTGTCGTGAATTTTTTCTGACGAAGTACGAAATTTGTCACTGACGAACGGACGATTCCGAGGGCCAGTAAATCTTTCATCAGAAACTCTTCTAAGCCCTCAGCATCTGGCGCAACCACCTTTAACATGTAGTCATTGCTACCGGTGATCGAACAACATTCAATGATTTCATCAGTACGCGCGACAAAGCTGTCGAAAGCTTTGATCGTTTCTTCAGTATGTTCAAGCAATGAAACATGAACGTAGGCCATTGCATTTAATCCCAATGCACGGCGGTCGAGTAAGGCAACGTATTTGTCAATGACACCAGCTTCTTCGAGCTTGCGGATTCTTCGCCAGCAAGGAGAGGTCGACAGAGATGTTTGTGCAGCGAGATCTTGGATGCCAAGTTTTCCGTTCTTTTGTAAAAGGGCAAGTAATTGTCGGTCGAAATCATCTATGCTGGGCATCGCATACCTATTATATCTAGTTTTGAGGCATTTTTTACCCAATAATCGCAGCATGTACATGTAAAGGGAAGAATTTTTCTCTGATATCGGAAGATACTGCCTCTGGAAAAGGGGAAGTGGATGGCAAAAGAAACGCTTTATACGGCCAAACGGCCAGATGCATTGGGCAAGATCAGTTATTCGCAGAGCGAAAATGCCGTCTGGGCAGACTTGTATTCACAGCAAATGCCGATGGTGCGCAAACATGCTGCGCAGGTGTTCTTGGATGGACTGGGGCGCTTGGACATTCCACATGATCGGGTGCCTCAATGTTCTGAGGTGTCTAAAACATTGATGGAATTGACTGGATGGCGTGTTTCACCCGTTCCTGCGCTCATCGGGTTTGAGACATTTTTTAACATGCTTGCTGAAAAGATATTTCCTGCGGCGTCCTTTATTAGAAGTCGTGCGGATTTTGATTACATCGAAGAACCCGATATTTTTCATGAGATTTTTGGCCACACACCATTGCTAACAGATGCACGGTTCGCAGAGTTTTCACAGGCAATTGGTCGGGCAGGGCAACAGTGCGAAAAACAGGATTACAGTTGGTTGATCCGTCTCTATTGGTTCACAATTGAATTTGGGGTTACCCGTGAAAAAGGCGTGTTAAAGGCCTTGGGGTCTGGATTGGCATCGTCACCGAGCGAAATGGAGTGGAGTATGTCGAGCGACAGCCCAGAGTTTCGTCCATTTGACGTGTTGGATATTTTGCGTACCCCCTACCGTATTGATATTGCACAGCCGGTGTATTTTGTAATCGATGACTATGACCAACTATTTTCGGCGGCTAAGAGAAATTTGATCGCAGATATTGCACAGGCCCGAAAAATGGGTTTGCATGCCCCTAAATATCCGGAAAAGAAAGTATCTTAATGGCGGATCGAACGTTGCCTGCGGCACTCACCGTGGCCCAAGTTAAGGAAAATTTGCACGGTCTACATCCAGACTGGGAATTGGTTGCTGATGGCACTGCGATCGCGCGGAGGTTTGGCTATAAAGGGTTTGCAAAGGCTGTACAGATGGCAAACCTAGCGGCTTGGCTCGGAGACAAAATGGCTCATCACCCGGATATTTCATTCGGCTGGGGCTATTGTGTTGTGCGCTATACCACGCATGACATTGAGGGTCTTGCTCAGGCCGATTTTACCTGTGCTCAGCGCTTGGACGAACTCGTGGGGTGATCCAATTGTGTCCGCTTGCGCGGACGCGTGTTACCGGGAAAACCCCCAACCTGTCCTTCCCCCTAAAAAGGGGAAGGAACCCATCCTGACAGGTTATGCAGATGGGAGTTTTATGGCGATGTTTTTTGTTTGGACATAGTTCCACAGGGCTTCGCGGCCTTTTTCGCGACCATACCCAGATTTACCATATCCGCCAAACGGTGTCTCAACGCCGCCCGCATACCATTCGTTGACAAACACCTGGCCTGCTTTGATCTGGCGAGCAGCTGTTGTAGCGCGATCCAGGTCGCGAGTGAACACGCCACCCACAAGCCCGAAATTGGAATTGTTGGCGATTTTTACGGCTTCTGCATCTTCACGGAATTTGAGAACGGAAATAACCGGACCGAAGACTTCTTCCTGAGCGATGGTGTTGTCGGGGGCGACATCGGCAAACACCGTTGGAGCTAGATAAGCGCCGGGTAGATTAAGTTTGTGGCCGCCGGTGGCAGCTTTTGCGCCTTCTGAAATAGCGGTTTCACAAAGCCCCGCCGCCCGGTCGCGTTGCGAGACGGAGACCATGGAACCCATATTGGCGCCAACTTCAAGACGATCCAACCCCGGCCCGACGGAAAGTGATGTGGCGACAGATGTCATGCGCTCGACGAGCTCATCATGAATGCTTTCGTGGGCGATGACCCGGCTCATTGCAGAGCAAACCTGACCCGCGTTGAAAAATATGCCCCAACGCACGTCGTTCAGAAAGGCATCAATGTCAGCATCATTATGGACGATAGCAGCGGATTTTCCACCGAGTTCTAGTACACATGGCACCACATTTTGTGCTGCTGCGGTGGCAATACGAATGCCGGTGCCAACAGAGCCGGTGAATACGATATGATCCACGCCGGGATGGGCGGATAAAGCTGTGCCTGCTTCATGGCCATAGCCGCAGATGATATTTAGCGCGCCGGCGGGAAACCCTGCATATTCGGCGGCGTTGGCGAAATAAGTCGAAGCAAGCGGGGTAAGCTCAGGCGTTTTGACCACACAGGTGTTGCCTGTCGCAAACGCGGCGGAAATGCCTCGCGCGATCATTTCCAGCGGGAAATTCCACGGTATGATTTGGGCGGAAACACCACGAGGTTCATGTGTGGTGAAGTCAAAATACCCATCGCCAAGCGGGATTGATCGACCTTCAACGGTTTCAGCTTGATTGCCATAATATTCGAAATAACGTGCCGCACCTTCGATTTCGATTTTGCTTTCCCAGATAGGTTTGCCAGCCTCATGGGTGAGAGCGAGCGCAATTTCGTCGATGTGAGCAAGAAGGTAGTCACCGATTTTTCGCACCATGCGACCACGCAAGACCGGGCGCATTGCAGAGAGTTCACCACTTTCATGCACACGGCGCGCGGCCATGACAGCACGATCAACATCGCCAGCATCCGCAAGGGCAACTTCGGCGGCGACGCCTCCGGTTCCAGGATTATCCACGGTCAGACGTCCAGCGGCGCCATCGACCCATGCACCGTCAATGTAGTTCTTCCAATATGGTTTGATTGAAGATGTCATGTTGGGACCTTTACATATGTGTCGAGTTTCGATGAACTTTCTAGGAAAAGTGTCTTGAAAACTGATCTGTTCGCGACAAACGCAGGTCAATGCGCGCCTTTTGTGCGGTCAAAATCAGCACATTGACAGGGGCAAAATTGCGCATATCGTTCAGATGAAAATGTAAGAGAATGAACCTATTTGTAAAGGGATAACATGCAGGAACAAGGGTTAAGAGACGTGCTAAGAGCAGCTGAACAAGTGGCACGTGCGGTACCTGAATTAGATGCGTTCATTCGGTGGCCATCTTCTATGGCTTATAATCCGCGAGACCGTAATTTGATCGCAGGAGTTGAGGAACTACGCGCCCATCCCGGATGCGCTAGTGCTTTGACGATGCCTTTGCAGCGCGCGCTAATCGCGGCGGCGGAAGATGTGGAATGGCGCCTTACCTATTCAGAAGAAGAGGTAGGGGCGGATTTTCTCAGTCGGTTTGGTTGGTTTGAGCTCGCGGGACCACATGAAGGCCACTTCATCACCGATGAGACACGGATGACCGTCGGATATTGGGGGCCAAACCTGCATTATCCTTGGCATCTTCATGAGCCTGAAGAGCTGTATTTTATTGTTTCGGGGGAGGCCATGTTTGAAGTGGAAGGCCAGGCGCCCAAACTTTTGAGGGCAGGCGATACTGCGTTTCATGGGGCCAATCAGCCGCACGCGATGACGACCCACGATAGTGGGTTATTGGCATTTGTACTTTGGCGCGGCGCAGGGTTGGCGGATCCGCCACGTATGGGGAACGAATGATGGAGGGGTTGAGGCGTTCTTTATGTGAACTCGCCCGTTCCAGTGGTGAAGATCTTGCTTGGTTTGCGGATCAAATCGAAGATGCCCCGCTAAAGAACGTGCAATCGCGAAACTTACCCATGTGCGATTTACTTCCTGAGATACTGGTTCACTCAGGCAAAGCGACATCTAACGTAGTTTCTGAATTGCTTGGTGTGCGAAGGGGTCTTCGATGGCAGCAAAGTTATTCGGAAGAAGATGGTTTTACGCGGGAGTATCTTGATGCTTATGGCTGGGTGAATTTTGCTTCACCGGAAGGCATTTATCTCTCTGAAACCGTTCGTGTAACAATCGGGTACTGGGGGGCAGGGCTGCAGTATCGTGAACACAATCACGTACCGGAAGAGTTTTATGTTGTTCTCGCTGGTAACGCGATTTTTCACAGTGAAGGAAGGTCGCCGCGTGCGTGTGGCCCTGGCGATGTCGTGCACCACAAGCCTTATCAAAATCATAGTATTGATATGTCTCCAGGGCCGTTATTAGCAGCGGCATTTTGGCGAGGGGATGATTTGCTCGCAAAATCTGATTTGGGTTAGCGGCGTTGGGTGCAACGGCTATACATTCTGATCCATGCAGGTTAAAAGCGGCGTAATCTCATTGCTTTTCATGCTCACAGGAATAAACCGATGTGCTCTGCCTCTGTTCTTGATCAACTGCGCGATATGACCACTGTTGTGGCAGATACCGGCGATATTGCCGCTATTCAGCGCCTGAACCCTATTGACGCGACAACGAATCCATCACTGATTTTGAAAGCGGCGCAAATGCCGGAATACGCCGATTTGATTGCGGCGGCCATCGCACGGGTTGAACGTGGCGACAAATCCGAAGCTGAAGTTATCAGTGAAGCCATCGATCAGATCGGTGTGGGCTTTGGATCCGAAATTGTGAAACTGGTGCCAGGTCGCGTTTCAATCGAAGTTGATGCACGTCTGTCATTTGATACGGATGCCACAATCGCAAAAGCCCGCAATATCATTTCATTGTTCAAAGAGGCTGGTGTTGAGAAAGATCGTTTGCTGATCAAAATCGCAGCGACATGGGAAGGTATCCGTGCCGCAGAGGTGTTGGAAGCCGAGGGTATCAATTGTAACCTAACCTTGATCTTTGGTTTTGCCCAAGCACGCGCCTCAGCCGAAGCTGGCGCATATTTGATTTCGCCTTTTGTTGGTCGCATTTTGGATTGGTTCAAAAAGGCCAACCCGGGTACAGAGTATACCGCAGAAACCGATCCTGGTGTGGTGTCCGTTACCAGCATCTATAACTACTTCAAAACCCATGGATTTAATACCATCGTGATGGGTGCTAGCTTTAGAAATACTGGCGAGATCAAAGCGTTGGCAGGCTGTGATAACCTCACTATCGGCCCGGCATTGCTGGATGAGCTAGAGGCTGAAATCGCAGAATTGCCCCGCGCATTGACAGACAATGGCGCAACGTCAGAACAAGAGCCAAAGCTGGATGAAAAAGCATTCCGTTGGGCGATGAACGATGATGCTATGGCGACCGAAAAGCTTGCAGAAGGTATTCGAGGATTTGCAGCGGATTCCGAAAAACTTGAGGTAATTCTGCGCGGTATGATTTAAGTCCGACTACGGGCTAAAGCCGCGCTCTTCATTCGAAGGGCGCGGCTTTTTTGTGGATTATCAAAAAATACCAGCAGATGTTTTTGTGGGAAATCATGAAAATACAGGTTGGGTTTTGGGGGACTTGCGGTTTTGATAGCAGTAAGTTGTTGAAGGATTTAGAATGACATCCCGCACGTATTATGCCCCTGAGGGTGGTTTGCCGGCACAATCAGAAATGTTGACTGGGCAGGCAGTTTTTAAAGACGCCTATGCTGTTTTGCCCGCAGGGACGATGCGCGATATCACCACCAGTTTTCTACCATTTTGGGATAATACCCGTTTGTGGGTCATTGCACGTCCGATGTCGGGGTTTTCAGAAACCTTTTCACATTACATCATGGAAGTCGGACCAGAGGGCGGGAGTGATCGACCTGAATTGAATGTTGAGGCTCAAGGTGCGATCTTCGTTGTGGATGGTCAGGTTGCGATCACCTGTAGTGGCCAAACCCATACATTGACAGCAGGTGGGTTTGCGTATGTACCCGCTGGCGCAGAGTGGGGCTTGCGTAATCTCAGTGATACCAAAGCGACATTCCACTGGATTCGCAAAGCCTATGAGGCTGTAGATGGCCTAGAATATCCAGAGTTTTATGTGACTTCGGATCATGATGTGACCCCAAACGCGATGCCCGACACCAATGGGGCATGGGCGACGTCACGGTTTATGGATCCAAATGATATGCGGTTTGACATGCATATTACCATTGTGACGTTTGAACCGGGCGGCGTTATCCCTTTTATGGAAACACACGTCATGGAGCATGGGTTATACGTGTTGGAAGGCAAAGCCGCGTATAAGCTGAACCAAGACTGGGTGGAGGTCGAAGCAGGTGATTATATGTGGCTGCGCGCCTTTTGCCCACAGGCGTGTTACACGGGTGGTCCAGGGCGTTTTCGTTACCTGCTATATAAAGACGTCAATCGGCATATGAAGCTGCCGTTCTAATCGGTAGAGAAGGGGATTACCCTTCTTCACTACCGTTAGAATAGCTCGAGATCAGTTCGAGCCCCTTGCCAACCATCTGATCCAAACCGCTTCGTAAACCATCAACCCAGGCGACATAACCTGTAATTTGGCTTTCAAATTGCGGGAACTGGGCAATAATTTCAGGGGCTTTTGCATAAACGAAATATGCGAGAATAAATAAGATAATCGTCAAGGCAAACCCAATGCGAAACCCGCCGCGCGAAGCTTTTTCCGCTGTCTCAGTTATTTCGCCGTCGCCTTCAAAATCATCACGATCCTCAGATGCGCGCAAAGTTGAATTAATATCTTCGATATCGGGTAGTAGTTCACGCCGACGCGCGGGTTCGCTAGAATTTGTCGTGACAGCCGCTCCGCCACGCAAACGTGCGGTGCGGGCTTCTATCGCTTCGCGTCTCCGATCCTCTTCCGTTGGGGTGGCGTTTTCTAACCCCAGATCAGGCTGCGTTTCTATTGCACTCGGGGCATCGCCGCTACGGGCACGCGCTTCAAACTCGGCTTCTTCGCGCAATACGTTCAACACGCTTTCATCAACGGAACGTCGCGAAGCAGGCGGAGGCGTCATTGCCGATTCGTCTTCTTCAGAATCCGAAAAATCGTCATGAACGTGTTGCTCTGCTTCTGGCGCGACTTCGGCTGATAGAACCAAATCGTCTTCAGGGGCCTCACCAAAAGGGTTTTCGAACCATGTATGGCCGCAGTTTGAACACTGCACATCCCGGCCATGATCAGGGATGACGCCGTTTGCGACTTCGTATTGGGCATCGCAATTTGGACATGTCAGACGCATATTTCCCGCCCCCTGCGGTACATTTGCTAGTATTGTCTTGTATATTAAGCATATTTAACAACATAGGCGCAATCTTCCAAGCAAATGCGCGCCTGATCATTGAAACTTCCGTCAAGCTTAGGCAAAACAGACACAATTATTCCGTTTGGATTGGGGCGCACACGTGATTGAGCTTGAAAATGTGGCGTATAGCTATAGCGGGGGCGAATTGCTCTCGGGGATTTCGCTCAAACTGGCACCGGGGTCGTTTCATTTTCTGACGGGTCCGTCAGGGGCAGGAAAATCAACGTTCCTAAAGCTGTGTTACCTTGAGTTATCCGCAACAGCAGGCCAAACGCGCGTTTTTGGTGAAAACACTCGAAATATGACACGCGACGATATTGCGCGTCATCGTCGTCGTATTGGTGTCGTCCACCAAGATTGTCAATTTCTAGATCACCTTTCGATTGCTGAAAACGTGGCGCTGCCGCTGACCGTCGCGGGGCGTGATGTCGGGGCGGAGGCACAAAACCTACATGAGCTTCTAAGTTGGGTCGGATTGGAACATCAAGCCGATGCATTGCCACCAGAACTGTCCGGCGGTGAACGTCAGCGTGCGGCTTTGGCACGGGCTGTTATCATGTCGCCAGATGTTATACTGGCGGATGAACCGACCGGTAATGTGGATTGGGAAATGTCACAAAGGTTGTTACAGCTTTTGGTCGAACTTAACCGGATGGGTAAAACCGTCATGATCGCTACGCATGATTTATCTTTGATCCGGGCTGCAAAATCTCAGGTCAACGCGCGTGTTCTGCGCATAGCAAATCGCCGGTTGCAATTGGCGGGGGCGGTCCTGTGAAGATGCTGCAAGATTTTATCGCTGGGATACGGGACTTTTCAAAAGGCGATTCCCAAGCAGATCGCGTCGTCCCGCCGACCGGATTTACGGCGCGATTGACTGTTTTTGCGGCGGCAGCAATGGCGTTTCTTGCTGTATTTGCCTTGGCGCTTTCGCTTGCTTCGGGGCGACTTGCACAGCGTTGGGGGGATGAATTGGCTCGCAGTTCGACCATTCGTATTTCTGCACCAGCCGGACAAATGGATGCTCAAACTTCTGCGACTTTAGAAGTACTAAGAACAACGCCGGGCGTTGCCTCTGCGCGCGCGCTTGATCGTGAGGAACAAACCGCATTGCTTGAGCCTTGGTTCGGGCCGGATCTTCCGCTTGATGCGCTGCCCGTACCGCAACTGATCGAGGTGATCGAAGAGGGTGACGGTTTTGATTCCGATGGATTGCGGCTGAGGTTGGCGGGCGAAGTACCGGGGGCCGTGTTGGATGATCACACCAGATGGCGCGCACCACTTGTTCGGGCGGCAAGTCGTTTGCGTACGCTTGGCTGGATCTCAATTTTATTGATTGGGGCGACTATGGCGGCAATGATTACTTTGGCCGCAAATGCCGCTTTGGCTGCGAATTTGCAGGTGATCCGCGTATTGCGGCTCGTCGGGGCGTTGGATGTTTATATTGCGCGCGCGTTTGTACGCCGCTTTACAACGCGCGGATTTATTGGCGCAGCTGCGGGAACTGGGGTTGGAATGGTCTTGTTATTACTTCTACCGAGTGCGCAAACCAATGGCGGTTTTTTGACTGGCCTCGGATTTCAAGGGTGGCACTGGGTTCTACCGTTGCTCATTCCACCATTTGCCGCACTTGTTTCATTTTGGGCGACACGCGCTGCAGCGCTGCGCACCCTCGGAGGATTGACCTGATGTGGAAAGCTGTTCAATGGGTGCGAAGCCTTATTTTTATTGTGCAGATGTATGTCATGCTCGCGATTGTGGGGTTTGGTGGTATTCCATTGGTTTGGATCAATCGGCGTTGGGTTTACGGGATCATTCGGTTCTACTGTAACTATGTGCGTTGGTCGGCGTCTTGGATGGTTGGTCTGAAAAGCGAAATTCGCGGGGAGGTGCCCCAAGATGGTGTTCTCGTTGCGGCTAAACACCAGAGCTTTTTTGATATTTTGTTGATTGCCGCTGCGGTGCCTCGATTGCGGTTTATCATGAAAAAAGAACTTAAGTGGGCACCAGTGATTGGGACTTATGCGAAATTCACCGACACGATCCCCGTGGATCGAGGAAAACGGGGCCAAGCGATTAAAGATATGATCCGCGCGGTGAAAAAGGGGGCAGGCACCCCAAGCCAATTGGTGATTTACCCCCAAGGTACGCGTGTCGCAGCCGGTGTGAAAAAGCCTTACAAAGTTGGTGCAGGCGTGCTGTATGCCGCAACAAAGCAGGATGTTGTTCCAGTAGCGACCAACGTAGGTGTGTTCTGGAAGCGCCACGGCATTATGCGCTATCCCGGTGTGGCTGTGGTAGAATTCCTGCCACGTATCCCCGCAGGGAAGAGCGCGGACGAAATCACCAAGGAGTTGGAGGATGTGATCGAAACGGCATCCGATACCCTTATGGAAGAGGCGGGTTTTACCCTGCCTAAACAATAGCGCAAAAAAGGAGCGCCCCATGACACCAATCCAAAGTATTGAAGATCTTGAGGCGCTGTACGGAACACCGGGCGAAGCGTCTTTGGTCAAAGTTGCGCATCATTTGACACCAACCTATCGGGCTTGGATCGCGCAGAGCAGGTTTTGTGTTGTTTCAACCGTTGGAGTTGAGGGAACTGATGGATCGCCACGCGGAGATAACGGCCCCGTGGTTCAGGAGTTAGACGAAAAAACGCTACTGATGCCGGATTGGCGCGGAAATCAGCGCCTGGATACTCTGCGGAATATTGTATCAGATGGCCGCGTTTCATTGATGTTTTTTGTGCCTGGTTCTAACACCGTTATTCGGGTGAATGGCACGGCTGTATTAACAGCGGATAGTGAGGTTTGTTCGCAATTTGAACAGGCAGGGAAACATCCCGTGACCGTCATGGTGATCACTATTTCTGAGGTGTATTCGCAATGCGCCCGTGCATTGTTGCGGGCCAAAACTTGGACGTCAGGTGACCAAAGCGATGGTTTGCCGACAGTCGGGGATATGCTTAAGGAAATGACATCAGGGGCGATTGATGGCGCGGCCTACGATTCAGAATGGGCTGGACGCGCTGCAAAGACGATGTGGTGATTTGACGAGAGAAAAGAACGACGGATGCTGCTTTTTACAGTCAGTATCCGTCGTATTTTAAAACTAAGCCGCGAGGCCTTTAGAACCCAAATCAAGATATTTTTGACGACGATCTTTGACGAGATCTGATTTGTCTAAGTCTTTGAGCTCAGATACTGCAGCCCTAAGGGCGTCACCAACCGCTTCGATCACGGCATGACGGTCACGCTGCGCACCACCAACTGGTTCAGAGATGATCCCATCAGCCACACCAAGTTTGCGCAAATCTTGGGCGGTAAGGCGAAGCGCTTCGGCGGCTTCGCGCATTTTTTCGGCATCTTTCCATAGGATAGACGCGCAACCCTCTGGTGAAATGACCGAATAAACAGAATGTTCAAGCATGAGGATGCGATTGCCGGTGGCAAAAGCAACGGCACCGCCTGATCCACCTTCGCCGATAATGACGGAAATAAGTGGGACTTTAACCTGAAGGCATTTTTCAGTTGAGCGCGCGATGGCCTCTGATTGACCACGCTCTTCTGCACCGCGACCCGGATACGCGCCGGGTGTGTCTACCAAAGTGATAATGGGCAGGCCAAATTTATCGGCCATTTCCATCAGTCTGATAGCTTTGCGGTAACCCTCAGGGCGGGCCATGCCGAAGTTACGGGAAATGCGGGATTTCGTGTCGTTGCCTTTTTCATGGCCGATGACCATGACCGGCACATCGCCAAGGCGTGCCAACCCACCCATAACAGCATGGTCATCCGCAAAATTGCGATCACCGGCGAGGGGAGTGTATTCCGTGAATAAAGCTTCGATATAGTCTTTGCAGTGTGGACGGTCAGGATGGCGGGCAACCTGACATTTGCGCCAAGGCGTGAGGTCCTTGTACAAATCAACCAATAAATCCGCAGCTTTCTTATCGAGTGCGGCGGCCTCTTCTTCGACATCCATCTCTTCATTGGACCTTGCGAGCGCACGCAGTTCTTCTGCTTTGCCTTCGATTTCCGCAAGAGGTTTTTCAAATTCGAGATAGTGGTTCATGGATCGCCCCGTCAAAGATATCTGCGATATATGGAGGAGCTCTTGCCAAATTGCAACTCATCGACTGAGGGGAAAAGTTTCTCGTAAACTCCAAGTCGGCAAGATTTGTGAATTCTGAGTGTGCCATCTATCAATTGGGAACAAACCAAAGAGACAACCACATGACCTTATACGAAAAACGCATTTTACGGGTGCTTGAGTATATACACGATAATCCAGCGGGCGATTTATCGCTGGATCAATTGGCTGACGTGGCGGCGATGTCGCGGTTCCATTGGCATCGTGTGTTTCACGGGATGACCGGCGAAACTTGCGCACAAGCGGTGCGCCGGGTGCGCCTTCACCGGGCGGCCTGTTGGCTGGTGCAAAAAGATTGGTCCATTGGCGAAATTGCTAAAAAAGTGGGGTATCCAAATGTGCAAAGCTTTACGCGTGCTTTTCGTGACGGGTTTGGGGTGTCTCCGGGGGTGTTCCGAAAGCGTGGTGTGATTGGTGCACCGCCAAAACTTACCCCATTGGAGAGAGAAAAGATGTTTGAAGTAAATGTTGAACAGGTCGAAGCACGTCGGTTGGCTGCGACGCCACACAAAGGTCCCTACATAGAGATAGGTGGCGCTTTTGAAAAAATTTCCGCGATCGCAGGGCTACGTGGGCTATGGCCACAAGTCGAAGGTATGGTTGGGGTTTACTATGACGATCCCAATGCTGTCGCTGAAGCAGATTTGAGATCCCACGCCGGATTGCAAATCTCAGCAGCAGCGGCAATGCCGGAAGGATTGGAAGAGGTTCAATTGCCCGCAGGCAAACATGCTGTTCTTTTGTTTAAGGGGCCATATGCTGGATTAAGGTCAGCTTATGATTACATGTTTGGTGAATGGGTGCCAAAGGCTGCGCATGAATTAGCGCATAGCCCAAGCTATGAGGTCTATTTGAACTCTCCTGCGGATACGGCACCAGAAGAACTGCTGACACAAATCTGCGTTCCGTTGGTGTAAAAGAGTCAAATAGAACGCCGTTGGCGTGCTTAGTATCTCAGGGCTTTCCCTTTGGGAGAGTCCTTCGGATGTCGCTTGGCGCATATGTAGCGTTTAGATGAATTGACGAAGCGCTGTTTCTGGAGATGTTAAAATCGCCGCCGTGCAATCTGCTAAGAGTGGTGCTGCCCCAGCCATGGACGCTTGGGCAATGACAACGCAGTTTGTATCAGGATGGTCTGCCAAATAGGCACGAATAGCCCCTGCAACACATGCTGTGAATGCTTCAGTTTCACCCGCCTCGAAGAGTGGCCAAAATTCCGTAAGGGGTTTGGATATAATTTCAGCGTCTGTTTCGGCTGCTGTAATGCAAGCCTCAAGCAACAATGTACTTGGTGCGCGGGTGCTGTCGAGTGCGTAAACCATCAAGATTTTGCCGCCTAATGCAGCGGCTTTTTCCATCATTGGGCGATCAATGCGGATTGCACCTAATGTCTCTGCGAGTGGCCCTAACGTAGTGCAGGTGCACAAAACAGGGGCGTCAGATGCTTCTATGAGTATTTTCATTTCAGTGGCTAGATCATCCGTGATGCCGTCGCTGATAGCACGCGACAGCCAGTCTGAGTGAACATGTTGCGTTAGGGACAGATTTGTTCCCAGCGCGGCATTCAATGTGACAAATGTTTCGCTGTGAACCGGAGAGGTGTGCAGCAAGGTCAAGGCGCGGGTCATCAAAGTGTTTCTTTCGTTGGGCAGGTTGGCCCCGACCCACAATCGGATGCACAGGGCAAGAGCCCCGTGCATCGCGCTGTTTTTTCAATTTTGCAAGTCTTATCCGTTAATCATCTCAGATTGACGCACGATGACTTCGGCCTGTTTGATAGATGCAATGTCAACAAGGCGGCCCTTGTAAACGGTTGCGCCTTCGCCGTTTGCTTTGGCTTGTTCCATGGCTGCCAGAATTTCACGCGCCTCTGTGACTTGGGCTTCGGAGGGGGTGAACACTTCGTTTGCGATTGCGATTTGTTTTGGATGGATCGCCCATTTTCCGACCATGCCAAGCGTAGCTGAGCGGCGCGCTTGTGCGCGAAAGCCTTCATCATCTGAGAAATCGCCAAACGGACCATCAACTGGCAAAACACCGTGGGTGCGGCAGGCCGCAACAATAGCTGCGTGTGCCCAATGCCATGGATCTGACCAATGTTTTTGGCCGTCTTGGATCATGTAGTAATTTTCCTGAGTGCCACCAATGCCAGTTGTCTGCATGCCCATTGAGGCTGCAAAATCGGCTGCACCAAGAGACATGGCTTGAAGGCGCGGGGATGAAGCGGCTATTTCTTCAACATGCGCAATGCCAGCAGCGGATTCGATAATAACCTCAAACGAGATTGGTGTTTTACGACCCGTAGCGGCCTCAATTGCAGTGACGAGTGCATCAACCGCATAGACATCAGCAGCACAGCCAACTTTGGGGATCATGATTTGATCGAGTCGTTCACCGCATTGCTCTAGCAGAGCAACAACGTCGCGATACCAAAAAGGTGTATCCAGCCCGTTTATGCGAACGGACATGTATTTATTGCCCCAATCTACGGTATTGATTGCCTCAATGACATTGGCGCGGGCGCTATCTTTGTCAGTGGGCGCAACGGAATCTTCGAGGTCGAGATTGATAACGTCTGCTGCGCTGGATGCCATTTTTTCGAAAATTGCAGGGCGGGATCCTGGGCCAAACAATTGGCAACGGTTCGGGCGTGCAGGTGCGGTAGGCTGAAGGCGGAAGCTCATGTTGCGGGCCTTTGTAATTAAGTTTCGTTTTTTGCTGCTGATTGGATATGTTGTTGCTCTTCGGCTTGCAAGAACTTTTGCGGTTGCAGCAGAATATTCTGCGCTGCGGAATTTCGCATAAGTCGAATTCTACTTTAGGTAATGGGCGACGAAAGATTCGAGTATCGTTACGTGGAAACGTGCGTGTTTGTTTCGATTGATGGAATAATCTACGGAAAATTGCGCAAATTTGGATTGTTCCGTTGCAAATAATTCGCTATCAGCGCGAAATCTTGCAAAAAACTTCGTGTTGATTTGTTGGATACTGGCATTCAAATTTTTCTGGGGATACCGTCATGATCGAAACACCATACCTCTTGTTCCTCGGCGATGCGCCGGATCAACTGGCCGCGAAAGTTGCCATTGGCATTAAAGATTGGCGTCCTGACAACGCTTTGGGGCAAATTCGTCTTGAAGGCTGCGGTGCAGACCTTGGTTTGACGGATATGACATTGGCTGAGGCCAAAGAAGCTGGTGCAAAAACACTGGTGATTGGTGTGGCCAATCGTGGTGGCGTCATTTCCGACGCTTGGAAAGCGGTTCTGATCGAAGCTCTCGAAATGGGTTACGATCTGGCGTCTGGCTTGCACAATCTTTTGCGCGACGAAGGCGATCTGATTGCAGCGGCCCAAACACATGGCGGCACCTTGCATGACGTGCGCGTTCCAACAGTTGGCTATCCGATTGCGAATGGCAAAAAACGCTCTGGTAAGCGTTGTCTTGCGGTTGGGACAGATTGTTCCGTCGGTAAAATGTACACAGCATTGTCTGTGGATGCAGAGATGCAAAAACGTGGCCAGAAATCAACGTTCCGTGCGACGGGCCAAACTGGTATCTTGATCACCGGTCATGGTGTGCCGTTGGATGCAGTCATTGCTGACTTTATGGCGGGATCCGTTGAATATTTGACACCTGACAACGATGACGATCACTGGGATCATATCGAGGGGCAGGGCTCTTTGTTCCACGTGTCCTATTCTGGTGTGACAATGGCGTTGATCCACGGTGGCCAACCAGACGCATTGATCCTTTGTCATGAACCAACACGTAGCCATATGCGTGGTTTGCCTGAGTATGACCTGCCAACATTGCAGCAATTACGCGACACAGCATTGCCAATCGCACGTGTTGCAAACCCTGCCTGCCAAGTTGTCGGCATCTCTGTGAACACACAGCACTTGTCCGAAGACGAAGCTGTGGCGTACTTGGCGAAAGTCGAAGAAGAAATGGGTCTGCCAGCCGTTGATCCATTCCGCCACGGCGCAGGTCGCCTTGTTGATGCGCTTGACGCAGTTTAATTAATGTTCGGGCGCGGTTGATCCGCGCCCGAATTGCGTTCAAACAGGCCCAAATGGGTTTGTTTCCCAATCTAGCTATAGGCGCATCATGAAAATTTCTGTTTCACCTGACACTTTTAAGCTCGCGCAGGTTTTTACCATTTCGCGTGGATCACGCACCGAGGCCAAAGTTCTTACGGTTAAAGTGGAAAAAAATGGTGTCGTTGGATGGGGGGAATGTGTTCCCTATGCGCGCTATGACGAAACACTTGAAAGTGTGACTGCGGAAATTGAGGCCCTGTCTGGGGATATTACCCGACAAGCGCTTTATGATTTGCTCCCTGCAGGTGCTGCGCGTAATGCTGTCGATTGTGCGCTGTGGGATCTAGAGGCGAAAACAGCAGGTAAACGCGTGTGGGAATTACTTGGATTGCCTGCGCCCAAGCCTGAAATTACGGCTTATACGTTATCGCTGGATACGCCTGAGAAAATGCAAATCCAGGCGGCTGAAAACGCTTTCCGTCCGCTGTTAAAGATCAAACTTGGTACGCCTGACGACATGCCCCGGCTCGAAGCCGTGCGTGCTGGCGCGCCGAAATCTAAGATCATTGTTGACGCGAATGAAGGCTGGAGTGCTGAGGTTTATTCTGAGCTAGCACCGCATATGGTGCGCTTAGGCGTGCAATTGGTTGAACAACCAATGCCTGCGGGCCAAGATCAGATGCTTGCGGAAATTGAACGCCCGCTGCCTGTTTGCGCGGATGAAAGCTGCCATGATCGCAGCAGCCTTCCTGATCTGAAGGGCAAATATGATGTTATCAACATCAAACTGGATAAAACCGGTGGCCTGACCGAAGCTTTGGCCTTGCGTGAGGCAGGGATCGAGCAAGGGTATGGTGTGATGGTTGGGTGTATGGTCGGATCCTCACTCGCTATGGCGCCGGCGACGCTTGTTGCGCAAGGTGCGGCAGTGACAGACCTTGACGGGCCGCTTTTGTTGGCCGAAGACCGTGATGAACCTTTGAAATTTGATGCCGAAGGCGTGCACGCGCCCGAAGCTGCACTTTGGGGCTGAGGAGACACCAATGAGCCGCACAGTTTATGTGAATGGGCAGTATCTGCCAGAAGAAGACGCAACTGTTTCCATCTTTGACCGTGGGTTTTTGATGGCTGACGGTGTTTATGAAGTCACCAGCGTGCTGGATGGAAAACTGTTGGAATTCGACGGCCATCTAAAGCGCCTTGAACGGTCTTTGAATGAACTCGGTATGGATAAGCCTGAAGCGTTTGATGGCCTGTTGGAAATCCACCGCGAATTGGTTGCGCGTAACAATGTTGACCAAGGCGGAGTGTATCTTCAGATCACTCGAGGTGCTGCGGATCGGGATTTTGTTTTCCCTAAGGATGCGAAACCAACTTTGGTAATGTTCACGCAGTCAAAACCATTGCTGGATACTGCCGCGTCTGAAAACGGCCTAAAAGTCATTTTCCTAGAAGATATTCGTTGGGGACGCCGGGATATCAAAACTGTGCAGTTGTTATACCCATCTATGGGTAAAATGATGGCGAAAGCCGAAGGCTGCGATGATGCTTGGCTGGTTGAAGATGGCTTTGTGACTGAAGGTACGTCTAACAACGCCTATATTGTTAAAGATGGCAAAATCATCACCCGCGATTTGTCGACGGACATTTTGCACGGGATCACCCGCGCGTCCATTTTGAAATACGCTGAAGAAGCGCAGATGGTCTTTGAGGAGCGTCCCTTTACCCCTGAAGAAGCGAAAGAGGCGGATGAGGCCTTTATTTCCTCAGCCTCTACTTTTGTAATGCCGATTGTTGAAATTGATGGATCAACTATTGGCGACGGTAAGCCAGGGGCAACGACCCAACGCTTGCGCGAAATCTACATTGAGGAAAGTCGTAAACGGGCGATCTAAGCGCCCCTTTCACGTCCCACCCACCCGCCCTGACGTTCGAGGGGCGCTGGCCACCCAATAGGGTGGCCTTTTCTTTGTGCAATCGCGACATTCCTGACGGATTTGACCGGTTTTCATCCTCTTTGCTCCATAAGCTGTGAAAAAGAGAGGAAGCGATATGAAGCCTTTGGATGGAATCCGGGTGCTTGATCTGACCCATGTGTTTGCAGGCCCATTTTGTACGTACCAATTGGGGGTTCTCGGTGCGGATGTTATCAAGATTGAACCAGCGGATCAGCCCGATATGTCGCGGATTGAGGGGGCTGACACGGAATTGAATCGTCAACAGATGGGGCTGTCTTTTCAGGGGCAATCTGCTGGTAAACGTGCCATGGCCGTTGATCTTAAATCTGAAGCTGGCAGAACCATTTTTCATAAACTGGTTCAGACCGCCGATGTTGTGGTGCAAAATTACACAACCGATTGTCTTATATCGTTGGGGTTGGATTATGACACACTGAGCACTGTAAATCCAAAGCTGATCTATTGTTCTATCAGTGGATTTGGGCGCAGTGGGGATAAGGCAAGTGACCCAGCCTATGATATTGTGGTGCAGGCCTTTGTAGGTGCTATGGCATCGAATGGAGAAATCGGCGCGCCGCCACTTCGTATTGGACCGCCTGTTGTTGATTACGGAACTGGGGCGCAGGCGGCGATGGCGGTATTGGCTGCTTTATTCGGGCGCGAACGTACCGGGGATGGGCGTTACATTGACGTGTCGATGGCTGACAGTGCCTTGATGCTGATGAATGCCAATGCAATGACGGCAGAGGCGACGGGAAGGTCGGTAAAACCGCATGGAAATCGGGATCCATCGCTTGCGGGATACGGTGCATATGAAACGGCAGATGGGATGCTGATGATTGGTGCCTATACAAATGCGCAATATGCAAATTTAATGTTGGCGCTTGGGAATTCTGATGCAGCGGAGGAGATACGCTTAACTGATCGCGCGGTTATTTCCCAGCGTTACGATGTCGATGTGGCGTTTCTAGAGGGGGTGTTAAAAGAAAAAACTGCTGATGCGTGGGAGGTATTGTTAAATAAACACCACGTTCCCGCTGCCCGTGTTCGAACGATGAATGAGGCGTTAAATCACCCCCAGCTTTCTGATCGTTCGGTATTGCAGCGTGTGGAAGGTGCCAGCCACCGCTACACAGTTGCTGGATTTACATTCGATCGAGGCGGGCCAAGTGTCGAGGCATTACCGCCGAGATTTGGGCAGCACAGTCTGGAAATACTGGAGGAACTTGGTATCGACCGCGTAACTCAAGAAAAGTTGCTGAAAGAGGGTGTCGTTGCGACGTAAGGGCTTGCGCTGGCCGGAACAACGCCGACCAGCAGAGAGATTAGATTTTACCCACGTTTTCCTCAAAAGCCTTTTTAAACGCTTCTTGTTTTTCCGGACTCGCGTCTGTTTGGTAATTTTTTTTCCACTCCGTCATTGTCATGCCGTAGTAAATTTCGCGAGCTTCGTTTTTATCCATTTCGATGCCACGCTCGTTTGCGGCCTCTTGATACCAACGGCTTAGGCAGTTGCGGCAAAACCCCGTTAAATTCATCATGTCGATGTTTTGTACGTCGGTGCGTTTTTCCATCAAGTGTTCACGAAGCGTACGGAATGCTGCGGCTTCGATTTCGATTTGAGTCTGCTTGTCCATTTATCTGCCTTTCTAGAGGGTGCGTTTCGCATAAGTCGCGCGAACGATGTCATGGATGTCGACAGAAAGGCTACCCACATCTGTAAGCGTTTCAGCCAATCGGGCGAGTAAGGTTGTGGTGAGTTCAGATTTAGTCTCTAAAGATCGACCATCCAGAAGAGAAATATTTGCGTGCAGGAACGCCTGATTATCTGTGCCAATCTTGGCGTGGGTATATGGTATAGCGCGTACTTTAATTGCGCTTGCATCAGGAAACACACCCGAAGTTTCAGCCCAGTGAAATACAACTTCACATAGAGTGTCTATGTCGTGACTACTTTGAATTTCTGCAGAGTACTCGAGAACGATGTGAGGCATGGCTTTCCTGATTATTTGAATGACAACGTATCGGACAGAGCAGCCTGCAATATAGGAGCAAGCCGGTCGGCCCATGCGATTTGTTGGGGTTCTGTTTCGATGAGGTCATTGCGCAGCTCAATCAAAATATTCAAGTGCCCATTGTCCAAGGCATGACGCGCAATGGAATCCCCTTCCAGATGCCCGCCGTATGGCTCATTTTCGCCAACGCAAAGATCGGTTTCGGCTGAGAGGCGTTGCAACAGCGGGCGGGCTAAGCGATCATCGTCCGCAAACAGTAGGCCAATATGCCAAGGCCGAGGGCTACGGCCCTTTAACTGCGGCGTGAAGCTATGAATGGATAGAACCACAGGATTTTCACGAGCGGTCAGCAAGTTTTCAAGCGCTGTGTGATAAGGGCGGTGGTAGGCATTTAACCGACGTTCGATTTCTTCTGCGTCGGCAAAACGGTTGGCAGGGATAATTGTGCCATCATAAAGTTTCATAAGGAGAGTCGGGTCATCTTCTCCGCGATTAGGGTCAATGACCAACCTTGAAAAATTTGAGAGCGCACAAGGGGCATTTAGGCGTTTTGCCAAGGCAAGGCTTAGTCCCGCAGCGCCTACGTCATAGGCTATATGACGGGCCATATCCTCGGCAGGCAGGCCAAGGTCACCATTATTCACCTCAGGAGGGACGCGGTTGGTTGCGTGGTCGCAGGTTACGACCCATGAAGAGGGACGTTCTTCACCAAAAATATGAAATGGTTGGTCGCTTTGTGGGAATTGGAATGTCATCTTGAAGTCACCATTGTCTGCGATACACCCATACGCAAGAAACCAGCTGGACGCCAGTTGTCTGTTCGATACAAATCCGCCATACAGGGGCGCGAAATGAATATGTTAACGCTAACACTTAAGGAATGCCGCCCATGATACGCCAACGGAATGTTAAAATCGTCGCGACATTGGGCCCGGCGTCCAATGACTACGAAATGATCCGAGGGCTGTTTGAGGCAGGGGCTGACGTTTTTCGTTTGAACATGAGCCACGGTGACCATGATGAGATTCGTGTCCGTCATGAAATCATTCGTCAGGTTGAAAAAGACCTTGAGCGTCCGATTGCGATTCTGGCGGATTTGCAAGGTCCGAAGCTTCG
Source organism: Cochlodiniinecator piscidefendens (assembly GCF_011326755.1). Classification (GTDB taxonomy): domain Bacteria; phylum Pseudomonadota; class Alphaproteobacteria; order Rhodobacterales; family Rhodobacteraceae; genus Cochlodiniinecator; species Cochlodiniinecator piscidefendens. The sequence continues at coordinate 600,408 of NZ_JAAOIE010000002.1, read as the reverse complement.
GTGTGGGGTTTTCGCAAATGAAGCTGAGGAATTGGTGGCGGGTCAGTCTTTCCGCTTTGATCTGGATGATGCTCCTGGTGACATCAATCGTGTTCAGCTGCCCCATAAAGAAATATTTGAGGCGCTTGAGCCCGGATCGAGTTTGTTGATCAACGATGGTAAAATTAAAGTACGTGTGAAAACATGTGGTGTTGATTTTGCTGATTGTGAGGTCGAAGTCCCCGGCGTGATCTCTAACCGTAAGGGTGTGAATGTGCCGGATGTGGTGCTTCCATTAGCGGCTTTGTCTGAAAAGGATCGCAAGGATTTAGAGTTTGTGTGTGAGTTGGGTGTTGATTGGCTTGCGCTCTCATTTGTTCAACGCGCGGCGGATGTGGAAGAGGCACGTGTTTTAGCAAAAGGCCGGGCTGCGGTTCTGTCGAAAATTGAGAAACCGGCGGCGGTTTCAGCGTTTGATGAAATTCTTGCAGTTTCTGATGGGATCATGGTGGCGCGTGGTGATCTTGGAGTTGAACTTCCGGTGCAAAATGTTCCGCCAATCCAAAAACGCCTGATCCGTGGATGTCGTCGTGCGGCCAAACCTGTGATTGTTGCAACGCAAATGTTGGAAAGCATGATCGAAAGCCCGGTGCCTACACGCGCAGAGGTGTCTGATGTGGCGACCGCAATTTACGAGGGGACGGATGCCATTATGTTGTCGGCTGAATCGGCAGCGGGCAACTATCCAATCGAAGCCGTCACAACGATGAATAATGTGGCGATGGAAGTCGAAAACGACCAGACCTATCGTCAGGTCATTGAGGCAAGCCGTAAAGCGGACCGCATGACCGTTGCAGATGGGATCGTCGCCGCAGCCCGTGAAATCGCTGAAACAACCGACATCAAGGCCATCTGTTGCTTCACGCAATCAGGCACAACCGCGCTGTTGGTGGCACGAGAAAGACCGCGCGTTCGAATTCTCGCGTTGACGCCTTTGACGCGAACGGCGCGTCGCCTTTGCCTGTCTTGGGGGGCTGTTTGTGTTCTCACGGAAGAGGTGGAACGCTTCAAAGGGGCGGTTGTGGGGGCGGTGCGCGCCGCGTTGAATACCGAGGTTGCAAGTGAGGATGACCAAATCGTGGTAACAGCAGGTGTGCCATTTAATAAACCGGGTACAACCAATATTTTGCGTGTTGCGCCATGTGTGGAGCGGTTGATTTATAGTTCTGATCCCGAGTAGGCTGAAGTCACGCTACGTAAGGCTTCGTTATGGATACCGATTTATTATTTGTTCTTGGTGTTGTGATTGGTGGATTTTCGGTTCCCTCAATCATCAGCGCATTTTCTGAGAGTAGGCCGCCTCGGATGGCGATGGTGCTTATTGTAATGGCGGGGGCGTTGATTGCCTACGCGACAAGCACCCATCCGGGTGGATATTCATTCGAACAGATCCCGGATGTGTTTATCAGGGTTATCGGGCGATATATCGGGTAGATCATTTTACACTTGCCCCTAATTCAGAGTCGTCCTATACGACTGCTTCCTTGTGCGACCGGCCCATAGTGGCATGCCGAGTCGCGCGTCCACCGCTTCTGAGGAGACGGAAATGCCCAAGATGAAGACCAAATCGAGCTGCAAAAAGCGGTTCAAAGTGACGGCCTCTGGTCGCGTTGTATCTGCGCAAGCAGGCAAGCGCCACGGCATGATCAAACGCACAAACAAATTCCTGCGTAATGCACGCGGCACAACCACGCTGTCGGCGCCTGATGAGAAAATCATCAAGTCGATGATGCCGTACGCTCGTTAAGGAGAAGCTGATATGTCACGCGTTAAAGGTGGTACCGTAACCCACGCCCGTCACAAAAAGATCATCAAAGCCGCTAAAGGTTATTATGGTCGTCGTTCAACAGCTTTCCGCACTGCGACACAGGCTGTAGACAAAGCAAATCAATACGCAACACGCGACCGTAAAAACCGCAAGCGCAATTTCCGCGCTTTGTGGATCCAGCGGATCAACGCTGCTGTGCGTTCACACGACGAAGCTTTGACTTACTCACGTTTCATCAACGGTCTGGCACTTGCTGGTATCGAAGTGGACCGTAAAGTTTTGGCTGACCTTGCTGTGCATGAGCCAGAAGCATTTGGTGCGATCGTTGAAAAGGCGCAAGCCGCGCTCGCGTAAGCCCATCCGCTTTAGGATTACATTAAACCGCGAGCCTTATGGGTCTCGCGGTTTTTTCTTGTTTGATGGTTGTTAAATTGTGAACGCCTGTGGCGTTCGCTGAATACGCTCGGATCAGATGATCCAAGCTGTTGGTGCCCTTGAAATTATGTGGGGCTGTGATAGCAGGGGCGGGACGAATTAAAGGGGTCGATCATGGACGCTTTGCGGCAGAAATATCTAGATGCGATTGCTGCGGTTTCTGAAGAAGCTGGGCTAGAAGACTTGCGGGTGCAGGCAGTTGGCAAAAAGGGCGAAGTGAGCCTAAAGATGCGTGAATTGGGGAAAATGACCCCGGATGAGCGCCAAGTTGCCGGGCCGAAACTGAACGCGCTCAAGGATGAGATCAACTCTGCGCTCGCGGCAAAGAAAGCGGCACTCGCAGATGCAGCTTTGGACGAACGTTTGCGCACCGAATGGTTGGACGTGAGTTTGCCCGGACGGGAAGCGCGCCAAGGTACGATTCATCCAATCAGTCAAGTGACCGAGGAAATCATCGCGATTTTTGCTGACATGGGATTTGCAGTAGCTGAAGGGCCGCAGATCGAAAATGATTGGTACAACTTTGATTCACTTAATATTCCGCCGCATCACCCTGCGCGGCAGGAATTTGACACGTTTTATATGCACCGCGATGCAGAAGATGATCGTGCGCCTCACGTATTGCGCACCCACACCAGCCCGGTTCAAATCCGTGCAATGGAAAAAACCGGAGCGCCGATCCGTGTGATTGCGCCGGGACGCGTTTACCGTTCTGACTATGATCAAACTCATACGCCGATGTTTCACCAGATTGAAGGCATGGCGATTGGCGAAGATATCTCTATGGCCAACCTTAAGTGGGTGCTGGAAGAGTTCTTTGCGGCCTTTTTTGAAATTGATGGGATTAAGACCCGTTTTCGCGCGTCACATTTTCCGTTCACGGAGCCATCTGCAGAAGTCGATATCCAGTGTTCTTGGGTTGATGGGCAGTTGCGCATCGGTGAAGGCGACGGTTGGATGGAAGTCCTTGGTTCCGGTATGATGCATCCAAAGGTGCTTCAGGCTGGTGGTGTTGATCCTGAAAAATGGCAAGGTTTCGCATTTGGGATTGGGATTGATCGCTTGGCGATGCTGAAATACGGCATTCCAGATTTACGTGCGTTCTTTGACAGTGACCTACGGTGGTTGCGCCATTATGGATTTGCGAGCCTCGATCAGCCAAATTTGGCGCGGGGGTTAAGTCGGTGAACGACGAAATCGAAGATCTAAATGACACATATCCCGGTGCTGGTACGTTCAAGTTTGGCGATAGTGAAAAACGTTGTAATCGTCTGATCAGTTTGGTGCGCGAAGGTAAGAAAACCGCGAATTGTGATGCGCTTTCTGTTTTTGGGGATGACGAAGCGGCGCTGCCGCAGGTTGGGCGTTGCGACATCGCGACCACATGGGATGATGTGCCAGCACTCGTGTTGAAAACGACGGGTGTTAAGCAAATTCGCTTTTGTGATGTTACCGAAGATATGGCGTTGGCCGATGGTGAAAACGACAGTCTTGCGGGATGGCAACAGACGCACAAAGCGTATTTTGAACGCAACGGCGGGTTTGATCCTGAAATGATATTGGTGTTCGAACATTTCGAACTCATTGAGAATTTGGCGGGCCGCGAAATTGGCCCTGAGGGGAAAAAGTAATGAAATTCACACTCTCTTGGCTAAAAGACCACCTCGATACTGATGCGTCAGTGGATGAGATTACTTATGCGTTGACCGACCTTGGACTAGAAGTCGAAGAGGTTGTTAATCCATATGATACGCTGGCGAATTTTACGCTTGGTTATGTGGAAACAGCAGAAAAGCATCCTGATGCGGATCGCCTGAATGTATGTCAGGTGAAAACGGATGAGGGCATGAAGCAGATCATTTGTGGCGCACCTAATGCGCGTGCAGGGATCACCGTTGTTGTGGCCAAACCAGGCACGTATGTTCCGGGTATCGATACGACGATCCAAATCGGTAAAATCCGCGGCGTCGAAAGCCACGGCATGATGGCCTCAGAGCGTGAGATGGAGCTGTCGGACGAACACGATGGTATTATCGAATTACCGTCTGGTGAGGTTGGTCAGAGGTTTGTTGACTGGTTGGCAGAAAACGACCCTGTCAAAGTCGATGTGATGATCGATATTGCGATTACACCAAACCGCCCAGATGCGCTTGGTGTGCGGGGCATTGCGCGTGATTTAGCGGCGCGTGGCATTGGTGTTTTAAAGCCTGCGCCGAGTGCGGCGGTTGAAGGCAGCTTTGACAGTCCGATCAATGTGTCGATTGACGCAGATACCCGTGAAAATGGCTGTGAAGTCTTTATGGGGCGCTTGATCAAAGGTGTGAAAAACAGCCCAAGCCCAGCATGGTTGCAACAACGCCTTAAGGCGATTGGCTTGCGTCCGATTTCTGCGTTGGTCGATATTACGAACTTCTTTACCTATGACCAAAATCGGCCGCTGCACGTATTCGATGCTGACAAAGTTACTGGCGATTTGCGTGTTCACCGTACTTCTGACGAGGAAACTCTGGTTGGATTGGACGAGAAAGAATATCGCTTCTCTGCTGGTCAAGTTGTGATCTCGGATGACAGTGGTGTCGAAAGCATCGCAGGGATCATGGGCGGGCTGCACACTGGCTGTACCGATGGCACAGAGAATGTGTTTCTTGAAGCCGCTGTCTGGGATACTATTCAAATTGCGAAAACAGGTCGTGCGCTGAAAATCAACTCTGATGCACGGTATCGCAATGAACGTGGCATCGACCCGGCGTTTAACTCGTTGGCAATTGAATTAGCGACGCAAATGATCCTCGATCTTTGCGGTGGTGAGGCATCCCGTGTGGTCACCGCTGGTGAGGTGCCAGATGTATCGCGCTCTTATCGTTTGGATACAGACCGTGTGCAGCGCTTGGTCGGGATGGAGATTGCGCCCGATACGCAGCGTGCGACATTGACTGCGCTTGGGTTCACAATGGATGGCGACATGGCACAAGTGCCAAGTTGGCGGCCTGATGTTCAGGGTGAGGCCGATTTGATCGAAGAGGTGGCGCGCGTTGCCTCATTGACCAAACTCGAAGGCAAACCAATGGCACGTGCGCAAATCGGTGTGCCAAAGCCGATTTTGACTCCGATGCAAAAACGCGAAGGCATGTCGCGTCGTACCGCAGCTGCGCTCGGGTATAACGAGTGTGTGACATACAGCTTTATTGATCAGCCGTCCGCGGCTGTTTTTGGCGGTGGTAGCGACGCAGCAAAGCTGGAAAACCCTATTTCCAACGAAATGAGCCACATGCGCCCATCTTTGTTGCCGGGGTTGCTACAAGCGGCTGCACGGAACCAGGCGCGTGGTTTCATGGATCTGGCGTTGTTTGAAGTCGGACCAGTGTTCCATGGCGGTGAACCGGGTGAGCAGGAAACTCTGATTACCGGGATTTTGGTCGGTCACACTGGCCCCAAAGATCGTTTTGGCGCACGCCGCCCCGTTGATGCGTTTGATGCTAAAGCAGACGCAGAGGCGATTTTAGCTTCGATCGGTGCCCCGACGAAATTGCAGTATAACCGCGAGATGAATGCTTGGTGGCATCCGGGACGTTCATCAAAGTTGTGCTTGGGCCCCAAAAATGTGCTGGGCGCGTTTGGTGAACTACATCCAAAAGCAATTGAAGCGATGGATGTCAAAGGTCCGGTTGTGGCGTTTGCGATTCACATTGCAAATGTACCGTTCCCGAAGTCCAAAGGCGCGACACGTGCAGCTTTGAAATCTAGTGATCTGCAATCCGTAGAGCGCGATTTTGCTTTCGTTGTCGATACGGATGTTGAAGCCATCAAGGTGATCAATGCAGCCCAAGGTGCGGATAAAGCACTTATCGAAAACGTGCGCGTTTTTGATGAATTCATCGGTGGGTCATTGGGCGACGGTAAGAAATCATTGGCGATTTCTGTGCGATTGCAGCCAGCAGACAAGACCCTGACAGAAAAAGAAATCGAAGCTGTGGCCGAAAAAATCATCACGAAGGTGACAAAGGCAACAGGCGGCACCTTGCGCGGGTAAACCATGTGTATCTGAATTTTAGAAAGGGGCGTTGGCGATGTTCAACGCCCCTTTTTTCATGATATGCAGCACCAAGCATAGGAGACTAAAATGACATTAAAGATTTATCTATCTGGTGAAATTCACACGGACTGGCGGCAACAGATTATAGATGGAGCGCAAGGCTTGGATGTGAGCTTTGATGCCCCGGTAACGGATCATGACGCGAGCGATGATTGTGGTGTTTCAATTTTAGGCGCTGAACCAGATAAGTTTTGGCATGATCACAAAGGGGCAAAGATCAATGCAATTCGTACACGTAAAGGAATTGCTGACGCCGATGTTGTTGTAGTTCGTTTCGGTGAGAAATACAAACAGTGGAACGCAGCGTTTGATGCAGGATACGCAGCCGCGCTTGGTAAATCAGTGATTGTGATGCATGGAGCAGATCATCAGCATGCCTTGAAAGAGGTGGACGCTGCGGCACTGGCTGTCGTTGAAACGCCACAGCAAGTTGCTGACATACTAAAGTATGTTTTAACCGGTGTCCTTAGCTAAGTAACATTTGCCCGACTGGGCCACGGGCTACAATACGTGCAGTCTCTCCGAAATGTGCCGCGTTTAGGCGCAATTCGGGGAATAACGTATAAATCTCTTCGCGCGCATCATTGTGAACCCCTTGTAGAGACGTCTCACTTGGGAAAAAGCTTTCCGACCATGCGCCGTTTGCTTTGACGATTTGATGGCGATCAAACATGAAATGCACATAGGTGACAGTTTCATCTGTTGAGGCAGGGCGAATGGTGCTGTCGTTGGTCAGGCGGTGCGCAGCGACTAAGACTTCTGAATCTCCAAGGAGCAATTCAGCGCGCCATCCAGTGATGAGCATGCGATGTTGGGGGGAGACCTTGAGCGGATGGCTTGGCATATTTTCACCCAACGCGCCGGGCTGGAAAACGATTGGGCGCAACTTAGGATCAGCATTTAGCATTGGTGCAGAAATTGTCCGGCTTTGACACCATTTAACAGACTGGAAGCCATCGTCGAGGGTTAAAACTCTATCGCCAAGCCTGATCATTGAAACATCTTTTGGACCTTGATCCGTGTCGACTAGCGTACCAGCAGTAAAGCAAACAAGCATCGATATGTTGTCAACGATTGCGCCAAGGCTGTTATCGGGGCCCAATTCCGTAAAGCGCAAAGTGTAGGTTCCACCACTCGGAAATGAAACGTCTAGCGAACGCCCGGTCAGCGAGTTTTGCGATGGAAAGTAAGATTGGCTTGCCAATGCCGAACCCGAAGAATCCAAAATATCCACACGGAAACCTTCGCTTCCGGATTGGCCGTTTGAAGCATTGCGCAATGCTGTGTCGAAATTCAGTGTTGTGTCCACACTGTTATTGATCGTGAAAGACTGTTCAAGAACTGTGGTTTGCCCGGAGTGACCGTCTATCTCGGAAACAATGTTTGACGATCCATTTCCTAGATAAGCTCTCTCTGGATAGGTTGCTTCTATATCAGTCCCCGACCAGTTGGCGGCGAAATTGGAAAAGTCTCCGTTTAAGATGATGTCATACTGGGGCATTCGTCACACTCTTGGCTGTTGAGAGTTCCGAAATAAGCAAGGATTAAATACAAATTAAGGGAGAATTTTTTAAAAAACGCGTCATCGGGCCAAGTACCATGGCCCGATGATCAGTTGTTCTGGCTTAATCACGAGGGGGCTGCACGAGCCCTTTTTGCACGGCGTCACGCGCGAGGAAACGATCCAAGTATGCTATGACATTCTTGTGCTTTTCCCACTCAAGGACTTCGCCTGCTTTGTAGAAAAGATCAACACCTCGTAGCCAGGGTGCAATTGCAATGTCGGCTATCGAATATTCACCAGCAATCCAATCGCGGTTCTCAAGCTGTTTATCTAAAACCGCTAGCAATCGTTTCGCTTCGTTGATGTAGCGTTCACGTGGACGAGGGTCTTCGATTTCTTTACCTGCGAAGGCGTAAAAGTACCCAAGCTGACCAAACATGGGACCAAGGCCACCCATCTGGAACATGAGCCACTGGATGGTCTCATATCGCTTTGCTGGATCTTTAGAAAGCAGTTGCCCCGATTTTTCAGCGAGATAAATCAGAATAGCGCCACTTTCAAACAAACCGATAGGGGCGCCATCAGGGCCATCCGGGTCTATGATTGCCGGGATCTTATTATTTGGGTTCAGAGATAAAAATTCGGGGCTTTTTACGTCAGCATCGGAAAGGGTGACTTTATGTGCCTCATAAGGGATGCCCATTTCCTCTAGGGCGATGGATACTTTAACGCCGTTCGGGGTGGGAAATGAATATAGCTGCAAAATGTCTGCGTTTTGCGCGGGCCAGCGCTTTGTGATTTCAAATTGGCTTAGATCGGTCATTGGGCTCTCCTGTCCGTATGGGGGACAAATAAGCACGAATTCCCCTAAGCAAAGGGGCTTTTCCTGTGTGAATTCGTGCTATGGTATGTGCGTTAATGCGCACAATAAAAACGCGAACGGGAAAAGGGACAATAGAAATGTTGAAAGAATTTAAGGATTTCATCGCCAAGGGCAATGTCATGGACATGGCCGTTGGGATCATTATTGGTGCGGCCTTTACTGCGATTGTAAAATCGTTGGTGGCTGATCTGATCAATCCAATTGTCGGGCTGTTTACGGGCGGTGCAGACTTTACCAATAACTTTGTTATCTTGGGTGGTGATGGAACGGTATATGCATCTCTCGAAGCTGCAAGAGAAGCCGGTGCTGCGGCGTTTGCATATGGTGCGTTCCTGATGGCGGTCTTGAATTTCCTGATTATCGCTTGGGTCGTGTTTATGTTGGTTAAAACTGTTAACAAAGCCAAAGAAGCAGCTGAAAAAGAAAAGGCTGCAGCTGAAGAAGAGGCGGCACCAGCAGGTCCATCAGAGCTGGATATTCTTGTTGAAATTCGGGACTCTCTGAAAAAGTAATTTTTTGAGAACTTCAAAGCAAAGGCCCGCAAAACTGCGGGCCTTTTTGTATCTTAAATGTTTAGGGCATCTTCACCGCTGATGTAGTCAAGCCCAAGTGCTTCACCCACAGCTGCATATGTGAGTTTGCCTGCATGCACATTCAAACCATTCAGCAGATGCTTGTCGTCAGCACAGGCTTTCTTCCAGCCTTTGTTCGCAAGCGCGAGCATGAACGGCATGGTTGCGTTGCCCAAAGCGATGGTTGAGGTGCGTGCAACCGCACCTGGCATGTTGGCAACGCAATAGTGCATGATGCCATCAACGTCATAGATTGGGTCTTGGTGCGTTGTTGCTTTTGATGTTTCAAAGCAGCCGCCTTGGTCAATCGCAACGTCGACAATAACTGCGCCCGGTTTCATTTCGGACAGTTGCGCACGTGAGATCAGTTTAGGGGCGGCAGCACCCGGGATCAGAACAGCGCCAATCACCATATCAGCCTGACGCACGAGGTCGATTGTTGCACCCGCTGTTGCGTATTGGTTTTTGAATGTTCCACCAAATACGTCGTCGAGATATTTTAGGCGGTTCAATGAACGATCAAGAACAGTAACATCTGCACCCATACCCGCAGCGATCTTTGCTGCATGTGTGCCGACAACACCGCCGCCAATAACAACGACTTTCGCAGGGGCAACGCCCGGTACGCCGCCCATTAGAACGCCACGACCGCCGTTGGCTTTTTGCAAAGTCCAGGAACCGACCTGAGGCGCAAGACGACCTGCAACTTCAGACATTGGCGCAAGAAGTGGCAGACCACCACGATCGTCAGTTACAGTTTCATAAGCGATACATGTCGCGCCTGATGCGATCAAATCGTGTGTTTGTTCGGGATCGGGTGCAAGGTGCAAATATGTGAATAGCAGTTGCCCTTCGCGTAGCATTTTACGCTCACCTGCTTGGGGTTCTTTTACTTTGACGATCATATCGGCTTGGGCAAAAACATCCGCAGCAGTCGCGAGAATCTCTGCACCAGCAGCGGTATAGTCTTCGTCAGAAAAACCAGCACCAAGACCAGCACCTGTTTCAATCACGACAGAATGGCCGTTTGTAATCGCTTCAAGTGCGGCAGCGGGGGTCATGCCGACGCGGAATTCTTGTGGTTTAATCTCTTTAGGGCAACCTAGTTTCATATTTGCTCCTCCTTTTCCTGCGACAATCTTGCACGGTTATTGACGCAATTGCCTTGAAAAGATCGGTGGTTCGTGTATGGTTTTATCGAAGTTTGTTGCGCATATTATGTGCTTATTGAAAGGATCGTGTGAGCTTTTGGCATTAGACAGTATAGACCGTCGAATTTTGAATCAGCTTCAGAAAGCTGGCCGCATGTCGAATGCGGACCTTGCGGATAAGGTTAACCTTTCCGCTTCGGCATGTCATCGGCGTGTGCAAAGGTTGGAAGTTGACGGGTATATCAAAGACTATGTCGCGCTTTTGGACCCGCGCAAAGTTGGACGGTCTTCGACTATCTTTGTTGAAATTGCGCTTTCTGGGCAAGCCGATGAAGTATTAGACGCCTTTGAGCGAGAGGTCGCAAAAATTCCGGATGTGCTCGAGTGTCATTTGATGGCCGGAAAATCAGATTACCTTCTTAAGGTTGTGGCGCATGATACTGAAGATTTCGCGCAAATTCACCGGAGATACCTTGCGCGGTTACCGGGTGTCGCTCAGATGCATTCCAGTTTTGCGCTTCGGACAGTGTGCAAAACAACAGCGCTGCCCGTTTAACGTCGTAACAGCAGCGTTGCGAACCCGGAGGTGAGCAATAGCAATATCCCAAACAGCGCGAATAAGTCGGGCCAGTTGCCAAATATAAGGACGCCAAAGATGGCCGCCGCGATTAACTGAACATAGTGGAATGGCGCAAGCTTTGATGCGTCGCTGCGTCGGTAAGCGAGAATGAGGCACAGGTTACCAACAGCTGAGCCTAATGCGCTAATAATGGTCAGCACGGCGATGCTTTGCGACATGTCGGGAATTTCGGAGAAACCAAGTGGTGTGAGAAGCACAGAGCCAATGATCAATTGGCTGAGTAACATCAATCTTGGGCGCGCAACATGCGCAATCCAACGACTTGCGACCAGAAAACTACCGTAAAATATCCCGGCGAGTAAGGCAAATCCAGCGCCAACCCCCATGTCTGAGCCGGGTTTGACCACGAATAATACACCTACAAAGCCCAATAGAAGCAATGCGGAGCGGGCAAGTGTCACCCGTTCACCTAACAAAATTGCCGATGCAAAATATGAAATGATAGGACCGACGAAGAAAATTGCAAAAACGTTGGCAATTGGTTCGGTTTTGAGTGCGGTTAAAATCGACGTAATTGCACAAACGATAAACAGCGCGCGTAACCAAATGCGCCAATCTAGAAAAATTCGACCATCAAAACCGCCGGCAAATGGCAAGAATGCGAGAGCACCAATTAGAAAACGGCTCCAGGCGACATAGAAGGGCGAAGCCCCATGGTCGGCTCCCAGAAGTTTTCCCGCAGTGTCACCCGCGGTGATCAAAGTCATCGCGATGATGATAAGTGCAATAGCTTGGAGATAATCGCGCGTCATAATCTGCCCTAAAATGCTCTCGCGCACCCTGTCGGCCAAATAAGGTAAACACAACCCGGAAAACGAAAAACCCCCGCGCCGAAGCACGGGGGTAATTCTTTGCAGTAAAATACTGCTTGGTTCGAAAAAGCGTGCGCTTAGAGCATACCCTCGCGCTGTGCTTTCTTCCGAGCCAGCTTACGGGAACGGCGAATTGCTTCTGCCTTCTCGCGTGCTTTTTTCTCGGACGGTTTTTCGTAAGCCTGACGAAGTTTCATCTCGCGAAATACACCTTCGCGTTGCAGTTTCTTCTTTAGGGCACGAAGCGCCTGATCGACGTTATTGTCGCGAACACTGACCTGCATGTGGTTGTCACCACCTTCCTAGGTTAAAGTTTGCAAAAGTTGCAGGAAGCTGCCCTATAGCAAAGCGCGATTGGTTTGTCTACTACTGGGCTGAATGTGAAAGGTTTGCTTATGTCTGAAGATTTAGCACTGAAAACACGATTGTTAAATGCATCGCTCCCTCATGTGGTTTTTGATGGTTGGGGGGATGAACCCCTGAATTTCGCAGCACAAGAATGTGGCGTGGCGGTTGAGGTGGCACGAGCACTTTTTCCACGTGGCGGGATTGATCTGGCAATGGCGTATCACCGGGCTGGTGATGCTGAAATGCTCGCCCGTTTTGAGGTTGAACCCCTTGAGGATATGCGGTTTCGGGACAAAATCGCAGCTTTGGTGAAGTTGCGATTAAAGCTTATCGAAGACAAAGAATTGGTCCGTCGAGGGTCGTCTTTGTTTTCACTGCCACAGAATTCTGCAGACGGTGCCAAGCTCATTTGGGGAACGTGTGACGCTATTTGGAACGCGTTGGGGGACACGTCCGAAGATGCCAATTGGTACACGAAACGCGCAACACTCTCTGGCGTTTACGGTGCGACTGTTCTGTACTGGTTGGGGGACGATAGCGAAGGCCATGTAGAAACATGGGCTTTTCTGGATCGGCGAATCGACAACGTAATGCAGTTTGAAAAAGTGAAAGCCGCTGTTGCTAAAACACCAGTATTGGGTCGTTTGATCTCTGAAATGGTCGGTCGTATTCAACCGCCTAACACCTCTCCACGCGATGATGTCCCCGGTACCTGGACCGATAAAACGAAAGAAGCCTAATGACTTTGCCTACAACAATGCGCGCGATCGAAATATCCACTCCGGGCGGTCCCGAAGTTTTAATGCCAGTAACACGCCCGGTCCCAACGCCTGCGTATGGCGAAATTCTGATTCAGTTGGCTTATGCTGGCGTGAATCGTCCGGATGCGCTGCAACGCGCCGGCAGCTATGCGCCCCCCCCGACAGCGAGTGATCTACCGGGGCTTGAGGGTGCGGGAACAATCGTAGCGGTTGGCGAAGGTGTAAGCGCTTGGTCCGTTGGGGATGAGGTTTGTGCGCTGTTGCCCGGTGGTGGATACGCTGAATACGTAACAGCGCCAGCCATGCATGCTTTGCCAATTCCAAAGGGTATGGATCTGAAACAGGCAGCTTGTTTACCCGAGACGTTTTTCACCGTGTGGTCAAATGTGTTCATGCGCGGGGGCCTTCAGGCGGGTGAGCGGTTTTTGGTGCATGGTGGATCATCTGGCATCGGTACAACGGCTATTCAGCTTGCAAATGCTTTTGGTGCGCGTGTTTTCACCACGGCTGGTTCTGACGAAAAATGTCAGGCATGCCTTGATCTCGGTGCGGAACGCGCGATCAATTACCGCAATGAGGATTTTGTTGTTGTGCTTAAGGGTGAAGGCTACGCCCATCTGATCCTTGATATGGTTGGTGGTGACTATATCGGTCGCAATATCAGGGCTTTGGCTATTGAAGGCCGTATGGTTCACATCGCATTTCTATCCGGTCCAAAGGCTGAAATTAACTTTGCTCAAATCATGGCAAAGCGTCTTACGGTGACAGGTTCTACTCTGCGTCCCCAATCGGATCTCGCTAAAGCGAAAATTGCGGAGCAATTGTTGTCGCAGGTCTGGCCGTTGTTGGTAGCGGGCAAAATCGGCCCGGTTATGGATTCGGAATTTTCGTTAGAAGACGCTGCGAAAGCCCATAGCAGAATGGAAAGTTCAGGCCACATCGGTAAGATTGTCTTGAAAATCTGAAAATGGTCGGTTTTTGCGCACCTCTGTCGGGTTCTGATCGGACGCGGCAGGCTGTGCTATGGCCAATAGGCCAAGAGAAGAGGGAGCAATTGGCCATGGCATTAATGTTGGGAATAGATACGGGTGGGACCTATACGGATGCCGTCCTATTGCGTGATGAAAAAGACGTTATTGCTAAGGCCAAGTCCCTAACAACCCGCCATAACTTGGCTGAAGGTGTTGGCGCAGCCATTGCAAAGGTAATGGATGATAGCGGTGCACAACCTGCTGAAATTGCCTTAGTTTCTCTTTCGACTACACTTGCGACGAATGCGCTGGTCGAAGGGCAGGGCGGCCGAGTTGCATTGATTTTTATCGGTTTTGATGAAAAAGATCTGATGCGTCAGGGGCTATTTGAGTCCCTTAAAGGGGATCCCGTTATTCAGCTCTCCGGCGGTCATAACCACAGTGGTACTGAAGCTGCGACTTTCGATCTTGAAGGATTGCGAGATTGGCTTTCTCAGCACGGTAATCAGATTTCGGGTTTCGCCGTCGCCAGCGCGTTTGCAACGCGAAATCCCGCGCATGAATTGGCGGCACAGGCGTTAATCAAGGAAATGACGGGTAAACCGGTGTCTTGTTCTCATCATTTGTCCTCAAAGCTGAACGGTCCAAAACGCGCAATGACAGGTGTTCTGAATGCGCGGCTCATTGGTATGATTGATCACCTTATTTCCGCAACCGAAGGTCTGCTACAAACGCGCGGTGTTGATGCTCCTCTGATGGTTGTGCGGGGTGATGGCGCGTTGATTTCATCGGATATGGCGCGGGAACGTCCGATTGAAACCATTCTTTCCGGCCCTGCTGCGTCAATCGTTGGAGCAAGTTGGTTGACGGGTGAGCCAAACGCGCTTGTTTCGGATATTGGCGGTACCACAACGGATGTAGCTTTGCTCCGGGATGGGATGCCGATGATTGATCCGGCTGGCGCAAGGGTTGGCGAATTCAGAACGATGGTCGAAGCAGTCGCAATGCGCACTACTGGGCTTGGTGGCGATAGCGAAGTCCATCTTGTAAATGAAGGATTAAAAGGTGGGATTTTTCTAGGCCCTCAACGTGTTATCCCGATCTCTCTTACAGCGCAGAATTGGCCTGACTTGGTGCACGATACCCTAGACCGCCAATTGAATTCTGACGCAAATACCGAAACAGATGGCCGATTCGTCGTGCCTGTTTTGCGGGCGGATATGTCTGTTGCAGGGTTGTCTGAACGTGAAGCAGGCCTTTTGGCACGCATTGGCGAAGAAGCGCATGCTTTGACAGGGTTGCTGCAAAACCGGATGGAGGCCGCATCGCTCAAACGCTTGGTCGAACGAGGGCATGTTCAGTTCTCCGCCCTTACGCCGTCTGACTCGAGCCATGTGCTGAAACGCATGAATGTGTGGGATCAAAAAGCTGCAGATAAAGCGGCGGAACTTTTCGCACGGCGTCGTGTTAATACGGGGGATCGTATTGCGTCTTCTGCTCAGCAGTTGGCGCAGATGGTTATTGACCAGTTGACGGAACAGACCGCGCTGACACTCCTTGAATCCGCGTTCGAAGAGGATACCGGATTTAAAGGGGAAAACACGGCTCTGGCCCGACATGAACTGACGCAAAACGGTCTTGTCTTGCACCAAGGTTTGGTTTCGGTCGATGTGCGGCTAAACGTTCCTGTTATTGGATTGGGCGCCTCTGCGCATTCTTATTATCCAGCAGTGGGGGAAAGACTGCGCGCGCCTATGGTCCTGCCAGAACATGCAGAAATTGCCAATGCTTTGGGGGCTGTTGTTGGCCAGATCAGCATTCGTGAAACCGGTGTAGTGACCTCGCCTTCAAAAGGCGCGTACAGAGTGCATTTTCCGAATGAAAACAAGGATTTTCCCTCGGAAAGTGAAGCGCTTGAGGCGTTGAAATCCTATCTCACAGAAACAGCTGTAGCCGCTGCCAAATCTGCGGGGGCAGAAGATTTAAGAACCTCTGTGGAAGAGGAGATAAACAGAACTGGAGAGGACAATGCCGATGATTTCCTGGATGCGGAGATTACGGTCATTGCGTCCGGCCGACCGCGTATTGCGGTTGGATGATTGGTGTGCCGTACCTGGGTACAAACCGTATGATTCTCGTGTATGCAAGTGTCGGTATGTGCGCAGTACATCCGAAGGGGTTTCCATTGGAAACCCCTGAGATATAGAGTACGCCGTAGGCCTCCCTTTAGGCTACCGCAAGGGATGCATCGTTGCGCTGGAGAGGCTGCAATCGCGAATGGTATCTTGACCACATGTGCGGAATTCCAAATCAGGTGTTAAACAGATTCGCACCTCTTGGATAAAGTTTTCGCGGCAGGTCACGGTTAACCCATCTTCGGTCATGCCACCATTTTCTGCTAAAAACGCACCTTGCACCACTGAGGCCGGTAGGCGGATATCGTCTTGCAGCCGTCGAAATGCAGTAGGGCGGGTGACCAATTCATAGGCTTCGCGTGATAACGCATAATAGGCGTCAGACGATAGGCCTGAACAGCGCCCGTGTTTGTTCCATTGGTGCCAGGCCAATCCACCACTTCCCATAATATCAGCCATTTCCGCTGTATCTGAGCGAGACGGGTTGCGTTCGACAGTGTTGCAATAGCTAGGCCATCCTTGCTCATACTGAGGCCATAAACCATGCATGATCCAACCCAATTCAGCGCCTTCCTCGCATTCTGGTGCATTGCGCCCATCCCCTTCGAGCGCACACCAATTGGGCGACCAGCTTAGGGATAGAACATAATAGTCAAAATCCCCGGCAGGTTCGCCGTCGGCGCGCAATGGATTCGTATGGATCAGAGGTAGCAGAAAGCTCATCATGACCCAAAAAAACAGTTTACGCATTTTCTCTTTCCTCTTTTGGTTTGGCGTACTATATACGGGCCAAATCCCCCGAAAACGTTAAAACGCGGCAGCGCCGCACCGTTTTCCCCCGACGGGAGAGATGTATCTGAAGGAGAGACCAATGGCCAAACCAATTATGGCAAAAGCAACCGCTGTATGGCTGGTGGACAACACAACGATCAGCTTTAAGCAGATCGCTGATTTCGTCGGCATGCATGAGTTGGAAATTCAGGGTATTGCAGATGGCGATGTGGCACAAGGTGTCAAAGGTTTTGACCCGATCAGCAATAATCAACTGACCCAAGAAGAAATTGATGCGGCGCAAAATAGCCCACTGCACAAGCTTCGTTTGAAGTTCAATGCAGCAGCGGCAGGCGAAGAAAAACGCCGTGGTCCACGTTACACTCCTCTTTCTAAACGTCAGGATCGCCCGGCGTCTATTCTGTGGTTGGTGAAGTTTCACCCTGAATTGTCTGATGGTCAGGTGTCAAAACTGATCGGGACTACGAAACCCACTATTCAGGCCATTCGTGAACGCACCCATTGGAATATCGCGAACATTCAGCCTATCGATCCCGTCGCATTGGGTTTGTGTAAGCAGTCTGAGTTGGACCAAGCGGTGCAAAAAGCCAACGCAAAGAAAGCTGCAGACGGCATCATGAGCGACGAAGAGCGTCGTAAGTTGGTTTCGACTGAGCAATCTTTGGGCATGGAAGCCGAACCAAAAATCCCAACTGCGATTGCTGGGCTTGAAACCTTTAGCCTGAGCGGCGCAACAGAAAAAGACGATGAAAACGAAGAGGCCGTGCCAGATGCGGATAGCTTCTTTAATCTGCCATCAGGAAACGATAGCGACGACGAATAAGTTACGTCTACGAACTAAATCAGAAAAGCCTCGGTTTAGACCGGGGCTTTTTTATGTTCTATTTCTGAAGATTAAAGTGATTTACGGGCCTTTAGGGCGGCGGAAATGGTGCCGTCGTCTAGATAATCTAGTTCCCCGCCGATGGGCACACCTTGGGCAAGAGAGGTCATGCGCACGCCTGAGTTTTCAAGTTGATCAGCGATGTAATGGACTGTGGTTTGCCCATCAATCGTAGCATTTAAGGCAAGGATCACTTCGGAAATACCATCGGAAGCGATGCGCGACATCAGCTTTGGAATGCGCAGCTCATCCGGCCCCACGGCATCAAGCGCGGATAGCGTGCCGCCGAGAACGTGATAACGTCCTTGAAACACCTGTGCGCGCTCCATCGCCCAGAGATCAGCAACGTCTTCGACCACGCAGATTTCGCCATTGGCGCGTTTTGGGTCACTGCAAATGGCACAAGTGTCGGCAGTGCCGATATTGCCGCATTCCACGCATTCACGTGCCGTCGCGGCGACGGTTTGCATTGCATCGGCCATTGGCGATAGCAAGGCACCGCGCTTTTTCACCAGATGCAATACCGCGCGACGGGCAGAGCGCGGGCCAAGGCCCGGCAGTTTTGCCATGAGGTCAATCAGGACTTCGATATCGCGCGGCGCTTGGGTCATGGATTAGAACGGCAGATTCATATCAGCCGGCAGACCCATGCTTTCGGTGAGGCTTTGCATCTCACGTTGACTGCGATCTGCTGCCTTTGCTTGGGCATCTTTCACTGCAGCAAGGATCAAATCTTCGACCACTTCTTTCTCGTCTGCATGAAAAATGGATGGGTCGATATCAAGGGCTGTCAATTCGCCTTTGGCGGTTGCTGTCGCTTTGACGAGGCCGGCACCGCTTTCACCGATGACGGTGATGCTGTTTAGGCTGTCTTGCATTTCGGCCATCTTGCCTTGCAGTTCTTGCGCTTGTTTCATCATCTTGGCCATGTCGCCAAGCTGTCCCAGTCCTTTGAGCATTGGGGTCTCCTTTAAAATCTGTTGTGTCTTAGATACGGGCGCAAGGGCCGCGCTACAAGAGGTCAGAGTGGCATTTGCCAGAACTGGCAACGTTCATATTGATCACGGGCTGGGGCGTAGACGTCGGCCTCATGGCTAGGTGCAAACCCCAGTTTTTCAAGCAAAGCGTGGGAGGCGTTGTTTTTCAGCTGTGCCCCTGCGATCAGAAGTTTGAGGTCGGGATCGTCACGCATCACATCAATGACGGCTGTTGCTGCCTCAGACAGGTAACCTTTGCGCTGAAATGCGTTGCCGATCCAATAGCCGATTTCAGCAGCGCGGCCTGAGCGTTCTGTTTTTATACAGCCGATGACAGTGTCACTGTCCGCAAGCGTGATCACCGCGTAAAACGTATAAGGATTGATGGACTTTTCGATCATCTCAGCAGCGGCGGCTGCGGTGATTGGAAAGGGCCAGCTGGCCACCCATTTGCTGATGTCTTCGGACATGAGATCAGACAAGGCGCCAGCGTCAGCCGGTGAAATTGGGCGTAGGCGCAGGCGTTCAGTTGTCAGGTGTTCGTGCGGGAAGGGGTTAGTCTTGTTCAAAGGGGTCCCATTCATCTTCGACTTCCGGCAGCGCTTCTATCGCGGCTTCGGTTTGGATTTCTTCGTTCGAGCGAATATCGCTGATCCGCGCTGATGGAAAGGCGGCCAATGCGGCCTGAACCAAAGGGTGCGCGCGGGCTTGTTCTTTGAGCGCTTCGCCGGCAGCATCGCGGGTTTGGGCGATGGTATCGGCGCCCCCTTCGGCCACGATGGAAATGGCCCACCGTGCACCTGTCCAGCTTTGCAAACGTGCGCCAAGGCGCTGCGCAAGGTCTCGGGGTGCAGAGGAGGAGGGTTCAAATTCAATGCGACCGGGGCTGTAGCTGACAAGTTTGATGCCAGTTTCAACGTCGATCAATAGTTTTGCGTCGCGATAAGATCGGATGAGTTCAACCACGTGGTCAAACCGGGCGTACCGGGCGAGGGCATCTTCGCGCTGAACAGCGAGTGCCATGGTCGCGCCACTACCGGATGGCGCGGTGGACTGGGGCGTGCTGATAGCGTTGCCAGCCATGGGGGCATTATTGTTTTGTCCAGCATATCCACCGCTTGGACCAGATGGGCCATTATTTGGTGGGGGCGGTGGTGGTGTGTCTTTGAGTTTACGAACCAATTCTTCAGGTGAGGGGAGGTCAGCAACATGGGTGAGGCGGATCACAGCCATTTCAGCCGCCATCATCGCATTGGGGGCCATTGCGACCTCTTCCAACGCTTTCAATAGCATCTGCCACATACGCGTCATGACGCGCATCGGCAGTTTTTCAGCCATGGCCTGACCGCGAGCGCGTTCATCGGGGGAAACGGTGGGGTCTTCGGCGGCTTCTGGGGTGATTTTAACAACAGATACCCAATGAGTGATTTCCGCCAAATCCCGCAATACGGCCATCGGATCAGCGCCATCAGCGTATTGGCCCGACAATTCAGTCAGGGCCGCAGCGGCATCGCCACGCATGATCATGTCAAACAGATCAAGCACCCGTCCGCGATCAGCAAGGCCGAGCATCGCGCGCACTTGGTCCACCGTGGTTTCGCCCGCGCCATGCGAAATGGCCTGATCCAGCAAAGAGGTCGCATCGCGCGCCGACCCTTCGGCGGCACGAGTGATCAGCGCGAGCGCGTCATCGGTGATTTCAGCGTTTTCCGAGCCAGCAATTTTTTGCAACAGAGCAATCATCACTTCGGGTTCAATGCGACGCAGGTCAAAGCGTTGGCACCGCGACAGCACGGTTACCGGGACTTTGCGAATTTCGGTGGTGGCAAAGATGAATTTGACATGGGCTGGGGGTTCTTCCAGCGTTTTGAGCAGCGCATTGAACGCACTGGTCGACAGCATGTGAACCTCATCGATGATGTAAATCTTATAACGGGCTGAGGCAGCGCGATAATGAACAGAATCAATGATTTCGCGAATGTCACCCACACCTGTGCGCGATGCGGCATCCATTTCCATCACGTCAACGTGGCGGCCTTCCATGATGCCCACACAATGTTCACAGGTGCCGCAAGGGTCTGTCGTTGGTCCGCCTTGGCCGTCTGCACCGATACAGTTCATGCCCTTTGCAATAATGCGCGCGGTGGTGGTTTTGCCGGTGCCGCGAATACCAGTCATGACAAATGCTTGCGCAATGCGGTCAGCTTCAAACGCATTTTTCAGGGTGCGCACCATCGCATCCTGACCCACCAGATCGGCAAAGGTTTCCGGGCGGTATTTGCGGGCGAGAACCTGATAGCCGGAATCGTTTGTGTCAGTCATGAATGCCTCTGAGCTGTCTGTCAGCGCCAGAGTAAGGGGAGAGTTGCCTAACGTCCAGCGATGGGTTAGCATTTTCTGGAAGGGCCATTGGGGTGGCCTCCTGGTCTGCGGAAAATCGCATCGATCCCCATCATCAAATAGGCCGTGATTTCCGGTTTTTCTTGCGCCCGATAGCAGACCAAGGGCAAATCTCAGGAGAAACCCCATGTCCCAGTTGGTGACTTTATCCCTAGAACATTTGCGCCGCGATGCGAAAAAACTCCGCAAAGATTATAAACTTCAGGATGATCGTGCGCTGTATCGCGTTCGGATGCATCCGCCGCGGGCCGACGGCGAACCGCTTAAATACGCGGATTTTTTGCACGTGGTGGCGCAGGAAAACAGTTTTGGCAGTTGGCCGCAGTTGAAGTTTGCAGTCGAAAGCCAAGGGATGGACCGCGCATCCAAGCAGCAACGCCTAAAAATTGCATTGTTTCATGGTCAAAACAGCATCGTTGAGCGCCTGCTCGCTGATACGCCCGATCTGGCCCAAGGTGTTTTGGGGTTGGAAATCGCACTTTATGATGTTGCAGCTGTGAGGGGTGCCTTAGCGCAAGACCCAACCGCAGCGGTGCGGTTGTTGGGGCCACGTCGCCCAATGCTGCATCTGGCGTTTTCGCGCTACATTCATCTGCGTCCTGATTTGGCCGATGATATGTTGGAAATTGCGGAGCTGCTTGTGGCGCATGGGGCAGATGTGGACGATGTCATGGTGCAGCCGGGGCCGTCTGACGAACACGGATTGTCTGCGCTTTATGGGGCGTTGGGGCACGCCAACAATATGATTTTAGCCCAGTGGTTATTGGATCAGGGGGCCAACCCTAACGACAATGAATCCTTGTATCATTCGACAGAGCTTGGGCATCACGATGGCTTAAAGATGTTATTAAAGCATGGCGCAAAACCTGCGGGAACAAATGCGCTACTGCGGGCGATGGATTTTCACGATTTGGGCGCGGTGCAGCTTTTGCTTGAGGCGGGGGCGGACCCAAATGAATTTGCGGCTGATCCGGTTGGGGGGGAATTGCCGTGGGTTATTCCGGCGCTACATCAGGCTGCGCGCCGTATGTGTGACGGTGATATGGTGACATTGCTGATGAACAATGAGGCCGATCCGAACCGTCGCTATCAGGGTGTCACGGCCTATGCTTATGCTCGGGTGTTTGGGAATATTGCTGTGGCTGAAGCGATCAGGGCCAACGGTGTGGATTGTGATCTGTCGGAAGTCGAGCAGCATTTAGTATCTGCTGTGGATGAATCGGTTGAGGTAAATGCCTTACGTGATGTTGCCCTTCCTGATGCGTTCAAAGATATTTTGCGCCAAATGGCAGGAATGCCGGGGCGCGTGGATCGGGTAAAACATCTGGTTGCGCTGGGGTTGGATTTCGATGCTCCCGATACAGAGGGATTAACGCCCGTGCAGGTCGCTGGTTGGGAAGGGTTGCCAGAAATGATGGGCTACCTTTTGTCTTTGGACCCTGACTTGGCCCATGTGAATAACTTTGGCGGTGATCTATTGTCTACGATTGTGCATGGGTCCGAAAATTGCCCGTCACGCCAAGATCGGAAACATGTGGCATGTGCCGAATTGGCGCTACGTGCTGGGGCAATGATGATGCCACGATTGGCTGAGATGGCGGGTGACGACGAAATGGCAGAATTTTTGGGAAGTTGGACGGGATGAGCTTTGAGATAACGACACTTTCGGCGGGCGGGGGCGCATTAGGTATTTGCCCCTGCCCGGGGAAATTTGGCCAGTATGCGCAGGACTTTGATCAGATTCGGGAATGGCAACCGAGTCTGGTTTTGAGCATGACCGAAACTCAGGAGTTTACCCGAGTAGGGGCCGATACGTTCCCACAAGATTTAAGCAATGCTGGAATTGATTGGCGGCATTTGCCCATCGTTGATTTTGGTGCACCGAATGCTGCGATCGTCGCTAAATGGCTGGAGGTTTCACCCTATGCAAAGAAAACATTGTCGGATGGAGGACGTGTCCTAGTCCACTGCATGGGGGGATGTGGGCGCTCGGGGATGGTGCTTTTGCGGTTGATGGTCGAATTGGGGGAATCCCCAGAGATTGCATTGAAGCGCCTGCGCGCGGTCCGACCGTGCGCGGTTGAAACAGAAGGTCAATATGCCTGGGCCTCTGAGGTATGGGGTTGAAGGAGAAGGAGCTTCCTGAAAGCCGAAAGAGAAAGGAGGCTGAGAAATGTTTGTGGAGGGTCAGGAGTGGCAAGCAAGACCTATGGATGCTGCCTAATTTTTCAATGAACAATCGACTGTGAAATATGTTGTACTGAGATTAGTTGCATATTTTCATATTTGCCGATGTGATAGCTGTAAAATCGAACGGCAAAGATTGATGCGATAATTCTAGGGCGAAGATTGCTTCGCTCGCTTGGGCCATTTGCAAACACTCAAATAGGTCGAAGGGTTCAAATAAGACTGCGTGAATATCAGTATCAGCTTCGTCGAATTCTGTTCGCGCCAAATCGACGATTAAGTTCCGTTCCGTTTCCGTTAGGGTAAGGCAAATTGCCAAGTCGTATTGCGCGCGTGCCAGAGCTATATATGAGGGAGTATGATTTTCTTCGTCATAGAAGCCTACGAAGGACGTTGTATAGTCTCCAAATGCAATTGTTGCCGTAGCGAACTTATTATATGCTTCGGTGGTGACGGGATCAATCTCTGGGACAATTTCGAGCAAATCGTACGCAGCCCAAGCGTCTGGGGTTAATTCTTCAATTCTAGCCCATTCTGCGTTGCAGTGGTGTGCGGCGATTGCGGGGAACGAAGCATTTCTGGGCAGTTCAGCTGCGGACGGGGTGTTAAATACAAAAGTAAGTAGCACCGCTGTGAATAAAATTTGTGCCAATGTCATCTTTTAGTGCCATTTGGGGTGAGAAACTTTTCTGTTATACACATTCCCGGTCCCATTCACATGTCTTCGATGTAGTCGCAGATGCTTGTCATGTACAGCAGCCTGCGTTCTCGTCTTCGGGCAGCGATACATAAAAAAATTGCGTAAATTTCAACCAAGGCGTTGGCCTGATTTGGGAACCGCCCATCGATATTGCGTTAGCAACCGATTGCAGGGCGTAAGGGTGAG
This sequence comes from Cochlodiniinecator piscidefendens, assembly GCF_011326755.1. Taxonomy (GTDB): domain Bacteria; phylum Pseudomonadota; class Alphaproteobacteria; order Rhodobacterales; family Rhodobacteraceae; genus Cochlodiniinecator; species Cochlodiniinecator piscidefendens. The sequence continues at coordinate 576,171 of NZ_JAAOIE010000002.1, read as the reverse complement.
AGGCTGGACATCGACCCAAGCGGGGCTCGTTGTGGCTGCTTCCTTCCGGATCTGACCAGGTTGGCGAGGCGCTCGCCCGCGCCAACCTCTCAAGCTCTATTTAGGGGAGCCGTTGATGTATTGCAAGGGTGAGTCTGCCCCGTTATGGCGCGGTGCACCACATTTTAAATCGTGTGCTCAGGCAGTTCATACCACCACCAAAGCCAGACACCTGAACACGCTTTGCAATGTATAGGTCACTGAAAGCAAACCGCAGACCAAGTTGAACAGCGTCATAGCATTGATCCGGTGTGGCGCGGCACAAAGCAAGCAAAGCGGTTTCACCCGCATTTAGATCATCTGGTGTCCGTGAGAGAACGACGTCTTCGACAAATACATCGCGAAACTGTTCTTGGGCTACAGTGTCCGATGGGTTTGTAAGGTACAGCAGGCCCGCCCCACCAATGAGGCTTGAGAAAATGATTTTGCGAAAAAAGCCCATGGCGCGTTCCCTTTTGATTTCAGAATAGGCCTAAACCAATCTGACAAACAAGAATGAGGGGAAATTCCGATGGGAAAGATCACAATTTGATCTTAAATCGCGCAAAGCCGTCTTCGGTGTTCCCATCAGGTGTGATGTTCATATGATCGATGTCCCCGAGGAAGGTATGTGCCGCCGGACTGGTATCAAAGAGTACGGTCGTGTCCGGCATCGGTGCAAAAGACCAATTGCGATCGGTATTTGGATGAATGACGTCATGTTCTAAGATGTAACGTGCAATCACGTCGCGATTGGTATCCGGGCCTTCAAAGACAGTGTTATCAGTAAATGCCCCAGGGAAGTCACCACCGCCGCTCGCGCGGTAGCTGTTTGTAGCAATGATAAATTTTTGATCTGTGCGAACATCAACACCTTGATATTGCAATTGCGTAATGCGTCGGGCCTTTGGGTTCACCAAAACGCCTCTGGAGTCGAGACGAGAGGGCTGACTAAGGTCGATGGTGTAAGTTACACCCGACACCACATCAAAGTTATAGCTAGGAAAGTCAGGGTTCAGCAAAATCTGGTTTTGCTGTCCCGGATGGATTTGATTGAACTGCCCCGCAGATCGCTCTAGCCATTCTGTTAGCTCTAAACCGGTGATGCATAGTGCCCGAAATGTATTTGGGTAAAGATAGAGGTCGGCGATATTACGAATGGCCAAATCGCCCGCAGGAACATCCGTGTAATTGGTGGGGCCACCTCGGCCACCTGCTTTAAACGGAGCTGAAGCTGATAGAAGGGGGAGTTGATCGTACTCGCTATCCTCAAGCATCATCTTCAGATACCATAATTGTGCCGAAGAAACGAGTTGCTCAGAGGCATCGGGAGCTATCAGCGAAAAATAACTGTGCAGTGGTGTGGAGGTTTTTCCAACCCCCCGTCTGACATACTGAAGGGTTTCGGCATGCGCTTTCTGAACCGCAGAAAGAACAGGGCGCGAGCAATCAGAGAACTTTTCAGCCTTTTCTCGGTGAGGCGGCATTGGGCAGGTTTTGCTTTCATGAGCTATAACGCGCCATTGCCCGCCGCTTTGTTCAATCATCAGATCAATGAGGCCCAAGTGTGATCCCCAGAATCCACCCATTACGGCTGGCTTTCCCATCAAAGTGCCCTTTTGGGTGTCGACACCGATAAGACCGTCAAACGCTGGACCTGGGAAAAGCAAATGTTGGTGACCCGAAAGGATTGCATCGATTCCGTCAATGGCGGCTAGGGCGACCGAAGTGTTTTCTTGTCCCTCAAAAGTGTTAGCTTCGGCGATGCCAGAATGGTTCAGCGCGATAATTAGTTCTGCGCCACGCTCTTTCATTTCTGGAATATATGCCTGAGCGGCTTCTATAATGTCTCGGGTTTGAACATTGCCTTCTAAATGACGCCGATCCCAATTCATCACCAATGGCGGGACAAAGCCAATAACCCCAATCTTGATGTTGTGGTGTTGCCCAATCCCATCGATGACCACGCGGTTCAGGATTTTGTATGGGGGCACGAGAGGGGTATCATTTGTTGGTTCGTTTCGTTTTTCACGAACTACATTTGCGGAAACGACGGGAAACTCAGCACCTGCGAGGGATTTCAACAAAAAGCTTAGCCCGTAATTGAACTCATGATTGCCTATCGTTGCGGCATCAAACTCCATCGCATTCATCGCGGCTATAATAGGGTGAAGGTCGCCGTCGCGCATGCCACGTTCATAGGCAATGTAATCCCCCATGGGGCTACCCTGAAGAAAATCACCGTCATCGAAAAGCAAAGAATTGCTTGCATCACTGCGCAGATTTGAAACTAACGATGCGATACGCGCTAACCCAATCGAATCGTCAGGCCGATCTGTATAGTAATCATACGGCAACACGTGCACGTGCAAATCGGTGGTTTCGATTAGGCGCAAGTGGGCTTGGTCTTTGGCTGCATTGGCAGAAAAGGGATGCAGTGTAATCAAGGCGGCTCCTGCAGTGCCGACCTATAAACAGCGCCGGTACTCGGTATTGGTTATACGTTTTTCCACCCGCGACTTGTTAAAAAAACTACAAATACCAATACCGTAGGTCAGCCAGATGATGTTGATGAGACATTAACGGTGGTTTTTGCGGGTTGCTAGAGAAATAGATAATTTTTTGAATATTTATCCACCTTAGGTTGCAATGTTGCAAATTGCCATCTGTTTTTTCACATGCAACAAAGCCCGCAACAGGGAGTGCAAAATGAAAATTGCTGAACAGGTGACTTTTGGTGGGTCGGGTTTGGAACGACGGGCTGAATTGCGTGGGGATGTCGAAGCGATCAGCGCGTTGTGGTTGTCAGAGGGTGCGACTGTCTTACCAATTTGGCGCGGCAAGCCGTTGATTGCGGGGCATGCACGGGATGCGGCGGGTTTTTTACCAACACATACTGAGTGGTTGTCTGAGCGATTTTCGCAAGCGATCTACTTGGGGGATGATGGGGGCATAGCGCGATTTGCCGTTGATATTTCTGATTGGGAGCCTGAAGCACAAGATTTGTCTGATGTCGGGCAGTTTGTTGATCCGAGTGAGCAAAAACATCCAGATTGCCCACCGGAGCACCGATTTGTTGAATTGCGTAGTGTAATGACACATTTTTCAAGGCGTGACGGTGAGTTGCTTGTGACGGCAAAGGCTATGTTGGCTTGGCACAGCAGTCATGGGTTTTGTGCAAAATGCGGCCAGAAAAGCGAAATGGCTATGGCGGGATGGCAACGTAATTGCGAGGCATGTGGGACACCGCATTTTCCGCGTACCGACCCGGTGGTGATAATGCTGATCACGCATGGAAACAGCGTTTTGATGGGGCGCAGCCCAGGTTGGCCCGAAGGGATGTATTCTTTGTTGGCGGGATTCGTCGAACCGGGTGAAACGATAGAAGCTGCTGTTCGACGGGAAGTCGTTGAAGAGGCCGGTATCAATGTGGGTGCGGTTTCTTACTTATCTAGTCAGCCATGGCCATTCCCAAATTCTTTGATGTTTGGCTGCTGGGGAGAGGCATTGAATACAGAGATAACCATAGACCTTGAGGAAATTGAGGATGCGTTTTGGGTGACCCGTGAAGACATGATGACGGCTTTTGCGGGGGAGCATCCAAAGATGAAACCTGCAAGAGTAGGTTCAATTGCGCATTTTATTCTGTCTAATTGGCTTGCGGATCGTCTGAATTAAAGCAAAATAGCGCCAACTCAAAAAAACAGGCAGGGCTATGAAATTCTCAACACGCGAAGACATCCAAGCACCAATCCACGAAGTGTTTGCGGCTGTTTCAGATTTTCAGGCTTTTGAGCGTCTTGCATTAAGACGCGGGGCGACGGTGCATCCAAGAACATCTTTGGTCCAAGCCAATGCATTGAAGGGATGGGATCTGGGGTTCAAATTCCGGAGTAAGGATCGTCAGGTTGCAGCAGAATTGGTGCGTAATGAGGCGCCCAACGGTTTGGATATCATAACGATTTCAACTGGGCTGAGGGGCGAAGTGAATGTGGAATTGCTCGCGCTTGCTGCGAATAGAACGCGCTTATCGGTGACGACTGAGCTCAAACCGACATCGATCGGGGGGCGTCTTACGGTGCAATCTCTGAAACTGGTAAAATCTAATCTCACCCGGCGTTACAAAAAGCGAATCGCTGAATTTGCGGATGAGATTGAAAAGCGCCGTTAAGGCGCTTTTTCTTATTTAGCGCTTTGAAGCTGAGGGATAAACGCCCAATAACTTTACTTCTGAAGTGAAATAAGACAGCTCTTCCATTGCCAATTGTACGTTCCGGTCATCTGGATGGCCTTCGATTTCGGCAAAAAATTGAGTCGCAGTAAATGAGCCATCAACCATGTAACTTTCGAGTTTGATCATGTTGATGCCATTTGTGGCGAATCCCCCCATCGCTTTGTAGAGAGCAGCAGGGATGTTGCGAACCCGGAATACAAAGCTGGTGAGCATGGGCGAATCACCGCGGCGGGTCAGGTTAGGTTCACGCGACATGATAAGAAAACGAGTGGTGTTGTTGCCTTCGTCTTCTATATGACGCGCGAGCAAATCGAGCCCGTAGATCTCTCCTGCGAGTTCAGAAGCCAAAGCGGCCTGTGCTGGATTAGCGTCTTCGGAAACCTGTTTGGCAGATCCCGCAGTATCTGCGCCAACAACACGATGAATGCCATGTTTTCCTAGGAAGTTACGGCATTGGCCCAGTAAAACAGTATGGCTCATCGCTGATTGAATGTCGTCGATGGTTGTTCCTGGCACACCTAATAGGTTGATGTGAACGCGCACAAAAGCTTCATCAATTATGTGAAGGCCTGAACGTGGCAGCAGGCTATGAATATCGGCGACCCGACCATAGGTTGAATTCTCTACCGGTAGTGCTGCAAGTTCTGCTGCCCCGCTGCGAACAGCCTCTATCGCGTCTTCAAAAGTGCGGCAGGGTAAGGGCTCGAGATTCGGCCGCGCAATACGGCATGCTTCGTGGGAATAGGCACCTAGCTCCCCCTGAAATGCAATTTTTTCAGCCATTTTCCCTCTTTCTACTGGTATTTTTGCAAATTGGTCGATTGGTCGCGGTAACTACACCTTGCAGAAAGGCAATGGAAGCGGATAGATAGGCCGGAAAAACGAGCAACATGGGACGCGACATGTTCGACACTATGACATTTACAAAAATCCTAGGCGGCTTCTGTGGCGCCTTTCTGATCTTTCTATTGGCGAAGTGGGCATCTGACTCTCTTTACCATACGGCTGCTGCAGGTCACGGCGCAGAAGCGCACGACGCTTATGTGATCGAAGTTGCTGAAGCGGCTGATGCCGGTGCTGAAGAAGAAGGCCCAGACTTCGCTACCTTATTGGCATCTGCCGATATCGGCCGCGGCGAACGTGTGTTTCGCAAATGTAGCGCGTGTCACTCAATCGCTGAAGGTGAAAACGGCGTAGGTCCATCACTTTACAACATCGTTGATCGTGATATCGCTTCTGCAGAAGGTTTTGGTTTCTCAGGCACATTAGATGGTCTCGAAGGAAACTGGACGCCTGAGCAGTTGAATGCTTTCGTTGAAAGCCCACGCAACTTTGCGCCAGGCACAGCCATGAGCTTCAACGGTTTGAACAAAATCGAAGAGCGTGCAAATCTGATTGGATACTTGCAAACTCTGAGCAACTAAGTTCTTAGCGACAGATTATTCAAAGGCCTCCGCAGAAATGCGGGGGCCTTTTTCATTAATTATTCTTCAGAATGACGTGTTCACGGATAATCGACTTGATTGTGTCTGTTGGCCCTTTAGGCTGTTGGAAACAAAGTAGTCGATCATCCGGAGGACCATATGCAGCACCGCATCCGCGCCAAGGCCGTTTCAATTCAACGACATCGTATATTCTCGATGTTCCATTTGATGGCCTTAAGTGTTGTTGTTTTGTTTTGGGCTGGATTGGCATTCGCTCAAGAAAGTATCATTCGAAGTCACGGGATTTCGACATTTGGTGATTTGAAGTATCCGGCTGATTTTGCCCATTTGGATTATGTGAATCCTGATGCGCCTAAAGGTGGTGAAATCTCGGAATGGGCTTTTGGTGGTTTTGATTCGATGAACCCCTATTCGACACAAGGGCGTGCCGGAGCCTTGGCATCGATGTTTTATGAAACATTGCTAACTACGACGTCGGATACAATTGGCGAAAATTATGGATTGTTGGCTGAATCGTTAGAATACCCAGAAGACCGCAGTTGGGTGATTTTTAACATCCGCCCCGATGTGGAGTTTTCTGACGGTAGTCTACTAACGGCAGAAGATGTGATTTTCTCGTATGAAGTGTTTGCGGAAAAGGGATTGCCCAGTTTTCGCGCCCAACTGGAACGGCAGGTTGCAAGTGTCGAAATGTTGGGTCCATTGCAGGTGCGCTATACTTTTGTCGAAGGGGTGCAAACCCGTGACTTGCCTGAGCTGGTCGGCAGTCTGCCGGTGTTTTCAAAAGCGCATTATATAGCGAACGACCTTGATCTCGAGGAAAGCATGCTGACGCCAATGCTTGGTTCTGCGCCGTATGTTATTGATGAAATAGATGTCGGTCAGACGTTGATATATGCCCGCAACGAAAATTATTGGGGCGAGGCTCTGCCAATAAACGTCGGGCGCAATAATTTTGACCGTATTCGGATCGAATACTACGCGGATTACAACGCTGCGTTTGAGGGTTTCAAAGGCGGTAGTTACACGTTCCGCAATGAGGCAGCGTCGCTGATTTGGGCTACAGGCTATGATTTTCCTGCGTTAGAAGAAGGCTGGGTTGTTCAGCGCGAGCTGCCCAACGGGAATATCGCCCCCGGTCAGAGCTTTATCTACAACCTTCGACGTCCACAGTTTCAGGACCCGCGCGTGCGCGAGGCGATTGGGCTGATGTTTAATTTTGAATGGTCCAACGAAACGCTGTTCTACGGGCTGTATGAACGTAATAATTCCCTGTGGGAAAATACCGAACTGGCTGCGACTGGAATACCGTCCGAAGCTGAATTGGCGTTGTTAACACCTTTGGCTGATCTTTTGCCAGAAGGTGTGCTGACCGATGAGCCTGTTACGTCTCCAGTGTCGCGCTCGCGACAGCTGGACCGTAGTGCGCTGCGTCGTGCATCAACCTTGCTAGACGACGCGGGCTGGACGGTTGGCGACGATGGGATGCGTCGTAATGCGCAAGGTACAGTTCTGCGGGTCGAATTTTTGAACGATAGTCAAACGTTTGAGCGAATCATAAATCCATACATCGAAAACCTACGCCGTTTGGGCATAGATGCGGTGCAGGATCGCGTGGATCAGGCGCAGGCGACCAACCGCGAACGCAGCTACGATTTTGATATGCTGACCGAAAGCTATCGTATGGGATACACGCCAGGTTCTGGGTTGCGCCAATGGTTTGGATCTGACACGGCGCAGACCTCTGTTTTTAACAAAGCTGGCGTTGCAGATCCCGCTGTGGACCGATTGATTGAACATGTTGAGGCCGCAAATTCGCGTGAAGAACTAACAACAGCGGTACGGGCTTTGGATCGTGTGTTGCGCGCGTTACAGTTCCGCACGCCGCAATGGTATAAGAATGTCTATACCGTCGCTTACTACGATATGTTCGAACACCCTGAGGTGTTGCCACCTTTATGCACTGGGAGAGTTGGATTTCTGGTGGTATAACGCTGAAAGAGCAGAAGAATTGCGTGCCGAAGGCGCGCTAAGATAACAAGAAAGCAGGGTCATGGCCGCCTATATACTTCGGCGTTTGCTACTGATTATTCCCACTTTGGTTGGGATTATGATCATCAACTTTGCGCTTATTCAATTTGTGCCCGGTGGCCCAATTGAAAACCTCATTGCGCGGATCGAAGGGGAGGGTGACGCCTCTGAGCAGATCGGCGGAGGGGGCGATGCGGGTATAGAACAAGTGGGCGGCGACGAACGATACGCCGGTTCCCGTGGTCTGCCCGAAGATTTCATCGAAGAGCTTGAGTTGCAATTTGGCTTTGCGCGGTTGGTGTGCAGCGAAGGATTTACCGGCACACCTGACCTTGAGGCCCCAGAATGCAGCAAAGAGGCGATACCGTTGGTTGAACGGTTTTTCCTGATGATGTGGGATTACATCCGGCTTGATTTCGGGGAAAGCTATTTCCGATCCGTTGGCGTTTTTGAATTGGTTCTGGAAAAAATGCCCGTTTCAATCACCTTGGGGCTTTGGTCCACATTGATCGCTTATATGGTGTCGATCCCATTGGGGGTACGCAAAGCCGTCAAAGATGGCACACCTTTTGATACTTGGACCTCTGGCGCGATTATTGTCGCTTACGCGATTCCGGGTTTCTTATTTGCTATATTATTGTTGGTTCTCTTTGCGGGCGGGTCTTACTGGCAGATATTCCCACTTAGGGGGCTAACGTCGGACAATTTTGAAGAACTCAGTGTGGGCGGCAAAATACTAGATTACCTCTGGCATATTGCTTTGCCTGTGATTGCTTCGACGATTTCCAGCTTTGCGACATTGACCTTGCTGACTAAGAATTCGTTTTTAGATGAAATTCGCAAGCAATATGTGGTGACAGCCCGTGCGAAGGGACTATCGGAGTCTCGGGTGCTATATGGGCATATCTTTCGCAACGCGATGTTGATCGTCATTGCGGGTTTCCCAGCCTTATTTGTTAGCGTTTTCTTTGGTGGGTCTTTGATCATAGAAACGCTGTTTTCTTTGGATGGTCTGGGGCGGCTTGGGTTTGATGCTGTGGTCGCACGTGACTATCCAGTGGTCTTTGGAACGCTCTATGCCTTTGGGTTGTTGGGGCTGTTGATCGGGTTGGTATCCGATCTGATGTATGTGCTGATTGATCCGCGCATTGATTTTGAGGCGAGGCAGGTATGATGACACTTTCCCCTCTCAATCAACGCAGATGGCGCAACTTCCGCCGCAATGGACGGGCCTTTTGGTCGCTGATCATCTTCTCCGTGATTTTCACGATTTCACTGTTCGCAGAATATGTCGCGAATGATCAGCCATTGTTGGTCAGCTATCGTGGCGAACTGTATTCACCTGTGCATCGGTTTTATCCTGAAACGGCCTTTGGCGGTGATTTTCAGACAGAGGCGATTTATAGTGACATCGAAGTGCAATGTTTGATCAGATCTGGCGGGATGCAAGATTGTTTTGATATTCCTGAGGAAATCATCCAAGGCATCGAGGGGGGTAGTTACACCGATGGCGTTGACGGTTTCTATGAAGGTTGGATTTTATGGCCGATCATTCCTTACGCGTTCGATAGCATCGTGGACATTCCAGGTGCTGCGCCGTCTGCACCTGATGCCAACAATTGGCTGGGGACAGATGACACCAAACGCGATGTTCTTGCGCGGGTGATTTACGGTTTTCGGCTGTCAATTCTTTACACACTTATCGTGACGTCTGTTGCTTCCATCATTGGTATCGCGGCTGGCGCCGTTCAGGGGTACTTTGGCGGTTGGGTTGACCTTATTTTTCAACGCATTATTGAAATCTGGAACGGTACACCGCAGCTCTATGTCATCATTATTTTGCTGGCCACGCTGGGGCGAAGTTTCTGGATATTGGTTTTCGTGGCGATTTTGTTTGGCTGGACAGGGCTTGTCGGGGTTGTCCGTGCAGAATTTTTGCGTGCCCGGAACTTTGAGTATGTACGTGCTGCCAAAGCGCTTGGCGTGTCTGACATTACCATCATGTTTAGGCATATGCTGCCCAACGCGATGGTGGCGACGTTGACGTTTTTACCATTCCTAGTGACTGGCGCGATTGCAACGCTGGCCTCGCTTGATTTCCTAGGGTTTGGGTTGCCGTCTTCGTCCCCGTCACTCGGGGAACTCACGTTGCAGGGCAAACAAAACCTGCACGCGCCTTGGTTGGGGTTCACCGCCTTTTTCACTTACGCGATCATGCTGTCGCTGTTGGTTTTCATCTTTGAAGGCGTGCGAGACGCTTTCGATCCGCGAAAGACGTTTGAATGAACAGGGTTCTCGACATCAACAACCTTCGGGTTTCATTTAAACAAGACGGTCAACTGATCCCCGCAGTGAAAGGCGTGTCGTTTCATGTGGGTGAAGGTGAAACTGTTGCAATTGTGGGGGAGTCTGGTTCCGGTAAATCCGTGTCTGCCCTTTCGACCGTGGCGCTACTGCCTGACAGTGCGCAGATCGAAGGATCAGTGCGTTATCTGAATACTGAAATGACGACCGCTGACGACGCCGAACTGCGCCGCGTACGTGGGAACGACATTAGTTTTATTTTTCAGGAACCGATGACGTCGTTGAACCCCCTTCACACGATCGAAAAACAACTTGGTGAAAGTCTGTCTTTGCACCAAGGATTAGACGGGTCCGCCGCACGTATTCGTATTATTGAATTGCTGGAAAGAGTAGGCATTCACGATGCTGAAAGTCGGCTCAATTCCTACCCGCATCAATTGTCCGGTGGGCAACGCCAAAGAGTTATGATCGCTATGGCGCTGGCAAACAAACCCGACCTTCTGATAGCGGATGAACCGACAACGGCTTTGGATGTGACGATTGAGGCGCAAATTCTTAAGCTGTTGGCGGATTTGAAAACATCTGAAAACATGAGCCTTCTGTTCATCACCCATGATCTTGGCGTGGTCAGAAAAATAGCTGATCGTGTGTATGTGATGCAGCATGGTGAAGTGGTAGAGGAGGGGATAACAGCGGATATATTTGCAAATCCCCAACATCCTTACACACAGACATTATTAGCGGCTGAACCAACTGGTACGCCTGACCCTGTTCCCGACGATGCGGTTGAGGTGGTTTCGGCTGACGGGCTGAAAATCTGGTTCCCGATACAGCAAGGATTACTGCGACGTACGGTTGGTCATGTCAAAGCTGTGAACAACGCGACGCTGTCAGTGCGGCAGGGCGAAACGCTCGGTATCGTTGGTGAATCTGGATCAGGGAAAACCACGCTTGCATTGGCTATGATGCGGCTTATCGCGTCTGAGGGGCCTGTCGCCTTTTTTAGTGATCGGATTGATCAACTCAATGCAAAAGAGCTGCGCAAACTGCGCCGTGACATGCAAATTGTGTTCCAAGACCCTTATGGGTCGCTGTCGCCGCGGATGTCTGCATTTCAGATCATAGCCGAAGGCTTGGGTGTTCATGGCATGGACCGAGATCGTGCACCGCGGGACATGGTGGCTGAGATCATGGAAGAAGTAGGGCTAGACCCTGCAACCATGGATCGCTACCCACATGAGTTTTCTGGTGGTCAACGTCAGAGGATTGCCATTGCGCGGGCGATGATTTTACGGCCCAAGCTTGTCGTATTGGACGAACCAACGTCTGCGCTCGATATGACGGTGCAGGTGCAGATTGTCGATTTGCTGCGCAACCTCCAGCAAAAATATGGATTGGCCTATCTGTTTATCAGTCATGATTTGCGTGTAGTTCGCGCCGTTAGTCACAAGGTGATTGTGATGAAACGGGGTGATGTTGTTGAATATGGCCCAAGCGCCCAGATTTTTGACGCACCAGAAACAGATTATACAAAGGAACTGTTGGCAGCGGCCTTTGGCTAACGATAGAGTTTTGTAATGAATATCCTTTTTGTGCATCAAAATTTTCCAGGGCAATTTAAGTTTCTGGCGCCTGCCCTCAGAAAATTGGGGCACAATATTGGTGTGATCACGGCGTCAACCAATGAACGTGAAACTGGGATTCCCACGGTTCGTTATCGTTGGGATTATGAAACAAAGCCTATGGGGCCGGGTACCCATTATGCTGGGCATGCCGAACGGGGCGCACGTGTTGCGCAGGTGGCTGCTCATGTCCAAAAAGAACAAGGATATACGCCCGACATCATTGTTGGTCATCCGGGATGGGGAGAGACTCTTTTTCTGAAAGAAGTCTGGCCGAATGCTAAGCTTATTTTATTTGGTGAATTCTATTACGCGACCCGTGGTTTGGACGCGGATTTTGATGCAGAGTTTCAAACTTCAACACTAAATGCACGTATTTCCACGATCAGCAAACTTGCGCATTTGTCTCAGGCAATGACACAAGCCGACGGCTCTTACGCCCCAACGTCGTGGCAGGCCGGGACTTTCCCCGCTGCGATGCGGGCGGATATGAAGGTCGTCCATGATGGTATCGACACCGATGGATTGCAGCCAAATCTGGCGGCAGAATATACGGTTCCAAATACTGGCGTGACGCTACGGGCTGGTGATGAAGTTCTAACATTCATCAACCGGAATCTTGAACCTCAGCGTGGTTTTCATATTTTCATGCGTGCTTTGCCAGAGGTGCTGCGAAATCGCCCAAATGCCCATGTGGTGTTGATTGGCGGAGATGGCAAAGGGTACGGTGGATCCCCCGCAGACGGACGCAGTTGGAAACAGGTTATGTTGGATGAGTTGGGGGGACAGATCGATCGGTCACGTGTGCATTTCGTCGGGCGCGTGTCCTACAACGACTTTAAATCCATTATGCAGATCAGTCGCGTACATGCCTATCTGACGTATCCATTTGTGTTGTCATGGTCCATGCTTGAGGCAATGAGCATGGGCGCAATGGTCGTCGGGTCAAAAACAGCCCCTGTTCAAGAAGTGATCATCGACGGTGTGAATGGTCGTTTGGTTGAGTTCTTTGATGTCGCGGCGTGGGGTCGGGTTCTAACGGAATGTCTGGCGGAACCAGTAAAGTTCGCGCCAATGCGGATCATGGCGCGTGAAACGATTATATCGAACTACGACCTAAAAACAGTCTGCTTGCCAAAATTGCTGGACTATATTTTATCGTTCGGCCCTTCAGACAGCTGAGCTATGCCCAGCTTTGGATAAATCGTAAGCGTCAAACGCACGGGCTATCACGCGGGTTAAGGGGCGGGCATATTCGGGAATGAAGAATCGTTCTGGCGTGACCCGCACCATATCGCCAAACGTTTTTGCTGCCTCATCAAACATGTCGGTAATATCTGTTCTCTTGATATCAAAGCGCTGCTTGATGTCGTCCGCCGAAATTTCAAAATCACACATCAAAGCTTCGATCATGCGACTGCGGATGAGATCATCCTGTGAAAATGCATGCCCTTTGTGTGTCGAGAACGACCCATTTCGCACTGCGTTCGTGTGGGCAGATGTCGCTGGGGCGTTTTGAGTGAACCCCTGAGGAAACCGGGAAATCGAAGAGGCACCAACCCCGATCAATGCGCTTGCCTGATCATCTGTGTAGCCCTGAAAATTGCGGCGAAGCATGCCATTTCGTTGGGCGATTGCCAGACCATCACTTGGCAGTGCAAAATGATCGATACCAATGGTTTGGTATCCATCGAAGTTGAAAAGCTTTTGCGCGGCATCAAATAACGCAAGCCGTTCTTCTGGTGACGGAAGTGAATCTGAGGGGATCATTTGCTGGCGTTTGGCCATCCATGGAACATGGGCGTAGCCATAGAGAGCAACGCGGTCAGGGGACAACGATAGAAGTTTTTGAACCGAATCTGAAATGCGGTGGGTGTTTTGATGAGGTAGCCCATACAAAATATCGGCATTCAAGCTTTGGATACCTTGGGCGCGTAATCCTTCGACGGCGTCGCGGGTGATTTCATAACTTTGAGGGCGGCCAATGATTTTTTGAATCTCTGGATCAAAGTCCTGCACACCGATAGACGCGCGATTCATACCCGCCGCTGCCAAAGCTTCTAATCGATGTTGATCGATTTCATTTGGGTCAATTTCAACTGAAAACTCTGCATTTTCACCCATAGGCACGACGTTAAAGATAGCAGCTGCCAGTTCGCTCATCATAGTGGGGGAGAGTAGGGTAGGTGTACCACCACCCCAATGAAGCCTTGAAAGCGTTATGCCATCGGGCAACATGTTCCCGAGGTGTCGCAATTCAGTTTTCAGAGTTTCCAAGTAACTTAAAACGGGTTTTTCTGATTGTGTCCCTTGTGTGCGACAGGCGCAAAACCAACAGAGCCGCCGACAGAATGGCACGTGTATATAAAGCGATATCTGCCCATTTTCGGGGATCGCCCGTATCCATTTTTCATGTTCGCTAGCTCCAATTGATGCCGAAAAATGCGGCGCAGTTGGATAGCTCGTATAGCGGGGCACACGCGCGTCAAAAAGACCGTGCTGCGCGAGTTGTGAATTCAGAGTCATTCCAATACCATGACATTGAAACTGATACGCCACTTTGACTCAGATCAAGAAAAGACGCCAATGAGCATTCAAGAACTTAAACTCGGCTTTAAAGATTGTAGCGACTGCCCGATCCGCCATCGTGCGGTTTGCGCGCGGTGTGAGGCAGATGAATTAGCGGTGTTGGATGAAATTAAATACTACCGCAGCTACGAAGCGGGGCAAACTGTTGTGTGGTCAGGGGACCACATGGATTTTGTGGCCTCCGTTGTGTCGGGTATCGCGACCTTAAGTCAAACTATGGAAGATGGGCGAACACAGATGGTTGGGCTTTTGCTACCGTCTGATTTTGTGGGACGTCCGGGGCGTGATGAAGCCGCCTTTGATGTGACGGCTACAACCAATCTGGTTATGTGTTGTTTTCGCCGTAAGCCGTTTGAAAAAATGATGGCCGAAACCCCGCATATCGCGCAGCGCCTGTTGGAAATGACGCTCGACGAATTGGATGCTGCGCGGGAATGGATGTTGTTGCTGGGGCGCAAAACTGCACGGGAAAAGATCGCAAGCTTGATTGCGATCATCGCGCGTCGCGATGCTACTCTGACCAAAGGGGGCGGTACGCCAAAGACGTTTGATTTGCCGCTCACACGTGATGCGATGTCAAACTACCTCGGTCTAACGCTTGAGACAGTAAGTCGTCAGATTTCCGCATTGAAAAAAGATGGCGTTATCCAATTGGAAGGAAAACGCCATGTGACGATCCCCGATTTCCAACGTTTGTTGGATGAAACCGGGGATGATGCTGATGGTGGTTACCTAGTATAAGAGGTGTCGGCGTCAATGCGCCATCAGGACCGGAACTTCGGCGTGTTCGAGCATATTTCGAGTAGCCCCACCTAATATAGCTTCGCGGAATCGCGAATGGCCATATGCCCCCATAACCATCAGGTCAGCGTCAATGTCACGGGCATGGCGCAACAAAACATCAGAAACACGTGGCATGGTTTTTGCAAGGACTGAGATTTCAGCCTTTACGCCATGCCGTACTAGCATTTGCGATAACGCCCCGCCGGGGTCAGAGCGATCTGGACTGTGGGTGGGTGGATCAATAATTGCAATATTCACCTCTTCGGCTGCGCGCAACGCCGGTAGGGCGGCACGAATGGCGGAAAGGGCTTCGGTGCTTTCGTTCCACGCAACAACCACGCGGCGGGGGATCGTCGCGGCTTCGCAGCTATCCGGAACAACCAAGACGGGGGCGTGGCCCTCGAACATTGCTGCTTCGACAATTGCTTCGATTTCTTGCCCACGGGATTTTCCGTAAGGTTTAGGAAGAACGACCAAATCGGCAAATCGCGCGCGATGGGCGATTATACGAGCAAGGCCGGCCAACTGGGCGACACCTGATTCAACCGACCATGCGACGGTTTCTGTAGAAAGGCGTTGGCGTATGGATGTTTCGAGAGTTTCAGCCTCCTCTCTGGCGCGTATCAGGGTTTCCTGCTGCACAAGTGCATTTGCACCAGCGTAGTAATATCCTGTTTGAGTGCGATCGATGCCTAGGCACATGACATCAAGATGTGCGTCTTCGACTTTAGAAATAGCAAGTGCGCGTTCTAGCGGAGGTGCAGAAACATCTGCATCTGTGACGATGTTCAGTATCGTTTTAAAACCCATTGTCTCATCTCTTTCTTAATTCGCTTATTTCGAAAGCTAAGGAGAAAGTTGATCAGGCGCTTTGACTTCGATCAAAGAGATGACGCGTCCAGTTTGATATGGATCAAGGCGACAACTGCCGTGCCCATTACTACGGCAGCTAATCGAGAAACCCCTCGGCGAATGCTGAGTCGGCGGGGGAAAAGACGAAGGGACGCTTTATGTGGGACTATCTTAAGCTCATCGTGTTGGGGCTGATCACGGTCCTGGCTGCGATTGCAGCCAACTATGCACGCGATCTTGCCTACCAGTTGCATGCCATTTTGGTGATGCTGGTGGCAGGTGGCGTATTTCTGTGGACGTTGCGAAATACGCATGAAACAAAACCGGCACCTGAAACGGGTTACATGGACGATGTTGTTCGTGCAGGCGCTATTGCGACAACTTTTTGGGGCGTCGTTGGCTTTTTAGCTGGGACATTCATTGCCTTTCAGCTTGCCTTTCCGGTGCTGAATTTTGATTGGGCCGAAGGGTTCACCAATTTTGGTCGTTTGCGCCCGTTACACACTTCAGCGGTTATTTTCGCTTTTGGTGGGAACGCGCTGATCTGTACTTCTTTTTATGTGGTGCAGCGTACATCTGCGGCGCGGCTTTGGGGTGGAAACCTCGCATGGTTTGTGTTTTGGGGCTATCAGCTGTTTATCGTGCTTGCTGCGACTGGGTATTTGTTGGGCTCAACACAATCCAAGGAATACGCAGAACCTGAATGGTACGTTGATATTTGGTTGACCGTCGTGTGGCTTGCGTATCTTGCGGTGTTTATGGGAACCATTATCAAACGTAAAGAACCTCATATTTATGTGGCGAACTGGTTTTATCTGTCTTTCATTATCACCGTTGCGATGCTGCATGTTGTGAATAACATTTCGATCCCGGTATCCATCTTTGGGTCTAAATCAGTTCAGATTTTCGCTGGTGTTCAAGATGCGATGACTCAATGGTGGTACGGCCACAATGCGGTTGGGTTTTTCTTGACTGCTGGTTTCTTGGGCATGATGTATTACTTTGTGCCAAAGCAGGCTGAGCGTCCGGTTTTCTCCTACAAACTGTCAATCATCCACTTCTGGGCGCTGATCTTCCTATACATCTGGGCTGGTCCACACCACCTGCACTATACTGCTTTGCCGGACTGGGCAGGTACACTGGGTATGGTTTTCTCAATCATTCTATGGATGCCAAGCTGGGGTGGTATGATCAACGGTCTGATGACGCTTTCAGGCGCTTGGGACAAGCTGCGCACCGATCCAATCATTCGTATGATGGTGATTTCTATCGGGTTCTACGGGATGTCCACATTCGAAGGACCGATGATGTCGATCCGTGCTGTGAACTCTCTGAGCCACTATACCGACTGGACCATTGGCCACGTGCATTCTGGTGCTTTGGGTTGGAACGGGATGATTACCTTTGGGGCGCTTTACTACCTCTTCCCGAAGCTGTGGAACAAAACAGGCCTTTATAGCCTCAAACTCGTGAATTGGCACTTTTGGCTCGCGACGATCGGTATCGTTCTTTATGCGGCATCCATGTGGGTCAGCGGTATTATGGAGGGGCTGATGTGGCGTGAAGTTGATGCAAATGGTTTCCTTGTAAACGCATTTGTTGACTCCGTCGCGGCGAAGTTCCCGATGAATGTGGTTCGCGGATTGGGGGGCGTTATGTACCTCGGTGGTGCGCTGATCATGGCCTATAACCTTTGGATGACTGTAGCAAAAGGCGAGGCGAAAGCCCCTGCCGCTGCCGCAGCGCCCGCTGAATAAGGAAGGACCGAAAAATGGGAATTCTTGATAAACACGCGGTACTGGAAAAGAATGCAACGTTGCTTCTTGTTGGATCGCTTCTTGTGGTGTCGATTGGTGGGATTGTTGAAATTGCACCTCTGTTCTACCTCGAAAACACAATTGAGGAAGTGGAGGGCATGCGCCCTTATTCCCCGCTCGAGCTGACAGGGCGCGACGTTTACATTCGTGAGGGGTGCTATACGTGCCACTCGCAAATGATCCGTCCCATGCGTGACGAGGTTGAAAGGTACGGGAATTATTCATTGGCGGCTGAGTCAATGTATGACCACCCACACCAATGGGGATCAAAGCGTACTGGTCCTGATCTCGCGCGTGTTGGTGGGCGTTATTCTGATGAATGGCATCTTGATCACTTGCGGGATCCGCAATCTGTGGTGCCAGAATCCATCATGCCATCCTACGCGTTTTTAGAAAATAACCTGATTGAGCCTACTCACATCCAAGAGTTGGTTAGCACTCATAGG
Organism: Cochlodiniinecator piscidefendens; assembly: GCF_011326755.1. Taxonomy (GTDB): domain Bacteria; phylum Pseudomonadota; class Alphaproteobacteria; order Rhodobacterales; family Rhodobacteraceae; genus Cochlodiniinecator; species Cochlodiniinecator piscidefendens. Next base: position 558,030 of record NZ_JAAOIE010000002.1, on the reverse strand, counting down.
TTTGTTGGTGTGCCTTACACCGACGATATGGTTGAAAACGCGGCGTTTGACTTTATGGCGCAGGCTGATCCCGATAGCGATTGGGATGCGACAGTTGAACGGTATCCGGGAGCACAAGTCCGTAACTTTGATGGCCAACCTGGCGTTTCGGAAATGGATGCCATGATCGCGTATTTGCAGATGTTAGGCACGTTGGTTGATTTTTCGACCTTCACACCTGACGCAAGCCGATAGAGGAGGGCGTTATGGATACCTATTCCTTTATGCGTGAATTCGCGGACAGTTGGGGGCTTTTGTTTCTTTTCTGTTTTTTCTTAGGTGTCATTGTCTGGGCATTTCGTCCAGGCAGCACCAAGACTTACACAGATACCGCAGACATCCCCTTTCGTCATGAAAATGAACCCGCCAGCGATGCTGAGGCACAAGCTATGGAGGCGCGGCAATGAGTAAGAAACCCGTAGAACAACAAGATCCAGAAACCACAGGTCACTCCTGGGATGGGATCGAAGAGTTCAATAACCCTCTGCCGCGCTGGTGGCTTTATACGCTATACGCCTGCATCGTTTGGGGTATTGGGTACATGATCGCCTATCCGGCATGGCCATTGATCAACGGGGCGACACCGGGCTTGTTGGGCTATTCCACACGGGCCGAAGTCCAAACTGAGATCGAAGCTTTTGATGCCAGAAATGCAGAAATTGAGGCGACCCTTGTTGCGACACCGCTTGACGCTGTTCCTGAGGACGAAAATCTAAATCGCTTTGCAATCAATGCAGGTGGTTCCGTGTTTCGGACATGGTGTGCGCAATGTCACGGCTCAGGTGCAGCTGGTGCAACAGGTTATCCAAATCTTTTGGATAACGATTGGCTCTGGGGTGGTTCAATTGATGAGATCTACGCAACTGTAAACCACGGGATCCGCAACGAAGAAGATCTGGATGCGCGGTTTTCGCAAATGCCGGCCTTTGGTGATTTCCTTGAGGACACCGAGGTCGACCAAATCGTCAATCACGTAATGGCAATTTCAGGTCAGGAGTCGGACCCTGTGTTGGCTGCGGCTGGTTCTGATTTGTTCCTTGATAACTGTGCAAGCTGTCACGCGGATGACGGCACAGGTGATCGGTTTCAAGGTGCACCAAATCTGACTGACGCGATCTGGCTATATGGTGGAAATGCCGAAGCCCTTAGAGAAACTGTGACCAACGCCCGCTTTGGCGTGATGCCAAGTTGGGGCGGCCGCTTGAGCGAAGCAGATGTTCGCGCAGTGTCAATTTATGTTCACCAGCTTGGTGGTGGTGAATAACAGAATTCCAGAGGTTCGCGCCTCTGGAACCGGCATCGGCGCCCGTCCTGTTCGCGCGTTTCCTGGGGGCCGATGCCTACATTAACCAGTTATTTGAGTAAATTTAAAGAGGGGGGTGTTTACCCTCCCTTTTTATTTCGGAAGAAAATTTGAGGAAAATCAGGTAATATTTCGAACGAAAGGACAGACTGTCACATGTGACAAACCTATGCCTCGCGCGGGTATAAAGTTTGACGTAGGTCAAAGTTATTCATGCAGGCATGTGTGACAAGAGCGCTATTACGCGCACAGGACATCGGAGAGATTCCTTGAACAACGAGACACCCCCAACCCTCTATGCGGCACGGGAACCTATTTTCCCTCGCAGAGTGTCAGGCAAATTTCGTAACCTCAAATGGGTGATTATGGTTGTCACCTTGGGGATATATTATCTAACGCCATGGATCCGTTGGGATCGCGGGGTGAATTTACCCGATCAGGCTGTCTTGCTTGATTTGGCAAACCGGCGGTTCTTTTTCTTTTGGATCGAAATTTGGCCAGATGAATTTTACTTTATAGCCGGGCTGTTAATTATGGCTGGGTTGGGTTTGTTTTTATTCACCTCTGCACTGGGCCGCGTTTGGTGTGGCTATACCTGTCCACAGACAGTTTGGACCGACTTGTTTATTCTTGTCGAACGTTGGATCGAAGGTGACCGCAACGCCCGCCTGCGCCTACACCGTCAGAAAAAATGGGACCTGCGCAAAGTACGTTTGCGGATCACTAAGTGGGTCGCATGGATTATCATTGCGATGGCAACCGGCGGCGCTTGGGTGTTTTATTTTGCGGACGCCCCGACGCTATTGGTGAGTTTGTTTACACTGAACGCGCCAATGGTCGCCTATACAACTGTCGCTGTGTTGACGGCTACAACGTTTGTATTTGGTGGATTGGCCCGGGAACAAGTTTGCATTTACATGTGCCCATGGCCACGCATTCAGGCCGCCATGATGGACGAAGATACACTGGTTGTTGCATACCGCGATTGGCGCGGTGAACCTCGTGGTAAGTTGAATAAAAAGAACGTAGGTGAAGAAAACACAGGGGACTGTATTGATTGCATGGCCTGCGTGAATGTGTGTCCGGTGGGGATCGATATTCGTGACGGTCAGCAGTTGGAATGTATCACATGCGCGCTCTGTATTGATGCGTGTGATGACGTCATGGTTAAAATTGGTAAGCCTCGTGGGTTGATTGATTACATGGCACTTAAAGACGAAGCTGCCGAAAGAGCGGGCGAAGCACCAAAATCTGTATGGAAACACATTTTGCGCCCCCGTACGATTCTCTATACATCTTTGTGGTCATTGGTCGGATTTGGGTTGGTCTTTGCGTTGTTCATCCGGTCGGAGATCGACATGAATGTTTCGCCTGTGCGCAATCCTACCTTTGTGACCATGTCGGACGGATCTATTCGCAACACCTACGAAGTTCGTTTGCGAAATAAACATGGGGAAGACCGCCAATTTCACATCTCCCTGACATCGCCAGAGCTTTTGGTGATATCGCTTGAAGGGAACAGTGATTTGACGGTGCCGGTACCGGCGGATGATACTTATATGCAACGGGTTTATGTCCTGGCACCCTCGGGTACTTTGGCGGCCCAAGCAGCACGAACAGATTTACGTCTATGGGTCGAAGATTTGACCAACGGGGAACGTGCTTATGTGGACACTGTTTTTAATGGGAATGACCAATGACATCTAAACCGCTCACTGGCCGTAAGGTATTTGCAATTACTGCGAGCGCGTTTGCAGTAATCATCGGCGTTAATTTTTTCATGGCCTGGAGTGCAGTTAGTACCTTTCCAGGTCTTGAAGTTGGTAATTCCTATGTCGCAAGCCAAAGCTTTGACGCTGATCGCGCTGCGCAGGAAGGGCTGGGTTGGTCTGCGGAGTTACGCTATGTGGACAATCACCTGGTGCTTGAGATCACTGATGACGATGGGGCGCCTGTCGAAGTGGACAGTTTGAGCGCCATCCTCGGGCGATCTACCCATGTGCGCGATGATTTCGCACCGATGTTTCAGTTTGAAAACGGAGTTTACCGTGCACCTGCTGTCAGTTTGGGCGGTGGCAATTGGAACTTACGCTTTACCGCTGTGGCCAGCGATGGGACCGAATTTCGTCAACGTCTCGTCTTATATGTGAGAGGATAGAATATGAGTGCCGCTGCCATCTCTGCGTGTCCAGCCTGTTCTGCTGCTCCCTCTGCCGAAGCGCTGGCCAAGGCCGCATTGCCACAAGACGTCAACGTAGTGTTATCACTGCCGACCATTCATTGTGCAGGCTGCATAGCAGGGGTGGAACGGGCATTGTTGCGTCATAGCGGGGTTGTAGGCGCGCGGGTGAACTTGACCCTGAAACGCGTAAATATCGAAACATACCCTGAGGTAGACACAAGCGAATTGATCGCTGTTTTAAGTGAGGCAGGTTATGAAGCGCATGAACTGGATGCGGGAACGATATCTGCTACCGCAACAGACAAAGCGGGCCGTGAAATCTTAACACGGTTGGCCGTTTCTGGTTTCGCGATGATGAATGTCATGATGCTGTCCATCGCCGTCTGGTCGGGCGCAGAGGCCGCAACACGTGATTTGTTTCACTGGATATCTGCGGCAATTGCCCTGCCAACCATTGCCTTTTCAGCCCAACCCTTTTTCCGGAATGCTTGGATTGCGCTTTCCGCTCGACGGTTAAATATGGATGTTCCGATTTCATTGGCGATTTTACTCGCGGGTGGAATGTCGCTGTTTGAAACGTTTCATTCTGGCGAACAGGCGTATTTTGACGCGGCATTGTCACTAACATTCTTTCTGCTTGCCGGACGGTATCTGGACCACAGAACACGGGCAGTGGCCCGTTCTGCTGCTGAAGAATTGGCAGCACTTGAAGTTCCACGCGCCACTAAGCTCGTGGATGATGTTGAGGTGGTGACCGCAATTGCATCTTTGGCTGTTGGTGATTTGGTTTTGGTAAAACCGGGTGGTCGGATGCCAGTTGATGGGGTGGTTGTTTCAGGCCACAGTGAAATAGATAGATCATTGCTGACGGGTGAAACGATACCGGTTTTCGCCAAACCCGGGCAAGACATCAGTGCAGGTGAGGTCAACTTGACCGGACCGCTCACGTTACGTGTGACTGCAGCGGGGGAGGACAGTTCGCTTCACCGTATGGCCGATTTGGTGGCGATGGCAGAATCTGCACGTAATAAATACACGTCGTTGGCGGACAAAGCCGCGCAGATTTATGCGCCGGGTGTGCATCTGTTGGCGTTGATCGCCTTTATTGCATGGTTGTTCATAACCGGTGGCGATGTTCGGTTCGCCTTGAATATCGCTGTGGCTGTTTTGATCATTACGTGTCCCTGCGCCCTTGGTTTGGCAGTGCCAGCTGTGACTACTGCGGCATCGGGGCGCTTATTTCGTAAGGGAATGTTGATTAAACACGGCACCGCTCTTGAGCGGTTGGCGGAGGTGGATACGGTCGTTTTTGACAAAACGGGTACTTTGACCGAAGGCAAGCCTGTTTTAATCAACGCCGAGAGTTTTTCCGCAGAGGCACAACAAATCGCCAAAGCGCTGAGTAAAGGGTCTGCGCATCCCTTAGCGAAAGCGATTGCCTCTGCACTGTCCGATCGTGGTGTTTGCGATATCGAAGTTGCCAACCTGCGTGAAGTTCCGGGGTACGGAATGGAGGGGATGGTCAATGGGCAAGCTGTGCGTTTGGGGCGTGCAGCCTGGGTCGGGGGCGACGCCACTTCAACCACCGCAAGCCATCTCAAAACTGGTGACGCAGAACCGTTATCATTCCTGTTTGAGGATAACCTGCGTCTCGGCGCACAATCGGCTGTCGAGGCTTTGCGCACACAAGGTAAATCGGTGCAGATCATTTCTGGTGATAGCGAAGCCGCTGTTGCCTCCTTGGCAGCTAAGCTCGGGGTGGGCACTTGGATGGCGGAAACCGTTCCGCAAGAAAAAGCCGAAGCCATCAACAGCCTCACGGCGTCCGGGGCAAAGGTTTTAATGGTAGGGGACGGATTGAACGACACTGCGGCCCTTACCGCAGCGCATGTTTCTATGTCGCCAGCAACCGCTTTAGATGCTGCACGGGTCGCATCTGATATTGTATTGCTGGGCGAAGATTTGGAACCTATTGCCGAAGCCCTGCATACAGCGCAAAAGGCGACGCGCCGGATCAAAGAGAATTTCGGAATTGCGGCACTTTACAATTTGATTGCGGTTCCAATTGCTTTGATTGGTTTGGCAACGCCGTTGGCGGCAGCCTTGGCGATGTCGCTTTCTTCGATTACTGTGTCATTGAATGCACTGAGGTTAAGATAAAATGGAAATGCTGGCCTATCTCATTCCGATATCTCTGTTTTTGGGCGGAGTGGGATTGCTCGCGTTTTTTTGGACAGTGAAGTCGCGTCAATACGAAGACCCGGATGGGGATAGTCAGCGCATTTTGTCGGATGAATGGGACGATGCACCGCGGCCTTAATTGGCTGCGAATGTTGTTGTGACTGACCCTAGCCCATTAATTGCGATAGTGCAGCTATCGCCCGGTTTGATCGGTCCGACGCCAGCAGGGGTGCCCGTATAGATCAAGTCTCCGGGTGCTAAAGTTACCAAACCCGATAGTGTTGCGACAATGTCCGAAATGGACCAGATCATGTCTGCGACATCCCCAGTTTGGCGGCAATTGCCATTGACGTGCGCTGTAATCGCGCCGCTTTCGATGTGCCCTGATTCAGCTACGGGGTGCAGGGGGCCACAAACCGCCGAATTATCAAATCCTTTTGCCATGTCCCATGGGCGCCGTGCCGCTTTAGCGGCGGCCTGCATATCGCGTCGAGTCAAGTCGTTTCCAACACCATAGCCCCAAACATGCGCCAATGCATCATTCGGCGTTATGTCTGTGCCTCCTGTATCAATCGCAACGACCAGTTCCGCTTCGTGATGCAGGTTTTCGGTTTGTGACGGAAAGGGAAGTATTGCCGCATCATCCACAATCGCATCAGCAGGCTTGGTAAAGAAAAACGGTGGTTCGCGGTCAGGATCATTCCCCATTTCTCGAGCATGCTCTGCATAATTACGCCCAACACAAAAAATGCGCCGCACCGGAAAGCGAAGATTACTGCCAAAAATTGCGACAGAAGACACTTCGACTGACGGAACTACAAACTGTGTCATGGCTTACTCCGGTTACGGTCTGGGGACCAGATATCTACGGTGTGACTGTCTCGCATTCGGTGCCACGTGCCTGCAATCGACGACAGGCCAATGCAGCCCCGCCTTCAGTCAAGCCAACAAATGTCGCCTGAAATCCGCGCGAGCGTCGATGAACACGCCGTACAGTGGCGTCCAGAGTTGTCATTTCGTTTAACGCGGTCCGCATGAGCGCGCGCTCGGCGTGGTATTGCGAATTGAAATAGCCAATCGAAACCCCCCAATCCCGAGCACCGGTATTTTCCGTACGGGTTACTATGATCGGTGCCTGTGGCTGGAAGCTTGGTTCGGGTTCAATCAAAATGGTATTTGATTGTAAGGAAGCCAAAATCACTTCTGGATCGGTTTGGGGTTCCGCTTGTGAAGATTCTGAAGCTTCGGGAATGTCTTCTGCCACCACTATTTCTTCAACAACGGGTTCGGCAACTTCTGGAATTTCCGCCACTTCAATTACTTCGGGCTCTTCAATCGGATCCTCAATAATCTCGGCTACGATTGGTTCTTCTTGTGGGATTTCTTCAGCTTCTGATAGATCAATGGACTCTGTTGCAGCAGCCTCTTGAGCTTCTTCCAGCGCTTGTTGGATTTCATTTTCCAACGCGAGCATTAAATCCTGAGAGGGCGCGCGGTCTGGGCGCGGAGTCGGGCGCAAACTTCGGGCAATGACCTGAGAACCAGACTGGGTTGTCGTACCATAATTGGGGCGCGCGGGGCGGTTAATGGCAACATTACGCGGCGCACGAGAAAACCCAAGGTCAAGCAATTCAGCGACACGGGCATTACGTGTGGCAGTGCTGCGTCCGCCAAAAACAGTTGCGATAATACGTTCACCGTTACGTTCGGCTGAAGCAACAAGATTAAATCCAGCAGCCCGTGTATATCCGGTTTTGATACCATCAGCACCATTATAGGCGTTGAGAAGCCGGCGGTTGGTGTTGTTGACCACCCGAAGGCCAGCGTCGGTCGAACGGCGCGAAAAGATATTGTAGTATTGGGGGTAGTCATAGAACAAATGACGCCCAAGCGTCGTCATATCCCTAGCAGTAGAAAGGTGACCTTCTTCCGTAAGTCCGTTGGCGTTGCGAAATGTTGTGCGCGACATACCTAGGGCTTGGGCGGTGCGGTTCATACGACGAGCGAAAGCGGCTTCGCTGCCTTCAATGGCTTCGCCGATGGCAGTCGCCGCATCGTTGGCGGATTTCACAGCAGCTGCGCGGATCAGGTAGCGCAACGCGATACGTTGGCCAGTTTGCAAACCGAGTTCAGACGGGGGTTCGGCCGCTGCGTTACGAGAGATGCGCACCTCGGTATCCAACGAAATTTCGCCATTTTCGACAGCTTCAAATGCAATATAAAGCGTCATCATTTTGGTGAGCGACGCCGGGTGTAACCGTGTGTCTGCATTTCGCGAATGCAAAACTTCACCGTTGCGTGCATCAATAACCATTGCCGCATAAGGTGCCGCAATTGAATAAAGCGGCACAAAGATTGCCGCGATCGCACATAGTGCAACTGTCCACCAAGTCCGAAAACCCTGCCCAAGACGCATCATCACGTCGCCTGCCTTTTCTGCCTCTGGCTGCCGATTTTTCGGTCAGCTCTTATTGATTAATGTTACGATAACATAGCAAGGCAGATGCGAAAACAATTGTTTTTCAAGAGTTTCTGGTCGGGTTTTGACGCAACAGATGAACGAAATGGTCTAAGTTTAGTGGTTTGATGCGGTCCGGGTAACAATATATGCGCCCTCAAAGGGCCGCAATACATGCGGGAAGCGCGCCGAGATCTTTAAGATGTCTAAAACGTGATTCATTTTTAGGTGCGTCCGCGCGCTCAAGCTCCCAAATGAGACCATGCGGAACATACACCCCCCATGCGCCCGCTTTTATGGCGGGAATGACATCTGATTTCATTGAGTTTCCAACCATCATAGCGCGAGTTGGGCCATCCCCGTGACGTGTGAAAATGTCATGATATATCTGAGGTGTTTTATCAGATACGATTTCAACTCCGTCAAAAAGATCCCCCAAGCCAGATTGGGCCAATTTGCGTTCCTGATCTAACAAATCCCCCTTTGTGATGAGAATAACTTTGTGGTGTTCCGACAAGGTATTGAGCGTTTCACAAACGTAGGGCAGTAGATCAATTGGATGCGATAGCATTTCTTGCCCTGCGTCGATCAATTCTCGAATGACGCTGCCGGGAACACGTTCTTCTGTTACATCCAGAGCGGTTTCGATCATCGATAATACAAACCCTTTGACCCCATACCCATAGTGCCCAAGGTTGCGTCGTTCTGCGTCTAACAGGCGTTGTTCCAGGTGATCTTTGTCTGCAAATTCGCCGAGCAGTTCTGCGAATCGTTCCTGCGAAATTCGGAAGAATTTTTCATTATGCCAGAGCGTATCATCCGCATCGAAGCCAATTGTTGTCACTTTTTGCATTGAACCTGCATTCATGCGTCATCCTGCCCTTTTCACTGCGCGTCAGGCCGCTATATAATCATTATGCAGCGACGGATGGAACTTCCTTTGAAACACAACATGATGACCCAGACAGTTATGATGTCGGATTACGGCGATGATGACACGGGTGTGATGACCAAAACCCGCACGCGGACCGCACGGCCTCCGCTGTACAAAGTGATGTTGCTCAACGATGATTTCACACCGATGGAATTTGTTGTTCATGTGCTGGAACGATTTTTTGGCCTGAACCATGCCCAAGCGTTTGAGATTATGCTGACGGTTCATAAAAAGGGTTTGGCTGTCGTTGGGATATTTAGTCATGAAATTGCTGAAACTAAAGTGGCTCAGGTTATGGACGCGGCGCGCCAAAATGAACACCCGCTGCAATGCACTATGGAACGCGAATAGGGCGATTTTATTATGACGTCTCGTATTAATCTCGCTGTGGACGGCGGGGATTTAGCGATCCCTGATGAAGGTACCATTTTCGTTTTTCGGCCAATCGCAGATCAAGACCTTTCTGCGCTCCCGAAAGAGCGCGTGGTTATTATCCAAAGCTTTTACCCAGATCATGCGGCATGGTTGGAGCGTGGCTATAAAGTTGCAACACGCGCTGAAGGCACAGCCAGTCTGTCGATCATTTGCGTACCTCGGTCAAAATCCGAAGCGCGCGCGCTGATTGCGGAGGCCGAGGCCTGCACGGCAGAGCGCGTCGTTGTTGATGGTTTGAAAACAAGCGGCATCGACAGCCTATACAAAGCGTGCCGTAAAATGACGTCGACGTCTTCGGCATATTCAAAGGCCCATGGGAAGTTATTTTCCTTCGTACCAGCCAATGCATTTGTAGAATGGCACGAGGACGGCCCAACATTGGGACCTGAGAGTTTTGCCACGATTTCGGGCGTTTATTCTGCGGATAAGATTGATCGGGGATCACTTCTGCTTGCGAATGCGTTGCCGGAAAAACTGGGGCGGGTCGTTGTCGATCTGGGTGCAGGGTGGGGGTATCTCTCATCCGCTATCCTAAAGAATGCAGGGGTTGAAATACTGCATCTAGTTGAAGCAGAGGAAAAGGCGCTGACTTGCGCCAAGCTGAATGTTCAAGATGCTAGGGCAGCGTTCCATTGGGATGATGCGCGTTCTTTTTCGCTTAAAACTCCCGTGGATACTGTCGTTATGAACCCGCCGTTTCACACCTCACGCGCAGCAGAACCCGCGTTAGGGCAAGGGTTTATCCAGGCTGCGGCACGGCTATTGAAACCAAGTGGAACGTTGTTAATGGTGGCAAATCGACATTTGCCTTACGAAAATACATTGTCGGAATTTTTTCGCGATGTGCAGGAAATAGGCGGCGACAGTGGCTTTAAATTGCTGCAATCGCGACATGTAAAACGTGGGCCTCGCGCTTAGAGGAATTTTCCCCTAGGGTGCAATTTGATATCGCTACCATCAAGGACATCACATGTCATTTTCGATCTCTGGAAAAACCGCAATCGTCACCGGCGCCGCAAATGGTGTGGGGTTGGCAATTGCACGCCATTTTGTAGAGCAAGGGGCAAACGTGATGTTTGCTGACATGGACGAAGAAGGGCTAAAACACGAAATCGGAGAAATCGACGAAACCTCCAATATTCGTTTTTTTGCGGGTGATTTGCGTCAGAAGTTGGCAGTTGCAAACTTGCTGTCTGCGACATTGGATGCCTTTGATCGCGTCGACATTTTGGTAAATGCAAGCCGCCAAGTGGCGACATGTGATCCGCTGGACCCTGAGCAGGATGGTGTGATCGAAACACTGTTAGATCAAAACCTTATGACCAGTTTGCGCCTTAGCCAATCTATAGCACGCAGGATGATTCAACAGGCCGAAGAGGATGGATCAGAGGGCGGAACAATTGGGTCAATTGTAAATCTATCAACGATTGCGGCGCGTTTTTCTCATCCGGATTTGCTTGCCCTTTCAGTGAGTGCAGCAGCGATGGAGCAGATGACCCGATCTTTGGCGGTTGCTCTGGCGGACAAACGCATTCGTGTGAACGCTGTGGCCTTTGGTAGTGTTATGAGCGCGAGTTTGAAATCCGAGCTCAAATCACACGCTGGATATCGCGAAGAGATTATTGCACATACACCAATGGCGCGCATTGCAGGTCCAGCTGAGGTGGCTGAGGCCGTCCAATTTTTAGCCTGCGAAAGCGCGTCTTTTATGACAGGTCAAATTATGACCGTGGATGGTGGGCGTACTTTGCTTGATCCGGTCGCAGCACCTGCGCATTAACCTTCAGGATAGCTGGTGTTACATGTCGCAATCGCAGTCCGGCTGCGTTCTTCTAAGGTACGTCTGCTTTGCTGCATTGGATGTAGCTTTTGACGTTCTTCATCTAAATTCAACGCGATAGGGTGTTCGACCCGTTCTAAAACCGGGCGGTTGCAAAAGCGATATCCACGCGCTGGAGAGGCGCAATATTCAAAACGGTAATTGGTTTCCAATCTCGTTTCGACACCGTACCCGCGTTCGATATTTAGTTCTGTTTGTTCAATAAGGGTGTCCAATACACGCAGATCTTGGGTCGCATTCTGGATGCATTGCTCACGTGGAGTGGCGCATGCAGCGAGGGCTAAGACTGGGATAATGAAGATGTAACGCATAGATCAAAGATAGCTTGGCTGCGGCTTTTTGCAATCTATGGCGGGAAGAACTGGTCTGGTCGGCAATTTCCAGCTATGGAACAAACGATCAAAGGAGAGCCATTATGACCGAGCAGATGAACGATGAAAAAAACCGCGCCAGTGCTTGGTTTCGCAGTTTGCGGGATGACATCGTTGCCGCCTTTGAAGGGCTAGAAGATACGCAAATTACGGCAGATGATACGCCGGCTGGTAGATTTGAAATTACTGAAACCTCCAGGAAGTCTGAAGATGGCTCTGACGCAGGCGGTGGTTTGATGAGCGTTATGCGTGGCGGACGCGTTTTTGAAAAAGTTGGTGTAAATATTTCTACGGTTTACGGCACTTTGGGTGAGCGCGCGCAAAAAGCAATGGCGGCGCGCAAAGGCCTTTCTGGCATGGCTGAGGACCCCCGTTTTTGGGCATCTGGCATCTCGCTCGTGGCGCATATGCAGAACCCGTTTTGTCCGGCGGTGCATATGAACACACGGATGTTTTGGACGCCGCATGGGTGGTGGTTTGGGGGGGGATCTGATTTGAATCCTTGCCTTGAATTTTCTAAGGATACGGCGGATTTTCACGCGGTACAGAAGGCGCATTGTGACCGCCATGACCCGACCTATTATCCGCGGTTCAAAGAGTGGGCGGATGAGTATTTTTATGTCCCACACCGGGGGCGTGCGCGGGGTGTTGGAGGGATATTTTTAGACGATCACAACACAGGTGATTGGGAAAAAGATTTTCAATTTATTCAAGATGTTGGTCGTGCCTTCCTGCCTGCGTTTGTGCCGATCACAGAACGCCACCGCAACCAACCATGGGGGGATGTGGAGAAGGACGCACAACTGGTACATCGCGGGCTGTATGCGGAGTACAATCTGGTCTATGATCGGGGTACTAAATTCGGGCTGGAAACAGGCCATGACGCCAACGCCGTTTTGATGAGTTTACCGCCGATGGCGAAGTGGGTTTAACCACCCCAAAGTGGTGTATGGTTTCTATGCAGAAACTATGCAGCTTTTATATGGCTTTTCCCAAGGTCGGACGGCCCGGGCTCAGGCAGCTGGCGCCTTTGAAGACGAGATCGTCCCGATCACTGCGATAAAGCGGGTCAAAAACCGCGAAACTGGGGAGGAAACCCTGGAAGAAGTGACCTTGTCAAAAGACGAAGGCAACCGGCCGGGCACGACGGCCGAAACACTCGGGGCATTGAACCCGGTTGTCGAAGGCGGCGTGATCACGGCCGGAAACGCAAGCCAGCTTTCTGACGGGGCCTCGGCCTGTGTGCTCATGGAAAGCAAAATGGCTGAGCAACAGGGCCTCACACCGCTAGGTATCTATCGCGGCATGGCTGTTGCAGGAAACGCACCGGAAGAAATGGGTGTCGGCCCGATCTATGCCATTCCAAAGCTGCTGAAGATTGCAGGTCTTCGCATGAGCGACATTGGCCTTTGGGAACTTAACGAAGCATTCGCCTGCCAGGTTCTTTATTGCCGTGACCATCTTGGAATCGATCCCGAAACCTACAATGTGAACGGCGGTGCAATATCGATTGGCCACCCCTACGGTATGACAGGTGCGAGACAAGTCGGGCACGCTCTGCTTGAGGGAAGGCGTCGTGGCGTAAAATACGTGGTGACCTCCATGTGTGTTGGCGGAGGCATGGGGGCCGCAGCACTGTTTGAAGTTGCCTGACCCCACTGAAACGGGTTCAAGCAGAGCGTTGTCTGGTTGAGACATTGACATTCTGTCATCTGCGAAGGTCGCCATCTGCATGTGCCGTATTTCATGTTGACCGGAATTGGTGATACCTCCTGAGGTGTTATGACCAATGTCACGCCAACGATCCTGTCCACGGTTTCCAACCAGTTTGTCGATGACTGGCTGGCGGCGCTGCGTGACCTGTGCCCAGAGGCGCAGATGGCGTCGCTGCTAAACCGGTCCGGTCTGAACGCGGAGACGCGCGCGCCGAATGGTCGCGTCACGCTGGATCAGATCGTATGTCTCTATCAACTTGCCGCAGTTGAGACCGGTGATGAGATGATGGGGCTTTGGAGCAGGCCCGTCCGGCCAAGGGCCCTGCAGCATCTTTTAACGACTGTCAGAGAGGCCACGTCTCTTGCATCAGCACTCTACCGGTTTTCGACCTTCTGGAATTTGCTGCTGGATGACTACCAGTTTGATCTCGATGACGCCGAAGGCGCGTTGGTGCTGACGCTGAAACCACAAGGTAACGCGCAGGTTCAGCGGTTTGGGCATATGCTGATCCTCAAACTTGCCCACGGGCTCATGTCTTGGCTGGCAGGGCATGAGGTTCCGGTTATGGCCGTTGATTTCGCGTTTGAGCGCCCGGAGTTTGATCAGGATTACGCGATCATCTTTCCGGCACCCTTTCAATTTGGCCAACCCGCCACTGCGATCTCCTTCTGCCCGAACGCTCTGGGCCCTGTGCAAGCGCGTAGCACATCTGATCTTGACCGGTTTTTGCAAAACGCGCCCCGGGACTGGATCTTCACCTCTTCGCGCGAGCATACCCAATCGCTACGGGTGCGCACATATCTGGGCCAAACGGGCTGGGTGGCGGCCACCCTGACCCAGACAGCATCCGCGATGCACATGACCCCGCGCACCCTGATCCGCAGGTTGCACGCGGATGGGACCTCGTTTCAGGCGATCAAGGATGCCCTGCGGCGCGACATCGCGATCCGCGACCTGCAGGCGGGACGCAAAAGCGTCGAGGCCATCGCACATGATGTCGGCTTTTCCTCTGCTGCCAATTTTCACCGGGCCTTTCAACGCTGGACCGGCAGCACCCCCAGCTCGTACCGAAAGGCGAGCATTTGAGACATCCGTTTTGTCATTTTTGGACAATGATCTGTCATCGCACGAGATAGTTCTCAGAGGGCCAACTCGCTAAATCTTTCTGCGAGAAGCATTTTCATCTGAAGTTTCGCCTTCATAGCTCATCAATCCGACCATCCGCGATTGCCGGGCCGTGGCGTCATATGAGAATAATCGCCCTTGAAAGGATCCGCCAATGTCAGACAAACTCGCAACCATACTCCAGGCCGCACGCGACCACACCGAGCAGGTCATCCTGCCCAATGTGGACGCATGGAACGCCGCAAAGAAGTGGCCCCGTGATGCGTCTGACAAGGCCGGGGCCGCTGGCCTGACGGGGCTCTACGCCCCCGAAGAGTTTGGTGGTCAGGGCTTGCCGCTGGCAGAGGGCATTCAGGTCTATGAACAACTGGGGCTGGGGGACGGCGCTTATGCCTTTGCCCTGTCGATGCATAACATCTGTACCTTCGCGGGCTGCGGCTATGGCACAGATACCTTCAAGGAAAAATGGGCGCGGGATCTGACCTCGGGCCGCAAGCTGGCGAATTTTGCACTGACTGAACCGCAATCGGGATCGGACGCAACAAACATGTATTCGCGGGCCGTGATCAATGATGACGGCACTTGGACGATCAGCGGTGCGAAAGCATGGGTCAGCTTGGCGACCGAGGCTGATATCTATTTCACCGTGGTCAAAACCAGTGACGCACCCGGCCACAAGGATATGGCGATGATCGCCATCCCGGCCGACACCCCGGGCCTCAGCTTTGGTCCGCTCTACGATACCCCATCTTACAACTTCCTGCCTCTGGCCGAGATGTACATGGCCCAGGTGGTGGTGAGCGAAGACAACATCATCCTGCCGATCGGTCAGGGCTTGCAAGGCTCGCTCATGGCGATCGATATCGCCCGTGTGTCGATTGCGTCAGGATGCTGTGGATTGATGCAAGCCGCATTGGACACGGCACTGTCCTATTCCAAGAACCGCAAGATGTTTGGTGGCAAGAACCTCGATCTGGACGGGATTCAGTGGATGCTGGGCGAGGTTGCAACCGATCTTGAAGCCTCCAAGCTGCTTTATCGAAAGGCGGCAGAATCCCTTGGCACACCCGAAGGCCCTCTGATGGCCGCTCATGCCAAACGGTTTGTGCCAGATGCCGCTGTGAAGGCTGCAAATATCTGCACACAGGTCTTGGGCGGTATGGGCCTTTTGCAGCCTTACGGATTGGATCGTCTTTCACGGCTCGCACAGATGCTGCGGATCGTGGACGGGACAACGGAAATCAGCCGCGTGGTTATTGGCCGGGCCCTGCAAAAACGTGCGGCAACCTTGCCTGATCTGCCAGTACCGAAAGGATTTGGTGAAACCGGCTGAGCGTCCCCCCCCCAGTGAAGCGGAACCAACCTAATAATCTCCTCAGAGATCGGTAAAATCGAAAGACCGGCCTCACACGTGTGGCCGGTTACTCGAGATTGCAGACCTTGGTGCAAACGCAGCGAATTGGTGCTTTTGTGCAACGAAATGGTGCTTTGTCCCGCTCAGCCGACATCCAGATCAAGAAGGCATCAATTTGTTCGACTAAATTTGTCAAATGACCGTTTCGAGCCCATGTATGTATCGGCTGCCGTTCGCAAGTGTTCAATTGCACGTCTTCTGAAAGTCGCTGATATGTATCCGGCCTTTGGATCGGCTTTAATGTTCTGCCGTGGCCCTGTAGGGAGTACGCACGCGCCGCTGTCACATTACTACTAAGATCTTTGATGACCATTTGGGCTCTCAGGCTTCCCCTCTCGAACATGCGAACATGCCCTTCCGGTCAATGGGGTGCGCCTTATTCCGTTCCATGCAGTTGAGGTTTACGAACATCGTGGGCGACTGTGATCAAATCGCGGTCGCAAATTCCTTTTCTTTCCAATCAAAGTATTTGCCTGAGTTGAGAACGCTCCAAGCTATGCGGGCCAGCTTGTTGGCCAACGCCACACCCAATTTGTTGTGCTGCATGCGCGTCGCCGCAGCCTCCAACCACGCGCCAAAACTGAACTTATGCCAATTCTTTAGCCGCATCATGATGACCTGTGCTGCCTGCACGAACAGCATGCACGAGGGCTAAAGATATCATCTGTCATTGCGGACATACATGGCAGGAATACCATAGGAAGCAAATCTGATTGCTGCATTTGGGTCGTTTCTCCGACGAAACAGGCTGGACTGCATTTATTCATGTTCTGGCTCATGGATGAGCGGCATAACGACTGCGTGCTTCTGTTCGCCTAGACATTGCATGCGGACAGTAAACATATGCCTGTCTGGCCAATCGATGTTCCTTGGTAAAAGGATGATGTGCGATGAGATCATTCAATTAACATCGGAAGGACGTTGGTTTTTTTGACCACTCCATAGACGAAACTACTGTCCAAAGAGGCGACGCCACCGATGGGATGAAGTTTTTGGCGTACGAATTTTTCGTAGTCCGCAAGGTCCGCAACAACAACCCTTAAGAGATAGTCTGAGGATCCTGTCATCACATAGCATTCAAGGACTTGATCCACGCGTTCGATATCACTTTCGAACTGTTTCACCGTTGCTTCGGTATGATCGGCAAGGCTTACGCGCACAAATACTGTGACGCCCAACCCATAGGCCTCTGCATCGATATCAGCGCTATAGCCCCTGATGACGCCACTTTGCTCCAGCAGCTTTACCCGCCGGAGACAGGGGGATGGCGAAAGATTCACCTCAGCGGCCAGATCCTGATTTGTCATGCGGCCTTCACGTTGAAGAGCGCGTATGATGCGTTGGTCTTTATTATCCACTTTTGCCCTTTCTATGGCATATTATGCTAATATTAGGCAGTAATAAGACAATTTTAGCAACACTCAATTGATCTGGGCACTTATCATGTTCTTATTGACCAATGGAGCCGTAGCATGCGCAATCACCCTGAAAGCTTTTCCACCCGAGCAATCCACTACGGATATGATCCGATGGAGAATGAGGGCGCTTTGACACCTCCACTGCACCTGACGTCGACTTTCGCTTTTGAAACCGCCGAAGCCGGTGGTGAGATGTTTGCAGGTGAACGTGCTGGACACATCTATTCGCGCATTTCCAATCCAACCTGCACTCTGCTTGAAAAACGCATAGCGGTTCTGGAAGGTGCGGAGGCAGGTCTTGCCCTCGCTTCAGGCATGGGGGCGATCACGGCAACCATGTGGACACTTCTTGCGCCAGATGATGAGATCATTCTTGATAAAACGCTATATGGCTGCACATTCTCTTTCATGCAGCATGGGCTAGCCAAATTTGGCGTGACTGTCACGCATGTGGACTTGACCAATCCTGAAAATCTGACGGCCGCGATCAGTGATAAAACAAAAGTCGTGTATTTTGAGACCCCCGCCAATCCCAATATGCGTTTGGTCGATATTCAGGCCGTTTCAGGCATTGCACACGCCAATAACGCCTATGTGGTTGTCGATAATACGTATGCGACGCCCTATCTGACACAGCCGATCACCCATGGTGCGGACATCGTTCTGCATTCCGCCACCAAATACCTTGGCGGGCATGGTGATGTTGTTGCCGGGCTTCTTGCGGGATCCGAAGAACTGGTCACTCAAATCCGCCTGTACGGTATGAAAGATATGACTGGGGCCGTGATGGCGCCTTTCAATGCGATGCTGATCCTGCGGGGGTTGAAAACACTAGAGCTGCGCATGGATCGCCATTGTTCCAGCGCCGCCACTGTGGCCGTGACGTTGGAACAGTCTCATGGCGTGCAAAAGGTCTGGTATCCGGGGCTGGAGAGTTTTGAACAGCGTGATGTGGCCCGGCGTCAGATGTTGCAGTTCGGGGGCATGATTGCCTTTGAACTGGAAGGCGGGTATGAAGCTGGTTGCGCCATGATGAACAAGCTGAAGATGATCACGCGTGCTGTGTCTTTGGGCGATGCGGAAACACTGGTGCAACACCCCGCCAGCATGACTCATTCGACCTATACCCCCGAAGAACGCGCGTTGCATGGGATCAGCGAAGGGCTTGTACGTCTCTCCATTGGGCTTGAAGGCGTCGATGATGTGATCGCCGATATCGTGCAAGCACTGCCAAAACCATCCGTAAGCAAAGCAGCCTAAGGAGCGCAACCATGCATGATGATCTGAAAACCATTGAGCAACGTTTGCTGTGGCTGTCCCATTGGATGATCCACAACGCAAACCACATTCGCCCGAAAGCAGATGGCATCAAGGTGGGCGGACATCAGGCATCTTCAGCCTCTATGGTTTCGATCATGACCGCGCTGTATTTTCACACATTGCGCTCGGAAGATCGGGTTGCTGTGAAACCCCATGCGTCACCGATATTTCACGCAATTCAATACCTTATGGGGAATCAAACCCGCGAGAAAATGGAAAACTTTCGCGGGCTTGGCGGTGTGCAAAGCTATCCGTCACGCACCAAAGATATCGATGATGTGGATTTCTCAACCGGGTCCGTTGGTCTTGGCGTTGCGATCACGTCATTTGCTTCCATTGTTCAGGATTATGTTCAGGCGAAATCCTGGGGCAAGGATCAGGATATGGGTCGCATGATCGCTCTGGTCGGTGATGCGGAACTGGACGAAGGCAACATTTACGAGGCCTTGCAAGAGGGCTGGAAAAACGACCTGCGCAATTGCTGGTGGGTCATTGATTACAACCGCCAGTCCCTGGATGGTGTTGTGCGCGAAGGCTTGTTTCAGCGTGTTGAAAAGATCTTTGATGCCTTTGGCTGGGATGTTGTCCGCGTCAAATATGGCGCCTTGCAACGTGCGGCCTTTGAAGAACCCGGCGGTGACAAGCTGCGCGACTGGATCGATAACTGCCCCAACCAGCTGTATTCAGCCCTGACCTTTATGGGGGGTGCGGTCTGGCGCGAACGGCTGATGGATACATTGGGGGACCAGGGGGATGTCACCGCGTTGATCGCAAAGCGCAGTGACGCGGAACTGGCTGCTTTGATGGAAAACCTTGGCGGCAATTGCGTAAGCACGATGGCGGATACATTCGCCGCGATTGATCACGACCGCCCCGTTTGTTTTCTGGCTTATACCGTTAAGGGTTGGGGTACACCGATTGCAGGCCATAAAGACAATCATGGCGGGTTGATGAACAAGACGCAGATGGCTGCCTGGCAAAAACATATGGGCGTGGCTGAAGGGAAGGAATGGGACAAATACGCGACCATCACGGACCGTGATGCTTTCGACAATACCCTAAGGAATGCCCAGTTCTTTTCCAAAGGCACACGACGTTATTCTGACGATGTGATTGATGTGCCAGAACTGTCGCTGACAGCGGACCGCGAAATGTCCACGCAGATGGCCTTTGGTAAGATATTGGATGACCTGTCCAAAGGCGACAGCCTGCTTGCCGAACGCATCGTGACCACATCCCCTGATGTAACCGGCACAACTAATCTGGGGCCTTGGGTCAATCGTCGCAAACTGTTTGCGCGCGCCCATCAGGCGGACACATTCAAGGCGGAAAACATCCCGTCCACGGCGAAATGGGAATTCGCCCCGGAAGGTCAGCATATTGAGTTGGGCATCGCTGAGATGAACCTGTTCCTGCTGCTCGCAGCTGCGGGCCTGTCCCATTCTCTATTTGGCAAGCGCCTGATCCCCATCGGCACGGTTTATGATCCCTTTGTTGCCCGCGGTCTCGATGCGCTGAACTATGCCTGCTATCAGGATGCGCGCTTTATGATCGTGGGAACGCCATCCGGCGTGACACTTGCCCCGGAAGGCGGCGCGCATCAATCCATCAACGCCCCTCTCATTGGTATGGCACAGGATGGGCTTGCGTCGTTTGAGCCGGCTTTTGTGGATGAGCTAGCGGTCATCATGGAATGGGGGTTCAGGCACATGCAAAAGGACGGCGAAGGTGATCCGGATGAACGCACCTGGTTGCGGGATGAAACCGGCGGCTCTGTTTATCTGCGTCTGACAACCAACCCGATTGAACAACCGGGAAAGCGCGTGGATGATGACTTTCGTCAGGGGGCCATTGATGGCGCTTATTGGTTGCGCAAGCCTGGCCCAAATTGTGAAGTTGTGATTGCCTATCAGGGGGCTGTTGGATCTGAGGCGATCAAAGCGGCCGGAGCAATTGCACAAGGCCGTCGCGATGTAGGTGTTTTGGCTGTCACATCCGCAGATCGCTTGAACGCAGGCTGGACCGCTGCACAGCGGGCGCGTGCCAATGGTGTGATTGAAGCTCAGGCCCACATCGAAACCTTGCTGGAAGACCTGCCAGCTCACTGCATCGTGATCACAGTGATTGATGGCCACCCGGCGACCCTGTCTTGGCTTGGCTCTGTTCACGGACATAAAACCGTTTCGCATGGGGTTGAACACTTTGGTCAAACCGGATCGATTGCCGATCTATATCGTCATTTCCGTATCGATGCTGAGGCCCTCACACAATCTGCCAGCGAATTGTCATATGGCCGCAAATTTTCTCGCAACACTGCCGTTGCTGACTAAGATTAATGATCCCCTGAAAAGACTTTAAAGATAATCGAACGGCTGCCTTGAGAGAATGGCATAACGCCGAAGCCTTAGTCCACCAACGGGAGCTTTGGGCCGTCCAAGTAACTTTTCAAATGTCATTTTCCTGCTCTAACCCGCCGTTAATGGCTAAAGCCTGTTTGTGATAACTTGAATGTCCGCTCAAGGGAAATCGAGACAAACTTAATGCATCTGCAGTATTCGAATTTGCAAACGCTGCGCCATGGTTACTTTGGGCTGACAGCCGTCGTCGGCAGCTTTGGGCAGATAGTGATCTTTGCAAAGTCGCGCGTTCAGCCCAAAGTGGAAGTTAACCGGTGTTGTATGCTACAGTCTGGTGTTTCTTTAGGAGGTCCCGATGCCCTTGAGGCATAACATCTGTGTTACTCGGAATAACTAGACGTACAATCCGTCCGCACTCTATCGACGCATACTGCTTATCTCAGTAGACCTTTTTAAGTCATCGCAATTGTGATTACATCGTCCTCCGCACCAAATCCTATTGAGAGCGAAATCGGAAAATTGCGATTACAATCGCGCCGACAGCGCAGATAGAGATCAAGTTCCCTAAAATTAGTGGTATTGACCCGATCAAAATACCGTAGATGAACCACAGCGTAATCGTCAAAAGCACCAGTATATTTGCCCAGATCGAAAGGTCTTTGGTCTCCTTCGTCGTCCAAGCCTTAATAGTCTGTGGAATCCAGCAAATTGTACCAATAATTGCGGCCAAATATCCAACGATGTCAGGTAGTGCATGCATGTTGCAAATCCTATGCCGAATAATAATCGTGCTTACTCCTGACCATGCGAGGAAAAATCCGACTCTTCTGAATACAAGCACATGTTACGTAAGATTGGGCAATAGCTAAATTATTTGCCCCGTTAATCATTCGCGCCAATGGTTCCTTAGTATCAAAATAGTGCCTACTTCCTTTCAGCAACCGGACTACCTAGTTTGACATGAAATCGGTTCGAAATGTTTGAGAAACGATGACCGCACATACTAAGGAATGAAAATGGAACGTAGATCATTTTTGAGATTCGCCGGAGTTTCGGCAATAGCAGCAGCGTCAGGTCAAGCTGCCCAAGCTCAGCAAGATTCTGGAAACGAAGTAACCGCCTTCGTGCTGGTTCACGGTTCGTGGCATGGTGGCTGGAGTTGGGAGTTGGTTGCAAAACACTTGAACGATGCGGGGCACATGACAGTGTCTATCGACCTTCCCGGCAACGGTTTGGACGCCGGTATTCCAAGAAGTTTCGAACAACGACCGCTGGATCCGGTAGCTTTTGCTACTGAAGTTTCAAAGTTTGCGTCTATTGAGGCAGACGAATACGCTGATGCCGTCGTCGAGGGGGCCAATCGTGCGATTGCAATGGGCGCAACCAAAGTGATTGCAGTGGGTCACTCTTCGGGCGGTGTGCCTATCACCTTTGCTGCGGCAAAGGAACCTGAAAAATTCCAAGGTCTGCACTACGTTGCGGCGGTCGCGCCAGTTGGTGAAAAGCCGTCTGGTGCATATTTTGCTCTGCCTGCTCAGCAAGAAAAAGCGAAGCTGTGGCCACTTATTTTGGCAGATCCTGCAACAGTTGGCGCATTTCGCGTAGACCCGCGTTCAACTGATCCAGAGTACCTGGCAACCTTCAAGGCAGCTCTTGCGGCCGACGTTGATGACGACCTGCTGAGCTCCGTCAGAAATCTGTTAACACCAGACTCCCCAGCGTCAAAGCACAACCACGTGCCCGAATTTGCCGAAGGTTTCTCAAACATCAAGAAAACCTATGTGCGTTGTACCGAGGACTTTGCCGTTGTGCCAGAAGTTGGCGCAGCAATCGTTGATGACATGAACGCGACCTGGCCGAACTCTCCAACCAACATGGTCGATATTGTTTCTTCACACGAAGTAATGTTCTCAAAGCCAAAGGAACTAGCGGAAATTCTGATCGCAAACGCATGATGCGAGTTTGCTAGCGGAAAGACCCGCCCCAACCTCGGGGCGGGTTTTGTTGTCGTCAAATGTTTTGCCAAGATGCTTACTGCTTTGACGAAGTGTTTGAACTGGGATGGCCATGACTGACATTGACTACCAAGATCCTAAATTTCACCTGTTATCGCGCGGTCGTATTAATGCTGACCTGATTGATGGTTTGTTTCCCATTGAACGAAGCGAATGGGGCAACTACCGACATTTTCAAGAATGGCCGATGCATGTGTTGCGCTTGCACCGCGTCATTTCTGATGCGTGCAATCGACTTATCAAAGGTTTTGAGCGTATTTTGGATGGATCTGAAAGCGGTTCGGAATACCTAATTGCCAACTCGGGCATGGCTCAGCTTGGTCTTGATTTGGTGGCTCATGTACACCACCACCACAATTATGAGGATGTGAATGTGCTCCCCGGCTTTATGGCCCGCTTCCCGCAGCTGACTAATGCAATTGATCTCTTGGAAAAAGACCACGTTTTTCTAAATGATACGTTGTACCAATCCGAAGTTGTTTTTGCCCAACTCCGACGCAAAGGCGCGGGTAAGATGCAAATTGACAAGGCTTTAGAACAGGCAAAAATTCTCTCTAGAATTCTTACTCTTCACACAGAAGACGAAGAAGACGTCCTGATACCGGCGGTGCTTGATGCCTATTCCTGATTTACCTGAAAATGTCCCACGCGCCTTTGTTGCCTATTGGAATGCTCGGAACGCAGCCGGCCTAGCATCTTTGTTTGTAGAAGATGCCGACTTTGTAAACGTCGTCGGGCTTTGGTGGAATAACCGGACTGACATCGAAAAGGCGCACGACTACGGGTTAGGCACATTTTTTCGGCATTCCACAGTTGAGGTCCGGCGCACCAAAGTCCGGCAGATCACCGATGGAATTGCCGTCGTACACGCGCGATGCAAGCTGATTGGGCAAATTGACAAGCAAGGGCAAACGTTGGATCCACGAATAGCCATCATGGTCTTTGTCGTTCAACGCCAGAATGACGGCTGGCACATCCTGACTGCTCAAAACACCGATGTTGTTCAGGGTATGGAAACTAATGCAGCCCGTAGTGGAACTGTCACTTCCCTGAGCTATCGCAAATGATCTGACTAAACAGTTTGGCAAGCCAGCCGAACGGCTAAAGAGTAAGAGGAACTTAAAATGGGTATGTTACAGGACGGAAAATGGGTTGATCAATGGATCGACACCAGTGCTACAAAAGGCAGGTTTGTGCGGAAGGAAACCGATTTTCGCAACTGGATCACCAAAGACGGCGAAGCGGGCCCGACGGGAAACGCAGGCTTCAAAGCAGAAGCTGAGCGATATCATCTTTATGTATCATATGCCTGTCCTTGGGCCCACAGGACTCTGATTTTCAGAGCATTAAAGGGTCTAAAAGACATGATTACCACCTCGGTGGTGCACTGGCATATGGGGGAAAACGGCTGGACTTTTGCGCCCGGCGAAGGAGTGGTCCCTGATAGCATAAACAGATCGGAGTTTCTGTATCAGGTCTATACTACCGCTGAGGGTGGCTATTCTGGTCGCGTCTCAGTACCTGTGCTTTGGGATAAGAAGACCAATTCTATCGTGTCAAACGAGTCTGCTGACATCATCCGTATGTTCAACTCTGAATTTGATGAAATTGGGGCCAAGGAAGGCGACTATTATCCTGAAGAATTGCGTGAAGATATAGATGCCGTGAATACTCGGATCTACGATACGGTCAATAACGGTGTTTACAAAGCCGGTTTCGCAGGTACCCAGGAAGCCTACGAAGAGGCTATTACCCCGTTGTTTGAGACTCTTGATTGGCTGGAAGAACGCCTGAGCACTCAGCGTTATTTATTTGGCAACAGCCAGATTACAGAAGCGGATTGGCGGCTCTTCACAACACTTGTACGGTTTGACCCGGTCTATGTCGGTCATTTCAAATGCAATCTGCGCCGTATTCGAGACTACGTTATGCTTTGGGGCTACGTGCGCGACCTTTATAGTAAACCGGGTGTAGCTGAAACGGTGAACTTTTTTCATATTAAACAACACTACTATGGCAGTCACACTGCACTAAATCCGTCTGGAATCGTACCTTCCGGTCCAACTATTGACTATACGGAAGCACACGGCCGGATTGTCTTCTTCTAAGCGCGTTCTTGAATAAATCGCACGCCACATCCGGGGGGGCGGTTGCGAATTGCAAAAGGTGATTGGCTATTGTGGCCAATCCATTTGGAAACCTGTATTGTCAACCTCAGGTTGGAGAAAATCGAGGCACATATGACGAAAAACGCATCCCCTGCTGAAGACTCCACAGGTTGCCCAGTTGAATTCGCTATCGAAATTATTGGAGGCAAATGGAAATGCCACATCTTAAGTTATCTGGCCACTGGTACAAAACGGTTTGGTGCCTTACGTCGGCACATCCCTGAGATATCTCAGCGTGTGTTAACACAAAAGCTACGCCAGCTCGAAGAAAATGGAGTTGTACACAGAGATGTTTTTGCCTCAGTGCCGCCACACACCGAATATTCATTGACACCTTTGGGACAGTCCTTGCTCCCAGTTTTGGACGCGTTGGAAACTTGGGCGAACAAATACCAGTCAAGTTTGGAGCTTAAGAAGGTGAACTGATGTCGTGACTTAAAGTAGCAGTTAAACTCACGTTTCGAGACGTAATCCAGACGGTCGAACAAGCTATTGATCGTTCGGCATGTAATCTTCTTCAAAGAATTTGTGTTCACCCTGCAAGACAGTCCCCCAAAAGAGAACAAAGAAAGAATGGCATCTTGGTTGTCTGTCTCAGGACAATATCCTAAACAGTGGTCGCCGCTATTTGTGCCATGCGCATTCGCTAATGCCCACACGATTATCCAACCACAAAATAGAATTGAATCTGCTGAATTCGCTACAAGTGATTTTTCGAATATTGTCATTTGAGCGCCCAATGAGAAAGCCCGCTTTGCCCGCGTCAATATACTCCGTGACCCTGAGATGATGCGCTTTCCATTAAGGCCTAGTTAGGGGAGATCGGGTGACTGAACTCTCCTTCTAGAATGGCAGCTTAGGGCTGAGAATAATCGTCCAAATTGGTTCGTGTTGAAACGGATTAAGGCCGCCATGTCCAATAGTAGATGAATTTTTCTTTTGCGGATTTGCCAAATTTGCGCAGGGGGCGGCCTGCTTTGGACGATAGGAATTCACCAAAGGCTTGCATGCCGAAGAACATCGCTGCAAAGGCTAGGAATGTGTGTTTTTGGGAGGATAGGGTTGAGAGGAGGGCGCGTGCGTCTTGTCTGGCATTGTGGTCCTCTGCGGTGCTTGGATCTATCGTGTGAATATAGGTTTCAAGCGCGCGTGCCAATTCCAGTGCGCGTTCGGTTTTCTGAAAATCGCTTGCACTAAAAAAATAGGACAAGCAAAGGCAGATGCCGCAGGTCAGAAGCGCGAAAAGCCCGTTTTTTGTAGAAGGCTCCGGGCGCATTAGCCCCGGATCGCCTCTAGCATCACGTGCACATTGTCGGGATCGGCATCGGGGGTGATGCCGTGGCCGAGGTTAAAGATGTGGGGGCCGTTCTCAAACGCTTTGACGATGGCTTTGGTTTCGTCGCGCAGCTCTTGGCCGCCAGTCACCATATGGCGCGAGGCGAGGTTGCCCTGAACGCAGCCATCCACCTGAACATTTGCCGCACCCCATTCTGGTGAGATAGAGTTATCAAGCGCCACACAGTCCGCGCCCGTCGCTTTGGCAAAGCCGATGTAGCCATTCCCGGCCTCGCGTGGGAAGGCGATGACAGGGGTGTTTGGGTGTTTGGCCTTTAGGGCGGTGATGATTTTTTTGGCGGGTTTTAGCGCGTATTTGGTGAAATCGTCGCCCTTCAGCGAACCTGCCCAGCTGTCAAAGATTTTTACGACCTCTGCGCCGGCTTCGATCTGCATTGACAGGTAATCAATGGTGGCGGCGGTGATGAGGTCTAGCAGGGCCTCAAATGTTGCGGGGTCGGCTTCGCGTAGGGCGTGCGCTGGGCCTTGGTCCGGGGTGCCGCGCCCGGCAATCATATAGGTGGCCACGGTCCAGGGGGCCCCGGCAAAGCCGATGAGCGTGGTTTCACGCGGCAATTCAGAGGCGAGGATTTTCACGGTCTCATAAATCGGGTTCAGGGTTTCGTGGATGGTGTCCACGGGTTTGAGCGCCTTTAGGTCGTCGGGGGTGGTGATGGTCGAAAGGCGCGGCCCTTCGCCAGTGACAAACCAAAGGTCCGCCCCAAGCGCCTGTGGGATCAGCAAAATATCCGCAAAGAGAATCGCAGCGTCGAAATTATAGCGGCGGATCGGTTGCAGCGTGACTTCGGCGGCGAGGTCTGGATTGTAGCACAGCGATAGGAAATCGCCCGCTTTGGCACGTGTGGCGCGGTATTCTGGCAAATAGCGCCCCGCCTGACGCATCATCCACACCGGGGGCACCGCCTGTTTTTCACCTGCGAGGGCCTTGAGGATGGTTTTGGATGCGGGATTGGTCACAGGTTTTGTCACGGGCGTTCCTTTGCTTTGGGGTGTTCGTCCCAAGAGTGCGGCGCGATGTCAAGGTGACCTGTGCAAAATGGGCGTTGTCAGGGCGAATTGCCACGCGTAATACGGGGTATGACATTGAACCTTCCGACCCCGACCGAACCTCTTAAGATTGGCACGCGCGGCTCACCGCTCGCTTTGGCGCAGGCGTATGAAACGCGTGATCGTTTGGCGGCGGCGTTTGATCTGCCGCAGGACGCCTTTGCGATTAAGGTGATCAAAACCACGGGCGACCGGGTTTTGGATCGTCCGCTTAAGGAAATCGGCGGAAAAGGTCTGTTCACCAAAGAGATTGAGGAAGACCTGCTGTCGGGCGCGATTGATATTGCGGTGCATTCGATGAAGGACATGCCTGTAGATCAGCCTGAGGGTCTGCTGTTGGACTGTTATCTGCCGCGCGAAGATGTGCGCGATGCGTTTGTGTCTTTTGCAGTGGATGGCCTGGCGGGGCTTGCGCCGGGGTCTGTTGTTGGCACATCTAGCCTGCGCCGCCGCGCGCAGTTGAAATATCGCCGCCCTGATTTGGAAGTTGTCGAATTTCGCGGCAATGTGCAGACCCGTTTGCGCAAATTAAACGAAGGCGTGGCAGTGGCGACGTTTTTGGCGATGGCGGGGCTAAACCGCTTAGCGATGGCGGATGTGCCGAAAACGCCGGTGTCTGAAGATGACATGCTGCCCGCCGTGGCGCAGGGCGCTATCGGGATTGAACGACGCGCGGATGATGCGCGGATGGCTGAAATGCTATCGGCCATTCACCACGTTGAAACGGGTCAACGGCTCGCGGCAGAGCGGGCGTTTTTGCGTGCGCTTGACGGATCATGCGAAACACCGATTGCCGGGCTTGCGATGTTGGACGGTGATCAAATTCATCTGCGCGGTGAAATCCTACGCCCTGATGGGTCCGAGGCCATCGCAGACGCGATTTCCTGCCCGATTGCCGATGGTGCAGTTTTGGGGCGTGAATTAGGTGAGCGGCTACAAGCGATTGCCCCTGAAGGGTTTTTTGACTGGCGAGGGTAGAGTGTGAGTAAGGTTTTGGGTGATTTAGTATTTGTTTTGACCGTTGGGTTGGGCATGCTAATAGTCGGGCCATCAAATAGACCTGCAATGGCGCAAGACGAGCGCGAGATGCTGAATCCTATCGATTGTCTGAAGGCAATTGAACCACTGAATCTTACATATCGTTCGCACCTGCAAACGCAGTGTTTGGCTATTGCGGCGAACAGCTGTGACAGACCTGATGAGACGCTTGAAAGTAGCGGAGCATGTTTGGCGGAAATGAGCATGGGGTTACGCGACTATTACTCTCAGCTGCGACCGCTGTTACCTGAGCAAATAGAAGGTACGGGTTTTGGGCCGCTCTGGTACCCAAGAGGCGTGGCGGCTGTTGACGAAGTCTTCTCAGATCTTTCTTATTGTGCAAATTTTGCTGGGTTTGAACTTCGATTCTGTGAATTTATGGCGTTGGGGTCAAGTATGGCTATGCTTTTCCATCGCGCCCGTCAGGCTGATGTTTCGTTGCCGTAGTTGACGGCTAGATAGGCTCGAACCGCTTTGAAACAGCGATGTCTGTAGTGTTGTAATCGGTGAAACCGAGGGCGCTATAGTATCCTTGGCCTAGGGTGTTTTCCAGACGGATGGTTGCGTCGATGGTGGTGACGCTTGCTTGCTTGGCCATATCGTTGGTCACGGCAAACATTTTACGACCGATCCCGGATTTATGGGTGTTTGGTGCGACAAATGTTGCGATGATGGCCCAATCGAGCGGGAGCGTGTCAGCGCTGGTGGCGTCTGGATCGCTCCACTCAAGCGATTGAAATCCGATAACGGTTCCGTCCACTTCGGCCACCACACAGCTGATTTTAGTTTTAAGCGCGACAAAGCGGGTCATTATGCCTGCTTCATCAAATGGGGTCTTAAAGGCGGTGGTGCCCCCAATTTCGATGATCTCATTCAAAATGCGCATCATTGCTGCGGCATCTTTGGCGGTTGCTTGGCGAATGAGAACGGTCATGGGGGCACCTTTGGTTATGAAGTCAAAGGATTTATGGCGTTCAGTTTTGCGCTGTGCAAGTCTGGATTGTGTCAGCTATGTTGCGGATCAAGGTTGTGTAGAGTTCCGGGCCCGCAGGGATCAATGCACCGGTCGGGTCTAGCGTACCGATGGTGACGGGTTGGCCTTCGAATACAGTTTCCAATAGGCTTGGGTCGTGCTGTGGTTCCGCAAAGGCACAGGTGATGTTTTCTGCGGCAATCAAGGCTTGGAGCTCGGCAATATGCGCCGCCCCGGGGCGTGCTGCATCGCCCTCAGCAACAGCACCCGCGATATGAACGCCAAAGCGGTCTGCAAAATGACCAAAGGCATCGTGCTGCACGATGATTGGGGTATCCGGGAATTGACCGATGTCCAAAATCAGTTGATTGAGCTCAGCGACTGCGGTTTCGGCATTCTGTGTGTAGGTCGCGCTGTTGGCTGGGTCTAGCGCGCTGATACGGTCAGCAATCAGCGGGAGCCATTCAACAGCTTCGGCTGGATCAAGCCAAGCATGGGGGTCTTCGCCATCGTGGTGGTGATGGCCACCTGCGTCCGCTGCTTCATGATGATCTTCGTCTTCATGATCGCTGTGCTCATCATTGTGTCCTTCGGCATGCTCGTCGTGCCCATCTTCTTCATCGTGATGACCTTCGTCGTGATGATCTTCTGTTTCGGAATGCTCTTCTTCGTGAGCATCGCCAAGCAACGCGAAATGTTCACCCGTGCCAATCCGGTCAATCGCCTGATCCAGCCATGGGGTGAGTGCGGGGCCAACCCATACGATCAGATCAGCGGATTGCAGGTCTTGGGCTTGTGAGGGGCGCAGTTGAAAGCTGTGGGGATCTGCGCCTTGGTCCAGCAATAGCTCTGGGGTTCCCAGATCACCCATGACTTGACTGACCAGTGAATGGATTGGGGCTATGTCTGTGACGACATGTGGCACTTGTGCTGCAGCGGGGAAGGCGGCAGGCAGGCCGCAAAAAAGCGGGAAAACAAAGTTGCGCAGTGTCATGAGGAGTCCTTGTAGCTGAGTTGCAAATGATATAACATTACACGTGATAATATAACAATACCGGAAATCACAAATGTCAGAGCCAAAGCAGATGTCAGCCTTTTCGCGTCACGATCACGGCACATGTGTTGCTGGGGCAATGCGCAACGCAGAAAACGTTGCTGCGCAAAAAGGACTGCGTCTGACACCGGTACGTCGTCGTGCGCTTGAATTGCTGCTAGAAGCCCACAAAGCGCTGGGGGCCTATGAGGTTCTGGATCGATTGAAGGAGGATGGCTTTGGCAGCCAGCCGCCAGTTGCATATCGCGCATTGGAATTTTTGGTCGAACATGGATTTGCCCACCGGATCAGACGGTTAAATGCGTTTGCTGCTTGCATGCATCCAGATCACGCGCATCGGCCTGTTTTTTTCATATGTGGGTCGTGTTCGACTGTTGCTGAAAGCATGGAAGTCGCAGTGCAGGATTCTGTTTCCAAAGAAGCTGGCAAGCTAGGGTTCGTTGTGGAACGGATGAACTTAGAGGTTCTCGGAACTTGTCCGAGTTGCCAAGGAGCCACTGCGTGAGCTTAATCGCGGCGCAAGACCTGAGTGTTGGCTATGGTGGCGATGCGGTTTTGCGAAATGTAAATTTTGCCATTGATACGAACGAAATCGTTACGATTGTTGGACCAAATGGGTCTGGGAAATCGACGCTTATTCGTGCGTTGCTTGGCGGATTGATTCCAAGCAAGGGGCAGGTGAAGCGAACACCGGGGCTACGTATCGGATATGTGCCGCAAAAGCTGGCAATTGATGCAACGATGCCAATGAGCGTTGGGCGGTTTTTATCGCTTCCTAAACGGCAGTCAGCGCAGCGTCAGGCAGATGTGTTGGAACGTGTTGGGGTACCACATGTCGCCAAACAACAACTGTCAGCTTTGTCGGGTGGGCAGTTCCAACGGGTTTTATTGGCGCGGGCTTTGCTAAGTGATCCGCAGCTTTTGGTGTTGGATGAACCAACGCAAGGGTTGGATCAGCCCGGTGTCGCTGGATTTTATCGCCTTATAGAAGAGGTCCGCGACGATATTGGATGTGGTGTGTTGATGGTCAGCCATGATCTGCATGTTGTGATGGCGACGTCGGATCGGGTGATTTGCCTGAATGGCCATATTTGTTGCGAAGGCACGCCAACGGTTGTGTCAGCTGCCCCAGAATACCGGGCATTGTTTGGTATGGGGACGCGGGGCGCGTTTGCGCTTTATCAACACGCGCACGACCACAATCACGACGAAGGGTGCACGCATGATCATTCTCATGACCACGCGCATCACGCCCAAAAGGAAACCACCGATGCTTGATGATTTCTTTGTGCGCGCGCTACTGGCGGGTGTGGGGGTTGCCTGTGCGACCGGCCCATTGGGGAGCTTTGTCGTTTGGCGGCGCATGGCTTATTTTGGTGATGCGGTGGCCCATGCGGCGATTTTGGGCGTTGCGCTGGCGATCGCCAGCAATCTGCCGATTGCGCTTGGGACATTGATCACTGCACTGGCGATGGGATTGGTGGTGAGCGCGCTGACCGAACGCGGCCACGCGATGGATTCCGTTTTGGGTGTATTGGCACACGGGGCCTTGGCGCTGGGCTTGGTTGCGATCAGCTTTGTCCCCGGTGTGCGCGTTGATTTATCGGCGTTTTTGTTTGGCGATATTCTGGCGGTGGGGAAATCTGATCTGCTGGTGATCTGGGGTGGGGCCGCGTTGATCTGTGCTTTGCTGGCATGGCGGTGGTCGGCGCTGATCACGGTGACGCTGAACGTGGATTTGGCCCATGCCTCCGGGATCAACCCAAAACGCGAAGCGCTGGTTTTGACGCTCGCCCTCGCGGTGGTTGTGGCACTGGCGATCAAAGTGGTGGGGGCGTTGTTAATCGCAGCGCTGCTGATCATCCCCGCCGTCACCGCACGCAGTTTTTCCCGCACGCCTGAGGTTATGGCAATAGGTGCTGTGGGGATTGGAGCGCTGGCATCAATCCTTGGGCTCCATGCCTCATTGCAGTTCGACACCCCGGCCGGGCCGAGCATTGTGGTGGCTGGTGGAGTGCTGTTTGTGCTGAGTTTGATGTGGCGGCGGTGAATGGCTGGTTTGAGCCCACCTCGATAAATGCTGCGTTGTGCACAAATGGCAGCTTTCGGAAAAAAGTGTCTGAGGAATCGAGAGAGATCATTTCGGCAGAGATTTGTCTGTGCCGGGTGCTAGCATGAGCTCGCCATCGGCAAAATAATCCGTACCAAGAGACCCGGATTGCAATTTGAAAGATCCAAACGCCCACCGTGAGCCTCTGCGACAGCATTTGCGATGGGCAAACCCAGACCGCTGCCAGAGCCGGGGATGGCCTGACCGAACCGAGACAGCGCTGTTTCGAATTCCTTTGCCTCAACGCCTTTGCCATCATCGCAGACAGTAATGATGGCATGGTGGCTTTCCGCTTTAAGTTGCACACGGACTTCCGTCAGCTGCCCTCCGCCATGGGAAAAAGCGTTTGTCACGAGGTTTTCGATGGCTTGCTCAAGTAGCAGCGCATCGGCACGCACAAAGGCCGGGCCGGGATCTGTCATTTGCTGCAACCGTACATCGCGGATCGTAGCTTCGCGCTGCAAACGTGTGACGATGCTAGCCAGTGTCGAAGTTATGTTCACAACCGGCAGGTTTTCGAAGGAAGGGGCAGAGCGCGCTCGTTCAAAGGCCAAAAGGTCTTCGGACAGCTTGGCAGCATGTGAGGCAGCTTCGACAAGATCGGCACTTCGGGTTTTGAAATCCGCCTCCGTTTTTGAAGTTGCGACAGCTTCTGACAGGGCCAGCACACCCGCGATAGGGTTGCGCAATTGATGAGCGGCATCAGAAATGAAGCTGTCTTTAGCGCGGATTGTCGCTGACATTTCCGACAGCAACTCGTTAAGTCGGCCAACGACGCCTTTGACCTCTTCGGGGATCGCCCGCTTGATCGTGGTCAGATCCTGCGCAGAACGGCGTTCGATGGCACGCTCAAGGTCCAACAGTGGGCGAAGCCCGACCCGCACGCCGAACCAGACGATGAAGGCAACTGCGGCGACAAGAGTGGCCATGACGGCATAAGTGCGTTGCGACAGGCTTTGAACAAATCCATCCCGCAATGACAGGTTTTGCCAAACAGTGAAGGTGAATTGGCCCGCCAGCCCGTCAATTTCCAGGTGTTCTGAATACCGGACCGCTCTCACCGAATGCCCGAGATACCGTGCGTCGAAGTATATATAAGCCTCGGCTCCGAGATCTCCGGGGGGAACAGGCGGTGTCGCGTAACCTGTGACGAAAACACCATCGGGGGCATAGACATGGTAGAAAACCGGCCCGCCCGAGGTATTACGTAGCAGATCACGCGTTTCCTGGCTCAGAGCGTCGCCGCCGCTGATGGCGGTGTCACGGGAAATACTCAGGGCGGTGACCAGCAGGGATCGGTCAAACCGGTCGGCAGCACGGGCCTGGGCATCATTGGCCGCCCAAAATGCAACGGCGGCCGAGATCAGCAGAAGCGGGATGAGAATGATGATTGTGAGCCGCAGGCGAAGCGAAAAGCCCCGTGTCATCGGTCAGACTCTGACATTGCATAGCCAATGCCGCGTCGCACGGAGATATCCACGTCGAAAGCCTTGAGCCGTTTGCGCAGGCGAGAAACATAAACCTCCACAACCGACTCGTCGACATCGCTGCCGGTTCCGTACAAGGCGTCAAGCAACGCCTGTTTTGACACGAAGCGGCCATTTGCCGTTAGCAGCGTCTCGAACAGCGAAACCTCTCTACGTGGTACAGAAAGATCACCATCAGGGCCAAAAAGGGCACGCGCAACCGGATCGAACTTGAGCGGCCCGATGCTCAGCAAACCCGGGTCTACCCATTGCGGTCGTCGGCTCAGGGCGCGAATGCGTGCGCTAAGTTCATCCAATTCAAACGGTTTTGAGATGTAGTCATCAGCGCCTGCATCAAGGCCAACCACTTTGTCGCTGATTTCAGACTGCGCCGTGAGCATCAGAACCGGGCGGTTGTCTCCTCTGGCGCGCATGGCTGCCAAAACCTCAAGCCCGCTTAGCCCCGGAAGTTTGATGTCGAGAATAACGAGGTCACCACCATCGTCACGCAGGAAGAGATCAGCCTCAGTTCCGTCATGAATAAGGTCGACAGCATGCCCTTCGTCCTGAAGACGGTAAGCGATGCCTTTCGCGACCGAAACATTGTCCTCTATTATGACGATGCGCATGAAGTTTTTTTTCCGATGAAAGGTTCATGAAAGAATGGCACTGAATGTTGCCCGTATCAAGTCGGCTCTGTTGGGCTGATAGTGAAAGACACGCAGGGTTGGGAGACCCTGTTTTCTGGGAGGAAAACATGAACATATTCTGCAAGCGCTCAGCAGCGCTTCTCGCCACTGTTTCGACCATTGGTCTTGCATCGCCCGCTTTGGCGGACGACCATGGTCTCGATCTTTCCGGGGAAACCGTAGAGTGGATCATTCCATTCTCGGAAACCGGTGGCTCGGCGCGTTGGGCCAATTTCTACGCACCACTTTTGAGCGAAGCATTGCCCGGCAACCCGACCGTTGTCGTGACCTTCATGCCTGGCGCGGGATCCACTCGGGGGGGCCAACCACTTCCAGGGGGTGGAATATGATGACGGAACCACGATCTTCGGATCTTCCGGCTCCACCCAGTTCCCATACCTGCTGAATGACCCGAGGGTGCGCTATGAATACGGGGACTGGAACGTGGTTTTGGCCTCCGGCACTGGCGGCGTAGCCTATCTTCCAGCCGATCTTGCGGCAGCGCTTGAGGCTGGAGGCGTGGAAGCGCTGTTGGAGGAGAATTTCATTTACGGAAGCCAGGGCGCAACCCGGCTTGATCTTGTGCCACTTCTTGCGTGGGAGTTGCTGGGCCTCAACGTGGAGCCTGTCTTCGGCATCGAAGGCCGGGGCGATGGGCGCCTGATGTTCGAACGCGGCGAAGCGAATATCGATTACCAGACCTCGTCCTCATACTTGTCCGGCGTGGCGCCACTTGTCGAAGCCGGAACGGCCGTTCCGTGGTTCTCCTTCGGAGCGCTAGATGCCGATGGCAACCTCGTTCGCGATCCCACATTCCCGGATATGCCGAGCTTCGCGGAAGTGTGCGAGGCCGCGCCGAGCTGTGAGACGAGCGGACCGGCCTGGGATGCTTGGGTCGCCTTCTTCACGGCTGGCTTCCCAGCCCAGAAGATGGTGTTCTTGCCTGCAGGCGCACCACAGGAAGCGATCGACACTTATTCTGCTGCCTTCCGGGCCATCACCGAACGGGATGATTTCGCAGAGATCTCTCAGGCCCGCCTGGGCGTCTATCCTCAGATGACAAGCGAGGCAGCCCAGGTCGCGCTGGAAGGCGCCACCAATGTGCCGGAAGAGGCGCAAACATATGTGATCGAGTGGCTCGCAGATCGCTACGGCGTCGTGCTGCAGTAATCTCCTCTCCTCCCCCTGCGGCCTCGGGCTGTGGGGGCAATTTGCCCAATAAATTCTGAAAGACAGGAGTCCGTCATGGAACTCTTCGCTACCGCTATGCCTGCGCTTGGCGACGCATTCGGCATGATCCTAAACCCCATTGTTTTAGGTTATCTGGTGCTCGGCGTCGTGATGGGGCTTTGTATCGGAGTTTTCCCCGGTCTCGGCGGGATTGCGGGCCTGTCGCTTTTGTTACCGTTTATGTACGGGATGGAGCCCCTTTTGGGGCTCGCGTTGATGGTCGGCATGGTGGCGGTGGTGCCAACATCTGACACCTTTGCCAGCGTGCTGATGGGCATACCCGGGTCATCGGCAAGCCAGGCAACCGTGCTTGACGGTTTCCCGCTGGCCAAAAAAGGCCAGGCCGCCCGAGCTTTGTCAGCGGCCTTCTCCTCATCGCTATTTGGCGGGCTTCTCGGCGCTACCTTTCTGACATTTTTCATTCTGGCGGCCCGGCCCATCGTGCTCGCGTTTCAGACGCCGGAGCTGCTGATGGTCACGATTTTCGGGCTCTCCATGGTGGGCATTCTGGCCGGTCGGGTCGCCATCAAGGGAATTGTTGCCGCCTGTCTAGGTCTTCTGATCGGAA
Organism: Cochlodiniinecator piscidefendens; assembly: GCF_011326755.1. GTDB lineage: Bacteria > Pseudomonadota > Alphaproteobacteria > Rhodobacterales > Rhodobacteraceae > Cochlodiniinecator > Cochlodiniinecator piscidefendens. The sequence continues at coordinate 521,223 of NZ_JAAOIE010000002.1, read as the reverse complement.
CCATCGGCGAAGGCGCAGCCTCGGGAGAGCTGCGTATGGCCTCCTACGATCTGCCTTATCTAGTGGACGGGTTCAAATTGGTGATCGTCGGCCTGGCGATATTCGCTGTGCCGGAAATCATTGCGCTCCTGCGGCAGGACAAAGCGATTTCGGATCGCCAGGTTTTGGGTGGCGGCTGGCTGACCGGCGTGCAGGATTGGTGGGCTAATAAATGGCTTTCGGTACGCTGTTCCCTGATTGGTGTGGCCGTTGGCGTGATCCCTGGGCTCGGTGGCTCCGTGGTGGACTGGATCGCCTATGGCCACGCGGTGCAAACCTCCAAAGACAAATCTCAATTCGGATCCGGAGATATCCGGGGCATTGTAGGCCCCGAAAGCTCCAACAATGCCAAAGAAGGCGGCGGTCTGGTCCCGACGCTCCTCTTCGGTATTCCCGGCTCCGGTTCGATGGCGATCTTCATCTCTGGTGTTGCACTTCTTGGAACCGGCCAGATCGAGGTTGGCCCCTCGATGATCAACAACAACCTCAACTTCACCTATGCCATCGTCTGGCTTCTGGCGCTGGCCAATGTCGTCGGAACGCTGATTTGCATCGGTGCGGCAGGCGGAATTGCACGGCTCACGAACATCCGCTTCGCGCTGCTGGCCCCGTTCCTGTTCATGATCATCGCCTTCGCAGCCTTCCAGTCGCGCCAATCGATCTGGGATCTTGTCGCCCTCTTCGGCATAGGGCTTCTCGGTATTCTCATGCGCCGGTTCGACTGGTCGCGCCCCGCTTTCCTGATCGGCTTCGTGCTGTCGGCACCCGCCGAGCGCTACACGAACCAGGCCTATCAGATCGCAAGCTCGCGCTTTCGCAGGAGCTTCGAAGAAGGGCTCGACTATGTCTTCAGCCCGATTGTGATCGTCCTGATCATCATCACGTTGCTTTCAGTCATCCTTGGCCTGCGACAGGCGAAAAATATCCAGGCTGAGGGCGATGTGAATTCAGGTGGCAAGCGTGCACCGTTAGTATTTCTGTTGGCGATCACGGCTTATATTGCCATTGCCTATACCGATGCCTCGATGATCCCCGACTACGCGCGAACTGACCGGGTTTTCCCTGTCTTCGTTGCGACCATCGGATTGATCGGCTGCGCGCTTTTGCTGCTAAAGATGCGGCTGAAGCCCGAAACTGACCCGCTTTTTGCCGATCGGGAGGTCGAGGATCGTGACAGCAATGCCTACGGCCTTTGGGCGACGCTGGCCTGGTTTGGCGGGCTTCTCATCCTGACGGCGATTCTTGGCTTCATCCTGGCGCTGGCGGTATTCCTGCTCTGCTTCATCCGCTATCGCGCGGGTAAATCCTGGGGATATGCAACGCTCTACACCGGTGCCGGGATCGCTTTCATTTGCGCGATGGCTGCGACGCTCAACCGCGACTTCCCGCCGGGCGTGCTGCAATCCTACTTTGATCTTCCCTGGCCGCTGACATGACACAAACGGACATTCCCTTCTGGTTCATGCGCGGAGGTACGTCTCGCGGACCGTATTTCAAGCGCAGTGATCTTCCTGATGATCTTGAAACCCTGGCGCGCGTGCTGGTTGCCACTATCGGCTCGGGCCATCCTCTGAATATCGACGGGATCGGCGGCGGCAACGCGGTCACGACCAAGGTTGCGATGCTGTCACGCTCGGAGGACAGTAACGCAGATGTTGACTACTTCTTTGCACAGGTTGGCGTTGAGGATGGTCAGGTCGATTTCAAGCCGACCTGCGGAAACATCCTGTCCGGCGTTGGTCCGGCGGCCATCGAGATGGGCCTGGTTGAGCCAACTGGTGAGACGACGGCGATTCGTATCCGCGCAGTAAATACTGGTGCGCAGGTCGAAGCCAAAGTGCAAACGCCGGATGGTGGTGTGCGATACGATGGCACTACAAAAATTGACGGCGTGCCCGGAAACGCCGCGCCTGTTGGCTTGCAATTCATGGGGACGGTTGGCGGAGCCACTGGAGCGTTTCTACCCACGGGCAATCGCATCGACATATTCGACAGCGTCGAAGCGACCTGCATGGATGTTGCCATGCCGATGGTGATCGCACGGGCGGAAGATATTGGCGTGACCGGATATGAAACAGTCAGCGAGTTGAACGAAAACAAAGCTCTCTTTTCACGGATGGAAGCAGTTCGGCGCCTCGCGGGGCGGGCGATGGGCATGGGTGACGTTTCTCGGTCGGTCACTCCGAAATTCGGTCTTCTGGCCCGCCCACGTGCTGGTGGTACAATCGCGACTCGTTATTTCATGCCATGGGCGGCCCACCCGACCATGGCCGTGACCGGCGCTCAATGCCTCGCATCCTGTGTGCTGACCCCTGGGACGGTGGCTGAAGGCCTTTGTACGGCTCCGTCAGAAAGCCCTGCGCCGATCGTATTGGAGCACCCGAGCGGATCCATCGATGTGGTTGTGGATTTCGAGCGAAACGGGGGGGATATCACCATCCGGTCCGCCGGGCTGGTGCGCACCGCCCGCCTTCTGGCGCGGGGCGACGTCATGATCCCACCCGGTGTGATTTGATCAACGTTCGCCATTCAGACCGAATACGTGCTGCGCGCTTAATCTGGAAAGGCAATGAAACCCAATGAAGGTTCATATCCTTGATGACTGGTTCGATACGCTGCGCGGCCTGCCTTGCTTTTCAAAGCTGGCATCGCATGAGGTTACGATCTGGTCCGATCATGTGCCGAACTCGGCGAAACTCGCCACGCGGGTGGCGGAGTGCCTTGTGCTGTTTCGGGAGAGGACCGCCATATCGAGAAATCTTCTTGAAAAGCTTCCGAACCTGCGCCTGATTTCGCAGCGCAGTGTCTATCCGCATGTCGACGTGGCGGCCTGCAGCGAACACGGCGTGCTCCTATGCTCGAACATGCATAGCGACACACCCTCCTACGCAGCCGCTGAGATGACCCTGGCCCTGATGCTCGCCAGCTACCGGCAGATCCCTAAGCAGGTGGCGTCGATCCGGGTCGGGAAATGGCAGGCTGGGGTTGGAAGAACAATGCGGGGTCGGACGCTTGGTCTCTACGGATATGGTCGCATTGCAAAAGCCGTTGCGGGCTATGCCGAAGCACTTGGGCTGCATGTGCAATGGTGGGCTTTCGAGGCCGGCCGTGCGCGCGTTCGAGCGGATGGTGCGTGCCTCGCAAAGGACCGAGCGGTGTTTTTTGCCAGCTCTGATATCGTCAGTCTTCATGTTCGGTTGAAGCCAGAGACCCGTGGAATCGTTACTGCCGATGACCTCGCCCAAATGGCGCCGCGAAGCCTGCTTGTGAACACCTCAAGGGCGGGGCTGATCGCACCGGGTGCGCTCGAGGAGGAAATCGCCAAATGGCGTATTTTTGTGGCTGTTGACGTATTCGATCAAGAGCCGCTGACAGACATTTCGCACCCGCAGGTCTTGCCGACTCCACATCTGGGTTACGTAACCAAAGACGAATTTGACCTACAATTCAGTGACATATTCGACCAGATCAACGCCTATGCGAGCGGCAATCCTATCCACATGATCAACCCGGAAGTCTGGCGCCCATAGGCCTTCCTTGGCTTGCCACGAACCTCCGGCCCAAAATGCAGGGAGCAACCAATGAGCATCAAGTCCATCCTGTGCGCCTATAGTGGCGATCCGTCCAAAGGCAGCGGTCTGCGCCATGCTGGCCGGCTTGCCAAACGCCACGGCGCACATCTGACAGGCGTCGCCAAAAGAGGTGGCATCGGGTTTCTCCATCGTCAACTACCCGCGCATCTCCCTGGACAGGTCATCGCGCAGCTCGACGCAAATGGCCAAAAAACCATGGCAGATACAAAGGCGCGGTTTCTGGAAATGGCGGTTGAAGAAGGCTTGGGAGATCGCGCCGAATTCGTCGAGCTTGACCCAAAGGCAAACGGTCCTATTGCTTCCTTCGCTCGGACCTTCGACCTGGTCGTGATCGGTCATCATCTAGGTGCGGTCTATGAAGATGACTACGCATCCAATCCCGATCTGATCGCTTTGCGCAGTGGCCGACCGGTCCTCGTTGTTCCAGAAAGGCATGAAGTACCGGAGTCCTCTGTCGCCGACGTTCTTGTCGCCTGGGACGGGAAACGTGCCGCAACATGCGCGGTTGCTGCGGCCATGCCGATCTTAAAGCAGGGCGCGAAAGTAGCTCTGCTATCGGTGTCCCGAACACCCCGCAATACGGATTGGCTGGTGCAGACCCTGTCTAAGCATAGGGTCGTGGCGACGGCTGTCACGGTTGATCAGAACGGCAGTGTCGCGGAAACGGTCTTGGCCTATTCCAAGTCCAAAGAGGTCAACCTGATCGTTATGGGCGCCTTTGAACACAGTAAGTTTTCCCACGACATTGTTGGTGGCGCTACGACGGATGTTCTGAGGGAAACGCAGGTGCCTGTGCTATTGGCGCATTGAAAATTGGGCAATTGCGTCAATCTGTTGAAGGAGCCTTCGGAGAAACGATATCGACAACCGCATGAGTACATAGTGAATTTGCGCTGCTCCACGAAGCCTTTGTCAATTGACGATCAAATGCAAAATTTAAACGCAACCATTCAAAGTGTAAAGGCGAACGACCGCAAAGTCCGGCGTAGCCGACATCGCCACAAATTGGATTTCCTGCTGTACATTCTATCTCGTGCATACCGAAGAAAGATCGTTGTTGAAGAAACAAAAAAAACCGGCGGGATGAGCGCCGGTTTTTCTTTGGTATGTCGTGTCTATCAGCGTTTATCGTAGTAGAGGCCGACAGCGTGTTCGGCTTCTGCGAAGAACAACCAGCGCGATGCGATGGTGCCGGCGATGTGTGAGACCACGGCGACAAGCGCGAGAAAATGACCTGCGGGCAGGGCGAGCAGGATGATGCTGGGCACGAGGCTCATGAACACCAATGCAATCACGCGCAGTTTTTGGCTGTGTTTGCGGCCGACCACGTGAACCATTTCCTTCATCAGGTAGTTGGCTGAGGTGTGGGGGCCTTCAAACAAACGGACCTTACCCATAAAGCCAAGGCCGGTTGCTGTTTCAAGCGTATGACCGCGTTCTTCAAAACGGGTGTCGCCTTTCATCCAGGTGATGACTTGTACGGCGCCAGCAAGTGCCAACATAAGACCCGCAAGATGAACCTGACCGGCCAAAAGCGCGCCGCCGCCGATGGACAACACAAGGAAGTAAACCGGCGTTAGTGCTGTGTTCCAGCGCGGCACAGTTTTCAGCTGTGCGTAGATCATTGAGGTCGCATAGATAGTCGCGATGGACAGCGCGGCACCGATGTAGCCCAACAGCCCAATGCGTGTGTCAAAGAAGATGACCAAAAACGCATAAAGCCCCATAACCAGCAGTGCCGCAACGGCCAAGCAGCCTTCGCGTGAAAGCCAACTAGAGCGCCATTGGCTGAACGCTTTGATCGCGCGTTCGGGGTGGCCAAGGTGGAAGGTCGAGGCCAATAGGCCACCAACCGCGCAAGCAAAGGCGATAAAGAAAAACGCAAAGCTGGCCCATGGTCCGACATTTGGAATGCCGAGGCCTAAGAACGCCAGTAAGCCAAAGCCGAGGCCGGAAAAGACGGTGAAAACGATGACGGAGGGTGCTGGATGCATCAGAGTTTCTCCAGAGCTTTGTCAAGCCAACCAAGGAACCCTTTGGGATCCGCAGCGACAGGGGCCAGAAGTGGCGCGAGGATGTCGATTTCGCCCATTTCGTCTTTGGGACGTGGGGGCAGATATTTATTGACGGGTTTGGTGCCCATTTCGGCCATCAAATCCATGCCGCCGCGTTCCGCTGTCAGGCGGGACACGTTGCTGTCCGGGTCAGCAAAGTCACCGAAGTGACGGGCATTGGCCGGGCAGGTGCGCACACAGGAGGGTTCGCGGTCAATTTCGGGCAGGTTTTCGTTATAAATCCGATCTACGCAAAGGGTGCATTTCTTCATCACACCTTCGACCTGATCAAGTTCACGCGCGCCATAAGGGCAGGACCACGCACAGAGGCCACAACCGATGCAATCGCTTTCGTTGACCAAGACGATACCGTCTTCGACGCGCTTATAGCTCGCGCCGGTTGGGCAAACGGTGACGCAGGGTGCGTCCTCGCAGTGCAGGCAAGATTTTGGGAAGTGTACGGTTTGGGCTGGGCCGACCTCTGGTTTCACTTCAAACGCGTGAACGCGGTTAAGGAAAGTGCCCATGGGTTCAGCGCCATAGGCGTCTTTGTCAGACAAAGGCGCGCCGTAGTTTTCGGTGTTCCAGCCTTTGCAAGACACAACGCAGGCATGGCAGCCAACGCAGGTGTCCAAGTCGATGACAAGGCCGAGCTTTTTCTGGGTTTGGGTGGGTAGCGTGGTCATTTGCCTACCTTCCATGCGAGGTCTTTTGGACCTTGGCCCACGGGGGATTTGATCGCGTCAAACGCGGGATCGCATTCCTCAGGGGCGGTGGTTTTTTCGATTTTGACACGCAGGTCAAACCATGCGGCTTGGCCGGTGACAGGGTCAGAGTTGGCCCATCTCAAACCGTCGCCTTTTTCGGGCTGGAGTTCGTGGATCAAGTGATTGAGCAAGAAGCCTTTGGTGGCCTCTGGCGCCTTTTCGTCCAAGGCCCACGCGCCTTTGCGTTTGCCGATGGCGTTCCATGTCCAGACGGTGCTGTCGTTTAGACCGCCGTGGTGGGCAACAGGCACTGTGATGGAGCCGTGCGCAGATGTGACGCGCGCCCAATCACCCTCGGCAAAGCCGTGCTGTTCCCACAGTTTGGTCGGGACATAAAGCGGGTTGCGGCCGTGGATTTGGCGCAGCCATGCGTTTTGCGTCCCCCAAGAGTGGTACATCGCCATTGGGCGCTGAGTTAGCGCATGAACGGTGAACTCTGTGGTATCGACATTGCTGTCCTCAAACGGGGCATACCATGTGGGCAGCGGATCCATGGTTTCTTTGATCCGTTCGCGCAGATGTTCTGGGGGCTGGCGGTCGCCATGGCCTTCGGCTGCGCGTTGAAATTTACGCAGGGGTTCTGCGTAGAGTTGGAACAGGTAGGGTTCGGGTTTATCATAAAGCCCAATACCCACGGCCCAATCTTGGTAGGCCATGTTCCATGGTTTGTAGTAGTCAGACCCCTCGGGGATGTGATGCACGGCAAAACCGCCGTTTTCAATATAGCGATTCAATTGGTCTGGGTTCGGTGCGCCGCGCCCGAACTGGTCACCGTTTTCACCACGGAAGCCTGACAATGGCCCGATACCGGGTTTGCGTTCGTGGTTTACGATGTAGTCGGCGTAGTCTTTGTATTTGGCGGAGCCGTCTTCATTCACAAATGCAGGCATGCCAAGGCGCGCGCCAAGGTCAACCAGCACAGATTGGAACCCGCGCACATCGCGGTCCGGTTCAATCACGGGCCAACGAATGGCGTCTGCAGCAGCGTCTGCTTCGCAAATAGGGCGATCAAGCAGGGAAATACAGTCGTGACGTTCAAGGTATGTCGTGTCAGGCAAGACAAGGTCAGCATAGGCGACCATTTCGGAAGAATAGGCATCTGAATAGATGATGTTGGGGATCACGTAATCGCCATTTTCATCTTTGTCTGTCAGCATCTCCATCACGCCGCGGGTGTTCATGGACGAGTTCCACGACATATTCGCCATATACATAAACAGCGTGTCGATTTTATAGGGGTCACCCGCATGTGCGTTTGAGATCACCATATGCATCAGACCATGCGCCGACATTGGGTTTTCCCAAGTGTAGGCTTTGTCGATGCGAACGGGGCTGCCGTCGTCATGCAAGCATAGATCGTCGGGGCCTTGGACATAGCCCAAGTGCGGACCATCAAGCGGCTTGCCGGGTGTCACTTTGCAATGCGGTTTTGGGTGCGCTGTCGCAGGTTTTGGATAGGGCGGCTTAAAGCGGAAGCCGCCGGGGACCTCAACCGTGCCAAGAACGATCTGCAAGGTGTGCAGCGCGCGGCAAGTTTGGAATCCGTTTGAGTGGGCAGAGACACCGCGCATAGAGTGGAACGAAACAGGGCGGCCTACCATTTTGTCGTGCTTGTCGCCGCGGAAATCTGTCCATTCTTGATCAAGAACGATTTCCTCATCGAACGCTACACGGCCCAACTCATGCGCGATTTTGCGAATGCGGCCTGCGGAAATTCCACATTCTTCGGCCACAGCATCTGGCGCATATTGTGGCTCGAGGTATTTTTCCGCCATCAGTTGAAACACTGTGCGGTTGCCCTCATGCGTTGCCGCAAGGTCGGGCATGATGCCTTTGGTGTTGAACGCCACCAGATTGCCAGTGTTGCGATCAATGACCAATTCTTTGCCGTCAGCATCGCGCATCAACAGGCCGGTGTCTGCATCAATCAGAACTGGGGCGTTGGTAAAGCGAGAAAGATATTCGAGGTCAATTTTACCCGCTTTGAACAGCTCATGGATCAAAGACAGGATCAGTAGGCCATCAGTGCCCGGCGTGATGCCAACCCATTCATCCGCAATCGCATTATAGCCAGAGCGAATTGGATTGACGCCAATGATCTTACCGCCGTTGCCTTTGATTTTGGACAGACCCATCTTGATCGGGTTGCTGTCGTGATCTTCGGCAACGCCAAACAGCATGAACAATTTTGTGCGGTCCCAATCAGGTTGACCAAATTCCCAAAACGCGCCGCCCATGGTGTAGATGCCGCCGGCTGCCATGTTGACGGAACAGAATCCGCCGTGGGCTGCAAAGTTTGGCGTGCCGTAGTTTTGTGCCCAGAGACCAGTAAACGATTGTGACTGATCACGCCCGGTAAAGAACGCCAATTTGGTCGGATCGTTTTCACGGATGGGTTTCAGGTGGCCAACGGCGATATCCATCGCCTCTTCCCAGCTGATTTCTTCAAAGGCGCCAGACCCGCGTGGCCCAACCCGTTTCAGAGGGGCACGAAGACGCGACGGGGCGTTGATCTGCATGATCCCTGCGGATCCCTTGGCACATAGCACACCCTTGTTTACCGGGTGGTCACGGTTGCCTTCGATATAGGCGACTTTGCCGCTTTTCATATGCACGTTAATACCGCAGCGACAGGCACACATATAGCAGGTCGTTTTGCGGATTTCGTCTGACACCTTTGGAGAGGTGTCGATAATCGGTTGCTGGTGGGTCATTGGCGGTCCCGTTGGCTGTTTTGTGCATACATAATGCTATTATGCTTGAAAGGCGACTCGTTTTCTTGATCTTTTTGTTCTGAGTGGAGTGATGTTCTGGTTGCTGGGGGTTATTCGGAAGAATTTCCCAATGCTTGAAGGGCTGTTACAGCAATCATCTGGGTTACATCTTCGGCCACGCACCCACGTGAAAGGTCATTTGCAGGTTTGGAAAGGCCTTGCATGATCGGACCGATCGCGCTGTATCCGCCCAAACGTTGGGTGATTTTGTAACCAATATTGCCGGCGTCCAGATTGGGGAAAATCATCACATTGGCGTTGCCCGCAACATCGGAGCTCGGCGCTTTGCGTTGGCCAACAGACGGAACAAAAGCAGAGTCAAACTGAAGCTCCCCGTCGACCGATAGATTTGGAAATTGTTCATGCAGTAGGTTGGTCGCTGCTTCGACCTTGGATACGGCGGGGTGGCGCGCGCTTCCTTTGGTGGAAAAGGACAGCATAGCGATTTTCGCGGTTTGTCGTAGGAGAGCTTCGCATGATTTTGCTGAAGCTGCCGCGATTGCGACCAATTCTTCTGAGCTTGGATCGATCACCAGGCCGCAGTCTGAATACAGCATCGCACGCCCATCATCAGTGGGCGGATACATTAAGAAAAAGCTGGAAACCATTGCGGCGTCGGGCGCTTTGCCAATTACTTGGATGGCGGCGCGCACAATGTCAGACGTGGTTGCAATAGCACCACCAACGGTTCCTGTTGCATACCCCAATCGTACCAACATGGCGGCGTAAGTTATGGGGTTAGAAACAGCGATACGTGCTTTGGCTTCGTCTACACCTTTATGGCGGCGAAGTTCATAAAACGCGTTGGTAAATTCGTCGATCAGGGCGGAAGACGCCGGATCATGTATTTCAATGCCTTCACCGGGCGCAGCATTTTGGGCTGACAGCTCTGTGGTGATGTCATCGATGTTGCCTACGAGGATCACATTTGCGACCCCTTCAGAATGGGCGGTGAGGGCCCCCGCGATGATGCGGGGATCACTCCCTTCGCTTAAAGCAATGGTGGGGCGGGTGACTGAGTCCAGAGACTTCAGAAGTTCAATGGGAGTCAGGGTCATTCCGCCGCCTTTTGCTTAAACTTGCTGTGGTTTCATGTCAGCGGCATTGATGCCGGCAACTGAAACTGGCTTTTTCATCGCATCGCGACGGAAAGGCTCGCCCAGCTCTTGGTTCAGCAGGATTTCAATGAACGTAGTTTGGTTGTCGTTCATCTGTGCCTTGATCGCTGTGTTCAGCGCATCGGTCAGCTCATCCATTGTGGTGACTGCAACGCCGTTCACGCCACATGATTTAGCGATACCAGCGTATGATACGTTTGTATCCAGCTCGGTACCCACGAAGTTATCATCGAACCAAAGTGTGGTGTTACGCTTTTCAGCACCCCACTGATAGTTGCGGAAGATAACCATGGTAATCGCTGGCCAATCGTCACGACCAACAGAAACCATTTCGTTCATGGAAATACCAAACGCGCCGTCGCCTGCAAAGCCAACAACCGGAACATCAGGCTGACCAACTTTTGCACCACAGATCGCTGGGAAGCCGTATCCGCATGGGCCGAACAGACCCGGAGCCAGATATTTGCGGCCTTCTTCAAACGTGGGGTAGGCGTTACCGATTGCGCAGTTGTTACCGATGTCAGAAGAAATGATTGCTTCTTTTGGCAATGCAGATTGGATTGCGCGCCACGCCATACGAGGCGACATTTTGCCCGGCTCACGGTCACGCGCACGTTCGTTCCAAGTTGTGCCTGGATCATCGTCTTCGTGATCCATTGAGGTCAATTCTTGAGCCCAAGCAGATTTGGTTTTTGAGATTGTGGCTTTGCGGTCATCACGGTTTGTGTCGCCTGCTGTGTCAGACAATTGTGCGAGAATGTTTTGCGCAACTTGTTTCGCATCACCTTGGATCGCAACGGTGACGTCTTTGGTCAGGCCGATACGGTCAGAGTTGATATCAACTTGGATGATTTTCGCATCACGTGGCCAGTAATCAATGCCGTAACCCGGCAAAGTTGAGAACGGGTTCAAACGTGTGCCAAGTGCCAATACAACATCAGCCTGTGCGATCAATTCCATCGCTGCTTTTGAACCGTTGTAGCCCAAAGGACCTGCTGCCAATGGGTGTGAACCCGGGAAGGCGTCGTTGTGCTGGTAGCCTGAGCAAACTGGCGCGTCGAGACGTTCCGCCAATTTTGCAGAGTCACCAATTGCACCCGCAAGGATAACACCAGCGCCGTTTAGAATGACTGGGAATTTCGCATCTGACAGCAATTTCGCAGCTTCGGACACTGCGGTTGCACCACCTGCTGGCAATTCAAGACGTACGATTTTCGGCAGTTCAATGTCGATAACCTGTGTCCAGAAGTCACGTGGGATGTTGATCTGAGCAGGCGCAGAAGCGCGGAACGCGTTTTCGATTACACGGTTCAGGGTTTCAGCGATACGGGACGGATCGCGAACTTCTTCCTGATAAGCAACCATGTCTTTGAACAAAGCCATCTGTTCAACTTCTTGGAAGCCACCTTGACCGATTGTTTTGTTTGCAGCCTGTGGAGTCACGAGCAACAATGGTGTGTGGTTCCAGTAAGCGGTTTTCACTGGGGTCACAAAGTTTGTGATGCCGGGGCCGTTCTGCGCAACCATCATAGACATCTTGCCGGTTGAACGTGTGTAGCCGTCTGACATCATGCCTGCGTTGCACTCGTGGGCGTTATCCCAGAATTTGATTCCCGCCTGTGGGAACAAGTCGGAGATCGGCATCATTGCAGAACCGATAATGCCAAAAGCATGTTCAATTCCGTGCATTTGCAGCACTTTGACGAAGGCTTCTTCGGTCGTCATTTTCATAAGGTGTGTCCCCTTGAGTAGAAATGCAGAGAGGGCCTAGGGCCCAATTTGGAGTGAAATTACCGTTGCAGTAAACTGAACGATAGGGCCAGTCAATTTGGTCGATAGGTCCAGATTGACGGTTTGGTAGCTCTGAGTTGAATCTTGGTTAGCGCAGAGAGAAATTCTGTGATGGGTGTGGGTTGAAGTTAGTCGCGCCACAGGAGCATATCTAGCTGACAGCGTCTTGACGGTTATTGAAGGGATTTCATGACATCCGCGATATGCGCTATACCTTCCGGAATTTTTTCTGCGGGAATAGAAGAGTACGCTAATCGGTAGAATCCGCTGCTGGTTTCATTCTTTGAAAAGAATGGCTGCCCGTTTTCGATCAGTACGCCGCGCTTTCGTAGCAGGGCAGTCAGAAGGGCCGCATTTACACCGGGCGGAGCTTTCATCCAAAAACTGGATCCACCAAATACACCTTTGCCAGCGATATGAAGCCCATGTTCTCGGATCGCCTGATCCATGACATTGCGGCGTTGGTGGTAAGCTTGCCCCATACGTCTAATCAACGCATCATAATGTCCGTGAGACAAAAAATAGGCCGCAGTACGTTGGATATGTCCAGGGGGGTGGCGTAAGACCGCAGAACGCAGAGCGCGGGCTTCACGAATAAATGGGGCAGAGCCTACCAAATATCCTAGTCGTAATCCTGGAAATAAGGATTTCGAAAAAGAGCCGACATAGATCACCCGCCCGCTTTGATCGAGGGACTTCAAAGAGGGGGAGGGTGGTTCGAGAAAAGACATTTCGAATTCGTAATCATCTTCAACAATAAGAAATTCATCTCGTTCAGCACGTGCTAATAATTCTTGCCTGCGCGAAACCGGCATTGTGGATGATGTTGGGCAATGATGGCTCGGCGTTAAGAATAGCACATCGACGTCAGTTGGCAGCGCAGACGGAGGAAGCCCATTTTGATCGACCGGTACTGAATGGACGTGGCAGCGAGTGTGGTGCAGAATTTCGCGAAGGCCGGGATAGCAAGGATCTTCTGTCGCGGCAGTTCGACGTTGAGTAAGTAAAACTTGTGCGGCTAGCCATAAGGCGTTTTGTGCGCCCATCGTGACGAGAATTTCTTCTGGGCGGGCCAAAATCCCGCGCCGTGGTAGGGTGTGACGGGCGATGAATTCGATTAATTTGGGATCATCATGTTCGTAGTAATCGGATGTCAGCGCATCAAAGTCCCTTTGGCCCAAGGCGCGTAAAGCGCAGTGCCGCCAGTTCTGATGGTCGAATAGGCTTTGATCGGCCTGTCCGTAGATAAAGTTATATGTGAAATCTTTCCAATTCCGCGGCTTTTCTAAATTGGTGGCCCCTGAGAACCGTTGCCCGATAGCCCGCTGCCAATCAACAGCGTCCTCACGGGGGCGCAGCGTATCAAAGCGCGGAGGTTGCGGGGCATTTTCTGAAACAAAATATCCTGAACGGCCACGCGAAATGATGTAATCATCCGCGACCAATTCCGTATAGGCAAGCGTGATGGTGATCCGGCTGATCCCAAGGTGCTTTGCCAGTCTTCTGGAGGAGGGCAGTTTTTCTCCGGGCCGAAATCGGCCTGACAATATGCCTTCTGCCACCATCTGCTGGATCTGACTTTGCAGGGTGCCTTCGAACTTCTGATCTAGAAAAAACGTTTCTTCAGAGATGGGCATGACAAATCCACCTAATTAGGATGACTGGATATATTGAATATGTCGGCATAAGGCCAGAATGTAAAACGGCCACCAAAGCGGTGGCCGTTTAGTGTTATTTTGTGGGGGTCTTAGCCAAAGACGGTAGTCAAAGCATTATCAACCGCACCAACGATCTGATCGATATCGTCTTTGGTCGCGATCAAGGCAGGGCTGAAGCACAAGGTGTTGTTGAACCCGGGTAGTGAACGATTGGTCGCGCCAATGAGAACGCCCTGAGCATTACAGTTCGCGACAACAGCTTGAACCAGTTTTTCAGCTGCGGGTTCTTTAGTGCTACGATCTGAAACAAGCTCAGCGCCGAGGAACAAACCTTTGCCGCGCACATCACCAATGATCTGATGTTTGTCCATCAGTTCACCGAGCGAACCAAGCATGTATTCACCCATGTTTGTGGTGTTCTCGAGCAGGTTCTCGTCTTCGATGATCTTCATGTTTTCGAGAGCAGCAGCAGGTCCAGCGGTACAACCACCAAAGGTAGATACATCACGGAAGTAGCTCATTGGGTCAGCAGCATCGTCTTTGAACTGGTTGAACACTTCTTCAGTGGTCACAAGACATGCGATGGCAGCGTAACCAGATGCAACACCCTTTGCCATGGTAACCATGTCAGGTTTGATGCCGTAGTGCTGATATCCGAACCAAGTACCGGTCCGGCCTACGCCGCAAACAACTTCGTCGATGTGCAGGAGGATATCGTATTTCTTGCAGATTTCCTGAACACGATCCCAGTAGCCTTCTGGTGGAACGATAACACCGCCGCCTGCTGTAATAGGCTCTAGGCACAATGCGCCAACAGTTTCTGGGCCTTCGCGCAGGATGACCTCTTCGATCGCGTTCGCTGCTTTCAAGCCGTATTCTTCTGGGCTGTCGAACTGGTTGCGATACTCAAGGCAATGGGGGACGGATACAAAACCCGGAGTGTATGGTCCGTATTGCGCACCGCGCTCTGGTTGGCCGCCAGCAGACAATGTGGTGATCGTGGTGCCGTGGTAGTCGCGCTCACGGTAAAGAATTTTGTGCTTTACGCCGCCATAGCGCTTGTGCGCGATCTGACGAACCATTTTGAAAGCTTTCTCGTTCGCTTCAGAACCAGAGTTGTTGTAATAAACGCGGGACATGCCTGGCATCTTTTCGATCAGGCGTTTCGCGTAATTCGCACCAGGAATAGAGCCAACGGTTTGTGCGAAGTAGTTCATTTTGAGAATCTGATCACGCACTGCATTGGCGATTGATTCGCGGCCATAGCCGACGTTGACGGTCCAGACGCCACCAGAAACAGCATCCAAAAGCTCAGTGCCTTTTTGATCCCAGACGCGCATACCCTTGCCTTCGACAATGATGCGTGGGTCATTGGTTTCAAAGGGTTTATGCTGAACCAAGTGATGCCAAACGTGGGCGCGGTCTGCTTCGACGACATCCGTCAGATCGTTGGTTTGAAAACCTGTATCCATAGTTCTGATTCCATTTGTTAGGTCTTGCGGGCTGGGCCCGGAAGGCTGAGAGTTACGCGTATATTCTATTGTGAAACTTTGTTGAATGGATAGCAGAACCGTTAGGGCCAGAGTGGAAAGGTGTTAAGTCCAGAATTGTGGTGAGGAAAACAACGATGAGCAAAATTAAAATCTTTAATATTCTGAAAAAAAAGAATAATATATAAAAGTTGAGCGCAAAAGGATGCAGATTAATTTATTGATGGTCACAATATACTGGTGATCAAAGCATTGACTGAAACCGCGTTTCACTTACGGTTTTATGAAGCTCAGCATTGGGTGTCGTGAATTTACTATGGAGCGACGCACATTCGAGTTACTCTGATCCTAATATGCATTTTACTATGCACATCTAGGTTTGGATGCAGCGGGCAAAATTCGAACAGAGATTCGAAGGGCACGCATTTCGGAGTGATAAAAATCACTTCGTATCAATCATTGCCCTATAATTAGGGGAATACAAAGCCGGAAAACGGCACCAACACGGGAGAAAAACATGAGTGTAAAATCCAAAATCTTCGGAACAGTTGCAGGCGTAGCGATGCTCACTGGGGCAACCGGCGCAATGGCATTGGACGAGATTACGGTTGCTTATTTTCTTGAATGGCCAATGCCATTTGAATTTGCAAAAGCCAACGGCACCTACGACGAAGAACTCGGCGTAACCGTAAACTGGCGTGCATTCGACACCGGCACAGCAATGTCTGCAGCGATGGCATCAGGTGATGTTCACATCGCTGTAAGCCAAGGTGTTCCACCATTCGTTGTCGCGGCTTCTGCGGGTCAGGACCTTCAGGTTGTTGATGTTGCGGTAAGCTACGCAGACAACGATAACTGCGTTGTGCACTCTTCGCTCGAAATCGACGCAGCCAGCGTTGCAGACCTCGAAGGTCACCGCATTGGTGTGCCAATCGGTACAGCGGCGCATTACGGTTTCTTGAAGCAAATGGAACACTTCGGTATCGACGTTTCCACACTCGAAGTTGTTGACATGGCGCCTGCGGATTCTGCGGCAGCTTTGGCACAGGGTTCGCTTGATATGGCGTGTGGTTGGGGTGGTGCACTGCGCCGCATGACCGAGCACGGCAACACATTGCTGACCGGCGCTGAGAAAACCGAACTTGGCATCTACGTCTTTGACGTGACATCAGCTTCTGCATCTTTTGTCGAAGAAGAGCCTGAGCTTTTGGCAGACTTCCTAGCTGTCACTGCACATGCAAACGCAATGTGGAACTCTGGTGAACATACAGCAGAGATGCTGCCAGTGATCGCACAAGACGCGGGTATGAGCGAAGAAGATGCTGCGGCAACTTTGGCACGTTTTGAATTCCCATCTGTTGAAGCACAATTGAGCGAAGCATGGCTTGGCGGTGGTACTCAGACCTTCCTTAAAGAAGTTGCAGATTTCTTTGTTGAAACTGGGAACATTGATGGCTCACGTTCTTCATATGACGGTGCTGTAAATACATCAGCACTTTCTGCTGCATCAGATATGTAAGCCACTACAATTTGGGCGGCGTGCAGATACATGCCGCCCTTTTTGTATCTGAAACATAGGGGTACCCATTGTGACTGGGCTGAAACTAAACAGTATTTCCATGCGCTTCGATCTGCCAAACGGATCTTCCGTTCAGGCGTTGAAAGACGTGTCATTGGACATCAAAGAGGGGGAGCTTCTGTCAATCCTTGGCCCATCGGGCTGCGGTAAGACAACGCTTCTGAACATTGTTGCGGGCTTTTTGGCCCCAACCGAAGGAAATATGGAATTAAATGGCCACCTTGTTGAAGGCCCTGACGCTGAACGCGGCATGGTTTTCCAAGCAGGCGCGCTATTTGAATGGATGAGTGTTCGCGAGAACGTTGACTTTGGCCCGCGTATGAAGGGAATGCCAAAGGCCGAACGCGATAAAATCACTGACCATTTGTTAGAAACCGTTGGTCTGCAGGACTTCAAAGAAAAAGCTGTTTATGAGCTTTCGGGCGGGATGCAACAGCGGGTTGCATTGGCACGTTGCTTGGCAAACGACCCTGATGTGATCTTGATGGATGAACCTCTTGGTGCTCTTGATGCGCTGACACGGGAAAAAATGCAGAGCCTCGTTCTGAAGCTTTGGAAAGAAACCGGGAAAACCATCATTCTGATTACCCACTCTGTGGAAGAAGCGCTATTGTTGGGTGAACGTCTTTTGGTTATGGCCCCACGCCCGGGCCGTGTTCATAAAGAATACCGTCTTCCATTTGCTGAACGTGGCGTCGATGCGGACCTGCGAGATGTAAAAAAATCCGACGGCTTTGCGGAAACACGCGATGAAATTCTCAGCATGATTTGGGATATGGAAGAGGAAATCATGGGCCGGACGGAGGACGCATCATGAGCATCGGCATAATTATTTTTCTGACCTATGTAGCTATTTTCATAGGCGGGATGTTTGCGGTGAAAATCGCAATGCGCTTTGTAAACGGAAGCAGCGATTACACCTCTCTTAAAACAGTGACATTCGGTGATGAAAGTGCTGTTAAACCTAGCCGTGCGGCGTCGGTTATTTCAATCGTAGCTATCTTTTTGATTTGGGGGGCATTCACGGGCTCCAAAATCACACCGTTCCACGCGCCCGGCCCGTTCTTGGGTGACACTTCTTTCACCTATACCGCTGAAAACGCTGCAGGTGAGCGTGACGATGCAACTGTTAGCATCCTTGTGCATCCAATCGGTCAAGAAATCGAAGCACCAGAAGTGGACGGTGGCGAAGGCTTTGCTCAAAACGATTCATTCGTAATGGGTGCTGGCCGGGGTGGTCTTGTTCGTACAAACAACAACGACGTTGGCGAAGATCAGGATGGCTACCGCGTTGTTGCAATCAACGGCCAGGCTGTTGAGCCTGAAGGACCGGGTGTTCAGACTGACACCGGGCTTGTTGAATTGTCACGTCGTGGCACTGTTCGTTTCTCACCCGAAGCAGGCTGGCAGATGGAAAAAATCTGGCTTCCAGCTCCTGAAGACGTGTGGAACCGTTTGATCGTGATTGCAGCTGAAGGCTATCGTGGCTTTACCTTGGCTGAGCATCTCGGGTTCTCATTGTTCCGGGTTATCGTTGGTTTCCTACTTGGGGCGATTGTGGGTATTCCATTGGGTTACGCAATGGGTCTGTCTAACTGGTTCCGTGGTTGGTTCGATCCAATCGTAGAATTTATGCGCCCTGTGCCACCGCTTGCTTTGATCCCGCTTGTGATCATTTGGTTTGGTATCGGTGAACAAGGTAAGCTGTTCTTGCTGTTCCTTGCATCGCTATGGATTATGACGATTGCTGCACGCTCCGGTGTGTCTGGTGTGAAAATCACTAAGATCCACGCGGCCTATTCTTTGGGTGCCTCTAAGTGGCAGATCATGCGGTATGTCATTATCCCGAACTCCCTACCGGAAATCTTTACTGGTGCACGTGTTGCGATGGGCGTTTGTTGGGGTACTGTTGTTGCGGCAGAACTTGTTGCGGCTGAACAAGGTGCAGGTCAGATGATCGTTGCTGCATCAAAATTCCAGCTGACAGATATTGTTATCATGGGGATTGTTCTGATTGGTATCATCGGTTTTGGCATCGACATCCTGATGCGCAAAATGGAAGCATACCTGGTGCCTTGGAAAGGGCGCGGTTGATCTTTTCAATTGTATGAATTTGAAAAGGCGCTCTTTGGAGCGCCTTTTTGTTTGGGCCTTGGAAAAGTGTCTACCCTTGGAAAAGCTGATTGGTGGTGATAGGCAACGCGCATGGAACAAAATTCGAAAGGGTGGCGCGGCTCCCCAGATTTGTGGTTGGACGCAGCTTATGATTTGTTGATCAGTGGCGGTGTCGAAGCGGTAAAGATTCAAGCCTTGGCAAAGGCTGTTGGTATGTCACGCCCAAGCTTCTATTGGCATTTTGAACATCGAGAGGCCGTCCTTGATGCCCTCATCGCCCGATGGGAAAGCAAAAACACGACTAACCTAGTTGTCCAAACTCAAAAGCCGTCGCAATCCATTGAAGAGTCAATTTTTCATCTGTTTGATTGTTGGCTTGATGTTGATTTGTTCGATATGCGTTTGGATTTTGCCATTCGCAATTGGGCTCAGACATCAGATGTGTTGAAGGCTCGCTTAACCGAAGTCGATCAAATGCGGATGGACGCCCTTGTTCAGATGTTTGTGCGACATGGTTTTGACAGGGACCAAGCATTTGCGCGTGCGACCACAGTCTATTACACCCAAGTCGGATATATCGCGATGATGATGAAAGAACCCAAAACCTTACGGGTTGAACGCATGCCGACCTACATCGAGACCTTTACCGGAAAAGCCCCAACACAAGACGAGGTCAGTGCCTTTCGTGCGCGCCATTTGTGAATGGGTCCTCAGGATAAACAACATGTGCGAGGTACAGCCCTTGGGGGGGACTTACAGTGCCACAGGCACTGCGCGTTCGGGCTTCTAATGCATCTTTGACATCATCAGGCATCCAACGTCCTGCACCGACTTGGGCGAGTGTGCCAACAATACTACGAACCTGATTATGCAAAAAGCTGCGGGCGCGCACATGAAATCGATATTCAGTCCCGTAGGGAATTTCGACGGGTTCAATGCGAATTTCATCAATGGTTTTGACCGGAGAATTGGCCTGACAAATAACGGATCTGAAGGTCGTGAAATCGTGCAGGCCAATTAAATGCGCTGCCCCTTCACGCATGGCGTCAAGATCAAGTGGGTGCATAATCTGCCACACGAACCCAGCATCATGACACAAAGGCGCACGACGGCTGACGAGGCGAAATAGATATTGCCGCTCCATCGCTGAAAATCGCGCGCTGAAATCATCGCCAACCTCTGCAGCCTCCAGAATCGAAACTGGATTGGGTTTTAGATGGAAATTCAAAGCCTCTGACAGGCGGAAGGGTTTCCATGGGCGTTGTAAATCCACATGGGCCACTTGGCCTGTACCATGAACGCCGGCATCAGTGCGGCCAGCGGCGACAATCGTCGGAACATCAGGTTCAAGTTTGCGCAGAGCATCCTCGATCGCACCTTGTACAGATACGTGTTCTTTTTGGCGCTGCCAGCCGTGGAATGGCGCGCCGTTATATTCGATTTTTAGTGCATAACGTCCCATGGCTTCGCTTACCGCGCGGGGCTTGGCTTTGCAATCACCCGCATGTTCATTGCCCGAGCGCCTGACCTAAATCATCGATCAAATCTTGGGCGTCTTCAATACCAACCGAAATACGCAGTAGATTTTCAGGGATACCTGTATGCGGTTCAATTGTATGGCGATGTTCCACAAGGCTTTCTACCCCGCCAAGTGACGTCGCGCGGTGAAATAAGTTTAACCGACCAGCGACTTGAAGCGCATCAGCAGCCCCGCCTTTGACGAGGAAAGACATTAAGAAACCATATCCACCTTCCATCTGCTGTGTCGCCAACTCATAACCTGTGTGGGTTGGTAGCCCGGGATAAAAGACGCCCTCGACTATCGGGTGGTCCTGTAGGAAATGCGCGACTTTCATCGCGTTTTCGCACATGCGCTCAACACGCAAGGGTAGGGTGCGCATTCCCCGGATCAGCAGCCATGCTTCAAATGGGCCTATGACCGCCCCGGCATCGTGTCGATCAATAGCGACGTCTTGCCATGTTTGGTCTGCGTTATTTGTGGCCAACACGCCGCCCAAAACATCTGAATGACCGTTAATCGCTTTGGTTGCAGAATGCATGACAATATCAGCGCCCATCGATAATGGCTGCATTAGGATTGGCGTTGCCGCAGTCGAGTCTACAACAAGCTTCGCCCCTGCTGCATGAGCGCTTTGGGCGGCTTTGGCGATATCAACGGTTTTAAGCCACGGGTTTGATGGGGTTTCAACAAACACGATATGGGCAGGATTCGCAGCACAAAGCACATCGAGTGCCGCGGCATCGCTTGCATCCACTTCAAGCAATGTCACATCGCGGCGGGTGCAAAAATCACGTATCCATTTTGTGGTGCCCCAATAAATACCGGATTGAACAATCGCTGTGCCGCCATTGGGTATGGTGCGAAAAACAGCGGCAATTGCCGCCATGCCGGTTGGAAACAATAACGCTTCTGCAGCACCTTCGAGTTTTGCCAAGATTTCTTCGGCCAGTCGAACGGCATCATTGTTATCGCGCCCGTAGACATTTCCGTCTTGCAGTAGGCTGTAGTCACGTGCTCTGGCGTAGGTTGTAGAAGGCTGAATGGGCGGAACGACCCCACCTGTCGACAGATCAATTGCACCGGCGGCTTGCGCGGCGATGGTGGCCTTTTTCTGATCTATCATGGTCATGTCTTACTCCGGTTATCTGTTCATTTTGTTGTTTAAGAAAATGCTGTCGGGATCAAGCGTGAATATGTGTATCTGGTTCTGAGGCTGGTTTTTCGTCCAAGCTATGACTATCTTTAGGAAAACGACAAAAGGGCGGTAGAGTTGGGTCTTTCTAGGATCGTCGAAGATATTACACGCAGCGTTGAAACCGCGGCGGATGGGGTAACGAGTGCATTTTCTGATACGGTGGTGCGCATTGGGGTAACCGGGCTTGCGCGGGCAGGGAAAACTGTTTTTATCACCTCCCTTATTGCAAATTTGTTAGATCGTGGGCGTATGCCACAGCTTTTGGCTGCGTCAAACGGGAGTATCCGCGCGGCGTATCTTCAACCACAGCCGGACGATACGGTGCCGCGGTTTGAGTACGAAAAACATCTTGCAGCAATGACGGGACCCGCCCCACATTGGCCTGAAAGCACCCGTGCTGTTAGCCAATTGCGCCTCTCGCTTCGTGTGCAGCCGCAGGGGTTTTTGTCGGGGCTTTCTGGGCCGCGTACTATTCATCTAGATATCATCGATTATCCCGGAGAATGGTTGTTGGATGTCGGCATGATGGACATGTCGTATGAACAATGGTCGGATCATGTGCTGAGTGTGATACAATCGCGATCATCCGCCCAAGCCTATCTGGCAGAAGCCGCCGATCTATATACAAATGAACGCTACGATGAGCCTGATGCGCAAAATCTGGCAAAGCGCTATACGCGTTATTTACATGCCGCGCGTTCTGTTGGGTTCGCCGATGGCACACCGGGACGCTTTATCTTGCCAGGTGAATTGGATGGTTCTCCCGTTTTGACATTTGCGCCTTTGATGCGTCCAGATAGGCCGGGTCGGCGTAGCCTATGGCGTGAAATGGAACGCCGGTTTGACGCCTATAAGGCGCGCGTCGTAAAGCCGTTCTTCCGGGATCATTTTGCGCGTATTGATCGTCAGGTCGTGCTGATGGATACTCTTGGTGCGATCCATGATGGGCCTGAGGCGTTTTATAATACGCAACGCAGTATGGAACAGATTTTGTCAGCGTTTCGCCCGGGCCGAAATGCGTTTTTGACGCGCTTGTTGCGGGGGCGTCGGGTCGAACGTATTTTGTTCGCTGCGACAAAGGCGGATCACCTGCATCATGACCAACACCCGCAACTGACAGCCATAATGGAGGCTATGTTGCGAGGGGCCAAAGATCGTGCCAATTTTGCCGGGGCTGCAACTGCAGCGATGTCAATCGCCAGTCTGCGCGCCACGGTCGAAGAATTCCGCGATCACGATGGTGCAAAACTGGGGTGTGTGCGTGGGCAAATCTTGGAAGGAAAACAGGCTTCTTTCTATCCCGGTGCATTACCGACTGATCCTGCTGCATTAACGGCGCCTGCGAAAAATGGCGCGCGAGACTGGTTAAACGGCGAGTATCAGTTCATGAAATTTGCGCCAGCCCAAGTCAATCTGTTGCCGGGGGAAGGCCCGCCGCATATTCGCTTGGATAAAGCTGCACAGTTTCTATTGGGGGATGTGCTATGACCGAAGTGATCCGCAACGCTTATGTAAAAGACATCATACCTGTCGCCCGGATATTGCATGAATGGAATAGTGAAACCCCGTGGTTGCCCGACCTGCATAGCCTGAAAGAAACGGAAGAGTTCGCTGAGATGATGATTGGTCGCGATTGGGTGTCTGTCATTGATACTGGGGACGTTGTGGGGTTCATTGCACGGGATGAAAGCGAAATACATGCTTTATACATTGCCCCTCATGCTGCGCGTCGTGGGATGGGTCAGACTTTGATCTGCCATGCAAAAGCACGCTCTGACGTGCTTAATCTGTGGACGTTTGAGCGTAACGTTGACGCCCAAAAATTCTACCTTTCGCAAGGGTTTGATGAGGTGCTGCGATCAGACGGCAGTTGCAACGATGAAAAACTACCAGACATTCGATACGCATGGCAAAGGGCGCAAAGATGACCGAAAAAAACCGCCCGATCTTATTTGACGTGGATGACGATACTCCGGTTACACCTGCCGAAGCACCGCCTGTTCCTGAAGTGGCAGATGTCGCCCAAACAGCTATGATGCAAGCTGTTGTTGGTTTGGGGGCGGCAAAACCCTCCTGGATTGGGCGAATATTTTGGGCGCTGCTTGGGGCTTTGGCCAGCTTTGCGGTGTCACTTTGGGCATGGGATTTTGTGACAGGGCTACTTTTGCGCAATCAGATCCTTGGTGGGATTGCGACTGTGTTGGTTGCGTTGTTGTTGCTGGTTATGTTGATCCTGATTTTACGCGAATGGGCGGGGTTTTCACGCTTACGCCGCTTGGATCGTCTCCAAGCCGCAGCGGAGAAAGCTCTGGCCGAGGATGATCTCGGAGCGGCGCGGGATGTGACACAGCGTTTGGCCAAACTTTATAAAGATCGCGATGATCTAAAATGGGGGCGAGACAGATTTGAAACCCGCGCCAGCGAAGTTTTTGATGCAGACGGATTATTAGGCATCACCGAAGCTGAAATTTTAGCCCCAATTGACTTGGCTGCAAGACGCGAAGTGGAGGCAGCTGCGCGCCAAGTCGCAACGGTGACAGCCATTGTTCCAATGGCTTTGGCTGATCTCATTACGGCGCTGTTGGCGAATATGCGGATGATCCGACGTGTTGCGGAGCTTTACGGCGGACGCACCGGAACGTTGGGCAATTGGCGTTTGACGCGGTCGGTTTTTGCGCATCTGGTGGCGACCGGGGCTGTTGCAGTCGGCGACGATTTGATCGGGTCCATTGCAGGTGGCGGAGTTCTGTCGAAAATTTCGCGCCGTTTTGGCGAAGGGGTGATCAATGGCGCATTAACCGCGCGTGTTGGCGTTGCCGCAATCGAGGTGTGCCGCCCTCTGCCGTTCCATCGGGAAAAGAAACCAACAGTGACTGGGATCGTACAACGTGCGCTAACCGGGTTGTTTGGGCGATCAAAAAACTGACTTAGAATAATTTCGGAGGGGCGTCAGGCGGTGTGCGATCTCCTTCGATCCCCAGTCGTAAACCGCGACCAATCCGGTGCGCGAGTTCGGACCATGCTGCCGCTGTTTGCGCAGGCAGCTTTTCGGTAAGGACCGTGTCAAACAACGCCAGCCATATCGCAAAATGCTCTGGTTCGATGCCAGGCGTCGCGCGATGTACGGCCATTGGGTTGCCGTCATATGTTTTGTCGCGCAAAATTGCGTTTTGCCAAAACCCGGCGATCTTTGCTTCATGCGCAGGCCATTCGTCCGCTTCTATATGAGTGTTGAAGACGGGGCCGAGAGTCGGCTCAATCCGGACACGGGCATAAAAGGCGGTGATCACGCCGTTGATTTGCTCTTGGGTGAGGTCAAAACGTCTAAGGGGATTTGGCATGGGCTTACTTTCTTATGCCTCTTTGATATGCGCCTGCAGACTAAAAATGAAAAGGGCTGTAATTGCCGCAGATAAGGTTGTGGGTGGGGCGCAAACACATCTGGACCTCTTTGGAACCCCGGCCTATAAGGCGCTTATGATGTATTTAGTCCGCGTCATTATACGAATTATTAGCCCGGCGCTCTGATCGAGAGCCGCCGGGACAAGGCGTATGACCCTTTCACGCCGCCCTCATCCCAATTGACGACCGTTTAAGGACCACACGATATGTGCGCCGATACGCCTGAATATAAAACCACTCTGAACCTTCCAAAAACTGATTTCCCAATGCGCGCGGGTCTGCCCAAACGCGAACCTGTCTGGCTGGACCGTTGGGCAAAAATCGGAATTTACGACAAATTGCGTGAACGCGCCGAGGGCCGCCAAAGCTTTACGCTGCATGACGGGCCACCCTATGCGAACGGGCATTTGCATATCGGCCACGCGTTGAACAAAATCCTCAAAGATATGGTTGTACGCTCCCAACAAATGATGGGCAAAGACGCGCGTTACATCCCGGGTTGGGATTGTCACGGTCTGCCGATCGAATGGAAGATCGAAGAGCAATACCGCAAAAAAGGCAAAAACAAAGACGATGTTCCTGTGGTGGATTTCCGTCAGGAATGCCGTAAGTTTGCCGATGGTTGGATCGACGTTCAGCGCGATGAATTCAAACGTTTGGGTATCACGGGCAAATGGGAAAACCCCTATTTGACAATGAATTACCACGCCGAGGCGACAATTGCGTCTGAGTTTCAAAAGTTCCTGATGAACGGCACGCTTTATCAGGGTTCAAAACCTGTAATGTGGAGCCCGGTTGAAAAAACCGCTTTGGCTGAGGCTGAGATCGAATACCACGATCACAAAAGCCACACGATCTGGGTGCCGTTTTCTACCCAGAACGTGGGTGGCGATTTGGCCGAAGCCCGTGTTGTGATCTGGACAACAACGCCTTGGACGATCCCATCGAATAAGGCTGTCGCTTATAACGTGAAGGTGGCTTATGGCCTCTACCGTGTTGATGCCACCGAAGAAGAAAGCTGGACCAACCCCGGCGATCTATATCTGTTTGCGGATACTTTGGCGGCGGACGCTCTGGGCAAATCACGTGTGACTGATTTCACCCGAGTCCGTGAGGTTGCTGCGGCTGAATTTGAGGGCATGATCCTCAAACACCCGTTCCATGGTGCTCAGGAGGCCAATGGTTTCTGGGACTATGACGTTCCAATGATCGATGGTGATCACGTCACCGATGACGCGGGTACGGGCTTTGTTCATACGGCCCCATCGCACGGTGCTGACGACTATGAATGCTTTGTCAAACGCAACTGGATTGATCGCATGACCCACAATGTTGGGGAAGAAAGCGAATTCCTGCCGCATGTGCCGTTCTTTGCAGGGCTGCAAGTCTTTGACCGCAAAGGCAAAGAAGGCAAAGCCAACACCGCTGTTATCGCGAAATTGGTCGAGGCAAACGCGATCATCGCTCGTGGCCGTGTAACCCACAGCTATCCGCATTCTTGGCGCTCCAAAGCGCCGATTGTGTTCCGCAATACGCCACAATGGTTCGCCTCGGTGGACAAAGCGGTGGGAGATGGTCAAGACGAGTACGGCACAACCATTCGCGAACGCGCGCTGAATTCCATCGACCAGTTGGTGGAGTGGACGCCAAAAACCGGCCGTAATCGCCTGTATTCCATGATCGAAGCGCGCCCTGATTGGGTATTGTCACGTCAACGTGCATGGGGTGTGCCACTAACCTGTTTCGTGAAAAAGGGCCTGTTGCCCACTGACCCAGAATTCCTTTTGCGTGATGAGGCTGTGAACGCGCGGATCGTTGAAGCGTTTGAGGCCGAAGGCGCGGATGCGTGGTACGTTGAGGGTGCCAAAGAACGCTTTATCGGGGATGCCGTGAACCCAGATGACTATGATCAGGTCTTTGATGTGTTGGACGTGTGGTTTGATTC
Organism: Cochlodiniinecator piscidefendens; assembly: GCF_011326755.1. Taxonomy (GTDB): domain Bacteria; phylum Pseudomonadota; class Alphaproteobacteria; order Rhodobacterales; family Rhodobacteraceae; genus Cochlodiniinecator; species Cochlodiniinecator piscidefendens. The sequence continues at coordinate 494,181 of NZ_JAAOIE010000002.1, read as the reverse complement.
CGGCTCAACCCACGCCTTTGTTTTGCGGGACCGCGAAGATGGTTCAGACGATGGTTTGGCTGATCTCTATCTTGAGGGAACCGACCAACACCGGGGCTGGTTCCACAGTTCAATGTTGCAATCCTGCGGCACCCGTGGGCGCGCGCCATATCGGGGTGTTTTGACCCATGGTTTCACGTTGGATGCCAAGGGCGCGAAGATGTCGAAATCTATCGGCAACACCATCGCGCCAGAGCAGGTGATCAAACAATATGGCGCGGATATCCTGCGCCTTTGGGTGGCGCAATCTGACTATACCTCTGATTTGCGGATCGGTGATGAGATCCTGAAAGGCGTGGCAGACAGCTATCGTCGTCTGCGCAACACCATGCGGTTCTTGCTTGGGTCTTTGGGCGATTTTTCTGAAGACAAACGTGTTGAGCCTGAAAATATGCCAGAGCTTGAACGCTGGGTATTGCATCGTTTGGCTGAACTCGATCACACCGTGCGCACCGGTTATGCGCAGTATGATTTCCAAGGTGTATTCCAAGCGATCTTTAACTTTGCGACTGTCGATCTTAGCTCGTTCTACTTTGATATTCGTAAGGATGTTCTCTATTGCGACGGCAATAGTGAACGCCAGCGTGCCGCGCTGACAGTAATGGATTTGCTTTATAGCCGCCTGACCACATGGCTTGCGCCGATCTTGACCTTCACAATGGAAGAAGTCTGGCTAGAGCGCAATGAAGGCGAAGACACCTCTGTGCACCTTGAGGATTTCACGGCGACCCCAGCAGATTGGTTGAACGAACCACTGGCCGCGAAATGGGCCGAAATCCGCAAAGTGCGCCGTGTGGTCACAGCCGCATTGGAAATTCAACGGACCGACAAAGTGATCGGCGCATCGCTAGAGGCGTCGCCTGTCGTGCATGTGCGTGACGAGGCGGTGCTGGCGTCGCTGAAAACAGTACCGTTCGAGGATATCTGTATCACATCTGCGGTGGTTCTGACGGGTGATCCGAGCCCGGCTGAAGCCTTTAGAATGCCAGAGGCCGACGGTGTTGGCGTGGTGTTTGAAAAGGCGGACGGCGAGAAATGCCAACGCTGCTGGAAAATCCTCCCGGATGTCGGCAGCCACGCCCACACCGGCACCTGTAGCCGCTGTAATGAAGCACTAAGCTAACCCATAAAACCCCGGCCAAGCGCCGGGGTTTTTATTTGGCGGTACATGTGTTGATTGCGCAAGTTTCGGAACAGCAGCCCCTTGTCTGCGCATTGGTTTCTGTCATTCTGGCAGGATGGATATACAAACGAATATTGGCGTAACGCATACCCCAATTGGCCACCTCGGTCTGGTTGAGAAAAACGGGGCGATCACGCAATTGTTGTGGGATGCGAAGCCCAAAGGGGAATTGACCGAGGTGTTACGGGCCGGGCTCGCGCAGTTGGATGCGTATTTTGCCGGGACGCTCACGCAGTTTGATTTGCCAATGTGGGTTGAGGGCACCAATTTTCAACGTGTGGTGTGTGACGCGATGTTTGCGATCCCATTTGGCGAAACACTGACCTACGGGGACATAGCCAAACAAATTGGGGCATCTGCACAGGCCGTTGGAAACGCCTGTGGGGCGAACCCTATTCCGGTGATTATTCCATGCCACCGTGTGCTTGGTGCACAAAACCTAGGTGGGTTTTCCGGGGCAGGCGGTGTAGAAATGAAAGTCACTCTGCTGAAACACGAAGGTGCTGCTGGGTTATTGATTTAGGGGTGTGCTTTTCTTGGTTTGTCAGTTTTCGCTGAGCACCTTGCATTTTCGCGGCCCGAATGGGCGCGTAAGTTTGGCTGCCTTTAGTGCCTGAACCAATGGATCACTTAAAAACAATGCTCCCCGTAAAAAAGGATCGATCCATAGATCAGGCCCCTTTAGCGCAACCTTACTCACAACTATGTCGCGGTCTTTGAGAACAAAGGGTAATTTCCATAGGTCCTGGTTCGGATAAGGCTTCATCGCCTCAGGCGAATGCTCTGGTGCAAAGGCGCGCTTTTGATTGCCAAAGTTGATGCAATAATACGCACCTTCAACCCGAGTGGTTCGATTATTTTGGAAAAGCTGTGTCGGGTAAAGCGCTCCGTCCCCAAGATCAAACTGTCGCAACACATCGGCACAGGCCTCGGAGACCATCCAAAAACCACCGGCGCTAAAAATTTCGGGTAGTTTTTTGTACTTTTTATCTTTGTACTCGGCGAAATGATTTTCGGGGAAATATTCCTTTGATATGGGAAAGCCAGCCTCATTCTGGTTCATATTTTTCGCGGCTTTGTTGGCATCAATCTGAAAAAAATCAGAGATGAAATACTTTACCAGCCTCGTGTCTGAGATACAGTTGCTGACCCAAACGATTTCGCGTTGTTTACTCATATCAAGATACCCAAAACAATAGTTAGGATTGCTATCCCACCGCCACTTTGCACGATCTTTTGATTTTACCCAACCCGAAAGGATCGGTCTGGTTTGGGTCTGAATATTTTAGGTGCGTTGGGGAATCGCCTGCTGTGCGATTCCGGCACCAAGCAGATAGATCGAGGTCGCGATAAGCCCCCACAGCGCCCAGCTTTGTGGGTGGAAATCAACCCATGCGGCCCAGCCTGCAAAGGCTGTCCAGGCGATGGCGATTGGCAATGAAATCGAACGCCAGCGTTCTGTACGGACCGGATGGATAAACTTAAGTGGCAAGAACATGGAAACAGCGATGATGCAAACAACCGCCAAAATGATCCAGTGGTTCGGTGCGGTTGCAAATAAAACGAGAACCAACATGTTCCAGCAACCGGGAAATCCAGAAAATGAATTGTCTTTTGTTTTCATGCGCGTATCTGCAAAATACAGGGCGCTGGCAAAGGTAATGACGATAATTGAAAACCATCCAGTCCATCCTGTAAGTAACCCTGATTTGAAGAGTGCATAAGCTGGGACAAAGACGTAAGTCAGATAATCGATGATTAGATCAAGCAAAACCCCATCGTAAATGGGCGCGTTGGTTTTGACATCGTATTTGCGGGCGAGCGGTCCGTCGATGCCATCAACGAAAAAGGCTACAACCAGCCAAAGGAACATCAGACTCCATTCTTCTTCGACGGCGGCCAGCATGGCCAGCATTGCGAAAACAGCACCGGTCGCAGTGAGAAGGTGCACGAGGAGGGCTTTGGCTTTGAGTGTCATGTCTGCGTCATGCAGGATAACAGGGGTTAAATCAACAGGCTTTGGATATTGGGTGCGGATTTCCTTACTAAAAGGTTAATCCGCGTCTTCACCGCGCGGATGGGCGTTGTTGTAGACATCCATGAGGCGGGCAGGGTCCACTTCGGTATAAACCTGCGTGGTGGAAAGGCTGGCGTGACCTAGTAACTCTTGAATGGTGCGTAGATCTCCGCCGGCCCCCAAGAGATGAGTCGCAAAGGAATGCCGCATAGCATGTGGTGTTGCCGTTGCTGGCAGGCCAAGTTGCATCCGTGCTTGGGCGACGGCCTTTTGGATGACGCCGGGACTGAGCGGTCCTCCGCGTTTTCCGCGAAAAATACGGCTATCGGGCGTCATATCAAACGGAACTGCGGCAACGTAGCGATCAACTGCCTGACGTGCCTGTGGAATGACGGGAACGATCCGCGTTTTATTACCTTTACCCGTGATACGCAGGCTTTCACCAATAGGAAGATCTGCGCCAGTAAGACCCAATGCTTCGGAAATGCGCAAACCACAGCCGTATAGCAGGGTAACAACAGCCACATCCCGTAAAGCAACCCAATTGGTTGTTGATTGAAGTTCAACCGTATCGATCAGAGCTTTAGCGTCATCGACTTGTAGTGGTCGTGGCAGCTTGCCTTGAAATTTTGGTGCACGGATAGAAAGGACGGCGGTTGCGTCAAATTGTTCGCGATCCGATAGCCAACGATAAAAGCTTTTTACGGCGGACAGAGCGCGTGCCAGCGATCGGGCCGCAACGCCCCGACGGCGTTCATTGGCCATCCATGCCCGCATATCGGAAATGGAAACGGACCTAAGTTGTGCCATGCCAGCAGCACCGCCGTGGTGTTCTGCCAAAAAGGCCAAGAAACCGGAAACGTCCGTTTGGTAGGCACTCACGGTGTGGTTGGAAATATCGCGCAACGCCTTTTGCGCCAGAAGCCAATTTTCGAGTGCGTCACGTACCGCTGGGGCTATGCCAATCACGACAACCAGCGGCGCATCGTACGTTCAAAAACGCCAGCGAAAAACGCTAATAGGTCGGTGCCTTGGTTCGGTTTAAAGTGATGAGGGTCTTCGCAACCCATCAACAACATACCGGGCAGACGTCCTTCGCCAAAATCCAATAGCAGCGCTGCTTCGGAATGGATGTAATTTCCGCTTTCGCCATAAATTTCGGCTTGGTCGGGTTGAATTTGACGTAATGTGACCTGACGTGGTTCAGCGCCTTCGCGTGCACCGATATAATTCAGAATAAATCCGGGTTCCGCGACGCTTAAGACATCGCCGAGGCGTTTAACGGCAGGGTCATCTTTGCTTTGAACGGTTTCTAAAACCAAACGGACGGAATCGACGCGTAAAATATTGGCAACTTCGCCGCCTAGATCTTTCAGGAAACCTTCAAATTCGACGGGGTCTAGCATCCGCAGGATCGCACGGTGAACTTGATTGGTGCCAGCAAGATTTTCATAGGCCGCTGCAATGACGGACCTGTGTGTGTCTTCTAATCGGTCCAGCCGGGCCTCTAACCGCTCCATCGCGATGCCACGCAAATCGACGACATTGCCGCCCATCTGTGCTTGGTTGGTTGCGATAAGGGCACGCATGATTTCGGGGTCTTCCAGCACGGTGCTGGGGTCGGACAAAATCCGGTCGCGTAAATCTGATTCAAGAAGGGCGCTGCTCGTCATACCTGTCTCGTTTTGTTTTTTGTCTTTATACACCACATTTAGCACTTTTGGCCATGATTATTCCGCGCGCAATCTCTGGATGTGGTTGAGAGGTTGACCCCGCCGAAAGAGGGCGGCAAAATTAGGTGACCTGCCGGGTTTCCCGGCCTATTCAGGACCGCAGTGTGGCTGATCTTTCCTTTTTTGCCCAAGGCCAATTGATTTCGGTGCTGACTGCACAGCCGATAGACCGTTTCCTTGATTACAAAGTACCCGAAGGCGGGTGTTTTATCGGCAGCTATGTTGAGGTGCCTTTGGGACCGCGCAAGGTGCTGGGTGTTGTCTGGGGAGCAGGCGAAGGCGGTTATGACCTAAAGAAAGTCCGGGCGGCCAATCGTGTGCTGGACGTGGCCCCGATGCGCGAAGAAATGCGTCAGTTTTTGATACGTGCGGGGGATTATACGCTCACGCCGCCTTCTGCTATGCTGCGGCTCGCCACGCGAGCTCCGGGGTTGGGTGATCCTCCGTCGATGCAGAAAATATACCGGTTGGGTGATAGCGAACCTGATCGAATGACAGACGCGCGGCTGCGGGTTCTTGGGGTGCTGCGGGCCTATGGTGGGTTAAGTTTCACCCTTAAAGAACTTGCTGATCAAGCGGATACAAGTAGCTCGGTTGTCAAGGGGTTGGTCAAACTTGGTACTGTGCTTGAAGAAGATACACCGCGCGATCAGCCCTATCGTAAGCTTGATCCAGAGTATGGCGGCGTTGATTTGATGGGGGATCAGATTGCAGGCTCTGAGGCTCTGCGCACTGCGGTAAACACAGGGGCATATGGAACCACCCTGCTGAAGGGGGTAACGGGATCAGGCAAAACCGAAGTCTACATGGAAGCCATCGCTGCCTGTTTACGCCAAGGGCGGCAGGCGCTTGTTCTCTTACCGGAAATTGCCTTAACAGCGGAGTTTTTGGTTCGCGTTGAAAAGCGGTTCGGAGCGTCACCGGGGGAATGGCATTCTGGGGTGACTATGACGGAACGTCGGCGGCTGTGGCGCATGGCGGGGCAGGGCGGTGTTGACCTTGTGATTGGTGCGCGATCCGCACTGTTTTTGCCGTTTCGTGATCTTGGCTTGATTGTCGTCGATGAAGAACACGATAGTTCCTATAAGCAAGAAGAGGGCGCGCTCTACAATGCGCGCGATATGGCTGTTTTACGGGCAAATTGCTGCTCTGCGCAGGTCGTGTTGGCCTCTGCAACACCTTCGCTTGAAAGTTGGTCCAACGCCGAGGCTGGTAAGTACAAGCGGATTGATCTGACATCGCGATATGGGGCTGCGGTTTTACCGGATATGCATGCTATCGACATGCGAAGTGAAACGTTACCACCCAGCCGATGGATTTCTGATACGTTAAAGAAATCTGTAAACACTCGCATTCAAAAAGGTGAACAATCACTGTTGTTCATCAATCGTCGCGGTTATGCACCAACGACGGTATGTCGCGCATGTGGGCATCAAATTGGTTGTGACCTTTGTGATGCGCGGATGGTTGAACACCGGTTTCAAAATAGGTTGATGTGCCACCAGTGCGGTGAAAGTAAACCCATGCCTGAGCAATGCCCATCGTGCGAGGCTGTGGGCAAATTGGCCCCTGTTGGGCCGGGCGTTGAACGTTTGGCTGAAGAAGCTAAAGAAGCCTTTCCAGACGCACGTATTGCGGTTTTGTCATCCGATTTATTTGGATCGGCACGCGCATTGAAAGAACAAATTAACCTGATCGCCGAAGGGAATGCTGATATTATTATCGGTACGCAGTTGGTGGCCAAGGGGCATAATTTTCCACACCTCACATTGGTTGGTGTGATTGATGCTGATCTAGGTTTGCAAGGTTCTGATCTGCGGGCGGCGGAGCGCAGTTTTCAGTTGATGCGTCAGGTTGCCGGTCGTGCGGGGCGTTCGGATAAGCCTGGCGTTGCGTTGCTGCAAACCTATCAACCAGAACACCCGGTCATTCGTGCAATCCTTTCTGGAGATGAAGAGGCATTTTGGAATGCCGAAGCTGGCGAACGGCAGGTCGCCGGGGTTCCCCCATTTGGGCGTTTGGCAGGCATTATTTTGTCATCGCCAGACGTACAGCAGGTTTTTGATTTTGCCGGGGAAATGGCGCGCAACGATGGGCCGCTGCGTGCGGCAGGCGTGCAGTTATTTGGTCCGGCTCCGGCGCCGATTGCGCGTATCCGGGGGCGGCACCGGGTTCGGCTATTAGCAAAAGCGGATAAGACGGTTCACATCCAAAAGGCGCTTTCAGCTTGGGTTGGGCAGTTTCGATTGCCAAATAATTTGCGGTTGTCGATTGATATTGATCCTCAGAACTTTTTCTGATCGTAGACCTATCAGGAAAACGTTGTGGTAGATGTATTAATTGGTTACATCTTTCCTTGGTTGGCAGTTCCCGAGGCGCCGCTGTCCCAGATGGGAAGCTAAACCTGCCATTTTTTCGACCGCATCTGACACAATTGTCCAGTGCCGAGTCGTAAGTCAGCGGCCAGCGACAGTCTAACGGCACGTTGAGGACATAATATGTCTAAAGACCCTATTTCGCTTTTCGCGCCTGATATATCGCGTTTTGCGCGCAATGTTTCCCAGCAATTGAAAGAACATGATGGGCCGCCGTCGCATTTGAGCCTGCTCAATATGCTCGCGCGTGGTGCAGGGTTTCGCAATTATCAACATATGAAGGCGTCCCATTCAGCGCAAATGCGGTTGAATGATGAAAAGCCTGATGAAAACGTCGATCATCGACTGATTGAGCGTTGCTTGCAGCATTTTGATGACGGAAAAATGATACGTTGGCCCTCCCGGCGACCTGTCCAAGAGCTATGCCTTTGGGCGCTTTGGTCTGATTTTCCGTCTGCGTTGTCTTTGCATGAACGTGAAGTGAATGCGCGTTTGAACCAATTGCACAGCTTCGGAGATGCGCCATTATTGCGGCGCAGTCTTGTCGGATTAAAACTGCTCAGCCGAAACCTTGATGGGTCTGACTATCAGCGCCAAGAAATGCGACCTCCGGCAGATGCGCTCGAGCTTATCAAGAAGATCACCAATCAGCGTTTGGATCGAGAAGAGTAACATGCATATTCGAAGACTTGATAAAGACGCCGATTTTGAAAGTGTTGTAGATCTTAACCGTAGGGGGGCCGATTATTGGGAGCTTGTGGGTGATCTATCGTCAAATCGAGATAAGGCCGAGGCTGTCTTTAACGAAGTTCCGCCGAATTGTTGCGTCGCGAATGCGCACCAATGGGGTTTGTTCCTGAATGATCAACTGCTGGGCATTTCCGTTTTGCATTTTGGCTTTCCTGAAGATGGAGATGCCTATCTAGGATTGCTTTTGTTGGATTCCAAATCTCGAGATCAGGGGTATGGTCGGCAATTATTGAAATGTGCCGAGACAGATGCGCGCGCGCGATTAGCCGAAAAGCTGTATCTTGCGGTGGCAGGTGTTAACACCAAAGGGTGGGCATTTTGGCAGAGCGAAGGATTTCATGACACCGGTGTTAGTGGGAATAATGACGCAGGGGTTGAACTGCATCGATTGGTGAAGCAGCTCTAACCTTGCTATAGCGTAGGTATGTAAAAAGCCCTGTCGAATTGGCAGGGCTTTTTATTGTTGTGATGCTTTTACTCAGCTGTGAGCAACGGTGGAGTTTTACCAGAAAGTTGCCGTTGTTCAGGCGGTAGAACTTCGATATCCAGTTTGCCAGCTTTGACTGATACCTTGACCAACCCGCCTTTGGCGAGCTTCCCGAAGAGTAATTCTTCGGCCAGAGGTTTTTTGATGTGCTCCTGAATGACACGGCCCAATGGACGCGCCCCCATTTTGTCATCATAACCTTCGTTGGCTAACCATTCTGCCGCGGCCCGTGTGAGTTCGATAGACACATTGCGATCCATCAATTGCGCCTCGAGTTGAAGCACAAATTTCTCGACAACCTGCAAAATAACCTCTTTGGGTAGTGGTGCAAAGCTGACCACTGCGTCGAGGCGATTGCGGAACTCAGGTGTGAAGGTGCGCTCAATGGCTGCAGTATCTTCGCCTTCGCGGCGATCTCGTCCAAATCCAACAGCTTCTTTGGCTTGTTCAGAAGCACCTGCATTTGATGTCATGATCAAGATCACGTTGCGGAAATCGACTGTGCGCCCGTTGTGATCGGTGAGCGTACCGTGATCCATAACCTGCAACAGAATATTATAAACATCCGGGTGTGCCTTTTCCATTTCATCCAAAAGCAACACACAATGTGGATGTTGATCGACACCATCCGTCAGCATGCCGCCCTGATCGAATCCGACATAGCCGGGAGGGGCACCAATTAGACGCGATACCGCGTGCTTTTCCATGTATTCAGACATGTCAAACCGCAACAATTCGACGCCCAGTGTGTCGGCCAATTGCTTGGCAACCTCAGTTTTACCCACACCCGTTGGCCCAGCGAACAGATAGTTGCCGATGGGTTTATCTGGCTCACGTAACCCTGCGCGGGACAACTTGATCGCGGACGACAGGGCATCAATTGCATTGTCTTGGCCAAACACTACGCGTTTGAGCGATTTTTCGAGATCACGCAGCACCTCAGCATCGTCTTTCGAGACGTTCTTTGGTGGGATACGGGCGATCTTTGCGACAACACCTTCGATTTCTTTAGTGCCGATGGTTTTGCGGCGTTTGCTCTCAGCAACCAAATGCTGTGCAGCACCTGCTTCGTCGATCACGTCGATCGCCTTATCAGGGAGTTTTCGATCTGTAATATAACGTGCCGACAATTCGACCGCAGTTTTGATCGCATCGGCTGTATATTTGATCGAATGATGCTCTTCGAAATAGGGCTTTAGGCCACGCAAAATTTTGATTGCATCCTCAACAGAAGGCTCACTGACGTCGATTTTTTGGAAACGACGTGACAGCGCGCGATCTTTTTCAAAATGTTGGCGGAATTCTTTATAAGTTGTGGAGCCCATGCAACGCAGTTTGCCACCCTGAAGTGCAGGTTTCAGCAAGTTTGACGCATCCATGGCACCACCAGACGTCGCGCCAGCACCAATCACCGTGTGGATTTCATCAATGAACAACACAGCGTCGTCATGATTTTCCATTTCAGTCATGACTGCCTTTAGGCGTTCTTCGAAATCCCCGCGGTAACGTGTCCCCGCGAGAAGGGCACCCATATCTAAAGAATAGATGGTTGTTTCTGCTAGGATTTCAGGTGTCTCGCCGCGTGTTATTTTATACGCGAGCCCCTCAGCAATTGCTGTTTTCCCAACGCCGGGATCCCCAACAAGAAGTGGATTGTTTTTACGACGACGGCATAGAACTTGAACACAGCGTTCAACCTCTTGATCCCGCCCAATAAGCGGATCAACATCACCGTCACGCGCTTTTGCATTCAAATCGATGCAGTATTTGGCAAGCGCGCTGTCTTTCTTTTCGCCTTCTTCCGCTGGCTGTACAACTTCGTCAAATTCATCTGAGCCCGAGATAGGGCGGCTTTCGCCAAAATCAGGGTCTTTGGCCACGCCATGGGCGATGTAGTTTACGGCGTCGTAGCGTGTCATTTCCTGTTCTTGTAGGAAAAACGCAGCGTTTGACTCGCGTTCAGCAAAGATTGCGACCAAGACGTTTGATCCGGCCACTTCACTGCGGCCTGACGATTGAACGTGGATAGCCGCGCGCTGAATGACGCGTTGGAAGGCGGCCGTTGGAACGGCCTCAGACCCTTCGACATCCGTGATCAACGTTGTGAGATCATCTTCGATAAACTCAGCCAGAGCTTGGCGTAGTTCAGCTAGATTGACGTTACATGCTTGCATGACGCGGATTGCGTCTGGTTCTTCTGTCAACGAAAACAGAAGATGTTCTAGGGTAGCGAGTTCGTGGCGATGCGAGTTGGCCAATGCGAGTGCCGCATGGATCGCTTGCTCGAGCGTATTTGAGAATGAAGGCAAGGTCTTGCTCCTTTCCTAGGTCGGCAGGGATTACCCTTTAGACTGTGGCCTCGTATCTCTTAAAGTTCGGTTGTATGTGCGACCGCTTCAAGAGCATTTTCTTCAAATCCTGTCACATTTCCGAAGATAAGGGCAGGTTTTTCTCAGTGTCTTATGTTTAGTGTGACATTAAAAGGTATCTTTTTGGTGTCTGACCTTGGCAAAAGTATCCGCCGAAGTGGCGTTAGGTGTTCCAAGGGCGGACTTTAGTTCTGGCAGATGCGCACGCAAAAAAGGATTTGTTGCACATTCTTCCGATAAAAGGGACGGAACGGTTGGGCGCCCTGTCGCGCGGGCCGTATCGATTTCGGTTGCTCTAGAGATAAGCGCTTTGTTGTTGGGTTCAATAGTTAACGCAAAACGGGCGTTGGATTGTGTATATTCATGCCCTGAACAAACAATCGTCTCTGGCGGGAGAACTATTAGTTTTTGCAAGCTGTTCCACATCATTTCTGGGGTGCCTTCAAACAGACGCCCACAACCAAGGGCCATGAGGCTATCCCCAGTGAACACAGCATTAGCAGCCGGCATGTAAAACGCGATATGATTGATCGTGTGGCCCGATACATCAAAAACTTCGACATCTTGGCCCAAAACACGCAAAGCCGCATGTTCGCTGACTGTGGCATCAAGAAATGGCAATCTGTGTTTGTCTGATGCGGCACCGATGACCATAGCGCCGGTTTTTTTGCGTAACTCTTCCACCCCATCAATGTGGTCATCGTGGTGATGCGTGAGCAAAATATCAGTAAGCTTCCAGCCTTTTTTTGACAGGGCATCCAGAATAGGGTCTGCCTCAGGCGCATCAAACAACGCGGTTTCTTTGGTGTCGGAGTTGTGCACCAAAAATGCGTAATTGTCAGACAGACAGGGGACGGTCAGAATTTCAATGGAGGCGTTGGAAGGCACAGGGTTCTCCTAGGGCAGTGTTTGCCAACTCTTGCGCAAACTGCAACTGGGCGCAATAAGAGATGAAGGAGAATTCAAATGACTGATAAAGCCGCAGGCAAGACAAGGTTGGTACTGCCCGACAGCCCTTATTTGGATGAAAGCGCACAGGACGGGCGGCTGCATGCGCCTTCGGCGGCGCGGAACCTTGATCCGATCCTTGCGCGTCTGACACGTCATGTGCCGTGTTCGGGTGTTGCATTGGAAATTGCGAGCGGGACGGGGCAGCAAATTGCAACGCTTGCGGATCGGTTTCCTTCCGTCACTTGGCAGCCCAGTGATATTGCGCCTGAACGCTTGCGCAGTATAGAGGCGTGGCGCACCCATAGCGACTGCAGTAATCTGCGTACGCCGATCGAATTTGACGCGACCGGGGATTGGACGCAGATTTCTGAATCGTTTCAATTGGTTTACCTCGTTAACTTGTTGCATTTGATAACGGATACAGAGGCTAAAGCTATTGTTCAGGGTATCTCTGAAGCACTCGCTCCTGGTGGGCGTGTATTCCTTTATGGCCCATTTATGGACAACGGCACCTATCGAAGCGTAGGTGATCAACGCTTCGATGAAAGTTTAAAGAGCCAAGCAGAAGGTGTCGGCTACAAAGACTTTCAATGGCTCGAGTCGCAATTGGCACAGGCAGGATTGAATTTACTTGAGCGGAATGAAATGCCTGCAAATAACCTTTCAATCGTGGCAGAGCGTCCGGGCGAATAGAAATCGTAGATTTTTCGCAAAACTACGTTAAAGTCATCCTTAACAGGAGGCAGGCAAACCCCGATGCATTTGGACGTTCTTGACTTAAGGACATTTTATTACCGCAGTACGCTTGGTCGTTCTGCGCAAAAAGCCGTGCGCGATCAGGTGCGATCCATGTGGCCCGATGCACAAGGGCAGACAGTGGTTGGGTTTGGTTTTGCGGTTCCTTTGTTACGCCCCTATTTGGGCGAGGCACGGCGTGTTGTAGGGCTTATGCCCGCACAGCAGGGGGTAATGTCTTGGCCTGCTGGTATGCGCAATGTATCGGCTTTGTGCGAAGAAATCTCATGGCCGCTGCAAACCGGAAGTGTTGATAAGCTTGTCCTTATGCATGGATATGAAACTTGTGATAATCCTACGGCACTGCTTGAGGAGTGTTGGCGAGTGCTGGGCCCCGGGGGGAAGGCATTATTCATAGTACCTAATCGGGCGGGTCTTTGGGCGCGAAGCGACCTTACGCCTTTTGGATATGGGCGCCCCTATAGTTTATCCCAGCTTGAACAGCAGTTGAAGCGCCATGACTTTGTGCCCGAGCGGCACCGAGCAGCGCTATTCTCTCCACCGAGTAATAAACGATTTTGGTTAAAGAGCGCTCAGTTCCTTGAGCGTACAGGACAAAAATTCTCCTCATATTATGCTGGGGGTGTTGTGATGTTGGAGGTGCGCAAACAAGTGCTTGCACCAACCAATACGGGAACGGCAGTTCCAATTCGTCGGCCGCTGCGCGTTCTCGAAGGGCTTAAGCAACCAGAGGTGAAACCTATTTAGGATCGTTGACGTGACCACAGAAGGCCCAACCGGTAGCAAACTTGATTACGATGGTGAACGGATTAGCGTAGGCTGTGATGTCGCCATCGACACCGTGCACCGGATTATGGAGCTAAATGGTTGTACGCATGAGGTTGCATCGGAGGTGGCAGAACATCTAGTCGAATCTGACCTGTCAGGTGTCGAGTCTCATGGCGTTATGCGCGCATTGAAATATGCGGAGTTTTTTCAAAATGGCCGAATGAACCCTAGGGCGGTTGCTCAGGTCGTGGTGCGTGAAAACGGTGTAGAGGAAATCGACGGTCAGGGGGGAATTGGTATCCCAGCAATGCGATTGGCTGCACATCATTCCTGTGCGCGCGCCAAAGAAACGGGTATGGCGGCGCTCGCGCTTCGAAATGTTGGGCATACAGGCCGGTTAGGGGCCTTTGCAGAATATGCTGCGAATGAAGGCTGTCTGATGATCATTGTTGGCGGGGGAGGGCGGCAAAATTGGCGGCAGGTCGCGCCTTACGGTGGTCGAAAGGCGCTATTGCCGACTAATCCCTACTGCATTGGCATACCTGGAGGCGACCGCGGCCCCGTTGTTTTGGATTTCGCAACCTCGCAAATCGCAGGTGGTTGGATCTATGCCGCCCAGAGCGCGGGTGCTCAACTTCCCGAAGGGGCGTTGATTAACAAAGACGGATATCCTAGCCGCGATCCAAATGACTACTTTAATGGGGGGGCGATTTTACCGTCCGGTGGGCCCAAAGGATATGCGTTGTCTGTGATGGCAGAAATGATCTGCGAAGCGATGTTGGGTCCAGTAACCACTGAATGCAATTGGATGATGATCACGTTGGATACGTCTCGGTATAGAGCAGCGAATACAATGCAGGCTGCAGCCGAAGAGGTTCTGAGCGAGTTACGAAACTGCCCGACAATGCCCGGATTCGCCCGAGTGGAGATTCCCGGAGAGCGCGAAGCGGACCAGCGCACGCTAAATAGACCCTTGGGATTGCAAATTCCTGCCCCAACTTGGAGCGCGATTGTCGCTGCATCTGGAAGTTGATCGCTAAAATGGGGCGATTTTATCGTCAGGAATCGCCTTGAGGCGTCGTTTTTTCCCCTTCATCATGATGTTTTTTCAGCGCAATACGTCGCAGCTTGGCCCAAAGCCCTATTTTTATAGGAAAAACTAGGTTGCGAAAAAAGCCTTAAGACAGTTGATAGGTGAGGTCGTGTCTGCTACATCGACGCTGATTTTGGTGCTTACGTTCGTTTGCATCATCCAAGCCGCTCTGCCTAGGGACTAAGAAACTCTAGCAGGGCTCCTGACATCGGAAGGGTGGACGTGTCTGAACCAGCTTCGATCTCTTCTGGCATTGCTGCACGCTATGCCACGGCCATTTTTGAATTGGCCAAGGAAAGTAAGGACCTAAAAGCGCTTGAGGCTGACGTCTCTGCGCTCGAAACCGTTCTTGCAGAGAACAAAGAATTTTCCGCTCTGATCTTTTCGCCTGTGTATTCACGCGAAGAACAGGGTTCAGCGGTTTCTGCAATCGCTGAGAAAATGAAACTCTCCTCTACAGTCGCAAACGCGCTGAGCCTGATGGCCAGCAAACGTCGTCTGTTCGTTTTGCCACAATTGGCAAGCGCACTGCGTGGTTTGATTGCTGCTGAAAATGGGGAAATCACTGCCGAGGTGACAGCCGCAAAAGCGCTGACTAAAACCCAGGCGGACAAACTTGCTAAGACGCTTAAAGCGACTATCGGCAAGGATATTAAAATTAATGCGACCGTTGATGAAAGCCTCATTGGCGGTCTTGTCGTTAAGGTGGGTTCGAAAATGATCGATACGTCGATCCGCTCGAAACTCAGTAGCCTTCAGAATTCTATGAAAGAGGTCGGATAATGGGCATCCAAGCAGCCGAAATCTCTGCGATCCTCAAGGAGCAGATCAAAAACTTTGGCCAAGAGGCTGAAGTTGCAGAAGTGGGCCGTGTGCTTTCCGTTGGTGACGGTATTGCGCGTGTATACGGCCTCGACAACGTTCAGGCCGGTGAAATGGTCGAATTCCCCGGTGGTATCCGTGGAATGGCGTTGAACCTCGAAGCTGACAACGTTGGTGTTGTTATCTTTGGTTCCGACCGCGACATTAAAGAAGGTGACGTTGTAAAACGTACCAACTCAATCGTGGACGTACCAACAGGTGACGCACTATTGGGTCGTGTTGTTGACGGTCTGGGTAACCCGATCGATGGCAAAGGTCCAATCGTGACCGACACGCGTTCTGTTGCAGATGTTAAAGCACCGGGCATTATCCCACGTAAATCTGTTCACGAACCAATGGCGACAGGTCTGAAATCTGTTGACGCGATGATCCCAGTTGGCCGTGGCCAGCGTGAGCTTATCATTGGTGACCGTCAGACTGGTAAAACAGCGATTGCGCTCGATACCATCCTGAACCAAAAATCCTACAACGAAGCCGCTGGCGACGACGAAGGTAAAAAACTGTATTGCGTATACGTTGCGATCGGTCAAAAACGCTCAACTGTTGCTCAGCTTGTTAAAAAGCTCGAAGAAACAGGCGCGATGGAATATTCTATCGTTGTAGCTGCGACCGCTTCTGACCCTGCACCAATGCAGTTCTTGGCACCATATGCTGCGACTTCTATGGCGGAACACTTCCGTGATAACGGTCGTCACGCTTTGATCATCTATGATGACCTTTCAAAGCAAGCTGTGTCTTATCGTCAGATGTCTTTGCTTCTTCGTCGTCCACCAGGACGTGAAGCGTACCCAGGTGACGTTTTCTATCTTCACTCCAGACTTTTGGAACGTTCTTCTAAATTGAACGAAGACAACGGTTCTGGTTCTTTGACCGCTCTGCCGATCATTGAAACCCAAGGTGGCGACGTTTCTGCGTTTATTCCAACCAACGTGATTTCCATCACCGACGGTCAGATCTTCTTGGAAACTGAATTGTTCTACCAAGGTATCCGTCCTGCTGTGAACACTGGTCTTTCCGTGTCTCGTGTTGGTTCATCTGCACAAACCAAAGCAATGTCTTCTGTTGCTGGTCCGGTTAAACTGTCTTTGGCTCAGTATCGTGAGATGGCTGCGTTTGCTCAGTTTGGTTCCGACCTTGATGCCGCAACCCAACAGTTGCTTGCACGTGGTGCGCGTTTGACTGAGCTGATGAAACAGCCGCAGTACTCACCGCTGACCAACTCTGAAATCGTTTGTGTTATCTACGCAGGTACACGTGGTTATTTGGATAGCGTCGAAGTGAACCAAGTTGGTCGCTACGAACAAGCTCTGCTGAACCACTTGCGTCAGAACCATGCTGATTTGCTGAAAGACATCACCGACAATGACCGTAAGGTTAAAGGTGAGCTGGACGACAAAATCAAAGCAGCTTTGGACGAATTCGCAGCTGATTTCGCCTAAGGCCCTGAAAGGACTGGAAGATGCCAAACCTTAAGGACCTCAAAAATCGGATCTCGAGTGTTAAGAACACGCGTAAGATCACGAAGGCGATGCAGATGGTCGCGGCGGCAAAGCTCCGTCGCGCCCAAGAAGCAGCCGAAGCAGGCCGTCCCTACGCAGATCGGATGAATTCCGTTCTGGGTGGGTTGGCTTCTGCGGCTGCTGGCTCGGATTCTGCACCGAAATTGCTGTCTGGCACTGGGTCTGATCAGATCCATCTGTTGGTGGTAATGACTGGCGAACGCGGACTTTGCGGTGGCTTTAACTCTTCAATCGCGAAAATGGCTCGTGCCAAAGCGAATGAATTGGCTGCTGCTGGCAAAACCGTGAAAATGCTGACCGTTGGCAAAAAAGGCCGCGATCAGTTGAAGCGCGAATTTGGGGATCAAATGATCGGCCACGTCGATCTAAGTGATGTGAAGTCTGTTGGTTTTGCCAACGCGCACAGCATCGCACGCGACATTCTTAGCCGCTTTGACGCGGGTGAGTTTGACGTCGCGACGATCTTCTTTAACCGCTTCGTAAACGTCGTCAGCCAGATCCCAACAGCGACACAGGTTATTCCTGCGTCGTTTGAAGGGGCCGAAGAGGCCAGCACGCTATATGATTACGAGCCGGACGAAGAGGCCATTTTGGCCGACCTTCTGCCGCGCGGTGTAGCCACGCAAATTTTCGCTGCTCTCCTTGAGAACGGCGCATCTGAGCAAGGCGCGCGGATGTCCGCAATGGACAACGCAACCCGTAACGCTGGTGAAATGATCGACAAACTGACAATCGAGTTTAACCGCTCACGTCAGGCCGTGATCACCAACGAGCTTATTGAAATTATCTCGGGCGCTGAGGCGCTCTAAGAACCCGGAGACGAAACATGGCAAACGCAAAAGGCAAAATCACTCAGGTGATCGGCGCCGTTGTCGATGTGCAGTTTGAGGACAATCTTCCTCAGATTTTGAACGCGCTAGACACGGAAAATAACGGCAAAAAACTGGTTCTTGAAGTTGCTCAGCACCTTGGTGAGAACACAGTTCGCGCAATCGCAATGGACTCAACCGAAGGTTTGGTTCGCGGTCAAGCGGTGGAAGATACTGGCGGCCAGATTATGGTTCCAGTGGGCAACGCGACCCTCGGCCGTATCTTGAACGTGACTGGCGACCCAGTTGACGAACAAGGCCCTGTAAACGCAACAGATAGCCGCGCTATCCACGGCGATGCACCTGAATTCTCAGAGCAGTCAACTGAGACTGAAATTCTGGAAACAGGCATCAAAGTGATCGACCTTCTCGCCCCTTACACCAAAGGTGGTAAAATTGGTCTGTTCGGTGGTGCTGGTGTTGGTAAAACCGTTTTGATCATGGAATTGATCAACAACATCGCGAAAGTGCACTCAGGTGTGTCTGTGTTCGCGGGTGTTGGTGAGCGTACACGTGAAGGTAACGACCTTTACCACGAGATGATTGAATCTGGCGTTATCGTTCCTGATAACCTCGAAGAATCAAAAATCGCTCTGGTTTACGGCCAGATGAACGAGCCTCCCGGAGCACGTATGCGTATTGCGCTGTCAGGTCTGACCCTGGCTGAGCAGTTCCGCGATGATACGGGTTCTGACGTTCTGTTCTTCGTTGATAACATCTTCCGCTTTACACAAGCGGGTTCTGAGGTGTCAGCGCTGTTGGGTCGTATTCCTTCTGCTGTGGGTTACCAGCCAACATTGGCAACCGACATGGGCGCGATGCAGGAACGTATTTCATCAACCAAATCAGGTTCTATTACGTCCGTTCAGGCCGTTTATGTTCCTGCGGATGACCTTACCGACCCTGCGCCAGCGACATCATTTGCTCACTTGGATGCGACAACCGTTCTGGATCGTTCGATCTCAGAAAAAGGTATCTATCCTGCGGTGGACCCACTTGGTTCAACTTCACGTTTGCTTGACCCACTGATCATCGGTGAAGAGCACTACAAAGTTGCAACTGACGTTCAGCAAGTTCTTCAGCGTTATAAGTCTTTGCAAGACATCATCGCCATCCTTGGTATGGACGAATTGTCAGAAGACGACAAATTGGCAGTGGCACGTGCGCGTAAAATCGAACGCTTCTTGTCACAACCGTTTGACGTTGCGAAAGTCTTTACTGGCGCAGACGGCAAACAGGTTCCATTGGAAGACACTGTAGCGTCTTTCAAAGCTGTTGTGGCTGGTGAATACGATCACCTTCCAGAGGGCGCCTTCTATATGGTTGGTGGCATCGACGAAGTGATTGCAAAAGCTGAAAAGATGGCTGCTGAAGCAGCCTAAGGGAGGGTCACATGGCCGATACAATGCAATTTGATCTGGTATCTCCTGAGCGTAAGCTTGCTTCTGTTCAGGCCGTATCAGTCCAGATTCCGGGTGCCGATGGCGACCTGACGGCCATGCCGGACCACGCTCCGTTGATCACAACGTTGCGTCCCGGCCTGCTGACGGTCAACGGTCCAGAAGGTGAAATGAAGTACGTCGTCACTGGCGGATTTGCAGAGATCTCCAGCGCAGGTACATCTGTGCTGGCAGAGCGTGCAATGCCTGTGTCTGAGGTTACTCAAGACACCTTGGATGAATTCCTGAATGAAGCGGTTGATGCCCGTGATAACGCAACGCCAGAAGCGCTTGACGCTTTGGCGAAGCAGGCATCCGACATTGCTATTCTCGGAACGCAAATTGGACTGAGTTCACGAGGCTAATTTAGCTGAACGAACTGAAATTATGAACCCTGCCAGAAATGGCGGGGTTTTTTCATTTTCAGCGCTTACTTTTGCCCAATTTTACGGGTATCTCAGAATTCGGAAAGGGTTCTGATGAAGCGTATAAACAGTCACATACTTGGCATAGATCAAGGGGATAAGGTTCTTTTCTCAGATTATGAGGACGGAGGCCCTATGTGGACGGGTACAGATGCGCGAGAATCGCGCACGCCTATTGCGTTTTCCGAACCCTTTAAAACGCCACCAACGATTCATCTATCAATGTCGATGTTTGATGTTGACCGTGTCACCAATATGCGTGGTGATTTACATGCCGAAAACATCACAGTTGATGGATTCGATATCGTTTTTCGCACCTGGAGCGATAGCCGGGTTGCACGTATACGCGCGGCTTGGATGGCGATAGGTGAACTCCCAAGTGAAGATGACTGGGAACTCTACTAAATGAAAAACGCCCACCAAATTGGCGGGCGTTGAGATCTTTGTGCTATGCCTATTTTACGAATAAAAGCCTTCGTAAAGCGGGTTCAATGTTTCGTGGTCAAACAGGGACGACACTGACGTTCCGTTCCAAATATTCATGACACCTTGCGCAAACATAGGGGCCGTTGGAACGATACGAATGTTTGGCGCGTTTTTGACTGGGTCAGTTGGCTGGATGGAATCCGTGATAACGAGGCTTTTCATGACAGAGTTGGTTACACGTTCAACAGCAGGGCCAGACATAACGCCGTGTGTGATGTAAGCGTGGACTTCGGTTGCGCCATTTTCCATTAATACTTCGGCAGCTTTACACAATGTACCAGCGGTATCGCAGATGTCGTCAACGATGATACAGGCTTTGCCTTTGACGTCACCAATCACGGTCATTTCCGCAATTTCGCCAGCTTTTTCGCGACGCTTATCAACAATTGAGAGTGGGGCATTGATCCGCTTTGCAAGTTCACGCGCACGGCCAACACCGCCGACATCAGGGGATACGACCATGATATCGTCGCGTCCTTTGAAGTGGTGCATGATATCAAGCGCGAAAACGGGCGCCGCGTAAAGGTTATCAACCGGGATGTCAAAGAAACCTTGAATCTGCGTTGCGTGCAAATCCATTGTCAAAACACGTTCAATGCCGGCTTCGGCAATAAGGTTCGCGACCAGCTTGGCAGAAATCGGTGTGCGGGCTTTGGTGCGGCGATCTTGGCGTGCATATCCAAAGTAGGGGATCACAGCAGTGATACGTGAGGCAGAAGAGCGACGCATTGCATCGGCAATGATCAACAGTTCCATGAGGTTGTCGTTGGCAGGGTTGGATGTAGGTTGAACTATGAACATGTCTTCGCCGCGTACGTTTTCGTACACTTCAACAAAGATTTCTTGGTCATTGAAGCGTTCAACGCGCGCATCTACCAATCCGAGGTTCGTGCCACGATGCATTGACATGCGACGTGCGACGGCCTCGGCGAGTGGACGATTGGCGTTCCCTGCAATAAGCTTGGGTTCAGAGGTGGTTGGCATCGTAGATTTCCCCAGAGTGGTTCAGCGATATGACAGAATCGTGACGTGCCCACCGCTTAACATGCGACTACGATCTCGCAAACCTTTGACCACACCTGGAGGCCAGCAAAATGGCACATATCGACTATTATCTCACAACTCTTTCACCATTTGCATATCTCGCGGGAACACGGCTTGAGGAAATCGCGGCCAAGCATAATGCGACAATAACATATAAGCCTCTCGACATTATGACTCTGTTTGCGCGTACAGGTGGCACAGCACCAAAAGACCGCCATCCCAACCGCATGGAGTACCGCAATCAAGAGCTACGTCGTCAAACCGCCAAGGCTGGGCTTGCGTTGACGCCAAAGCCTGCGCATTGGCCAACCAACCCCGCGCCCAGCTCATATGCCCTGATAGCGGCTCAGGTGGCTGGGCGCGGCGACCTAGGGGGACTAGCGCATAGCATAATGCGGGCTTGTTGGGCTGAAGAAGAAGACATCGCTGAAGATGCAGTTGTCAAAGCATGTCTAAGCGCGCATGGTTTTGACCCTAAACTTGCTGATAGCGGATTATTGTCGGGCGCAGAGACATATGCGCAAAACTTAGAAGACGCGATTGCGGCAGGTGTGTTCGGCGCCCCATTCTATATTGTTGATGGGGAAGAGCGGTTTTGGGGGCAGGATCGATTGGACGATCTTGACGCATTTTTGTCTGGAGCGCTTTGATAAAGAAAACCCGGTGTTCGATTATCGAACACCGGGTTTGTATTTAATCTCCGCGCACAAGGCTAACAAACTGATCTATTTGATCCGGCGTCGTTGCCCAGTTTGTCACCAGACGCGCCCCTAGGTATTCTTCGGGATCATCACCATCGAGTGTGCCCGTGAACACGTAATAGACCGCACCTGCATCATGAAGCCGCTGGTGAACCTTGCGGGGCCAGCTGGCGAATGTGATGTTTGCTTCTGGTTCAAAGTCCAATTTGACGTGGGGGATTTGCCTCAGAGCGCGGCTAAGTTGCGCGTTTGCGTTATTGGCCTTTGCGGCCAATTCCGTCCACAATCCATCGGTCAAATAGCGATCCATTTGCGCAGAAAGATACCTATGCTTTGAAAACAGATGCGCCCCGCGTTTGCGGCGAAGTTCAAATTCCCACGCATGTTTTGGATCAAAGAATATGACAGCCTCGACGCCCATAAGGCCGTTTTTGGTGCCGCCAAAACTAACAGCGTCTACGCCTGCTTTCCATGTCATTTCAGCAGGAGTGCAATCTAGAGCCATCAAGGCATTTGTAAAACGCGCTCCGTCCAAATGAACGGGTAGGTTGTGGGATTTAGCAACCGCGCAAAGGTCTTGAATTTCTGCAACAGAATAGACTGTGCCGCGCTCGGTTGCTTGTGTGATTGAAATTGGCCCACGTTGGGGGCCATGTACCCCACGGGTTTCTTCGTATTCGATCGCCGCAGTTAAGGTTTTGGGCGTCATTTTTGCATCTTCGATGTCGACGAGTGTTAGCTTCGCACCACCAGAATAAAATTCAGGAGCGTTGCATTCGTCCTCATGGATATGGGCAACGCGGGAGCAAAACACAGTTTGCCATGGGTTACACAGGGTTGCCAAGGCTAAGGAGTTTGCAGCGGTTCCCGTAGCGACCAGATATACAGCGGCTTCTGGTGCCTCGAAAATGTAGCGAATTTTGTCACGTACTTTATCCATCAGAGGATCGACGCCGTAAGGCATCGCATAACCGTCATTCGCAAGCGTGATTGCCTCTAACACCTTGGGGTGTGTCGGGCCGGAGTTGTCAGACGCAAAAAACATTAGCAGGGTTCCTCGATAACGTAATCTTCCCAATCTTCTTCGGGGATTTCAAATTCTGGTACAGTCCAACCTTGAACTGATTGGCCAGCATCATGAACACTTTGGCGACTACCTGAATTCAAGGGATGCCATTCATGGAGCGATTTGCCCTCATGCAAGAGGCGATAAGCACAGGTGGAGGGCATAAAATACGCGACATCAGGCAGTGTTTTTGGGCTAAGAACAATGCACTCTGGCACGAAGTTTAGCCGAATGTCATACTGAGAACATTGACACGTGCTATCATCAAGCAATCGACAGGCGACTTTGGTGAACACGACTTCTCCGGTGCCGGCATCTTCAAGCTTGTTCAGGCAACATTTCCCACATCCGTCGCATAGTGCTTCCCATTCGGTGGGATTGAGCTTGTCTAATGGAACGCGTTCCCAGAACCGTTTGCGCAGGCCCTCTGTTGAGTGAGAGACCATGCTAAAGGGATTCCAAGATTTTGCGTGCTGTTTGACAATCAGCATTCATTTGTTCAATGAGCGCGTCGAGCCCATCAAACTTTTCTTCTGGGCGAAGATAATCCACCAAGGCGATTGATAGGTTCTCGCCGTAAAGATCACCCTTGAAATCAAAAATAAACGTTTCAAGGTTTGGTTGATTTTCACCAAACATGGGCCGTACGCCCATGCTCGCAGCGCCATCGTATTCGCCAGCGTGTGGGCCTGTTAAAACATCAACCTTAACCGCATACACGCCAAATTTGGGCAGATGAAGTCCGGCGATAGACATGTTGGCCGTCGGAAAACCCAGATCACGCCCACGTTGGTCACCGCGGATGACTTCGCCTTCAATGCGGTGCCAATGGCCTAGCATATGGGCGGCGTCGCGGGGGCGGCCATCGGACAGAGCTTTGCGAATATTCGTTGACGAAAACTCACCCTGTGCGTCTGCAACCAGCTGCGCGATTGTTACATCAAATCCAAGTGTTTGGCCAAAGGCCTTAAGATCTTCGGCAGAGCCAGAGCGCCCTTTGCCAAAGCAAAAATCAGCACCGACAACAACATGGCGCAATCCAAGTGCTTGGTGGATGACCTGATGCGCGAAGGCTTCTGCCGAGAGTTCTGACAGTGCGGCGCCAAAGTTCAACTCATACAGCTTTTCAACGCCAAGTTTTTCGAGTCTGTGCGCACGGGCATCCGCATTCATCAAGCGAAATGCCGGAGATTGTGGAGCGAAGTATTGACGAGGGTGAGGCTCAAACGTCATGACCCCGAGAGGACAATTTAATCGCTGAGCGTTTGCACGTGCGATATCTATCACTGATTGATGGCCTAGGTGTACGCCGTCAAAATTACCAATCGCGACGCTGGCGCCGCGATCCGTTTCATCCACAAATTGGGTATCTCGAATAATCCGCATAAAACTGACCTAGCCGGGCTTTTGCCCCAGTGCAAGGGTCAGTCGAATTTACGGCTAGGCGCAAGCACATTTGCTTCGCCTTTAAGGACCACCTTATCGTCAACTTTACAGTGACACATCATTTTAACACGGCGCTTTGCATGGTCGATTTCAGTGACTTCAACTTCGGCAAAAACCGTGTCGCCCGGGCGAACCGGGGCCATGAACTTAAGCGTTTGTCCCAGATACACAGTGCCATGACCAGGAAGCTGTTCGCCAATGACTGCTGAGATAAGGCCTGCTGTCAGCATCCCGTGCGCAATACGCCCTTCAAAAATAGTGTCTTGGGCATAAGCTTCGTCTAAGTGAACAGGATTGCGATCTGTCGAAACCTGAGCAAACATTTCTATGTCCTGATCCGTCACTTGCTTACGCAAATGACGTTTCATACCGATTTCAATATCCTCGATGCAGATCGTCCCACGGGGCATATTATCCAACATCTGATCCTCCTGCGTCTGCACTAAAGTTGCAGTGGTAATAAGTATTCCCATGCGGGATGCTTCGCGCAACATAATTACTTCGCAACTGCAGAAAGTCAAGCGAAAGAATATGTTAACGAAGGAAACCCGATGTATAGGTTGGGTGCATTTTTTCCTTTTCCAAATAAAGGCTTAGCTTCTCTTCATCTGGTTGGTAACGCGTATCCGTATCGCGGGCGGCCAATCCCCCTGACAAAAAGAGGGAATCAATGTCTTCACCAACAGCCCCTTTGATATCTGTTTGGATACCGTCCCCAATCGCCAGAATAGCAGAATCTGGTATATCTTTACCTAACGCCACGAGCCGACGGCGTGCGAGATCGTAGATGGGCGGATGAGGTTTGCCAAAATAGAGGCTCTCTCCACCCATTTCTGTATAAAGCGCAGCCAGAGCCCCAGCACACCATTCACGGGATTCCCCGCGATCCACCACAATATCGGGATTGGCACACAAAAGCTTCAACCCTTTGGTTTTTGCATACAAAAACTCAGGGCGGTTCACGTCGATATCCGCAAGTGGATCAAACGGACCGCAGCAGACAATCCCTTCGGCATCTTGCAAAGGAACCTGTTGAATATTCAAAGGATTTTCCAAAATATCAAGAGGTTGAAAAAACCCCATTCCGGTATCCGCGTCTCCGATGAAATAGATTTTCTCGCCAACGGCCCCACGGTACATTGCGGATCGCGCAGAATCGCCAGAGGTGGCAATCGCATCCCAACTGTCGTCTGCAACACCAATCTGGGAAAGCTGCGTCTGAACGCTGTTCCAGGGCCGAGGGGAGTTGGTAACAAGGATGACGGTTCCACCTTTGGCGCGATATTCTTGCAGGGCTTTTACTGCGGCGGGGTAGGGGGTCAAACCATTGTGCACACACCCCCAAAGGTCAACAAACAACGCGTCGTATCGGTCGGAAACTTCGGATAGTGTTTCGATGATTTGGGTCATATGTGCGGCCTCATGTGGCTGAAAAACAGGATATGGTTTCTATGCATAAACTGTATGGGAAACGTATGGTTTTTATGCATATCGCAGATGCAGCATAAATTCACGGGCAAAATGCATCATAACAGCGGCCAAACGCGACAACCCGAAGCCCCTTTAGGGGGCTGAGGCATAAAGCGGCGCTTTGCGCCTCCGCTAAGTTGATCTGGTGCGGATATGAAAAAGGCGCCCGTTGGGGCGCCTCATTTTGTATTAGTTTCAAACAACGAGGTTTGGAATGATTTGTTTTTTGCGGCTCATAACGCCGGGCAGAACCACAGTGTCGCCTTCCACGGTGGCGCTGAATGATTTCTCGGCCACAGCTTTGGTCAGGTCATTTGGGATCAACATTGTGGCTTCTTCGTTGAGGATGTCGACAACGAACAATAACACCTGATCAACACCGTCTTCGGTTGCGACGTCGGTCATGCTGTTCATCAGGGACGCTTTGCGGTCCAGAACGATTTTTGGCGCTGTGGTTTCCAAAACAGAAACCCGGAATTTTGTGTCGCCCACTGCGTATTCTTTTGAATCCATGCGCAGCAATTCTGCGTCGGAAAATTCTGAAACGTCTGATTTGGCTTCGAACATCTCAGAGGCATAGGTGCTGAGATCAAGGTTCAGTTCTGACGCCAGTTTTACCGCCAGCGCTTTGTCGTGATCCGTTGTGGTGGGGGACCGGAATTCAAGTGTGTCAGACAAAATGCAAGACAGCATCGCGCCTTTGATATTGTCGGGCATTTTTGCGGCATCGTCACCCATCAGGTCGTGCATGATGGTTGCTGCACAGGCGAGGGGGCGGATGGTGATATCAATCGGACCTTTGGTTTCCAGGCCGCCAACCAGCTTGTGGTGGTCGATGATCGCTAGAATATCAGCATTGTTGATGTTGGCAGGCAGTTCAGCCGGGTTGTTGGTGTCAACGATGACAACCTGTTCATCATCTGCAACATCTGCGATGATTTCTGGCTTATCAAAGCTCCACTTTTCCAAAACAAACGCAGCTTCGGTGTTGGGTTCACCCAATAACTTTGCTTGGGCAGGGGTGCCTTTGATTTCTGACAGGTACCATGCCCAAATGAGGGCAGAACCGGTTGTGTCGGTATCGGGGGCTTTGTGGCCAAAAACTTTGATGGTCATCGTACAGATCCATAATTTGATATTTTGTGCGCCTTATAGGCTGCCCGCGTTGGGTTGTCACCCACTCCTATAGGGGCGCGATGACGCGGTTGGGGGAGCCTGCGCATGGGTTAACTCAGTTTTGCAGGATTTTATTGAGGGTAACAGTTGACTCGGTCAAATTCGCTGCCTAAGTCTTTGCCGTTAGCACTCATCATGGGTGAGTGACAATAAATAGAAACCTGATTCAAGGAACGTTTAGAGATGGCATTGAAACCACTCCACGACCGTGTACTGGTCCGCCGCACCGAAAGCGACGAAAAAACCGCTGGTGGCTTGATCATCCCAGAAAGCGCAAAAGAAAAGCCTGCTGAGGGTGTTGTTGTTGCGACTGGTGAAGGCGCACGCAAAGATTCTGGCGAACTGATCGCTATGGCTGTTAGCAATGGCGACAACGTGTTGTTTGGCAAATGGTCCGGCACAGAAGTTACCGTTGATGGCGAAGAGCTGTTGATGATGAAGGAAAGCGACATCATGGGCGTGATCGTCTGATCCCCCTTACGTCCCCTTCTTAACTGAAACAAATTTTTAGGAGCATTCAAAATGGCAAAAGACGTCAAATTTGATACCGATGCCCGCAACCGTATGCTTGCCGGTGTAAATGTACTGGCTGACGCGGTTAAAGTAACTTTGGGCCCAAAAGGCCGCAACGTTGTCATCGACAAATCTTTCGGCGCACCGCGCATCACGAAAGACGGTGTATCTGTCGCTAAAGAGATCGAGCTTGAAGACAAGTTCGAAAACATGGGCGCACAGATGGTGAAAGAAGTTGCTTCTCGCACCAATGACGAAGCTGGCGACGGCACCACAACAGCAACTGTTCTTGCACAAGCCATCGTTCGCGAAGGTCTGAAGCAAGTTGCCGCTGGCCTAAACCCAATGGATCTGAAGCGCGGCATCGACCTTGCGACTTCTAACGTTGTAACTGCGTTGAAAGACGCTGCACGCGAAGTTAAAGATTCTGACGAAGTTGCTCAGGTTGGTACAATTTCTGCAAACGGCGAAGCGGCTATCGGCCAGCAAATCGCTGACGCAATGCAGAAAGTTGGCAACGAAGGTGTTATCACCGTCGAAGAAAACAAAGGTCTGGAAACAGAAACCACCGTTGTTGAAGGCATGCAGTTTGACCGCGGTTACCTGTCTCCTTACTTCGTGACCAACCCAGACAAGATGATTGCAGACCTCGAAGACTGCATGATCCTTCTGCACGAGAAAAAACTGTCTTCTTTGCAGTCTATGGTTCCACTGCTTGAGCAAGTTATTCAGTCGCAAAAGCCACTGTTGATCATTGCTGAAGACGTTGAAGGCGAAGCGCTTGCAACTTTGGTTGTGAACAAATTGCGCGGCGGTCTGAAAATCGCAGCTGTTAAAGCACCTGGTTTCGGCGATCGCCGCAAAGCCATGTTGCAAGACATTGCTGTTCTGACTGGTGGTCAAGTTATCTCAGAAGATCTGGGCATGAAGCTTGAGTCCGTCACAATGGACATGCTGGGTACTGCTAAGAAAGTCACAATCACCAAAGACGAAACCACTGTTGTGGACGGCGCTGGTGAAAAAGCAGAGATCGCAGCACGTGTTGCTCAGATCCGCACCCAAATCGAAGAAACTTCTTCTGATTACGATCGTGAAAAACTGCAAGAACGCGTTGCCAAATTGGCTGGCGGTGTTGCTGTTATCCGCGTTGGCGGCATGACCGAAGTAGAAGTTAAAGAGCGCAAAGACCGCGTTGATGATGCACTGAACGCGACCCGCGCTGCGGTTCAAGAAGGTGTTATCGTTGGTGGTGGTGTTGCTCTTGTTCAGGCTGGTAAAGGCTTGGCAACACTCGAAGGCGCAAACGCTGATCAAAACGCAGGTATCGCAATCGTACGTCGTGCGCTTGAGGCTCCTTTGCGCCAGATCGCTGAAAACGCTGGTGTTGACGGTGCAGTTGTTGCTGGCAAAGTCCGCGAAAGCGACGACGTAACCTTCGGCTTTAACGCTCAGACCGAAGAATATGGCGACATGTTCGGCTTTGGTGTGATCGACCCTGCCAAAGTAACACGTACAGCTCTCGAAGATGCTGCTTCTATCGCTGGTCTTTTGATCACAACAGAAGCCATGGTTGCTGACAAACCTGCGCCTGCTGGTGCAGCTGCTGGTGGCGGCATGCCTGACATGGGCGGCATGGGCGGAATGGGCGGCATGATGTAATCACGTTTCCCTCGGGAAATGTGAGGCATCAGGCGATTGGCCTTCGGGCCAATTTACCCAAGCCCTGCTTTTGCAATAAAAGAAAGGCCTCGCATTTGCGGGGCCTTTCTTATGTAAGGCGCTGTCTGCTATGAGCCCACACCTATCAAGATACTCCATTGATGCTTACGCGGTGAGATAGCATCTGTTGATTTCAATCGCATCGCGCACATCGCGGTCGGCACCGAGAAAAAAGAGCACTTACTGTGAAAAGTTTTGACGAACAGCCTCCTAGCAAGATTGAACATCTCATCGATACCGATCTCGATCCCAAGACAGGAGAATGCTCCTACTTTTACAACTACTTGCTGTACACTTTTGAGTATGCGGGCACACAGATAACTGCGCGAAGCTATCTGGAAGATGTCTCAGAAGTCAGTGTTTTACAGTGCCCAACCGGCATTGACATTGAGCGCGAACTGAACGGCATTTTAATTTATCTGCGGCTCAGGTATCCGTCTGTCAGGCGACTAGGTCCAAGCGGCTACGCCAAAATATAGAACGGCAGCAAAGTCCCGCTTAGCAGACATGGCGTTTTTTTGGTGTCTGGTTAAGTGAGGGGTGCAATTTGTGCGAAGTTCTCGCTACTCAACAGATGACTTCTGCCAAATCAAAAACGCGTTAAATAATTGTTGCTGTGTGCTAATCCCCAATTTTGCATAGGCGTTTTTGCGGTGGGTTTTGACTGTTGTGACTGCAATATTCAAAGTAAGGCTGATGGACAGGCTAGAATGCCCCTTGAGGATCAAATGCACAACTTCGGCCTCACGCGGGGTCAATAGATCACACCCAAAGTTTTCTAGGCTGCGATGGGGCTTTGATACCTCAAACTGGTTCTGACCCCAGAGGCGTTTGAATGCCGCGTCAAACAACGTGTGAAAGGGGCGCAATCGGTCGGCCAGCGCAGTGTCAAAGCCGCCGTCCATCGTTGGCCTGGCAAAGCTGACTTCGCCCATAGCCCCACCCGGAAGATCAACGGTCAGTGACAGTTCCTGCAGCCCGGTTGGCCAGCCGGGTGTGCGGTAGCCGATTTCTTCGTCCGTGTCGCGTAATGCTTCGGGGGCTGGGGTGTTCCAATTGTCAGGTGCAAGATCAGACATGCAGTGCACACCGGGCTTAAGCCCCGCAAGAAAGGCATTGTAGACCGGATTTAGCAAATAGGTGCTTGAAACGTATAGTTGCACGGCCTGTTTGGCGGCCCCTTCAGGGTATGTATCCCCAAGGTATAAAGGGGGCTGCCCCACGCGGTTCACTACGCAAAATGCAGCGGTAAATGGGATTACCTGTGCCGCGGCGCAAAAGAAGGCGTTTGCATCCTCTGTTCCGTCGATCACCGAAATCAGGTGTTGATTTAGAGTGGTGATATTTTCAGCAGCATAAGTCACATGGTTCTCCTGACATTTGAAAAGGCATTGGTCAAGGAACGGTCTCCTCCCTTAGGAGGATCGTTTGGTTGCATCAAAAGCGGTAAGGTTTTCAAAAAAGGAAAACTCAGATGAAACCAACTCCGCCGATTATCTTGGACGCGATTGCCGTAGAAAGCTTACTGCCCAATGTGGATGTACTGGGCGAGCTGCGGTCGATGTTTGCAGCGCTGGGTCATGGTCTGGCCGTGCAGCCACCGCAAAGCCTGACGTTGTTCCCAGAAGATAAGGGCGACTTTATTACCTATTTGGGGGCCGTGGCGGATAGCGGAGTTTTCGGAGCAAAGCTATCGCCGTATCTGGTTACGGAGGATGTGCCGATTATCACGGCTTGGACTGTTTTGATGTCTATGCAATCCGGTCAACCATTGATGATGTGTGACTCTGGGGTTTTGACGACTGAACGCACTGCCGCGACCACTGCGCTTGCGGTGGATCTGCTGACGGGCGAAGAGGCCAATCAAATAGCTATCATTGGATCCGGCGCAGTGGCCCAAGCACATTGGCGGCATGTACAGGCCTTGCGTCCTTGGCAGAAAGTGAAGCTTTATTCGCCAAGCCTTGGTGGCAATAGGGCCCTACGTGACACATGGAAATCACTCTGCACGGATATTGAATTCGCCGATACTGCTGAGAATGCCGCGAAAGGAGCCGATGTGGTGATGCTTTGTACGTCATCAGGTACGCCCGTTCTGGAGGAAAGCTGCATTGCACCACATGCTTTGGTCACGTCGATCAGTACAAATGTTGCTCAAGCTCATGAAATTGCCCCCAGCTTTTTAAACTCCGCTCAAGTGTACTGCGATTACCGGGCGACAACGCCAACAACAGCAGGAGAGATGGTTCTTGCGGCAAAAGAATGCGGCTGGTCGTCTGATCTACTATGCGGTGATCTGGGGGAGTTGCTGACCGATAGATGTTCATTGCCGAATACCAAACAGCCAGTTTTCTTTCGCTCTGTCGGATTGGGATTGGAAGACATCGCGATCGCACACGCAATATATCGCGCAAATGGCGCTTAGGAAGGAAAAACGATGCATATTGAACCTTTTGGCGTCGAGATTTGGATGAATGAATGGGAAACCAAATGCGAATGGAATTTGGCTGAGACTTGCGTCGAAAGTTTAACCATTTCTGAACTGCTCAAGCTGTGCGGTCGCAATGACGATAGCCTGTCCGACTTGTTGCCAATGAAAATGACTTACGGTGCGATTGAGGGCTCCGATCGGCTTCGGACGGCGATTGCGGGTTTGTACGAAGGGCAATCGGTGGACAATATCATTGTCACCCATGGTACGATCGGGGCGAATATGCTCATTCACAAAACGTTGGTCTCGGCGGGGGATCGTGTTGTCGCTGTGGTCCCAACGTATCAGCAGCATTACTCTATCCCCGCCAGTATTGGCGCGGACGTGCATCAATTGAAGTTGCGCGAAGAAGACGGGTTTCTGCCTGATTTGGATGCGCTGCGTGAACTGGCGATACCGGGTACTAAGCTGATAGCATTGAACAATCCAAACAACCCAACGGGCGCGCTGATGGATCGAGCGCTGTTGGAACAGATCGTTGAAATTGCTCGTGCTGTTGATGCCTGGATATTGTGTGATGAAGTATATCGGGGCACCGACCAGGATGGCGACGGAATGACAATTTCCATTGCTGATCTTTATGAAAAAGGAATAAGCACCGCGGGCATGTCAAAGGCTTATTCATTGGCGGGGTTGCGTTTAGGTTGGATTGCTGGCCCCAAGGATATAATAGAAGCTGTCACAATCCACCGGGATTATGATACGATTTCGGTTGGCATGATTGATGATCATTTTGCTGCGCTGGCGCTGGAAAACCGAGATCAAGTGCTGACACGTAGTCAGGCGATCACACGCGGAAATTTGGTCATTTTGGAAGCTTGGGTCGCGAAAGAACCAAAGATCAGTTGGGTTAAACCGCGGTCTGGGACAACGGCGTTATTGAAGTACGACCTGCCAATGTCATCGCGAGATTTTTGTGTGGCTTTGCTCAAGGAAACAGGTGTGATGTTTACGCCGGGGTCTGCGCTTGGGGTGGAGGGCTACGTGCGTATTGGGTATGCGAATGGGCCTGATGTCTTACGCGCAGGTCTTGCCAAGGTTTCAGCATTTTTGGCGCAGTAATGTAAATGGACAGCCATCCCTCATATATGAGGTGTTAGGGATGGCTCCGCGTTAGCCGAATGGGAAGGCCATCAGTAGATTGCCCAATCCATTCTTCTGGCGATACCTGCTGGAGGCTGGCGATGTTTTGGGCACCGTAGCCTACAAGTTCAAGGGTTGCGCTGGAGATCTGCCAAGACAAAAGTTGTAACGGATGGAATTGACAGGCCGTGTCATTGACAAAAAATGCCCGAGCATATTGCCGTTCTTCTAGTCGAATTGAGCAGGGCGACGCTTCTGGGTATTGCATAAACCATTCTCCCAAAATTTCATTTTTCGTAAATGGATGAATACGCTGTGCGAAGTGGTTAGGGGCAATCGGCGCACTAACTTCATTGCTATTGGCACTTTGGTGAATTTTAGTGTTACGCG
This sequence comes from Cochlodiniinecator piscidefendens, assembly GCF_011326755.1. Classification (GTDB taxonomy): domain Bacteria; phylum Pseudomonadota; class Alphaproteobacteria; order Rhodobacterales; family Rhodobacteraceae; genus Cochlodiniinecator; species Cochlodiniinecator piscidefendens. The sequence goes on along the minus strand of NZ_JAAOIE010000002.1, from coordinate 460,940 downwards.
GTGCAGGTGGTTCCGGTGAGGGAGGCGTGTAAGTCGCGAGATCAATGATAGTAGTGGTTTGAGGCGATTGTTGTATTTCAGCGCCCTCAGGCAGTGCAACCAAAGCTCCAGGCTGTGTTCCATTTGGCATTGTGGTGCAAGCCATGACTGTAAACGGGAATGAAAGTATCAAAGGTTTCAGTGAAAAAGTGCACTGCATAAATGATCTGCCTCGAACAGGGTTTAGTGTGTTTACCATAATTGATGATATAATCGCAAAATCGTGTTCCTTTTGGCTGGGCGCGAAGGTTTCTTTTACTTGCGTCTGATGTAGAGGTTTGGAAGAGAAGGGGAATGAAGCTTTTTCTTTTGACCGTACTCGCGATGGTTGCCTTCGCGGCCAATTCAGTTTTGAACCGTTTCGCCTTGGCCGAAGGGGCAATTGGTCCTTCTGGGTTTGCTGTTATTCGCCTTCTGTCCGGTGCATTGGCGTTATGGCTGATGGTATCCTTGCGCAATAGGGCCGTTGCGCTTCCTTCGCGTTCTGCAACCGGAGCGATTTCGCTGGCGCTATATGTGCTTGGATTTTCCTTTGCATATGTAAGCCTGCCAGCCGGACCGGGTGCATTGGTGTTGTTTGGTGGTGTGCAAATGACGATGTTTGCTGGCGCGCTGATTAAAGGGGAACATGTTCCGCCTGCGCGCTGGGCCGGTGCTTTGGTCGCATTTGCGGGATTGGCATATTTATTGTGGCCGTCAGAGGGGCAAAGCCTTTCCATGGTTGGTGCAATTTTGATGGGAGCAGCTGCGATTGGGTGGGGGATCTATTCGCTGTACGGGCGCGGGGTCAAAGATCCGTTGGCTGCGACCGCTGGCAATTTTGTATGGGCGTTGCCCTTTGGCGCGCTAATTTATGTGCTGTATCCAGACCAACTGCCTGTAACGATCTCTGGCGTGGTGTTTGCAGTCGTTTCAGGGGTGGTGACATCAGGGCTGGGATATGCGCTGTGGTACAGCGTTTTGCCACGGCTGGAGGCCTCTGTCGCGGCGGTTTCGCAATTAACCGTGCCGATCATTGCCACAGTGGGCGGTGCTGCGCTGTTGGGCGAAGCCGTCAGTCTGGAATTGGTTATCGCGAGCATTCTGGTCCTGGGTGGGGTAGCCTTATCGCTGAAGCGCTAACTGCGCTGGATTGGTTCGAGCGGATCGTAAAGCAGCGCATCGCTTTCCCCCCAAGCTGCCGTAGCAAGACTGTCGGGTTTGACACGAATATTTTCTATTTCTGAACGTGAAAAAAAACGACGTTTGCTGACGACACCTGCGGGGTCTTTCCAACTGTCGCAAAGATTACCGGATATGATCGTGCAATGAAAATAGATATCAACCTGATGAAAGCTTCCCATTGGGTCGTGAAACTCATTGATTAATGCAGGGGTACCGACAGTAACTGTTAGGCCGCATTCTTCGTGAACTTCGCGGATAAGGTTCTCGGGCAATGACGCCCCGCGCTCTACTCCGCCACCGGGCGCGCACCACAAGTCGGCAGATTTATCGCGCCATGCATTCACCAACAGCAAACGGTTGTCTTTTAGGATGAGGGCACGGGCCGCAAGGCGTGGGCAAGGTAGGGCTTTCATGGGCGGAAGTTTGCGCGCAAACGCTACGTCACGCAAGCAATTGGTCGAACACTTTGGGTTTTGTCCCTATGTAAACCTTATGAAACTGAAAATAGCCCTTTGTACATTGGTTGCGATCCCAACTTTTACCTCATCCGCGATGGCGGACTGTGTTGTATTGCTTCACGGTTTGGCCCGCGGCACGACCAGCCTTTTCCTAATCGAAGAGGTTTTGGAAAGTGCGGGATATACCACCATCAATGCCGATTATGCATCGACTAAAGCCCCCATAGCTGAGCTGGTTGAGCAAACGCTCCCGTCTGCTGTGGCAGAATGTGGTACGCAAAACGTCAATTTCGTTACCCATTCTATGGGGGGTATTTTAGTTCGGGCGTGGCTATCGGAAAATGAACCTGACAATATGGGGCGTGTGGTTATGTTGGCCCCGCCCAATCATGGGTCAGAATTGGTCGATTTTTTTGGCGATTTAGAACCGTTTCAATGGATCAACGGGCCCGCAGGGCTTGAGCTTGGCACCGGGCCAGATAGTTTGCCTAATCGTTTGGGTGGGGCCGGGTTTGAGCTTGGGGTGATTGCTGGAAACAGGTCATTGAACCCGATTTTTTCAGCAGTGATAGGCGGTCCTGATGATGGCAAGGTTGCTGTGGACGCAACCCGTATTGTCGGAATGCAGGATCATATCGTTTTACCTGTGACCCACACCTTCATGATGAACAATCCCTTGGTGATTGCTCAGACGCTCACGTTTTTGGAGGAAGGTTTTTTTGCACCCGAGATCAGTTACCCGGATGCATTGGTGATGATCGCCAATGTCGACGAAGAGCCTTAGCTTGTGATTTTGTTCACATGGCCCATTTTACGGCCAGGCTTTGCATCTGTTTTGCCATAAAGGTGAATCGCAGCTTTGCCATCTTTGGCGAGCTCAGGGATACGATCCACGTCGTCGCCAATAAGGTTTAGCATTTCGACATTGGAATGACGGCTGCCGTCGCCTAATGGCCAACCCGCAATTGCGCGAATATGTTGTTCAAACTGATCAATGACACAGCCATTTTGGGTCCAGTGACCAGAATTGTGAACGCGCGGCGCGATTTCATTCACGATTAGGCCTTCTAGCGTTACGAACAGTTCAACCCCCATCACACCAACATAGTTGAGTGCATTTAGGATTTTACCAGTCAACAATACCGCATCTGTCCGTTGCATAGCTGTTAGATTTGCCGGCACAGTTGTGGTGTCCAAAATCCCATCTTTGTGGACATTTTCACCGGGATCAAAACAGGACACTTCGCCGTTTAACCCACGGGCACCGATGACAGACACTTCGTGGCTGAAATCTACAAAACCTTCGAAAATTGACGGAGCGCCCGCCATAGACGTCAAGGCGTCGGCGGCATCGTCTGGGGATTTGATCCGTGCTTGGCCTTTGCCATCATAGCCAAAGCGACGCGTTTTTAGAATAGCCGGGGCGCCGATTTCTTCCAGTGCCTCAGCCATATCAACGTCATCGTCGATTGCTGCGTAAGGCGCAGTTTTGAGGCCCAGTTCATTCAAAAAGGCCTTTTCAACCAGACGGTCTTGGCTCACGGCCAAAGTGCGGCGGTTGGGGCGAATGGGGCGCAACGATTCCAGCACATCCAACGCAGACGTTGGAATGTTTTCAAATTCATAGGTGATGACATCGACGGTTTCGGCAAACGCGCGCAGGGCGGCTTCGTCCTCATAGGATGCAGTTGTGACCTGATCGGCGACGTGTCCGGCGGGCGGGTTTGCACCGGGTTCAAAAATATGGGTTTTGAACCCTAACCGGGACGCGGACACAGACAACATGCGGCCCAACTGGCCGCCGCCTAAAATACCAATAGTTGCGCCAGTTGAAAGAGTATCAGTCATGGGGTTCATCCGGGATAGAGGCCGACAAAGCGTCGCGCCAAGCATCAAGTCGTTGGGCAAGATCAACGTCTGCAATGGCTAAGATACCAGCGGCCATCAGGCCAGCGTTTGCAGCACCAGCAGATCCGATTGCCATCGTCGCGACGGGAAACCCTTTGGGCATCTGAACGATGGAATAGAGGCTGTCGACACCGGACAATGCGCGGGTTTGTACTGGAACGCCAACCACCGGAATACGGGTTTTTGAGGCCATCATACCGGGCAAATGCGCCGCCCCACCAGCGCCTGCAATAATCACATGCAGGCCACGTTCAGCGGCTGACTTACCATAGGACCACAGGCGGTCAGGGGTACGATGGGCTGAGACGATCTTGGTTTCATAGGTGATGCCCAATTCATCCAGTATATCGGCTGCTTCTTTCATGGTGGGCCAGTCTGACTGGCTGCCCATAATGATTCCAACTTTGATGTCTGCCATTGCGTCCTCCGCAGGAAAAGGAAGCGGCACTATACGGATTCGCCCCGCTTACGCAATGATATCAGGGGTGAGTTCGTTCTGGATTTTCTGAATTTGGTCTTTTAATGCCAGTTTTTGCTTTTTTAAACGCTTTAACGTCAGCGGATCTGCGGTACCCTTCTCCTGAAGGGCGGCAATTGCATCATCAAGATCGCGATGTTCCTGCATCAATACGCCGATTTTGACGCGCAAGACATCTTCGTGATTCATTTCTTTGGGGGGCTGCATATTTTGGCTTCACCGCTTCGTGCTGGCTGATGTTTCTTCAAGTTACCGCATTTTGCAACCAACGCAAAGTGATTTGCTGCTAGATGACGGCACTTAGAGTAGCATTTTGAGAACGTAAGCACATGAGAGGCGCAATAAACGATCATGACTGCAGTTCATTCTGCAGCCAATTGCGAAATAATGTAGTTCTTCGGTTTTGTGCTTCACTGGATTTGATGATGTACGTGCGTCCACTGTCCACAAAACCAAAGGGAGCGATTAACTTCCCTTCGCTTAATCTGTCTGAGATGAGATGGTGCGGTGTGACGCACCCCCCAAGACCGTTTGTAACAGCTTCGATGGCAAGAGAATAATGTGCAAATCGCGAGGTTCTAACATTTTCCATAACCGTGGGCGAGATATCCATAATGCGCAGCCAGTCCGTCCATGCATCGCTTCTGGTATTGGCCTCAATCCTAGGAATGCGCGCTAAAAATTCGTGCCCAACCTCTAAGCCGGAATCAATGAAGCTAGGAGCAACAACAAATCCTAACTTTTCTTTCATCAACACAGTTTCATTGGTTGTGAGCTCGGTTTCAGCGTTTGCGAGACGGATAGCGAGTTCGAATGAATCCCATTCTGGCGAGGAGTCGTCGGAGATAGTTGTGAGATGTACTTCGATATCGGGGTGTTTTTTTTGAAACTTGTTCAGTCTTGGAATCAACCACAGCATTGCAAAGGTGCTGTAACAACAGACATCCAACGTATCTTCTTTTTCCTTAAGAACTTGGCGCACAGCGTCGTCAATTTGGTCGAAGGCAGGTGTCAACTCTCTCAGCAAGCGTTTGCCAATTGGTGTTAGTTCGGGTGTCCTGTTGGCACCCGTGAACAATTCTACCCCAAGATATTCCTCTAGATTTCGGATTTGGCGACTTATCGCACCGTGGGTCACCAGCAATTCGTCTGCCGCTGTGTTCTGCCGACCCAGCCGCGCCGCAGATTCAAATGAACGCAAGGCATTTAAAGGGAAGTTTGCGCGCCGGGAATTGTGCGTTTTTCTCACGGATACTCCGAAAATAAATCGATATAAGATCTGTTAATTACCACCTAAACGGTATTCGGCAAGCGTTAACTATCATTTTTGGCTGGTTGGGAGGCCCTAATTAATGAGTGCAACTTTGTATTAGTGCGACTTCTGGACAGACGCGTATTATGTCAGTCACATCAAGTGTATTGTGTCAGCCAAACAAACGGGGCGTCATGCAGAACGTGTGATGTCCCGCAGATAGAACCGAACTTCGCATAACTTTAACGACCAGCAGGCGCAAAGGATTGCGTGCACGAGGTTCGCTTTCGAGAGCTGGTTTTGCGTTGCGTCTCGTGTTCACTTTGGAACCTTCTGCTGCTCAGATCAATCAACGTCGAAACATCGACGATTCAAGGAACCAATACCATGGTTTATTACTTCGCTTATGGATCAAACTTGAGCCTTTCACGGCTCGAAACTGAACGTTTAAAACCTGAGGGCGAGACGGTGCTGTCGCGTACCTTAGGGCGTTTAGATGGGTTTGAGTTGGTGTTTAACAAACCTTCTGCGTATTTCATTGGGGCCGGTGCGGGAAATATTCAAAAATGTGCAGGCTCCACAATTTACGGCACCCTCAATAAAATGTCTCCCGCAGGTCTCAAGATTATCGACAAATACGAAAACGTCGCAACGGGTCAATATGAACGATTGAACGTATCTGTATGGGATGTCTCAAGCGAAGCATACGTCGATGCGGTCACATATATTGCGTATAATAACCTTGGGGCTGAGTTGCAGCCGCGCAGCGGTTACATGGCGTATCTTTTGGAAGGACAGGATATCTTGCCAGCTGAATATGTCGCGCAATTGAAGCGTATACCGCTTTGTCCTGAATTGGCCGACTGACGCTCTTCTTATATCCAAAAGGTAAATTTATGCAGTTATCTAACGCAGTTGTGGCCCTGCGCCCATCCGAGACGATTGCCATCACTCAAAAGGCACGTGAGTTGCGGGCCAAAGGCATCGATGTGATTTCTCTGTCAACGGGTGAACCGGATTTCGATACACCCGATCACATTAAGGACGCCGGAATTTCTGCCATTAAGCGCGGGGAAACAAAATACACGACCGTCGCAGGCATCCCTGAGTTGCGTGAGGCAATTTGCCGGAAGTTTGAGCGCGAAAACGGTCTAACTTATGCGCCCAATCAGACCATCGTGGCAACTGGGGCAAAGCACGTTATCTATCACGCGTTGCGTGCAACGTTGAATCCCGAAGATGAAGTGATCATTCCGAGCCCATATTGGGTGTCTTACCCGGAAATGGTCGGTCTGTGTGGAGGTATCGCAGTGACGTTGCCAACTGTGATGGCACATGACTTTAAAGTGCAAGCCGATGACCTTAGGGTCGCAATCACGCCAAAAACGCGTTGGGTTTTCCTGAATTCGCCGTCAAATCCTTCAGGCGCTGCATATTCTCGTCAGGAAATGAAAGCTCTGACAGACGTGTTGCTTGATTTTCCCCACGTGATGATACTGACCGACGATATGTATGAGCATCTCGTCTATGACGATTTTGACTTTGTCACTCCGGCCCAAGTTGAACCAAAGCTTTATGATCGAACGCTCACGATGAACGGTGTTTCAAAGGCCTATGCAATGACTGGTTGGAGAATTGGCTACGCGGGTGGGCCTAAATCTCTGATCGATGCAATGATCCTTCTTCAGGGGCAACAAACGTCGGGTACTTGTTCTATCGCGCAATGGGCCGCCGTTGCAGCCTTGGACGGGCCTCAGGACCACCTTGAGACTTTCAGAGAAAGTTTTGATGAACGCCGGAAGCTTGTTGTCTCAAGGCTTAATCAGATGCCCCATTTGAATTGCCCACTGCCTGAGGGGGCATTCTATGTGTTTCCATCATGTCAGGATGCAATTGGACGAACGACAGCAGCCGGGCGTCTTATCACCGACGATGATACCTTTGTTCAGGCTTTGCTCGAGGAACAGCATGTCGCTGCCGTGCATGGAAGCGCCTTTGGGCAGTCAGGAAATTTCCGAATTTCTTATGCGACATCGACGCAAGCTCTTCAGGATGCTTGTGATCGAATTCAAACATTTTGCGCGGGTCTATCCTAAGCGCGTTTCTCTCTAATTTGGTAGGATATTACCGTGATACTATTTGGAATCTCACTTGTTGCACTTTCTGTTTACTATTGGACGATGTCGATAACACCGGGACCAAACAACGTTATGTTGACGGTGTCGGGCGCAAACTTTGGTTTCAACCGCACCATACCACACATTGCAGGCATTGGTTTTGGTTGTGCCGTCCAAACGTTTTTATTGTGCTTGGGATTGGGCGTGATTTTCACGCTCTATCCAATGATACAAGAAGTGTTGAAATGGGTCGGCGCCGCATATTTGATCTATCTTGCACTGAAGTTGATTGGGGCAAAATTTAAAGAAGCCTCTGCGCCTAAGCGCCCATTGACCATGTGGGAAGCGGCATTGTTTCAATTTATCAACCCCAAAGCTTGGGTGAAAGCCACGACAACGGCAACGATTTTCCTGCCCGCGGGTACATCCCCATTAGGTGCGGGCATTGCGATTTTCACTGTTTGTTTGGCTGTTAATATTGTGTCGTCCTCAACTTGGGCAACGTTTGGCGTTGGGATTGGAAAATTTCTGTCCAATGCGCGCGGTCTCATGATCTTTAACTATTCCATGGCTGCTCTGCTTGTTGGAACAGCGATCTACGTTGTGATCGCGTAAGGGTCACGCCCAAATTTTTCGCCCATGTTTATGTCTTAATTTACCGCCAACCAAAGGACACTTGTATGCGCATTGCAATTTTTGAAACGCTTAACGATCACACCGCAGCAATCGTTTTGGACGGAAACATTCTTTATCGGCCTGATATCGCACGAAAAGGTGCCCGTGAACTATCTCAGGCCGTGTTTGGTAACGCTATTGAAGCTATTATTGCAACCGAATGGTTTTTCAATGAGGCTTTCTTTAACGAGTGCAAGGCACGTGACTGGCCTTTGACGATTGTTCTGGTCAACAAGCGCCAACCCAGTAACGCCCACGTCGCAATGGCCATGAAGGCGGGGGTGAAGCTGATCGGAACCGCAGAAGAAGAAGGAGTTTCTTGTTTTGTGTCTGGCTTGCGCGTGCTGGAGCGTTCAGTCAAACAAGATTTAATTCCTCACGAAACGTACAGTCCGAGCAAAAGTAAATCTGTCACTTTGATCGGAAGCGGATTGGTCAATTTGATCACTGCGTATGCTCTCATGAACAAAGGGTTTTCAGTCAAACTCATTGATGCGAGCCCCGACCCTAGATCACAACCCAGCTGGGAAGAGTTAGGATGCAGCAGTGGCGGTGGTAACGCCCGTATGTTCACCTTATCCGAGATGGACAATTACAATTGTCGCACGGTTCATGCCGATATGAATTGCTTGTTTTCAAAGGATATTTCTGAACAGGGATGGAATATTTTTGGATCAAAGGAATTGAATGCACAGGAATTGAACTGGATAGATGAGTTTCAGTCAGTTCCGGTATGGTTGGCCGATCAATTCAATGAAGACATTTTTTCGCTGAATGCCGAGAGTTGGAAGTATTGGCAAACTTGGATTGATGCAGATCCTGATCTATTTGCAGGCAGTTTGTATAAAAATGAAATCCTGCGCGTTTATGCAGACCAAGGCAACTACGAGGCTGCGGTTGCGCGTCAAAACGGTATTGATGCGACGAAAAAAATTGCGACCAATGCAGAAATAGCTAAGGAACAACCTGCATTGAAGGATGCCATTGATGCCGGCCAAATCGCCGGTGGGGTATATGTGCATGGTTTCACAGTGGGCATTCACGCATTTATTGACGGGTTGATTGGGCGGCTTGAAACAAAGGGTGCTGTGTTCCAATGGGATACGCCGATTAAGGGAATGCGCCACAACGGGATAGGTCAGGTCACCCACTTGGTGTCCGATGTTGCGGATTACACAGTTGATAACCTCGTGGTTTCGCCGGGATGCTACGCAGGGGAGTTACTGAGCACGACAGCGTGCAAAGGCAAAATCGGGGGTGTATTAGGGGCGTGGCTTACTTTGCCTTGCCCTGAAGGTGAACTGAACAACTCACTCAAGTTGGCGAGAAAAGGCCATATTGTTGAAGACGCCAACATTACGATTTCCAAAGATGAAACAGGAAACTCGGCAATCATTATTGGGTCAGGTTATGGTTTTACGGGATTTGATCCATCCAATATTGACGCTGAGTTGCTTGGTAAAATGTATGATGGTGTTATCGATACGGCGGAAAAATACTTTCCGAGCTTATATCAGAAAATGGTCGAGAACGGTACGTTGCGCGATAGCCTTAAGTATTGTGTACGGCCCTGGACAGCGACAAGCCTAGGTTTGTTTGAAACGCTAGAGAACAATAACGGTAACAAGTGTATTGTGACTGGCGGTCATAATACCGGTGGGTTTGCGCAAGCACCTTCAATCGCAATTGCCGTTTGTTCGGCTTTGGAAGGTTCGCCGCATCAAATGCATTACGATTATCATCCTGAGCGGTTCACGCAGTTCCAGATGGAAACCTCTTACCGTAATTTCGATGTTCGAACGGTCGCCTGAGCCGCATATGCGAAGTGATATTGATGGAACCGAGGTAAGCTTGGTTCCACTGTCCCCTGATTTGCACGCAGAAACGCTTTTTGATCTATTTCTTGAAGAGAAAACTTGGATCCATTTGCGCGATGGGCCGTTCAAATCGGTTGAAGATTATCAGGTGCATCTTGAACAGTATTTGTTGGTTACGGCTTTTGCGGGCTTTGTGATTCAAGAAAACAGGACTGGTGACGTGCTTGGAAAAATGAGTCTTCTACATGCAGACCCGGTGCGCAACAGAGTGGAAATTGGATATGTTGTCTTCGGGGCGCAAGCAAAAGGAACGTATCTGGGTAAGCAGGCGCTCGCGGTATTAATCGATACAGTTTTTGCGACATACGGATTTGAGGTTTGCGAGTGGCGGTGTAACGCGCGAAACATTCCATCAGCAAAGTTGGCGTCGAAGTTTTGCTTTGAACAGACAGCTGAGATTCAGAACCATATGGTTGTTAAAGGAGCCATGCGAGATACAAAGATTTTTGAACTTAATCGTGAAAAATGGAATGCGCAGCGGGGGGCCATTTTACGCAGTATCCAAAAATAGGATTTCACTTTGCCATAGTGGCGAAATGCCATGTGCGCGAATTTCTGACACTTGGAGGCTTTGAAATGGTCTTGAATATGTGTGGCATTTGACAATTGTGCTTGATCGACCTTGCGGTGCCGGAGTTTGCGGACCATATTTCATCTTATATGGGCTGCCTATGTTGGGGCTCTTTCACTGTCGCTGCAAACAGGACGTGTTTATGACGAAATTAACTTTAGGATCACACCCATTTCTTTTGGGTTTCGATCAGCTTGAACGCCTCGTGGAGCGGACTGCGAAATCCGGCAACGAAGGTTACCCACCTTTCAACATCGAACAAACAAGCGAGCATAGCTTTCGCATTACTTTGGCGGTCGCAGGGTTCGCGGAAAGTGATCTGTCGATTACCGTTGAAGATCGCCAGCTGGTGGTGCGTGGGCGTCAAACCGATGATAGCGATGGGCGGGTGTTTTTGCACCGTGGAATTGCGGCAAGACAGTTTCAGAGATCGTTTGTTTTAGCTGACGGGGTTGAAGTTGGCGGCGCAACCATGGAAAACGGTCTTCTGCATGTGGACTTAAAACGGGCCAAGCCCGAAACGATCGTGCAAACCATTGAAATTACTAAGGCCTGAAGGGCAGGGGCGTTCATGGAACTTAACTATGATTCTTTCGACGAAGGTGAACATGAACCGGAAAACCGGACAGTTTACGTGCGCCCCGTCGAATTGAATGACCTGCCAGACGAAATGCAAGAAGAGGTCGGTTCAGAAACCGATCTTTATGCGTTGTTCAGCGAAGAAGGTGAACAATTGGCGGTGGTGAGTGACCGGCGCATGGCGTTTATACTCGCGCGGCAAAATGATTTGGCACCCGTTTCGGTGCATTAGAAAGGGTTGAATATGGGATATGCCTTCGATTGGGTTGATGCGTTTACGGATCAGGCATTTGGGGGCAACGGTTGCGTTGTCGTCCATGGCGCCACTGATATTTCATTTGAAGATCGACTCGCGCTGGTGCGCGAAACCTCTTTGGCAGAGTGCGCCTACATGATTGGCTCGGATGTGGCCGATTTTGGGGTGCGGTATTATTTAGCTGACAAAGAAATTCCCATGGCAGGGCACCCGACCATCGCGACTGTTGCGTCGCTTATTGATCGCCGTCTGGTCGATATGTCCTCAGGGCAGGCGTCTTTTACGCTAGAGGTCGGAGCTGGCGTGATGGACATCAATGTGGCGGTGACTGATACCGGCCCGATGATCACCATGACGCAGGCCGCGCCCGTTTTCGGACCACGCTTTGATCGCGGTGAAATCGCATCTATCTATGGTCTAAATGCGGATGACATTATTGCCGACCCGCAGGCCGTTTCAACGGGCACACCATTTTGCATTACCGTTTTACGTGACAAGGACGCGCTGCGCCGCGCTGTTATGGATTACGAAAAACTGGATATATTTCGCGCCACTTCAGGTGTGACTCGGGCAGAGTTGATGGAACCCTTTTTGGTGACATTGGGCGGAGAAACGCCTGCCGGTGATACGTTTTCACGTCTTTTGCTTGCCCCGCCAAGCTTGCCTGAAGATCCCTTTACTGGGTCTGCTACGGGCTGCATGGGGGCCTATTTGTGGCACCATGGTCTGATTGAAGAGCCAGCGTTTACTGCTGAGCAGGGCCATTGGATGGGGCGTCCGGGGCAGGCCCGAGTCGAAGTGTTAGGACCACGCGACGCTATAACTGGGGTCAACGTGGGTGGCCAAGGACGCGTTGTTATGCGCGGGACGCTCGAAATTTAGGTGTGAGAGAAGAGTATGGTGGTGGGAGAGACAAATGGGAAAAATTCGGCTGAATTCTCCTGCTTGTGGCTATTGATGTCGAGTGGCTTTCCAACGGCGAAGTGAAGGATAAACTCGATGTTTTTCACGATCCATTTGCCATTGCGATGCGAACGGCCGTTATCCGGCACCTGTTTCCACAGCTGGGGCTGTAGAGGGATCAAGGAAAATAAAAAAGCCCCGCGTTGGCGGGGCTTTTACTGTTTAGGGGCGCTGCGTTGAACGCTTATCCTTTGATCAGGCCCATGCTTTCGAGTTTGAGGAGGACCTGATGCGCGCAATGGTCGACCTCGGCATTTTCAGTTTTGACGCTGAGTTCTGGTGATTCAGGGACGTTGTAAGGGTCTGAAATGCCTGTGAACTCTTTGATTTTTCCTTCGCGGGCCAATTTGTATAGCCCTTTGCGATCGCGGCGTTCGCATTCCTCAAGCGAGGTCGCGACGTGGACCTCGACAAAGGCCCCGAAGCTTTCGATGTCTTCGCGCACGGCGCGGCGCGTGGTGGCGTAGGGCGCGATCGGTGCGCAGATGGCGATGCCACCGTTTTTCGTGATCTCTGACGCGACATAACCAATGCGGCGAATGTTCAGATCGCGGTGTTCTTTGGAAAAGCCAAGCTCAGAGCTGAGGTTTTTACGAACGATGTCCCCATCGAGCAAAGTCACGGGGCGCCCGCCCATTTCCATCAATTTGACCATCAAAGCGTTGGCAATGGTGGATTTCCCAGATCCCGAAAGGCCTGTGAAAAACACCGTGAAACCCTGCTGTGCGCGTGGCGGTTTTGTGCGGCGCAATTCTTTGACCACGGCGGGGAAGGAGAACCACTCAGGAATCTCTAATCCTTCAGACAGGCGGCGACGCAATTCGGTGCCTGAAATGTTCAGGATGGTCACATCATCTTTGTCTGCGATTTCATCAGCGGGTTCGTATTGAGCGCGTTCCTGTACGTAAACCATGTGTTTGAAATCAACCATTTCGATGCCGATTTCGTCTTGGTGTTCACGGAACAGATCTTGGGCATCATAGGGGCCGTAGAAATCTTCGCCGGCTGAGTTTTTACCGGGGCCTGCGTGGTCGCGACCAACGATGAAATGGGTGCATCCGTGGTTTTTGCGGATCAAACCGTGCCAAACAGCTTCTCGCGGGCCAGCCATGCGCATGGCGAGGTTCAGCAGGCTCATGGTGGTGGTGGCCGACGGGTATTGATCCAGCACAGCTTCATAGCAACGTACGCGGGTAAAGTGATCTACGTCACCCGGTTTGGTCATGCCAACAACCGGATGGATCAACAGGTTTGCTTGGGCTTCGCGTGCGGCGCGGAAGGTCAATTCTTGGTGGGCGCGGTGCAATGGGTTGCGGGTTTGGAATGCCACAACTTTGCGCCAGCCGAGTTTACGGAAGGTCGCGCGCAATTCATTTGGAGTGTCGCGGCTGCCGCGGAAATCGTAGTGAACGGGCTGCTGAATGCCAGTGACCGGACCACCGAGATAGATTTTACCGGCCTGATTGTGCAGGTAATTTACCGCAGGGTGGGCATCATCATCCGCGCCAAAAACCTTTTCCGCCTCAAGGGATTTATTGGGCTCCCAACGGTCTGTTACGGTCATCGTGGCAAGAATAACGCCTTCTTGGTCGCGCAACGCGATATCTTGCCCCAACTCGATCGTGTCGGCAAATTTTTCAGACACGTCAAGGTTGATTGGCATCGGCCAAAGCGCGCCATCCGCAAGGCGCATCCGGTCTACAACGCCGTCGTAATCCGCTTCGGTCATAAACCCTTTAAGCGGGTTGAACCCACCGTTCATCAACAATTCAAGATCGCAGATTTGGCGCGGAGTCAGGTCGTGGCTGATCAAATCAGCCGCTTCAACTTTCAGCTTCTGCGCTGAGTCATAGGATACGTAGAGTTCGGGGATAGGGGCGAGGTTCGGTGTCATAACTTTTCTCTCGATAGGGTCGCCCGGCTTCGTACATGAAATTTGATGAGCCGGTTTACTGATATTTGAGAGGCAGATAGTCGTGAAAAAAGACAGAATTCAAGCAAAGCTGTGAATTTTTGGAGAATTGCGGCGAAAATCACGCGATTTTCGCCGCAATTGGAAGATTATTCTTCGACTTCGGCCAAAAAGCGTTCAGCTTCCAGCGCGGCCATGCAGCCCATTCCTGCAGATGTTACGGCTTGGCGATATTTATGGTCTGTCAAATCGCCTGCAGCGAACACGCCCGGGATAGAAGTGGCCGTAGAATCAGGTTGGGTTTTTACATATCCGCCCATGTGGGTTTCCAAAGTATCTTTGACCAATTCGTTTGCAGGGGCGTGACCAATCGCGACGAACACACCTTTGCAGGGAATTTCTGTGATTTTGCCTGTTTTGGTGTGCTTGGCCCGCACAGCTGTGACACCCAATGGATTGTCATCGCCCACAACCTCAACGAGTTCATGAAACCAAAGCGGTTCGATCTTTTCGTTTTTCATCAAACGATTTTCGAGGATTTTCTCACTGCGCAGTTCGTCGCGGCGGTGTATCAATGTAACCTTTGATGCGAAATTGGTTAGGAAAAGCGCCTCTTCGACAGCGGTGTTTCCGCCGCCGATCACGACGATTTCTTGGCCGCGGTAGAAAAACCCATCACATGTGGCACAGGCCGATACGCCGAACCCTTTGTATTTATCTTCTGATTCTAGGCCTAACCACTTTGCCCGCGCGCCGGTCGCCAAAATGACCGCGTCGCACGTATAGGTCGTGCCGCTATCACCAAGCGCTGTGAAGGGACGTTTGCTGACGTCAAGATCGGTGATGATGTCGCTGATGATTTCTGTACCCATATCACGGGCGTGTGTTTCCATGTTGACCATCAGATCAGGACCTTGGATTTCACTGTGACCTGGCCAGTTTTCGACCTCTGTGGTGGTGGTCAATTGCCCACCGGGTTCGATGCCTTGCACCAGAATGGGCGACAGCATGGCGCGACTGGCGTAAACGCCTGCGGTGTATCCTGCTGGGCCAGAACCGATAATCAAAACTTTGGTATGTCGCGTCTCAGCCATTGTGGGCCTCATTTTGTTCCTGGGTTCATTGGCATATAGCGGCAGGCATCGATTGATTAAAGGGTTTCAGATCAAACAAAGAATTTTCCACTTGCGTTTGGCAAAAGAAATAATTTAGTTGCGCATTCTTGAAATAATATTGCGCGAAACAATGTTTCGGCATAGGTTTTGCAAAACTGGAGAATTGCGATGGCTGGCTCAAAATTAGACCCGATTGATCGAATGATTTTGGCAGAGCTGCAAGCCGACGGTCGGATGACCAATGTCGAGCTGGCAAAGCGCGTCGGAATTTCTGCGCCGCCTTGCTTGCGCCGCGTGCGGACGTTGGAAGAAGCGGGATATATTCGTGGCTATCATGCGGATGTAGATGCGCGTGCGCTTGGGTTTGAAGTGCAAGTTTATGCGATGGTCGGATTGGTCAGCCAAGCTGAGGTGGATCTTTCAGATTTTGAAAACCTCTGCAAAGACTGGCCCTTGGTTCGTGAGTGTCACATGTTGAACGGAGAGGTCGATTTCATTTTGAAATGTGTTGCACCTGATCTGTCTACATTTCAGACTTTTCTGACCGAGCAACTGACATCGGCTGACAATGTGGCCAGTGTAAAAACCTCGTTGGTGATCCGCGGGGCGAAAGACGATCCCGGTGTGCCTTTTGAGGTGTTAGAGGAACGCCTAAGCCAAACGGCTTAGGGGGTTTCCATACGGGTGATGTCGTCATGCACGATGCGCGCGACATTCATAGAACCAAAGTCTGCATAGGTTTCCAAATGCGGGAAAAGCCGCATGAAGTAGTTGGTGGCTTGTTGCCCTAGCTTGGTGTCGAGACCCGGGCCGGGGTGGTAGCTTTCGCATTCTAAACCATTTGCAGTAATGATTTCATGATTTGCAAAGGCGAGATGGAAAACTTCAACACGGGTGGCAGGTGTGATTTCCGCGATCATGTCACCGTCGCATAGGTCTTTCGCCCGAATAAGGGCTGCTTCCGTATCGTAGAGCGCTGAAAGGCGTCCGTGGCGTTGGAAAACACGTGCTCCGGGGCCTAACAGCAAGTCAGGCATCGGGCGTCCAAGGCCAAAACTGTCGCTGGCTATACGAGTCAGATGTTCAGCTTCGCGGTCTGCCTTTGCTGGCAACAATGTCATCGATCCAACCCATAGCAATGTGCGCAATCCATTACGATGTGTTGCAATACGCGTACCTGGAAGCAGATCCTCAACGGCAGTTGGCCCGTTTTCCGTTGCAATCAATGTTCCTCGGGCAAATGCAGAAAAGGCATCTTCGAACATCGCAAGTGCTGGGGCGACCTTAACCGCATCTTCGATTTGGTTGTCTTCGGTGAGCCATGACAGGCGATAATGCCGCATAGCCGGAAGAGGGCGCTCATCTGGTGCCTTAGTAAGGGGCGTCAGCGGCCTACGGCTATGAATACCGCCGTGCTGATGATTATGTGTGAGCCGGGAGTGCTCTGTTGGTTTTTGCATTTTTTGTCCTTTCGACGCGGCCAAAAACACGGCCCCGAAGGTCAAAATTTAAATTAACTGGGAAAATGTATTGAAGCGTAACTGCAGAAGGGCAAATTCGCCCATCTGCGCAGTTTGGTCAGCTGTCAAGCAGATGCAGCTTTGCGTGGCGTAACAGGCGCGTTACGGCGTTCGATCATCGCTGTGCGGCGTTTGCCACGTGCCCAAGGCATTGCGATTTCGTTTGATGCAGCTTCTTTCAATACGGATTTCATCCAGCGCTTATTCTTTTGCATTGTCGTCTCCTGCTCGGGTCGCCCCAGTTTGGATTGCCCTAGTGTTTTTTCTGTTATCCTTAGAATAGCGCGTAATGGGGCAAGGATTGGGCAGGGCTGCGGCAATTTTGGCAAAAGATGAAGGCGGGGTCGGAAAATCCTGACTGCCTATAAAATAAGGGGTTTTGTAAGGAAATTTTGAATTTTAGTTAAAACATAACTTCAAATTTGCGTGCCGATTTCGCAAATGTGTCAGCACTTTGGCGTGAATGGGTGCAGGTGGGTTCCCTTAGGTTAATCAAAGCCTAATAACTGAGATCAGGCGACCGTAATCGGCCGCACGTTCATGGGTACTGCGACGGTAGGAAAAGAATCGATCAGGATCGCTATAGGTGCAATGGCGGTTCCAACAGGCAGCGCCAACGCCGGCTTTGCATAAGCGCGACACGCCATAAGCTGGCAAATCAAATTGCATTCGATCCTCTGCACCTTGGGCAAAGAACCGGCTGTTCTCAGTATCCTCGTCCATGAACATTTCAAAAAACTCTTGGCCGACTTCATAGGTGGCTTGGCTGATACACGGACCCACAACCGCTGTGATATTTTGACGGGCTGCGCCAAGGGTTTCCATGCTATCTATAGTGGCTTCCAACACGCCTGCCATTGCACCTTTCCAGCCTGCGTGAGCTGCGCCAATCACTCCGGCGTCAAGGTCGCTAAACAGAACAGGCTGACAATCCGCGGTCAAAATCCCAAGTGCGAGACCGGGGGTTGCGGTCACGATCGCGTCGGCTTTTGGCAAGGGTTGAGGGATCGGGGTTTCTGCGACAACAACATTCGCCGAATGACACTGATGGACTGACAGCAGATGTGACGGCGCGACACCCATCGCTTCGGCAACGCGGGCGCGGTTTATAGAAACGCTATCGGATTGATCAGACGATCCATGCCCGCAGTTTAGCCCTTTAAACACACCCGAAGATGCGCCACCGCGTCGGGTAAAAAAACCGTGCTTTATGGGGGCCAGATCATCATGGGTAAGAATTTCTAAGGTCATACGGTAAATCCTGCTGGGGCCGTCTGGCCCGAAGGGTAAAGCGCAATTGCTTTGAACAAGGTTCCCATTTCTTCGGGGTGGGTCAAGCGCCGATGTGCAGCAATCACGTTTTCGAGAGCATCGCCTTCTCGCGTGGCGGCCAATTGTTGCGCACGGGTTGTGATACCGAGCCGTTCTAACAGAACACCCTGGGGCGTCATGCTTGTGATGGCGCATCCCGTGGATGTAGTGGCTTTGCTAAGGGCCTCAAAATCGACATGGGCTGTTAAGTCTGCATCACCGGGATGGGCAAGAGGTGGATCAAATGCATGCGATTTAAGCGCCTGAAGCGTATCCCCCAAAGATTGCCAATCCCCGTAGTCGATTATGATCCCAACACCGCCAAACCGGGTAATGTGCTGCGCGATGGTGGTTGTGATGGATTGTGCTGGCGTGCAGATTTCGACAAGATCGCCATCTTTTGTATCAGAAAGGCGGGCTTCGAGCTCTTTGATTGGTAAAGGTGCCGTTGTGCCGAAGGACAGCGTGTTGTCCTTGATGCCAACTTGGCGTTCGCGCCATCCTAATCCTGCGCGGATATATTGACGGATGGGCAGGGCATCGAAAAATTCATTGGCCACCAGAAAAAGTGGGGCGTCAGCAAAATCTGAAACGCTGTCTTTCCAATGCACATCGTAGTCTTTCAGCGTGTCGCGCTGGATGTCGCGCAACACCGGCGAAGCGTCAATCAGTACGATGCTTGCTGCGGTATGAAAGCCGGGAACACGCTTTGTCGCGCGCAGTATATCGGCCATCAGTGTGCCGCGTCCGGGGCCGATTTCAGCCAAGGTAAAGCCGTCGGGGGAGCCTTGGTCTATCCATGCTTGCGCAAGACATAGACCTAAAACTTCGCCAAACATTTGACTGATTTCCGGGGCGGTTGTGAAATCACCTTTGGCCCCGAATGGGTCGCGGGTTGCATAATATCCATATTTAGGATGCAGCAGGCATTCGTTCATATAGTCAGCAATGCTGAGCGGCCCGCTCCGTTGAATGCGTTCGATTAATATCGGGGTAAGCGGTGTCATGCTTTGCCTCTTTGTCGGGCAACGACAATGATCGCCAATCCAACAACAATCATAGGAGACGATAACAATTGGCCCATAGATACCCCATAGTCCCCAAGTTGAATGACATAGCCCATTGGGTTTTCAAATGTAATAAATTGATCGTCAGCTTGGCGGTAGAACTCAACAATAAAGCGCGCGATGCCGTACCCAGCAATAAAGATACCCAGAGATTGCCCCGGTATTTTCAACGCCCCTTTGCGCCAAATTACATAGAGGAGAATAAGCCCTAGAACCAATCCTTCCAGCGCAGCCTCATAGAGTTGGGAAGGATGACGCGCGCAAATACCTAGAATGTCAGCGCAGTCCTGCGCGTGAGTACCGGGAAAGGCAACACCCCAAGCGGCATCTGTTGGACGTCCCCAAAGTTCGGCATTGATGAAATTTGCTATTCGCCCAAAGAACAGGCCGGGCGTAGCGGCCAGACCGGCAATGTCCGCGACAGGGATAATCGGGATATTGTGTTTGCGACAAAAAAGAACACCCGCGATTGCGACGCCTAAAAACCCACCGTGAAAGGACATGCCGCCTGTCCAGATTTTCAGTATCTCAGCAGGGTTCGCAAAATAATATTCCGGCTGGTAAAATAGCACAAAACCGAGCCGCCCACCGGCAATTATCCCAACGATAACCCAAGTCATTAGGTCTTCGAGTTGTGCGCGTGTCATAGGTGCAGCGGATGCGCGCCATAGATCAGGCGTCTCTAATGCCTTTCCAACCAATCGCCACGCTAGCAAAATACCGGCGATATATGCTAATGCATACCAACGCAGCGCAAAGGTAAAGTCGCCGATGTCAAAGCTAAACAGCTCTGGGCTAATGTCGGGAAAGGGGATCATTGCAATCATATCTGCCTGTTGCCTGTTTTTCTGCGACGAAGTCAACCTTGTGATTGCCGCCATTTCACCCCATATAGGCACTGAACACGATGCTTTCACTATGCTTTGAGGATGCCATGCAAAGTCGCAACAAAGTTTTTGACGATCTATCCCAACTGATGACCAATGCTATGGGCGTGGCACAAGGGGCCAAAGGCGAAGCCGAAAACGCGATGAAAAGCTTTTTTGATCGTTGGATGGCTGACAAAGAATTTGTAAGCCGTGAAGAATTTGATGCGGTTCGCTTGATGGCGCAAAAAGCCCGCGAAGAAAACGACGCTCTAAAGGCCCGTATTGAGGCGCTTGAAGGTAAGTAAGCCTATAAATTATTAGAACAACGCGCGTCCTTTTGGGGCGCGCTTTTGCATTTTTAGGGGTGCGGCCATTAAATTTTTGAATGGCGAAAATACCTCTTGAACCTCTAGTTGCTAGAGCTTGTATCTATCATTGCGGTAGGCGAATCTTAGCACGAGGAAATGCAAAATGCCGCATGATCATGTTCATAAATCCGGCGAATGCTGCGGCGGGGATATTCTCCCAAGCGGGCCCATCGGAGAGGGCCGCAGTTTTCAGGTAAGCGGACTGGACTGTGCCGAAGAAGTTTCCATTCTCAACCGCGTTGTTGGACCATTGGTTGGCGGGGCGGAGCATCTGGCCTTTGATGTGATCAATGCCAAAATGGTGGTGTTGAATACGGCAGTGAACGCGACGGACCGCGACATTATTCAAGTTGTTGCTGCTACCGGAATGAAGGCGACTATTTGGGATTCCGCAACTGCGGAAAAGGACGCCGCTGCGCATTTGGCGCGTCAAAAGCGATTTACAATGTTGTCGGGCCTGTTTTGGGCGCTTGGGTTTGGATACCATATCGTTGAACGCGGCGCATTTGGCGCTGTGCAGATATTTTCCGGCCATGGCGATACGGCTATGCCGTTGGCAGAAATGGGTTCTTTTTTACTGGCAGTGGTGTTTGGTGTTTGGCTAGTCGCACCAAAGGCGTGGGCGTCGGCCCGTCACCTTTCGCCTGACATGAATTTATTAATGATTGTCGCCGTCGCTGGCGCAATCGGGATTGGTGAGTATTTTGAGGCGGCAACTGTGGCCATGTTCTTTGCGCTGTCGCTCGCCCTCGAAAGTTGGAGCGTAGGGCGTGCCCGCAATGCAGTTGCGGCGCTGTTAAACCTCGCGCCGCCGACAGCGCGGGTTGTCACCGACACCGGCGAAAGGGATGTTCCTGCCGAAGCTGTTTCCGTAGGGCAAATATTCATTGTACGTGGCGGGGATCGCATACCGCTAGATGGCAATGTGGTGGATGGGGTTTCAGACGTTGATCAGGCCCCCATCACCGGAGAAAGCGTTCCGGTGACCAAAGAAAAAGACGATGAAGTCTTTGCAGGTACAATAAATGGCAGCGGGACGTTGCAGGTTAAGGCAACCAAACCGGCAAGTGATACGGTGCTGTCCCGTATTATCCGTATGGTCGGAAGCGCCCAATCTCGTCGCGCTGAGGTGGAACAATGGGTGACGAAATTTGCCCGTATTTATACGCCTGCCGTGATGGTATTGGCTGTTTCGATCTTTTTAGTGCCTCCAATGCTGTTTGGCGGGCTTTGGGGCGACTGGTTCTATAATGCGTTGGTTTTGTTGGTCATTGCCTGCCCATGTGCATTGGTGATTTCTACGCCTGTGTCGATTGTCGCAGGCTTAGCGTCGTCAGCGAGGGCAGGGGTTCTGATCAAAGGGGGTGCATTTGTCGAAGCACCGGCAGGGTTACAGGCGCTTGCGTTGGATAAGACCGGAACATTGACCAAGGGCCAACCTGAGGTCGTCGAAGTTTTTGCGGTGAAAGGTTTGAGCGACACGGTGCTTAACGAAACGGTGCTTAAAGCGGCGGCTTCACTTGAAGTACGCAGTTCTCACCCTTTGGCGCGGGCGATATTGGATAAGGCAAAGCAGTGCGGTTTGGATGTGATTGCGGCGCAGGATACGCAAACAGTGCCCGGACGCGGTGTCAAAGGCATGTTGAATGGCAGCAATGTATGGCTGGGCTCTGATCGTTATGCACGCGAACTTGGGTTTATCGTGCCTGCAGCGTTTTCGGCCAGTAACGGTACGTTGGTTGTTGTTGGGGATAATGCGGGCATTCTCGGGGCTATAGCGTTGCGTGACGCTATTCGGCCAGACGCCAAGGACGTCATTGATCGCCTAAAGGCGCAGGGTGTCGCCAAGATAGTAATGTTAACTGGCGATAATAAGGCATCAGCCAATGCTGTCGCACAACAAGTTGGCATTGATGACGTGCAAGCTGAACTTCTACCTGAAGATAAGGTTGCAGCGATCGAAGCGCTTGTTGCACGCTATGGTAGCGTTGCCATGGTTGGGGATGGTGTAAACGATGCACCTGCAATGGCGCGCGCCCATTTTGCGATTGCGATGGGGGCGATTGGGTCTGATGCTGCCATCGAAACGGCGGATATCGCATTGATGAGTGATGATCTTTCTAAACTGCCATGGCTTATTGGTCACTCAAGACGCACATTGGGGATCATCCGCCAAAACATCGCGTTCTCTCTGCTGGTCAAAGCGGTTTTTGTCGCAATGACGGCTCTGGGGTACGCTACCATGTGGGGCGCAATTGCAGCTGACGTTGGCGTGTCATTACTGGTGGTTGGCAATGCGCTTAGGCTGCTTCGTGCCGATGCCGCGTGATGTGAGGGGCAGGGGGTTGAGCATGGCGCTTATCCACCCTACCTGCCAGTCGAGAAAGGTGAGGTGAAATCATGTTTACCATCGGCGCAATGTCGCGCAAAACGGGCGCTAAGGTCCAAACAATACGATATTATGAGAAAATCGGATTGCTGGAAGAACCCGGTCGCACCGCTGGGGGCCAACGACGCTATACCCAAAAAGATTTGGATCGCCTCGCTTTTGTACGCCATGGGCGACAGTTGGGCTTTGGCCTAGATGCAATTCGAGAATTGCTTCAACTCGCTGATCAACCGGGCCATTCTTGTTCGCAAGCGGATTCTATCGCTCAGCGGCAACTGGTTCAAGTTGAACAGCGGATCCTGAGGTTACAGGCCTTGCAGACCGAGTTGGCCCGGATGGTTTCAGAGTGTACAGGGGGCGGCGTTGAAGATTGTCGTGTGCTCGAAGTGCTCAGAGATCATTCTGAGTGTTTGACGGAACATGCAGAGATAGGTGCCTAATTCACGTGGAAGTGAAATGAAATTTCTTGACCTTTGGGGTGCTAGAGGTCGAACAACAGATAAGTAATAAAATCGAGGTTCAGATGAGCAAAGTAAATTCAGGTTTGACGCGTCGACATTTTGCAATTGGCGCCATGAGTGCAGTCACCGTCGCGGCGGGTGGCTCGATCGTTCATGCAACGGAAGCTCTGCAAACACCACCGGTACGTCGGAACATTTCGTCTTTCCGGATTGAGGGTTGGCAGGATCATTTTGATACCCTTAGCAACGGTGCCATTTTGGCCGATACGACGTCCCGCGTGGTGCAGTACTGGTCCGAAGATGAAAGCATTTACAAGGTTTACCCTAGCAGCGTACCGATGACCGAGGATTTAACGCGCCTTGGTATGACACGTGTAACCCGCAAGGTGGATGGCCCAACATGGCGACCAACACCCTCGATGCTAGAGCGCAATCCCGAATTGCCCGCCGTCGTTGGGCCTGGGCCCGACAATCCGCTGGGAACGCACGCGCTCTATTTGTCATGGCAATACTACCGTGTTCACGGGACAGGCGACACCCGCAAAATTGGGCGCCGTTCTTCAAGCGGTTGTATTGGGCTTTATAACGAACACATTGCAGAACTTTTCGATCTGGCCGTGGTTGGAACCCAAGTGAAATTGATCTGATATTTTATGAAAGCCTGAAAACCCGCCTATCGTAGGCGGGTTTTTTTGTGCCTTTGATGACTATATCTTGTGGATAACCCCTGTGGATAACGCTGTTTCTGCGCGATTTTGACTAAATACAGGGTATTTCTTGGGGATAATCGCAAAATATGGCTTTACAGGTGCCTGAATAGTGCACACCATATCCATATATAGTATCAGCAGCGGGAAAAACCGCGCATACTGGTGAAGACACCGACTCTTTGTGGGGCAGCCCACAGAGCCGTAAAGCAAAAAAGAGGCCGAGCATGTCACTATCAGAGCAGTTTGACCAAATGGAAGATTTGCATCCAATTGATGTTGTGGAAACCATTGCAGAACATCATGAATGGGAATTCAGCCGCGTCGCAGATGATCAAATCGCCATGGCAATTGACGGTCAGTGGCGCACCTATTCCATCACGTTGGCATGGTCTGATTACGATGAAACGCTTAGATTGATTTGTTCTTTTGAAATGGACCCACCAGAACATCGGTTGGGTGAACTTTATGAGGTTCTAAATCATACCAACGACCAGTGTTGGGCAGGTGCCTTTACCTATTGGGCAACACAAAAGCTCATGGTGTATCGTTACGGTTTGGTGCTGACAGGAGGTCAATCTGCAAGCCCTGAACAGATCAATACCTTGATTGATGTCGCTGTTCGTTCGAGTGAACGTTATTACCCAGCGTTTCAGCTGGTTGGATGGAGTGAGCAATCTCCGGCACAAGCTTTGCAAGTCGCCATTGCAGAGGCGTACGGACGCGCCTAAGCTCCGCCCTGAAATCACCCGAACAATTCGGTGCGGTACAGGGAAAAGACGATGACTTTCGATGACATTCTAGAACGTGGCTTAGTTCTTTTGGGTTGCGGCAAGATGGGTTCTGCTATGTTGCAGGGCTGGTTGTCCAATGGATTGGTGCCTTCATCGGTTTGGGTTCACGACCCTTTTCCATCTGATTGGTTGAACACGCTGGCCCAAGAAGGTTTGCATTTAAACGCCGATATTCCGGCAAACCCTGCGATTGTCTTAATCGCGGTAAAACCTCAAATGATGGCAGATGCGCTTCCTACGTTGCAGAAATTGGGAAACGGGGAAACTCTGTTTTTATCCGTTGCCGCCGGTACGGCGATTTCTTATTACGAAGATGTTTTGGGCGCACAGACCCCGATTATCCGGGCGATGCCAAACACGCCGGCAGCTGTGGGTCGTGGTATCACTGCTTTGGCTGGCAACGCGAAGTCCACAGAAAGCCATTTGAAGTTGGCCGAGGCGTTGCTTCAGGCCGTTGGGCAAACAGTGCGCTTGGATGGTGAATATCAAATGGATGCAGTGACGGCTGTTTCCGGGTCCGGCCCTGCCTATGTATTCCATCTAATTGAAACATTGGCAGCCGCTGGCGAAGCTCAGGGCTTACCCGCTGATCTTTCCATGGCTTTGGCCAAAGCAACTGTGGGTGGGGCAGGGCAACTGGCCGAAGATGCAACAGACAGCCCTACACAGTTGCGGATCAATGTGACGAGCCCAGCAGGCACCACGGCAGCAGCGCTTGAGGTTCTGATGAATGAGGAAACTGGGTTTCCCGATTTGCTAAACCGGGCCGTAAAGGCGGCAGCAGATCGGTCTGAGGAACTCGGTAAATGAGCGAAATCAGCTTTGATGATTTTATGAAGGTTGACGTACGCGTTGGTCGGATTACCCGTGCGGAGCCATATCCCGAGGCCCGCAAACCCGCGATTAAGCTATGGGTCGATTTTGGCCCTGAATTAGGGGAAAAGAAAAGCTCTGCCCAAATTACGGTGCATTATACACCTGATCAATTGATTGGGAAGGAAGTGTTGGCCGTGGTCAATTTTCCTCCACGCCAAATTGGAAAGTTTATGTCTGAGGTTCTCGTTCTCGGGTTTCCGGATGAAAATGGCGCAATTGTTTTGGCGACTCCGGATAAGCCTGTCCCTGCAGGAGGGCGGCTTCATTGAAGAATCTTTTGATTACACGGCGCATGCCTGAAAGAGTGTTAGTCGAAGCACAGAAGCATTTCGATGTGACCTTGCGGGAGCGAACGGCCCCCATGACCTCGGCAGAGGCGAAGGTTGCGCTGAAAACCTACGACTTTATTTTACCGACATTAGGTGATGCATTTGGGGCTGATGTTTTTGAGGTCGGGCCATTTCGTTGCGCGTTGCTTGCGAACTTCGGCGTTGGGTATAACCATATCGACGTGAAGGCCGCTGGCCTTGCAGGTGTTGCGGTGTCCAATACTCCCGGTGCGGTAACCGATGCAACCGCCGATACGGCGATGACGCTTATTCTCATGAGCGCAAGACGCGCTGGTGAAGGTGAACGTTTATTGCGTGCAGGGGCGTGGGATGGTTGGCAGCCAACTCAAATGCTTGGGATGCATGTAACTGGCAAAAAGATCGGCATCATCGGGATGGGTCGTATTGGAAAAGCCATCGCAAAACGGTGCCACTTCGGTTTTGATATGGAAGTGCTGTTTTACAATCGCTCAAAAGTCGAGGACGCAGGGTGTCCCGCTGAACAAATTGAAAGTTTGGAAGAGTTGGCAGGTCAGGTTGATATCTTGGTTGTGGCTGTCCCCGGTGGCCCTGCAACCCATCACTTGGTTGGCAAAGGCATTTTTGATGCGATGCAATCTCATGCACATTTCATCAATATTGCCCGAGGCGATGTTGTGGATGAACAAGCGTTGATTGCAGCGCTAAAAGCAGGCGCAATAGGAGGCGCGGGATTAGACGTCTATGAATTTGAACCCGCCGTGCCTGACGACTTGCGCCGAATGGAAAACGTTACGCTGTTGCCGCATCTTGGCACGGCGGCATTAGAAGTGCGTGAAGCAATGGGATTAATGGCGGTTGCGAATCTGGTCGCATTTGCAGCTGGAGATTCTGCGCCAAACGCTGTTTCTTAAGATAACGTCGCGGCAAGCGAAGTTGGCCTCAACCTTCTACCGCTTGTCGCCAATGTTTGCGGCACAATGAAACATATGTTTCATTTCCACCAATCTGAACTTGGGCGCCTTCTTTTAAAGGCGTGCCGCCTTCGTCCATGCGAACGACCATGGTTGCCTTTTTTCCACAGTGGCAGATGGTGCGCACTTCGCGCATTTCATCGGCAAGCGCCAGTAGTGCAGCCGAGCCAGGGAAAAGTTCGCCCTGAAAGTCAACGCGCAGCCCATAGCACATTACAGGCACCTTTAAGTCGTCAACAGCTTTTGCCAGTTGCCAAACTTGCTCCTTAGTTAAAAACTGTGCTTCGTCGATGAAAACACAGATGATCGGGCCTTCGGCTTTTCGGTTTTTCACCTTTTCAAACAGATCGTCAGCAGGGCTAAATGTATCTGCTGGTTCAGAAATTCCGATTCTGGACGCAATAACACCTTCGCCTGCTCGATTGTCGAACTGGGCAGTGATTAGATATGTATCCATCCCGCGTTCACGATAGTTGTGCGACGCTTGCAGGAGCACGGTTGATTTTCCTGCGTTCATTGTAGAATAGTGAAAGTAGAGTTTTGCCATGGCCCCAAATAGCGTTGGATGGTGTAAAGGATCAAGTGGAGTTTAAGCATCGAGAGTGGTAGCAGCGCTATTAATACGAAGAAGGATTTTCCAAAGACCTGGGGATGGAACGGTCTCAAATTATCCCAGTCGCAGCGCGACCACCATGCAACCCCTGAGGGACAAGGGCCACTCCATCAGCGAAAACTGATGGCTCTCAAAGCTTCCGACGCTGGGGGCGTCGTCACTCGCATGATCCGTAATTGGATCTATTTCTAAATGACAAACCTTATCATTCCGATTAATGGGAAAAGAACAAAGGATTTCCCCGCGCAATTTCTGGGGTACTGAGGAACGAATATGAACAGTGTTGGCCGTTATCTAAAAAAACACACCGAAGCGTTGGTTAAAGACGTCGGTATCGAAGCTGCATGCGAAATCACGGGAAAATCCAAAGCAACTCTGGGGCGGTATTATTCCGACTCCGAAGAGCATAGCGAACGATATATGCCGGTTGATGCTGTCGCTGCACTTGAGGCCGTTTCGAGCTATCCGCATGTCACTTCCGCATTGGCAGAGCAACGCGGGATAACGATGTCCTATGACAACGAAAGACGCAATTCTACACCGGGTGGTGTGAATGCGGATGTTATCGCGCTGTCGCAAAGATTTGCAATGTTGATGGGTGAATATAATCAATCCATCGAAGATGGGATTATCACCGTGAACGAGGCAAAGCGTTTGTTGCGTGAAACGCTTGCGCTGCAACATGTCCTGATGGATATGAAGTTGCACTTGGAAGATGAATCAAATTGACCAAAGTGCGTGACCTGCCCAAAAACTCATGAGGCAGGCAAGTAAGCTGATAATAATATTTGCAGCCGCGTGCATGACTGTATGCGCGCGGTGCAAATCTAAGGTTTGGTAGGCGAAGCTTGAAAAGGTCGTGAAACCACCGCAAAACCCAAACGCCAGTTGGCGTATCTCTGGGGATGCATTACTGAGTTGCGCGAGAGCAAGACCAAGCAAAAAACAACCAGACACATTGATGATCAAGGTCGAAACCGGAAACTTGTGGGTGATTTTTTGGGTGAGGTAGTGCCGTCCAACAGCGCCCAACCCTCCACCAAGTGCAAAGATCAAATGGAATAGGGCCGAAGTCATAGCGCAGTCCTATCATTGGGTGAGAAAATCCGTTCAGCGATCACCGCCGCGAGTAATCCGACAGCGATTTCGATAACAGGCGCAAGAAAGGCATGGGCCCATTCGCCTGCATCTGCAAAGGCTATTACTGCAGCTACGAATGATGAAAAAGTCGACAGCCCACCGCAAAAGCCAACGGCCCCTAGGTGCAGCATATTTGAATGAAGCCGGTGTCGCTGGGCATATAACGCGCCGAGTACGAAGCAAGCCAAAGTATTGATGGCGAACGTTGCGGTAAATGGTCCGGCTAAAGGCAGCAGCGGGGGCAGGATCTCTCGCAATAGAGAACCGCAAGCACCACCAATAAATATGGCAATATAGACAATCATGTTTCGACTTCGGTTTTGGATGGTGCCTGTGTATGGCACATATCCTGTTAGAACCAACTCTTAATCTTGCTGCGGCTCTTTATGAATAAAGTTTCATCTTGGCTCCATGTGGTCTCCATATCTGGGGCCTATGTGATGATCATACAGATCACGAACGAGGTGAATCATGATCACGATACATTCTGCGCGCCGGATTGGGTTAGCCGTATTAATGGGCTCAACGCTGGTGGCCACCAGCTACTTCGGCGGAAACCCGGTAAACCCTGTTCAGGCGCAAGTTACATCTGGCTGGACACAGCCTGCAAATCTCGCTGACCTCATTGAAGTCGTAAGCCCCGCAGTTGTTAAAGTGACTGCTCATGCAGGTGCTGTTCGCAATGCAAATGTTGAAAGCGCCCCGAGAGGCGGTCAGGGAGACAAATCCGGGACTCGTCCCGAAGGCCCGCTTGGCGAAATGTTTCGTGAGTTTTTTAACGACCCACGTTTTGGTCAAGGTCAACGCCCCCAAGGCCCGCAGCGTCGCAATGGTGGATTGGGGTCAGGTTTTGTGATTTCCGAAGACGGAATCATTGTCACCAACAACCATGTCATCGAGGGGGCTGGCCAGCTGACGATCACCCTTCGGGATGGTCGCGAATATGAAGCGGAAGTTCTGGGAACAGATCCTCGCACTGACTTGGCTGTGTTGAAGGTCATCGAAGATGTGACCTTGCCCTTTGTGAATTGGGGGGATTCTGACGTGACCCGCGTGGGCGATCCTGTCTTTGCTGTTGGGTCGCCATTTGGATTGTCTGGCACTGTCACCGCCGGCATCGTGTCGGCACGTGGTCGCGACATTGGCGCAGGGCCATATGACGATTTCCTTCAGATTGATGCACCAATTAACCCCGGTAATTCTGGGGGGCCGCTTTTTGATCCAAACGGTACAGTCATTGGGGTGAATACTGCGATTGTTGCACCCGGTGGCGGTAACGTGGGCATTGGGTTTTCAATTCCGTCCGAACTCGCCCAAGATATCGTGGCCGAGATCGTCGAAAGTGGCACCGTAACGCGCGGTTGGCTTGGGGTGAGCATTCAGCCGGTGACAGCGGATATTGCTGAAAGTCTAGGTATGGAGACCGTGACTGGTCTCATTGTAGCGGATGTAACGCCTGATAGCCCAGCACAACGGGCGGGGATTTTGAGTGGTGATATTATTCTCAGCTTTAATGATAAGGTGATTGAGGATACAGGCGATCTAACCCGTGCCGTTGCGGACGCAGAGGCCGGTGATACTGAAACCGTAACGATTTTCCGCAGCGGTGAGACACAAGATGTTCCGGTTACGATTGGCACGCTTGAAAGCGATGTTATCCGCGCATCACTTTCTGGGGATGTAATGCCATCAGAAACCGAAGCACCACTGGGGCTTTCGCTGCAACCTGATGATGGCGGGTTGTTGATTGACGACGTTGTGCGCGGAAGCGCCGCTGCTGAAGCAGGCCTAAGGCCCGGCGATCGCGTTTTGTCTGTTAATCAGCAGCCGGTTACCACCCGAGATGCCTTTGGGGCCATTCTGTCCCGCGCCATGGAAAAGACGCGCGCCACTGTTCTCCTCCAAGTCGAACGTGACGGTGCGCGTAGGTTCCTGACGCTTCCTGTGTCCCAAGGCTAACTTGAGACCGCCTGTGCATCCTTCCCCTCAAGACCCGCACGGGCGGTCTTTTTTCATTCAATTTCTGACAATAGGGCGCTATCTGTAGATTATGAAAATTCTTATTGTCGAAGATGACGAAGCCACTGCGCAATATGTTGAAAAAGGCTTGCGTGAAGCGGGCCACATCACGGACCATTGTTCAAACGGAAGCGATGGTTTGGCGATGGCGCTGTCTTCAGAATTTGATGTGATTGTCTTAGATCGGATGCTGCCGCAGATTGATGGGCTGAGTGTTCTTAAAACGTTGCGCTCCCAAAACAACCGCACGCCGGTTTTATTGTTGTCCGCACTTGGCCAGACAGATCATCGAGTCGAAGGGTTGCAAAGTGGAGCGGATGATTATCTTGCGAAACCTTTCGCATTTTCCGAACTGCTTGCGCGACTAGAAGCCATTCAACGACGTAATCAGCCCGTGGAAGCGATTGAAATGTCGCTGACTGTTGGGCCGCTGTCTTTGGATCTTGTCACGCGATTAGCATCAAGAGATGGACATGACATTGCGCTTTTGCCGCGTGAATTTCAGATACTAGAATACATGATGCGCAACCCCGGCCGGGTGATTACGCGGACTATGTTGCTTGAACATGTGTGGGGGTATCATTTCGATCCGCAAACCAATGTGACGGATGTTCATATCAGCCGCTTACGCAAAAAGATTGACGGTGAAGCCGAAGTTCAGCTGATCAAAACCGTGCGGGGGGCCGGATATTGCCTGTCGGCGTGATCCGTAAAATTCTAAGACCCAGTACGCCGCGTTCGGTTTTCGCGGCGCATGTGTTGGCGGCGTTTTTGTCCGCCGTGCTTGTGCTTGGGGTGGTTTATAACGGCGTGATGCGTTTGCTAGAGGCACAGACCGCCGCCGTGGTCGAGGCGGATTTGCGCGGCCTCATTGATGAATACCGCGATGGTGGCCAATTTGCGTTGCGTGCGGCGATTGCGCGGCGCACCAATGATCCGAATATCCAAGACGCAGTTTATCTATTCGCAACGAACGAAGATCACCCACTGGCGGGGAATCTATCGCGGTTTCCTGACATTCCGCTCGACGGGAGCTGGCACTTACTTGAATTGGTGCGCACGGACAAAGATCGTGACGTGACCGTAGGCGGACGTGCGTTTTTACTCTCAACGGGCGCAAAGGTGTTTGTGGGGCGCGATTTACGGGAACAGCGGGAATTTCGCGTGATTTTGCTCTGGGCATCGCTCGCAATGTTGGTGTTCTTTTTGCTGACGGGGGGTGTTGCAGGGTATTTGGTGTCCAAAAGCATTCTGCGTCGATTGAAAGGCATTGAGACAGCAGCAGCAGATATTGCGGCGGGTAATCTATCGCGGCGAGCCCCTGAGACCCAGAACGACGACGAATTTGACCGTCTTTCGCGTTCTTTGAACACAATGCTCGATCGCAATGAGGCTTTGGTGACTGAGTTGAGGACCGTGACTGATAGTCTCGCCCATGATCTGCGGACACCATTGGCCCGGCTGCACAATCGGTTGGAAGATATTGCCGAAGGCAAAGAGGGCCACGCGGAAGATGCGTTGCGCGAATTAGAGCACATTCAAACGGTCCTTGCGGCACTCATGGATATATCGCGATTAGAAAGCGGGATCGCGGCCGGACAGTTTGAGGCGCTTGATCTCGTAGAGATCGCCCAGACTGCATTAGAATTGTACGAACCTTTGGCCGACGAGCGGCAACAAGTTCTGAGTTACAATGGAATTGATCAGGCCCAGATGGTTGGGCACGGACAATTTGTGGCTATGGCCATCACAAATCTATTGGACAATGCGATTAAATATAGCCCGGACGGAGGGCACATTGCCCTGAGTGTTTACAGCGAACCGAATGAATGGGTCTTGTGCGTCACAGACAGCGGGCCAGGCATTTCTGCGGATGATTGGCCCGAAGCGATTAAACGATTTGGCCGTTTAGACAAAGCGCGCAGTACGCCGGGATCTGGCTTAGGATTGAATTTGGTGGCGATGGTCGCAAAGCTACACGGTGCAACCTTGGTCAATTGCCCAGCTGAAACAGGTACAAAGATCGCTTTGCACCTGCCAAAAGCTTAGGCCTGCGGGATCACCTTTCCCGGGTTCATGATGTATTGGGGATCAAGCGCGGATTTCACCTGACGCATGATATCTAGGGCTACCGGGTCCTTGCGACGGGCCATTGATGGGCGTTTGGACTGACCAACGCCGTGTTCCGCGCTAAAACTACCGTCAAGTTCACTTACAACATCTTCGACCAAAGTGGTGATTGCGATTTTGGTTTCGGGTGGTATTGGCCCATCTAGCCCCAAAGGGACGACCGAATAATGAAGGTTCCCGTCACCGAGGTGCGCAATCGCATATTCGCGGTAGTTTGATGCAATTGCAGGCAGGCGGGCGGTCATTTCAGATAAAAATGTTGCGACATGGTCTAACGGCACAGAAACGTCATGATCAATCATCGCGCCAAATTGGGTGCTGACGTAATATGCGCTTTCGCGGCAATGCCAGAACGCTTCGCGCTGGGCATCACTTTGCGCGATAACGGCATCAGTGATTTTTTCGTCTTCTAAAAATGCGCTGAGCGTTTCTTCCAAAATATCATGCACAACTGCACGCCCATTTTCCCCGGAACGCGACAATAGGGCTGAGCTGGCCGCGACTTCGACCAAAATGTTCACCGGGTTAGGGTCGGGTAGGGGGGAGCGCCGATCAGGATATAGAGTCGTGTAATCTTCAAAATAGTAGTCGGGCAAATATTCAAAAGCCTCAACCGCGCCGCCTGTTTGGTATTGAAGGTCCTGAAGCAGTTCCAGTGCGCTGCTCATGTCTTTTAACGCCAGATAAGCAGTTGCATAAGCCGATGGCTTGGGGAATAGTTTCAGCACCGCACCGGTTATGACACCTAGTGTACCCTCGGCCCCGATGTATAGATCTTTCAGGTCATAGCCTGTGTTGTCTTTATGCAGTTCAGACATCAAATTCATGACGCGACCGTCCGGCGTTACCACTTCTAATCCCAAAACGAGTGCACGGGTGTTGCCGTAGCGAACCACGTTGGACCCACCTGCATTTGTGGATAAGGCTCCGCCCAGAAGTGCTGTGCCACGGGCACCGAACATCAACGGAAAGATGAGTTCCTGTTCTTCGACCGCAGTGTGAAGGTTTTCCAGAACAACACCAGCTTCGACGCGTGCGATACGCGTTTTAGTGTTAATGTCCGTTATTCGGTTCAACCGCCCAAGGCTAAGAATGATTTGTGTCGCGTCACCGGTTGGTGTTGCGCCACCCGCAAGGCTTGTATTGCCGCTTTGGGGAACAACGGCAGTGCCTGTGTCGTGAGCTAATTTTAGAACCGCAGCGACTTCTTGCGTTGACGCTGGGCGCACAACAGCCAGCGATTGTTCCGAATATACGCCAAGTATATCTGTATCATAGGCCGTCCGGTCTTCGTTTTGATCAAGCACATTGTTCTGGCCAACGATCGTTTTGAGTTCAGCAAGAATGTCGGTGGTCATTGTCGGTAGTCCTTCGTCTGAGGGCCGCGATATTTAACGGTGAGTTCTGGATCAATGTCGTCTTCATCAAACACGCCTAGCAAAATACCTTTGCGCCGTGATCCGCCACGTGAATTGATGATGTCCTGGTCAGAGCGTGTAACCCGTTGCGACATACGCCGTCCCCATCTTCCCAAACGTTCATACATCATATCTAAGATGTCTTTGTGCTCTGCCGAACGGCCTAGATCAATTAACTCATTTGGGTCATTCTCGTGGTCAAAGAGCATTGGCGGCAATCCACCTTCGGCATGCATGAATTTCCATCGCTTATCTGCAATCATGAACAGACGCGCATCTCGGGGGGCTAGCCCAAGTTTGACGCACATTGGCGTCGCGGAAAAATCATATTCACTGATCGCATAGTCACGCCATTCTGGGTTTTCACCGTGTAATATTGGCAGCAATGAACGCCCTTCGGTGATGTGGTCAGGGACAGTGCCACCAGCGATTTCAATAAAGCTTGGCAATAGATCAATAGCTTCGACGAGGTGATCATCGACAG
The DNA here is from genome assembly GCF_011326755.1 of Cochlodiniinecator piscidefendens. Lineage (GTDB taxonomy): Bacteria > Pseudomonadota > Alphaproteobacteria > Rhodobacterales > Rhodobacteraceae > Cochlodiniinecator > Cochlodiniinecator piscidefendens. The sequence goes on along the minus strand of NZ_JAAOIE010000002.1, from coordinate 426,128 downwards.
TACCGCGCGTTGCGTCCGCTTCTGAAGATGGATCATAGATGATGAGCGGCACTTTAACCGACGGATCGTGAAACAAATCCTTTTCGCCAAGCCAATGATCGCCCAAATAATCCCCATGATCAGAGGTCACGACAATCATTGTATCCTCCATCCGCCCACTTGTTTCTAAATAATCAAACAGCCGCCCCATTTGGTTATCCGCTTGTTTTATCAGGCCCATATAGGCGGGTATGACCTTTTCCCTTACTTCATCACGAGAAAAAGCTTGGCCGATGACATTGTTCATAAAGGCATCATGCACGGGATGAGCATCTTTGCGTTCTTCATCGGCGCGATTGGCAGGGAGGACATGCTGTGGCCCGAACATATCATGATAGGGCGCAGGCACAATGTAGGGCCAGTGGGGCTTGATAAATGAAAGATGACACAGCCAAGGATCGCTGCCCTGTTGTTCGATAAACTGAATGGCCTCTGATGTGAGCCAAGGTGTTTCGCTGTCTTCTTCTTTTATATTGGCTTCTTTATCGGCGTGTTTCATGAACCAACCGCTGGCGATATTACCTTCGTTTATACCGGCATTGGCAAAATCGCCCCAGGGGTTATCCCCTTCATAGCCCTTTGATTTAAGGTATTCATTATAAGGGGATCGCCCGGCATCATAATACCCATCGGGCCCTTCCGCCCATAGGCCATCATCACGCAACCAAACATCAAAGCCACATTCCGCCTGTCGCGCGCCAATAACACTATCACGGGCCAGACCTAGGCGTTCCATGCCCTTTTCATCTACGCGCATATGGGTTTTGCCGATGAGCCAACATCCCATCCCATTCTCACGCAAATGGTCACCCATGGTCAGTTCCCCAACCCTGAGCGGAAACCCATTCCATTGGGCACCGTGGCTAGAGGCATATCGGCCCGTATAAGTCGACATACGAGAAGCCCCACACACAGGGGATTGAACATAGGCGCGTGAAAACCGAACGCCTTTTGCGGCCAACGCGTCTAAATGTGGTGTTTGCAAATGTGGATGTCCAGCACAACTGAGATAGTCGAACCTCAGTTGATCAAACATAATAAACAGAATGTTTTTTGCTTTGCGCGTCATCGGACCCTCCCAGATTTGGGGACGGTGCATTATAATGGGACGCAGGAAAACCCCTAAACTAGATGTACATCGACCTGATCTTGGATCTGAGCGCCAAGCGAAGTTTGTGGTAGCCCATCTGTCACAAACATGGAGACGTCGTCGAAGGTACAAAGTGCAACGTGCCCGGGTTTAGCGAACTTCGAAGAATCAGATGCCAAAATTACGTTCTGCGAACGTTGTATAGCCAATTTGACATTGGCGACTTCCCAATGATCGTCATCTGCGAGTTCTCCGCTGGGGCTGATGCCAGATACCGAAATGATAGAACAATCAAAACGAAACTTTTCCATGAACCCCTCCACTGGACCGCCGAAAAGGCTTCCATCGATATGTCGCAAGAATCCCCCGGGGAGGGCAATCGTGAAGTCGTTTCTGTCCTTTAGGTGCATCGCAGCAGCGAGACTGTAGGTGACAATTTTCAAATCACGGCGTGCATGCAGCGCTTTGGCGATCACTTCGCATGTGGTTCCCGCGTCCAGAAAAATGGAATCGCCATCTGAAATGAGAGAGACAACTTTCTCTGCAATACGATGTTTAACATCGGTCGCTGAAAACCGTCTTTGTATATAATCTTGGGACTCTACACCGCCGAGGAAAACTGCACCGCCATGTGTGCGTCTAAGTTTCTTAGCTTGATCCAGTTCGAAGATGTCTCGCCTAATGGTCTGCTCTGACACGTATAGGGAACCTGCAAGGTCCTCAATGCGACCATAGCCTGTATTTGCGATGATTTCTAACAACCGTGATTGACGATCAATTTTTTTTCGGGCCATCTAACGTGTGCTTCTTAAGTGTAGGTTTAGAGGAAAGAACGTCTCGGTTGACGGAATCCAGTCCTTATTCGACGACTTAGTAACATTTTTTCCATCTGACCACATTTTTTGTTGTATTGGTTACATAAACTGTAATTAATATTACAAAATAAACCAGCGCAAGAAAATTGCGCGGGAACTTAAAAGAGATTGCTACTGAGATACGGCTCTGCCAAGCTCAAAAAAATCAACTGGGAGAAAGACAAAAATGTCAAAAGAACTGGACCACTACAGCAATGAAGTAGCCAAAGGTCGCATGTCGCGCCGTGATTTCATGGGGCGTGCAACTGCACTCGGCGTATCTGCTGTTGTTGCCGAATCCATGCTCGCGACTTCTGCTCAAGCAAGCACACCAAACAAAGGTGGGCATTTCTCTATGGGGATTTCTGGCGGCGAAAGCACCGCGTCGCTTGACCCTGCAACCGTAACCAATGACGTAGGTCAGTCAGCTGGTCGTATGACCGGTGATACACTGGTCAATGTTAACGCCGACGGGACAATTGATCCACGTTTGGCTGAAAGCTTTGAACCATCAGAAGGTGGCCTTGTTTGGACATTCAAGATCCGTCAGGGCGTGAAATTCCATAACGGCAACACGATGACCGTCGATGACGTTGTAAAAACACTGCAGCGCCACTCAAATGAAGATTCTCAATCTGGTGCGCTTGGTATTATGCGCGGGATCTCAACCATCGAAGCAGATGGTGATAGCGTTAAGCTGACTTTGACCTCTGCAAACGCCGACCTTCCATATCTGATGAGCGACTACCACTTGGTTATTCAGCCAGATGGCGGCATGAACACACCTGCAGACGGTATTGGAACAGGCCCATACAGAATCACTTCTGAAGAACCAGGCGTCCGTTATGCGTTTGAGCGTTTTGAAGATCACTGGGATCCAAGTGTTGGTCACTACGACACAGCCGAGATTCTGTTCATCAACGACGAAACCTCTCGTACGGCTGCACTGCAATCTGGTCAGGTTCACTTTATCAACCGCGTTCCACCACGGACTGCTGGTCTGTTTAACCGTGCGCCGAACGTTGAAGTGCGTGCGACAGCTGGTAAAGGCCACTATGTCTTTATTATGCACACAGACACTGCACCGTTTGATAACAAAGACCTGCGCCTTGCATTGAAATATGCGATCAACCGCGAAGAAATGGTTGAAAAGGTATTGGCTGGTTACGGTGAAATCGGTAACGACCTTCCGGTTAACGAAACATACCCATTGTTTGACACTGAAATTCCTCAGCGTGAACACAGCCTTGAAATGGCGCGCCAGCACTACGAAGCGTCAGGCCATGATGGTTCACCGATTATCCTAAGCGCTTCTGAAGTTGCGTTCCCGGGTGCGATGGACGCTGCGGCTTTGTTCCAGCAGTCATGTCAGGCAGCTGGCATTCCATTGGAAATCCAGCGTGAACCTTCAGATGGTTACTGGTCAGAGGTTTGGAATGTGAAACCATTCTGTGCTTCATACTGGGGTGGCCGTCCGGTGCAGGATCAGATGTATTCTGTTGCTTATCTATCTAGCGCGGATTGGAACGATACACGCTTCAGCAGCCCAGAATTTGACGCTCTTCTTATCGAAGCACGTGCAGAGCTGGACCTTGAACGTCGTTTCGAGCTTTACAGCCAAATGGGATACTTGCTGCGCGAAGATGGCGGCTTGATCAATCCAATGTTCAATCAGTTCCTTGATGGAACGTCTGCGAATGTTGCTGGTTGGGAAAATGATCCTAATGGTTCCATGATGAACGGCTTTGTCGGCGTTCGGACTTGGTTCTCCTAAGGCGGGGCAAACAGAGTGTCATCGCAAATGATTAAATTGGTAATCCAGCGCTTAGCGCTGGGTTGCCTTTTGCTGCTCGCCGCCTCGGCGTTGATCTTTTTTGGGATAGAAATCCTACCTGGTGATGCCGCCCAAGCGGTTCTGGGAAGATCAGCTACAGCTGAAGCTCTCGCTAACTTACGCGCCGAAATGGGTCTAGGACGCCCTGCAATTGTACGCTACTTTGAATGGCTCGGTGGAGTCGTCAGAGGCGATCTTGGTGTAGCGCTGACCAACGGCGTAGATATCACCAGCGCGCTGGCAGATCGTTTTTCCAAGACACTCTTTCTTGCGTTCTGGGCCGCTCTGATTTCGGTTCCACTCGCTATCTTCCTCGGTTTGCTCGCGGTACGCTTCCGTGATCGCTGGCCTGATAAAATGATTTCTGCGATAACTTTGACACTGATTTCGGTGCCCGAATTTATCGTCGGATACGTGATCATGTTCTTTGTCGCGGTAAAATGGCAATTGCTGAACCCATTGTCGATCGTGACTGCGAATATGGGCGTTTTCGAACGTCTCGAAGCGATCCTTCTCCCTGTGCTTGTTCTTACTTTTGTTGTGCTTGCTCAAATGATGCGCATGACGCGAGCAGCCATTTTGAATGTGATGGAATCTGCCTACATAGAAACAGCCGAGCTGAAAGGTCTGTCGCGGTTCGAAATTATTGCACGGCACGCGTTCCCGAATTCTATCGCACCGGTTGTGAACGTCGTTATGCTTAATATGGCATACTTGATCGTTGGGGTTGTCGTTGTCGAGGTGGTGTTTAACTATCCGGGGATGGGGCAGTATCTCGTTGATCACGTGACGAAACGCGACGTGCCTGTCGTCCAAGCCGCTGGCTTGATCTTCGCTGCAGTTTACATCCTGTTTAATATGTTTGCTGACATCATCAGCATCCTTGCGAACCCAAGACTGAGGCACCCGAAATGATGCGTATTCCGTTAAGTGCCCTTATTGGGCTGTTCTTCACCGGGTTGTTTTTCTTAAGTGCAATCTTTGCACCTTGGATTGCACCCTATGATCCTAGCGCCATCATTGGTGATTTCTGGGAACCCATTTCATGGGAGCATTGGCTTGGAACTGATAACATCGGACGCGATCTACTAAGTCGGATGATCTATGGCGGGCGCACCACAATCTTTGTGGCGGCGGCAGCGACAGTAATTTCGTTCACCTTGGGAACCACGCTCGCGTTTTCTGCTGTTGTTATTGGCGGTTGGGTGGATATGGTTCTGTCGCGCTTTATCGACTTGATCATGTCAATTCCAACATTGATTTTTGCTTTGGTTGTTTTGTCGGTCGTTCCTGTGACCATCCCGGTTCTGATCTTAGTTATGGGCCTGTTGGACCTGACACGTGTGTTCCGTTTGGCGCGCGCCGTCAGTGTGGACATCAATGTGATGGATTACGTTGAGGCCGCAAAACTACGTGGTGAGAAAACCATGTGGATCGTGTTCCGTGAAATTCTTCCAAATGCATTGTCGCCTTTGGTCGCTGAGCTTGGATTGCGCTTTATCTTTATGGTGCTCTTTGTTTCGACACTTTCGTTCCTCGGTCTTGGTGTGCAACCACCTGACGCTGACTGGGGCGGTATTGTGAAAGAGAACAAAGAAGGTTTGATCTACGGTATACCTGCCGCGATCGTACCAGGTATTGCGATTGCTATTCTCGCAATTTCAGTGAACCTAATTGCGGACTGGGTTTTGTCCCGTACTGCAAGCCTGAAAGGGGGCCGTAATGGCTGATACTCTTGTTGATGTGCGTGGCCTCAAGATTGGGGCACGCATTTTCCCACCGGGCGAAAAACCCAAAGACATAGAAATTGTCCATGGTGTCGATTTCACGGTTGAGAAGGGGAAAGTTCTTGGGCTGATTGGCGAATCTGGTGCTGGGAAGTCTACGATTGGTCTGTCCACCTTGGCTTATGGCCGAGGTGGGGTAGAGCTGACCGGGGGCGAAGTTTTCGTCAATGGGCGTGACATTCTGAACCTAAAAGGAGGGGATTTGCGTACCTTCCGTGGGCACGAAGTCACCTATGTTTCCCAATCTGCGGCGGCGTCTTTCAATCCGGCGAAAAAAATCATGGCGCAGGTGACAGAAGCCTGCACCAAGCACAACCTTTGTTCCAAAGAAGAAGCCGAAGCGCGTGCGGTGACGTTGTTTACCAAACTCGGTTTGCCTGACCCTGAAAACATCGGTAATCGCTATCCTCACCAGGTTTCTGGGGGACAATTACAGCGGTGCATGACTGCACTTGCCTTGTGTCCGCAGCCCGATTTGGTGATCTTTGATGAACCGACGACCGCGCTTGATGTGACCACGCAGATCGACGTTCTTGCAGCCATTAAAGAGGCAATCCGGGACACCGGTGTCGCTGCTCTATACATCACGCACGATTTGGCGGTTGTGGCACAGGTATCAGACCATATCATGGTGCTTCAGCACGGTCGTATGGTGGAATATGGTACAGTTGATCATATTATTAACACGCCGTCGGAACCCTATACACAGGCCTTGGTTTCTGTTCGATCCAACATTCACGAAGAAAAGCCTGAAACCGGTGATGTGGTCCTAAAGGTCGACGGCATTTCCGCGCGGTACAGTGGTTTGAAGTTTGACGTGTTGAAAGATGTGTCGGTGGAACTGGAAGCAGGGCACACCTTAGCTGTTGTTGGGGAATCCGGCTCCGGTAAATCGACACTTGCACGTGTCATTACGGGGCTGTTGCCTCCGCACACAGGATCTATCGAATTCGGTGGGCGCACTTTGTCTGCAGATCTAGCGGGACGCACCAAAGAAGACCTGCGTGAGCTACAGATGATTTACCAGATGGCTGATGTGGCGATGAACCCACGTCAAACAATTGGGACAATTATAGGTCGTCCACTTGAGTTCTATTTTGGTCTGAAAGGTGCTGAAAAACACAAACGGATCGTTGAACTTTTGGATGAGATCGAGATGGGAGAGGGCTTTATTGACCGCTACCCAGCTGAGCTTTCAGGTGGCCAAAAGCAACGTGTTTGCATCGCGCGTGCTTTGGCCGCTAAGCCTAAGTTGATTATCTGCGATGAGGTAACCAGTGCGCTTGACCCGCTGGTGGCCGAAGACATTCTCAAGCTTTTGCTGAACCTGCAAAAAATCGAAAATGTAAGCTATCTGTTTATCACGCATGATTTGGCAACGGTTAAGGCCATCGCTGACTCTATTGCTGTGATGTATCAGGGTGAATTGGTGCGTTACGGACCGAAATCAAAGGTTCTGAATCCGCCATTTGATGACTACACCGACCTCCTCTTGTCTTCAGTACCCGAGATGAAACTCGGATGGCTCGAAGAGGTTCTTGCCCACCGTAAAATGGAAAGTGCTGGAAACTAATGGAAAAAAAGCTTCTCGTCATCGTACTTGATGGCGTGCCTTGGAGAAACTGGCGGTCTCTCTTTGGAAACCTTGAAGGTTGGGTTGCAAACGGCGATGCGCGTGTCTGGAAGATGCGCGCAGTGCTGCCTTCGACTTCTGCTTCATGTTACGCGTCTATTCACACGGGCGTAGTGCCTGCTGTGCATGGTTGTACCGGCAATCACGATGTGTTTCGTTTGTCTGTGCCTGATGTATTCTCTCAGGTCCGCAAAGCTGGCGGAGTCACCGGGGCGGTAACGCATTCCTTCTGGTCAGAATTTTTCAATCGTGCGCCTTTCGATCTTGTGCGTGATTTGGAATATGATGAACCAGAAAGTGACACGATCAATCATGGTCGGTTTCATTCGATGACAGGTTACGGAATGACTAATCAGATGACCCCATCTGACGCGGATCTTTTTGCTACTCTGACCATGCTGACGGAACGCCACAATCTTGATTATGGCATTCTTCACACTTGTACCCTTGATAGCATGGGGCACAGATTCCATCATGCTTGCCACGAAATGGATCAAGCTTGTTTCAACATGGACGAAACGCTTGCGCCGTTCCTAAAGCGGTGGCGTGAGAACGGTTATGAAGTGGTCGTTACTGCGGACCATGGTCAAAGCGAACGTGGCCATCATGGGGGCCGCGGTGAACTGCAACAGGACTTTGCGTTCTACTACTTTGGTGATGCAGAGGGTCCGTCTGAGGATACAATCCTGTGCCAGACCCAGCTCGCACCAACAGTGCTAAGCTTAATGGGCGCACCGATAGCTGACACCATGAAAGGCGAAGTTTTCTTAAAATAGATCACATTGCCAAAATTTAGCTAAAGAGCGCCCTGTAGGTTTCCCGCAGGGCGTTTTTTTGCACCTTCCCCATCGTGTTTCGTGGCAATTCCTCAAGCAGAATGATTTGCTTAGGCTGTTTGAATTTTGCCAACTCGTGCGAACATTGGGTTTTGAGCTTATCGATATCTAAGCTTAAGCCACGTTGGGGTACGACAATAGCAATGACGGCTTCGCCAAAGTCAGCATGCGGGACCCCAATGACGGCACTTTCTAAAACCTCAGGAATATCGTCAATCAGGCTTTCGATTTCTTTTGGGTACACGTTAAATCCGCCGGTGATAATCAGGTCTTTGCCACGGCCAACGATGTGAACATATCCATCCTCATCAATTTTCCCGAGATCTCCGGTGATAAAGAAACCATCCTCGCGCAATTCTTCGGCGGTTTTTTCTGGCATCTGCCAGTAACCCGCGAAAACGTTGTCGCCGCGTACTTCTAATGTTCCGATTTCCCCTTGGGGGAGCGGAGAGCCATCAGCGTCGCAAACTTTTAGTTCTACGCCAGGCAAAGCAAATCCAACGGTTCCCGCGCGCCGCTCCCCGTCATAGGGGTTAGAGGTGTTCATATTGGTTTCAGTCATGCCATAGCGTTCGAGAATACCGTGGCCGGTCGTTTCAGCCCAACGCACATGGGTTTCAGCCAAAAGTGGGGCGGAGCCTGATACGAACAAACGCATTCCCTTGCTTGCATCGGCAAGACCGGGGGTGTCTAACAGGCGGGTGTAAAACGTTGGAACCCCCATCAACGCAGTTGCACGAGGCATAGTGTCGATGATTGCCTGAGGGTCAAAGCCTTGCATGAAGTGAAGCGCGCCCCCGGCCATGAGCGTGATATTGGTCGCAACGAACAGCCCATGTGTGTGGAAAATCGGCAAGGCATGTATGAGCACATCATCAGAGGTGAAACGCCAATGATCCCGAAGTGTGAGTGAATTGGATGCTAATGCACGGTGGGTCAGCATCGCGCCTTTTGATCGCCCTGTCGTGCCTGAGGTGTAGAGAATAGCTGCCAGATCTAGCGGTGCGCGATCTACGGCCTCAAAACCGGCGTTTTGGGCGTCGCGGGCCGCGATGAGGCTGCCGGTTTCTTCTGGACTTAGGTCAAGAATATGAGTCACGCCACATGACGCGGCGACAGGATCAAGGGAGCTATGCTTTGCCGGATCACAAACGAAGAGGGTGGGGCGAGCATCGTCCAAAAAATAGGAAATCTCAGCGGCTGTATATGCCGGGTTGAGCGGAAGAAAGACCGCACCGGCCAACACGCATCCTATGTAAAGTTCAAGCATTGCGACGGTTTTAGGGGTCTGCACCGCGACCCGGTCACCGGGGGTAACACCAAGTGCAACCAGTGCATTTGCCATACGTTCAGCATTGGCAAAGAAATCGCCGTAAGACATTGATCGACCGGTTTGGTGGTCCGTCAAAAAGACTGCTCTTTCACGTCCAAGGCTGGCGCGACGTAATGTGCTTGCGAGATAATTGCCCTGATACATGTGACCTCCTGTCGGTTTCTTTCGGCTTAGCCACCGCAGAAAAAGAGGTCAATAAAAACTATGAGAGTAACCAAGCGGAGGCCCCTTTGGGGCCGCTCTATATCTCGCCCTGTGGGCTCGGGTGGGCGCGTGTTGAAAGCGATTATTACGGTTTGCGTCCGGCCTTTTCGACGAGACCAGAGGTGCCTTCGCGTCGATCTAGTTCTGCAAAAACATCTGTAAGTGCAACATCCCGAGATTCGAGCATCACCAAAAGATGAAACAGAACATCAGCGGCTTCGGCGGTTAATTCCGCTTTGTCATTTTTGACGGCCGCGATAATGGCCTCAATAGCTTCTTCGCCGAATTTCTCAGCACATTTTTCAGGGCCTTTGGCAAAAAGCTTTGCGGTCCAGCTGCTGTCTGGGTCGGCGGATTTGCGTTCTGCGACGGTTTGCGCGAGGCGCTCTAGCGTGGTCATGTCAGCCTCATTGGGATGCCAGCGTTTGACATATGTTCTTTGGCTTCTTGGATTGTGTAGTCGCCAAAGTGGAAGATAGACGCGGCCAGTACAGCGCTTGCGCCGCCTTCGGTGACACCTTCGACAAGGTGATCCAAGGTTCCAACGCCCCCGGATGCGATGACCGGAACGCCAACCGCATCGGATATGGCACGGGTCAAGGGTAGGTTGAAACCAGCGCGCGTTCCATCGCGATCCATGGAGGTCAGAAGGATTTCACCAGCCCCTTTGGCGACCATAGTTTTGGCAAAGTCTACAGCGTCGATACCCGTCGCATTGCGGCCGCCATGTGTAAATATCTCCCACTTGCCGGGGGCGACTGTTTTGGCGTCAATTGCGACCACAATGCACTGATTGCCGAACTGGTTGGCGGCCTCTGAAACCACATCAGGATTGGCGACTGCTGCTGAATTAAAGCTGACCTTATCCGCGCCAGCGAGCAGAAGGTCGCGGACATCCTTTGCACTGCGCACGCCGCCGCCAATGGTCAGCGGGACATAGCATTGTTCGGCGGTACGGCGGGCCACATCGAACATGGTGCCGCGGTTTTCATGGGTTGCTTTGATATCGAGAAAACAGATTTCATCAGCACCCGCGCGATCATAGGCGCGCGCGCTTTCGACGGGGTCGCCTGCATCGATCAAATCGACAAAATTAACCCCTTTGACAACGCGACCTTCGGCGACGTCGAGGCATGGAATAATGCGGGTTTTTAACATGAGGGCCCTGGTGAAGTAATCTGCGTTTGCGTTGATGTGTTCATAGGGGGTTTGTTGAAAAAGGAAAACCTAAATCAATAGGCCAGATTCGCGCACCGTTGTGGTGGGGCGGGCCGTTGGGCCAAAATTGGTTTCAAAGCAACGAAGACCGGGGAACAGTGAAAACAGTTCTTCGCGTGCGGCATCTGGAACCAATCCTTTTGACAATTGCCCCGCGTGCAGGCTTTCGGTGGGCAATGCATTCGCATAGATCACTTCGTGCCGATCGAAAAGAATGTGAAAATAGGTGACGGATTCCGCTTGATGATCAACCAGAACCTTTTGATCATCAAGAAGCCCCCGCGCAGGCACTAGAATTTCGTCAGCACCAAAGAGAAGCTCGGCTTTCCAGCCGGTTATCAGCATACGATGTTGGGCTGAAACGGATATATCGCGGTCTGGCCAGCCTGGCGCAATCGCGTCCTTGCGGATGATCACCGGGCGGTAGTTAGGGGAACTGATCAAATCAGTGTGGTTTAACTTGCGCTTGCAAATCCATCGAATGGGTTGCGGGCCATTGTCCACAGTCGGGATCATATCGCCAACTGACAAAGTTTCTACGCGGCGTGGACCTGTCGTGGTGAGGATCATAGCACCTGTGGTGAAACAAGGAATGAGCCCTTCTTCAAATGCAACGACCGCAACTGTTTCATTGATATGGTTGGTTTCATTGTCGTCGGATTGTTCTTCTTCAATAAACAATCCGACGGTTGAATTTGTCTGCCCGTCAATCACAACTGTGGCTGTGTCACCGCCGTTAATGGTTTGGGTTTCTCCGACAACAATGGATGTGCCGAACGTAGCACCCAGGCCCAAAGTATCTGTGTTTTCGTCTACGCCGTCATAGATATTCGCGGTACCAGAGGTGGCGTTGCCGCCGGTTTGAATAGCGATCCAGCCGATGGTTTCATCGCTGTGATCATCGTCCTCTGCTTCTTCCTCTTGCAACGAGATATTAAAGCCGGATGTCGAAATTCCCGTCGGGTCACTGTCAACTGTTGTTGTGTCGTTATTTGACATAACTGAGGTCAAAACAACTGGGGCACCGGATGGAAAACCGCCGACATCGGATGAAAAGTCGCCGGCAAAATTGACGTTGGAATCTGCGCCTACGCCGTCTGTCGTCGTGCGACCTGCCTCGATGATGCGGCCATCAGGGAGAGTATGCACGCCTTCTTCAACCGCGATCCAGTTGATGGTTTCGGTCGCTGGATGGGCCCCGTCGTGATATTCCCATTCTTCGATGATAAAAGAAAACGACGTGGTGTTGCCATCGGCATCAAGCGTTTGATCAGTGACGCGTAGCGTGAACTGATTGCCACCGTTGTTGGTGGCAGACAGCGCAAAGACCGGATCGGTCAATGGTTGTGTCAAATTAATCGTTATTGGCGTGTTCACCCCCGGAGAGTTGGTGGTGATGCTGCCTGCTTGACCTATGGCCATAAATGTCTGCTCTGTTTTTACGTTGCTTTGGGTCTGCGCCCATTAATGTCAAAAGTATGTCTGGACCACCCAAAAGAAAAGCCGCAGCCCGATGTGAGCTGCGGCCGATCTCAAAGAAATTGGGAAAGTGTTACTTCAAAACCGCAAGTGCTTCGGCCAAATCAATGGCACCATCGTAAAGGGCCCGACCAGAGATCGCGCCGTTGAGCGCGGCACCGCTGGATTTGAGGGCGCGTAAGTCATCAAGGGATGAAACGCCGCCCGAGGCAATGACAGGAATTGAAACCGCGTTGGCGAGCGCCGCTGTCGCCTCTACGTTGGGGCCTTGCATCGCACCATCGCGGTTGATGTCGGTGTAAATGATCGCTGCAACGCCTGCATCTTCAAAAGACTTCGCGAGATCCGTTACGGTGAGGTCCGTCTCTTCGGCCCAGCCGCGCGTTGCGACCATACCATTGCGGGCATCCAACCCAACTGCGACACGGCCGGGAAAAGCACGCGCTGCTTCGCGCACCAGATCAGGATCTTCGACGGCCACAGTTCCAAGAATGACGCGTGCCAGCCCTTTGTTGATCCAAGTTTCGATGGTTTTCATATCTCGAATGCCGCCACCCAACTGCGCCGGAACAGAGCAAGCCTTGAGAATAGCCTCAACCGGGGCCGCGTTTACGGGTTCGCCGGCAAAGGCGCCGTTTAGATCAACCAAGTGCAGCCATTCGCAACCTGCGTCCTCAAAGGATTTAGCTTGGGCTGCGGGATCATCGCTAAAGACAGTGGCCTGATCCATTTCGCCTTTATAAAGGCGCACGCAGTTCCCGTCTTTGAGATCAATAGCAGGGTAGAGGATCATAGGTATTGTCCTTGAATCGGTGATCTTGGCATCGTTGGCGTTGTTTTGCATGGTCGGTGATAAATTGCAAAGGACATCCTGCCGCCCCTACGTCATGCTTGCCAGATGGCGCGAGGAGGGGACAGACTGCTGAGGACATATCTAGGGAGGATGGTATGAAAGTACTTTCGATGAGCGTCTTGGCACTGGTGTTGAGTGTGGTTGGCGCACAAGCGGATCCGATTGAAGGCACCTGGCAGACCGAAGTGGACGACGGATCATATGCCCATATTGCGATTACGCCATGCGGCTCGGCCTACTGCGGACATATAGCCGAGACATTCAATAGCAGCGGCTCGTATCAATCCCCCAATTTGGGACGCCAGTTGGTGATCGATATGGAACCTCAAGGGGACGGTGAATATCACGGGAGCGTTTGGCGGCCTTCAAATGACAAAATTTACATCGGGCGCATGAATCTGGATGGTGACAGTGCACGTTTGCGCGGCTGCATCTTGGGTGGGCTTGTGTGTTCTAGCCAAACGTGGTCCCGGGTGAGTCTGTGAAGATCAACCAAATTGTGACCGCCCAAGGGGCGGTCGCTGTATTAGGGGCTTCGCCCGTTAAGGCGCCCAGTTCAGAAAGTTAGCGATCATCGTAAGGCCGGTTTTCTGGCTTTTCTCTGGGTGAAACTGCATTCCAACCATTGTGTCGCGTGCAATGATGGCTGTGATATCGCCAGCATAGTCGACATAGGACAAACGATCGGCAGCATTGTCGGTGCGGAAGTGATATGAATGCACGAAGTATGCATGGTCGCCGTCTTTGATGCCTGTCAGGACTGGATGCGCGCCCTCTAGGATAAGATCGTTCCAGCCCATATGTGGCACTTTGAGCGTTGGATCAGTCGGTTTGATCTCCACCACTTCGCCTTTGATCCAATCAAGTCCTGCGGTATCTTCGTATTCGCGGCCCCATGTGGCCATCAATTGCATCCCAACGCAAATCCCTAAAAAGGGGCGGGCGTTGGTCACGACGGCCTCTTCCAAAGCCTGATAAATGCCTTTGTGGTCACGCAATTCAGTTGCACAGGCAGGAAAGGCCCCATCACCCGGTAGGACAATACGATCTGCACGCGCGATTGTGTCAGCGTCGCTGGTGACGATCACATCACCTGCATCTGTTTCTTGGGCCATGCGTTGGAAGGCCTTTTCTGCCGAGTGCAGATTGCCTGAGCCATAGTCAATAATCGCGGTTAACACAGTTCAAAGCGCCCCTTTGGTGGATGGAATGGCATCTGCTTTGCGCGGATCAACCTCTAGCGCGTCGCGAAGGGCGCGGGCTACGGCCTTAAACGCCGCCTCGACGATATGGTGGCTGTTAAAGCCGTGAAGTTGGTCAATATGTAACGTGATGCCGCCGTGTGTTGCGAAGGCCTGAAAAAATTCACGCACGAGTTCTGTGTCAAACGTGCCGATCTTCTGGGTTGGAATATCGACGTTCCACACTAGAAATGGGCGTGCGGATAGATCGAGCGCGCACCGGATCTGGGCGTCATCCATTGGAAGGTGGCACGAACCATACCGGTTGATACCTTTTTTGTCGCCCATGGCTTTGGTCAATGCCTGACCGATTGCGATGCCCACATCTTCGACGGTGTGGTGGTCATCGATGTGCAAATCACCTGTTGCGCGGACTTTCATATCAACAAGCGAATGTCGCGCGAGTTGATCCAGCATGTGGTCAAAAAAACCAACACCGGTTTGATTGTCATATGTGCCGGTACCATCAAGGTTTAAATCAACAATGATATCCGTTTCGGCGGTCTTGCGGGTGATTTGGGCTGTGCGCATTTTAGGCTCCGCTTATGCTGTGATTGGCTTATGCCCTGCGTTTGAGTGCAGATCAAGGTTGTCGCGGGTGCGGCATCTGTGCAAAGCCTTAAGAAACAATCATTCGGAGAAAGCGCAATGTCGACGCTCGTTTTTGTGCAGCTACGCTGCCGCCCCGGTCAAACCTATAAAGTGGCCGAAGATATCATCATGCGTGAGGTACATTCTGAGCTCTATTCCACAAGCGGCGATTTTGACCTGATGCTAAAGCTATATGTACCTGAAGGCGAGGACGTTGGGAAATTCATCAATGATCGTTTACTGGACATTGAAGGGATTGAGCGATCTCTGACAACTTTGACCTTTAAGGCGTTCTAAAAGTTTTTTGATCTAATTGCCTCCAAAGTGGGTAAGCGACGTTTTAGGTCGCTAATGTCTCTGAAAGGCCGGTTTTCTTGCGTCAGTTTGAGTCCCGAACTCTCGCAAGGAACAAAGGACCTTGATCATGAAGACCCACGCACAGGCTGTTGTCATTGGGGGCGGACTTGTTGGCTGCTCCATTCTCTATCACCTGGCTAAACTCGGCTGGACTGATGTTGTCTTGTTGGAACGCGATGAATTGACCTCCGGGTCAACATGGCACGCAGCTGCAAACATTCACGGTTTGCACGACAACAACAACATCACACGCATTCAGCACTACACGATGAACCTCTATAAAGAGTTGGAAAAAGAAACCAGCCAAGGCTGCGGTGTTTTCCAACCGGGATCATTGTACCTTGCACAAACCGAAGCACGCGAACATCAGTTGCGCCTTCAAGAGGCCAAAGGCCGCTTTTACGGTTTGAATTTCCACGAAGTCAGCCACGAGCAAGCAAAAGAGCTGCACCCGTTGGCCAATTTCGACGATGTGCGTTGCATTATGTACGAACCCGATGGCGGGAATGTTGACCCTTCTGGTGTGACACAGGCCTATGCGGCTGGTGCGCGTCAAATGGGTGCAACGATCGAACGGTTCTGCCCGGTTATCGGTACCGACCAACAACCCGACGGGTCATGGATTGTACGCACAGAAAAAGGCGATATTCACACGCAATGGGTTGTGAACGCTGGCGGTCTTTGGGGGCGCGAAGTTGCTAAAATGGCGGGTATTGAGCTGCCATTGCAACCAACTGAGCACCAGTATTTCGTTACCGAAACCATTGACGAAGTTGCGAACATGGGTCGCCGCCTGCCGTCAATTGCGGATCGTGATGGCGAATATTATTTCCGCCAAGAGGGCAACGGTCTTCTGATTGGTGCTTATGAAAAGGACATGAAATTCTGGGCAGAAGAGGGCACACCTCAAGGTTTCGGTCACGAACTTTTCGCTGATGACCTTGATCGGATCATGGAAAACGTGATGCGTGCGATGGATCGTGTGCCTGCAGCGGCAACCGCTGGCGTTAAGCGCGTAATCAATGGCCCGATGATTTGGTCCCCAGATTCAAACGCACTGTTTGGCACTGTACCGGAATTGAAAAACTACTTCTGCTGCACCGGGATTATTCCGGGCTTTAGCCAATCCGGTGGTTTGGGTCTGATGTCCGCGCAGTGGATCATCGAGGGCGAACCGCAATACGATATGTTCGCTTGGGATCTCGCACGCTTTGGCGATTGGGCGGATAAGAAATTCACCAAAGCCCGCGTACAGGACCAGTACACACACCGTTTCGCAATTCACTTCCCGAACGAAGAGCGTTCAGCGGGTCGTCCTGCACGTGTGCGCCCAGCTTATGAAATGCAAAAAGATTTGGGTGGCGTCTTTGGCTTGAACTGTGGTTGGGAACATCCGCTATGGTTTGCTGATGAAAAAGGGACCGAAGAAACCATCGGATTTACCCGCCAAAACTGGTTTGAACCCGTTGGACGCGAAGTCAAAATGCTACGCGATAATGTCGGTGTGATCGATATTTCGAATTTCGCGAACTACGTGGTCAAAGGGGCAGGCGCCCACGCTTGGTTGGATGCGCTTGTTGCGAACAATGTTCCGACCGAAGTTGGCCGGTCTTGCCTTACACCTTTGATCGGTGTGCGCGGCGGTGTCGCGGGTGACTTCACAATCACCAAAGTTGCAGATGACGAATACATGATGGTTGGTTCTGGTATGGCTGAACGCTATCACCAGCGTTTCTTCAACATGGTTGAACTGCCCGAAGGCACCACATTTGACGTCGCAACAGATCGCATCGCGGGCTTTAACGTCGCGGGGCCAAAGGCGCGGGATATGCTGCAACGCATGACCAACACCGATCTCAGCCACGAAGCGTTCCGCTTTATGCGCTCAAAAATCATTGAGGTTGGCGGTGTTGAATGTTTGGCGATCCGTGTTTCCTTTACTGGTGATTTGGGTTGGGAACTCCATTGCGCGGAAAGCGATCAAGTGCAGCTCTACACAGCACTTGTGAACGCTGCGCGTGAAATGGACGGTGGCCCTGTGGGTGGTCGTGCGCTTGGCTCGCTTCGGATTGAAAAAGGCTACGGCAGCTGGGGGCGTGAATATTCACCTGAATATTGGCCTCAAGAGGTCGCGCTGGAACGTCTTGTCAAACTCGACAAAAACTTCCTTCACAAAGACGCTTATCTGGCGGTCAAAGACAATGCGCCACGCGAACGCCTGTCGGTGTTTGAGATCGAAGAGATCACGCATGACGCAGATGCAACCGGTGGCGAACCTATCTTTGCTCTTGATGGCACCTCTGTTGGGCGTGTGACATCCGGTGCGTATGGGTATTCTGTTGGAAAGTCGCTTGCGCTTGGCTTTGTGAATGTTGGAACGGCGGAACCGGGCGACACTGTACATGTGTATATCCTTGGCAAACCGCACAAAGCCAAAGTGTTGGCCGAAGCACCATTTGATCCAAAGGGTGCAAAGCTTCGCTCTTAAGGCGGATATATTGCAAACAAAAAGGCCAGAGCATTTGCTCTGGCCTTTTTCATTTAATGTTCGCTTGGATTATTCTGCGGCTTCGGCGTGCCGACAACTTGGCTCAGGCGCGACTAATAATCCGTCTTGTAGTTTTAAACTGCGGGTCGCGATTTTGCGGCGGAAATGGGGGTCGTGGCTGACCACCACCATCGCTTGCGGCAGGGTTTGCAGAATTTCGATTAACCGCGCCTCGTTTTCCTCATCAAGCGCATTTGTTGGTTCATCGAGCAGCAAGACCTGCGGTGACATGGCCAAGACTGACGCCAGAGTAACGAGGCGCTTTTCCCCACCAGACAATTTATGCGTAATACGATTGCGCAGGTACATCAGATCGAGCATCGTCAACACACTATCAACCTGCGCCATGGCTTCTTCGCGGCTTTGGCCGAGGTTCAGTGGGCCAAATGCAATGTCTTCAGCAACGGTCGGACAAAACAGCTGATCATCTGCATCTTGAAACACAAGACCAGCGTGGCGGCGGACTTCCACAAAATCAGCCTCTTCACGGCGGGGTTTGCCAAATGCAGTGACGGTGCCACTGTCGGGTTTCAACAGACCCACCATGATACGCAGAAACGTCGATTTCCCGGCGCCGTTATGACCGGTAATACATAAGCGTTCACCATCATCTAGCGTGAAGCCTGCGCCCTTAAGAATACCGGGGCGGCCCATGTAACCAAAGTGGATATCGTTTAGCTCAAACAGCATGGTAAATCTCCGTCCCGATCAGGATCATCAGCAATGCGCCCATAAGGGCCGCAAATACCGTATCGCGCTTTGTGTATTCGTAACGGCCTAACAACGGAATGCGGCCAGTAAAACCCCGGCATTTCATTGCGTCCAGAATGCGTTCTGAGCGTTCCATCGCGCGCACAAGCATCATGCCCAGAAGATATCCGTAACTGCGATAGGTATGCAGGGAATTGCGGGCCTTAAAACCACGGGCTTTCATAGCCTGCTTCAGTCGAACATGTTCCTCATAGAGAACTTCGATGTAGCGCACAGTGAATAGCAGCAGATGTACGAGACGCTCAGGGACCTTGAGGTGGTGCAAAGCATGGCCAAGCGTCACGGCCTCCATCGTACCAACAAGGGCCATCAGCATAAGAACAACAGCATTGGCTTTTAAGCCGATTTCAACGGCACGCCAAAGGCCTTCCCAACTCGCAGGAAAACCAAAAACGGTAAACATTGCTTCGCCGGGCATTGTGAAAGGCAGCAATATCAGAATGAAGATGATAAAACTGTCCATCGCAGCCATGCGCTTTAGCGTAGAGGCGATCGGAAGTTGGGCAAAAACCATTGCCGTACAGGAGGCCGCTAACGCAATCAAAAGCGTAGGGATCCAATGGCTCGCGACAACAACACACGCAAACAGTAGCGTCGCGATGAGACGCGCTCTCGGGTCGATACGTCCTAGGAGGCCAAGCGTGGTTGCACGCCCGGTTGAATCCAATGTCTGTGCGGCCCCCGAAAGCGCTAGAACCATCAGCTTTTTCCTTCAGCTTCGGCCAGTTTGCGGCGCGCGGCTATGAAAAAGCCAAAGCCAAACAGGCCAACGATATATCCCATTCCGCCTAGGATTTGTTGGAAGTCTTTCTTTTCCTGATAGGCCGTGATCGCACGGCGCAACGGGCGCATTTCATCACGTACTGCTGCAGCGATTGCGTCGCGTTCTTCATCCGAAAGCGCGGCGATGACTGTGGTATTGGCACTTGCTTCGACTGCTACGTCTTCAGCTGCCGCAGCTGTTGTTGTTTCGCTGACTGCCGCTTCGCGCCCAGTGATCGGGGCAACGTCTGCCGCATCCATAGTCATTTCTGCGACATGACCTGCACCCATATTAGCACGGAAAATATGGGTAATTGGTTCTGTCGGGGTGAAGGTGAAAAAACCATCGGCATCAGTTGTAGCTTCGCCCAGTTTGTTGCCCGCTTCGTCGAAGATCTCAACCAATTGATCGACGGCCATATCACCGTTGGAGAACCCAAGTTCCCCTTCGATTTCGGTGCCTGCAGGGAAAACATCGGCAATAATTTTATGCGCAAATGCAGGCAGCGGAGCGAGTAGGATTGCAGAAAGTAAAAGAGAACGGATCATCGTTTGACCTCCTCAAAAGCGCCCAAAACTTCTGGTTTGACCAACCGCAAGAAATAGACCGCAACAGCGGACAATAGTCCTTCGATCACCAGAACTGGAATATGGGCGAAAAATACGAATTTGGCGGCTGGAATA
Organism: Cochlodiniinecator piscidefendens; assembly: GCF_011326755.1. Lineage (GTDB taxonomy): Bacteria > Pseudomonadota > Alphaproteobacteria > Rhodobacterales > Rhodobacteraceae > Cochlodiniinecator > Cochlodiniinecator piscidefendens. The sequence continues at coordinate 406,014 of NZ_JAAOIE010000002.1, read as the reverse complement.
AATTCTTCGCCAGTCATAGCGAGAGAAATCGCTACAAACAAAGTTGTCAGCGCAATCGAAAGAGCGCCACAGACACCGCCCCAGACTGTTGCGGTTGTCAAGTTAGATGAACGCACGCCTTTGATGCAGACCAAGTAAGCCAGCACAGCGGGTAGCGCGATATTGACGGTGTTAATACCAAGAACGGTAACACCACCAAATCCGAAAAAAGCGGCTTGTAACAATAGCCCTACAAACAGGGCCGGGAATGCGGCCCAACCTAAAATCAACCCGGCCAAGCCGTTCATAATCAAATGAACAGAGGATGGTCCGATCGGAACATGAATGAGGGACGCCACAAAAAATGCTGCCGACAAAACACCCGCAGCGGGGATCTTTTCCATCGGGAGTTTTTTTAATCCGTAGGCGACGCCACCGACAGCAAGAACTGCGCCGGTGACCACCACGGGATTGGACAATGCACCATCTACGATATGCATATTGGGTGTCCTTTACTCGATGTCATAAGCGCGGATCCAGATGACCGCATCTTGTGACAATTCTTTGCCTTCAAATTCTGTCTGTGGTCCGGAACCGAGGGCGGCAAATCCCCAGAGCCCTGCACGCGGGATACCAAATGTGAAGTAGCCATCAGAATCTGAAATCGCAACAATAGCGCCACCCGGAAGCGGTGAAGCGGTTGCCTCATTGGCTGCATGTGTTTCCATGTTAGGTGTGGCTGCCATGAATTCGATTTCGATTTCTGCGCCGGCAACAGGTTGCCCTTCAGCTAGAACCTGACCTGTGAACGTAGAACCAACTGCAATATTGTAGGGTTTATTGAGCGGCAAGATTTCAGTCACAAGCCCCTGAGGCTCTGACCAATCTGTTGGCAGCTCATTGCGGTTCAGATAGGTTTTGGTGATCTGCTGAATGTAGATATCTTCGCTTTCCTCGTAATAAGGCGCGGGTTCTACAACAACCACATAGTCACCAGAACGACGCACTGGAACGCTTGCGTCAAATGCAACACCAGTGTTGCTGTCGCTGGTGAATGTGGTTTCGGTGAGCGTGCCATTCAGGTCGATACGTTCGCCGCGGTGGATCGCATAAAAATCCAAAGGCTGTGTCATATCCATGACGTGGCCTGCCTCAAAGGGATGCCAGAACACGAGGCTCATTGGTACTTCACCGGACTGAGCAATCTGGGATTCTTCAGTATAGGCGAGTTGAAAATGTGCCAGCGAAGCGGTTGGCAAAGTCAGCGCGGCTGCGCCTGCAAGTAGTATATTACGCAACATCATTTGCGTCGTCTCCTTCAGGAGCCTTGGTCGCGTTAAATGCGCTGCCAAGGCAGAAAAAGAACAACGGGGTATTGGCTAGGAAAGAGGACAGGCCGCAATCCATGCCAGACGCACACCCCGGCGTCCGGTTGAATTCACCAAGGTCGCCCTTGGCCTGTCACGGCAGGTCTCCTGACTCGCGGGTCTTTGCACTAGCTGGCCTTCCCGAACAGATGTCCAGTGGCATATCAGCCGCACTCACCGCCTACAGTTGCGGGGGCAGTCACGGGTTTAGCGCCTTTTGGCTACACCTTACCGTGTTCCCTTTTAATCCGAGCTTGGGTGTACTCGGAACCAGTAACGCCTCTCCCTCACCCAAAACACCAAGGCGAGTCAAGCGGGAAGTGTTTCTGAGGGGTTAAAACGACCGCGTTTTTGGCATCGCGTGTGCGTCAGTGAGCTGGACGAGGTGATTGTCCCATTGGACCGCGTGTTGAATGCGCTCTAATGGACGCAAATCCGTTAGCCGAGTGATCTGTCCATTCCCATTGGTTGCGATGAAACCCTGTTGATTGGCGCTTAACCCGCATACATCTGCATCGTCGAAAACACCTAGGTCGCCGCCATTTTCCAGGTCGAAAGCCTGCACCAATCCCCCGCGTGGCGATGTAACGCCAATGCGCTGTTGGGTGTGATCAAAGCTTACGCTGCCCACATAGCCTTGCATACGTTGATGGTTGATTTCGTCGCCTTGGAACAGTCGGACATTCCCCTCAGCGCGATGAACACCAAGCAATTCCGGGGCCGCGCCGCGATCGCCCTGCCACTGCATACCAAAAGCAACTGTTCCATCTTGTGAAACGGCCAGATGACGGATCGAATTGAGTTGGTAGTCCGATGGGAGCTCAACCGTTTCTAAGATATCTCCTGTGAGCGACAGATAGGTAAGGTTTGGTTGCATCGTCGGAAGGTTTAGCTTTTGCCGTCCTGTTTTTGGGTGGGTGGCAATGCCGCCATTGGCTACAACCAAGGTTTCTCCACCCGGCATCAGTCGCATTTCGTGGGGGCCAATGCCTCCTGATGAAAGTTCAGCAACCCGGCGGTAATTTCGTGTGGCATCCCAAACACCAATAATCCCCCGTGAGGCGTCAAAATCATTTTCTGTGGTGAATAAAAACTGCCCATCCTGAGAATAGGCACCATGCCCGTAAAAATGGCGTCCTTCAGGCGGTGCTAATGTCGCAAGCACTGCGCCAGTTGAGCAATCAATCACAACGGCAAATAAGCCGGGACGCCGGGCAAAACCCACAGCCTCGGCCAGAAATGGATGCGCGGCGGCGGCATGCCCACGGGCAGGCAAAGGAACAGAGAATGTGATCTCTGCATTTTCAGTTAGCCCTGAGAGGAAAAAAACGCCGGTGCGATCACGACCGGCGGATAAGTAGGCCGGGCTGCCAACAGCAGCCCAGCCAACCTTCGGTACGATTGTCGTCGCAAAAAGGGATGTTAAAAAATGCCGTCTACCGCGCAAAACTTAATCCCCATCAAGGGCGTTAAACCCTGCGGAAACGTCTAGTAATGCTCCGAGATCTGGATAAATTTCCGTACGTATGCGTTGTACAGCTTGTTGCAGTGCTTCGACCTTGATTCGCTGGGCCGGGTCTCTGATCTCTGAAAAATCGGGGTCGTCAACACGCTGCGCGAGGTCAATTGCCCGATCGAAAGCATCGGCGCTGCGCTGTGATAACTCCGCATCGGGTGCAGACAACTGTGCTGCCAATGCACGCAGGGCGGTCAGGGAAATTTCGATATGCCGAACAGATCGTTCAGAGCGACGCGCTTCTGCGCGGGCAGGGCGCGGGCGTTCAAACGTACCCAGCGGTCGTGCCAGCCGGGCTTCCGTAAGCAATTCAAGCCCAACACCAAGCGCTTTGTAGAGCTCGCGGGTCACCGAGTCTTCGTCCGGGTAGGTCGCGTTGCTAGGGTTAAGCATCAGAACGGCATAACGGTTGTCCCAATCTTGGGAAATTTCGCCGCTGATGACGGCCATGTCTGCGGTGATCGCCTGAATGAGGCTGCAAACGTACCCTCGATCTTCAATCGCTAAAAATGCGTCATCATAAAGCAAAAACTCTAACGCATAAAAGCCGCGGGCAGCGATAGAATTTTCGCTGAATTCGTCGGGGGATTGAACCGAAGGGTCTTGCGCTGTGATCAATGCGTTTAGAGTACGCGGAATTGCATTGCGCGGATCTGGCCAAAAACTAAGCGCGAAGGCCCGGTTTTCGGCTTCTGTCGGGCCAAATCGAAAATGAGACAATTCGATCCAAGCGTCAAATGCTGTTCCGTATGCATCGCGCAACTCTTTGCTTTGAGGGGCACAGGTATGGGATGCAACTGTGGCCAATGCTGTGGTTTGATTTGTGAGTTGGGCAAAGCCAGGACGAATGATTTCGTCCAAGATAGCAGCATTTTCAACAGGTCCTGCGTACGCGGTCCCGACCGTCAGGGACATTAAGAAAGGGGTAAGAAAATGGCGCATTATAGGGACTCCAAGAAACGAATGAGCGCTGCGCGGTCTTCGCTGGGCATTTCAACAACGGTATCGCGTGCAGCCTGTGCTTCGCCGCCGTGCCATAACACAGCTTCTAACAAATTACGGGCACGCCCATCATGCAGAAAATAGGTGTGATTGCTGACTTGCTCAGTTAACCCAATCCCCCAAAGCGGTGGAGTGCGCCATTCTTGGCCTGTTGCGCGGGCTTCAGGGCGGTTATCTGCCAATCCTTCGCCCATGTCATGCAGCAACATATCACTATAGGGCCAAATCAGCTGAAAGCTTTGCTCTGGTTGATCCTCAAGGCGCGCCGTTACAAATTTAGGTGTATGGCAGGACGCACATCCAGTGCTGTAAAACACGTCTTTTCCGTGCAGAACTTCGGGGTCTTCTACGTCGCGCCGTGCCGGAACCGCGAGGTTTTGGCTGTAAAAAGTTACTAGATCTAAACCCTCGGCATCAATTTCAAACCCGTTTTGGCCTGCGTCATCTCCGTGAGGGGCTGATCTGCATTCGGTTTGCAGTTCGGTACATTCCCCCCATGGGGTGTTGAACAAAGGATTGGAAATGCCGATGTCACCTGCGAAAGCGCCCGCTGATTGCTGCGCGACAGTGGGCGCGCCGGCTTTTAATCCAAAACGACCCAGCATCGGGGTGTCGTATTCAACGGACCAAACGATATTGGCGCGGCCCGAAATGCCATCGCCGTCTAGATCATCAGGATCAGCATTGGCTAAGATATCTGCCGCAGGAATGGCTTCTAATAACCCAAGGCCAATCATCTGTGGCGCAATGCGTGGGGATAGCATCGCGTCAGGATGCAATGGGCCATAGCCCAGATCGGCGGCGCGATACGTAGGATTACGTAAACTGGCGGTTTCACCATCGGATAATGCAATTTCAATTTCGTCGTATGTTATATCCATACGGTATTCGGCGGGGTGACCCAGAACTGCAAAATCCTGTAGCTGAGTGCCATAGTTCGGGTCGGGTAAAGTCGCGAGGTAATCTTCGATTTCCGCAATGCCGTCGCTTTCTGATCCGGGGATCGAAATACGAAAAAACATTGAAACGGGGGAATCCTCGGCGCTTTCGGGGGGGTGCCCGCGGCCATCTTTGAGGTGGCAGCGTTGACATGACCGCGCATTGTAAATCGGGCCTAACCCGTCGGTGGCCAGAGTTGAAGACGGGGAAGACACCCAAATTTTACGGAACAACCCGTTGCCGACGCGAAAATCAAGTTCATCCGCGAATGGCATGTTTTCTGAGGGTTGGGAAAATGCGTCGGCCGTATTGCGCGCGCGCGTGGTGGCGGCACCTGCGGATTGGGTTTCGAATGGTTCAGCTCGTGTAAAATCTTGAGTAGCTGCCGTCACCGCCATGATGCGCGCCGTTTCTTCGGGCGTGCGCTCAATGGTATTCAGGTGTAAATCAGTGAGGTCTTGGGCAAATGCGGCGACTGGCATGAGGGCACAAAGCCCGATAGCTGGTATGCGGTATGTCATTTTATTCTTCTTTGAAAAGTGCCCTGCGGGGGACGCGTCCCGCAGGGCGAGGAAGGAGAGCTTATTGGAAAACAGCCTCCGGCGCATCGAGGCTATCTGAACCCTCGAATGCGATCCCGTTTAGACCGAGCGCAGCAACGGCACGCTCGATTGAAGATGTTTGGTCGATCAAACCGTTGACGCCACCCATGATCAGTGCTTCGCCTTCGGCATTGCCGCGCTCAAGCATTTGGTCATAAGCAAAACCGCCATCTGCGGCTGCTTTCAGCGCGCCGAGGGCTGACATGGTGACTTCGAGTTTGCCGGCAAGTTCTGCGCTCAGCGCGGCATCTGATTCAGCCACAAGATCAACCAGTGAGGCACCGGTTATAGTTGAACCATCTACGCGAGTGTAAGAGCCGAGATAGACGTTTTGCACACCCAAACCATCGTAGTAGTGGCTGTTGTGAGTGTTGTCAGAGAAGCAATCATGCTCTTCTTCTGGATCATTTAGCAACAGACCAAGGCGCATGCGTTCACCAGCTTGTTCACCATAAGAAAGGCTGCCCATGCCGGTTAGCATTGCTGTCAGGCCTGCTGTTTCATCACCAAGCAGGGTCATACGGGCTTCGCCGTGGTCACCCCATTGTGACACCATCCATTCGAGGTCAGAAATCAATAGGTCTGTTGCAGCTGTCAGGTATTCGCCACGGCGGTCACAATTGCCACCAGTACAATCATCGCCAGCCGCATAATCAGTTGCAGCACGTTCGCCTGCACCTGCGTCGTGGCCGTTCAAATCTTGACCCCAAAGCAAAAATTCAATCGCATGGTAGCCGGTTGCGACGTTGGCTTCTACGCCGTCTGCTTCGTGCAGAGTCTCAGCTAGAAATTCCGGAGTAATGGCGCTTGCATCGATAGACGCACCAGACAGTTCAAACGAAGGAGTTGCGATAACGTTGAGCGCCGCCAATTCGTTTTCGTCGCTTGGACCGCCATAGGATTGATCAACGTAGTCGATAAGACCTTCATCCAATGGCCAAGCGTTCACTTTGCCTTCCCAATCATCAACAATCGCGTTGCCGAACCGGAAAACTTCGGTCTGTTGGTAAGGTGCGCGTGCTGCGAGCCATGCATTACGTGCGGCTTCGAGCGTTTCGTCAGATGGGCTGGCGACCAATGCTTGAACCGCTTCGCGCAGCGCTACAGCTGTCGTCAGGCTGTCTTCGTAGCCCGCTTGGGCGATATCAGCGTAATTATTCAAAACGTCGGTTTTGTCGGTGGCGTGAGCTGCTGCTGTGCTTAGGGCAAGCGCACTTGCTGCCATCAAAAATCGGGTCATGGTATTATCTCTTTTTGGTTGGGTTATTTGGTTAGAATCAATTTGCCGAGCTTCGTGATCCGTAGGGTGTAAGTTTGATCATTGAGCTGAATGAACGCCTGATTGCCGCCTTGTGTCAGTGCTTCTGCGTTATGAACGGGCAGCGCATTTACGGGGCGAGTTTCAGAGGTCACACTAAGGGCAGGGCGGGTTATAATCATGTCAGAGGCCTTTCAGTCGGTCTGCGATCAAGAAGGACCTCAAGACTTGGCAGTGCCGTGCAATCACAGTCCAACCATGGCAACATCACCTCGATCCTGTCCTGTTCAAAGGTCAGAGGCGGTAATGCATCATCGGTGGACGGGTCTTGCGGGGTCATTGATCATCCTTCAGTTGAAATCGGGCTCCCCTGAGAGGGTGGCTAGAATATGATCTATATCTGACAAAAAGAGTCGGGAGAGTCAATCCTGAGTTTTTTAATCAGATATATTTTTATCAATTCTTAAAGCTGAGGTGATTTGCATTGTGGTATTGCTGAATCACAAAGGGCGACCCAATGGGCCGCCCGAAAAGTTTCACATGTTGTAGGCATGAAAATCAGCGGGTTAGTCGCGAACTCCGGCGAAACGCTCTTGCCACTCCTCGCGATTCTCATCTGAGATTTTCGCAAATAGCACCTCAGGCACGCTAAAGGCATGGCCCGCTGGCAGGGCATTCAATGCCGCTTCGACATCATCAGGCCACGATGTGTCACCGGTTTTCATAGCTTCCATCAGGCTAGAGGAGGCGTCTGGGATAAACGGGGCGGATAGTACAGCGTAGAGGCGAATAAGATTGAGAGCGATTCTAACCTGCGCCGCGGCAGCCTCTGGGTCGGTTTTGAATGTTGACCAAGGTGCAGCACTTTGCAGGTATTCATTTCCCGCGACCCAAATTGCGCGCAATTCAGATGCAGATTTGCGAACTTCCATCGCTTGCATGTGTGTTTCATAGGCGCGGATACGTTTGGTGAGTTCGGCAATCAATGATTGCTCGGCTTCGCCATAAATGCCGCCCGCTGGCACCTCTTCGCCGAACTTTGACCGGCAGAATTTGGTGATCCGGGAAACGAAATTCCCCAACACATCCGCGAGATCTTTGTTCACATCTGCTTGGAAGTTCTCCCAAGTGAATTCACTGTCAGAGCTTTCAGGAGCGTGGGACAACAGCCACCAGCGCCAGTAATCCGACGGCAGAATTTCCAGCGCTTGATCCATAAACACGCCGCGCCCGCGCGAGGTCGAGAACTGCCCACCGTCATAGTTCAGATAGTTGAACGATTTAATGTAGTCGACCAGCTTCCATTTTTCATCGGAATTCTGATTGGCCCCTTTGATGGTGGCTGGGAAGCTGAGCGTGTGAAACGGAACGTTGTCCTTACCCATAAACTGGTAATATGTGACATCCTTAGCACCTTTGTCTTCACGCCACCAACTTTGCCATGCGGTATCGTCTTCACCGCGAGCATCGGTCAGCTCTTTGGTGGCGGCGATATATTCGATAGGGGCATCAAACCACACATAGAAAACCTTGCCTTCCATGCCCGGCCAATCCTCGGTTCCCTTTTTGACCGGAACTCCCCACTTCAGATCGCGCGTGATGCCGCGATCTTGCAGGCCATCGCCATCATGCAGCCACTTCTTTGCGATTGAGGTCGTCAGCACAGGCCAGTCAGTCTTACTGTTGATCCACGCGTCGAGCTCGTCTTTCAGTGCGGATTGACGTAAGTGCAGGTGCTTTGTTTCGCGCACTTCCAGATCTGTCGCGCCGCTTTCTGTTGAGTAAGGGTTGATCAGGTCGGTTGGGTTAAGTTGCTTTGTGCAATTGTCACATTGATCGCCACGGGCACTGTCATAGCCACAGTTCGGGCAGGTGCCTTCAATGTAACGATCCGGCAGAAAACGCCCGTCCGTGGGGGAATAAACCTGTTCTTCAACCACTTCTTTGATGAAGCCATTTTCGGCCAGCTTACCTGCGAAATACTGAGTTAGCTTTTGGTTTTGGGGGCTGGATGAACGGCCAAAGTGATCAAAGCTCAGGCGGAAGCCCTGAGCGATGTCTGCTTGAACTTTATGCATTTCCGCGCAAAATTCATCGACAGGTTTGCCTGCTTTGGCGGCGGCCAGTTCCGCTGGCGTACCATGTTCGTCAGTGGCGCATATAAACATCACCTCATTCCCGCGGGCCCGCATGTAGCGCGCAAATAAGTCTGCTGGCAGCTGGCTGCCGACTAAGTTGCCCAAATGCTTAATCCCGTTGATATAGGGAATGGCGGAGGTGATCAGGATACGTGACATGAATTGCGCCCTTGTTTGTCTGAATTTATCCTTTAGCGCGTTGCATCCTTAAGGACCAGTTGGATTTAACGGAAAGTTGCGTTGCTATTTGCGTTCGCGTTGTTTTTTCAGCAAACGACCAATCGTAAAGGACGACCGTGGCGTGTAGACATATGCGGTTTTGTCTTGGCTCGGGCTACGTGCACGCATACGGGTGATGCCGAAAATAATCAGTGCACCGTGTCCTACGGCGACAAAGGTGAACAACGCGGGCGGGCCATAGGACTCGATTAAACTAGAAGCGATGTAGGGGCTTGCGATTGCTCCGAGTGCGAAGAAGAACATCAGCGCCGCCGATAACTCGACCCGCTGTTCCGTTGTTGCAAAGTCATTCGCGTGTGCCGCAGAAACCGAAAAGATCGGGAAAGTGGTAAAACCGAAAAAGCCAGCGCCAAGCATCACAATAGCGGTCCCCCCACTGGCTACGGCAACAGTGGTAAAGCAGCTCAGCATTGCGGCGGCAGAAAGCCAAATAAGCACCCAGCGACGGTCAAATTTGTCAGCAAGCCACCCAATGGGATATTGTGCGACAGCGCCGCCCAAAACAAATGCAGCCAAGAAGTAAGCGATCTGATCAATGCCCAGCCCGACTTCTTGGCCGTAGATAGGGCCGACCATACGAAAAGACGCGGATGAGAGTGCTGCAACAACCACCCCGGCTGAGGCTAGCGGTGAAATTGACCAAGCCAACATTGGTCGTAGGCGCGGGGCCTTGGGTGTTTCGGGTTGGCTCGCTTTGGTTAGGGTAATGGGCAGGAACGACGCGCAACATAGAAGCACCAAGAGGTTATAACTGATGTAATGGGCCGGTTCGAGAACGGCGATCAGGAGCTGTGCACAGAGCGATGACCCCATGTCAACGATCCGGTAAGTGCCCATTGCGCGGCCGCGCGTTTCATTGGTGATCTTGGCGTTTAACCAGGCTTCGATCACGGTGTAACATCCCGAAATACAAATACCTGTCCCGATCCGCATGATCGCCCAAGCGTAGGGATCGGTAACAAGTGTGTGCGACACAAGGCCAATGGCCCCCATAGCCGTAAATGCAGCAAAAGCACGAGAATGACCGATGCTTCCCATCAAGCGCGGGGCCCACCAACATCCAATAAAAAATCCAAAGAAGTGGGCAGAGCCGAGCAAACCAATTTGGGTGCTGGTAAAGTTGAGCTGAATACCTGACAGCGCGTCGAGTGGCCCAACACCCCCTGATGATAATTGCAACAAGATGACAGAGAGGAACAGGGCGGCAAACGAAATGAAGAGGCGCATCAGGATGTACTCATTGTTTCGTTCAACCTTGCACAGTCTTTCCGTCAATCTAAGGCATAATCGACATTTGGTTGTCGTTTTTGCCTAAAGGCCAAGAATAGAGGCTTTTCTGTGATGCAGGTAAACGTGCAAAGTGGGTGGATTGTGTCGGTACACGATTGTGACTTGCTCTCATAAAGTGTGCTGCTAGGGTCTGCGCCCGATCAATGAGAAAGGTTTTTGATATGCGCTATGTTCCTTTGGGCCAAACGGATTTGAAGATTTCGGAGCTGTGCCTAGGCTCTATGACTTGGGGAACACAAAATACGACAGCTGAGGGACACGCGCAGATTGATATGGCGTTGGACCATGGGGTGAACTGCATTGATACGGCGGAAATGTATCCTGTGAACCCAATCAGCGCGGAAACGGTCGGTGATACGGAAAAGGTCATTGGCGAATGGTTTGAACGCACGGGGCGGCGCGATGAGGTTATTCTTGCGACAAAACACTCTGGCGAAGGATTTTCCTATGTCCGCGACGGTGCGCCGATTTCTTCCAAGATCATATTTGATACGGTTGAAGGAAACTTAAAGCGCCTGAAAACCGATTATATTGATCTATACCAATTACACTGGCCCAATCGCGGATCTTATCAATTCCGCAAAAATTGGAGTTATGATCCCTCTGGGCAAAACAAATCTGAAACACTAGCGCATATCGAAGACACGCTTGAGGCACTGCAAAAGCTGGTTGATCAAGGTAAAATCCGCCACTTCGGCCTGTCCAACGAAAGCGCTTGGGGGACGGCGCAATGGGTGCGGATGTCTGAAGATCGTGGATGGCCACGTGTTGCGTCGATGCAGAACGAATATTCAATGCTTTGTCGTTTGTTTGACACGGATATGTCGGAGCTCTGCGTGAATGAAGATGTCACATTGTTGGCCTTTTCACCCTTGGCAACCGGGCTGTTGACCGGGAAATATGATGAGCACACAACACCCGAAGGATCGCGCCGAGCGCTGAATGGCGATTTGGGGGGACGCGTTTCCCCGCGTGTTTGGGACGCTGTCCGCGCTTATGGTGAAATTGCTGATAAACACGGGCTGAGTTTGCCGCAGATGGCGTTGGCATGGTGCCGGACGCGTCCGTTTGTGACGTCGGCGATTTTTGGGGCAACGACGCTGGAGCAATTGAAAACAGCACTGGGGTCAACTGAAGTCGTTTTGTCAGACGAGGTTATTGCTGACATCGACGCAGCACATTACCGCCACCCCATGCCTTACTAAACGGAAGCGCTGCGCGCTGCTTTATGTCTCAAGCCCCTTTTTTGAAAAGGGGCTTTCGGGTGGGGCGGTGTTGCGGCGTTGTGTGGCATTTTGGCCGAATTTGGCGCGGAATGCACGTGCAAAGGTGGACTGGGCGTTGAACCCCGTACGTACGGCAATTTCAGATAGCGGAAGTCTACTGTCCTCCACCAGCCTGCGCGCTTCTTGGAGGCGTAAGTTTAGAAAAAAACGCGCGGGGGAAATTGATAAGGTTTTTTGAAACTGTAGTTCTAGCGTGCGTGGTGTCACACCGAGTATGGAAGCTATGGTTGAGATTTGCGGAGGATCTTCGAGTGTTTCCTCCATATGTTTAATGGCCTGCGCCACAACAGGATTGGCCGCTTCGGTTGAGGCTAGGGGCATCAGGCTTTGGGGGGCGTCGGCTGGATGAATTGGATCGTAAATAAAGGCGCTTGCAACGCGCAGCGCGATTTCAGGCCCCTGACGGTGGCGGATCAGATGAAGCATCATATCTAGACAAGGCGAAGCCCCGCCTGTCGTGAAAAACTTTCGATCTATGACAAAGCGGTTGTGAACGACGTCCACATCTGGGAATTGAGACGCGAAGAGCTCTAGATCTTCCCAGTGCATTGTCGCTTGGTGATTGTTCAAGAGGCCTGCTTTGGCCAGAAGCCAAGCGCCGCCGTCGACCGCGCCAATTGCTTTTATGTGTCTGTTGGCCGTGCGCAATTGATTTAATCGTTTTGGAGTGCTGTGGCGCTCTAGTTCAAAAGCTGCGACAACAATAAGAACATCGATATTGGTATCCCGGGTTAATGGAACCGTGGGAACGATTGCACCGGTGGTGAGTTGTATCTCCCCACCTTCGAATGAGAAAAACTGCCACTGATAACACGTTTTCCCTGCGCGCCGATTAGCTGCCCGTAAGGGGTCTACGGTGGCGGCGAACGAAAGCGTGTTTGTGTCTGGTAAGACCAAAATTCCGACTGACAGGGAGTGTTCAGAGGGAGAAAATATGGATTTTTCGGTTTTCATCAAAATAAATTCGTAAACTGTATATCTAAGAAATGCAACTGGCGCACAGTAATGCAACTTCAATGGGAGAATCAGATATGCCTTTGACTATGAATCGCGACGTTTTCATTACCTGTGCTGTTACCGGATCCGGTGGCACCCAAGATCGCAGCCCACATGTGCCACGTTCCCCCAAAGAAATTGCGGATAGTGCTATTGCAGCGGCAAAGGCTGGCGCGGCGGTTGTTCATTGCCATGTACGTGACCCAGAGACAGGAGCGCCTTCGCGTAAGCTTGAATATTACCGCGAAGTCACAGATCGTATTCGTGATGCAGAGGTTGATGTTGTTCTAAACCTGACTGCGGGTATGGGCGGCGACATCGTTTTTGGAGGTGTGGAAGCACCCCTTCCAACCGCGGCTGGAACAGATATGGTGGGTGCCACTGAGCGAATGGCCCATATCGCGGAATGCCTGCCAGAAATCTGTACGCTTGATTGTGGCACCATGAATTTTGCCGAAGCCGATTATGTGATGACCAACACTCCGGGCATGCTGCGTGCGATGGGGCAAATGATGACTGATTTAGGTGTGAAGCCAGAAATCGAAGCGTTTGATACGGGGCATCTTTGGTTCGCAAAAGAGCTGGTAAAAGAAGGCATTTTGACCTCACCTGCGCTTGTTCAGCTGTGCATGGGGGTTCCTTGGGGCGCGCCAAATGACATCAATACCTTTATGGCGATGGTTAACAACATCCCTTCAGATTGGAACTGGTCTGCGTTTTCTTTAGGGCGTGATCAAATGCCTTATGCGGCACAATCTGTATTGGCTGGCGGAAACGTGCGCGTTGGATTGGAAGACAACTTGATGCTGGGCAAAGGGCAATTGGCGACAAATGCGCAATTGGTCGAGCGTGCGGTTGATATCGTCGAAAACCTAGGGGCACGTATCATTGGCCCGGACGCTGTGCGTGAACGCCTTGGGCTGGTGAAACGCGCGCCAAAGTAAACGTTCATATTGTGTTTGGAGGGGTTCGATAGGCTCCTCTAAACATAAGGAGATTCAAATGCGCGCTTTTCTTTTGGCTTCACTGGTTCTTCTGACTGGCTGTCAGGCAGAAGAACCCAATGTTTCTGATGCATCAGCTGATGGCATACATAAACTGACGGCAGAAGAGATTGCAGCCTGCGACCGTGCTTTGGGCGAAGTTGTTATCAGCGGATTTGGCCTTCAGACCTGCTTGGTTCCGACAATTGATGCGGGGGAGGCCTGCACGTCTGAACATAGTTGCGAAAGCCTTTGTCTTGCTGAGACACGACAATGTGCGCCTGTGACACCCTATTTCGGGTGCCACGATATTTTAATTGACGGCGATGAAACCGCCACGATCTGTATCGACTAGGAAAAACGACATGACAAAAACGGCAGCGATTATTGGCGGCGGTGTAATTGGTGGTGGCTGGGCCGCGCGGTTCCTTTTGATGGGATGGGATGTACGCATTTTCGACCCAGACCCAGAGGCTGAGCGCAAAATCGGTGAAGTTTTGGCAAACGCACGCCGTTCTTTACCCGGTTTGTCCGATGTCGCGATGCCAGATGAAGGGCAATTGACCTTTCACGAAACGATGGCAGAAACCGTTGAAAATGCTCTTTGGATTCAAGAATCTGTTCCAGAGCGGTTAGAAATCAAACAAAGCGTTTATCAGACTCTGCAGGAGCATTGTTTGGAGGACGCCGTTATTGGTTCATCAACATCTGGGTTTAAGCCATCTGAATTGCAGGAAAAGGCGCAGCGCCCTGAGCAAATCGTTGTTACTCATCCGTTCAACCCTGTGTATTTGTTGCCACTGATTGAGCTTGTGCCAACTGAAAAAAATAGCGCTGAGGTGATTGATAAAGCAAAGGAAATTATCACGTCTATAGGGATGTATCCTTTGCACGTTCGCAAGGAAATTGATGCACATATCGCGGATAGGTTTCTTGAGGCTGTTTGGCGCGAGGCGCTTTGGCTTGTCAAAGATGGGATCGCGACGACCGAAGAGATCGACAATGCCATTCGATATGGCTTTGGTATCCGTTGGGCTCAAATGGGTCTGTTTGAAACATACCGTGTAGCTGGCGGCGAAGCAGGGATGAAGCACTTTATGGCGCAGTTTGGTCCTTGCCTTGAGTGGCCATGGACAAAATTGATGGATGTGCCTGAGTTCACGGATGAATTGGTTGATTTGATTGCAGGACAATCCGATGCACAATCAGGGCATATGACGATCCGTGAATTAGAACGTATGCGGGACGATAATCTGGTTGGTATGATGCGTGCGTTGAAGCAAACCAACTATGGCGCAGGTGCTTTGTTGAATGAGCAAGATAAACGCCTGGGCAAACCTGAAGTTGTAGTCGACAAACCAATCGTAACTGTCGCCCGCGCGGTGCCATTGGATTGGACCGATTACAACGGCCACATGAACGAGGCGCGCTATTTACAAGCCTTTAGCGACGCAACAGACCGCTTCATGGAAATAGTCGGATGTGACGCCGAATATATCACAAGCGGCGGAAGCTTCTTTACTGCCGAGACCCATATTCGCCATATTGACGAGGTCCGTGCCGGTGCCCGTATCCGCATTGAAACAACTTGCTTGATGGGCGAAGGCAAGAAAATGCAATTGTTCCATCAGATGTATGAAGATGATCGGTTGATTGCGACGGGGGAGCATCTGCTCATTCACGTTAGCTTAGAAACAAGAGCATCATCTGTTCCGGCCGATCACATAGTAGCAATGATGGAAAAAATCGCCTCTGCCCACGCGGCACTACCTCGTCCTGATGGGGTTGGTCGTTCTATTGGTGGCAAAAAATGACTCAGGTTTTAATCACTGCAGGTGCTTCCGGTATCGGGCGCGCCATGGCAGAAGTTTTCGCGGACCAAGGCGCTGAGGTTTGGATCACAGATATTGATCAAGCCAGTTTGGATACGATGCCGCACAGTTGGCGTAAGACGTGCTTAGACGCATCCGACGAGGTTGGCGTGCGTGCCCTGTTTGAACAGATTCATGACGAATGGGGCGGGCTTGACGCATTGTGTGCCAATGCTGGGATTGCTGGCCCAACAGCCTTGATCGAGGATGTGTCACTTGTCGATTGGCAGCGTTGTGTTTCTGTTAATCTTGAAGGGGCCTTTCTCGCGGCGAAATATGCGGCGCCTTTGATGAAATCTGCAAAACAGGGGGCGATGGTGTTCACCTCCTCTACGGCGGGGATATATGGATATCCGAACCGTGCACCATACTCGGCAGCGAAATGGGCGATTGTCGGTTTGATGAAAACTCTGGCAATGGAATTGGGGCCGTTTGGTATTCGTTGCAACGCAATTTGCCCCGGCGCGGTCGAAGGTCCCCGTATGGAAGGTGTGCTAGAGCGTGAGGCTGAGCTGAAGGGCATGACCCGCGATGATGTCTATCAAGGTTATGCTGCAGGGACATCTATGCGCAGTTTTGTGGAAGCCAAAGACATTGCCAATATGGCAGCTTTTTTAGCGAGCCCTGAGGCACGACTGGTATCCGGGCAGATTATCGCAGTTGACGGGCATACGGAAAACCCTGATCCAAAAGTATAATCCGTAAATTTTTGCCGTGACGATTTGTGATTGTCGCGGCAAATTTAGGATGAATTCAAAACTAAACTCTGCCACAAGACCAGCATGCAGACTTGGATTTACATCACCATAGCCGCGGCGTTTTCGCAAAATTTGCGTTTCATGTTGCAAAAGCAGCTCAAGGCAACTCGGCTTTCAACTGGTGGGGCGACGTTCGCGCGATTTGTGTATTCAGCGCCGTTGGTTGTTTTGTTGATTACACTCTACTTCTGGGCCCAAGGATACACCCTTCCTCATATACCTCACCATTTTTGGATATACGCCTTTAGTGGAGGAATAGCGCAAATTTTGGCCACGATGTGTGTGGTTGCATTGTTTGCAGAGCGAAATTTTGCGGTTGGCATCACTTTTAAGAAAACGGAGGTGGTTCAAACTGCTTTTCTTGGCCTGATTGTTTTGGGGGAGGGGATTTCGTTTTTGGGGTTTATTGCGATTTCGATTGGATTTCTGGGTGTTATTTTGTTGTCCGATCCCCCCGTCAAAACGGACGCACCGTGGGCGCAACGTATTTTTAACCGCTCCGCTGGGCTAGGGTTGCTGTCAGGGGTGTTGTTTGCTGTGTCTGCAATCGGTTATCGAGGCGCGTCGCTTTCGTTAGAAATCACAGATTTCGTGGCGCGGGCTGGCGTGACGCTTGCGTTTGTTGTGACGTTTCAAACGCTGGTGATGTGCATTTGGTTACGGTTGCGCGAAGCCGGAGAAATTACACGCGTTTTCAAACATTGGCGGGTTGGCGCTCTGGTTGGTTTGACAAGCATGATTGGCAGCTTTGGTTGGTTTGCTGCATTCACGTTGCAAAATGCAGCGTATGTCAAAGCGCTTGGGCAGACTGAGCTTCTTTTTAGCTTTATCACCGGAATTGTAGTGTTTCGCGAAAAAACTTCCCCCCGCGAACTTGCTGCTATGGGGTTGGTGTCCATCAGTATTATTGTGCTGATTTTAGCAATCTAGTGGGCGTTTGCCGTCAAGGCGTAAAAAGAGACTGCGTTCGTCATCGTTTTTGAAGAATGGGACGGATTGAGGTTGAGAACCCGTTTTCAATTGACCCATAATTTCCGCAAGAACGACTTCGGTAATGAAAGGTAAGTTGAAGCTGCGGGTTTCTTCGATAGGAATCCATTGAAGGGACGATAACTCATCAGATGCGTGTGAAAAATCGTCGATATCGCCTTGGATCTGTGCCGCGTCAGCAAGAAAAAAGCGCGCATCAAAACGACGAGGGCGACCAGGAGGTGTTATCGCCCTGAATACAAAAGAAAAGCCAGCAGCGCTTGGGATATGGCCCGTGGCGGAAAAGCTTCGCCAATCTTCGGGGGGCTGGCCTTGCCAATCACCTTTTTCCCCGAGAATAAGCCCGGTTTCTTCCCAGACTTCGCGAATGGCAGCAACCTGAAGTGCAGGTGATAAGGTTGCATCTGCATCCTGTCTGAGCCGTTGAATGCAGGTGTCGCTCATAGTTTGAGCGAGCGAGATATCTGCATCCCCGGCATCAACGGCACCGCCAGGAAACACAAACTTGTTGGGCATGAAAACCGCTTTTGATCCACGCTGCCCCATGAGTATCGCGGGATTGGTATCGCGATCCCTGAGAAGAATTACAGTTGCTGCATTTCGAATAGCGGTTTTATCAATCACGGTTTCCATCTGGTCAGGCTTTCAATTCTTTGCCAAATCCATGCATGCGCTTGGCCCATTGGTAGCCAACGATGGCACCTTTTACCCGTGGCAGCATATAAAGTGACAGACCTATAAATCCTACCAGTAGGACAGAGGCCATAATCATGGGTTCCGGGCGGAACTGCCCATAAACAAAATGCATAACAAAGCCCATCAGGTGCCCCACAACGAGAATTGTTACATAGGCTGGACCATCATCTGCACGATGATGATGCAGATCTTGGTCGCAGACCGCACAGGTATCGCGCACTTTTAGATACCCCTGAAGCAACGGGCCTGATCCGCAGTTTGGACACTTTTTCTTCCAGCCGCGCAAAACGGCCTCTTTGGTCGAACGATCTGTCGCTCCAATTACTTCACTTTGTACATCACTCATCGGATCATCCAAACTCCTGTCGCATTGATCCAGCATATAGTGGTTTATGTCTAGTCCTGTAAGTCCCCGTCTACTGAGCGTGGCGCCATGTCGCAAAAAAGTAAAATAATTGCGACGGAATTCGGAACCAGCTGCGTTTTACTTATGAACGCGGCACCAATGGCCTCGTGAATTTGGACCGAAAAGGAACGCTAAGATGAAACATACATATTGGATTTCAGGTGTCGTTGCAGCAGCGATCACAGCATCGTCTTTGGGGTATGTGACAATTGCCCAAGCTCGCGCGGGTGGGCACCACGGACCACAAATGACATTTGAAGAGCTGGATGTAGATGCAAATGGGGAAATCACCCAAGAAGAATTTGCCGCCCATCGTGCCGCACGGTTTGCGGGGGCTGATACTGATGGTGACGGATTCCTCACAGTTGAGGAATTGACAGAGGCCATGTCATCGCGGCGTGAACGTCGGATTGAGCGTATGATCAATCGTATGGATGCCAATGACGACGGCAAATTAAGCGTTGAAGAAATGACGGCGCCCTCTGAGCGGGGAGAACGTATGTTTGCTCGTATTGATGCCGATGAAAATGGAACGGTATCTGAGGCAGAGTTTTCCGCGATGCAGGAACATATGCAAAATCGTCGAGGTAATCACCGTCATGGCGAAGCAGAGGCATCGGAATAAGTTTCTCAGATTTGCGCCGGGGATAGCTCCGGCGCAAAGAATGGGATACGACATCAGGGAATGAATGTGCCGTTTGACTCTTTAACTCAGGCCTCAGATGAGGCGTTGCTTGTACTCTATGGGAATGGCGACCGAGAGGCTGCGCGTGTGCTGACGTTGCGGCTGTCGCCGCGCGTTCTTGGGTTTGCAATCCGAATGCTAAAGGATCGGGCGGAGGCTGAGGATGTCGTGCAGGAAGCTATGTTGAAGCTTTGGAACATTGCCCAGGAATGGCGGCAAGGAGAGGCGAAAGTGTCGACTTGGCTCTACCGTGTTGTGTCCAATTTATGCACCGACAGGTTACGGCGTAAACGTGGGGTTGGACTTGATGAGATTGCTGAACCTTTGGATGACGCCCCCGGTGCTGAGGCGACTTTGCAAACGCACGCGAGGTTAAGCGCCCTTGATGCGGCTTTACTTCAGTTGCCCGAAAGGCAACGCCAAGCCGTCATACTACGACATATCGAAGGGTTGAAAAATTCAGAGATCGCCGAAATTATGAACGTAGGTGTCGAGGCAATAGAAAGCCTGACAGCCCGAGGCAAACGATCTTTGGCCGCAATACTGCAAGGAAAGAAGGAAGAGCTGGGGTATACCGATGACGGACTCTAAGAATGAATTCACCGATCTGGATGCTTTGTTCGCCGAGGCGCGCGAAGCCGATGTTATTGGGGCAGATGCTCTTGTCGAGCGTGTCCTATTAGATGCTGAAACGGTGCAAGACAGCTTTTCAAATCTTGAAATACCCCCGGTGAAACATCAGCGTAGAAGTTTGTTTATGCTGCTGGGGGGATGGCCGGGCTTTGCGTCTTTTGCTACCGCAACAGTTGCCGGAGTTTGGATTGGGTTTGGTGGCGTGGAAACGGTGCAAACCCTTTCAGAAAGCTATTTTTCAGCTATGCAAACAGAAGATGCTGCGGATTTCTTAAGCGGCTACGACGCGATGCTCTTGGAGGGGTAAAACATGGCTGAGAAAATGGATATGCCTAAATCAAAGAGATCTTGGGGACGCATTTTACTTGTGGCATCCCTTTCAGCGAACTTATTGGTTGTTGGCGTTGCTGCTGGTGCGTTTTTTAAGCATCGCGGCGGGGATGAGGATCGGGTTGGGCGGCCAGAACTTGGCATCGTGACCATGTTACGTGCATTGGACCGTGACGATCGCGCGGCATTGCGCACTCGTTTTGAAAATGCGGTACAAGAGAATGCCAATTCAGGAACGCACGGAGGGTTGCGCGCCAGTAATGTATTGGAGATCTTACGAGCGCATCCGTTTGATCAGCAGGCTTTTGTCACTGTTCTAAGCCAACAGCAATCGCGTTTTGAGCAACGCTCGATCATTGGGCGCACAGTTTTGACTGATCAGATTAGCACGATGTCAGAGGCGGAACGGGCCGCATTTGCTGATCGATTGGAACGTCGATTTTCCCAGCGCCCCTACCATCGTCGGCGCGATCACTAACAGAGTTCAGGTTTGACGGCGATTTCGTCAGGCCGCAGGTTGAAAAAAATTTACCTGATTGCGCCCCTCCGCTTTGGCGCGATAGAGGGCCTTATCGGCACGGGCTATTGTTTGATCGAATGTTTCATTTGTGACCCCGCCCATAGCGAACCCAATGCTGAGAGTGACTGAAATACCGTTTGGAATAGCAGCAAGGTGTGTTTGATGGTTTAGGATGACTTTGCGTAGCCGTTCAGCTGTTAAACGTGCCTCAGCGATGTCAGTGTCCGGCATCGCAACCAAAAACTCCTCACCACCCATACGAGCAACAAAATCTACCCCCCGCAGGTTTTCACGGAGTTTTTGCGCAACGCTGGCAAGAACTGCATCACCAGCGACGTGGCCATAAGTGTCATTGATCCTTTTGAACCGATCAATATCAAGCATCATAACTGCAAATGGGCGATGACTGCTTTGTGATCTAGCATTCATCCGGGAAAGATGTGACTGCGCGTAGCGGCGATTGTAAAGACCCGTGAGCGGGTCTGTGACCGCCATTCGTAACCCGTCTTGTACAGTTGCGCGCAAACGATCAGCCTGACGTTTGCGTGTGATTTGTGTATTTAACCGCAAAGCCATTTCTTGAGGGTCGCAAGGTTCATGGATAAGGTCGTTAGCGCCAAGATCCAGCGCAATGATGGCTTGTTGGCGCGCTGTCGGCTGAAGAACCATCAAAATCGCCGCGTGACGGGTTCCGGGTTTGCTCCGTAATTCTGATAGCAGGCGTAGACCTTCATCTGGACGATTAAGGTTTCCTGCGATGACATAGGCATCTGGGGGAGTAGGTGAAACAGAGAGCAACAACGCCTCTTCAAGTGTTGCGATTTCTAAGTTGTGATGGCTTTGGTCGCTAAGCTCTTTTCTCCAACGAATCGCGGATGATTTTTGGCCTCCGACCAAGACGATATTGGCTGGTTGTTGAAATGTCGGGGCTGCTTCTGAAAACCCTAATTCCTGACAGGTGGTTTCACGCAAGCGCAACTCTTCTTCGGTGTCGCTGGCACGCAATAGGCTGCGAACGCGTGCGAGCATGGTGAGTTCGTCAATCGGTTTCGTAATAAATTCATCAGCTCCAGCCTCGAGTGCTTTGATACGTGCTTCTGACGTGCTCAGGGCGGTCACAATGATCACCGGGATATGCGCCGTTACCGGGTCCTTTTTTAACTCCAGACAGACATCAATCCCGCTTTTGTCGGGCATCATAACATCAAGCATGATGAGATCAGGACGCTCGCGCCTTGCGACTTCGATGGCTTCCGTCCCTGATTGTGCTTGAAGGACCTCATAACAGGCTGAGGACAGCTTCACTTTGAGCACAATCCGGTTGGTAGCTACATCGTCAACAATCAGTATGCGACCTGGCATGACATGTTTCCCGAATTTAATTGCGTCTGGTAATTGTTTCTTGTCCACAATAGTTAATAAATCCTTGCTGATTACTTAACAGGTGCGTGATGAAGCGTGAAATTGCTGAGACGGAAGCCATCAAAATATTAGGTTGGCTGATTGCAAATGATGAGCTGTTGCCGATTTTTCTAGGCGCTTCAGGAAGTTCTGAGGCGGACTTAAGGCAAGGTATGGCAGATCCAGCTTTTTTGGGGTCAGTGCTAGATTTTATTGTGATGGATGATGCTTGGATCGTTTCGTGTTGTGACGACCTGGGCATATCGTATGAAACGCCCATGCACGCACGCCAAGCCCTGCCCGGCGGAGGGCAGGTGCATTGGACTTAGAGTTAACGTGTTTACGACTTATAAATCAATTTCAACGCAGCCGTTAACCTTGCTTGCTCTCGATTGGCATACAATGATTTGGGTTTCTCGCTCTTTCTGAGACAGAACAAAGTCGCGGTGCTCGACGTCTCCGGCGATTAACCCACATTTGCAAACACCGCACAAACCATCGGAGCATTTAACATCCACATGAATGCCTGCTTCTAGTAGGGCGTCGCTTGCGGATTGATCTGCACTGACAGGAATTTCACGACCTGATTTAGAAAGGCGGAGTAAAAACGGGTGGTTTTCGTAATCGGGTTGTTCGGGAACAGCAAAGTATTCGAGGTGGCGCTTTTCTTCTGGGAACCCCCCGGCCTTGGCGGCGTTCATAACACTTTCCATATAGGCGCCTGGCCCGCAGGTGTAGACATGTGCGTTGTCACGATAACTTAGGAGTGCGGTTAAGTCGGCGCGTGTGCCTTCATCGGAAAAATGAAAATGGACTCGATCCGCCCAAGGCACCAAAGCGAGATCTTCCAAGAACCCGGCGCCTGTACGTGACGAACAACTATAGTGCAGGGCAAAGTCCCGTCCAAGCGCGTGCAAGCGATGCGCCATAGCGATCATCGGTGTTACGCCAATGCCGCCGCCCATCAAAAAACTGAAATCGGCGTCTTCATACAATGGAAAATGGTTGATCGGTTTGGAGACAAAGACTTTGCGCCCTTCGCTAAAGATACGGTGCATGAGTTTTGAACCGCCGCGCCCCTGATCTTCGCGTAAAACTGCGATTTGGTATTTCGAGGTATCGGCTGGGTCGCCTGACAACGAATATTGGCGAAAGAACTCTGGCGCGACAACAACGTCAATATGCGCGCCGGCCGTCGCGGGTGGTAGGGGTGACCCATCAGCATTTGAAAACTCGAATTTGGTGACGCCATCCGACATTGTTTCGGCTTTGGTTACGAGAAGGCGCATTACAGGAGCTTCGGTTGTATCAGCGGTATATACGTGCTCTGGGGCTAAGCCGCTTGAACGTCTTTGTTGGTGTTCTTCTGCTGAAATCAGATTCTGATATGCAGTGATCCCGGCCTCTCGGTCCATTGGGAATGGCCAAGCATAAGGCGGGGGGGCCAAAGGTGCGGGATAAACGGCTAGAGTTTGGTCCTCGTATTTTAGATCAAGGTCCTTTTGAAGCGCGCGTGTGTTGGCAGGGTTTTGTGCGGGGCGATAGGCACCGTCATCTATCATCTCAAGATCCCACCACCATTTTTTGGCAGGGTTGATTTCCCCATTTCCAGCAAAATCATCCAACTTCGCAAGCGCCTTGGCAGTTTGTGGGAAATTCATGGCGGCCCAACGGAAGGGAGCCTCCGCAAAGAGGCCTTCAAGATTCCATGGGCAGGTCTTCATGCAGCGCCCACACATAGCACCGTTTTTTTGGCCAACACGGTATGTTGTACATTTTTGGCTGTCGCTTTTCCAGATTTCATAACCATTGAACATAAGCTTTGGGCCCGCTGTAATAGCCCCAGAAGGGCATTCACGGGCGCATTTGTTGCAGGCTTCGCAGAATTTTTGCAGACCAAAATCGATGGGTTTGTCGTGAGTGACGGGCATGTTTGTGGTGACTACACCGGATTTCAGGCGTGGGCCTAAAAACGGGTTTAGAATGACTTCGCCAATACGGCTGACTTCACCCAACCCAGACAAGAGTAAAAGGGGAGGGTGCAGAACCTCGTCATCCATGACTGAATGGACGCGGGCCGTATAGCCTAAACGTCGCAGGTGTTCGGCAAGGACACCACCAAGTAAGGAAAACCGGAGATAGGCCCGCATAGATTGCGCACAAGCGATCCAATCATCACCAGATGCGCCTTCCATTGTTTCGTGGCCTTGGTCAACGACCATCGAAATTGCGTTTTCATGATAGGGGGTGATTTCATCGCCGGCCGCATCATGGCTGTAGTAAGCCCAGTCAGGGCAGGCGGATAGACCAACAGCATCTACACCCAGCCAATAAAGCGCGCCTTTAATGTTGTTGGCATTTTGTTGGGGATCACCGGTCGAAGGATGAACAGAGGCTGCATCACCGTCTTGCAAAAGAACCAAGGCAGCAAGTGAGGGGCGAAATGCAAAGGCAGACGCAGATTTGCGCATGAAATTGCCATTCTTGGTCGCTTCTTGGTTGGCTTTTCCCATGTCACCAAACAAAGAGCGCGCAAACATATTGGCCCGCTTTGGTACGCGGGCGACGTTCGGGCGGTCAATGTAGGTCGTCGGGTTTTCCACGCGTTTTAGGGTTTCAAAGGGGTGTGCCCCATCCATAAATCGCCGATCTTTAAAGGGGTCCCGGTTTTTTGCAGATTTGGCTGATCTCCCGAGACCTTGCATATAACGCATGTCGGGGGATTGGTCTGCAGAAATTGGGGCATCTGGGGCAAAGGGTAAGGTAGTTGTGACAACCGCAAGCCCATAGTCCGCGCCAACAAACGGATTTGTCGCTTTGCCATCTTTGATAGCCGCGAGGCCAGAGTTCACCGCAAGTTTGTTCAAATGCACATCGCTTTCGGCCATGGAATGCGCGCGCGCGTCATACCCTAATGATCGAATATAACTTGCGAGTGTGACAGCCGTTTCCATACCCCGTAGGCACGCGCGCTGGGCTTGTGCATCGTTGATCCAGTCGGTTCCGGCCTCTGCTGCTTTGGGTTCGCGGATGTGGTCGTAGAGAAAAACCAACGCGTGCGTATGGTGCGCGCAAGCCTCATTCGGGGTGCGCATTGCTTCTTTCAGACTAGCCATCACGACATCAATACCCGCCGCCAGAGATTTGGGCTGCATGGTTTCAATTTTCTGCGCGAGGCGGTCCACGTCTGGGTTGGTCGTTGGGTTTGAAAGCCAAGCTTCGTTGGGGATTTCACATGCTCCGACCATGGACGCATCGCAAAAGTATCCGAATGATTTTAGATGCTGCGTCCGTTCAAATTTATCGTCGGGGATTTCGGCTCGTTCACGTTTTACAAGGCCTTCGCGTGTTGCGTCCAACATGGCCTGATATTCTTGCATCGCGTTGACAATCGATAATGGATCTTCGGGGCGACGAAAGGAAAGACCTGCCTGCGAAGGGAGTCCTTCTAAAACCACCTCTCCAGAGGCGCGCTTGAGCGTTTCCAATGGGAACGGGCCAAGGTGAACCGGACGGTTCCGGTAAGAGAATAGTTTTCCCATGAGAAGCCTCAAGAATTAGAGTGATTTAAGGGTGCTGTCTTCGTTTTGCCGAAGTTTCGAAAGAATGCGCCGCAACTCTTGGCTTTCCGCGTCAGTGAGTTTTGCTTCAAAATGCTTGGCATTTTTATGGGCGTGGCTCGAACCCTCGGCCACACGGCTATGGCCTTCAGTTGTCGCTATGACCTGTGTTGTGCGCTTGTCACCTTCGCCAACGCGACGGGCAATAAGACCATCTGCTTCCATTTGGCGAAGGGCGCGCGATGTCGCCGTGCGATCAATTCCAACAAATTCGGCTATTTCTGAAGGCCGCGACAGGTTTTCGCCTGTCACCGCAAGCAGAATGCACCACGTCAATCGGGTCAGGCCGATTTTGCGAATTTCATCTTCAAAGCCGCGCTCTTGAAAGCGGGCTGTCAAGCTGAGTTGGTAGCCTAAGGCATCATGGAGGCGGTAGGTGTTTTTGCGCGTCATGATTAACATTGTCAATTAAATTGCGAGCGCTGTCAATCCAATTACATATTTAGCCCTTGTGCCTTTGGCAGAGTGGTGGCCTATTACGTGTGATTTCTGAGATTGAGGCATGAAATGACGGATATTCGCGGTTTGTTGTTCGATAAAGACGGCACTTTGTTTAAGTTCGCTGAAACCTGGAGCACATGGGCGGCTCAGTTCCTTAGGGGGCTCGCTGATGGTGATACTGAAAAGGCGCAGAAACTGGGCGATCTTATCGGCTATGACTATGCAAATTTGGTGTTTGACCGCTCGAGCGTTGTCATCGCAGGAACACCGGGCGAAATTGCCGATGCGCTTTTACCGGCGTTACCTGAGCTTAGCAAAGAAGAGTTGGTGCAACGGATGAATTCCGTTGCAGAAACAGCGCCAGTGACAGAGGCAACACCGCTAAAGCCGTTATTACGCAATTTCAAAACCCGCGGTTTAAAGGTGGGTGTTGCAACGAATGATGCGGAGGCCCCTGCGCGCGCGAACCTAGCGTCAGTGGATATTACTGATCAGTTTGATTTTATCGCTGGTTTTGACAGCGGATATGGCGGGAAGCCCGAAATCGGGCAGATGCTTGCCTTTGCTGGACAAATGGATTTGGCGCCCTCTCAGATCGCAATGGTCGGTGATAGTGCGCATGATTTGATTGCTGGGCGGACTGCTGGAATGGCGACAATTGCGGTTTTGACGGGGATGGCGACCGAAGATGAGCTGGCACCACTCGCGGATGTGGTTTTGCCGGATATAGGACATATTCCGGCGTGGTTGGATCGTGTTTCCGGGGTTTAAACTCGGTGTGAAATCCAAAAGCGACAAACTTTGTCGTAAACTGAATGACGGCTGTGGGTGCTCTTTGCTTTGTTGAGTGGGCAAACAAGGAGATTTCCCATGGCTGATACCCCTCGAAAAAAGCGCTCAGGTGGACGCGCAGGTAATAAGCGCGGCGGGAGCGGTGCGATCGAGCAAATGCCATGGCGGATTCCGGTAAATTCGGATCGTCCGACAGAACCACTGTATGAAGAAGGTGTATTGGCGATTCATGATGGTGCAATGCGCATCCTCGAAGAAATCGGTATAGAAATCCTTCATGACGAAGCCCTCGAACATTTTCGTGAGATGGGGTGCATTATCAATGGCAGCAATGTGCGCATGGGGCGTGATATCGTCATGGAAATGGTCGCTAAGGCCCCGAGCGAGTTTACCATAACGCCGAGAAACCCCGATCGCGAGGTCACCATCGGCGGCGATAAAATGGTGTTCGTCAATGTTTCGTCTCCGCCCAACTATTGGGATATGGAGGTAGGAAAAACACCGGGAACACGTGAGCAATGCGCCAATCTTCTAAAGCTTACACAGTACTTCAACTGTATCCACATCGCAGGGGGCTACCCTGTTGAACCTGTGGATGTGCACGCATCTGTGCGCCACTTGGATGTACTCTTTGACAAGCTTACCTTGACCGACAAAGTGGCTCATGCCTATTCGTTGGGCAAAGAACGCGTCGAAGATGTCATGGAAATGGTGCGTATTTCGTGTGGTCTGACACATGAAGAATTCCAAGCTAAGCCACGCATGTACACAAATATCAATTCTACTTCGCCGTTGAAGCATGATGATTTGATGCTTGATGGATATATGCGGTGTGTCCGCGCAGGACAGGCGACGGTTGTGACACCCTTCACACTGGCCGGGGCGATGGCCCCTGTGACGATGGCTGGGGCTGTTGCGCAGTCGCTCGCAGAAGGGTTGATCGCAATTGTGCTGGCGCAACATATTCGCCCCGGTGCGCCTTGTGTCATTGGGACGTTCACCTCAAACGTGGATATGAAATCGGGTGCACCTGCGTTCGGGACACCGGAATATATTCGCTCGACACAGATGACGGGGCAATTAGCACGATTTTATGGTTTGCCTCTGCGGTCATCAGGCGTTTGTGCGGCGAATGTTCCAGATGGTCAGGCGATGTGGGAAACATCCAATTCTCTTTGGGCCTCTGTTCAATCGCGCACCAATATGGTGTACCACGCTGCAGGTTGGCTAGAGGGTGGTCTGATCGCGAGTCCCGAAAAGTTCATTATGGACTGTGAAATGCTTCAGCAAATTCAGCGCTACTTTGAACCTGCTGTTTGTGCGACAACACCTGATGACATCGCGGTCGAAGCGGTACGTAGTGTTGGCAACGATGGACACTTCTTTGGCATTCAACACACCCAAGATCGCTATGAAACGGCGTTCTATCAGCCATTTCTTTCGGATTGGCGAAATTATGAAGGTTGGGATCTGTCAGGTGGGTATTGGACCGCTGAACGTGCGCATCGGATGTTCAAATCAATCGTCAATGAATTTGAAGCTCCACCAATGGATATTGCTATTCGCGAAGAATTGCAGGCATTTGTTGATCGCCGTAAATCTGAGGGCGGTGCGCCGACAGATTTCTAAACCGTTGGTTTAGAAGGCAGGCATTCCAGACTCGTAACTCCGCCCACAATTGCATAAATTGGGGGCGGACAAACAGCGAGTGATCCATGGAAGCCGAAACGAATCCGACACAAATGCGAATGAGCCTTGCCCTTATTGGGGCTTTGGCTGGCGTAAGCTTTTGGTATCTGGGGGAATTGTTTTCTTCGGAAATTGAAGAAACACGATGGTTGCTGTTTGCCTCTGCCGGCGCCTTTGGTTTTTTCTCGACATTTCTTGCCCTGATCGGTCCTTTGACGCTGCGTGTGTCTGCAGGTGCTGCGTTGATGCTAGGTTTGATCGCTGCGTCGTTGCTGACGTTGGCTAGTTTTCGATTTCCTGAAGTGTGGTCTATTACGATCTACGGCCATGAAATTATTTCATATTTCATGGTTTTGTTTCTTAGTTTGCCCTTTGTTATCGCACAGATGACGTCTGAGTCGAAATGGCGGGACTACGAAGCGCTCTTTGATCAATCGTGGACAATCGTGGTGCGTTACGCTGCTGCATTTCTTTTTGTGGGGGTGTCTTGGCTCATTGTTTATTTTTGCGATGCGTTGCTAAGTGTTGTGGGTATCCCTTACATCGGTGATATTCTTGAGGTCGATTTTGTACCGTTCGTGTTTACCGGAGTGGCTCTTGGGGCTGCGGTCGCTGTAGTGAACGAACTTTCCGATTATGTTTCTGCTTTCTTAATCATACGATTGTTTCGCCTTATTTTGCCCGTGTTCACGTTGGTGGTCATCGTTTTCATCGTTGCGCTTCCGATTCGCGGAGTAGGGCATTTGTTTGGGGATTTGTCGCCAGCTGCAACGCTTATGTCTATAGCCGCATTGGTGATGCTGTTTGTGTCTTCGGCGGTTGATCGTGATGATGAGTGTGCCGTCAAAACCCCTTTGATGTCTGTGGCAACGCGGTTGCTGGCCTTGACGTTGCCTGTTTTGTCAGGTGTCGCACTTTATTCGATTTGGGTACGTGTTATTGAATATGGGTGGACGCCAGATCGCGTGGACGCTGCTGTTGTCGGTGTTTTGTTTCTCGCATATGGCTTCAGCTATCTAGTGCCTATAGTACGCGTTCGAAATGATTGGATGAGCCGTATTCGACGCGCCAATGTTTTTTTAGCACTCGGGGGTATAGCGATAGCAATGTTATCACTTACGCCAGTGTTAAATCCAAAGCAGATTTCAACTTCTAGCCAGGTGTCGCGTTATGCAACTGGATACGCCACGGCGGCAGAATTGGACCTTTGGGCGATGAAGCACGAGTGGGGGATCGCCGGACAGGATGCATTGGTGCAGCTACGGGGAATGGCTGAAAATGATCCAAATCTGGCCACCCAATTGGAGCGTCTGGATTTATCTCGCAGCCGCTATGCATTTGAAACGAATTCAACCGATGCACTGCCCGCTCAAGGGTGGGCGCAAGTGAGGGACGTTCTTCCTGTTGTGCCAACATCATCTAGTTTGCCACAGCAAATAGGCTTTTCGCAATCCGCATCAATTTGGGAACAGGTGTTGGAAGGATGCGCTATTCTGACCTCGGAAGGACATCCGGCGTGCGTGGCGATTTCTGTTGAATTGTTAGAGGGGAATTCAGCAGAAGAGATCATCGTTCTCTTCGCAAACGGGGTTGATGAGGTGCAAGTGATAGGATTGCGCCCGGATCGTTTGAACGCGAGGCAATATGATTTGCAGATCGATCCTACGGCAATGTTGGGGCAGGCATTAAGTCAAATGCCTATCGCAGTTATTGATCGTGTTCATGGGGGCGAATTCAGTATTGAGCCTTCTGGCGCAAATATTCTGAGGTTGGAAAGTAATTCAATATTTATTCAACCGTAGAAGCATAAGCGGCTTGTTAAGGGCTGTTGTATAATCTTCCGATAAACCAATAAGGAAGTGAAAATGCATGGTCTGATCAACCGCTCGATCCAATGTTTTATTACGGACACCTATGGCGCCGAGTTGTGGGAAAAAATCACAAAGGATGCTGGCTTCGAGCAATCGTCGTTTGAGGCAATGTTGAGCTATCCTGACAAGGATACCTTTACCTTACTTGACGCGAGCGCTCTGAATTTGCGTAAAGAACGCTCTGATGTGCTCGAAGACCTCGGGACATATTTGGTCTCCCATAAAACGACATCTGCGGTGCGGAGGCTGCTTCGGTTTTCAGGGGTGGATTTTACAGATTTCCTCCATTCGCTAGATGATCTTCCTGATTGGGTGGAACTTGCTGTTCCTGATTTAGTGATTCCGAGTCTTGAGTTGAAAAATCATGGCCCTGGGCGGTTTAGCCTGTACTGCGGCTGGAAATATGAAGGCGGAGGGCACGTAATGGTTGGCGTTTTACGGGGAATGGCCGATGAATACGGAGCTTTGGTGTTTCTCGAACATCAAGGAACGCAGCAAGGGCGTGAAATCATTGGAATTGATGTTGCAGAGGCAAGTTTCGCTGAAGGGCGCGATTTCTCCCTTTCAGAAAGAAGCGGTACATAACCATGACAAACTTTGGATTGACCGAAGACACGCTGGCATATTTGATGCCGATGCACATTTTGATAAACGAAACCGGGCACATTAGTCAGGCGGGACCAACCATTGCGAAAATGTTTGAAGGGCAGGCATTGCTCGGCAAACGTTTTTTGGAATTGTTCGAGTTGCGTAGACCTAGCGCTATTCATTCAATTCGCGACTTAAGAGATTTAAGCGGATCAAAGATCCAGATCCGGACGCGCTGCAAACGTAGGGCAGGGCTGAAAGGTGCGATCGCCTCGTGGGGGGATGGCAAAAGTGTTTTGCTGAATCTGTCATTTGGTATCGGCGTGTTAGACGCTGTGACGGAATACAACTTAAGCAATGCGGATTTTGCCCCAACCGATTTAACAGTCGAAATGCTGTATCTGGTCGAAGCAAAGGCGGCTGTTATGTATGAGCTCAAAAAATTGAACTCAAAGTTGCAAGGAGACAAATGCGCAGCAGAGGAAACGGCCAATACCGATACGCTGACAGGGCTTAGCAATCGACGGGCGCTTGACCGTGTTTTGGCGCGTTACACGGCGCAAAATGAAAGTTTTGGCTTGATGCATCTCGATTTGGATTATTTCAAATCTGTGAATGATAATTTGGGGCATGCAGCAGGTGATTTTGTTTTGCAAAGCGTCGCTTCTATCCTAAGAAAAGAAACCAGATCTAGCGATACCGTTGTGCGCTCTGGTGGCGATGAGTTTATCATTGTTTTCTTGGGGTTAACGGATGTTGATATTCTAAATAATATTGCTCTGCGTATTATTGCAAAACTCGAGGCTCCAATGTTGTTTGAGGGGCAAACGTGCCGTATTTCTGCGAGTGTCGGTACAACGACATCGGATTTTTACAGCGTTATTGATATTGAAAAAATGCAGGCCGATGCTGACAAAGCCCTATATGCTTCAAAACATAAAGGACGCGCATGTGCGACTGTGTACTCTCAAGATTTACAAATGAGAGCGAACTAATTTTTGCGCTGATAGGCTCGTCAAATATATGTCGCCTCTTGAAGCTCACGGGACACAGCACTAAGACTCTCTTAGGTATCCCGCATTATTATGAAATGCGTTAGCAGCAGGCAGGCGAATATGAACGATCCTTATGAGACATATATGAATACCCTGGTTCCAATGGTGGTTGAGCAAACCGCACGCGGAGAGCGGGCCTACGATATTTTTTCACGCCTTTTGAAAGAACGTATTATCTTTCTTTCAGGGCCAGTGCATGACGGCATGTCATCTTTGATCGTGGCGCAGCTATTGCACCTCGAAGCGGAAAATCCTTCCAAAGAAATTTCTATGTATATCAATTCCCCGGGCGGAGTTGTGACCTCAGGTTTGTCCATCTACGACACCATGCAATATATCAAACCAAAGGTTTCTACTTTGGTAATCGGCCAAGCAGCCTCGATGGGGTCGTTGCTTTTGGCAGCCGGCGAAAAGGGGATGCGTTATTCATTGCCCAATTCTCGTGTGATGGTGCACCAGCCGTCTGGAGGGTATCAAGGACAAGCGACAGATATTATGATTCACGCTCAGGAGACCCAAAAACTAAAAGATCGGTTAAATGGAATCTACGTGAAGCACACCGGTCAAAAGATGGAATCTGTAGTTGATGCATTAGAACGCGATAACTTTATGTCGGCGGAAGATGCTAAAGATTGGGGTCTCATCGACGAAATCGTTGAAAACCGTGCCAAGGGTGATGAATAATCTCTCGCGGCTCTGTGACACAATGATACGATTTTGACATTGTAGAGACTGTTTGGCTGCCGTAGTGTCCATGTGACGGGCAGCCAAATGCCGGGAACCGGCAATTAGATGTGGCCTAGGCCCTTAGAGGAAAGTAATGGCGAATAACTCTAGCAGCGATAGTAAAAACACCCTCTACTGTTCTTTCTGTGGAAAGAGCCAGCATGAGGTTCGCAAACTTATTGCTGGACCGACGGTGTTTATCTGCGATGAATGCGTAGAACTTTGTATGGATATCATCCGCGAAGAGACAAAATCCGCTGGCCTTAAGTCTTCTGAAGGTGTGCCAACACCTAAAGAAATTTGCGAAGTTCTGGATGATTATGTGATCGGGCAAGCACACGCAAAACGCGTGTTGTCCGTTGCGATGCATAACCATTATAAACGCCTAAATCACACTGCAAATAGCAGTGATGAGATAGAGTTGGCGAAGTCAAATATTCTTTTGATTGGCCCAACCGGGTGCGGTAAAACTCTTTTGGCTCAAACGCTTGCGCGTATTTTGGATGTGCCGTTTACCATGGCCGATGCGACCTCTTTGACAGAGGCAGGATATGTTGGTGAAGATGTTGAGAATATTATTCTTAAACTTCTGCAGGCTTCTGAATACAACGTGGAACGTGCGCAGCGCGGAATTGTTTATATTGACGAAGTCGATAAAATTACGCGCAAGTCTGACAATCCGTCTATTACCCGTGATGTGTCTGGTGAAGGTGTGCAGCAGGCCCTGTTGAAAATCATGGAAGGCACCGTTGCATCTGTTCCGCCACAAGGTGGGCGTAAGCATCCGCAACAGGAATTTCTGCAGGTTGATACGACAAACATCCTGTTCATCTGTGGCGGTGCATTTGCTGGTTTGGAAAAGATCATTTCGCAGCGCGGCAAAGGGTCTGCGATGGGATTTGGCGCGGACGTTAAAGAAAACGACACACGCGGTGTTGGTGAGATGTTCATGGAGTTGGAGCCAGAAGATCTTCTAAAATTCGGCCTGATTCCTGAATTTGTAGGACGTTTGCCTGTTATCGCGACATTGCAGGACCTCGACGAGGACGCTTTGGTGACGATTTTGACGCAGCCGAAAAATGCTTTGGTGAAGCAATATCAACGCCTGTTTGAGATTGAAGAAGCAAAATTGATCTTTACAGATGATGCACTTCAAGCCATTGCCAAACGTGCTATTGATCGCAAAACCGGCGCTCGTGGTCTGCGCTCTATCATGGAAGATATTCTTCTTGATACGATGTTTGATCTGCCGGGCATGGAGGGCGTGAGTGAAGTCGTCGTCAATGAGGAAGCGGTAAATTCAGATGCAGCGCCTCTTTTGGTGCATGCGGACAGCACGGAAGAATCTGCTTCAGCAGGTTAATAGACATGAAGTAGGGGGCGGTTCTGCCCCCTGTTTCGTTATAAATGTCACTGGAAACTTGGCGCTCGGTGCAGTACACCGATGCTAGCTTTATAATTACTAGGACGATGAAATGCGTTTTATTCTGTCTCTTCTCACATGGTGGCACGGCCAAAGTGTAGGAACACGTTTGTTTACATGGCGTTACGGCGTGAAAGTGGGCGAAGACGAGCAGGGAAATGTTTTTTTCGAATCTCGTGATGGAAAACGTCGGTGGGTCCATTTTGATGGAGAACCTGAAGCGTCTCGGGTATCTCCAGATTGGCATGGCTGGCTACACCACACTTATAAAGAGGCTCCAACAAAAAAACCGTTGGTGCACAAAGCGTGGGAAAAAGAACATCAGGAAAACCTGACCGGAACAGCAATGGCGTATGCACCGGCCGGATCATTGCGTCAGTCTACGCCGCAAGAGCGTAGCGATTACGAAGCATGGCAGCCTGAATAATGGCTGAGAATACCACTGAAGTGCTCGTAGGCGGCTGTGTTTTAGCGGCTGCAGCCGGTTTCTTGTTTTATGCAGGGCAAATCACGGGATATTCCAGTGCGACTGAAGCCTACACACTGAACGCGAGTTTTCGTTCTGTTGAAGGGGTTTCCGTTGGTACAGATATTCGCATGGCTGGCGTGAAAATTGGAACAGTTGTTGATCTGGCTCTTAATCAGGAAACGTTTCGGGCTGATGCTGTGTTCGCGGTTGTGGACGGTGTGACTGTTCCTGACGATAGTTCGGCTGAAATCGCTTCCGAAGGACTATTGGGCGGAAATTATGTCGATATCGTTCCTGGTGGATCCCCGTTTAACTTTGACCCAGGGGCGACAATTGTCGACACCCAAGGGGCTGTTAGTCTCGTGACATTGCTGGCGAAATTTGCCGCTGGATCAGGCTCTGACGAATGATCCGCACCGCATTTGTAATTCTGTTGGCGTGGACAGGTGTAGCAACGGCGCAGGATGCTGTTGCTGTCACCGACGCAAATGGTGCAGTGCTGCGCAGCCTTGATAAGGTAAATGGTGCAACTGCGGATTACGCTCTGAATTCAATGCAATCAGCGACAATTGGCAGTTTGCTGGTGACGCTGGAATCCTGCCGTTATCCGACGGCAAACCCATCCGGCGACGCATTCGCAAAAATAGTGGTTCGGGATATTTCCGAAGGTCAGATTCTGTTTGATGGTTTGATGGTTGCGTCGTCGCCGGCGTTAAACGCGCTTGATCATCGTCGCTACGATGTCTGGGTGTTGCGCTGTATGACGCCAGAAGCAGACACCGATAACGGCTGACAAAAGAAGTCTGCGCTCTGTTGGATTGCCCGCTTCAGTAGTGATCTATACGCGTCCCTAGGGATTTCTAGACCGCCAAGAGATTGCAGATGCGGTGTTATGAATTGCGTATCTAGAAGGCTGAAACCTCCTGCGCGCAATCTATCCATCAAATAGGCCAGTGCAATTTTTGAAGCGTCCCTGCGTCTTGAAAACATGCTTTCGCCAAAGAATGCTCCATTTAACGCCACTCCGTACGCTCCACCGATGAGTTGTTCATCGCTCCAGATCTCAACCGAATGTGCAAAGCCCATTTCGTGTAAACTGTCGTATAGATCGAAAATTGTTGGGTTGATCCAAGTGTCTGTTCGATCTGCACATGCTGCCACGGTTTCGGCAAAGGCTGTATCTATCCGAACTTCGTAATCGTTGCGCTTAAGAGACTTTGCGAGGCTGCGCGAAATATGGAAGCCACTTAAGGGAAGGATGCCACGGAATTGTGGATCAACCCAGAAAACTTCGGGATCATCGCGTGATTCTGCCATTGGGAAGACACCTGCTGCATAAGCATTGAGCAGGATTTCAGGAGTTACCGCGCCCATTGAAGGGCGCGGATTAGTGTATCAAATTCGTTAACCAAGGTTGGTCTCAAGCCACTTTTCAAGCCAGTGGATATCATAATCCCCTGTGAGAACGTCTTTTTCCTGCAAAAGGGCGTGGAACAACGGCAGCGTCGTATCAACGCCGTCTACAATGAGCTCCCCCAATGCGCGGCTAAGCCGTGCGAGTGCCTCATCGCGGTCGCGACCATATACGATCAATTTGCCAATTAGGCTGTCGTAATAGGGCGGGATGGAGTAGCCAGTATAAAGGGCTGAATCCATACGCACACCTAGACCACCAGGCGCATGGTATGCGGTGATCTTACCGGGGCAAGGAGAGAAGTTAGGAAGCTTTTCAGCGTTGATCCGAACCTCAATAGAATGGCCTTGAACCTCAAGGTCGTCTTGAGCAAAGGACATTGGCAACCCTGCGGCAACACGAATTTGTTCGCGTACAAGGTCAACGCCAAAAATGGCTTCGGTTACTGGGTGTTCAACTTGAAGACGGGTATTCATTTCGATGAAATAAAATTCGTCGTTCTCGTACAGAAACTCGATAGTTCCGGCACCGATGTAGTTGATATTGGCAACCGCGTCGGCACAAACCTTACCAATTTTTGCACGCAATTCCGGTGTAATGCAGGGGCCGGGGGCCTCTTCAAACACTTTTTGGTGGCGACGTTGAAGAGAACAGTCGCGCTCTCCAAGGTGAACTGCGTTGCCTTTACCGTCGCCAAAGACTTGAATTTCGATATGACGTGGGGTGCCGAGGTATTTTTCAATATATACTTCGTCATTACCAAAGACGGATTTGCCTTCAGAGCGCGCAGTGCGGAAAGCGACTTCAAGCTCATCAGCGGATTTGGCAAGTTTCATGCCGCGCCCACCACCACCAGCAGTTGCTTTGATAATTACGGGGTACCCGATTTCATCTGCAACAGCTCGCGCTGTCTCATAGTCGGGCACACCACCGTCAGAGCCAGGTACGCAAGGAACGCCGAGACGTTTCATTGTGTCTTTTGCGGTGATTTTATCACCCATCATGCGGATGTGTTCCGCTGTTGGGCCAATGAACGTAATATCGTGATCTTCGACAATTTGGACGAAGTTCGCGTTTTCGCTGAGAAAGCCATATCCGGGGTGGATGGCTTGGGCACCTGTTACTTCACAGGCCGCAATCAATGATGACATTGAAAGGTAGCTGTCAGTCCCCGGAGGGGGGCCGATGCAAATAGCTTCGTCTGCCATGCGAACATGCATTGCGTCTGAATCGGCGGTTGAGTGTACCGCAACAGATTTAATGCCCATTTCGCGACAGGCGCGGATGACGCGTAAAGCGATTTCTCCACGGTTCGCGATGAGGATTTTATCAAACATCCCGCGCACCCTTATTCGATGATCATCAAAGGCGCGCCGTATTCGACTGCATCAGCATCCGCTACGAGAATCCGCTTTACGGTGCCAGATTTTGGCGCCGGAATGTGATTCATTGTTTTCATCGCTTCGATGATCATCAATGTATCACCTTCGCTGACCTGTTGACCAACGCTTACAAACGCAGCGGCGCCAGGTTCAGCGGATAGATACGCTGTGCCAACCATAGGGGACGGAACTGCGCCAGGGTGGCTCGCTGGGTCGTCACTTGCAGTTGGTACCGCGGCTGGCGCCGCTGAAGGGGCAATTGGCGCAGCTGCTGCAGCGACTGGGGCAGGTGCCGCAACAGCAGCGACAACATTGGTTGCTTTGCTCACGCGCACGTTCAGGCAATCATTTTCGCTGTATTCGCGCTTTACCTGTAATTCTGTCAGGTCATTTTCCTGAAGGAGTTCTGCCAATGCCTGAATAAAGGCAACGTCTGCATCATGTTTGTTTTTTGTCATACCGTCCTCGATCGGTTTTTTTACCCATTACGGCGGGCCTACCTAACTGACAGCGCTTATACGCTAGCAGAGTCAGGGAGAAAAGAGATTGTTACGTAGATTGTACCAGTGATTGTGACTGTCAACGGGCGCGAGTGGGGAATTTTTTTTCTAAATGGTCAGAATTGCTAAAAATTTACCATTTGATAAAAAAATTATCATGTGGCAGGCTGAACATGCATATCCAGCGGGGAGGCCAGATAATGCCAAATAATGAACGCACACCGGGTATCGAATCCGGTAGGCTTGCAGCCGAGCAATACGCGCAGAACTTTTCTGATCTGCACCCGGCTTATGAAACACATGAGGCCGCCGTCGCTGCGGACCGTTGTTATTTTTGCTACGATGCACCGTGTACAACAGCCTGTCCGACGGACATCGATATTCCGATGTTCATTCGTCAAATTCAGGCCGGTATGCCGAAAGAAGCTGCCAAAACCATATTTGAACAAAATATTCTTGGCGGCATGTGCGCTCGTGTGTGTCCCACAGAAACTCTATGCGAAGAAGCATGTGTCAGAGAAGCGGCTGAAGGCAAGCCCGTCGAAATCGGTCGTCTGCAACGCTATGCGACTGATGATTACATGCAAACGGATAAACATCCGTTTGTCCGGAGTGCGGATACGGGTAAATCTGTAGCGGTCGTTGGGGCGGGCCCCGCAGGGTTATCTTGCGCACATCGTTTGGCGATGAAGGGGCATTCGGTTGACTTGTTTGATGCGCGTGAAAAAAGCGGTGGCCTCAATGAATTTGGCATCGCGGCTTATAAATCTGTCAATAATTTTGCCGAACGCGAAGTGGCTTGGTTGCTGCAGATAGGCGGAATAACTCTGCACCACGGTAAAAAACTGGGTGAAACCCTGTCATTGGATACGCTTTCTGCGTCTCATGACGCGGTGTTTTTGGCTGTTGGATTGTCAGGTGTGAATGCTCTGCGTGCTGACGGCGAAGATAAAAACGGCGTTGCTGATGCAGTGGATTTCATTGCGGATCTTCGACAAGCAGATGATTTATCTACTCTGGCTGTTGGACGCAACGTCGTGGTCATTGGTGGCGGAATGACTGCGGTCGATGCTGCCGTGCAATCAAAGTTGCTAGGGGCGCAAAATGTTTCGATCGTATATCGGCGTGGGCGCGACCGTATGGGGGCATCTGAATTTGAACAGGATTTAGCTGCGTCCAAAGGTGTGCAGATCATAGAAAATGCTCAGCCAAAGCGGATTCTCGGGAACGGGGCCGCGCAATCAGTACAATTCGAGTACACTGAGGATAAAGGCTCGGGGCTGAAAGGCACCGGAGAGACCTTTGAGGTGCCAGCGGATCAAGTGTATAAAGCAATTGGTCAACAGTTAGGTGAAATGCCTGGCGGACTGAATGTCGAAAATGGAAAGATCGTCGTTTCGGAGGCGGGCCAAACCTCCATGCTGAACGTTTGGGCCGGGGGCGATTGCGCGTCTGGTGGTGACGACCTGACAGTGACCGCAGTGGCAGAGGGCCGCGATGCAGCTGAGTCCATTCATCAGAACTTAATGGGATAAGGAGAACCGATATGGCTGATCTTTCTGCAAATTTCGTCGGGATCAAATCCCCAAATCCGTTTTGGCTCGCTTCAGCGCCGCCCACCGACAAAGAATACAATGTACGCCGCGCCTTTGAGGCCGGGTGGGGTGGTGTTGTCTGGAAAACGCTGGGTGCCGAAGGCCCGCCGGTGGTCAATGTAAATGGCCCGCGATACGGCGCAATCTGGGGCGCTGATCGTCGATTGCTCGGGCTCAACAACATTGAATTGATTACAGATCGTCCGTTGCAGCAAAACCTGCAAGAAATCAAATCGGTCAAAAAGGACTACCCGGACCGCGCGATGATCGTGTCCCTGATGGTCCCCTGCGAAGAAGACGCATGGAAGGCAATCCTACCCGTGGTCGAAGAAACCGGTGCCGATGGTATTGAGCTTAACTTTGGATGCCCACACGGGATGGCTGAACGTGGGATGGGGGCCGCTGTTGGGCAGGTGCCTGAATACATTGAAATGGTCACACGCTGGTGTAAACAAAACACCCGCATGCCAGTTATCGTAAAGCTCACGCCAAATATCACTGACGTTCGCAAGCCCGCTGAGGCGGCGAAGCGGGGCGGAGCTGATGCTGTGAGTTTGATCAACACGATCAATTCAATTACTTCGGTCAACCTCGATGCAATGTCGCCGGAGCCAATGATTGACGGTAAGGGCACACATGGCGGCTACTGTGGTCCTGCGGTTAAACCCATCGCGTTGAATATGGTCGCGGAAATTGCACGTAACCCGGAAACACATGGGTTGCCGATTTCGGGAATTGGTGGCGTGACGACGTGGCGTGATGCAGCCGAGTACATCGCGCTTGGTTGTGGTAATACCCAAGTCTGCACAGCTGCGATGACCTATGGCTTTAAAATTGTGACGGAAATGGCGTCTGGACTGTCAGCGTGGATGGATGAAAAAGGCTACGCCACGCTTGAGGATTTCAAAGGAAAAGCCGTTCCAAATGTCACGGATTGGCAGTACCTCAATTTAAATCACATCACTAAGGCCCACATCGACGAAGAGGCCTGCATTCAATGCGGTCGGTGTTATGCAGCTTGTGAAGATACAAGTCACCAAGCCATTGAAATGTCAGATGATCGCGTGTTTTCCGTTAAGGATGATGAATGTGTCGCGTGCAATCTTTGTGTAAATGTGTGCCCCATTGACGATTGCATCACCATGGTCGAAATGGTGCCGGGCGAAACGGACCCCCGGACCAAAGAAATCGTAAGTGACCAATACGCGAACTGGACAACACACCCAAATAACCCTTCGGCTACAGCTGCCGAATAAACGGTTCCTAAGACTCCCGTTGTCTTTTGACTTGCCCCGGTTTTGGCCGGGGCATTTTTTTATGGGGTGATAATGCGCAGAAATGCGGTGTGCACAAAATGGCGAGCTTCTTCAAAGGGGTCTTCTTCGTGGCCGTCAAGAATGGCGCGGATTTGAACATCAAAATCTGCGTAATGTTGAGTGAGCGCCCAAATTGAAAATAGTAAATGGCGTGGATTTACTTTGGCAATTTTTCCGTCGTCCGACCACGTTTGCAAAATGGCAGACTTTTCATCGACCAGTGCTTTCAAGTCTTCAGAAATCGAAATGAACATGCGTGGCGCGCCTTGAACAATTTCGTTGGCAAAAAGCCGACTTTCACGCGGATAATCTTGGCTCATCTGCAGTTTACGATCCACATAGGACATCAGTTCAGTGATGGGGTCACCTTGGGGGTCAAGTGCACGCAGTGGGGCGATCCAAGTTTCCATTAGGCCGGAAAGCAATTCAATATGGATCGCTTCTTTTGAGGGGAAGTAATAAAGTAGGTTTGGTTTGGACAACCCGGATGATTTAGCGATCAGATCCAATGTCGCACCGCGAAAACCATGCTGGGAAAATATATCCAACGCGGCCTCCATGATGGCGGCGGTGTTTTTCATCTGGATGCGTGTGCGAGGGCGCTTTTTGTCCATTGGATCAGATGTCTGCCTGTATGTTCAAAGTTGATGCTAAAAAGCAGGTCTTTCTGACGAATTCAAGAATTCTAACACGAAAACCCGATCTGATAGAAAGTTGCCGCATATTTGTGACTCGAAATCCTTGACTGAATCTTACGCTCTGCTAGCGTGTTTCTGACCAATTGGTCAAAATGCGAAATATACCAAAGCCCGCACCTTTTGGGAGGCGCTGCCATGGTTTCGGTTGCTACTGTGTTGGCAATTCTGACATGACATTCCCGGTGTGTGTTTTGCCCGACACATAAAGAGGAAGTCATCATGTCTGCACCTGGCGAAAACCTGAAAATTAATGGTGAACGGCTTTGGGATAGCCTGATGGAGATGGCCAAAATTGGGCCGGGTATTGCCGGTGGCAACAACAGACAAACGCTGACGGACGAAGACGGTGAAGGGCGCGCATTGTTTCAGAAATGGTGTGAAGACGCTGGTTGTTCGATGGGGCTGGATCAGATGGGGAATATGTTTGCCCAACGCGATGGAACCGACCCCGAGGCATTGCCTGTGTATGTTGGGTCTCACTTAGATACTCAGCCCACTGGTGGTAAATACGATGGCGTTCTTGGTGTATTAGGTGGGCTGGAATTAATCCGTACTTTGAATGACTTAGGGATTGAAACCAAACATCCTATTGTTGTCACAAATTGGACGAACGAAGAGGGGACACGCTATGCACCAGCAATGTTATCCTCGGGTGTTTTCGCCGGAATGCACACGCAGGATTGGGCTTATGCCCGTGAAGATGCTGAGGGTAAATCATTTGGAGATGAATTAAAACGCATCGGCTGGCGTGGTGAAGAAGAGGTTGGCGCACGCAAAATGCATGCCTTTTTTGAATTGCATATCGAACAAGGACCAATCCTTGAGGCTGAAGGAAAAGACATTGGTGTTGTCACACATGGTCAGGGACTGAGCTGGACCCAAGTGACAATCCACGGCAAAGACAGCCATACAGGATCAACCCCAATGCCCATGCGCAAAAATGCCGGACTTGGCATGGCGCGCGTATTGGAAAAGGTCGAAGAAATCGCATGGTCCCATGCGCCTGACGCAGTGGGTGCCGCAGGGCATATCGATGTTTACCCCAATTCACGCAACGTGATTCCCGGAAAAGTTGTGTTTACCGTTGATTTTCGGTCTCCTGACCTTAGCGTGATCCAAGATATGGAAGCGCGCCTGAAGGTGGAGGGCCAGAAGATCGTTGATGACATGGGGATGCAGATCGAGTTTGAAAAAGTGGGAGGATTTGATCCGGTCACATTTGACGAAACCTGCGTAACCGCAGTGCGCAATGCGGCTGAACGTCTTGGGTATTCCCACCGCAATATCATTTCTGGCGCGGGGCATGACGCCTGTTGGATCAATCGCATGGCGCCAACCGCTATGGTGATGTGCCCCTGTGTAGATGGCCTTAGCCACAATGAAGCCGAAGAAATTAGCAAAGAATGGGCCACCGCAGGCGCAGATGTATTGTTGCACGCAGTTGTCGAAACCGCAGGGATCGAAGCCTGAAAAGGCCACAACGCATTGGGAGGAAAAAACATGACAACGAAAGTCATCAAAGGTGGGATGGTTTGTACGGCTGATCGCACGTGGAAAGCCGACGTTCTGATCGAAGGTGAGGTCATCAAGCAAATTGGTGAAGACCTGAAGGGTGATACATATATTGACGCCGAAGGCGCTTATGTCATCCCTGGTGGAATTGACCCACATACCCACTTGGAAATGCCCTTTATGGGAACAACCGCTGCGGAAACCTTTGAATCTGGCACATGGGCTGCGGCTGCTGGCGGTACAACGATGCTCGTTGATTTCTGTCTTCCGGGCGAAGACGGATCAATCAAGAACGCTATCAACGAATGGCATCGCAAATCGGCCCCACAAATCTGTGCTGATATTGGCTATCACATGGCGATTACGGGTTGGAATGAAAACGTGTTTTCCGAAATGGAAGACGCGGTGAAAATGGGGGTGAATTCCTTCAAACATTTCATGGCCTATAAAGGCGCGTTGATGATCGAAGACGATGAAATGTTTGCATCATTCAAGCGCTGTGCCGAACTTGGCGCATTGCCGATGGTTCACGCCGAAAACGGTGACCTCGTTGCGGAAATGCAGGCCAAGTATTTAGCCGAGGGTATTACAGGACCTGAAGGCCACGCCTATTCACGCCCCCCTGAATTTGAGGGCGAAGCCGCCAATCGGGCGATCACGATTGCTGATGCAGCCGGTGTACCGCTTTATATCGTGCATGTTTCCTGTG
Organism: Cochlodiniinecator piscidefendens; assembly: GCF_011326755.1. Lineage (GTDB taxonomy): Bacteria > Pseudomonadota > Alphaproteobacteria > Rhodobacterales > Rhodobacteraceae > Cochlodiniinecator > Cochlodiniinecator piscidefendens. The sequence goes on along the minus strand of NZ_JAAOIE010000002.1, from coordinate 362,328 downwards.
AGCAGGCGCATGAAGCGATCCGCCGTGCCCGCCAAAAAGGAATGCGCGTTTACGGTGAGCCGCTGATTCAATTCTTAACGCTCGATGACTCTGAGTATTTCAAAGGGGATTGGATGCATTCGGCACGCCGCGTGATGTCTCCGCCTTTCCGTAACAAAGAACATCAGCAAAGCCTCTGGGCCGGGTTGCAGTCGGGTTCACTTCAGGTGGTTGCGACAGACCACGCCGCGTTTACCTCTGAGCAAAAACTGATGGGCAAAGACAATTTTTGCCTCATCCCGAATGGATCTAACGGTTTAGAAGAACGGCTTGCGGTGCTGTGGACCGAAGGTGTCGAAACAGGTCGTTTGACGCCGAATGAGTTTGTCGCAGCAACCTCAACCAATGTAGCGAAGATCTTGAATATCTATCCGAAAAAAGGCGCAATTGTCGAAGGCGCGGATGCTGATATTGTGGTGTGGGATCCGAAAATCAGCAAAACCATTTCCCAATCCAATCACCATTCTGTTTTGGATTACAATGTGTTCGAAGGCTTCGATGTCAAAGCACAAAGTCGCTTTACCCTAAGTCGCGGTGAAGTCATCTGGGCGTGGGGGCAGAACAGCCAACCTCAGCCTGGTCGTGGTCGGTTTGTACCACGCCCTGCATTTCCTTCAGCGCACAAGGCGCTTAGCCAATGGAAGGCTTTAAATACACCACGCAAAATTGAGCGTGACCCGATGAATATCCCTGCTGGGATTTAACGAAACCCGCCCCGTAGACCTAACACGGGGCGCAGCCAACCGTTCAAAAGAAACGGATTTCTCTGGGCCCAACGAGGTCATTTCCTATGGGAGGAAAACATGAGTGACAGTACCGAAGTGGTGGACGGCGTCCATTACACGACATTAACCGGGATCGATGCCGATCTCTATAATGAAGACCAATTGCCCACCACGCGCGAACAGCGAACCTGGGATTGGGTTGCTATTGCCGCGCTTTGGGTGGGCATGGTCGTGTGTATTCCGACATACCTATTGGCATCTTATCTGATCGGTGCTGGGATGAGTTGGGATCAGGCGGTTATGACCATTCTTTTGGCCAACATAATCGTTCTTGTTCCGATGGTTTTGATCGGTCATGCGGGGACAAAATACGGTATCCCGTTCCCTGTTTTGCTACGTTCGTCCTTTGGCCCTGCTGGTGCCAAAATACCTGCTGTTGCGCGTGGTATCGTTGCGTGTGGCTGGTTCGGTATTCAGACGTGGGTTGGTGGATCAGCGATTTATGTGATCATCAATAAACTGACGGGCGGAGCGATTGACGGCGACGTTATTGGCTTCCTTGGGATCAATGGCGGTCAGTTCGTTTGCTTCCTCGCGTTTTGGGCGCTTCACCTTTATTTTATTAAGAACGGCACGGAGTCCATTCGTTGGTTAGAAACCTATGCTGCGCCATTTTTGTTAGCGATGGGGCTGGCTCTGTTGGCTTGGGCTTATGTCAATGCGGGCGGTTTTGGCGAAATGCTTTCGACGCCATCGCAGTTTGATGTGGGGCAGCCGAAAGAAGGACAGTTCTGGTCAACGTTTTGGCCAAGCCTAACGGGTATGGTTGGGTTTTGGGCAACTTTGGCTTTAAACATTCCTGACTTTACTCGCCACGCGAAAACCCAAAAAGATCAGTTCAAAGGTCAGGCGATTGGCTTGCCAATCCCGATGGCGTTGTTTGCGTTTATCGCTTCTGCGGTGACATCTGCGACGGTTGTGATCTTTGGTGCTCCAATCTGGGACCCAATCGCACTGACCGAACAAATGGGCGGTTTTTCGGTGGTGATCGCGCTGTTCGCGTTGATCGTCGCAACATTGACAACCAACCTTGCGGCAAACGTGGTTGCGCCTGCACACGGGTTTGCCAACCTTGCGCCAAGCAAAATCAACCTACGCCAAGGTGGATATATCACTGCAGCAATTGGTCTGGTGATGTTCCCTTGGATTTTGATCAATCATATCATTGGTTGGTTGCTGGCTTACTCCGCGTTGTTGGGCCCGATCGCGGGGATCATGCTCGCTGATTACTATTTGTTGCGTAAGCAGGAATTGGTTGTTGGTGATTTGTTCCGCCATAATGGGATTTACTCAGCGAGCAATGGCGTAAATTGGGCTGGCATGCTGGCGCTGATCATTGGCATTTTGCCGAACCTGCCCGGGTTCTTGAACGGCGTTGGTATCACCGAAAGCGTTTCACCGTTCTTTGGTATGATTTACACCTATGCATGGTTTGTTGGTTTGTTTGTTGCTGGTGCCGCTTATCTGGTTCTTGCCAAAGTTATGAACAAGTAAAACGGTCAAATACTTGTTCTGAAAAACACGGCCCTCGGGTCGTGTTTTTTATGTTTGATCTTGGTCAAAGCCCCTTAGATCAGATCGGAGTATGAAGCGAGTAGATGTCACCAGCTAAGGAAATTTGACATGAAATTTGCCCACCTTACCCGCATTGTTGCTTTGGTATTTGTTGCCTTCGCTGTTTTGGGATGCAGCCCATCATTTGGTGAATGTGAGGCAGAGGTCGAAGATCTAAGCACGATTACTGCGGCTGTGCCTGCAGTGTGCTGATGCCCATCAGAATAAAAAAACGGGCCGATGAACGGCCCGTTAGGTATCTGTAATAAATACAGATGGGGGAGTGTTTAGGAACGGTTCATGCGGTTGTCGATCAAATCATCAACGACACTCGGATCAGCAAGCGTCGATGTATCGCCAAGCGCGCCATAATCATTTTCAGCAATCTTACGCAAAATACGGCGCATGATTTTACCAGAGCGAGTCTTAGGTAATCCGGGGGCCCATTGAATGAGGTCGGGTTTTGCAATGGGGCCGATTTCAGTACGGACCCACTTTTCCAGCTCTTTGCGCAACTCGTCTGACGGGGATTGATCGTTCATCAATGTAACGTAGGCATAGATGCCTTGGCCTTTGATGTCGTGAGGATAGCCAACAACAGCCGCTTCGGCGACCTTAGGGTGGGCCACAAGTGCGCTTTCGACTTCGGCGGTCCCCATGCGGTGGCCAGAAACGTTGATAACATCGTCAACGCGACCTGTGATCCAGTAATAGCCATCAGCATCACGACGACAGCCGTCACCAGTAAAGTAATAGCCTTTGTAATCACTGAAATAGGTTTTTTCGAACCGTTCATGATCACCGTAAACCGTGCGCATCTGACCGGGCCAACTGTCGCGTATGCAAAGCACGCCTTCGGCTTCGGTTTCTGAGATTTCAGCGCCGGAGGTTGGGTCAAGGATGACTGGTGTGACACCAAAGAAGGGCAGGGTGCAAGAACCGGGCTTGGTCGCTGTTGCGCCTGGCAGTGGAGTCATCAAATGACCGCCTGTTTCCGTTTGCCACCATGTGTCAACGATCGGGCATTTACCTTTGCCAACAACATCATTGTACCAATTCCATGCTTCTGGATTGATAGGTTCGCCCACTGTACCAAGGATACGCATATCGGAAAGGTCACATTTTTCGACGAATTCAGGGCCTTGGGCCATCAATGCGCGAATGGCGGTTGGGGCGGTGTAGAATTGATTGACCTTGTGTTTTTCGCAGACTTCCCAGAACCGCGATGCGTCGGGATAGGTCGGCACACCTTCAAACATAATTGTTGTCGCGCCGTTGGCGAGTGGACCATAGACGATATAGCTGTGGCCCGTCACCCAACCGACATCGGCAGTACACCAGAAAATATCACCTTCTTTGTAGTCGAAAGTGTATTCATGGGTCATTGCCGCGTAAGTCAGATACCCACCTGAGGTATGCACCACCCCTTTGGGTTTGCCGGTAGAGCCTGAGGTATAGAGAATAAACAGCGGGTCTTCGGCATTCATTTCACGGGCTGGGCAGGTCGGGGAAACGGTTTCCATCATAGATGTGACGTCAACATCGCGCCCATCAATCCATGTGGTTTGACCGCCTGTGCGTTTCACAACAAGACAGCGAACCTTATCGCTGCAATGCAACAGCGCCGCATCCGCGTTTGACTTAAGCGCAGTCTTGCGCCCGCCACGTGGGGCTTCGTCTGCGGTGATAAGAACTTTGGCCTCGCAGTCGTTGATACGGTTTGCCAATGCATCGGGTGAGAAACCTGCAAAAACGATAGAGTGGATCGCGCCAATACGCGCGCAAGCCAACATGGCATAAGCGGCTTCGGGGATCATCGGCAGATAGATGATAACACGGTCACCAGCAACAACACCCTGTGACTTAAGCACATTCGCCATACGATTTACTTTGTCGTATAGCTCATTGTAGGTGATGTGAAGCGCTGGCTCGGTTGGTTCATCAGGTTCCCAAATGATAGCAGTTTGATCGCCACGAGTTGCCAGATGGCGATCAACGCAGTTTGCAGCGACATTTAGGGTGCCATCTTCGTACCATTTGATCGAAACGTTAGGGGCAAAAGAGACATCTTTGACTTTGGTGAATGGCTTGATCCAATCAAGCCGCTGGCCATGTTCACCCCAAAATGCTTCAGGGTCATTTACAGACGCTGCATACATCTCATCGTATTTCGCTTTGTCGGCGTGGGCGTTGGCCGCCATGTCAGCGGAGGGGGCATAGGTCGTGTCGGTCATTCTAATCTCTTTTCCCTTAATAATGCAGCCGGCTCCTCAGCGGTTGCATTGGCCGTCGTTAGATAGCCAGATATTCAGCGCGTAGTTCCGCGTTATCAAGCACCTCTTTTGCAGTGCCGTCAAAAACCACACCACCCGTATCTAGGATCACAGCCCGATCAGCAAGCTTAAGTGCACGTACTGCGTTCTGTTCTACGATAACGGTTGTAATGCCTTGAGCCTTGATGATGTTGAGTGTTTTTTCGATTTCATCAACAATCACGGGGGCTAAGCCTTCATAAGGTTCATCCAGCAATAGCACTTTGATATCGCGGGCAAGGGCACGCGCAATTGCCAACATTTGCTGTTCGCCACCCGAAAGTGTTACGCCCTCTTGTTTGCGGCGTTCGCGTAGGCGTGGGAAAAGATCGTACAAACGATCCAAGGACCATCCAACGGGTTCGGCAATTTGTGCCAATTGGAGGTTTTCCTCAACCGTAAGACCCGCGATGATTCTGCGGTCTTCGGGGACAAGCCCCATACCTGATGCCGCAGCTTCATAGCTTTTCATTTTGTGAAGAGGCTGGTGATCCAGCCAAATTTCGCCGTGGGTTAGTGCGGGATCATCTAGTCGTGCGATAGCACGCAATGTTGAGGTTTTTCCTGCGCCATTGCGTCCGAGAAGTGCGAGAATTTCGCCTTCGTGGACGTTAAAGCTAACCCCCTGAACGATATAGCTTTCGCCGTAATATGCGTGCAGGTCCCAAACTGAGAAATAGGCGGGGGCGTTGGCCGCGTGATTTGAATTTGTGTTCATTGTTACGTCCCTTAACCGTGTGACTCGCCCAAATACGCTTCGCGTACTTTTGGGTGGCCTTTGATGTTGTCTGGGGTGTCTTCGACCAGTGGGGTCCCTTGGGCGAGAACGGTGATCCGTTCCGCCAAAGAAAACACCACGTGCATGTCGTGTTCAATAATCGCAATGGTGATGTCGCGTTTGTCTTTGATTTCTTTCAACAGATCAATTGTGTTGTTGGTGTCAGCGCGTGCCATGCCAGCGGTGGGTTCATCCAAAAGCAAAAGTTTTGGATCCTGAACCAAGCACATCGCCATTTCCAACCGACGTTTATCACCACGCGAGAGTGAAGCTGCAGTCATATGCAGTTTGTCCTGCATATTTACATCCTCAAGCATTACCTGCGCTTTTTCGACGACATCCTTTTCTTGTGCGATGGTTTCAAACGCATGCAGGCGAAACGCGCCATCACGTTTGGCAAAGCACGGGATCAGCATGTTTTCAAACACGGTGAGATCGCCAAAAACCTCAGGTGTTTGAAAAACCCGCGAAATACCCATTTGGCAGATTTCATGCGGTTTGCGCCCTAAAACAGATTGGCCATCAAACATAACGCTGCCAGTGTCCGGGATCAGTTTTCCGATCAAACAGTTCAGCAATGTTGATTTACCCGCCCCGTTTGGCCCGATGATCGCATGGACGGAGTTTTCGCCCACACTTAGATTTACGTCCCCAAGCGCTTGCAAACCACCAAATCGTTTACCGACGCCTTTGACTTCAAGAATACCCATTGTTCGTATCCTCCTTATTCAGCCACATGCGGCGTTTGTTTCGGATGGTGCTCTGGGTCGAGGTTGTCATCATCAGAGCGTTTGCGTTTGAAAAGGGCCGCGATGCGCTGTCCGCCTTCGATCAAGCCGCCAGGCAAGAACACAACAACCAGCATGAACAAGATACCAAGCGTCAGGTGCCAGCCTTTGCCAACGAAGGGATGGACAAGAACAACCAGAAGATCCTCTAGCCCATCGGGCATAAAGCTAAACCAGCCATGTAGAACCGTGTCGTTGATCTTTGAGAAGATGTTTTCAAAGTACTTGATAAAGCCAGCGCCCAGTACCGGACCCATCAGGGTTCCCGCGCCGCCAAGGATGGTCATCAAGACAACTTCGCCTGAGGCAGTCCATTGCATACGCTCCGCACCAGCAAGTGGATCCATTGAGGCAAGTAGGCCGCCAGCCAAACCCGCATACATCCCAGAAATCACAAAAGCAGCAAGCGTATAGGGGCGAGAGTTCAGGCCAGTGTAATTCATCCGTTGCTGATTGGATTTTACCGCACGCAGCATCATACCAAACGGGGAACGGAAAATTCGCAAGCTCAGATAAAAGGCGAGGATCGCGATGATGGCGCAGAAGTAGTAGCCAACATTAAATGTCCAAACCCGACCTAGAACTTCGATCTGAGTGGAAGAGTTCATCGCCAGACCAAAGATATTGGTCACAGGAAGCGACCCAGAGTTATTTACGCCATCCAAAATGCGCGGATCGTCCAACGCCAGCTGCAAACCTGTTTCACCGTTGGTGATCGGCGTTAGAACTGAGTAGGCGAGGTTGAAGCTCATCTGCGCAAAAGCAAGTGTCAGAATGGAGAAGTAGATACCGGAACGGCGCAAGCTGACATAGCCAATGAGTAAGGCAAATACGCCAGACGTTGCCACAGCAAGTAAAATGCCGGGTATGACATTCATGCTGAGCAGTTTGAACATCCAAACTGCTGAATAGGAACCGACACCTAGAAACGCAGCGTGACCAAAGGATAGGTATCCGGTGAGGCCAAAGAGGATGTTAAATCCGATGGCAAAGATGCCAAAGATCGCAAAACGCTGCATCAAGTCAGGATAACCAGCATTGAACTGGGCTAGGCCTGTGCCTTCGGCAAATGGTTGCAGGATGATCGGTGTGAACATGGTCAACGCCACGACGATCAGCAGGAATTTGGTGTCTTTTTTGTTGAGACCCAGCATAGTTTAGTCCTCCATCACGCCTTTGCGACCCATCAAGCCACGCGGACGCGTCAGCAGAATGAGAATGGCCACAAGGTAGATAATGATTTGGTCGATTCCTGGAAAAATCGCCTTTACTTCGTTCATGGATGAGATGCTTTCGAGAATGCCAAGCATAAAGCCAGCCAGAACAGCACCGGGCAGTGATCCCATGCCGCCGACAACAACAACGACAAAACTAAGAACCAGAAAATCCATACCCATGTGATAATTTGGTGAATTGATTGGCGCATACATTACGCCGGCTAACCCTGCGACTGCGGCAGCGATGCCAAACATAATGGTAAAGCGGCGGTCGATGTTAATGCCAAGTAATCCAACCGTTTCGCGGTCTGCCATCCCAGCCCGCACAACCATACCAAAGGTCGTAAACTGTAAGAAGGCAAAGACAGCGCCGATAATTGTGACCGAGAAGAAGAAGTAAACCAGACGCCAGTACGGGTACGCGATGGCATAGGGGTCAAATCCTAGCAGCACACCAAAATCAAATGATCCACGGAATACGTCTGGGGCAGGGGTTGGAATTGGGTTTGCGCCAAAAAAGTATTTAACGATCTCTTGCAGCACAATCGCCAAGCCGAAGGTGACCAAAATCTGGTCCGCATGGGGGCGTTTGTAAAAATGCTTGATCAAACCGCGCTCCATGATGAAGCCGATGGTGATCATTACGGGAATGGCAAAGAAAATCGCCAAAGGCACCGACCAATCAATGATCGCCATGCCGACGTCAGGGCCAAACCATGCTTCGACGTAGGGTGTTTCAACCTTCAGCGGGTTTCCTAGAAAATCCGTTCTGCTTTCGTCGATGGTTTCAAAGCTAAGGGAAAGAATGCGTTGCAGCGTCACCGCGCAAAACGCACCAATCATGAAAAGCGCACCATGTGCGAAGTTCACAACGCCCAACGTGCCAAAAATAAGTGTAAGCCCCAACGCAATAAGCGCATAGGCAGAGCCCTTATCGAGCCCATTGAGGATTTGTAGAAGGATCGCGTCCATCGGTCCACCCAGTCAGTTTAAGTTGGTGGGGAGCAGGCAAAGGCCCAAGGGGAGCGCTTTGCCTGCAGAGGCTGACAGCGCGGGCAGCGCTGTCAGTACAGGGGGAATTAACCGCCGTTACATTCGCCCAATGCGCCACCGGCAAACATTGGGTGATCTGCTGCGTATTCAACTTGGGCACGTGGGGTAACTTCCACAACTTCCAAAAGGTCGAATTCGTTTTCTGGGTTTTCTTTACCGCGCACGACCAGAACGTCTTTGAAGCACTGGTGATCATCTGCACGGTAATGCGTTGGACCATTGCCCAAACCGTCAAAGTCAAATCCTTCGAGAGCCTCTGCAACAGCGCAAGGGTGGAAGGACCCAGCACGCTGAACTGCATCAGCATAAAGAAGTGTCTGACAGTAAACGGTGTGCGCTGCCTGTGATGGAGGGAAGCCGTATTTTGTACCGAATGAACGTACGAAGGCTTGTGAACCTGCATCTTGCAAGGACCAGTGCCAGTTGGTTGAACCAAGAATGCCTGCAACGTTCGCACCAGCACCGCGCGCCATGAGGCGTGAGTAAAGCGGAACAACGATTTCGAACTGTTTGTCGTTAACGATACGATCACGCAAGCCAAACTGAACAGCGTTGGTCAGAGAGTTGACCATGTTACCGCCGTAGTGGTTCAGAACCAGAACGTCAGCGCCAGAGTTCAGGACAGGTGCGATATAGGATGAGAAATCAGTTGAAGCGAGCGGTGTGCGCACCTTATCAACAGTGTTCCAACCCAATGCTTCAGTCGCAGCTGCGATGGATTCTTCTTGTGTCCAACCCCAAGTATAGTCAGCGGTTAGGTGATAAGCGTTCCGGTCAGTGCCGTAACGGTCGGCCAGCACAGGCGCAAGCGCCGCAGCAGACATGTAACCATTAAAGAAGTGACGGAAACCGTTAGCTTTTTTGTCTTTACCTGTTGTGTCATTAGAGTGGGTCAAACCCGCCATAAAGATCACGCCAGCTTCTTGGCACAAACCTTGAACCGCGATTGCAACGCCAGAAGAAGACCCTCCGGTGATCATCACTGCTTCGTCTTTTTCGATCATGGAACGTGCAGAGGCGCGCGCCGCGTCAGATTTTGTTTGGGTGTCGCCGGTTACGAACTGAACTTGCTTGCCCAAGATACCTGCGCCGTTGAGCGCTTGGGATGAGAACGTCGACATCATGCCGCCGTCACCGCCACCATTCAGGTGCTCTACAGCGAGTTCATAGGCGCGCAGCTCATCCGCGCCCTCATCAGCATATGCGCCGGTTTGCGGCACGTTAAAGCCAAGCGTAACTGTGCTGCCGGTTGGTTCGTTGGTGAACGCAGCAGCGGATGACGCTGTGAAAATAGTCGGTACGGCCAGACCGGCGCTCGCTATGGCACCCGTTTTCAGCAGACCGCGACGTGTCGGATTAGAAGTGGACATGAATTCCTCCCTTTGGTGATTGGTGTGTTCACGCCTCCCCGCGCAACACACATACTCTTTACAGAGCTTCGTTAGTATCATCGTCGGTTGGAAAATTTTTCAACAAGTACTTTTAATTAAAAGATATTTTTGTAAAATGAATTACGAGGTTCGCTGTAGTTTTGTAAATTCATTTTCTCGCAACTGCAGAAACCTATTGTATTGATGGAGAAATTCATGACTTCGCATGTGTTGGTCGGAAGCCGTATTCGTGATCGTCGATCTGCTTTGGGGATAAAGCAGTCTGATTTGGCGCGTGATGTTGGTATCTCGCCATCTTATCTCAATTTAATTGAGCACAATCGCCGCAGAATCGCGGGAAAATTGCTGAGCGATCTGGCGCGTGCTCTTGGGGTTGAGGTCGCGCTTTTGTCAGAGGGTGTTGAGGCGCAGCTTTTGGTATCATTGCGCGATGCGGCTTCTATGCAGTCCATCGAAACAGAGGCCGTGGAATTGGACCGTCTTGAGGAATTTGTTGGGCGGTTTCCGGGGTGGGCCAGTTTATTGGCCGGGCGCCATAAAAACGGGGTCGCACTAGAGCAAACTGTTGAGGCTTTGACGGATCGGCTGTCGCATGACCCTATTTTGTCAGAGGCCCTGCACGAAGTATTGTCAAAGGTGACGTCGATCCGCTCGACCTCTTCCATTTTGGCGCAGTCTGATGAAATTGATCCCCAGTGGCAAAGACGGTTTCAAACGAATTTATTTGAAGACGCAGAATTACTGTCCAAAGGCGCACAAGCCTTGGTGTCTTATTTGGACGGTGCTCAGGAAGGAGGGGTGGTTGCGACCTCTGCGCAAGAGGAGCTGGACGGTTTTTGGGCGCGGCATGATTATTATCTGCCTCTGCTTGAAACCCCATATGCGGGCGATGAACAGATAGAACAATTGATCGCAGGTTGTGGATTTGGGCTTCCGGCGTCGCGTATTATGCTGAACCGCCAGTTACAAGAATACCTAGAAGATGCGCGTGCTTTGCCAGAAATATCGCTTGTGACGGTCGCTGAACAACTGGAGTGGGATCCGCTGAAGCTGGCGAACCGGTTTAAGGTAAGTATGCTGCAAGTGATGCGCCGCTTGGCTTGCATTCCTGAAGTTGTGACCAAACAACCAATAGGACGCGTAACTTGCGACGGTACTGGGGGAGTGACGTTTCGAAAAGAAATGGACAGTTTTGCCATTCCTCAATTTGGGGCGACCTGTCCCTTATGGCCCTTGTATCAGGCAATGACACGGCCAGGAACGCCGGTGAGAACATTCATTTTTCAGTCGGGCCGGGCAAAGCAAAACTTGACGGCTTATGCATATGCTGAGCAGAAATACCCTGAAGGCTTTGACGGTGCCCCGGTGCTGGAGGCACAGATGATCGTCTTTCCAGCAAATGGTGTTCAGGATGAAACTGTTTCTGAAGTGGGGGCAAACTGTAGGATTTGCGCGCGGCGCGCATGTGTCGCACGGCGGGAACCGTCAATTCTTTCGGACGCGTTTTGACAGAAGAACATAAGCTGTGACTATATAGGGCAACCAAGCGCTAGGGGACGTAATGGCCAAGACTGTCTTATTAATTGAAGACGAACCGAATATCAGGGAAGCAATTCGGTTTATTCTATCTCGGGAGGGGTGGAATGTCGAAACGCATTCTGATGGGCAAACTGCTTTTGAGCGCACAAAAGAGGTGCGGCCTGATGTGGTTATTTTGGATGTGATGTTACCCAATCGGAGTGGCTATGAGATTTTGCAGGATTTGCGTGGATTTACAGAGACGGAAACATTGCCAATTCTTATGCTGACCGCGCGCGGTCAGACCAAAGATCGCGAACTTGCTGAGCGTTTTGGCGCAAGCCGTTTTATGACAAAGCCATTTTCAAATACTGAAGTGTTGGAAAGTGTGCGTGAATTGGTAGGATCGTGAACCGGAACCGGCAACTCCCCTTTTTGGAAAAGCGTAATTATGTGCGCCGCCGCGCCGAGGATGCCGCGCGTCTGCTTCCGTTTTTGGGGGGGATATTACTTTTACTTCCAATTTTGCGAAATCCGATTGCTACCCCTGAGCATGAAACCGGAGCGGGCGTTTTATATGTTTTCGCTGTTTGGGTTATGCTGATCGTTATTGCCGCGCGCATTTCCTTTGCTTTGTCGGATCGACAAACCGATGAGAAAGGCCGTAAACCCCACGAGAAAGAACACGAATGATCGGTTTCAATGCGTTGATCATCGTCAGTGTAATCTACGTTATTTTCCTATTTGCAATCGCATTTTTTGCGGATCAACAGGCCGCGCGAGGGCGACTGGGGTGGTTGCAGTCTCCGATCGTCTATACGCTTTCGTTGTCGATCTACTGTACTGCTTGGACGTTTTATGGCGCCGTAGGGTATGCAGCGCGATCTGGACTTGAATTTGTAACGATATACCTTGGTCCGACATTAATTATGATCGGGTGGTGGGGCATTGTGCGAAAATTGGTGCGCATTGGCCGTACTCAACGTATCACGTCGATTGCCGATTTGATTTCTTCGCGCTTCGGAAAGTCAAATTTATTGGGTGTCTTGGTGACGCTATTAGCTGTGATTGGGTCTACGCCATATATTGCGCTGCAACTACAATCGGTCACGCTGTCTTATGCGGTGTTTGCAAATGAGAGCGGCACAGGAACAGAGGCGATTGATCTGAATTCAACGGCGTTCTGGATCGCTGTTGGGCTCATTTTGTTTACGGTGTTGTTTGGAACGCGAAACCTCGACGCAAATGAACGGCACCATGGCGTTGTCACCGCAATTGCGTTCGAAGCTGTGGTTAAGCTTGTCGCGCTATTGGCTGTTGGGGTGTTTGTTGTTTGGGGCGTGGCAAATGGGCCGAGCGATATTTTAGCGCGCATTGATGCCTCTCCTATTGCGGAATGGGATTTACGGCCAGGGCGCTGGGCGGGGCTTATCTTTTTATCTGCAGCAGCCTTTTTGTCTTTGCCACGGATGTTTCAGGTGATGGTCGTCGAAAACGCAGATGAGCGCGCAGTGGCAACGGCGTCTTGGGCGTTTCCTTTGTATCTGATGTTAATGAGCTTGTTTGTTGTTCCAATCGCCGTAGTTGGGCTGGAGCTGATGCCAAAGGGGGCAAATCCTGATCTATTTGTTCTGACAATCCCTTTGTCGATGGGGCAGGATAAGCTTGCTTTGCTTAGCTTTTTGGGTGGGTTTTCCTCAGCAACCTCGATGGTGATCGTTGCTGCGATTGCTTTGTCAACGATGGTTTCCAATCACATTGTGATGCCGATTTGGCTGGCTGTAACTTCAAAAGGCGCAACGGTGTCGGGGGACGTGCGCCAAGTTGTCCTGATTGCGCGGCGTTGTTCGATTGCCGCTGTATTGGGATTGGGGTACGCTTATTTTCATTACTCGGGTGGGGGCAGCGCCCTAGCAGCAATTGGGCTTATTTCGTTTACTGGGGTATCGCAGGTGTTACCGGCGCTGCTAGGGGCGATTTTTTGGCGTCGCGCCACGCGCCATGGGGCTGCGTTAGGCTTAATCGTTGGGTTTGTCGTGTGGTGCTACACCTTGTTTTTGCCATCAATTGGCGGCGCAACGCTCATTTCACCTGAGATGCTGGAACACGGGCCATTTGGTATTGGTTGGTTGCGACCGCAGGCTTTGTTTGGTGTTGTTGGGCTTGATCCGGTTATTCATGCAGTTGTTTGGAGCATGCTTTTAAATTCATTGGTATTTTGCACGGTGTCCCTGATGACGTTCCCTAATCCGCTGGAGCGTCTTCAGGGGATGCAATTTGTCAATGTCTTTGAGCACAGCGCAAACGCGCGTGGATGGTCAGGAAACGCAGCAGGCGCCGAGGATCTGCTGGTTATGTCTCAGCGTATCCTAGGGCCCAATCAGGCGCAAAGGCTGTTTCAAACCATCGCGCAAAAACAAGGTAAGGCGGGTCTGCTTCCCGATCCTTCAGTGGATTTTCTGGAGCAATTGGAGCGCGAGCTTGCAGGATCGGTTGGTGCGGCAACAGCACACGCGATGGTGGCGCAAATCACGGGGGGCGCTAGTGTTTCTGTAGAGGATTTGATGGCGGTTGCAGATGAGACAGCCCAAATTATGGAATACTCCAGTAAACTTGAAGAAAAGACTGATGAATTGGAGCGCACAGCACGTCAATTAGGGGAAGTGAATACGAAACTGACCGAACTTTCGGTTCAAAAGGATGCGTTTCTGGGGCAGATCAGCCATGAATTGCGCACGCCAATGACATCTATTCGCGCCTTTTCTGAAATACTCCGGGATGTCCAGGACATGACCCCGGATGAACAGCGGCATCATGCTTCGATCATTCACGATGAAGCATTGCGCCTGACTCGGTTGCTTGATGACTTACTGGATCTCAATGTTTTGGAAAACGGACAGGTCGCGTTAAACATTGAGCAAACAAACCTGTACGATGTCATTGAGCGCAGTCTCGCAGCGGCCCTGTCTGCAGTAGAAAGTGAAACACTTTCTGTTGTTAGATCGATTGATCAAGAGCAAATTATGATCGCCACCGATGGTGATCGATTAGCGCAGGTGTTTATCAATCTGATTAACAATGCCAGAAAATATTGCGATCACGCGGAGCCTAAATTGGAGGTACAAGTCTGCCTTAGGGAAAACTGTGTTGAAATCGATTTCCGCGACAATGGAACAGGGATTTCTCAAGCAGATCAAAATTTGATTTTTGAAAAGTTTTCGCGTTTGACTGACCATCATTCGGCTGGTGGGGCAGGGCTTGGGTTGGCTATTTGTCGTGAAATTATGACCAATTTAAAGGGTTCAATTGACTATTTGCCGGGGCAAAACGGTGCGGCGTTTCGCGTGAAATTACCTCTAAAATGATCGATTTGGTAAACGAATTTTAAACCATATCCAAGGATTGTTAAGCGGTAGGAACTAGGGCGCGATAGAATGGGCGTTGGAATCGAACAGTCAGTCTTAAAAAAAATCGCTGAAGCGAGTAAGCCGACGAAAAGTGCTGTACCGCTGCAGGTGGATTCTGTGTTGCGATTGGCTATTGCCAAGGCGGCGGAACGTGCATTGAAACTACCAGTTTCAGTCACGGGTTTTGATAAGTGTATCGTCAGCTTACCCTCGCTGATGGAGCAGCTGCCCGAAGATGGGATTTTGATTTTGCTGCGCTCCGACGATGGTCGGCAGGGCATTTTCGCATTAGATTTTCAGTGCTTGGCGAGCATTCTTGAAGTGCAAACAACGGGGCAGGTGAAAGAAGAGGTCGCTGAGGCACGTAAAACAACGGCGATTGATGCGGCGATGTGTGAAAGCTTCATAAATATGATTTTTACGCTTCTTTCTTCCACGCTAGAGGGGCTGGCGTCTGGATCGTGGTTGCCAGGATTTGTTTATGTGGGGCCGTTTGAAAGCTTACGTAAGATTGGGTTGGTTTTGGATGATTTGCCTTACCGAAATTATACGGTAGGGCTCGATCTGGCTCTGGGCGCTAAAAAGGGAAATATCCAAATTGCGCTTCCTGCTGCGGAACGGATTGAGGAAGTTCTAGACATGGGCGGTGCAGATTGGTCTGTGTCGCTTCAGAGTGCGGTATTGAAAAGCGAAGCGCAATTGCAGGCTGTGCTGCATCGTCAGGACATGACGGTTTCGCAAGTGTCGCAGTTACAGGTGGGCGACCTTGTGATGGTTCCTCAGTCATCGGTTACATCGATTTCTATTCAAGACCCGGCAGGCACAACTTTGGGGATTGGAAAGCTTGGACAGAGTCAAGGTAACCGTGCGATTCGTATGCAGGTAAGTTGGGCGCCAAACCCTGCTGACGAGTAGATAGTTAAAGAGACCATTCTAAAATTTGCGCTGAATCAAAGATTTTTTCGCGATGTGAGGGTATTCTGTTAGAATAAAGGCGGATTAGCCTTAAACGCTTAGCTTTATTGTTTTGAGCGCGAGCTGATGCCCCTACTGAAACCATCAGAGAGGAAAAGAAAATGCCATTTGAAGATATGAAGGCCGCAGCTCTGGTATTGCTTGACGAAATTATGTCTCGTCCAGAAAACTCATTTATTCTGCAAGAGCAATTGCGTGAGAAGATCGCCGAATTTCGCAATTTGGGGTTGCCTGTTCCGGGCGATCTTAGCTTGTTTGAAAAGCGTCTGGAAGAGGACGAAGCCGAAGCGTTATTTGACAATATGCCTGTTTGAAATGGTATCCGCAGGGTAGTCAGCGCGCAATTAACCCATTGTTAGCTGAGAAAAATACCAACCACGACAAGCATTAGGCCAAACATGGAAAGCAGTAATGCGCCTAAATTCAAGGCTACAGCTTTTTGGAGCTTTGCGCGCAGTGCGTCGTCGTCCAATCCAGATTTTTTGGCCTTTGCCACAAAAATGATGCATAAAACCAAACCTGCCAACCCAATGACCGAGATCGCAGCGCCGCCCCAGATGAGTAGTTCCATGATGCATCCTTTCGTTTACAAAGTGCCCCGCGCCTAAACTATGTCTTTGTCACAGGCAAGACCCTTGAAGGTTTGCGATGGGGGCGTTAATCAGGTTTCTACATCAAAAATGAGGCAGGCCCATGAATGATTTTTCTCCTGATAGCAGCTACCGCGTAACGGCAGATGAACTTCGTCAATTTATCGAACGTATTGAACGCCTTGATGCTGAAAAGAAAGACCTCGCTGAGCAGCAGAAAGAGGTCATGGCAGAAGCGAAAGGGCGGGGTTATGACACTAAGGTTATGCGGAAGGTGATCGCCCTTCGTAAACGCGAACCCAATGATATTGCTGAAGAAGAAGCGGTTCTTGATATGTATAAAGAAGCGCTTGGCATGCAATAAGGATTAAGGCGTGATGAATGTCACGCCTTCCATGCCTTGGATGCGATCAAGATCCCATTCATAATTTGTCGTGAGGGTGTCGATCAGGTCATCCGTCCAACCCGGCAGATCAATTTCTATTTGAGTGCTGTCTTCTTTTTCGAATTTTTCGAGAAAAGCGGTCAGAATTTTTTGAAATTGCGTGTGCGATTTGGGCGGGTGTGATTTCAGATAGGCCTCAAGACGGTTTTTTCCTTCGGGTGTGATAACATCATGTATCATATCCAAAGATCCATCAAATATCTTTGCTTGCGACAGCCCCGACAAAGATTGCAAAAGACGTGGCCATAATACCGGCGTGTCTTCGTTTGCCCAGACAACCAATTTTGCACCGGGTACCAAAGATTTCATGCGTGCCGTTAGCTCCGACCAATGCAAATCAACGGGATCGGTGTTTTGCATGAAAGTTGCGAAATCCTTTGCGTTGGATGCAGCAAAAACTGTTGGGATGAAAATTGCTGGATTGCATGTTGCGATGTGAATTTCGACTTCGTTGCTCGGCGCTAACTGTGCCAACAGCGGAAGACGTTTATCCGCCAAAGCATAGAATTTTTGTTGGGCAAAAACGCGATCAGGAATGCAGATGAAATGCTCCCCTGAAAGGATGACGCGGCTAACATGGTCCTCCTGTACGATCGAACGAAAAAGAGTTTCAGCAGTTTCATGTGTTGGGGTTTCGTTCGCTGCTGACGCAAGTGTTTCGCGAATTTGCTGCCGGTAGCGGCTGGGACCGGGCACTGCAACGCCATGAGATTGCAGCATTTGTTTGTTTTTTAAGAGTGATTTGATCAGTCGATCATCGTCGGTTGCGTGGGCACCGATATGGTAAGCGATTTGCATGGAATATTACCCTGTAGAATTGTCGCTACTATACGGGGTTTTCTGGACAGCGAAACCGCTTTCGGTTAATGCGCAGTTATGACTGAGCAAAAGACTAACCTAATGCGACATTTTTCGCGCCGCCAACTTCCAAGCTTTTGGTCGCTTGGCGCTGTTTTTATTGCAGCGTTGGTTCTTTTGCCAATTCTTGCAGTTGTTTGGATTGCATTCCACCCGACTGATAATATTTGGCCGCATCTACTAAGCACAACTTTACCAAGGTATTTTGAAAACACATTAGTATTAATGGTGACGGTGGGGGCATTGTCGGCTGCTGTAGGGACAGGGGCAGCATGGTTGATGGTCATGTACCGTTTTCCCGGCGCGGTTTGGCTCGAATGGTTGTTGTTGTTGCCGTTGGCTGTGCCTGCGTATGTCGGTGCATATGCGTTGGTTGATTTTTGGGAATATGCCGGGCCGGTTCAGACGTTTTTGCGGGACATGTTTGGTTGGCAGACATCACGGGATTACTGGTTTCCTGACATCCGGTCGCGTGGTGGCGCAATCGTTGTTATGTCTGGTGCGTTGTACCCTTATGTCTATTTATTGGCGCGAGCGGCGTTTCGCGAACAATCTGGCGCGTCTTTTGAAGTGGCGCAAGCGTTAGGCGCTGGACCTATTGCGCGTTTCTTGCGGGTGGGTTTGCCGCTTGCTCGGCCTGCGATTGCTGCGGGTGTTGCTATTGTAATGATGGAAACCGTAGCAGATTTCGGCACGGTTGAGTTTTTTGGTGTCCAAACTTTAACGACCGGGATTTTCACAACTTGGTTAGAACGCAATAACGCGGGCGGGGCCGCGCAGATTGCCGGGATCATGTTGATTTTGGTGCTTGCCCTCGTTGCGTTTGAAAAGATTAGCCGTAAGAAAAATCGCTACCACACCTCGGCACGCCAACAACGTCCCGTTTCGGCCACTTCTTTGACGGGTTGGGCTGGATGGGGTGCGTTTGCGCTGTGTTTCATTCCATTCCTCATCGGCTTTATAATGCCTGTCGGGGTGATCGGATGGCATGCAATCGTAAACTCTGATCGATGGGTTGATCCCGACTTATTTCGTGCGTTGAGCAACACAGTCTTGGTTGGGGCCTCAGCAGCGAGCGTTACGGTTATTGCAGCATTGTTTATGGTCTATGGTGTTCGCCTCACGGGTCGAAAATTGCCTCGTTTGTTATTGCCATTTACAACAATTGGCTACGCCGCACCGGGCGCTGTTTTGGCGGTTGGTATTTTGATCCCGGTCGCCGCGCTGGACCATATCATTGCGGACTTTATCGAAGGCACAACAGGTTGGGACCCGGGTTTATTGCTTACTGGATCAGCTTTTGCTTTGGTTTATGCCTATAGTGTTCGCTTTTTCGCCATTGCGCAGGGGGCTGCAGATTCTTCGTTGGGGCGGATTTCTCCGAGCCTTCCAATGGCGGCGCGTTCATTGGGGCGCACTGAATGGGGAACCTTACGCGCGGTACACGTGCCCTTGATCCGAGGGTCAGTTGCAACGTCGTTGCTGTTGGTTTTCGTTGATTGCGTTAAAGAGCTCCCGGCAACGTTGCTATTGAGGCCATTTAATTTCAACACCTTATCAACACGTGTCTATGAGCACGCGTCGCTTGAAAACTTAGAAGACGCTTCGCCAGCGGCGCTTTTGGTGATTGGGGTTGGACTGTGTGCGGTTTTGATTTTGGCGCGCTCCAGTCGTCGAATTTGACATGCGCTAACATAAGGTTTCGTTACTTTGGGGCCTTCGGAAACTATATTTCAACTGGAAATGCACATTAACTCTGTATAGATACGGGCCAGCGATCACGTTGGGGGAACTTCGTTGCTTGATCTTATTTCTATGCGTGCCGATCTTGCCGCATCTTACGACTTGTCACCATCCGTAGCCAAAGCCGAAAACAACAAAGACATCTATGCAAAGATGGACCGTGTTGTTCCGCCTGAAGATTGGGCCATGTTCGCCCCCTATGTCGAGGCGATCAATAAGCTTAAGAAAGAACGCAACGCCGTCATTCTTGCGCATAACTATATGACGCCAGAAATTTACCATGGGATTGCGGATTTCGTTGGCGACAGCCTTCAGCTTGCTATCAAGGCAACTGAGGTCGAGGCCGATGTCATTGTGCAGTGCGGTGTGCATTTTATGGCGGAAACATCTAAAATCCTCAGCCCTGATAAAATTGTCCTGATGCCGGATATGGAGGCAGGCTGTTCGCTTGCTGAATCGATCACCGCTGAAGGTGTCGAAGAAATGCGCGCAAAATACCCGGGCGCGCCTGTGGTTTCCTATGTAAACACAACGGCTGAAGTCAAAGCAGCCTCTGACATTTGCTGCACATCAGCCAATGCGGTGCAGATCGTAGACGCGATGGAAAGCGACACTGTCATCATGACGCCAGATCAGTTCTTGGCGCAGAATGTGGCCAATGAATCCACGAAAAACGTTGTGTTTTGGCCAGGCTCTTGCATCGTGCATGAACTTTATACTGCCGAAGATTTGCGTGCATATCGTGATTTTGATCCAGAAGTGAAAATCATCGCGCACCCTGAATGTACGCCGGATGTAGTTGCTGAGGCGGATTTCACCGGATCAACTTCGGGCATCGTGGGTTGGATTCATGAACACAAACCCGCCAAGGCAATGTTGGTGACGGAATGTTCCATGGCGTCAAATATCGCCGATGAGCTGCCCGAAGTTGAGTTCGCAAAGCCCTGCAATATGTGCCCGTATATGAAGAAAATCACGCTGGAGAAAATCCTTTATTCTTTACACACGATGTCGGGCGCCGTTGAAGTCGATCCATCCGTCGCTGAAAAAGCGCGGCTTTCGGTTGAGCGCATGATTGATTTAAGCCGCAAATTGGGTCTCTGAGGAACAACGGGTGCAAGACAGTATTTCAACTGAGCGTGTTGTTATTGTTGGCGCTGGTCTTGCCGCGCTTTATGCCGCGCTTGATCTTGCGCCGCGCCCAGTTGTTGTGATTTCACCAGAACCATTGGGACAAGGGGCCAGTTCTGTTTGGGCTCAAGGCGGCGTTGCGGCCGCGATGGGCAAAGGCGACACACCGAAATCCCATGCTGATGATACCACAAGTGCCGGGGCAGGGACGGTTATTGCTGAGGTAGCTGAACATGTTACCAAATTAGCCCGCGAACATATTCTTGAGCTTACCGAACTTGGTACGCCTTTTGATCGCACAAAATCCGGTGGCTATGTCCTAAGCCGTGAAGCAGCCCATAGTGTTGCGCGTGTTGTTCGGGTGAAGGGGGATCAGGCAGGACGCCAGATCATGGAAACCCTGATAGACGAAGTGCATGAAACGCCTTCGATTCAATTGCTTGAGGGAATGCTGGCAACCAAACTGGAAACAGAAGGCGACAGCGTTATCGGGGTTTGGGTCGCGGGGGTCGGTGATCCGGAAACAGCGCCTGTTTTATTGCGTGCGCCGGCGGTGTTGCTTGCCGGTGGTGGGTCAGGGGGGCTGTTTGCCCATACGACCAATCCGCCACGTATTCGCGGTCAGGTTATTGGCATGGCTGCGCGCGCGGGTGCTAAAATCGCAGATGCGGAGTTTGTGCAATTTCATCCGACTGCCATTGATAGCGGCGAAGATCCCGCGCCACTTGCGACCGAAGCGTTGCGTGGTGAAGGCGCGATTTTGATAAATGCCGCCGGCGAACGATTTATGACATCGATTCACCCGGATGCTGAACTTGCGCCGCGTGATATTGTTGCACGCGCTATTTTTGCCCAATCTCAAGCAAATAAACGGCCCATGCTCGATACACGCGCGGCCCTCGGGGCTGAGGTGAATACGCTATACCCTGCCGTGGCAGAAGCCTGTGCACGGGCTGGCATTGATCCGGTCGCTGACCCCATCCCTGTCGCGGTTGCTGCACATTATCATATGGGCGGTGTCGACACCGACCTACGTGGTCGCGCCAGTTTGAAAAACCTTTGGGTTTGCGGAGAAGCCAGTTCAACCGGCCTTCACGGGGCGAACAGGCTTGCGTCAAACGGGTTACTAGAGGCGCTTGTTTACGCTCGAATTTGTGCTGAAAACATCTCAGATCACTTAGGTGATATTACTTACGTTGATCGGGTCGCGATTGGGGCATTGTCCGCGGGTGCTGCTGTGGATGAAGTGCTTGTTTCTAAACTTCGGGGCTTGATGAATGATCATGTTGGGGTGTTGCGTACCGAAAGCGGGTTAAAGCAAGCGCTCGTTGGTATCGCTGAACTCGAAGAAAAAGGCCAAAGCAGTTCAACATTTCTGAATATGACCACCACTGCCACGCTTATTGCCGCTGGTGCGTTGCAGCGCGAAGAATCCCGAGGCGGACATTATCGTACCGATTACCCCGAGGCGCGCGTGGAATTTGAACACCGTAGCGAAACCACATTTGCCGAAGCCTTCGCCTTGCGCACAAAAATAGTAGAAGAATTCAAATGACCGTTGATATCCCCCGTTTACCTGATCTGATCTTGGAACCTCTGGTGCGCAACGCATTATTTGAGGATCTAGGGCAATACGGAGATGTGACCACCCGTGCCGTTAT
This sequence comes from Cochlodiniinecator piscidefendens, assembly GCF_011326755.1. Lineage (GTDB taxonomy): Bacteria > Pseudomonadota > Alphaproteobacteria > Rhodobacterales > Rhodobacteraceae > Cochlodiniinecator > Cochlodiniinecator piscidefendens. The sequence continues at coordinate 340,083 of NZ_JAAOIE010000002.1, read as the reverse complement.
TCCGGCAAGTGTCCAGTACGAGGCGCGGATAAATGCACGTGAGGCTGGTGTGGTTTCCGGAATGCAGATTGCCGAGATCGCGTTTCGACTGGTCGATCCTGCGTTGCAAATACGTACAGTTTTACGGGACGGGCAGCCCTGCAATCCCGGTGATGCGCTGATGGAAATCAATGGCTCTGCTGCATCAATTCTATCGGCTGAGCGTGTCGCATTGAACTTTGCTGGGCGTTTGACCGGTATTGCGACGCTGACATCAAAATTCGCGGCCCAAACGGCAGGTACCAAAACGCGTGTGACCTGTACTCGTAAAACGACACCGGGCTTGCGAATTGTGGAAAAGCAGGCGGTGTTACATGGCGGTGGGTATAACCACCGTTACAGCCTTTCTGATGCGATCATGATCAAAGATAACCACATCGCGGCGGCGGGGGGCATTGCTGCGGTTCTGAACGCAGCGCGTGCGTCAGCATCGCACATGATGCGGGTTGAGATAGAAGTCGATACTCTGGAACAATTGTCCGAGGTGTTGGAAACGGTCGGTGCAGATGTTGTTCTTTTTGACAATATGGACACAGACACGCTGCGCGAAGCCGTGGGCATGACGGCGGGTCGTATGATCACTGAGGCTTCAGGTAATATGAAATTGGATCGTATCGCCGAAGTTTGCACGACTGGCGTTGATTACATATCCTCGGGCGCATTGACACATTCGGCGCAGACACTCGACCTTGGGTTGGATTTCTGAAACCTTTTGGCTCAAAGCCTCGCTTTGCTTCACAAACAAGTTATCTCGCGAAATTTATTGCAAAAACCTATGCGAAAATTAGGGAACGTGGTGTCATAAGCACATCATGTTTGATGCAAGAATCAGAACCTATATTGATCCGCCTTTGAACCGTATCGGTGCGGTGATCGCAGCACGCGGAATTACGGCAAATCAGATGACTGGGTTTGGCCTGATCTTAGGGCTGGTTTCGGCTGCGCTTATCGCGTGTGGGTTGCCTGCATTGGCGCTTATCCCGCTTTTGTTTAGTCGCGTTGCCGATGGCTTAGACGGCGCTGTTGCGCGGGCATCGACGCGGACTGACTTTGGTGGATATTTCGATATCGTCGCTGATTTCCTGTTCTACGGCGCAGTTCCAATGGCGTTTGTCTGGATGAACCCAAGCCTGAATGGGGCTGCAGGCGCGTTTTTGTTGACCAGTTTTTATTTCAATGGCGCGAGCTTTCTCGGCTACGCTATTCTTGCAGAAAAACACAAAATGCAAACAGAGAAACGCGGTTTGAAATCTTTGTATTTCACCGGTGGATTGCTGGAGGGGGCTGAAACAATAGGGTTTTTCGTAGCGCTGTGCGTTTTCCCCAATTGGTTTGTGCCTTTGGCTTGGGGCTTTGGCACCTTATGCTTTGTGACCGCAACATCCCGCGTTTTACTCGCACACCGCGTCTTTGGCGCTATAACGACATCAACAACGAAGGAGTGATCATGCGTAAAACGCTGACAGCAATGACCCTTGCCCTATTTGCGACGGGTGCAATGGCTGAAACAGACCCAACAGATTGGGATGCCGTGTTAGAGGCCGCAAATGGCCAAACGGTATATTGGAACGCTTGGGGTGGTTCCACCACGACCAATGAATTCATCGCTTGGGTCGGAAGCCGCGTTCAAGAAGACTATGGTGTTACACTTGAGCACGTAAAGCTGTCAGATACCGCAGACGCCGTGAGCCGCGTTTTGGCTGAACGCACCGCAGGTCAGGATGAGGGCGGCGCAATTGACATGATTTGGATCAACGGCGAAAACTTTGCAGCGATGAAGCGCAATGAATTGCTGTTTGGTCCATTTGCAGAAGATCTGCCAAATTGGCAATTCGTCGATGTTGACGGCAAATCAGTACAAAGCGATTTCACAGTGCCGACCGAAGGATATGAATCGCCTTGGGCCATGGCACAGGTTGTGTTCATGTATGATACGGCTGATTTGGCAAACCCGTTACCTAATATGAATGCGCTACTCGATTGGTCATCTGCTAATCCCGGCCGTTTTACTTACCCGCAGCCACCAGATTTCTTGGGCTCAACGTTTTTGAAGCAAGCACTCTATGATTTGGTTGATGATCCTACGCCACTGTTGTCGTCTGTGGATGATGCAAATTATACTGAAGTAACTGCGCCTTTGTGGGGCTTTATGGATGCGTTGACGCCAACGCTGTGGCGCGAAGGTCGCGCCTATCCGCAAACGGGTGCAACGCAAATTCAGTTGATTGCTGATGGTGAACTTGATCTCGCGATTTCGTTTAGCCCTGGCGCGGCATCGGCAGCAATTGCCAACTTTGAATTGCCTGACACAGTGCGTACTTTTGTGCTAGAGAACGGTACAATCGGCAACGCGAGTTTTGTGGCTATTCCTTACAATGCATCGGCATCCGAAGGAGCGATGGTTGTTGCTAATTTCTTGTTGTCACCAGAATCTCAAGCGCGTGCATTGGACCCTGAAAACCTCGGTTACGGGACTGTTTTAGCAATGGATAGCTTGTCTGATGCTGAACGCGCAGCGTTTGATGCGATTGACCTTGGCATCGCGACGCTTACCCCGGCAGAGCTTGGAACAGCTTTGGCTGAACCGCACCCATCCTGGATGGAGCGCATCGAGCAAGATTGGGTAAATCGTTACGGCGTTTCTGAGTAATCTTGAGACAAGCCCTGAAATATCTTCAGATTAACACGGCTCCGTTGTTGCGACGGGGCCGTGTTTTATATGTTTTACCTACGCTTACGTTGCTTGCCATGTTGGGCCCCGTGCTGGCAGGGCTCGCGGGAACGCTTGCGCCTGCGTTTGGATATCTTCCTGCTGTGGGGGCAACAGAGTTTTCTCTGGCACCCTTTCAGGATTTATTCGATTGGCGTGGGTTCTGGCCTGCTGTTTGGCTTAGTGTGTTTGTCGGCATCGTATCAGCGGTTTTGTCGCTAAGCGTTGTCGTGATGATTGTCGCCTCATTGCAGGGCAGCGCATTTTTTACGTTTGTGCATAAAATGCTATCACCGCTTTTGGCAGTGCCCCACGCGGCAGCGGCATTTGGTATCGCGTTTCTTATTGCGCCGTCGGGATGGGCATCGCGTTTGGTGTCGCCTTGGCTAACCGGATGGAACCGCCCCCCAGATTTATTGATTGTGCAAGATCCTTGGGGGCTGTCGCTCATTGCGGGGCTGGTGGCTAAAGAAATACCATTTTTGCTTCTGATGATGATCGCGGCAATGGGACAAGTTGATTTTAACCGCTCAATCACAGTGGCCAGATCGCTTGGCTATCGACGAGAGGTCGCATGGCTAAAAGTTATTTTTCCCCGCGTTTATAAACAGATACGATTGCCGGTTTATGTGGTCTTGGCCTTTTCGCTTTCCGTGGTTGATGTAGCCATGATTTTGGGACCAAACACACCGCCAACGCTTTCGGTACAAATTGTTAAATGGATGGGTGACCCTGAACTCACTCTGCGTTTGCGCGCAGCTGCGGCGGCGCTGGTGCAATTTGTTTTGGTGCTCGGCGTGATAGGACTGTGGCGGATAGGCGAAGTGATGGTTGCCAAAGCTGGGTTAGCATGGGTTCAATCGGGGCATCGTGGGCGCGGCTTTTCAATATTTCGGCCCTTTGCCTTCGGCTTTGCAGTTTTGTCGGCGCTTGCGATTTTTGCGGGGATCGCTGGGCTGATTACTTGGTCTTTTGCTGGGTTTTGGAGCTTTCCTGAGTTCTGGCCAGATATGTTCACTTTGCGCAACTGGATGCGCCACGGTACCGCATTGGCAGACCCGATAAGAGAAACCGTTCTACTGGCTTCCGTCGCGACAATAGTCGCTTTGATCCTGACCATCGGGTGCCTCGAGGCAGAGCACCGCCATGGTTTGCGGGTGAGCACACGCGGTGTTTGGCTTTTGTATTTGCCATTGTTAATCCCACAAACGGCGTTTTTGCCGGGGCTGCAAACTTTGATGCTAAATTTTGGAATCCATTCTGGCCGTGTTCCCGTTATTGCTGCGCATATCGTGTTTGTTCTGCCGTATGTGTTTCTGTCGCTGAGTGATCCATTTCGGGCTTGGGACAGGCGGTATGGCACAGTTGCCTCTGCCTTGGGGGCATCGCAGGACCGCGTGTTGTGGACGGTTCGAATGCCAATGCTGCTCGCTCCGGTTTTGACAGCTGCTGCAGTTGGGTTTTCTGTGTCGGTGGGGCAGTATTTACCAACGTTGTTGATTGGCGGTGGACGAGTGCAAAGCCTAACAACCGAAGCTGTGGCGCTGGCATCCGGTGGGGACCGCAGGGCGATCGGTGTCTACGGGTTGGCACAAACTGTTGCGGCATTGGTACCTTTTGCAATTGCTTTGCTGCTGCCACGATTGATTTGGTCAAATAGAAAGGCTTTGCGTAATGAAGACTGAAGCGGGTTTGCATTTTGATCACGTGTCTATTGCGAAAGCAGGGCAGGTATTGGTTGAACTAAACGAGTTGATTGCACCGGGGGAGGTGCTTTCGGTGATGGGCCCATCAGGGTCTGGGAAATCGACGCTATTGTCATCAGTTATCGGTACATTGGACAAAGCTTTTTGCCTGACGGGGCAAATTCGACTTGATGGGCGCGACATCACGGGTTTACCGCCCGAGCAGCGTCATATCGGCATTTTGTTTCAAGATGATCTTCTGTTTCCGCACCTATCGGTTGGCGCTAATCTGGCATTCGGGTTGCGGCGTTCGCATCAAAAAGGCGCGGATTGCGTGGCGACAATCAACACTGCGTTGGCTGATGTTGGGTTAGAAGGATTTGCTGACCGCGATCCGGCGACGCTTTCGGGGGGGCAGAAAGCGCGTGTTGCTTTGATGCGCATGTTGTTGTCGCAACCATCCGCACTTTTGTTAGATGAGCCGTTTTCGGGGCTGGACACAGAACTGCGGGCGCAGATGCGGCAGCTTGTTTATGAACGGGCAAAGGCGCAAAAGGTACCGGTTTTACTAGTTACGCATGATATCGAAGACGCCGAAGCTTCTGGTGGGCGTATTGTGCGCATTGGGCAGAATTAAAACACGGGTTTTACTGTAATCAACTTGACCTTCCAGTAACGGGAACCACTATTTGAAGCCTGTACAGACCAGAGGCTTTGCGATGACAGATTCCTTCGATGTGAAATTGATACTGAACGGGCTGAACTGTGCCTCATGTGTTGGTCGCGCTCAAAGGGCGTTGGAAAGCCTGCCTGAGGTTCAATCTGCTGCGATTAATCTTGCGATAGATACTGCGCACGTGAAATTATTAAACGCTCAGGCGTTGTCGTCTGTTCTGAATGCGTTGGAACAGGCTGGATATCCGGCGCGTCTTCAGACATTGGAATTTTCGGTCGACAACCTTTCCTGTGCGTCGTGTGTTGGTCGGGCCGAAGCCGCATTAAGTACCGTTTTGGGCGTGACGCAGGCCCATGTGAATTTAGCGAATGAACGGGCGCAGGTTACATTTGCGGAAGGCCAAGTTTCATCATCTGATCTGTCACATGCTTTGGCCAGTGCTGGCTATCCCATGGGATCGCGGCAGGATCACGGGATGCCCCAATCCGTGCAGCAACGCAAAGATGAAGAATATGCCCAACTGAAGAGACTGACGGCGGTGTCATTCTTGCTCGCCTTTCCGGTCTTTATGCTCGAAATGGGGGGGCATGCTTGGCCTGCATTTCATCATTGGGTGATGCGCACCATTGGGCTGCAAAATCTTTGGATTTTAGAACTTATTTTGACCACGGCGGTTCTTGTTGGGCCGGGACGGCGGTTTTTTGAAAAGGGGTTTCCCGCGCTCGTTCGACGTGCACCAGATATGAACAGCTTGGTGGCTTTGGGCGCTATTGCTGCTTGGGGGTATTCGGTTGTCGTTGTCTGCGCCCCGTGGGTTTTACCAGATTCAGCACGTGTAGTATATTTTGAAGCGGCTGCTGTAATTGTCACTTTGATCCTTTTAGGCCGTATGCTTGAGGCGCGTGCAAAGGGGCGGACGGGGGCTGCGATTGAACGTTTGGTGGGGTTACAGGCAAAAACGGCCCGCGTCGAAATTTCGGGGGATATTGTTGAAACAGAGATTAGTGATCTCGGTGTTGGCGCTGTGATCCACGTCCGGCCGGGAGAACGAGTCGCTGTGGACGGTGTAGTTCTGTCTGGCCAATCCTATATTGACGAAAGCATGATCTCCGGAGAGCCGATTCCGGTTTCTAAAGCTGAGGGGGCGGACGTCATTTCTGGTACTGTAAATGGAACGGGGAGCTTTGTTTTTCGGGCCACTGCGGTTGGGAATGACACGATGCTGGCACACATCATTCAGATGGTTGAGCAGGCACAAGGAGCCAAATTGCCGATTCAGGGGTTGGTTGATCGTATCACGATGTGGTTCGTGCCCGCAATTTTGGGAATAGCGCTGATAACCATGGCGGTTTGGGCTATGTTTGGTCCTGAACCTTCGATAACGCATGCGTTGGTGGCAGGTGTTTCTGTTCTTATTATTGCATGTCCGTGTGCAATGGGTTTGGCGACGCCCACTTCAATTATGGTTGGCACTGGGCGCGGTGCAGAGCTTGGGGTTTTGTTTCGCAAAGGCGAGGCCTTGCAGCAACTTTCGGGCGCAAAGGTCGTTGCACTTGATAAAACCGGAACAATAACGGCTGGCCATCCAGCATTGACCAATATTGTTTTGGCCGAAGGTCGAAAACAGCAAGTTATCTTGCCATTGATAGCGTCTGTTGAGGCGCAGTCTGAACATCCCGTTGCCGCCGCAATTGTCCGATATGCATCAGAGAATGGGGCAAAGCCTGCCCACGTCACCGATTTTCAATCACACACGGGTTTTGGTGTTTCCGGGTATGTTGAGGGACAAAAAGTTTTGGTTGGCGCTGCCCGTTTTATGGAAACGGATAATGTCGACGTTTCAGCGTTCGGCGACACGTGTCATGTTTGGGCACAGGATGGAAAAACGCCTCTCTTTGCAGCAATTGATGGTGTCGCCGTTGCGGTAATCGCAGTAGCCGATCCAATAAAAATAGGTACGAGAGAGGCCATTGCCGCGCTACATGCACAAGGTTTAACAATTGCGATGATTACCGGAGATAACAAGTCCACAGCATCGGTTATTGCGAAAGAATTGGGTATTGAAACGGTGATCGCAGATGTGCTTCCAGATGGGAAGGTGGCAGCGCTAGATCAATTGCGTCAGACGGTTGGAACGCTTGTTTTTGTTGGTGACGGAATCAATGACGCACCTGCATTGGCACAGGCGGATGTAGGGATTGCCATTGGGACAGGCACTGACGTGGCTATTGAAACATCAGACGTTGTACTGATGTCTGGCGATTTGCGTGGCGTTGTGAATGCGTTTAATCTGTCACGAAAGACGATGCAAAATATCAAACAGAATTTGTTCTGGGCTTTCGCTTATAACATCGCACTAGTGCCCGTGGCGGCAGGCATACTTTACCCTATGTTTGGGGTTTTGCTTTCGCCTGCCTTAGCTGCAGGGGCAATGGCGTTGTCGAGCGTCTTTGTTTTAACCAATGCGTTGCGGTTACGCCGTTTGAAAAATGCGCTTCCGGAGATTGAGGCTAACACATGAACATAGGACAGGTTTCAGATTTTTCGGGTCTACCCGCGAAAACGATCCGATATTACGAAGAGATCGGGCTCATTGCGCCTATGCGCGGTGAAAATGGGTACCGGGCGTTTCGGGATACAGATTTGCATAAGCTGACTTTCTTAGCCCGAGCGCGCTCGCTGGGATTTACGATTGATGATTGTCGAAGCCTCATGGCGCTTTATGAGGATCAGTCCCGCGCGAGTGCGGATGTAAAGAAACTCGTTACACAGCACCTTCAGAACATCGATCAAAAATTAGAAGAATTAACGCAAATGCGGCAGACTTTATCTCACCTTGTGGATGCGTGTGCTGGGGATGATCGGCCTGAATGCCCCATTTTGAAAGATCTTTCAAAGAAAACAATTGGTTGAGCTCAGCTGTCGTAAAGAAAAATTTATCACCTCTTCGGGAACAGAGTTTATTGGTGATTTAGTTTAACCTGATACACTCCTACAGAACATGAGAATAGGTGTGGCATGCAGTTCGTAATCCAATTCCAAATCTTATTGATTTTGGCGTGTTTCTTTGTTGGAACTTGCTGCACGGTTTATATGCTGTCCTGCCGCTGTACCACTTACGCTTGGAAAGTTGCTGATTTGGTTTGGGTCTTGTTGGGGGGGCTCGGGGCATTGGTGGCTTTGCTGGCGGGTATTCATCGCGAAGACTCCTCGCAATTGAACCGCCAAATTGATGTTGCTTATGCGATCACTCAAGAATTTGAACGTGATGCTGCCAGGTTTCGTTTGCAATATTGTGAAGTTGACGGGCAGGGGCCTATCTTGCGTCCCCATGTGCTCACACTTTGCGAAAAAGTAGAGTTTTTATCTGCTTCCACTGCAGGGAGTCGTGAACTCCCACTATTCTTGGAAGTGGCTGAAGTTGCGACGCCTCAATTGTCGCTCGGATCTGTTTTTGGTGGGGGTGTCAGCCAACGGAATTACGATACGATGGTGGGAGAGGTTGGGCGGTATAGGCCCGAACTTCTGGCTTTTGATTCCGAAGATGAAGAAACGATGCGAGCTCAGGAGGCATTACAGCAATCGCCGGCTTTTCTAGGGATTTCAGCGGAGTTTCAGGTCATCGCGAACACATACAAGAGCTTGATTGAGCAATTGATCGAGTTAAAGGCAGAATGGGAATTCTTGCAATCCAATGCTCAGGTTCTCGCTTTGCAAATTATCGCGATATGTTTGGTTGCATTCGCTGCTCCGTTTCGCGTCGGAAAGGCCGTCGATGATTTAAAATAATTTTCGTTTTCCGCCAAAGACCAACAAAAATTGGATGTTTTGAAAGAGCTCGAAAAAAAAGTTCTCCAAACATGAATTTTTTGCTGGCACTCACTTTCAAATGTATTTAATAGCCTCCCTACCAAGCGACGACAACGTCGTAGCGCCCCTATAGCTCAGCTGGTAGAGCAACTGATTTGTAATCAGTAGGTCCGCGGTTCGAGTCCGTGTGGGGGCACCATTTCACATTTTGATGTGATTTTCTCAAAAAACTCAAATATTACAGATGCTTGCGGAGTTCGATAACCGTTTTCACGGTCGTATGCCAATGGGGCTGCAAACGCCGTTTTCTGGATAGTTTTGCGCACTTCGAGTGTTCCACTTTCATAGATATTCCAAGGGTTTGCGAGGTAATTTCGCAATAGTTCGATAATTTCTCCGAGTGTGCCTTTGGATTTGACGTTCTGTGAAAGTTTGTCGGTCAGTAAAATCTTGCCCTCTTCCAGCTTAGCAATCTTGTTTTCGAGCGCAGCCATGACCTTCGGATTCGATGTTTCAACCATGCGCTCAACAAGTGTATCTTGCTGCTTATCCAACTCTTTGTGCTGGCGTTTGATTTCAGCTTTCGCCTGTTTGGCTTGATCACCGCGTTGATCCCATGCGTCTTTCAGCATCGACATTGCGATATCAAGAATTTGCTTGCTTGGTTTGAGCGCGGACATGACGTCACTTTGTTTGAGCGTGAAAAGCAACTCGGAGGACAGGCGCGATTGGCCCAGCTTTTACCGCATCGGGCTGAATTTGGTGGAATTATCACCAATTTGACGCGGGAAATGGAACTCGCCGGTGTGAACATCCGCAAAGGCGTATCTGTTGACTGTTCAGTCATCGAAGAGTTTGCACCTGATGCAATTGTTCTCGCGACGGGCGCGACACCCCGTTGGCCCGAGTTCGAGGGGCGCTATACCGCCGCCGTTGTTGATGCATGGCAGGTTTTGCAAGGACATGCCAAAGTCGGTAAATCTGTAGTCGTTGCTGATTGGCGTGCAGATTGGATCGGGATCGGTGTTGCGGAATTACTGGCCCAAAACGGGCATCAGGTACGGTTGGCCGTGAACGGGTATATGCCGGGGCAAACGATTCAGATGTATGTACGAGACGCGAGTATTGGTCGTTTACACAGTCTTGGTGTTGAAATGCTTCCGTACATGCGCCTGTTTGGCGCAGATGAGGACAGTGTTTATCTTCAACATATAATGAGCAACGAAGCAGTGATTTGTGAAGAGGTCGACACTTTGGTTTTGTGTCAGGGGCATGTTCCGCAGAATAGTGTAGAGGATTTGGTGCGGGGAATGGGGCTCGAGCATTATCTGGTGGGGGATTGCATTGCACCACGCACTGCAGAAGAGGCTGTATTTGACGGGCTAAAAGTTGGGTTGCAATTGTAGAGGTGCAAATTGAGTTTGGCGATGCGCTGTGTCAATGAAGCTTCAAGCGCGATGCAACCATATTTGAATTCAAACCACTAATTTTGGGCACGTAAACAATCCATGAAGGTACTGACCACTAGGTTAGGGTCTTCACCACGTTTTCGAACGAGTTTAATTTCTGAGCCAAGGTCATGCTTTCCATTGCAGACAGATCGCATTTGTCCTCTTTGCAACCAAACGTTCGCCAAGCTTTGCGGAAGATAGCCTACATATTTACCTGTAAGGATAAGCATCGCTATGCCTTCAATTTGGTGCGCCACGGCATTTGATGTGATGCCCTGAGAAATCGGTGCCACTCTTTCTTCATTCAAATATGCGCGTTTGGCAAAGTTGGCTTGCTTTAACAGCTTATCCGCACGATCGCCCCGATGTACGTCAAACAATGGATTTCCGCGCCCGACATAAAGTCCGATTTTTTCTTGTCCAAGTTCTTCGTAAAGAAGGCCGGGTTTATGATTGTGGAACACCCCGATGCCTAGGGAAACATAACCATCTTGAACCGCTGTTTCGATATCGTCTGGGGCTAAAGAATGTAGTTCAATCGATACATCGGGGGCGGCTTGGACAAATTCAGACAACGCGTTGTGAATGAGTGCATTGTCGTTCAATACCCAGTTGTCAATCACCGCCAGCGCAAGCTTCCCGACAAGCTTTCCTCTCGTTTCATTGACCGTTTCACCAAATTGATCCAGCGCTGAAAAAAGTGTGCGCGCAGCGGAATAAACAATGGCACCTTTGTCAGTCAATCGAAAACCGCGACGTCCACGGTAGCACAATCGCATCCCTAAGCGTGTTTCAAGATCAGCTATTTGCCGGGAAATGGTGGATGCTGAAACATTGAGTATAATCTGAGCGTTAGAGAAACCTTTTGCTTCAACTACCGTTGAAAAAACATGCATCAAATGAATGTCAGCTTTGGAGAAAGAAGGAACAGCCATAGAAGAACTATAGTTGTATAAATATACAAATTAAATACCGTTATTTGTAATTTATTTCTGCAATAAATCGGAGAACACTCGGCCAAACACCAGTGAGAGAAAGACTGCGGAATGACAAGCGACGGAACACAAGCCAAAAAATGGGGCATAAACAACGATTACGGCAAGCTTCACGATGTGCTGCTTGGACGCCCTGATTACTTTAAGTGGGTTGATGCAGGGCCGTTAATCGGACGTACTTTGGCGAATGCCGAAAAAACTGGGGTGCGGTTTGATTTACAGCGTGCCCAAGCGCAACATGCGGAGATGGTGTCAATCTTTGAAGAAAATGGCACGAAGTGTTATTATCTGGATAGCGACGAAGCACTCCATCGGAATTTCTTTGCACGCGACAGTTCTGCGATGACGCCATGGGGCGCACTGATTTGCCATATGCAGTTAAAATGCCGCCGAGCTGATTATGCTACTGCGATCAAATTCTATCAGGAAAATGATATTCCGATTTGGAAGTTTGCCACTGCAGGGCATTTTGAAGGCGGTGATTTCAATATCATTGAGCCAGGTCGCGTATTAATCGGATACTGCGGGGAACGCTCAGAAAAAGAAGGTTCCGAACAGGTTGCCGAATTCGTGCGCGCCGAAGGATGGGAAGCCGTTACTGCGCCGATAAGCCGGGAATTTGTTCATATGGATGGCCTCATTGTTCCGCTTGCCGAAAAGCTGGTCGTGGCTTGCGTTGATGCGATGGAGCCTTGGCTGGTTGATGTTGTACGGGGGTGGGGCATTGACATTGTTGAAGTTGAATACCGCGAAGCAAAGAACCTAGGTGTTAACTTAGTCGCACTCGGTGATGGCAAAGTATTGTCGATGGCTGGGGCGACTGAACTCAACGGGAAAATGCGCGCGTTGGGCTTTGAAGTGTATGACCCAGATATGTCGATGTTTACGCTCGGTGGTGGTGGCGTTCACTGTCTCAGCCAAGCTTTGTGCCGGGACGAAGTATGATCAATGATCTTCAGATAAATGGCACCCGTTTGTGGGATAGCATCATGGAGATAGCAAAGATTGATGCTTTGCCAAACGGGGGGTGCGGGCGGTTAACGTTGTCTGATGGCGATAAACGTGCCCGCGACCTGTTTCGCCGCTGGTGTGAAGACGCAGGTTGTACGGTGGTTGTTGATCGACTTGGTAATATGTTTGGGAGGCGGGAAGGACGTAATCCTGATCTGCCCCCCATCGCGATAGGCAGCCATTTAGACACGCAGCCGCACGGCGGTAAGTTTGATGGTGTTTACGGTGTGCTCGCAGGGCTTGAGGTCATTCGGACGTTGAATGATTTGGGGTTGGAAACGGATGCGCCAATCGAGGTGGTGAATTGGACCAATGAAGAAGGAGCGCGGTTTTCACCCGCAATGTTATGCTCTGGGGTTTATGCTGGCCTGTTTTCGCTTGAGTTTGCGCTGAACCAAAAAGATGCGGATGGTGCCCTTTTAAAGGATGAGTTGGATCGGATCGATTATGCAGGGCCCATTCCATGTGGTGAGCATAAATTGGGTGCGTTTTTAGAAGCACATATCGAGCAAGGTCCAATTCTTGAAGCAAACGACGAAGTCATCGGTGTAGTAACTGGCGGGCAAGGCCAACGTTGGTATGATATCACTGTTACAGGCCAAGATGCACATTCTGGATCAACGCCTATGCCGGGCCGACGTGATGCGTTGGTTTCCGCCGCATCTTTGATCGCTAAAGTTCAAGAAATAGCTTTGGCGCACGGGCCACACGGAGTTGGAACCGTTGGCGAGGTCAGTGTATTGCCTAATTCCCGAAACACCATTCCGGGTGAGGTGCGCTTTACCATCGATTTTCGCCATCCCGACGACCACATCTTAAGTGCAATGGATGCTGCATTTCGAAGTGCAGCTGAATTCGAAACAAATGTGCAAATTGACATTGATATGGTTTGGCATAATCCGCCAGTTCAGTTTGATGCAACGTGTGTATCGATTGTGGAACAGGCGGCTGCCTCCGTCGGCCTGCCTTATCGACAGATGGTTTCTGGTGCGGGACATGACGCTTGTCAGGTTGCACGAAAAATTCCAACAGCCATGGTTTTCGTTCCATGCCGAGACGGGCTTAGCCACAACGAGGCAGAATGGGCAGAGCCCGAGCACCTGACCGCCGGTTGCAACGTACTATTGCGCGCTGCGCTGGAGCTTTCAGCACAAACAGCTTTGGAGAATTGATCAGTCGTCAAAGTACAAAAAACTAAGATCACACAACAAGGGAGTTAAAGATGAAGAGAGCAAGGACCTTTGCATTAGCAGCTGCAACTACAGTTATCGGTGGTGCTGCAGTGGCTCAGGATGTTGTCATTGGAGTGCCTAATTGGGCCTCTGTACGCGGTACAGCACACATTCTGAAAGTCGCGCTTGAAGACAATCTGGGTTTGTCAGTCGAGCTGCAAAATGGCACGAACCCAATTATTTTTGAGGCGATGGATTCAGGTGCAATGCATGTGCACCCTGAAGTTTGGATGCCAAACCAACAGAATTTGCATGATACATATGCAGAAGGAAAAGGATCCGTTGCGTTTAATCCAAATGCGGTTCTTTCAGATCAGCAAATCTGCGTCACACGTGATACACAGGAACGCACTGGAATTTCTGATCTTGCAGATTTGACCGACCCCGATATGGCGGCAAATTTTGATACCGATGGCGATGGCCGTGGTGAGATGTGGATCGGCGGTGCTGGATGGGCCTCCACCAATATCGAAAAAATTCGTGCTCAGTCATATGGTTATGCCGAGACCATGAATTTGATGGAAATGGATGAAACCCTTGCGCTTGCACAAGTTGATAATGCAGTAGCTCAAGGACAAAATATCGTATTCTATTGCTACACTCCGCATCACATGTTCTCGCTATATGATTTGGTTCCGTTGAACGAACCGGCATACGACGAAGCACAGTGGACAATTAGCCAACCAACTGATGACCCGAATTGGTTGGAAAACTCTACAGCGCCGACTGCATGGGACGCTGCCAAGTTGCATGTGGTTTATGCTACGGCTCTCGCCGAAAACCAACCTGAAGCAGCAGCAATGCTGTCTAATGTTATGCTGACCACAGAGCAAGTGAACGCAATTGTTTATGCATTGTCGGTTGATCAAACTGATCCGGCGGAATTTGCGCGCGATTGGGTCGACGCAAATTCAGACCTTGTGGATTCTTGGTTTAACTAACCACTTTTGAAAGATGACTTCGGGCGAATGCTTTGCCCGAAGTTCCAAGCGTGTCTGAGGGTTTGACATGAATGATGACGTAATCACCCTTGACGGGGTATGGAAAATTTTCGGTTCCAAGGCGGACGCTGCCATGGCCGCTATCCGCGAACGAAATTTGTCCAAAGCAGAAGTGTTGCAAGAATTTGGGTGTGTGGTCGGAATAGCCGATGTTTCGTTTTCAGTTAAACGTGGCGAAATTTTCTGTGTCATGGGGCTGTCTGGCTCCGGAAAATCGACAATGGTGCGCCATCTCAATCGGCTGATTGAGCCCACAGCGGGAAGTATCTCGGTTATGGGAAATGACATGCTTAATCTTTCCGGAGATGCGCTACGCGAAATGCGCGCAAAAAAGATTGGGATGGTGTTCCAACATATGGCGCTGCTGCCCCATCGCACTGTGCGTGACAATGTTGGTTTTCCTTTGCAAGTACGAGGTGAACCTAAAGCAAAACGCTGGGAAGTTTCGCAAAAATGCCTAGAGCAAGTTGACTTGACGGGCTTTGAGGATCGGTTTCCGCGCGAGTTGTCAGGGGGAATGCAGCAGAGAGTTGGCTTGGCCCGCGCTTTGGCGTCTGATCCTGACGTGTTGCTTATGGATGAACCATTTTCTGCGCTTGATCCTCTCATTCGCCGGCAACTTCAGGATCAGTTCATGGCGCTATCAGCAGAGCTGGACAAAACGACGGTTTTCATTACTCACGATCTCGATGAGGCCATCCGCATTGGTAATAGAATTGCGATTATGAAGGATGGGCGGATTGTTCAAATCGGTACTCCCGAAGAGATTGTGACACAACCCGCTGACGATTATGTTCGTGATTTCGTCGAGGGCATTTCCAAACTGAAATTGGTTTTTGCCCATTCAATTATGGTACCTTTGAATGAATACACGCCATCACGGCCTGTTAACTTTGAAAAAAGCCCCCGTGCACATCACGGCACTGACCTTGATCATCTGATTGATATCGCAGTCACGACCGAAAATGTCATCGTTATCACCAGTGACGACGGCGAAGATATCGGCGTTGTGGATCGTGCAACGCTGTTACGTGGCATTCAGGGAGGCAAGGCATGACCGATATAGCTGGAAATAAAGATCAGAGTGTCTCTGCATTTGTGCAAGAAAACTCGACCTATTATCAGGCCGAATTCGATAAAATTCAGGGAAAAACCGGGTTCACTTGGTCGTGGAACTTGATGGCTGCCCTTTTTGGTCCCCTGTGGGGGGCTATCCGAGGCGCATGGGGCTTTTTCTGGGTATTTATTGTATTGGAGCTATTTGCACTCGTTCAGATCGGACGGGGACTTTGGGGGGAATTGGGCGCAGAGCAATTGGTGCGACATGAACGCCTGTTGGGCAATATTGCACGCCGCGAGGAACAGGCTGCTGAGCTCTTGGCCGCTGGTGACGCTGCGGGTGCTGAGGCAAAGCTCAATATTGCGAACAACCTCAGAAATGCCGCGGATAGAGCGCTAGAGGCTGCAAATAGTGCAGATAGTGCTGCGACTATGATTTTGCTGACGGGGCTTGCGCTCATGTTGGCGGTTAAATTGATCGAAGGTTTCTACGCTAACTATGCTTATGAGGCGCAATATCTTCGCTGGCGTGCTGGGGAAAAAGCGCAATCAGGTTTGAAACGTACCTCTCTGTTTTTTGGGGTTGTTGGGCTCATTGCAATTTGGCCGCTGACGTTGGTGCGTTTCACCTTCGCAAAACCGGATGAAGCAGTGGCGAACGTTACAGGTGGCCTTTTGGGCGATCGTATCCCAATCACAGAGTTTCCAGTAGGGCGGGAGTATTTTGCACTTCTTTCTAGGAAAGGTGATGACGGGTTTGATTGGTTAGCTAATAATTTTGGCGATGTCTTTGACGGGGTGACTGCGAGCATTCGCTGGCTACTTGATGGCCTTGAGGTTTTACTTATCCAAACACCTTGGCCGGTTGTGATGTTCGTGACCGTTGTTATGGCGCTACGTTTGGCTGGCCCACGAGTTGCCGTCTTTACTGCAGCATCATTAGCATACTTGGCGTTTATGGGACTGTGGGAATTGTCCATGATCACCATTGCCTTGATCGGGGCAGGGGCATTTTTATGTGTGCTCTTTGGTATTCCTCTGGGTATCTGGTTCGGAAAATCTAAACGCGCCTATGCTTTTGCTGAGCCGGTATTGGACTTTATGCAAACGATGCCCGCATTCGTTTACTTGATTCCGATCATCGCGTTCTTTGGCACGGGTAAACCACCCGGCGTGCTTGCAACTTTGGTGTTTGCGATGCCGCCTGTGATCCGATTAACGGCATTGGGTATGCGAGGGGTCCCTGAAACGACCAAAGAGGCAGCAATCGCATTCGGTTGTTCTAAACGACAGCTGCTGTTCAATGTTGAATTACCGCTTGCCTTACCGTCCATCATGACTGGCATTAACCAAACTATTCTCATGTCATTGTCTATGGTGGTGATCGCGTCGTTGATTGGGGCTGATGGGCTGGGTGCATTGATCCTCGAAGCATTGCAATACGCGGCCAAGGGGCAGGGCCTGTTGGGAGGGCTCGCAATTCTCTTCTGTGCGATGGTGATCGATCGGATTGCCCAAGGCATGTACCGCAGAAAAATTGGCAAAGAATAATACCTTTTTCCGTGACTTCCTCGGTGCGACCGTGCGCATCGGGGATTTTTTTAAAGGACAGAAATATGACCGATACACACCTTAACTCTATGATGGAAAACCTTTATTGGTGGGGCATTCCCACCTTGTTTCGGTGCCCAAACGAAGGTCCTGAAGGGCAAGATATCGCTCTGGTAGGGGTCCCACATTCCACAGGGAATGGTACAACCGAACGAGATCAGCATTTGGGCCCCAGAGCTGTCCGTAATGTTTCCTCAGTTGCGCGAAGAATGCATGGGGAGTTTCAATTGGATCCGTGGACGGCCGCCAAAATAGCCGATGTAGGCGATGTCCCTTTTCCACGTGCGAACGACAATGAAGATTGTATCGAACAAATCACCCGATTTTACACCAAAATCGACGAGGCAGGTGCGCGGCCGATTTCTGTTGGTGGTGACCATTCTATCACTGGTGGAATTGTTCAGGCCCTTGGGTGTGGGAAAATAACTAACGGCGAGCCGATCTCGTTCCTTCATTTTGATGCACATACAGATGTCTTTACGAAGGTTGATCATTTCTTGGGTGCAAAGAAATCGGCAGCGCATTGGGGGGCGTATCTTGCGGATCAGGGGAAAGTTGATCCGACACGGTCAATGCAGATCGGATTACGAGGGCACGCGCGTACGCTGGATTGGCTGGAGCCATCCTACGAATATGGATATAATGTTGTAACCATGAAGGAATTTCGCAAACGCGGCATTGATGATGTGGTGGCGCAAATCCGTTCAGTGTTGGACGGGCGCCCTGTATACATCACCTTTGACCTTGATTGTCTTGATCCTACAATCGCTCCCGCTGTGTCAAATATCGAACCGGGTGAAAAAGGGTTCGATATAGATGAAGCGGTAGCGCTGCTAAGAGCTGCGCGCGGCCTGAACATTGTCGGTGCCGATATTGTTTGCATGATGCCTACAAAAGACAGCCCCAATCAGATCACCGCGCTCACGGCCTCTGCATTGATGTTCGAAATGATTTCGATGATGGCTGAAAACACTCAAGAAGCGAAAGTTTGACTGATGAACACTAAGAGCGATGCATTCTTTCAACCCGTTTCGGCGATGGAATTGGCCCGGTTTGCCGGCGTCCCCACATTTATGCGCTTGCCCACTGTATCGTCTGAACATCCGCGTTATAGCGATGTGCAAATGGGATTGGTTGGCGTGCCATGGGATGGAGGTACGACAAATCGACCCGGTGCGCGCCATGGTCCACGCCAATTGCGCGATTACTCGACCATGATCCGAGCAATGAATCCGGCGAATGGCATCAACCCTTTTTCTTCACTCAATTGCGCCGATTTAGGGGATGTTCCACCAAACCCCGTTGATATCCATGACAGTCTTGATCGTGTAACTTCCTTTTTTTCTGGTCTAAAACAGAATGGCATATTGCCGATGACTGCCGGTGGTGACCATCTCGTTACGTTGCCTATTTTAAGGGCGCTTGCTAGTGATGGCCCACTAGGGCTTATCCAATTTGATAGTCATACCGATCTCTTCGACACGTATTTTGGTGGTCATAAATATACTCATGGAACGCCATTTCGGCGTGCGGTCGAGGAAGGGTTGATTGATCCAAAGCGCTTTGTCCAAGTCGGTATTCGGGGAACGGCGTATAATACTGAAGACATAGATTGGGGAATTGCTCAGGGTATTCGAATTATTCGCATCGAAGAACTATTTCAGAGGGGCATCGCAGACGTCATGTCAGAAGTACGTGAGATCGTAGGTGATCAGCCCACGTATTGTACTTATGATATCGATTTTGTTGATCCAACGTTTGCGCCTGGAACTGGAACACCTGAAATAGGAGGGCCAAACAGCTTTCAGGCTCAACAGGTTATTCGGGAATTGTCAGGTGTGAATTTGATTGGTGCGGATTTGGTCGAAGTTGCACCGCCATTTGATGCCGCGGGTGGAACAGCATGGTTGGGTATTTCGTTGATGTTTGAATTAATGTGTATTTTGGCCGAGGCTGCAAAGAACCGACAGATACGCGGTTCTAGCCACGCTGTTTGACAACGAAAAAATGTATTCGGAGGGCGCTAGATTTCAGTATCTGCCCTCTGACGCCTAGCGACGGCTCGTCCGTTCTCTGAGCGATACCTAGGCTAGGCATGCATGTCTTCAGTCGCAATAAGGATATATAACGTGGTCTATAAAACAGTGGCCGCGTTATATTCATTTGCGAAATCTGGGAATGTTGGGCGTTACTAAACCTAATGGTAACGCGCGGAGTTTGCGTGTTTTAGAAAATCAAGATTTGGTATTTTGTGATCTCATTTAATAGAAAATTGGCTGGGGTGGTAGGATTCGAACCTACGGTGCACGCTACCAAAAAGCGTTGCCTTACCACTTGGCTACACCCCAACCGTAGGGCGGTATTACGTTGCTCGACGGGGTAGTGCAAGCCCTGAAATGCGAAAAAAGTAGTTCATACGCATTTTTTTTAGCAGGGCTTACTCTCGTCAATATATTTGCCCTTAGATCGTCTGATCGTAGTCCCCAATAGACGGTTCGGTACGAATAATTTTGTCAAGATCTTCGAAAATTTTGACCATTTCTTCTTTACTTTCAGGGCTTTCACATACAACGACCAGATTCGGTGTGTTGGAAGAAGCCCGCACCAATCCCCAAGCGCCGTTGTCTAAAATGACGCGTGCACCGTTGACCGTAACAATGGTTTCAATTGCACGGCCTGCCAGTGTTTGACCTGATTTCTCGTGAGCGAGAAGCTTGTCGACCAGTCGCTCTAATACGTCGTATTTTTCTGTGTCGGCACAGTAGGGAGACATTGTAGGGGTCGCCCAAGTTTCAGGTAAGGCGCGTCTGAGATCGGCCATGGATTTGGTCGGGTTGCGATCTAGCAGTTTGCAAATTTCTACGGCAACGCGCAGCCCGCAATCATAGCCACGCCCAATAGGCTCAGCTAAAAAGTAGTGACCAGATTTTTCAAAGCCCGCGAGCGCACCCAACTCGTGCACGCGGCGCTTCATGTGGCTGTGGCCTGTTTTCCAATAGTCTGCCTTAACGCCCAATGCTTTGAGTTCAGGGTCTGACGCATATAGGCCAGTGGATTTTACATCTGCAACAAAGGTTGACCCCGGATAAATTTTTGCGAGATCTCGGGCCATGATAACACCGACTTTGTCCGCAAAAATTTCTTCACCTTCGTTATCGACCACGCCGCATCTGTCGCCATCACCATCAAACCCGAGTGCAAGGTCAGCCCCTGAAGCGCGGACAGACGCCGACATATCGTGCAGCATCTCCATTGCTTCGGGGTTCGGATTATAATGCGGGAATGTGTAGTCCAATTCATTGTGTGATGGGACAACTTCGACGCCGATCCGCTCAAACAGCTCAGGTGCAAATGCGGAGGCAGTTCCGTTGCCTGTTGCACAAACGATCTTAAGCGGACGGGACATTTTAAAGTCCCCGATCAGGTCGTCGAGGTATGCTTCTTTCACGCCATCAACGAAGGTATAGCTACCGCCTTCACGCGTTTGCATTTTGCCTTGAAGCACAATATCGCGCAGTTCGTTCATTTCGTCTGGACCGTGGGTTAATGGGCGTTGAAAACCCATTTTAACCCCAGTCCATCCGTTTGGATTGTGAGAGGCAGTTACCATTGCAACGGCGGGTACATCCAGGTGGAACTGGCTGAAGTAAGCCATAGGCGACACCGCTGGACCAATGTCTTTTACATGAATACCCGCCTGCATCAGGCCAAGCATCAGGGCATTTTTGATAGAAAGCGAATAGTCGCGATAGTCGTTTCCGACTGAGATTTCGGGCTTAAGCCCGTGCAGGTGCATTTGTGTACCTAACCCAAGGCCAAGTGCCGTAATTCCGGGTAAGTTTATGTCATCTGGGTACTTCCAACGCGCATCATATTCACGAAACCCAGTGGGTGTAATCATCGCATCACGCAAAAACGCCCAGCAATTTTGTTCAACAGAAGTTTTAGGAGGCATAGCCATTATGGTCACCGTAAAAAGGAATTAAATTGGGGCTCAAAGTTTTCTCGGAGCCCCAATGAATTATGAGGATACTTGTTCACGCAGAATAGATAGGGTGAGCGATAGCATTAAGTAAATCCCAGAAAAGATCAGAAACGCGAGTATGGTATTTTCAAAACTACGCGGGTAGGTGGGTTCATCCGGGGGGACCGGACTAACACTTTCGACCAAGTACAGAGCCTGACGCTCTGCTTCAGTGCGCGCTATATCTAGAGATTGCGCAGCTTGGCCTACCAGTGCCATGCGAATTTCCACCTGTGAACGTGCAATTTCAAGCTCACCCGTGATACCAGCCAAAGACCTACCTTCGCGATATGTTTCAGTCAGTTTGGATTGTTCTTCGGCGATCATCGTCTCTAAATTACTGATACGGCCACGCATTGGGTTGATCCTGGCCTGATTTGGATTGGTGTTCGCTTCAAGTTCAGCCAAACTTAGGCGTTCCTCGGTCAAACGAGATTGCAACGCGCTGATTTGCCCGGTGATGAGTCCAACCGTGGTGTCAGAGCTGATAACGTTATATTGCTCCTGCAAGGCAACCACATGGCGTTGAGCATCTTCTAGCTTTTGCTCGGCTTCTTCCGCGCTTTCGCGCGCGCCGCTCATTTGATCCGTACGAACGCGTTGAGACATGCTATCGACATGTTCTTCGGCAAGAGAAATTAACACTCGTGAGAATTCTTCACTGGCCTCAGGTGTGGCCGCAGAGACCTCCATACCGATAATACCTTCGGTTGGATCAAACGAAATAAGCACATATTTGCTGTAAAGAGAGTAAGCATCCTCGAGCGATGAATCCTGCTCAAGTTGTTGAAGTGGATCAATGTTATCGCCGCTAAAGTGTTCAATAAACCCTGCCTCTTGATCTAGTCGCACCAGAGCTGATCTGTTTTGCAGGAAAGCCTGAACAGAAATAGATTCCGTTATGTTGGCAAGAGAGGAACCGCCCAGCAGGCTGCCTGCGCCTGTACCGGTATTGTCGGCCTTCTGAATTTGAAACTTAGACACAGTTGCATACAGCGGGGAGGCAATATTGTAGTAATAATATCCTGCCAAAGCGGTTGGTAAGAAAACAAAGAATGCCAGTCGGGCCAGCAAAAGGACCAATTTGCGGCGACGACGCTTTGCGATGTCTAACTGAATACGTTGAATTTCTTGGAGGCGATTGTTTTCAGCGCGCACCTCTGTTGATGGAACTTGCGGCGTAGCAGTTTTATCTACCGTCTGCGGAAGGTTTTGCGTGAGTGCATTGTCTTCGCCCGCAACAACCAGCTCCAACATATTTGATCGCTTGAACGGGTCGATACCTTTTTCCCGCAGCAAACGAATGGCATCATAATCAGACGTTGCAGCCAGACCATTGCGTTGCGCTACACGGCGGGCCATACGCAATTGACGTCCGGTTAATCCCTCGCGGCGGATATCGGCAAGTTGTTCTTCGACGGAAACCTCGCTGGCGCTTGAAACTTGGCCGTCGCGGGCCGGAGCAGGCGTGCCCGGCGCAGTTGTGTTGACTGCGCTTTCGGTTGGCTGTTGCTCAGTACCAGCCGTGTTGCCACGCCTGATCCGGTACTTTCTAGCTTTGGGTTTCGTAGTCATAAAGCTGTTTCGCTTCTTCTAAAGTGTCAAACATATACAGGCGGCCGTTCTTAAGAACGCCAGCGGAGCGGCACATTTTTTCGAGGATTTGAGGGCTGTGAGAGACGATGATAACCGTTGTTGTTTCCAGTCGTTCCCGTAAGATTTCACCAGCCTTTTTATTGAATTCTACATCAGTTGTGCCAGGCATGCCTTCGTCGATCAGGTAGATATCGAAATCAAGCGCAAGCAAGAGCGCAAAAGAAAAGCGGGCGCGCATCCCCGCACTGTAGGTCGCAACGGGCATGTTGAAATATTCTTCAAGGCCACAAAGCCAACGGCAGAATGCTTCGACATAATCTGGGTCTAAGCCATAAAGGCGGGCGATGTATCGCGAGTTTTCCATGGCAGAAAGCTTTGGGATCAACCCGCCCATGAAGCCCAATGGGAACGAAATTTTGGAGGTGCGGATTATCTCGCCTTCGTCAGGTTTTTCGATACCAGCCATCATATTAACGAGAGTCGTTTTGCCCGTGCCGTTTGCGGCCAATATCCCCATGGAGTTTCCGATTTCGACGCGAAACGACGCCTGCTCAAGAATAACCTTGCGCTGGGTTCCGGTCCAAAAAGATTTACTCACGTTTACGAATTCGAGCATTGGTTCGCCCTTAACTGCCTGTGCGCTGTCCCTTTCCGGGACATGTCGTGGATCATTCTACAGACCCTTTTGGGCATCATTATGTCTGAACCACGTATCAATTTACAACGGAGAATAGTTAATTCTTCGACCAATAGCGGAAAAAAAACAAAAAAACCGATACAATTGTACCGGTTTCTCTGAACAATATAGGTATTTATGGGGGGAAATTAGAGTTCTTGTTTCTCAACCCGCAACAATTTTCCAACAACTATCGAAATAAATGCCGCGGCAAAGCTGAACAATGCCCCCATTTTTGCAGCGTCCTGAACAGATACGCCACTTGGAAGCGTTTCGTTGCTGAAGGCCACGGTTGCGATGAACAATGATACCGTAAATCCGATTGCGGAAACACAGCCCACGACAATGAGATCTACGACGCGCATGCCTGCTGGCAATCCGAGGCCAAGAGGTTTCGCAGCAAACCAACCAAAGAGCAAGACACCAAGGGGCTTACCAATCAATAGTCCAGCAAGGACCAACCATGTTGGCTCTGCAATGGCTGAGAATTCCACGCCAGCATTCGCGAGGCCGAAGAAGAATAGGATGATTTCAACCGGGTGTTTCAGTTTGTGTTCGATGTCATTCAACAAATCCGTCAGATACTTCTCAGCGTCTGAGAACAAACCAAAGGCGCGATCTGCATGCGGAATTGTCGGAACAATCGGCAATAGACCTAGCGCAGGGTGGATACCTGCCTTCATGAAGCCATACCAGCTTAGCGCTGCTGCGACGAGGTATGGCAAGAAGTTTAGTTTTTGACGCACAAAAGTTGAGATTGGGCGTAGCTCTTTGCCTTTGTCCAACACGCGTGGCAGCCAGTTGAACAACGCGTACACACCAACCGCGGCGGCAAGCGAAAGTAGCAACCATTCCAGAGCGAGATCACCAGATGGATAGAAAATGGCAAGAATAATGAGGCCTGCAGCATCGTCGGCAATTGCCAAAAGCAATAAGAAACGAACCGCTGGATGACCCGCGCCAAACACCATACGACCTACAAGATAGGAAAATGCGATGTCGGTCGCTGTTGGGATAGCCCAACCATTTGCAACGGCGTCGTATACATCTGACCCCATGAACGCTGCCAGCCCTAGGTAAACTGCGATCGGACCAAACATACCGCCTGCTGTTGCGAACAGAGGCGTCGCCGCCTTTTTGCCGCGCAATGAACCATTTTTCAGGATCACAGCTTCCCAAACTTCCTTTGCAGCGATGGCAAAGAAGAATGCCATCAGCAAGTCGTTTACAAGGTAGTGAAGGGTGAGAACACGTTCGACATCGCCGACTTCGTACGCTTCGGCACCGTGACCATAAGCATGTGCCCAATGAGAGTAATGTACTCCGATGTAATCATTGAACCACAATGGCGTTTCAATGAAGTGGTGATATCCACTCGCATCGGTATTCGCCCAAACCAGCGCGATTAACGCACCGAGGATCAACAAAATTGAATAGTTCGTAACAAAATTCCAGACACGATACATCTGCGACGGCTCCCACTTCTTTTGGCACGGGATAATGTATTCACATTGTGGGGGCAACCAAATGTGTAACAAAGCAGCTGGATAACGCAAAGGTGTTATCGAGAAATGCGAAATTTTGGTAAGATTGCTGTAGAGTGGTGAAATCGAGAGAAATAAACGTTCATAAAGTGACATGACCACGAATTTTAATAAGCTTCATAATGAATTGCGTAATTGTTGCATCTGCAAAGACCGATTTTTTGCAACTGCCACAATGCATGAACCGCGCCCCGTTGCTTGGTTTTCCAAAGGTGCAAGAATTTTAATCGCGGGACAGGCGCCAGGAATGCGAGTGTACGATTCAGGTCGTCCATTTACCGATCCTTCCGGCGATCGGCTGAGAGATTGGATGGGACTGAGTGATTCTGAGTTTTATGATCAGAACAGTATTGCAATTGTCCCGATGGCATTTTGTTTTCCTGGCTATAATGAAAAAGGAGCAGACCTCGCACCTCCGAAAATTTGCGCGGACACTTGGCGTGCTCCGGTGTTAGAAGTCTTACCAAACATACAACTGACATTGTTGGTTGGGGGCTATGCCCAAAAATATCATTTGGGCACTGCGGCCAAAGGGGGGGTGACGCAAACTGTGATGGCTTGGAGGGATCACGCACCTGACGTCTTTGCCTTGCCCCATCCGTCTTGGCGCAATACAGGGTGGATAAAGAAAAATCCTTGGTTTGAAACAGAGCTTCTTCCTGCGCTCAAATCTCGGATAGCTAAGGTGCTAAGCGATGACGAATTTAACGCCGATTGATACGGCCCATCAGACGATGGATACACATCCAGACGATGAAACGGCGCGGCTAAATTTCTATGCACGTCTAGCTGAAAGCGAACTCTTCATATTACTGGCCGAAGAAGCCGACGGTGACAATATCGCACCACAGGTGTTTGAGGTCGACGGTCAGTCCTTTGTTTTGGCGTTCGACCGGGAGGCACGTCTAGCTGAGTTTGCAGGCGAGATCGTTCCATACGCATCTGTGTCTGGTCGTGTTCTTTCGGGTATGCTTGCGGGCGAAGGGATTGGCATCGCTTTGAACCCAGAGGTCGCGCCGTCGGAAATTTTGTTGCCTGCTGAGGCGATAGAATGGTTGGCCGAAACATTGGCTTCCTCCCCCGAAGAAGTCGATGAAGCCCCACAATCATTGACCGCGCCTGTTGGGTTGCCTGAAACACTGATGGTTGCACTAGACGGTAAATTGGCCCTTATGGCAGGTCTTGCCACACAGGCCTATGTTGCTGGGGTCGAATACGAAAGCGGACGCAAAGGGCATCTTTTAGGGATTGTCGGTGCGACACCCGGTGCTGAAGGTGCGATCGCTCAGGCGGTGTCAGATGCGCTTGTGCTGTCTGGGATTGAGGCTGGGGCATTAGACGTTGCGTTTTTCCGTGCTTCGGACACGATCTGTGCCTCATTGGCCAAAGTCGGTTTGCGCTTTGATTTACCAGAGCCCACGGCCAATGATGGCCCGTCAGCCCCGGGTATGGATCCTAATAGTCCGCCCAAATTGCGCTAGGGTTAATATCCAGCTTTGCGATCCACGAGATGTAGAAATGGTTGCCCAGCTTCGCCGCGTTGAATGTTTTCTGCTATAACAGCGCAAGCAGTGTTCGGGCGGGTATCGGCGGCAATATGAGGTGTGACCGTCACATTGGGATGGGCCCAGTACGCATGATCTTTGGGCAAAGGTTCTACCCGAAAAACATCAAGCGTCGCGTGGGCTATTTGTCCATTGTTCAATGCAGAAAGAAGCGCATCATCATCAATTAGGGGACCACGACCGGGATTAATAATTTTGGCCCCTTTGTGCATAAGCGAGATGCGCTCAGCATTTAGGAGATTTTCGGTTTCCGCGGTCTTAGGCAGAAGTAATACAACAATTTCAGCCTGCTGCAGTGTGCTTTTAAGGCCGTCATCACCATGAGCACATGGAATGTTATTGATCTTTTTTGGGCGGCGGCTCCAGCCAATAACGTCAAAATTCAGAGCCTTTAGTGCCAACGCACAGGCTTTGCCCAACGCACCCATACCCAATATTGCAACTTTGCGTTCACGCGCGAGAGGGCCGTAATGTGGAACCCACTCACCAGATTGATCACATACATCTGCATCCATATCGAGATGGTAGCGCAGAACATGGCCCGTCACCCATTCGACCATTCCCTCACTCAACCCATCATCAACCATGCGCGCTAATGGCTGAGTCAGAGTTTTATTCGTGACAATATTTTCGACCCCGGCCCAGAGGCTTAGGATGGCTTTGGTTTTTGTGTAGGGGGTGAAATCTGTAACAGGTCCGTTTGGGGCATATACGATATAGTCCACGTCTTCGGGGTGGTCAAAATTGCAATGTAAATCGACCGATAACCCTGCCTGCTCAAAAGCAGTGTTCAATGCAGGTTGATATGTTTCCCATTTATCGTCTCGGGCTGCAAAGAGAACATTGATTGGCATTTTTACCTCGGTCTATGGACGTGTGCACTTTGAACCAAACCAAAGGCAACCAGAAGCACAAGCATCGCAGAACCTCCATAAGAAACAAGGGGTAAAGGTACGCCAACAACGGGTGCAAGCCCCATAACCATCGACATATTTACAGCGAAGAACAGAAAGAACGTGGCCGCAACACCAAGCGTCAGTAACGATGCAAAGCGATCTTTGTTAGAAAAGGCTGAAGCCGCACAAAAAACCAGAACAAGCAGGTAGAGCGTTAGCAACGAGAAAGCGCCAATAAACCCAAATTCTTCGGCCAGAGTGGTGAAAATGAAATCGGTATGTTTTTCAGGTAGGAAATTCAGTCGGCTTTGGGTGCCTTGCATAAAACCCCGACCAGAAAACCCACCTGAACCCAAAGCGATTTTAGATTGTGTAATGTGGTATCCAGCGCCTAAGGGGTCGCTAGAGGGATCTAGAAACGTATCGATGCGTCGGTATTGGTAGTCTTTCAAAAACTGCCATTCGGTGCCACGCGTCCTAAAAACAGCGGCGACAATGCCAGTTGCTATGGCAATGACAGCGCCAAAGTAATACCAGCTGACACCTGCTAAGAACATTATGATCCCGCCACCTGTTACCAGCAAAATTGCGGTACCCAAATCGGGCTGCCGTAAGACAAGTGCGGTCGGAATTAGGATCAACAGAAGTGGAATAATAACCCAGATGGGGCGGGACACTTTGCCTACACCTAGCCAATCATAGTAGGCAGCTAATATCATCACCAAGGTCACCTTGGTCAATTCGGATGGTTGCAATCGCATAAAACCTAGGTCGATCCAGCGTTGCGCCCCCATGCCGACAGCACCAAATAGTTCCACCATCACAAGCAGCAGTAAGGACCCGAGATACGCGACCCCGGCCATATTGCGCCAAAACCAAATGGGAACCATGGCGATGATCAACATCAAACTCATACCAAGTGCAAACCGTTTGATTTGGGGATCTGCCCATGGCCGCAATGATCCCCCTGCTACAGAGTAAAGCATAATGAAACCAACGGTACAGATGGCCATTAGCAATAGGACAATAGGCCAATTCAAATGTAGAATTTTCCGAAACCCTGTCGGGACAGTTTTTAGGTTATGTTCCAGAAAGCTCATGCGCGTGTCCGCCCCAATTCAAAATCTTCGGGGTCGCGCACTTGTAGTCCGCGCCGAATTTGTTCGATCCGGGGTTGTTCGCTACTAGGATAAGCCGAAAGCGGTGGCTCCCCGCCATAAAGTGCTTGAAGAATGATATCACGCGCAACTGGAGCAGCAGCAGCAGACCCACCGCCACCATGTTCAACCACGACTGACACGGATATTTTGGGATCGTCAAAGGGGGCAAACCCAACGAAAAGGGCATGGTCGCGCTGTACCCACGGAACTTCTGAGTTGCGCACAACGCGGTTGCTGACCTGACTGGTTCCTGTCTTGCCCGACATGCGGTATTCATCTTCGACAATACGGGACCGATAGGCCGTACCCCGCCGGGTGTTTGAGACCCCGTACATGGCGCGCCGAATTTGCCGGAGATTGTTTTCGTTTATGTTCAGGCTTTCGCCACCTCTTATGTTTTGCTCAACGCCATTAATTGATTTGACCAGCCTTGGGATAATTTCACGGCCGGTTGCGAGGCGCGCTGTCATAACGGATAGTTGTAAGGGAGAAGCGAGCACAAACCCCTGGCCGATTGATGCATTCAGAGTGTCGCCGATTAGCCAATCTTCACCACGTCGCGCGAGCTTCCATTCTTTTGTTGGAGCCAACCCTTCAGCCACCGCAGACATCGGCAGATCAAATTTATAACCAAAGCCCAGCCGCCGCGCCATTTCAGAGATTTTTTCGATCCCAACCCGTTGGGCAATATCATAGTAATAGACATCACAGCTTTGTTGTAGGCTACCGTATAAATCCATTGTCCCATGGCCCGCACGTTTCCAGCAATGGAATCGACGTCCACTTACTTCAACGTGTCCCAGGCAGCGCACTGTGTCATCGGGCGTTATGATACCTTCTTCCAGCGCGGCTAAAGCCGTCACCATTTTAAAGGTTGAACCTGGGGGATAAAGGCCCTGAACAGCTTTGCCAGCCAGTGGTCGATATGGGTTTTCAGTCAGGGCGGCATAATCTGCAACAGAGATGCCTCGGACGAATTTATTGGGGTCAAATGTTGGCGCAGAACCCGCAGCAAGAATATCGCCGGTTTCAGTGTCCATCACAACGGCTGCTGCGCTCAATCCACCTTCGAGCCGCGCTTGCACGTAGTTTTGCAAAGCTGCGTCAACAGTGAGCTGAATATTATCTCCTGGACGACCTTCTTCGCGGCTGAGCTCGCGCATGATACGTCCACCAGCATTGACTTCAACGCGGGTGGTGCCGGCGGAGCCGCGCAGTTGCGCTTCCAACTTGGCTTCTGCGCCTGATTTACCAATTTGGAACTTTGGAATTTGAAGCAACGGATCTTGGTCCTCAATCCGTGACAAATCATAGTCAGAGACCGGGCCAACATATCCAACAACATGGGCGAAATCTTTGTCGAGAGGATAATGGCGTGAAAGGCCCACATCAGGCGTTACGCCCGGAAGGGAAGGGGTGTTCACAGCGACTTTTGACAGATCTTCCCAGCTTAGCCGATCTGCGATTGTAACCGGAACAGATGGGCCTGCACGGCGTAGCTCGCGGCGGATACGTTCCATATTGTCTTCATCAAGTCCGATTAACGGCTGAAGGCGGTTCATGACTTGATCTAAGTCGCGCGCATCTTCGCGTCGAATAACCACTCGATAGTTTGGCTCATTTCCGGCAATCGGCCGACCTTCGCGGTCAAAAATCAATCCACGGGCAGGGGGGAGCAGATGAATATTGATCCGGTTTTCTTCGGCCAAGAGCCGAAATTCGCTCGCCTGTTCAATGCCGAGGTAGCGCATTCGCGCAGCAAGAACACCTGCAAACGCCAACTGTATCCCACCCAAGACTAAGCCACGGCGTGTAATGCCTTTTGCACTGGAATCTGTGTCTTTTGCTGAGCGCCTCATGTGTGTTGCCCCGTTGCGGTCAGTTCACCCGAAGTCATTTTATCAAATCCGAGCCAAAGTTTCGAGACAACGGTCACAATTGGATACACGGCCCAGGTGGTTAAGGCCAAGACAAGTGTTTGTGACAGGGTTGGCGTGCCGGTTAATGCAAGCGAAAGCATGCTGCGATCTGCAATAAACACGACTAAGATTGCCCCTCCGATGACCCCCCACTCAAATAGAAACGGGAGTTCGCGTAGCAGATGAAGACGCGCGCGCAAAAATTCAGTCGTGAGAACAACCAACGCAGCCATTAAACCAGGGGGCCGCATGAGCAGTAGGTCTGTCATCAAGAATACAAGGCCAATTAAAAACACAGGAACATAGCGTGGCCGGCGGATGAGCCAACACAGTGTGATCGCGAGCAGAATATCGGGGGCTATGCGTAATGTTGGTGTAACTTCTTCGGCCGTTAGAACTGAACGATCTGCCTCTACGCGTTGTCTTGCAATTTCGGCTTCTGATGTTTCATTTCCCGTTTCCGTGAGCTCTATCTGAGTGCTGAATTCTACATCAGTGGAAGAGAAACGTAATGGCACAAGATGGGCAAAGATCAAAACGATGCTCATTGCCAAAAATAAGGCGCGCATCAACCACAGGCGAGATGTGATTGGATCAACCATCGCTTTCCACCTCGGTTTCATCCGCGGTAGCTTCGGGACTAGCTGGAACTGGATCGACCAATAACCCCCCGTGGTCCGTGATTACCTGCAATTCGTGGCTGCGTAAAATGCGCAAAAACTCAAGCCGTTCGTAGTCCGCAGATAATCTGACGCGCAGGCGGCGATCTGGGCCTTGGGCCACTTGGCCTACCAGTAACCCCGCGGGGAACAACCCACCATCACCTGAGGTCACAACACGATCACCGGGGCGTACGAGATCCGGGTTTTCTAAAAGGTCCAAAAGCGGTGCCGAACTGTTATCACCGGCAAGCAATGAACGTTGCCCAGAGGGTTGGATCGTAACTGGAATGCGGCTGCTCGTATCTGTAAGCAAAATAACCCGAGCCGTGGTTCGGCCAACCCCTGAAATGCGTCCAACGATGCCGATGCCGTCCATAGTGGCCCATCCATCGCGGATGCCATCACGTTCGCCAACATTTACCAAAACAGAATGGCGAAAAGGCGAACCACTGTCTGCCAACACAACGCCTGTGACATAGGTCAGCTGCGCATCAAGGCGCACATTGTTGAGATCAAGCAAACGTGCATTGCGTTGTTCAAGCTGTAGGGCTGCTTCGCGCCATGCTTTCATCAACTGAAGTTCACGCCGTAATTCTTGGTTCTGTTCGTAAATGCGCTGATAGCTTTGGTAATTGATCGCCATATTTGTGACGGCTGTCACAGGGGCCATGGCCCATTCAAAGCTAGGTACAAACCGATCAACCAATGACGCACGGAACCGTTCAACACGTGGGTTGTCGATGCGCCATAGGAAAAATAATGCAAGTAGGAATAAAACGAACAGCCCGATCAGAATGCGTCGGATCGGGCGTGTGTATTCTTCGTTTGGGTTTCGATCTCGTGCCACGGGCACTCCTTCGTGCCGTTAGGTTTAACTGTCGTAGTCGATGACGTGGCGCAGCAGTTTTTCATACTCAAGCGCTTTGCCGGTTCCCAAAGCCACACAATTGAGACTTTCGTCTGCAACAGAGATGGACAATCCGGTTTGTTCCCGCAGAGCGAGATCAAGTTCGCCGAGGAGCGCGCCACCACCGGTAAGCATAACACCACGGTCCACAATGTCAGCAGCCAGATCTGGCGGCGTTGCCTCGAGAGCAGTCATCACTGCTTCGCAAATCTGTTGCACTGGTTCGGCAAGGGCCTCGGCCACTTGGGCTTGGTTGATCTCTGTTTCTTTGGGGACGCCATTCAGCAAGTCGCGTCCGCGAATTTGCATCGCCGTACCGCGTCCGTCGTCGGGCATTCTTGCGGTGCCGATAGATGTTTTGATGCGCTCAGCTGTGGCTTCACCGATCAGTAGGTTTTGCTGACGACGCAGATAACTGATGATCGCTTCGTCCATACGGTCGCCACCAACACGCACAGAACGCGCGTACACGATGTCACCCAAAGACAAAACAGCCACCTCAGTTGTACCACCACCGATATCAACAACCATGTTCCCGGTCGGATCAGTGATTGGCATGCCCGCCCCAATTGCCGCAGCAATTGGTTCTGCTATCAGTCCGGCACGGCGCGCGCCTGCAGAAAGAACAGATTGGCGAATGGCACGTTTTTCAACAGGTGTCGCGCCATGGGGGACACAAACGATGATTTTTGGCTTGGAAAATGTCGTGCGCTTGTGGGCCTTGCGAATGAAATGTTTGATCATTTCTTCGGCGGTGTCAAAATCCGCGATCACGCCTTCGCGCATCGGGCGGATGGCCTCGATCGATCCGGGTGTCCGGCCGAGCATGAGTTTTGCATCTTCGCCCACGGCTAGTACCTTTTTGACGCCATCTTTGACGTGATAGGCGACAACAGAAGGTTCAGACATAATGATGCCTTTGCCCTTGACGTAGACGAGCGTATTCGCCGTTCCGAGGTCAATTGCCATATCGGAGGAAAAAATGCCGGAGAAAAAGCTGGCCATCAGTGCAGAGTTCCTTTGAGCGCAAAACAAAAGGGGCAGAGACTCACCCACTCTGCCGTGATCAAAGTTATGCGTTTTTGAGACGATGCAGTAAAGGGGGCTAACGGGCACATATTGCGCGCTTTTCCGCCGGAACCGCCCTATTTAGGGGGAGATTTCTCAAAGGCGGTTCAATACGCCGCCTTTGAGAGTAATTTGAGTTAAACGAAATCAGCAGGTGCTGACTTTTCGCGCCGTACCAACAAACGATTAAGCGTGTTCACGTAGGCCTTGGCAGATGCAACAACAGTATCTGTGTCAGAGGACTGCCCGGTGGCTATTTTGCCGTCTTCTTCCAAACGAACAGAAACAGTGGCTTGCGCATCGGTACCTTCGGTCACGGCATGCACTTGATACAGCGCAAGTTTCGCATCATGTGGAAACAAGGCTTGGATTGCATTGAAAACCGCGTCGACCGGGCCATCGCCTTGCGCCGTTGTCTGCACATCTTTGCCGTCAATTGTTAGGGTCAAATCTGCTGATTGTGGGGCCTCGGTGCCGCAAATTACACGCAAGAACTTCACCTGGATATGATCCTCGACGTCAGAACTGTCACCCATCAACGCAACCAGATCGTCGTCGTAGACTTCTTTTTTGCGATCCGCCAAGGCTTTGAAACGTACAAAGACATCCTTCAGCTGGTTGTCAGCCAGTTCATACCCCAAATCCTGCAGCTTTGACCGCAGTGCTGCGCGGCCAGAGTGTTTGCCCATCACGATGCTGGTTTCGGACAGGCCTACATCTTCGGGGCGCATGATCTCAAACGTTTCCGCGTTTTTCAGCATGCCATCCTGGTGAATGCCGCTTTCGTGAGCAAAAGCATTTTTACCAACGATGGCTTTATTAAACTGCACAGAAAAGCCGGATACAGTTGCGACGCGGCGTGAAATATTCATGATCTTTGAGGTGTCGATGCCGGTTTTCCACGGCATGATATCATTGCGCACCTTTAGCGCCATGACCACTTCTTCGAGTGCGGTGTTACCTGCGCGTTCGCCAAGACCATTAATGGTGCATTCGATCTGACGCGCACCACCGGCAACTGCGGCCAATGAGTTCGCGGTGGCCATGCCAAGGTCATTATGGCAGTGCGTTGCAAAGATGATTTCATCAGCACCCGGAACCGTTTCGATCAAACGTTTGATCAAGTCAGCAGATTCTGCCGGGGCGGTATAACCTACAGTGTCTGGGATGTTGATGGTCGACGCGCCCGCTTTGATCGCGATTTCGACGGTGCGGCACAGATAGTCCCATTCGGTGCGTGTCGCGTCCATTGGGGACCACTGCACGTTGTCGCAGAGGTTGCGCGCGTGGCTCACGGTATCATGGATACGCTGGGCCATTTCGTCTTGGGTCAAGTTTGGAATGGCGCGGTGCAGCGGGGAGGTGCCAATAAACGTGTGAATGCGCGGTTTCGGGGCGTGTTTAACGGCCTCCCAGCAACGGTCAATGTCGGGGAACTGGGCGCGGGCCAAGCCACAAATGACAGAGTTGACGGAACGCTTGGCGATTTCGCTTACCGCGTTGAAATCACCCTCTGAGGCAATCGGAAAACCTGCCTCGATAATGTCGACGCCCATTTCGTCGAGCATCTCAGCGATTTCCAGTTTTTCTTCGTGGGTCATCGTTGCGCCGGGGGATTGCTCACCGTCACGCAATGTGGTGTCAAAAATCAGAACGCGGTCCTGTTTGGCGGTATCGGTCATTTTATGGATCTTTCGTAAATTTCTGGCCCTGTTGGGGCTTAACCTTCTCTGGTGCGCTGCGCATATCCTCTGAGCGGACGCACCAATTTGGCACGCTCAGAGGCGGGCTAGGAGAAGGAGGAGCGCAGATAGACCACGGCCCGCGCCAAAGCGCAGTGCAAGGGGAGTCATATGTGCGTCAGTCATCATAGGGCGGATCATACGGGCTTTGCCGGGAATGAAAAGAGGGTTTTGTGAGAAAATGTAGTTGTATTTTTCTTCTAACAAAAAACCCATCTCCTGATGAGGCTAAAACAAAGGTGATCTCTTCTAAAAGAATGGAATAGTCTCTTTGAGCCATTTGAAGGTGTCCCCAGTGTATTTCCAATATTGTTCATTTTGGATGATGTAGTTCACTATGGACAAAAAGAACAAAAATAGGGGGATTGAAAAATACCAGTAAACGATTGCTAGACCTTTTATCATTTTTAATGCGGTTCCAGCATAAAACCGATGATCCATGATTGGCATATCCATGAAGTTCTTCGGAAACTCTCGATAAGCAGCGATTTGCAATTCACTGTGGTAATCGCTTTGTTTCTTGCTTTCGTCGGCGCGATGGAAGTCAGTAGTGTCCGTGTGCTCAAAAAAGACAACTCGAAAGAATGGCATTCCGATCTGAATTGGAACATCTCTCGATGAAAAGTTAATCAAGGTGGTGCTAATTGGGCCATTAAAGAATGGATCAATAATCCCTACATTTAACGCAAGCAAGCCATTCTTCGTTAGAGTAGTTCTAAGGGTTGCTATTCCAGTGACTGTGCCTGGCAATCCAAACTCTTCATGTGAGAGAACTAATATAGCCTGCTTTGGCTTTAAATAGTAAATTTCGTTTGGATCAATTTGCGTGTTTTTTTCTCCCGCAGGAAAAATCGCGCCGATAGTTAAATCGTAGGTGCTGTGTTTTATACAATCAGGGTTGCCATTTTTAATGAGTTTCTGCGATATAATGCTTTCGCCAACGATGAGATGTCCCAATGAAACTTCCTTTGCAAAATAAATTTAGTGTTTGGGATAAAAGGTTCTTTGATCTTTCTGAACTTGTTTCAACTTGGAGTGAAGATACAAGCAGAAAGGTAGGTGTCGTAATTGTTGGTTCAGCAAACCAGATTCTTTCAACAGGATACAATGGTCTTCCAAGGGGAGTTTTGGGAACCGAAGCAATACGATATTCCAAGGAAAACGGCGAAAAGTACTTTTGGTTTGAGCACGCTGAACGCAATGCTATATTCAACGCGGCCCGAAGTGGAGTTGCCTTGGAAAACGCGACACTGTACTCAACCCTTTTTCCTTGTGCCGAATGTGCAAGAGCAATTGTTCAGTCTGGAATAACCACATTGAAGACTTTCGAAGCGCCAATGGAAGATCACACATATAAACACAGCTTTGAAAAATCCAAAATTATTCTCGCTGAGGCAGGAGTTAAAACAGAAGTTTTTTAACTCGAATAGACTAGGATATTCGTTTACCCCACAAGTCATACTCACTCGCTTCATCCACCTCAACGGTCGCCAGATCACCCGGTTTTAAGTCTTCTGCGCCTTCGTCGATAAACAGGTTGCCGTCGATCTCTGGGGCGTCTGCTTTGGTGCGGCAGGTGGCGATGCCGTCTTCGTCCACGTCGTCTACGATCACCTGTTGCAGGGTACCGACTTTGGCTTGCAGCTTTGCCTCAGAAATCGCTTGGGATTTCTCCATAAAGCGGTCCCAGCGGTCTTGCTTCACGTCTTCGTCCAGATGATCGGGCAGGGCGTTTGACCGCGCGCCATCGACGTTTTCGTATTTAAAGCACCCAACGCGATCGAGCTGTGCCTCGTCCAGCCAATCCAACAGGGTTTGGAATTCTGCCTCTGTTTCGCCGGGATACCCAACGATAAAGGTCGAGCGCAGGGTGATATCCGGGCAAGTCGCGCGCCATGCGGCGATTTCTTCCAGCGTCTTTGATCCCGCCGCCGGACGCGCCATGCGTTTCAGCACATCAGGGTGGGCGTGTTGAAATGGGATATCCATATAGGGCAGGATGCCACCGCCATTGGCGCAGCTTTCGGCCATCAGCGGAATTAGGTCGCGCACATGCGGGTAGGGGTAGACATAGTGCAGGCGCACCCATGCCTCCATCTGTCCAAGTTCGCGGGCAAGATCCGTGATGTGGGACCGCACTTCGCGGTCTTTCCACGGGTTAATATCGTATTTGCGATCCAACCCATAGGCCGAGGTATCCTGTGAAATCACCAAGAGTTCGCGAACGCCTGCTGTGACCAGCTTTTCGGCCTCTCGCAGGATCGCATGGGCCGGGCGTGATTGCAGGCGACCACGCATATCCGGGATGATGCAGAACTTGCACTTGTGGTTGCAACCTTCTGAAATCTTTAGGTAACTGTAGTGGCGTGGGGTCAGGGATACGCCCGTTGCAGGCAGCAAATCAATAAACGGATCAGGCTGCGGGGGCACAGCACCATGCACTGCGTCCAAAACCTGTTCGTATTGATGCGGACCGGTCACGGCTAAAACATTCGGGTGAGTGCCGCGAATGTAGTCTTCTTCGGCACCCAAACAGCCTGTGACAATGACCTTGCCGTTTTCGTTCAGGGCCTCACCAATGGCCTCAAGGCTTTCGGCCTTGGCGCTGTCTAGGAAGCCACACGTGTTAACGATCACCGCATCTGCACCAGCATAGTCCGGCGACATGGCATAACCTTCGGCGCGCAGGCGGGTGAGAATGCGTTCAGAATCCACCAAAGCCTTCGGGCAGCCAAGCGAAACCATACCGATTTTCGGCTGGCCCTCGCGGGCAATGTCAGAAAGGCGCGCTTTGGGCGCGAGGTCCGGGCGGAGGCTGGGAGGATTCAAAGTCATACCGCCCCTATAAAGCAGGGCGGCGACAGGGGGAAGAGGGCTTAGCCGAAAGGTTTAAACGTCAAGTTCTTCGACGAATTTGGCGTTTTCCTGAATGTATTGATAGCGCATTTCAGGTTTCTTACCCATCAAACGCTCAACAAGGTCGCTGGTTTCGCCCGGTTCATCCTCATCAATGCTGACCCGGATCAGCTTGCGTGTTTTGGGGTTCATGGTTGTGTCTTTCAGATCTTTAGCGTCCATTTCGCCAAGACCTTTGAAGCGGGACACATCAATCTTACCACGTCCGCCGAGACCTTTTTCCAGCATCTTATTCTTTTCGGCCTCATCCACGCAGTACATGCGTTTTGCCCCTTGGGTCAGACGGAACAAAGGTGGGCAAGCCAAATATAGATGGCCCTGATCAATCATCGGGCGCATTTGGGTGTAGAAGAACGTCATGAGAAGTGCAGCGATATGGGCCCCATCGACATCAGCATCGGTCATGATGATGATCTTTTCATAACGCAGATCATCTACGTTGAACTTTGACCCCATCCCAACGCCAAGCGCCTGAATAATATCGCTTATTTCCGCATTGGTATGGATTTTGGAGCTGGCAGCACCAAGGACGTTTAAGATTTTACCCTTGAGCGGAAGCAAAGCCTGCGTTTTACGATCGCGTGCCATTTTGGCAGACCCACCCGCAGAGTCACCCTCAACAATGAACAACTCCGTGCCTTCGCGGCTGTTTGACGAACAGTCCGTCAGTTTACCGGGCAGGCGCAGTTTTTTTGTGGCGGATTTGCGTTGGGTTTCTTTTTCTTGACGCCGACGAAGCCGTTCTTCGGCCCGTAAGACAAGGTAATCCAAAATCGCGCCGGCGGCCTTGGTATCTGCGGCCAGCCAGTTGTCAAAGTGATCACGGACAGAGTTTTCCACCAGACGCGTTGCGCCCGCACTTGAAAGCCGATCTTTGGTCTGGCCAACGAACTGTGGTTCGCGAATAAAACAAGATACCAGCGCACAGCCGCCGTTTGTCAGGTCATCACGGGTGATTTGGCTAGCTTTTTTATTGCTCACCAATTCGCCGTAGGCCCGGATGCCTTTTAGGATAGCAGCCCAAAAGCCTGTTACGTGTGTGCCGCCCTCAGGTGTGGGCACTGTGTTACAATAGGATTGAATGTAGCCGTCACGCGTTGGCGTCCAGTTGATTGCCCATTCGACAGAGCCTGCTTCGCCAAATTTCTCTTTAAAGTCGACTTTCCCTGCGAAGGGGGTATCGGCGTATGTTGATGATTTACCGAGCGTCTCCGTTAGGTAATCCGCTAGGCCGCCGGGAAAATGAAAAGTCGCCTCGGTCGGGGTTTCCCCATCATCAATGGCTGATTTCCAGCGAATTTCAACGCCAGAAAAAAGATACGCCTTTGAACGCACCATTGTCATCAGGCGCTTTGGCTTCATCTTTTGGCTGCCAAAGATTTCTGGGTCGGAATGGAAGGTCACAGTCGTGCCGCGCCGGTTAGGTGCCGCGCCTACCTTTTCAACAGGACCCAATGGGATGCCGCGCGAAAAACGTTGTTCAAATACTTCTTTGTTGCGTGCAACCTGCACCACCATGCTGTCGGATAATGCGTTTACAACAGAGGCACCAACACCATGCAAACCACCGGATGTTTCATAAGCCTTGCCCGAAAATTTACCGCCAGCATGAAGCGTACACAAAATAACTTCGAGTGCAGATTTATCGGGGAATTTTGGATGCGGGTCGATCGGGATACCACGACCATTGTCTCGGATGGTGACCGAATGATCCGCGTGCAGTTCAACTTCGATTCGGTTGGCGAACCCGGCGACAGCTTCATCCATTGAGTTGTCGAGAACCTCTGCCACCATGTGGTGCATTGCACGTTCATCGGTGCCGCCAATATACATGCCAGGGCGTTTTCGGACGGGTTCCAGACCTTCCAAAACCTCAATCGAAGAGGCATCGTAGGTCTGCTCAGGTGCATCGTGTTCCGTCAGAAGATCGTCTGCCATGTGGTTCTGCTCTTTTGTGCTTATTGGAGATACATCTTAGACAGCAGATTGCGGCGGGGCAATGGGGGGAATTTCGTGCGGGGTTATTCATTGCGATTTATTCGATATTCTCTTTCGAAAAACTCGTTTATTGGGCCGGAGGCTTTATAAGGGCTGCAAGTGCTGGCTAAAAGCCTGATAGAAGAGAAAAGGATAGGTAAATGAGCTCAGACAATAAGACCTCCCCGCTGGACCCGCAAGATTGGGATGCTTTTCGCTCTGAGGCCCATGCGTTTTTGGACGCCTGTATGGATCAGATGCAAAACGCGCGGGACTATCCTTGGCAACCGGTTCCCGAAGAGGTGAAAGAACGCTTTGCTATCGGAACACAGAATGCTTCTGTAACGGAGCGGTTGAAATCGGATGTCCTCCCTTATGGTTGCGGAAGCCCCCACCCACAGTTTTGGGGATGGGTTCAGGGGACCGGACTTGCATCAGGTTTCCTAAGTGAAATGGCCAATGTTGTGACCAACATTAACTGTGGCGGCCGTGATCATGGCGCAGTTTACATGGAACGGGCTGTTATCGATTGGACACGTCAACAAATGGGGTTTCCTGAAACGGCCAGCGGTGTGTTGGTGACTGGTACGTCTCAGGCGACAGTTATTGCATTTGCGGCGGCGCGCCTTCGGGCCTTAGGCGCGAATGTACGTAAGACCGGGCAAGGGGATGTGCGATTGGTGGCCTATGCCAGCGGTGGTGTTCACAATGCATCAAAAAAGGCGATTGAACTGCTCGGAATTGGGTCAGACAACTTGCGACTGGTGCCAACGGTTGATGGTCAAATGGATGTCTCTGCGTTGGCTGGAATGGTTGCGGAGGATCATGCATCAGGCGCGAAACCATTTTTGGTCGTTGGAAATGCGGGAACCGTTGATATTGGCGCATTTGATGATTTAAATCTTCTTGCGGATGCTGCTGAGAATTTGGATTTATGGTTGCATGTGGATGGGGCGTTTGGCGCGTGGACCCGAATTGCAGAGGCCCCGTATCGCTGCCTCACCGATGGGATTGAACGGGCGGATTCCATTGCGCTTGATTATCACAAATGGATGTATGTGAATTATGATTGTGGGTGCGTTTTGATCCGTGATGAGGACGAACACCGCGCTGCATTTGCCGCACGCCCTGCGTATTTGCAGGGGGGCGCACGAGGTTTGTCTGGTGGTGATCCGTGGTTCTGCGATTATGGAATTGATTTGTCGCGCGGCAACCGCGCACTTAAGGTTTGGACCGCACTTGAGACTTATGGGATTGATGCTTTTTCCCAAGCAATTACAGGGAACTGCCATTTAGCCGCTTACATGGCTTCGCAGGTGGGGAGTGCGCAAAACATGCGTGTCGTCGCCCCAGTTGCGTCAAACGTTTGCGTTTTCACCGCCGATGAAACACTGGCGGCTGACGCGCAATCTGACCTCAATCAGCGTATTTCAGAGGACCTTCAAGAAAACGGTGAAGCTGTATTTTCAACAACGCTCGTTGATGGGGTGAAAGTCCTGCGGGCCGCAATCACCAATCATCGCACACATCAAACAGATATTGATGCGGCACTAGCTGCGGTGATGAAGGCGCGCGGTTAATGATAGATGCCCGGTTTTATCGCCGGGCATATTTTGGTCAGTAGGAAATGACACCCGCGTTATAGGCTTCGGCATTGAGTGATGTGTCGCCATCAACATTCTCCAGCTCGATATGGGCCGGCGGATGGCCGAGGTTGCTGGCCTGTTGGGCGGCTGGGCTACGGTTGAGCAAAGACAGACGCACGCCTGCGCGGTTGTTGTCAAAGCTCACACCGCCATCAGGTTGGAAACGCCCATCGGTTCCCGCATATGCAGTAAGAGGGCCAGCGCTTGCACCAAATTCAACACGTGTTCGGATGGTTCCATCGCCATTGACCAACACATGCATGCTAAATCCGGGAACAGCGACAGAGAACCCAGAGTTCAAACCCGGAATCAAAATACCGTATTCAGGAAATTCCTCTTCGCAACGGTAGGACGTCGGATGGGGGAGCCCTTCGAGACACGCGAGTTGAGCAGATTGGTTTTCAATTTCGCATGTCACAAACATGATGCGCCCGATAATGGAGCGAGGACAGTTTTCTTCGCAACCGAAGTTCACATTGCAGTTCGGTTGGATCGCGCTTGTGTAGCTGCCTGCAACATTGGGCATCGAGGCGCGAGCCATTTGTAATGACAGGGCGTTTGGCGATATGGCATGCGAACGAGCCAAAGCTGCTGC
Organism: Cochlodiniinecator piscidefendens; assembly: GCF_011326755.1. Lineage (GTDB taxonomy): Bacteria > Pseudomonadota > Alphaproteobacteria > Rhodobacterales > Rhodobacteraceae > Cochlodiniinecator > Cochlodiniinecator piscidefendens. Next base: position 297,910 of record NZ_JAAOIE010000002.1, on the reverse strand, counting down.
CGCGCCCTCGCTGTCGCCGGATGCTTCGAGAGCGCGGGCGAGGTTATCCCAATAAAGGGTTTCTTCTGGAGCGAGCTCGGTCGCGCGGCGGGCCGAAGCAACGGCATCTTGCCCCAAATGTCTGAGGACTTGCGCTAAATTATTGTGAAATGCGGCTTCGTTCGGGGCCAAGGCGACAGCCTGTTCGCTCGCCAGATGCGCTGTCGCAAGCCAATCAATTGGGTAGCTGTCAGGGTCATTTAAATAGGTTTGCACCAACATGGCTGAAAAATTATTCAAAGATGCAGGGTCGGATAAATCCCCCACTGCATCGCTGCCAAAGAACCAGGCGGCACGATCAAAATGTCGTTGCGCAAAAAGAGCATGCCCAAATGTATCCCCTGTAATACCAGCAGGTGCCGCTGTAATGGCGGCGTTGAAGCCTGCAGTTTCGCCTTCTGGAAAGCCAGCGCTTAAACCGGTGAGTGCGGTTTCTATTTCTGTTGATAAATCTTGGGCAGCACTTGGAACAATGTGCAATGTAAAACAAACTGAGGCCGCATAAAGCAGTCGAAAACCAAACATTACTAATCCCCCTTTTTTTGTTCGGGCGAAATGCCCTTACGTCAATCTAGCATGAAAACGCAAATGAGCGAAATTTGGGGGTGGTTTTAGGAACTGCTTGTGGTTCTCTAACTTCACACATTCATGAGGGAGAGATTGATGGCTTGGATAAAAACCGTTGCCTATGAAGACGCTAAAGGCAAACTTAAAATGCTATATGACCGCGTTAAGGGGCCGGATAACAACGTCGATAATATCATGATGTCCCATAGTTTGCGGCCCCATTCGATGGAGGGGCATATGGCGATTTACAAATATGTCCTGCACCATTCGGGCAATACGATCCCAAAATGGTTTTTGGAATGTATTGGCGTTTGGGTCTCTTCCTTGAATGAATGCAATTACTGCGTTGAACACCATTTTGCAGGGATGAAACGTCTTTTGAACGACGAGGATAAATCTGCAGGTATCCGCCGTTCAATCGATGCAGGAGACATTGATTCAATCCCTTTGGATACAGCGCAAAAACAGGCTTTGCGATATGCGCGGATGTTAACGCGCGATCCGAATGGATTAGCTGAGAGCGATATTCAGGCATTGCGGGATGTAGGTTATGATGACGGGGAAATTGTGGAGATTAATCAGGTTTCTGCGTATTTTTCATATGCAAATCGTACAGTATTGGGATTGGGATGTTCGACAAAGGGCGACATTATAGGTTTGTCGCCGAATAATTCTGACGACCCCGACGATTGGAACCATCGCTGAATTTAAGAAAACTGTGGCCCCAAGGGGCCGCCTTATTTCTCGAGCTGCACTTTGTTGCGCTCTCGGATTGGCGCACAATATGTTAAGGATAACGTTGATCATAATCGTGTGCAGTTTATTTGATGCACGTCAAAGTGGTGGACGATGAAATAGATCATAGTATGGGCGAATTCTAAGGAGACGCCCATGACTGAACTCATTTCCACCCCCGTTGAGGCCCAAGATATTTCTGGTCTGACCACCGAAAACGACAAAGTGTTTCCAAAAATTGCCCCCAATATTTCGCGGCAAGGGTTTGAACAGGGAATTTATCCGTATGGCAAGAAAATGGGCCGCAAGGAGTATGAAGCTCAAAAGGCTGAGTTGCAGGCGGAGCTACTGAAAGTTCAAAAATGGGCGCAGGATACAGGGCAAAAATTTGCACTGTTTTTTGAGGGGCGTGATGCGGCAGGTAAAGGTGGAACCATTAAGCGGTTTATGGAGCATCTTAACCCACGTGAAGCACGTGTGGTTGCATTAAATAAACCAACCAACTTAGAGCGGGGCCAGTGGTATTATCAGCGTTATATTCAGCATTTCCCAACTGCAGGGGAAATGGTGTTTTTTGACCGTTCTTGGTACAACCGCGCTGGCGTGGAGCGTGTGATGGGGTTTTGCACACCAAATGAATATTTGGAGTTCATGCGTCAGACACCGGAACTGGAGCGCATGCTAACACGTTCAGGTGTTCAGCTTTATAAATATTGGTTTTCGGTAACACAGGATGAGCAAAAGCGTAGGTTTGATGGGCGAAAGAATGACCCACTTAAGCGTTGGAAATTGTCACCGATTGATCAGGCGAGTTTAGCCAAATGGGACGATTACACCGAAGCGAAAGAGGCGATGTTCTTTTACACCGATACCGCTGATGCACCTTGGACTATTGTGAAATCAAACGACAAAAAACGCGCGCGTTTAAATTGTATGCGCCACTTTTTGTCAACGCTGGAATATCCAGATAAAGACTACAAAGTTGTGGGTGAAGCCGATCCTTTGATCGTTGGTAGCGCAAGCCATGTCGTGCATAATTCTGAACATATCTTAGGAACATCACTGCACCCATCTTAACACTATGATTAAGAAGGCTTGCAGGGCACGCAGCGGGGCGTTACGCCTTAGCTATGGAAACGAATAATACATTTGGAACACACGCAAAAGCAGTGTTGAGTCTGGGGCTTCCGTTAATCGGGAGCCACATTGCGCAGATGGCGATTGGCGTAACAGATACGGTAATGCTGGGGTGGTACAGTGTCGAAGCACTTGCTGCATTGACGCTTGCCAGCTCTTATTTCTTTGTCATCTTTATTTTTTGTTCAGGCTTTGCAGGCGCAGTTATGCCGCTCGTCGCGGAGGCCGAAGGGAAGGGCAATACTGCGGATGTGCGGCGTGTGACCCGAATGGGTATTTGGATATCCCTTTTGGCCGCAACATTGGTCATGCCGTTATTCATTGAAGCTGAATTCATATTGGGCAGCTTAGGGCAAGAGAGTGGCATCGCATTTTTGGGTGAACAATATTTGATCATCGCCGGGTTTGGAATTTTCCCGGCTTTAATGGTTATGACCTTAAAAAGCTATTTGTCAGCATTGGAGCGCACTGGAATATTGCTGTGGGCAACAATTGGCAGCGCTGTTTTGAATGTTTTTTTGAATTACCTGCTTATTTTCGGCAATTGGGGTGCGCCTGAGTTGGGCGTTCGTGGGGCCGCAATCGCATCTGTTGCGACGCAGGTTTTATCGTTGCTCATTTTAATCTGGTACGCGCAACGTGTTTTTCCAGAGCATGCTTTGTTTCAGCGGTTCTGGCGTGCGGACTGGGGGGCGTTTTTTGCTGTTTTTCGGTTAGGCGCACCGATTAGCTTTACCATGTTGGCGGAAGCGGGCTTGTTTGCCGCGGCTGCGCTGATGGTAGGCTGGGTTGGTACAATTGAACTTGCGGCGCATGGGATTGCTGTACAACTGGCTGCAATCACTTTCATGGTACACTTGGGACTTGGCAGCGTTGCGACAATCAGAGCGGGGCGTGCATACGGCCGGCAAGACGAAGAAGGTCTCCGAATGGGGGGGAAAGTTGTAACGATGATGTCGTTCGGTTTCTCCGTTGTTACGACAATTGCCTTTGTCACGTTTCCGGAGGTGTTTATAGGTGCATTTTTAGATCCTGGCGAAGAAGCACGTACTGAGATTGTTCAAGTTGGGGTCACATTGCTTGTGCTTGCTGCGTTGTTTCAATTGGCAGACGGAACACAGGCGCAGGCGCTTGGATTGCTTCGGGGCGTGCAGGACACCCGTATCCCTATGATATATGCAGCATTGAGCTATTGGGGGATTGGTGTGCCGGTGGCTTATATCCTGAGCCAACCTTTAGGATACGGTGCGCCGGGCGTGTGGATCGGGCTGGTTGTTGGGTTATCCTGCGCGGCTCTGTTTTTGAACGCGAGATTCTGGCGGCGTAAAAACTGGATACCTGTTTTTCAACAGTGAGGTGGCAATTGCTTCCTCACTGCATACTCTACTCATTTTGAAATTAGCTGTTTTTCTCGCGCTCAGCCATAAGCCGGTCGGCTTTCTTACGAACTAGGAGCGCGCGCAAATCATGCATTGCCAACAAGAGGCGATCAGTAACATCTTCTAATTGTTCATCGGTTGCACGGGACTGAACCCACTGGGTTGTGAGGTTCATGTAATCAACCGCGCGGTGAATGTCGTCTATATCGCGTTTTGCAAGAAGTGCGGTGCGTTCTGCCATCCACTCCTCGATGACAATATGTTCTTCATCACTGAGTTCTCGTTTGCCGTGCGGTTTGATTTCACCATTTTTAATATTTGCGACAGCAATCTGGTCCATATCAATCCGGCGCTGCCGGTTTTCCGTATCAATTCGAAAAACCAGCGCACCGTTTTCACGGACACGAAAATAAAATTCTGGCAAATGCGCAGACATTGATGCCCCTTATGATGCCTTCAAACCGTTACAGAACCCTTGGATGCGCGTGCAGGCATCTTTTAAGGCTTCGTCAGATGTAGCGTAACTCACACGGAACGCTGGCGAAAGCCCAAAGGCAGCGCCAAACACGACAGCAACGCCAGTTTCCTCTAACAACGCTGTTGCAAAAGCTTCGTCGTTGGTGATTTGTGTTCCACCGGCGGATGTTTTTCCAATCAGGCCGGAAATAAATGGGTACACATAAAATGCCCCTTCGGGTGTTGGACAGGTGACACCTTCGATTTCACTCAACATTGATACCACAAGGTCGCGACGGCGTTTAAACATTACATTGTTTTCTGGGAGGTAATCTTGGGTGCCATTCAATGCTTCGACGGCGGCCCATTGACTGACCGAACAAGGATTCGATGTTGATTGGCTTTGGATTTTGCGCATCGCAGCTATGAGTTCAACCGGCCCAGCGGCGTATCCTATGCGCCATCCTGTCATTGCGTATGCTTTTGAAACACCATTGGTGGTTAATGTGCGGTCATAGAGCTTTGGCTCTACCTCGGCAGGAGTGCAGAATTTAAAACCATCATAGGCGAGGTGTTCATACATATCATCTGACATCACCCAAACATGAGGATGGCGCAGCAATACATCCGTGAGGGCCCTGAGTTCATCCCATGTATAACCAGCACCTGTTGGGTTCGACGGAGAATTGAAAATGAACCATTTGGTTTTTGGTGTGATCGCTGCTTCTAGGGCCTCGGGTGTTATTTTGAATTTATTCTCTATGCTGGCTGCAACGAAAGTAGGTTCGCCGCCTGCAAGAAGCACCATATCAGGATAGCTTACCCAATACGGGGCAGGGATCAGCACCTCATCGCCAGGATTCAAAGTCGCCATCAAAGCATTATAAAGGATTTGTTTGCCGCCTGTGCCAACAGAAACCTGTGTAGGTGTATAGTTCAGGCTATTTTCGCGTTTGAATTTTGCACAGATGGCCTCTTTCAGTTCAGGCATTCCATCAGGTGCTGTGTATTTTGTTTTCCCTGAGTTGATCGCCGCAATTGCTGCGTCTTTGATGTTTTGAGGTGTATCAAAATCGGGTTCGCCAGCGGATAAAGCAATAATGTCGCGGCCTTCTGCCTTTAGGTCTTTTGCTTTGGTTGAAATTGCGATCGTCGGAGAAGGTTTGACGCGTGACAACGTGTTTGCGAGGAAAGACATAAAAGAGGACTCCGGTTTGTATGTTCCGGTTTCATGTCATAGGGTGCGCCGTAAGTCCCATCAAGTCTTTTGAACAAAGGATATAATTCAATGACAGACGCAGAGAACGACTGGTTCGGTGCTGAAATTTCGACTTTTGGAGATCGTGTCGCCGGCGCACGCGATGCTTTGGGGATGTCACAAGAAGAACTCTCAAGACGATTGGGTGTGAAGTTAAAAACGATTCATGCTTGGGAAGGTGATCTATCGGAACCCAGAGCAAACAAAGTGGTTCGACTTGCTGGTCTATTAGGGGTTTCGATGACCTGGTTGATCAATGGCGAAGGCGACGGAATCGCAAACGCACATGAAGAATTACCACAGGGGGATGATATTCGTTCAATTCTGCTGGAAATACGCGAGATGCAATTGGAAATGACACAGACCGCTGCGCGACTCGGACGGATGGAAAAACGCCTAAGAACGGCGCTTCACAGTGTGGAAAATGATATAAATGCCTGAAGAGCTCCCTGAAAACCGCCTGAAACGTCTTAAAATGCGATCCATGCGCCGCGGTATCAAAGAGATGGATATAATTTTAGGCGGATTTTCAGAAACAAAATTGACGGGCTTAAATCCTGTTGAGCTCGATCTATATGAGGTCTTACTCGAAGAGAATGATCATGATCTTTATCAATGGGTTACAGGTGCTGTGCCAACACCGGAAACCTATCTGGATTTGATGACTTCAATCGCTAATAATATGGTTCGTTCGTAGATCGTTACAATTTTCGCCTGCTTTTCGCCTGATTTAACCGAATGTTTGGCATTTTCTCCCAACCTCTGTGGTTAAGAAACCTCGGCGGAGAAAAAGATGAGTATCTATTCGGCAGTAAATGCCCCCGACAAACAGGCCAATTTCATGGTCAACTATCTGGAAGCGCTTGCGCTTGTAGAGAGGCTGCACCGATTGCTCTTGGATGTCATTAAAGATGAGTTTGAACGCGTAGGCGTTTTGGAAATAAATGCGGTCCAGGCGTTATTGTTGTTCAATATTGGCGATAACGAAGTCACTGCTGGTGAATTAAAAAGCCGCGGCTATTATCAGGGTTCAAATGTTTCATATAACCTGAAAAAATTGGTCGAGATGGGCTTCATGCATCATCAACGGTGTGAAATCGATCGCCGTTCGGTACGCGTACGTCTCACGCCCAGAGGTCGTGAAATTCGCGATGTTGTTTCCGAGTTATTTGAGCGGCACGCTGATGGTTTACAAGCGCGCGGTGTTCTGGGAACGGATGGTATTGATGAAATCAATTCTGCGCTGCGCCGTATGGAGCGGTATTGGACGGATCAAATTCGTTATATCTACTAAGAGGCTTGTTAAAGTTGGCTCAGAACGAGCCCCTCTAGTTCTCGTAAAAGCTTGCGTATCATGGCTTCTTCGTAATCCTCAAATCCCAGAGCGACTTCGACGAATGCAATCGGCCCTCGTATGACTTCACTTTCAAAATAAGCCTTTAACTCCCCTATCTGTTCCGAGCGCTGATCTGTTCCCCAGTTTGGATCAGACCCGATAACCAAAGCGTTTATTGTAATCGAGTCATAGCTGCTATGTTGGGCGATATCACGGGGACGAGGGCCGCTGTTTGATGGCCCGTCACCCGATATGTCCAGTGTTTTACTCCAACATTCGCTTTGTTGCTCTAGATAATTTGCAGCGAAGGCCATGGCGCTTCCGAGTGCCGTAGATTGCCCGAGCGGAACACGTTGGGCCGAATGCAAAACAGAGATGAGGTCGTTTAAATCCTCAGTACTGCTGATTGAAGTCCAAGGGACTAAAAGCCTTTGTCGTGTTGCTCCGCTCCATTCAAAAACACCGATAGAAACTGGTGCAGCAGGAAAAGACAGAAGCGCGCTTCGGACTGACGGGGTATCAAAGGCATTGGCAAGGCCATCCAATTGCAAACGGTATTCGCGTGCATCAACAGAGCCAGAAACATCTAAGCCTAGCAGTAATGCCTGACGGCATGTAGCAGCGGCTGAAGTGGCGATTAAACTAAGGACAACGGCCGATACAACTTTATTTATCACGCAATTTCTCAAGACTAGCAATCCAATTTGCGATGGTTTCCCCTAGAATTTTGTGACTCGCTTGGGTCCAATGTATCGGATCATCTACTGCTCCTGCGATCACTGAACCTGCGTCAAAAATTGGAATTGCGTTTGAGGAAGTATTAGCCTGCACGGCTGCGAAAAGTGATAGGGACGCTGAATAACCGCCTTTCCATTCTTCGCATCGCTCCCATTGCGGGTCATTCACGTATTCGGGAAGTTTGGGAGGAACGACGACGTATATATTGGGAGGAGTGGTATCTTCCCAGTTGCTTTGCCCCGCGCCGGTCTTGATGGCACAGTCTATCAGTTTGCCGATGTTTTTGGCGATCTTTTCAGCACTTGGGTTGAACCGTGATTTTAGATCATTGGTACCTAACATAATGATGAGAGTGTCCAATGGGCTGTGGGATTTTAAGGCAACGGGGAGGTGGCGAAGCCCATTCATGATATCACCCATAAATTCGGGGTCATCATGTACAGTTGTTCGGCCGGGCAGGCACTCCTCTATCAGTTCTACGTTTAAGAGGCGCGCCATGACAACAGGCCAACGATCTGGACAGCGAATGCCCAATCCATCTGATAGGTAGCCCCAGGAATTTGAATCCCCGTACACCATGACGCGTTTCTTCATTACCAGTGGCCTGTGCTGGTCATGCTCAGCCAAGGTTCAGCAGGCGTTAACGCTTCGCCGATTTGCAGCAATTCAATCGAAATATTGTCAGGGGAACGCACAAATGCCATGCGTCCATCATGAGGTGCACGGTTGATCGTGACACCTGCATCCTGTAATTTCGCGCACATCTCGTAAATGTTTTCGACACCATAAGCGAGGTGCCCAAAATGGCGACCATCCGAAGGCAAGCCTGTGTCACCATCCCAATTATAGGTCAGTTCGAGTGGGCAATCCTCATCCCCGTCCGCAGCAAGATAAACGAGTGTAAATCGCCCAGCATCGCTTTCATATCGCTTAACTTCGTTTAACCCCAGGAGCGAATAGAAACCCATTGAGGCTTCTAGATCTGACACCCGCACCATCGTGTGGAGGTATTTAACTTTCATTTTTGTATTCCCGATTTGTTTTCAACTAGCATGGCGTTGAGCTGTAAGAAGTCCAGTGAGATTTGAGAAAATCGCAATCTTTTCTGTTCATGGCGGCAACCAATGCTAAAAGGTGAGATATCCAATATATAACATGGGCGGTGCAGCTTCTGATGAAACAATATCATGATGCCTTACAGCAAGTTCTCGATCACGGAGAGCAAACGACAGATCGCACCGGTACGGGCACAATCGCATATTTTGGTATGCAAATGCGCTACTCGTTGGCCGATGGTTTCCCTTTGGTGACAACGAAGAAACTGCATTTAAGATCAATCATCCATGAACTGTTATGGTTTTTGTCTGGCGATACAAATATTCGCTATCTCAAAGATAATGGGGTGTCGATATGGGATGAATGGGCTGATGAAAATGGCGATCTAGGCCCCGTATACGGACAGCAATGGCGCCGGTTTCCGGGCCTGGTTGAAACGGGTGAAACGCTAAATGGTGAACCGATGTTTCGTGCGATTAGCTGTGATCAGGTTTCGGATCTGATTGAGAATATCAAAAACGCGCCTGATAGTCGCCGCCTTATTGTTTCCGCTTGGAACCCGGGGGAGCTGTCGCAGATGGCGTTGCCGCCATGTCATACTATGTGGCAGGTTCGCGTTCTGAATGGCAGGTTGCATTTGCAACTCTATCAACGTTCAGCAGATTTGTTTCTAGGCGTACCATTTAACATTGCGTCTTATGCCTTGCTTTTGCAAATGCTGGCCCATGTTACCGGATATGAGGCAGGTGATTTCGTCCATACCCTTGGGGATGCGCATATCTATTCTAACCACATGGATCAGGTCAAAACCCAGCTTGCGCGGCCGTTGCGCCCGTTGCCTAGAATAAATATTCGACGGAAGGTGGAGTCCATTTTTGATTTCAAATTTGATGATTTCGAAGTGGTTGGCTACGATCCGCATCCTTCTATCTCAGCACCTGTGGCGGTTTAAAAATGATTACATTGATAGCGGCGCGCGCCCATGGTGGTGCAATCGGCAAAGACAACGATATTCCTTGGTATGCGCCTGAAGATTTATCGTTTTTTAAAGGCGAAACACTGGGTGGGGCGATCATCATGGGGCGCAATACTTGGGATAGCTTGCCATTTAAGCCTCTTAAAAACCGTATGAATTTGGTGGTCACATCCAAGGGGTGTGATGCGGAATTCCAGTATTCAAATCTTGATGATGCGGTTTCGGCAGCTTATGCGGCTGGATATCGTCGTATTTATGGGGTCGGAGGGTATCAAATTTATAAATCTCTGTTACCCAAAGCGCACCGTTTGCTTTTAACCGAAGTGGATTTGCAGGTAGACGATGCAGATACCTATTTCCCAGATTTTGACGGAAAAGAGTGGGATTGTATCGGGAGCACGCCACTGCGCGCGAATGATCCCAGGTGTGATGTATTCGAATACCTGCGGGTTGCCTGATAAAATAAAACCCTCACAGAAAACTGTGAGGGTTTCGAATTCGGGAATTCAATCAACGCTGGTTGAACACCTAAATCAATTGGTTAGCGAAAACGCTTATACCAATTTCAGGTCCACTGCGGATTGACGACCATCGCGGCCTTCTTGCAGTTCGAATTCAACTTTTTGGTTGTCAGCAAGACCAGTCAAGCCTGAACGCTCAACGGCTGAGATGTGAACGAATACGTCGGAAGAACCGCCGTCAGGTGCGATAAAGCCGAAACCTTTAGTTGTGTTGAACCATTTTACTGTGCCGGTAGCCATGTCTTTGTACTTTCAAGTGTGTTCCGCAATTATACGAAACGATGCGTAGGATAGAAACTATACCTACAAAAAATACACCCAAAGCAGAATGCTCTGGATGCTGATTCTCATATTGCAGCTATTTCTAGCAATTGCAATTAAAGGGTTTTTAGATCGACTGCGGATTGACGACCATCGCGGCCTTCTTGCAGCTCATATTCTACCTTTTGGTTGTCAGCGAGACCAGTGAGGCCTGAACGCTCAACAGCAGAAATATGTACGAAAACGTCGTTGCCGCCACCGTCAGGTGCGATAAAGCCGAAGCCTTTAGTTGTGTTGAACCATTTTACGGTGCCAGTAGCCATCCGTATTCTCCTTTATCAAAGCCCGGTCACGTTATTGTGCCGGGGTGGTGCAGCCAGGTCTTCTGGTCGTCGGCTGCCACATAAAAGAGGCGGTCGTATCGAAAAACTGTCATCACGCGGTCGCACCGTGCCTGTCTTTATTCCAAAAGGCAAGAATTTTCACTCGCGCTGGTCTGCGAGGCCCTTATATTCGCCGGATGTGACAGGAGAATGAAAATGAAATTTTATGGGTTAAAGACCTGTGATACATGCCGCAAAGCGTTGAAAGCGTTGCGGTTGGCGAGCTACGATGTGGATGTAGTTGATGTGCGGGCAGATGGTGTTACGCAACAAGATTTACAAAGGTTTTGGACCGCTTTTGATATCGCTTTAATTAACAAAAAATCAACGACATGGCGTGGCTTAACGGAAGAGCAACGCGGGCAAGATCCGGTCGAACTTCTACTTGAAAACCCAACTCTAATGAAACGCCCAGTGATCGAAGATGGTGACCGATTAACACTTGGTTGGGGAAAAGACGTTGCGGCAAGCTGGGTTGGCGAATAGCCCTGCTACACCTATCTGCAGGTAAATAAGGAGAAGAAAATGCGTAATGCAGCGTTAGTATTGGGAATTATTGGCGGTCTGATCGGGGTGTTGATCGGGTTTTTCAGCTACGGCTATACCGTCTTTGTCGATTGGGTCGGGAATGAAGCCCCGAATGCGCTGGATCAGGTGGAAAACGTTGGGCTGATACGAGTGGTCAGTTTATTTGCGCCCCTTTTAGCGATCGCTGGTGGCGCTATGGCGCGCTCTCAAGCAAAGGCAGGTGGGGCAATGCTTTTGGTTTCAGCAGTGGGGATGCTTTATGCTTTTGGATTTGGGGTCTTTACTATGTTTCCAATATCAATGTGTGGGCTTGGCGGCGCATTGGCGCTGTTGGCCACCAAGCCGGATGCACATTAACGGGTGCCGATAAGGCGGTCCAATGACAGTGGGCCGCCACCCTTTAAGACCAATATCAGTAAAACCGTAACCCAGAATAGGCGTTGATCTAAGATTATGCTATCTGGGATGCGATCAAACCAAGCACCAAGCGTCTCAGGGTGATCAATGCCGCCATGCCCATATAGGTCTGTAAGGCTTTGTACGACGACAAAACCGATGGTTCCGAGTGCCGCGATACGTGTCAACAATCCTAACAATAGGAGTGCGGGAAGAACAAATTCTGCAATGGTTCCAGCAACAACAACTGCCCAATGAAACACACTCAGTTGGCTAACATCATAGCCAACGGCTTCCATCGCTTTTGGGAAAATTTGTGCATAGGCTCCGAGTGAAGGACTTAAAATTCCGAAAATTCCGTCGCCCAATTTTGTTAAGCCTGAATTCCACAGGTAAACCACTAAGGTGGCAGCAATTGTAAAACGCGCCAAAGTTGGTAGGAACCATGCTCCTAGAAGTTTTTCCAATTTTTCAAAAATCAAATTGTGAAGGGTAGTCAGTGCGGTCATTGGTGTGATCCTTCTTGGATTTGTATTATTGCGGCACCTGTGATCAACACGCCGAGTAGGGGGGTAAGGTCAAAACCTGCTTCTGCAGTGGTTGCGGCTTCGAAGGCTTCCGCAAATGTCTGCCCGCCCTTCAGCGCAGTTACAAAACGTGCAGCCCCTAGAGAGACGCCCGTTACAACAGGGTCTAATTCGGGGCGTGTGACCAATATCGCTTCGGGTTGCATTGCAGGTTTGGGTGCGTTTTCTACAGTGTTCATGCGCCATATGGCGTGAATCGGCCAGTCTGATGTAACCACGTATACTGCTTCTGAGAGTGAAAAGCGTGCAGCCATTAATCGTTCTGGCGGTAAGTTTTGGAGGGCTTCGGGCGCAATCGGCATACTGTCTTTCGCGTGATAGCTATGTCTACGTGCCAGTTCTATACGTGCGATGTCGGGCAAATAACCTAAGTGTTTTACCGGCTCAAACGTTTTTAGGAAATCGGGCATTTCCGTTCCGTAAAACATCATGAGTGGTGATGTAGGCGGGTACTGCCGTAAAAAAACACCTGCGAGCGCACGAAAAAATGCATCCCCCAGAAGTTTGTGAATGATCGGAAATGCTGCTATCAGCGCCTCAGTTAGGCTAACCGCAACATTATTGCGATAGACGGAAAACCGCTTTCCGGCCGGACGGCCATCAGGGTCGGTCAAGCCTTCTGGAATAGGGAGGTTCGCATCAAAAATTGCGGCGCGAAATTCGGACTGTGTCACGTTCATGCTGGCAACCGATCTAGAATTTTTGCTGCACGCGATGCTTCTGCGGCGAGAACAGGCCATTCAGGAACATCGGTATCCCATTCGATGAGTGTTGGGCGCGGCCCGGATTTCGCAATGGTATAATGATAAAGAGACCAAACAGGATCAACAACTTCAGCACCATGGCTATCTATCAGTAGTGGCGCGCCTAAATCGTCTTCATCTTCATCGTGGCCACCTAAATGAATTTCGCCGACTTTATCCAGCGGGAAAGCATCAATATAGGCGTAGGCATTCATCTTTTGGTTGGTTGCTGAGACAAAAACGTTGTTCACATCTAACAGCAATCCACAGCCTGATCGTTCTGCTACGTCATTTAAAAAATCGGTTTCTGCCATCGTGCTCTCGGAAAAGGCTAAGTACGAAGACGGGTTTTCTAACAGCATCTGGCGGCCAACCACATCTTGGACTTCGGATACGTGATCCGCAACGCGCGAGAGTGTATCGGCAGTATATGGTAGCGGAAGCAAGTCATTTAGAAAGTGGCTGTCGTGGGTAGACCAAGCGAGATGTTCGGAAAATCGGGCAGGGTTAAGCCAGCTCACCAAATCACGAAGACGGGCTAAATGATCTTTGTCCAGCGGCTTTTCACCGCCAATGGACAATCCAACGCCATGGACTGAGAATGCGAATTTTTCGGAAAGAGCGCGAAGTTGCGCGTGGGGGCGACCACCTTGGCCCATATAGTTTTCAGCATGAATTTCGAGCCACTCAACGGGCCCTGCATCTTTCATGATGTCTGTGAAGTGTTGGGGTTTATAGCCAACGCCCGGTCGATTGGGTAGCTGATCAAATGAATGGCGGGTGGCATCTAACATGAAACGCTCCGGTCAGCTGGTCTTTATCGGTCGGTTAGAGTGCGCCCCCACGCGGTGCAGGGGCGCAGGAGTATCTTAGGACGCTGGTAGGTCGCGGTCTAGTGCATCGGTTGACCCCATACGTGCAGAGCCGTCAGCCATTGCTGGCAGTTCGATGTCTGCGCATGTGCCAGCTTCTACGAGTGTCCAAGCGTTACCTTGGTAGTCAACTGTTGACGAACCTGCACATGTTGTACCTGGGCCAGCTGCACAGTCGTTTTCACCAGCAAGTGAAACACCGAAGCATTTTTCGTTTTCTTGAGCTTGTACTGCACCAGTTGTTGCAGAAAGAGCGGCAGCAACGGCACCAGCAGCGGCGAGAGCTTTTACAGTGTTGGACATAGTATGACTTCCTTTAGTTTGAATATCTGATCGCGTTTGATGCGATAGACTAACCATACGCCGAGTAAATAAACTCTTTCCAATCACGAGGACGTTAGTCACAGCGGCGTTATAATTTTAGATGATTTGTTACTAAGGAAATTCGTAAGTTATTGAAAAATAACAAAGGCCGCGCAGGCGATATACCGCGCGGCCTTTTAAAATATTGCAATCTTTTACAAAAGGTCAGGTGCTTTTGCGTCTTTCGTGAGAATTGTTACAGCTTCATCGAGTGAGATTACTGCTGTTTGTTTCTCGCCTAGACGGCGCAATGTGACTGTTCTGTCTTCGACTTCTTTTTTGCCAACTGCCAGAATCACCGGAACTTTGCCCAGAGAATGCTCGCGGACCTTGTAGTTGATTTTTTCGTTTCTGATGTCTGCTTCGGCACGTACACCTTGAGCACGCAAAGCAGCGACGGTTTCTAAGACAAAATCATTCGCGTCAGAAACAATCGATGCCACAACAACCTGACGAGGCGCTAACCAGAACGGCAATTTTCCTGCATGTTCCTCGATCAGAATTCCAATGAAACGTTCAAACGACCCCAAAGTCGCGCGGTGCAGCATTAGGGGGCGATGGCGGGCGCCATCCTCTCCAATATAACTAGCGTCCAAGCGTTCAGGCATATTGGGGTCAATCTGTAATGTGCCACATTGCCAATCTCGTCCAATCGCGTCGGTGAGCACGAATTCTAGTTTTGGACCATAAAACGCACCTTCGCCTTCTTGGATCTCATAGTCATATCCGGCTGCTTTGATACCGTTCGCAAGTGCCTCTTCTGCTTGATCCCAACTTTCTTCGGTACCAACCCGTTTTTCGGGACGAGTGGAAAGTTTTACGCGCCAGTTCTCAAATCCGAGGTCTTTGTAGATCATGGCGAGAAAACCGACGAACGTTTTAGTTTCCTCTTCGACTTGGGCTTCGGTGCAGAAAATATGGCCGTCGTCCTGGGTGAAACCACGCACACGCATAATGCCGTGCATCGCGCCCGAGGGCTCATATCTATTGCATGAGCCAAATTCAGCCATGCGCAGGGGTAAATCGCGATAGGATTTCAGGCCTTGATTGAAGACCTGAATATGGCAAGGGCAATTCATCGGCTTTAACGCGTTGACGGCCTTTTCTCGGGCGTGATCTTCGTCGACCTCTACGATGAACATGTTGTCCTGATAATTCTCCCAGTGACCAGAGGCCTCCCACAATTTGCGATTAACAACTTGTGGGGTATTCACCTCTACATAGCCACCTTTATCTTGACGGCGGCGCATGTAGTCTTGCAGCAAGGTATAAATGCGCCAGCCATTTGGGTGCCAGAAAACCATCCCGGGTGCCTCTTCCTGCATGTGGAAAAGGTTCATTTCTTTGCCCAGTTTACGGTGATCACGCTTTGCGGCTTCCTCAAGCATTGTAAGATGCTTTTTTAAGCCTTCTTTGTTTGTGAAGGCACAGCCGTAAATGCGTTGCAGCATGGGGCGATCACTATCACCACGCCAATAAGCGCCAGCGATGTTCATTAGTTTAAAGCCATCTGCAGGGACTTGGCCGGTGTGCTGCAAGTGCGGACCACGGCACAAATCCTGCCAATCGCCGTGCCAGTACATACGCAGCGGTTCATCACCTGGGATGCTTTCGATCAATTCGACTTTATAAGGCTCGTTGCGATCAGTGTAATACTGGATGGCGCGGTCGCGATCCCAAACTTCGGTTTTGACAGCATCACGCAGGTTGATGATGTCTTTCATCTTTTTCTCGATGAGACCAAGGTCTTCGGGTGTGAAAGCTTCGGCGCGATCAAAGTCATAGTACCAGCCGTCTTTGATAACCGGACCGATTGTGACTTTGGTCTCTGGCCAGATTTCCTGAACCGCGCGTGCCATGATATGGGCAAGGTCATGACGTACAAGCTCAAGCGCCTGAACATCGTCTTTCATAGTGTGAATGGCGATATCTGCGCTTTCAGAGATTGGCCACTGCAGATCCCAATGTTCACCATTGACGGTGGCAGAAATTGCTTTTTTTGCCAAGGAATTTGAAATGCTTGCAGCAACATCAGCGGCTGTTACGCCAGCGTCGTAATCGCGTGAATTGCCGTCAGGAAATGTAAGAGAGACTTGTGCCATATCGGCTCCTCGTCAGTTTGGCGCCCACGGAACGCCCGGTTGCAGGATATGTGGTGCCCCGTATTTGGCCCGTTGCGGGGATGAAGTCAACGGCGGTTGAGCGAATTCTTTAGTGAGGTTAGGGTGTTGAAAATTACAGGATCAACAATGACTGAGCATTCCTTCTTTCTCTCCCCTCAGGGACGTAAAATAGCCTACAATAAGACTGAAGGGCACGGGCCCGGTGTCGTGTTTTTAGGTGGCTTTAAATCGGATATGGGTGGAACCAAGGCCGTATTTCTTGAAGCTTGGGCTAAGAGGCAAGGGCGCGCCTTTCTCCGATTTGATTACTCAGGGCATGGTGAATCATCAGAAGAGTTCACCGATGGATGTATTGGCGACTGGGCAGAAGATGCGTACGCGGCCATTTCAGAACTGTCAGAAGGTCCGCAAATTTTGGTGGGCTCGTCTATGGGGGGCTGGATTTCGCTTTTGATGTGTAAACAAATGCCTCACCGTATTTCAGGGCTTGTTGGCATTGCGGCTGCGCCTGACTTTACCGAGGATAGCATGTGGGCAGGCTTTGACGCCGCTCAGCGTGATGAACTTGCTGTTACCGGACAAGTTGCGCTGCCCTCCGATTATGGGGAGCCTTACATCATTACCCAGAAATTGATTGAAAATGGGCGCTCTCAGTTGGTTTTGCGGGACGAATTGAATTTGCCTTTCCCGGCGCGGTTTTTGCAGGGAACGGCGGATGAAGATGTTGATATGTCCGTTGCCTTGCGTTTGCTGGATCACGCTGCTGGGGACGACATTCAGTTAACTTTGGTAAAGGGCGCTGACCATCGATTTTCTGATGAGACTTGCCTGCCTCTAATTACAGAAACCGTCGAAGATATTTTGCATATTATTGGAGAATAATTATGGAGCAACGTGTGAGTCTGATCACGTTAGGTGTTGCCGATATGGAGCGATCCGCAGCATTCTACGAAGCCCTTGGATGGACGCGGGTCGAGAGCCAAGATGGCGTTATTGCGTTTGATTTGATTGGCCAAACACTGGGGCTATACCCCAAGACGGCATTGGCAGATGAACTGGGGATAGATGTTGAGAATATCGGCGGATTTTCAGGAATTACGTTCTCGCATAATCTAAGAGAAAAATCAGAGGTTTCGGTATTTCTCGACCGTGCTGAAAACGCCGGAGGCAAAATCCTTAAATCTGCTCAAGATGTGTTCTGGGGTGGTCATCATGGGTACTTTTCCGACCCGGATGGGCATGTTTGGGAAATTGCGCACAACCCGTTTTCACCGTTGGGCCCAGATGGTGCATTTCAGTGGAACGGAGTTCAGTAAATGCGTCGCCCGGCCAGTATGTGGAGTCTTGAGACCTTGGGTCGGGTCCGCCTTTCTAAGTATTTTTATATGCGGGAGTTTCTATATTCTGAAATTGGAAATTTCCACCAAATTCAAAATATTCCCGACAATCCTGATCTGGCCATCCAAGCTGGTAAGATGCTGTGTTCGCAACTCTTGGACCCGTTAGTCGAAACTTTCGGCGTGGTTTCTGTGCGATCAGGGTTTCGTTGTGCTGCCCTTAATGATTTTGGCAACGAAAATGCGTTGAATTGCGCAGCGACCCACGCGGACCGTGCGGGGCATGTTTGGGACCATCTGGATGGCGACGGAAACATGGGGGCCGGGGCATCAATTGTGATCCCATGGTTTGCCGACCAATATGAACAAGGGCGTCATTGGCATGATCTCGCATGGTGGGTCCATGATCATCTACCTTATTCCGAAATGCGTTTTTTCCCGAAGCTTTGCGCCTTTAATCTGATGTGGAACGAAGCCCCTAAGCGCGACATACGCGGATGGATTGGGGGAAACTCGGTTCTATTGAAAAAGGGGAAATTACCGGATCTATCTCCGAGCGACAGGGAAAAGAAATACACGGATTTTCCACCGTTTCGCGGGGTTTGTTTGCCGGAATGCCACAGCTCTAACACAGAATAATAATTCCATATGCAAGATCACTATGCGCGGTTAATGTTTCGTCAACAAAGATAATATTGCGGGCAGCACATGACACCAACAACTTGTGATCCACTGGTTTTAATACCGGGTATGATGTGTGATGCGCGCGTATTTTTACCGCAGATTTTGGCGCTTTCTTGTGATCGGGCTGTGCAGGTGTCGCCCATTACGTCTGAAGAGACAGTTGAAGGCATGGCGCGGCGGGTCCTAGAGACAGCGCCAGAACGGTTTGCTTTGGCGGGATTGTCATTGGGTGGCATTGTCGCCATGGAAATTCTGCGTATTGCGCCGGAACGTATCACAAGAGTTGCATTGATTTCCACATCGGCCCAATCAGAACGCCCAGCCCAAGCCGCAACAAGGGAACCCCTTATCGTTGCAGCGCAAACAGGTCGCCTACGTGATGCTTTGGGGGAAACGATGTTGCAAGAGTATCTCGCCCCGGGGGAGGATCGTGCAGACATTTTGCAGCTGATGACGGCAATGGGTATGTCATTGGGGGCTGACGTTTTCATTCGTCAATCCCGCGCACTTCAGCGCCGACCTGACCAGCAAAAAACCCTACGCATGAGCAAAATTCCCGCGATGGTGCTATGCGGCGCGCACGATCAATTGACGCCATTGCGCCGCCAAGAATTCATCGCTGAACTCATGCCTTTCGCGACGTTTAAAGTAATCGAAGATGCAGGGCATCTTCCTACACTTGAGGCCCCGCATGCAACGAACGCGGCTTTGAAAGAATGGCTGAACTCTGCGCTAGTGTTGCGTTAGTTGTTCGCTTTTTTCGATTTGCGCGATGGCTTTTTGCGTTCGCCTGAATTGGCGTCGATAAAGTTCAGAACCAATGGACGAATATTATTGCGCCAGCTGCGGCCCGCAAAGATACCGTAGTGCCCCGCATCTGGTTCTAGATGGCTTGCCTTCATGCCATCCGGCAAACCCGTCAACATATCAAGTGCTGCGACGCATTGGCCCGGCGCGCTGATATCGTCTTCGGCACCTTCAACAGTCTTTACCGCGACGTTGGTGATTGCACCGATATCAACCTTTTTACCCGCAACAATAAATTCGTTTTTTGCAATCTCACGGTTTTTGAAAACCCGTTCGACTGTTGATAGATAAAATTCAGCGGTCATATCCATAACGGCCAAATATTCATCGTAAAAACGATTGTGGGGATCGCGATCGTTTGATTTTCCATTGGCGACGTTCATCACCTGATTTGAAAAGGCTTTCATATGCCGCTCAGAATTCATCGACATGAAAGACGACAATTGTAACAGGCCCGGATAAACCATGCGGCCAACGCCTGCATGTTTGAACCCAACCCGTTGAATGGCGGTTTCTTCAAGTTGCCCCATCGTGACGCGGCGTCCAAAATCGGTCACGTCGGTCGCCGCTGCATCAGGGTCGATGGGGCCACCAATCAATGTGAGCGAACGTGGTTGAGCTGCTGGGTTCTCTTCAGCAAGATATGCCGTTGCAGCCAATGCGAGGGGGGCAGGTTGGCACACAGCAATGACGTGAGTGTCTGCACCGAGGTGCTTCATAAAATCGACAAGGTAGAGTGTATAATCCTCTACATCAAACTTGCCTTCGGAAACAGGGATATCGCGCGCATTATGCCAATCGGTGACATAGACTTCGCAATCTGGCAGCAGACTTGCCACTGTCGAACGCAACAGAGTTGCGTAGTGGCCAGACATTGGCGCAACCAAAAGAACCTTGCGCTCCATTGGGGCGCGGCCTTGTACTGCAAAGTGAATGAGGTCACCAAATGGGCGCTCCAAAACCATTTCCACCGCAATCGTATGGTCACGTCCATCTGTGCCAACAACGCTTGGAATGGCCCAATCAGGTTTTACGACCATGCGGGCGAATGTGCGTTCGGTCACTTCACCCCATGCAGCCATCATTTTGAAGAATGGATGTGGAACCAATCCGGTTGCCGGATAAGATGCCATAGCAAGAGCAGAAGCCCCCAACCATTGGTTGGTGTTGCGAGCTGCCTCCATCAAATCGTAGGTCGCCATGTAACGCATCAATTTTCCTCTCAATTCGCATAAGCGCAACAAAAGGTCGCTTTGACCTCTGCATGGAAGCAGCTATGCTGCACTTGCAGCGAACATTAGGATGGAATTATTAATATGACAACCGATCATCATGATGCAGTTCAAGAATTGCCGGATCTCGCTGAAAACCTTGCAAAAGTTGAAGAGCTATCGCAGCGTATTATGTCTGCGGTTGCGAAAAAGCCGCCTGTGAACCCAGCTTTAGAAGGGCCGGGGCAAGATCTGATTTCAAAAACAACATCCGCATATTTGGCGGAATTGATGGAAAATCCAACCCGTATCTTTGAAAATCAACTTAAATATTGGACGAAGTCGGTCCAGCATTTTGCTGATGCTCAAGAGGCGATGCAGCAGGGTGGTTACGCCGTTCCTGCGGATTCTAGTCCCACTGATAAGCGGTTTTCAAATCCGCTTTGGGAGACCAACCCTTATTTTAATTTTGTTAAGCAACAATATCAGATCAACGCCGAAGCCGTACAAGACACTGTTGCGGGTCTAGGTTCAATCGAAGGGAAAGACAGGCAGAGGCTTGAGTTTTTTGCCAAACAGATTGTTGATCTTCTGTCACCTACTAACTTTCTGGGGACCAATCCTGACGCGCTGGAGAAAGCGGTCGAAACTCAGGGCCAATCCTTGATTGATGGGTTGCAAAACCTTGTACGTGATCTGGAAAACGGTGACGGGGACTTACTTGTGTCATTGGCTGATCAAGATGCTTTTGAGGTTGGGAAAAATATAGCCACTTGCGAAGGCTCAGTGGTGTTTCGTAATCGAATGTTTGAATTGATTCAGTTCAAACCAACCACCGAAACCGTGCACAAAACGCCGCTTATTTTGTTTCCACCGTGGATAAACAAATACTACGTCCTAGATTTGAAACCTCAGAATTCGCTCATTCGTTGGATCGTTGATCAGGGCTACACGTTGTTTGTCGTGAGCTGGGTCAACCCGGATGAAAGTTATGCCGATGTCGGAATGGATAACTATATCGAAGAAGGATATTTAACGGCGATTGATACAGTTAAAGCAATCACGAATGAACCACAGGTGAATGCTGTTGGATACTGTATTGCCGGTACGACTCTTTCAGTCGTATTGGGATTACTGGCTAAGCGCGGTGATAAATCCGTGAAATCTGCAACATTTTTTACAACGATGACTGATTTTTCTGACCAAGGTGAATTTGGTGTCTTTTTGGAAAATGATTTTGTAGATGGGATCGAAGCGCAGATCGAAAGGGATGGATTGCTAAAATCCTACTTTATGTCCCGCACGTTTTCTTACTTGCGGTCCAATGATTTGGTTTATGGGCCAGCTATTCGTTCTTACATGATGGGCGAAGCGCCACCAGCGTTTGATCTATTATTTTGGAATGGAGATAGCACAAACCTACCGGGGCGTATGGCCCGCGAATACCTGCGTGGTTTGTGTCAGGGCAATGCGCTGGCCAACGAGGGATTTGAGGTTTTCGGTGAAACGATGCGTTTGTCTGATGTGAAAATCCCCGTGTGTTCGATCGCGTGTGAAACGGATCACATCGCGGCGTGGAAATCATGTTTTTCTGGCTTTGCTCAATTCGGGAGCAAGTCAAAAAAGTTTATTCTCAGCGAGAGCGGTCATATCGCTGGCATCGTGAATCCGCCGTCTAAAAAGAAATATGGCCATTTCCTAAACGAGGCGTCCGTCAAAGATGCGGATGAATGGAAGTCAGGGGCATCTTTCCACAATGGCTCTTGGTGGGGGGAATGGGAATCTTGGCTATCCAAGCGGTCGGGGAAGCAAGTAGAATCACGCAAAACGGGTGGTGAAAACCACCCTGAACTGTGTGCTGCACCTGGTACTTATGTTCTTTGACTTGTAGCGCTTTGATTATGCCTTATAAAATTTAATGCTGCGCTGCAGCGAAAATACTTGATTTGCCGCACTGCAGCATTTATATATTTCTCAGACGCAGAATTCAGCGGGTAGCTTCCTCCCTTTAAGCCCGCCTTTAAGGAGACTTCCAATGACGAACCCACAAGACCTGACAAAAATGATGCAAGACATGATGAAAGCATTCCCAGTTGATACAGCTGCAATGCAAGATGCTTTCAAATCTCAAGCAGCACTTGGCGAAAAGATGTCTCAAGTTGCTTTGAATGCAGCTGAAAAATCTGCTGAGATCTCAGCAAAATGGACAAAAGAAACCATCACTAAACTTGGTGATGCTTCCAAAGTTCAGCAAGAGCCAGCAGAAGTTTCCAAAGCTGTAACTGATTTTGCCTCAGCTTCTGCAGAAGTTGCTGCCGAAAACATGGCTGCATTCGCAGAAATCGCGAAAAAAGTTCAGATGGATACAGTTGAATTGCTGATGTCTGCTGGCAAAGAAGCAGGCGAAGAAGCATCTGCTGCTGTTAAAAAAGCAACATCAGAAGTTTCTAAAGCGGCTAAAGCAGCTGCAAAATAAGTTATAATATCTCTTTTGTCCTCCCAGACGAGATATTTTAAAGGTAGGCCATTATGGCCTGCCTTTTTCTTTTCTTGCAATTGCGGCATGGTTGCCTGATCATCTCTGCACTGCAGAAGGGGAGGCTTTCTTGGCGGATACTGATAAACCACTACTGATAAAGCGCTATGCCAGTCGGCGTCTGTATAATACAGAAACCAGCGATTACGTGACGCTTGATGATATTGCAGGCTTTATCCGCGATGGGCGCGAAGTTCAGATTATTGATTTGAAATCTGGCGATGATCTAACACGTCAATATATGCTTCAGATTATTGCTGAACACGAAAGCCGTGGTGAAAACGTTTTACCTATTTCGGTTTTGACCGATTTGGTGCGCAGTTATACCAATCATGCTCAAAGCGTTGTTCCTGACTTTCTGGCGCAATCTTTTGAGATGCTACGTGAAGGTCAAACTCAGATGATGGAAAATCTGGGCACAATAAACCCTCTGTCCAGCATGCCCGGATTTGATGCGATGAAGGCTCAACAGGAGGCTTTTTTACAGGCTATGAGTAGCGGTTGGGCTGCAAATGCAGCTCAGACGCCTCCGGCGCAGAAAACGGCTGCTGAGGAATCTAAACCAGAAGCAACCGATGATCTAAGCGATATCAAAAAACAGCTGGAAGCATTGCAAGCTCAGCTGTCCAAAATCGGCAAGTAAACGATGGTCGAAAGCCCTGGGCGGATCACCCTTTGGGGAATTGAAGTCTTTGTTGCAACAGCCGAAGAAGGATCCATCTCTGGGGCGGCTCGCCGATTGGGGGCCAGTAATTCATCCGTTAGCCAACAATTGACCAACTTAGAAACATCACTTGGGGCAACGCTTTTAAATCGTAATGCGCGTCCTGTGACCCTGACACCTGCGGGCGGTATGTTTCGCAAGCGAGCTCAACGTATCTTAAACGAAGCGGAACAGGCGCGGGTTGAACTTGCGACAGGTGATTTGGCCCAATTGACGCGGTTTCGATTAGGGATGATCGAAGATTTCGATGCAGATGTAACCCCAAAACTTTTGGCCGATATGGCAGAGGATCTTAAGGGGTGTCAATTTTTACTCGAAACAGGGGCGAGCCATCGACTGTTTGATCTATTAGACACGCGGGCCTTGGATGTGGTGGTTGCCGCTGATTTAGGGGCAACAGCAGACTGGATGGAAGTCCATCCAGTGCTTGAGGAACCCTTTGTTGCGGCAGTGCCTAAAGGGGCGATCACGGGGCCTAATGTGTTGGACCAACTCAGTGAGTTGCCTTTGATACAATATACCGAACGCCATGTTATGGGTCGCATGATCCGGGCGCATCTCGCGCGGCAAAATCTAAAACTCGCGCATCGGTTTGAACTGGATAGTTATCACGCTATTATGTCTATGGTCGCCAAAGGGGCTGGCTGGACGATACTAACGCCGCTGGGCTTTTTGCGTGCAGAACGATTTATGTCGCAGGCTGAACTCATCCCGCTGCCGTTTGAACCGATGTCGCGCACAATCTCAGTTACCGCGCGTCGAGATGTGCTTGCTGACATGCCACAAGAGGTTGCGGAGCGCCTAAGAGGCTTGGTCTCAGATCTTATTGTGACACCCGCTGTGTCGCGGATGCCCTGGCTTGAACAAAGCTTAAAAGTTCTGAATTAGGCCGCTTGTGCGGTACCTTTGACGGCTTGGGCCGCGTCTTTTATTGCTGTAGCAATGTAGCGTAAATCATCATGCTGAAGTCGTGGAGGAAGCCGCACGTCGCAAGCGTTCATGAGCATCGCCCTCGTTTGCGGTAGATCTGGCTGTGGGCCAATAAACTCCCAATTCCAAAACGCGCGTGCATTGTTTTTGGTTGTTCCAAAGACTTGGACTGAAACCCCTCTATTTTGGGTTTCTGCGACAAAGGCCATCGTTTCGGTTTCTGAAAAATCGTTCAGATTAAACTGAATTGAATCTGGCGCACGGGTTTCTGGGGCGAGGGCGGCAGGAACATGGAGAAATGGTGAGCTGTTTAATTCACCTGCGACCCAGTCATGGTTTGCACGCCCATCTGAAACACGGCGCGCAACTTCGGGTATCTGAGGGCGGATCACTGCAGCAGAGAGGTTCTGCATTCTTAGGTTATAGAGTGGTAGCTTATTTTGCCATTTTCCAAATGCCTCGTGCAAAACCGGGTGCTTTTTCCAATTGTGTTCATAAGCTCCGGACATGATTACGGCTTGGGCGACCAAATCTGCATCGTCGGTCACCAGTATGCCGCCTTCGCCTGCGTTGATCATTTTGTATGATTGAAACGAAAAACATCCAACTTTGCCCAAGGTTCCGATTTTTTGATCATGCCACAGGGTTCCTAGTGAATGCGCAGCATCCTCAACAACTGGTATGTTCCGGTCCCGACACAGCGCGATAATGGCATCCATGTCAGACGTATGCCCACGCATGTGACTGATCAATACAGCGCTGATATCGGACGTAAGCTTATTTTCAAAATCGGTGATATCTATGCGGTAATTTTCGCCAACCTCAACCAATACCGGGACGCAGTCAGCGTGGACAACTGCAGAGGGCACCGCTGCGAATGTAAACGCTGGGATCAATACTTTTGCGTTGCGTGGCAGGTTCAAAGACTTAAGCGCAAGAAACAAAGCGGCTGAACAAGAAGAAACAGCAAGTGCAAATTTTGTTCCCATAAACGCTGCGAATTCCTTTTCTAGCAATGCAACTGGTGCGTCTTCCGGTGCTGTATAGCGGAATAAATCACCAGTCGTGAGAAGGCGATCAATTTCAGCGCGGGCGGATTCAGGGATTGGCTCAGCTGCGTAAAGGTTTGGCGCGTGGGTCATTTGAATTTTCCATCACTAAGTTTTGAAAATCAGTAACTAGATTTCGAAAAAAATGAAAGAAAAATTTAAACGAACAAAAACACCCGTGCAGATAGCCGCCGATTTACTACAATCAGGTGGTCCGAGCTGATTTTAAAAACGTCGCAATTTCCGTGGCCAAATACGCATTGGATAAAGGAACGTGCGCGAGATCTAGGGCACGTTGCATCGCATCATCACAATAGTCAGCCGTTCCACGACGCGCAGCAACAAAATCCCCGATAACCTCAGGGCCAAATTCAGGGTGAGGCTGGATCGTAAGTGCACGGTTCTGATCATAAAGAAGCGCTGCATTTTCGCAAAAATCGCTACTTAATATTGGCGTTGCTGAGGAAGGGGCTTTGGTGACTTGATCTTGATGCCAAGCATTTAAGGTTACTTTGCCATGACCATTGTAGTCATAAGTCTGCGGACCAAGCCCCCAGCCCTTATCGAATTTTTCAACTGTTCCGCCCATAGCACGTGCAATAATTTGGTGTCCGAAACATATGCCGACGAGCGGTATTCTTGCATCATACGACTGGCGAATGAACTCACAAAGGGGTGCAATGAAGGGATGATCTTCGTATGCGCCATGCTTTGACCCGGTAAGCAGCCAGCCATCAGCATCGCTGACTGAGGTGGGGAATTCCATATTTTCCACATCCCAAGATTGGAATGTGAAATCATGGCCGGCTAGCATCGTTTCAAACAGCTGAGGTAAAGTGCCGTGTTTTTCTGCGGTGTCTTGTGAAACATGACCACACTGAAGAATTCCGAGTTTCATAATATCACCGAATGATCTGGGGGCGAATGCGAATCTTTTTCCGTTTTTCGCGCGGCAAGTGACGATTTAATCGAGTGTTAATTAATCCATAAATCCCAGTCACAATCAAAGTCAGGATTATGAAATATCCTGCCAAAATCGGATAGGGCACAAACGGGTTGAATGTCTTATCGGCAAAGTAATTGGCGTAGTACAACGCATCCCCTTGCTGGCGCCATGCGGGGAACCCAGAAAAGAACACGAGCGTTGTTGCATGAAACAAAAAGATAGCTTCGTTGGTATAGGCGGGCCATGCAAGGCGCAGCATGGTTGGCCAGATAATCCGACGAAATCGTTTCCATCCTGTGATGCCATAGGCGTCAGCGGCTTCGACATCGCCTTTGGGAATTGATTTCAGTGCCCCATAGAAGATCTCACCGGAATAGGCTGCGGTATTGAGGAGTAGAACGATCAACGCGCCAAGCCAAGCTTTGGTCAGCCAGCGGGTTTCGACTGTGAGCTCAACAAATCCGAGATTAAGATCACCGGTCAGTTTTGGCAGAAGGACAAAGGTTTCGTAAGCCAAGAAAAACTGAATAAACAGGGGCGATCCCCTAAGTACAAAGATAAACCACTCGGCAGGTTTACGGAGGACTTTATTGCTGCTGTTCTTGGCCAGAGCAACGGCTGTAGCCAAACAAAATCCAAAAATGAGTGCAAAAAAACCGAAATATACATTCCAGATCATGCCTGACCCGATCAAGGTAAACTGTTCACACAGGGTGAAATCAGACCGGGGCAGTAAGCGTTCGCCGTATCCCAAAGAACGAAAGGCGTAGGCTTGTATCGTTTCAAGACAACTCATGCTGTGGCCTTTCCACGGGGTGTTTTGCGCTGAGATTCACCGCCTGTTGTGGCTTGCCCAAGGGTTAGTCGCTTCATAATCCTATCGAAAGCAATCTCGGATACTTTGGTGAGACCTAAGTAGAAAACGAGCAGGCCCAAGAAATAGTACAAACGCCAGTCAGGATGGGGATAGGTAAATGCAGATGTTTTAGAACCACCCAGCTCTCGTGCCCAATATACGATGTCTTCGACGCCCAAAAGGAACAACAGTGGCGTTGCTTTG
This sequence comes from Cochlodiniinecator piscidefendens, assembly GCF_011326755.1. Taxonomy (GTDB): domain Bacteria; phylum Pseudomonadota; class Alphaproteobacteria; order Rhodobacterales; family Rhodobacteraceae; genus Cochlodiniinecator; species Cochlodiniinecator piscidefendens. The sequence continues at coordinate 270,172 of NZ_JAAOIE010000002.1, read as the reverse complement.
ATGAGGATCATCCACAGATTGCTAAGACCAGGCAAAGCGTAAACCCACATTTGTGGAACCAAAATGCGCCAAAATGTCTGGCGTGTGGTCATTCCATAAGCCTGGGCTGTTTCAATTTGAGGAAACGGAACTGCGCGCATTGCGCCAAACAAAACATTCGCTGCAAACGCACCAAAAACGATTGAAAAGGTCAGGATGGCCAGTGAAAACCCGTAGACCTCGTGTACCCATTGCGGCGAGGATGACAGGGGGAGTTTGGCCGCGCTACAAACAACAAAATCGCTTCCTTGGCGGATTGGTTCGGCCCAATCAGGGCACTTAACTTGATGGCGGAGCCATTCAAATGCCTGATCCAATGCGATCACAAAGAATAGGAAAAAGGCAATATCTGGTACGCCACGAACGATTGCGGTGTAGGCTTTGCCAAACCAACGAATTGGGGCGATAGGGGATCGCGCAGCCATGGCGCCACCAAATCCAAACATGAGTGCCACAGGCGCGGTTATGATCAGCAAAAGCATGATCGTACCGAAGGAGGTGTAAAATGCCATGTGCTTGCCCGTAGTGAGGTAGCAACTAAGCCATTGTAAACCTGCAAGCTGGTCTGGGTCTGTGCAGAAGGAAAACATCAAAAGTCCGTATGCAAAAACGAGGCGCAGAATATGCGCCTCGTTTGATTAAGTATCGGATTAGAACGTAAGGGCGTCTTCACCAAAGTATTTGATGATCAAGACGTTCAAAGATCCGTCGTCTTTCATCACTTGAATCGCTGCAGTTAATTGATCGCGCAGTTCGTTGTCAGATTCACGTACACCAAAGCCAATACCGCCACCAAGGCCAACATCTTCGCCAACGATCATCAGTTCGCCATTAGATTCCGCAGCGATTGGAATGAGGAAATCTTTGTCAGCGAAAACAGCGTCTGCTTCGCCATTACGTACAGCAGCTACAGTTTCGTCCGGTGTCGCAAATTCAACGAGAACTGCACCAGATTCAGCAACGTAACCAGCCTGAATAGTTGCTGATTGTGCTGCAACAACGCCACCCATAAGGTCAACATCAGCTGACGCAGCTACATAAGCCGAGGCTGCTGGTGGGAAGTAGTTTTGTGTAAAGTCAATAACTTCATCGCGCTCATCCGTGATGGACATGCCTGCGATAATAGCGTCGTAGTTGCCGGACACGAGGTTCGGAATAATGGAATCCCATTCGTTGGTGACCCATTCGCATTCAAGCTCAGCAATTGCACATACAGCATCACCAACTTCGCGTTCGAAGCCTGCAATTTCGCCATTATCATCGATGAAGTTGTAGGGAGGGTACGCACCCTCTGTGCCCAAACGAACAACATCAGCGGCGGCAAAGCCTGCAGTTAAAGCGAGCACAGCAGTGCTCAAGATTAGTTTTTTCATTATACTCTCTCCCAGTATGTGGCGCTTCATTATTAAGCTGTAACAGTCGCGCTCAGGAACTGTTGCAGGCGTTCGGTTTGTGGGTTCTTGAACAGCACGTCTGGCGCGCCTTCTTCTTCGATCAAGCCTTGATGTAAGAACACGACATGATCAGAAACATCGCGCGCCATACGCATATCATGGGTCACGATTATCATTGTACGGCCTTCTTCAGCCAGGGCTTTGATTACGCGCACGACTTCTTGCTCCAATTCGGGGTCAAGCGCTGAGGTCGGTTCATCAAAAAGCAGGGCCTTTGGTTCCATGCACAATCCGCGTGCGATGGCCGCGCGTTGTTGTTGGCCACCAGATAGTTGGGCTGGATAAACGTCACATTTGTCGCCAATGCCAACTTTTTCGAGATATTTCCGGGCTGATGCTTCTGCTTCATCTTTGTCACGGCCTAGCACGGTCACTGGCGCTTCCATCACGTTTTGGAGGATGGTCATATGCGCCCAAAGATTGAATTGTTGAAACACCATCGAAAGGTTCGTGCGCATTTTACGAATTTGGACTTTATCCGCCGGATGACGATCATGGCCAGTGCCGCGCCACAACACAGGATCACCCTCAAATAAGATTTCGCCCTGTTGGCTGTCTTCAAGCAAATTGCAGCAGCGCAAGAGGGTAGACTTACCGGAGCCGGATGATCCGATTAGAGAAACCACATCCCCTTTGTTGGCGGATATATCGACGCCTTTAAGGACTTCAAGCTCGCCATATGCTTTGTGCAGGTTTCGTATTTCTATTACGGGTGTGTTATTTTCAGTCACGCGGTGTAGCTATCTCTGTTTTTTGGTTGGTGGCTAGTAATTAGGATATTGCGATCAAATGCAACGCCAAACCGTTTGTTGATGTTGGTTGAACTTCTCAATTTGGAAGGTGATTTGGTCAATTTGAACGATGAGGTCTCCACCTGACACGAGAGATAACTCCTTTGACACGCATTGATTGTGTTGTGATGGGCCGATTATTTTGTCTCGACCTGCTGTCTTGCTAGGGCGCTGTCTCTGTCGTTTATGCCTAGCAAATTTGACATCAACCGCATTTGCGCATCTTCTTCTTCGTCTCGGTTACCATCTGCAAGAACAACTTCCCACATGGCTTTGATGATAGCTATTCGATCTTCAAGGGATACAGCGTCCTTGATTGCACGGGTGAAGCGCACAGTATCTGGGGCGTTGGCCTCGACGGTTTCGGCTTGTGTCCGCAATTCAGACGCCTCAAAAGGAGAAAGTTCGAACCTAACCCGCAAAATACGATCAATACGATCGATTTCACATTGTTCGTATTCCCCGTCGGCTCTCGCGAGTCTGACCAGTATAGATGCCAACGCCAGTTGAACGTCGGGGGCATCCAAACGCTGAGGATTTGGAGATATGAGGCGATTCAGGAATTGTGCAAACATATTTGCTATATATACCGGCTGTAAGTTGGTGCCAATGAGGTCTTAGTCAGTTTTTGATCGAATAAGGTCAGTTGGATCGACGCCCAAAATATTTGCGGTTTTCACAAACAAAGAATGCTCTTCTGTTTGTTCTACACCATCTGCCATAACAACTTTCCATAGGGCCTCAACAATGGCGGAACGCTCACTGTAGGCGACGCTGTCTTTTAATGCTAAGGCGAAATCGTCAGATGTAGGGGCTTGTGCTTCGAACTGTTCGCATTCAGCGCGCATCTTTGCGGCCTGAACAGCGTTCAATTGGTAGCGCTCTGCTAAAATTCCGTCGATTTGCCCGATTTCCTCGAAGGCATAATGCTGATCTGATTTCGCGATGCGTACCAAAAGACCACCCAATGCCAGACAAGAGTCGTCGGCGCAGAGTTGTGTGTTGGCTTTAGAGCCAATTGCAGAAAAAATTCGTTCAAACATCCGATTACAATGGGGGCGGGACGTAAAAAACTCAAGTCTGAACTCGTATTCTGACCAAAGGTAATCTTATGATAACGAGGCCTTAGCGCGGCTTCTTTGACCGACGCAAGGTTGCAATGCTTGTGTTTACGTTTCGTACGCGACGGGCTGACGTCAACGACAGTGCCAGAAGTATTACTATGCCGGCTGTCCAGTGATAAATGGTGATTTCTTCCCCGAATGCGATCCACCCAATGACAAACATTGTAGGAAGCTCAACGCTGCCCGCAATCGCAGTGTTTGCCGCGCCTAAGCGAGGGGCATAAGCGACATATAAAAGTTGTGGGAGTAATGCCGTGCAAATGCCAATCCCAAGCAAAAGGGCCCAAAGTCGTGGCTCTGATGGTAGTACAGCCTCAATCGGATAGGTGAACATCAATGGTAGCAACGCTATGGATGCACCTAATGGAACGATTGTCATGCGGGAAAGTTTGGGCAAATTAACCAGCTTGTTGGTCAAAATGTTTATTGCGAGGCCAAAACCAATAGGTGCGATCATGGCATAGAAAATTGCTTTGCCGGGGATGTGGGCTGCCCCGTCCGGCGTGTAGGTCCCAATGATGGCAGCAATTAATATGAGAACCGATGCAAAGGTCGCACGTTGCGTTGGTTTATCTTTAAATAGAACCCAAGACAGGATCAGAGTGAAGATTGGGTAGGTCATGTACAGAATGCCTGCTGTCGAAACAGGCATGAGCTCAAGAGCAAGAACATACCCGGTCCAGCCCAAACCCAGAATGAAGCCTGAGATCAGCCCCCACAATAAAACTTTTGGATCAGCCCCTTTGGGGAAAATCCAAGCAAAAAATAATAAGGGGGAGAGCAAATACCTGAAAAAAGCCACCGCTGGTGGGGCCATGCCGGCTTCGGTCAGGGAGCGGGCAAAAAAAGGTACAGATCCAAAAGCCACCGACGCAACCAGAACCATTGCCAAGGCAAATCGAATGTCTTGCGCTTCGTTTGGTGGTGTATAAGCTGACGATTGCGTGTTTTCCATTTTATAACGTTGGATCTGAAAACGTTATAAATCTGGCTTAAACGCGACCCTGTGTGGGTCGCGTTTGTATCAGTTAAACAAGCCGAGAAGTTTCAATCGCAGCGCGTACAAAATCAGCAAATAGGGGATGTGGATCAAAAGGTTTTGATTTTAGTTCGGGGTGGAATTGTACCCCGATAAACCAAGGATGATCTTTCCATTCGACGATTTCTGGCAGGCTTCCATCAGGGGACATCCCTGAAAAAGTCAGGCCACAGTTCTCAAGCTGATCTCGGTAGCGTACATCGACTTCATAACGGTGGCGGTGGCGTTCTTCGATGGTGGTGGAGCCATAAATTCCCGCCACTTTGGAGTCTGCCGCCAGTTTCGCGGTGTATGCCCCTAGGCGCATTGTGCCGCCTTTGTTGTCTTCCACTTTGCGTTCGACCTTGTGGTTGCCCTGCACCCATTCTTTGAGGTGATAAACAACTGGGGTGAAGCGCTTTTCACCAGCCTCATGGTCAAATTCCTCAGAACCTGCGTCCGAGAGGTTGGCAACGTTACGGGCCGCTTCGATAACAGCCATCTGCATGCCGAGGCAAATCCCAAGATAAGGAATTTTGTTTTCGCGTGCGAATTGGGCTGCTTTGATTTTACCTTCGGTGCCGCGCTCACCAAATCCACCGGGAACCAAGATAGCATGGAGGCCTTTGAGGTAAGGTTCTGCATCTTCGTTGTCGAACAATTCGGCGTCGACCCATTCGACTTTGACCTTGGCGCGATTGGCCATTCCACCGTGGGTCAGCGCCTCTACGATGGATTTGTAGGCATCTTCGAGTTGGGTATATTTGCCAATAATGCCAACACGCACCTCGCCCTCTGGATTGAATACGCGGTCTGCGACGTCTTCCCAACGATCCAACACGGGTTTGGGTGAATGGTTGATTTGGAATGCGTCCAATACAGCCTTGTCCAAACCTTCACGATGATAGGCGAGGGGGGCTTCGTAGATTGATTTTAAATCAGGGGCCGCAATAACTGCGTCTTGGCGCACGTTACAGAACAGTGCGATTTTTGCGCGTTCCTTAGCCGGGATTTCTTTGTCAGAACGACAAACAAGAACATCTGGCGCAATGCCAATTGAACGAAGCTCTTTTACAGAGTGCTGCGTTGGTTTTGTTTTTAGCTCACCTGATGCCCCAAGATACGGAAGCAAGGTAAGGTGCATGAAAATACACTGACCACGAGGTTTGTCTTGGCTGAACTGGCGAATGGCCTCAAAGAATGGCAAGCCCTCAATGTCACCAACTGTTCCGCCAATTTCACACAGCATGAAATCGACTTCGTCGTCACCGGTCGCTAAGAAATCTTTGATCTCGTTGGTAACATGCGGAATGACCTGAATGGTTTTGCCTAAATAATCACCACGGCGTTCTTTTTCTAAAACGGTGGAATAGATGCGGCCTGATGATACGGAATCGGTGTTGCGTGCCGAGACACCAGTGAACCGCTCATAGTGACCTAGATCTAGATCGGTTTCAGCACCGTCGTCGGTCACAAATACTTCGCCATGTTCAAACGGCGACATCGTGCCAGGATCGACATTCAGGTAAGGATCAAGTTTTCTGAGACGAACTGTGTAGCCGCGGGCCTGTAACAAAGCGCCCAATGCAGCTGAGGCAAGACCTTTGCCAAGCGAACTAACTACACCACCTGTGATGAAAACATACCTTGCCATTGGGCCGGCATCCCCCGTGATTGTCGATTACATTATATCAGAAAACGGCCAAAAGACCGTAGCTCACGGGATTTAAGCTATAACGGATTCGCATCCGTTACGCAAGATCACCGCAATATATTGCGGGGCAGTGTTGCCCCACACTCAAAGTATTGAGATTTTCGGTTATTCGCTGTCGCTTGGTGGCGTCAAGGAAATTTCACCGGTGCTTGGTGGTAGCAAATCTTCGGCGTTAGGAAGCGAAGGAACACTGTCATCTACAGTAACTTCGCCGTTGTCCAAAACCGAACCGCCGCCTGCGTTGCTTGATGCAATTACTGTCAAAGCGATAGCCGTAGCAAAGAAACCAATGGCCAAAAGCCAAGTGAGTTTTCCGAGCGCAGTTGCCGCTGAACGGCTAGACATTGCGCCGCCTCCGGCACCGCCGCCACTGCCCATCCCGAGACCACCGCCTTCTGAGCGTTGCATAAGCACAGCGCCAATGAGGCAAACTGCGAGGATCAGATAGACGACAAATATGACGTTTTCCATAGAACGGGCCCTGCGATGTTGGATGTGGTTATCTATTCATTCAGGTCAGAACTCGCAACCCCAAACCTGAATAGAAATTAATCGTTTAAGTCATCGACGTCGCTTTGGCCCGATAACATGCGTCGGACATGGCTCCAGCTTAGGCCAATTCCTAAAACAACAGAGATCGAAAAGACGCCGATCCATAGCTTGAGTTCCCGACTCTCAAGTGTGAGTAGCCCGAAATCGACCAAAACCCAGATGAGCGAAGATAAAACAGCAAGAATCAGAAACATGCCGAAACCACCAATCGAACGCAGCGTGGCCCGAATGTAGATGATGTAGCATATGATAAGAATCAGTCCTGACAACACAGCGATCGATAAACGTTCGCTGCCATATGTCTGCACTAAACGCACATAATTCCATTCTGTTGGGTTAAAAGTCGCCGTCACCAAGATGAATGCAAAAACCCAGCGCAGAAAAATCCCCATGACTCTGTCCTTCAATTTAAACCATAAATGCCCCCGAAAGCAGGGTGCTGTCCAGCCCTGCGTCGAATTTACGGTTTCCTGATCGCTACACTGTCGTTATAGGGGGCTGGGTTTCATTCATGACCGGGAAGTAAGCATGGCTAATGTCGTCGTAGTCGGCGCCCAATGGGGTGACGAAGGAAAAGGCAAGATCGTTGATTGGCTCAGTGAACGCGCTGATGTAATCGCACGGTTTCAGGGGGGGCATAACGCTGGCCACACCCTGGTGATCGACGGGAAGGTATATAAGCTATCGCTATTGCCATCTGGTATCGTTCGCGGCGGTAAGCTGAGCGTGATCGGAAATGGAGTAGTCCTCGATCCATGGCACCTGCGCGAAGAGATCGCAAAATTGCAGGGCCAAGGCGTCGATATCACGCCGGAAAACTTGATGGTTGCGGAAAACACGCCATTGATTTTGCCAGTGCACGGGGAATTGGATCGTGCACGCGAAGGCCAAAACACTGTCGCGAAAATCGGCACGACTGGTCGAGGTATCGGCCCAGCGTACGAAGATAAAGTAGGCCGACGTGCCATTCGCGTTGCTGACCTTGCAGACCGCGATACATTGGTGGCCCGCGTAGATCGACTGTTGCAGCACCACGATACATTGAGACGCGGCATGGGCTTGCCCGAGGTGGATCGCGATGCATTGATCGCACAACTCGAAGAAATTGCACCATCATTGCTGCAATACGCCGCCCCTGTCTGGAAGGTCCTTGCTGAAAAACGCAAATCCGGCAAACGTATCTTGTTTGAAGGTGCACAAGGCGCGCTTTTGGATATTGATTTCGGCACATATCCGTTTGTGACGTCCTCGAACGTGATCGCGGGTCAGGCTGCAACCGGTACAGGTATGGGACCGGGCGCAATTGATTTTGTACTTGGAATCGTAAAAGCCTACACGACACGCGTCGGCGAAGGACCGTTCCCAGCAGAATTGTTTGATGCTGACGGCCAGCGTTTAGGTGAACGCGGTCATGAGTTTGGAACCGTTACAGGACGCCAGCGTCGCTGCGGTTGGTTTGATGCCGTTCTGGTGCGTCAAACCTGCGCAACTTCTGGCGTGAGCGGCATCGCGTTTACCAAACTCGATGTTCTTGATGGTTTCGAAGAGCTTAAGATTTGCGTTGGTTACGAACTAGACGGAGAACGTCTGGATTATCTCCCAACTGCTGCGGATCAACAGGCGCGTTGCACACCGATTTACGAGACAATGCCAGGTTGGAGCGAAAGCACCGAAGGTGCGCGGTCTTGGGCTGATTTGCCTGCAAATGCGATCAAATATGTGCGCCGAGTCGAAGAACTGATCGAGTGCCCGGTCGCGCTTTTGTCCACCAGCCCAGAGCGGGACGACACGATTCTCGTGACTGACCCGTTTGCTGACTGATGGCTCTTAGTTACAAAGCACGTCGGCGGTGGTCTCTGGTGATCCTGATCTTAGGATTACCAGCTTATATTGTAGCCGCGGTTACTGTGGTGAACCTATTTGAGCGGCCTCATATTTTGCTGGAATTGGCAATTTATATTGGGTTGGGGGTTTTGTGGGCCATTCCGTTGAAATCGATTTTCAAGGGGATTGGCCAAGCCGATCCAAACACCAAGGATGACAACACATAAAAAAACGGAGGGCTAAGGCCCTCCGTTTTACGTTTTAGTTCTGAAAGTTTAACCGTTTGCGGCTGGTTTAAACTGAGTTGTTTCAGAAATTTCAAACTGTCCGCGTTTGATCTTGACGATTTTGCCTTCGCGCAACAGATGTCCAAAAGACCGTAACCCATCTTCGCGATTGAAGTTTTCGCGCCCTTGAAATGCAGCAACTTGGCGCATGACTTGAGGGCGAGAAAAATTCGGCAATCCTTGGACATACGACGTGTATGCTGCTGCTGCTTCCAACAAATCAGGCAGTTCGGTTGCACCCAGACGTTCGGCAAAATCTGCGAAAGACACGCTTTCGGCAAAGATGTTGTCGTCTGCGGGTGCCGCAACCGTTTCTTCGGTTTCGATTACTTCTTTCAAAACCGCACTAGAACGTTGAACCCGACGTGGGCGTACTGCAGCTGGGCTTGCAGCGGCGGCAGGTTGTTGCACTGCAGGTGTTTCGATCTGATCAACACGTTGTTCAGATACCAACATCAAAGGTGCGACGCGGCGGCTTGGTGCAGGCGTATCACCCTGTTTTGGACGCATGACAGATGCCAAATCTTCACGGTAGCTGTCTGAGTTGTCGTCGTCCTGTGCTTCGTCGTCTTGCTTCAGTTTACGATCTGCGACGGTCGCAGCCACAGCAGCCCGCAAATGCGAAATGGCAGAACGGCGACGGCTGGATTCAGGTTGCTCCAGTTGAGTGTTGGTTTCGCGTAGAAGCCGATCAACTGATTCTTCGTCTGCAGCTGGGGTCTCGGTTAAAACACGACGTGGGGAAATAGCCTGCTCAGGTTCGATTTCTGGCTCAAACTCTTCTTCTTCCAGATCATCTAAGCCCGACAGATCGATCTCTTCAGAGATATCCGCGGCTGTGTCTTCCTCTTCGAGGTTTAGGTCTACAGTTGGTTCAAGCTCTTCAACTTCAGCCAACTGACGTAACAAATCATCTTCGTCTTCTTGTGAAAGGCTGCTTTCAACTGCGGCGGCGATGGCTTCGTCTTCGACTTCCGGCTCCGCTTCGGCCTTTTCAGAGATAAGGTCGTTCACAGTTCCCGCTGCTGTTGCTGCTTCTAATGCCGCGCGATTTATTTTGAGAACGCGTGCCCGCATAGGCGCAACAGGAGCGTCTTCAACAGAATCCTCTGCTTTGCCTTCTTCAACGATATCCTGAACTTGAAGCTCTTCATCGTCTGAGATGTCTTCTTCAATAGCTGACAAAGCTGCCGCGATCGTATCATCGCCGAGATCACCCTCGTCCTCTATGTATTCAGATACATCCGGGAGCGCTTCAAGCTCGGGCTCTTCCTGCTCTTCTTCGAAATCGGTGACTCGATCTAAAAGAGCAGATAAATCATCGATTTCTGCAGAATTGTCCTCAGAAACGGTTTCTTCGTCGCTTACCGCGATTTCGGCTTGTTCTAAGGCATCGTCAGCGCTTTCGCGTTCTTCGCCTGTTTCAGCTTGAGCTTCTTCGGCGACTTCCAGATCTTCGTTGATTTCCGGGACTACAGCTTCGGCTTCCCGAAGATCTTCATCCACAACTTCAGCGTCTTCAAATCCGGCGAAGCCAACAGGGCTTTCGTCATCGTCAAAAGACGAACCTTCATTGCGTGAAACGACAGCACGTATGCGCTGCAATTTCGCGGCGATGCTTTCGGAGTCGTCATGTTGTGTTTCAGGAACGTCTTCGACTTCTGCCGTTTCCGCTACTGGTGCTGCCGGTTGAGGTTCCACAACTGCGGGTGCCTCTGTTGCGGGCTCTGAAACAGTAGGTTCTGCTACTGGTGCAGATGCCGTAGCTTCGGGTGGCGCCAATTCTGCGGCACGCAGTACAACACCAGAATCGCTGATTTTTGCTTCGACACGTTTTTGGATTTCGCGTTCTGCGATCCGTGTCAGCATTTCTGCGTCCGGCGTCGGAGGTTCCGCCCCGAAATATCTATCGTTAGAGGCCAAATCCTGAAAATATTCAGCAATGGCCTTCATTGTCCCGAAGGACTCATCGAATCCTTCAAGGGTGCATGAAAATGTCCCGTAGGAAACAGTAAGGATTTTATTCGAACCCACCATGGTTCTGCTCGCTTTCTTTACTTTGTAACACGGTAGTAACTTTAACTTTGTGCAAAAAAACCACGAAACTGGGATGATATTTGTCTCATTTCAGGGCAAGAATGTGGCAATTGCTATTGGGATACGCCGTAGATGCCGGAATTTACCTTTACCACAAAAGATATTGTGACCCTAGTTGGTGGTGCCCCAATTCGGACGCGCGATTTATTCGATTGTACGGAAATAACTGAATTTACCTTCGCAGCAGATGGCGGAGCAGAGCATTTGGCCGAAGTAAATGTCATGCCGAATGGGGTTATTGGCGACTTTGATTCGATGAAAGAGGCAACTCGGCTCAGTATTCCAGCAGATCGACTGCATCATGTATCAGAGCAAAACACGACGGACTTTGAAAAGTGCATCTCGAGAATCACTGCGCCACTCATTTTAGGCGTTGGTTTTACCACGGGCCGATTGGATCATACGCTGACCGTGTTTTCCACATTGATGGGGTTTCCTTCGCAACAGTGCTTATTGGTGAATGACGAAGAGATTGTCTTTCTCGCGCCGCCCGTACTGGATTTGGATTTACCGTTGGGAATGCGCTTTTCAATTTTTCCAATGGGGCATGCCACAGGGCGTTCAACGGGATTAGAGTGGCCGATTGATGGGCTCAACCTTAGTCCAGGTGGGCGGACGGGGGTTTCTAATCAAACCTCTGGTGCAGTACATCTGGAAATGGATCACCCTAACGCGTTGGTGATGCTACCACGGGAAATGTTAGACGTTGCTATTGCTGGGTTGATGGAATCTGACGCGCGATGGCCTGCTCACGGTAAATAACATAGAGGCCCGCGGCGACTGTGATCGCTATTCCCAGCGCTGACAGACCATTTGGGAAATCTCCAAAAAGTGCAAAACCGATGATAGTTGCAAAGGGGATTTCGAGGTATTGCATCGGAGCAAGCGTCGCAGACGGCGCGTAACGCAGTGACCATGTCATCAGTAAATGTGCAATTGTACCAACCGCGCCAATCGCCAGCATCAGCCATGCGGTGGTGAGGTTTGGAATTTGCAAAGTGAGGTCAGCTATATCGTTGAACTGACCAAACATCAGGGCGGGCAGCAATATCAAAGAAGCGAGACTGCCTGATACGGCTTGCAAAGCAATAGGGTCGGTCACTTTTGCAATCTGCCGTGTAACAAGCATAAAAAGCGCAAAGACTAAGGCCACCCCTAAAGGCAATAGTGCTGCGTAACCAACTGCGGTGAAACTCGGTTGGATGACAAAGAGGGTGCCGATAAAGCCGACGAAACAGGCGATCAAACGGCGGCTGCCGATTTCTTCGTTTAAAACCAAGCGACCAAGCAACAGCATGATAAAAGGCATGACAAAGGCAATGGCAATCGCGTCTGCAAGTGGGAGGTAGCGCAGCGCACTAAACATGAGCCCAATGCCCATGATGTGCAAAATAGTACGCACGACCACCAACTTGAAAATGTGGCTTGGCATGCGCCAGTTTAGCTTTAGCGCCCAAACAACAGGTCCGAGAAAAACCGCCTGCGCCGCAAATCGCACAAAAAGCAATGCCCCAAGTGAAACGGTTTCGCTCAGAAGTTTAGCCATTCCATCCCCGAGTGGGGCTAGAACGCAAAATCCGGTCATCAATAGCAATCCAAGCATGGGGCGGTCATGTGTCATGCGCGCACGCTAGGTGTGCTGAGATGGTGTTTCAAGCGGTTCTTTGTAGGGATACAAACGCCTGCGTCTAACTCGTACTTTGTGGTTGGCGAAGCATTTCGAGTGTATCGCAGGCGGTTGTTTTATTAGAGCTTAAATTTAGCAGTTCGGAATATTTACAGCCAATCCGCCAAGAGAGGTCTCTTTATACTTCTCATGCATATCCATGCCGGTTTGACGCATCGTTTCAATTGCACTGTCTAGTGGAACAAAGTGCTGACCGTCCCCACGTAGGGCAAGAGAGGCCGCAGAGACTGCTTTGATTGCGCCCAATCCATTGCGCTCGATGCAAGGAACCTGAACGAGTCCCTTAACCGGATCGCATGTCATGCCAAGATGATGCTCAAGTGCGATTTCAGCGGCATTTTCGACCTGTTCGACTGTTCCGCCCATTACAGCGCACAGTCCTGCCGCTGCCATTGCTGCAGCCGAACCTACCTCAGCTTGGCAACCACATTCTGCACCGGAAATAGATGCATTGTGCTTGACCAATCCGCCAATCGCAGCGGCCGTTAGCAAAAACTCTCCGACGCGGCTGAGTGTGGCACCGGGAACATGATCCAACCAGTAGCGAATAACGGCAGGTACAACGCCTGCCGCACCATTTGTTGGTGCTGTTACAACTTGACCGCCTGCTGCATTTTCTTCGTTCACAGCCATGGCGTAAACGCTCATCCAATCGTTGATGATGTGTGGCGCTGAAATATTGACGCCGCGCTCAGCTTCTAGCGCATCGTTGATCTTTTTGGCGCGACGGCGCACGGATAAACCGCCTGGTAAAATGCCATCGGTGACTAAGCCGCGATTGATGCAATCGTTCATGACCTGCCAAATACGTTCCATGTCGTAATCGAGTTCCGCATGGCTGCGGTGTACCAATTCGTTTGCACGCTTCATTTCAGCGATTGATTTCCCGCTTTTGGCGGCCATTTCAAGCATCATATTCGCGCTTTCAAATGGATACGGGTATTCTGATGCGTTGTCGTCTGTTGTTGCTTCGGTGTTCATTTCCTTTTCGGATAGAACAAACCCGCCGCCGATTGAATAATAAGTTTCTTGCAAGATCACGTCGCCTTGCGCATCGGTTGCCATCAAGATCATTCCGTTGGCATGGCCTTTCAAGGGGGGGCCATAATCGAAAATCAGATCGCTATCGGGGTCAAAAGCCAATGTGCCCAAGCCTTCAGGCTCAACTGTTTTTGTGGCCCGGATTGCAGCAAGCGCTTCTTCCGCTTTTGCGGCGTCATATGTGTCGGGTAAGAAACCACATAAGCCCAAGATCGTAGCGCGGTCGGTTGCGTGACCGACCCCAGTGAAGGCGAGAGAACCATGCAATGACCCCTTTAGCCCAGCAGCATGAAAGGGCGATTCCCGCAAAAGATCGAGAAACCGAGCGCCGGCAACCATTGGACCCATCGTGTGGGAGGAAGATGGGCCAACGCCCACTTTGAACATGTCAAAAACAGAAAGAAACATGATTGGCGACCTTTCAGGTGGCGAGGCGTGAGTGTGTTTTGATGAAGAAGAACGCGAATGAATGTGTCATGTCGCGGAACCTTCTTTAGGGGTGGCGTAGCTAGGGGCCGAGAATGGGGTCGAGCCCAAGCCCTCTGCCGCGCAAGCTGTTACCGCAGTTGGATGCTGTTCCAACCGTTGCGCGAATGCGAATAGGTTTGGAAAATTGCGAAGGTCAAACCAGCCCGCACGGTTTTGCGGGTATAAAGCAAGCCACCTCAAGCACAGGGCGACGTAATAATCAAAAATACTCGGCGATCCGTTCGAGAGGGGCGCGTTAAACCAACTATGGCCTTGCGTGCTGAGGTCTTCGAGATGTGTGAGGTTTTCGATGACACGAGCTGACGTGATCTCAAAAAACTGGTCCTGGAGGCTTTGCTCTGAACCGACGTATTGGTTGGGATAAAACAGCTGTCGTAAATCCGTATGAAGCCCGTTGGAAACATAGATGAGCCATTTTAAAAACGTGCCACGCTCAGGTGAATTTGGGGCAGGGGCCATGGCGTTATGTTGTTCCGAAAGCCATAGCAAAATTGCGGCGGTTTCAAAGATTGCACCATCGGGGGTTTCCAAGACAGGGATCAGCCCGCGCGGATTGAGGCTTGTGTAATGTTCGGCTCTTTGGGCGTTTGCCTTCCGATCAACGAGGGCACAGCGGTACGGCACCTTCAACTCTTCTAGAGTGAGGCGAATAATCATCGACGCATTGTCTGGTGCATAGTGTAAGCAAAACATGTGGGCCCCTATTCGATGGCCCACAATGCAAAATACTGCTCTGTCTATCTCTCAATAAAACGACGTTTTCTTTTTCAGAGACGAAGTTTCCGAAAGGAAACTCCCGCAATTTGCGGGAGCTTCTACGGTGTTAGCGCTATTTGCTTAAAGCGTGTAAAATACGGGCCCAGCTGCGGATTCCTTTGTGGAAACTTTCAAGGTCGTATTTTTCGTTGGGGGAGTGGATTTGATCGTCGTCTTTGCCAAAGCCAATCAGCATCGCATCCGTATCCAGAATGGATTTGAAATGCCCGGCAATTGGGATCGAGCCTCCACAGCCTGTATAAGCCGCAGGATCGGCCCATTCATCTGACAATGCAGCACGTGCTTTGGCGAATGCGGGGTGATCAGTGGACATTTGGTTGCCGCCGGACGCCGAGTGATCTTTGAATTCAACGGTGCAGTCTGCTGGCAACATGGATTGGACCATCGCCCGGAAATTTTTGCGAATAGCATGCGGATCTTGCGTACCAACAAGTCGGAAACTGATCTTTGCGCTGGCCTGTGATGGAAGAACTGTTTTGAAACCGTCCCCGGTATAGCCGGAAATCATGCCATTTACTTCGCAAGTTGGCCGGGACCAGATCATCTCAAGCGCGCTGCGGCCACGTTCGCCTGCGAGTTCTGATAGGCCGACTTCACCAAGGAATGCTTTGTGGTCAAACCCAAGCCCGTCCCATTGAGCGAGGATCGCATTGGACATCTCAGGAACGCCTTCATAAAAATCAGGAACAGTAACGCGCCCATCTTCATCGTGCAGTTCTGCAATGATCTTAGCTAATACGCGGGCAGGGTTCATGGCGGCGCCACCAAACATGCCGGAATGCAGGTCTTTGTTTGCTGCTGTGATCGTTAGCTCTTCGCCCAATAAGCCACGCAGGCTGGTCATAATCGCTGGAACACGGCTATCGAAAAGGCCAGTGTCACAGATTAATGCAATGTCAGATTTCAGCTCTTCTGCATTTTCTTTCATGAACGGGACAAGTGATGGTGATCCTGATTCTTCTTCACCCTCAAAGAAAAAGCTGATTTTTGTTGGTAGGCTTCCGTGAATAGCAATCCACGACCGGCAAGCCTCTACAAATGTCATCAACTGGCCTTTGTCATCAGATGATCCACGACCACGAATGACCTTACCTTTGGCTGTATCTTCTATAGCGGGTTCGAAAGGCGGATTGTCCCAGAGATCGAGCGGATCAACAGGCTGCACATCATAATGACCGTAGAACATGACGTGTGGGCCTTCGCCTTCGCCGTGTGCAACAACCATCGGATGGCCTGGCGTAGGTCGTTTGGTGGCATCAAAGCCAAGTGACTTCAAATCATCGACCAGCCAATTGGCAGCTTTGTCGCAATCGTCCTTATAGGCAGGATCTGTCGAAATAGACTGAATGCGCAACAAATCAAGCAAGCGGTCTGTGGCGGCGTCGATGTTGTCGTCAATATGGGCGAGAACGGGGTCAAGTGACATCCCAAGGCTCCTGTAAATCGGTGGAATTGGCGCGAGCCTAGCATTGTCTTGCCGAGTGTCCAGTGCCCACTGGTAACGAAAAACGCTTATGAGTAAAGTAAGGGCTGAGTAAAATGTGAGGACAAGATGAAAGCCACCATTTCAGCGATTCTGTTTGTCGCGATTGCAAGTCCAGTTTTGGCGGAACCCGTAAGCGAACGAGAGGCGCGGCGCGCCCTGTTTTCCCATACTGGTGGGGATGTTACCGTTTTAGATGTGTCTTTTTTGTCAGAAGCAGAAAAAGCCACGCTTGAGGCTGTCGGCGCGCAATTACAATATTATGGTGCTATTGCTGTTTCTCCCGGTGATGGGATGCTGCATGCAGGAACAGTCGCTGGGGCCAATCATCACTCTACCGAAGCCGCAGAGCATTTTGCGTTAGAGGCTTGTGAAGCCGTACGTGAAGCAGAGCAGCCCTGTGAAATAGCTGCAATCATCACTCCACGCCGTTGGGAAGAGGGGCAGGTTTTACAACTGAGCCAAGCTGGAACGATTGCATTTCGCGATGAGTATCGCCGTGTTCGCGATGAAAAGGCCTTTGCCGCCTCACCTGAAACAGGCCAATACGCAATACATATAGGTGAAAATGCCGAAGACGAGGCGTTAAATGCCTGTGAAGCTGCTGTTGTGGCAATGGCTGATAATGACGAGGAAGAAGCACCCGTGTCAGATTGTATCATTGTCGTGTCGGATTCGGGATCGTAATAAGAGCGCAAAGACGTTAGACTCTGATTTAACGGCGGAAAACGATCTAGATCAAAGAACGCCAAAAAAGATATGGGTATTGCTCTTTGAAACTTTGAATGTGAGCTAAGGCTTGCAATTTGGGGTGAATTTGGGGCATTTGCCTCGTGAAAGCTGATCGGCAGTCGTACTGTCGTGCCATTGCAGGAGATGCGCCCGTGGATTATACGGCGAAACTTGATGTAGCCCTTGAACGCCTGCACGAAGAAGGGCGTTACCGTACTTTCATCGATATCGAACGCAAACGGGGCATGTTTCCGAATGCTGTCTGGAATCGTCCTGACGGCGAGGAACAGCCTGTATCTGTTTGGTGTGGCAATGATTATCTCGGCATGGGCCAGCATCCCGTTGTGCTTGAGGCAATGCACGAGGCGTTAGATTCCGCAGGGGCGGGCTCTGGCGGGACGCGCAATATCTCAGGCACCACCGTTTATCATAAAGAACTCGAAGCGGAACTCGCTGATCTTCACCAAAAAGAAGCGGCGCTCGTCTTTACTTCGGCTTATATTGCCAACGATGCCACGCTCTCGACGCTACCAAAGTTGTTTCCAGGGCTTATCCTGATCTCTGATGAGTTGAACCATGCGTCGATGATCAATGGCATCCGCAACGGTCGCTGTGAAAAACATATTTTCCGCCACAATGACATTGCGCATCTGCGTGAGGTTTTGGAAGGGCTCGACCCTGCAGCCCCTAAAGTTATCGCGTTTGAATCTATCTATTCTATGGATGGAGACTTCGGTCTGATCGAAGAGATACTTGATCTGGCAGATGAATTTGGCGCGCTAAGCTACATCGACGAAGTGCACGCAGTTGGTATGTACGGCCCTCGTGGTGGTGGTGTTGCAGAGCGTGATGGGCTGATGGATCGTATCGACATCATTAATGGAACTCTGGCCAAAGCTTATGGCGTAATGGGGGGCTACATCGCAGCCAGCGCCAAAATGGTTGATGCAATTCGCTCTTATGCACCTGGCTTTATCTTTACGACATCATTGCCGCCTGCTGTTGCTGCTGGTGCCGCTGCATCTGTGCGTCACCTAAAGACCGACACAGTTCTGCGCGAACAACATCAGTTACAAGCGCGTATTTTGAAAACCCGCCTTAAAGGGCTGGGCCTGCCAATTATCGACCATGGCACACATATCGTGCCTGTACATGTTGGCAATCCGACAAAATGCAAAATGATCTCTGACCGTTTGCTCGAAGATTACGGAATTTACGTGCAACCGATCAATTACCCAACCGTGCCGCGTGGGACTGAGCGTTTGCGCTTTACCCCGTCGCCAGTTCACGGACCGTTGGAAATTGACGCTTTGGTAAAGGCTCTTGATTCGCTCTGGTCGCACTGTGCGCTGAATCGCGCCGATCTTGCCGGTTAACCCTGTAATCGAGTGCAATAATTCCGTGAGTGTGTTAATATAGTCCTAAGTTGTAACCGTGAAAGGGAATCACGGGTATATTTAGGGCACGCTAACACGTCGAGGGCAGGGCGAATGATTAGGCGGTTTTGGGGTAAAGACCAAAGTTCAGAAGAAGTACCTGAACTAAAAGGCTTTGATGATTTTGAGTTGAGGTTAGGTGACGTCATGCGCGGTGAACGCGCAACGTTGGGAAAATCTTTGCTTGATGTTCAGCGGGATCTCAGAATTAAAGCCAGCTATATTGCCGCCATTGAAAATTGTGACCCATCTGCATTCGATACGCCTGGTTTTATCGCCGGATATGTGCGGTCTTATGCGCGCTATCTCGGACTTGATTGCGATGAAACTTTTGCAAGTTTCTGTGCCGAAAGCGGATTTGAAACGGCACATGGGCTTTCTGTTGGTTCGTCCGTTATCACGCCTGTCTCCCGTCCAACACAAGATCAGCAATCAGGTGATCCATTCACGGGTCTGAATGCAAATTTTGTTCCCCCGAAAGAAAGCTTTATTTCACAAATTGAACCGGGTGCTCTGGGGTCGGTTGCCGTTTTGCTAGGGCTTGTCGGTTTAATTGGTTATGGCGGCTGGAGCGTTTTACAAGAAGTTCAGCGCGTCCAAGTGACCGAAGTTGAGGCTGAGCCTATTCTGACTGCGCGTCTGGATCCTTTGGAAGCCTCTGATGCCACCCGTCAATTTGCTGAAAATACGACTGAGCGCTCAGATGCGCTTGAACGTCTGTACCGCCCCGAGGCGCTCAGCATACCGGTTTTAGTTGCACGTGATGGACCAATCGCTGCGGTTGATCCGCGCACAGTTGGTACGTTTAATTCACCGGCACCAACAATCATTGCAACTGCCGCGCCAAATAGCTTGGACAGCCTTATTGCTGAGACGCTCATTCAAGTTGTTGAAGAGCCGGTGCCAGAAGTCGTAATGGTTGCGGTTCGTCCATCTTGGGTGCGGGTGCGCAGCGCGAGCGGCACCGTGATCTTTGAAAAGGTCATGGATGCGGGCGAAGAGTTTATTCTTCCTCAAACGGAAGAGGCTGCAACATTGCGTGCTGGCGAATCCGGTGCGATTTATTTCGCGGTGAACGGGGAGCATTATGGCCCAGCTGGCACCGCAGGATCGGTTACCTCAGGTGTTGAGCTTTCAGTTGCTTCTTTGACTGAAAATTACACAGTTGCTGATATAGCTGCGGATGGCGACTTGGCCCGGATGGTTGCTGAACTTAACGTCTTAGATCAGTAAATTCCTATCCTTGTATGAGAGTGTGATGGCGCGGCCCGTTGTGCTTTGGGGTATCATCACATATGTAGGCGTTAGCAAACTTGGATGACGCCGGAGTATCCCTATGTCGCTGAATCATGTCCGCCCATGGCGCAATATCTACCGCCGTGAATCCCGCAAAATTCATGTTGGATCAGTGCCGGTTGGGGGGGATGCGCCGATTTCGGTCCAGACCATGACCAATACAATCACCTCTGATGCGTCCGCGACCATTAAGCAGGTACTGGAATGTGCTGATGCGGGTGCTGACATTATTCGCGTTTCAACGCCAGATGCTGAATCGACCGCTGCTCTCAAAGAGATTGTAAAAGAAAGCCCGGTGCCGATCGTCGCCGATATTCACTTTCACTACAAACGCGCGATTGAAGCAGCAGAAGCAGGCGCGGCCTGTTTGCGGATCAACCCGGGTAACATTGGGGACGAACGGCGTGTCAAGGAAGTGATCAAAGCGGCCAAAGATCATGGCTGTTCCATCCGTGTTGGTGTGAACGCTGGATCTTTGGAAAAACATCTGCTGGATAAATATGGCGAACCATGCCCCGACGCGATGGTCGAGAGTGGTCTGGATCACATCAAAATCCTGCAGGATAATGATTTCCACGAATTTAAGATTTCCGTGAAAGCATCGGATGTCTTCATGTCTGCTGCGGCGTATCAAGCGCTTGCTGATGCGACGGATGCACCAATTCATCTTGGTATTACCGAAGCAGGTGGCCTGATGTCCGGAACTATCAAATCTGCGATTGGGCTAGGGAACCTGTTGTGGATGGGCATAGGAGATACAATCCGCGTCAGTCTGTCGGCTGATCCCGTTCAAGAAGTCAAAGTTGGTTATGATATTTTGAAATCTCTCGGGCTTCGCCACCGCGGGGTAAATATCATTTCCTGCCCATCATGTGCGCGGCAGGGGTTTGATGTGATTAAGACAGTCGAGGCATTGGAAAAGCGGTTAGAGCATATCAAAACCCCAATGAGCCTGTCGATCATCGGATGCGTTGTTAATGGCCCTGGTGAGGCGTTGATGACCGATGTGGGTTTTACCGGCGGTGGTGCTGGATCTGGAATGGTTTATTTGGCAGGTAAGCAAAGCCATAAGATGTCTAACGATCAGATGGTTGATCACATCGTCGAACAAGTCGAAAATCACGCGGCGAAGTTAGATGCTGCAGAATGAATAAAGGCCGCGCTGAGCGCGGCCTCTTTTTCTGGTAAGAATGAAATCAACCTTCGCGTTGTTGTTCAACCAACTGGCGCATCGCCTCTAGCGGCAGGTATCCACGAAGCATTTCATCTTCCATTATGAAGCTTGGCGTACCGCTGATTTGGAGACGCTGCGCTAATGCGCGGGTTTCCTGTAGAACTGCGGTCACTTCGTCACTTTCCATCCGGTCAAAAACGGCTGTCGTTTCTAAGCCAAGCTCAACGGCGAGCGTGCTGAGGAAGGTTTCGGAGACGTCACCACGCATTTCCATGATGGCATCGCTCGCACGTTTATAAGCCTCATCTCCAGCAAGTTGTTTAACCGCGACCGTGAAACGAGAGGCTAGAACAGACTGTTCTCCCAAAATTGGGTATTCTTTGATGATCAAACGGATGTTTCCATCGCTTGCGACCAGCTCTGACACTTCTGGATGGGCGCGCCGACAGTATCCGCAACGATAGTCCAGAAATTCAACAAGCGTGATGTCGCCCTCAGGATTCCCGCCAATATAGGAAAACCCATCATCAAAGATCGCATCCGCATTGACTTGCAGCAATGTCGCGTCGTTTTGCGATTGGCTGTCTGCTTGACGTTGCTCTAGAACTGCAACCGCTTCCATGATGACTTCGGGGTTTTCTAGCAAATATGCCCGTATTTCAGCCTGAAACGCAGTTCTTTCCTCATCGGTCATGGCTTCGAGTTCAAAGGCTGAGGCCGTAAAACTTACCGTCGTGGCAAGAAGTGCTCCGGTGAGGAGGGTGCGAAATTTCATTTAAGTCTCCGTTAATTAGCGGCTTCAGCCGTTATTATCACATCCATCGCACGATTCCACCCAGTAGAACCACGTGGCAATAGGCCTTCTGCGCGGCGTGCATGGGTGAGCGCATCTGACAATCGGCCCGTCAGCGCATAGCGTTCTGCTGTTACCAACGAAGCCATGCCGTTGTTTCCATCCCGTGAATAGGCAACAGCGAGATCGCGCAACATGCGAGGTTGTGTTGTATCACGCCCGCGGGCTTGTTCTAATACTTGTAACGCGCGCCGATTTGAAGCCGCGGTATTTTGGGCAACCAATGCTCGACCTAAACCTGCCAATAGCAGCGGGTGACGCGGCGCTAAGTTGACAGCACGTTGATATGAATTGACCGCTGCAGAAGGGTTGCGCCCCTCTAACAGAATTTGACCCTTTAATTCATGTGCGTAGGGATCATTTGGCCGGCGTGCGATAAGCGCATCAATGTTTTCGAGTGCATTTGCGAGATCAGGAAGACGGTGATAGGCGATTGCACGTTGCATCAACACGATTTCGTTGGTTTCTGCGCGGCGCAATTGGCGCAAAGTGCGTCCAGGGTTGCCAAGGAATGCGCTTAGTTTTGCGCGGGCGCGTAGGAACCAATAGCGACTGGCCGAATCTGCGTCTGACGCAATCTGGTATCCTGCGGCATATCCCCGAGCCGCCCGTAGACGATCACGCGAAAGCGGGTGGGTTAATGCATATGGATCACGGCGGCCAACGGATAGGGCCTCTTGTCCGCGAAAAATGTCGAGAACATCGACCATATATTGTGGATCGACGCCCGCAGCTGCCATGTAACGCGCAGCGGATTGATCGGCAGAGTTTTCCTCAGAACGGGTATGTGCAAAAAAGTTTCTCTGAGCTGCACTGGCAGACCCGAGCGCAACACCCGTCGCGGCCTGTGCGTTACCCGACGCCGCGACAGCTGCAGACAGCAGTAAGCCCAATCCAGCAGCTGTGCGCGCATTGCGTGCATTGGCTGCGCGCCGGGCTAAGTGCCCATTGGCGATATGTGCGGCTTCATGGGCAATAACAGCCTGCAACATTCCGGGTTCATCGACACGTGTCACCAATCCTGAATGAATAAAGATGGCTTGAGAATTGATAACAAAGGCGTTTAGAGAATTGTCGTTGATCAATAGAATTTCAACGCGATCTGGCGATAGCCCTGCTGCGTTCAGGATTGGACGGGCCAATTCACCAAGTGCATGTTCAATTCCTGCGTCTCGGATGATGCTTTGTGCAAAACCGGCTGCCGCTTGGCTCACCGTGAAAACTGTAGCGACCAGCGCGGTGCGAATTCCAGACCAACCAAGTTTAAGTGAACGCATTGTCATTGACCTTTTTCAATCAGGCTGGAAGAACCATCTTAAGATTTGGCAAGTGTGGAGACCTTTCATGAGAAGTTCAAGCCGGGGGAAGGTTGATCCCTTTATTGTGATGGATGTCATGGAATCTGCCCGCGCTGCAGAAGAAGCAGGCCGCAGTATAATTCACATGGAAGTGGGGCAGCCCGGAACACCAGCGCCAGCCGGGGCGCGTTCTGCATTGGCGTCTGATATGGCTGAAAACGCTCTAGGATACACTGTTGCCCTAGGTCTGCCTGAGTTACGTGAAGGGATCTCAAAACTCTATAAAAAATGGTATAATGTCGAGGTGGATCCAGCGCGTATTGTTATTACGCCCGGATCGTCCGGTGCGTTTATTCTAGCATTTACCGCACTTTTTGATACCGCAGAGAAGGTCGGGCTAGGCGAACCTGGCTACCCGTCTTATCGGCAAATACTGAAGGCGTTAGATTTGGACCCGGTGGGCATTCAAACTTCGGCTGAAAACCGCTTGCAACCTGTTCCCGCTGATTTTGAGGAAATGGATCTGTCGGGGTTGATCGTCGCATCACCTGCGAACCCATCGGGTACGATGTTGGATCGGGACGCATTGGGCGCGCTTATCGAAACATGTGCAGTGCGCGACATCGCCTTTATCTCGGATGAGATTTACCACGGTATCCAATACGAGGGCCGGGCGGTTTCGGCCTTGGAAATTTCGCAAGATGTTTACGTCATCAATTCGTTTTCAAAGTATTTTTCGATGACCGGTTGGCGTGTTGGTTGGATGATCGTTCCAGACGATCACATCAGAACGGTTGAACGCCTCGCGCAGAATATGTTTATTTGCGCGTCACACCCTGCACAGGTTGCGGCACTTGCTGCATTGCGATGCGAAGAAGAGCTAGATGGCAATTTAGAGGTGTATAAAGAAAACCGTCTGTTGATGCAGGATGGATTGCCAAAGGCCGGATTCGATAAAATTGCGCCGCCAGATGGGGCATTTTATTTCTATGCTGATGTGTCCGACTACACGTCGGATAGCCGTGTTTTCGCTGCGGAAATTTTGGAAAAAGCTGGTGTAGCTGTTACGCCGGGGTTGGACTTTGATCCGCATCGCGGCGCGACGACGCTTAGGTTTTCGTATGCACGTTCAACCGAAGACGTCAAAGAGGGCTTAAAGCGCCTCACAGCGTTTATGGAAAACGGCCGTGCGTGAAAGAAATTTTGCGTTTGAGATATTTGACATTAACATGAGCTTTCTATGTTTGAGCGTCTAAAATGGATATGTGCCGCAGGCTTTGTTGCTTTAGCAGGGGCAGAAACAACCGCGCAGGAGTTTTCTGCGCTTGCAAGGTATTTGCCAGAGCTAAGCGAGGCTGACGAAAGCCGGAATACATTTGAGTTAGAGATCGCGATCACTCAAGCCGTTCCTTACCGTTTGTTTTCGCTGGCAGAACCTGCACGCATTGTTGCGGACTTTCGCGAAGTAGATTGGCGGGGTTTCGATGCTGACCTTTTTGAAGGGTTCGCGTATATTGCCGACGCAAGAGCCGGGGTGTTTCGACCGGGTTGGACGCGTCTTGTGTTGGAATTGTCCAATCCAATGGGAATAGAAAGTGCTGAAATGCGCACCGATCCTGTTGAAGGTTCCGCGCGCTTTTTCCTAACGCTTGAACGCCAAAGCGAAGAGGCATTTTCTGCCTCAGTTGGCGCACCAGACGCGGCACTTTGGCAAGCCGAAGGACCGGCAGAGACCGGCGACGAAATACGTCGACAGTCTGGTGAGGGTCCATTGGTTGTTGTGTTGGATCCGGGGCATGGTGGAATTGATCCCGGGGCGGAGCGCGAAGGGTTAGTTGAGGCCGACCTCATGCTGCAATTTGCGCGGATATTACAGGAAAACCTTTTGCGTGTTGGTGGATTTCAAGTTGTTTTGACACGCGATTCTGATGTGTTTGTTCCGTTAGAAACACGCGTTTCAATTGCGCGTGACGCAGGGGCTGATGTATTTATTTCGTTGCATGCGGATGCGCTGGCCGAAGGAAATGCATCAGGTGCTACGGTTTATACGCTGTCAGAAACAGCGTCTGATGCGGCGTCTGCGCAACTGGCTGAACGGCATGATCGCAGTGATTTATTATCCGGCGTTGATCTGTCAGATCAAGATGACCGGATTGCCACGGTCCTTATGGACCTCGCGCGCCGAGAAACCCAACCGAGAAGCAACAGCCTAGCAGATGCGTTGGTCGAGGGATTATCCCAAAGCATCGGCCGCATGCATAAAAGGCCACGTTTGACCGCCGGATTCTCAGTGTTAAAAGCGCCAGATATTCCGTCGGTTTTGATTGAACTTGGCTTTATGTCGAGCGCGCGCGACTTGGCGTCGTTGCAGGATGGAACATGGCAACGATCAGCAGCGGACGGAATTACCGAAGCGTTGCGCAATTGGGCGCAACGGGACGCTGCACAGGCCGATTTGATCCGGCAGTAAATAGCTGATGTGTTTTGACCCTTTGGGTCAGGCACCCTATATAAGACCCACGTAAGCGAGCTGGAGCGTACCCGTGATCCGATTTTTCCTGTCCTTCTTGGGCGGCATTTTTACATTTATTACAATTGGCATGGTCATGGCTGTGCTGGGTGTCAGTATTATTTTCTGGATCTACGGGCGCGATTTGCCAGATCATGAACAGTTGGCCCAATATACACCGGCGACGATCAGCCGGATTTATTCCGCCGAAGGGCAGTTGATTGATGAATTTGCCCGCGAACGCCGCCTTTACACGCCGATTGAAGAAATTCCTGACGTTGTTGCCAATGCGTTTATCTCTGCTGAAGATAAAAACTTCTACACGCACCGCGGATTTGATCTTCGCGGTATTGCCTCTGCGGTTGTGGAGGCCGCTCAGGGTGGACGGTTGCGCGGGGCGTCTACGATCCCGCAGCAGGTTGCCAAGAACGAATTTTTGGGTGGTGAGCGCACCATCGAACGTAAGATTCAGGAAATCCTGCTCGCCAATCGGATGATTCGTACGCTTGGGCGCGAACATGTTCTTGAGATTTACTTGAACTCAATTTTCCTTGGGCAAAACAGCTATGGCGTTACGGCAGCTGCACTTACCTATTTTAATAAATCGCTGGATGAATTGACCCCGGAAGAGGCCGCATACTTAGCTGCGTTGCCTAAAGCGCCGTCGAATTATCATCCAGTACGTGAACAGGAACGGGCTGTGACCCGGCGAAATTATGTTTTGTCGGAAATGCACGACAATGGGTATTTGGATACGGCCGCTTATGAGCAGGCTGCGTCGGCCCCTTTATTAACGGTTCAAGCCGGAGATTTCCCAGCATTCCGCCAATCGCTCCCTCCGCGGGACTATTTTAGTGACGAAATCCGCCGTCAGCTAAGCCGCGATTTTGGGGAAGATGACTTTTTTACCGCCGGTTACACTGTACGTGCCACAGTTGATCCTCAATTGCAGCCTGTTGCGGCTGCATCCTTGCGTCGTGCATTGGAAGAATACGACCGTAATCTTGGGGTGTGGCGTGGCACAGGTGAAATCATTGATGTCGGGCAGCTTGGTTCAGAGGAAGAATGGCGCGCTGCGTTACGTGATGTAAGTGTGTCGCGTGATGTCGAAGGATGGCATCCAGCCGTTGTGCTGGAGGTTGGCTCAACACATGCGCGTATCGGTATCGAAGGGGTCGCTGATGATGCTGACGGACATTGGATTCCGCCAGAAGATGTGACCTGGGCGCGCAAGCGATTGTCAGATGGTTCTTTGGCGAATAGGGCGCGAACTGCGGACGATTTGTTGGATGTTGGCGAAGTGGTGCTGGTGCGTCAAATGACACGTGATTCAGACGGGTCATTCATGCGTTGGACTTTGCGGCAGGTGCCAGAAGTTCAAGGTGGCTTTGTCGCGATGGATGTTCACACTGGCCGTGTATTGGCTATGCAGGGTGGTTTTTCTTACCAAAACTCTGTGTTCAACCGGGCAACACAGGCCTCGCGCCAACCGGGGTCTTCATTTAAACCGTTTGTTTATGCAGCGGCGTTGGATAGTGGGTTTACACCGGCAACGATTGTTATTGATGCCCCGATTGAGGTGGACACAGGCGCAGGGATATGGCGCCCTCAAAATGCGTCCCATCAATTTTATGGCCCGACACCTTTGCGTACGGGGATTGAACGTTCGCGAAACTTGATGACCATTCGCCTTGCGCAAGAAATCGGAATGGATGTGGTTGCATCCTATGCAGAACGTTTTGGTGTATATGACCGGATGAATCCGTATTTGTCGAACTCTCTGGGGGCTGAAGAGACAACGTTGTATCGGATGGTGACGTCTTATGCGATGTTTGCCAATGGCGGTGAACGCATTGAACCGACGCTTGTTGATCGGGTGCAAAGCCGCACGGGTGAAACAATCTATCGGCATGACCAGCGTCGTTGTAATGACTGTGAACAGGGGCAATTGCTTGAGGGATATGGCCCCCGGATTACGTCAAATCGCGAACGGGTGATGAATGCGATTACTGCGTATCAGCTGACCTCAATGATGCGTGGTGTTGTTGAACGTGGCACGGCGTCGCGCACAGTGAACCTGCCTGTGCCCGTCGCTGGCAAAACGGGCACAACTAATGATGCACGTGACGTTTGGTTTATTGGCTTTACCTCTAATATCGTTGCCGGTTGTTATATCGGGTATGATCGCCCGCAACCATTAGGGCGCGGTGCGTCTGGTGGTGGTATGTGTGGTCCTGTCTTTAATCGATTTATGCTGGAAGCTATCGAAGAATACGGTGGTGGTGACTTCGCAGTTCCACCCGGTGGACGTTTTATTCGCATTGACCGTTTTTCTGGATCGCGCTTGCCGGATGACGCGCGTGGCGAAAATGTTGTAGCTGAGTATTTCCGCGAAGGCGAAGAGCCGATCTTTGGGCTTGCTGGCATGATCGATGGTGGTTTTACCATGGGCGCCAACCTGCCATTGTTCGCTGAAAGCGAAAGCGCACAACAAGGACAGACGGTTACAACGTCTGACGGCGGAACTGCACGGGTTGCACCAAGAGCGAACTCTTTATCGCTTTCTTCGGGCGGACTTTACTAATGAAGCCCGAAGCCAGCTTGCCCAAAGTGGTTTGCATTGTTATCAGCTTTGCAGCGAAACAATAACGAATAGACAAAGGGTGAAACCATGCGGGCTGAGGCGCAGAATTGGGTTGATGCAATCGAGAAATCTTTGGCGCTACTGCGTCAGCGGCTCGATTGGGAAACTGCACCCTATCGTTTGGAAGAGTTTAACGCCCGCACAGAAGACCCTGAGCTTTGGAATGACCCAGACAAAGCGCAAAAATTGATGCGTGAGCGTCAGAACCTTGTGGATGCAATGGGCATCTGCACGTCAATTCAGCAGGAACTCTCTGACAGTTTAGAACTGATTGAGTTGGGTGAGATGGAAGAGGACGCCGAGGTTGTTAAAGACGCCGAAGATGGACTTGAACTTCTTGCCAAAAAAGCTGCTGAGAAAGAGCTAGAGGCGCTGCTGGACGGCGAAGCCGATAGCAATGATACGTTTCTTGAAATCAACTCCGGTGCTGGCGGCACAGAAAGCTGCGATTGGGCATCTATCTTGGCGCGCATGTATGTGCGGTGGGCCGAAAAACGCGGCTACAAAGTCGAGCTACAATCAGAAAGCGCGGGCGAGGAAGCTGGCATAAAGTCGGCGTCGTACAAAATTTCTGGGCATAATGCTTATGGCTGGTTGAAATCTGAAAGTGGTGTGCATCGTTTGGTGCGTATTTCACCGTTTGACTCGGCTGCGAAACGGCACACCTCCTTTAGTTCAGTTTGGGTGTATCCTGTTGTCGATGACAATATCGATATTGAGGTTAATCCAGCTGATATTCGGATTGATACCTATCGCTCATCAGGGGCAGGTGGTCAGCACGTGAACACGACCGATTCTGCTGTTCGGATTACGCACAACCCAACAGGGATTGTTGTGACCAGCTCTGAGAAATCACAGCACCAAAACCGCGATATCGCGATGAAGGCTTTGAAATCCCGTCTGTATCAAATGGAGCTAGATCGCCGTAACGCTGCAATCAACGATGCTCATGAAAGCAAAGGGGATGCAGGCTGGGGCAACCAGATCCGCTCTTATGTGCTGCAGCCTTATCAAATGGTCAAAGACCTGCGCACGTCCCACGAGACATCCGATACCAAAGGCGTATTGGACGGTGATCTGGATGGGTTTATGGCGGCGACACTTGCTATGAATGTTGCTGGTAAATCCAGAGCTGAAGCTCAAGCAGAAGATTAACGAAAAGTAGCTGGAAGCGCAGGGCGGGGTTTCTCCGCCCTTTTTGTTTGTCTATTTGTTCCATAGGTGAGGACTGCAAACGGAAATAACCTAACGTTGCGTTGGGTGGTGGCCAAATTTGGCGTGACAGTTATGTCGGATACTCCCAAAGTGAGTGCGGGAGAATAGAATGACACAGATAGAAGTATCCAAGCCTTCAACAATTCCTAGTATAGAAACCATAGGCTTTTCTGACATTTTGGCAGCATTGAGGCTTGGGCTGAAAGATTTTTTGCAGGCACCGAAATATGGGCTCTTTTTCGCAGGGTTTTATGTGATCGCCGGCATTTTCATGTATTGGATCACCATACGTACTGGGCAAACCTATTGGTTGGTGTTTGCAACGTTTGGATTTCCTCTATTTGGTCCATTTGCCGCTGTTGGTTTGTATGAGGTCAGCCGTAGATTGGAGCAAGGTACAGCTCTGGGGTGGCATTCAATATTGGGTGTAGTTTATGCGCAGAAAGACCGACAAGTACCTTCGATTTGCGCGATTATCGTCGTTGTTTTCCTATTTTGGTTTTTCATTGCGCATATGATTTTTGCCCTTTTTTTAGGGCTAAGCACAATGACCAATGTCAGCTCCTCCTATGAGGTTTTTTTAACTGGCAATGGACTTACAATGTTGGCTGTTGGTAGTATTGTTGGGGCACTACACGCGATGTTGATTTTTTCAATTTCGGTTGTCGGATTGCCAATTTTACTTGATCTTGAAATTGATTTTGTCACTGCCATGATCACAAGCATGAAAGCTGTGGGTCAGAATCTGATGGTTATGTGCGGCTGGGCGGCATTGGTGGTTGTGTTGTTATTCATTGGAATGTTGCCCGGGTTTTTGGGGCTGTTCATTGTATTACCGTTGCTTGGACACACAACATGGCATCTTTATCGCCGTCTTTTACCCTAAAAACTAAAAAAGCAGAGCACTTGACTGCTCTGCTTTTTGTATAGGCTGTATTGTCGACTTAGCTCTTTGGCGCAGGTGCCGCAGCGGCTTGTGGAGCTGCCGGAGCAGGGGCCGTTGGTGTTTTGCTGCCTTTGGAAAGAGGGTCATCTTGGCGCTGAACAGAGCCTTCAAAATGCGCACCAGATTCGATTGCGATAGTCTTGTGGATGATGTCGCCTTCGACGCGTGCGGTAGATGTGAGACGTACCTTTAGTCCGCGTACACGTCCAATAACACGCCCGTTGACTACAACATCGTCTGCGATCACTTCGCCGCGAACAGTAGCGCCTTCGCCAACTGTTAAGAGGTGCGCACGAATATCGCCCTCAACTTGGCCTTCGATTTGAATGTCGCCTGTGGTGCGCAGATTGCCTGTGATGTGCAAATCTGACGACAGCACGGATGCTGGCGGTTTTGCCTTTGGCGTTGTTGGAATGTCTGCGGCAGGCTTGGCAGCAGGCATTTCTGGTGCCTTAGGTTTGTCCTCTGCAGCGTTCTGCTTTGGACCAGGTTCATTGATTCGGCTTTTAGAAAACATCGTTTGCTGCCCTGATATAGTTCATGGGGTTGATCGGGTTACCGTTTATACGGATCTCATAGTGCAGGTGCGTTCCCGTCACCCGACCAGAGGCACCCATATCACTTATTCGATCGCCGCGCGAGACCCTTTGACCGGCTTGTACGCGAATGCGCGAATTATGGGCGTAACGGGTTTCTACGCCAAATTCGTGTTGAATTTTAACTAAGCGACCATATCCGGACTGCCAACCTGCAAAAGTGACAACGCCGTCAGCTGTTGCATAAATTGGCGTTCCAGTTGGCCCGGCAAAGTCCACACCATTGTGCATACGACGACCCGCTCCGCGGGGATCAGACCGCATTCCGAAAGGCGAGGTGAAGCGAAAGGAATTGCGAACAGGATTGGCAAATGGCAATTGCTCAGCTGCGATGCGATAGAGGTTAATGCGATCCATTTCACGCAAAATAGCGTTCGCGCGTGTGGTGTCTGGATCGGGGAGTGTATCAATGCCCGGCAAAGAGAAACTTATTGGTGAAAGCGGACCGCCACCTTGGCCGGAATAACCGCGTCTGACCTGACCGATGAGTGTTTCAGGGTTATGCCCCGCAGCACGGAACATGCCTTCGAGTGGCTCTACAGAGACTGAAAGAGCATCTTCGAGCTGACGAAAGATTTGATCATTGCGATCTGCGGATAGACGAATTTCGGATTCAAGTTGCTGAACCTCGTCTTCGTGTGCGTCGGATGTACGTTGTATTGAATCCCGCTCGATTGCCGTTTCAACCAAAGCAGAGGTCAAAAAATCAAGCGTATTTTCAGTGTCTTGTGCGCGCCCCTGTTCGGTGCGAGCTGATCCAGTGACATCCTCAAGTGAAGCTGAAAGGGTTTCAACTGCCTGTTGGGCCTGATCGCGCTCAGCAATCATGTCGCTGAGTGTGCCCTGAATTACACTGACGCCGGTTTCCAGTTCGCGGCGACGCTCTTCTGAATTTAGAAGGGCAGATTGCATTTGCGATACTTCGCGCAAAGCAATGTTAAACCGCTCCTGAGCTGCTACAGCTTCTTCGGCTCGAATGTCGCGCTCTTGAGAAAGGTCATTGAGGCGCGTTTCATATGCCGCCTGTTCGCGGCGGGCTTGCTCGCGAACGGTGCCCGAACCAATACTGTCCATGAGCAGGATAGCAGTTGCGACGATGGTCCAAGACACCAGAACAGCACTGCCTGTGAGGGCCGTAAATTGCGCCAAAGGTGAAAGGCGAATGAAGCGCGTTTCGGTATCTGAGCGCAAAAACACTCTGCGATCTGGAAAACGTTTTCCCAGCATGTGGTTCAGTTTTTGAAACAAAAGTAATGCCCTAGAGTGGTTATGATCATCCCCGACGCGTCGCTTTGGAAATCAAAATTTCCGCCACTACACGCGTTGTTTTAACAATCTCTAAATGTCGCGGCAAGAATTTTGATATTTTTTACGCGGTTACAGGCCGTAATTACGGTAAAAGCAGGCAGTTTCTTGCTAATTCGCAATCGAAACGTCAGCGTTTTTCAGCCAATGGCCAATAAAAATCTGGTGGAAGACCCGCATCTGCCCGTTTTTCTTCGTTGAATGGGGGTTTTAATGCGCCGTGAAAATATGTCCGAACAAGTTCGTGAAATGTGTCTTTGGGATCGTGTTCGTGGCGGCCGCATAAAAAGTGAAACCATTTTGACCCATAGGCGACATGGGCGACTTCTTCGGCATAGATGGTTTCCAAAGCTGCCACCACATTTGGCAGCTTTGCAGATTTGAAGATGTTTATCATCCCAGGCGTTACATCGAGCCCGCGCGCCTCAAGGACCATGGGGACAACGGCCAGGCGTCCCATAAAGTCGGTTGCTGTGTCTTGGGCGGCACGCCACATTCCTGCGTGGGCGGGCAAAGCACCATAATGACTACCCAGTGACTTAAGACACTCGCATACAAGATTGAAATGGTTTGACTCTTCGTCCGCCGACTTTACCCAATCATCGTAGAAACCAATGGGCATTTTGACATGAGAAAACCGTGCGATGATGTCCCAATGAAGATCAACCGCATTCAATTCAATATGGGCGACGGCGTGCAAAAGGGCGATGCGGCCTGCTTCGCTGCCGGGTTTGCGGTGGGGGACATCTCGTGGGTTCAAGAGTTCTGGTTTTTCGGGGCGTGCAGGAAAATCCGGCGGAGTCGCGTGGCCTATTTCCGGTGGTTCATTTCTTTCGCGTGCTGCGAACCATGTTGCTGCATGCTTGCGAGAAATCGCAGTTTTTTCATGGCCGTCCGCTGTGGTCAAAACCTCGACAGCCATTTGCGAAAGGGTGAGGTTCATAGGGACTTGACCGTTTCTAAGACATCTTGCACGTGACCTGGGACTTTAACTTTGTTCCAAATGCGCAATATTTCGCCATTGCCATCAATCAAAATTGTAGTGCGTTCAATGCCCCAGAAGGTTTTACCATACATCGATTTTTCTTTCCAAACACCATAACGTTCGCAGGTGTCGCTATCTGCATCAGAAACTAAAGAAACGCCCAACTCGTGTTTCGTGCGGAAATTGGCGTGTTTCCGGATGCTGTCTTTAGAAATCCCAATAATTTCAACGCCAAGGGACTTGAACTCCTCTAGGTGGTTTGTGAAATCTATCGCCTCAGTTGTGCAGCCAGGGGTATTGTCTTTGGGGTAAAAAAACAAAACCACCCGCGACGGTCTAAGAGCACTGAGAGTTACAGGATCACCGCCATCCTGAGGCAAAGTGAAATCCGGAGCAGAATGGCCGATGTCTAACGTCACGTGAATGATCCTCAATATTAGTGTGAACAGCAGTTTTACTATTGGCCACACAAAGTTAAAGAGAAGAAATGCAAAAGTTAGGCTATAGACTACCTACATGACCGAAACACCTGAAACGCCTGAGCCCACGACCAAACGTGGGAAACCGCGCAACCGCAAGCGGGGCGTTGGGTTATGGATGCTATTCAGTACTGCGTTGATCATTGCGTTTGTCGCGATCATTGCATTTTCGTTATCGGGTCAACGGGTGCGCGCACCGGAATGGCTCCGCGCCAAAGTGGAAACACTTTTGACGGAACAAATGGCTGGCGGAAATCTGTTGCTTGGAGAGCTTTCCGTTCGCATTGGTGTCGGTCTACAGCCGCAAGTCTATTTTAATGATGTTCAGATCGAAGACCAGACAGGTTTACCGCTGGCATCTTTTCGTTCGATGTTGCTTGAGGTTGACGCGGCTGCATTGTTGTCGCGGGAAATACGACCAACCCAAGCGGTGTTGGAAGGGGCGGCATTATCGCTTCGCAGAGAACCCGATGGTCGGTTTGATCTGTCACTTGATACGCCTACTGATGGTATGACGCCGTCGGGGTCGTTAGCAGATGTGTTGGACAGCATAGATCAGTTGTTTGAGTTACCTGAGCTTGCCGAGCTTGAGGAAATTCGTGCCGAAGGGGTGACTATTCAGTATGAAGACGTTCGCGCTGCGCGGTTTTGGGTTGCGCGTGATGGCCTGCTAAGTCTCACACAGGACGCTGAAAAAGTGGAATTGCGCGTCAACTTTGATCTACTTTATGGTCAGGATACACCTGCGGTTGGGGCGTTGTCTTTCCAATCCTTCAAGGGATCAAGACGTGCGATCTTGTCCGCTAATCTGACCGACGTGCCCGCATCCGATTTTGCGACGCAAGCGCCAGCGGTAGCGTGGTTGTCAGTGATAAACGCGCCTGTCTCCGGGGCTGTGCGGACCGAAGTAAATGCTGATGGCGTGCTGCAAGGTATGAATGGTACATTACAAATCGGAGAAGGCGTTTTGTCTCCGAATGCGGCCAGTTTACCCATTGGGTTTGAAAGCGGCACAGCCTATTTCAATTATGATCAGTCCACCGAGACAATCGAATTTAGCGAACTTTCAATTGCAACAGAGGCCGCTGTCGTACGTGCAGAGGGGGTCGCGCAGCTTGAGGCTTTTGAAACGGGGTTACCAACGTCCTTTGTTGGACAATTTCAATTCAACGACTTGGTGACAAACCCAGGGGATGCACTTGAAACACCTGCGCAGTTTGATGGTGGCGCATTGGATTTCCGGTTAGGTTTGGCCCCGTTTTTATTAGAGGTTGGTCAGCTCACCCTTTACGATGAAGACGTGAGCCTGACAGCAAATGGCCACTTATCTGCACAGCCCGATGGGTGGGCCGTCGCTATGGATTTAGAAGTGCCGCGCATCGAAAGCGACCAGCTTTTGCAGCTATGGCCGTTAATTGCCGTTCCTAAAACCCGTGAATGGCTTGCTGAAAATGTTCTGGGCGGGCGTTTGAGCGATACGCATGGCGCATTGCGGATAAACCCAGGTGAAGATCCTACTTGGAATTTGCGCTTTGGAATGAATGATGCCAGCGTGCGTTATATGCCTACGTTGCCGCCTGTTCAAAGTGCAACTGGATACGCTACGCTTGAAGGCCCTGCGTTCACGCTCATCGTTGAAAGCGGCGAAGTTGTGGCCCCAAATGGCGACGCTTTGGCGGTGGATGGCTCTGTTTTTCGCATTCCGGATGTCTTTGCGAAACCAACACGGGCAGACATCTCTTTGACGGCAGATGGTACATTGCCCAGCGCGCTCGCTTTGCTTGATGAACCTCCGTTTGAATTTTTATCCAAAGCAGATCTTCCGATCAATTTAGCCGACGGGCAGGCTTTGATAAGCGCAGAGTTGTCTTTGCCTTTGGTCAAGGAACTGTTGTTAGACGATGTATCATTTGATGTTGCTGCAACATTGACCGAAGTCCGATCTGATGTGCTGGTTGAGGGGCATCAGCTAAATGCAACGAGGCTAAATCTGACAGCTACTCCGGAACAATTGATCATTGCTGGCCGAGCGCGTTTGGGCGCGATTCCGTTTAATGGCAGTTGGACCCAGCCTTTGGGCCCAGATACAGACAATGGATCAGTGGTCGAGGGTCAGGTAGAATTATCTGCAGCTGTACTTGATGAGTTTAACATCGGCCTTCCTAGTGGTTCTGTCTTTGGCTCAGGACAGGGGCAAATTGTTGTTAACCTTCCGAGGGACGGAATACCAACATTTCAACTGAGTTCTGATTTATCAGGTGTGGGGCTACGGATTCCGTCTTTGAACTGGTCAAAGTCTACAGGACGTAGTGGGCAACTCGATATTTCGGGGCGTCTAGGAACACCTGTACAGATAGACCGCATTGCTTTGGAGGCTCCTGGCTTAAGCGCAAGCGGGTCCATTTCGATTAATAATCAAGGTACGTTGGATCATGCGGTTTTCCCTAGTGTACGCGTAGGAAGATGGTTGAACGCGCCTGTGACGCTTGTTGGGCGAGGGACAAATACACCTCTTGTATCGATCACAGGTGGTAGCTTTGATCTTCGATATTCCGATTTTGGATCAGAAGGGACAAGCGGGACCGGTGCAGGAAATGTACCACTTGAGGTTGCCCTTGATCGTGTGCGTATTTCTGAGGGAATCGCGCTGCACAATGTGCGAGGAAACTTTGCAACTTCACCGCATTTTGGAGGAACCTTTGAGGCACGGGTCAACGGAGGGGCGCCGGTTACCGGCACAGTGGGTGCAACAACAAACGGCACCGGTGTGCGGATAAATACAGCGGATGGCGGCGGATTGCTGAGATCTGCGGGTATCTTTGAAAATGCTTACGGCGGCAATATGGAGCTGACTCTGACGCCACGCTCTCAGGACGGTTATTATTCTGGCATCGTAACAAGCGATAGGCTGCGCGTCCAAGGGGCTTCGGCGTTAGCCGAACTACTCAATGCAATTAGTGTTATTGGTTTGTTGGATCAGCTTAACGGGGCAGGGATCACCTTTACATCTGCAGAGGCCTCTTTTGTGCTTGGCCCAGAAGAGTTGATCATGAGGCAGGCCAGTGCGGTTGGGCCATCAATGGGGGTGTCGTTAGATGGCGTTTACTCGTTGGTTGCGGATACTCTTGATATGCAGGGAGTCGTTTCGCCGATCTATGCCTTGAATGGTATTGGAGCAATCTTTACACGGCGCGGTGAGGGGCTGTTCGGATTTAACTATCGTCTGCGTGGCCCGGCTGCATCCCCTAGCGTTTCAGTCAATCCTTTATCGATTTTAACACCCGGTATGTTTCGTGAAATATTCCGGCGCCCGCCACCTGAGGTCCCTGCAGAATGAAGCTGTCTGATTTTGATTTTGATTTGCCCGAAGCCTTAATCGCGACAAGGCCGGCCAAACCGCGATCTTCTGCGCGCTTGCTTGTGGCTCAAGGCGGAAAAATTTCAGATCGGGTGGTGACCGACCTAAGTGAATATCTGAAAGCCGGTGATCGATTGGTCCTGAACGATACGAAAGTCATTCCCGCCCGATTAAGTGGGCTGAGATCACGTCAGGGTGCCCAAGGTCTAACAGAAGCGCGCATTGAAGTAACGTTGCTGAGTCCTGAAGCCGATGGAACGTGGCAAGCACTGGTAAAGCCGCTCAAAAAAGTAAAAGACGGCGAAGTGATACAGTTTTCGCCTGATCTGTCCGCGACGGTCGAAGGGCGTATCGACGGGACTGCGCGTTTGGTATTTAATTTGGTTGGTGATGACTTTGATGACGCGTTGACTAGGGCTGGGGCAATGCCGCTTCCTCCTTACATCGCAGCGAAACGCCCCGCTGATGAAGGGGATAAAACTGATTATCAAACTGTATGGGCTAAACATTCCGGTGCTGTTGCTGCGCCGACGGCTTCGTTGCATTTTGATTCTGAGTTGTTAGCGAAGATCGAACAAATGGGTGTGAAAATTACCTATGTTACGCTGCATGTTGGCGCTGGTACATTTCTGCCTGTCAAAGTTGACGACATAAGCGATCATAAAATGCACAGTGAATGGGGGCAAGTTTCAGAAAGCGCAGCTGCCGCTATTAATGAAACTAAGGCACATGGTGGCCGCGTTATTCCTGTTGGGACAACAGCACTGCGATTGATCGAAAGTGCTAGTACATCGGTCGGGAAAATCGAACCATGGAGTGGACCTACAGATATCTTCATAACGCCGGGTTATGAATTTAAGATCACTGATGCGCTTATGACAAACTTTCACCTCCCCAAGTCCACATTGATGATGCTCGTTTCGGCGCTTATGGGGCAGGATAGGGTCCGAGAAATTTATGCGCACGCGATCGAAAATCAGTATCGCTTTTTCTCTTACGGCGATGGCTCTTTATTGATCCCAAATCCATAAACGACTGTTCTGAACTGTAAGAAGTCGTTGACGGGCGGTTTTCTTTCGTTCCTCATTGTAGGAGAGCGATAGAAAGCGCGAGAGGATCAGCGATGTTACAGGTATTAAGAAGCTCTTGGGCACTCTTGTTGGGAATGATGCTTCTGATGGTGGGCAATGGCCTGCAGGGGACGCTCTTGGGGGTTCAAGGCGCAGTGCTCGGGTTTTCAACCTTTGAGCTCTCAGTGATCATGTCAGGGTACTTTGTTGGATTCTTGGGCGGGTCAAAGTTAGCGCCAGATATGATCCGCCGCGTTGGGCATGTGCGGGTATTTGCTGCGCTAGCGTCTTTTATCTCGGCCGTTTTGATTTTATATCCAGCGCTATCCCACCCCGTTGCTTGGGCGCTTGGGCGCGTGATTATCGGATTCTGCTTCTCTGGTGTGTATGTTACCGCAGAAAGCTGGCTCAATAACGCGTCGGACAATGAAAACCGCGGCAAGGCTTTATCATTGTACCTCATTGTTCAGATGGTTGGGATTGTGACCGCGCAGGGGCTTTTTGCGCTGGGCGATCCATCTGGATATATTCTGTTCATTATTTCATCGGTGTTGGTTTCGATTTCATTCGCTCCAATTTTGCTATCGATTAGCCCAACCCCGGCATTTGACACTGCGAAAGCGATGTCATTGCGCGAACTCTATAACAAATCTCCGCTAGGCTGTGTTGGTGTGTTTTTGTTAGGGGGGATATTCTCTGCGCAATTTGGGATGAGTGCGATTTATGCAACTGAAAAGGGAATGACTGGGGCGCAGTTGTCTGTCTTTATTTCAGCTATTTATGTTGGCGCTTTGCTGTTCCAATATCCAATTGGCTGGATTTCCGATCGAATGGATCGCCGATTTTTGATCGGGATCATGAGCGCAGTTGGCGCGGTCGGCGCGGCTGTCGGGTTTGCGCTGAGCGACAATTACACGTTGTTGCTGGTTGCTGCTTTTGTCATCGGAGGGACATCAAACCCTCTCTATGGATTGCTGATTGCGCATACCAATGACTTTCTTGACGTTGAAGACATGGCTGCAGCATCTGGTGGGCTTGTGTTTGTTAACGGCTTAGGGGCGAGCGCGGGGCCATTGGTTACCGGTTGGATCATGTCTGCAATGGGCCCGGAGGGATATTTCTTTTTGATTCTATCTCTTATGGTCGCGATCGCTGTTTACGCAGCCTATCGGACCACACAGCGCTCAAGCGTTGCACCCGAGGACACAGGCGCATTTACGCCAATGATGCAATCTGCAACGCCTGTGGCCGCAGAAGTGGCCCAAGAGGTGTGGATCGACGCCGCTTTGGATGAAGAAAGCAACAATTCTGAAAATGAATGAAGAAAGCGGTTGTCAAAGTGTAAAACTTTTGTAACGATTTTCCTATTATGGGGGGCACGCTTGCGAGGAGGATGTGCAGATGCGTAACCCGGGTGAGGTGATTGATTTCTGGCTCAACGATGTTGGGCCAGTAGGTTGGTACGCTGGTGGCGAAGATTTAGACGCCACCATCCGAGAAAAATTTCTTACAACATGGCAGGCTGCAAAGGCAGGCAAGCTGAAATCATGGACGTATCACCATGATTCCACATTGGCTCTTTTGATCTTGCTGGATCAGTTTTCGCGGAATATTTTTCGCGGAAGCTCAGACGCGTTTTCTGTTGATAGCATGGCGCGGAAAATTGCCAAAAAGGCAATTGAACAAAAGTGGGACTTGCGAGTGCCCGAACCTCAAAGGCAGTTCTTCTATTTGCCTTTGATGCACTCCGAATGTCTGAGTGATCAGGAACGTTGTGTTTGTCTTATGATGACACGCATGCCTGAGACCGGAAAAAGTAACTTGATACATGCAAAAGCGCATAGGGAAGTTATCCGAAAATTTGGTCGCTTCCCGTTTCGTAACGAAGCGTTGTCACGAAGCGGCACAGAACCAGAAATGGCGTTTCTTGCAAGTGGTGGATACAAAACGACCGTTGCTGCGGTTTCCGCTCACTAAAAATGTTATCAAAATGAACACTAAAAAGGGCGCATTAGCGCCCTTTTTTCATGTATTATGCTGACGTCTTGTTGATTTGCTGGAATGGCTGTATAGAAAGTTTAATATCAAACTACTTTTTTAACGGAGGCGCAGATGTCCGCCAAGTCATTCGATGTAGTCGTAATTGGGGCTGGCCCCGGTGGGTATGTAGCCGCTATTCGGGCTGCGCAGCTTGGGCTTTCGACTGCGATCGTTGAACGCGAACATCTAGGTGGCATCTGTTTGAATTGGGGCTGTATCCCGACAAAGGCACTTTTGCGGTCTGCCGAAGTTTTTCATTTGATGGGACGAGCAAAAGATTTTGGCCTATCCGCTGACAAAATCGGATTTGATTTAAAAGCGGTGGTCAAAAGATCGCGTGGAGTTGCTGGACAACTCTCAGGTGGCATCGGTCATTTGATGAAGAAAAACAAAGTTACAGTCCTGATGGGCGAGGCCTCCGTTCCGTCTAAAGGCAAAGTACATGTAAAGACCGCCAAAGGTGTTGAAGATGTTTCGGCTAAAAACATCATTCTTGCAACGGGGGCACGTGCGCGCGAACTTCCTGGGCTAGAGGCCGATGGAGATCTGGTTTGGACCTATAAGCATGCGCTGGACCCTGTGCGGATGCCAAAAAAACTGTTGGTGATCGGCTCTGGTGCGATTGGTATCGAATTTGCGAGCTTCTACAATACGCTTGGCGCTGACACGACCGTTGTTGAAGTTATGGATCGTGTTTTGCCGGTGGAAGACGCCGAAATTTCATCTTTTGCGAAGAAACAATTTGTCAAACAAGGCATGAAGATCATGGAAAAAGCCATGGTCAAAAAGCTAGATCGCGGCAAAGGTAAAGTGACGGCGCATATCGAAGTTGGCGGAAAAACCGAAAAGCAAGATTTTGACACTGTCATTTCTGCGGTTGGTATCGTTGGAAATGTCGAAGGTCTTGGACTCGAAGCGCTTGGTGTGAAATTGGATCGTACACATGTTGTGACGGATGAATTCTGCCGTACAGGTGTTGATGGATTGTATGCGATTGGAGATATCGCGGGCGCTCCCTGGCTTGCCCATAAGGCCAGCCACGAAGGCGTTATGGTTGCTGAACTGATCGCAGGAAAGCACCCGCATCCCGTCAAACCGGAAAGTATCGCAGGTTGCACCTATTGCCATCCGCAGGTTGCCTCTGTCGGCTATACTGAGGCCAAGGCTAAAGAGCTAGGCTTTGACGTGAAAGTCGGGCGTTTCCCGTTTATTGGCAATGGTAAGGCGATTGCCTTGGGTGAGGCCGAAGGTATGGTGAAAACCGTGTTTGATGCCAAAACTGGCGAATTGCTCGGGGCGCATATGGTGGGCGCTGAAGTCACTGAAATGATCCAAGGCTATGTGATTGGGCGCCAGCTTGAGACAACCGAAGAAGATCTGATGAATACCGTCTTCCCGCATCCGACCTTGTCTGAAATGATGCATGAAAGCGTGCTGGATGCTTACGGGCGTGTTATTCACATGTGATTCTTGTAATTTTCTCTAATTTTTAACGCAGCCGTTCCTAATTGGTTTGGCTGCGTTTTGTTTTATTGTGATCAGACAATTATTGCTAAATTTGCACTTGTTTCCACTTTGTTCTCATTTTTTGATTGGAGTCCGCTCCGTGATCTCCTATCTGTAAAGCGTATATTAATCGGGGGCCCAAAATGGCGGATCTGAAACAGATTGAGGTGCGTGGCGCACGCGAACACAACCTGAAATCCATAGATGTCGATATTCCGCGGGATCAGCTCGTGGTGATCACCGGGCTTTCGGGGTCGGGAAAATCGTCATTGGCGTTTGATACGATCTATGCCGAAGGGCAGCGTCGTTATGTCGAAAGCCTTAGCGCTTATGCGCGCCAGTTTTTGGATATGATGCAGAAACCGGATGTCGATCACATTTCCGGCCTGTCTCCGGCGATTTCGATTGAACAAAAAACAACGTCGAAAAACCCCCGTTCGACCGTTGGGACTGTCACAGAAATCTATGACTATATGCGTCTGTTGTTCGCACGTGTTGGGGTGCCCTTTAGCCCCGCTACGGGCAAACCAATTGAGGCGCAGCAAGTGCAGGATATGGTTGACCGTGTCATGGCGATGGATGATGGATTGCGCGGCTATTTGCTGGCCCCAATCATCAGGGACCGCAAGGGCGAATATCGCAAAGAATTCCAAGAGTTGCGCAAGCAGGGCTTTCAACGTGTAAAGGTGGATGGTGCGTTTTACGATCTGGATGAACCACCCACATTGGACAAAAAGTTTCGCCATGACATTGACGTTGTGGTTGATCGGTTGGTCGTGCGCGCAGGTATGGAAACACGGCTCGCGGATAGCTTTCGCACAGCCCTTGATTTAGCCGATGGTATCGCCATTTTAGAAACGGCACCGAAAGAGGGCGAACCTGAACGTTTCACCTTTTCCGAACGTTTTGCGTGTCCTGTCAGTGGCTTTACCATTCCTGAAATTGAACCGCGGTTGTTTTCCTTTAATGCGCCGTTTGGGGCCTGTCCTGACTGTGATGGCCTGGGGATGGAATTGTTCTTTGATGAACGGTTGGTCGTGCCGGACGCTGCGTTGAAATTGTATGATGGTGCTTTGGCCCCGTGGCGCAAAGGAAAATCACCCTATTTCCTACAAACCATCGAAGCCATTGCAAAGCATTATGAATTTGACAAAAACACACCGTGGAGAGATTTGCCCGCGCATGTGAAGCAAGTGTTTTTGTATGGTTCTGGCGAAGAGGAAATTCCATTTCGCTACGATGAAGGCGGGCGGGTCTATGAAATCACACGTGGTTTTGAAGGCGTAATTCCAAACATGGAACGGCGGTATCGCGAAACGGATTCAAACTGGATACGCGAAGAATTTGAGCGTTATCAAAACAATAGACCCTGTAATACATGCGAAGGTTATCGTTTGCGCCAAGAGGCATTGGCAGTAAAGATCGCGGATGTGCATGTCGGGCAAGTGGTTCAGATGTCGATCAAAGAAGCCTATGATTGGTGTGCTTCCGTTCCAGAAACCTTGACCCAACAACGCAACGAAATTGCGCGCGCGATCTTAAAAGAAATTCGTGAACGGTTGGGGTTCTTGAACAATGTTGGGCTGGAATATCTGACACTTAGCCGAAATTCTGGAACCTTGTCTGGGGGTGAAAGTCAGCGCATTCGTTTGGCCTCTCAGATTGGGTCTGGTTTGACGGGGGTGTTGTATGTGCTGGATGAACCATCGATCGGATTGCATCAACGCGACAATGGCCGTTTGCTGACAACGCTTAAAAATCTGCGGGACCAGGGCAATACCGTTATCGTCGTAGAACACGACGAAGAGGCCATCCGCGAAGCCGACTACGTATTCGACATTGGGCCGGGTGCCGGCGTGCATGGTGGTGAAGTTGTTGCCAAAGGCAAACCCGAAGAAATCGCGGCGGATTCGGCATCAATTACAGGGCAATATCTAACGGGTGTACGTGAAATTGCGGTGCCGGTAAAACGGCGCAAAGGGAACAAGAAAAAGGTCAAGATTGTCAAAGCGACGGGCAACAACCTTAAGAATGTCACAGCAGAATTCCCGCTTGGAAAATTCGTGTGTGTCACCGGTGTTTCTGGCGGTGGTAAGTCGACGCTGACGATTGAGACTTTGTTTAAAACGGCCTCAATGCGGTTGAATGGTGCGCGTCAAACACCGGCCCCTTGCGAAACGATCAAGGGACTGGAACATCTTGATAAGGTGATCGACATTGACCAGCGCGCAATTGGTCGAACACCGCGTTCTAACCCTGCGACATACACCGGGGCCTTTACCCCGATCCGGGATTGGTTTGCCGGTTTACCCGAAGCAAAAACAAGAGGTTACAAACCTGGCCGCTTTAGTTTCAACGTCAAAGGAGGGCGGTGTGAGGCGTGTCAGGGGGATGGTGTTATTAAGATCGAAATGCACTTTCTGCCGGATGTTTATGTGACCTGCGAAACCTGCAATGGCGCGCGGTATAATCGCGAAACATTGGAGGTGAAGTTCAAAGGGAAATCCATAGCGGATGTGTTGAATATGACCGTTGAAGACGCGCAGGAGTTTTTCCAAGCGGTGCCATCCATCCGCGATAAAATGGATGCGCTGATGCGGGTTGGGCTGGGCTATATTAAGGTCGGGCAACAGGCGACGACTCTGTCTGGTGGCGAAGCGCAACGGGTCAAATTGTCAAAAGAGTTGGCGAAACGATCCACGGGCCGTACGCTTTATATTCTGGATGAACCGACCACGGGTCTGCATTTTGAAGATGTGCGTAAGCTGTTGGAAGTGCTGCATGAATTGGTGGATCAGGGAAATACTGTTGTTGTGATTGAACACAATCTGGACGTGGTGAAAACCGCTGATTGGATTTTGGACATTGGCCCTGAAGGGGGTGATGGCGGTGGTGAAATCGTAGCTGTGGGAACACCAGAAAAAATCGCTGAAGAACCGCGCAGTCATACCGGTCACTATTTGAAGCCTATGCTGAAACAAAAGGATTCTGTTGCAGCGCAATAGGTTAAAGATTAACGCGTTTCACAAAGAATGTGGGGCGCGTTGATCATTGGCATACGAATGTTCTGAGGATTGGCCAAATATGGGGTTAACG
This sequence comes from Cochlodiniinecator piscidefendens, assembly GCF_011326755.1. GTDB lineage: Bacteria > Pseudomonadota > Alphaproteobacteria > Rhodobacterales > Rhodobacteraceae > Cochlodiniinecator > Cochlodiniinecator piscidefendens. Next base: position 225,257 of record NZ_JAAOIE010000002.1, on the reverse strand, counting down.
CCATATTTTGCTGGGAATCTGGCGTATGTAAACTATGCAGCAAACGTATGACAATCGTATGTATTTTATGCATACGATTTTCGTACATTGCCTGTTTAACGGTGCGCGCGGTGGGCTAACCCCTTCCGCGCGCAAATCTGTTAAGAGCGACCACGTTTTTCAAAGCGGGGGAGCATGGCGGAAAAATCGGTTCCTTGCCCGTCCTCAGATTCTACAAAATCGGTATAGAGCGCTGTGGCCCGTTCCCCCATGGGGGTGTCTGCATCAACGGCTTCTGCGGCTTGTTGGCTTAGACGTAGATCTTTGAGCATGAGTTCAGATGCGAACCCTGGTTTATAATCATTGTCAGCCGGGCTTTGTGGGCCAACGCCGGGGGCAGGGCAATAGGCGTTCATTGTCCAGCTATAACCAGATGAGGTGCTGACCACATCAAACATTTTTTGACGATCAAGACCGAGCTTATCTGCCAGCGCAAAGGCTTCGCAGGTGCCGGCCATAGTGATGCCAAGGATCATGTTGTTGCAGATTTTGGCGGCCTGACCCGCGCCTGACGCGCCACAATGCACGGCCTTTTGGCCCATAATGTCAAAGAGCGGTTCAACCTTGGCCAAGCCTGCGTCACTGCCCCCCGCCATAAAGGTCAACGTGCCCGCGGCCGCACCGCCAATACCACCGGATACAGGCGCATCAACAGCCATGAGGTTGGCGGCAGTCGCCTGATCAGCCACGGCGCGCGCGCTTTCGACATCCACGGTCGAGCAATCGAGGAACACGGCGTCAGGTGACATCGCGGGGATGATTTCGGCGGCGACAGATTGCAGGATCGCACCATTGGGCAGCATGGTAATCACGACATCCGCGTTTTCGACGGCACTGGTCGCGCTGCTGGCTTTTGTGACGCCATCCGGGCAGGGGGCGCTGAGATCAAAACCGTTCACCTCGTGCCCAGCGGCGACCAAGTTAGAGGCCATCGGGGCACCCATGTTACCCAAACCGATAAATGCGATTTTCATGCGTCTTCCTTTTCGAAATTTAGCGCTATGTCTTGTAACGGCTTTAACATATTGACCACGTCTAATCTGGGAACGGTGGCGATGTCGCTGTGTTTCCAGTTTGGAGAGCGATCCTTGTCTATGACTTGGGCGCGAATACCTTCGAGCAAATCTGCGTGTTCGATGGCACGGTGGGTGAACCGGTATTCGAGGGCGACAGCCTGGCGAATATCGGCATTGCCGCGCAAACGGTGGGTCATCTCAACCGCGCAGGCCATCGACAAAGGCGCATTGCGGCTAAGGGATTTTTGCGTGTCTTGTGAAAACTCTGACGGATCATGCCGCAGGGATCGCACGATGTCACCCAGAGTTTCACCCGCGAAATGGGCGTCGATCTGCGGGCGCAGTGTTTCGAGTTGACCGCCGGGGGCCTGCTGTGCTGCGGCGTCGATCAGGGTATGGTCCGCCGTGGCGCAAAGTTGGTCGATGAGGTTGGGCCAAAGGGCTTCGGGAATGTAATAGTCGGCAAAGCCTGCATAGATCGCATCAGCGGCCCCCATACGCCCCGCGGTGGTGCCGAGATATTCGCCCAAACGACCCGGAGCACGTGACAAAATAAGTGATCCACCAACATCGGGCACAAGACCAATCGCCACCTCAGGCATTGAGATTTTGCTCGTGTCACCCACAACCCGATGTGAGGCGTGGCAGCCAGCACCAACACCCCCACCCATGGTAAAACCCTGCATAAAGCTCGCGACGGGTTTGGGGAATTCGAACATTTTGACGTTCATTCTGTATTCATCGCGCCAGAATTTTTGTCCATATACAACATTTCCGGCTTTTCCGGTGTCATAAAGTTCCACAATGTCGCCACCGGCGCAGAACGCACGATCCCCGTCGGCATCAATCACGATGAGGGCGATTTCGTCGTCGTTGCGCCATTGGTCGAGGGCGGTTTCGATCTCAAGGCACATCGCGTGAGACAGCGCGTTTAGGGCGGTCGGGCGATTAAACGTGATGCGCCCGGCGCGGCCCTGCTTGCGGATGAGAATATCAGACATGTTAGCCCCGTTCTGCCAGCAGTTGGCGCGAAACAATCAAGCGCATGACCTCATTTGTGCCTTCTAGGATTTCATGCACGCGCAGGTCACGCACGGTTTTTTCGATGCCATAATCGACAAGATATCCGTAGCCGCCGTGCAGTTGTAAACATTGATTGGCGACCTTTGATCCGGTTTCTGTGACAAAACGTTTGGCCATGGCGCAAAATTTCGTGGCATCGGGGGTTTTGTTGTCGAGTTTCCAAGCGGCCTGCCGAAGGAAGGTACGCGCCGCCTGAAGTTCGGTTTCCATATCCGCGAGACGAAATTGCAGCGCTTGGAATTGATCAATGCTTTTTCCGAAGGCTTTGCGTTCGCCCATGTACTGGAGGGTCGCATCAAGCGCAGATTGCGCGGCGCCAAGCGAACAGGCAGAAATATTCAAGCGGCCACCATCCAGACCCGCCATCGCATATTTGAAACCCGCGCCTTCGTCGCCGATGAGATTGCTTGTCGGGATATTGGCGCTGTCCATTTGGACCTGACGGGTTGGTTGGGCTTTCCAGCCCATTTTGTCCTCAAGCCCGCCAAAGGACAGGCCATCGGTGCCGTCGTCAATCACCACAGCGGAAATACCGCGCGGGCTGTCGTCACCGGTGCGGGCCATGACAATATAGGCGTCAGAATATCCGCCGCCGGAGATGAAGGCTTTGGTCCCGGTTAGGCTGTAGCCCTGATCTGTTTTAAGCGCTTTGGTCTTCAACGCGGCGGCGTCAGAGCCTGAACCGGGTTCTGTCAGGCAATAGGAAAAGAAGGTTTCCATTGTCACAGCTTTCGTCAGATATTTTTCCTTTAGGGCGGGGCTTGCGAATTTATCAAGCATAGCCGCGCACATGTTGTGGATCGATAGAAACGCAGCGGTTGCAGGGCAGGCCATGGAAAGCGCTTCGAACACCAGCGTCGCATCAAGCCGCGTAAGGCCAGAGCCGCCGTTTTCCTCAGAAACGTAAAGCCCGCCAAAGCCCAATTCTGCCAGTTTTGGCCAGAGGGATTTGGGGATCGTGCCATCGCTTTCCCAGTCGCGCGCAAAGGGGGCAATGTGTTCATCGCCAAACGCCTTGGCCATATCAAAAATTGCGGTCTGTTCTTCGGTCAGCGCGAAATCCACGGTTTTCTCCTGCGGTCAGATGTTTGATCTTGGTGGTATGATCTGAATCTTACAGAAGTATTTCAAGCCGATTGTTTGACTGGGCTTGCGTCATTTTAGATCAAAGATGTCAAAAGAACCCCGCCACCGGCTGCGATCAACAAAACCCAGCCTAAACCAAGATGCCTGATGAGCAAAAGCCAAGCGCTTACAAGGGATAAAACTAAGACATTGATGTTAAAACTGGTGAGTTCAGGAACCCAAAGCGTGACCGGGCCAAAGGTTTCTTTGCTGACGGTGTTAAAAAAGACATGCAGGGCAAACCAAATCGAAAGATTGAGGATAACGCCAACCACGGCGGCGGTGATTGCCGAGAGCGCGCTCGAAAGGCGGCTTTGGGCAGAGATCCAGTCAATGTAAGGCGCGCCTGCAAAAATCCAGATAAAGCAGGGTGCAAAGGTCACCCAAAGCGCAACAAGACCCCCGGCAAACCCAAAGGCAAGCCCGCCGGCATGGAAGGCGGCGAGAAAGCCAACAAACTGCGTCACGAGGATCAGCGGTCCGGGTGTGGTTTCAGCAAGGCCAAGCCCATCCATCATTTCACCGGCTTGCAGCCAACCAAACCCGGTCACGACGTCTTGGGCCATATAGGCCAACACGGCATAGGCCCCGCCAAAAGTGACGACTGCAAGCTTGGAAAAGAACGCGCCAATGTCACTGAAGATTGGATCAAGCCCGGCGTTGTTCAGAAGGAAAAGAGGGACCAGCCAAATCATCAGGCCAATCACAAAGGTGCGCAGCGTATGAAGGGGTGAAACCGTTAGTTGCGGTGTGGTGTGTTCTGTTTCTGAGGGGATACGACCCAAAGTGGCACCATAAAGCGCCGCGCCCAGCACGATCAGCGGGAAAGGCAGGGCGAGAAAAAATATCCCGACAAAGGCGACGGCGGCGATGACCCAGTGATACGTCGCCTTTAGCGCACGTTTTGACACCTTTAACAGGGCTTCTAACACTATGACCAAAACGGCGGCTTTGACGCCTAAGAACAGGCTGTTGACCAAGGGCAGTGCGCCCCAAAGTGCATAGCCTGTCACCAATGCAAAGATCACCAACGCGCCGGGCAATACAAATAACGTCCCGGCCAAGAGGCCCCCGGCAACGCCGCGCAACCGCCAACCCGCAAAAGTGGCGATTTGCATGGCTTCGGGTCCCGGTAGCATCATACAAAACCCCAACGTGTTGAGGTACTGCTGTTCGGTCAGCCATTTGCGTTCATCCACCAACATGCGGTGCATCAGCGAAATCTGCGCGGCAGGGCCACCAAAGGACAGCAACCCGATTTTTAGAAACACCCAAAACAATTCCCCAAAGGAAACCGTGGTTTTGTCTGAGGTCATGGATCAGGCCTTTTGGTTTTGGGATGTGGGCCAATCGTGGCTTTCGTTTGTTGCGTCGCGTGACCAGCGGTAGAACGCATCGTACAATGATAGCCCCGCGTCAAGCTGTTCTAGATCATCACGATACATGCGCGATAAACCAAGGGACGCCGCCAGCAATCCGGCGCATTCCGGGGCCAGATCATGGCGGTTGGTATCGGCCCCGCGTACGATGGTCGCAAGGTGTTTAAGGGCGGGAATGTCGAGGGCGAATTCATCAACCATAGTGTCAAAGGTGCAGGTGTCGCCACGGTGGCTCCAGAACACGCCTTCAACGTCAAAGGGGGTTGCGCCAAAGCGGTCTGCGACATTCATGACCTCAGATGGGGAAACAAAAAGAAACTGCGCGTTTGGATCCACAAAGCGGCGGATCAGCCAAGGGCAGGCGATACGGTCGATTTTAGGGCGATGGCGCGTGACCCACAGGGTGGTGCCGTGGTGGGGGTGTGTCGGAATTTTATCAGCGGGGATCAGAGGAAGCCCGGCGTCGCGCCACGCAAAATTTCCGCCTTCGAGATATTCGGCCTGAATGCCTTTGGTGCGCAACAGGGCGGCGGCACCTTGGCTGAGTTTACGCCCCTTTTGGCAGATGACCACAGCGCGTTTGCCTGACAATGCAGGGGCCAGATCTGTGATCGTGGCAAAGGAGTGGCGCAGTGCCGTTGGGATGACGCGCGGGTCGGCTTTGAAATCGTCATCAATGCAAATATCGATGAGCATGGGCGCATCGGGGGTGCCGATCAGTCGGGTCAATTGGGCGGGTGTGATTGTGTTTGGTGACGCCATGGCGGGTCCTCCCTCAATTGGGTTGCAGGACGCGAAACTTGGGCTGGCGCCTCACGGGGCGCTCGCAGGCCCCATGAAGGTTAGATTTCAGATTTGGGAGGGGCTGTCAAGAATGGGCGCCTAGCGGTTGGAGATCGCAAAGACCGACGCACTGGCCATGATCGCGGTGCCCATCCAGCCGAAATACCAAAGTTTACCGGCAAGCGCGTCTTCGGCGTAGGAGGCGGCGAATTGGGTTTGACCGTATTTCGCAATGCCAAAGGCCGCAGCAAACAACAGGATGAAAGCAATACTGCGGGTGATATGGCTGAGGTTCAGGAGGGACGCGCCTGCGGCGAGAACGATGCCAATGGGCGCACCAATCAGCACGGCCTTTTGGGACCACCAAGGATGCGCGCCAAACATCTTGGGCAGATCAACGCCATAGGCAATCGCGGCGGCTGTCACGGTGACGATAAGGGGGAGGATGAATTTCATGGTGCGCTCCTTTGATTGCCCCAGAGGTACGCGTTGGCTGGGCAAGAGAAAAGGGGGGCTCACGCAGGGGTGATAGGTGTTTCAGGAGTTGAAGGTGTGCTGCTTGCAATACCGGCCATTATTGAGTTTGCTATGGCGGATAAGAACACTGGGCCTCGGATGTTATGAGAAAAATTCGTTATAAATCCTACATTATTTGTACTTCTCCGCGCAGCGGAAGCACGCATCTTTGTGGATTACTTGCGTCAACTGGAGCGAGCGGAAACCCGGATTCCCATTTTCACACGCCGTCTTTGAAGCGATGGCTGGACAATTATCAGCTTTCCGAAGTGGAATTCGCATCAAGGTGGGACATGCTGCGCGCGATTTTCAAAGCTGCGTTAAACCGTGGGGCGAAAGAGACTGGTGTGTTTGGGCTGCGAATGCAGAGAGGCAGTTTCGATTTCTTTATTCGTCAGGCGGGTAGGCTTCATCCTGAGTGCACCAGTGACTTAGAGCGGATCGAAGCTGCATTTGGTCCCACGCTCTTTATTCATCTAAATCGGGATAGCAAATTGGATCAGGCTATTTCTTTAGTGAAAGCCAACCAATCGGGGCTTTGGCATAGAGCGGCGGACGGAACAGAATTGGAACGACTTTCTGAGCCTAGAGAGCCGGTTTATGATGCTGATGAGATTGCCAATAGCATTGCAGAGGTTTCTGAAATGCGTGACGCTTGGCGTGGTTGGTTTGAGAAGGAAAATATTCAGCCGTTGCAAATGTCGTATGACGAGTTGTCGAAAGACCCACAAAAAGCCGTCGAAACTGTATTGGATGCACTTGGGGTAGATACAGCCATCGCAAATGATGTGCGCCCGAGGGTTGCAAAGTTGGCAGACGCTACGAACAAAGAGTGGGCTGAGCGGTTCTTGAAAGAGCGGGGGTTGAATTAGGTTTTGACCAAATTCTACAAAATGTTCTTTTAAGGAAGCTTCCAATCCTGTGAGGCTGAAAAGGAAGCTTCCTCAAGAGGTTTTTACCGCGCAAACTTCTTGTGTTTGATGCGGGTGGGCTCTAGGGCGTTTGGACCCAAGCGGCGCTTTTTGTCTTCTTCGTAGTCTTCAAAGTTGCCTTCAAACCATTCCACATGTGCGTCGCCTTCAAACGCGAGGATGTGGGTGCAGATGCGGTCAAGGAAGAAGCGGTCGTGGGAAATCACCACCGCGCAGCCGGCAAAATCAACCAGAGCATCTTCGAGCGCGCGCAGGGTTTCGACGTCAAGGTCGTTGGTCGGTTCATCGAGCAGCAACACGTTGCCGCCAGAGCGCAAGAGGCGCGCCATGTGGACGCGGTTACGTTCACCACCAGACAGAAGCGAAACTTTCTTCTGCTGGGTTGACCCTTTGAAGTTGAACGCAGAGCAATAGGCGCGCGCGTTCACTTCGGCATCGCCAAGCTGAATAACGTCTAGGCCGTCTGCGATGGCTTCCCATACGTTTTCATCGGCGTTCAGGTCATCGCGGGACTGATCCACATAAGACAGCTGCACGGTGTCGCCGTATTCAACGGTGCCTTCATCCGGCTGTTCCTGACCTGTCAGCATTTTAAAGAGCGTGGTTTTACCCGCGCCGTTGGGGCCGATCACGCCAACAATGCCGCCGGGTGGCAGGGAGAACGACAGATCTTCGACCAAGAGCTTATCGCCCATCGCCTTTTTCAGGCCTTCGACTTCGATCACTTTGGAACCAAGGCGCGGGCCGTTTGGAATTACGATTTGCGCGTTAGAAAGCTTTTCGCGCTCTGACTGATTGGCCATGTCGTTATAGGCGTTGATCCGGGCTTTGGATTTTGCCTGACGGGCCTTTGGCGATTGGCGCATCCATTCGAGTTCGCGCTCAAGCGTTTTTTGCTTGGATTTGTCTTCGCGGGCCTCTTGGGACAGGCGTTTTGCTTTTTGCTCAAGCCAGCTTGAATAGTTGCCTTCCCATGGCACACCAGAGCCGCGGTCAAGTTCGAGAATCCAGCTGGTGATGTCATCGAGGAAGTAACGGTCGTGGGTGACGATCAGGATGGTGCCTTTGTAATCGATCAGGTGCTTTTGCAGCCATGCGATTGTTTCTGCGTCAAGGTGGTTGGTCGGCTCATCGAGGAGCAGCATGTCTGGCGCTTCGAGCAGCAGTTTACACAGGGCCACACGACGTTTTTCACCGCCCGATAGATTGGCAACAGCCGCATCATCTGGTGGGCAGCGCAGGGCTTCCATAGAGACGTCGATCTGTGCGTCGAGATCCCAGAGGTTTTGCGCGTCGATTTCATCCTGAAGTTTGCTCATTTCCTCGGCGGTTTCGTCGGAATAGTTCATCGCCAGTTCGTTGTAACGATCTAGGATGTCCTTTTTCGCCTGCACACCCAGCATGACGTTTTCACGCACTGTCAGGGTTTCATCGAGCTTTGGCTCCTGCGGGAGGTAGCCCACAGTCGCGCCCTCAGCTGCCCAAGCTTCGCCGGTGAAGTCTTTGTCCATGCCGGCCATGATTTTCATCAGGGTGGATTTACCCGCGCCGTTGACCCCAACGACACCGATTTTCACACCGGGCAAAAAGGAAAGACGGATGTTTTCAAAGCATTTCTTGCCACCGGGGTAGGTCTTGGAAACGCCGTCCATGTGATAGACGTATTGATAAGCGGCCATTGGGGGCTCCTGAAAGGGAATTCTGGTTCGAAAGAGGTGATAGCGAATGGGGGCGGTGAGGGCAATCTTGTTAGGTGGGGAGTTCGAAAATATCTAAGTAGTCAGTGATTAGGGTTGATAGAAGTTTTTCGCGAGGGGCTTCAAAGTCTTCGTGGATGAGTTCATTTAGTTTGCGTCCTCTTAGGCCTGTTGATGCTTCAAGATAATATTGCCAGATGGAGGTAATCTCGGACCAAACAGTTGGGGCATGGGTTGCTGGATAGTCTGGTCGTTCCATGTTGAAAAATGCAAACACTTCGCTCACCGGAAGCTGCCCTTTGCGTAAGGTATGATAAAGAGAGGGTTCTTTTACTTTGATAATTAAGAGGCCGGCTACAATGTAGTCAGTAGATTGACCACCCCAACTAATGTCTAATTGTTGAAGTAATGCAACGTGAGATGCGTATCGCTCAATTTCTCTTAATGAGTAGTTTTGTACTGGGGTTGATTCATTCAGATATGTTTTAAATGTTTGATAATAGCGATGTTCGAGAAGCGATAGTTCACGACCTACCATTAAATAGTATTGATATAATGCCGATTGATTTATTCTTTTGGCGCTGTTTCCAATGGTGAGCGTTACAGAGATAAATTTTTGGAGGTACTCGGCAGCGTTGATGCCCCCGCCGTATCGTGCCTGAACGCTGCTTTGAAGAGCCGCGAGATTGACACCCAGCACAAAGTGAATGCCATCCACGGCGAAAAAGTGTTTCATGATTTCCAACATGTTTAGCGCATAGTCGGGGCGGCAGCGGTCGAGTTCGTCGATGATGATGACGATCTTTTGGGTTGGTTTGCCGTCGTCGTCTGGTTCGGTTAATTCGCGAAGTGCGGTTTTGAATTCTTGCATGGCGGCTGTGCGTGAAGCTTCTTTTTCCCAGAAGGCTTCAGACAGTGTTTCCAACTCATTGGCGGCTTTGTTGAGTATTGCGTCCCCCAAGGCTCCAACAAGTTCGGTTCCGCCATAGGTCGCCGCGGCGAGGGTTGTACGTGCAGCAGGTTTTAGCAATTTCATCCCTGTAGCTTTGAGTTTCTTAAATTTGCCCGGCGTTTCAGGCTTCTCTGATAATTTACTGATGAGAGTGATCAGCGGATCATCCAAAAAATCATGTTCAAAGGCGTCAAAATAGATTGTTTTGGCTTTGCCGCCGTTTTCATTCACATGCGCGCCGGTCCAGAGTTTGAGGAAGTGCGATTTACCGCTGCCCCATGATCCATCAAGGGCGATGACCATAGGGTCTTCGATACTGTCGACGAGCCGCGACAGGTGTCTGCCGGTTTCAGCGCGGTTCAGGTGGCATTTTTTTGTGCCGTCCGCTGATGTTTCAAATCCATCTTTGCCGATGTCAATCTTAGGGTCGGGGAGGGTCAGGCGCATCGTGTACTCTTTAACTCTGGTTCTGGTTGTGTTGGGGATATGTTTAGATCATCACATCCGCTTTCCAATCTGTTTTTTTATCGGTATCAAAGGCGTTTGAAGATTAAAGGAGCTGTTATGACCCAGCCTGTAAAAATGATTATCGACACGGACCCAGGCATTGATGATGCGATGGCGATTTTCTATGCGGCCGGGGCGCAGGATATTGATCTCTTGGGTCTGACCACGGTGTTTGGCAATGTCACGGTTGAAACGGCGACCCGCAATGCTTTGCGCCTTGTGGAACGCGCTGGGCTAGAATGCCCTGTGGCCCAAGGCGCGGTGAAGCCATTGGTTTTGCCCGCGATCACGCCATCGGCTTGGGTACATGGAGCTGAGGGCTTTGGCGATATTCCGGCTGAAACGCCAAAGGGGGGCGCGGTCGACGAAACAGCGGCGGAATTTTTGGTGCGGATGGCGCGCGAACACAAAGGCGAACTGGTGGTCTGTGCGGTTGGTCCGATCACCAATATAGCTGAGGCGATCCGGTTAGACCCAGCATTTACCCAGAACCTTAAACAGCTTGTGTTTATGGGCGGGGCAGCCCATGTGCCGGGCAATATTACCGCATTTGCGGAGGCGAACACATATCATGACCCCCATGCATTGGCCGAAGTGATCAACGCAGGCGGCGATATTGTGATGGTTGGGCTTGATGTCACGATGAAAGCGCTTTGCAAAACTGAAGATTTTGCCGAGGTCGCGCATGCGTCCCCCTATCTGGGTGGGTTTGTCGATGAAATGAGCAAATTTTATCTGAAGTTCTACGAAAGCGTCGGTGAAGATGGCTGCGGATTGCACGACCCGATGGCGGTGATTGCCTGCACCCATCCGCATTGGTTTGACATGCGCCAAGAAGCGATTACTGTGATTTTGGACGGGGATGAGATCGGTAATACCGTTCCCGTTAAAGACGGCCCGATGATCAATGTGTGCGTTGGCGGTGATATGGAAGTCGTCAAAGCGCATTATCTGGCTGTCAGCAAAGAAAACCCGTGATCATGCGCCACACTCTTCCGCGGGCTGCAAAGGGGCAGGTTATTGGCTTGCTGGGGGGGTCGTTTGATCCACCTCATCGCGGACACCTGCATGTTTCGCAAGTTGCGCTGAAGCGGTTTGGTTTGGATCGGGTTTGGTGGATGGTGTCGCCCGGCAATCCACTTAAGACAAAAGGACCGGCATCCTTGCAAAAGCGCATGGCCGCTTGTCGGGAACTGGTACAGCATCCGCGTATCGAAGTGACGGATATAGAGGATCAAATCGGGACCCGGTACACTGCCGAAACCCTACAAAAACTATTTGACCTTTATCCTCAGCAGCGCTTTGTTTGGTTGATGGGCGCGGACAATCTGGCGTCGTTTCATCACTGGGGCAACTGGCACTGGATCATGGAAAACGTCCCAGTGGGCGTGATTGCCCGCCCCGGAGACCGCATTTCAGCGCGTTTGTCGCCTGCTGCACGGCAGTTTCAAAAATATCGATTGCGTGGAAACAATGCCCAATATCTATCGCACCGCGAAACACCAAGCTGGTGTTTCATAAATGCGCCCATGATGGCGATATCTTCGACGGAACTTCGCGCGCAGGGGCAGTGGTGATCGGGCTTGTCTGAGGGCCATGTTTCAAGCTAACTATCCCTATGACACACGATTTTTCAAGACGCGCATTTTTAGCTGGATTATTGGCAACGACTTCAACTCAGGTGTGGGGTGACGCACCGGCGACATCTTTGCGGCCTCTCCCACGTCCAGATGGCGCGCGTATAATCGCCGCGCCTGCAGCCCAAAGATTAATCGATGCCGCAAACTTGGGATCAGCGCGGGTTGGGTATGCGGTCGCGGATGCGCGCACGGGCGAAATGCTAGAGGTCATGAACCCGCTTTTGCAGCTGCCGCCAGCCAGTGTGACAAAAGCACTAACCGCGCTGTATGCGCTGGATTCCTTAGGGGAAAGTTATCAATTTTCAACGCAGTTGATTGCAACCGGTGGCATTGAAAATGGCCGTGTGAACGGCGATTTGATTTTAGTTGGCGGTGGCGATCCGACTCTATCGACGGATGCACTGGGTGACTTGGCCAGGACTATGCGGGACGCAGGGATACGGGAAGTCAGAGGTGCGCTTAAAGTGCATTCCGGTGCATTGCCCTATGTGCATCACATTGACAACGCGCAGCCTGACCATGTGTCCTACAATCCGTCGGTTTCTGGTTTGAACCTCAATTTCAACAGGGTACATTTTGAATGGCGCCGGGCATCTGGATCTTATCAAATCACGATGGACGCTCGCGCTGAGCGCTACCGTCCCGAAGTCAGCACCGCCGAAATGCGCGTCGTGAACCGAAGTGCGCCTGTCTACACCTATGACAGCAATAGGGATATCGACCAATGGACCGTTGCCCGCGGGGCATTGGGCAATGCTGGGTCGCGATGGCTTCCGGTGCGCAACCCCGAACACTATGCATCCGATGTGTTTCGAACCTTGGCGCGTAGTTTCGGAATCGTGCTGGACCCGCCGGTGTTTGTGAGCCGCTTACCCCAAGGTCAAGTGATCGCGAGCCATACAAGTGTCGGCCTGCCGCGTGTTCTTCGGGATATGCTAAAATACTCAGTGAACCTTACGGCAGAAGCTGTTGGCCTGAAATCCTCTGCCCAACGCGGGCGCGTGCCGCGAAATTTGCAGGGCTCGGCCCAAAACATGTCACAATGGCTCAGAAACCACTACGGGGCCCGGCGCGCGCGTCTGGTTGATCATTCCGGCCTTGGTGAACGCAATCAAATCACAGCCAGAGATATGGTGCATATCTTAAACCAAGCCGGCGCAGATGGGCCACTGCGCCCATTATTGAAAACGATAAAACTAAGAGACGCCCAAGGGCGTGAGCTGCGAGATCAAGACATCGATATCAAAGCAAAAACCGGTACATTGAATTTTGTTTCTGCGTTGTCAGGATATGCACGTGGTCCGGATGGACGCGACCTGAGTTTTGCTATTTTTTGCGCGGATACAGATCGCCGGGCGGCTATTGCTCGTTCAGATCGAGAACGTCCCCAAGGCGCGCGCTCGTGGAACAGGCGGGCTAAGCGGCTTCAGCAACAGTTGATTGAACGTTGGACGGCATTGTACGAGCAATGATTTGCTTCTGGAGAGCAGCACGAGCAGGTTTTCAAGGAAAATCAGCGAGATAAACGGCGCGCCGCGAGGCGCACCATTTGATAGGATCAAAGTGTCGTGTGACGTGCCCGTGCACCGCGTTCAATTGCAGCGCCGTGTAGGCGGTCAATACGCAGCTCATATCGAATTTCTGCGAGCATGCGCAGTTCGCTTTCTTGCAGGCGACCATCGGCAGCAGCAACGTCACAGGCCAAAGCGTATGCTGTTTCATATAGCTTTTCTGGCAAACCTTCCTTGACCAGCCCAAAAAGCGCATCCAGACCATCTTCGACGCCAAACAAATCCAGGACCGTCTGGCTGACACGACGGGTTCGATCCATGTCATATTCTGCAAAAATAGGCAGGTGATTGACGATGCGTTCGATCGTTAACAGTTCTGCTGTTTCAATGTTTTCGTCAGAGGCTGACTCCGCAATCATGATCGCGACAAGCGCGTCTTGGGCGGTAAACGAAGGTAGAGGGCTGTCTGCGTTGCTCACGGGGGTCTCCGATTTGTGTTTTGTTCAAGATAGGGGGCTGTCGGTTGCGGGGCAAGGGGGGGTGATGTGTCTGCATTGCAAAACCAAAAGGATTTTAACGCAATTGTTGACCTTGCGCGCCTTGAGCAATAGGAAGCAGGCTTGTCGGGGCATGGGGCCCCAGTTTTCAATGAAAGAAACCGATATGTCAGAACTACGCGACGCAGCGATGAGCTCAAAAGCTTGGCCATTTGAAGAAGCGCGCCGCCTGTTGAAACGGTTTGAAAAGGCCCCCCCCAAGAGTGGCGCGGTGATTTTTGAAACCGGCTATGGCCCATCAGGTTTGCCCCATATCGGCACCTTTGGCGAAGTTGCGCGCACAACAATGATCCGTACCGCGTTCGAAGTAATCTCGGATTTGCCCACACGTTTGATCTGTTTTTCCGACGATCTAGACGGTATGCGCAAAGTTCCGAGTAACGTGCCAAATCCTGAAGTGATGGAAAATCACATGCAGCGCCCGCTGACGTCTGTACCTGATCCGTTTGGCACGCATGACAGCTTTGGCGATCATAACAACGCCATGTTGCGCCGGTTCCTAGATACCTTTGGGTTTGACTACGAATTCTTTTCAGCGACCGAATTTTATGGATCCGGGAAGTTTGACGAAGTGTTGCTGCGGGCCGTTGAAAAATATGATGATATCATGGAAGTGATGTTGAAATCACTACGTGAAGAACGCCGCGCAACTTATTCTATTTTCTTACCAATGCACCCTGAAAACGGTCGGGTTCTTTATGTTCCGATGAAGTCCGTGAACAAAGAAGATGGCACGATTACCTTTGACGATGAAGACGGCAAAGAATGGACGATCCCGGTAACGGGCGGCAATGTTAAGCTGCAATGGAAACCTGATTTTGGCGCACGTTGGGCCGCATTGGGTGTCGATTTTGAAATGTATGGTAAAGACCACAGCACCAACACGCCAATCTATGACAAAATCTGTCGTATCTTGGGACATCAGGCACCGGGGCATTTCAGCTATGAATTGTTCTTGGATGAAAATGGTCAGAAGATTTCAAAAACCAGCGGCAATGGTGTGTCGATTGATCAGTGGTTGACCTATGCGAGTTCTGAATCGTTGTCGTACTTCATGTACCAAAAACCCAAAACCGCAAAGCGGATGCATTTTGATGTGATCCCCAAAGCGGTGGACGAATATCACCAACAATTGCGCGCTTATGCGACCCAAGACTTCAAGGCGCAGTTGAACAACCCTGTGTGGCATATTCACGGTGGCGATGTGCCGGAATCAAATATGGTGATTCCGTTTACGATGATGCTGAATTTAGCTTCTGTTGCCGGTGCTGAGGAAAAAGATCAGCTTTGGGGCTTTATCAAGCGCTATGCGCCAGAGGCTTCTGCGGAAACACATCCTGATTTGGATGCGGCTGCTGGGTTTGCCGTGCGGTATTACAATGACTTTGTGAAACCTGCCAAAGTGTTCCGCGCCCCAACAGAACTTGAGCGCGAAGCGTTGGAAGATTTGCTGGCGCGCCTCAAAGCGTGGGAGGGCGAAGCTGACGGTGACGCGCTTCAGTCTGAGGTGTTTGCTTGTGGTCGCGAACGGTTTGATCCGATGCGTGATTGGTTCAAAGCGTTGTACGAAGTTTTGCTTGGGGCGTCGCAGGGACCACGGTTTGGCGGCTTTATCGCGCTATATGGTGTTGAGGAAAGCATTCAGCTGATCGAAGACGGATTGGCTGGAAAATTGCTTAAGTAACATATTTTCGCCTACACTGGTATCAGCTGTAGGAGAAAGCGACATGAAACGGATGTTTTTTGTACTGGCGTTCCTTATTGGAGCGCCAGTTTTACTTTGGGCGCAGGAAAATGCGAGATCAGCCCGCGAGGCGGTTATTTTAAGTCAGATTGATGCATTCCAGCGAGATGACTTTTCGAGTGCATATGGCTTTGCCTCCAGTGGAGTGCGTCGCATTTTTGAAAACCCACGGCAGTTTGGTCAAATGGTGCAAAATGGCTATCCGATGGTGTATCGGCCAAGCGCTGTTGAGGTGTTAGACAGTCGCCACGAGGGCGCTGCGGTTATTCAGGTTGTCCGTATTGAAGATCAGGCGGGTCAGGTTCATTTTCTTGCCTATGAAATGATTGAGATCAATAATGACTGGAAAATCAACGGTGTATATCTGTTGGAGGCCGCTGGCTTGAGCGTTTAACCGGCTGCACCGTACGGTGGTATCAGCCTGCCTTAACTCCTTGGTGATACTTCTTTTGTCACCAGGCGGCGTGGCTTGTTTTTGTTGAAATGACATTTCGAGAACTCTGTTCACCATGAAGGTGGTGCAGGGATGACGCGCGCGCCTTTTGTAAGTTTGAAAGGGGTTCGGATGAACAAAGCGATTACCGAGGGGCTGGTTTTGACACCGCCACAATTTGTCAACGGGCTAGATGTTTGGTCATCGCAGGATGGCACGCCGGGCTCAGATACATATGACGGTGCGTCTAATGCGGCTTATGTTCCAGCAGATGCAGATTTTGGCGGTTGTCTTGAGTTGACCAAAACTCAAAGCACCCAAAAATTGCGCTATATGGGCGAAACACCGATTTTGCCAGGCTGCTATATGCGCGTCACTGCACGTGTAAAAGCGATCAGTGGTAACCTTCCTAATGTGCGGATCGCAGGTTGGGCTGGTCGCTCTGGTGGGGCGCATGTTGGCGGTTTGCTTGAAGTTGGTCCAACAACAACGATCGCGACCTATGGTTCTGTTGTTGAAGTGAGTGCCATTATCGGATCTGGTGCGCGCGGTGGCGTGGATATGGTCTGGGGCAATGGTGCGATTTATGGTCACTTTGGCCTCGATCTAACGGGGTCTAATGGTGGTGTTGTCCGCATTGATGACATCCAGATCGAAGATATAACATCAGTTTTCCATCGCGAGTTGATGGATTGGGTGGACGTCAAAGATTACGGTGCGGTTGGCAATGGTTCTACCGATGATCACGCGGCGTTTGAAGCGGCCGATGCTGCTGCCAATGGACGTGAAATTCTGGTGCCAGCAGGGACCTACCATTTGGGTGACAGTGTTACCTTTGAAAACAAAGTTCGCTTTGTTGGAACGGTAACGATGGCTGACGGGGATATTTTGTCCCTGACAAAAAACTTTGACCTTGCGGCGTATATTGACGCCTTTGGTGAGGAGCTGCTGGCGTTCAGAAAGGCCGTTCAGGCGCTGTTTAACTACAGTGACCATGAAACGCTGGACATGAGTGGTCGTCGTATTTCTATTACGGCTCCGATCGATATGGCCGCCGTAACGGGGCGTACGTCCTATACGACGCGTCGTGCAATCCGGAATGGTCAGTTCGACGTTCAAGATCACGCAAATTGGGATGACGATGTTGTCACATCTCAGGCCACCTATAGTACTTCGTCAGCTACAACTCTGACCGGCGTAAGCAATATTGCGAATGTTCAAGTTGGTTCACGCGTGACTGGTAGTGGTGTTGGCCGTGAAATTTACGTCAAAGAGGTGAATGTCGGCGCGCAGCAATTGACGCTGAGTAATCCGTTGTATGATGCTTCTGGTACGCAGACATATACATTTACTCGACACAAATATGTTTTGGATTTCAGCGGCTTCTCTAACCTTGGCCGGTTTGTTCTGGATGACGTTGAGATGAAGTGTAATGGTCACGCAAGTGCGATTATGCTGGCGCGGAGCGGATTGATCTTCCACGTGCGAGATTGTTACATCAATGGACCTAAAGATAAAGGGATCACATCCATTGGCACGGGCTGTCAGGGGATGTTGATTGACCGTTGTCAGTTCCTGTCAAGTGAACAGCCAATGCGCGCACAAGATCGCCGCAGTATCGGCTTTAACGTCAATGCAAATGACAGCAAAGTACGTGATAATCGGTCGGTGAAATTTGGCCACTTCGGTGTGTTTAATGGTGCGGGTCACCTGATCACAGGTAATCACTGGTTCCAAGGCGATAACGAGCCTAACGGTCTGGCCCAAGCTGGTATTGTGTTTACGCAAACTAACGTTAAATCAACGGTTTACGGTAACTATGTCGATAACAGCTTTATCGAATGGACCAATGAGCACAATGAAAATCCCGCCTTTACATCTGGATTTTCTTTTGGTGGCTTGACCATTACCAGTAACATTTTCACCGCAAACGATGTGGCGAGCTGGTTCAGCTGGATCGTTGTGAAGCCATATGGCCCAAATCACTACATCAGCGGTTTCAATGTGTCGGGAAATACCTTTAAGGCGTTGAACGGCAACATTGATCGTGTTGAGTATCTGGACGATAGTTTTGCCGGCATTAACCACGCACGCACACGGAATCTGAAATTCACGGACAATGTGTATATTGCTGTGTCAGAACACACAGTCAGCCCAATTTCTGTGCGTCATACTGAAAACTCTGACAACAAAACCTGGTCAGTGGATTTCTCTGAATACATGCCGTTTGCGGGCTGGGCGCGTCGTGTTGAGGGACTCGTTGCGGAAGGTCGGATCAACCGTGGATCCAACATTCAGGTAACGGATATGCCTTACACGGTTGTTCAACGTGGCTCTGCGAAAAATCAAGTGGATGTTGTTTGGGAAAATTCGTGCAAAGGGACGATCCATCTCGTCGCGCGATGCGATAACCCTATTTGATTGAGAATGGAAGGGGCGCGTATTGCGCCCCTTTTTGTACATATTTGATTCATTGCTTGTGCCAGCGATACTGGTGTTGTTTTATGTTTGAAATAATATTTAGCAGTGGGTACATAGAATGGCTTGGCCGTCAAATTCTGGAATTGCAGACGAAACGAGACAACATTGGCGCGAAAAATACCAAGCCACCGATGCGGAAGCTGGTATCGAAACAACTGAGGCATTTGAGCCGTTTTCCCAACGAAATGATTTGTTTACGCGCGCTTTTTGGGATCCTGAGGTTAAAAGCAAACATACTTCTGCGTTTTTTTCGAGTTACCGAATGGAATCTGCACCACGGCGCGGGGACGGGTTTCGACAGAAGGATTTCGCCTTGCGCAATGCCAGCTGGTTGATCTCAGATGTTGTGAGCAACCGAAATGCTTCTGACGGGCGCAGAGAAGGGTTTCAAGCGCCAATTCAGAACGATACGCCTGTTGCTGCTGATCAGGTCGAGATCGAAGATCCAGGGCTAATGAATGCAGAAATTAAAAGAATTGGTAAATTCTTTGGGGCGGATTTAGTCGGGATAACCGATTTTGATGAGCGCTGGCTTTATTCTGCACGTGTAGATACGCGTGACTTTTCAGAAGCGGAAAACACCCTGCCAGAAGGTTTGACATCGGTGATCGTGATGGGACACCAGATGGACGAAGAATTGGTCGCGACGTATCCGAGTGCGCTCGCAGGGGCTGCGACGGGGCGGGAGTATTCTCATGAGGCTGCTGTTGTTATGCAATTGGCGGCATACATCCGCAATTTGGGATATGAAGCCGTGCCATCGATGAATGACACGGGACTTGTCATTCCCTATGCCGTAAAGGCTGGACTTGGGGAATATGCGCGGAACCAACTGGTGATTACCCCAGAATATGGGCCGCGCCTGAGGTTTTCAAAGATATTTACCAACCTTCCGTTAAGCCATGATATTGGGCGCAAGATTGGTGTGGCTGACTTTTGTGAGGGATGCACGAAATGTGCGGATGCTTGCCCGGCCAAGGCATTGCCATTTGGCCCACGCGAAGCTGCGGCCCCTGAAAATACATCCGCGATCAAAGGGGTGGTGAAATGGACTTCAGACGCCAAAGCCTGTTTTGGGTATTGGGCCAAGCTGCGGACTGATTGTGCGATTTGTATGCGGGTATGTCCGTTTAATCGGGATTTCACCAAACCAATCAATCGCTTGTGGTTGAAATTAGCTTTGTCGAAGTTTCGAAAATGGGCGCTGTGGTGGGATGAAAAATCGACCCGGGCCCAACGCCTAAAGCCCAAAGACTGGTGGGGAGAGTGACGCCTGCCCACAGATATCCAAACTTGATCAAATGATAAGGTTTTGTGTGCGGATAAAGCGAAAGTTATCTGTGGATTGTGTGTAGGTGGCTGATTTATATATGAAAAATGAAATAAAATCGAACAGGCCCCCTAACTTGTGGCAAGGGCAACTGCTTCATTTTGTTTGCTTGATGGGGCTTTTGATTGTTCTAGCGTTGGGCTGGTGGCAGCTTGGCCATCCCCATTCTGTGGCATTTTGGAGTGCAGTTAGCCTCCCAATTATACATCAAATCTGGGTGTGGCTTGCTTGGCGGCTTGAGATGCGTTCCGCCATTGTGAGTAAAACAATTGGCTTTAATGGATACCTTTTTGTATTCTTTTTCCTATTTGCGGGCCGTTTTTTGGCGCTTGCATGGCTGGCATTTCTAGATCAGGGCAGTTTGGGGCTTGCCTTTAATTTTCACATTTTAGTCACGGTAGCGTTTGTCGTACCCGGCCTGTACGCAATTTATAGTGTGAAGCGTTATTTTGGCATGGCTCGTGCAGCGGGAGGAGATCATTTTAGCGCTCGATTTCGGGATCTACCACTGGTGAACAAAGGTATTTTCCGATTTACGAACAACGGCATGTATCTTTATGCATTTTTACTGTTTTGGGCGATAGCATCAGGGTTCAATTCTGCTGCAGCAATTGCTGTTGCTGCGTTCAGTCACGCATATATTTGGGTGCATTTTTACGCAACCGAAAAACCGGATATGGATTACCTGTATGGATCGTCCGACCAATGAAACCCCGATCCAACCATATGACTTAGAGCTATCGCGCACCCTTAACGAGTAGCAGGCGAACAGCGTAAAAGGGCAGGGCGATCATTTCGCGAAGCACCATTTTTAGATGTGTGGGTAAACCTGCTTGGCCTAAGTGATATCGAGGGCCAGCAGTCGTGACAAGGTATCCCAAGGCACGAGCCGTAACATAGGCGCGTGGCAGGTGGTACGCGTCGCTTGTTATAGTGATCTTATTGATTGTTTCTCTTGGTAACAATTCCAGCCCGAATTTTAAGTTTTCATAAGTATTGGCCGATGCGTGATCCAAGTAAATATGGGTGTTTGGCACACCTTGTTGGGTCAAAATATCAGCCGCTACTTGCGCTTGGCTTGGCGGGGAAAGAGGCCCGATGCGCCCTGTTGTGATAACTATACTGTCGGGTGCTGCGTGCCAGAGTTTGGCGGCATATAGCGTGCGGCGCACCAAAGAAGGGCTCGGTTTACCATCGGCCCAGACACAGGCCCCAAGAAGGATAATTACATCAACCATGTTCAAACACTATGCGCTGACGGCCTGGCTTGCTAGGGTGAAAGAAAAGGGAGATCGCAAATGCCAAGCATAGCCAAAAACGCCCAACTGCAAACGGTTATTACAACCTTTGAAACGACACCGGGTACCTGTCAGGATTTAATGGATGCTCTCGAAGATGCGTACCAGAGCTTTATTTCAAAACAACCTGGTTTTATTGGTGCTGGCTTGCATGTGAATGACGCGCAGACCCGGATTGCCAATTATTCTCAATGGCAACAGCGCGAGGATTTTCAGGCGATGCTGCGGACGCCTGAAATGCGGGATCGTAACCGGAGAATTAATGATTTGTGCAAGAGCTTTGAGCCCGTGATGTATGATGTCGTTGAAAGCTTTGGCTGAGACAAACCTTCAGTTTTAAGCACGTTGCGTTAACGGGGCTTTTTTGACTTCTAAATTTGGCTATTTATCACATTGGAAACGAGGTTGATCCATCTAGAACGGGCTTGTTGTTTTTTAAATGTCTAGCGACAAGCCGCTGCTGTTGCTTTCCGTTTGGAATAAAACAGGCTGTTGGTTCTTTATGATCGTTTTCGAATAGTTGGGGAAACAAAAGCGCGATCTCTTCGCGCGCTTTCTGGGGTATAGTCTTTAAGGCTTCGGCGCCCGTATACAGGCTCTCGGTGGGCGCGCCTTCTGCATAGATAACTTTGTGATTATCAAACAGTAGATGAAAATATTCTACATTTTCAGCGCCCGTTTCAACAAAGATTCCCGGTAAATCGGTTAGTCGAATTGCCGCAAGAAGCACTTCCGACTGGTTGAACATGCGTGTTGCAACTTTGGATACGACAAGCATACGGTGCTGCCGTGACACCAATAAATCTCGTTTAGGTAGGCCGTTTCCTAAAGCACCCGCAACAATACGGACGGGATTGAGCTTTGGATTTTTGACTAGAGTTTGACTATTCAAAGATCGGTTGAGTACCATTTGTATTGAGCTGTAGCTGCCATCCATTGTTAGGACTTTGTTTCCTGAATGCAGTTTTTCAACCGGTACCAGCCCCTTATCTGTCTCGATTAAAGTGCCGCGCACAAAGCAGGTGATATCGGAATAATTCCACCCGACAGTATGGCTCTGATAGCTGCCAAGTGTCGCGCCGGTGGTAAACGCAGATCCCGGCTCAGGCGCAAAATACCAATTTCCGCCAGTATTGAAGAAATTGAAATTTTCCACGTGGGAATTGCCGTTCGTATCGGTGAATGACACATCGATCGCATAAGGTGCGCTCGAAGACGCGCCGAAGGCTCCGCCATTAATACTAATGGTTTCATCACTATCACCGCCACCTTGGAAAGCGGAATCATTATCATCAATAGTTGCTGTGTAAGACGTGTTATATTGGCTGTTGTAGCCAGTGCCACTCCACCTGAAAGCTGTAACGGTATACTGTGCCAATGAACTATCTCCGATGTCCGAATGGCAACATCGCCTCGGTGATTGTTCTTTGCAGTGCAGCTTTTACTAAGCCGCAATTGTTAGATCTAAGACTATGGCAAAATGCCTTATTCTCACTCATTTTCGTTTCCACTCCAACCACAGGTACACAACATAACTTTAGGGCTTGATCGTTAAAAATAGTTTTTCGAGCAGGTACACGCTTTGAATTGTATCTATTTTGTATCCCCTGAGCAAGTGTCGTAGCATTTCGGGGGTATTGCATTGGGATCGGATGAAATGCACCGTTTCCATCATCTGGTGATTAATGACACGACAAACCGTTATTTGGTTTACCCTGCCTATGTGGTCCAAACTGCAGAGTGAATTCGTTATTCATTGCCCAGCAGGGCATCACACCGCAATGTCCCGAGAGGGTGCACGATGATCCGATGTCTGGTTCGTACGAAGACGTCGAGAAAGAGCGCCGTCCCGCCGGATAATCAACCGCATAAAACGCGACTTGGCGATAGGATCATTGGATATGGCTGCGGCCTTGCGTCAACCGAATTTACCATACGGATTAAGGTCCCCAATATTCCTCTCACGTGTCTCAACCGGGCCCGTCAAAATGCAACTTCCAAATCCCAATGAGCGGCAAGGACAATTGTTGCGCAATACCTGTTGGGCGGTGCTTTGCAAAAGAAAGGCCGCCTAAATGAATTGAAAGACTAGAAGGCAAACACGCCGGGCCATTCAGGGGGGAAACCCCATACTATTCACTAATTTGAGCAGGCCAATAAATGGCTTGCTCAAGAGGGTTCAAACTTGGAAGCTTTGCCTAAATTATTAGCCCATCGTCATTCGCAGATTGAGAATCCGCAGTGGTCAACACAAATGAGTCCCAAGTGCTCCATCCCGTGCCGTCATGCGCGCGGATCCAGAGGGTTTGCGTGCTGCCGGAACTGTCTCCGTGCAGTTGCAAATTACTGAGATCACCTGCGCTCAGAACATAACCTGTATCCGCATTCACAGCAGTCCCGTTCAGGATAAAGTTATCACCGCCCGCGTCATCCCAGACTTCATATTGGGTGGCGGAGTCATTATCGCTATAGGATAGAATACCGCCAACACTGGTTACGCCGTTCGCTCCAAGCGTGAGATCATCAATCATCGCAATTGGTGCGATGTTACCTGCACCCGTTGTGGTGAGAACAAAATCATCCCACGCGCTCCAAGAAATACCGTCATGAACCTGAATAGATAGGGTTTGATTACCGCCTTCTGCGGCACCTTCGACCCAAAGACCATCAAGTTGCTCTCTGGTTAGAACATAGCCACCTGATGCGTCCACATATGATTGATACTGGACCCAGAAGCTATTTTCGCCCGAGTTGTCCCAGATTTCATACCGATAAGCCGTGTCCCCATCGGCGTCGCTGTAGCTCATGCTAAGACCAACATTACTCCAGTCACCTGGATCAAGCGTAATATTATCATGCGTTATGACTGGGGCTGAATTAGTTGCGCGTGTTGTGACGTCAAAATCATCCCAAGCGCTCCAGTTGCTGCCATCCCATGCGCGAATGCTTAGGGTTTGGGTACCCGCGCTGCTTTCGCCCTGAACCCATAAGTCGGAGAGTTCGTCAGCGTTAAAGACCAAACCATCTGACGTGTCTTCATTGTCAGCGCCTTCCAACCAAAAACTGTGATTTCCGGATGTATCTCTGATCTCATATGAAACAGCATCGTTGACACCAGTATAGACAACATCGAGGCCAACACGCCCCCACCCGTCGATTCCAAAAGTATAATCATCAAGCGTCACCATAGGCGCTGTGCTGCTGCTACCTAACACCACGAGCTGATCATTAAATTTTAATTCTTCGACATCAAACAGGACCGAGGTCACCCCATTTATGGTCACAGTCGTTGCGCCAAGGTCGGCATTCGTATTAATAACCGCATTGGTGCGGTTGGTGTCGAAGAATACACGGTCGGTCCCGGCGCCGCCATCGATTGTGTCCGCGCCTCCTTCGCCTTTTATGCGGTCATTCCCGCCCATTCCTGAAATAACATCCGCTTCCGCTGAGCCAATAAGTGTATCACTTACATTATTTTGGTCGTCACCATATAATGTCACTCCATCTGACATGCTGAGGTCGGTGAACACGATTTGAACAAGCTCGAAAGGGTTGATTGTGATATCAAATGTTCCATCATTGCCATGTAGTGAACTGGTCGTTGGATGGGTTAAACGCCCTTGAATATCTGGATCATCTGGATCTGTCCCATTGGGGGCACCAAGTATGGTTGTGTGCACATGAATATTGTCACCCATCAGGTCGGTGAAATCTGGATTTAAAGTGAACTCGCAAGCAGAAGTGGATACAAAATAGACCACTGTGCGACCTTCGCCCTCAAAGACCATTTCATATCCAAGATCATCATCCCCGTCTACTAGGCGGATCCCATTCGCTGTATCAGCGATTTGCGTGCCCCGAAGGTTTTCGGACAACATCCTAAACAGTTGCCCTGTAGGGGTAAGCAGATTGGGGCCATCGTCATCCCGCCCCAAAACAGCACGGGATTTCGCGTTCTCAGCAGCCCAGATGGTTGCCATATCCACGCCCCCTCTGGCCATCTCATAGAAGGTGCGCATCAACCCACCGCTGCGTTCTAAACCAGAGTTGACAGAGTTGTCTTCATCGCCATTTCTATTTTCGTCCACATTCCATTCTGAAACCAGCAACTCTAACTCGTTGTCATCGACATCCCAATTGTCGTTGATCCTATTTATCCTATCCTGAGTACCTGCGCCCGTGTCGTTTGCTTCTGTAGAATACTGGTGAAAAATAAGCCCGTCGATCGTGCCCATATCATCGGCGAATTCATCTCTTATTGCTTGATCATCCTCATCTGTTTTACCTGCTTGTGCAAAAATTTTTGGACTAGGATCGCCAGAGGTGGCGTATGTTTCTATTGCATCTTGAACAAATTTGGCGATTTTGACGGACAAGCCCCCGAATTCTTCGGCAGTCCAGTCGTAGACATTTTCCCGCGTGCCATCTGCATTTTTTTTTGTAAGGTAATATTCGTTACCAATTTCAATTGCCGCGATTTGTACTGAACCCGAGGAGGGGTTAGTTTCATAGCTATGTTCAACGAGGTTTTTAATAAATGCTGTTATCTCAGCTTCTGCTGATGCCGTTATGTCGCCGGTGTTAGGGTCAAAGTATTTATAGGTCGGCAGTACGATTACAGCATCGCTGCCAGTTTCAGAACAATAGTCCAGAAAATCAGTTATCCGGGTCAGGTGCGCGTTGGGCCCAGGATTTGGGTTGGCCGGATCAAAATGCGTTTCACTAAGGGTTCCGCCAGGAAAACGAATGAGGTTTGTACCTACAGCGTCAATCACATTGCTCAGGTTGGCATGGTTTCACCTCTTAACAACAACTCTTCCTTTTGGAGAGCTTTGGATGATTTTTTAACAAATTGATTGAAAGTTAATACCTTAAAGTTGCATAAGCTTTGTAAATCACCCCACCGTGACCCCTTCAACCATTTTTCTCACTTCGATATTGGCGTCTTTCCATGACGCGCGGGCCGCTTCCCCCCTTCGGCAGGAACTCCCCGCTAGGCCGATCTGGATATCCTCAACTGCGGAGCTGCGAACATTGCCAATGTCGCGCAAAGCATCAGGGATACGAATGCGGTTTGGAATGAGCGGCGAATTGATTGCGTCGCTCGTAACTCGCCAAGGTGACCTTGGGACAGACCCATCAACAGTTCATCGGTGGTTTTCTTGTCCGGGGAGGCCACAATGATAGGGAGCTCAATAGTAATGAATTCCACTTCGTAATCATTGATAAGGGTTTAGGGCTGGACGTTTTCACTGGTCACAACATGCCCGAGTTTCGGCGGTGTGGACTTAGCGCGCTTTCGCTGCAGCCGTGCCGGTGTCTGCAAAAAAGAATAGACGCCTGATTTCCGGCGGCACATAGCTGTTCTGACTGCTAAGGTTCGAACATGTTATTCAACCTTCCAGACCATGATACGCTTTATCAAGCGCTTTTAGACCGCGACGCAGCCTATGACGGGCAAGCATATGTTGGGGTTTCGACCACCGGTGTTTTCTGTCGGCTGACTTGTCCGGCGCGCAAACCCAAGTCGGAGAATTGTACATTCTATGCGTCTGTTGGAGAGTGCTTAGAGGCAGGCTTTCGCGCCTGCAAACGGTGCCATCCTCTTCAACCGATGGCGGCTGCAGATCCGACTATCGCCGCGCTCCTTGCTGCTCTGGATGAACGCCCTGAGTAACGCTGGTCCGAGAATGACATTGTTCGCATGGGATTCGATCTTTCGACGGTAAGGAGGAGTTTTAAGCGGCAATTCGGGATGACGTTCCTTGAGATGGCGCGGCAGCGTAGAATCCGGGACGGGTTTGAGACAATTTCGGATGGGGGCAAAATAATTGACGCCCAAATTGATGCCGGATTCGAATCCGCCAGCGCATTTCGAGCGTCATTTGCCAAACTGCTGGGACGTGCCCCGGGTAAATTAGACAGCGCACCTATCCTTCATGCCGATTGGATCGAAACACCGCTTGGCTCCATGATCACCGTTTGCAGCAAGTCCCAGATGCACCTTCTTGAATTCGTGGATCGAAAGGCCTTGAAAACGGAACTTGGGAAGCTGGACATCTCTGCCAAAGGCAAGATTGGGATCGGCAAAACCCAGCTTGGCGCGCAAATAAAGGACGAACTGGATGCTTTCTTTGACGGGACATCGGCTAATTTCTCGACGCCCTTGGCGTATGGAGGGTCTGCCTTCTCTCAAAGTGTTTGGAACGAATTGAAGCTGATTCCGCCTGGACAGACACGCAGTTACTCGGAAATCGCCAAACGCATCGGACGCCCGTCGGCCACACGTGCGGTCGCGCGGGCCAATGGAGCCAATCAGATCGCGCTTGTCGTGCCTTGCCATCGGGTTATCGGCGCGGATGGATCACTGACCGGCTATGGCGGAGGTCTTTGGCGCAAACAAAAGCTTCTCGAAATCGAGAGACACTACCGGACAATCTCCAAGGAAAATGCACAATGACAGACCAACTAACCAAAGCGAAGCAATTCAAGGCGCTTCACGTAAAGGGCGATCCGCTTGTCCTCTACAATATATGGGACGCCGGTGGCGCGAAAGCTTTGGCCGAGGCTGGTGCTAAGGCAAACGCGACTGGCAGTTGGTCGATGGCGGCTGCGCACGGGTTTGATGACGGTGAAGATATTCCATTGGACCTGGTCGTGCAGCTCGTTGAGCGCATTACAACAACTGTAGACCTACCCCTCACTGTAGACTTTGAAGGCGGATACGCTGCTGCTCCAGGGCAGATTACAGAAAACGTACGTCGGATCATTCAAGCTGGTGCAATTGGCATTAATTTCGAGGATCGGATCGTACAAGGCGAAGGTTTTTATACGATCCAAGATCAGGTCGAACGGATTAGCTCGGTGCGTCGCGCGGCAAACGAAGAAGGGGTCGACCTGTTTATCAATGCGCGAACGGACTTGTTCCTGGGAACTGACCCTTCAACACATAAAGCGCTTTTTGAC
This sequence comes from Cochlodiniinecator piscidefendens, assembly GCF_011326755.1. Lineage (GTDB taxonomy): Bacteria > Pseudomonadota > Alphaproteobacteria > Rhodobacterales > Rhodobacteraceae > Cochlodiniinecator > Cochlodiniinecator piscidefendens. The sequence continues at coordinate 197,268 of NZ_JAAOIE010000002.1, read as the reverse complement.
GAAGCCATCGAACGTGAAGCCGCCTACAAAGACGCTGGTGCTGATGGGTTCTTTGTTCCGGGGCTTACCGATCAAACGTTGATAGAAAGGCCGTGGATACTGTGAGCCTCCCAGTGAACGTAATGATGATGGGTGATCTGACATCTATTCGAGATGTAGCGGATATTGGCGTGTCCAGAGCCAGCTATGGCCCCGGCCCATACTTCACCACGATGTCTGACCTCAAAGGGAAGTTTGCCTCTTTGAATTAGATACTGCTGTTCCGGTTACCAGACACGCAAGCTGTGATCGGAACACACCGTAGAAGCAGATTGTATATCGCAGCATCGAGCATTTTGGGCTCGACAGCGCCGTTGTCGTAAAGGCCATCAATGTCAGTTCTGGCCCGTGAGGGACTTTGCAAATGTCGCTATCTGCCCAAAGCTGCCGATGGCTGTTCTCAGCCCGACACCGCCGTTAATTGCTACGATAGCTTGGCTTTGAGACATTCTTCAAAGTTGAACTGATCTGGTGGCGGTTTTGGACATTTAGTTGTCAGAATACAAAATCACTGCCTAAGTCCAAATTTAATTAAACAATGCCTTAATTTATCCCAATTTTGACAAATTAACGCCGCACCACTCACCTTAAAGGTGAGTCAGATACTCTATCATTTCTAGAGTTCATACCATGCATTGAGACCTATAAAAATCAAAGGATTACAGTATGTTTGCGGCCTTTTTGACGCTTGCCCTAAGTTTGGGGATGTACGAAATTTTTAGTGGCGAAGACTCTTCCTCACACGACAGTGACAATCCCACCGCTGACCCTGATGTTACGCAGGGTGGAAACACCTCCGCGGGCACTCCCGGAAATGATATTATCGCGGGGGGAGACAGCGCAGATGATCTCTTTGGTCAATTTGGAAATGACCTCATCGATGGCGGAAATGGCACGGACATGATCGAAGGTGATGCGGGCAACGACACCCTAGAAGGTGGAGCCGGAGACGACATTCTTGGCGGTGGTACCGGAAACGATCAAGTCACCGGCGGCCACGGTGCAGATGTCTTATTTGGCAATGCGGGGGATGATGTCATCGCCGGCGGAACCCACAATGACATTCTAGTTGGCGGAAATGGCAGCGACACACTCCTCGGAGGAGACGGGAACGATACACTTACCGGTGGGTTCATGACCGATATTGATAATACCAACGGGGACAACGGAGCAGACGTTTCCGCAGATTTCTTTTCGACATTAAAGGAACTCGTGGAAACCGACCCTGACTTTTTTACCGGACGCACTGAGGCTGAAATCCTAGAGCACCCTATGTTTGATGGTGTCGATACTGACCTTACAGTCATGCGTGAAACTGGTGCTGATTCACTTTCAGGCGGCGCTGGAAATGATGTTTTACAGCTCGGTGCGGGCGATATAGGTAACGGTGGCCTCGGGGCGGACACCTTCATTCTGTCCACCAATCAATCTGGCAACGAAGTCATCGTAGAAGATTATAACCCCGATGAAGATCACATCTCGTTCACGTATAATGCCGTCGACGGTCCGCCAACGATTGCTGTGACCGATGATGGTCCTCATGCTGTTGTTTCCATAGATGGGGTTGATATGGTACGCGTGTATGGCGCGGCAGGTCAATTGGATGCGTCTCAAGTGCTTCTTGAGCAGTTTTCCTAAACCTCTGAACTCCTCTCTTTTTTGCGCCTCAGCCAGCATCCTGCAGCCGAAAAGAGAAAGCAGGCAGAGAGAATATCGCGCCAGCTATGTTCGGGTTCCTTCACCTGATATGGCTGGGCGGGAATATCGTCCGTTAAAAATAAGGTGTAGTTGGGCTTCGCCCTAAGCAACGGTTCTGCCGCTTCAAGGCGTAATTTTAGGTGTGTATTGATTACTTTGTTATTCGCCGCTGACATAGAATTGCCCCGCTAGGCTAGGACCAGCAGGGCTAAGTTTGCAGCCCCATAGCGGAACTGCAATGGAGTATATCAAGCCTCGTACGTCGAGAACGATTTGCAAAGTTTAGCAACTGTAGCTTTGCAGCGGGAAACTGTTGCGGCTGTATCGCCTGCTGCCTCGGCTTCAATTAGATCTGCGATCATGTTACCGAGAGTCCCAAATTCAGCTTCTTTCATGCCACGGGTTGTCGCGGCGCCGGCCCCCAGGCGCAGTCCAACCCATTCAGGTGGGCGGGGGCTGTCGTTTGGGATAGCGTTTTTGTTGGCAGTGATGTCAGCGCGCTCCAAGACAACTTCGGCGCGTTTGCCAGTGATACCCTTTGAGCTAAGATCAACAAGAACCAAATGTGTGTCTGTGCCACCTGATACAATTCGCAGGCCACGGTTTTGCATGGTTTTCGCAAGTTTAGCTGCGTTGGCTTTCACTTGTGCCCCGTAAACTTTGAAGTCATCGGTCATGGCCTCCGCCAGACATACGGCCTTTGCAGCAAGAACCTGACTGTGGATAGAGCCCTGAACACCAGGGAAAACTGCAGATTGCAGCTTTTTGAAAAACTCTTCGTTGTTGGTCAAGATCAGGCCGCCGCGTGGTCCACGCAAGGTTTTTGTGGTGGTGCAAGTGATGATGTCGGCGTGTGGGAACGGACTTGGGTGAACGCCAGCGGCCACAAGGCCCGCGATATGCGCCATATCAACATGGAAATGCGCGCCAACTTTTTTCGCAATCTCGCCCATCCGGGCAAAGTTAATTTCGCGCGGATAGGCAGACCCACCGGTGATGATCAGCTTCGGTTTAATGTCTTGGGCCTGGGTTTCTAGCGCATCATAATCGATGACTTCGCTATCACCATCGACGCCATAGTGGTGTGGTTCAAACCATCGGCCAGATAGGTTTGCTTTCAGGCCATGGCTCAGATGCCCACCTGCGGCCAGATCCAATGACAACACCTTATCGCCAGGGTTTAGCAACAGGAAGAAAACCGCGAGATTTGCTTGGCTACCAGAATGTGGTTGCACGTTCACATAGTCGCAGTTGAAAAGCTCTTTCGCACGATCAATCGCGGCTTGTTCTACCACATCAACAAACTGCCCGCCGCCGTGAAAACGATTGCCCGGATAGCCTTCCAAGGTCTTGTTGGTCATCGCGTGACCCAAAGTTTCAAGCACCGCACGGCTAACGATATTTTCGGAAGCGATCAATTCGATCTGATCTTGTTGGCGGGTTTCTTCGTTCTTTAGAGCTTGGGCGACGACGGGATCGGTCTGAGCAACGGATTGGGAAAAGTACTGTGACATGAGAGGCTCCGATATAGGCATGTTTTCCCAAAGATCCGTTGAAACCTCTGTTCAAAGCAAATCAGTATTGCTATTATTTTGGTGTAGAAAAACTATGGCTTAATTTTATGTCTCTGACCCCGGCGCGCCCGAAAGGGCCGCATTTGAACGCATTGCGCGCATTTGAAGCCGCTGCACGATTGGGCAGCTTCACCGCCGCTGCCGAAGAGCTATCCGTGACACCAGGTGCGGTTACCCAGCACATTAAAACACTTGAAGCATGGGCCGAAACGCAGTTGTTCATCCGCAACGCACGCGGGGTGAAATTGACTTTACTGGCGGAAGAACTACTGCCAAGTTTCACTCAGGCGTTTGATCAACTTGGGTTTTCTGTACATGCCTTGCGCAACAAGGCGACGCCACAAAAGATCAAAGTTGCGGCCTTGCCTGCCATTGCCCAACTTTGGCTTGCGCCACGTTTGGGTTTGTTGCGTCAGGCTGCCCCCGAAATTTCTGTGTCTGTTGTTGCCACGGATACGCCGCCCAACTTGGCACGTGAACCATTTGACATGACATTGTTTTTTTCTACAGATCCTCTTGGAAAAGGTGAGCTCAAAATCGCCGGCGACCGAATTTTCCCGGTTTGTGCGCCGTCTGTAGCTCAGCGATTGAAGGGCATTTCTGATCTGTCCAATGAAACACTACTACATGATGGAGCATGGGGTAACGATTGGGACATTTGGTTGCAAAACCAACCAGACGCTGACCAAGTTCGACGCGCAGGTACGACCCATTCGCTCTATTCCATAGCGCTAGAGGAAGCTCGGCATGGCGGTGGAGTGCTGATTGCCCACGAAACGCTGGTCGCCAAACTGCTGGAACGCGGTGATCTGGTTCGCCCCTTTGCAGCATCGGTGGATTTGCCACGAAACATGGTCGCAAAATTGGCGCCTGCGTTCCAACAATCGGAAACCTATCGAAAAGTAATGCCAGTTTTGCTTTCGGCAGAGTAGGGAATTGTACGAAGGACCAATCTAAAAATGCTCTACTCCCAATACGCTGAGCCAGCATTTGTGAATTGCTCTTTGTTCAATTCTGCGCCGCCCAGTATTCGCCGTTAAATTTGCAAAACCGTACTTTCAGAAGATAATTTGCCTGCGCTATGACTTTGCTTTCAGAGAGTTTCACTTGATTGAAAACAATTGCTCGAATTCTTTGGCGCCATGGGGCGAGAATGAAACTACACGCGTTTTCTGATCGCGTCGGGCCCAGGACAGATATTCAAAGCGGCTTAGGAATGCTCGACCAAGACTGCCAGCCAAATGCGATCTACGCTCACTCCAATCGAGGCATTCCCGACACAAGGGCGATCTACTCTTGTGCAATACGGTGAGGTCGATCCCAAAATTCGAGACGAATATCTCGCCAGCAGCCGTCAATTTTAAGGTGTCATCATCTAAAATCAGATGCCCCCGCGTCATTAGGCTATCAAACATCTGCGTGCCCATGTCTCCGGCCAAATGGTTATAGCAAACTCGGGCTTGACGCAGTTCAGCGTCTTTCGGTCCCGTGCGTTTGCGCAGATGACCCGATCCTGCGGCTAGGCCCATTAGCCCTTCTAAGACGTGGGCAACTTCATCGTTGGCGAGTGAAAAATACTTGTGTCGTCCCTGTTTGCGAGGTCGCAACAATCCGCCTTCATTCAGCTTTGATAGGTGGGAGCTGGCAGTTTGGATGGTTACGCCTGCTTCCTCGGCCAACTCACTTACGGTCAGAGCTTTTCCACTCATTAACGTCGTTAGCATATTGGCACGGGCGGGATCACCGATTAACGCGGCGACACGGGCAATGTCGGGGCCTTCTTTCATACTTCGATCGTAGTCGAAGCATTCGTTTTTCGCAATCGGGTAGACCAGAGAAAACACTCTGAAAGGATACCGCCATGCTGACTTGCATCATTCGTTACCAAATCGACCCGACAAAGAAGGCCCAATTTGAAGAATATTCACGTAATTGGGGCCGTGCAATTCCGCGCTGCGGCGCAGACCTGATTGGCTATTACGCGCCTCACGAAGGGTCGTCGACGTTGGCTTATGGCATCTACAATGTGGCGAGCCTTGCGGATTATGAGGCCTATCGCGCTCGATTGTCGGCAGATCCGTTGGGGCGTGAAAATTATGAGTTTGCACAGAAAGAGAAATTTTTGCTTCGCGAAGATAGGACGTTCTTAAAACTCGCTTCAGCTCCTCATGGTGACAGCGCATGATTGCTGTTCTTTTTGAAGTTGAACTGGCAGAGGACGGTAAGGCTGACTATCTGGATATAGCTGCTGAAATGCGCCCTTTGCTAAACGAGATTGACGGCTTTATTTCCGTTGAACGGTTCCAAAGCTTGACCGACCCGAGTAAAATCTTGTCGTTGTCGTTCTTTGAAGACGAGGATGCCATTGCCCGTTGGCGAAATTTAACGGCACATCGCAGGGCGCAAACGAAGGGCAGGGATGGTGTGTTTGCCAACTATCGGTTGCGCATTGCCAATGTCATCCGCGATTATGGCATGTTTGATCGCACACAGGCCCCGCACGACAGCAAAGGCGCACACCCCTGATTTCGTATGACTCCAGATCGGATGCGCGGCCGTATGGGATACGATTCAACGCTAAAAATAGAACGAGTAGTCTGTTGTCGCGTGGTTACAAAAGCGCCTCGCCTCTGCTCAGAAAACCTTGAAATTCAGCTTCTGGTACAAAACTGCCCCCGGTGGCCCACATCACGTGGGTCGCGTTGGGCATATGTGCATGCAAATCGCAGTCCGTGAGGTACTGCTGTCCCTCAGTGCTATCTATGATCATAGATGGGCCACCTAAGCTGGCGGCGGCAGAGGGCTCAAGTTGCAGATCTGCATGTCGACTTGCTAAGGCCAACCAACGAAATAGGTCATCATCCTCTACAGTATAAACACCACTGAGCAATGGATGCATAACCTGAGCGATGAACCAACTGACTTCAGCGACGGCCATGCCGTCCGCTTCGGTTTTGTTCGTGAGACCAATGTCGTAGACAGTCACCTGTTTTTCTAATCCCGCGGCCAATTGCACAAGCGCACAAGGGGATTGTGCAGGTTCAACGAAGAAGCAATGGGCGTGATCGCCAAATACCTGTTTTATGCCGTAGGCCACGCCTCCGGGTGCGCCGCCAATGCCGCACGGTAGATACAGAAATAGAGGGTGCTCTGCATCGACCATGATATTGCGTTTCATCAATTGATCGTGCAACTCAGCTGCGGCGGCAGAATAGCCAAAGAACAACAGTTCAGATCGTTCATCGTCTACGAAATATATCGTCGGATCTGCATCTGCCTGATGGCGGGCTGCTGCGACGGCGCTGCCGTAATCTGCGTCATGCTGCACGACCTCCACACCGTGACGTTGAAGGCGCTCAACTTTCCAATCTTTGGCATCGGAAGACATGTGTACTACAGCCCGAAAACCAAGTGCACGGGCCGCAATTCCTACACTTAACCCGAGGTTCCCCGTAGACCCGACTGCCACTGTATAACCCTTAAACGCGGCTTTTACATTGGGGTTTAGTAGGGCTTCTGGGGTGTCGGTGGCACTGATCAAGTCAAGATCGCGGGCAAGGGACAGTCCGTAGAGAAAGACCTCATAGATGCCACCGCGCGCTTTGACAGACCCGGCAACGGGCAAAGCATGGTCACCTTTTACGAAATGACGGCCATGGGCATATCCCATCTCGCGGGCGAGGGCATCGACCGGTATCAGTTCGGATGCAATCGCGCCGGAATGATCGCTCAGTTCTGGAAAGCATCGCTGTAAAAGCGGGGCAAGATCACGCCAGTTTTGTTCTGCTTCTTTCACCTGATTTGGATGCACGGGAACATCCGCCATCGAAACACAGACTTGTTCAGGATTAATCCAAAGCAAAGATTGCGCTGCCTGAAGTCGTGATTTCAGCTTTGTATCAATCATGCGATTATCTCTCGTGCTGTCATGTCGTCTGTAAATGCCCTGCTTGATAGGAACAGCAGGATCAGATTTTCTGCCCCATTGCCGAACTTCAAGGACCTACATTACGTTCAATATATCGGAAAGACCTTACACGTCCCTGCAGCTGTATTTTTATACGGACGAGCCATTGTATCTGAATAATTTGCGGGTTCTGCTTCAAGCAAATCCGTGATCGCACTCCTAAAGTTTCAAACTCGGGCTCTTTCAGGCTACGGGCGATCGCGCCTCTGACACCTAACCACAGTTTGACCCATTCCTTTGGGCGTGGCCTGTCCAATGAAGTGACGCTTTTGTTGACTTACAGAAAAAGAAATGGAAGCATAACCAACCATTTATTTTTGTAAATTATCTGTTTTTAGGAGTATAGATTTGTCTCATATATTCGACTTTTCCCAATCAAATAACGGACTAAATTTGACCAACGGAATTGGATCCGCATTCGCCGATTTCGGAGGGGAATTGGTACCGAGCGGTTTTTTCGCCCCTGATCCATTTACTGGATCCGCTAGCGCAACCGTGGAGTATTACACCGCATTAGACGAGGTGGTGAGCTACATTTATGGCATTGATACAAGATGGAACGCCTTTGGTGACGGGACTTTTTCTGATTTCAGGCGTGATGGGGCTATTGAACCGATTTCGGGTTATGCACAGCATCTCTTATCTGGGTTTGCACTTGTTGATTTCGATTTTTCGCTTACGGGTCTAGACGAAGGTTTTAATGGCGGCGGTTTTATTGAAATACTCGGGATTGATGCCCCGCCCATTCGTGGATTAATTGGGCCAGTCCCCCGGGTGGCGGATCAAGGCGCGGCCCTTGAATTAGCGGCGACGCGCATTCATGACGCCCTTCAGCTTGCTTTTGATGATGTTCAAAGCCGCCTTGAAGGAAGTTTGGCGAGCATTGGTGGTATTTATGCGGAACGTTGGGGCACAGGGAATGAGTCCGCGCCTGATGTTATTCTGGAATATACGCCCGATGCGGATACGAGTCTTATCGTTCGTGATCTGTTTGCGGAGGGAGGCCAGTTCGATCTTTCCGTTGGTTTGAGCTACGCTTATTTAAACGAAATTTTTGGTTATGGAGAGGCCGTAGAATTTGAATTTTCTGACTTTGATGACGAAATTATTCAAAATGGTTCGGAAGGGTTAGCGACGCTAAAATTGAATTTGAGAGACGGCAACGACAGCCTGTCTTATGGTCAGCTCAATGATGAGTTTTTAGCAACCACACTGCAAATCGACGCAGGGCGTGGCGATGACAGCCTGAATGTGCTGATAAATGCGCAGGGTATGACAACGCTTTTTGGTGGCGATGGAAATGACAGTATTTTCGTTCATATGAATGGCACGTCGAGTGACAGCCACGCAACTGTTTACGGAGGTGCGGGCAATGATGAGATTACTGCAAATGGTTCAATCATCGCGAGTTACCATGGTGGCGATGGCCAAGATACCATTGCCGGAAGCAATCAAGACGACACAGTCACTGGTGGGTCAGGCAACGATCGAATTTACACTCTCGACGGCGCTGATACTGTAACGGATGGGGATGGAATAGATGCCATTGCGTTGGATGCTGGTAACGATATAGCCATGCTAACGGGTACGACCTATCACACCTCAGAGTATGTGGCTTTTAATGCCAGTTCTGCGACGCAAACCGGAACGCATGTTCAAATCAATCTTGAGGGTTTGCTACGTTTAGAAACGGTTACTGATGGGGGAGCGGATTTTGACGTTGTTCAGTTGGGTGACCAAGGGGACGCATTTTTCTTGCATGATGCCTATTCTGGGTTTCACACCTCTGTTGCGCTTACCGAAGATTCCTTTGGAAATGACAGCGCTGCGCGGTTTTCTGGTATAGAAGAAATCAGAGGCATGGGCGGCGATGATATTATCGATCTGACAAGCCCTGATTATAGCTTGGCCGGTCTGTCGATGTTGGTTGATGGCGGTGCTGGGAATGACACCATTTGGGGATCAGACGCAAATGACAATATCTTTGGCGGTGCAGGTAATGATGTAATCTTCGGCGGGGCTGGCACCAATGTTTTAACGGGTGGTCTTGGTGCTGATGTATTCGAATTTACACGCAGCTCAACCAATACGTCTGTGACTGATTTCGATATCACGGAAGGGGATATGCTGCGCTTCTATAACACGGGAGGCGCGGAATTTGACAGCTCAAGTCTGAGACTGACAGCTGACGGATTTACCATTTCCTATACAGATACGACATCGGGGATAGTGCAGGATGTTTCAATTTCACTAGCTTCAGATGGGGCTGATTTCACGACCACATTGATCGAATTGCAAGGCGCATTAGACATCATTTAACAGAGCTGCCGTCAAATCTGTCGCGTAATCCGTGGTTTAGGCTTTGCATCTGGCGGGCTCCGTGTGTGGCGGTCCGTCAGGTGTTCTTATTGCTGTGTGCTACCTTACGGAGGCAGATATTTTACTTGTAGGGTCGCTGGCATAAATTACAGTTAGGGAAGTCACTTTTTCTCAGGAGCCCTGTCTATCTTTCTGTTACGGTTACCAGAAATTAGGGCAATTGAGGTTCGATTGGGGAAATTGTGTCTTTCTTGTCGCGAGCCCGCGCGACATTCTCTATAACATGCCCAAACTATGAAGGAGTCGCTGCCATGGCCGGAGAATTGTCACCGATCGACAAGGCAAAATTTGTCGCCGCAAAGCGCGCTGTTGATTTTGTCGAAGACGGAATGCGCGTTGGTTTGGGGACAGGTTCGACTGCTGCATGGATGGTGCGTTGTTTGGGGGAATTGGTACGCGAAGAGGGGCTGCGAATTACCGGCGTTCCGACTTCTGCCCGTACAGCGGCGCTTGCGCGCGAAGTCGGCATAAAAGTTGTTTCGCTAGACGAAGCACAATGGTTGGACGTGACCATAGACGGGGCTGACGAATACGATAGCGAATTGAACCTGATCAAAGGTGGCGGCGCGGCTTTGCTTCAGGAAAAGATCGTCGCGACGGCTTCTGATCAGATGATCGTTATTGCTGATATTGGTAAGAAGGTTGAAAAACTTGGGTCATTCCCATTGCCGGTTGAGGTTATTCCATTCGGGTGGCAAACAACAAAGGCGCTGATCGAGGAAACCTTGATCGGGTTGGACGTTATGGGCCGCACGACAACCCTACGAATGAATGGCGATATCCCTGTCATGACGGATGAGGGTAATCACATTATTGATCTGCATCTCAATCGCATCGAAAATGCACGGCAGCTGTCTTTGGTGATGAACCAAATTCCGGGTGTAGTTGAAAATGGTCTGTTTATCGATATTTGTGACGCAGTTGTGATCGGCTATGGGGATGGTAAGGTTGAGGTCCGCGACATAAATAGCGGAACGGTTGAAGAGGATCACATCGACTTTGTCGAAAATGAAAACCTCTTTTCTGATCTATAAATATAGGAACGCGTTTGATGGCATTTGACTATGATTTGTTTGTAATTGGCGGTGGCTCTGGTGGGGTGCGATCTGCACGCTTGGCCGCGAGCGAAGGCGCCAAAGTGGCCTTGGCCGAAGAATATCGTATGGGCGGCACTTGTGTTATTCGGGGCTGCGTTCCAAAGAAATTGATGGTGTATGCGTCAGGCTATCCGACCCAAATCGAAGATGCGCGTTCATATGGTTGGGATGCACAGATTGGCGATTTCAGCTGGCAAACTTTCCGCGGTAAACTGCACGCCGAACTGGACCGCCTTGAAGGGATTTATAAGAATATCCTGAGTTCCAACGGCGTCGAAGCGTTTGATGCCCGAGCCGAAGTCGTCGATGCGCATACTGTTAAACTGTCCTCTGGTCAAACTTTCACTGCAAAACACATTTTGGTTGCCGTTGGCGGTCGCCCGTTCAAACCGGATATGCCGGGTGCAGAACATGCGATTACCTCAAATGAAATCTTCCTACTGGATGAGTTGCCTAAATCAATTCTGATTGTTGGCGGTGGATTTATTGCATGTGAATTTGCCTGTATTTTGAATGGCTTGGGAGTCGACGTTACACAATTTTATCGCGGTGAACAAATCCTGCGCGGTTTTGATGGCGAAGCATGTGATCACATCGCGGGTGAAATGCGCGAAAACGGTGTCAATCTCCATGTTGGTACGAACATCGCATCAATGACCAAAGTTGACGGTGGTCTTGAGGTCGAAGGCACCAATGGTGACACAGCAACTTATGAACACGTCATGTTTGCAACCGGTCGAGTTCCTGTAACCGATGGGTTGGGACTTGAAAACGCTGGTGTTGAATTGGGTCGCAAAGGGCAGGTCATCGTGGATGAATATTCCCAGACGGCTGTGCCATCGATCTATGCGGTTGGCGATGTAACAGACCGGATTAACCTCACACCTGTCGCCATTCGCGAAGGCGTGGCCTTTGTTGAAACCGTGTTTAAGGGTAACCCGACACCAGTTGACCATGAATTGGTCGCATCTGCGGTGTTCACGCAGCCTGAATTTGGCACTGTTGGCATGACCGAGGAAGAGGCGCAAAACTACGGTCCCGTAGAAATTTATGCGACATCTTTCAAACCGATGCAGTCCAGCTTTGCAGGGCGTGCTGACAAAGTGATGATGAAATTGATCGTGGCAAAAGACACCCGTAAAGTATTAGGGTGCCATATTGTCGCCGATCACGCAGGCGAGATGATCCAACTTGCGGGGATTGCCGTTAAAATGGGGGCGACAAAAGAAGACTTTGATCGTACCTGTGCCGTTCACCCAGTGATGGCCGAAGAACTCGTAACAATGAAATCACCAGTGCGCGAAACTTGACAATTACGCATTTGTGACCAGTTAAAAGAGCAATGAATTGCTTTGAACAAAGGGGAATGAGCCCGAATGTCAGGAAATAGTGGCGGCCCATGGGGCGGCGGCGGATCAGGCGGCGGTAATCGCGGCAATGATGATAACAATAACGACGGCGGACGCCGTCCTTCTTCAGATGACGGGCCGCAAATCCCCGAAATCGACGAGATCGTGAAAAAAGGCCAAGAGCAACTGCGTGTTCTCATGGGCGGGGGCGGTAATGGTACGCGCCGTCCGAATGGCGGATCAGGCCCGGACGGTCCTGGTTTGACCAAAGGGACCCTTGTTTTGGGTGCTTTGGCAGCGGCAGCGCTTTGGACTTTCGCTTCGTTCTACTCAGTTAAGCCTGAAGAGCGTTCAGTTGAGTTGTTCTTGGGTGAATTTTATGCTGTCGGCGAACCCGGTCTGAACTTTGCGCCTTGGCCTGTTGTTTCACGGCAGATCGTTGAGGTTACAACCGAGCGGGTCGAAACCATCGGTACTGGCAGTCAGGCTGGTCTCATGTTGACCGGTGACGAAAATATCGTTGATATTGACTTCCAGGTCGTTTGGAACGTCAGCGATCCGGTAAAGTATCTGTTCACCCTACGTGATCCGAGCGCAACCGTGTCTGCGGTGTCTGAATCTGCGATGCGTGAAATTATTGCGCAATCTGAGCTTGCACCGATTTTGAACCGCGATCGTGGTCTGATCAGTGAAACGTTGCAGGAACTGGTTCAAAACACGTTGGACGAATACGAAAGCGGGATCAATATCGTGCGTGTGACGCTTGACCGGGCAGAACCACCCAGCACACCCGTTCGAACCGAAGCACCCGTGAGCGTTGAAGCGGCATTCCGCGAAGTTCAAGATGCGGCGCAAACGCGCGAACGTCTTGAAAACCAAGCGGATGCTTATGCCAACGAAAAATTGGCTGGTGCCCGTGGTGAGCGTGCACAATTGCTAGAAGCGGCTGAAGGCTATCGTGCCCGTGTTGTGAACCTTGCTGAAGGTGAAGCAAGCCGTTTTGGCGCGATCTTGACCGAATATCTGGCAGCGCCAGAAGTAACGCGTCGTCGCCTTTACTTGGAAACCATGGAAGAGGTACTTGGTGGTCTGGATAAGATCATTCTGGACAGCGATACGACCGGAGGCGGGCAGGGTGTTGTCCCTTATCTTCCTCTCAATGAGCTACGTCGCAATGGAGGGTCAAACTGATGCGTAAATCTACTCTCTTATTGCCACTATTGGCACTGATTATCGCGGGCATTATGTCATCCGTGATTATCGTTGATGAACGCCAAAAGGTTCTGATCCTTCAATTCGGTCGCGTTGTATCTGTTCAGGAAGAGCCGGGATTGGCGTTTAAAATCCCTGTTATCCAAGAAGTTGTGCGTTACGATGACCGTATCCTCAGCCGTGATATTCCTGAACGCGAAGTTACGCCCTCTGATGATCGTCGTTTGATCGTTGATGCATTCGCGCGTTATCAGATTTCAGACCCTGTGCGGTTCCGTCAGGCTGTTGGTGCTGGTGGTGAACGTGCGGCCGAAGATCGCCTTGATGGTATCTTTATCGATGAAATCCGCCGGGTTTTGGGGACAGTGTCCTCTGATGATATCCTGTCTTCTGATCGCCGCGCTTTGATGAACCGTATTTCCCAAGCGGCTAATATCAAAGCAAATGCATTGGGTATTCGAGTGATTGATGTACGTCTGAAACAGACAAACCTTCCACCGGAAAACCTCGAAGCGACTTATCTGCGAATGATCACTGAACGTGAACGCGAAGCGCGTGATGAGGTTGCGCGTGGTGGTGAGGCAGCACTTTCTGTGCGGTCTCAGGCTGATCGCGAAGCTGAGGTCATTGTCTCCGATGCGCAACGTCAAGCGTTGATCATCGAAGGTGAAGCTGATGCGCGTCGGAACTCTATTCTGGCAAGCGTTTATGGCAGAGATCCTGAATTCTTTGATTTCTATCGCTCACTCGAAGCCTATCGCAGTGCGCTTCAGGGGGAGAATTCAACAATGGTTCTTTCGCCAAACAGTGACTTCTTCACATATCTTAATTCAGACGGTCGCGAATGATCGCGACTGTTCTGTATGCAATCGGCCTTGTTTTGGCTGTCGAGGGGCTGGTGCTTGCACTGGCCCCTTCGCGTTTGGAAAACATTATTGAGATGCTGAATAGTCTTTCCCACGATACCCGCCGTATTGCAGGTTTATTGGGAATAGGATGTGCTATTTTATTGATTTGGTTTGCGAAATCGCTCGGGGCATAGGGGCTGGTTAAGCAATTCGTCGCTGAACGCACGATGAATTCACAAATATTTCAGCACTAGACATTGAAAATATGCAACGAATAGCAAAAATAATATCTATACGGGCGTGTGCATCGGCATTGGCTCGGGTCCAACAGAACCCAACAAAAAGGAGACCGGTGTGATATCGCAGGTCCAGACACTTACTCTTCCAACCAACGCAGCGCGCGTCAAATTCGTGCCGCTGTTTTTTATGGCAGTTGTGCTTTTGATCATGCAGGCCGCTATGGCAGTTGCACGTGGCGCACCGGAAACTTTTGCTGATTTGGCCGAAGAAGTCAGCCCATCAGTGGTGAACATCACAACCAGCACGACGGTTTCGTCGCGTATTGGGGGCGGACCTATTGTGCCAGAAGGGTCCCCCTTCGAAGAATTTTTCCGGGAATTTAACGATCGGAGCAACCGGGGCGAACGCGCACCGCAACGCAATCAGGCGCTTGGTTCGGGTTTTGTCATTTCTGAAGATGGGTTTATCGTGACCAATAATCATGTCATCGAAGGCGCTGATGAGATTTTGGTGGAATTTTTCTCTGGTGAAGAGTTGCCTGCCGTGGTCGTAGGAACAGACGTAAACACTGATATTGCTGTCTTAAAAGTCGAAAGCGAAACGGCGCTGCCCTTTGTATCGTTTGGCGATAGCGATATTATGCGTGTTGGGGATTGGGTCTTGGCCGTAGGTAACCCACTGGGCCAAGGTTTTTCCGTATCAGCTGGTATTATCTCAGCGCGCAATCGCGAATTGTCAGGCACTTATGATGACTTTTTACAGACAGACGCTGCGATCAACCGGGGCAACTCTGGCGGGCCATTGTTCAACATGGATGGCAATGTGATTGGTGTGAACACAGCGATCCTTAGCCCGAATGGTGGCTCTATCGGTATCGGGTTTTCGATGTCTTCTGCTGTTGTGACACGTGTGGTGGACCAATTGCGCGAATTCGGGGAAACACGTCGCGGTTGGTTGGGTGTACGGATTCAGGATGTTGGTGACGACGTTGCTGAGGCGCTGGGGCTTTCAGATGCGCGTGGTGCTTTGGTGTCCGATGTGCCTGCAGGTCCAGCGGAAGATGGCGGTATATTGGCTGGTGATGTTATTTTGTCCTTTGATGGGACCGACGTACAGGACACCAGCGATCTGGTGCGTCAGGTCGGTAACTCAGCTGTTGGGCAGGCCGTGCGTGTTGTTGTGTTTCGTGATGGCGGCACACAGACACTTCTCGTGACATTGGGACGCCGGGAAACGGCCGAGGCCGCTAATGAACCCGCTGCATCTCCTGATGAACCTGTGGAACCTTCGTCTACCTCAATTTTAGGGTTGGAGCTTTCGGAGATCACGGATGAGATGCGGGAGCAACTTGGCTTTGCCCCAAATGTGATCGGGTTGGTTGTTATGGACGTGGATCCTGATTCGGATGCGGCCTCTAAAGGGGTGCAAATTGGAGACTTGGTAACTGAAGTTGGCCAACGCGCAATTGCAACAACCGAAGCCTTTGAGGGAATTATCGCCGAGGCACGGGAAGCCGGTCGCAAATCGGTATTGCTATTGATCCAGCGCGATGGCGATCCACGCTTCGTGGCCTTACCGTTGAACTAGGGCGGCGTAAACGTTTAGGAAAGGCACCTTCGGGTGCCTTTTTTTATTTAGAACTGAGATAAATCAATCGCAGATAGGCCTAAGCGGCGTGCTGCATCAAGCGATAGAATACGGCTGTCCAACCCGAAGCTTTGCTGAAATGCACGAATTGCACGTTCCGTTTTTGGATCAAGCTGCGCTGTGATGGCACCGTCATAATAGCCACGTGCAATCAAAGCGCGCTGAAGTGTTTCTAAAAACTCAACTGATAATTCGGGAAAACAAGGCGTTTCAAAACGCAACTCTTGGCGCGGTTGAATAATTTCTTGCCGAGTTTCAGTGCGATAGCGTGCGGCGCTTTCGACAGAGCCATCTTCAGCCAGTATTTCAGGGCTGACCAGAATTTGTTCGGTGACCGTTTCGATCACTGCAGGGGTATGATCAAGTCCCCAGCAGCTTCCGGGTGGGGCGCCTTGGGGGGCTGCAGCATGTGAATAGGCTTGCAGACGCTCTGTTCTATGGGAATTGTCAGTGGGCACGGGTTCACAACCGGCCAAGACACCGACGCCAGCAGTTGCCCAAAATAGATTTCTGACTCGTCCAAAATACTGCACAGGTTCTGTCGGCCTCTTTCTCTTTACATTCGTCTACAGCAAATTTAGGAGCTAAGAACAGTGAAACTTTATCAACACCATCTAGTGTTGAGGTTATTCTTCTTTAGTCTGCACAAAAAAAGAGCTGGATTGACTTCTCTAGGAAGGCTAAGCATCCGGTTAAGACTTACGTTGGGAAGAGGAACCGATGGCGAAAATTACTTATATTGAGCATAACGGCACCGAGCATGTTGTCGAGGTCGCAAATGGCCTAACCGTTATGGAAGGCGCGCGGGATAATAATATCCCCGGAATCGAAGCAGACTGTGGCGGTGCATGCGCATGTTCCACTTGTCACGTATATGTGCATCCTGATTGGGCTGAAAAACTGCCAAAGATGGATGCAATGGAAGAAGATATGCTTGATTTCGCGTTTGAGCCTGACATGTCCCGTTCCCGTTTGACTTGCCAGATTAAGGTAACTGACGCGATGGAAGGCCTCGTCGTCCAAATGCCAGAAAAGCAAATCTGATGAAACGGGCGGTTGGCATTGGGCTTGCCGCCCTTTTTGTATCTGCGCGCCTGGCGTCGGCGGATATTGTTTCAGCACATTACGCTGAACCAACGGAACGTTACCGTCATGGCGTTTTTGGGGATGTCAGTGAATTTGGCGCGTTAGTGCTGAATACAAATTCACGCCAAATCACCATTCGCCTGCCGCAATCCCATGTTTTTGAGGATCTTGAGCCAAGATTGATTGATGTCGACAGCGACGGAGATTTTGAGGTGGTCGTGATCGAAACAGATGTGCGGCGCGGCGCGGCCTTGGCCATTTATGATGAAACTGGAAAAGTGGCGGAGACCCCACATATTGGGCGCACAAATCGATGGCTCGCGCCGATTGGTGCGGCAGATCTAGATGGCGATGGTTTGGTCGAACTGGCCTATATTGATCGCCCGCATTTGGCCAAGGTATTGCGCATCTGGCGGTTTGACGATGGCGCGTTGCAGCGCGTGGCAGATATTGACGGGTTAACAAACCATCGGTTTGGGCAGGACTTCATATCTGGTGGAATAGCCGAATGTGGTGCCAACCCGTTTATGGTGACCGCTAATGCGGCATGGTCGTCTGTTGTGCGTACCCAGTTTGAACAGGGTCGGTATGTCAGCACAGTGATCGGCCCGTTTGAGGGCGCTCAGTCTATTGAGGATGCACTGGACTGTGACAATTAACTTAACACGCCGTCTGTAGGTGTTAAGGGGGCAGGTGGGTCGAGTTCCAAATGCGGCGTTAAGCTGATTTCGATCACCCGGCACATCGCATCCAAGGGCAGCCCGTTAACGGTCGTGCCAAATGGATTTTCCAACTCTTCCGTCACTTCAGCCAAACCAAAGAACACATAGGCGATCACCCCAACAAACAGCGGAGTGAGCCAATTGACGTTTTCCAAAAATGCCATCGGAACCAACAGACAGTACAGATAGGTCGTCCGATAGACGAGCAATGAATACACATGCGGCAATGGGGTTGTTGCGATGCGTTCACATCCAGCTTGCGCCAAAGCAATACCACCGAGGCGCTCGGACAAAGAGCGCGCGCCAAACCCGTCAATTTCTCCGGTGCGGTGGCCGTCCGTAATTTCGGCATTGATAGCATTGAGCGCAGTACAGGGGGGATGTGCCCCATAAGGCAGATCAGATACCCACTGTTTGGCATTTTCGTTCTCGACGCTGCGCAGGTTGGCTCGGTGACGGTGGATAAAGCACAAAGACAAGCGTAGGATTTTAATCCGGCGGTCCTTGTTGGAAATGAATAAATCACATTCCCGCGCAAATGCGCGAAAATCAGCAATCAATCCACCCCATAGACGCCGTCCCTCCCACCAGCGATCGTAGGCGGCGTTATTGCGAAAACCCAAAAACAAAGACAGGGCAATACCAAACACGGCAAAGGGGGCCGCGCTTGTATGCGGCAAGGCATAAACAAAATTATCCACCAGCACGAGCGCGGTTGAGTAAGCCATTAGGGCCAAGATGCGCGGGAAAATATGGGGCAACACCGAACCTTTTATCGCAAAGAGCAATTGAAAGAGGTTCGGCTTGTCTTTGATAATCATCTTTGGCCCCAATCAGGTGTTTTAAAGAGCGCGCCAGCCAATATCGGATCGGTTAAACCCCTCGGGCCAATCTATTTGATCTACCATTGCATAGGCGCGTTTGCGGGCCTCGGCTAAGTTGTCACCACGTGCCGTTACGTTCAAAACCCGACCACCGGTTGCAGTGACCTTGCCGTCTTTTGCGGTGGTTCCAGCGTGGAAAACCATATTCATGCTGTCTTCGGAGATTTGATCCAAGCCGCTGATCACTGTCCCTTTTTCATAGGAACCGGGATAACCATTGGCCGCCATCACAACAGAGATTGCATGGTCATCCGCCCAGTTGACTTGAGCCTCATCCAGTTTGCCCTCGGCACAGGCCAACAACAAATCCAGAGCTTGCGCGCCAAGACGCATCATCAGCACCTGACATTCAGGATCACCAAAGCGTACGTTGTATTCGACAAGGCGGGCCTGACCGTCCTTGATCATGAAACCCGCATATAGAACGCCTTGAAAAGGTGTACCACGTTTGGCCATTTCGGCAACGGTTGGGCGCACGATTTCGGCCATTGCGCGTTCTGCAATGGCGTCGGTTAGAACTGGGGCGGGGGAATATGCGCCCATGCCGCCGGTGTTTGGGCCTTCGTCGTTGTCATAGGCGCGTTTGTGGTCTTGGGCGGTGCCAACAGGTAGCGCTGTTTTGCCATCGCAAAGGATGAAATATGACGCTTCTTCGCCGTCCATGAACTCCTCAATGACGACTTCAGCGCCCGCATCGCCAAATTCGCCGCTGAACATATCGTCAATCCCCGCGAGCGCCTCTTCTTCGGTCATTGCGACGATAACGCCTTTGCCGGCGGCCAGACCGTCAGCTTTGACAACAATGGGTGCGCCTTGTTCGCGAATGTAGGCTTTGGCTGGCTCTGCCTCAGTAAAGCGCGCGTAGGCTGCTGTGGGGGCGTTTGCTGCGTCGCAGATTTCTTTGGTGAATGCTTTGGACGCCTCTAACTTTGCCGCTTCTGCAGACGGGCCAAAACACAAAATCCCTGCATTGCGCAGATCATCCGCAACCCCAACCGCAAGCGGAGCCTCAGGGCCGACAATCACGAAATCGATTGCGTTTTCTTCGGCAAAGGTAACAACCGCGCTGCCATCCATAATATCAAGCGAAGCACATTCAGCGATATCTGCCATTCCGGCATTGCCCGGCGCTGCAATCAAACGATCGCATTTTGGGTTCTGTTTTACCGCCCAAGCCAGCGCATGTTCACGCCCGCCGCTTCCGAGGATAAGAATGTTCATGAATGTGTCTCCTTGGACTCTTGTTGCAGGCGTTCTAAGGTGCGTTCAACAACATGACAAGCGAGGCAGGATGTCAGACCTGTTTGAAGAGCCAGAAACTGGGGTAAATGCCCCTGAATTCACAGTAACCGAGATTTCAGGCGCGGTGAAACGCACCATTGAAGGGTCATTTTCCCGCGTTCGGGTGCGCGGTGAGGTTGGGCGTGTGTCCAAACCGCGTTCGGGTCATTTGTATTTGGACTTGAAAGATGACCGTTCTGTTCTGTCGGGAATCATCTGGAAGGGTGTCGCCAGTAAACTTCAGACCCTCCCCGAAGAAGGGATGGAGGTCATCGCCACCGGTAAGCTCACGACCTTTGGTGGGCAATCCAAATACCAAATGGTGATCGAAGACATCGCGCCCGCCGGTATGGGTGCGCTGATGGCGATGCTGGAAAAGCGTAAGGCTTTGCTTGCATCTGAAGGGTTATTTGCGCCTGAACGTAAAAAGCCGCTGCCTTATCTTCCCGAAGTGATCGGCGTCGTCACGTCACCGTCCGGCGCCGTTATCCGAGATATTTTACACCGCCTACGGGATCGGTTCCCGCGCAAAGTGCTGATTTGGCCAGTAGCGGTACAAGGTGCGAAATGCGCACCTGAGGTGGTGAACGCGATCAACGGATTTAACGCTATGACACCCGGAGGCGCGCTGCCACGGCCGGACTTGTTGATCGTTGCGCGTGGCGGTGGATCAATTGAGGATCTTTGGGGATTTAATGAGGAATCTGTTGCCCGTGCAGCGGCGGATTCTGAAATTCCACTGATTTCAGCGGTGGGTCACGAAACCGATACGACATTGATCGATTTTGTTTCGGACCGGCGTGCCCCGACACCTACAGCAGCGGCAGAGCATGCTGTCCCTGTGCGGCTTGAGTTGTTGAATTGGGTGTCAGAGCAGGATGCGCGTTTGACTAGGGCTTTGACCCAAGCAGTTTCGCAACGTGGTCAACGTTTGCGGGATGTGGCGCGGGCTTTGCCCAAGCCTGAGGCTTTGATTGAAACCGCGTCACAGCGATTGGATGTGGCGACCGCGCGTTTGGATCCGGCGTTGCGTCAAACCGTGCAGGTTAAACGTATTGCGTTGGAACAGCGGTCTGCCCCGTTAAAGGGCGGTGCATTGATGCAAAGAGTGCGTCATGAACAGGATCGCCTTAAGGTGCTTTCTGGCCGTGCGGCACCCGGACTGTCGCGCAGCGTTCAGCAAAAGCGACAATCCCTAGATCAACGTATTGCGCGCTTGCGTATTCCGGTTTTGATCCAAGATATCGAGCGCAAAAAAGAAAAACTAAACACAATCAGTCGCCGGTTTTCGCTTCAAGGCAAAACGCAATTGTCAAAATGGGAAGCAAAGCTAGATGCGGTGACACGTATGCATCAGACATTGGGTTACAAAGAAACGCTCAAACGTGGCTATGCTGTTGTGCATTCAGATGACCAAGTTATCACATCGAAATCCGCTGCGGAAAAAGCCACTGCACTGGAAATCGAATTTCATGACGGTCGGGTTGCATTTGCAGAGGAAAAGACCAAAACAGCTGCGAAATCCGTTAAGAAGCCGACAAAACCACCAGAGCAAGGCAGTTTATTTTAAGCGCCCACGTCTGGTCCAACACACAACAATGGCTCGTCCGTATCTGCAACGCTTAGCAGATCGGGCGTGTTGTTATCATTTTCAAAATGCCCCCTGAGTTGTCCATTTTCATAGTAAAATGACCAACATTGGGCTTCGTTCCAGCCATCATAAACAAAACAAATTAGATCGAGATCGGCGACCCAGCCGCCCTCAATGCAGCGCCCATCTAAAAATGACCAACGAACCCGCCGCCCGGGCAGGTATTCTTCGGCTCCGTATGCAACATTATCGGATTCGAAAAAGAATGTGCGCCCCTCTGTGAGGTCTTGAAACTCCTCTGGAGTTAGGGGCGTTTGCGCGACGACAGGCACTGCCAGAAAAAGCGAAAAGAAAAACTGTTTGATCATGACCAACCTCATTTCAGGTCAGGGTGCCAGTGTTTGACGCGGTGGTCCATCACTTTGCGCCATAATCTTGGGGATAAGGCGATTGCCCCCATGACGGGCAGGCTCGCCGGAAGAAGGGGCGACATGGCCGCATTGGGGACAGGCAATGCAGGAAACGCTTTGCTCGGGGTGGTGTGGTGACCGCTATGCCGAGGCGCATTCAGCATCGTCAGGCTGCTAAACCAATGTGGGCTGTCCCAGGAATGACGTTCATTGACGGATTCGTATTGCCCATTTGGCAACAGTGCGCGCCGCAAACCGTAATGCTGTACATAGTCCGATAGCATCAGTTGCAATTGGGCATAAAACGCGAGCCCAAGGAAAATCGCGACACCCTTTGCTCCTCCGAGGAAAAAAGCCATGCAGGCAAACAACAAACCACCTAAACAATAGGCAATATAGGGGTGGATGCGCTTGGTTTTTGTTTGCGTTATGCGCTGGGTTTCAGCCTCAAGCGCGGCAGTGAATGACCCGATCCAAGCGTCTGGAAAAAAACGATAAAAGCTTTGCCCATAGGCCGCGCTGTTTGGGTCATCTGGGGTGGCGACATATTTGTGATGTATCAGCCTATGCGCGGAGGTGTGATGCCCAAACAGAAGCGAGATATAAATCCATTTCCCCAATTCAAACAAATGCCGATCACCACGATGAATCAGTTCATGGGCGTTTGAATTACTAATCTGTCCAAAGAACATGCCAAAGCTCACGAACAGTGCAACTTTTTGCGAAAGGTCAAAGGAAGTGTTTGTGAGCACCCACACGGCCAGCGCAAGCATCAAAAAATGGCAGATACCTAAGAAAAACGAAAGTCGATCCGCGTCCTCCAATGTCTCGTTATCGCTTGTCGCGGGGACCGAAATTTTGAAAGAACGATCTAAAATGAACGTAAATACAATGAGGTAGCTAAGCGAAAGCCATATCCATAGCCCGCCCATAGTGGCTGCAAAACACAGCAGCAATAGGGGGCAAACAGTCGCAATTACATGGGCAAATATAGGGTGACGCACAGGATAGCCTTTCTGGCGCAAAGGAAAAAATCGAGCGGAGTTACCGTTTATCCTATCCAATTGAGAAGCAAAAGAAACGCTTATGGTCGCGTGTATGTCGTTTTTGACATGGCCAATCAGGGGGCATTCAGACTAAAACCGCATCTGTAGCAAAGACAGGTGCAGCAGATGGCATTGGATGAGCAAAAAGGTGTATGGAAATCCGGGCGCGGAAAAGGGCGTAAAACCCCTAAAGGTCGCCAGTTGGATGATCAGGCATGGGATGAAGTACGTGAGCTTCTAGGCGATAGCCCCCGTAGCCGTGATCTTCTGATCGAGTTTCTACACCTGATTCAAGATAAATTTGGGTGCCTGTCAGCAGCGCATCTGCGGGCTTTGGCCGAGGAACTCCGTGTGGGGCAGGCCGAAGTTTACGAAGTTGCGACATTCTATGCGCACTTTGATGTGGTGAAAGAAGGCGAAACACCGCCACCTGCATTGACCATTCGTGTTTGCGATTCTTTGTCTTGCGAATTGGCAGGGGCAGAGCAATTGCAAAAGGCGCTTGAGGATGGGCTTGATGCCTCTCAGGTGCGTGTGTTGCGTGCCCCTTGCATGGGCCGTTGCGATACAGCGCCTGTTTTGGAAATTGGTCACAATCATATCGACCATGCGACCGTTGAAAAAGTCGAGGCCGCGATTGCAGCTGACGACACACATGCGCATGTGCCTGATTATGAAACCTTCGCTGCTTATGAGGCCGAAGGTGGATATGCCAAACTAAAAGAGTTGCGCGAAAGCGGCGATTGGGAAGCTGTCCAAGAAGATATCCTAAGCTCAGGCCTACGTGGTTTGGGTGGTGCTGGTTTCCCATCTGGCAAAAAATGGGGCTTTGTTCGCATGAACGAAGGTCCACGCTACATGGCGGTAAACGGCGATGAAGGTGAACCCGGGACATTCAAAGATCGCTATTACTTAGAACGTGTTCCTCATGTGTTTCTTGAGGGTATGTTGATTGCTGCATGGGCGGTTGAGGCTGAAAAAGTCTTTATCTACATGCGCGACGAATACCCTGCTGTGTTGTCAATTCTGGCAACCGAAATTGCAGCATTGGAAACCGCTGGGATTGTTGAACCGGGGTATATTGATCTGCGTCGCGGCGCAGGTGCATATATCTGTGGCGAAGAATCTGCGATGATCGAATCCATCGAAGGTAAACGCGGTATTCCACGTCACCGTCCGCCATTTGTGGCGCAGGTTGGTATCTTTAATCGTCCGACTTTGGTGCACAATGTTGAGACTTTGCACTGGGTTTCAAAAATCTGCCGCGAAGGTGGTGAAATCCTATCGTCCGTTGAAAAGAACGGTCGCAAAGGGCTTCGCAGTTATTCTGTTTCTGGCCGTGTGAAAAACCCAGGCGTTCATTTGCTTGAGGCTGGTTCAACGATCACTGATGTGATCAATGCGGCTGGTGGTATGCTTGATGGGCACGCTTTCAAAGCCTATCAGCCGGGCGGCCCGTCCTCTGGTTTGTTGCCGGCGTCTATGCATGACATTCCGTTGGACTTTGACACTCTGCAACCGCATGGCACCTTTATCGGGTCGGCTGCTGTTGTTGTGCTGTCTGACAAAGACAGCGCGAAACAAGCTGCGATCAACATGCTGAAGTTCTTTGAGGACGAAAGCTGCGGTCAATGTACCCCGTGTCGTGTCGGTTGTGAAAAGGCCGTGAAGCTGATGCAGGCAGACAAATGGGATCAGGGCCTGCTAGGCGAACTGTGCACCGCAATGTCCGACGCTTCAATCTGTGGTCTGGGGCAGGCGGCTCCGAACCCGATTAAGCTAACGATGCAGCACTTCCCTGACGAAGTATAAATAAAAAGGGCCGGGTTTTCCCGGCCTTTTCTTTTTTGGTTCGTTACCAAAAACGCGTTGCCAGATGGTTCCGCCTAAAAGCTTTCCAACATAAAAATACGCAATCAAAAGCGCGATCCTTAGTAAGGCTGGCGCGTGAAGTTTTTACGCTATGTGTAAAAGCCCTATCATCTAAAAATCTACGCGATGATAGCTAAACGGTTGCGATAGGCGTAAATTATTTTTTGAAAGCCTCAAACGTAGGCGGTATTGCATTGAATTCTTTGGAACTCCGCACCGCACGTATTGGGGCGGTCACGGGGATAATCCAGCGATGCCGATGGCACCAATCTTGGGCCAGTTCCCAGATGCCTTGGGTGTCGCAGGATTTATAGGTTTCTATCGCTTTGTTTATTTCGTCGCGCGGGCGTTGTGTGACAGCAAGCGCATTGAATACAAACATAATTATGTCGCGGGCATGGCCTGCTGGTGTGTTCAGTTTTGGGGAAAAGTTTTCAAAATCAAGGAACGTAAGTGTACCATCATCCCAGCAAATATCACGCAGGCTGGGGCGCCCATGGCTGATGCCCTTTTTGTGCAGGTCAGCCAAACCCATCGCCGCGTCCGACATGGCACGCATTGTGTTGGGCCCGTCTAGGTCGTGAAAAAAGTGGTTTAAAGTCGGTCCGCTATCTTTGGTTACAAGAATATCATCGCCTTCGATGATAATCTCTGAGACGGGAATGCCTTGTTCGTGCAAATCATGCAGGGCTTCTTTTTCTTTTGCGAATTGAGTGAGGGCGTCACCCTTTTGAAGGCGTTGAATAAACCCGTGCTTTTCCGGGCGCTTGATCCAAAAGGTTTCGCCTTTGATTTTTGTGCTGTGAATGCGGATCAGCGGGTCAGCATGGACGACAAAGCTGGCCACAGCTTCGTAACCCGGTGCGATATATGTGTATTTGCTCGACATTTGCTCTCATATAGGTCCGTTTTTTAGGTTTTCCAAGCAGGATTGCGGAAAATCCGGGCTTGGCTCTTCCATCTAGGGCAAAGCTGCAATAACTGAGTTGATAGGTTATTAGAGGCTCCAAATGGCGTTTTTCAAAAAACTTAAAGACCGAATGTTTAAATCTTCCTCAAAAATTGAGGAAGGGCTTGATGCAATCGTGCAAGAAGCGGAGCCAACACCTGAGGTTCAAGCCCCCGTTGCGCAAGCGTCAATAGCTTCAGACATAGCTGAACCAAAGCCTGTTGAGCCGGCAAAAAAAGGAATTTTGGGGCGCCTGATTGGCGATAAGCCCGAGGCCGTGCGGCGCGAGCTTGATGATGAGATGCTGGAGCAACTCGAGGAGTTGCTCATCGCGGCGGATATGGGGGTTGATACAGCCCTGCGCGTTACGGCGAATATGGCCGAAGGTCGGTTTGGTAAAAAGCTATCGTCAAATGAGATAAAACAACTTTTGGCGAATGAAGTTGCACGTATCATGGAACCCGTCGCAAAGCCGTTGCCAATCTATGCGAAAAAACCACAGGTCGTACTCGTTGTTGGCGTCAATGGTGCCGGAAAAACCACAACGATTGGCAAACTTGCCAGCCAATTTCAGGCTGCGGGAAAATCAGTTGTGATCGCGGCTGGCGATACGTTTCGCGCGGCTGCGGTTGAACAACTTCAGGTTTGGGGGGAACGGGCCGGCGTGCCAGTTCTGACCGCACCTGAGGGGTCAGATCCCGCGTCTTTGGCTTATGATGCAATGGTTCAGGCCGAACGTGACGGTGCCGATCTGCTGATGATAGACACAGCAGGGCGTTTACAAAATCGCCAAGATTTGATGGAAGAGCTTGCAAAAATAGTTCGGGTGATCCGTAAAAAAGACGACACCGCACCGCACAACACGTTGCTTGTTCTAGATGCGACCACGGGCCAGAACGCTGTTAATCAAGTGGGTACATTCCAAAAGCTTGCGGATGTGTCTGGGCTAGTCATGACCAAATTGGATGGCACGGCTAAGGGCGGCGTTCTTGTTTCCTTGGCTGATAAGTTTGGATTGCCCATTCATGCGATTGGCGTGGGTGAAAAAATTGACGACCTCGCGCCGTTTGATCCAGAGGAATTTGCAGCGGCGTTGACGGGGATCGACAACTGATGCCGGATTGGCAAACTCGGTCTACAACGTGCTGACAGATTGGCTTTTGACGCTCGAGGGCACTGAGGTTGGGCATCAACTCGCGTTGGTGCTGGCCATTGTCGCGGCGGTGTTGCATGCGGTTTTTGGTGCACTGCAAAAGGGGCGGTATGACCCTTGGATCATGCGCGGGGCCATCGATATCAGCTATTGCGTGATTGCGATGCCATTTGCGCTGTTTGTGGTGCCTTGGCCTGAACCCCATATGTGGCCAATCTTTGCTGGGGCGTTTGTTATTCACGTTGCGTATAAGATGTTGCAAGCGCAAGCTTATTCACTGGGGGCATTTACGGTTGTTTACCCTGTGGTGCGCGGAACTGGACCGTTGTTCACGGTTATCGCGGCTTATTTCGTTTTTTCAGAAACATTTGCGCCTATGCAATGGTTTGGCGTTTTTGTTTTGATCAGCGGAATCTTCGGCTTGGCCGGATATAACTATATGAAAACGCAGGTAGATCGCGATATTCTGGTTCGCGCATTGATGCTGGCGTGTATTACGGGCGGCACCGTAGCACTTTATACCACGTATGATGCCTATGGAATTCGCGCGACCGAAGACCCATTTACCTTCTTGGCGTGGTTTTTCATGATCGATGGATTGTTTATGCCAATCGTCGCTTACCGCCATTATCAAACAATGGAGGAAAAACCCGCGCTGGTTCCTTTGTTTAAAAGGGGTGTCATCGGGGCGTTCATCGCTTTTGCGAGCTTTGGGTCAATCATGATGGCGACCCGATTGGACAAGGTTGGCGAAGCGGCGGTGTTGCGCGAAACCTCTGCCGTTTTTGCGGCTGTGATTGGTTGGTTGTTTTTAAAAGAGACCGTCGGTCCCAGAAGATTGATCTTGATGGGGTTGATTGCGACGGGTGCGGTGGTAGTTGAACTGGGTGGATAAAGGAAACGAGATGAGCGAAAAACAAGTCAGCCCAACCCTACGTGGGATTATCGAATACGGACCGCTTATTGCGTTCTTTGTCGGGTATATGCGCCTAAAGGGCGATGTGGTTACATTTAATGGCGTTGAATACGAAGGGCTCATTGTGGCCACAGCGTTGTTTATTCCATTGCTGCTGCTATCGACTGGCTTGTTGTGGTGGCTGACGGGGGCTTTGTCAAAAATGCAGATCATGACTGCATTGCTGGTTGTCGTGATGGGTGGCATGACGATTTGGTTGAATGACAGCCGGTTTTTCAAAATGAAGCCAACCATTCTTTATGTTTTCTTTGGTGGAGCACTGACGTTTGGCTTGATGCGTGGACAGAGCTATCTCAAGTTTTTGATGGGGGAAATGTTACCGCTTAAGAACGAAGGTTGGATGATACTGACCAAACGCTTGGCGATCTTTTTCTTTGCGCTCGCTGTGGCAAATGAATTTGTTTGGCGCACCATGAGCGACACAACTTGGGTAACATTTAAAGTGGTCGGTTTAACGCTGGCGCTCTTTGGGTTCTTTATGTCTCAAGTGAAACTGTTTCATGTCTATGGCGAAGAAAAGGGCGGTGAATAACCGCCCCTTTCTTTTAGCCTTTTTGCTTAAACAACAGATCCTGCGCCTTTTTATCCTGCTCGAGATTTGAGCGATTTTCGGCTGCGATGGATTTACCTTTCGCTGTTTGGGGGCGGTTTCCAACGGTTTCCAACCAGCGTGAAAAATGCGGCTTATCGCTGATGTCCTGTTGTTGGCCTTCCCATAGAATGGCCCAAGGCCAGATCGCCATATCGGCGATGGAAAAGAAATCCCCTGCAACAAATTCTGACTTGGCGAGTTGGCGGTCAAGCACACCATATAGACGGCCTACCTCATTGCGGTAGCGATCCTTGGCATAGGGCAAATCATGGGATGGGGTCATTGCCGGGGCGTATTTTAAAAAATGATGCGCTTGGCCTGCCATCGGACCCACACCGCCCATTTGCCACATCAACCATTGATCGACGTTGATCTGTTCGCGTGCCGATGTTCCGTAGAATTTGCCAGTTTTGCGGGCCAGATATTGTAAGATTGCACCAGATTCAAAAATCGAAATCGGTTCGCCATCTGGGCCGTCATGATCAACGATCGCAGGCATCCGGTTGTTTGGCGCAATTTTCAAAAACTCTGGATCGAATTGGGCACCAGCGCCGATATCAATCATATGCAGATTGTACGGAAGGCCCATTTCTTCGAGTGCGATGGTGATTTTCCAGCCATTGGGCGTGGGCCAATAATAGAGATCAATAGGTTTGGTCATGGTTGCTCCTGTCCTTTGGCAAAGACAATCACGCCTTATACTGTGAGGGCAAGCGAAGACATGTGCATGCATACGCAATAAGCCGTGACCAGCGGGGCATTTTTGCACAGGGCAGCAGTGCGCGTATCTGGTCCAAGCTGTGTTTTTGCGGGTGGCGCAAAAGCGCTTGATAAAAGCCAAACATTCCTGGGCGTAAATACCCAGACCAATGGCAAACAAGATGGGCAGGGGGAGAAATTCGAAACCCAACACGCGCGAGGCGGCGTAATGTCCGCGGGCAGTCAAGTTGGATATCCAGCCAATTTCCGCAGGGTTTTTTCAACCCATGCCCGAGTGATCGCGCCCCCATCGTAAACGGGGCAGACGCCCATTCAACCAGAAAATCATACCAGTCATTTTCACGGCTCGTTATATTAAATATCTCAACCGTGCGCCCCGCAGGGGTTTTCATAACCTGTTCCGCTACATTGCTTAGTTCAGCTGCGGCCATCAGAATTGCACGTTCAACAGCGTTGGCTGGAAGATGGGGCAAAGCTGCTAAAAATACGCGCGCCCCCATACTATGTGCAAACACCTGAATTTTGCGATTTGGGGCGCTGGATTTGATCAGTTCTATCAACTGCGCTAACTGACGACCAGCCATTGCAGCTTCGCGATATGCGGCGCGAAATCCTTTACAAGCCTCCCACCCAAAGGCAATGCATAATCCGGTTTCAGGGCGCTTTTTCCCAAAACCCAAATGGCGGGGCCAACTGATAGCGCGACTAAACATCGGGTCGGGGCTCAACGCCAGAATATGCTTGTGTGGTGAATTTGAAGGATCGCTGGGGGAAAATTTCATCCCATGTAAAAGTATGACAATCGGCCCTTCGTCAGATGTGTGGTGCAAAGCCTGTTCAAGTGGTTCGCATTTCCGCGCGCGATAGTGTGTAGGTGTTTCAATCGGTCCAGTTTCAGTGGGCCAGATCAGATGGGTGCCGTTGGTATTGACCTTCAAAAGGGTCATTGGGGACCTCTTTTCGCTGCTCTTGTCGTTTTAATACATCAGGAATAGGGCCAGCATATGACGAAGCGATAAACATCTTATTACACCTGCGTCAAACCTTGACGACCCCAATGAAACAAGCTAGTTCGCGGTTGTGGTGATTTGTTTCCGGATTGCAGGCCACGTTAAAAATACTGCTAAAGAGGTCAGGGATATTGCACCCTCGGCGTCTTGTACGGTGGGGGTTTTTTTATGTCCAAAGGGCATGAGGAGTAAGACATGACACAGAAATGGAACACACGTACTGGTTTGGTACATGATGGTATTCGCCGCAGCCAATATAGCGAGTTGTCCGAAGGCATTTTCCTGACCCAAGGTTTTGCTTATGACAGTGCTGAACAAGCCGAAGCGCGGTTTATCGAATGCGGGCCAGATGAATTTATCTATGCTCGCTATGGCAATCCGACCGTACGTATGTTCGAGGAACGTATCGCTTCGCTTGAAGGTTCCGAAGACGCCTTTGCAACGGCGTCTGGAATGGCGGCCGTAAACGGGGCGTTGGTTTCTGGACTGAAGGCCGGTGATCACATCGTTTCTGCCAAAGCGCTGTTTGGTTCGTGCCTTTATATCGTTGAGGATATTCTGCAGCGCTACGGTGTTGAGGTCACATTTGTAGACGGTACTAATTTGGATGAATGGCGTGCGGCTGTTCGCCCAGATACAAAGCTCGTGTTTCTTGAGGCGCTTTCAAATCCAACGCTCGAAGTGATCGACATTCGGGGTGTTTCCGAAATTGCGCACGCTGTTGGGGCAATTGTCGTTGTGGATAATGTATTTGCGACACCGATTTTCCAACGCTCTCTTGATCTTGGGGCGGATGTGATTGTCTATTCGGCAACCAAACACATTGACGGGCAGGGGCGCTGCCTTGGTGGTGTGGTGTGCGGTACACGTGATTTTATCCGCAAAACGCTTGAACCATACCTAAAACATACTGGCGGTTCCATGAGCCCGTTTAATGCGTGGGTGATGCTCAAGGGTATGGAAACGCTCGATCTGCGGTGTCGTGCGCAAGCGGCCTCAGCTCAGGCAATCGCCGAAGCGTTGCAAGGCCATGCGAAATTAGATCGTGTTTTGTTCCCGTTCCTTAAGGATAGCCCTTACTTTGAACTCGCCCAAAGCCAGATGGAAAAGGGCGGCACAGTGCTATCGATTGACGTCAAAGGTGGCAAAGATGCGGCGTTCCGTTTTGTGAATGCACTCGAAATCTTTACCATTACCAACAACTTGGGTGACGCAAAGAGCCTCGTGACGCATCCGGCGACAACCACGCACCAGCGGTTGACGGAAGATCAGCGTGCGGATTTGGGGATCACAGATGGGTTGGTTCGGATTTCTGTCGGTATCGAAGATACTGACGACCTGATTTCTGATCTTTTGGGCGCATTGAACGCGGTTTAGGCCGCTTTCATTCGCTTTTCGTGCAGAATAAATGGTAATCTGACCGCGCAAATAGTAACCTAGCGGTAAGCCGCGCAAGGATTATGCAATGAATATGCACACTCCAAAGTCTGATGCTGGACCATCAAAAGAAGAAGCTGAAGCCGCGCTTGAGCTTATTAAAACATGGGCCAAGGGCGCAACTGTCACAGAGGTCGCGGAATTGCATCCTGTGGTGTCACGGCTTTTGCCGGGGCAAGAGGTTGCAAACTATCCAGCATTGGCAAGGGCTTATCCAGAAGAGTTCACAGTTGATGAAGCCTACAAGGCCTCATTGCCTGATTTGCAAAACGGCCCCGAGAGCCTGATCAAAGGCGCAAAACGCAATATCCAACATGTGGGTATTTCGAACTTTCGCCTACCGATCCGTTTTCACCGCCGGGACGGGTCCGATCTAACACTCGAATCTTCGGTGACGGGCACTGTTAGTCTTGAGGCTGGTAAAAAAGGCATCAACATGTCGCGCATTATGCGCACATTTTACGGGCACGCTGAAAAAACCTTTAGCTTTGAAGTGATCGAAGCGGCGCTGAATGATTACAAAGCCGATTTGGACAGCTTTGACGCTCGTATTCAGATGCGGTTTTCTTTTCCGATGCGGGTGAATTCACTGCGTTCAGGATTGTCTGGGTTTCAATACTACGACATCGCACTTGAATTGGTTGAAACACGTGGGGTGATTAAGAAAATCATCCACTTGGATTACGTCTATTCCTCGACTTGTCCCTGTTCGCTTGAGTTATCTGAACATGCCCGCCAACGTCGTGGGCAGCTCGCGACGCCGCACTCGCAGCGTTCTGTCGCGCGTATTTCTGCGGTGTTGCGCCGTGACCAGGATACATTGTGGTTTGAGGATCTGATTGATCTGTGTCGGCTTGCGGTTCCGACCGAAACGCAAGTGATGGTCAAACGCGAAGACGAACAAGCTTTTGCAGAACTTAACGCGGCCAATCCTATCTTTGTCGAAGATGCGGCGCGTCTGTTTGCAGAGCAATTGCAAAACGATGTACGTATCGGTGATTTCCGCGTTGTGGCAAGCCATCAAGAAAGCCTGCATTCGCATGATGCCGTCAGCGTTCTGACCGAAGGGGAAACCTTCCTGTCAGAAAGCCTCGATCCTAAGCTTTTTAACACGCTTTTCCACGTTGGATAACGACTGCGCTTGACACTGCCCTGTCTGCGCGTAAAGCCTTGCGGTTATGTTTGATCTGCGCCCAGTAGGATATGTGATTGGCCTTTTGGTCGCAGCGCTTGGCGTTACGATGCTGATCCCGTTGTTTTTGGATATGGCAGACGGTGGCGATCACTGGCACGCTTTTTTTGAGGCGTCGTTGATGTCTGTGCTGACAGGTGGACTTGTTGCGCTTGCTTGTGCGAACGGGGTCAAAAAAGGCCTCACCATTCAGCAAACCTTTTTACTAACAACAGGTGTTTGGGCTGCATTGCCGCTGTTTGCTGCGTTGCCGTTTATGCTGGGGGCAACAGAAGCACGATTTGTAGACGCGTTTTTCGAAGCGATGTCTGGGATGACGACAACTGGATCAACGGTGTATTCTGGCCTAGATGATTTGCCGCGCGGTTTGCTCTTGTGGCGGAGCATGATGCAGTGGTTCGGTGGGATTGGGATCATTGTTGTTGCGATGGTGTTTTTGCCGGAACTTCGCATTGGTGGGATGCAGATCTTTAAATCTGAATCCTTTGACACCATGGGGAAAATTTTGCCGCGCGCTGTAGAGATTGCATCTCGGATTTCAGCGATTTACGTGGTTTTGACCGGCGTTTGTTTTTTAGCCTATTTGGCTGTGGGGCTGCCTATGTTTGACGCGCTTAACCATGCGTTGACCACGTCTTCGACGGGTGGGTTTTCAACACATGACGCGTCATTCGGGGCGTATCAGGGAGCTCCTGAGTATGTCGCTTCGATTTTTATGGTGCTCGCGAGCTTGCCGTTTGTACGATATGTGCAGTTGATTAGTGGTAATAACAAAGCCCTGTTTCAGGACAGTCAGATACGCGTATTTTTTAGTTTGATCGCGGCGCTGGTCGTTATCATTTCGATTTACCGAGTTGTGGTAAACGAAGATTTTTATGAACACGCTTTTCGCGAAGCCGTGTTTAATGTCACGTCCATTCTGACCGGAACAGGGTTTGCCAGTGTTGACTATCAGCTGTGGGGCGCCTTTCCAGTGGTTCTGTTCTTCTTTATGGGGCTTGTTGGCGGGTGTGCGGGCTCGACTTGTTGCTCGGTTAAGATATTCCGTTATCAGCTTTTATTCGCAGCAATTGGCGCGCAGATCC
This sequence comes from Cochlodiniinecator piscidefendens, assembly GCF_011326755.1. Lineage (GTDB taxonomy): Bacteria > Pseudomonadota > Alphaproteobacteria > Rhodobacterales > Rhodobacteraceae > Cochlodiniinecator > Cochlodiniinecator piscidefendens. Next base: position 163,212 of record NZ_JAAOIE010000002.1, on the reverse strand, counting down.
GCCAAATACACGCGCCGCGCGGTATCTTTGTGCCGCGTTATGATGGGCGACGTGTGTCTAACGATGTTATGTCGTCAGTGATGGCGTTTTTCGTTCTCTTTGTCGTTTCGCTTGGCGTATTTGCGATCTTGCTGGGATTGACGGGTTTAGACTTCACAACGTCGGTTTCAGGCGCGGCAACGGCGCTGGCGAATGTTGGACCGGGGTTAGGAAATGAAATTGGTCCATCTGGCAATTTCGGACACCTCAATGACGCTGCAAAATGGATTTTGACAGCGGCAATGCTCATCGGACGGCTAGAACTTCTGGCGGTCTACGCAATATTGACAGTTCAGTTTTGGAGAAGCTGATGATTGATAAACCACTCGGTGCACAACTCTCCCATATGTTGAAGGATCGCGGTGTCGAAGTGATCTTTGGCATCCCAGGTGTGCATAATGTCGAACTCTATCGCGGAATAGAGGAAGCAGGAATAAAACATGTGCTTGCCCGTCATGAGCAGGGCGCCGGTTTTATGGCTGACGGCTATGCGCGCGCGACGGGCAAGGTCGGTGTCGCGTATCTGATCACAGGACCGGGTTTATGCAATGCAATGACACCTATGGGGCAAGGGTATTCAGACTCTGTTTCTATGCTTGTGCTGTCGTCATGTCTTGAACGCAAAGATCGCAGTATTGGTCGCGGGCGTTTGCACGAAATGAAAGACCAAGAAGGCGCAGCTGCAACTGTTTGTGATTGGTCCGTCACCGCACCGGACGCACCTGCTGCTTATCGTTTGGTGGACAAAGCCCTGTCTGAACTAAAATCAAGTCGCCCACGCCCAAAACATATTCAGGTGCCGATTGATGTTCTGGGTGAACGTGCACCTGCTGCACCAGCGGCAGCAGCGATTGCGCAATTGCCAATTGCACGCCCGGATGATGTCGAACGTGTTGCGCAGATGATGCGTGATGCAAAACGGCCAATGTTTTTATTTGGCGGAGGGGCTGTAGCAGCCTCTGCTGAAGCAAGAAAAGTTGTTGAGCAAGCTCAGGCGGCTGTCTTTACCACCTTCGCTGGACGCGGTGTGGTTGCTGGGAGTTATCCGTTGAACTACGGGGCGTATCTGCCGCGTCCAGATTCCGCATCGGAATTGGCCAAAGCCGACCTGTTGCTTTGTGTTGGAACTGAACTTGCCGAAGTTGATTTATGGCGCGACGATCTTGGGCATCGCTGTCCAATGGTGCGTGTTGATATCGACACGCATTGCCTTGCTGATGATTTTCCCGCAGACTTGCCAATTCTTGGCGACGCGAAGGTGTTTCTTAGCGAACTGTCGGGCGCGCTAGGAACACATAGCACAAGCGAATGGCGCGAAGCCGATGTAAAGGCCGCCAAAGCGCGTTTCTATTCCGAAGTGGATGCTGAACGTCCAGGCATCGCCCAAATTGCGCAAGCGATGCAAGATGCACTGCCTGAAGACACGATGTACTATTCCGACATGACGCAGTTTGCCTATGTCGCGAAAGAAGTCGTTGAAATGGAACGGGCAGGGCATTGGCATCATCCCTATGCCTTTGGCACGTTGGGTTATGCGTTACCAGCCGCAATTGGCGGCAAAGTCGGTCGCGGTGACGGCCCCGTTGTTGCAATCGCTGGCGACTACGGGTTCCATTACACAATGCAAGAACTCGGCGCAGCGGTTGAACTGGGCCTCAATATGCCAATCGTTCTGTGGGACAATGCAAAGCTCAAGGAAATCGAAGACGCTATGGTGCGTTCACAAATCGCACCAAATGCTGTGGTCGCCTATAATCCTGACTTTTGTAAATTGGCTGAGGCATTTGGCGCTTACGCTGAGGCACCTAAGTCCTTGGAGGACTTTAAATCAGCCCTGCAAAACGCATTGAAAGCCGATAAGCCAACATTGGTATATGCGACGCCTGAAATGCTTGGGTAATTTAGCCCAAAATATACGCAAAAAAATGGCGCCAGAAGAAAATCTTCTGACGCCATTTTTGTTTTTTAGTTCCAGCAGCTCACCAATACGGTCATGTCTGCCGCTTGGTTTGCCAATTGCAATGGTGTCAGGCTGTCACGGGGTGTTGCGACAGTGGAAGATACCCCATTTGCACTGAGCGCTTCGCGCAGAGCATTTGGTTTTAGGGCAAAGCTTACATCTTGCGGAAGCTGTTGTGATCCATTGCTCGCATCCGAAAGCACAAGCCCGGTGACAGAACCATTGGCATCAAAGACTGGCCCACCCGCGTTACCGGCCTGAGAGGCCAGTGCAAGGCGTTGAAGGTCTTCTTCACCGCGTAGGCCGCGCACATCCGCAAGTGTCCCGTATGTTAGCGTCGGCGCGTTCAGAACACCTTCGTATGGGTAGCCTGCAACAATCACTTCGGACTGCAACCGCGCAACGCCGTCACTAAAGGCCGCAAATGAAATTGGCGCAAGGTTCTCGCTTGGGCGCAAAACCGCAATTCCAAGATCTTGGTCAACAAATGCGACTTCTGCGGTGTGATCCCGATTGAGAGTGATTTCACGGCAAGACCCAACAACTTCGGCTGTTGTGATAACGCTTCCGCGTGCGTCTATGTAAAACCCGGTGCGGGAAATATCGGGGCGGCGAATTTCCAAACCAGACAAAAGATCAATGCTTTGTTCTGCTTGCGGATCGGCATGGCTGTCGCTCAGGGCTTCGCCAAAAGTGGAAAAGCTGCTTTGCATTTCCTGAATGACCCGCGCCAAGCGGCGTTCATCCCCAGCAGGCCAAATTACGGTAAAGCCTTTGATCATCCCATTTTCATGCTTTGCATAAGTGTAAGAATGAATGGAGCTGTTTTGGCCGGTCAGGGTGAAGTTATCAGAGTTGCGTTCACGTTCCCCTTCGAGCGGAACGATCTCAAGCGTTTGCATGATTTCGTAAAGACCGTTCATCGTGGCCCGTGTGCCGTTTTGTGAAATCAACAAAACACGCACATCATCAGGTGTGGTGCTGTCGTAATGCACAAAAGGCGGTTCAAACCGTGAAAATGAAACTAAGCCAGCAGGAATAAGCATCTCAATGCCCGCATCTTCATTGCGGATCTGAGCAAGCCCAACACCGTCGAGGATCGAGTTATACTCTTCGATCAGTTCTGTACGCTGGCGTGTGGTTAGAACGCCGGTGGGTTCATAACCGCGTGAGTCCTGATAGGCTGCCATTGCTCGGCGTGTACCGCGTCCATAAGACCCATCAATCGCTGCGTTATAGAAACCTTCGGCTTGCATTGCGATTTGCAGCAGCTTTTTCTCATCACGTGAGAGGTTGTTTTCAGACCGGCGCGCTTGGGCGACGGTTTCTTCTGGTGGTTCAACCGGTTCGGTGATGTCTGGCGTTGCGGCGACCGTTGTGTTTTCTGCTGGCTGTGTGGCTGCAACAGGTTCTGCATTCAGGTTGTTTGTGCCAATTGGCCAAAATTGCTGACGAAACCCGCTGCCATCTGCAACGAAACTGTCACGCGGGATCAGGTTTTCACGGCGCATTTGACGCAAACGTGCCACAGCATCCTCAGGGGCAAATGGCCCCAATGCAATGACATACCAGCCTGAACCAACGGAGTAACCGTTTACGTCGTCAAATGACCCACCATAGGCCCGTGCCCGGTCTTGTGCTGATCTTAGACTGGGTTGCGCTTCGATCTGAATCCAAACGTTGCCTTCTTGGGCGGTTAATTTTGACGCAGGCAATAACAATGCCAATGCCGCGCCGATGAATAGAACAAAATATAATAGTTTTTTCATTACCCTCTCGCGTTCGCAACTTCCCTAAATGCGAATCCTTGCGGCGAAATTATCAGAGCGCGCACCGATTGCACCTTATTAATTGCAACGGGCCGTTGACCACCCGCCAACCGTTGCCTATTGAGAACGCGCTTTTCATGAGGTGCCAAAGATGACCCGCGCAGATACGACCCCCAAGAGTTTTCAGGAAATTATCCTGCGACTACAGGCCTATTGGGCCGAAAAAGGCTGCGCTGTGATGCAGCCCTACGATATGGAGGTCGGGGCAGGGACGTTCCATCCCGCCACAACTTTGCGCTCTTTGGGTTCAAAAAATTGGGCTGCGGCTTATGTGCAGCCATCACGCCGCCCGACTGATGGGCGGTATGGCGAAAACCCGAACCGTTTACAGCACTATTACCAATACCAAGTTCTGATCAAACCAAGCCCGCCCAACCTGCAAGAGCTGTATCTTGGCAGCCTTGAGGCAATCGGCGTTGATATGGAAATGCACGACATCCGCTTTGTTGAGGACGACTGGGAAAGTCCGACACTTGGCGCTTGGGGACTTGGTTGGGAAGTGTGGTGCGATGGCATGGAAGTCAGCCAGTTCACGTATTTCCAACAGGTAGGTGGTCACGATTGTCACCCGGTATCTGGCGAATTGACCTATGGTCTGGAACGCCTTGCGATGTATGTGCTGGGTGTTGACCATGTGATGGACATGCCATTCAACGCACCCGATGCGATGATCCCGCTGTCTTATGGTGACGTGTTTAAGCAAACCGAAGAAGAATACGCGCGTTGGAATTTTGACGTCGCCAACACCGATGTCTTGCTGCGCCACTTTGAAGAGGCCGAAGCGGAATGCGAGGCCATTCTGGCGCAAGACCACATTGATCCGAAAACCGGCAAACGCATTATCATGGCGCACCCTGCTTATGATCAATGTATCAAAGCCAGCCACCTGTTTAACCTGTTGGATGCACGGGGCGTGATTTCTGTGACCGAACGTCAGGCCTATATCGGGCGGGTGCGCGCGTTATCCAAACAATGCGCTGATGCCTTCGTTCAAACCGAAGCCGGAGGATACTCCGCATGATGGGGAAAATTCTCGCGGGGAGTATCATCTTGACCTCAGTTGTTGCGGCTGTCGCGCTTTATTACCTTCAGGTGTATGCCTATTATGTCGAAGTTGACCTTCGCGATGATGAGCCTGCAGTTGTTATGACATCTTTGGTCACCGGTGCGCCGGAACCCATCATTGCGGATGATTTTTCCGGCATTGATTCAGACAGTTCGCCGTTGCGCTACCGGGCTTGTTTTACAACACCGCATTCACAAGCCATGCTGACGGAAACCTACGAAATCTACGACGAAGCCGTTCCCTTGGTCGCGCCAAATTGGTTTGACTGCTTTAACGCAACTGAGGTTGGCGAAGCCTTGGAAACGGGCCAAGCCATCGCGTTTCTTGGCGAAAAGGACGTCATTTATGGATTTGACCGCATCGTTGCTGTGATGGCCGATGGTCGCGGCTTTGTTTGGCACCAATTGAATGACTGTGGGGCCGACGTATTTGATGGCAAACCTTTGCCCGAAGGTTGCCCACCCGTACCGGAGAGAAATTAAAATGCCTGATCTACTGATTGAACTCTTCTCCGAAGAAATCCCTGCCCGCATGCAGGGTAAAGCGGCCGAAGATTTAAAGAAAATCGTCACCAACGGTTTGGTTGACGCGGGTTTAACCTATGCCTCTGCAGGGGTGTTTTCGACGCCGCGCCGTCTGACATTGTCAATTGATGGCCTGCTGAGCGAAAGCCCAACAACACGTGAAGAACGCAAAGGTCCGCGCGTGGATGCGCCAGAAAAAGCGATCGAAGGGTTCCTGCGCGGCGCAGGTCTGACCCGTGATCAATTGACCGAGCGCGAAGAAAAAAAAGGCAAAGTGTTCTTTGCTGTCATCGAAAAGCCGGGTCGCCCGGCTGCTGACATCATCGCGGAGGTGCTTGAGGGTGCGATCCGCAATTTCCCTTGGCCGAAATCGATGCGTTGGGGCACTGGATCATTGCGTTGGGTGCGCCCGCTGCATTCGATCCTGTGCATTTTGACCGATGAAACCGGAACAACGGTTGTGCCGATGGATGTGGATGGTATCCCGTCAGGTGGCACGACGGAAGGCCACCGTTTTATGGGCAATGGCCGTTTTGCGGTCAGTGGTTTTGATGATTACGCCAGCAAACTTAAGGCTGCCAAAGTTGTTTTGGACCCACAGGAACGCGCCGATCACATCTGGGCGGACGCGACGAACCAAGCGTTCGCGCAGGGGCTTGAGGTTGTTGAAGACGCGGGTTTGCTGCGCGAAGTGGCCGGGCTTGTTGAATGGCCGGTTGTGTTGATGGGTGACATTGCCGAAGATTTCCTAGGACTGCCGCCTGAGGTTTTACAGACCTCGATGAAAGAGCACCAAAAGTTCTTTTCCGTGCGCAATCCAAAGACGGACCGCATTGAGAAATTCGTCACCGTGGCCAACCGCGAAACGCGTGACAATGGCGCGACGATTTTGGCAGGGAACCAGAAGGTTTTGTTTGCCCGTCTGTCGGATGCGAAATTCTTTTGGGAAAATGATATTCGCGTGGCCGAGGCCGGGGCCCAGGCATGGATTGACAGCCTGCAAAACGTGACTTTCCACAATAAGCTTGGCACACAAGCGGACCGGATTGAACGTATCGCCAGCCTTGCCCGTGAAATCGCGCCAAGCGTGGGTGCGGACGCCGATGTGGCCGAGGCCGCCGCGCGATTTGCCAAGGCTGATCTGAGTTCTGAAATGGTCTATGAGTTCCCGGAACTTCAGGGGCTTATGGGGCGGTATTACGCGGGGCCAGCAGGGCATCCGCTTGAGGTTGCCAATGCCGCGCTTGAACATTACTCCCCCTTAGGTCCGTCAGACGATGTGCCAACGGCGCCGGTTTCGGTTGCAGTTGCGCTGGCTGATAAGCTTGATCTGTTAACCGGGTTCTGGGCGATTGATGAAAAGCCAACAGGATCAAAAGACCCCTTCGCGTTACGCCGTGCGGCGCTGGGTGTTATTCGGTTGGTTCTGGAAAATGGGGCTCGTGTCGAATTAAGGAGCTTGATTGAACTTTCGTTTACCTCTTTGTTCATGAGCTTAGCAGGGACATGGAAAATGGGCTCCCTTCGCGCCAACTATCAACTCGATGACAATATGAATATTCTTCTTGATGAGGAGGGTAATGCAATCCTAGCGTCTGACACCCGCTTTATATATCGAATATCTAATTTTGAGACAATCTTAGAAGAGTGGAAAAATGGATGTCTCGTGAGAAGAGATGACTGTCGTTTCCTCGCGGATATAGTTGACCGTGGAGATTTGGAATTTGAGATAGATGCTGAGGAAACGATATTCGATAAACGTTTGCATACAATAGTTAACCCAAATCTTATTGATAGTCTCCTCTCCTTCTTCCACGACCGCCTCAAGGTTTACCTCAAAGACCAAGGCATTCGTCATGATGTGATTGATGCGTGCCTCGCAATGCCCGGCAATGATGATATTGCGCTGTTGGTCAAACGGGCGCAGGCGTTGTCTGAGTTCCTGAAAACCGATGATGGTGAAAACCTGCTTCAGGGCTTTAAGCGCGCCAATAACATTCTCAGTCAGGCTGAGGTCAAAGATGGAGTTGAGTATTCATACGGTGGGGATGTGAAATTTGCCGAAACCGATGAGGAACGCGCGTTGTTTGCTGCCCTTGATCAGGCGGGTGGGGCGATCTCTCCGGCCATCGAGGCCGAAGATTTCGCGGCCGCTATGAGCGGCATGGCCGCATTACGCGCGCCGATTGATGCCTTTTTCGAGGCGGTGCAGGTGAACAGCGACAAAGACATCGTGCGCCGCAATCGTTTAAACCTGCTCAGCAGCATTCGCACAATCTGTGGGTCTGTTGCCGATCTGACAAAGATCGAAGGTTAAGCCAATCCAAAGGGGCGGGAATGCGCCGCCCCTTTGATTTATCCGACTATTTTGCCATCTGTGCCCTTGCTTGGCCGCGATCCTGCGTTATGCTGCGGTGACGCGAAAGGAATGCTGCGATGCAGAATGACACGCAAGGCTTTGAGGTTATCACACCTTCTGCCCCGCTGAATATCAACACCCACGGTGGGCGGGCGAAGTGCCTGCAACGGTTGATCCGGCTTGATATGCCGGTGCCACGCACGGTCGCGCTTTCGTTTCAGACGGTTCATGAAATTGCTGAGGGGCATTTGCCCGACACCGCTGCGATTATGGCGGGGTTTGGCGACGCACCTATCGTATCTGTGCGCCCAAGTTCAGAAGACCCTGATTGGGGCGGTCCCGGTGCAATTTTAAATATTGGCATGAATGATTTGCGCCACGCTGAGCTTTGTGCTGAACACGGCGAAGCGGTCGCAGACGCGTTGTATTTACGGTTTATCCAGGCCTATGCCGTGCATGTTGCGCGGTTGGATGCGGATGTGTTTGACGTGATTAACCCCGAGGACGACGGGGCGTTGCGCGACGTTTTGAACGCTTATGAAGACGAAACCGACGAGAGTTTTCCACAAGATCCGGCAGAGCAATTGGCGCAGGTGTTGCGATCCATGGCGCGCGCTTGGGAAGGTACGACTGCGCGGTTGCTGCGTCAGGCCAAGGGTGCGCCTGTGGATGCGGGGCTTGGGCTTGTTGTGCAGGAGATGGCGCTTGGCCTTGGGGCGGGTGAATGTGGGTCAGGCGTTATTCAGTTTATCGATGAAACGACGGGACAAAAGAAAATCAGAGGTCGCTATCTGAGCCAAAGCCAAGGGCGCGATGCGTTGACCGAAGGGGAAGGCGCGTTGTACCTCACGCGTGATCCGCGCGGGCCGTCGATGGAAGAAACCTGTGCGTCTAGTTTTGAGACGCTCATTCGATATGGCGATGCAACGCGGCAAAGACTGCGCGAAGAGATGGAAATCGAATTCACTGTGGTGGATGGTGGATTGCGTATTTTGGATGCTGTGAGGGTTCCACGCACCGCGCGTGCTGGCGTGCGTGTTGCTGTGCAACTGGCGAATGATAAAATTATCAGCCGTGAAGAGGCGTTGATGCGGGTTGAGCCGCGCGCTTTGACCGAGTTGCTGCACAAACAAGTCGACCCGGACGGCGATCACCCAACCATTTTACAAGGTATCGCTGCTAGCCCGGGCGCTGCACAAGGGCGCATCGTGTTTTCTGCGACGGCGGCTCAGGCTTCTGCTGCGCGCGAAGAGGCTTGTGTGTTGGTTCGGCGTGAAACAGCCCCTGAGGATATCCGAGGCATGCATGCCGCCAATGCGGTTTTGACCGAGCGCGGCGGGATGAGCAGCCACGCCGCAGTGATCGCACGTGGCTTAGGTTTGCCTTGCATCGTGGGTGCCAATGAAATGCGCCTGAAAAGTAAAGACAATACGCTGAAGCTGCCTGATGGCCGCATTCTGCGCGAAGGCGATATGATCACGGTTGATGGCGCGACGGGGCGGGTATTGGCCGGGGCTGCACCGCTGTTGGAACCCGCGCTAGATGAGGTGTTTCAGGCATTGTTGCAATGGGCGGATGATGTGCGGGATATCGGCGTGCGCGCAAATGCGGATACACCTGCGGATGCTGTCATCGCGCGCCGTTTTATGGCGCAAGGTATCGGCCTGTGCCGCACAGAGCATATGTTCTTTGAAAACGACCGCCTGACCGTGATGCGGGAAATGATATTTGCCGATACGCGCGAAGATCGGGCTGCCGCTCTTGAACGTCTATTGCCGATGCAACGGGCCGATTTCACGGCGCTGTTTGATATTATGCAGGGGCAACCGGTGTGCATTCGCTTGTTCGATCCGCCTTTGCATGAATTTTTGCCGCACAGCAGGGAAGGCATGCGCGAATTGGCTGGCGCTCTTGATTTGCCGATGTCGCAAGTCACACGCCGGATTGAGGCGCTGCAAGAGTTCAACCCAATGCTGGGGATGCGTGGTGTGCGGTTGGGGGTCACTGTCCCTGAAATCTATGAAATGCAGGCGCGCGCAATTTTTGAGGCGACAATTGACGCCAGCGAAAATGGCGATCCCATTGTTCCTGAAATCATGATCCCGCTGGTCAGCGCCAAACGCGAAGTGGAGCTGATCAAAACACGTATTGACGCGATTGCCTCTGAAGTGAAAACGCTGAGAAATGCGGAGTTCACTTATCGGCTGGGCGTCATGGTGGAAACGCCAAGGGCCGCATTGCGGGCCGAAGAAATCGCGCCCCATACCTCATTTTTGAGTTTCGGAACCAATGACTTAACCCAGATGACCTATGGCTTGTCTCGGGATGATGCTGGACGTTTTATGGGGGATTATGTGCGCCAAGGGGTCTTTGCTGAGGACCCTTTTCATATGCTGGATATTGATGGTGTGGGCGAATTGCTGACCATTGGTGCCGAACGTGGCCGTGCCGCGAATGACGAAGTGACGTTGTCTATTTGCGGTGAGCATGGCGGAAATCCTGAATCGATTGCGTTCTGTCGTAAGGCCGGATTTGACTATGTGTCTTGCTCCCCGTTTCGCGTACCGGTCGCTAAGCTTGCCGCCGCACAGCTGCGTCTTATTGATGATGGGGTGCAGTAAAGCGCACCAAAAAGCCCTTATGGTGTGATGTAATTGTCGCATCTATTTCGTGCAGGGTGGACAACGTGGCAAAGTTTAACTAAATAGCCGCCGTCTGCTTGTGATCGATTCCGTCGGTCACTTTTGTATGAATGGGGTTAGATATGCTGCTGCCGCGACTGATACTGCCTATTTTGTGTGTGACTATGATGGTTCTTCCGCAACAAGCGGGATCACAGGTGCCGTCATCAGGTTCAACAACAACTGGGTCCGTTCTGGAAGAAAACCTAACGCTTTTGCTAGGACAAGAACGCCAAACACTGAGCGCATTGGACGAAGCAGATATCACTGCGATGACAGTCCCTCCACGGCCCGAACCACAGCGCACGGCCGCAGGTGGGCTTGTTCAGTTTACGCGCGAATGGATTGATGCCCAGCCTACAGCGCAGGGCGGCGAAGATCTGGCGTGCCTTGCGGAAGCTTTGTATTTTGAGGCCCGTGGTGAAAGTGTACGCGGCCAATTTGCGGTGGCAGAGGTCATCCTTAATCGCGTCGACAGCAGCCGTTTTCCCGATTCAATTTGCGCGGTTATCAATCAGGGAACGGGACGCCGCTATCAGTGCCAATTCACCTATACCTGTGATGGACGTGCCGAGGTTATCAATGAACCGGCTGCATATCAGCGTGTTTCGAAAATTGCGCAAATCATGATTGAAAATGACATGCGTGATCTGACGGGTGGGGCGACCTACTATCACACAACAGCCGTGCAGCCGCGTTGGTCACGTGTATTTACACGTACGGCGTCTATTGGTGTGCATCGTTTCTACCGCGGCACCTAATCAAAACGAAGTCGTCTTCAAAGGATTGTTTGTCGTCATTTCATGGCGTGTTCCGACGTGAAAGAGTATGTTCGCGTCGAATCCTTTGAGGAAAGACGCTTTATGACCGATGAAATAAAACTCGCCTTTGCGCATCCACTTGACCGATCAGAGGCAACCGCGGCCGTGCCGTGTGATCGCCTGTCTTTACGCGATCATATTGTCGAAGTGGAAATTGGCGCGTTTCAGGTCGAACGTGATCTAACGCAGCGGGTGAAATTCAATATCGTTGTTGAATTGAAGTCCTATACCGGCCCATTGGATGACGATGTGGATCGGATCCTATCATATGATGCCTTGACCGAAGCGGTGGCGATCGAGCTTGCTGCGGAACGGTTGAACCTTCTCGAAACTTTAGCGGAACGCGTTGCTGACCGTATTTTGTTGGAGCCCCAAGCGCTGCGCGTATTTGTGCGTATTGAAAAGCTTGACCGGGGTCCGTTTGCGCTTGGTGTGGAAATTGTGCGCGACAAAAAGCAAAGCGCGCCAACGCATGAGGCCGAGTCGACTGCGGTGCCCCCACGTGTTGTGTTTTTATCAAACGCCGCGTTGGCATCAGAAAACCTATCGCTTTGGTTGGCTGAGCTACAATCTGATCCCGTGCCTGCAATCCTGTGCGTCGAAGCGGCAAACACAGTTGTTCCAACAGCCCAAACTGCGGCGGCGCAACGCCATATTGATCTATTGGCCATTGAACAGAATGCTTGGGTCTTGGCCGCGCTCGATCAACGATGTGCCGTTGTCGAAACCCGGACAGAGCTTGATTGGACAACAAAAAACAATCACATTAGCGTCTGGGCACCGGGTAAAATTGTTTTGGATTTTGTTGCCAATGACGGGGCTGTTCCCAGCGCTCCGTTGGAATTGGCAAAATGGTTTTCCGAGCAATTGAACGCCGTGGATTTTGTCGCGGTCGGAGACCTAGATGTGAAGACCGTTGTCGCCCGTCTGGTGAGCGAAACAGCCCGCAGTCTTCTGGCGTAGTTAGTGTAAGGGACAGATCATGAAAGAGTATTTCCTACCCATTTCGATGATGGGGGATGCGCGCCCGGCTTCAGCTCGATCCATAGCGGGCGGATGGTGTTGGTTTACACATGCTGAACGTTTAACGCGTGAGGGTAAGGCCGAGGTGGTTGAGGTCTCTCAAATTCCAGCGGATGTTTTAGAGAAAATTACCGCGCCCCGGGCTTCTATTGCGGGTTTGGACTTTGATGCGCCACGTTTGATGGGGATATTGAACGTCACACCGGATAGTTTTTCTGATGGTGGGCAGTTTAATGCACCCCAAGCTGCACGCGAACGGATCAAGGTCATGATCGCGGAAGGTGCTGAAATTATCGATATCGGTGGCGAATCCACGCGTCCAGGCGCAGAATATGTACCCGTGGACGAGGAATGCGCGCGCACCGTTCCCGTGATTTCAGCGATCAGAGAGGATATCGATGTTCCGATCTCTATCGACACGCGCAAAGCAGGGGTCGGGCGCGCAGCGCTAAAGGCGGGGGCGAGCCTCATTAATGATGTGTCGGCTTTTACGTTTGAACCAGAGCTGGCCGCTGAAACCAAAGCGGCCAATGCCCCTGTCTGTTTGATGCACGCGCAGGGGGATCCAACCACAATGCAAGCTAATCCCCAGTATGACGATGTTTTGCTGGATGTATTTGATTTCCTTGAGGAACGTATTGGTTATGCGCGCTCATTAGGGATCAGTGCTGAGCAGATTATTGTTGATCCGGGTATTGGGTTTGGCAAAACGCTTGACCACAACATCGCGCTTCTCAAAGGGATTAGCCTGTTTCATGGATTGGGATGTCCGATCCTGCTTGGCGTTTCGCGTAAAAAGTTTATCGGTACGCTCGGAAACGCCCCTTTGGCAGAAGATCGCGCGCCTGGTTCAATCGCTGTTGCTATGGCTTCTCTTACCCAAGGTGTTCAGGTATTAAGAGTCCATGATGTTGCACAAACACGGCAAGCATTAAGCCTGTGGAATGCATCTTTTTTTGGGATGGTGAATTAATATGACAAAAAAACTTTTTGGGACTGATGGTGTTCGGGGATTGGCTAACACTTACCCGATGACCGCCGATATGGCATTAAAACTTGGTGCAGCCGCCGGACGCTATTTCCGCCGGGATGGGTTGAACCGTCACCGCGTGGTGATTGGTAAAGATACGCGCCTATCTGGCTACATGATTGAAAATGCGCTTACGGCTGGTTTGACCTCAACCGGTATGAATGTATTGCTGCTTGGGCCCGTGCCTACACCTGCCGTTGGTTTGCTGACGCATTCGATGCGTGCGGATTTGGGGATTATGATTTCAGCGAGCCATAATCCCCACCATGACAATGGGATCAAATTCTTCGGCCCGGACGGCTTTAAGCTGTCTGATGAGGCTGAGATGGAAATCGAAGCTATGGTTTGTGGCCAAATAGAACCCTGCAAGCCGCAAAACATTGGTCGTGCCAAACGAATTGATGATGGGCGTGGGCGGTATGTTGAGTTTGCAAAGACCACGTTTCCGGATCGTCGCAAATTGTCTGGTATGAAAGTTGTCGTTGATTGCGCCAATGGTGCTGCCTATCGCGCGGCACCCGAAGTTCTGTGGGAACTTGGCGCAGAGGTGATTTCAATTGGCGTTTCACCGAATGGTTACAATATCAACGATGGTTGTGGTTCAACAAACACGGCTGCTGCCAGCGCTGCTGTTCTCGAACACGGGGCTGACGTCGGGATTTGCCTGGACGGTGATGCTGACCGTATCATGGTGATTGATGAAAAAGGCGAAGTTGCTGACGGCGATCAAATCATGGGACTGTTGGCACGTGGTTGGGCGCGTGATCAACGTTTGCAGGGTGATACGTTGGTGGCAACGGTCATGTCTAACCTTGGTCTGGAACGGTTTTTGCAAGGCGAAGGTATTGCGCTTCACCGCACGGGTGTTGGGGATCGTTATGTCGTCGAAGCAATGCGTGCCAACGGTTATAACTTAGGTGGGGAACAATCCGGTCACATTGTGATGACTGACTATGCAACCACCGGCGATGGGCTTGTCGCTGGGCTGCAGTTTTTGGCGGAAATGGTTCGTACCGATCAACCGGCTAGCGCGCTGACTTCGGTTTTTGATCCGGTGCCGCAGATGTTGAAAAATGTGCGTTTCGCGCCAGGAATGTTGCCGATGGACACGGATACCGTGAAAGAAGCAATCGCAGATGGCGAAGCCCGCTTGGCTGCCACAGGTCGTTTGTTGGTGCGCAAATCAGGTACTGAGCCTTTGATCCGCGTCATGGGCGAAAGCGAAGACGAAACGCTGCTGGAAAATGTCATCGACACGATTGTCGAAGCTGTCGAAACTGTCGCTGCAGCGTGATTTGACTTTGTAATTCTCCCGTTCCATGACTTAGGCATTAGAACGGGAGAATTACATGAAGATACCTTTTACAACTCTGTTTGCTGCTTTGATGGTGCCGGGCGTGGCTTTGGCGGATATGGAAGCACAGGTAACATCCCCATGGGATGGCGTGCGTGTACCTGCGGGGCAGCATTGCGCTTTGCAAGGTGGGCAGGGGGCGACACCGCCAATTCAGGTCACCGGCATTCCTGATGGCACAGTCATGATTGTCGCGGAATACAACGATCGCAGTTATCAGCCATTGTCACGAAATGGGGGGCACGGCACGCTTGGCTATCCAGTGTCTGGCAGCTCAGCAAACCTGCCATCGGTTCCGGGCGTAAGTGCTAATCTTCCCCATGGGGTTATTGTTGTTCGCGCGGCGCGTGGCACCGGACAATACGCCTCACCGGGATATTTACCGCCATGTTCTGGTGGACGGGGAAATCAATATTCTGTTGACCTCAAAGCGGTTGACGCAAGCGGGCAGGTTTTAGAAACACTGCGCCGCGTGCGGCTTGGGCGCTATTAATTAAGCGCGGGGTGTCGCTGTAAACAATCGTTTGAGCGCACCCCATTGGCTGAGGGCCACGCCTGACAGGATGAGCACCAAAGCAAACACCAGACTGGATGGTAAAGGTTCGCTGAGGATAAGCGCGCCAAGCACCACAGACCAGACAGGCACCTGATAGTTTACGAGGCTCATGAAAGTCGGGCCTGCGGACCGTATGACAAGAACCCGCAATAGATTTGCCGCCGCTGTGGGAACCAGACCAAGAAACAACAGCGCAGCAGATGTAGAGGCATCAGGCAGCACAGGCGGGCCTTCAACCGCAAAGGCGATCGGGATGACAACAAAAGACCCCATAATCAGCATCAAAGACGCAAGACCAATCGTGTCGATTGGCGGGAGCTTACGCACCAAAATCGAATTGATCCCATAACAGGCCGCAGCACTAATGCAGGCCACTCGACCAAATAACTCAAGCTGGGCGCCTGTGCTTTCAAAAGCCTGACCGCCGATCATTATCACAACGCCAATAAACCCAACAATAAAGCCGAATGTTTTGCGCAGCGTCATTTGTTCGCCGGGCACAAAGAAATGGGCAAGCGGCAAAACAATAAGTGCAACGGCAGCCATAGAAACGCCCGCAAATCCAGACGTCACATATTGCTGCCCCCAGCTGAGCAACATAAACGGCAATGCGGTATTAAGAACCCCGATCATTGCGATAGACAGCCATGGTTTTTCAGCGTCAGTGAGAAACAGCTTAAACCCACGCGCCCCCCAAATTGCAGCCATCAGCAATGAGGCGAACCCAATGCGCGATGCGGCCAGCCAAAACGGGGTTATGCCGCGCAAAGCAATTTCAATGATTAAGAACGTACCGCCCCAAGTGAACCCCAATATGGCGATCATCACCCAGTCTGCGCGTTTGATTTCTATCATTAAATTGCCCCTGCCAAAATGAAATGACCCCAGCACATGGCCGGGGTCAAATAACTTACTTCGATGTATCTGCGTTGATGCAGAAGAAGCTTAGTTCTTTGCTTTGTCGACCATTTTGCCTGCAGAAATCCAAGGCATCATGTCACGTAGTTTTTGACCAACAACTTCGATTTGGTGCTCGTCGTTTGCGCGACGGGATGCTTTGATGGTTGGCTGACCAACGGCATTTTCCAGCATGAAGTCACGAACGAATTTACCGGACTGGATATCCTGTAGGGATTCTTTCATGGCTTTCTTTGTGGCTTCGTATGGCAGGATACGTGGGCCGGTGACGTACTGACCGTATTCCGCTGTGTTGGAGATTGAGTAATCCATGTTCGCGATGCCGCCTTCATAGATCAGGTCAACAATGAGTTTTGTCTCGTGCAGACACTCAAAGTAAGCCATCTCAGGTGCGTAGCCAGCTTCAACAAGGGTTTCAAAGCCCATACGGATCAATTCAACGATACCGCCACACAGAACAGCTTGCTCACCAAAGAGGTCAGTTTCGCATTCTTCACGGAAGTTGGTTTCGATGATGCCGGAACGACCGCCGCCGATTGCGGAACAGTAAGACAAGCCAACTTCTAGCGCTTTGCCGGATGCGTCTTTGTCAACGGCTACGAGACAAGGAACGCCGCCGCCTTTGGTGTATTCGCCGCGTACGGTGTGACCTGGGCCTTTAGGCGCCATCATGATGACGTCGATGCCTTCTTTAGGCTCGATCAGACCGAAGTGTACGTTCAGGCCGTGTGCGAATGCGATTGCAGCGCCCGGACGGATGTTGTCGTGAACGTATTTCTTGTATGTTTCTGCCTGAAGCTCATCTGGCATTGTGAACATGATCACGTCACACCAAGCTGCGGCTTCTGCGATGCCCATAACTTTGAGGCCTTCAGCTTCGGCTTTCGCTGCAGAAGCAGATCCTTCGCGCAATGCGACAACAACGTTTTTCGCGCCGGAATCACGCAGGTTCAACGCGTGTGCGTGACCTTGGGAACCGTAGCCAAGAATGGCAACGTTTGCTTCTTTGATCAGGTTAACATCGCAATCGCGATCGTAGTAAACGCGCATAGCAGCGGTCCTTTTGTCTGGTGTACGTTGCGGTGCAGAATAGTCAGATAAACGGGAATGAAAATATCTTTCTTGAGTTTATTTTGCAAATTGTGAAATAATAATAATCACAAATGTGAAAATTCGGATAAATTATGCAAATTGACGATATTGATCGCCGTATCCTTCGCTATTTGCAGGCAGAACCAAGCCTGTCGACGGCGGAACTGGCCGAAAAAGCACGGATTCCCGCGGCGACCTGTTGGCGGCGGCTGGAGAAATTAAATCAAATCGGCGCCTACAAAGGCCAAGAAGCAGTAATTGACTGGGCAGCCCTTGGGTACTCGGTCGAGGTGTCATTGCGGGTCACTTTGGATAAAACGGAACCACGGGCCTTTGACGATTTTATCGAAGCGGCCCGTGAGGTGCCTGAGGTCTTGGAAATTCAGACGTTTCTAGGACGGGTCGATGTACGCCTTAATATCTTGGCGCGCGATATGGCGCATTATCAACATGTGTACCGCAGCCAAATTCTAACATTGCCCCATATCGCGGATATTGAGGCACTGATGCAAATCGCGACAATCAAGACGGCCAAAGGATTACCATTATGATCGAACTGGATGACATCGATCACGCGCTGTTGCGCGCGCTTAGCCGTGACGCCACACAAAGTGCGGGCGCGCTTGGGAAACTACATGGCCTGTCGCAGCCTGCGACTTGGCGGCGTATTCGCCGGCTTCAGGACGCAGGTATATTAAAAGGGCGTCGCGCGATACTTGATGCGGAAAAACTGGGCTTTGGAGTCACTGTGTTTCTGGGGATTAAGCTCGCGACCAAAGGTCGCGTCAGCCTTGAGGATTTTGAGCGCGCGATTTCTGCAATTCCTGAGGTGCAGACCGTTGAACACGTTTTAGGGCTCTATGATTATAGGGTACGGGTTGTAGCCCGTGATTTAGCGGATTTTGAGCGGGTTTTGCGCCGTCGGATCATGACAATGCCGGGGATAGGGGACGTTGAGGCAAATGTTTTATTGTCCGAAGAACGCCGTCCCGGTCCATTACGTGGTGTCGCGAGCTGACGGTACACAAAAGTATTCTTTGCCAGAATGAAATTGCCTTGCTAACGCTTGCCAAACGCCTTTGGAGGAGCGCGACATGACTGCCTTAAGAACTGATATCGATCCAGATGGATTGTTGGAATTTTCTGTTGTTTTCACAGACAGATCCCTGAACCACATGAGCGCAAAATTTCAGGGCGTCATGCGCGACATCTCTGAAATTCTCAAAGGTGTGTACAATGCTGATGCCGTTGCTTTGGTACCCGGTGGCGGCACATATGCGATGGAAGCAGTTGCGCGCCAGCTCGCGACAAATAAAAAAGCACTGGTTATCCGGAATGGGTGGTTTTCCTATCGTTGGACCCAAATCTTTGAAATGGGCTCTGTGCCATCAGATGAAATCGTGATGAAAGCCCGCCGCAGCGGTAACGCGATTGACGCACCGTTTGCACCGGCACCTATCGAAGAAGTCACTGCCAAAATTCGTGAAGAACGCCCCGAAGTGGTGTTTGCCCCGCATGTTGAAACCTCTTCTGGTATGATCTTGCCTGATGATTATCTGAAAGCAGTTGCAGACGCGGTCCATGACGTTGGCGGTTTGTTTGTGCTGGATTGCATCGCGTCCGGCTGTGCTTGGGTCGACATGAAAGAAAGCGGCGTAGACGTTTTGATTTCAGCGCCACAAAAAGGGTGGTCTGCGTCACCGTCAGCGGGTCTCGTCATGATGAACGCTGCCGCCGTTGAAAAAGTAAAAGCCACACAATCAACCAGCTTTGCTGTTGATCTTGGCAAATGGTTGTCAATCATGGAAGCCTACGAAAGTGGCGGCCATGCTTATCACGCGACCATGCCGACAGATGCCTTAACTGATTTCCGTGATACCATGGTTGAAACCCGTGAATATGGTTTTGATAAATTGTGCAAAGCGCAGTGGGAGCAAGGCAATCGTGTACGTGCGGCATTGGCGGCACGTGGTATCAAATCTGTCGCTGCTGAAGGTTTTGGCGCGCCGGGTGTTGTGGTGAGCTACACCGACAATGGCGAAGTGCAAACCGGCAAAGCCTTTGCAGCGCTTGGCATGCAGATCGCGGCGGGTGTTCCGCTTCAGTGTGACGAAGGCCCAGATTACAAAAGCTTCCGTTTGGGGCTGTTTGGACTTGATAAACTTTATGACGTGGACGCAAGCGTTCAACGTCTCGAAGATGCACTCGACAAAGCGTTGGCTTAAATTTGATTGGGGGCGCTTAACGCGTCCCCAATCCCGCCTTCATCAGTGTTTTGCGCAGCGGTGCAATGGAATAAAACGCATCCAACGCCCCGGCGCGTAAATCACGAAGACCCTGTGCCCCCATCATTGAGGCACGGTTGAGCGCATCAATTCCAGTGACGCGCATTTTTACTTCGGGATGGCGACGACGGTTGTAGGTCGCCAGCATCGCCCGCGTGCCAAGGGTTGCAGGATCGGCCTGCGCAAGTTCCAACAAAACACGCAAATCACCCAAGCTCATGTTCAGGCCCTGCGCCCCAATTGGTGGGACAACATGTGCGGCCTCGGCGATCAGGGCTGTGCGTTCGCCTTCCATTCGTTCAGCAACTTGGCTGATGATAGGCCAGACCGTGCGCCGGGACGCGAGGCTCAACGGGCCTAAAATTTCGCAAGAACGGATGTTCATTTTTGCTTCAAATTCCGCATCATTTAGCGCAGCGAGGCGCACCACCTCTGGTCCGCGTTCCATCCAAACAATAGCAGAGCAGGGAACGCCATCACGATCAGGCAAAGGAACCAGTGTAAATGGCCCACCCGAACGGTGGATTTCGGTAGAAACATTGTCGTGGGGGATTGGGTGCGTCACGGCAAAGGCCAGTGCCTTTTGCCCGTAGCGTGTGGTTGTGGCTTCGACGCCAATTGCTTCGCGTACAGGTGAGTTTCGGCCATCGGCCCCGATCAACAGTTTGGCGGAGATTTTGCTGCCGTCACTTAAATGCACAAGCGCTTCGGCTTCGCGGGTTAAAACACGTTTTGTCCCGACACCTGAGCGAAAGGATACATTTTCCATCGTTTCAAGATGTGCGACCATTTCGCGCCGCAGCAACCAATTAGGCAGGTTCCAGCCAAACGGATTGTCAGTGATATCCGAAGCATTGAAGTCTTTGATGACACGCGGCTCAGCAATTGCACCGCCGGCATCAATGATGCGCATCACCTGCAGTGGTGCAGCGTAGGAACTGAGCCTGTCCCATAGGCCGCAGTTTTCCAATAGGTTCTGTGCAGGTTGCAAAAATGCAGTGGTGCGTAGGTCGGAATTTGCGTCACTGGCCTTTGTCACCGGGGGGGTCGGATCGACACATATAACTGAAAACCCAGCTGCGCCAAAGGCAGCCGCTGCGGTAAGGCCGGCAACCCCACCACCAGAGATTAAGATATCAGTTGAGTGTTTTGTCATCTGCGCACCTCTTTTTTCCCTTCTTAAACTGAAGGAGGTGGAAGGTCCAAGCGTCAGACTGTCCTTATTCTCGGGTGATCAGATACAATAAGAAAAAGATAACGGGAACCGAGAATACTGCAGGAATATACAGTCCGGGAATGCCAAAAATGATTGTAGAGCTTGCCCATGCGCTTATGAGCGCAACGAGAAGATACCAGATGTTGTTTTTGTCACCGAATAACAAATCCTTAGCGATCCATCCAACAACCGGAAGGCGCAAGAATAAACGGGTTCCAGCAGAAAGTTGGTCTGGGGTTGTTTCGGTGGCCATGTGAAATACTCCTGTTCGCCCCGTATATGTGGGGGCGAACATCAAATTTTTCCAGCGTCCACATTGTCGCGGTGACTATGAGGTGAGTTTTGAGACAAACGCCGTCAGATCATCAGTGTGATGGTGAATGAACGGCGCATCAAACTGTTCGGGGGCGACGTGGATTGTCCGCATTCCCATGTCATGAGGGGCGGCGAGATTGCGCGCGTCATCTTCAAACATGGCAGACGTGCTTGGTGTAATACCATCTTTGCCAAAGACGGTTTCAAAGGCGCGGCGTTCTGGTTTTGGGTGAAAGTCGGCGTGTTCAACGCCGTAAACTGCATCAAATATTCCGTCTAAGCCACGGGCTTTTAACACATTTTGCGCGTAGGGTGCGGTGCCGTTCGTATAGACAATTTTGCGGCCGGGCAGAGATTGAATACCGCTTCGTAAGGTGAGGTCAGGCGATAATCCGGAAAAGGAAATATCGTGTACATCCACCAAATAACCCTCGGGATCAATATTGTGTTCGCGCATAAGCCCCGCGAGAGTCGTGCCATATGTTTTCCAATAATGATGGCGTAAATGGTCTGCTTCGGGTTTTGGAACGTTTAGAATATCCATGACCCAAGCGGTCATTTTGACCTCAATTTGATCAAATAAAGCCGCTTCCGGCGGATAAAGCGTGTTGTCGAGGTCGAAAACCCAGGACGTCACGTGAGAAAAAGACTGTTTTACCATGACGCATTGCTAAAGGGAGCTGTCGCGTTTCACAAGCTATCTTGCGAAGTTGGGTCGTATAAAGGATGATAGAAAAAATTCCTCAAGGAGCGCAGAGATGAGCGATTTTAGACCGCCACAAAAAGATGCTTATTCATTGATCCTTGAGGCTATTGATGTGGGTGCGTTTCGGCCCGGTGATCGACTGGTCGAAAGCGATCTCGCTGATCGTTTTGGGATGTCTCGGACCCCCATTCGCGAAGCTTTGCAGCGGATGGAAACGCAATCCTTGTTATCACGTGATGGGCGTAGTTTGATTGTATCCTCTCTGGATCACAATCAACTTGCTGAATTATACGTCGTGCGTTCAACTCTTGAAGGTTTGGCGGCTCAGCTCGCAGCACGTCATGCGGCGCCCGAGGAAATCCGTGTGTTGCGGGAAATGGTCGAAGAAGATCATGCATTGCTGGATGATCCTTCTGCGCTTGCACGCGCCAACCGCCGGTTTCATAAGCAGATCCACCTCGCGTCGCATAATCGCTATCTGGTGCAACAATTGGATCTTGTGCATCGCTCAATGGCGCTGCTGGCGTCAACATCTCTGGCGGCTGAAGGGCGAGGGCAAAAGGCGTTGGAAGAACATGCCGCTATCGTTGCCTCTATTGAAAATGGCGACGGGGACAGTGCTGGACAGGCATTGCAAGCACATATTTCAAAAGCGTTTGAAACACGTTTACGTTTGGACGCAGAAAACACCAATTAACCATCTTGATCTGTGATGTGAATGTGGTTGGGTTGAAAGGCGCCATGATCCGTCTTGTCCCAATAAAAGGGACGGGTCAGGATTTCGTAAAACCCCTTATATGAGGCCAGTGCGGCCAACGGGTAATAAAAGTGTAGTGTGGGCACCCAGCGCTTTAGCTTTTGATGCTGTGTCCTGGAAACTGCGCGCATGCTGATGAGAATGGTCGCGATTTCTGTTGTGAAAAAGATTACTCCTATCGTCCAAAGGGTTGCGCTGCTAAGAAATTCTGACAAAGGGTGGTAATATCCAAACGGTATAGCCCAAAAGGACCAGAGGGCCGGGGCGAAGAAAAATTGTGATAATGCCCCAAGAAACGTAATTTGAAACCCGATGAATTTCCACCAGCCGAGTTGCTGGAGCAGCATTTTGGGTGCACGCATGTGAACAGCCCAAGTCAGGGCGTAACCCTTTAACCAACGTGAACGTTGTTTGATCCATGGAATATAGCGGCAGTTTGCCTCTTCCTGAGTGACCGTTTGGATGAGTTGGGTGGAGTACCCGTGGCGGGCAGTCTTATTCCCAGATCGGCATCTTCGGTGACGTTATGGGCATCCCATCCGCCAAGTTTTTCTATAGCTTCTCGGCGAAAAAACATCGTTGTCCCGCCGAGAGGGATAGCCAAACCCAATCGCAACATGCCGGGTAATATTACGCGAAACCACGTTGCATATTCGATTGCAAAACATCGCGAAAGCCAATTGGTTCTGGCGTTGTAAAAGTCCAGAACCCCCTGAACACACGCGACTTCTGGCCCATTGTTTTGAAAAGCTTCGACGATCTTTTTAATTTGATCATGGGCTGGTGCATCCTCGGCATCATAAATACCAACGATTGATCCTCTGCAAAAATCAAGTGCATAGTTCAGTGCGCGTGGTTTCGTGCGAATGCTGCCTTCAGGTACAACAATAACGCGCGCCCAGCTGGGCAGTTCTGAGCGTGCAATACATTCTTTCGTAAGCGTGTCATCATTTTCGACAATAAGGCAAATATCCAAAAGCTCCCGCGGGTATTCCAGCTTTTGTAACCTTGCTATCAATTGGGTCGCGACTTCCTGTTCTTTAAAAAGTGGAACCAATACTGAAACACAGGGTATTCGCGCAGAGGCCAAAGGCGTCGCTGCCGAAGGATCAGCGGTTTGCCGCATTGGCTTTTTGTGCATGATCGCTGCCGCTATTTTGAGCGAAGACGATGCGATAAGTGTAAATACGGCCCAAGCGCAAATCACCCCAAGCAATAATGTTGGAAATAACATAAGCCCTGCGATCAAACAGGCCAAGACAGCGGTTATGCCAACGGATAAAAACGGCTTGCGCCATCGCCGACAACTTTCGTCCTCAGGTACCCGAGTTTCCGCGCCAAACGTGAGCTGGGGTTCAAAATGTGATTGTATGGTGCCAATGAGCTGGGCTTCGGTTGCAATTGCCAGAAATGGAATACCGTACTCTTTGGGTAAAACATCTAAAAATGCGTCAAATCCTTGAGGATCTGAAGTTGCGAAAACAGTTCCCCCAGATAAGGATTTCCAAGGAAGGATTTTATATTTCAGGCATGTCGCGTGACCCAGCTGTTGCATTAAACGCGGGTCAGGTGGTGATGTTTCCAAGTCGACAGTTTGGCAGTTCCAAATTTGTTCAAGCGCTGCACGCAGTTCGGATTTTGTGACGTAGCCGCGTGCAAATAAGGTTTGGGAAAATACGCAATCCTGCCGCCGGTGAATGGCGCGGGCTGCGTCGTATGCTTCGGGCGTAAGTGCCCCCATACGAATGAGAGCCTGCCCCAGACGTTCATCGGCTGTTTCGCCTGGCAGATCATCATGTGATGTTCGCCTACAGCTTGTAAACTCTAGCTTTTTTAGCTCCATAAAAAAACCCTACGCAGTTTGCACTGGTAGGGTCTTTCTAATTGGTTAACATGCCGTTAACTTTTAATATTTCTCGAACGTCAGGCTTTTCTTTCTGCCATAGCTTCGGCGAAACGCTCAAAAAGGTAATAACTGTCCATTGGGCCTGGACTCGCTTCAGGGTGGTGCTGAACAGAATAAACCGGACGATCAACCATGCGCAATCCGCAGTTTGACCCGTCAAACAGCGAAACATGGGTTTCGACAACACCTTCGGGTAAGGATTGGCTGTCGACAGCAAAGCCGTGGTTCATAGAAGTGATTTCGACTTTTTTCGTGTCGATTTCTTTCACCGGGTGGTTCGCGCCGTGGTGGCCGTGGTTCATCTTTATGGTTTTTGCGCCTAAGGCAAGCGCGAGCATTTGGTGGCCAAGGCAAATACCAAAAACCGGAAGCTCAGTGGTTTCCAAAATCTCTTTGATCATTGGAACGGCATATTCACCGGTGGCCGCGGGATCGCCCGGACCATTTGATAGAAAAACGCCATCAGGATTGTGCGCAAGAATATCAGCGGCAGTGGATTGTGCAGGAAGAACCGTAATGTCACAGCCAGCAGAGGCAAGGCAGCGTAAGATATTGCGCTTTGCGCCGTAATCAATCGCGACCACTTTGTGCTTTGGTGCGTTCTGCGGGGTGTACCCATCAGGCCAAGCCCAACGCATTTCATTCCATCTATAGCTTTGGGTGCAGCTCACATCTTTGGCGAGGTCTAGACCTTCGAGCCCAGAAAATGCGCGTGCTTTGGCGACCAATGCGTCGGTGTCGAAGTTTCCGTCTGGATCGTGGGCAATTGCAACATGCGGCGCACCCTGTTGACGAATGGCGCGGGTCAGGCGACGTGTATCAATGCCGCCGATGCCAATGCGACCACAGCCAGACAGCCAATCCGTCAGTTCGGCTTCGGTCCGCCAGTTTGACGCAAGCGTTGGATCCCATTTTACGACCATGCCAGCGGCGACGGGAACGTTGGTTTCGTCGTCTTCGGCGGTCGTGCCGGTATTTCCGATATGTGGAAAGGTGAAGGTCACGATTTGCCCAGCATATGAGGGGTCCGTCATGATTTCCTGATAGCCGGTCATTGCGGTGTTAAAGCAAAGCTCTGCTTCGGCTTCACCTGTCGCGCCAAACCCTTTCCCGTAGAACACTGTTCCATCCGCAAGCGCGAGGCAGGCGGTGGGTTTTTCTGTGATGGCTGCGGTTGCTGTGCTTGCAACGGACATGGTGCGACTCCCCAAATGTCAAATTGTCGGGAAACTATGTCTATGGACCCGCAGGGTCAAGCGAAAGCCGCGCGGTATTTTTGTTATTTATAGTGTGCTGATCACCCTTATAGCCGCTTTTATTACACGGTTGTAACAAATCGCTAGTGGGGATAGGGTGCGCTTCTGACGCAAGCTTGGATACCTTTTGGGGTTAAGGAACCGATAGACATGCAAAATCAAATAAAAGCCGCATTAAAAGATGCAATGCGTGCAAAAGATGCTGAGCGCCTATCAACGCTGCGCTTGGTCACTGCGGCGATCAAAGACCGTGAAATCGCAATGCGCGGTGAAGGCAAAGAAGTGTCAATAACAGACGCTGATGTTTTGGCTATTCTGAGTAAGATGGTCAAACAACGTCAAGAAAGTGCGCGCGCCTACGAAGAAGGCGGTCGGCTTGAGTTGGCGGAAAAAGAACGCAGTGAGATTGAAATCATCGAAGAATACCTGCCACGTAAGCTAGATGAAGAAGAAACCAAAGCGGCCGTCGATGCTGTTGTTACTTCAATCGGCGCACAGGGTATTCGCGACATGGGTAAAGTCATGGGCGCGTTGAAAGAAAAATACACAGGCCAAATGGATTTCGGAATCGTTGGCCCGATGGTCAAAGACCGGCTCGGCCAAATCTAATAATCTGACACATCGTCAAAACCGAATGCCCCGGATCGCAAGATCGTCGGGGCATTTTTTGTGGTTAAGTTAACAAAAGGTGCATTAAACTCTATTCAGGGTTGTAGTCTTTTGATATTCCTTAAAATAATCAAACATTGTTCTTTTAAGAGTTCTGGTGGGGGATCATTAATGGTATCTAATAATCCGTTCGCTTTCGGGTTTTTCATTTGACCGGGTCGCAATCTCAGGCAACGAAAACCGCCGTTAAACCGGAATTTTCCTTTTCTGCCGGTATGGGGGCGTTTCTTGCACAGCAGAACGTAAGCCTGTTGGCGTCGTCGTATCAATCCGGTTTCATCTATGGTCTTGGTCGTAATCTAGAAACGGGTGGGTTGAATTTACACCAAGGAAAGTTTCTGCGTCCTATGGGGTTGGCCATGGGGGATGTGGGTCAACTGCTATTGGCGACCGAACATCATGTCATGCGCTTTGAAAACGTGTTGCAGGCTGATCAACGCATTAACGGGCGCTATGATGCGTGCTTTGTTCCGCGACTGATGCATTTTACCGGGCGGTTGGATGCCCATGATACGGGTGTAGACGAACAGGGGCGCGCCGTGTTTGTGAACACGCGCTACAATTGTTTGGCGATGACGTCGACCCAGCATAGTTTCACGCCGATTTGGAAACCGAGCTTTATTGATCGGATCGTTGACGAAGATCGCTGTCATCTAAACGGGATGGCCATGCGCGACGGTCAACCGGCCTTTGTGACGGCTGTGTCGCGGTCAAACACCATCGATGGATGGCGAGATCGCCGCGCCAGTGGCGGTGTGGTGATCGATGTCGCGCGTGATAGGGTGATCTGCGAAGGGCTGTCGATGCCGCATTCCCCGCGTTGGTATCAAGGAAAGCTATGGTTGCTGAACGCTGGCACAGGCGATCTTGGATATGTTTCAGAAGATGGTCAATTTGTGCCGTTGGCCTTTTGCCCAGGCTTCTTGCGCGGTCTTAGTTTTGTTGGGGATTATGCCATTGTTGGCCTTTCGCGGCCACGGTACGGACGGTTTAAGGGGCTCACACTGGATGAACGGCTCGCCGCGGCGGATAGTGAACCTTGGTGTGGCATTCAGATTATCAACCTGAAAACTGGCGAATGCGCCGAATGGTTCCGTATCACGGGGGGCGTGGATGAACTTTACGATGTTCTCGCTTTGCCGGGGGTGACCACGCCAATGATGCTGCCGCCTGATGCGCCCGAAACCGTAAAACTAATTACCTTTGATCAAAAGACCAGCCAATGACGCAGGGTCTATTTAACGACGTAAACGGAGTTTAAGAGTGAAATTTTATGCCCACCCCGACAGTAAGCCTCAAAACCGGACATTGCGTGGCGGTCGCCTGACCAAGTGGAAAGGCCGTGCTGTTAGCATTTCACCTGCATTGGGCGTCATAAGTGCTGCGCTTTTGATGTCGTCCCCGGTGTCTGCAACGACATGCACCGAAATTGGCGTATCTCGTTACGTTTGTTCTGGTGAAACAGGGACTGCCGATCCTCGAACAACCCACACGCTTGGTGCTGACCGCGTGACTGTAACAGATGTGGTGATTGAGGGTAGCTTTGGGGCGAATACGTCTGACACAGATGCCAGCAATATCGAAATCATAGATGGCATGGGCAACGGGCTTGAGATCACACCAGAAGCTGGCGCCGTTATCCATGAGCTAAGCGCGACGAGTTTTGGCACTGGGGCGCTGGTCATTGACACGACTGCGGCCACGGTGAACGGCATCGGCGCTGAAAATCACGGTACAGATTTGCTTATCACGACAGGTGAAGTTTCAAACAACGTTTCAGTTATAGGCGATTACCTTAGAGGAGTAGCCGAGTACGTCTTTGGCGTGAATGCAGCCAATCATGGGTCGGGGGCGCTCGTTATCGATACCACCGCGGATGACCTGAGGATACCGACCAGCAGTCTATATGATATTTCAAGAGCGACCAGAGATTCAATTGTCGCGGAAAATCACGGTACAGATTTGACAATCACGACTGCGGGATCGCAGTGGATCACCGCGACCCAATTTGGCACCGGCGATGTTGCGATTGATACAACGGGCGGATACAGCAACGCGATTGTTGTTGAAACCGTTGCAAACCCTGATGATGCAACAGGCCGGGAGGTCACGATCACCACTGCCGATGTCGGTCGGATATCGCGTATGCCATATGGGCTGTAAAGCCGTGTCCAAATTTGGTTGCTCAAAAGGAAGTTTGGTCAATTGATAGGCCTCATTCAATTTGAACACCATTTTGAATGGATTACATCAAATCCGGTTCCCGGCCAAATTTACTTGCGACTTTGGTGACGGTTAGGCCCTGAACGATAATCGAGAACAGCACAATCACATAGGTCGCGGTCAGGATGAGTGGTTTCCATTCACTGTCAGGTAAAGACAAGGCCAAGGCAACGGATATGCCGCCCTTCAGGCCACCCCATGTCATAATGGGAATGACACCTGGTGAAAAGGTGCGGAAGGGCTTCAGCAGCGTCACAGGGACAGCTACAGCCGCAAAGCGCGCAATCAAGGCCAGCAAGATGGCAAAGGCACTCGCAATCAACGCATCACCAGAGAAGGCAATTGCAAACACTTCAAAGCCAATCATAAGGAAGAGAACCGCGTTCAGGATTTCATCAATCAGCTTCCAGAATGCATTCACGTATTGGCGGGTTTCTTCGGACATGCCGTACTTTGTTCCGATGTCCCCAATCAATAGGCCGGCACATACGGCCATGATAGGCGCTGAGACATGGAGGTACACCGCAAGCTCATATCCACCAAATGCCAAGCCAAGCGTGATAAGCACCTCTAGGGAGTAGTCATCAATACGACGCATCACTCTGAAGGTCAGCCAACCAAGCGCAATACCTAAGGCAGCGCCGCCAATGGCCTCTTGGACAAACAGCTTAGCTGCATCTGCTAAGCCTGAGGCATGATGATCATCCGCAGGGAAGGCAATACCAACCAACACGAGGAACACAACATACCCAACGCCATCGTTAAACAGGGATTCACCAGCGATCTTAGTCTCAAGAGATTTGCGGAGGTTTGCCTCTCGCAATACGCCCAGCACGGCGACGGGGTCTGTCGGAGAGATCAGCGCCCCAAATACCAGCGCAATTGCGAATGGCATACCCGTTAACCAGCTAAAGCCCGTGCCAACCACAAGGGTAGACAAAGCAATGCCCATAGTCGCCATAAGAAAGACAACGCGCCATTGTTCCCGAAGATCCGAAATCCGCACATGCAACGCGCCCGCAAAAAGCAAAAGCCCAAGCATGCCTTCCAGCAAAGCGTCAGAAAAATCTACACCCGTTACAACAACGCGCACTTGGTCAGCCACACCAAGGGTCGGCATAAGAAGGTCAAGCCCAAGTATCCCAAAGGAGGCAAACAAAGCGACGACAAGAATGCCAATTGCGCTGGGCAGTTTTAAGAACAGATAGTTTATTGCGCCAAATGCGCCCGCCATAACGATAAGGAGGGATGTAATCTGTAAGAGGTTCATCAGAGCGCCTGCCTGTTTTTAATATGTGTCAACGTCTTGGTAGCACGGCAGAGTTCAGAGGAAAACAGCTTGACGTTGTGGCATCATGCAGTTTGTGTGCGCTGTGATAAAGCAGCATATAGGGCACAGGCATAATGGAACGTAAAACGTCGGTCGATACATTTGGCGTCATTGCGCTGGTAGGGTTTTCGCTGCTGTCAGGGTTCAATCAGGTTGTTGTTAAACTGGTGAATGATGGGATGCAGCCTGTGTTCTTTGCAGGGTTACGTTCGTTTGGTGCGTTGTTTTGCATTGGGTTGTGGATGATGATCCGACGTAAATCATTTCGCATTGCCCCAAACACGATTGGGCCTGGGATTTTTACAGGGGCTTTGTTTACTGCTGAGTTTTTCTTTTTGTTTCTCGCGCTGGATTATTCAAACGTGAGCCGGGTCACGATCTTATATTTCTCGATGCCAATTTGGGTCGCACTCGCGGCGCATTTCTTTTTACCGGGGGAGCGAATGAGTTCGATCAAGGCGCTGGGCGTGGCTTTGGCCTTTGGCGGTGTGGCGTTGGCAATTTCCGAACGCGCCAGTTCGGACGAAATTAGTCTCTGGGGGGATGTGTTTGCCATTTTAGCGGCGATGTTCTGGGCGGGTATTGCGCTTTCTGTTCGCTTAACCCCATTGGCTAAGGAAAGCCCAGAAATGCAAATGATGTGGCAAGCGGGGGTATCGGCACTTGTATTGTTGATTATTGCCCCTTGGTTTGGTCCGTTCTTGCGCGACTTCACGCTGTTTCATGCGGCCGGGTTTGTCTATCAAGTTGTTGTCGGTATGAGTTTTGCGTTTGTGATCTGGTTCTGGTTAATTTCTATTTACCCGGCGACCAGCGTTGCCAGCTTTGCCTTTTTATCCCCAATCGCGGGTGTTGTTCTTGGATGGGGGGTATTGGGCGAAACAATCGGTTGGGCCACTGTGTGCGCAATCGTGTTGGTTGCTATTGGAATTAGTCTGATTAACCGACCGACGCCTGCAACTGAGTTGCAGTCGGGATAACATCGACCCAAATCGGCAAATGGTCAGAGGCGCGGCGCGCAAGGGGTGTTTCGATGACACCGGCATTTTGTACGCTGACCTCTGGGCCATGCGCCACCCGATCAAGCGGTGCAATAGGACGGCGCGCATGAAAGCTCTGGCCGGGTGAAAACACTTGGTATTGATCTGGTAATCCACAGAGACCTTTGGTTTTAGACCATTCGTTGAAGTCACCGATCATGACGGTTGGCAAAGGCCTGCGCTTGCCTATGGTTTTGGTGATCGTGTCTAGTTGCAGTTTTCGACTACTGCGCAACAAACCTAAATGCACACCGATCAACCGCAAGGCACCGCGCGGCGTTTGAATATCGGCAAGCACCGCGCCGCGGGGCTCAAGGCCGGGTAGCGTTATGTGGTCAACATCAAGCAGCGTTGTCTGCGGCCCAAGAAGTACCGCGTTCCCGTGCCAACCAAGGCTAACTTCGTTTAATGCAAATGGGGCCACTTGGTAGCGACTTTGACTTTCAATGAGCGATTGCGGCAGCGCACTTGGGCGCGCGCCCAAGCGCCGGTCGGCCTCCTGTAGTGCTATAACATCGGCGTTTATCTCATTGATAACGCTTAATACGCGGTGCGGATCACGTTTACGGTCGGTACCGATGCATTTCCGAATATTATAGCTGGCAATTCTAAGGGGCATACTAAAAAACTAATACCTTTGGTGTGTAAATTAAAGAGGATCACACCAAATTGTCAGGTTCCGCAAAAGGTGCGCAGAACTTCTTCGTCCGGGTTTGGCGGGTTTTGCAAATCTTTGGCATCTGGTTGGTTTTTATACGGAGTCGCAAGTGCGGACATCAGCCGTTCAAACGGTGCCTTGTCTCCGTCGACGGCGGCTTGGATCATCTGTTCAATACGGTGATTGCGTGGAATAAACGCAGGGTTGGACCGCTGGCGCAAAGCATGCTGATCTGCGGTCGTCGCCTGTTCGTTCGTCAGCCTGTGGGTCCAAGCGGTTTTCCAAATGCTCCATGCCTCTGGGTTGGCAAATTGATCTGCTTCTTGTCCGCCTCCCAAGGCGCGGAATGTGTTGGTGAAATCAGCCTGTTCATTTGCCATCAATGTCATCAGGTCCAAAATCAGATTTGTATCGCCATCTTCTTTTTCGGTAAGCCCCAACTTGGCTCGAAACACATCCTGCCACGCAGCAGTAAAGCGTGGTGAAAACGCATCAAGCGCCTCCTTGGCGGCTTCGACGGCTTTGTCTTGATCAGGGTCAATGATGGGCAACAATGACGTCGCAAGTTGCGCTATATTCCAAACGGCGATGTCGGGTTGGTTTTGGTAGGCATACCGCCCTTGGCGATCAATGGAGCTAAAGACAGTGGCCGGGTGAAACCGATCCATGAAGGCACAGGGGCCGTAGTCGATGGTTTCGCCTGCGATATGGCAGTTATCGGTATTCATTACGCCATGGATAAATCCAACCCCGAGCCATTTTGCGATTAAATCTGCCTGACGCTCAATTACCCCCTGCAAGAGGCCAAGCGGACCTGAACGATCAGGGTAATGCCGCGCAAGCGTGTAATCGGTGAGCTGCTGCAGGGCCAATTCGTTTTTGCGTGCGGCGAAATACTGAAATGTTCCAACGCGAATGTGGCTTGAGGCCACGCGGGTCAAAACAGCACCGGGCAAGCCCGTTTCGCGTTGTACGGTTTCGCCCGTTGTCATCGCGGCTAAGGCGCGGGTGGTTGGAATACCCAAGGCATGCATTGCCTCAGACACCACATATTCACGCAGCACCGGGCCAAGCCATGCGCGCCCATCCCCGTTGCGGCTAAAGGGGGTCGGACCTGATCCCTTGAGCTGAATGTCGTGCCGTTTTCCATTCCGGTCGATCACTTCGCCCAGAAGAACAGCGCGGCCATCACCCAGTTGGGGCACAAAATTCCCAAATTGATGGCCTGCATAGGCTTGGGCAATAGGATCAGCCCCTTCGATTTGTGCATTACCAGTAAGCGCAGCCGTTGCATGGGGTGTTTCCAGCCCGGAAATTCCGAGTTCAGCGGCTAACGGGAGGTTCAGGGCTAAAACGCCGGGGTCGCGCACAGGGGTCGCGCGCTGACGTTGGTAAAAGGCCTCTGATAGCTGTGCAAAGCTGTTATCGAACGGGATAGTTAGCAGGGTCATGAGAGGTCCCGAATAAGCTGAAGGTGGGTGTCATCGGCAGTAAACCCGGCGCGGCCAGATAATTTCAGCGCGCGTTGGTTGGATTGATCAACGGCTATGAGTAATCGATGCACCCCAAAGTCGCGCAGGGTTGGAACCAATGCGGCAAGTGCGGCACTTCCCATTCCGCGGCCCCGCACGCTTTCCCGCACAAAAAACTCATCTATCTGCGCACTGCGCCCACCCTTTGACAGTGAAAACCCAAATGTGACCGCGATATATCCAACAGGGGACCGCCTGGGCCCAATCAACCAAATAGCGGCATGGATATCACCAGAGAAAAGCTGTTCCAATGCATCTTCGCGCTCATCATCTGACGTGGGAAGGCCAGCATAGGCATGGTAGCCTGCAATCAACGGGCTAAGCTTTGCGCGGTCCTCTGGTTGTGCCAGATGCAGCATATTCATAGGCGCCCCAATCGTTCGGTTAACAGGTTGAAAAATCCATCGGCGTCAATATCCCCCATGAACATCGCGTTGGCGGGTCGGTCAGTGACACCCCACCAATCCGCCACAGTCATGCCCAGGGTCAATTCTGACTGCGTTTCGATGGCCACATTGATCATACGGCCGGAAAACAAATCTGGCTGGATTAAATAGGCAATTACACATGGATCATGCAAAGGCGCGCCGTTGGAGCCATATTTTTCTTTATCAAAACGTTCAAAAAAATCGGTCCATTCTGCGACCATATTTCCGACCTGCGTGTTCAGCGCGCGAAACGCATCAACACGTGGTTTTGTTGTTAGCGCTTTGTGGGTGGTATCCAGCGGCATCACTGTGACCGAAATTCCAGATTTAAAAACAATATCAGCGGCTTCTGGATCGACATATATGTTAAATTCGGCGGCAGGAGTGATGTTCCCAACCTCGAAATAAGCGCCACCCATTAATACGATTTCCTGTACACGATCTGCGATATCAGGGGCCTGTTGAAGGGCTGTCCCGATGTTGGTTAGCGGCCCCAATGGGCAGAGCGTGACAGTGCCGGAGGGCTCTTGGCGTAAGGTCTCAATGATGAAATCAACTGCATGCTGATGCTGTAACGCCATCGTTGGGTCTTGCATGACAGGGCCGTCTAATCCGGTTTTTCCATGTACATGTTCAGCGGTGACCAAAGGGCGCTGCATTGGGCGATCACACCCCGAGAATACTTTCGTTTCAGGCCGCTTTGCGAGTTCACACACAATACGCGCGTTTTTTTTGGTCAGAGGAAGCGGCACATTTCCCGCAACCGTAGTGATCCCCAAAACATCAACATTTTCGGGGCTGGCAAGCGCCAATAAAATGGCCACCGCATCATCCTGACCGGGGTCGGTGTCGATAATAATCTTGCGAATGGGGTTTGTGGTCATTTGGCCCTGCATGTTCGGTCTCACAATCGTCACCGCAACAGTGAGGGAGCCAACACAGGATGTCTAGTCAGCATCGGTGGCTTCAGCACAAGATTGCTGACACTCTGGTGATCCAACGAAAAAAACCCGCTGCAAAAGCAGCGGGGCCAGAGCTTAATAAAAATTCTGTTTAGGCTTAGTTGCCTGCGTCGAAGTCTACTTCTTCGGTGATACGCAGAGCGTCGCCACGAAGGCGTGCCAATGTCATCAGGTTCACGTCGTCAGCTGTGAATTCACCCCAACCTTGTACCAATTCAGCAGGTTCGGTGCCGTCCGCGATTGGGTACTCAAAGTTTGCGTGCGCATAGATTTCTTGTGCTTCTGGTGAACTGAGGAATTCCATCAGTGCCAATGCGTTGTCTTGGTTTGGCGAAGCCGCAGTCATTGCAACACCAGAAACGTTTACGTGTGTGCCGCCATTTTCAAATGTAGGGAACACGATGCGTACGGAGTCAGCCCATTCGCGCTGTTCTTCGTTGCTGAGCATTTTGCCCATGTAGTAGGTGTTGCCGATGGAAATATCACACTCGCCAGCCCAGATCGCTTTGACCTGTGCGCGGTCATTGCCTTCTGGTGCGCGTGCGAGGTTGCCACGTAGGCCAGTCAGCCATTCGCGTGCACCTTCTTCGCCGTGATGTTCGATCATTGCGGAAGTCAAAGCAACGTTATAAGCGTTTGTGCCGGAACGGATGCAGATACGGCCTTCCCAGCGTGGGTCAGCAAGATCTTCGTATGTTGTAACTTCGCCATCAGCTACACGATCACGAGAAGCGTAAACAATACGTGCACGTGTGGTCAGGCCAAACCATTGACCATCTGGGTCACGGTATTGCGCTGGGATGTTTGCGTTCAAAACGTCTGATTCAACAGATTGTGTCAGGCCTGCTTCGACGACTGCGTTCAGGCGTGAAATATCAACAGTGAACACGAGGTCAGCAGGAGAACGATCACCTTCAGCTTGAAGACGCTCAACCATACCATCGCTAAGGTGAACAACGTTTACGTCAATACCAGTTTGCGCTGTGAAAGCGTCTGTCAAAGGCGCGATCAATTCAGGCTGGCGATAAGAATAAACGTTGACTTCTTCAGCAACAACAGGGGCTGCAACGGTGACGGCAGCAGTGGCCAAAAGAGCGGAGCGAAGTTTCAAAAACATATCATTATCCAGTTTTGTTTGCTTGGCCGCTATAAACCTTAGTAATTTACTCAGGTCAATACCTGATTGAATTACTCGGAAACTTTTCGCTCATCTTTTTTAACGTCGCCCCATAGGGTATCCATTTCGGTGAGATTGGATTGCTCTGGTGTTTTTCCCATGGCATTAAGTTTTGACTCTACTTGATTGAAACGGCGTGTGAATTTTTGATTTGCCGAACGTAGGGCAGCCTCTGGTTCCACCCCTAAATGACGGCCAAGATTGGCCATAACAAAGAGCAAATCACCAAACTCTTCTTCGACTTCGGCTTGGGTTAAATCCTGATGGGCCTCAACCAACTCTGCTGATTCCTCTTGGATTTTGTCCAATACTTGGGTGGTTTGAGGCCAATCAAACCCGACACGCGCCGCACGCTTTTGTAGCTTTACCGCCCGCAGCAAAGCAGGCAGTCCAACCGCTACACCATCCAACGCACCTTTTTCTGCATTAGCTGCGCGCTCAGCTGCTTTTATTTTTTCCCAATCGGCGGTTTGTTGATCTGCAGACTTTTCCCGGCTTTCGTCCCCAAAGACATGCGGGTGGCGAGCGACCATTTTATCAGCGATGTTTTTTGTGACACTGCCAAAACTAAAGAGACCCAACTCTTCGCCCATCTGGGTGTGGTAAACCGTTTGGAGTAATAAATCTCCCAGCTCGCCTTCGAGATCAGGCCAGTTTTTGCGCTCAATTGCGTCAGCGACCTCATATGCTTCTTCGATGGTATAAGGGGCGATGGTTTTGAAATCTTGCTCAATGTCCCAAGGGCAACCCGTGTCTGGGTCGCGTAGGCGGCGCATGATTTCTAATAAACGTGGCAAACCGCCATCTGGGTCGTGAACAAGGCTATCGCTGTCTTTGGTCATTGCATCTTTCCGGGAATTGGGAAAACCTGCCGCTAGTTAGTCAAATCCCGCAGTAGGAGTCCACCATGCCCGTCCTGAACCGTATCGCAGATTTTTCCGAGGACATGAAAACATGGCGCCGTCATTTGCATATGCATCCTGAATTGCAGTTTGATTGCCATGAAACAGCAGCATTTGTCGTTGAACGGCTTCGGGAATTTGGAATCACAGAGATACACGAAGGTATCGCCCAATCCGGTGTTGTCGCAATCATCGAAGGTCAGGGCGAAGGCCCGACTATTGGTCTGCGTGCAGACATGGATGCCTTACCCATGGAGGAAACAACGGGGTTGGAATATGCCTCGACCGTACCGGGGAAAATGCATGCATGTGGACATGATGGGCACACTACCATGTTGCTGGGGGCGGCGCGGTATCTGGCCGAAACCCGTAACTTTTCCGGACGTGTGGCGTTGATTTTTCAACCCGCCGAGGAAGGTGGCGGCGGTGCCGGGGTCATGGTTGAAGAGGGGATCATGGATACCTTTGATATTTCAGAGGTGTATGGCATTCACAATGTTCCCGGTATTCCCGAAGGGCAATTCTACACAAAACCCGGCCCAATTATGGCTGCTGCGGATTCGTTTGAAATCTTTATCACGGGCGTTGGTGGACATGGGGCATATCCCCATGAAACCAAAGATCCAATTGTTGCAGCGGTTGCGGCCGTCAATGCGATCCAAACCATCGTCAGCCGTAACAATCATTTTGAGGAAGATCTGGTTGTGTCCGTCACGCAAATACATTCTGGCACCACGGATAACGTGATCCCAGAAGAAGCTTATATCAATGGCACTGTGCGGACTTTTGATAAAGACGTGCAAAAAATGGTTGTCCGCCGGCTCGAGGAAATAACAGCAGGGATTGCGGCTGTTTATGGTGTTGAGATGCGTTTGGCGTATGAATGGGGGTATCCGGCTACTGTGAACGACCCTGCCAAAGTGACATTTGCGGCTGAGGTCGCCCGCGAAGTGGCAGGTGAAGTGAATGTGGATGCGCAATCTGGTAAAGAAATGGGCGCAGAAGATTTTGCCTATATGTTGGAAGCACGTCCCGGAGCGTATTTGTTTTTAGGGCAGGGCGAAGGGGCAGGGCTGCATCATCCGTCTTATAACTTTAACGATGATGTATCTGCCTCTGGCGCGAGCTTTTTTGCACGTCTTGTTGAGAAGGCCCAGCCAAAGGGATAAGCCCCTTTTGAAGGTCCGCCCACCCTCCCACCCCGGCCCTCCAAAAGGGGCTGGGCGCGTTAAATTGGAACGAAAATGCTGAAATTAGCTGTTTTAGGTGTAATGGGGTTGGCTGCGTGTTTCACAGCATATGTGCGCCTTGCGCCAATAGAGGCTGAGCGTTGGCATAATAATCCTATGCCATTGGGAGCACTTGATGCGCCAACGCATCAAACAGGGGCAGGATCATACGCCGAAGTCATACATTTACCCGGTGCCACAAAAGACGATGCCTTTGCCGCGCTGAGTGAAATCGCTTCTGAAACGCCGAGAACTGTTACATTGGCGGGGAGTGCGGATGAGGGGCGGCTGACTTTTGTTACGCGATCCCGCGGTTTTGAGTTTCCTGATTATACAACGGTTGAAATCGCCCAGACACCGGATGGTGTCGGTGTCGCATTTTTCGGGCGCTTGCGGTTTGGCCAATCAGATTTCGGCGTCAATCAAGTTCGTATCAGGCGTTGGATCGAGGCTTTGACGCGGCGTGTTCAGGGTTGAAGACAGGCAAGCCGTCCCGGTTTCGCGCCACATCGGATTGTTCAACGACATTTCGCACCGCGCCATAAAGGCCCGCCCATCGACAAAAAGACAAATTTCTTCGCCCAATTCGACACGGGATCCCGCGCGATCTGTGCAAAAACATTCGATTGTGCGGCCATTATATGTCCCATCCGCCAACGCTGGAAATGGACAAAGCGCTAAGATCAAGAATATATGTTTCATAGATGTAGGGTAGCACAGCTGCGCCTCTTGACCAAATCACAGAGATAAGACAGAGAAACGCATGGTTCCCTTAGATAAATTAATGCAGATCACCGACCGCTTTGAGTACCTCGAAGCGCGTATGGCCGAAGGTGCCGCAGGTGATGAAATCGCGGCACTCGCGCGTGAATACTCTGAACTTAAGCCGGTGGTCGAGGAAATATCGGCTTATCGGCGCTTGCTTGATGATATCGAGACGGCTGAACAGATGCTGGCTGATCCCGAGATGAAGGATTTAGCCGAAGAAGAACTGCCCGAATTGCGCGGCCAGATTGACGGGTTGGAAAGTGCGTTGCAAATTGCGCTGTTGCCCAAAGATAAAGCAGATGCACGCCCGGCAATGATGGAAATTCGCCCAGGTACCGGGGGCGAAGAGGCCGCACTATTTGCGGGTGATTTGCTGCGGATGTATCAACGCTATGCCGAAGAACAGGGGTGGGATTTCCAGATATTGGAACACTCTGAGACTGGACTTGGCGGGATCAAAGAAGTTGTCGCCCACATCAAAGGCACCAATGTGT
This sequence comes from Cochlodiniinecator piscidefendens, assembly GCF_011326755.1. GTDB lineage: Bacteria > Pseudomonadota > Alphaproteobacteria > Rhodobacterales > Rhodobacteraceae > Cochlodiniinecator > Cochlodiniinecator piscidefendens. The sequence continues at coordinate 124,107 of NZ_JAAOIE010000002.1, read as the reverse complement.
TCGCGCGGATGAAGTACGAAAGTGGTGTGCACCGCGTGCAGCGTGTTCCCGAAACCGAAAGCGGTGGGCGCGTCCACACGTCAGCCGCAACAGTTGCGGTTTTGCCCGAAGCGGAAGATGTCGATATTCATATCGAGGCCAAAGATTTACGTATTGATACAATGCGATCCTCCGGCGCTGGCGGTCAACACGTGAACACCACGGATTCAGCTGTACGGATCACGCATATTCCCAGCGGCGTGGTTGTGACCAGTTCAGAGAAATCGCAGCACCGAAACCGCGAAATCGCGATGCAGGTTTTGAAAACCCGCCTTTACGATATGGAACGTCAGAAACTGCATGATGAACGCTCTGAAGATCGCAAAAGCCAAGTTGGCTCTGGGGATCGCTCAGAACGCATTCGGACTTATAACTTTCCGCAGGGGCGCATGTCGGACCACCGGATCAATCTTACGCTCTATAAGTTGGATCAAATTTTGCAGGGCGATCTTACGGAAACCATTGACGCGCTGACAGCTGATGATCATGCGACCCGTTTGGCCGAGATGGGCATATGATTGCCCAAGCCGCGTTGGTTTTGGCGAGCCGGAGGCTCGCGGAGGCGGGCGTTGAAGGGGCTCCGCGCGATGCCCGACGTTTGCTCGCCCATGTGCTGGGGGTTGAGTTGGGGCGCGTGACGTTGATTACGCAGGATGACCTGAGCGAACACGACCAAACCCTATTTGAAAAGGCTGTTGAACGTCGTGCTTTGCGCGAACCCTTGTCGCACATTACCGGCACGCGTGAATTTTATGGGCGTGTGTTTACGGTAACCTCTGATGTTCTTGACCCAAGGCCTGACACGGAACTTTTGGTTGATGTGGCTTTGCGTACACCCTTTCATCGCGTGTTGGATTTGGGGACCGGGAGCGGCTGTATTTTACTAAGCGTGCTGAGCGAACAACCCGAAGCAACGGGTGTTGGTGTCGATCTGTCGGAAAAGGCATTGGCGGTTGCTGACAGAAATATGCAGAACTTGGGCCTTTCAGAGCGCGCAACCTTGCGTCAGTCAAATTGGTGGGACAACGTCGAAGGCACATTTGATCTGATCCTCTCTAACCCTCCCTATATTCGAGAGGATGAAATGGCAGATTTGTCGCCTGAGGTCCAGGAGTGGGAACCACATTTGGCGCTGACACCAGGGGGGGATGGCTTAGCGGCGTATCGTGAAATCATCGACAAAGCGGCTATGTATCTGAACCCAAACAGTCGGCTGGCTGTTGAAATCGGGGCAGAGCAGGACCAACAGGTAGCGAATTTGTTTAAGTCCGCCGGATATAGAGATATTTTTGTTGAACGAGATATGAACGAAAAAGACAGAGTGGTCTGTGGCCGACGTCCATGATCTGTGTTGGTTTGGTCAAAAATAGTGTTATAATGCCGATATATTCGTTCAAATTGCAGAATCATCTTGTCAGACGGCGTGAGGCTGTCTAGGGATGAGGTACGAGATGGCGGAACGCACTGTGCGGTCCCCCTTGTATATACGCCAAACATAACAAGGGCATTTGCCCTATCGCCCCTGATACGCAGGGCAGGCGCAAGTGACCGCCATATTGGGCTTAACACGAAGAGTACAATGAGATCATCAAAACCACGTTCGCGCGGGAAGTCTAACCGCAATCGCTCGTCTGGCAATAACCTCAACCGGGTTTTTGACAGTTCAGGTCCTGAAGGCAAAGTGCGCGGCACGCCACAGCAGATCATTGATAAATACCAACAGTTGACGCGCGATGCGCAGCTGTCGAATGACCGTGTGGCCGCTGAAAACTTTCAACAACACGCAGAACACTATGTGCGTATGCTAAGCGAAGCACAACGCGAAGCAGATGCGCGGCGTGAGCAGCAAGAAGCACAGCATCGTGAGCGCCAAGCGCAGCGCGATCAAGAGCGTGCTGAACGCAATGAGCAACCGCGTACAGATGGTAATGAACAGCCACGTGCTGAAAACAACGAGCAACCTCGTGTTGAACGTCAGAAGCAAGACCGCCGCAATGCACCAGCACAAGAGGGCGGTCAGCCACGTCATGCACCTGCACCGGTTGAAGCGCCTGCTGAGCCTATTATCACCAAAGATACACCGCAGCCAGATTTGTTAGATATTCCTGCACAGGGCGAAAGTGGTCTGGTTGAAACACCGGAAAATGTTCCACCGCCAAAACCTAAGCGCCCACGTAAACCGCGCGCACCAAAAGCGAAACCAGCCGCCGCTGTAGAAGCACCCGCACCAGAGGAAAGCTCTGGTCCGACAGATAGCCCAGAGGCTGCTGAGTAATAAAGAAACCCCGCCAATTTGGCGGGGTTTTTATTTGGGGTTCTTTAAATCCTGCTGCGCAGTCGCAGACTGCAAGGATTATTTCTTTTCAAGCACCTGAGCCAATTTACAGAAGCCTTCGATGCTGACTTGTTCAGCGCGATCCGTTGGCTTTAAACCTGCCTCAACGAGCCGATCTTCGATGTCAGGGGCCGTTCCCTTGAGCGAAGCGCGCAGCATTTTGCGGCGTTGATTAAACCCAGCTGCAACAATCCGGTTCAAAATCTTAGGATTGGCGGGAAACAATGGCGTTTCGCGACGTTGTAGGTGCACAACGGCTGAATGGATTTTTGGGGGCGGGGTAAAGGCCTCAGGCGGCAAAGCCATAACGATCTGCGCCTGTGTGCGCCATTGAGCCAAAATCGCAAGCCGACCGTATTTTTTCGAACCCGGTTGCGCAACGATGCGTTCGGCGACCTCTTTCTGGAACATCAACGTAAGGCTTTGCCAGTAAGGGGGCCAAGTATCAGGTGACAACCACCGCACCAAAAGCTCTGTACCAACATTATAAGGTAGGTTTGCCACAACGCGGATGGGCGGTGTGAGATGTTCCAACGGATTAAGTTCGAGCGCATCAGCGTTGATAACGTCAAACCGGTCCCCATAAAGTTCTTTGATCTCAGCCAGTGCGGGCAGGCACCTTGCGTCTTTTTCAATTGCAAGGACACGACGTGCGCCTTCGGCCAGCAGACCGCGGGTTAGGCCACCGGGGCCAGGCCCGATTTCTAGCACATCACATTCATCCAGCGTCCCAGCCTGACGTGCGATCTTTGCCGTCAAATTTAGATCGAGCAAAAAATTCTGCCCAAGGGATTTTTTTGCTGAAAGGTCGTGGGTGGCAATCACATCACGCAAAGCGGGGAGGTTATCAATCATGGCCATTGTGTTTTGCTTTCCTCATGAGGAGCGGGCGCGGGCCATTGTATCAGCCAGTATCATCGCTTCGATTAGACTGGTTGGGTTTGCAACACCTTGGCCTGCAATGTCAAACCCCGTTCCGTGGTCCGGTGAGGTTCGAACAAAGGGCAAGCCTAGCGTTACATTAACCCCACGATCAAAATCCAGCGTTTTGATCGGGATGAGCGCCTGATCATGATACATGCAAATCGCGGCATCGTAGGTTTCGCGCGCGCGCGCATGGAACATAGTGTCGGCAGACATTGGGCCTGCTAAATTTACCCCACTTTCATTCAGCCGCGAAATCAATGGTGTCATAAACTGTAGCTCTTCGCGCCCCATTGTCCCGCCTTCGCCCGCATGTGGGTTAAGCCCAGCAATCGCGAGGCGCGGGTTTTTAATGTCAAAATCCCGTTCTAACGCGGCGTGAGTGATACGGATGATCTGTTCCAAAAGTTCAGGGGTGAGTTGCCTTGGTACTTCGGAAAGGGCGATATGTATTGTTGCAGGGACAACACGTAGCAGCGGGCTGGCGAGCATCATAACAACATGATCTACCCCACCAAGGGACGCAAGGTATTCCGTATGGCCGGGATAGGCAAAATTTGCCCCGTCCTTCAGAACCTTCTTATGAATCGGGTTTGTGCACACCGCGCTAGCCTCACCGGATTGAGTTAGCGAAACGGCCTTTGCAATGACGTCAATGACCCCCTGGGCATTCTCTAGCGTCGGTGTGCCGGGTATGGCCGGGTGCGCGAATTCATGCACGAGGACAGGCATTGCATTTTTGATGACGCTTGCGGCTTCACTCGGGTGTGTAATAGGCGCGATTGGTGTTCCGGGCGGAAGATGACGTGGGTCGCCAATCAGAAAAAAGGGAAGCCGCTCCTTGAGGGCTTCCCATGCTTTTACAGTGAGTTCGGGGCCAATGCCTGCGGGTTCACCGCAGGTCAGAGCAATGGGCGCGATTGTCATGGGTAAATGATAGTCGCGTCTGCGCGTAATTCAGCCAAGAAGTTTTCCGCCAATGCACCAATACGCTGGTTGCGCAGATTGTTCCGAATGTCTTCGCGATCAACGTCTTGGACAGCGGCGGTTACACGGCCACACAGCATCAAAAATAGCAGGGTATCACCCGATGCATTTGTGAGGCTGGTTGAAACTTCGTTGGTGTCCAAAAGCGCCAGTTGAAGCGCGATTTCTTCTGGAATATCGGAAACGGGCAGGGTCACGCGCGTCAGAACCTCTTCGGGTTGGCCGTGCGCAATGCCGTAAAGGTCATCGCAGGAATCAACCGAGTTGCGAATGTCGGTTGCTGCACCTTGGGCGGAATGGCCGCCCGGAATGTCGTAGATTGCATATTCGATTGAGCTGGTCGCGAGAACCACTTGGGCTGTTTCTTCTAACGCGCGCATTTGAAACAGGATAATTCCACCGGGAATATCAATTGGTTCAGTGACTTCACCGGGGGATAGGGTCAAAACCTGAGACCGGATCGCTGGGGGCAAATTCCCAATTGGCAACCAATCAAGCCGCCCACCGCGCCCCCGCGACGGGGATGCAGAATATTGACGCGCCGCCGCAGCAAAGGCAGGAAGCGTTGAAATTTGGCTCAGTTGTTGTGCACGTCGTCTAGGGGCGTCTGTTTGGCCTTCAGGCGCGGGAAGAATGATTTCTGACAGCAACACGCGCACGCCGCCCTGACCAGAGGCGAGTGCGATGGCCCGATCCAGTTCGCTTTCCGAGATTTGCACCCGAGAGGCAAACAATCCCCCTGCGATTTCGCGCCACGCTAGACCCGAGCGGACAAAATCACGAAATGTTTCTTCAGTAATTCCGCCTTGGCTAAGGATTTGTAAAAATTGTTCAGTCGATAATTCAGCGCGTTGCGCAAACTCTTCCATGCCGATCGCAATTTGCTCTTCGCTTACGATCACGCCACGGCGCCGCGCTTCTTGCATACGAAGGCGGTCATCGACCAAACCTTTCATGGCCTCTTCTTCGGGGTTCCCTGGCGCACGCAATAATGCCATGAATGCCATTCTTTGATCGAATTCATACTGCGTTATCTGCTGGTCATTCACACGGGCAACTGGGGCAAACAGATTTTGCGCAGTGCCAATGTTTGGTGCCAAGGCCATCCAGCACAAAGTAAAAAATGCCAGAATGAAACGAAAGTGAGGCCGATGTGCCATGCTGTCTATTCTTTCTTAATTTATGCAGCTGCGCGATGCACCGCGTGCTTGTCCCGAGGCCCCGAACCCAACAAGGGAAACAGTAAGGCCATAAGAGGTATTCGGTTGTAGAATTGCTGTTGATGTAAACCGACGTGAAACGGAAAGGTCAACCTTTACACATTCCCCGTGGTAGGTCAGACCGAGGCCCGCATTGGCCAATTCACCACTTTGAAAGTCATGCCGCCAGTTTGCGGTGCCTGTCCAAACATCATTAAAGCGATAAGAGGTGTCAAAGGTCCATTCAGATACGGCCAGCCGATTTTCCGCAGGCGCAGCGTCAAGCCAAACGTAAGTTGACCCAAGATCCAGTCGCTCGCCGCGCCAACTTATACGGGTTTCGTTGCGTGTCAGATCTAATTGGTCGTTAAACAGCGCACGAGTCGTCAGGGTAATATTCTGTGGGGTCTGCAATTGATAGGCTAAGAGCCAATCAGACTGTGCACCGGTCAACCCTGATCCCGCGGTGAATTGCGCATAATCTTGATCACGGAAAATGCGTCCAGCTGACAGCGTATTGGTGATACCGGACGGCCCAATGCGTGACCAAGTTAGGCCAACGTTAAACCGTGTGCCTTCCTCGTATACGTTTGAACCTGCGTAACGTGACAATGCAAACAAGTTGCCTTCGTCAAATTCCAGCAGAGTACTGTCCTCATTGGGGACGCCTGTTTGATTGGTATCTGTCCAAAGCAGTTGCACGGTCGGGGTGACAACATGGCGAATGCCACGGTAGTTTGTCATAGCAAAGGGCCATGAAACTTCCCCACCCAACGTGGCGTTATAAAAGAGCCCTTCTTGCTCGCCAGGGGCTTGGTCTGCAAGGGTATAGTAATCGGCCCCGCCATCGGCAATCAGTCCAAAAACAATGCCGTTATTTGACACCCAATTGCGTCTCCAATTGAGGTGCGCGCTAAACCGGCCCATATCCCGACCAAGGTCGCCATTCACATTTGACGCGCGTTGAAACGCAAACAATTCTGCGCTGACCTCGGCTGTTCCACCAAGAACACCGGGAACAAACCGATGGTTCCATTCAACATTTGCGACGAGACCGGGAATATTTGCGTTGTCTTCTGCTGCACGAAGGGATTTGAAATCAATAATCTCAGCATTAAAGAACGTATCGTTGCGCGTTCTGGTTAGCTGGATGTTGCTCTCGAGGCGGTCATTGGGGGAATACCCATAGTCAAGCAAGTAGCTTTTATCCGACACGGTTTCCAAATTGAAATTCAACTCAAAATCACGAGCCAGATCAAAGGACCCAGACCCAAACAGATAACCGCGCGTTGCATTGGGGATCAGGTCATCGTTGGTAAATGACCCGGTAAATTCAATGTCACCATTATGGAACGCTTGTCGGTATCTCAGTTCCAAGGTTCTGGTTCGGCTTGAGAAATACGGGGTGATGGTCAGGTCGCGATGATCGCCAATGCGAATAAAATACGGGGCCTTGATGCCCAGACCTAACCGCGATGACGATCTGAGGCTGGGTGTCAGAAACCCTGTTGCACGTTCCAAGGTCGGATCAGGAAGCCGCAGGCGCGGAGCCCAGAAAATAGGAACATCCATGACACGAAACTGAGCATTGTCAAAATAGAGCTGGCGCTCTTGTTGATCATGAATGATCCGGGTGGCCCGAATTTGCCAAAGCGGAATAGGGTTGTCGACGCAGACCTCACAGCTTGATGCAACGGTTTGATAAAGCTGTGTATAACGTCCTTCGACACGGTTGATTTCAGTTGCTGCAATTTGCAATTGCTGACCTAATACCAAACGCGCGCTTTGTAGAATGCCGGTTTGCAGATCTTGAGACAGTTCAGCACTGTCCGCAAGGATCAGGGTTTCATCCCCATCGTTTAATATGATTGGCCCTTCGATGCTGAGCCGTCCAAGGGATTGATCAAACGTAAGGCGACTGGCGCGCAAGTGGCGGTCTTGAAAAAAGACTTCAACATGGCCCGAGGCGATCAGGCGATCATGGCCTTCGGTATAGACAGAATCTGCAATCAAGACAGCACGCGACTGAGCGAGGCCAGAGGTGGCACTACAAGCGATCAGCGCAGCGAGAACCGGTTTTAGAAAACGACGCATCAACCGTCCTCCAAATGTAGCAGAGCGGCGAGGCTAAGGAAAATTGCCGCAATCGGGGGGGCCCAAGCCGCTAAGATCGCGGGAATTTGCCCGCTTTCAGCTAAGACCTGAGCAAAGTTTCGAATAAAGAACAAGGCAAACCCCATTAATATCGCAGCCAATACCATCACACCTGTGCGCCCAAAACGCGTGTGGCGCAGTGTAAAGGTCGCCCCCACCAGTACCATTGCGATAAATAGTAGTGGTAGTGCAAGCTCCAATTGAAACCAAACCTTGTGTTGGCGGGCGGAAAAACCGGCATTTTCTAGCCGAGAGATAAAGGCGGGTAATTCCCATATCGGAATAGAATTCGGGGTGCCAAAGCTGTCTCTGATTTGTTCCGGGGTCAGGCTTGATGGCAATATCAGTTCTTCATGCGTCCCGGCGTCGCGTTCTGGGTTGTCGCTACCGGTGAGTGGCCAGATTTTGACGTTGGATAGTTTCCATCCTCCATCCTGTAGCTCAGCACGGTTGGCGGTCAGGCGACGCAAAGCAACTCCATCAGGTGAAAACGTCAGAAAGCTCGTTTGCCATAAGACTGTGCCATCTAGATTAGCGTGATCTGCATAAATGACAGTTTGACCGCTTGCGTCCCCTTGGCGCAACCACAATCCTTCTGAAGAAACCGAAAAGCTACTGCTACGCCCGGTAACAAAGGCATTTGCCCGGTTTTCATATTCCTTGCTTGTCGCAGCTACAATCGGGTTAAAAGCGGCCACAGCAACAGCCCCAAATAACGCCGCGACAATACAAGGCGCGATCAAAGCGCGAAGCGCAGATCGTCCAGCTGCCCGTGTCACAACCATTTCAGAGCTGCGTGCAAGGCCTAAGAACAGGGTAAGCGTCGCCAAGATCACAATCAGCGGCAGCATTTCATAAAGCGTTTCTGGGACTTTTAACACGGAAAGCGTTAGAACATCGGAAAAGCCTGCGCCGTGTTGACCGTAGCGCCGTGATTGCTCAACCATTTCGATCAGGACTAAAATACCGCTTAACACGCCGCCGACTAGCATTAATGCCATCGCAAATTTGCGGGCAAAATAAACATGAAGTTTCATTGAGCGGTTCTCCGTCGCCGCGAGAACAGGGTCGGGTGCGCACTGAGCCACAAGAGAGCAGTGGCAATCGTTACGCCCATAACTGAGGGTAGTAACATAACGACTTCCAATCCTGGGTTCGAAATCGCGATGTCCGAGGCCGAGTTATCCGCTGCCTTAATGACAACAAGCATGGCAATAGCAAGAATGATTTGCCGCCAAATCCCAAACCGCGAAAACCCGCCAAGCAGTAAACAGGCAAACCCAACCAAAGGCGTGACCACCGCAAGCAACGGCTGTGCAATCCGATCCATAACGATGAAATTTACATCACTGCGAGAGGTGCCAACAGTTTCCAGAGCGGTGATGTCGAGGGATAAAATTTCAAACGTTGTTAATGCGCTCGGTTGGGGCGGACCTAGATTTTCAATATCGACAAGGCCCGAGATATCGAAAGCAAATTCTTCAAATCGTGTGGTGAACAGACGTTGGGTCGAACGGTCAAGATTCATTGCCAGCCCATCAAACATCAACAACTTCGGCCCTGCATCGGTATTGGCCAAAAAGGCACGGCGTGCGCTGTAGGTTAACTCGATGTTTTCTTCGCGCGTGTCGGTCAGAAAAATATCCAGCAGTTCAGAAACGGGGGTAATTTCGCGAATATAAAAGGTAATGCCCGTGGCCGGATGTAAAAATTCGCCTTCGCTTAACAATCCAGCAGATACATTTTGCGCGATTTCTGTACGGCGCTCTTCGAGCTGGCGCGAGGCCATTGGTTCTAGAAAATGCGACAACACGGATAATAAGGCTGCGACGATCAAACCAAAGTATAAAACCGGGCGCGCAAGGCGAAAACCACTAAACCCCGTGGCCTGCATGACCACGAGTTCGCTTTCACTGGACAGTCTGTTGGTTGCGTAGACTGCTGCAATAAAAGCAGAAATCGGAAGAACGACGCGAATAACGTTTGGAAGTGTCAGCGCTGTGAATTCTAGAAATACAGTTGCAGATTGCCCATCAGCAATTAATTGATCGAACAGCACTACAGCTTGGTTGACCCAATAGACCATCACCAAAATCAGTGAGAAAAAGCCAAACAGCATCATGAGCTGCGACAGCATATACCTGTCGAATCTCGCCACCAATCCTGCCCCCTTGCTTTCGTAACGTAGCGCAAGTTAACCCAATTGAAAGCGCGGGAAAACTGCTATCTGGTCAATTGGCGCAGAGCAGACTACGAATAGCAAAACCCTGCTTATTGGAGAAACGCATGACAACGCCCGTAGCCATCCATTTCAAAGACGTAGAACTAGACGCCATTGCTGATTGGGAAGGGCGCGTCGCGGTCTTTTTGGGCGAAGAAGGCAAGATGGACATCACCGCGCGTCGGGTGAATCGCCTAACGCGGGGCGCGCTAAAACGTTTGGCCGAAAGCGAAGGTTTCGCAAAAATGCAGCCCGGCGAAATGCGCGAATTGGCTTGGCCTGTTGGTATGGCAGCAGATTCGTTGTTGGTTGTGCGTCTTGATCGCCGTTCAGCAGTTGAAGATGCACGCAAGGCGGGGGCGGCAATCGCCAAAGCCAAAGCAAATGCACCGGTTCTTGTACTCGCTGGGAATTTAAACAAATCGGCAGACATCTCTTTTGGAGTTGCTCTGCGTGACTATGATTTTACCGATCATAAAACAGCAGACGCAGTTGCCCAAGGTGACGTGACCTTTATGGTGTCAAAACCAGAAGAAGTCGCAGCAGAAGCTGGCCCAATGGCTGCTGTTGCAGAAGGCGTATTTTTCACCCGTGATTTGGTGAATGAGCCTGCCAACATTTTGACCACCGATGATTTCGCCGCGCGGTTGGCAGCGATGCAGGAACTCGGGCTTGAGGTTGAAATCCTCGAAGAGGCTGATCTGGAAAAGCTGGGTATGCGCACGCTATTGGCGGTTGGGCAGGGGTCTGTCAGCCCATCAAAGGTTGTTGTGATGCAATGGAAAGGCGGCGCTGAAGATGAAAAGCCGTTCGCCTTGGTTGGCAAAGGTGTGGTGTTCGACACGGGCGGCATCAGCATCAAACCCGCAGGTGGCATGGAAGATATGACCATGGATATGGGGGGTGCCGGTGTTGTATCCGGCGTCATGCGTACACTCGCGCTGCGCAAGGCTAAGGCCAATGTTGTTGGGCTTGTTGGTTTGGTTGAAAACATGCCTGATGGCAATGCAACCCGCCCTGGTGATGTTGTGCGCTCTATGAAAGGCGACACAGTCGAAGTCATCAATACAGACGCTGAAGGGCGGCTCGTGCTTTGTGACGTGATGTGGTATGCACAAGAGCGTTTTGAACCGACGGGTCTGATTGATCTGGCAACACTGACCGGTGCGATCATTATTGGTCTTGGCCATGAAAACGCAGGTGTGTTTTCAAACAACGACGTCCTATGTAATCAATTCCTAAAGGCCGCCGCAGCTGAGGGCGAAGGCGCTTGGCGCATGCCTTTGGGTGCCGCTTATGACAAGCAACTCAAATCCCGAGTTGCGGATATGATGAACGTAGGCGGCCGTCCGGCAGGCTCCATCACTGCCGCGCAATTCCTTCAGCGGTTTGTGCAAGAAGATATGCCATGGATTCACCTAGATATCGCTGGTGTAGCGAGCGTTAAGGGTGGAACAGACCTCGCGCCGGGTGGTGCGACAGGTTGGGGCGTTATGGCGCTGGATCGCATGGTTCGCGATATGTTGGAAGGTTAACACATGGGGGCCGCGTATTTTTATCACCTCACCGAAAGCCCGCTTGATGTGACCTTGCCAATGTTACTTGGTAAGGCCCAACAGGTAGGATGGCGTGTTGTTGTGCGCGGCCGCAATGAGGGCATGATCGATTGGCTTGATCAACTCTTATGGCTGGGGGCAGAGGACGGATTTCTGCCCCACGGCAAACAAGGGACCGGTTTTGATGCCGAGCAACCCATTTTATTGACGACATTGGGCGATATCCCAAATGGCGCTAGCTGTATTATGTCGGTTGGTGGGGCTGAGGTTTCGTCGGATGAAATCACGAACTCAGATCGTGTGTGTATTCTGTTTGATGGAAATGATCCCGATGCTGTTCAGCACGCCCGAGGGCAGTGGAAAGCAATCACAGGCGCAGGCTGTGCGGCCCAATACTGGGCACAAGATATGGGATCATGGGTGAAGAAAGCCGAAAGTAACCCGGATTAAACCGTTATCGTTCAAGCGTTAAGACGCCATTGTTAATCTCGATGCGGTTAAAGCGGTTGAGATAGGACATGCCCAGCAATGACCCTGACATTTCACCGCCGTTGACTTGGGCTGAAACGTTGCGATCAATAATGGGGCCCAGTTCAACAGTTTCAAGATTGACCCGAGCCGTGCCAACAATGCCGTTGGCTGTTTGGGCCTGACCAAAGTAAGATAGGCTATTGGGGTCAATACCAATAGCCTCGGCATCTTGGGCCGATAAAACCATATGGGTCGCCCCGGTATCGACTGTAAATTCGACAGCTTGGTTGTTGATAACCAAAACTAAATTGTAATGCCCGTCACGGCTGCGCGGGATTTCAACGACGCTGTCAGATTGATAGTGTTGTTGTGGAATAGCAGCGCGGCGAATATCCCCCCAAAGGCCGTAAGCGGCAATCACACCAACAAACAACAACCCCCAGACCATCGCTTGTTGTAGGGTTTTGCCCATTGAATTTCGGTTTTGAGAAATAAACCAAGCAACTACGGCCGCGCCCAGCAGCCCCAGATATACCAATTGTCCGAAATCGTCGCCGCCCATAGAAACCTCTTTTGTTTGCAAGTCTTATATGGGGATTTATCCGGAAATTACAGCCAGAGACATAATGCCATCCACGACAAATTGAACAGAAAGTGCGGCCAAAAGCATACCCAATAGGCGGGTGACAACATTTGTGCCGGTCTCCCCCAGGGCACGTTCAATCAATCCGGCACTGAGGAAAAAGAGGAAAACAACAGCAATCACCACAAGCATGACACCGATCACTGTAAATGTAGCTGTCCATGTTCCGCCACCTGTTCCGATAAGCAAAATCATTGAGGCAATCGCGCCGGGGCCTGCGATCAACGGTGTCGCAAGCGGGAAGATGGACGGATCGTGCGCTTGGGCAGATTGTCCTTTGCGGCGCTGCGTGCGGCGTTCAAACAACATATCGAGCGCGGTCAGGAATAAGAGTATCCCCCCGGCAATGCGAAACGCCGAGAGCGAAATACCGGCAAAGCCTAGTACAGCTTCTCCAAACATGCCAAACAAGGTGAGCAAAACTGCCCCTGTTGCACAGGCCCGCAGGCCAATTGCACGGCGCTGTTCATTTGGCATTCCAGAGGTTAGCGCGACAAATAATGGAGCGAGCCCGATGGGGTCAATCACCACCAAAAGCGTGATAAATGCGGTGATGATTGCCTCTAGTTCCATCGGAATTCGCCTATCCCTGTGCTTTTTCTAACTTTTCTTGGGCCTTTAGCCAAAGCTCTTCGGCACGGTCAACGGCGTTGCGAACTTCGCCGTATTTCTTTTGCCAAACCTCGACTTCGCCCGCGCGATCCCCATCATAAAGTTCAGGATCAGCGAGCTTTTTCACCAATTTATCAGCCATATCGCTCAGTTTGGTCAAGCGTTCTTCGCATTTCTTGACGTCTGAGCGCAGTGTTTTAAGAACTTCTTGGGGCGCGCGTTTAGGGGCCGCCGGTTTTACCTTAGCCGCTTTGACGGGGGCATCCCGCGCCAAAAGGAGTTTACGATAGGCTTCTAGATCTTCTTCATACGGGGTGACGCTGCCGTTTTTCACCAGCCACAAACGGTCTGCAACAAGGCTCAGCAAGTGCATATCGTGGCTGACCAAAATCACCGCGCCCGTATAGGCGGTCAGCGCTTCGACAAGTGCTTCGCGGCTTTCAATATCAAGGTGGTTTGTTGGCTCATCGAGGATCAACAGATGCGGGGCGGGTAGGGTGGCCAATAGCAGCGAAAGCCGTGCTTTTTGTCCCCCTGAGAGCCGTCCAACCTGCGTATCCGCCTGATCAGCACCAAGCCCAAAACTGGCAAGCCGCGCGCGCAGGCGAGCTTGGCCTTCTGAGGGGCGTTCACGCATGAGGTGTTGAATGGGAGTTTCATCAACATAAAGTTCATCCACCTGATGCTGGGCAAAGAACCCAACACGTAACTTGGAAGACGACGTCATTCGCCCGCCCATCGGGGTCAAGCGTTCTGAAAGCAACTTGGCGAGGGTGGATTTGCCTTCGCCATTTTTCCCAAGCAACGCGATGCGATCATCTTGATCAATACGCAGGTTCAGACCTTTTAGAATGATCGTGCCATCATATCCCACTGAAACGCCTTCGGTGGAAATGATCGGTGGCGACAGCTCTTCTGGCTCCGGGAAGGTGAAAACCGCACGCGCCGCATCCTCGGGCGCTGTTATCGTTGTCATCTTTTCGAGCATCTTAACCCGCGATTGGGCTTGCTTTGCTTTTGAGGCTTTGGCCTTAAAACGATCAACAAAGCTCTGCAAATGCGCTTTGCGCAACTCTTGCTTTTTGGCTTGGGCTGCCTGAATAGCACGGCGTTCCGCCCGCAGCTTTGCGAACTGATCATACGTCCCGGTGTAGTAGTGCAGCTTTCTTTCTTCGAGGTGCAAAATAGCGCCGACGGCTCGGTTCAAAAGACCACGGTCGTGGCTGATGATGATCACGGTGTGGGGGTACTTTGACAGGTAGTTTTCCAGCCAAAGCGCGCCCTCAAGATCAAGGTAGTTGGTCGGTTCGTCCAATAGCAACAGATCGGGTTCAGAAAAAAGGATCGCGGCAAGCGCAACCCGCATCCGCCATCCGCCTGAGAAATCAGCGCAAGGGCGGCGTTGTGCTTCGGCATCAAAACCCAAGCCACGCAAAATAGAAGAGGCACGCCCCTCGGCAGACCACGCATCAATATCCGCGAGCCGTGTTTGAATGTCTGCGATACGGCTGGGGTCCGTGGCGGTTTCAGATTCGGCCATTAGGGTGGCACGTTCTTTGTCGGCCGCAAGAACTGTGTCGATCAATGAGGTCGATGACGACGGCACCTCTTGGGCAACACCACCCACACGGGCGCGCGATGGCATTGAAATGTCGCCACCCTCAAGCGCCAATTCCCCCCGGATCATCCGGAATAGGGTGGTTTTGCCTGCACCATTGGGGCCAACAAGGCCGACCTTGTGCCCAGTGGGGATTGTGGCTGACGCGCCCTCAAACAGAGGGCGACCTTCGACGGAATATGATATATCTGAAAGCTTAAGCATGCCCCCCGATGCCTCAATGTGCAAAGAAGGTCAACGCCTGTCCGCGCTCTGAGGCAAAACACCCGCATTTTGGTGCGAATTCCCCCTTCCCACAGCGCTGGGGCTATGGTAGTCGGGCGCCAATATCCGGGCGACCGGAAGAAATTGCAAATTCTTATCAGAAAAGAGATCGACATGGCTCTAGAGCGCACCTTTTCCATCGTGAAACCAGACGCAACAAAACGCAACCTTACTGGTGCGATCGTTGCAAAATTCGAAGAAGCAGGCCTGCGCGTTGTTGCATCTAAGCGCATCCAGTTGACTTTGGCTCAAGCTCAGCAGTTCTACGGTGTTCACTCAGAGCGTCCTTTCTTTGGCGAACTGTGTGAATTCATGATCTCTGAGCCAATCGTTGTTCAGGTTCTCGAAGGCGAAAACGCAATCGCGAAAAACCGCGAAGTTATGGGCGCAACAAACCCAGCTGACGCAGATGCAGGCACAATCCGTAAAGAATACGCTTTGTCCATCGGTGAAAACTCAGTTCACGGTTCAGACGCACCAGAAACCGCAGCAGAAGAAATCGCATTCTTCTTCTCAGGTCTTGAATTGGTTGGCTAAGCTTTAGCAGCTTACCCAATGAAAAGCTCGCGCAATTGCGCGAGCTTTTTTGTTTTATGATCCGCAGCAATCATCGTTGTTGTGCACATGTACCGTGATGTTTACGCCAGACGCACAGCAAGATACTGATCCTGTACCACCACCAGTACCGCCCGACGTGCCACCACCAGTGCCACCGGAGGTACCACCACCAGTACCGCCGGAACCACTAGCAGGGACACCAGTGTTTTGCGCTAAGTATTCCAACGTGAAGGGTGTATCGACGTTGACCGGCGTATTCGTTTTATCAAAGCGAGCCATGTAGACCCCATAGCCGTCGTCATCATCTAGTGGGGTTCCGTAGCTGCTTGTCCACACTTTTAAATGGCCACCGTCGTGGAGAGGTAGGCCAAAAAATTCACTTGGTTTTTTTATGATGAACTCTTCGCACAGACGTGGATCTGTGTACTCGGCCCCCCCGTATTTGTTAAAAAACTCATAATAGCTATTCGACCCATCTACAGGGCCATACATGACCCAATGAAACCCATTTAGGGTGTCACGAAATGCAGTTTTTGTGACCTGCGTACCCAAATCGGGGGCTAGAATTGTTTTGGTGTATGGCGTACCGTTGGGTTCAAATACCTGTGCAAATGCTTCGCCGCCCGCGCCCCAAAAATTGGCAAAATAGCCATTATGCAGCTCAATTGTATTACTAAATGTGGATGTTTCTGTGATGAGTAACTTGCTTTCAACAACAGATTTAGCTTCAATGTCGAATTGGCTGTGATAGATGTTTCCACTTTGGTGTGAAACTATGCCAATCGTTTTTTCATCGATGTGATGTATGTAACGAGGGTGCCCAATCAGTGCGGCCTGAGTATCAAGAGGCATCCAGGTAGGTGTGTTGGTAGTGTTCAAATCAAATATTGAACCGTATAGCCCAGACCATGGATAGGTTACGGTTGGCGTTGGTGTCATATATGCGATGGTGACGGCAATTCCTTCTGATGTTACATGTATTTTCATGTATGGAGGGGAGATGCTGCCGTCCGCAGTGGTATCAATGATTTCGGTTAAGTCGGTGGAAAATGTTCCATCTCTATTGATTTTTCGGGCAAACGCACTTTGGATTATTCCATTCGAGCTACTTTTTGCGCCTGTCATCGCGACAATAAAGGTGCCATCCGATTGTGGGTACAGTCCGGCCAATGATTGGGAAGGAGAGTATTTGGCATCTACGTTGCTGGCAGCATCGTTGATAAGCAACTCTCCGCCAATTTTCTGGCCTGTGGCATCGTAGAGTTGGACGATGATTTGGTCGTGGTCCCGAACGCCTGTTAGTTTGCGCTGTGTCCAACAGACGGCTATTTCGCCAAATTTGTTTTGCGCGGCTTTTGGGTTGACTTGATTGCCGGCGGTGGTGGTGTTTACAAGAATAGGGTCGATTACTGGCATAGTGTCCTCGTTAAAATAAGTTCGAGGAAAAGACACCTTTTGGATTAATATTAGATATGAAATGCGTGCTGCAAATTTACCGATTGGTAACTCTATCGGTTATCGAATCTCGATAATTCCGATTTCATTGAGTTTTCGTTCAAAATCAGACCTGTGCGTGTCAAATGCTGTGGCTTTGAGGATGTCGAACCGCTTGCGCAGCGCTTTTTTCTCATCGCCCTTGCAGTCGTTCCAAGGGCGGCCTTGTAGCCCCATTTCCAAAACATAATAACCAATGAAATGGGGGCGCACGCCACTTTGTAAAAGACGGCGATACGCTTCGTCCGTGCCAAGGGCCCGAAGGTCTTCGGCAGAATGAATACCAGCTTTGGCACAGGCGGCATCCATAGCCGGACCAAGATTACGAATTGAAGATACAGGTGTCATAGCCTAGCAATATCTGATCTCGCTCTGCAATTCACCTAAATATTAGGGCTTAGATGCTGGCCCAATCATTGTAACACGGCTTTGGTGCGTCATCGCTCGGAGTGGTCACCGGAAAAGGAGGCTCTTTGTCATCAGTCTTTGAATTAAATGTTTCCTGACCGAGCTGACTCCAAACGACTTTTGAAGGATGTTTTTCGCTGTCTAACATGGTGTACCCTTACATTTTCTCAATTGAACTGTAAGCAGATGAACACATAATTTTGCAGGCAGGTGGGCTAAATAAAGGCAATTTAATGCCGTGTGACCTACCGAGAAATGGAAAGCCCCTATAGGCGCTAACTGCGGCGTTCTGCCTTTTCCCAACTATGTTTTAATGGATAGAGGGCGTTTTGGAGCCGATCGCTGTTCCCCAAAAGAAAACAGCGACCAAGCTTTTGAAAGCATTATCATGATGATCTAGGCAATCATCGTTGATCAATCATTTTGCTATCAGTATGTGGCGCGGCCACCAGACAGATCAAAAACGGCGCCGCTGTTGAATGTGCAGTCTTCCGATGAAAGCCACATGACCATTCGGGCGGCTTCTTCGACCCATCCCAAACGTTTCATTGGCGATTTATCAATCATGACCTGCACAAATTCTGGTGTCATTTGATCCAGAATGGCAGTTTTGATGGCGGCAGGCGCAATACAATTTACGCGAATATCACTTTGGGCCAGCTCCTTGGCTAATGATTTTGTGAATCCAATGACACCAGCCTTGGCAGCGGAGTAGGCTGAGGCGTTAGGGGTGCCTTCCTTTCCTGCCAACGAGGCCATATTGACGACACGGCCAAAACCACGCTCCTGCATCACGGGAACGATAGCTTGTGCGAGATGGAATGTACCTGTGAGGTTCACCTCGATCACTCTGGCCCAGATATTCGGATCGTTTTCCACCACCGGCAAAGTTGGCCCAGCATAGCCTGCGTTATGCGACAGAAAATCAATGCCACCAAAAACGGACCGCGTTTTAGCGACCGCATCTGAAATCTGATCCGGCTGACTGATGTCCACTTTGCAGAACATCGCGTCTGTCGGGGCATTTTCAGGCTCAGTTAGATCCCAGATCGCAACATTGGCGCCCGCTGATGCATAGTGACGCGCGATTTCTGCACCAATTCCAGCAGAGCCACCGGTGACGATGGCGGTACGCCCTGCAAAGTTATACGTTACATTGCTCATGCTCTTTTACCGGATAAAGTTTTTGACGTAATCAGCGCCCAAACCCACTTTTTCAAAATGGGCACGACACATGTCAATTTTGGTAAACACATCTTCATAACCTAGATGGTTTCCATCGGGGTCAACATAATACATGACGCCGTTCACCTGAAAGTAAGTGATCATTTCTTCCACGTCGTCGGGCACAACCAACGTGTGTGTTTCACCAGGAGGTTCAAAAACATAGCCGCCTTCGCGGGCTTCCCAATCATGTTCTAAGTAATGCCAACGCCCCTTTAACACAAACCCATGCACAGCGTTGGGGTGCCGATGACGCGAAAGCACGCCAGATTTTGTGACCTTGAGTAAATTCATCCAATATCCTTGCGAGACATTGAGGCAAAGTGGGCGGAAGAAAACATGCTCAGATTGCTGCACCCACATGCGTGGATCATTTTCGGCGAGCGCATCAGGGACCACGATTTCGGGCAAAGCGTCCTGCGGCATTGGATGTTTATAAGGTACACGCGGGTTTTCATCGGTTTCTGTCAGTGGCATTTCGCTGCTTTCCTATTGCGCTTCACCATTTGTCCATATTATGGTCATGTGATTCATTATGTGGACACATTTAAGGTCAGCTCACCCCTTAGGTCAACCAGAGAAGGACGCGCATGTCGAAACAGGTTCAAGGTACGCAAAGCTTTGCGCGTAGTATCAGTTTACTTCAGCATATCTGCGATCGTCAGATTCCGCCCACACTTCAAGATCTATTGGCAGAATGTGATTTCACCCGCCCGACACTGTATCGTCTATTGCAGGGATTAGAAGCCGAAGAGCTGATTGTTCAAACGTACGAAAAGACCTATAAACCGGGCCTTCGGCTTATTCATCTTGCGCGTACTGCTTTGGTAAAATCCGACATCCGCGATACCGCACGAGAGCCAATAACCCGCCTTAGGGACAGCACAGGGGAAACCGTGCATCTTGCCGTTCCAAGCGGCGAGGGGCTTGTTTACATTGATAAAATAGAAAGCCTGCAAACTGTGCGGATGAGTTCTACTATCGGTACTTTTGTGCCGCTTCATTCCAGCGGGGTGGGCAAAGCTTATCTTTCAGCGCTGACCGATGAAGATCTGCTCAAACACCTTGGTGCAGTAGAAATGAAACCTATTACTCGGTTTACCACGACTGATCCTGATCAATTGCGCGCGCAAATTGAAAGATGCCGTTCTCAGGGGTTTATCTTTGACGATCAAGAAAACGAAGAGGGTATCGTATGTTTTGGTGCGGCTATCCTTGATGACCAAGCTCAGCCCGTGGCGGCAATTAGTATATCCGTCCCGCTGTTTCGGCTTGCAAAAGATAAATCGCAGTATTCAACCCCGCTTTTGGAATGTGTACGCGAGCTTCGTATGCAGCAATGCTGATAAAGCTTCCGTACCTTAATTCGAGTTAGAACGCATTCAAAGCCCGGCCACGTTTGCGGCCGGGCTAAATGTTTAGAAGGTCTGGATTAATTCACCATAGGCACCACGTAATCTTAGTGAGACCGTGACGGGCCCACTGCCACGGTTTCGAAAAAACCATCCGTGATTTCCTGAAAATGCTGCGACGATCTCTCCGCGCGCCGCGCTTTGACCCCGACCTTTTTCATACGAGATACTTTGGCCAGGTGCATCACCATGCAGGTCAAAATTTATGCGACCGCCATCCGTGAACCAATCAAATTCTGCAATGGCGTTGTCTTCCATCGTGATTTTCCATTCAATTCCCTCACCAGAAGCAAGTGTAAATGAAATTTCATCTGTCCAAAGCTCAACCTCTTGAGCATAAGCTGTTCCGATCAGAAAATTGTAGATACCTCCACCAACTGACGACTGCACGGCATCTTGCTCAGCCTCTTCTGCCAATTGTGATTTGATTTCACCCATTTCTTTCAATCCTATTAAGCGACCGACGCCTGTGGGATCGATCCCATATTCGGCGGGTAAGACGACAGTGATCAGAAGTGCACCCGCTGCGGCCGCCGCTAGATATGTGGATTTTAACAGCTGCTTGGAGCTTGGCAAATCTTCGAGGTTTGGTTTTTCAGTATTAAACATAACAATAGTCCTTAGATCAGACGGCTGTAAAAAGGCCGGTCAATTGATAGCCGACAAGGATGAAGCCTGCGGTCATCATCGCCACATTCGCGGTGTATGCATGGTGTAGGAAACCGTTGGTCCGGCGCCAAAATCCCATCACAATTAAGATCACGGCCAGAGCCAGAGTCTGACCCAATTCTACCCCAACATTGAACGCCAGAAGATTTGGCAAAAGCCCATCTGGCGCGATGTCATAATCTAGAATTTTGGTAGCAAGCCCCAAACCGTGAAACAGCCCAAAGATAAGCGTGGCAATTTTCGTGTTTGGATGGAAACCAAACCACCGTTGATAGGCCCCGAGGTTATCCAGTGCTTTGTAAATTACCGATAGTCCTATGATCGCGTCGATCAGATAGGCGTTTACATTCCAGCCGAACCAAACACCCAATAACATGGTTGTCGAATGACCAAGGGCAAATAGGCTAACGTAGATGGCGACATGCTGCATTCTGTAGAGAAAGAAGATAACGCCGAACAGGAATAGAATGTGATCGTAACCGGTGACCATGTGTTTGGCCCCCAGATACAAAAACGGGATTAGATTGATCCCATAGATTTCCTGAATATAGCCCGCATCACCGGGGGTAACATTGTGAGCGCTGGCTTTGGTTGCTCCAAAAAGCAGCACAAGAATAAAGAGGGCAGATGACATTCTGGTTGCAAAACCAACAATGCCAATACGCCTCCAAAAAGAAGGGTACATTAGATGTCTCCGAATTGTCTGAAGTTATAAGTGGATTGTCCGCTTGAGCGAGACATTCAGACGCGAGGAGGCCGCTCCAATGGGTCCTGCAGGGTTGATGTTCCCAACACCGCTTGGATGGTCTTGCGGGTGGAAAAAGCAAAGAAAGATGGTTCGCCACGGCCGGGCAGTAACACCATCAATTGGTGTTCATGATCCGCTGCATTGTGTGAATGCCCATGGATGGACCATTCAGGGAGTATGTCCCCTTCGACGCCGTGCTCGTGATCAATCACGATCTCTGTTTGCGCAGCAATAGCGCCTTCTGGCAGAGATGTACCATGCATAAGGGGTTGGGAAACGGACCACACGAGAACCGACAGCATCAAAACCAGCGACATGAGCCAGCCCTTCTGATTTGGTGTGTCATCTGTTGTCATGAATAACGTCTATATTCCGTTGCACTGCCATCTGCTGAATGATGCAGCGCCTTTTTATTGGCAAACTTGCCCGCCATTCAAGCACTGCTTTTGTGTTTAAGCGGTAGCAAGGCGGAAATACGCCAGCGTATATGTACCTCATGTCGAAAAACGACTCGTTCTTGTTCGAGGATGCCGGAAATCTGTCCGCTAGTTATCGCTCCAATCACTTGAACGCAGTAGTGGGTCGGGGATCTCTTCCAGCCGTGCGTTCATATTGCCTGGTTTTGCCTCATTGCAGCTTCTCCGAAGGGGGCATTGGCAACATTGTTGCAGCAGCATTGCGCTGCCAAGTTCTATAAGGGGGGCTTTTCTACTATTAGAAACGTTAGCTCGAAGATCGGATTTCGGGTTCAAGCACCCAATCTTGTGATTTGATTTCGAGGGTTTCATCTTTCAAATAGAAATGAAAATGTCTCGCGCCGGCGCCTTCCATCTTGATCCAAGGAGTAGAATTCATGTCGTCCCGGGTTTTGCCTGAAATTTCGTAAAACTCGCCCCATTTTGGTGCAAGCCCACTGAAACGGCACTGACCCAAATACCAGCCATGGTCATTTACTGACGTAACGCGGTAATTGGAACAGCTTTTGAATCTAACAGCGATTTCGGGTACTTTCGCATATTGGCGATAAACGTACGGATTTGGTTTCATACGAGCGATTAGCTCGTCACCGTTTTGTTCTAGCCTAAGAGCCACATCATTTGGATGTGCGTTCCAGTCTTCGTTCAAGCGAGTGAAAGTAGGAAGGTCGTCTGTCTTGAAATGCCATGGTAAATCTGCTTTCGGTGCCCAAGTTACCCAAAGACGGTTTGTATGCTTTACTAACAGTTTCAATTCGTCCGTTGGCTCGTTGACGAGTACCCCGATACTGCCAAGACCAATCAGCGGCCAGCCTGTCAGGCAGCTTCGCATCCGTTGTCTATCAACTTGGGCAATCGGCAAGTTACGATTGGCTACGTGAAGAACATCTCCGATCTCAGGGATGTGTGTAAGATGGTCAAGTATAAGAACAGACCGGGGTTGCCCGGAATCATCGGTTGGGAGACTAAATATGTCGGTTAAACGGCCTTTTATTTTGTTCATTTTTCAGCCTTCGATAAATGACATTGCCATCTTGTGCTTAGCATAATCTGACCACTTCGAGTCTTATAGCAGACCTTTATGCGCAACGCAGCATTGGTCAGTTCTGGCAAATAGCAGTTTTGCAAAGTTAGACAAACGGCCTTTTGCAGCTACTGTTTCGTTCTGAAGGTCCGTTGTGAGGGGCTCACAACATAGACTTTGAGGAGTTGTACAGTAAGTGCCATCCCCGGAATGACTTTGAGGTGAGGAGCATCGATGCTGGTACAATAAGCGACAGTCTTTCGTTTATCTGCTTCCACAACACGGCCAGACAGATTAGTCACCTTTAGAATATTTATTGCGAGACCCTACATGGCACAAAAATCTACAATCTATAAAGTTGAATTGTCCGTGTCTGACATGGATCGTCACTATTACGAAACTCATAAACTGACCGTCGCGAAACATCCTTCTGAAACCGACGAAAGGCTTATGGTACGTCTTGTTGCTTTCGCCTTGAATGCGGACGAGCGCCTTGAGCTGACCAAAGGGCTGTCAACAGACGATGAACCCGACATCTGGCAGAAAAGCCTGAGTGATGAGCTTGAGTTGTGGGTGGCCCTCGGGCTTCCGAGCGAAAAAATCATTCGCCAATCCTGCGGCAAAGCTGATGAGGTGATTATCTATAGTTACGGCGGTAAAGCATCTGAAATCTGGTGGGATAAGATTAAAAACAATACGGCCCGATTTGGCAATTTGCAGGTGGTCAATCTTTCTGAAACAGACACCAGCGCATTGGAACAACTGGCAAGCCGCACGATGAAACTACAAGTGAACATTCAGGATGGCGAAGTCATGGTCAGCGCGAATGATAACATCGTTTATCTGACACCGGTCAAATGGAAGAATGCGGATCATTAGCGGTCTGGGTAAGGCGGAAAATATGCGACCTCCTGAAACGACACAGAACATACCTGAGCATGCAGGTAATGCGCTGGCAGCACAGGTTCGCGCGTACCTCAGCGACCTCACAAGACACGATGTTCCCGTTACATATCACGCGCTCGCCAAATCCATGCAGCTATCGCCGCCAAACACGATTCACCAAATCACGATGGCCTTGGAATGCTTGATTGAAGAGGACGCCGCTGCAGGCCATCCGCTGATAGCAGCGCTTGTCATCAGCAAGACGCGGGGTGGTTTGCCAGCTCCCGGTTTTTTTGACAGCGCGCGACGCGTTGAACGTTTTGGCGAAGACCCCTCAGCATTTCACAAAGCAGAGTTCGATAATGCAGTCAAATTTTGGTGCAGTTCCAATACATCCTGATCCTGACCGCTTTTCACAGCGATCATCGTTTTCAATCAAGGCACTGACTTTCCGTGGCTATCCAAGTGTATTGGCGATGGGTGAAGCAAAAAGTGTCTTAAAAGTTAAACCTTGCTCGGGCTCGTTTGATGTTGGATACATATTACATTGATCAACAATTTAGAAAAACATGCCAGTCACACCCGCCTATCAAGAGCTGCCAATTCCCGAAAAACTGCGGACAATGATCAGACGGATCATGTGCATTAAAATTGACGTGCCGCTAACCACCATGTCTGTAGTCATATAAAGTTGGACATCGGAGTGTTTGAGCATCGGAGGCTCTGGTTCGTTTGTGTGATTGATTATGCGGCTTGTTTTTGATGTTGCAAGCGGCGTTGTCGGATTGTCTGCGTTTTGATCTTTTGCTGTTCTCTTAGAATTGCTTTGTTTCGCCCGAAGTACACGTCTGCAGGTGTGACGTTGTTCAGGCTTTCGTGGTTGCGCTGGTTGTTGTAGGGGGCGACGAAAGCCTTGGTTTTCTGTTCAAGATCGCGCGGTAAGTCGTAACTTTCCAGCAGAA
This sequence comes from Cochlodiniinecator piscidefendens, assembly GCF_011326755.1. Taxonomy (GTDB): domain Bacteria; phylum Pseudomonadota; class Alphaproteobacteria; order Rhodobacterales; family Rhodobacteraceae; genus Cochlodiniinecator; species Cochlodiniinecator piscidefendens. Next base: position 99,224 of record NZ_JAAOIE010000002.1, on the reverse strand, counting down.
CAGGGTTCTTCATCGTGTGGTGCCAGCGTTCCACTGACCCGCAGGGTATTTGCACAGCAAATGTCCCGAGAGGTGATTTTGCCTTGGGTTTGTGGATGGAATGGCGCATCCTGGACATGCTTCATGCTCTGTTTGTCCAGCCATTCAGCAAAGCCGCCAGAGATGTAACGGGAGCCGTTGTCCACTGCCTGAGGCTGCTGCTTGAATGATCTGTGGCTGACCGCTATCAGCGCAATATCCGGCTCTTGTTAGAACGTCGGGATTTAGCTGCAAACCTTTGTCACATAGTTAGCGGACAAAAGAGTTGGAGTGCGGATCAATGGCGGTCACATCCGATGGTGACATGCCCTCAATGAGCCAACCACGCAAAATGGCCGACCCCATTTACCACATCCGAGAATAAGTATTTTCATGGTTTACCCTTAGTGCTGCAGGATTTGGCCGAGGAAGGCTTTGGTACGTTCATTTTGGGGGGCATCAAAGAAATTATGCGGATCGGCTTCTTCGATGATTTCGCCTGCATCCATAAAGATCACCCGATCCGCGACGGCTTTGGCGAACCCCATTTCGTGGGTCACACAAACCATTGTCATGCCATCACGTGCAAGCTCAGTCATGACATCCAACACTTCAGACACCATTTCCGGATCAAGCGCCGAAGTCGGTTCATCAAACAACATCACCTTTGGATTCATACACAGCGCACGTGCAATCGCCACGCGTTGTTGTTGTCCACCTGAAAGCTGACCAGGATATTTTTCCGCATGTTCAGGAATATGCACCCGTTCCAGATATGTCATGGCAATTTCGCGGGCCTCTGGTTCAGAAAGGCCACGCACCCAAATTGGGGCAAACATGAGGTTTTCCAGAACGCTCATGTGAGGGAAGAGGTTGAAATGTTGAAACACCATACCGACTTCCATGCGCACCTGATCAATCTTTCGCATTTTTGGGTGCAATTCGATGTCATCGATCGTGATCGTTCCCTCCTGATGAGCCTCAAGCCAGTTCAAGGTGCGGATCAACGTGGATTTACCGGACCCTGAGGGGCCACAGATCACAATCCGCTCGCCCTGTTTGACCGAAAAATTGACGTCCCGCAGAGCATGGTATTTGCCGTACCATTTGTTGACGCCGCGCATTGTGATGATTGGATCTGACATAACGTATTCCTTTAGTGACTTTGTGTGCGGAAGTGGCGTTCGATCCGCGTTTGAACAAGCTCAAGACAGATTGACAAAATCCAATAGATCAGAGCGGCTGTGATTAGCATCTCCATGTGTTTGAATTCTTTTGCACCTGCAGTCCGAGCAATGAACATCAATTCCCAAACGCCGATGACTGAAATCAACGAGCTGTCTTTGAGCATGGCAATAAACTGGTTTCCGGTGGGAGGAATGATAACCGGCATGGATTGCGGCAAGATCACCCGGCGCATTGTCAGGCCAAACTGAACGCCCAGGGCGCGGGATGCCTCCCACTGGCCTTTAGGGATGGATTGAATTCCAGCGCGGAAGATTTCAGTCATATATGCGCCATAGCACAGGGTTAAAGCTAGGATCCCTGCAGGCACCGCATCAATTACATAGCCCAGTTGCGGCAAGCCTAGATAGATCAGATATATCTGCATCAAAAGCGGCAAGCCCCGAAAGAAGGATGTGTAAAAACTGGCCATGGCGAAGGCAAACCCATTTGACGACAGCTTGGCAACGGCGCCAAAAATGGCCACAATCGAAGCAAGTACAATTGAAATTGCCGATACATAAAGGGTGGTGAACACACCTTGGGTGATCATGAACCAGAGTTTGGAGCGGATGAATTCAAAGTTCAGATCAAAGCTATAGAAAAAGCTTAAGAATAGTGCCAAAAGCTCTAGCCAAACGACCAAAACCTGCCAACGGAACCGCAAAAACCCTATAAGAACAATGTTAACGGCAAACAAAATGCCCAGCACTAGCCCAGTAGATAAGCGCCCAAATAGACCCGATTCCGATGGCTCGCCGATCACGGGGCGCATCAGTTCTCCAATGATGGTCCCATTCAAATTTATCGCGGCAAACACCAGCATTGATAGGAAAATTGTTAGGGCAATGAATTTTGGCTTGTGGACAAGCGGGTCGCGTTGGACCGTATCGGGATAGAGCATCAGGTACCTCGTTTGCGGATGTGGGCCGAGCATTAGTCGGCCCACATTTTAGTTAATTTGAGCCGGGTTTAGTTTGTAGATGTGAAATCTGTGCCGTACCATTTTACTGAGAGCGCGCTCAGTGTGCCGTCTTCGCGCATCGCGGCCACGGCAGCGGTAATCGCGGCGGCTAGCTCGGCGTCACCCCTGTCAATTGCCACAGCCAGTGGTTCAAAAAACACAGGATCGCCTAAGATCTTGAACGGATAGCCATTTTCCGCTGCTGTTAAGATTGCGGGAAGCGCATCAATGGTTGCATCTAGGCGCACGCCATCCCCCAAACGCAGATCGTCAAACACAGCGGATGATCCACCATAGGAACGGATCTCGCCTGGCATCACTTCATAGCTGAAGGATGGAACACCTTCGGCATCGATCGTCAGATCATGTTGAGCGTAGGCTTCATAAGTTGACGAACTACCCACACCGAACTTCATGCCGTTCAAGTCGGATGCTGACGTTGCAGAACTATCTTCGTGTATCGCGATAACGGCTGGTGTGTAGTAGTAAACAGCGGGGAAGCTAAGAACTTCAGCCCGTGCGGTGGTGGGAGTCATCGAACCAACAGAAACGTCCCAGCGGCCAGACCAATTCCCCGCAGTGATAATTTCCCAAGCAGGGGTGACAAACTCCGCTTCTACGCCCAAACGATTGGCGATTTCCTTAGCGACATCAACATCAAAACCATCCATTTCGTTGTCGTCGTTCAAGAAGCTTTGCGGGGCCCAATCCGCAGAGGTCGCAATTATAAGTACCCCATCAGCAGTAATCCGGTCCATGGCGTCGCCAGCAAGTGATGCTGTTGCGGAAACGGCCAACGCAGTGGCAGCAGCAGTGGTGAAAAGGCGTCGAGTAAGGGTCATTTTGGTTCCTCCTGAAGATGACCTGTCACAGCCAGACTGTGAGGCGGTATGCCTCAAGCAGGGCTGCATGGATTGATCGCGATGTCAGTGCATCGCCGATCCGGTGAAGTGAAAATCCTGGGTTTTTTGGTGATGGCTGTGCACGCCATGTCGCTAAGGCATCGACATCCGTCATACCCGCATTGTCGGCTTGATCTGCAAGCGCGTCCCAAACCTCAGTTAATGGGTCGGTCGCCGCTTCGATCAAAATCTGATCGGCTAAGTGTTCTTGTAAATCGCCTGTCAATTCATGGCGCAATGTGGCGCGCAAACGGTTCCCGTCGCGGGTAATTTTGCCCAAGCGTACATAGGGCAGAACGCGGGCTCCCTGTGCTGCCAGCCGTTTGTGAAACACGATCTGATCGGGATAACCCATTTCAGTTGCAACATGCGCGTCGATGGTTGCAACCGTCACATCATGCCCTTGTTCAGACAAGTGATCGGCGGTCGATACGGCCTCGTGCCGGCCGGTGTGATCGCATATCAAGATGGCACCCGCGGGTTTCGCATCACCCGACAGGATATCCCAACTGCTGATGGCAAGCTCTGCACCAGGGATTTCTGTTTCCGCAGGCATGCCGCCGGTGGCAACAAACACATGGTCCGGGTTTTCAGCCAAAACGTCATTTTTATCGGCATAGACATTGCAGCGAACATCTACGCCCAGGTGCTGAAGCTCTGCGTCGCGCCAGTCCACAATGGAAATCAAATCCTGACGCCAACTTGCCTTTGATGCCAAACGGATTTGCCCGCCCAGTTGCGGGGCAGCTTCAAATAGAACGACTGTGTGCCCACGTGCGGCCGCAACGCGTGCAGCCTCCATTCCCGCCGGACCGCCGCCAACAATCACGACTTTCTTGCCCGGGGTGTCACTTGGCGTCACTTCCATGGGAAGGTGGATCTCACGGCCCGAAGCGGGGTTGTGAATGCAGTGAGGTTTTTTATAAAGGCAATGCGATGCGCCAATGCAGGGCCGGATGCGTTCCTCGTCACCGCGTATGATCTTGTTCACAATCTGCGGATCCGCGATATGGGCGCGTGTCATGGCGATCATATCAACAACCTCGTCGCGCACAGCATAACGTGCGTTGGCGACATCGGTGATCCGAGCCGCATGGAAAATGGGGACCCCCGCGACGCGTTTAAATTCAGCTACCTGATCCAAATATGGGGCCAGTGGTCGGTTCATGCCGGGCATGTTTTCCTCGACCAGTTTGACCTCTGTATCCATCCGGCCAACATTGCAGTTGAAGAAATCCACCGCCCCTTCGCGACGTAGGATTTCAGCAATCTGGCAGGCCTCGTCAAACCGCAATCCGCCTTCGCCTTCATCCAAGGTAAGGCGCATGCCGACAACGAAGTCATCGCCGACCTGACGTCGGATTTCCTCATGGGCCATCAGCGCAAACCGGGCCCGGTTTTCAACGCTGCCACCAAAACTGTCGATGCGCTGATTGGTCATGGGCGAAAAAAACTGGCCGATCAGGTGGGAGGCGGCCAAGGTTTCGATGCCATCTAGCCCACCTTCCTTGCAACGCTTTGCTGCTGCGCCAAAGGCTTTGACCACGCGATCAATATCAGTGTGGTTCATTTCACGTGGGAAATTGCGGTGCAAATCCTCACGCACAGCGGATGGGGCAATGGCTGGCAACCATGCGTCTTCCTGCGCGTCCCCGCGTCTGCCCAAATGGGTGATCTGGCACATAAGCGCAGTGCCATGTTGATGGATGCGTTCGGAGAATTCTTGAAAAAACGGGATAATCCGATCAGTGCCGACATCAAGTTGGTTAAAAACCGATGGGCTATCCGGTGCGATGTTGGAACTGCCGCCAAACATCGTCAGGGCCAATCCACCTTTGGCCTTTTCTTCATGATATCGCTGATATCGTTCAGCGGGCATGTTCGCATCATCCATGGCCGAAGCATGAGATGTGCTCATGATCCGGTTTTTGAGTGTCATGCTGCGAATGGTCAGGGGTTGCAGCAAGGGATCCTTGCTGGCGGTCAAGCTGGGTGACATGTTCATGCGAATGTATCCGGCAAAGCGGCCTTGCGGCGGCTGATAAATTCGATCAGAGCGGCGTCAACTTCGGGATCCATCGGCGGGCGTTGATATTCCGACAGCATTTGTTTGCGGCGATGCATCGCACGCTCTGCGGCATCCATGCTGCCCTCAGCGTTCCATTGTTCAAAGCTGTCGCCATTGGCGTTGCTTGGAACGTAAAAGGCAGTTTTGTAACGCTCCATAGTGTGCGCAGCGGTTAGGAAGTTGCCTGCTGGGCCAATCTCGGCGATCGCATCCAGGGCCAAGGCATTGGGGCTGGTATCTACCTCTGTCATCATGCGTGCGGCGGCACCCAACATATCGCAATCAATCAAGAATTTATCGAAGTTGGCGACCAATCCTGCCTCTAATGTTCCTGTCGCGTGGATAAAGAAATTCACCCCTGCCAGCATTGAAAACATCATATAAAGCGCGCCTTCCCAACCGGCCTGCGCATCAGGGATTTTAGAGTTGGATGAGCTGCCCCCACATCGGAATGGCACCCCCAAACGACGGGCAAGCTGCCCGGCGATCAACAAGCTTTTCCAGGTTTCATCATAACGGATCGGGCTGCCAGATTTCATCGACATGCCAAGCATCATGAAGCCGTAGATCACCGGTGCGCCTGGGCGGATCAATTGGGTTAGGGCCATGCCGACCAGCGTTTCGGCCAAAGCTTGGGCGGCTGATCCGGCGACTGTTGTCGGGCTGGACGCCCCCGCAATCATGAACGGCGCTATTACACAGGCCTGTCCCGCCGCCGCATAAACATGGGCCGCATCCAACATAGTTTCGTCCAACACCAAAGGCGAGTTCAGGTTGATTAAGGCTGAAACCACACAATTTTGATCCACAAAATCTTTGCCAAAAGCGATTTCGCACATCCGCATGGTGTCCTCAGCACGGCTTTTTTCTGTAACCGCGCCCATAAAACACTTATCGGACAGGGCGAGATGACCATAGTTCATATCCAGATGCCGCTTGGACACGGGAACGTCTGTTGGTTCGCAAATCGGACCGCCCGTGTGGTGCATTTCTGGGGCCATATGGGCCAGTTTTACAAACGTGTTGAAGTCTTCCAGAGTTCCATAGCGCCGTTCAATGTCGGTTGCGGCCACAAAAGGGGGGCCGTAAACTGGCACCATCACCAGAGAATTACCACCAATGCGTACTGATTTCGCCGGGTTTCGGGCATGTTGGGTAAATTCGCTTGGTGCATTTTCCGTAATAAGCTTGCGGCAAAACCCACGCTCAAACGTCACGCGTTCACCTTCCACATTGCAGCCAGCAGCCCGGAGCAATTGTAGGCTTGGTTCATGGCTGACCTGTACGCCGATATTGTGCAAAATATCCTCGGCGGCCGCTTCGATTGCAGTGATCTGTTCTTCGTTCAAAATGTCATACGTGGGCGCAGTACGGGTCAAATACGAAGGTTGATCCGCGACTGTATCAGTATGGCTTGATTTTGTGCGACGGCGGCGGCGTTCGGACATGCGGTAGGTTCCTGAATTCTAAGTTCTGTGAATTTCAGGAATAAAGCACGCTATTCGATCTCATTTAAATATGGTTTAGTTTCATGTATATGATAACTTGAATTCATGACCTTACGCCAAATGATACCCTCCACCCAATCTTTATTCGCTTTTGAGGCTGCTGCACGCACCTTGAATTTCACAGATGCGGGACGGGCACTTAATGTGACGCAACCTGCGATCAGCAAGAGCATCGCGGCGCTTGAATCCTATATTGGATGTCACCTGTTCGTGCGCAGCAAAACAGGTCTTTCATTGACTCGGGAAGGCGAGCTTTTAAACAGTGCCATTCGTTTGTCATTTCCAGCTCTGGAGAACGCTCTAAAACAAATTTCACGGGCCAAACACGTCGGGCCAATGGTTCAACTTTCATTGTCCACAGCATTTGTGACCCATTGGTTGATGCCGCAGCTTGAAGAGTTAAAGGGCGCCTTTCCCGATATGTCGTTGGGGTTTTCACTGGATATTGGGGAAATGCGGGGGCCTGTTGCTCCGGCTGACCTGGGGCTACGTCACGAATTGGAAGTTAACCCGAATGAGTTCTCCATCCCCTTTGCACCGGAATGGATTCTTGCCGTGGCATCCCCGGAATACATTGATCGCCACGGCACACTGGATGCTCCAAAAACAGGATCTCAGCACGCCTTAGTGAAGTTAGATCAACCCCGCATTTCCTGGAACCACTTTCTGGAGCAGACAGGTCAGGCAATTCCAGAAGGCCTTCCGGAATTGCGTGTGCCCGATTATTCCATTGTCTTACAGCAAGCATTGAACGGAAAAGGCGTTGCTCTGGGATTTGCAAGCGCTATCGGGTATTTAGTATCCAATGGCCTGCTACGGCCCGCGCTGCCCGTCAGCTGGCAAACCGGCTTTTCTTACACATTAACCAGTCCAGAGCCCCCGATAATCGACTCAAGCGTGGATCAAATTTCCAACTGGATTAAAGACCAAAGCCGTACACAGTTAAAACAAATGGAGAGTCTGGTCTCAATATCCCGAGCACGCGCTTTCTGAGGGAATGAGATGCCTCTCTATTGGTCACTGAACTTGTCCCGCATAGGTTCCGACCTCTCAACTTATTTAGGTAACCTTTGGTTCAAAGGCCAAGGGACTTTTGCACTCTAACGACGAATGCCGTCGTCGTGAATTATAGAACCCGTTGATATATTGGAATATCGCCCCTTTGCTTGGTGACGTGTACCCTACTTTTTACGCCAGACCAGCTCTGCCTTGATCACTGTCCGACAGGGTATTGCGAAGCAATGTCCCGAAAGGGGGGCTGAAGAACGTTTCCACCATGCACGGCAATGGTTTGTTTACAAACTATGAGAGTGGTGATGACGCGGCGGGAGTACAGATTAAGGATAACGGCCCCGTTGAAGCGTTGTTGATCGGGAAGGACGATTGAGGGTGGAAAATGCTCTGTCACTGCTAGTTGGTTTTTGGGTCGGTATCGGTAGTGGAAAGTCGCTGACGCAGCGAATGCCTAGAACGGCGGGCAGCACCGCATCATGGGAATGCCCGGTTAGAGCCGAGGTCTTCATTTTCCCTTGCTTTCACCATTCTTTCGCGCGTCAAATTTTTCCCAAACATACATGCGGCCTTTTTGGCGCGCGTCGGCAAGCCAAAGCTTCTTGCGGATTCCTGTGACCTCAAGATTGCTGTATTTCCCTCCAGAGAATTTGGGCCAATCGATAGCAAGACCTTGCTTAACCATCTCCTCGGATAGGTCACGGCCATCGGGCAAGAAGCACTTTGCAACTGTGCGGCCATATTCGTCTTCATCAGTGATTTCGGCGCGTATCCTATGGCCCTTACATAGATGTACCATAGCCCACTTGGCCTTCTGGCCGTAAGGGTGATGAAGTTCCGGTGCGTCTATCCCATATATTCGCACTTGGGTCTTTTGGATCGTAATCGTGTCACCATCTGTAACGTAAGCAGGCCCTTCCAACACGCGCGGCAGCGTGACTGAGTGAGCGGTCGCTGCATCGAACACCTCGCCATCTAGTGGCGCACCAGAAGGCGGCGTCTTTGGTAGCGGGGAAGAAGCGGTGATGCTGCGACCTGCTTTATAGGCAGATGTTTCTCTAACTGGTTTCCTGTTTGGTTTAGCCTTAGGCCGGTTGGTCGGCTTAAACAGCGCTCTTAAAAGAAATTTCAACATGGCGGAACTGTACGAGGCACTACCTTTCAGGGCAAATGAATTGCACAGACACTAAGCGAAAATTCTTCAATCTGCCAAGAGGTTGTATCTGTTAGGTGCCTCTAGGCGAGCCGCTCGTCCTGCACTGAATAAGTCAACTGCAGTGAAAGTCCGGCAGGATGGCCTCGTTGCAGCTTTGAGGCGATTGACGAACGGCAGTTAAGGGCCGTGATGGACGTACAAATTGGATTGGTATAATGCTGCAGGTTAGAAAATCAGGCTCAAAAACATGATGACAGCAACGCACTCCAAATGAACGGTCCAACCATCATATAACGGTGGGTTCACCTCGCTCCCTGTTTTACTATTTGTGCACCAGGGCGTAAAAGCAGAAAGCCGTCTGTCGAGCGACGTCTACAAAACTTTGATGAAGGCGCCCCCATGGCCACCAGAACCAAGCTACACCCTCGCAATCAACACTCACGAGGTTATGATTTCGAATTTTTAGTCGCGCAGACACCCGAGCTTGGGGCCTTCACGATCGCTAACCCAGCAGGTCAAGCGACGATTGATTTTCAAGACGTGAGCGCCGTCCGTATGCTTAATCAGGCTTTGCTGAAGGCGCATTACGATATTGATTTTTGGGATATTCCCGTCGGGTACTTATGCCCACCAATTCCCGGCCGGGTCGACTACATCCACTATCTTGCAGACTTGCTTGCAGACAGCAACAACCAAGAAATCCCGCGTGGCCGCAATATCAAGGCGCTGGATATCGGCACTGGTGCAAGTTTGGTCTACCCGCTTACGGGTCAGAGCGAGTACGGTTGGCACTTTACTGGCGTCGATATCGACGCGGGCGCGATCGCATCGGCGAAGAAAATATGTGAATTCAACAAGTTGGAAATTACCCTTCGGCACCAGAAAAAACCTGAGAATATCTTTCGTGGCGTGATCCAGCCCAACGATGCGTTTCACCTAACTATGTGCAACCCGCCTTTTCATTCGTCCATGGAACAAGCGAATAAGGGCACCCAACGTAAGTGGGCGAACCTTGGCAAAGGTCATTCAAAAAAGCTCAACTTTGGTGGTCGAAATGCTGAGCTTTGGTGCCCCGGCGGCGAAATTAAATTTGTTGCCCGTATGGTTGAACAGAGCGTCGAGTTTGCCGACCAATGCCTGTGGTTTACCTCGCTGGTGTCGAAAAAAGAAAATCTCGAGCCCCTTTCCCGAATTCTAAAAAGAGCAAAGATTGCTGATTATAAAGTCGTCGAAATGGCTCAGGGGCAAAAAACAAGTCGTTTTATTGCTTGGACTTACAAGAAGAAATACCAGCGCTCCCTGTTCGCTAAGGGAGATCGGGCATAGCGACCCCTTGTCAGAGCTCTTTAATGAAGCAACGTCTGCTTCGATTACGCCGCATCGCAGTGTCCCAGAACACTGCCGAACCTCGCCTTTGAGTTGCTCAAAGTAGGAAATTGCCTAAGTCGAACTACGATCAGACAATTCCAAAGAACCCAAAGAAGTTTGGTGTAATTTTCTAGTAGCCTCGTTGTAAATCAACGATAGGCCAAGGTTTTTCACCATTTAACGCGCGGTGAATATGACTCGCAATAAATTGGGCAGCTGATCGTTCGTTGGAAGGGGCAGCTGCATGTGGGGTTACATTTACCTTCGGGTGTGTCCAATACCATTCATTTTGGGGGAGAGGCTCGTCACGGAAAACATCCAAAGCTGCGGCTTCGATTTTACCAGTATTGAGCGCCTGACGTAAATCGTCGTCAACAATTGTTGCTCCACGACTGCAGTTAATCACAAAGGCGCCGTCAGGCATCATTTCGATTGTTTCTTTATTAATAAGGTCAGTGGTTTCTGGAGTCAGAGGTAACAAATTCACCAATATACTTGCACGAGATAGGGCGTGTCGAAGGCTTCCTTCGCCATGTAGGCAATCAACACCTGTAAGGCTTTTTTGGCTTTTGCTCCAACCAGTCACTTTGAAACCAAGGTCACTCAGGCGTTGACAGGCATCCAAACCCGTTTGGCCTAAACCTAATATGACAACGTTACGTTCTTGATTGTCCCGGTAGAGGTGGCGCTTCCAAACTTTTTCCGCCTGTTGACGTTTGTAGAGATCATAAAAGCGATGAAAGTGAAGAACCCAATGTAGGATATGGCAAGACATGTCCTGAACCAGCATATCATCCTGCAGTCGCACGATAGGGACATGCAAAGGAGTGTCAGGATCGTCAGTTATGTGGGTAACTCCCGCACCAATAGAAAATATGTACTTAAGATTTGGGAATTGCTTCAACCGCCCTTTAGGCGGAGCCCAGACCACCGCAAACTGTACATCCTTGGGGTCACCAAGGGCTTGTTCTGTTCGGAGGTCAACATGGGATAATGCGGTTCCAAAGGCGTCTTGCCATATGTCTGCCGTCGATTGTTCCCAATGAAAATAGATCGCCATATGATCCTCATAATGTGCGTGAAGGTGAATGGGCACCGCGTTGCAATACGGCGCCCATTGTCTAGTAAATTCTGTGGGCTGATTAGTTAGCGGCAGCCTGCGCATTCACGATGAGTGAATCAAAAGAATCTTGGTTTGTAACAATCCAGTCGTGCGCGATTGCGCGGATATCTGAGGCGGAATCTTCACCCGCGTTGATCCGGGCCATCATTGCGTTGAGATCTGAAATCGGTAAACGCAAGCCATCCAAAAACGTAGCAGCAGCCGGGTTCGCTTCTGCAAAGTCACGGTTGATGAGAATGTAGTTATCGTTTGCACCAAAGCCAGGGTTGCGGCCATCTTCCCATTCGGTGTCGGCATTTTCGTTGCCAGGCAGCGACGAGAAAGGTGCATTTAGGAACACGACATCTTCGCCCGGAACCAAAACTGAATTGATCCAATTGGGGGCCCAAGCGGTGTAGAAGATTGGTTGGTCAGCCTCGAAACGTTCGATGGTGTTCGCCATCAACGCAAAGTACTCACCTTTGTCGTTGTTGATATGATCCCGCAATTCATACGCATCAAGATGATGTTCGATCACGGCTTCGCATCCCCAACCAGGATTACATCCCGTCAAATTTGCAAGCCCATCCCCATCAGTGTCGAAGATGGCCGCGATTTCAGGATCTTGCATCTGAGCCAGATCTGTAATGCCATGGGCATCCGCTGTAGCCTTGTCGATAAAATAGCCTTGCATCGCGTCAGTATAGGTTGGCCCTGCGCGAACAAAAACGTCTTCGCCGCCAGAATTGTTATAGTAATCGTTATGGAGTGGCACCCAATGAACTGCTGTATAGTCCGCATCACCCTGACTAAGACTTAGGTGAATTGCAGGATATGCACCTGTCAGCATTTCTTCGCTTTGATCGCCAAGCGCACTTAAACCTTCTTGGATGACTTCGTAGATCAGCTGGTGATCTGGTCGTCCGGTGCCGATTGGCTGGACTTCATCTGCGAACACCGGCGCAAAAATGAGCGGTGAAATAGCTGCGGATGCTAAAAGAAGTTTCTGTTTCATAGGGTCTCCTCCTCGGTTGGTATGTCTTGTGTTTTCTGGCTGGTGCTAAAAAGGGCACGTAGGTGGCCGACTGGTCCTTGTTCCCACAGGCTATGGCCGTTGCGGTCGCGGCGTGTCAGGCCAAAACCTTGGGTGATACGATCGAAAACCATAGCAAGAAGCACGATGCCAACGCCGCCAGTTGCTGCGCGTGCCATGTCGAGTTGGCTTATCCCGACCAAAACCAACCGTCCCAATCCAGCAACTGAAATCATCGATGCGATCACGCTCATTGCGAGGGAAAGCATAACGGTTTGGTTCAAGCCAGCCATGATGGTCGGGCGGGCAAGTGGCATTTCTATTGCCCAAAGTAACTTCCAGGGCGATGCACCAAAAGCATTGCCTGCCTCCACGAGATCCTCCCTGACACTGCGAAGCGCGAGATTGGTCAATCGAATGAGCGGAGGGGTGGCAAAGAAAGCCGTCACAATTACGCCGGGGACATTGCCAATACCAAACAGCAAAATCACGGGCACCAGATAGGTGAAAGACGGCACCGTTTGCATGAAGTCTAGAATAGGTCGAACGATGGCCCACATTAGATTGCTACGCGAACACAAGATCCCTACGGGTAAGCCCGCCATTGTCGCAAGCAACACAGCACTTGTCAGGACTGACAGGCTGGTCATAGCCGCGTCCCATGCCCCAATCAGTCCGATTGTGGTCATCGCGAAAAACGCTAGTAATCCAGTGGCGCGGTTAACGACCTGCCAGCCCAAAAGGCCGATCAATAAAACGATCAGTGTTTGCGGAGCACCGCGTAGGCCGTCTTCGATCAAATCAAGCAATATTTTAACAGGGACTTTCATTGCGCGAAAGACGTCTCTGAAATTTGAGGTTAGCCAACGAATGAAGTCGTTTGCCATATCTGCAAGCGGTAGATGCAGGATGGAAAATGGGTCAAGAAGAGTTGAAATATCCATCTTATGTGCCTCCTCCTTTGCGCTGGCGACCTGAGCGCGAAGAGCCAAGTGCCTGAGTATAACGGTCAACGAAAATGGCGGTCATCACGATTCCAAGGCCGCCGACTGTGGCTGATCCAAAATCTAAACGCCCAATTCCCTCAAGCACCATTCGCCCCAATCCAGCGACCGAAATCATCGACGCGACAACAGCCATGGAAAGAGACAATAAAACGGTTTGATTGAGCCCGGCCAAAATCGTCGGGCGTGCCAGGGGAATTTGGGTTCCAAACAGAATTTTCAATTCACTCGCACCAAAGGCTTTGGCTGCTTCGACTAAATCTTCACGCACTTCGCGTATGCCGAGATTGGTTAAGCGGATGAGTGGCGTGATCGCAAACAGGCATGTAACGATAACGCCGGGGGCGTCACCAATCCCGAATAACATGACAACTGGCACCAAATATACAAACGATGGGATGGTCTGCATAAGGTCAAGTACGGGGCGGAGTATACTTAAGAAACGGTCACTACGTGCCGCAAAAATTCCGATAGGTAGGCCGATCAATACGCATATCACAACGGCGGTTAGCACCACCGACAGGGTGATCATTGCTTCTTCCCAAGCCCCGATGAGCCCGATGAAGCCAAGGCAGGATAGACCAATGAGCGCCAGTTTCCAACCTGACAAAACCCAACCTAAAATTGCAACAAATAGCAATCCCAAAAGAGGAGGGACCGCCACGAGGCTACCTTGGATGAGGTTCAAAAAACTTTGCACAGGGGCTTTCGCGGCAAGTAGCGGGCTGCGCCAGCGATCAACCACTGCATTCAATGCAATTTCAGACCAATCGCCAAAAGGCACTGTGACATAATCAAAGGGATTTAAGATCGGGTCCATAAACCTAAACCCTCGCTAGATCAGATTGTACTGTCGCGAGAACGTCGGCCTGTCCAATCCTGCCCAAGACGGTTTCCCCATCTTTTATTGCCAGATGATCAGCACCTTGCTTGAATGCATCGAGCAATGCGGGAAGGGGGGTGGAAGGTCCAAATACGGGGGCGTTTGGCATGACTGGTTTGTTCGTCATGATTTCGGCAGCTGAGATGTATTTCAGCGTGGAAATTGACTGAACAAAGCGCGCGACATAGTCGGTTTCCGGTCGCAATACGATGCTTTCGGGGGTGCCGGTCTGCACGATGCGTCCGTCTTTCATGATCGCGATACGGTTGCCCATTCTCATGGCTTCATCCAAATCATGGGTGATGAAGAGCGTGGTCTTCTTCATCTCGCGTGATAGCTTTAGGAATTCATCTTGCAGGTCTTTGCGGATAAGTGGGTCCAACGCGCTAAAGGGTTCATCCATGAGCAAAATGTCAGGGTCGGCTGCCATCGCACGGGCAAGCCCAACGCGTTGCTGCATTCCCCCTGACAATTGGTCTGGATACCGCTCCCCCCATCCTCCAAGGCCAACTTTTTGCAAGGCTTCCTCGGCGGCAGATCGACGTTTGTTGCGTGGGCTGTTTTGCACTTCGAGCCCAAAGGCCACATTTTCAGCGATTGTTTTATGAGGCCAAAGCGCCATGTGTTGAAAAACCATTCCGATTTTTCGCGCTCTCACGTTGCGAAGTTCTGTTGCATTCAATGCCATCACATCGCGCCCTTCGACATGGACCTGCCCGGCGGTTGGCTCTATCAGTCGGTTCACGTGCCGAATAACGGTGGATTTCCCCGATCCAGACAGGCCCATGATACAAAAAACTTCGCCTTCGTTGACGGTAAAGCTGGCATCGGCGACCCCGATAACGCAGCCAAACTGCTTGAGCGCTTCTTCTTTGTCGACCTTGCCTGCCTGCGCCGCAGCAAGTGCTTCGGCAGAGCGGGCGCCAAAGATCTTCCATAAATTCTTGCAATGTACTGGAGGTGTGGTTGTCATTTGATTACGATTTCACTCCTGTCTTGTTTGGAGATAGTTGCACGAAACAACCATCCGCCAATCTGGATTAATTTAACCCCCAACGTAATTTTAAATTACGCTGCGAACAATCTCAGGTATTTTGTAGTGAGTGTATTTAGATATCCGTATTTACAGTTGGATATGCATATGATTGACGAAACTGCATTGAATATACCCATCAATTTAAAGTTTCACCCTGTCTCTTGGTCGCAAGGGTGACGCTGATTTCCTGAGATGTGGATTGAAAAACTGAGTGCGATTTCTCTAATTTTAGCCAACTTAGGTAACTTTGGATTACTCAAGGGGCAACATTTTGGACGTTGCTCTAGCGGCCCTCTAAGCGCGTTAATCAGCACATCATAAAAGGAAGCCGACCGTGAATATGTCATGTAATACTCCCGTAAAATCCGCTCGTCGCATTCAGGGCATGGGGGTATCGAAGATTTTAGAATTGGCTCAAGTTGCACGCGATTTAAAAAACCAAGGAGCTTCGGTGATCGATTTGTCAGCTGGGTTACCTGATTTTGAAACGCCCGAAATCATCGGTCAGGCCGCTAAGGATGCAATTGATCGAGGGGAAACGCGTTATACCGCTATAGACGGGACACCAGAACTGAAGGCCGCAATTCGGGAAAAGTTTCGCCGCGAGAATGGGTTGGTGTTCGCAAATAATGAAGTTATGGCGAGCGCCGGGGCCAAACAGGTTCTGTACAATGCGTTTATGGCTACACTTGATCCGGGCGATGAAGTCATTTTGCCGACGCCTTGTTGGCTGAGTTATTTTGATATTGTACAAATTTCAGGCGGTGTGCCGATGCCGCTTCCGACAACGCTTGAGGCGGGATTTAAGATTACTCCAGCGCAACTTCGGCAGGCAATTACACCGCGATCTCGATGGGTGTTGTTGAATTCGCCATCAAACCCGTCAGGGGCAGTTTATAGCGCAGAGGAGCTAAACGCACTTCTTGATGTTATCTCTGATTACCCAAATTTGGCTGCTATGGCTGACGATGTTTACGAACATATGCGGTTTACAGATGCGCCATTTGCAACACCCGCTGCACTTCGGCCGGATCTTCGTGATCGTATTTTGACAGTCAACGCAGTTTCGAAAGCATATGCAATGACCGGTTGGCGATTGGGGTATTGTGCCGGCCCCGCCGACTTACTTCATTGTATGAAAATTGTGCAAAGTCAAAGCACTTCTAGCCCGTCGTCAATTAGCCAAGCTGCGGCTGTTGCTGCTCTGGCTGGTCCGCAGAACTTTGTGCAGGAAGCCAACAAAAGCTACCGGTTGCGTCGGGATGTTATGATCGAAGGACTAGCAAAAGTACCCGGCATTGAATGTCGGCCACCAGATGGCGCATTTTATGCATTTGTGCGCGTTTCCAAACTTTTTGGGCTTCAGCGCCCATCTGGGGAGGTTGTAAAAACGGACACCGATTTGACCGATTATCTGCTTGAGGCAGTTAAAGTTGTGACTGTTCCGGGCTCTGAATTCGGTTTGGAGGGGCATCTGCGCCTGTCTTTTGCATCCGAAGAACAGGAAATTAAAAGAGCCTTGGTGTTGATTTCGGATGCTATCGGCAATCTGACCTATGTGTAGGGATGAAACCTATTGGGTAAAAGAAAACGCCTCGTCAAAAAGCAAAACGGTGGCCCGATAGGATAACATGCATATTCATTTTATATTACTTCCGCGTTATCCGGTCCTCAGTTTGGCAACCGCACAAGAAACCTTGCAAAGTTTCAATCTAATGGCCGGTGAAGCAGTATACCGATGGTCTATGCGAGCAGCGTACTCTGAAACTGTGGTTTCTAGTCTCGGGCCTGAATACCCAACAGGGACGAACACAGACAATCATAATACACCGGATGCTGTTGTTGTTGTTAGCGGATTGGGGGTGGAAGCCCAGATTAGGCCCAGTCTGTTATCTGAGTTGCGGAGTTATGCACGGCATGGTGTTCCGATTATCGGGCTATGTACAGGGGCATTTGTTTTGGCAAAAGCTGGGTTGCTGGAGGGGCGGACAGCCGCGATTCATTGGTCTTACCGGGACGGATTTTCAGAAAACTTCCCAAATGTGAGATTGGAAAATCGCCTTTATACCTTTGATGGAATGGTGGGTAGCACTGCAGGTGGAGTGTCCGCAATCGATATATTCTTAGACTTTATTGCGCGCAAGCAGGGTGAAAAATTATCATCGAAATTGGCCGAATTCATCAACTACAAACCGATACGTGATTTAAACGCGCATCTGGATATTGGGTTGGTCAACCGTTGCGTCGCTCGTCATCCAACTCTTGTGGCGGTGCTGTCGCTCATGGAAGACAATATTGAAGATCCGATATCCATTCATGACATAGCGCGACAGGTAGGGGTTTCGACACGTCAACTTGAAAGGTTATTTCGAACATATGTTGGTCGTTCCCCTTTGAAGTTTTACGTTGAGTTACGCATTTCTAGAGCCCGCGGACTGCTTGCCCAAACGAGCTTAAGTATTACAGAAGTGGCTATAGCGTCAGGATTTAGCTCTGTCTCAACATTTTCGAAGCGATACCGTTCGCTATATGGAGAACGGCCAAGTCACTATAGGACAGGTAGACCTGCTTAAGAAATTTGATAGCGTACTGTCGGCTTGATTTCTCTTAAGAGCCTTTCTTTAGCTCGTCTTCTAACCAGTCACCGAATTTCAATACGGCTGGTGATGGGGTGACGCCCTCTGGCCAACACAGGTAATACCCGTGCTGGGGAAGGGGATCCATTTCCACTGCTGGAACCAATACACCGCTGTCGAGAAACTGCTGCATCAACGGAGACCCGAGTAACCCAACTCCCTGTCCATCTAAAACGGCCTGAACAAAGTTAATGTAGGAATCATATGAGCTCATTCGTGGGCCACCTTTCATGACTTTTCCAACGTCTCTAAAGAAGTTAGGCCATGAAGATGATGGATCGTATGCTGTTTCAAAGTCCAAGAGTGGGACGTTTGTTAAATCATCAAATGTATTGATGGGACCGTGATCTTTTAAGAACCGCTGACTGCACAATGGTTGAATGAGTTGCCGACGCAGTAAAACACTTGTTGTGCCAGGCCAGTTTCCTGACCCATAGCGTATTGCCAAATCCACATCTGTTTTTACCAAATTAATGGTTTCGTGTGACACCAGCAGTCGAAAATCTACGTGCGGTTCGATTTGTCTATACCGTCCGATATTTGGCATAATCCAATAGGTTGATACACCAGAAGTCGTCGCAATGGTTATCAGCTGGTCATCGCTTGAGTTTTTGATCTCATCGATCTCATCGGCAATTGCTTGAAATCCGTTGAAGATTACGCGCGATAGGCGTCGCCCGGTGCGGGTCAATTCAATTCGACTTTGATGACGTTGGAAAAGTTGCAATTCGAGAAACGCCTCAAGTTGGCTTACCTGCCTTGAAACGGCAACGCGCGTAACGTTGAGTTCCTTTGCGGCTTCGGTAAAGCTGATGTTCCGCGCAGCGGCTTCAAACGCCATAAGCGATCTCAGAGACGGCAGTTTTCTAAATCCTAAAGCCATGCGTTCCTCGTTCGTGTTTATTTTAATTACAGCGTAATCCACGATTACCCTCTGCGCGACATTTTTCTTTTTCAGAAGAGGATAAAAACCGTGCAAGTATATCTGTGAAAAGCGCGCAAATAGTTATGCGTGGTAGATAAAATAGTCTCGCAACTTTGAGGCTAAACTGCAAACAAATAATGGAAGTTTTTACTTCCAAAGCAGCGCAAGAAAGCGAACGAATAACATGCTTCAACCATCTGTAATTCCTAAACATACTGACAGTAACGGATGGTGGCATATTCTACAATCTGGCCCTCCTCCGAAAGTATTGAATGGCCGCAAATCTGCGCGCAATGTGGTTGTTGGCGCAGGCGTGTGTGGGATTGCGACAGCGTTTCGCTTAGGCGAGCTGTGCCCAGATGATAAAACGATACTAATAGACGCTGAGAGGGCAGGTTTTGGCGCTTCGGGGCGAAATGCAGGCTTTATGCTAAATGTGCATTCTCATGGGCCACCCAAGAGGATAGACATCCTAAAACGAAACATGAAACTTTGGGCCTCAGGGTTGAGTGATCTTAGAAATCGAGTAGAAAAATTTCAAATTCAATGCGATTGGAGCGAAGCCGGGCGTTTTTATGGCGCTGCCGGACCGGATGGCGAAAAACACATTGATGAAATAGCGCAAACACTTGAACAACTTGATCTAGAACGGACTTGGTTGGACGCGGACCAAATGGAAAGCAGGATTGGGACGCGGTTTTATAGTCGAGGATTGCACACCCCGGGGAATGCACTCGTAAATCCGGCCGCATTAATGCGAGGATGTGCCCAACATTTACCTTTGAATGTCGAATTATTCGAAGACAGCCCCGTGACTGAAGTAGAGAAAATCGCAAGTGGGGGATATGTGGTCAAAACACCTGAGGGAGAAATTTATTGTGATCGGGTTGTTCTGGCCGCCGGGGTTTTTCTACGTCATTTTGGAATCGGTAAAGGGCGTATCGTGCCGATGGCAACCTACGGAAGCCTAACTGCACCCCTGAACAATGCGCAATTGGCACAACTGGGAACGGGGGAGGCCTTTGGTCTTTTAGGGGGGTCAGAATATGGGGCAACAATTCGCCTGACGGAAGACAAACGACTCTTCGTGCGAAATTATTTTCACCATACCCCCAATGGGCCAGTTTCGGGGAAAACTGTTTCAGGTCCGATTGCCGACTTGCACCGAAAATCGTTGCGCGCGCGATGGCCTGAGTTGGCAAATTTACCCTTTGAACACAGCTGGGGGGGGATCATGGCTTTCACGTGGAATGATGGGTCCATTTTTGGCGAAATTCAGCCCGGGCTTTTTGCTGTTCTTACAAATGATGTGTCACCAATGACCAGAGGTACTGCCAGCGGCCGCTTGTTGGCAGATTTGATGGAAGGCCACGATAGCCAATTGCTTGATTTGCAGCTCTCGTTGCCCGAGGCACGCCGCTTGCCGCCTCGGCCGTTTCTTGATCTGGGGATCGCTTTTCAGCGCGCCAAATTGCATTTTGCCGCGAGGGATGAATTTTAATCAAAGACGCTGCAGCTTTGGCCCGGCTAGTTTATGACCACATCAGGGTTCATTAAATTTTCGGGGTTCAAAGCCTGCCGCAGCGAGCGCATGAGATCGCGCTCGACGGTAGAGCGTTCGTCATCAGCCAAGTTTGTTTTCTTGTGGCCAAGCCCATGTTCGGCTGCAAAAGATCCCCCAAATTGAGCAATTTGATCATAAACCAATCGGGAAAGAGCGGATGCGTCAGCAATCGTGCTTCCAGCGTGGGCCGAAGAATAATTGTAGTGAATATTCCCGTCACCCATATGCCCAAAGGCACAGATTCTGAGGTTTGGATTTAAAGATTTCGCTTTGGCATCTGTGGTCTGGAGAAATTCGGCAATTCGGCTTACAGGAACCGAAACATCATGCTTGAGCTGCGCACCATCCCGCTTTTGCCCTTCGGGTAATTCTTCGCGCAAACGCCAAAGCGCTTCACGTTGGGCTTCATTTTGAGCAATGACACCATCAAGAACCTGTTGGTCTTCATAGCCACGCACAAACGCATTTTCCAGCAATTCTGTGAGATCAAGGCTATCTACTGCAGACGACAACTCAATAAGGAGGTAGGTGTCCGCACGGGCTTCGAGAGGGAAAATTAGCTCTGGGATGTGAGAGAGCGTCATGCCCATCACAGTGTCCGTGATGAACTCCATCCCGGTAACGATCTCACCGAGATTCAATCTTACATGGGTGCTGAAATTCAACGCCGCTTGAGTGTCGGAAAAGGCCAAAAATGCAGTTGCTCTATTTCGCGGTGCCGCATGAAGTCGCAGGGTCGCACGGGTGATGATACCAAGCCGCCCTTCGGAACCGCAAAACAACCTACGCAGATGAAAACCGGCGTTGTCTTTGATCAACGAACGCACCCCATCCCAAATCCGACCATCAGGCAAGACAACCTCTAAACCGAGCACCTGATCTTGCATCATGCCAAATCGAAAGGCCATGTTCCCGCCAGCATTTGTGGCAATCAGGCCGCCAATTTGCGCGCTCCCTTCTGAACCCAAATGCACAGGGAACATCAGCTCTGTGTCTTCTAGTGTGGTGTGCAAATCGCCCAGCAGGGCCCCTGCTTCGGTTTCGACACAAAAATCGCCAGCAGTAATAGGAGAAATCCGGTTCATTCTACACAGGGAAAGTATAATAGAGTTTTCGCTATGGGGGATGTTCCCGAGTACCAAACCTGTACGCCCGCCCTGAGGAATAATAGCTATTCCATGTTCGTTGCAGGCCGTTACAACAGCAGAAACATCTTGTGTCGTGGTAGGACAAGCCACACCGATTGGTGTGGCCCGTTCTCGCCCAGCCCAATCCGAACAGAATCGTGAAACATCTGCAGGATCATCTAGCCAGCCTTTGGGGCCAAGCAACGCATTTAGTTTGGTTGAAAGGTGGATTGCCGTCGTCATCTTCATAGTGCGGCTTCGATCAAATAGGGGCCGGGGGACGCGAGGCTAGTTTGTAGCACCGCGGTTAGATCTTCTGCCGTTTCGCAACGTTGGGCTGAAACGCCAAAACCTTCGGCCAAAGAGACCCAATTCATACAGGGTCCATCAAGCTCAAGAAGTGGATTCTTTGGCCCATCTGGTGTCATAGCCCCAACGCGAAACATTTCACCCTTGAGAATCTCATAACTGTTGTTCGCACAGATGATTGTTGTCACATTGAGATTATGGCGTGCCATGCTCCACAAGGCCTGCAAGGTAAATGCGGCACTGCCATCTCCACTCAGGCATAAAACGGGACGATCTGGACACGCAATTCCTGCCCCAAGTGCCAGCGGAAGACCAGCGCCGATAGAGCCGCCCACATTTACGAGATAATCATGGCGGGGACATCCAGCGGATTTGCCGAAAAAGCTGCGTGTAGAGGTAACGCCTTCGTCGACGATGATCAGACCCTCGGTTACCGACGCGGCGACAACATCCGTTAGTAAATCAGGCGTCAAAGCCCCAGCGGACACAGGGACATTGAGCGACTCTGGGGTGGGTGATTTTGCGGGCCCAATAAGAGTGGCAAGTTGTTTGAGCGCGCGCCCAATGTCGTCTCTCGGCGTGGCGACAGACATTAGTTTTGCTGTTTCTGGGGCGACGCGGCTGGGTTTCCCTGGATAAGCGAAAAAGGCCACAGGTTCATCTGCACCGATTAAAATCAACTGCTCGAACCGAGAAAGAGTAGCAACTGCGGCATCAACGGGGAAGGGGATCCGCGTTGTTTCAGGCAAATCATAACCACGTTCAGTCCGTGCAGACGCATAGGGACTAAGCAATGTCGCCCCAGAACCGGCTGCAATTTGGCCCGCCAATTTCAAACCCTCGCCGAAAAGAGCATCTTGCCCTAATATAATCCCCGTAGGTTTTCCATTTTGTAGCCATTGAAGAGCTTGTTCAATCGCGGCGCTTTCAGGGGCCTGTTGGGTGGGAGTGACATATACCAGCTCAGCATCACGTTCGCTCCAGGCGACATCTGCCGGGATAATTAGGGTTGCGATTTGGCCGCCATGTGATTTGGCAGCAGCTATCGCCTCAGCTGCGTCGGTTCCTAGGGTGCCCGGTCCTTGTGTGGTTTTTACCCAATCAGAATATGGCCGCGCGGTGCCTTCAACGTCAGAGTTTAAAGGGGCGTCATATTTTTTGTGAAATGTCGTATGATCGCCAACTATGTTGATCATAGAAGAACCGGCTTTCTTGGCGTTGTGCAAATTGGCCAACCCGTTCGCGAGCCCTGGCCCTAAATGCAATAAGGTCGCCGCAGGTTTTCGGGTCATGCGCGCGTACCCGTCAGCGGCACCGGTCGCCCCACCTTCGAATAGGCAAAGAACCTTGGTCACATCTGGATAGTCTTCCATAGCTGCGGTCAGATGCATCTCTGACGTGCCAGGATTGGCAAAGCAGGTGTCGACACCCGATTTTAAGAGGTTTTCTAGCAGAAAATGAGCGCCTGTTTCATTGGTCATACGTCAATACCCCGCATTCGGATTGACTGCATGAGATGGTATTTTCCCGTGTTCCAACCGTAGGATATCGCTTGCAATCTGATGCGGCGCACTTGCTTCGTTTGTTGGCCCCGCAGCGTGCGGAGTTACCTTGACTTTGGGATGGGACCAAAACGCGTTGTCTTGCGGCAAGGGTTCAACATCGAACACATCAAGAGTCGCACCGTTTAGCGCCCCTGAATCAAGTGCTGCGATCAGTGCCGCATTGTCCAAAATATCGCCGCGCCCCATGTTGATAAGTGACGCGCCTTTGGGCATCATTGCCAATCTTTCGCGATTCAAAAGCCCACAGGTTTGTGGGGTAGCAGGGAGCATGTTGATTAAGATGTCCGACTGACGGAGGACGCTGTTCAGTCCTTCATCGCCGTTCATGCAGGTTACGCCATCAATCTCTTTTTGTGTACGGCTCCAACCTATTGTGTTAAACCCCATCTTGGCAGCATTTTGTGCTATATAGCCCCCAATTGCGCCAAGCCCCAACACGCCAACTTTGCGTTGACCGGGTGTTAAAACCTTTTGGCGATCCCAAGTGCGTGCGCTTTGATGGGTTTGATAGAGGTCAAAGTGTCGATGATAGTGTAAAATCCAATGGCACGCATAAAGCCACATGTCATGAACCGAAGTGTTATCAACCAACCGTACAACCGGGACACTTTCGGGTAAGTCAGGATCGCGCAAAATATGAGATGCACCGGCCCCGATAGAGAAGATGCCTTTTAGGTACGGGTAGGTTTTGAGTTCGCCCAATGGGGGCAACCAAACAAGCGCATAGTCGATCTTGGTCTTGTCGCCAACATTGGGATATACATGAAACCGGACGTCTCCCAAAGTTTCGGAAAGCGCTTTGGCCCATCGGTCTGTATCGCCGCCATCCCAGATAAACAAAATATCCATATCAAAGTTGTCCTGCCGCAATTTCGGTTTCTCTGCGGACAACAAATGCACGCAGTTCTTCTTGTTTCGCAATGTCTATGGTGGGGCGTTCTTGTTCATACCGATCCAGCATCGATTTGCACCATTCGCGGCCACGCTCCCCTACGGTTTTTGAACCGGTAGCTACCCAAGAGTCGTAGCGCTCATTGTCTTGAATTTCATCCAGGAAGGGCAGGTGTTCACGTGTATAATCTTCGTCAAAGAAATGCCCTCCCGGACCAACTTTTGCTAGATCTCGTGCCATTGCATTCATGCTATCGGTCGTGACCCCTTCGAGCATCTTGTAAAAGCTTTGAAGTTGTTGACCGTCGGCAGCCAATTTGCCCATAGACACACAAAGCGAACCTTCGAGTGTACCGCCGCAATGGGTTAGGACATTGCACCCGCCGAGTATTGCTGGATAGACCTTCATTATTGAATCATATCCTGCGTATAGGTCTTCTTGCTTAGCGCCGGTTTTTGCCCCGTTGGTACGCCAAGGAATGCCGTAATATCGTGCCATTTGCCCATATGCGTACATCATGAGCGCGACCTCGGGAGATCCGAAAACAGGTGAACCCGTTTTCATATAAACCCCCATTGGCGCGACACCCATAACCGCACGACAGCCCGGGCGAATGATCTGCGTAAATGCGACACCCGCCAATGCCTCGGCTACAATTTGGGCAGTACTGGCAAGGGTATGGACAGGCGTTGACGCCCCAAACAAAACAAAAGGCGAAAGGTAAAGTGTTTGATTGTTTGCTGCATAAACCCGCATTGAATCAAGCTGTGTTTGATCCCAGACAAGAGGTGAATTGCAGTTGAAGATCGCGGCCATACAGACGTTTTGATCCATAAACTCGTCACCAAATACAATCTTCGCCATGTCGATGCTATCGCGGGCTTGATAGTCAGATTGAGGTGATCCCATTATGGGTTTATCTGTTAAATTAAAGCTCGACTCGACCATGTGTAGGTGACGTATCGGAACGTCTAAATCCATGGGTTCCAATGTGTATCCGCCGTTGTATTGTACTGCCGGATTAACTTGGTGTATCTTCATGATCATGCGCATGTCTTCAACAGTGGCTTGTCTGCGTACACCTTCTAGATCAATCAGATTTGGCGTCCCGTATGCTGGGCCGAAAATCATATTTCGCCCACCAACTTTCACTGTCCTATCAGGGTTGCGTGCGTGATAGGTGAACTCTGAAGGAACAGTTGAAATGAGCTTGCGTATCAATTCTCTTGGGATGCGAATTCTGTGGCCTTCAACTTCAGCACCAGCTTTGGACCAAATTTCAGCGGAAACATCGTCCCGAAATTCTATTCCAGTCGTTTCCAGGATTTGCATTGCATAGTCATCAAGAGCTTCTATCCCATCGCTTTGCAATAAATCGTATGTTGGGATGTTTCTAGTAGCGTGCGGGCGATAAACCACTGGCCCAAAGAGCCTTTCTTGGCGTCGGGACGATGCCCCACCGCGACGGCTTCTTGCAGGTTTTTTGGCTAGTGTTTTGGTCATGGAAATCTCCTTGCACCGTAACACTAGGTGGTATTGGAAAGATCACAACATTCCAAAAAATTGCGGGTTTGCGTAATATATAGTTACGCCAACATTTGTAGCGTAGGCTGTGACCCTTGTTTTAGTCGATATATTGAGAGGTCGGGAATTTGCCAATTCTGTGGAGTTTTTCTAATCTCGGGGCCAAAGATCATCGTATTGGGTGATGGATCGATGTCCCGCCATGCATCTTGAGCGTATGCGCGCGCGTTGATGGGGCCGATGCTCAATAAACCTTTAGCGGCGGCACGGCTTCAGCTTGGCGATTTGCTGGCTTGGGCAACTGAGGAACCACATTGGACCTGTGACACGGTGATTGATCAGGCAACTACGGTTGCGGAAGTGCTTGACCTGATCGCCGCAACAGGTCGCGCCCGTCGCACGCTTCGCGATTTGAAATATTCCGTCATTCGAGATGGGGCGGCGGGGCTGGTTGTGCAGCAATTTGGCACGCGCAATACCTATGGCTTTATTGGTCGTGTAACGTTTCCCAAGCCCATTCATGGGTTTCGGGTGCGTGTGATGTCTGAGGCGATGGAATGGCAACAGGATGAGCTGGTTGTTTATGCTGATGGCTATGGGCCGGACAATGCCACCGAATTTGAAACCTTAGAATTGCCCGGTGTGGTGATCACCGCCCAAGAATTTGACGGTGGCAATGCGTGGCGTTTAGCGCGCTATCACATGGCCCAAGCCATTTTGCGCCCAGAGGAATTTGAGTGGAAATCCGACCTCGACCATTTGCGCTGCAACATGGGCGACAAGGTGCGCGTTGTGCATGACGTTCCGATTGTTGGCGTTGGCTCTGCGCGCGTGGTTGGGGTGGTGAATGATGAGCAGATCACGCTGGATGAACCGTTTGATGTAGAGGCGGGAACCTACTGCCTGTTCCTGCGCATTGATAGGTTGGAAGAACTTAGGGTGTTGGTTGAGCCAGTCACCACACAGCGTTGTTTTTCTTGGAATATCATCGGCGGTGACGACGTTCATAGTGTTCAATATGATGATCTCGTTTTGATCAAACGTATGGGTGAAGAAACCTTAGAACTTTTGATTGCCAGCATTCACCACAGCGAAGATTTACAAGCCACGCTGAAGGGCGTTCCTGCGGCCCCTGAGGTGTTTGGCAGATCAAGGTGAGATCGGTGTTTATACCCCTGTGATCAACGGCATTGGTGCCTCTGATGATCGCCCCAATGCGCCGCGCTTGGTGTCGGTGCGGGTGATGGAAAAGATTGCTCCGACGCGTGTTGTTGTAGATGTGGAATGGATTGCAGAAGACCTAAGCGACGTTCCAGAATATCAAGTGTCGGTGGTTCTGCCGTCTGGCAAGCGCCAGCGGATTGAAACGTCGCAACGCAACCGTTGCGACATCGCCCTTTCTGATTTTGGCGCGTATCGCATTGAGGTGCGCGCGCGGGGCGCTGGAAATGTGCTGTCATTGCCCGTTGCGGAAACGATTGTCTATTCAGATGAGAGTGTCGAAGATCCGGACACGTCGGGTCGTTTGTGGGAAGCGATAGGCGCGGATGCAACTGCGCGCGCGCAAGCTGCAATTGCCACCTTCACTGAAACTGAATTTGTGCCGGCAACGGCGCGGATTGCGAGTCTCGAAGACAGCACGGCCAATGCAGAGCATCACCTCGCGAATGCGGTCTCTGATATGGATCGCTTGGCGGCGGCGTCGGCTGCGGTTGTAGCGCGCTTATCTGGTGCAGAAACCCGAATGTTTGACGCTGGGATAAAAGTCGATCCAGAAACCGGGCAAGTGACCATAGAGGGCGTTGCGCGTCTGGATGGTCAGATGTTTTCTGTTGGGCAACGCATCGCGGCGGCTGAGGGCCTGCTGGAACTCAAAGCAACCATGGTGCAGGTCAATCAGGCCATTGCGTCCGCCCAATTGACGCCAACAGAACTCGCAGCGCTTGATGATGTATGGACCCAAATCAATGAAGTGTCACTCGCGGTTGACGCGCTCAATGCCAGTTTGGAATTGAAAGCCAGCACGGCATCGGTGCAAGGCGTGCAGGCAGAGCTTACGACCGCTACTCAGGCCATCGACGCTTTGCAGCAAGAGATTGCAACCAAGGTCGAAAGCACGGTGCTTGATGGGTTGCAAGCGTCTCTGACGGGGGTGCAGCAAACACTAAGCACAATCGACGTCCCGACCGTGGTGCAGTCCGTATATGAGCTGGAACTGTTGCGGGATGAAGTTGATCGGATTGCGCAAGAGTCTATTTGGGCAACGCTGACACGGTTGCAGGAAAATGAGTTTCAGGCGCAGCGACTTGCAGCTGCTCGATCTGAGTTGCAGGCCGGAATTGACGCAGAGGGAACGGCACGGGCGTCGGATAAAACCGAATTGGGCGTGCAGATCGGTAATGTGCAAGCTTATTCGGAGCAATCGCGCCAGATTAGTGCTGATGCAGACACGGCGCGCGGTGTGCAAATCGACGCGTTTCAGGCGGAAACAGCGGGATCAATGGCGAGCTTTGGTTCGGCGCTCAATCTGGTTGCGACGCAAAGCAACAATCAAGCGTCACAGATTGCCACCTTGTCATCGACGTTGGACGATCAATCAGCAACTGTGACCCAGCACTCTCAGGCGATTGCTGGGTTGGGTGCTTCGATACAGTTCTACATCAACTCAAACGGCCATATTGCGGGATATGCCCTGAGTAGTGAAATCTCAGAGGACGGCACCCCTTGGTCCAGCTTCGTGGTTGTGGCTGATCAATTCCAGATTAGCGGTGTTGGTGGGGCATTCTCGCCCTTCGTCGTCTACACGCAGGAAACCATTATTGATGGCGTCACGGTATCCCCTGGTACTTACATTTTGGATGCCACAATCCGGCAAGGGTTAATTAGCAAGTTGAGGTTTGGGGAGCGTATCCAATCGGTTGACTATGTCGCGGGTCAAACGGGTGTACTGCTCGACTTTATCAATGGTTTCTGTGAGTTGAACGACGTTGTTCTCAGTCGAGATCAGATTATTCGTAGCGGCGTTTACTCTGCGCGCCTTTGGTGAGAATGTGAGCGTTGATGGCGCGTTGGGGCCGTAAAGCATTGGTGCGGCGCATAGTGTGTTCGCGAAGGCTGGGGCATTGCTGGTCGATGCCGACGGGATTGCCCGGCGTGATTATTACTTTGTTCTGGCAGATCGTCGCCGCGCATCGCGCAAATACGCACGCACCCGCAATGGCGGCAAGGGCGGCTGGATCAAACGCGCTGAGGAATTCATCTCAGCGCCGTTTGAACTCTCAAATTCAGAGTTTCAAGAAAGGGTTTCAGCATGGGCATGATCCGCAATTTGTTTGGTTTTCTGTTTGGCAACGGTCGCAATGTGGTCGCGAAAACACCGAAGCCGGTGCGCAACGTGGAGCGGAGCTGCAAACCGGGGCCATCGGTCAGTTTGCGGCCGAGTTCATGATAGAGCGCAAAGGGTGGTTTGATCGCTTCATTGATGGGCTAAACCGTTTGCCGCGCCCATTGATGGTGTTCAGCGTCCTGAGCCTCTTTGCATTGGCCATGTTTAGCCGGGTGTGGTTTGGCATTCGAATGCAGGGACTTGCCCTGGTACCCGAGCCGCTTTGGTGGCTGATGGGGGTGATTGTGTCATTCTACTTTGGTGCGCGTGCGCAAACCCAACACGAAGCCGCGCGACAAACGATGGCGCAAACCATGGCACAGGTTCCCCAAGTGATCGAGAACATCGAACACCTACGAGAATTGGACGCTGACAGCCCCGGCGCGGCCACGACGGGCGAGGCGCGAAATTGACGTTTGAGGCGCTCAGCGCCGTGCCTGATGCGCCAGCGAGCAATAATCCCGCAATCCGCGCATGGCGGGATCGTCAAGTCGGATGATCACACTCGCCTTTTACAAAGGACGCGCCCCCAAATTCTGGTGGCGTGTCCAAGATCGTGCAATTCGGCTGTTTACGCACAGCCCATACAGCCATGTTGAGCTGATCGAGGGCAGGGCGGAGCTGGAGTAACCGCACCTTTGTGTTTCATCCTCAGGCCGTGACGGCGGCGTGCGCGAAAAAGAAATCACGCTGAAACCCGTAAGCTGGGATTTTGTCTATCTCGATATTGATGCAGCAAAGCCCGTTGAATTTATCCGCGGCCGAATTGATCAAAAATATGACTACTGGGGCATTCTGTGGTCGCAATTATTTCGATTTAACTTCCACGCTGCCGACGAATGGTTTTGTTCGGAGATCATCGCGGCGGCGTTGAAAATTGCGGAACCGCAGAAGGTTTCGCCGGGTGGGTTGCGAGGTAAGGTCGAATATTGCAGCGCGCCGCCCTAAATTACTGCGTTGGGCAGAAAGTGACATTTGCAAAGTCGAGCGTTCGGCCCAAAACGGACATTCTTCGCTCTCTCTTTCAAAGCCCGTTCAGCGGGGGCAAATTGCATAAGGTCTATCCACCACTTTAAGTTCAGAAATAACCTTTTGGACTGTAACAAAATTCAATAACATTCATATATGACTTCGGGCGAAGCGTAGTCAGGAATACAAGAACAGCGAGCTGGCTGCCGTGGACCAGCGTGTAGACCGCGCAACAATAGAACAGGCGGATTCTAATGTCAGACAAAGACGAGCCGAAAGATCATCACTACATCCCAGCGTTCTATCTCAAAAAATGGACTCGAACAGAAGCTGACGGAAAGCTAATAGAGTTTCGCAAAGTGTACGGAGGAAAGGTCGTTTTTAAAGAATGCTCCGAGAAAGCTACAGGGTTCGAGAGGTATCTTTATAGCAAAGAAACCGCCGTTCCGGCAATTCTAGACCACTCATTGGAGAGTGGTTTCATGAAAAATCTGGATGACAAAGGGAGCAAAATACTTGGTCAAATGTTATCAGGCTCTCTGACTATGACTCTTGGGGAGCGCAATCTCTGGTCAAAGTTCATAGCCATACTCATGTTACGTTCCCCAGAAGAAATGAAAGCAAGTGACGAGAGTTTTTGGGAACACTGCGAATTGGCGGCTAAAGAACATGAGGAATGGTATAAAGGAGTGCGCGACTTCAAAGACCCAGCGACATTTTTGGATCTGATGAAGGAACTACCCCCGCATGAAATTAAGGGAATACAGCACAGCTCTCTTATGAAATTCTCAGATGGCAAGAAATTTGTGCCATTTTTGAGCAATCTTGTGTGGGCAATCCGGAAGTTGCCCCATCCAAAACTTCCATTACTCACTTCTGACAGGCCTGTTTTTTGCAATAATAGACTAAGTTTCCCTGATGGATTACTTTTCATGCCACTTAGCCCAGATACGGTCTTATACGCACAGCCTGCCGGAGCAGTTTCACACCCAATTTTAGGTTCTGCCAGCGACAATGAGACAATGCGGTTCTGTAATAAAAAAATTGTTGGACAGGCCAATCAATATGTTTGGGCCAACCACCCAGCCCATCGGCTATTCATTGAGCGCCATTTGGGTATGGAGCCTGCGATATCATTCAATGAGGTAGCCCTGAAACATATGCGTAGCCGAAGGCTTCAGTAGATACTGCATAAACTGCCCAAATGTGAACACTACCTACTAGGCCAAATTTCACCGTGAGTCTTGACGAAAATGTAAAATCAGGTGTTATACCTACGATGTGGCCTTTGAAGACTAGCGCAGCACGCTTCCGCTTTCCTCTGCATATAGGAGAAGTAGCATGGCGAAGATTGAATTCAAATAACTGAAAGCTTTCGTTTTAATGCGAAGGCACCTCTGTCTCGCAACGAATGTCTGCTTGCCGGTCTAGGTGTTAAATCTCAACTTCCGATTTGGGCTGGTAGGTGTCATTTGCAGCCCAAGTTCATAAAGTATTGTTCGCCCCGCAGCCCGCAATGGATCGCGAGTGGTGGGTAGATCGAAGGGATAGGAAAGATTTGAAGGGAAAGTAATCTCTATTCAAAATTGACTAGATATGAATGTTCTTGTTTGTGAATGAAGCCTGCAAGCCTTTACATTCCTATTTCGGCCATATCTTGTACCCTCACTGCAAGCGCTGCCCGCGCGGCAAAGGGAGTGCGAGTCGCTGATCTGATCGTCAAATATGGTGCGGACTACTGCCTCAATAAGATCATCGCGAAACTGCGGTGTAGTCGATGCGGTGGTAAAGATGTGAACGTTACTTTTTCATGGGATTTAGAAGCGGCGGCCGAGCGCTGGGAATAGGAGCGGTTCGTAGTGGGGAATAAAGAGCCTCGTTTCGAAGTGAAGCCATAAGCGGAATAAGTGGGAAAGATTCCCCGAATGTTCATGGTGTTTCAAGGGTGGTTTGTTTGGCCACTTTCACCTTAAGTGATTGTTTTTATTGGTATTTGGTAGGCCCGGTAGGACTCGAACCTACGACCAAAGCGTTATGAGCGCTCTGCTCTAACCAACTGAGCTACAGGCCCGACCTGAGCGCATGGGTATCAGAAGATACGGGGGCGTCAAGAGGCCAATATCGAGTTTTTGAAAAATGAAATACCTGTGCAACCTATGAGAAGTGGAAGGCGCCTTGGGAAAATGCCTTAATTTGCGCGCAACAATAGACAAAAGCGGCGTAGCTTGTTAAGGCGCAGGCAAAGTTTAATCCTTCTGGAGCTGCCCCCATGACTTCTGGTAAAAACGGCCTAACTTACGCAGACGCCGGCGTAGACATTGATGCAGGCAATACGCTTGTTGAACGCATTAAACCTGCGGCGAAGCGTACATCGCGTTCTGGTGTTATGTCCGGTCTGGGCGGATTTGGCGCGATGTTTGATCTAAAGGCTGCTGGGTACAATGACCCAATTTTGGTTGGGGCAACAGATGGGGTTGGCACCAAACTTCGGATTGCAATCGACACAGGTCGGTTTGATACCATCGGGATTGACCTCGTGGCGATGTGCGTAAATGACCTTGTTTGTCAAGGGGCGGAGCCGCTGTTTTTCCTTGATTATTTCGCAACTGGGAAGCTCGAACTCGATGCGGCGACGACCATTATTGAGGGGATCGCAGAAGGTTGTTCACGTTCGGGTTGTGCGCTGATCGGTGGCGAAACGGCTGAAATGCCGG
Source organism: Cochlodiniinecator piscidefendens (assembly GCF_011326755.1). Classification (GTDB taxonomy): domain Bacteria; phylum Pseudomonadota; class Alphaproteobacteria; order Rhodobacterales; family Rhodobacteraceae; genus Cochlodiniinecator; species Cochlodiniinecator piscidefendens. Next base: position 66,337 of record NZ_JAAOIE010000002.1, on the reverse strand, counting down.
GCATGTATCATGGCGGCGATTTTGACCTAGCTGGATTTGCTGTTGGCGCGATGGAACGTGGTGCGGATTTGCCCAAAGGCGTGGTTGCTGGTGATGTTTTGCTGGGCTTGGCCTCTGACGGCGTGCACTCAAACGGCTATTCATTGGTGCGCAAAGTGGTTGAGATGTCTGGCCTTGGCTGGGATGCCGATTGCCCATTTGGTGACGGAAACCTTGGTGATGCGTTGCTGGCGCCGACTCGTCTTTATGTCAAACAAACGTTGGCGGCTGTACGGGCAGGGGGTGTTCATGCGCTTGCCCACATCACAGGCGGTGGTTTGACCGAAAATCTGCCTCGGGTTCTACCTGAAGGCATGGGCGCCGATATTGACCTAGGTTCATGGGAATTGCCGCCGGTTTTCCGTTGGTTGGCTGAAACTGCAGGTTTGGCCGAAGCTGAAATGCTAAAGACCTTCAATGCGGGTGTTGGTATGGTTCTATCTGTTTCCGCGGATGACGTTGACGCAATCGAAGCACTGCTTCGGGCGGAAGGCGAAACTGTGTATCGCCTTGGCACTGTAACCGAAGGCGAAGGTATGCGTTACACGGGCGCACTTTTGTGAACAAACGCGTTGCCATCCTGATTTCTGGCGGCGGCTCCAATATGGTGTCGCTGGTTCAGGATATGGTCGAGGATCATCCGGCGCGCACATGTCTGGTGCTGTCAAATGTGCCAGACGCAGGTGGCTTGGCCAAAGCAGACACCTTTGGGATTCCCACGGCGACAGTTGATCACCGAAACTTTCCCAAAGATCGCCCCGGATTTGAAAACACATTGCAAGAGGTGTTGCTTCAGGCCGAACCTGATTTTATCTGTCTTGCGGGCTTCATGCGTATCCTCACACCTGAGTTCACCCAGAAATGGGCGGGCCGTATGTTAAATATTCACCCGTCTTTGTTACCAAAGTACAAGGGCTTGAATACACATCAGCGCGCGATTGATGCCGGGGATACTGAGGCAGGTTGCTCCGTGCATGAAGTCACGGGGGAGTTGGATGGCGGGCCGATTTTGGGGCAGGCCATCGTGCCAATCCACGATGGGGATACAGCGGATCAATTGGCCGCCAGAATTTTACCCATGGAACATAAGCTGTATCCTCAGGTGCTACGTCGCTACATTGATGGAATGCGCGAACAGCTAACTTTGCGCTAACCCTTTCATCCTTGAAGGTTTTGCAATAACAAAGACGCTACCACACCGGGAAAAGACGGGACGATAATGAGAACTCTTAAAACGACTGATGAGCTTGCCGCGTATTGCGCGCGCGCAAAGGACTTTCCTTATGTGACGGTTGATACAGAGTTCTTGCGAGAAAAGACCTATTATTCAAAGCTTTGCCTTGTGCAGCTTGCTGTGCCTGGTGATGATGACGAAGATGACGCCGTGTTGGTTGATCCTTTGTCCGGCGGCATTTCGCTAGAGCCGCTTTATGATCTGTTTCGCAATGAAAAAGTGGTCAAAGTGTTCCATGCTGCGCGTCAGGATTTGGAAATCTTTTTCATTGAGGGAAATGTATTTCCTATCCCGCTGTTTGACACCCAAGTTGCTGCAATGGTTTGTGGGTTTGGCGAACAGGTTGGATATGAAACGCTGGTTCGTAAAATTGCAAAGCAGCCACTTGATAAATCTTCACGTTTTACGGATTGGTCGCGCCGTCCACTGACGGATGCGCAAAAAACATATGCAGTGGCCGATGTTACCCATTTGCGGGTGATTTACGAATATCTGGCTAAAGAGCTGAAAAAAACCGGTCGCCATGCGTGGGTGGAAGAAGAGTTAGAAGTTCTAACTGCCCCAACCACCTATATCATTCCGCCAGAGGATGCTTGGAAGCGGGTCAAAACCCGGACAAATTCAGGTAAATTCCTATCCGTCGTTCGGGAACTTGCGCGGTTTCGCGAAGGGTATGCGCAGTCACGCAATGTGCCGCGCAGCCGTGTGTTCAAAGATGATGCCATTTTAGAAATGGCTTCAACCAAGCCCCAATCAGATAAAGATCTTGGTCGTTCACGTCTGCTGATGCGCGAAGCCCGGCGCGGTGAAATTGCCGAGGGTATTTTGAACGCCGTAAAAACCGGGTTGAATGCTGATCCATCCACCTTTCCTAAGGTCGAAGACAGCCGAGCAAAGCTTCAGGTGAACCCGGCTTTGGCAGATTTGCTGCGCGTGTTGCTAAAGGCTAAGTCTGAAAATGTAGGCGTTGCACAGAAATTGGTCGCGCCTGTGGCTGATCTGGATGCGATTGCAGCTGGCGAACGCGATGTTGCAGCGTTGCGTGGCTGGCGTCGCGAAGTGTTCGGCGAAGATGCGTTGCGTTTGTGTGACGGAGAAATCGCGCTGGCGGCCCATGGCAGCCGTGTCAAAGTCGTGACCCTAAAGTAGGGTCACGTATTGATCTGCTTAACGACGGCTTGAGCGTGCGTTTTCGGCGGCAACGACGCGGATTTGACGCACGCCTTGCAAACTTGCATCAGAAATGAACTGGCCGACGACGACTTCGCGCGATACTTGGGTGGAGGTCAGTTGAAAGTCTTCTGGTGGGATAATGCGAAAGCTATAGGTTAGAACCCCATCAACAGGGCGTTCATCATTTTCGGGAACCAAAGCTGCACCAAAATACCCCTGTGTCGGTGGTAGACCAACAGCGCGGATAATTGCGCCGCCCGGTGTTTGGTCGATGTGCAGTGACACGATATTTGTAACCAATGGGCGTGGATCCGAAGGCGCACGAATGGCAGCATCGTCAACCGCGACGGTTTCTTCTTGTTGGCTGCGTCCAAACCAGTTGAACGGATTTAGCCGCGATTCACGGATGGTGCCACAACTGGTGACAAACATTGCGGCAACAAGAAGCGAGGCAACGGGCGTTTTCATTCATTAAGTCCTTATGCACTGTTCCTTCTGGACTAGCCCAAATCGCGACATTTGAAAAGTCGCTTTGAAAGGGGTTTACCTTTTGCGGCCATCGTCCTACCTGAAGTCAACACGAAAGGAAGATGTCATGGCGCTTGAGGCTTTTGAAGAGATTGTCGAAACATTTGAGTTTCTGGATGATTGGGAAGATCGATATCGCCATGTGATCGACATGGGCAAAGCGATGGCGCCATTGGATGACGCCTTTAAGGTGCCTGCGACCAAAGTCGACGGATGCGCGAGCCAAGTGTGGCTGTTGCCGCAAATTTCAGGGCAGGGGCCGGATGCGGTTTTTCAGTTCTCTGGTGAAAGCGATGCAATGATTGTGCGCGGCCTGATTGCGGTGCTGCATGCCCTATACGCTGGGTTGACCGTATCTGAGGTTATGAAGGTCGATGCGCCGGTTGAACTTGCCCGCTTGGGGCTTGATGAACACCTGTCATCGCAGCGTTCCAACGGGGTACGTGCAATGGTCGAGCGCATTCGTAAAGTATCCGCAGAGGCGCATTAAGCCTCGGCGCGCAGGACTGTTTCTAGATCACCGTAGCCCGTAAAGCGACGTTCATACGCAAGGCCAAGTCTTGCCGCGCAGTCTTCGGCTTTGGCGTCGAGGGCTGGATCGTTTGTTTGGGCTTGATAGATCAGTTTTGTGTAGTTGCCAAAATACATATCGCGCAGATCAGGATGGCGATCTAAGCCCATGGGTTTCCAGATAAAAGCATCAAATTGGCGCACGAGAAAATCGGTTAAATAAAAACAGGTGAATTCGTCATCTGCTTTTTGCGCAAAGACATCATTGCCTTCAAAAAATGAATAGCAATGCGGCCCTGCGATCATTTTAACCCCGAGTTCGTCGCATTTGCTTTGCAGTAATCCGCCAGTGCCACAATCGGCATAAGCCACGAATATTACATCGTAATTTGTTTGATGTTTTACGACGGCCTCTTCAACTGCGGCTGGGATTTTATCAGGGTAGAGGTGGTAATTTGCAGGCAAACAGGTCAGGTCCATGTGGTTAAGATTGCTCGCCTTTTGAATGGCGAGAATTTCCCGCGCGAGCGCACCACAGGCTAAGACTAATATGCGACCCTTTGCTGTGCTAAGATCGAGCCCATTTTCGGCCAATTCCTGATCTGAGATATCTGTCATGTTTTGGGGCGTCCCATGATGCGCAGCAGCATTGTAAGAATGACCAAAGCGGAAAGACCGCTCATCGCAACAGATCCCATAAGCCAAAAAGTGACAGCGCCGGCAGCTATAACGGCAACTATGATAATGAGAAGTGTTTGAAGTGGCATTTCGTTCTCCGATATAAAAAGGGCCCCGCAGTTATGCACCGCAGGGCCCCGAAACTTTCAGAGGTGAAAGCCTTAGGTTGTTGCGCCCTGATTGTGCTTGCGTGCCATGAATTCTTTTGCAGTTTCAACAGCAACAGCTGCATCACGGCAATAAGCGTCAGCACCAATGGCTTTGCCGAACTCTTCGTTCAGCGGTGCGCCACCAACCAATACGATGTAGTCATCGCGCATGCCTTTTTCGACCAAGGTATCGATAACGACTTTCATGTATGGCATCGTTGTGGTCAAGAGCGCGGACATGCCAAGAATGTCTGGTTTTTCAGTTTCCAGAGCTTCAAGGTAGCCTTCAACAGGGTTGTTGATGCCCATGTCGATTACTTCAAAACCAGCGCCTTCCATCATCATACCAACAAGGTTTTTGCCGATATCGTGGATGTCGCCTTTTACAGTGCCGATGACCATTTTGCCAACTTGTGGCGCGCCAGTTTCAGCAAGGAGCGGTTTCAAGATGAACATGCCCGCTTTCATAGCGTTCGCAGCCAAGAGAACCTCAGGGACGAAAAGGATGCCATCGCGGAAGTCTTTACCAACGATGGTCATACCAGCAACAAGTGCAGTTGTCAGAACTTCGTAAGGCTGCCAGCCACGACCAAGAAGGATATGAACACCTTCTTCAATCTCTTCTTTCAAACCGTCATAAAGGTCGTCGTGCATCTGCAAAACGAGCTCGTCATCGGGGAGTTCGGACAGGATGATGTCTTCTTCTTCGGACATAGGTAGATTCCCTAGTTCTGGCGCAAAGCGCGGCGTCTTTAAATTATCAATCGCCGATTAACAGCAGATTCACTTGGCCGATTGCGACATCGTTCAAGTCTGTTCCGACTTATTCGGCCCGTGAACGACGTTTGGTTTTACGTGCCTGAGGTTCGTTGTCACCTGTGCCGTCCGTAGAGGATGAAAATCCACCAAGTTTTTGCGCAATATCATCCAGAGTTGGACGACCGCCTGTTGGGCGAGATTCGAGCGCTTCGCGCATGGCCTTCAGGTGGTCGGTGGTTGTGCCACAGCAACCGCCAATAATACGTGCCCCACTGTCTCGGGCTAGAACGGCGTAATCTGCCATCAATTCAGGGGTGCCATCATAGTGGATGTGACCGTCGTGGAATTTGGGGATTCCAGCGTTGCCCTTGGAAATAATCGGCGTTTCTGTCCCGTGCGCTGCAAATCCAAGAATCGTACGCAAAAGATCAGGAGCACCCACGCCACAGTTTGCGCCAAAGGCAAGCGGAGCGTTCTCAATGCCGTCAACCAGCTTGACCATATCAGCAGAAGTTGTGCCCATCATGGTACGGCCAGATGTGTCAAAGCTCATGGTGCCACACCATGGCATCCCTGCCAAAGCAAAGGCTTCGGCGGCAGCTTTGTATTCTTCGGGGGCAGAAATGGTTTCAACCCACAGAACATCTGCGCCGCCTTCTTTTAGGGCGACGGCCTGTTCGTGAAACATTTCCACAGCAATTTCGTGGGTTAGGCTGCCCATCGGCACCATGATTTCACCGGTTGGGCCAACAGAACCAGCAACAACAACTGTGCGACCAGAGGCATCGGCAACGTCGCGGCCAATTTCAACGGCCAAGCGGTTGAGCTCACCCACACGGTTTTGTGCATTGTGGAGCTTTAAGCGGGAAGCGTTTCCACCGAATGTATTCGTCAGGAAAATATCACTGCCTGCATCCACCGCACCTTGGTAAAGCTGGCGAATATTGTCGGGTTTGTCAGCGTTCCACAGCTCGGGCGCGTCGCCAGATTGCAGGCCCATATTGAATAATGTGGTTCCTGTTGCGCCATCTGCCATCAACCAATCGTGGTCTTGCAAGAGTTTGGTCAGTGCGTCCGCCATGTTATTTTTTCCTTCTAACAGGCCCGAGTCCGGGCACACGCGAAATGCCATGGCTGACACAGTATAGCAAATTTATTTTTTTCATAATCTACATGAAATCGGCGCATCTACGGTCGATTGAAACCGTATTGGGCGCGGTGAACAGATTTCGCGCATGATGTCTGTGGCACTCAGCGCGGCAGAGATTGCGCTCGGGGCGCAAAAATACAGAGTTTCCCATTCGGGTGCGAAACTTTGTTTAAATTGTAACAGCCCAGATCGCCCTGACTTTTTAGCGAGCATTTCACCAAGTGTTGGAAAGCGTGGCATAGGGTTAGGATGCGCAACTGAGGCTAAAGAAACGCGCTGTAAGTTGTGCGCTTTGGCAAGTTCTAGCGCGCTATGAATTAAAAAGTGCATTGTCCCATCTGGGGCGTTTTCCCCGGCGCGAATGATATCTAATGTCCATTCCGTTTGACTGCGGCTGAATGTGGCAAACCCGGCCAAGGTGTTTTGCGCATAGGCCAAAAAGAGTTCTTGTTTGCAAATGTAAGCAGGATCAAAGACACCCATCGAAAATCCGCGTTCCCCATTGTTGCGGGTGCGCCAATGGTTGGAGATATCTCTCATTTCCTCAAAAGGGGGATGGTTGGTGCGACATAACTCTACGCCTGCTTTTTGGGCCAAGCGCAGTTTGCGACGAAGCGTTTTGTGGCGAGGTGTATCTACGGTGTAAGTTGCGGGCGCTATCCAGGCCTCTTGTGCAATTGGGATTTGATAAAACCCAGCGCGCGCGGCGGCTTGGGCCAAATCAATACCACACTTATAAAGGGCAGGGATGCGATGCAGATGTTGTGCACCATTTATGAGGGTGTCTATCGCGTGATCGGTGTTACTAACCAAAAGAGGGTCGGATACCGCAATCAGGCTTTGTGCGGATTGCGCAACAACCAACGCGGTTTGGCCGTTTTCCGAGAATAAGATTTCTTTGTCGCCTTGACGCAGAAGGTTTGCCTCTGCGCGCGGGGCTTGTGCGATCAATGTTTCGATATCTTGGGGCAGGTTTGGCGCATCTGGAAAGGATGTTTGCTCAGGCAAAGCGGTTGGCGTTTCCTTGGCCGTCGGAGGCCAAATTAGAAAGGCAGCCCCAATAACAGCGGGGATCGCGTAATAAAGTATGCGATAGGCGCAGATGGCCCCCAGAAGCGCTTCTTGATCGACGAATGGAAGGCAAGCGACCATCGTGATCTCAAACGGGCCAATCCCACCAGGTGTCCCCGCGAGCAGACCTGCACCAAACGCCAGCAAAAAGATGGGAAACATCATCTGAAAGCTAAGGGCAACCCCATCCGGCATTAAGACAAACAGGGTAGCAGCCGCTGCAATCGTATCAATCAACACCAACGCGAGAATACTGAGTACTGCCATAACCGGAGGCCAGTTCAACCGTTGGCCAAAAATCGTAAATTGCGGCTGTAGTATGGAACCTGCCAAAGTAGCGATGAGGCCAATGATAGGAATGATCGCCAGATACAGACTGACTTGGGTTGCTACGGGAAACAAAAGCAAAACAACGGCGGTAATGACCGCCCAACCGCCCAGAAAGGTAAGCGCAACAGCAATTGAAATCTGCGTGCATTGCCATAAGGAAAGCTCTGGCAATAGCCGCCAACGGGCTAAGCCCCCAGTGACAACACCAGCGCCAGTTGTTTGCGAAATCGCGATCGACATAATGCCAGACCTGCGTGCGCGCGCGCAGGGAACCTTGGTGCCTAACATTTTATGAACCGTCGCATCATATTGGCCAACGGCCCAAAAACTGACGACCGTCGTTATTGCGGCGGCAATCCAAGAAAAGACAGAAACGGACAGAATGGTAGATTGGATTTCATGCAGATCAAGACTGCGGATTTGATCCATAAACATCCACACCAAAACCGTCGCAATGGACAGCGGTATGATTTGTTTTGTTGCAAACCGAATGGCCTGCGATTGTTTTAGATCTGTTTCTGCTTTTTCGGTCTCTTGTTGCATTAGTACCCCCACTCACACATGTCTTTAAGGGGTAGGGATTTGTATTTACCTCATCGTTAACAGATAAAATTGAACAAAAAGAAAGCGGCGTTTGGGGGTCCAAACGCCGCTTTGCATGGGTGTAATCGCTTATTTTCCGAAGCTTATGCTTCTGACATCAGCTGTTTTTGTGCAACTGCGAGCAACTCAGCGCGCTTGGCGCGAATTTCATCAGCAGTGGCTTTGCCCTCAAGATCACCGGCAACTTTGCGAATAACGTCCTCATGACCTGCTTCTTCGAAATCAGCTTTGATCACGGTCAGCGCATAAGCATCGGCATCAGTATTGCCCAGCAATTCAGCAGCCCAAAGTCCAAGAAGCTTGTTGCAGCGTGCTTCGGCTTTGAATTGCATTTCCGCGTCATGTGCGAATTTGTTTTCAAATGCGTTTTCGCGATCATCGAATGTTGTCATAGGAGCCTCGTAATTTTTTGATCAAGTGTTACACAAGATATGGCAACCCAAGCCGCGCTGTGCAAGGGGAACGTGGTGACAGAATGTCCCTATTTTTCATCGCAATCCTTGCGACGCGGGCTTTGATGTCCTATAGGGCGCGTAACTTATCGGGGGACTCATCCCCCTTTTGACGCTGGAGACCCCATGGCACGTCGTAATAAACTGTACGAAGGCAAAGCAAAGGTTCTTTACGAAGGCCCTGAGCAAGGCACCCTGGTTCAATATTTTAAGGACGACGCAACTGCGTTTAATGCTGAGAAAAAAGACGTGATTGATGGCAAAGGCGTGTTGAACAACCGTCTGAGCGAATTTTTCATGACTGGTTTGACGCAACTTGGTGTGCACAACCACTTTATCAAGCGGTTGAATATGCGTGAGCAGCTTATCCGTGCATGTGAGATTATTCCGCTTGAGGTTATCGTGCGCAATGTTGCTGCTGGATCTATGGCGAAACGTTTGGGCATGGAAGAAGGCACACCGTTGCCGCGCCCTATCGTTGAATTTTCTTATAAAGATGACGCTTTGGGTGACCCGCTGGTTCCTGAAGAATATATCGTTGCGTTTGGTTGGGCCTCTCAGCAGGATTTAGATGATATCGTTGCCATTGCATTGCGGGTAAACGATTACTTGTCTGGTGTGATGTATGGCGTTGGTATCAAGCTCGTTGATTTCAAAATTGAAATTGGACGTGTTTGGGAAGACGATTTCATGCGTTTGATCGTTGCCGATGAAATTAGCCCAGACAGCTGCCGCCTGTGGGATATCGAATCCGGTCAAAAACTGGATAAAGACGTGTTCCGCCGTGACCTTGGGAGCCTGACCGACGCCTATACAGAAGTTGCACGTCGTTTGGGGGTTATGCCTTCGAATGTGACACACGCACCTAAACCTGAAATCATCAACTAAGGATTGCCCCGATGAAAGCCCGCGTTCATGTAATGTTGAAAAACGGTGTTCTGGACCCACAAGGCGCAGCAGTGCGTCATGCGTTGGGGTCTCTTGGTTTTGATGGCGTCGAAGGTGTACGCCAAGGTAAAGTGATTGAACTGGACCTAGCCGAAACTGATCACGCGAAAGCCGAAGCGCAAGTCACTGAAATGTGTGAGAAACTTCTCGCTAATACAGTGATTGAAAGCTATTCAGTGGAGATCGCGTAATGCGCGCAGCGGTTGTTGTTTTCCCCGGATCAAACTGCGACCGCGATCTTGCGGTAGCATTGAAAGAGGCCGGCGCTGATGTGCAAATGGTCTGGCACAAGGACACGTCATTGCCAGAAGGCATTGATTTCGTCGGCGTTCCAGGCGGGTTTTCCTTTGGTGACTATTTGCGTTGCGGTGCAATCGCAGCCCAAAGCCCTATCTGCCGCTCGGTTGTCGATTTCGCAAACAAAGGCGGTTATGTCTTTGGCGTTTGTAATGGATTTCAGATTTTGGCTGAAACGGGCCTGCTGCCGGGCGCATTGTTGCGCAATGCGGGTTTGAAGTACATCTGCCGTCAGGTTCCTCTGACAGTTCAGACCACTGACAGTGCCTTTACGCAGAATTACACTCAAGGTCAGAGCATCACTGTGCCAATTGCCCACCATGACGGCAATTATAACGCTGATGCAGACACGGTTGCACGCCTTCAGGGCGAAGATCGCGTGGCCTTTACTTATGGTGATAACCCGAATGGTTCCGTTGCGGACATCGCGGGGATCCTCAGCGAAAACCGTCGTGTTCTAGGTATGATGCCGCACCCTGAGCGTGCAGCTGACGAAAACCACGGTGGCACCGACGGAACGGCGCTTTTCCGCGCGCTGGTTGATACAGTTGTATCTGCGTAATCAATACGCTTGAGCGTCAGAGGCAGGCAGCCTAAAATCGGCTTATGTCTGTCTCTGACCCTTTTAACCCAACAACCCCTTCTACGCCTCGGTTATCGTGGCGATTGCGCGCTGTTGTTGGTGTTTTGATTCTGGCCGCTATCACGGTGGTCTGGTTCACGAATTTGCTTTTGACCGAGCGTTTTACCGAAACCACCCGGAATCGGGCAGAGCTGCGGCTTGCGCTATATTCTGGTAACCTGATGAGCGAGTTGCGCCGCAGTGCGATTGTGCCGCAATTACTGGCCCGCGATCCCGCACTGATTGGTGCGCTGAATTCAGGTGATTATTCACAAACAACGCAGCGGTTGATTTCTTTTATCGAAGAAATCGATGCGGCTTCTCTTATGCTCTTGGATGAAGGGGGGCGGGTGGTTGCCGCAACGGATCGCAATGTTATCGGCGCAAACATGCGTAACGAACATTCTTTCATCGAGGCTATTCGGTCAAACGACACAGTTTTCACCACAGGGCAAAATGACGCCGGCGGCAACGTTTTTAATTATTCACGCAAATTAGAAGGCAATGGTCGCGGTATTGGTGTGATCGTTGTCGGTGTGGATTTACGCAAGTTCGAACAATCATGGTCTGGTATTGCGGATGCTGTTTTGGTGACCAGCAGTGAAGGACAGATCATATTAGCCACCGAACCAAGTTGGGTCGGGCTGATGGAAGAGCAAGCGCTTGAGGAAACGTCGCCTCCGTCTGCAATTGGGCGCGCCTTTCAGGCCACCGCTGATTGGACTGTTTTGCCGCCTGACGCATATTTCCAAGGCGAGGCCGTGATGCGGTTGGAAACGCGTATCCCGTTTCAGGGGTGGCGAATGACGTCTTTCACGACTTTTGCATCGGTACGCGAACGTGTGAACGGTGTGCTTGCGCTTGAAATTATGGGGTTTGCCATGCTCTTGGCGCTGACCTTTTATCTTTTGTCGCGGCGGGTTTTACTGAGATCTTTGATTTTTCAGCGAGAGTCTGCCGATCTGCGCGCCTTGAATGCGCGATTGCAGCGGGAAATTGCCGAACGTGAAAAGGTGGAAAAGAACCTCGAAGTTGCCGAACAAACCCTTGCGCAAAGCTCGAAATTAGCCGCCTTGGGGGAGATGTCCGCAGCGGTCAGTCATGAGCTTAATCAACCGCTTGCTGCGATGAAAACCTACCTCGCTGGGGCAAAGTTATTATTGCAACGCAAACGACCAGAGGAGGCCATGGCGTCCTTCCATCGGATCGATGATTTGCTGGGGCGTATGGGGGCCATTACCAAGCAGTTGAAAAGCTATGCACGCAAAGGCGGAGATGCGTTTGAGCCCATAGACGCAAGGCTTGCGGTTAATTCTTCGATTGCAATGATGGAACCCCAGCTTAAGCAGCGACAGGTGTCAGTCGTGACGACATTGCCCCGTGAACCGGTGATTGTGATGGCGGATCGGTTGCGGTTTGAACAGGTGATTATCAACCTGTTTCGCAATGCTTTGGACGCAACCAAAACTGTGGCAGAGCCTGAGATCGAAATTCTACTGTCAGCGGGTGAAACGGCCACATTGATGGTGCGTGACAACGGTAGTGGGATCGAAGACCTCGATAATCTGTTTGAGCCCTTTTATACGACAAAATTGCCCGGTGATGGGGTTGGGCTAGGGCTTGCTATTTCTTCGGGGATCGTGAACGACCTAGGGGGGCGACTGACCGCAAGGAACGCCGCGCAGGGGGCTGTATTTGAAGTTCAGCTTCCCATATTGAATGATGAGACCGAAGCAGCCGAGTGAGGCCCAAATGGCTAAGGCCATGAAAATAGCGATTGTAGACGATGAGCAAGATATGCGCCAATCCATTAGTCAATGGTTGGCCCTGTCTGGATTTGACACTGAAACCTTTGCCAGCGCCGAAGACGCGCTGAAAGGCATTGGCCCGGATTACCCCGGCATTGTGGTATCTGATATTCGGATGCCCGGTATGGATGGTATGCAGTTTTTGAAAAAGCTGATGGGGACCGATAGCACTTTGCCGGTGATTATGATCACGGGGCACGGGGATGTTCCTATGGCTGTTGAGGCCATGCGGGTTGGTGCGTTTGATTTTTTGGAAAAACCATTCAATCCAGACCGTATGACTGAGCTTGCAAAAAAAGCCACGCAATCGCGTCGATTGATGCTGGATGCCCGTGCTTTGCGCAAGGATTTGGGCGGTGGCTCTACGATCATGAAAAAACTGATCGGAACATCCCCAGTGATGGAACGGCTGCGCGAAGATATTTTGGATCTGGGGCAAGCCGATGGTCACGTGTTGATCGAAGGTGAAACTGGAACCGGTAAATCGCTAGCCGCACATGCGTTGCATGCGGTTGGGCCTCGCGCCGGAAAACGCTTTTGTTTGCTGTCCTGTGTTGCCTATGAGGAAGAAACGCTGTTGCGCCGTTTGTTCGGGCCTTCGGATGACGGAAATGAATTACCGTTGGTGGAAGAGGCCCGCGGCGGGACTTTGGTTCTGGAAGATGTTGAAACGTTAAGTGCGACAGCACAGGCGCGAATTCTAAGCTTTATCAATGATCAGGGAAGCCCTGCTGAAACGCGGATCATTGCGATTTCGAATTTGCAAGAGCAGGGCAAAACACTTGAGGATGTGTTGCGGCCAGATTTGTATTACCGATTGGCGGCGATGCGCATTACGCTGCCACCTTTGCGTCAGCGCGGCGAAGATGTGTTGATGTTGTTCAACCGTCTTAGTGATGAATTTGCGGATGAATACGGCTGTGCTGCGCCAGAGGTGAGCGCGCAAGAAGCGGCGCAGCTGTTGCAGGCGCCATGGCCGGGTAACATTCGTCAGCTGATCAATGTCGCGGAACGCGCCGTTTTGCAAAGCCGTCGTGGTACAGGCACTATTGCCAGTTTGTTGATGTCAGAAAATGATCAGGTGCAACCTGTGATGACGACAGAAGGCAAACCGTTGAAGGAATACGTCGAAGCGTTTGAGCGGATGTTGATTGATAACACTATGCGTCGGCACAAAGGGTCCATCGTTAATGTGATGGACGAGTTATGCCTGCCACGTCGGACCTTAAATGAAAAGATGGCCAAATACGGTTTGCAACGCGCAGATTACTTGCATTGAGGACCAAATTGTTAACAGTATCTTACCCCATCGTTTCGGTAAGCTACTGTTAACAAACAGAAAGTGCTTGACGAACCGCACGGTCTGATGTACAACTTGTGTCAAGCTAGAAGAAGTGGGTAAGCGGCCTCGGGATAATCCCGGTGGTCGTTTTTCTGTTTCTGCTCGTGCGGATAGCATGAGAGGCAGGTTGAAAACCAAATGACATTGATCAAGCCCAGTGGGGACTATGAACCGGCGATCGACATGATCTCGGTGACCGCAGAGTTGTACGAATTTTATGTCAACGAATTGCGGGACCTGATCGCCAGATTAAATGCCGGGGAATTTGAGGCCCTAGCAGAGACCAAAAAAATCGAAGTGCAATTGCGGGCAGCGATGAATTCCGCAGTTGCAGAAAGGAAGCGGCTCGATGAAGAAGCGAGAAAAACTGCAGGAGTCGTTCACGACTATGCCATCGACTTCGGCAGTGCCCGAGATGAAATCGGGCGCCGCTTGGCTAAGCTTAGAGCCGCTAGAGGTGCAAACCCAATTTCTGGATGATCTAACTGAGGGAGCGCTACTTGCGCTCCCTTATTTGTTTGAGTTCTGGGCGCATGATCACCAACTGCCACCCGAGGGGGAGTGGCGGACTTGGGTGATTATGGGCGGCCGTGGGGCCGGGAAAACCCGTGCCGGGGCAGAATGGGTGCGCAGCGAAGTGGAAGGTGATTTGCCGCTTGATGCGGGGCGTTCGGCCCGGGTGGCGCTGGTTGGGGAAACCATTGATCAAGTGCGGGACGTGATGATCTTTGGCGACAGCGGGATTTTAGCCTGTTCGCCGCCAGATCGAAAACCAAAATGGGAAGCGACCAAGCGTCGCCTGATTTGGCCAAACGGGGCAATTGCGCAAGTATTTTCGGCCCATGAGCCAGAGAGTTTACGCGGGCCGCAGTTTGATGCGGCTTGGGTTGATGAGCTTGCGAAATGGAAAAAGGGGCAGGATGCCTGGGATATGCTGCAGTTTGGTCTGCGTTTGGGGGATTGCCCACGGCAATGTGTGACCACAACACCAAAGAATGTTCCTGTTTTAAAACAGATATTGGACAATCCATCGACGGTTGTAACCCGTGCACCGACGGAGGCAAATCGCGCGAACCTTGCGCCGTCGTTCTTGGAGGAGGTTCGAAACCGATATGCGGGAACGCGGCTCGGGCGGCAGGAGCTGGATGGCGATTTACTAGAAGACGCCGAAGGTGCGCTGTGGTCGCTTGCGATGCTAGAGCAATGCCGCGTTGAGACCGTGCCTGAATTGGACCGTGTTATCGTAGCTGTAGATCCACCGGTGACGGGGCATGTTGGATCAGACGCCTGTGGTATCATTGTTGCAGGGGTTGTCATGCAGGGTGCGCCCCAAAATTGGACGGCTTATGTTTTACATGACGGAACCGTTTCTGCCGTGTCGCCCACGGAATGGGCAAAACGAGCGCTGGATTTATCAAAGCAACATAATGCGGATAAATTGGTAGCAGAGGTCAATCAAGGTGGGGATCTGGTTGAGACAGTGTTGCGTCAGATTGATCCGCTTGTGCCTTATAAATCTGTGCGGGCGTCGCGTGGTAAGATCGCTAGGGCGGAACCGATTGCAGCGTTGTACGAACAGGGCAGAGTGAAACATGCACGTGGTCTTGGTTCGCTCGAAGATCAAATGGGACAGATCACTTTGCAGGGGTTTACAGGCCAAGGCAGCCCGGACCGCGTTGACGCATTGGTGTGGGCTTTGCATGAGCTGATGGTCGATCCTGCCCAGCATTATCAGCGCCCTCGGATGCGCGAATTGTAATCCAAGTTTGAAATTTTGGCTCGGAGCCTGAGCGGATCGCCTGAGGGGGATGCGCCCATCGGCCCGCCTGTCTGAAACATAAGGAGCGACCTTTATGGTATTTGATTTCTTAAGAAAAAACACCCCAGCCGCACCTGAGCAAAAAGCGTCGGCAGCCGGGCCAGTCATTGCCTATCAGGGGGCGGGACGTGTGGCGTGGAGCCCACGTGATACGGCGTCATTGACCCGTACGGGGTTTTCAGGAAATCCGGTCGGATTTCGCTGCGTCAAACTGATTGCTGAGGCTGCTGCGGCATTGCCTTTGGTCTTGCAGGATCATGAACGTCGATATGATGTGCATCCATTATTGCAACTGGTGCGACGCCCAAACCAAGCGCAGGGGCGTGCTGAGCTGTTCGAAGCGCTGTTTGGGCAGCTGCTGTTGTCTGGGAATGGGTATCTCGAGGCTGTTGCTAATGAGGCAGGCGAAGCGATTGAGTTACATGTTTTAAGATCAGATCGCATGAGTTTGGTTCCGGGAAGTGATGGCTGGCCCGTTGCGTATGATTATACGGTGGCTGGGCGTAAACATCGTTTTGATATGACCGGTGAGTTGCATCCGATTTGCCATATCAAAAGCTTCCACCCACAAGATGACCATTATGGGTTATCGCCAATTCAAGCCGCGGCCAGCGCCATTGATGTTCACAATGCGGCATCACGCTGGTCGAAATCTTTGCTCGATAATGCGGCACGCCCATCTGGTGCGATTGTTTACAAAGGGGCGGATGGTCAGGCGAGCTTAACAGCGGATCAATATGACCGTTTGCAAAACGAAATGGCAAGTCATCACCAAGGTGCTGCAAATGCGGGTCGCCCCATGTTATTGGAGGGCGGATTAGACTGGAAACCCATGGGGTTCTCGCCGTCGGACATGGAATTCCAGAAGACCAAAGAGGCCGCGGCACGCGAAATCGCTGTGGCCTTTGGGGTGCCTCCGATGTTGTTGGGCATTCCGGGTGACGGAACCTACTCCAATTACCAAGAGGCCAATAGGGCTTTTTATCGTTTGACTGTGGTGCCTTTGGTGACGCGTGTGGCGGCAGCGGTTTCTGATTGGTTGTCTCATTATCAAGGCGAGCTATTGGAGTTGAAACCCGATTTGGATCAGGTTCCCGCATTATCAGCGGAGCGTGACAATCAATGGCGCCGGGTGAGCGAAGCAAGCTTTTTAACGGAGTCTGAAAAGCGCGCCATTCTAGGGCTTCCTAAGCTTTCGGAGGACGAATGAGCAGCGCTAAATCTGAGCGCGATGGATCGCGGTTTTTATACGACAGTTTCGATGCAGCACAGGCGCGTATCGAAGCGAATGAAAGGGTGGCAAAGCTTCAGTTTGAGGCATTGGATCATCGTTTAGGGCGCATCGAAAGTATGATTGAGAGATTGGAAAAACGGCTTTGGCTGATGGTTTACGGCGTGGTCGCTGTGATCCTTGTTCAAGGTATTCAATCGCTGCTTGAGATGGGGCCAAGATAGGACATTAACATGAATTTACATCAAGGTATGACCGGGCTTGAAACCAAGTTTTGCCGGCTGGGCGAGGCTGTTCAAGTTACGGATGGCACCGTGATTGAAGGCTATGGATCCCTGTTTGGAAAATGCGATCAGGGGGGCGATATTGTTGCGCCGGGTGCTTATGCCACATCGCTAAAAACCCTTATGAACAAAGGCCACGCCGTAAAAATGCTGTGGCAGCACGATCCAACCCAACCTATCGGGGTTTGGGATGAAGTCCGCGAAGACGATAAAGGCCTATATGTCAAAGGGCGTTTATTGACGGATGTGGTGAAGGGGCGAGAAGCCGCCGCATTGATTGAAGCGGGTGCAATCGATGGTCTGTCGATCGGCTATCGCACAAAAAAAGCCCAAAAGAATGCAAAGGGCCAACGGCTCTTGACGGAATTGGAGCTTTGGGAGGTGTCATTGGTGACGTTCCCGATGCTTCCGGACGCGCGTGTCGATGCCAAAGGGGACACCCATGAGGTCGATGCACTGCGCGAGTTGGCTGATGTGATTAACGATGCACGTCTGTCTCTGGCCCGTGATTCACGTGCGCCTTTTTAACTTCTCTCATTTCAGGAGTTTTTAATGAAACAGTCCAAGGCACATGCCCAGATTGAGATTAAATCGGAGGGAGAACATGCTGTTTCTGCCTCTCATGCCGGGATTGCGGAAGTTAAATCCGCGCTCGCCGGTTTCATGACTGAGATTAACGCAAAGCTTCAAAAACAGGATGGCAAGCTTACTATGTTTGAACGTAAAACAGTATCTAACGGACGCCCGGCGCTTTCAACTGCTGCCGAAATTGAAGTGCCGCACCAGAAGGCTTTTGGATCCTATCTACGCTGTGGCGATGATGATGCGCTTCGTGGTTTGGAATTGGAAGGCAAAGCGATGTCTTCTGCAGTTTCAGCGGACGGTGGATACTTGGTCGATCCACAAACCGCAAACACTGTGAAAAGTGTTTTGAATTCAACCGCGTCTTTGCGTTCAATTGCATCAGTGGTGAATGTTGAGGCCACGTCTTATGATGTGTTGATTGACCGTACTGATGTTGGCGCAGGGTGGGCAAACGAAACGGCGGCATCCGCTGAAACGGATACGCCACAGATTGATCGTATCACCATTCCATTGAATGAACTTTCGGCACTTCCAAAGGCGTCGCAGCGTTTGCTTGATGACGCTGCTTTTGACATTGAAGGCTGGCTCGCGGGTCGTATTGCTGACAAGTTTTCCCGCGCTGAGGCCGCTGCCTTTGTGAATGGGGATGGTATTGATAAGCCGACCGGTTTTCTAACACATACATCTGTTGCTGAAGCCAGCTGGAGCTGGGGTAACCTTGGTTATATTGCGACGGGTGTTGACGGTGATTTTGACGGTGCAAGCCCTGCTGATGCGATTGTTGATCTGGTTTACGCATTGGGTGCGCAATACCGGGCAAATGCAAGCTTTGTGATGAATTCTAAAACCGCCGGCGCCGTGCGTAAAATGAAAGACGCTGATGGTCGTTTTCTATGGTCAGATGGTCTGGCTGCAGGTGAACCTGCACGCCTTATGGGCTACCCGGTTCTTATTGCTGAAGACATGCCTGATATTGCGTCGGATGCGAATGCGGTTGCCTTTGGTGATTTTAACGCAGGCTACACCATTGCCGAGCGCCCTGATTTGCGCGTGCTGCGTGATCCATTCTCAGCGAAACCGCATGTTTTGTTCTATGCGACCAAACGCGTTGGCGGTGATGTCAGTGATTTTGCGGCCATTAAGGTTCTTAAGTTTGCAGTGAGCTAAGGCTCTTTGCAGAGCGGTCGCCAAGATTTGGTGGCCGATTGGACGCGCACAGTTATCCCTGTTGTCTAGCTGCTCCCCCTCCGCCCGAGCGATGGGGTTGTGCGCGTCCTGTTCATGGGCTTGTGGAAAGCCCTACGGGCGGAGACCCGGAGTTTTCGGAGATATACCATGATGTTAATCGAGCAAGCTACAGTGCCCAGCGTGGCGCTTCCTATTGCTGTGTTCAAAGATCATTTACGCCTGTCGCATGGATTTGCGGATGATGGGTTTCAAGACGCATTGCTGGAACAAGTGTTGCGCGCTGCAATGGCGGCGGTTGAAGCCCGTACAGGTAAAGTTTTGATCCAGCGCGGTTTCACGTGGTCTCTTACCGGATGGCGAACATCTGGAGTACAGGCGCTGCCGGTTGCACCTGTTCAGTCTATTACGGCGATGCGCCTGTTCGATCGAATGGATGCTGAAACGATCGTTGATGACGGAACCTATTCTTTGGAAAAGGACAATCAACGACCCAAGGTCAGAGCAACGGGGACAATGTTGCCACGCATCCCTGTGGGCGGCCAGGCCGAGGTCGAGTTCGAAGCTGGATTTGGTCCAAATTGGACAGATGTGCCCGCAGATTTAGGCATGGCCGTTCTATTGCTTGCCACACATTATTATGAAAATCGATCTGCGACCTCGGACACCGATAATGCAATGCCATTTGGAGTGACAGAGTTGATTGCGCGGTATCGTACGGTTCGAATTTTGGGGGGCAGTGCGCTGTGACATCCTTGAAATTAAGCCGAAAACTGGCATTGGAGGAGGCGATCTATACGCCTGACGGTGCCGGAGGATTTAGTGAAAGTTGGTCCGAGTTGGGCGTGCTTTGGGCGGATGTTCGTGCTGGAACCGGGCGTGAGAAGGCAGGTGCAAATCTGACACTTGCGACTGTTCCTTACCGGATCACGGTACGCGGTGCTCCAGAAGGGGCGCCATCACGCCCCAAGCCTGATCAGCGGTTTCGAGAGGGCGACAGGATCTATCGCATTATTGCGGTATCTGATCGCTATCCTGACCAACGCTATTTGATTTGTTTCGCAAAAGAAGAGGTAGCGGCATGAGTTACGGAGTCGGAGCATCGCTCCAGACAGCTATTTACACACATTTGGTTGCGGATACAGCGCTTAGCGCGCTGGTTGGTTCCGCAATCTACGAAACGGTTCCGCCGGGCACGTTGCCCAGCCTTTATGTCAGTTTGGGCGCCGAAGATGTTCGGGACCGTTCTGATGTGACGGCGTCAGGGGCGTTACACAGCATCGTTGTTTCCGTCGTTGCGGAAACCGCAAGTTTTCAAGCCGCAAAAACCGCCGCCGCCGCCGTGAGCGATGCGTTGGTGGATGCGGACCTGAGTTTGGCGCGTGGGCAGCTGGTTTACAGCCGGTTTTATAAGGCGCGCGCGCGCCGCATCGATCCAGGCGATTCACGTCGGATCGATTTGATATTCCACATGCGTGTGGATGACGTTTAACTTAAGCAGGAGTGCAAACCATGGCAGCACAAAATGGCAAAGACTTATTGATCAAAGTGGACCAAACAGGGGATGGTTCATTTCAAACCATCGCAGGTCTACGTGCAACGCGTATCAGCTTTAACGCTGAATCTGTTGACGTCACATCACTTGAGAGCGCAGGCGGTTGGCGCGAACTCTTGGCTGGTGCAGGTGTAAAAACTGCATCTGTTTCTGGTTCAGGCGTTTTCCGTGACGAAGGCACGGACGAACGTGCGCGTCAGGTCTTTTTTGACGGTGAAACCCCAGATTTCCAAATTGTCGTTCCTGACTTTGGCGTGATCGAAGGTCCGTTTCAGATCACCGCAATCGAATACTCCGGTAGCCATAACGGCGAAGCAACCTATGAGTTGTCGTTGGCATCTGCGGGTATTTTGACCTTTACGGCGCTGTAATGACCAACCCTTGGAGGGGCGAGGTGGCCCTGACACTTGATGGGGTGAAGCATGATTGCCGCCTGACATTGGGTGCATTGGCTGAGCTTGAGGCGTCCCTAAAAACGGGGACGCTGATTGAGTTGGTTGAACGCTTTGAAGGGCAGCAGTTCAGCACACGTGATGTTTTAGCGGTTATCGTTGCGGGTTTGCGTGGCGGTGGTTGGTCTGGCGGAGGGCAAGATTTGCTTAGTGCTGAGATCAACGGTGGTCCGCTTGAAGCAGCGCGTGTTGCAGCAGAGCTACTGGTGCGCGCCTTTGCCTTACCAGAAGAGGCGCAAACGTGACCCAGTTTAACTGGTCAGCATTGATGAAAGCAGGGATGCGAGGGGCGGGGTTAAAGCCGGATGAGTTTTGGCAACTGACCCCCGCAGAACTGATGATCATCTTGGGGCAGGACAAAGGTTCTGCCCCCTTAAGTCGCGCGCGGTTGGAAGAGCTTGCGCGCGCTTTCCCTGATAGTACGGAGGAGCCAGAGCATGGCGGACTTTGAAGATATTACCGGTTTGGATACAAGTGTGGATGCGCTTGAAACGTCGATGGGCGCGGCGTCTTCCATGACGGTTGCTTTTGAACATGAGCTGAGCCGCATGTCCGAAACAATGGGACGTACAGGGCGCGAGGTAGGTCAACTGTCCAACGGTGTAAGCCGTGGTTTGAAGCGCGCAATTGATGGATTGGTGTTTGATGGCGGAACGCTGTCGGATGCTTTGGAAACCGTTGCCAAATCGATGGTAAACACAGCCTATTCAATCGCAACGCGCCCTGTGACACAAAATGTTGGTGGCATGATTGCACAAGGGGCCAACAGCTTGCTTGGTGGTTTGTTTCAATTTGAAAACGGCGCGAGCTTTGCCCAAGGGCGTGTGACGCCTTTTGCCAGTGGCGGCGTTGTTGGTTCGCCAACATATTTTCCTATGCGCGGTGGTACAGGATTGATGGGTGAAGCCGGCCCTGAGGCGATTATGCCATTATCACGTGGGCCCGATGGACGTTTGGGCGTTCAATCGCAAGGCGGTGGTCGCCCTGTAAATGTGGTTATGAATATCACCGCCCCAGATGCACAGAGCTTTCAGCGTTCTCAAAGCCAAATCGCCGCCCAGATGGGGCGCGCACTTGGCCGTGGTCAGCGTAACCGCTGATCGCATCAATTTTTCGACAATTAGACGGGCTTTTAGGAGGGAAAACAATGGGTTTTCACGAAGTGAGATTTCCTGCGTCATTGAGTTTTGGGTCTATTGGTGGCCCTGAGCGCCGGACAGATGTGGTGACGTTGGCAAATGGATTTGAGGAGCGCAACACGCCCTGGGCGCATTCGATGCGGCGTTATGATGCCGGATTGGGAATGCGTTCGCTTGATGATGTGGAATTGCTAATTTCCTTCTTTGAAGCCCGTCGCGGTCAATTGTATGGTTTTCGTTGGAAAGATTGGTCTGATTATAAATCGAGTAAAGCTTCTGCGGATGTTCTGTATGATGATCAAATCATTGCTGTTGGTGATGGGGTTACGTCAAATTTCCAAATTGTGAAAACTTATTCACCCACCGAAAACGCATATACGCGTCCAATTACGAAGCCGGTATCAGGAACTGTCGTGGTTGGCGTGTCCGGGGATCAACTTCAGGAAACGCTTGACTACACCATTGATTTTGCGACCGGGCAAATTCAGTTCAATCACCCGCCTGACGAGAACGCCGAAATTACTGCGGGTTTTGAATTTGATGTACCCGTGCGTTTTGATGCGGACCGTATTCATACATCCGTTGCCAGTTTCCAAGCCGGTGATGTGCCAAATGTACCAGTTGTGGAGGTGCGTGTGTAATGGCTCTTTCTCCTGAATTCGAAGAACATCTGTTATCGGGGATCACAACCACATGTCTTTGCTGGGCGCTGGAACGTACCGATGGGATACTGTTGGGGTTTACCGATCATGACGTTGATCTCGCATTTGACGATGTTGTCTTTAAAGCTAATACGGGACTGACGGCCAAGGCGCTTGAGCAAATGTCGGGCCTCGCCGTTGACAACACAGAGGCTGTGGGTGGATTAAGCAGTGCTGCGGTGAGCGAAGCAGATATCCAAGCTGGTCGATATGACAATGCGGCCGTGCGGGCGTGGATTGTGAACTGGGCTGATACGTCTCAACGTCAATTGCAATTTAACGGGACATTAGGCGAGGTCCGTCGTGGTGGCGGTGCGTTTACTGCTGAACTCAGAGGATTGAGTGAAGCCCTAAACCACGCACAAGGCTTTGTATATCAAGCCCCGTGTTCCGCTGTGTTGGGGGATGGTCGGTGTAAATTTGCGTTTGATGTGCCGGGATATGCTGCGGATCTGGATGTTGAAACTGTCGAAAACGCTCGTATTTTTCGATTTGAAAACCTAGCCGGGTTTGACGAACGCTGGTTCGAAGGTGGCAAGTTTATTGTGAAGTCCGGCGAAGCCAATGGGCTGGTTGGATTGATCAAAAATGATCGCACGGTCGATGGCACACGCGTGATTGAGCTTTGGCAGTCAATCGCGGCACCTATTGCGTCTGGCGATCAAATTCGAATGGAAGCGGGGTGCGATAAGTCCGTGACCACCTGTCGCTTGAAATTCAATAACTTTCTGAATTTCAGAGGGTTTCCGCATATTCCAGGTGAAGATTGGTTGATGAGCTACCCTTCAAGGGCAGGAAACTCCAGTAACTCCAGTAACTCAAGTTCGGGGGCGGAGGGGTAATAATGGCTGAATTTATTGGTCAACGCGTAGTCAAAGAGGCACGTGATTGGATCGGGACGCCTTATTTGCATCAAGCTTCGCGTAAACAGGCTGGGACAGATTGTCTTGGGTTGATCCGTGGGATTTGGCGGGCTCTCTACCAATCAGAACCAGAGGTGGTCCCGGCCTATACACCGGATTGGTCTGAAGCCTTTGGTGAAGAAGAATTGTGGCGCGGTGCGCGTCGTCATTTGGTCGAAAAACCAAAGAACGATGCTGCTATCGGTGATGTTCTTTTGTTTCGCATGAGCAATGGAGCGGTGGCAAAACATTTGGGCATTCGCAGTGAACTTGGCTCTGCGCCAAGTTTTATCCACGCTTATTCGAACCATCATGTCGTTGAAAGTCCGCTTTCGAAGCCTTGGGCACGGCGCATTGTGGCGTGCTTTCAATTTCCTGAGGAGATTAAATAATGGCTACTATTTTATTAGGCGCTGTGGGTGCCTCTGTTGGTGGTGCGTTTGGGGGAACTGCCCTTGGGCTGTCCAGTGTTGTTGTTGGCCGTGCAATTGGTGCCACTGTTGGCCGCGCTTTGGACGCGCAAATTATGGGTTCAGGATCTAGCACTGTAGAGGCGGGGCAGGTTGATCGTTTTCGCCTGACAGGCGCGAGCGAAGGGTCTCCTATATCTAATCACTTCGGTCGTATGCGTGTTTCGGGGCAGGTTGTCTGGGCATCAGAATTTGTGGAGACCTCCGAAACATCTGAAACTTCAGGTGGAGGTAAGGGGAGTGGCCCTTCGTCCAAAACGACTGAATATTCATATACGGTAAGTCTCGCCATTGCGCTGTGTGATGGCCCCATTACAAGAGTTGGCCGCATATGGGCGGATGGCGTTGAAATTTCGCGCGATATGTTAAACATGCGGGTCTATTCTGGTGATGAAGAGCAGTTGCCAGATGCAAAAATAGAGGCCGTTCTAGGTGTTGGTGCTGCCCCGGCGTACCGAGGGATTGCATATGTGGTTCTCGAAGATCTTGACCTTGGATTGTTTGGAAACCGCGTTCCACAGTTGAGTTTCGAAATTTTGAAACCCGTTTCTTCCGAGGTGGATGGGTACGAACACCAAATGCCCAACAATGTGCATGGTGTTGCGCTTATTCCGGGTACCGGTGAATACTCATTGGCTACTACCGCGGTGAATTATTCGTCAGGGTTTGGTGTGTCACGTACCGCAAACGTAAATTCACCTTCTGGCAAGACAGATTTTGTTACCGCAACCGAAGCTTTGGACGAGGAACTGCATAACTGTGATGCTGCGTCGCTAGTGGTTTCCTGGTTTGGTGATGATCTGAGATGTGGTGAATGTAACCTTAAGCCGAAGGTGGAACAGGCGGGCGAAGACGGGGAGCAAATGCCGTGGACTGTAACAGGTTTAACACGTGCAACAGCCGATGTTTTGCCGGTGTTGGATAACCGTACTGTGTATGGCGGGACACCCACAGATCAATCTGTAGTGGAAGGTATCGAGCATCTTAATGCGCTGGGTAAA
Organism: Cochlodiniinecator piscidefendens; assembly: GCF_011326755.1. Taxonomy (GTDB): domain Bacteria; phylum Pseudomonadota; class Alphaproteobacteria; order Rhodobacterales; family Rhodobacteraceae; genus Cochlodiniinecator; species Cochlodiniinecator piscidefendens. The sequence goes on along the minus strand of NZ_JAAOIE010000002.1, from coordinate 41,320 downwards.
CAAGTCATGTTTTACCCGTTCATCTTGATGGAGCAAATTGCTGGTAACGCGCGGCCTAACCCTTGGGCTCCAGATCAGGAGCAGCCACAGCTTCCGTGGAGGGGGCGTATAACCACGTCTTTGGCGCCAGGTGTTGACGGTAGCATTGATGGAACTGCAGCAGCACAAGGTGAAGTCGATGTGTTCTTTGGAGCTGCTTCAGTAAGTGATTTTACTGTGGTTGGAAAAACGGTTTTGTACTCAGGGCCGAATGAATGGTCGTTCCGCCGGTTTATTCTGCACTATGCGTATCTGTGTGTTGCAGCCGGGGGCGTGGATTCATTCTGCATCGGGTCTGAGTTGCGTAGCTTGACGCAAATCCGGGCAGCGGGGAATACCTTTCCAACCGTTGTTGCGCTTAAACAGTTGGCAACTGATGTTCGTACCATTCTGGGAACGAAAACAAAGATCAGCTATGCCTCTGACTGGACCGAGTATTTTGGTTACCATCCCCAGGATGGATCAGGCGATGTATTCTTTCATCTCGATCCATTGTGGTCCGACGACAATATCGACTTTATCGGCATCGATAACTATATGCCGATGTCCGATTGGCGTGATAACTCAGGGCATCTTGATGCAGAGTGGGGTGATATCCACAATTTGGACTATCTCACGTCAAACATTGAGGGTGGTGAAGGCTATGATTGGTATTATCACTCACCCGAGGCAAGAGAAGCGCAAATCCGAACAGACATTAGTGATGGCGCTCACAATGAACCATGGGTGTTTCGGTATAAAGATATCCGAAACTGGTGGGAAAATGCGCACCACAATCGCGTTTCTGGTGTACGTGAAACGGCAAGTACCGATTGGATACCAGGAACGAAACCTATTTGGTTTACTGAAATCGGTTGTGCGGCCATTGATAAAGCGACAAACCAGCCCAATAAGTTCTTGGATAAGAAATCTGTTGAATCCAGTCTGCCACGTTATTCAGATGGGCGACGTGATGAATTGATTCAGCTGCAGTATTTAACTGCACTTTCGACTTATTGGTCCGATCCTGAGAACAACCCAACTTCGGAAGAATTTGGCGTACAGATGATCGACATGAAAAAAGCCCATGTTTGGGCGTGGGATTGTCGACCATATCCGTTCTATCCAAATAATACGGAACTTTGGAGTGATGGCGTCAACTATGCACGGGGACATTGGATTAGCGGTCGTACCTCCGGGCGTACGTTGGCGTCCGTTGTTGCTGAAATCTGCATCGCGGCTGGAGTGACTGATTATGATGTGTCTGAGTTGTTTGGGTACGTGCGTGGCTATTCTGTCGGGTCAGAGCAAACCGCGCGCTCAGCGTTACAACCTCTGATGCTTGCGTTTGGGTTTGATGCATTGGAACGAGACGGCGTTCTCATCTTCAAAAATAGAGACGGGGTAACAGATACATCTGTTGAGCTAGATCACCTTGTTGTCGCGAAAAATGGTGAATCTCTGTTGGAAGCCGAGCGCACACCTGAAGCGGAAGTAGTGGGCCGTTTACGGCTTAATTTCATTGAGGCAGATGGCGATTATCAGACACGTAGCGCAGAAGCTATTTTCCCAGATGAAGAAAGCCGTAGTGTCGCTCAGAGTGAAATTTCTCTCGCAATGACGAATGCAGAGGGGACAGCCACAGTTGAACGCTGGTTGTCAGAAGCCAGGGTTGCTCGAGACAGTGTACGTTTATCGTTACCACCATCTTCTTTGGCATATGGTGTCGGTGACGTTATTTCCATTCCGGAAAATGGTGAGCAAACAACGTTTCGAATTGATCGCGTCGAAAGTGGAGAATATCGAACCCTAGATGCTACTCGGGTTGAAACGGGCGTGTACGAGGCACGTGACATTCTGGACTCGACACCAAACATCCGTGCGTTCGTACCCGCAACGCCGCCATTTCCAGTGTTCTTGGACATTCCGCTTGCGAGCGAAACTGAAAACCCGCATGCACCGTATCTGGCTGTTACGGCTGACCCGTGGCCTGGTTCGGTTGCTGTGTTTAGTTCGCCTACAACAAACGGGTATGGCCTTAACTTGATTGTGCCGAGAGCCAATGCGTTAGGACAAACGTTGTCACCCATGTTTGCAGCGCCAAGTGGGCGTCGTGACAATGGTGCGGCGCTGAGAGTGAAGTTGACAAGTGGATCCATGGTGTCAGCTAATTGGTTTGATGTGTTGAACGGCGCGAACTTTGCCGCGATTGGTGATGGTTCATCGGATAATTGGGAAATCTTTCAGTTCCAGCATGCAACGTTGGTCTCCGAAGATACCTACGATTTGACGGTCCGTCTTCGTGGCCAACTGGGTACTGATGCAATTATGCCTGACACTTGGCCGCCCGGATCTACTATCGTACTGCTTGATGCGTCGCTTCAGCAAATTTCACTGCAACAGAATGCACGTGATTTGGTGCGCCATTATAAGGTTGGTCCAGCGAGTAGAAGCCTTGACGACCCTTCATATGTTTCGAAATCGGAAGCGTTTAAAGGCATTGGGCTGCGGCCATATAGTCCTGTTCACTTGGTCGGAGATATTAATCCTTCCGGCGACAGTGACTTTTCATGGGTTAGGCGTACACGTATTGACGGCGATAGTTGGTCTTCGTTCGAAGTTCCGTTGGGGGAAAGCAATGAAGCATACCTGTTACGCGTGATTGCAGATGGTCAAATAAAACGAGAAGTTATCGTCAATCAGCCTAATTGGGCTTATACCCAAGCCGAGAAAGGTGCTGACGGCGTGACAGGAGGCTATGAGCTGCAAGTTGCTCAGCTTTCGGACCGATTTGGGCCTGGGCCAGCTGCCACACTTGCATTGCAGACGTAACTAATTTCGCGCGCGCTTGGTGGTGCGCGCGATTTTTCCATACTTCTTACTCTTGGCATTTGTCTTTCTCCCGCCTATTTATTGACTAACGGCATGGACGCGGGAGAAAGCACATGGCTGAGGTCAAAGAAAAGATTGTATCAGTTGATCCTGTGTGGGAGCGCATTCGCAATGAAGCAGGCGCAATGATCGCGGAAGAGCCTCTTCTAGGTGGCTTGGTTCATTCTAGCATTCTTCATCATCGTGATATTGAGCATGCGCTTGCTTATCGCGTTTCTTTGAAACTTGCTTCAGGCGAGATGTCTGAACAGATTTTGCGGGAAATCGCGGATGATGCCTATGGGGCAGAGCCTGATTTAGCTCATTCTGCACGTGCGGATTTGGTTGCTGTTCTTGATCGCGATCCCGCGTGCCACCGTCTTATTCAACCTTTGTTATTTTTCAAAGGATACCAAGCCGTTCAAGCCTACCGGATAGGAAATTGGCTATGGAAAACAAATCGCAGAGATTTGGCTTACTTCATTCAGATGCGCGTTTCCGAAGAGTTTGGCATTGATATTCATCCCGGCGCGACGATTGGGAAAGGGATCATGATTGATCACGCTCATTCTATTGTGATTGGGGAAACCGCAATTGTTGGTGACAATGTGTCGATGCTTCATTCTGTTACTTTGGGTGGCACTGGGAAAGAAGACGAAGATCGTCACCCTAAGATTGATGACGGCGTTCTCATCGGCGCGGGCGCTAAAGTGCTTGGAAATATTCGCGTTGGGCATTGTAGCCGGATCGCGGCCGGCTCTGTCGTTTTACAAGAAGTTCCGCCGTGCAAAACAGTCGCGGGTGTACCGGCGAAGATTGTTGGCGAAGCTGGATGTGACCAGCCTGCGCTTACGATGGATCAATTGATCAACAGTACTGGCGGATAAATTTCTCAAATTAAAAAAAAAGGGACCGTGAGTTATCTCACGGTCCCTTTTTTTTTGTGAAAAATTTGAATATCAAGCGAGCATCAACATCGGGTTTTCTAGATTACTTACAATTTCATTGAGAAGTTCTGCGGCCAATGCACCGTCAATCACACGGTGATCGACTGACAGCGTTACAGACATTACCGTTGCAACACTTAAATCCCCATCTGAATTCACGACTGGCTTCTTTTTGCCCGCACCCACCGCTAAGATCGCACCATGTGGAGGATTGATTACCGCGTCGAAATTATCAATTCCAAACATACCTAGATTTGAAATCGCAAAACTGCCGCCCAGATATTCATGAGGCGCAAGCTTGCGGTCGCGGGCGCGAGTGGCCAAATCTTTCATTTCTGCAGAGAGAGCGGAAAGGGATTTCGTATCGGAGTCGCGTAAGACTGGGGTAAATAGCCCGCCTTCGATTGCCACAGCGACTGCAACATCCGAGGCTTCCATCTGCAATACCCGATCTCCAGCCCAAACAGCGTTGGCCGCGGGTACAGATTGTAACGCAAGGGCGCAAGCTTTGATGATGAAATCATTCACGGACAATTTGATTTCACGCGCGGCAAGCTGTTTGTTCAGCTGACTACGGAATGACATTAGATCATCCAAGTGAATATCGCGACGCAGGTAGAAATGCGGCACAGTTTGCTTGGCTTCGGTTAGGCGCGCTGCAATGGTTTTACGCATGCCATCGAGTTGAATTTCTTCGTATTTTCGATCCGCATAAATTTTTGCGATTGCGTCAGAAGAAGGCGTCGCAGTCGGGGTAGGTGCGGTAGAGGTAATTGCACTTTGTTGCACCGCTGCCTCAGCTTTAGGTACAGCAGTCGCGGATTCTACATCGGCTTTGACAATGCGCCCTTTGGGACCTGAACCTGAAATCTGCGTGAGATCCAGACCTTTATCTGCAGCGATACGGCGGGCCAAAGGTGTGGCAAATACCCGTGTGCCGGTTACTGCTGATGGCGCGGGGGTGGTGCCGACCATTGGCGCTGGGGCTGGGGCTTCAGCGGGGAGTTCTGATGCAGTCGGTGTTGGAGCTGCTGTCGAAAGTTTTATATTCGCAGCACTTTCACCATCGTCGAGTAAAACGGCGATCACAGAGTTAACAGCAACATTTGCACTGCCTTCCGCGATCAGAATTTTACCGATGACACCTTCGTCTACCGCTTCGAATTCCATTGTCGCTTTGTCAGTTTCGATTTCTGCAAGTAGATCACCGGCCGAGACTGTGTCGCCTTCATTGACGAGCCACTTTGCAAGTGTGCCCTCCTCCATCGTGGGGGAGAGCGCGGGCATCAGGATTTCTGTTGGCATTGCTATTCCCCTTTAACGGTAAGTGACTTGTTTAACTGCGGCGATCACTTCGTCAGTTGTGATCAACGCGAGTTTTTCCAAATTCGCAGCGTACGGCATGGGTACATCTTTTCCGGTGCAGTTGATGACTGGGGCATCCAGATAATCAAATGCGCGTTCCATGATCGTAGCTGACAAATGATTGCCGATTGAGGCGACTGGGAAGCCTTCCTCGATCGTGACACAGCGATTGGTCTTCATAACTGAATTTAGCACGGTGTCGTAGTCAATTGGACGCAGAGTCCTTAGATCAATTACCTCGGCGCCAATGCCCTCTTCAGCGAGTTTGTCGGCCGCTTCTAGTGCGTATTGCATCCCAATTCCAAAGGAAACCAGAGTTACATCACTGCCTTCGCGCCAGATCTTTGCTTTGCCAAATGGAACGGTGAAATCATCCATCACAGGCACTTCAAACGTGCGACCATACAGGATTTCATTTTCCAAAAAGATAACCGGATTTGGATCGCGGATTGCAGATTTCAGCAGGCCTTTTGCATCAGCTGCTGAATAGGGCATTGCAACCTTCAGCCCGGGAACCTGTGCATACCACGCAGCATAGTCGTGAGAGTGCTGCGCACCAACACGCGCGGCCGCCCCATTGGCGCCGCGGAACACCATCGGTGCCCCCATTTGGCCACCAGACATATATAGTGTTTTCGCAGCCGAATTGATAATATGGTCAATGGCTTGCATGGCAAAGTTAAATGTCATGAATTCGACGATTGGGCGCAAACCACCGAAGGCCGCACCTGTCGCGATACCCGCAAAACCATGTTCGGTGATTGGGGTGTCGATAACACGACGTGATCCAAATTCATCGAGCATACCCTGGGACACTTTGTAAGCGCCCTGATATTCTGCGACTTCTTCCCCCATTAAAAAGACGGTGTCATCTGCCCGCATTTCTTCGGCCATCGCGTCGCGCAATGCTTCGCGGACGGTTTGGGTTTTCATTTCAGTGCCTGCAGGAATTTCCGTTTCAGACGGAACAACCGGTGTGATCGGCGCGGCAGGAACAGCCGCCGCAACCAGAGTTGGTTCTGTTGGCACTGGGGCCGCTTCGCTGACGGAACTTACCGCGCTGGCGTCTTCGCCTTCTTCGAGCAGCACAGCGATAGCTGTATTAACAGCAACATTTTCGGTGCCCTCTGCGACAAGGATTTTTCCGATAACACCGTCATCGACGGCCTCGAATTCCATTGTTGCTTTGTCTGTTTCGATTTCGGCCAGAATGTCGCCGGATGAAACTGTATCACCCTCGTTGACCAACCATTTGGCGAGCGTGCCTTCTTCCATCGTTGGCGAAAGAGCGGGCATTAAGATTTCAATTGCCATTGTTATAATGTCCTCTCAGATCACGACTGTGCGTAAATATCGGTGTATAGCTCTTCGAGAGCGGGTTCCGGGCTTGTTTTCGCAAACTCAGCGGATTCATTCACGATGGCTTTGATTTCTTTATCAATGGCCTTCAAGTCGTCTTCAGATGCGTGTTTGCCTGAAAGCAAAAGCTCGCGAACGTGTTCGATGGCGTCACGTTCTTCGCGTACTTTCTGGACCTCGTCGCGGGTACGATATTTCGCGGGATCGGACATTGAGTGACCACGATAGCGATAGGTCTTCATTTCCAGAATGTAGGGGCCTTTCCCAGCGCGGCAGTGCGCAATCGCTTTTTCGCCAGCCTCTTTCACGGCCAAGACATCCATGCCGTCAACGGCTTCGCCTTTTATTCCGAAGGCCGCGCCGCGCGTGTATAGTTCAGGTGAAGAGGACGCACGCTGTAGGGATGTGCCCATGGCATACTGATTGTTTTCAATAACGAAAACGACAGGCAGGTCCCAAAGCGAAGCCATATTAAAAGTTTCGTAGATCTGGCCTTGGTTTGCAGCGCCATCACCAAAATAGGCAAAACTCACGCGGTCATTGCCGAGGTATTTATCTGCGAAAGCCAAACCGGCACCAAGCGGAACTTGCGCTCCAACGATCCCATGGCCGCCATAGAAATGTTTCTCTTTCGAGAACATATGCATGGAGCCGCCTTTGCCTTTGGAGTAACCGCCTTCGCGTCCGGTCAACTCAGCCATCACGCCTTTGGGGTCCATGCCACAGGCCAACATATGGCCGTGATCGCGGTATGAGGTAATGCGTTTGTCGCCTTCTTCAGCGGCGGCCTCTAGGCCAACAACAACGGCTTCTTGCCCGATATAGAGGTGACAAAACCCACCAATCAAACCCATTCCATACAATTGACCTGCCTTTTCTTCGAATCGGCGTATCAGTAGCATTTCACGATAATGAGAGAGCAATTCTTCCTTCGAAACATTTGGTTTCGTTGAAGATTTTTTCGTAGCCATTCGCGAACCTCCCGGCGGTAACATAAGTAGTTTAGCGTTAAACTATCATCTGTTTACCATATGGGTAGCGCGCTGGGGAGCGTTAAAAACAACAAGATTTAGGAAAGATGGTAAAGGTAACGAAACGATTGGATTAGCGTACGACAACTTCATCTGTGCGCAGCATACCCAAAACGCTGCGTGCCTGTTCGTCCAACAAATCCAGATCAAGGTAGGTATCCGACAGGCGGCGGGTCTTATTTTCTAATTCCGCCACCTGTCGTTGGTAGTCCGCCAGCTCTTGCCTAAGCTGTACGGTCTCTGCGTTGATACGCACCCGTTGAAATAACCCATAATCCCCCTGCATCGCTGCAAAAGTGAAGTATATACCGAGTGAAAAACACACGGCAAAATAGGCTATTGCGCCTATAGTAGGTTTGGTTCTGGGTGCGCTCATGCTCTGCCTCAAACGCCTCTTATCGGGCGATGAAATGACAATGCCACAGGTGATTCGGTTTGTGAATCCCTTTTCTGCAAAGAATTGAAAAAAATAAAAAAAAGGAGGGCAAAAGCCCTCCAATTCATTTTTGTTAGTAAAGTCTTTACTTATCCGGCGACGGAAGCTGCATAGATGCCGTCAACAGTTTTTGCCAATTCGCTATCAAAATCTGCGTCGCTTTGCTGTGCCGATAGACCTTCGGTCAGTGCGCGAGAGAAGCTGGCAATGATGCCGCTGTTTTGGCTAAGTTTGCCGTTTGCTTCGTCGCGAGAATATCCACCAGACAATGCAACAACACGCATGACGCGGTCATGATCCACCAACGCCTTGTACTGGTTTGCCTGTGCTGGCAGGGTCAGTTTCAGCATTACCTGTTGGCCCTCAGGCAGGTCATTCAGGTGTTTGGCGATTTCATCGCGCAGAATGTCTTCGGATTCGGCTTTATCAGCAATTGAAATTGTGACTTCTGGCTCGATGATTGGAACCAGACCATGCGCGAGGATTGCTTTTGCAACGTCGAACTGCTGCGCGACGATTGCTGCAATGCCGTCGGTGTTCGCTGCATCAATAACTGAGCGCATTTTTGTTCCGAAAACACCGGCTTCGTTTGCGCGAGACAACAACGCGTCTAGGCCATCAATTGGCTTCATCAGGCGTACGCCGTTTGCCTCGGCCTCTAGGCCTTTGTCCACTTTCAAAAATGGAACAACATTACGCTTTTCCCAAAGGTAAGTTGCAGACGGGATGCCGTCGATTTCGCGATCCATGGTCATTTCAAATAGGATTGCGCCAACAATACGGTCCCCAGTGAAAGATGGGGATTTCACGATGCGTGCGCGCATGTCGTGGATCAGGCCAAACATTTCGTCGTCATTGCTATAAGCTGTTTCTTCAACACCATATAGGCCGAGCGCCTTTGGGGTTGAGCCACCGCTTTGGTCAAGGGCTGCAATAAACCCGTCTCCGGAGCGTACTTGTTCAGTTTGGCTTTGCTTTGACATCTTTGATCTCGCTTAAAATAATACAGTGCGCAGGCAACCCGCTTTGCGCCGCTTCTAGAGGAAGGGCGCAAAGGTTTCAATTATGGTGGCGCTAACAAGGCTTGATTAACCTTCGAGCGCAGCAACACCCGGCAAAGTTTTGCCTTCCATCCATTCCAAAAACGCACCGCCCGCGCTGGAAATATAGGTGAATTGCTCGGCGACGCCGGCTTTGTTCAATGCAGCAACAGTATCCCCGCCGCCCGCAACTGAAATCAATGTGCCATCGTTGGTGCAGCGCGCTGCGGCTTTTGCAGCGGCATTCGTTGCCGCATCAAATGGATTGATCTCGAATGCGCCCATAGGTCCGTTCCAGACCAGTGTTTTGGCATTGCTAAGGGCAGCTTCGACCAAGGCCACAGTTTTGGGTCCTGCATCCAAAATCATCGCATCTGCGGGGCAGGCGTCTGCAGCAACGGTTTGATTATCGGCACCCGCTTTGAATTCACGTGCGACAACCACATCAACGGGTAGGATAATATCGCATCCGGTTGTTTTTGCCTTTGCCATAATTTCAACCGCCGTATCGGTCATGTCATGTTCCGCAAGCGATTTGCCAACATCAATGCCTTGGGCCGCGAGGAAGGTGTTTGCCATGCCGCCGCCGATGACCAATGTGTCAACTTTACCAACGAGATTACCCAAAAGCTCCAGCTTGGTAGAAACTTTCGCGCCACCAACAACCGCAACAACCGGGCGTTTCGGGGTGCCAAGCGCAGCTTCCAAGGCTTCGAGTTCGGCCTGCATGAGACGCCCAGCACAATTTGGCAACAACCGTGCAACGCCTTCGGTGGACGCGTGCGCGCGGTGCGCGGCGCTGAACGCATCGTTGCAGTAGACATCACCCAAGGTCGCCAGAAACGCCGCCATTTGTGGATCGTTCTTTTCTTCCATCGCGGAAAAGCGGGTGTTTTCCACCAAAACCACGGCATTTGCCGGAAGCGCATCGATCGCGTCGCGGCTGGGGCGTTCAATAAACGTGACCTCAGAGCCGAATGCGTCAGTCAAAGCGGGGACGAGCGGAGCCAAGGACATCTCTGGCACAACTTGACCTTTGGGGCGACCGAAATGCGCCAAAAGAATAGGGCTGCCGCCATTGGCCAAAATGTCTTTGATGGTTGGCACAATACGTTCAATGCGTGTGGCGTCAGTAATTACGCCATCTTTCATCGGGACGTTGATATCAACGCGGGTCAACACACGTTTGCCGTTGAGATCCATGTCGTCGAGGGTTTTCCAGGTCATAATAAATTCCTTTGGCAGTTTGGCTGTGTCTTGGCCTGAAGTTGCGCTTTGGTCAATGGTTGCGGTTTCTTCTTTTCCTTCTGTTGCGGAAAGATTAGGGTCGCGCCGATTTGTTATGAAAGGAACGCCTGATGGCTGAGATCAAAGATCCTGAAAATACCATCCTGTTGGAACTCAAGGGTGGTACTGTCACCATCGAACTCTTGCACGAAGTTGCACCGTTGCATTGCGCACGCATGAAGGAATTGGCGCGCGCTGGTTCTTATGACAATGTTGCGTTTCACCGTGTGATTGACGGCTTTATGGCGCAAACTGGTGATGTCGAAAACGGCAACATGGAAAACAACTTCAACCTGCGTCGTGCGGGTACAGGTGGATCAGATAAGCCTGATCTTCCGGCTGAGTTTTCAAAACTGCCACATGACCGCGGTACAATTGGTGCTGCACGTTCGCAAAACCCGAACTCTGCCAACAGCCAATTCTTCATCAACTTTGGCGACAATAACTTCCTGAACGGTCAATACACTGTTTATGGCCGTGTCATCGAAGGTATGGATCATGTTGACGCAATCGTACGTGGCGAGCCACCTGCGGAGCCTGATCGCATGATTTCTGTGAAAGTTGCTGCAGATGCGTAAGGAATTCCTTTTCGCGGGCCTCGGCATGGTGCTTGGGGCAGGCGTATTGGGTCTGATTGCTGTAAATGAATCACAAGCTGAGGAAACAGTGGTGTTTGAAGACACCCCGGGTCCGAATCTTGTGATTGATGTTGCGGGCGCTGCAACGGGGCAGGTCGTTATTGACCTGCTGCCAAATGTTGCGCCACAGCATGTTGAACGCATGGCCACTTTGGCCGAAGAGGGCGCTTATGATGGTGTTGTCTTTCATCGGGTGATTGATGGTTTCATGGCGCAGACCGGCGATGTTGAATTTGGCCAAGCCGAAGGAAACACACGTCGTGCGGGCACTGGTGGATCATCTTATGCGGATCTTCCGGCTGAGTTTTCAAATGTTCCGTTTCAACGGGGTGTCGTTGGGATGGCGCGGTCGCAAAATCCGAACTCTGCCAACAGCCAGTTTTTCATTATGTTTGACGCTGCCCCTCATTTGAACGGCCAATACACAGTTGTTGGTCGCGTGATTGAGGGCATGGATGTGGTCGATTCTATTCAAAAGGGTGGCGGGGCCAATGGCGCAGTGTCTAACCCTGATGTGATGGCCACGGTCACAGTTCTCGAAGATGACGTTGAAAACGCGGCCACTGAATAACTCAATTCTATTCACGCTTGCGTGATTGTATCTATCTTGCGGGGCCTTTCTTTGTCACTTTCGAGTGGAGCAAAGAAAGGCCCCGCAATGCGTTTGACCGTTTTGATCACTGCTTTCGTCGCTGCTTTTGCGTCTGCAGCTTATGCCAATCCCGACTTTTGGCGCCATGAGTGGCCACAGACTGACTTTACCCAAACAACGATTGAAAATTGGTCCGAGGTCATGTCGGGCGGGCCACCCAAAGATGGGATTCCTGCGGTTTTTGATCCTCAGTTTATCCCTGCGGGTGATGAACAGAACATTGGTCTGCGCGAACCTGTTATGACCTTGGAAATTGAGGGGCAGACGCCGCGGGCTTATCCCATTCGGTATTTGACGTGGCATGAAATCGTGAATGACGTGATCGGGGATTTGCCCGTAGTTGTTACATTCTGCCCACTTTGCAATTCAGGCGTCGTATTTGATCGTCGATACGATGGGCGCACTTTGTCGTTTGGGGTGTCAGGTAAGCTGCGGGATTCCAACATGATCATGTATGACCGCGAAACCGAAAGCTGGTGGCAGCAGGCACTGGGCATTGGGATCGTTGGGGAATACGCTTCAGAACAATTGACCCAAATACCAGCTTGGATGGAAAGCTGGGAAGAATTCACAGAGAGAAATCCCGATGGGTTGGTGATGGCGCAACCTGAGTATCGCCGGCCGTATGGTCAAAACCCTTATGTAAGCTATGACAGTTCCCACCGGCCATTTCTATATTCCGGCGAAGAACCACCCCATGGCATAGCGGCGCTGGCGCGGGTCGTACGTGTGGGGGATCGTGCCTGGCCGGTTGAACGGATTAGAGATGTAAACGAAATCACCGAAGCAGGTATTCGCATTTCATGGGCGGCAGGGCAGGCGTCGGCATTAGATACGCGTTCTATTGCTGAAGGTCGCGATGTCGGCACCATTCGTGTGCGCGATCAGGCAGGTAATGACCTTCCGCATGACATAATGTTTGCCTTTTCCTTTCATTCATTTTTCCCTAATGGAGATTGGATGCTTGGGCAGTAGTATTCATCTTTAGGTTGCTATAATTGGCCCATTTTGGTTCTATTTCCGAAAAGGTAGGGAATACATGACCCATTGGGCCCTGTTTTATAACGAAAATATTTGACCCTATAACCGTTATAGGTTTAGCATCCATGTGAAAGCACATTTGTTTTTTGAGTGGCATGCTTTTAGCCACGTTTTGAATTGTATTTGACCTAGAGGTCCTGACGTTGCACCAGGATGCGGGTTGGTAAAGTGCTTTTGGTGTGACTGAGAACGGCAAAATGTCGGAATTTACATCGTCGTGTGTTCACTTTGGGCACCATCAATAGATTGATTAAAGAGCGTTAAGGCTGCCATCATAGGGATGTGGGGACATAGGGCACACCTTTTGACCATAGGCAATAACACCGCCGCTCAGTGTTGATTGATCGAAACTATGAGGGAATTAATATGAGAGCTAAAATTTTAGCGCCGATCATCGGGCTGTTTATGGCCTTAGCATCACCAGCCGTCGCGTGCCCCGATTATACACTCTGGGGACAGCAGCAATATACGTATACAGGTAATGATCTGTGGACACCTCGCCCTATGAATGTTGTCGCAGGGGGCAACAACAATATGACCGCCCACTGCCGCCATATTCGTGCGCGCAACTGGAATGGCCCTATGCCGGGCTTTATGATTACGCCACCAGACTTTTCTGTCACGGTACGCGGCATTCGTGGTTACCAATTGGAATTTCGCGTCGTGAGCGATTGTGATGCAACATTGTTGATCAACACAGCCGGTGTGAACTGGTATTTTGATGACGATGACAATGGCAACCTAGATCCAAAAATCCGTCTTACACGCCCAGCTGGTGATGGGATTTATGATGTTTGGGTTGGCTCCTACGATGGCAGCGCTTGTAACGCGCAGCTGATCATGGAAACTTTCTAATTATCCCATAACATTTGTGAGAAGGCCCGGTTCATTGACCGGGCCTTTTTTGTTAGGATAGCTTTACCAATGCATGGCGCTTTTTACCGGCGGAAAGCTTTATCGGCTCCGCCAGATCTTCAGCCTTTAGGAACAGGCCGCCATCTGTCAGCGGTGTATCATTCAGCTTCGCGCCATTCTCGGCAATCAGTCGTTTTGCGTCTTTGCCAGATTTGGCTAGGCCGGATTTAACGATCAATTGTACGATCGAAATGCCATCCCCCAAATCATCTGCGGATAGCTCTAGGGTTGGTAAATCATCCCCAACGCCACCTTTCTCAAACACTTCGCGTGCGGTGGCTTCGGCAGCAGCAGCGGCCTCGGCCCCATGGGCAAGCGTTGTGACCTCATTCGCGAGGCGGATTTTTGCGTCGTTGATGGCGGAGCCTTCAAGCGCACTGAGGCGTTCGCATTCATCCAGCGGCAGTTCTGTATATAGCTTCAGGAATCGTCCAACATCGGCATCCGTCGTGTTGCGCCAGAATTGCCAGAATGTGTAAGAGCTGCACATATCTGCATTCAGCCAAACCGCACCGTCTTGTGATTTTCCCATCTTCTTACCGTCGGATGTAGTGAGAAGCGGCGATGTAAGACCAAAAATCTGATTGTCCAGAACGCGCCGGGTGAGGTCGATACCATTGACGATATTGCCCCATTGGTCGGACCCGCCCATTTGCAACAGGCAGCCATAGCGACGGTTGAGTTCTAGGAAATCGTAAGCCTGAAGAATCATATAATTGAATTCAAGGAAGCTCAGGCTTTGTTCACGATCCAGACGTGACTTTACGCTTTCGAAGGCCAACATACGGTTTACGGAAAAGTGACGTCCGATATCACGCAAGAACTCTAGGTAGTTCAGATCATCCAGCCATTCCGCGTTATTGACCATCTCAGCGCCAGTATCGCTCTCATCAAAAGTCACATAGCTGGTGAATACTTTTTTGATGCCAGAGATATTATCATCGATCTGATCAGGGGTCAGAAGGGGGCGTTCATCAGCGCGAAAACTCGGATCACCCACCTTTGTGGTACCGCCACCCATTAGGACAATCGGCTTGTGGCCGGTTTTTTGCAGCCAGCGCAACATCATAATTTGTATGAGCGATCCCACATGCAGGGACTTGGCAGTGGCGTCAAAGCCGATATAAGCCGGAAGCACACCCTTGATCAAAGCTTCGTCGAGCGCTTGATAGTCCGTGCAGTCGGCCAAAAAGCCGCGCTCGATCATCACACGCATGAAGTCGGATTTGGGGTGGTAAGTCATAGCTCATTTATCCATGGTTTGCATTACGTCTCCGGGGTATATCGGTGTCGGGTTAAAAGGGAAAGTCCATGTTGAAGGCAGATGCAATTTGGGCCGTTGGGGCCATGTCGGGTACATCCTTAGACGGGGTCGATGCGGCAATGGTGAAAACCGATGGAATCGACATCATCGAATTTGGTCAAAGCGACTACCGCGCCTATAGCCCGGAAGAACGCGCAGAGATCGGGTCGGCTTTTGGCATGTGGCCCGGTGATCACGGAGTCGAAGATGCCGCTGAAGTCATCGAAACCGTTCATGCAACGATACTATCCCAGTTTGGCGATGCTGAATTGATCGGCTTTCACGGGCAGACTTTGGCGCATGATCCACACGGAATGGGAACGCATCAGGCTGGCGACGGTCGGGTGTTGGCCGAGGTTCTGCAATGTCCTGTGGTTTGGGATTTTCGCAGCTCAGATGTTGAAATGGGCGGGGAGGGCGCGCCGCTTGCGCCATTTTTCCATTTTGCCTGTGCTAAATTTATGCAGGCCGAAGAGCCCATCGTGTTTCTTAACCTCGGTGGCGTCGGTAATATGACTTGGGTTGATCCAAGTGCTGAGCGCCCAGAAGATGATGGCGCGTTGCTGGCGTTTGATACTGGGCCAGCCAATGGACCGATCAATGATCTGATGATGCAACGCTTTGGTGTGCCTTATGATAAGAACGGTGAATTGGCGGCTGAAGGCGAAGTTGATGAATACATGGTCGAAGATTTCCTTCAGCACCATTATTTCTTTCGTATGCCGCCAAAATCGCTGGATCGGCATGATTTCCCAGACCTGTTAGAACAAGTTGCCGTTTTGGAAAATGCAGACGCTTGCGCAACATTGACGGCAATGTCAGCGGCATCGGCCGCCAAAGCGCTTGAGCATTGCCCGCGCAAACCGCAGGGGGTTTTGGTGACAGGCGGAGGGCGTAAAAATACGACCCTTATGACGATGCTGTCAATTTTGATGGATTGTCCGGTCGCCCCGGTTGAGGACGCGGGCTTTGACGGGGATATGCTGGAGGCGCAAGCCTTTGCCTATCTTGCTGTACGCGTTGCCAAAGGTATGGCCACATCTTGTCCGTCAACCACAGGTGTGCGTGCGGCTGTTGGGGGAGGGCGTTTAAATAAACCGCGTCCCCAAAAGCAAGCAAAGCCTTAAATTAAGTGCCGCAGCGACCTTCAATTCATGTTTTATCCATATGAATTGAAGGCATTGCAATTTTCCCCATTGTCTTTTTGCGCTGAGCGCCTTTATTGTGACCATACGATGGCCCGCATTTAGATGAGGCCCGTTGATTGAGTTTCGCTGTTCTTGAGGCGACGCAGGGCAGTCCTGCACATCAGAACAGACCGATTGGGTCGAAAGACCGGGAATATGCCTGAGACGATAAACCGTCCAGGCGTCATAATGGATGTCTTTGGCATTCGGAGAAGTAACGCGATGCGACGCGATAAAAGTCAGGAACAAAGCATGGGGGCCTCTTGCGCCGACCCACAGCTGTTCCCCGCGTCCAGATTCGCCAGAACAAGTCACCCTAATTTGTCGTCCGACCCTCCTGGGATAAGGCGCATATTGGCGTGCAAAGAGTTAACATGGCTAAGAAAATGCTTATCGACGCCACCCACGCGGAAGAAACCCGCGTTGTTGTGGTTGATGGAAACAAAGTTGAAGAGTTTGACTTTGAATCCGAAAACAGACGTCAGCTTGCTGGCAATATCTATCTAGCAAAAGTTACACGGGTTGAACCGTCCTTACAGGCGGCTTTTGTGGATTATGGTGGAAACCGTCATGGGTTTCTGGCGTTTTCAGAGATACACCCTGATTACTATCAAATCCCGGTTGCTGACCGCGAAGCGCTTATGGAAGAAGAGCGCGCATATGCGGAGTCTCTGAAAGAAGAAGACGAAAAGCCGGCGCCAAAACGCCGCCGCACACGTCGTTCAAAACCCAAAGCTGCCGAAGTGAAATCCGACGACGCCGTGGAAACACGCGAAATCGCGGGTATGGACGTTGTTGAATTGGACAGCGACGATGTCGAGGGCAGCTCTCCCATGGAGCTGGTCACAGAAACGCCTGTGGAAACACCCGAAGCGTCAGAAACACCTGAGGTAGAAGAGCCGACAAATGAACCTGTCGAAGCAAGCTCTGATGATGTGGCTAAAGACACTGCAGAAGAAAAACCAGCACCTGCTGCTGAAGCCGCTGCAGAAGAACCCACAGTAAAAGAGGATGCATCTGAAGGCGACGACAGCGATGATGATGAGGATGAAAAGCCTCTGGAAGCAACAGAAAAAGATGACGATATCGAATCTGTTGCTGAAGAAGACGTAACAGAAGAGATTCGTCGTCCGCGTAAGCCACGTCCAAAACGCTATAAAATCCAAGAAGTTATCAAAGTACGCCAAATCCTCTTGGTTCAAGTTGTGAAAGAAGAGCGCGGCAACAAAGGCGCAGCCCTGACAACATACCTGTCTTTGGCGGGTCGTTACTGCGTTCTGATGCCAAACACAGCGCGTGGTGGTGGTATTTCGCGCAAAATCACCAATGCCGACGACCGCAAAAAACTAAAAGACATCGCAACAGAAATTGACGTGCCTCAAGGTGCGGGTTTGATCATTCGGACCGCTGGGGCAAAACGCACCCGCGCTGAAATCAAACGCGACTATGAATATCTGCAGCGCCTGTGGGAGCAAATCCGCGCGCTGACATTGAAAAGCGTTGCACCCGCGAAAATCTATGAAGAAGGCGATCTGATCAAACGGTCAATCCGCGATCTTTATAACCGCGAGATCGACGAAGTGGTTGTTGAGGGCGAACGCGGCTACCGCATCGCCAAAGACTTCATGAAGATGATCATGCCCTCACACGCTAAGAACGTGAAACGCTATGGTGATCCATTGCCGTTGTTTGCGCGCTATCAGGTCGAAAGCTACTTGGCGGGCATGTTCAATCCGACGGTTCAGTTGAAATCTGGCGGCTACATTGTAATTGGCGTGACGGAAGCGTTGGTTGCAATCGATGTCAACTCTGGTCGTGCGACCAAACAGGGTTCAATCGAAGAAACCGCGCTGAACACGAACCTCGAAGCGGCCGAAGAAGTTGCGCGCCAATTGCGTCTGCGTGACCTTGCCGGTTTGATCGTGATCGATTTCATCGACATGGAAGAGCGTAAGAACAACTCGGCCGTTGAAAAGCGTATCAAAGATAAACTGAAAACGGATCGCGCGCGCATTCAGATCGGACGCATTTCTGGCTTTGGCTTGATGGAAATGTCGCGCCAGCGCTTGCGTCCTGGTATGATTGAGGCAACAACGCAGCCTTGTTCAGCATGTCACGGTACAGGCTTGATCCGTTCTGATGACAACCTCGCATTGACGATCTTGCGTCAGTTGGAAGAAGAAGGCGTGCGCCGTCGGTCACGTGAAGTTCTGTTAAAAGCACCGATTGGCATCATCAACTTTTTGATGAATGACAAACGTGAACACATCGCGAGCATCGAAAGCCGTTATGGCCTTTCTATTCGGATTGAGGCTGATCCATTTATGATCAGCCCTGATTTCTCAGTTGAGCGGTTTAAGACTGCAACGCGCCGAGTGCCTGAGGCAACGACCGCTGTTGTGTCTGTTGATACGTCTTTGATGGACGATATCGACGAGGCGGAAGAGGCCGAAGAAAAGACCAATGAAGCCGTCGATAATGTTGAGGCACAAGACCACGAAGGGCAGCCAAAGAAACGTCGCCGTCGTCGTCGCCGTCGTCGCGGTGGAAAATCCGAGGGTGAAGAGGGCAACCAAGACGCTTCTGATGCGGCGACTTCCTCGGACGAGGAAAATCCGCAATCTGAAGAGGCACCTGTCGAAGGTGAGGCTGCAGAACAAACCGAAGATAAGCCAAAGCGCCGCCGTCGTCGTCGCTCTAAGTCCTCGGACGTAGATTCTGCAGAGACTGCAGATGCCGATGCAAAACCTGAGGCTGATGAAAACGCAGCTGAAGCTGAAGCTCAGCCAGCGGCCGAAGCGCAAGAAGAGGAAAAGCCGAAGAAGCGTCGTCGTCGCAGCAAAAAGAAAATCGCTGAAGACGAAGCTGCAGAGCTTGCAGCCGCGAATGCTGCGTCTGAGGCTGGTGAGCCATCGGTTGAAACTGCCGCCACCGACACACCCGCAGAGCCGGTTGTGCAGGAGGCTGCACCTGTTGCAGCTGAACCTGAGGTGGCACCGGTTGCTGAAGTCGTTCAAGAGGCAGAACCAGCGCGGGCAGAACCAACTCCTGAAATGGAGGTTGTCGCAGCTGTTGCTGAGGCTGCACCAGAAGTTGCGGCTGAACCAAGCGTTGAGACTGTTCCTGATGAACCTGCGGTCGTTGCAGAGGCACCTGAGGTGGCCGTCGCTGAGGAAGTCGCAGTGGTCGAAGAGCCATCCCCACCCAAACCCAAACGCCGGGGATGGTGGTCAATCGGTCGCTAAAAATAAAAAAGCGCTGGGAATTTCCCGGCGCTTTTTATTTGTAAGTCAAAGACTTGTATTTCTAAGTTGATCTAGCTGCCTTTGCGGATCAGATACTCCATATAGGCGCCTTCAGGAATGGATGCCTCTAAGGTGTGTCCGGCTTCGTTACAGAAATGTGGAATATCAATAACTGCGGCGGGATCGTCCGCCTTGATGCAGAGAACCTGCCCGGCAGACATTGATTTTAAGCGCTTGCGGGCTTTGAGGACAGGCAAGGGGCACAAAAGCCCAAGTGCGTCGAGAGTATCATCATAGGTCATAAAACGCATGTATAGGGGGGATATGATCTGCGCAAGAGGGACCCCACTTACGCAAATGTGACATTATCGCTCGTGACCTTTTGTTTAGGATCGCCTAAGGGGAAGGAGAGAGGAAATTATAATGACCATTGCCGCCCTTTTGGATGTTACCCCGATCTTTGATGCGTCTTTCTTGCCTGCGATGCTGGTGGCGTTGCTGGGTGGTTTAATTTCGTTCCTCAGTCCCTGCGTCTTGCCGGTTGTTCCGCCTTATCTGGCCTATATGAGCGGCGTATCCATGGACGACATGAGCGACGAAAAGGCGTCTCGCCGTCGTATTATGATAACGGCGCTGTTCTTTGTTATGGGATTGTCGGTTGTCTTTTTGCTGATTGGCGCAGCGGCATCGGTGTTTGGGCGATTTTTAATCGTGAACCAGGGCTATTTTGTCATTGGTGCTGGGTTGGTCATTATGATTTTGGGCGCGCATTTTGTCGGCGTGTATCGATTGCGGTTTCTGGATCGTGAATACCGTATGGATGCCGGGGATCAGGGCGGATCTGCCTTTGGTGCGTTTGTGCTTGGGTTGGCTTTTGCCTTTGGCTGGTCCCCATGTCTAGGGCCCGTGTTGGGCGCGATTAGTTCGCTCGCCATGGTGGAGCATTCCGTCGGGCGTGGTATGGCGCTGTTGGGTGTTTATGCCTTTGGTTTGGGTATCCCATTTTTGCTGGTCGCCGCATTCTTTCCGCGCCTAAAGGGACCGCTCAATTGGATGAAGCGCAATATGGAACGTATTGAACGCACAATGGGGCTTTTGCTTTGGACGGTTGGTCTGATGATGGCGACCGGAAAATTTACCGATTTTGCACTTTGGTTGAACGAAGCCTTCCCCGCATTGCAAACTTTTGGCTGATAGGGCTTAAAATCGCCGCGATCCTCTATTAGGCTGTAAAAAACAGCGTAATATTCGGTAGATATGACACAGCAGTCACAAACACAGGTCAAGAAACGGCATGTTCTTTATGTGCCGGGGTATGATCCGTTTTTGCCGCGCCGATACCGCGAATTGTACCGTAGCGAAAGCACTGAACAGGCCCGCATCAGTGGCTATGATATTTCTCAATCTGCCGGCCCAACAGGGGAAAACTACAGTTGGAACGTCGAAGCGGTAATCGAAGATCAACCGGTGTCCGCGACGGTTGAGGTGTTTTTCTGGTCCGACCTCGTTCAAGATTCAATGAAACATAACATATTCAGCACCTATCTGGTGTTGCTGCGCACGGCGTGGGTGTATTTCGGGTCAGGGGTGATTTCGCGGTTGTTTAAGATGCGCAAAGGGCCCGTTATCGCGGCGCTTTATCCGGCGGTGGCCCTGATCTTACAGCTGTGTGTTGCGCTTGGCGGGGCTTGGTTCATCGGTTGGTTGGGCAGCTTTGCGCATGCACTTTTGTTCTGGCTGATGTTCTTTGTCAGCGTCATTCTGATTTTACGGTGGTTTCGGTCCATAGATAATAAGATCTACGTTTATTATTTGATGCATGATTACGCCTACACTGCCAAAAGCAAAGGGGCCTATAGCCCGCGTATGCGTGACAGGATCGCCCAGTTTTCCGGGCGGCTGACGGACATCATGCAAAGCGACGTAGATGAGGTATTGCTTGTTGGGCATTCCTCAGGTGTTCATATCGGAACCTCTGTACTGGCATCCTATTTGCGGGAACATGGTCATACTGACGGGCCTGAACTATCGTTTTTGTCCCTTGGTCATGCTGTTCCAATGGCGTCGTTTTTACCGGACGCTTGGGAAATTCGCCGTGACCTGAGCGAAGTTTCCAAAAGCGAAGCAATATTTTGGGCTGATGTGAGCGCGCCGGGGGATGGATGCACCTTTGCGCTTTGTGATCCGGTGGCGGTTTCTGGTGCAGGATCACCTGAGCAGCGTTGGCCTTTGGTCTTTTCCGCTGCGTTTACCCAAAGCCTAAGCCCAGAACGTTGGAAACAACTAAGATGGCGTTTTTTCAGGCTGCATTTCCAATACCTGTGTGCTTTTGATCGGCCCAAAGATTATGATTATTTTCAAATCACGGCAGGGCCAAAAACACTTGCGCAACGGTATGGTGAGAGATCGCCGTCAAAATCGCGCATTGACGTTTGCCTGTCACCCTTTACCAATCAGAAACCATGATATCACCCAAACCCAAATCACGTTCTGGCCGGGTATCGTTGTTTCGGTACCTCAAATTGTTTCGGCAGGACATTCTGTCGGCGCAACCTGAAAAACTGTACCGTGCGTGGATGGCCGAATTTCGGACACCATTTTTTCGATCTTATTTGGTCAATCAACCCGATCTGGTGGATGAAGTTCTTAAGGCGCGACCCGATGAATTTCCGAAATCAGAGCGTGTGACCGAAGGGTTACGCCCGTTGCTGGGGGATTCTGTTTTTGTGACCAATGGCGAACAGTGGAAACGTCAGCGCCGTATCATTGACCCTGCATTCGAAGGGGGGCGGTTACGCGATACGTTTCCTGCGATGTGGGACGCCGCTGTTTCCTGTGTCGAGCGCCTAGATGCAAGGGCCGGGGATGCACCGATTGAGGTCGAGAGTGAAACCAGCCACGCTGCTGCCGATGTCATTTTCCGCACTTTGTTTTCAATCCCGATCACCCATAGCGTGGCAGGCGCGGTGTTTGATGAATTTCGGGAATACCAGCGCAGTCAGCCGATTGTGAATTTGGCGGCCTTTGTGCCGTTGCCGCGTTGGATGCCACGGTTTTTTGGTCGGAAAACAAAACGCTCCGCCCGTATTATTCGGGATTTGATTGCCCAATTGACCTCAACCAGAATGGCGGAAATCAAAGAGGGCAACGCCCCTGACGACCTCGCGACAAAAATCATGACCTTTCCTGACCCACAAACAGGTGAGTGTTTTGACACTGAAGAAATGATTGACCAGGTCGCGATATTTTTTCTCGCGGGGCACGAAACCAGCGCGTCAGCCTTAGCATGGGCGCTGTATCTCATGGCGCTCTATCCTGAGTGGCAAGAGAAAATCTCAGACGAGGCCCAACGCGAAATTGACCCTGAAACGATCTATTTTTCGGTGATGTCAAAACTGCGCGTCTCGCGTGATGTGTTTCGTGAAACGCTGCGCCTGTATCCACCTGTTCCGATGATGGTGCGCGAAGCGGCCTGTCCGCAGAATTTTCGCAATCGTGAGGTTAAAGCTGGATCGCAAGTGGTTTTATCCCCTTGGCATTTGCACCGTCATGAACGGCTATGGGACAATCCAGATGGGTTTGACCCAACGCGTTTTGGCACAGAGAACGGCAAAACCTGCATGAGAGAGGCTTATATGCCTTTTTCCACCGGCGCGCGCGTCTGTCCCGGTGCGGGGTTTGCGATGGTTGAGGGGCCGCTGATCCTGTCTATGATCTTGCGGTCATTTAAGGTTGAAGTTGTCGCTGAAAAGCCTGCCGTTCCTGTTGCGCATTTAACCGTACGGTCCAAAGACGGCATTTGGCTCAAATTTACGCGTCGCTAAGTCTGCGTTGTAAATCTGCCAAAACGTATAATCGTATCGCTGAAGCGAGCCCAGTTTCCAAATCGCGCATGGCGTCAATCTCTGCGGCAAGCACATTTATCGCCTTTTCATCACGCGCGGCAATATCGCGAAACGCCCGCCAAAATGCATCTTCAAGCGTGACGCTTGTCCGGTGTCCCTTAAGCGTAAGGGATCGTTTTTTAGGGTAATCATTAATCATGGCTGAGTTAAACACGCGCATGGATTTTGATCAATCAAGGTCGGAATTGTCTTTGTCCAGCTTGTGTTGATCTAGGTGCGATTTCAGCGTTTCCAAATCGCGCAGAACATCTGCGCTTTCGGTGCGGGTTTGCCCAAATTTGGCAGCGTTTTGCGCAGCTGTCTTTCGCTTTGCGTCGCGCGCCCGTGATTTTCGGGCGCGCGTTAGATTTACGATCTTAGCCATCAGGCTTTGGGACCGATCATTTGTTCCGGGCGCACAACCCGTTCGAATGTTTCATCATCCACAAAGCCAAGTGCGATCGCTTCTTCCTTGAGGGTGGTGCCGTTTTTATGGGCAGTTTTGGCAACGGTGGTAGCATTGTCATAACCGATTGTTGGCGCCAAAGCTGTAACCAGCATCAATGACTCACGCATCAGTTTTTCAATGCGATCGCGGTTTGCCTGAATGCCCACAACGCAATTGTCGGTAAAGGCAGATGACGCATCGCCCAGCAATTGCATAGATTGAAGAACGTTATAGGCCATCATGGGTTTATAAACGTTCAGTTCAAAATGACCTTGGGAGCCCGCAAATCCAACAGCGGCGTCATTGCCAAAGACATGGGCGCAAACCTGTGTCAGTGCCTCACATTGGGTGGGGTTCACTTTGCCTGGCATGATAGAGGAGCCAGGTTCATTTTCCGGCAGCATCAATTCACCTAGGCCACAACGCGGACCTGACCCCAGCATCCGAATGTCGCTTGCGATTTTATAAAGGGACACAGCAACAGTCTTAAGCGCGCCAGACATTTCAACCATGGCGTCATGTGCTGCCAAAGCTTCGAATTTGTTTGGGGCGGTGACGAAAGGCAAATCAGCGATACGCGCCATATTGGCCGCGACGGTTTCACCCCAGCCTTGTTGCGTGTTCAATCCGGTGCCAACAGCTGTGCCACCTTGGGCCAGTTCATAAATCCGGGGTAGGGCGGATTTCACACGTTCGGTGCCCATTGCAACCTGATGTTCGTAGCCAGAGAATTCCTGGGCAAGGGTCAATGGCGTTGCATCCATTGTGTGGGTGCGGCCGATTTTTATGATGCCATCAAATTCTTTGACCTTATCCGCCAAAGCAGCGCGTAGTTTTTCCAGACCCGGCAGCAAAACGTCACGCGCGGTCATCGCGGTTGCGATGTGCATCGCAGTTGGGAACGTATCGTTTGAAGATTGACCCATGTTGCAATGGTCATTCGGGTGAACCGGGTCTTTTGAGCCAATCACGCCGCCCAGAATTTCGATAGCTCGGTTTGCAATAACTTCGTTTGAGTTCATGTTGGATTGGGTGCCTGACCCAGTCTGCCACACGACCAGCGGGAAGTTATCGTCAAATTTACCAGCAACCACTTCGGATGCCGCCTGAACGATAGCTTTGCCAAGATCTGCGTCCAGTTTGCCAGAGGCCATGTTGGCTTCGGCGCAGGCTTGCTTGATCACACCCAAGGCGCGCACGATGGCGACAGGCTGCTTTTCCCAACCAATCGGGAAGTTCATAATGGATCGTTGGGTCTGCGCACCCCAGTATTTATCTGATGGAACTTCGAGTGGGCCGAAGCTGTCTGTTTCTGTGCGGGTGGTCGACATGGGAAACTCCTTACGATGTTAGGCTCTTTTTAGCCGGATCGAGGAGGAAATCAATACGATATACCATTGTATACCGCATTGATTGGCGGCAAATTCACGCAGTGAGGCGTTGCTCTTCTTCTTCGGTGTTCCAAACCATCGAAAGCAGGCCGGTAGACGGGCATTTGTTGAACTCAGCGCCCGGGAAGGTGTTCGATAGCAATCGGGTCAATGTGTCGGAGCTGTTTTCGACATCACCCTTGAATTTACTCTCTACGCTTGGGTTGAAAACAATAACAACCTTTTCCCGTGCAATACGTGACATTTCACCAATAAATTCAGCATATTGTGCCTCGTCACCATAGGCGTCAATTGCTTGGAAGCAGGTAACAATATCATAGCTATTGTCGTCGAATTGATACGGAGTTTGCGCCCCATTGAAATTGATCGGCTTTGCGTCAATCGCCTGATGAATCGGATCATAAACTGATCCGCGCCCTTCTAGAAACTCAGTTGGTTGAAGTGTGTTTCCGAAATGCCGTGCAACTTCGACTGAGGCGCAGCTGCCTGATGACAGCTCAAGAATTTCATAGGAACGGTCTGGATCAAGCGTTTCTGGGTAGAAATCGACGCAGCGTTGATATTCGCGCATCATATTGTAACCGCGAAGCTGGTATTTGATCTGCACCATGTTCAACAACATTGATCGCTTCTTAAGCAAACCTTTGCCCTGACCTTGGGGGAGGAACGCAGTTTTGTCGATTTGATAGGGTTGCAAAAACGTATCTGGGATGGCCACATCTCTATCCGAGAGTGTTCGCCATGCCTTGCGGGTACGTTTGAGCCAAAGTTCAATGCGCTCAACAAATTTGGCATATCTGGGATGCGTTTGTGAAAGTTGCTGATATAGCGCGCGCTCCTCATCGAGGTAAGCGCGCATGGCTCGCCTGTTATTCATGTCTGCTCCAATTATTTGTTTTTTTAATTAAATTTCAACAAAATGGAGCAGATTACGCAAGCAAAAACCTTGCGAGGATTTAATGTTTTGTTAATTGGTGTATCGGCGCAACGCGTTTATTTGCGGAAACTGTCAAGGCTTACGATTTCAGCTTCTTGTTGAGTTTCAACAGCTTCTACGTTTTCGCTGATAGGGGCTTCTTCAACGTCGTCATCACTGTCGAAGTCGTCGTCATCCTCGCTGTGGGTTTCAAACCGCAAACCAAATTCAACGGATGGGTCAACAAAGGTGACCAAAGACGCATAAGGGATATAGAGTGGTTCAGGCTGATCGCCAAAGTTCAACGTGATTGAAAAACCTTCATCAGTGACGTCTAGATTGTCAAACCAATGTTGCACAACAACAGTCATTTCATCGGGGTAGCGTTCCGCCAGCCAATCCGCAATTTGCACGTCAGGGTGCAAAGTGTCGAAGGTGATGAAAAAATGATGATCGCCGGGCAGCCCATCTTTCGCAATGCTGGACAATACGTCTTTGATTAAACCACGCATCGCGCGGTGCATCAGGTTGCCATAATCAATAGTATCAGACATGCGATCTCTCTGTTTGCGACTCTGTTGTTAGAATAGTGAATTCTATGATGAAGGAAAGAGTAGGTTACGGGAATTTTAATTTCTTAAACTGTTTTGGGAATTTGCTAAGGTAAAGTTAGGTGTTTGAAAAATAAGACAGCCTTTATGTGAAAATAACATGAGATGTATTATCACTTTCTAAAAACATAATGCCCTTTAGCTCAAAGTAAAGTGGTGAATAAGTGCTGCGTTAATTTGGGTGGGAAGTGCAGGTTTCTGTTGCCAGGTACCTGCGGACCCCGCCAATCGCTGCTAGGCGAAAGGACTTAAGGTTTCAATGTTTCGCACAGCTTACGCTGCGAGAGCCATTGGAGCTTTGTTGTCGTTTGCAACTAGCTTAAACGTACCGATAACGGTGGTAACTCACCGAAACAAAGCAAACCCCTTTAGACGTTCGTCGATCCTATTTCGACCCCATGACCCCAAACGATAGGGTGATTGGTGGAGTCGCCGGGTACCGCCCCCGGGTCCGATCCGCTTATTACGAGCGCGTTTATGTCCATAGTTGAGCAAGCCCAACGCCTTTGATCTATGTAAGTTCCACGGCGATTTCAACCCTTTGCAACCTAAAATACACCGTCGGATCGCAATACTTGACCGGTAACGGTGAAATTCAGACAATGAATTTGAAGCTACTAATATATAGGAGGATGCTTCGATGATTTTTAAAAAGACTATTCAGATCACAATTTTTACAGTTTTTGCCGCGCTTTTTTCTGGGCCAAGTGGTGTTTCAGCGCAAAAGGCGATTTCTGGCAGTGTTGCAGAATGTGCATCCGTGACAATCGGAACGTCGCAGTTTGAGTGCGAATGCCCAGCCAACGGCGCACGTCGTAGCGTGTGGGGTAGTGGACCTTATACAAGCGATAGTGATCTTTGCACTGCAGCGTTGCACGCTGGGGCGATTGGACTTGAGGGTGGGTTGATCACCGTAAGGCCCGAACCGGGGCAAAGCAGTTATCAATCGACGACGGCCTTTGGTGTAACAACCAGTAATTGGGCGTCTTATGGCAGCAGCTTTATGGTGTTGGTGTCTGCCGTTGAATGTGGTGTCATGCCCGGTGATCAAACATTGCATACATGTTCTTGCCCACAGACAGCGGCAGTGCGTAGCGTTTGGGGAAGCGGACCTTACACCAGCGACAGCGATATTTGCACAGCTGCGCGCCATGATGGAGCGATTGATCTAAATGGCGGGATTGTTCATGTGATGAAAATCGAAGGCCTGCAATCTTATAGCGCATCAACTGAAAATGGCGTCACGACATCTGGCTGGGCCAATTACGGATCGAGCATCATTTTCAATCAAAACTAAACTTAACTGGGCGCGCGGTTTTTACGTTGGGCAAGCGCCGTGCGCCCCAATTCTGAAGTGTAGATCGTAAGTTCGGATAGGGCTTGGTCCGCGGCTGCACCGTCGCCTTGTTCAATGGCGTCGGCAATACATGTGTGAAGCTCAACAATCCGTGCGCGATCTCTGGCACTGAAGGTGATCATGTTCATAAGGGGTTCAATCGCCTCAACCGCGCCGGCCAATTGATAGGATAAAATCGGATTATCGGCGCCATCGACAAGTGCGCGGTGAAACGCGACGTCGCTCGCGCAAAAGGCTTCGTCGGAAAGGCCTGGTTGCCCCTGACGGTGTATCTCTGCGCGCATTGTCGCCAGATGGTCGCCGTTGCGACGCGCAGCTGAGAGGGCGGCACAGGCGCGCTCCATCGCGAAACGTGCTTCGCAGGCGGTTTCAAAATCGACCTCATTCATGCTGATCAGCAGCGTTGAGGTGGTGATTTGTTGACCGTAGGCTTCTTCATAGCGCAGACGGTTGACGAAAGCGCCGCCAGTCGCCCCGCGTTGGGTGCGGATCAGGTTTTGCGCCGCGAGCCGTTTTAACGCTTCGCGCACCGTTGGGCGGGAAACGTCAAATTGTGTTGATAGCTCTGCCTCTGATGGCAGTCGTTCATCGACGATCAATTCCCCGGACACAATCGCATCGCGGATCGCTTGGGCTATCTGGGCGGACAGGTCGCGGGTTTCTTTTGGCATTTTACTCAATTTCATTTGTCAGACATTTAAATGTATGACATTTTGATTTCGACTCATTTAGGAAAGCATACATGCCATTCACTCAAAGGATAAGACGAATGTCAGGGGCGCATTGGCTCTGGGTGTTTGGCGGTATTCTTTTTGCTTGGTTGGCTCTCTTTGCGATGGCGATCCCGCAGGACATGTTGCAGGCTGGGAACGGGTTTGACGCGTCTTTTTGGGTAGAGCTGTGTTCTATAACCCCTGATGCCGCTGGGTTTATAAAACTCACTATTATGTGGGGGCTTATGTCGGGCGCGATGATGGCACCAACTTTTTTACCAGCGCTGACAACATACGAAGATCTACCCGTATCTACTCGGCAAGGGTTTTATGAGCTTCTGGCAGGGTATTTGATCGTTTGGCTGATGTTTTCGATCATTGCAGCCGCCGGACAGATGGGATTGTCATCTTGGGGGCTTTTGTCGCCGTTTGGGCAAAGCCTGTCGACGCCGCTTACCATTATTTTGCTTTTGATCGCAGGACTCTATCAGTTTTCGACGTTTAAAGATGCCTGTCTTTCTAAATGTCGAATGCCGCTTACGTATTTTATGGAACGTTGGAATACAGACCGCTGGAATGCGCTGTCGCTTGGTCTTGGGCTTGGTGTGGTGTGTTTGGGATGCTGCTGGGCCTTAATGCTGCTCGCGTTTGTTGGGGGCACAATGAATATCGCATGGATGGGCCTTGCGACTGTTTTCATGGTTTTTGAAAAACTGCCCGAAATCGGGCGCTGGATAACCCGACCGCTGGGCGTTGTTTTGGTGGGTTGGGCGATGTTTTTAATGGGGCAGGCCTTGGCCGCGCCTTTGGGATTATAATGGGAGAGATGAAATGTCCGAATTGACACCATGGACGATCAAAGGGGAACTGATCCTCAACTGCAATTGTACGGTTTTTTGCCCCTGTGTGGTGAGCCTTGGCGCGCATCCTCCCACAGAAGGTTACTGTCAGGCTTGGGCAGGGGTACGTATTGACGAAGGTAACTACGGCGATGAAGACCTGTCAGGTCTGAATATCGGGTTGGTTCTTGATATTCCGGGGCTCATGGGACGCGGCAATTGGAAGGCCGCCGCTTATATCGATGAACGTTCATCTGATGTGGCCTATGATGGGTTGGTGAAAATCTTTTCTGGTGCGGCAAAGGGCACAACAGGTCTGTTTTCTATGTTGGTGAGTGAATTTTTAGGGGCTGAACGCGCGCCTGTTGAATTCACCACCGAAGGTAATGCGCGCCGTTTGATGGTTGGCAAAATCATCCAAGGTGAAGTGGTTCCCGTGGCTGGCAATGATCCTGATCAGGATATCGTGGTTTCAAACACCGGCTACTGGATGGGCCCAGACATCACCATCGCAACGGCCAACAAGGGCAAAGTGCGCGCCCATGGCCGGGTGTGGGACTTTGCAGGTCGTTCCGCAGAAATCTGTCAGATCGACTGGAAAGGGCCGGGTCGCTAAGGCGGCTTGACACTGGGGGATAAAATGGCATTGATCTCACCCTCTCGACGTCTGCGCAGAACCCCGTTTTCAGACGGGGTCGAGCGCGCAGGCGTTAAGGCCTACACCGTTTACAATCGGATGTTATTGCCAACGATGTTTGACAGCATGGCGGCCGATTGTGCGCATCTCAAATCACATGTGCAGGTCTGGGATGTAGCCTGTGAACGCCAAATTTCCGTAAAGGGGCCAGATGCCAATAGGCTTATGGCGTTGTTGACGCCGCGGGATCTGTCAAAGATGGCGGATGATCAGTGTTATTACGTGCCTATGGTGGATCAATACGGCGGTATGCTAAATGATCCCGTTGCGGTGAAGCACAGCGACGATCATTACTGGATATCTATAGCTGACAGTGACTTACGCCTTTGGGTTAAAGGTGTGGTTGCAGGGTTTGGTTTGGATGTCGACGTGTCAGAGCCTGATGTTTCGCCTTTGGCGGTTCAGGGGCCAAAGGCGGATGATCTGATGGCGCGCGTGTTTGGCGAAGACGTTCGTTCAATCCGGTTTTTTCGCTATAAGCGGCTTTCCTTTCAGGGAAAAACCCTATTGGTTGCGCGGTCTGGGTTCTCAAAACAAGGCGGTTTTGAAATTTATGTGGATGGCGGCGAAATCGGTATGTCCTTGTGGGATGCATTGTTCGCGGCTGGCGCTGATTTGAATGTACGCGCAGGCGGGCCCAATTTGATCGAGCGCGTCGAAAGTGGGCTGCTGTCTTATGGCAACGATATGACCGATCAAAATACACCCTTTGACTGTGGTTTGGGGAAATTCGTGAGTTCAAACGCGGATTACATTGGTCGTAGCGCACTTGAACGTGTTGCAGAGCGCGGCGCTGAATTTGCTCTCTGCCCTATCGAAATCTTGGGGGAGCCAATTGGTGTCTGTGACCGAGCTTGGCCCATCATGGGCGGTTCCTCAAAAGTTGGGCAGGTGACTTCGGCTGTTTGGTCCCCTGACGCGAATTGCAATGTCGCGATTGGGATGGTGCGCACAGGGGATGCCGTTGCTAGCAGCAACATTGAAATAAACACACATCACGGGCCGCGAATTGGCCAGATACGTGATGCTTTTTGGAAATAGGGAGAAGACAATGTTTAACGCACTTGTCGTACGCAAAGACGAAGAAACAGGTAAAACCAGCGCGTCGGTTGAAACAATGACAGTCGATCAACTGCCCGTGGGAGAGGTCACCGTCGCGGTCGACTATTCAACGGTCAACTACAAAGACGGGCTGTGTATTGGCCCCGGTGGCGGTCTGGTGCGCAACTACCCGCATGTGCCGGGCATAGATTTTGCAGGCACTGTCGAGGCCTCAAACGATGCGCGTTATAGTGCGGGTGACAAAGTCGTTTTGACCGGATGGCGTGTGGGTGAGGCCCACTGGGGTGGGTATGCCCAAAAAGCACGGGTAAAGGCCGATTGGCTTGTTCCCTTACCGACGGGGATTGATACGCGTCAGGCAATGGCTGTCGGTACGGCTGGATTTACCGCAATGCTGGCGGTTATGGCACTTGAGGATCGCGGCTTAACCCCTTCTGATGGAATGGTTTTAGTAACAGGTGCCGCAGGTGGTGTCGGGTCAGTTGCGACAGCGATATTGGCCAATCGTGGATATAGTGTTGCAGGTGTGACAGGGCGCCCGGAAACGGCTGATTACCTGAAATCTTTGGGTGCATCTCAGATCATCGCACGCGAAGAGATCAATGAAACAGTTAAACGGCCGCTCGAAGCGGAAGCATGGGCGGGATGTGTCGATGCTGTTGGCGGTGCAATGCTCGCACGGGTGTTGGGTCAGATGAACTATGGCGCCTCTGTTGCGGCTGTCGGTTTGGCCGGTGGGGCAAGTTTGCCTGCGACGGTCATTCCATTTTTGCTGCGTGGTGTAAATTTGCTGGGCATTGATTCTGTGATGCAGCCTTATGAAAACCGTCTTCGGGCTTGGGAACGTATTGCAAAAGACCTGCCAATGGACCGTCTGGAGGCGATGATACAACCTGCAACATTGTCCGATTTACCAGCATTGGGTGGTGATATTTTGAAAGGTCAGGTCAAAGGTCGCGTTGTTGTAGACGTGAATGCCTAAACATTTCGGAACATAACTATGAAAAGCGGTGTCAATTTGGCACCGCTTTTGTCTTGCAGATGGGCGTAGAATAGGCGTTTATCGCAGTATGACACATTTAGATATTGATTTCGTCCGCCGTCAGTTTCCAGCGTTTCAAGAACAAAGCCTGCAAAATCAGGTATTCTTTGAAAATGCAGGGGGAAGCTATACTTGCCAACAGGTTATTGATCGTCTGTTTCGCTATTATCATCAGCGTAAGGTTCAGCCCTATGCGCCATATGATGCCTCTCGCCTAGCGGGGGAAGAAATGGACGAAGCCCGTAGTCGTCTGGCGCAAATGATGGGCGTTGAGACGGACGAGGTGAGCTTTGGACCGTCTACAACGCAAAACACCTATGTTTTGGCCCAAGCCTTTCGTAAGATGTTGCATCCGGGCGATGCAATTATTGTCACGAACCAAGATCACGAAGCCAATACCGGCGTTTGGCGTCGTTTATCTGATCATGGGATTGACGTGCGGGAATGGCAGATTGATCCCGAAACCGGTCATTTGTCGCTGGATGCGCTGGCAGCATTGTTGGACGGGAAAGTTAAGTTGATTTGCTTTCCGCATTGTTCAAATGTTGTGGGCGAAATCAATGATGTAAAGCGTATTGTTCAGATGGGCCATGATGTTGGGGCCTATGTCTGCGTTGATGGCGTCAGCTATGCGCCGCACGGCATACCGAATGTGCAAGACTTGGGCGCAGACGTTTATTTGTTCTCGGCCTACAAAACCTATGGTCCGCATCAGGGCATTATGGTGATCCGCAAAGGGCTTGGCTTCGAATTGCCAAATCAGGCGCATTATTTCAACGCTGACGTTCTATATAAACGTTTCACACCTGCTGGCCCGGATCATGCTCAGGTCGCGGCTTGTGCTGGGATGGCTGATTATGCGGATGCTGTGTATGCACATCATTTTTCAGCAGAGGCGGGGGTAACAAAGCGGGCAGAGGCCGTACATGATTTGATGCGTGCGCATGAGGTGGAGTTGCTTCAGCCTTTGTTGGATTATCTGTCTCAGAAGAATTCAGTGCGTTTATTGGGGCCTATAGAGGCTGACAATCGTGCGCCAACGGTTGCGGTTGAGCTGAACGGTTCTGCATTTGAAGCGGCTCAATCGCTTGCGCCTTTGGGTGTGATGGCAGGTGGCGGTGATTTTTATGCTGTTCGTGCGCTGCAGGCGATGGGTGTTGATCCACAAAAGGGCGTTTTACGTTTGAGCTTTGTGCATTATACTTCAACAGAAGAGATCAATACCGCAATCCGTGCGCTTGATCAGGTTTTATAAGGGATAGGAAAAGCACCATGCCCACCGCTGCCCGTCTGGTGTCTGCACTTTTGTTTATGGGGCTGGCTTATCTGGTGACAGATATGGTGCCAGCCCTGTTAGAGGATGGGCAGCCATACGGGTATCTTTACGAAATCACTGTGGCGCTTGGTGCCATATGCGGTTGGACAATTATGGGGCCGCGCGCCGAATATGGGGGGCGCGATGCGATCGGCGGTGGCGTCACGACGGGGGCCGCGCTTTTTATTACTGCGACTTTTGTGCAGGCCTTTATGCGCATGATTAAGCTTTCGATGCGGGGGCGTTACGATAATGCGCCCGAAGCGGTAGCTAAGGTTTTTGAAATATGGTTTGAGTTCGCGATGTTAATCGCAACGCCGAAACTGTTGATCACACTCGTTCTGGGATCTGTCATTGCGGGCAGCATCGCAGGCGGTGTCGGAAGAAGATGGTCTTAACTGAATGAAACGAATGTTTTACTATGGCACGTTGTGCTATTTGCCTTTGCTCGAGTTGGTCATAGGGCGCCCATTGCGTGCGCAAGATACGAAACCTGCAACCCTTTCAGGGTTTGAAGTGAGCTGGGCCAAGGATCAAATCTTTCCTTATATTGAGAAATCCGAGGGTTCATATGCCTCTGGCATTATCTTTGAAGGTAGCGAAGAGGATGTCGCGCGCCTTAACTTCTATGAAGGTGGGTTTCACTATGATCTACATGAGATTTGCCCAGAAGGCGAAAGCGAAACCGTAGATGTTTACATTCCTCAACCGGGCCATTGGTCCGCAGGTGCGCCGTGGGTGCTTGAGGATTTTGTGGCGGGTTATGGAGAGATTACCCTTAGTGCTGCAAGAGATGCGATGGCGTTGTTTGGAAAGGTTAGTGCGGAAGAAATGGCTAAACGCCTGCCGATGTTTCGCGCGCGTGCGGCAAAAATCCAAAGCCGATTTTATGAAACGCCAATCGATTTGCGCAGCGGTCTGAGTGAAGCCGACTTTGAGGTCATTGATCATCGTCGGCCTTATGATAACTTTTTTGCTTTTGATGAAATCAATCTACACCATAAGAAATTTAATGGTGACGTATCCCCTGAAATCGAACGGGGTGTTTTTATTTCGTCGGATGCCGTGATTGTCTTACCTTATGATGCGAACCGAGATCGGGTTTTGTTGTTAGAGCAATTCCGTCCGGGTCCAGTGATCCGCGGGGATCAGACCCCTTGGTTGCTTGAGGCGGTCGCGGGGCGCATTGATGCAGGGGAAACACCCGAAGAGGCGGCGCATCGCGAATTGAAAGAAGAAAGTGGAATTGCGGCAAACAGTCTCGAGTTGATTTCGCGCAGCTATCCAAGTCCCGGCGCCTCAACCGAGTTCTATCATCACTATCTCGCACTTTGTGATTTAACGAGCGCTGACGATATATATGCGGGGCTAGATAGCGAAGATGAAGACATCCGTGCGATCACTATTTCCTTTGATCAGCTTATGAATGCGATAAAAACGGGGGAGATTAACGTCGCTCCGTTGGTTTTAAGCGCTTTGTGGCTATCACAAAACAGGGAACGTTTGCGCAGTGAAGCTTGAGTTCACTCTGTTAGCGTTTTATGACTTGGCGAAACGAATATAAGGCGAACACTATGCGCATCTGTAATGACCTCGTGGATACCATCGGGAAAACCCCTCTGATTAAGCTGCAAAAAGCAAGCGAAGAGACCGGATGCGAAATTTTTGGTAAGGCTGAGTTTCTAAACCCCGGCCAATCCGTGAAAGACCGTGCTGCGCTGTTTATCATCAAAGATGCCATTGCGAGTGGTGCGCTAAAGCCGGGTGGTACAATCGTCGAGGGTACCGCAGGTAACACCGGTATCGGGCTTGCGCTTGTTGGATCATCGCTTGGGTTTAAGACCGTGATTGTTATCCCGGAAACTCAATCCGAGGAAAAAAAGGACATGCTGCGTCTGGCTGGTGCCGAATTGGTTCAGGTGCCCGCAGCACCTTACAAAAACCCCAATAACTATGTGCGCTATTCCGAACGGTTGGCCAAAAAGCTCGCGCAGACAGAACCTAACGGCGCGATCTGGGCGAACCAATTTGACAATGTCGCCAACCGTCAGGCGCATATCGAAACAACCGCGCCCGAAATCTGGGAACAGATGGATGGAAAAATTGACGGGTTTATCTGTGCTGTCGGGTCCGGGGGCACTTTGGCTGGTATGGCGACAGGGTTGCGTGAACGTGATCCATCCGTGAAAATTGGCTTGGCTGACCCCGAAGGTGCAGGTCTTTATAGCTATTATAAAACCGGTGAATTTGGTTCAGAAGGCAGCTCAATCACCGAAGGGATCGGGCAGGGGCGTATCACCGCCAATCTGGACGGGCTGACAGTTGACCACGCGTACCGTATTCCGGATGCTGAAGCTTTGCCCATCGTTTTTGATTTACTGCAAACCGAAGGTTTGTGTCTTGGTGGTTCTACCGGGATAAATATTGCCGGAGCCATGCGCATGGCGCGTGATATGGGGCCGGGCCATCGTATTGTAACTGTATTGTGTGATTACGGTAACCGTTATCAATCTAAATTATTCAACCCTGATTTCCTGAAAAGCAAAGGCCTGCCAGTGCCAAGTTGGCTAGACGCAGCGCCGCGTAGCATTCCAGGTGTTTTTGAGGACTAATGTCAAACATTCGCGTCATTGCCCTTTGCTTGTTCGCCGTATTCGCAACAGCATTTTCACCCTTTGTTGAACCTGCTGTTGCACAAGCCACGGCACCCGCGGTGGATTATACCGCATGGGAAAGCACGGCAACGCGTGCGCAAACTGCTATTGCAGCTGGGCGCGCATCTGACGCGGCATTGGAAGATTTACGCAAGCAACTTGCTGACTGGCGTGCACAATTTGCCGATGCGCAATCGTTGAATGCGGCTGAAATTACGTCACTGCAAAACCAAATTTCTGTCTTAGGTCCAGCGCCCGAAGATGGAAGCGAACCGGCCGAGATTGCGACCCAACGCCAGACATTGACAGATCAACTCGCCCAAGCACGGGCGCCGGGGCAGCGCGCAACTGTTGCCCATAGTCGCGCAAGTGGGTTGATCGCACAAATTGATACAATCATCCGGGAACGTCAGACAAATAAGCTTTTGTCGTTGGGGCCTTCACCTCTGAATCCAGTGCA
Source organism: Cochlodiniinecator piscidefendens (assembly GCF_011326755.1). GTDB lineage: Bacteria > Pseudomonadota > Alphaproteobacteria > Rhodobacterales > Rhodobacteraceae > Cochlodiniinecator > Cochlodiniinecator piscidefendens. The sequence continues at coordinate 4,596 of NZ_JAAOIE010000002.1, read as the reverse complement.
CTGGATTGGCGCTTTTGATGCTGGGGTTCAGTTTGTTACGGATATCAAATCCGAAATTTCCACAGCGTGGAACAGCCAAATCCAACGGACGGAGTTTACAAACAATCTACCTGCAACCGTCATTTTATTGGTTCTAGCGGCGGTCTTGTTGTTGCGAGGACGGCGGTGGGCTGAACGGCTTTCGATCTATTTGCAAAGCCAGAATAGTGTTGCATGGCGCTGGTTACTGGGATTTGTGGTTTCCTTTGCCCAAGTTGTTGTTCCAGTTGTGGGACTGGTCTTTTTGGTTGAGGCGTTCCATTCAACGGGTTTGATTGGCGTTCATGGCACAACAGTCATAGATGCGATCCCGGCGGCGGGTTTTATGTTTTTTGCGGCACGTTGGTTGGGGATACGGATGTTCTCGCGTCACGACGCAGTCAATGCGTACCTGCAGCTTTCGAATGAACAACGCAGTGAGGCCCGTTGGTATACTGGCGCTTTGGGACTGCTCGTTGGGTTTAATATTCTGATCCAAGTCGTTGTATCCGCTGAGAGAATAACAACAGAAAACGCTGTGGTTCTAGGGTTTCCAGTTTTAGTTTTGGTCGCGTTTATGACGATGCGCATTGGCCAGATGTTGATCAGCCATTATAATAACGCAACTGCAGAAAACACACCTCCGACCTACCGTTGTCAAGTTATTCGCATGATTGGTCGCGCTGTTGTCGCTGCGATGGGTGTTGGCGTGATTCTGGCCGCGATTGGATATCAGGCGGCTTCCGAAAAGCTTATTTTCCCAACGGTTTTGACGTTGGGCCTGTTTGCGCTGATCCTTATTCTGCAAAAGGTTGTTGCAGAGATTTACATCGTGATGACAGGCAATCGAGAAACGGGTCGCGAAGCGTTGCTTCCGGTTCTTATCGGTTTTGTTCTGATGTTGTTGGCTGTTCCAATGTTGGCCCTGATTTGGGGCGCACGCGTTGCGACACTGTCTGAACTTTGGACCAACTTTTTGGCCGGTGTGAGCGTCGGTGGGACGACTATTTCGCCAACGATCTTCCTAACATTCGCTGTGCTGTTTAGCATTGGCTATGTTTTGACGCGCCTTATTCAGGGGACATTGCGTAATTCGTTGCTCCCTAAGACGAAACTCGACACGGGCGGGAAAAACGCAATTGTATCGGGCACAGGATACATCGGGATTTTTCTTGCGGCTTTGATCGCTATCACTGGGGCAGGGATCAACCTCAGCTCATTGGCTATCGTTGCGGGAGCGCTGTCAGTCGGCATTGGTTTTGGCCTTCAAAACATCGTATCGAATTTCGTCTCCGGTATTATTTTGCTGATCGAGCGGCCCATTTCTGAGGGCGACTGGATTGAAGTATCGGGCAAGTCCGGCTACGTGCGCGATATTTCAGTACGCTCAACCCGGATTGAAACTTTTGACCGTGCCGATGTGATTGTGCCCAACGCCGATCTTATCTCTGGCGTTGTGATGAACATGACCAAAGGCAGCCTGACCGGGCGCGTTATTGTACCGATCGGGGTCGCTTACGGATCAGATAGCCGGCAAGTGGAGGCGATTTTGTTGGAGATCGCAAAGGCGCATCCGATGGTTGTTCTTAACCCTGGTCCGGGTGTGGTGTTTCAAGGGTTCGGTGCCGATAGCTTGAACTTTGAAATTCGTGCAATTTTGCGGGATGTGAATTGGATGCTCAGTGTGAAATCTGACATGAACCACGAAATTGCCCGCCGCTTTGCGGAAGAAGGGATCGAAATTCCATTCGCACAGCGTGATGTCACCATTAAGAACCTTGATGTCCTGGCCCCCAAGTTAGCAAAGGTGCCAGAGGCAAAGCCAATTGTCACACCAAAGGACGCAACTGAAGACGTCGACTTCGATGCATCAGCGTCACCAGAGGAAGATTCAATATGACCCAACTGTTGTTTCGTGACGACGCATATCTAAAGGATGCGCCGGGCGTTGTTCTGTCTATCACCCCGGAAGGGGGCGTTGTTTTAGACCAGACAATTTTCTACGCAGCAGGGGGCGGTCAACCCGGCGATAGCGGTGTGCTGCGCTGGAATGGACAAAGCTTAACCATTGCAACAGCGATCAAAAATGATGACGGCGATATCGTTTTAATTCCAGGCGAAGCGCAGGCATTGCCCGAGGCAGGTCAAACCCTAACACAGTCGTTGGATTGGGACCGTCGCCATCGCCACATGCGGGTGCATACGGCGCTGCATCTCTTGTCTGTTGTCGTACCGCTTCCGGTTTCAGGCGGCTCCATCGCTGCCGAAAAAGGGCGGCTTGATTTTGATATGCCCGAAGCACCAGAGGATAAAGCGGCGATCGAAGATGCGCTGAATGCGCTGATTGAGCGCGATCTCACGATCAGCGAAGATTGGATTACTGAGGCCGAGCTGGATGCGAACCCTGATCTGGTTAAGACTATGTCGGTGAAGCCACCACGCGGCGGCGGTAAAATACGCCTTGTCCGCATTGGCACTGAGGGCGAACAAATCGATCTCCAGCCTTGCGGCGGCACCCATGTTGCAACCACAGCTGAAATCGGGCGCGTTCGGATTGGCAAAATTGAAAAGAAGGGCAAACAAAACCGTAGGGTTTATGTTCATTTACTAGGGTAACACATGTCATTTTTACGAGTATCGCAGGCCACATCAGCGCTGTTTTTTTTCTTGTTTTTAGGGCTTTTCTTTGTGCCTAATTTGTTTCTCTGGTTTTTCCAGGTCGAAGGCGATGTCGGAGCCGAATTTTTCATTCAGCGCGCAGCATTTTTGTTTCTTGGCTTTGGCGTAATGTTGTTTTCGGCGCGATATGCATCCCCATCTAGCGCCCGCAGTGCCATTGCTAATGGAATAACAGTGTCGATGTTTGGGTTGGTGATTTACGGTGTTTTAAGCTGTTTAACTGGAACAGCAGGCGGCGGAACTCTGATCGCAGTTTTGGTTGAAGTGCTTGTTGCACTTGGGTTTATGTCGGTGCGGGATCGAGCATAAATTTACTGAATTTCCCTCTTGCAACTTCCCCCGTAACAAGGATAGAACCCGCCTCAAGGACAGGTGGCCGAGTGGTCGAAGGCGCACGCCTGGAAAGTGTGTAGGCGGGAGACCGTCTCCAGGGTTCGAATCCCTGTCTGTCCGCCATAGAAACTCCGTACAATATAAAAATCGTTCATTTACAGTGCTTTGGGTTGAGTTTGGATTTCTCGAAAAATCACGATGTATAGCAAAAAGTATAGCAAAACGTATAGCAAAATACGGACCGTTTTTGGTTGGCGCGAAGTTTCCCGTCGAGATTGAGATGCGCTAGGTCGTTTATCGAATCTCGAAGCGTGGTTTTTGCGATAGAATTAAAGCCCTTCAGAAAGAGCACTTCGGCGCGAGAACCTGCGCACGACCACTGCACAGAGCCAAGGTGATCTCGTAGGAGCCGTTGAGGTTCACCACGTCAACCGTCATGCCGCGCTGTTCAAGGCGCTCGACCATTTGATGGGCGGCGGCATCATATCCGCCATCTTCTTTGCCTGCGGCAATGGTGATGTCTTGGGCGCTAACAGCACAAGCCATAAGGCTAAGTGCAATCGAACCGGCGAGGACAATTGTTCGTTTCATTGGGTAACCTTTCAATAAGGGGAGGATTGCTTAGGCAAGTTTTGCTTGCACAGCGGATATGATCAGCTTCATCAACAGAAGTGGTGCAAGGTACGGGTAACGCCGCTTGTGCCGGGGCTTGGTTCGAAAATCAGGGTAGATATTGTCCACCCATTGCTCCCGCCATTTCAGCATGGCGTGACCTTCGCCGTTACTGGAAATGCAAAACCAGATTTAGGCGCGCAGGGTGAGGATGTACCACCAAAACTTGAAGCCTGATCGGTTGGATAAACGCCAGAGTAGGGCGAGGGCAAAATCTTCACAGTCGCCAACAATGGGCCCTGTTTCATGCCGGATGATTTTCCAGCGCTCTTTGATCCCGTACTGTGCCTGATCAGTTTTGTAGGTGAACCGCGCCTTTATGTCTTCCAGATGTTCAATCTCATTGGCGGGGATCATGGCGTTTCCTAATCTGGTAAAAGTCGGCCGATCTCATGCGCAACCCGTCTGGGCAGCATTTCGGCTACGGTTTCTTCAAAGACGTCTTTGGAGCGATCTTTGACCATTTCTGTTGGGACGGCTGGACCAGTCTGCAATTGGATGGGGAGGGGTTTTGTGGTGACGCGCTGAAAGACATGACCACCAGCTGCGAATTTACCGCTGCGGTAGTGACCTGCGTAGATGAACATGCCCTCAAGCCTGCGGGTTTCATTCCAGAGCTTAACCCGCACCCCCCATTTGAATTGCTTAGGGCGAAACAGCTTCAAGGGCAGGGGAATGCCACTGGCGTAAACCGCGCCCTCAAGTGAACCATTCCCGGTTGGGCGCACCTGCCGAGTTTTGATGTGTTGGCGGACGATAGATGGAAGATGGGATATAGCTAAAAGTTGGTGATGGCCCCTGAGGGGCGGCATATCATGGCGTTGTTCACGCGCCGCAATTCTCGAAGAGAAAAGGATATGCCACATGACGAAGAGTACCATCACGACGTTGCCC
>NZ_JAAOIE010000019.1 GCF_011326755.1 Cochlodiniinecator piscidefendens | reverse complement strand
TATGAACAAGACTGCAAAACTTGGGGCATGGATGGGATTGATCCGAACTTTGTCAACGCTCTGTGCCCGGATGATTTGGACCGCGTGACAGACGTGCTAGAGGGCGCATTTGAACGCATGCCCGCGCTGATGGAAACCGGCATTCACACAGTCGTAAACGGCCCAATCACCTATACAATTGACGGCGCGCCTTTGGTCGGTCCCATTCCGGGCAAGAAAAACGCGTTTTGTATCATTGGCTTACGGGCGGGTCTGGGCGAAGGTGGCGGTCATGGTTGGTTGCTCGCGCAGCAGATCGTACACGGCGAAGCCTGCTATGACACGTGGTGCATTGATCCGCGCCGCTTTACCGGGCACACCAATGTCGAACTGACCGCGTTGAAGGCGATTGAGGATTATCAAAACGAATTCCGCTTTCACTTTCCTCATGAACATCGTCCGGCGGGGCGCCCCGCTAAAACCACGCCATTGACCCCAATCATGGCCGCAGAAGGCGCGGAATTTACCGTTGTGAATGGGTGGGAACGGGTGGATTATATCAAGCCCCATGCTGACTTCCATCCGAGCTTAGGCTTTCACTTTGACGAAACCTTTGATCTGGTCAAAGCCGAAGTTCTGAATGTGCGTGACAATGTTGGCCTGTGCGAAGTCAACGGGTTTAACCGCTTTGAAATCACCGGCGTGGACCGCCATTCTTTCCTTGATCGGATGTTTTGTGGTGCAGTCACCAAAAGGGACGGGCGCGTTGGGCTTGGCTATCTTTTGAACCATCATGGCATGGTCAAAGGCGAGGCCACGGTGGCCAATATCCCAGCCTCTGATCGTGGGCCGGATCGGGTTTGGTATGGCTCTGCCGCTGCCAGTGAATTCCACGATATGGATTGGCTCACCCAGCATGTCCGTGCTGATGAGGATGTTAAAATCGAAAGCCTCACGAATGACCAGACCATTCTGGTTTTGGCTGGCCCCCAGGCGCGCGCTGTGCTCTCGGCTTGTGCCCGGGGTGACTGGTCCAAAGAGGCGTTTGCGTGGCTGTCCGTGCGGGAGTGTTTTATCGGATTTTCCCCGGCCACCGTCATGTCGGTAAGTTTTTCTGGCGAACTCGCTTATGAAATCCACGTGCCCAACGCATCCCTTTATGGGGCCTATCTCGCGCTGCGCGAGGCGGGCAAATCCCACGAGCTGAAACTTTTTGGGGCGCGGGCTGTTGATTCTATGCGCATTGAAAAAGGCTTTTTGCATTGGAAGGCGGATCTACTGACCGAATTTGACCCGTTTGAAACCGGGCTCGACCGGTTTGTAAAACGCGACAAAGCCGACTTCATCGGCAAGGATGCCCTGACCCAACGCGTTAAAAATGGAAAGCAAAAGCAACTGGTTACGTTAGAGATCGACGACACCACGGCCCCTGCACACCCCGGCGCATCCATCCTGATGAACGACACAGTCATCGGCACCGTCACCTCAGGCGATTGGGGCCATCGCACCAACAAAAACCTCGCCTATGCCTTCATTGATCCACTGTACAGCAACATCGGAACAACCGCGCAAATCCTAAGCATGGGCGCACATAAAAATTGCACTGTCGTAAACCAAACAAACTACGACCCAAATATGACATATCCGAGGAACTAAACGCATGATTA
>NZ_JAAOIE010000018.1 GCF_011326755.1 Cochlodiniinecator piscidefendens | reverse complement strand
AAACTACAAGCGTTGAGCTAGGGAGATATAGTAATGGGAATCTATTATTCAGAGGATCATGAGTGGGTTTCAGTTGAGGGTGATATTGCGACGGTTGGAATTACGGCGCATGCGGCTGAGCAATTGGGCGATGTTGTTTTCATCGAGATGAAAGAAGCTGATGACGAGTTTGAAAAGGGCGATGAGATCGGTGTGATTGAATCGGTTAAGGCTGCGTCTGAGATTTACGCACCGATTGACGGTGTTGTTGTTGAGGCGAATGAAGAGCTTGAAGGCGCGCCTGGTCAATTGAACGAGAGCCCTGAAGACAATGCTTGGATCTACAAGATCAAGATTGCGGATGCGTCGCAGCTTGATGATTTGATGGATCTGGACGGCTACAAGTCCTTTATCGGCTAAGGATTTGGGGCCGCAATCGTGGCCCCATCCCCGCTTTTTTATGTGCGCCTTTTCGTGTGGCGCGCTTTGACGTGACCTTTGGGTCCGTGACAGGAGACTTCCCATGGCTTTTAAACTGACCGACTACGAAGCGTATGATTTTGCCAATCGCCGCCATATCGGCCCATCCCCGCGTGAGATGGCGGATATGTTGAAGGTGATCGGCTTTAAGACGCTGGATGATTTGATTGACGCGACTGTGCCTGAGCAGATCCGCCAGAAAGCGCCTTTGGACTGGGGTCCGGCGATGACTGAGCGTGACGCGCTGTTCCATATGAAGCAGGTCGCAAGCAAGAATAAGGTCCTGACCTCATTGATCGGGCAAGGCTACCACGGCACGACGACACCGGCGCCGATTTTGCGCAATATTTTGGAAAACCCGGCATGGTACACGGCCTATACCCCGTATCAGCCTGAGATCAGCCAAGGCCGCCTTGAGGCGCTGTTGAACTTCCAAACCATGGTGACGGATCTGACCGGTCTGGACATTGCCAACGCATCGTTGCTGGATGAAGCGACCGCAGCGGCCGAAGCGATGGCGATGGCCAAACGCAGTGGACGCTCTAAGGCCAATAACGCGGCGTTTTTTGTTGACCAATATTGCCACCCGCAAACCATCGAAGTGATCAAAACCCGCGCAGCACCTTTGGGCATTGACGTGACGGTTGGTGATCCGGCGGACCTTGAGGCGGGCGCTGTCTTTGGTGCGATCTTCCAATATCCGGGCACTTACGGCCATGTGCGTGACTTCACCGATCAAATCGCAGCCCTGCATGAACATAAGGCGATTGCGGTCGTTGCGGCGGATATTCTGTCGCTGGCGCTGTTGAAATCACCGGGTGAAATGGGCGCTGATATTGCGATTGGCTCGACCCAGCGCTTTGGTGTGCCGATGGGCTATGGTGGTCCGCACGCGGCCTATATGGCGACAACGGATAAGTTGAAGCGCGCGATGCCGGGTCGGATTATCGGCGTGTCCATCGACAGCCGTGGCAACAAAGCCTACCGTCTGGCGCTGCAAACCCGCGAACAGCACATCCGCCGTGAAAAAGCCAATTCAAACGTTTGTACTGCACAGGCTTTGTTGGCGGTTATTGCATCGATGTATGGTGTGTATCACGGCCCCGATGGGATCAAAGCGATTGCGCAATCGGTGCACCGTAAGACATCGCGTTTGGCCAAAGGTCTTGAAAGCCTTGGCTTTAAGGTCTCTCCCGAAGTGTTCTTTGACACGATCACGATTGAGGTTGGCGCGTTGCAAGGCGTGGTGATGGCAGCAGCTGTGAACGAGGGCATCAACCTTCGTAAAATCGGCAACGACCGTGTTGGTATCTCGCTTGATGAACAAACACGCAGCGAAACCATCGAGGCGGTTTGGCGTGCGTTTGGCGGCGACATGAAGGATGACTCCGAGGCGAACCGCGAATACCGTTTGCCAGAGCATGCGCTGCGCGAAAGCGAATACATGACGCATCCGATCTTCCACAAGAACCGGGCTGAGGCGGAAATCACCCGCTATATGCGCCGTCTTGCGGACCGCGATTTGGCACTTGATCGCGCGATGATCCCGCTTGGGTCTTGCACGATGAAACTGAACGCGACCGTGGAAATGATCCCGGTGACCTGGCCTGAATTTGGCAACCTGCACCCGTTTGTGCCGGCGGATCAGGCGGCAGGTTATCTGGAAATGATTGACGATCTGAATGACAAACTGTGTCAGGTCACGGGCTATGACGCGATCAGCCAGCAGCCGAACTCTGGTGCGCAGGGCGAATATGCGGGTCTTTTGACCATTCGCGGTTACCACGCGGCGCGCGGCGAAAGCCACCGGAACGTGTGTTTGATCCCGACCTCTGCCCACGGCACTAACCCTGCGTCCGCGCAGATGGTGGGCTGGAAAGTTGTTCCGGTCAAAGCCGACGACAAAGGCAATATCGATGTTGCGGACTTCCGGGATAAGGCAGAAAAGCACGGCGATAACCTTGCGGCCTGCATGATCACCTACCCATCAACCCATGGTGTGTTTGAAGAAACAGTGACCGAGGTCTGTGCCTTGACCCACCAATATGGCGGTCAGGTTTACATCGATGGCGCGAATATGAACGCGATGGTGGGTCTGTCCCGTCCGGGTGATATTGGCGGCGACGTGAGCCACTTGAACTTGCACAAAACCTTCTGCATTCCGCATGGCGGCGGTGGCCCCGGCATGGGCCCGATTGGTGTTAAGGCACACTTGGAAGAGTACCTTCCGGGGCATCCTGAATATGGCACTGCGGTTGGTCCGGTCTCGGCGGCGCCGTTTGGTTCACCTAGCATTTTGCCGGTCAGCTGGGCCTATTGCCTGCTGATGGGTGGCGAAGGTCTGACCCAAGCAACCCGTGTTGCGATCCTGAACGCAAACTACATCGCCGAGAGCCTGAAAGGGTCCTATGACATCCTTTACAGCTCTGATGCTGGTCGCGTGGCGCATGAATGTATCCTGGATACACGTCCTCTGGACGAAAGTGCTGGTGTGTCAGTGGATGATGTCGCTAAGCGTCTGATTGATAACGGCTTCCACGCCCCCACCATGAGCTGGCCTGTGGCTGGCACCCTGATGGTGGAGCCAACGGAATCCGAGCCAAAAGACGAAATCGACCGCTTTATCCGGGCGATGCTCGATATCCGCGAAGAAGCGCGCGCAATCGAAGAAGGCAAGATCGACCCGGAAAACAACCCACTGAAAAACGCGCCACACACCGTGGCCGATCTGGTGGGCGACTGGGACAGACCCTATTCCCGCGAACAAGCCTGCTACCCCAAAGGGGCGTTCAAAGTGGATAAATACTGGTCCCCCGTCAACCGCGTCGACAACGCTTATGGTGACAGAAACCTCATCTGCTCCTGCCCCCCAATGTCCGACTACGAAGACGAATAAACCGCCCATCGGGCCATTCTAAAGCAAATCAAAAAGCCCTCCTTTTGGAGGGCTTTTT
>NZ_JAAOIE010000017.1:0-2929 GCF_011326755.1 Cochlodiniinecator piscidefendens | reverse complement strand
TGAATACCCCGGGGGGTAGAGCACTGGATGGGTAATGGGGCCTCACCGGCTTACTGATCCTAACCAAACTCCGAATACCCGGGAGTAATAGATGGCAGACACACTGCGGATGCTAACGTCCGTAGTGAAAAGGGAAACAACCCTGACCTACAGCTAAGGCCCCTAATTCATGGCTAAGTGGGAAAGCAGGTGGGACGACCAAAACAACCAGGAGGTTGGCTTAGAAGCAGCCATCCTTTAAAGATAGCGTAACAGCTCACTGGTCTAATTAAGTTGTCCTGCGGCGAAGATGTAACGGGGCTCAAGCCATGAGCCGAAGCTTAGGATGCACATAGTGCATGGTAGCAGAGCGTAGTGTGACATAGTTCCATGCGTCTTTATCTTCCTCTGGAAGAATTGGACGCAAGGAGCTTTCGATGAAGCGGGCGCGTGAGCGATCCCGTGGAGAGATCACTAGTGAGAATGATGACATGAGTAGCGACAAAGAGGGTGAGAGACCCTCTCGCCGAAAATCCAAGGGTTCCTGCTTAAAGCTAATCTGAGCAGGGTAAGCCGACCCCTAAGGCGAGGCCGAAAGGCGTAGTCGATGGGAACCAGGTTAATATTCCTGGGCCAGATGGTAGTGACGGATCTCGACTGTAGTTCATCCTTATTGGATTGAATGGGCTGCTTAGAGGTTCCTGGAAATAGCTCCATCATGAGATCGTACCCTAAACCGACACAGGTGGATAGGTAGAGAATACCAAGGCGCTTGAGAGAACTATGTTGAAGGAACTCGGCAAAATACCTCCGTAAGTTCGCGAGAAGGAGGCCCTGTTTCTACGCAAGTGGAAATTGGGGGCACAAACCAGGGGGTGGCGACTGTTTACTAAAAACACAGGGCTCTGCGAAGTCGTAAGACGACGTATAGGGTCTGACGCCTGCCCGGTGCCTGAAGGTTAAAAGGAGGAGTGAGAGCTCCGAATTGAAGCCCAGGTAAACGGCGGCCGTAACTATAACGGTCCTAAGGTAGCGAAATTCCTTGTCGGGTAAGTTCCGACCTGCACGAATGGCGTAACGACTTCCCCGCTGTCTCCAACATAGACTCAGCGAAATTGAATTGCCTGTCAAGATGCAGGCTTCCCGCGGTTAGACGGAAAGACCCCGTGCACCTTTACTACAGCTTCACATTGGCATCAGACACAACACGTGCAGAATAGGTGGTAGGCTTTGAAGTGGTAACGCTAGTTACCATGGAGCCTCCTTTGAGATACCACCCTTGTTCTGTTTGATGTCTAACCGCGGTCCGTTATCCGGATCCGGGACCCTGTGTGGCGGGTAGTTTGACTGGGGCGGTCGCCTCCTAAAGCGTAACGGAGGCGCGCGAAGGTTGGCTCAGACCGGTCGGAAATCGGTCGTTGAGTGCAATGGCAGAAGCCAGCCTGACTGCGAGACTGACAAGTCGAGCAGAGACGAAAGTCGGTCATAGTGATCCGGTGGTCCCGAGTGGAAGGGCCATCGCTCAACGGATAAAAGGTACGCCGGGGATAACAGGCTGATACTGCCCAAGAGTCCATATCGACGGCAGTGTTTGGCACCTCGATGTCGGCTCATCTCATCCTGGGGCTGGAGCAGGTCCCAAGGGTACGGCTGTTCGCCGTTTAAAGAGGTACGTGAGCTGGGTTTAGAACGTCGTGAGACAGTTCGGTCCCTATCTGCCGTGGGTGTAGGATACTTGAGAGGAGTTGCCCCTAGTACGAGAGGACCGGGGTGAACGTTCCACTGGTGGACCAGTTATCGTGCCAACGGTAGTGCTGGGTAGCTATGAACGGACAGGATAACCGCTGAAGGCATCTAAGCGGGAAGCCCCCCTCAAAACAAGGTATCCCTGAGGACCGTGGAAGACCACCACGTCGATAGGCCGGAGATGTAAGTGCAGCAATGCATTCAGTTGACCGGTACTAATTGTCCGATAGGCTTGATTTGATCCAGTAATAGTAAGACTTACTGACAAATCAAAAGCATACACACCATTAATTAGAACACTTGACTTAAACGATATTGGCTCTTTGGATTTTTTCTCGGTTTGGTGGTCATAGCACAAGCGAAACACCCGGCTCCATCTCGAACCCGGCCGTTAAGCGCTGTCGCGCCAATGGTACTGCATCTTAAGGTGTGGGAGAGTAGGTCACCGCCAAACCTAGTAAAAATCCAAAGCTCTCAAACGATGACAAATATCCCCAAACATACAATTTGAATGGGGGCGCAAGGGCCACAAACCCTATTGGCGCGGGATGGAGCAGCCCGGTAGCTCGTCAGGCTCATAACCTGAAGGTCGTAGGTTCAAATCCTACTCCCGCAACCAACAAACACCAAAAAGCCCCGCAAATCGCGGGGCTTTTGGCGTTCTAAGCTCCTGAAATTTACACGCATATCATACGCAACGGTACGTGCGCTCAATCCATGTGTCGTAGGCGTTGCCCAGGCTGCGTTGAAATTGTTTCCCGGTATATTCCGCAGCACGTCCGCTGGTCCGATCACAGGTCGCATTCGCGAGATCCTGCATCTTGTTATATCCCAAGACATGCGTCTCTTCTGGATGATTAAGCAGGCTGATGTGAATCCCTATGATGGCTTGGTCAGCTCCGGCCTCTCGAACAAAAACATGGGTATCTTCCGCACCGCCAACGCTACAGGCCGCCAATGCCGAAAACGCTAAAACCACGGCTCTCTTGTGAAACTTAACTGCCAACATCAATACTGATCCTTTTAAATACACTGGGCGCGCTATGCGTTCGCTGTTCCCTTGCGCACCAACACACGCTTGGCGCTCCCGTAAGCCGCTTCTTCAATCACATCAACAGAACCTAACGCAGACAATCCCTCAATCCCCGCATCCGCCTTCCGACGACGCAAATCTAAAAGAATAAAACCGTCAGAAACAACGCCT
>NZ_JAAOIE010000016.1 GCF_011326755.1 Cochlodiniinecator piscidefendens | reverse complement strand
GCGCAACTCGTTGCGCAACGAGAAAATGCAACAATACGCAACAACGGCGCAACAGCATGAAATACACACTTTCAAAAGCTGCAGCGGCTACTGGTAAAAATAAAGCCACCATCCAAAGAGCCATAAAAAATGGGAAAATTTCTGCTGCAAAAAATTTTTCGGGGGCTTATGAGATCGACCCATCAGAATTACATCGCGTATACCCCGCAACGGCGCAACTCGTTGCGCAACAAGACATTAGCAACATCTCGCAACACCATGATAATCATAGTGAAACAGCGCAGCTAAAACTGGAATTACTGGAAACAGAACGCATGCGCGAACGTGATCAAATGCAGGCTACAATTGACGATTTGAGAAAACGCCTCGATAGATCTGAGGATCGCGTTGCAGCATTACTACCAGCTCCCCAAAAGCGGGGCTGGTTGCCTTGGAAGCGGAGCTAAGGTCGAGCACGCCGCTTTTCGTCAATTAGCGCCTGCGCTTCCTGCATCGCCTTTGCGTGAGAAACCGAGGGGCGCGGATCATCCAGAGCTTCCTGCACCTTGGCGCGGAACCAAGCGTCATAAGCATCCGGATCAGCAGTTAAACCTGCTGGCAATCCACCTTCCGATGCAACGCGAGTTAACAGAATCCGCACTGCATCTGAGAGCGTTAGACCTACACCAGCGAGAACGTCAGACGCCTGAGCCTTGAGTTGGTCATCCACACGAACGTGAAGCATTGAAGTTTGAGCGGGCATATCTGTCCTCCTATGTCTCTGTGTATCTCAATTGAGATACACACTCAACCATTTAAATACAATCCTCCTTAGATAATCAGAGCGCATTTCACTATCTGCAGCACGAGGCTTCTCCTCTTATTTACCTGTAAACCTTGACAAATGACCCAATCATCACTATATGACGCGAGTTGCTGTTGAAAAATGGCGGCGTGAAACCTGGAGTGGTTTCTGGAAATTGGCTTCCTGGATAGGAAGCGATCTTGATATAGGGTGAAAACCTGAATGTAAGGATTTCAATCGTTTAGCGGTTGGCTCTCTAGGAACTTCTCCATCACCTGTAATGGTTAAAATGGAGCTTCCTATGACCTATAAAAAAGACGATATCGTTATCCGCTTCTCAAATGTTGCGGCGCAGCCTTCCTCAAAAGAAGAAAACATCGACGAAATACCGATTAAACGGTTAGTTGGTTTTGTAGCTGCAAAAAATCTATTTCCACTATTTGATAACGCTGGATTGGCCGCAAACCCTCGCTCTTCGCGGCGAAATTCTGTTGTGGATGATATCCTCAACACGCTCAATACAACACCAGAACTCTTTCGTTTCAAATCGAAGGGGATCCTACTAGGCACGGCTCACTACGAAGAGCTTCAACGCAGTCGCTTCCGGCTGCGTTTTGAAGATTCTACTATCGAAGGCATTCTTGATGGTGGGCATAATATGCTGGCTATTGGCCTCTTCGTCCTTCGCGATATCATGGAAGATCGGGACTGGAAGCGGATCAAGTCTTGGGACGACATGAAGACCCAATGGGACGATTATCGCAAAGAAATCGAAAAGCGGAAGAATGACTTTGATTTTCTTGTTCCAGTGGAGCTTTTGGTGCCGACCGGTTTCGAAGATGACGACGCAGACGCTTTTATGATGCCCCTCCTTGAAGTCTGCGAGGCACGTAACAACAATGCCCAGTTGCCGCAGGAAGCAAAGTCAAACAAGCAGGGCTTCTATGACGCTATCAAAGACAGTGTGTCTCCAGAATTTTCTGCACGCGTAGAATGGAAGCCTAACAGTTGGGAAGATGAAACTGAAAAACGCCCAATCAAGATCCGCGATTTGATCGCTCTCGCTTGGATTCCACTTAATGAGCTGACCGACGAGTCTTCGTTACCCACTAACATTAGCGTGTCTCCTCAGAACACCTACCGGAACAAGGCAGAATGTTCGAAACGATTTGAAGAGCTGATGTCTCTGGATGAGGTCACTAAGAAAAAACAAGGCCCGCAGCGTGAACTGAAGCATGCTGGAGTACTCAGCGCATTTGGCATCCTTGCAGATTTACCTGCACTCTATGATCAAATTTACGCTGACTTTCCGAAGGCTTACAATGCAAATGGAAAACGGCGATTTGCCTCGAATCCTATCGTAAAGATTTACGACCCCGAGAAACGGCAGGCTGCACAGTCGAGTGGAAAGGACGTCCAAGGATACACATCTGTTCAACCAAAGACGCCGTTCTACCGCAATGATGTAAGCAACAATTATCCTGAAGGGCTGATTGTGCCCCTCATTTACGGGCTGAAAGGATTGCTGATAGTCGAGCACGGGCTGGTTCGTTGGGCCGTAAAAGATCCAAAAGCATTTGTTGAAAGAAATCTCAGTAAAATAGCTGAATCATACCAGTTAGTTATGAACATGGCTAAGTGGGATCCTCAGAAAATTTCGAAAGATCCATCATCATATGAGTTCTCTGTTCGTGAGTTCCGTAATGCGCTTTTCGA
Source organism: Cochlodiniinecator piscidefendens (assembly GCF_011326755.1). GTDB lineage: Bacteria > Pseudomonadota > Alphaproteobacteria > Rhodobacterales > Rhodobacteraceae > Cochlodiniinecator > Cochlodiniinecator piscidefendens. The sequence continues at coordinate 4,493 of NZ_JAAOIE010000016.1, read as the reverse complement.
AGAACAGCGGCTGAAGAAGCAGGGATGATGGCAAATGATTAAAGTAGATCTTAACTGGAAAGCGACAGCTATCGCCGACCTGCTAGAAATCGTGGATTATATCTCAGACGACAATCCAGACGCCGCCCAAGCTCTCAAAGATGAGATCGAGGACAAAACGTCTCGCTTGCCAGACAACCCAAAGATGTATCGGACCGGCCGCGTCGAAGGCACACGCGAAATGGTCGTGCGCCCAAACTATATCGTGGTTTACGCAGCGAATGTGAACGCTGTGACAGTCTTGCGTGTGCTTCATTCAGCACAACAATGGCCTCAGGCTTAAAAAGAAATGTAGCGGCCTCTCCCTCATGTAGCGGAGAGGCCGTTCACTAAATGGACAGTGTGCCTCAAACTTAATGTGTATGCATTATTCCCAAATTTATCAGTATAGCCTTCAATGAAAAAGCCCCTCGGATTTCTCCAAGGGGCTCAGTATTTAGTGCTTAACTAACGTCAGCTATGCGGTGTTGAACCACATTCGCTGACTTAAAGCGAAGCAAGAAGAACTGGATTGATATGATTACCAGTTTGTTGATTTTCTCGATCATTATTGTTTCCTCCTTTCTCTACTTTAGCGACAAGTTTCGCACGTTCTCTGACTAGTTGGGTAAGCACACACAAGGCACGACGGATCGTGTCAGCGTATGCCCGACCTTCCACAGTTTTCTCATCATCCAACTGTTCCTTCATTCCATGCGGAATGACGATATACAGATGTTTAATGTCTGCAGCAGGCACAGGAGATTTGGCGCGGTCAGAACTAATGCCACTCTCCTCAGACAGATCATCAGGATCAAAGATCTCGTATGCATTTAACGCTCTACGAAGAACCTCTCCAAATGACGCAGCCTGCAAGGCACCCTTGAGCCAAACCAACTGGGTGTAGGATGCCTTATCCATCGCCAGATGTAGTTTGTACCCAGCAGTATCCGCGCTTTCGCCGGATACTCGCTTTCCTTCTTTTACCAAGGTTGGCGATATGCCTTTTGGTTGAGAAACCATTTCACGGTTACCTCCTACTACAATGATTGCACGATGCATCGCTATCTCGACGGCGTAAAAGACATGCTCAAAGGTCATGGTAAACCATTCCCTTACTATGCGTATCGTCTCCACACGACGAACGATGTATTTGGAAATCCAGCACCCCAAAGACCTCCGGTTGATGCGAAAATCCCAAGATCCAGTCCCATTTGGGTCAAATGTATATTCCATGGTTTTCATTCCTATCTACCGAAAGCCTTTGGTTTACCCCTACCCAGATTTACTCTTCACCACCGTCTTCTGGCACAACATGAATCTCTTCATGCTGGTCAGACGGCAAATCGAACACATCGGGGGCAGGGAGCGTGGAAACGGCACCGGTAGTACCAGTTCTCTTCACCTTCAGCTTCACTTCGGCAGAGTAGCCGAAAGCAGCAGCTTCAGCGCTGAGGACGAGGTAGTCGATGTCGTTGTCGATAGCTATCTTAAGCTTTGCCATCACACTTTTCCTTGCAACCAAATTATACTGTCAGGCACAGCACAGCCTGCAAAGCCACCATGACCAAGCACTAAGTAAGATATGTGGTAATCTACCACATGTCAAGATTTTGAGGTACAAATAGCCTGTTACTCTCATGACAACTTCATCAATTAAACGGCGGTTAGCAGGTGATCCAAGAGGGCGTAGCACCTCTGGTCCATGGCAATTAGCGGAGCGGGTCGAAGACAATTGCCTAGTGGGTTGTCAATTGATGTGACAATTTCTTTCTTCCTTGCTACCGTTCCGCCATGTTCAAAGCTGCAATCCGTGTCAACAAGATCACCTCCATCGCTCAACTGCGCGGGGCCACACTCCATGCCGAACGTCACGACGAGACGGGCAAGGCACGGGTCCGCGAAGGGGCTGAGGCTGGTCATGCCCTCGCGTGGTCCAAGGCCGATACTGACCGCGACTACCTCGCCGCCTTCAAAGCGCACAAAGCCGAGATGGGTGCTGGGGAGCGCAAAGGTGCGCCGCTGTGTATGCAGGCCCTCTGTGTCGTCTCCCCTGAGTGGGTGGAAAAAGCCGGCGACCTGCACGACGCCAACAATCCGCACAACCAACAACTTTTCGACCAAGCAAAAGCCTGGGCGGAAAGTTGGGCTGGGGACGGTGCTGTATTTGGCGCCCGTCTCGACCTCGATGAACGGGGTGGGGCTGTGGTGGACCTGATGATCTCGCCAGTTCGGGAAAGTCGCGGCAAACCTGTGATCTCCACCCAGAAGGCTTTGACCGAGCTGAAAGGTGCAGCTGGTGAACGAAACGAATACGCGGCTTTGCAGACCTCTTGGGCTGATTGGGCGCGGGACAATCTGGACAGCGAAATCGTGCGCGGCACCCGAAAGGAAATTACAGCCCGTCAGCACATGTCGCCGGAAACCTATGGGGCAGTCATGGATAAAGCCCGTGATAGCCTCTCTGAGACCCCTGAGACGCTCAGGGAGGCCATTCAGCAGGCGGACATGCACCATCACGATATGGAAGACCTCAGCGACCTCCTAACGCTCAAGGTTGAGATCAGCCGTCACAAAGCTCTGGGAAGCGATTATGAACCTCCTGAGGGGCCTATGACGCTGATTGATGTACCCAATGCGCGTGAATGGACTGACCCGTGGCCCTACATCAACGCAATCCGGTCGGGTGCAGAACGAATTATGAATCTGGCGATAAGATTTGGTATGTCCGTTGATCAGTCTGCCAACGACCGATACGAAAATGGAAAAGAGACCTTCCCGTCTCAAACTGATCGGATGCACCTATCTGCTGTCGTTGCCCATTGCGGTGCGCTCTTCGCAAAGATCGAGATTGCTGTAAAACACATGCTGCGACCGGACGAACCTGAAATGGACCGACATATTGCGTGGCCTTCCAATGCCGAACAGGAAGTCACTCGCCACGAACGCAATCTGGGCCTGACGGCTCCTGATATTGTTTCTCAGCATGATTGCGATATCAGCGAGCGCGACGATGATTATGAAGTGCCAGATCGTGATACTGGGCGTGGGCATAGTTTGTGAGAACATGCGCTGCGATGAAAGTTATCCACAGAAACCTCTAGTGTTAAAGATGTTACCTACGGAGTAGTGTTACCAATTCCGCAGAGGCCTGTCCCATATAACCAAAAGCCACGTCTGGGTTCCGAAAGGCACGAACTTTGGTTCCGAAAGGCACGAACTTTGGTTCCGAAAGGCACGAACGGTCAGTGCTCAAAAGAGGGTTCCTGATAGCACGAACTTTTTGGTTCCCGATAACACGAACATCGGCTAAGGTGGGATATGCCTCTTTTACCCGATCGACACCCTCAGAAAGACTTTTTCATCCTCGACATCTCAGATGTTGTTCCAAAGGATGATACCGCCTCGATGGAACACCCAATGTTCTCGCTGGCGACCAAACCAGACATGCGCCACCTGCTCTACAAAAGCGGCGAAAATAGCCTTGAGATTATCCCATCCGGCCTTGGGTTGCCCTCCATCAAAGACAAAGACATCCTCATTTTTTGTATCAGTCAGCTGATGCACCGGAAGAACCGTGGAGAAGAAATCGGGAAGCGGGTCAGATTCAGCGCCCGAGAACTGATGATGGCGACCAACCGCAACACTGACGGGCGTGAATACAAACGCGTTGAAAAGGCTTTTCAACGCTTGCAAGGCACACAGTTCAAAACCAGCATACGCACGGGGAACAAAAAGGAAGTCCGCATATTCAGCCTGATTGATGAAGGCGGATATGTGATGCGCGAAGAAGGCGAATGGCGGCTCGACTACTGCGAGGTTGTCCTGTCCGATTGGTTCATGCGTGCGATTGAAGCAAACGAAGTTGTTAGTATTTCAGAGGATTACTTCCGTCTCCGCAGACCGCTCGAGCGCCGCATCTATGAGATTGCCCGCAAACACTGCGGTAGCCAGAAGCGCTGGCACATCAATTTAGCCAAGCTCCAAGATAAAACAGGTAGCAACGCCCCGTTAAAGAAATTTCGCCTCAACATTCGCCAAATCATCGAGGGTGACCACCTGCCCTTCTACAGGTTGGAATTGACCTCTGACGATCTGGTTATTTTCCGGCCGCGCCAACAGCGCGTGACCATTGCAGCGGACATCGTTCTTCCAGAATGGGCCGAGGAAAAAGCTCGCGAAATTGCGCGGGAAAAGGGCTGGGACTATCACGCCCTCCGCGCAAACTGGATGGACTTTGCGCACGAAGCGACTGGCAAGGGTAACCCACCACAAAATGCAGGTGCCGCATTTGTTGCCTACTGCAACAAACAGGAAGCACTAAGATGAAGATGAACTCCCTCAACGCAACAGCGCAACTCGTTGCGCAACGAGAAAATGCAACAATACGCAACAACGGCGCAACAGCATGAAATACACACTTTCAAAAGCTGCAGCGGCTACTGGTAAAAATAAAGCCACCATCCAAAGAGCCA
>NZ_JAAOIE010000015.1 GCF_011326755.1 Cochlodiniinecator piscidefendens | reverse complement strand
ATATAGGCGTTCTGTTGAGGCTTTCCTGGCTGGATGTATTCAATGTGAATGCCGTGCGTCTCAGCCCATGCTTTCAAAAGCCCACTGACATATTCGGGGCCGTTGTCGACGCGAATGATCTCGGGTTTACCGCGCCATTCAATGATCTGGTTCAGGCTGCGCACAACGCGTACGGCGGGCAACGAGAAGTCCACATCAATGCCCAGTCCTTCACGGTTGTAATCATCCAACACATTGAGGGTCCGGAACTTTCGCCCATCCGCCAGTTGATCGTGCATGAAGTCCATCGACCAAGTATGATTGGGGACCTCCGGCACCGCCAACTCGTCCGGCTTGGGCCGCTTCAGCCGCTTTCGAGGCCTGATACGCAGGTTCAGTTCCAACTCGCAGTAGATTCTGTACACGCGTTTGTGGTTCCACTCGAAGCCCTTCACGTTGCGCAGATACAAAAAGCACAGGCCAAAGCCCCAAGTCTTACGGTTCGCCGTCAAACGCACCAGCCAGTCCGCGATCTCAGCGTTCTCATCCTCGAACTTGCGTTCATAGCGATAGCAGGTCTCGCTGATTTGGAACGTGCGGCAAGCCAGCGCAATGCTGACGGCCCTGGTCTCGACTGCCCTCACGGCCATCTCTCGTCGTTGAGATGACCTTACCGCTTTTTTCCAAGGGCTTCCTTCAGCAAGTCATTCTGCATGCTCATCTCAGCATACATCCGCTTCAGACGGCGGTTCTCACCCGCCATCGCTTTCATCTGCGACACCATAGACGCATCCATACTGCCGAACTTCGCGCGCCATTTGTAGAAACTGGCGCTGCTCATACCATGCTCCCGGCACAGCTCAGAAACCGGCATACCGCTCTCAGCTTGCTTCAAAATACCCATGATTTGCGCGTCGCTAAATCGTCCGTTCTTCATCAAAAATCTCCTCAGATATCATGCCGAGAAAATTCTACTTGTGAACACCACTAATTGGGGGGGATTAGCGGACAAGCATGGCCTCAGCGATTTGGGCAGTGATCGCCCGGGAAAACGCTGTGTAGTCTTCCGGAGATTTAGGAGGTTCAAGCGGTGCAAGGTTTATTCCGTCACATGACATTTCCCTTCCTCTCTGGAACGAAAAAACGCCCGGATATTTCTATCGGGCGCAGTTCTAGGATGTGTTTTTTCTGTCACCTGAGGACTCATTTCGTCAACACCAAGATTTACGAAAAACCTGAATTTAGGAGTAAAATAGGGTTGATTTTAGGGGGAAATAAGAGTCGTTTCAAAGGGTTGTAGGTTTTTTGAATTATTTTTGAAATGGGCGTATTTAGCGCCTGTTACTGACAAGTAATTATGAAAATTGCCCCATTTTTTGGCTTCGGCCCTATACATTCACTCATTTAAGCAGGCCAATAAATGGCCTGCTCTAGAGGCTTCAAACTTGGAAGTGTGCCTAAATTATTAGTCCATCTTCTATTGCTAATTGAGAATCTGCAGTGGTCAACACAAATGAGTCCCAAGCGCTCCATCCAGAACCATCATTAGCACGGATCCAGAGGGTTTGCGTGCTGCCGGAACTGTCACCGTGCAGTTGCAAATTATCGAGATCGGCTGCGGATAAGGTATAGCCCGCTTCCGCGTCTACTGCCGTTCCGTTGAGTATAAAGCTGTCAGCACCTTCGTCATCCCAGACTTCATATTGGGTGGCTGCATCATTATTCCCATCGCTATAAAACGAAATGTCACTAACATTTACCGAGGTGTTGGATGTAAGTGTAAGGTTGTCGATAGTTGCGACAGGGGGAATTTCAGCTCCAAGTGTTGTTAGTACAAAAGAGTCCCAAGCGCTCCACTCGACACCATCATGCGCACGGATCCAGAGTGTTTGATTTCCTCCAGTATCTGCGCCCTGCACCCAAAGGTGATCTAACTGTTCTCTGGTAAGAATATACCCGTCTGATGCATACGCATAACCCTCAAATCTGACCCAGAAGCTGTTATTGCCTTCACTGTCCCAGATTTCAAAGCGATATGCTGAATCCCCATCAGCATCGCTATAAGCCAAACCAAGATCAATTTGCTTCCAAGCCTCTGGGTCAAGCGTGATGTTATCGTAAGTGATGACCGGCTGAGAATTGCTTGCTCTGGTGGTTATGTTGAAATCATCCCACGCGCTCCAGCGGAAGCCGTCCCACGCACGAATGTTCAGCGTGTGTACACCTGTGCTGTTGCTACCTTGCACCCAAAGTGACTCGATAAGTTCTGCATCGAATGTATATCCATTTGATGCATCAACTAAACCAACCCCATCCAGCCAGACACTGTTTTCGCCAGATGTGTTTCTAATCTCAAATTCTAAGTGTTTCTCAGCATGTGGGCCTGCTACGGTGTCGTACACCGTGTCGAAGCCAACAGCGAGCCAACCGTTGATCCCGACAGAATAATCCTCCAACATTGGGGTGATAGGTTCAATGAGAGTGATAGTCTGGTCGTTGAGCTGCAGTAATTCTACATTGTACAAAGTGAACGAATAAGCGCCATCAAGACTGTTTAAAATCGTCAGGTGATTTGTTGTTGTCCAAACCACGTCGCTTCCATTCAAGTCAAGTACCAGAGTGTCTAAGCCCCTACCACCATCAATGGTGGTATAACCTGAAGGGTAGATAATATCGTTTCCTGGCGTTGATGCTCCAGGAGGCGCGGAAAAAGTGTTTATGCTGCGTGTGTAAGTCTCCACCTGCTTTTCCAGAGGTTCGGATTCAAACACAAATGACGCATTTTTGCCTGTGATGATAACCGCGACATCTTCGCTCTGATCAGAATTCCGGAAGGCGTTTTGATGCCAGCTTTCTTCACGCGTTACCACTTCACGCATGATTGTTTCAGGTGATGTTGATTGAAAATTGTGTGTTTCGATTATTTCATCAATTGGAGTTTTGCTTCCACGATCATTTGTTACACCGTTCGAGCGGTCTCTCAATGTGTTAGCGTAGGGATTAGATGTGTCATAAATGAGATTGCCTAGCACATCACGGTGCTGAGTTACGTTGAATGCGTGCACGGTTTTACCTTCTAAAAAAAACGACTCTTGTTTTGAATAATTGATAAATTATTCTATAATAATTAGATCGAGATTTGACACCTTAAAATTGCATACGCTTTGTGGATTAACCCACCTCGACCCCTTCAACCATTTTGCTCACGTCGATATTGGCATCTTTCCAAGAGATGCGGACGGCTTCCAACCCTTCGACAAGCGCCGCTTTCAGCTTCTGTGATTGCTGCTTGGGTATCGTGTGTTTTCCATCTCGTTTGACGAACCATCCTTTGCGGAGGGCCAATTCGGCTAGATCAACGCCAAACACACAAACGCTGTCGATCAACACCCGGTAGGAAATGGGTTGATGCGCCCCGCATTCATCCGAGGAGCGCGCGCGATGGCGCAGGTCGGGGAGGGTGGCGAGGCCTTGTTGGGCGATTTGCACACGCTGGCCGACTGCGATTAGGTGAGGGGTAATTCCGCCGGCGGATTGCTGGCCGCCATCCACGACTTCGGGCAAGAATTCCCCAGACAGGCCGATTGGGATTTCCTCTACTGCGGAGCCGTAAACATTGCCAACTCCGCTTCGCCCTGTTCCGCGTAGGCTTGTCGCCAGCGGTAAAAACTAGATCGACCGATGCCGAAATAACGGCAGGCTTTCGCAACATGCACGAGCTCTTCTGCGTATCGAAGTATCCACAATTTGCGATGAATCTCGCGTTGACCCTTGTTAATGAGCATCTCCTTCTTCCCTAAATTGGGAGGTTAAAGAAAATGCCCCGCGAGTAACGGCATATCTACACACAAAGCCCTTAAGACCGCATAAAACGAGTTAAGAGTAGAAACGAGAAACCTCCCAGAAACACTTTGCTTAGTGAGCTGCTTTCTATTCTGCTCGCTGTTCTTAAATCAAAATTCATAAAGGCTTAAGCCGAATTTAGATTGGGTTTTCCTGCACCCCAAAATTTTGGAGTGCAGGACGTTGTTGAATAGTACGCGATTGCATCTGATGTTGTTTGCCAGCGTTAAATGATTGTGAAGTTGTCGTCAAAATTGGAGGAGCCAAAAAAGTCCCCCCACGACGTACTGTCGTCAACATCTACCAAAATTCGTTCGTTGGTATCGCGCACCTGAACGGTGAAATAAACATTCCCGTCGATTGTGGTTTTAAAAGCTCTAAGGTCAGATCTATCATCAACATTTGAATAGTTGTCAAACTCGATGCTATCCACTCCTAAAACAAAATCATGAATGACATCCAGTTGCGCATTTTTTTGGGTCCAGTTTCCACCCAAGTTGTCCCAATCCATGAGATCACCTGATTTAAATTCGAAAGTATCTGCTCCACTACCACCGGTCATATGGTCGGTACCTGAGCCACCATTCAGAACATCGTTCCCAGAGCCGCCTGCAAGACTATCATTTCCAGTGGAGCCATACATTTTGTCGTTGCCCTGACCACCATCGAAGGTGTCATTTCCCTGCTGGCCGTACAGTTTGTCATTCCCTTTGCCGCCATAGATTGAGTCGTTCCCTCCCCAACCAGAAATGACATCGTTCCCTAGTCCACCGTACCCTATGTCGTTACCTTTACCGCCAATAATTTTGTCGTTTCCGCCTCCGCCATAAATGACATCGTTTTGATTGCCTCCGTATATGGTATCGTTGCCGGTTCCGCCCCAAACAGTGTCATTCCCGTCACCCGCATATATTTTGTCGTTGTTGAGGCCTCCAGAAATTAGATCCCCACCATTAGAGCCACTGATATTAGCTAAAACATCTGCGGCGTCTTTGTCATCATCTTGTATTATTATACCGCCATTTGGCGTCATACCTGCAGGAACATAATTTTGGGGGTCGACAAAATCTACGTCAGTCAAGGTGGAGAAGTTAGGAACTTGATTAGATTGGATGAAATGTCCTTCTTGATCACCTGTGTTTGCTGAACCGTTACCATTCATGTCCACCCGTGCACCCGACAGGGAGTAAAATATGTGGCCTTGTCCAGTGTCAATTAGTAGCCATTGTTGTGGTGTCGAATTCGGATCGTTATGGTTTCCGTTAAACTCCACAATCCGAACATTGCTTGGAGGGTTATAGAGGTCGACATCAACGCCATCGATCTGAATTTTGTCGCTGCTTGGGTCGAAATCTTCGAGTCTTCCAACAATGGTTGAATCTACTCGGTGTATGTTGGTGAAGTTAAAGATGTTATTTCCGCCACCAGCCCTGGCATGATGACCGTGCGAAAATCCGGTGATGTTATTATAATTTAAATTCAGAGTGTTGTTCGTAGTATCGTTTAAGCCACCGTGATAGGTGTGAATTTGTCCGGTACCATTTGTCGCAGTGTGTGTTGATGTGGGCATAAGACTTTCCTCGTAAAATAACATGTTGTAATCTGTGCATATTTTCAGACTATGCATTCAGATATCGCGTGGGCGAAAAAAATATCACCGACTCTACCCATGGTATAGTCGAGAGTTTGAATGGTCAATTATGGTTAACGGTTGCGACAGTTTTTTTCGATTTTAATAAGGGCATATTTGTTAATTTTTATGCGTAGAGTAACATTTTTCAATTAAAAACAGTAGCAAACGGAATACACTGAACAAGCGCTAAATTCCGCCAGTAATTATCTACAGGATCTAACCTGTATCCAGTGTTGTGGCTATTCGAATTAATTTAGAAATTGGGATTCAAAATTATTTTGAAATCTGTTTTTGAACCACCAATGAAAGAACGCCACCAACGCCGTATGCCGGAAAACCAAAATTACTGCCTTAATAAGATCATCACGAAACTGCGGTGCAGCCGGTGCGGTGGTAAAGATGTTGGTGTCACGTTTTCGTGGGATTTAAAGGTAGCGGCTGAACGGGGAGAGTAGGGCGTGCGGAACGAATTGGAATTTCACGCGCTCTGGTTCTAAAGCGCAATCTGTAGAACGCACTCATGCGCCTTCTTGAGAGAGGCACCTGTACCGTATCGCTCACGCTTTAAGCTGTGACCCATTAAGTCAGCCTTGATACGTTCTTCGATCCCCGCGTCTGTCATTCGACCCTCAAAGCTATGGCGTAGTCTATACATCGAATGTTTAGATGTTTCGCGCAACTTGTTCTCGATCGGGAACTTCCAACCAGTGTTGGTTAGCGAGTGTGCGTCGGCAGAGTTTTTGGGTCCGAAGGCGGCCTAAACAATGAGAGAGTTTGGCTCATCTGGTTGGTTTGATTATGCGGCGCGTTGCCTGTGATGCAAGCGGCGCGTTTCGAGTGTCTTTTGTTTGATCCTTTCCCTTTGTCTTAGAATGGCTTTGTCCCGTCCAAAATAGACGGTAAGCGCTGTCTGCGCCCCATCCTTTCGGCTTACCTGATAATCTGCGATTCATAGCCTTCAATGATTTGAGGGGAGTTTCTCGATGGGAGCTACAAGCGAGTTTTTGGCACGAATGCCGAGGCGATCAGATGGCAAACGGAATTGGCCTTTGGAATTGAAGGAGCGGGTTGTGGCAGAGACGTTGATTGAAGGTGCGACGGTCAATGCGGTTGCCAAACGATATGAGTTGATCCCCAGCACGCTGTCGGATTGGCGACGTATGGCACGTCAGGGTAAGTTGGTTCTGCCGAACTTGGATGGTATGGATTTTGTGCCTGTCCAGATTGAAGAAGCCGCTGCATCAATGGCAATGCCGCCGGTTGCAGCCCCATCTAGCACACTTGATGTGATCAAAGGCGATGTGACCGTTCGTTTGGATGCCACCACTCCTGCGCCCCGTATTTCTGAGATTGCAGCGGCGCTATGATCCATCCGACCCATGGGGTGAAGATATATGTTGCGACCAAACCCGTGGACTTTCGCAAGGGCCATGATGGATTGGCCGCTTTGGTTCAAAGCCACTTGCGTCACAAACCCTTTGATGGGGCGGTTTACGTATTCCGCGCCAAGCGCGCAGATCGGTTAAAGCTGATTTACTGGGACGGGTCTGGACTGGTGATGGCGTACAAACGACTTGAACAAAACACCTTCAAATGGCCAGCCGTCAAAGACAGTGCGATGCGCCTTGATCCTGCACAATTTGAGGCCCTGTTTGCGGGGTTGGATTGGCGGCGCGTGATCGCATTGGATATCGTGCCTCCTGCTGCGGCAGAGTGAATCATCGATTATTTTACAGCGGCGTTTGCTCCCTCGTTTTGCTATCTCAGGGGTATGGAAATACCCGCTGATCTTCCCAACGATGTCGATGCTTCGAAGGCAATCATCCTTGCGTCAGAAGAACGCAGCGCTCGCAAAGACGTGCGCATTGAACGGCTGGAGAAGCTGGTTGCAGACTTCAAGCGGGCCTTGTTTGGTGCGAAGTCAGAGAAGGGCGATCCTGATCAATACCAGTTGGCGTTTGAAGATATTGAGACCGCCATGGCTGTTGTGCATGCTGAGGATGAAGCGATTGATCCGCCCAAAGACAAACCTGCAAAACGCAAAACCAATCGTGGATCACTGCCCAAACATCTGGAATGCATCGAAGAGATTATTGAACCAGACGATTTAGCATGTGCTTGCGGCACGAAGATGTCAGCGAACGCTTGGATGTAATCCCTGCGCAGTTCCGTGTGATTGTCACGCGCCGCCCAAAGTACGCCTGCCGATCCTGTAAGGACGGCGTGGCGCAAGCCCCCGCCAGACCACGATTGATTGAAGGCGGTTTGCCAACCGAGGCAACAGTCGCCAACGTCATTGTCAGTAAATACGCAGATCACCTGCCTCTGTACCGTCAGACCCAAATCTACGCGCGTCAAGGTGTCGATATCGACCGTTCCACTTTGGCCGCATGGGTCGGCAAAGCCGCATATGAGCTCAAGCCCGTTTATGATTGCCTCAAAGAGAACCTTAAGCAACTCTTCGGGTCAAGGTTGCTCTCCTCCGTTTGCAACCTTGAAACAAAAGTCAGGTGATTTGGAAACCCCGAACGTCAACAGCCCCTAAGCGAAGCCGGACAAATCGGAGCCACACATGTTTGTCATGCAATGTCGATTTCCATCCTTGTCGTAAGTGCGGGTATGTTCTTGATCTTTGATCGCAACACCGATGATCGAGAGGACAATCACCGCGAATTTCGGCAGTATTGGGAAAAAGAGAAATGAACTGGCGTGCAAATTGAGCTCTTAGGTCGATAGGCCGTTTGTCTAAAGCACAGTCTTACCTAAATAACGACGATACACTGCCAGTACCAAACCGAGCCGTCTCTCCTCCACGAGAACACAGCCAGAACACGTAAAGGCTGTTCACTTGCCACTTTGTTTCAAACGCAGAGACATTACACATATTCCAAGCGAATTGAACACAATAGGCCTGCACAGAGTATCAAAAAGATATCGACCACACCGTCAACTCAAATAAATGTAGCACCCATTACCACCACTGTAATACACTTAAGATCTCCATAATCCTGACATTGCCTACGTGGAGAGTATAGCTTCGGCAATTCTGAATAAATCGCCACTAAAAGGAAACCGATATGTTTGCTGCTCTGTTAACGATTTCAACGCTCGTCTTAGGCTGGGGGATTTACGAAATCTTTGATGACGATAACTCTTCTTCACAGGATGATAAGGATACTGCCGTTGGCACTCCAGAAAATGATGTTTTGGCAGGTACAAATCGTCCAGACATCATAAGGGGTCTCGCAGGCGATGATACCATCACTGGAGAAGTCGGCGCGGACGAACTTTTTGGGCAATCTGGGAATGACCTTGTGGACGGAGGCAATGGCACAGATTTGATCGAAGGTGGCCCAGGCATCGACACTTTAGAAGGTGGGGCAAGGAATGATACTGTAGGTGGCGGCATTGGAAACGATCTAATCAATGGTGGCCTTGGTGCTGACACCTTGTTCGGGAATGCGGGTGATGATGTTATCGATGGTGGTATTCACAATGATGCGCTCATAGGTGGAGATGGTAGCGATACCCTTCTGGGTGGTGGAGGAAATGATACCCTTATAGGCGGATACATTATTGATGACACCAACAGTGGCGGAGATTCCGGGAGAGATTATTCTGCGGAGTTCTTTGCAGCATTTGAAGAACTCGCCGAAACGGATCCTGATTTTATAGAGGCAAGTACCGATGAAGAGGTTTTTGCACACCCCATTTTTGCGGGAATAAACACCAACTTCAATATAAACCCTGAAACTGGCGCTGATTCACTTTCAGGCGGCGCTGGAGATGATTTTTTACAACTCGGTGCAGGTGACATAGGTAACGGCGGCCTCGGAGGTGACATATTCATTCTATCCACCAATCAATCTGGCAACGAAGTCATCGTTGAAGATTACAATCCTGATGAAGACCGTATCGCTTTCAATTATGATGCAGCCGACGGTCCACCAACGATCGTTGTAACCAATAATGGCCCTCATGCTGTTGTTTCCATAGACGGAGTTGATATGGTTCGAGTGATTGGCGCGGCTGGTCAATTGAACGCGTCTCAGGTACTTCTTGAGGAGTTTTCCTAAACCTACAATTGTTTTCTCTTTGCACCCCTCAGTGATCATCGGACAGTCCGCCTTGTTTAAGGTCGTTCAGGGTTTCGATGGGGCGCGTTCGGAACCGCTCAGAGAGCTTAAACACACCCGCCTGGAGGTATGCCCGAAAGTTGGTGACGGTGTGATCAGGCGGCTTGGTTAAGTTGTTTGATCCCGTCTTTGATTGCAATCCCCTGGATGATCTCAGGCATGCGGTTGGCACCATCGAGTTTGCGCC
>NZ_JAAOIE010000014.1 GCF_011326755.1 Cochlodiniinecator piscidefendens | reverse complement strand
GTACAGCAACATCGGAACAACCGCGCAAATCCTAAGCATGGGCGCACATAAAAATTGCACTGTCGTAAACCAAACAAACTACGACCCAAATATGACATATCCGAGGAACTAAACGCATGATTAGTCTATCCGGACGCGGCGCTTTGACGAATAAGCGCCGCACATCTTTTGTTTGTCTTAGTTTGCATCCGACTGATGCCGCATCAGCGACAGGCCGTCTCGATCCGTTGTTGAAACGCAAATACTGGTCAGTGTGCGCGGTTCATTCTGCGGCCAAGGCGTAGCCCTGTGTAAAACCGCACGTTGATCCCAAATCAGAACATCCCCTACGGACCACTCATGTCGATATACAAACTGCGGCTGTGTGCAAAACGCCATCAATTCGTCCAATATAACTTGGCTTTCAGCCTCATTGTATCCGTCAATCTTAAAAGCATGACTTGCGATATAAAGCGCCTCTCGCCCATTCGACGGGTTTTTCCATACAGCATTCCAATGCTGATCAGGCCATTTATGAAACATTGGCAACGCTGCAAGTTCTGGCGAAATACGGGCACGAGAGTGGCTGTATTTGTGCCAGATACCCCGCCCTTCGATTTTTACCTTCAAGGCCTTGGGCATTTGCGACCACGCAGCCCGAGTAGATGCAAATTCGGTTGCGCCGCCATGAGAAGTGGTCACTCGGCTGACCAAGATGTTGGTGAGCGCAGGGTTTGGCATAAATGTGCTGTCTGCATGCCACATCATATTGGCCTTTAGATGCAGCGTGTGCAGATCCATTTCGCCGGATAAAGTCCCATCCTTCAGGACATTTGAAACACGTGGGACCACATAGGCCTCATCCGGTTTTCGTTCATCCGCGAGCCGATCTTCAATCGGGCCAAACAATTTTCCCAACGCGAGGTGTTGTTCATCGTCAATGTCTTGCGCCCGAAACAGCAGGGCTGAATGTTCCTCAAACATGCTCCGCAGTTGGTCAAACTCAGCGCCAGCTTTGATTTGGCCCAGTTGCACGCCCTGAACCTCTACTCCAAAATTTTCCGTAAGGGGGATAGTCCGTTGGTCAATCATTGCACAATTCCCAAAGCTTTGTTTTCACATATCCATCCTTGAAGGCTAGGCGCCCAATCACCGTCCGTAAACTCCGAACCCGACATAAGAGGTCGAAATATGGCAACCCTTCTTGGATAAACAACTTACCACTAAGCCAACTATCCTGGGCTGCTTACACAACTGAGGTCAAAATGATCGATACATCAGATTTTTTAAACGCTGTTGCGTCTGCTTCAGACCGATCAGATGTTTATTTACAAGCATTCGAAGCCCTCCTTCAACAGAACGTGGGTGCGCGTTTGTTCACACTCACAACCGTCGACCCAAAGACAATGGAATATGCGCGGTTTTACTCCAACATGCCCGACGCTTACCCCGTATATGGCCGCAAACCAGCCGATACATCGGATTGGAGCAATCAAGTGTTACGGGACCGCAAAACATTCGTTGCCAATAGCATCGAAGAAATAGCCGTCTTGCTCCCTGACTATGCGCTCATTCAATCATTAGGTTGCGAAAGCATTGTTAACATCCCGGTCGAGGTCGCCGGGCGCGTCATCGGAACTGTCAATTTACTGGACAAAGCGGGATTTTACACACCCGAAAAAGTTGCGCGGGCCAATGCCTTAAAACTGCCTGCAATGGTTTGTTTTTTGCTTTATACCCAAATGCAAGGTGACACCGCCTAAGGGAATAAAATGCAACGATCACGTCTCAGTTTAAAATGGCTCGAAGTGTTTCAACTCGCCGCACGCACGGGATCAGTGCAGGCCGTTGCCTCTGAAACCGGATTGTCTGTGAGCACGGTATCTCACCACTTGCGCAGTTTGGACACCGCCCTTGGCGTTAAACTGATCGACCATCACCGCCGTCCAATGGTCCTAACCCCGGCCGGCACCAGCTTTCTAAGGCGTGTTGACGAAGCATTGCGCCAAATTCGCGCTGCCGAAGTCGAAGTCGCCGCTGGAAATCTTATCGAAGCACGCAGCCTGCGCTTAGGGTTGATTGATGATTTTGACGCAGAAATCGGACCGGAGCTTGCCCGTATTCTCGCCAATGGGATGCAAAGCTGTGAGTTTTCGCATTTTACACGCCCCAGCCATGAAATCCTGACGCTACTACGCAAACGAAAGCTCGATATAGGCGTCGCCAATCGCCCGCATGATGATCTGTCCGATTTAATCGAATTTCCGCTGTTTCGCGATCCATTTGTTCTGGCGGCCCCGATCGAACGCACATTATCCGCCGAAGAATACCTAGCCGGGAAATCAACCCTGCCCTTTTTACGATACGCGAACAGCCATATCATTGGCGGTCAAATATCAACGCAACTTCGCCGGATCGGCATTACCCTGCCCGGGCGTTTTGAATTCGAAAGCAACCAATCCATCATGGGGATGATCGCAGATGGTGGCGGATGGGCGATCACCACGCCAACCGGTTTCATTCGCGCAAAACGGTTTCATAAACAGATCCAATTGCTCCCTTTCCCGGGCAAAGGGTTTGCCCGGCATCTTTCACTCTTCACCACCGAAGAATACCCGCAGCATGTCGCTGAAATGATCGCAACCACCCTGCGCCGTTTGATCCGCCTGCGGGCGATTGAACCCGCGGTGTCGCTCATTCCATGGCTCGAAGGTACCTACACGCTCACATCCCAACAAAGTGCTGCCCAAATCAATGTCTGACAGATTTCATTGGCACCCCGAAACGCAGGTGTTCGGTGACAAACAGCATCTCTTGAAAGATATCTTCGCCGCAATAAATGCGAACGCTGGGTTTTGCCTGCCTCATGAAATGCCTGCAAGGGTCACCCGTTTTGCACAGGTTGGGCCGCAGCTTCAGTGCATGTCATCCGGCACCACCGGAACCGCCCGTGCCATCCGGCGGAGCCACCTGAGCTGGATAAAAAGCTTTGAGCGAAACGCGGGGATGTGGGCCATTAGAGCCCAAGATACCTACGCCGTTTTGGGCGCGCTCAGCCATTCGCTCGCGCTTTATGGTGCAATGGAGGCCGTGCATCTCGGCGCTGATTTGCATATCCTCACCGGGCAGCGCCCAGATCGACAAATGCAGGCGCTCAGCCAAAATCAAATATCTATTCTCTATGCCACCCCAGCCCAAATTCGCGGCCTGTGCGGCGCACCCTGTCAAAACCTGCGCAAGCTGCTAATCGGCGGTGCAAGGTTAGACACCGCAACGCGTACCCATGCTCAAACCCAATTTCCCAACGCTGATATATTCGAATTTTACGGCGCCTCGGAAACCAGCTTTATCGCGCTAGCAGATCACACCACACCCGAAGGTTCCGTTGGGCAAGCCTATCCCGGCGCGCAGATCAGTATTCTCGATGCCAACGGCACCCCCCAACCTGCCGGAGCCGATGGGTTGGTTTGGGTTTCTGGCCCTTACCTTTTTGATGATTATATCGGCCCTGCCGCCCCCGCAACACAGCGCGTTGACGATAGGATCACTGTCGGCGAATGCGGCGCACTGGATGAGAACGGAAACCTCACCCTGAAGGGTCGGTATGATCGTATGGTCGCTATTGCAGATCAAAACATCTACCCCGAAGAGATCGAAACCTTTTTACTCAGCCAGCCAGAAATTCAAAATGCAGCCATCATAGCTGTGGCCGATGAAAAACGTGGCCACATCCTGCGGGGCTTCATTCAAGGGGGGGACGCGGAGACTGTACTGAAACATTGCCGCACGACGCTTGGCCCACTGAAATCACCACGACAATTGATCAGCATATCCCAATGGCCCACTCTTCCCAGTGGGAAAACCGATCTCCAAGCATTGAAAGGCTGCATCAAATGAGCGCATTTATCATCGCCGCCTATCGCACCCCCATTGTACCGCGTGGCGGGGCCTTTGCCTCACTCGCGTTACACGACTTGACCAGCGCCCCGATTTTGGCCTGCTTAGAAACCGCGAACATCGCACCGGATCAAGTGGATGAATTGATCTTATCAAATGCCCTAGGTGCGGGCGGCAACCCTGCGCGCATCGCGGCCTTAGCATCAGGCCTACCGGAAACAGTTGCAGGTCTAAGCATTGATCGACAATGCTGCGGCGGACTAGACACCCTGATGTTGGCAAAGGCGCTCATCTCTTCTGGTCAGGCAGAAATTGTATTGGCAGGCGGAGCAGAAACCTATTCACGCCGTCCGCTGCGCGCCCACCCTAATCCAGAGGGCGGTGCTGCTATCCCTTATGATCAAGCGCCTTTTACCCCATGGCCTGACCGTGACCCCGCCATGTCCGAAGCCGCCGACGTTTTGGCCCAGACCCTAGGTATTTCGCACGAAGCCCAAGACGCTTGGGCCGTCAATAGCCATCAAAAAGCCCGCCTCGCCCAAACACGTATGCGGGCTGAAATCGTCTCACCTATCGCCGGGATAACAGATGATCCGTTTACCCGAAACCTAACCCCCGCTTTAGCGGCACGAGCCCCACAGATTACCGGTTCAGTCACAGCTGCAAACACATCGGTCGCCGCAGACGGCGCGGCGTTTTGTTTGGTTGTTTCTGAACGCATTGCCAAACACGCGGCGCGCGCCCTGCGCATTTTAGATGGGGCCACCATCGGCGGCACGCCTAACCTACCCGGCCTCGCGCCGGTCGCCGCAATCCGCAAAATCGCCCCACCTGACCTCAGCCTCACAGAAATCATGGAAGCCTACGCCGCCCAAGCCATCGCTTGTGTCCATGGCGCTGATTTAGATCCTGAAACTGTCAATGTCGGAGGCGGGTCATTGGCGCGCGGTCACCCCATTGGGGCCTCTGGCGCGGTGCTCGCGGTGCGTCTGTTTCATGAATTGAAAACCGGCAACGGACTTGCGGCCATCGCTGCGGCGGGTGGCATTGGCACAGCCGTTACGTTTCAGGCCTGATCGTCAAACCCGTGAAAACTGCTAAACACATCCAGCGGTTCGCGGGTGGTGCAGAACTGGTTCACTGGCGCTGTTTCGTCGGGCCAACCAAGCGCGATCCCGCAGACCACCAATTCATCCTCAGGCAGGCCCAAAACGTCGTGCGCGACATCGGCGTAATTGGCCAGCGCCCCAACACCACAAGTGCCAAGCCCCTGCCCCGTCGCCGCCGTCAAAAACGCCATGATGGACATGCCGAGATCCATGTAACACCCTTTGCCCATCGCACGATCAATGCTGACAACAATGGCCACAGGCGCATCAAAAAATCGGTAGTTCAGATCAAACTGCGCCTTGCGCCCCGCTATATCGCGGCGTTCAATCCCCAACACGCGGTACAATGCATACCCTGCATCGCGTTGCCGCTGTTTTAGCGCTGCTGGCATCGGATCGGGAAAATAGGAATACTCAGAAACCTGCGGGCGCTTTTCAGCAATCGCCTGCGCCAAGGCCTCTGACAGATTGTGCAACGCACCACCGGTCAACACATGATAGCGCCCCGGCTGTAAATTTGCACCACTGGGGGCAGAGCGTGCTTGTTCCAGCAACCCTGCCACCCGTTCTTTTGAAACCGGATCGGGCAAATACGCCCGAACCGATCGACGCGACATCAAAAGGGATTTGATGTCAGTCTCTGTCATGCGCGCGACAAAACCGCTGACGGGCGGGCTTTGTAAATTGCCGCAGTGATCAGACCAGCCAAAACAGCCTTGATCAGATCACCCGGCATAAACGGCGCCATCGCTGTCACCAACGCTTCGGTCAAACCGGCTGGTTTCATGATCATGTAATAAGGGATCGCAACCAAATACAGGCCACCAATGCCACCCACCACAGATGCAATCGCCGCAACCATATTCAGATTGCCCGTGCGTACCCTTTCAACGACCATCCCCGTGACATATGCCGCAACCGGGAAGCCAAACAAAAAGCCTGCCCAAGGTGTTGTAAACACGCCAAGGCCACCACGACCACCAGCGAGCAACGGCAAACCAAGGGCGACCAAGCCCAAAAACAGCAAAACAGCCAAAGCGCCGCGACGCGCGCCCAATACAGTGCCACACAACATTATACCCATAGATTGGGCGGTGATCGGAATACCGCTCCCTAGGGTTATTCGGGGGATCAGTCCAAGGGCTGCAATCAACGCTGCAAACAATGCGACCAATACGAGGTTACGTTCCATATTATTCTCCGTATTTGGTGGGGATTATGCCCCGGTTTCGTCTCTTATACCACCGCGTGCGCGCAGCGCTTCGGCGACATGTTCCGCGTCATCAATCGCCAAAAGGGCAAAGGGTGCAACGATGCGCCACCCCGCCCGTTTAGGCGACCGGGCCTTCCAAGATTGGCCTAGATACGTTGCCTTCTGCGCCAAAACCGGCGTAAATCGTACAACAAGTGCAATTGCGATGCTAACAGCCCCGGTGCGCACGCCCAGCTTTCGCAAAGGTGTCATCAGCCATTCCAGCACCACGATCATTTCATCGAGCCGTGTGGTCATTGTCACAAGGTTGGCCATCCCGACCGCTGCGACCAGTTTTAGCGTGATCAATACCCCGGCTGGTGTCGTGTCCGTCACGACATGCCACAGCATGATGATCGCCAAAAATGGCCATAGGGGTTTCAGCATTTTGAAACCAGATTTGGCAAACGCAACGCCACCGATCAGATAAAACGCAACGGTCAACGCAACCGCGCCCACGTGCATTGTCAGCGTTTCGCTTAAAAACAGGCTGGCAGTGAACAGACTAAGCAGGCCCAGCTTGACCCCGGCAGGAATCTTGTGAAACGGTGTTTTAATCGGGGATGTGAGCGAGATCATCAACGTCCCCCAATCGGATCATTTCTGATTCAAACGCCAGTAAAACATCGGCGGCAGATCCTTCACGATGCACCCGACCCTCTTCGATCCAAAGCACCCGGTCGTAATCCGTCAATGAATGTGGATCATGTGTGATGTGCAGCACCTGCTGATCCAATCCCCGCAGATACCGGTTCAAAACCCGCATCGTCGGAATATCCAAACCCGCATAGGGTTCGTCCAGCACAATCACCTTAGGCTGCATCACCAAAATCGCCATCAGACACACCAAATGCCGCTGGCCTTGGGACAATGTGTAGATTGATTTTTCGGCCCAATCACTGCGGTTAAACTGCGCCAGAACCTCAGCCGCGCCCGCCTTTGCCACCACTTTGCTTTCCCCAAGCTGCGTCAGGCCAAACATGATTTCTTCTTCGACCGTCGGGAAAATGATCTGGTGATCTGGATTCTGAAACAAAATCCCAACCGCCTGAATGGCGCGTTTGCGATCTTTGGCGACGTCAACACCCGCCACCAAAACGCTGCCCTCTGTCGGGGCAATCAACCCGGTGATCAGCCGCGCCAACGTCGATTTGCCCGATCCGTTCCGCCCGACAATCCCAACGCGCTGCTCTGCCAGATCAAGCGATAGCGCTGAAATGATGTTGCGCCCTTCAACGGCGAACGTCACATCGTTCAACTGAACGCCATGCCCAACAATCGCCTCAGGTGTTGCACGCTTGAACATCATTTTTGCCGGCATCCTTGCCAAAGTTGAAAAACTTAACGGTTTTCATAGGTGGCAAATAGAGTTTCTGCAACTGCACAATAGAATAGGACACGTGCCAGCGTTAATGCAAACGGCGTGGCTTTGGCGCTGAAAACAACTGCATCTGAACCGGAAGCGTTGAATACCCACGCTTTTCTTTATTGGCCTTTAGGATGTTGAACACAGACTTTGCCTCATCCAGCGTATCAAAATGCGACACTTTGCGCTGCCCACCGGATGCACCAATTCGGCCCCATTCGCGGGTCAGGCTCCATTCGCCAAACAAAGTTTGAGTGAGGCTAAGCACGTAAAACCGCTTTAGCCCCTGAACGTGATTGATTTTTTCCAACCGCACCCACATGGAATTGCCTCAGATCTGTTTGCACACCCGACCGATGTGTTTGGCATTCTCTGCGCGAAGTCGCCGGGGATGTCTAGCGTAGGTCGCATTCTTTTGATCACTTGGGTGAATTGCACCACAACCCATCGCCTTATAAATCCCCTGCATGGTCTTGGGCCCATCTTTGACGCAGCACTCGACCCTCCCCCCGGAAATGATCGGGCAAAATGTCGTACCCAACAATGCGGTCCGGGCGAAAGTGTCGAAAATCCGCGCGCAATTCGCACCACCCCGCAATCACGATTGATTCTGAATAATAGACCACAGCCACCGGTTTGATCACTCGCGTCGTTTCGATGTTTTGGGCGTCAAGGTATTGCAACTGTAGTTTCTGTTCCTCCCGGATCGCATCACGCACCAAAGACAGATCCACACGATCACTGGCCTCAGGTCCCCATGTTGACGAAAACAACGTTTCACTCAGCGGCGTGGCATCCGCTATTTTTCGCGCCGCACGCCGCGCCGCGCGCTGCAATCCCTTGTCGCCCGTGCGCGCAATCATGCTTAAACCAACGGTAATCGCCTCGGCCTCTTCCACATCGAAATTCAAGGGCGGCAAATCAAATCCGGGGCGCAAAATATACCCAACACCCGCTGCCCCCTCAATCGGCACCCGCATCGACTGAAGCGATGCAACATCGCGGTAAACCGTGCGCTGTGTCACCTCTAGCGCCGCCGCAATATCGACCGCCCGCATCGGTCCGCTGGCACCGCGCAGCAATTGGATAATTTCAAACAGTCGCGCAGATCGGGCCATAACGTGTCCTTTGGTGTTTCTTTAACCTACCACATCACTACTGACAGATACATGTCAGTAGACCTCTGTTAGGCACAAAATCAGGCCAGAAAAAATCACAAGGACCACACCTGATGTCTCACCCCCTTTCTCGTTCCAGCGGAGTCGCCTTGGTGCTTGTCTCTGCTTTTGTTTTTAGTACCGCTGGGTTGTTCACCAAAGGCGTGAACACCGACGCCTGGGGTGTCATTTTCTGGCGCGGCGTCGCGGCGGCGCTGTTCACCCTGACATACATGGCAATCCGCGGCACACTAGTGGCTGAGGTCAAAGCCTTTCGCGGCCCGGCCATTTTGGTGACGGCTGTGATGGCATTGGGGACAGCGGCGTTTATCCCGGCCTTTAAACTCACCAGTATCGCCAATGTCACTGTGATCTATGCCGCCGCACCCTTTGTCGCGGCGGCCCTCTCTTGGGTGTTTATAAAAGAGGCCCCAAATCGCAAAACCCTGATAGCGAGCGTGGTTTCTTTTGCTGGTGTTGTGCTGATTGTTTCGGGCTCGCTTGGGTCGGGTACATTGACCGGGGATATGCTGGCGCTTTGGATGACGCTGATGATGTCGGCCACGATGGTGATCTATCGCCTTTGGCCTAACACCACCGCCGCCCTGCCCGCTGCAATGTCATCGGTGGTGTTGCTGCCCGTCGCACTGTTTTACGGTGAACCCTTTGCCGCACCGCCCTCTGAAATGCCGATCCTCATTGCCTTTGGTCTGGTGTTTGCGATTGCCTCTGTCACCCTCAGCGAAGGCGCGCGCCGCTTGCCCGCGTCCGAAACCGCGTTGCTGTCCACAATCGAAACACCGCTGGCCCCGCTTTTGGCGTTGCTCATCCTGACCGAATATCCAGCGCCCCTCACCGTTGTCGGCGGCAGCATCATCTTTTTTGCGGTTCTGTGGTCCCAATGGCCAACACGCCAAACCCTACATCAGCGCAAAAGACAAATTTAAAAACCACAAATCGTCTGCATAAAAACCATATAAAAGCTGCATAGTTTCTGCATAAAAACCATACGGCGAATTTCACGCCGAAAATGACAGGTTTTTCAAATGACGACTTTTAAAGTGAAGCGGAAACTTGAGGCTTGGACTGCGATTTTTTTCGCCCTTCTGATCCTTTTCGGTTTTGTCGTAATCGCTGTTTTGGAACCAGAGGTGCCCGCTAAAATTGTCGTTGCCGCTTTTGGTCTTTCGATCGCTGCGGCAATGATATGGACCTCATATTCGACAGTCAAAGAAATCAAAATCAGCGCTGATTACATTACCTTTTCCCCTGCAAACCGCTCAATTCCGGTTCAGGACATTGAAACCTTCACCGTCGATTGGCCAGAGTTTCTAGAGCAACGAAATGAACTGAGCAGCCTAAGGTTTACAATGAAAACTCAACGGTTTATGTGGTTTCCGTTCAACATTTTGTGGATAGGAAACGCAGCCTCAATCAGGGTATATGGTGTTTGCCAACCCGCAGAATTTGTTGATGCGATACGTCAAGCAATCAGTGATGCCCAAAAATAAAAGGGCGCGCAAATTGCACGCCCTTTCCTGTATTCAAAGAACAGTGTCTTACAGAATGCCCGGCAAATCCAAACCGTTTTCACGCGCGCAGTCTTTGGCGATTTCATAACCCGCATCAGCGTGACGCATCACACCTGTCGCCGGATCATTCCAAAGAACGCGACCAATACGACGTTCCGCATCATCAGAACCATCACAGCAAATCACCATGCCAGAATGTTGGCTAAAGCCCATCCCAACACCACCACCATGATGCAAACTCACCCAAGTCGCACCAGACGCAGTGTTAAGCAAAGCGTTCAGCAGCGGCCAATCTGAAACAGCGTCAGAGCCGTCCATCATGCTTTCGGTTTCGCGATTTGGCGATGCAACAGACCCTGAATCAAGGTGGTCACGTCCAATCACAACTGGCGCCTTTAGTTCGCCATTGCGCACCATTTCGTTAAACGCGAGACCCAGCTTGTGGCGAATGCCCAAACCAACCCAGCAAATCCGCGCTGGCAGACCTTGGAACGCAATACGTTCGCGCGCCATATCCAACCAGTTGTGCAGGTGTGCGTCGTCAACCAGCTCTTTAACTTTTTGGTCTGTTTTGTAGATATCTTCTGGATCACCAGACAGCGCCGCCCAACGGAACGGGCCAATGCCGCGACAGAACAATGGGCGAATATACGCAGGAACAAACCCTGGGAAATCAAACGCGTTGTCCAAACCTTCCTCAAGCGCCATCTGACGGATGTTGTTACCATAATCAACGGTCGGAATGCCCATCGCGTGGAAATCACACATCGCTTTCACTTGGACTTTCATCGACGCGCGCGCAGCTTTTTCCACCTCTTTCGGGGCAGATTCACGCTTTTCTTTCCACTGACCCATGGTCCAGCCCTGAGGCAAGTAACCGTTCACCGGATCGTGCGCAGAGGTTTGGTCGGTCACGATGTCAGGACGTACGCCACGTTTGACCAGCTCTGGGAATACATCCGCAGCATTGCCCAAAAGACCAACTGATTTTGCTTCGCCCGCAGCGGTCCATTTTTCGATCAGCGCCAGCGCTTCGTCCAATGTATCAACGCGTTCATCAACGTATTTTGTACGCAGGCGGAAATCAATTGAATCTGGGTTACATTCAACGGCCAAACAACATGCGCCCGCCATCACAGCCGCCAAAGGTTGCGCGCCACCCATGCCGCCAAGACCACCGGTCAAAACCCATTTACCAGTCAGATCGCCGCCGTAATGCTGACGCCCAGCCTCAACAAAAGTTTCATAGGTGCCCTGAACGATGCCTTGGGAGCCGATGTAAATCCATGACCCGGCGGTCATCTGGCCATACATCGCAAGGCCTTTTTTATCGAGCTCGTTAAAGTGATCCCAATTCGCCCAATGTGGCACAAGATTTGAGTTCGCGATCAAAACGCGTGGCGCATCTTTGTGAGTTTGGAAAACACCAACCGGTTTACCTGACTGCACCATAAGGGTCTGGTCTTCTTCCAGATTTTGCAGGCTTTCGACGATCTTGTCGAAATCGGCCCAAGTCCGCGCCGCGCGGCCAATACCACCGTAAACCACCAATTCATGCGGGTTTTCGGCGACGTCTGGATGCAGGTTGTTCATCAGCATCCGCATTGGCGCTTCGGTCATCCAGCTTTTTGCAGTGATATCGGTGCCAGTGGCCGGGAATACGTCACGGGTATTTTTGCGAGGATCGCTCATGCTGGTCTCCAGTCTTTTAGGTTTTTCAAAATTTGGGTGAGGTGAACGCGCAGGGCATTTGCCTTTTCGGGGCGATAGGCCCACGGCACGCATTCATCCATGTATGTTGATTGCGCCAGTTCCATCTGGATCGCATGCAGTCCCTCAGATGGGCGGCCATAGTGGCGGGTTGTCCAGCCACCTTTGAAACGCCCATTCAAAACGGCGCTATAGCCGTCGGCGTTTTGCGTCGCAGCAACGGTCATTGCTTCGATCTCAGGGTCACAGGTTGTGCCGATATTGGTTCCAACATTGAAATCAGGCAATTTACCTTCAAACAAAAACGGGATGTTGGAGCGGATCGAATGGCTGTCATAGAGCACTGCAAACCCATGGATCGCTTTGACACATTCCAGTTCTGCCTCAAGCGCGGCGTGATACGGCGCGTGATAGGCAACGCGGCGGCGTTCAATTTCTGCCGCGTCGGGTTCGCATCCCTCTTTGTACAAAGGTAGGCCGTCAAAATCCGTCAAAGGACACAGGGTCGTTGTGTTCTGACCCGGATAAAGACTGACACCTGACGGGTCGCGGTTCACGTCAATCACATACCGGTGCACAGGGGTGCGCACCGTTGTGATGTCGTCCAACACACCACGATACAGGTCGTGAATGTGCCAATCCGTATCCGCCAACGCGTGACCGGTTTCATTGAGGTTTGCCGCCACATCAGCGGGCACATCAATGCCCGTATGTGGCAGGCCAATCACCAATGGGCTATTGCCTTTGCTGATCTCTAGCTCAATTTTCACGACGCAACCTCAACACCAGCTGCAGCAGCGATATCGCCTGCGCGCACCAATGCAGTCGCGGCTTCGATATCTGGCGCAAGGTAGCGGTCTTCGGCCAATGTTGGCACTGTTTCACGCAGCTTTGCCACGACAGACTGTAATTTGGGCGAAGTTGCCAAAGGCGCGCGCGCCTCAATGCCCTGTGCAGAACACATCAATTCAACGCCCAAAATCACCGCCAAGTTGTCGTTCATGCGTTTCAGGCGCAACGCACCATGGGCCGCCATAGACACGTGGTCTTCTTGGTTGGCTGAAGTTGGTGTGCTGTCCGTTACGCATGGGTTCGCAAGGTGTTTGTTTTCTGACATCAACGCAGCGGTTGTAACCTCAGCAATCATAAAGCCAGAGTTCAGACCCGGATTTGGTGTCAGGAACGGGGGCAGTTCATGGCTGAGTGTCGGGTCAACCATCAACGCCACACGACGCTGGGCAATTGCGCCAATTTCAGCAATGGCCAGCGCAATTTGATCCGCTGCAAAACCAACGTATTCCGCGTGGAAGTTGCCGCCAGACACGATCAGGCCACGGTCCACCAGAACCAACGGGTTATCAGTCACAGCGTTTGCTTCAATTTCCAACGTCTTAGCCGCTGCGCGCAGCACATCCAATGCCGCACCGCCAACCTGTGGCATACAGCGAATGCAATAAGGATCCTGTACACGTGTGTCACCCTCAAGGTGGCTTTCGCGAATGACAGATCCCTCCATGATCGCGCGCATTTGACGTGCAACGTCGATCTGGCCTGCATGGCCACGGAATGTGTGAATTTCATCAACCAAAGGCGCGGTTGAACCCATGATCGCGTCGGTGCTCATGGAGGCAACAACCATCGACGTTTCCGCCATGCGCCATGCGTCAAACAAACCAGCCAAAGCGCAAGCGTTCGAAAACTGCGTGCCGTTGATCAGACCAAGCCCCTCTTTCGGGCCAAGAATAACAGGCGTCAAACCCGCCAATGCCAGCGCTTCGCCCGCGTTCATGCGGTTGCCTTTGTAGACGGCTTCACCTGCGCCAATCATCGCCGCCGCCATATGCGCCAATGGTGCAAGGTCACCAGATGCGCCAACAGAACCCTGTGATGGAATAACCGGAATAACCCCATGCTCCAGCATGTCTTCGATGATCTGGATGATTTCCCAACGCACGCCAGATGCACCGCGCCCCATCGACAACAGCTTTAGCGTCATCATCAGGCGGGTTTTATCCTCAGGCAGTGCTTCGCCAACACCACAGCAATGGCTGATGATCAGGTTCCGCTGAAGTGTCTCAGTGTCTTCTGGCGCGATCTTTTTGCTCGCCAGTTTCCCAAAACCGGTGTTGATCCCGTAGACGGCGGTTTCACCAGCAGCGGCGGTGGCAACCATGGCTGCAGCCGCTTCAACCGCAGGCTTTGCCGCACGGTCCAGACGCGCGGGCGTCATGTTACGGTAAATTTCCTTGAGCGTCGCGAGCGTGACGGAACCAGGGGTAAGAGAGATCATTTCATTTCTCCGAAAATGCGAGTGTGGATCGGGTTAAACCCAATACGATAGGAAAGTTCGCCGGGTGTTTTCACATCCCAAACAGTGAGGTCAGCAGCAAATCCAACGCGGATTATGCCGGTATCAGTCAGGCCCAATGCCCGTGCAGCGTTACGTGTCGCCCCCGCAAGCGCCTCTTCGGGCGTCATGCGAAACAGCGTACAAGACATGTTCATGGCCAACAAAAGCGAAAACATTGGCGACGACCCCGGGTTACCATCCGTCGCCACAGCCATCGGCACGCCGTGTTTGCGGAAACTGTCGATCGGCGGCAATTGTGTTTCATGCAGCGTGTAAAAGGCACCGGGCAATATCACCGCGACAGAACCAGATTTTGCCATTGCGGCAGCGTCTTCGTCATTGGCATATTCGACATGATCCACCGAAATCGCCCCGTATTGTGCCGCCAATTTGGTGCCACCAATGTTGGACAATTGTTCGGCGTGCAGTTTGATCGGAATCCCGAGTTTCTGCGCCTCTACGAACACACGCTCAATTTGGTCGGGCTGAAACGCAATGCCTTCACAGAACCCATCAACCGCATCGACCAGACCCTCGGCGTGGGCAGCGTGTAGGGTCGGGATGCAAACTTCGGTGATGTAATCGGCGTCGCGGTCTTTATATTCCGCTGGTGTTGCATGGGCCCCCAGAAAAGTGGTTTTGATCCGAACAGGGCGGAGCTCACCCAAACGGCGCGCGGCGCGCAACATGTTCAATTCGGTATCACGATCCAAACCATAGCCTGATTTCACCTCAACCGTGGTGACACCTTCAGCGATCAGCGCGTCCAAACGTGGCAGCGCACCGTTTACCAATTCATCCAAGGATGCGGCGCGAGTCGCCCCAACGGTTGAAACAATCCCACCACCGGCACGCGCGACTTCCTCATAGGATGCACCGTTCAAACGCATTTCAAATTCCAATGCGCGGTTACCGCCAAAAACAATATGCGTGTGGCAATCAATCAAACCCGGCGTAATCAAACGCTCGCCTTGATCGCGTTGATCCCAAGCCGCGTAATCCGCAGGCAGATCAGCCGCCGCGCCAACCCAAACAATGCGCCCTTGCGCGATGGCGATCGAACCCGCCTCGACCAAACCGTAGGCGGCGTCGCCCTCTTCCATTGTCGCCAAGCTGGCGTTGGTCAGAACATAGTGATCAGTATTTGCCATGGTATGCGCTCATCTCCCTTGATGAATCAATTCATATGGGATTATATACATTATGTCTAGACATAAGGAATGACGATGCAGACGATATTTGCCACCCGCGCCCGCACCCCTTCAGGTTGGGTTA
Source organism: Cochlodiniinecator piscidefendens (assembly GCF_011326755.1). Classification (GTDB taxonomy): domain Bacteria; phylum Pseudomonadota; class Alphaproteobacteria; order Rhodobacterales; family Rhodobacteraceae; genus Cochlodiniinecator; species Cochlodiniinecator piscidefendens. The sequence goes on along the minus strand of NZ_JAAOIE010000014.1, from coordinate 5,154 downwards.
ATAATGTCCGCTTGACTGTCGACGGTGGGAAAATCACCGACATCACGCCCAATACGGTTGCAACTGCGGCGGATACGGTTGTTGACACTTTGCTTCCGTCGTTGGGCAATTTGCATTCCCATTCCTTCCAACGTGCCATGGCCGGGATGACCGAAGTGCGCGCCGCTGGCAAAGACAGCTTCTGGACGTGGCGCACGCTCATGTATCAATTCATGCAGCACATCACCCCCGAACAATACGAAGCCATCGCGGCCCTCGTGTTTATGGAAATGCAAGAAGCAGGCTATGCCTCTGTCGGTGAATTCCACTACGTTCATCACCAAACCGGTGGCGCAGAATTTGACAGCCTGACCGAACTCAGCGAACGGGTGTTTTCCGCAGCCAGCCAAACCGGCATTGGCCTTACGCATCTTCCGGTTCTTTATACATACGGTGGCGCGGGCGCGGTTCCATTGACCGCAGGGCAGATGCGGTTTGGCAATGATGTTGATCGCTTTGGCCGCCTTGTGCAGCAGGCCCGCGACATCACCCGTGACACGCTACCAGCCGATGCGCGTGTTGGTATTGCGCCGCATTCGCTGCGCGCCACCTCCCCCGCTGATCTGACCGAAGTTTTGAAGATCAGCGAAGATAACCCAATCCACATCCACATTTCCGAACAACCCAAAGAGGTCGCGGATATCTCAGACTGGCTCGGCGCGCGTCCGGTGGAATGGCTCATGGAAAACAACCCCGTTGATGACCAATGGTGCCTGATCCACGCCACGCATATGACCAGCAAAGAAACCACCGACATGGCCAAATCCGGTGTCGTCGCAGGGCTTTGCCCAATCACCGAAGCCAACCTAGGCGATGGTCCGTTTAATGGTGTTGAATATCTGGCCGCGGGCGGTGCTTTTGGTCTGGGGTCGGATTCAAACGTGCGGATTTCGCTGTCCGAAGAGTTGCGCACATTGGAATATTCCCAACGCCTGCGCGATCTTGGCCGCAACGTTATTATCCCCGGCGAAGGTTCCGTCGGCGAAGCGCTCTACCTCGGCGCAGCCGAAGGGGGGGCGCAAGCCCTTGGGCGTGGCAAAGGCACAATCGAGGTCGGCCAATTGGCAGACGTCGTCGCCATCGACTCCGCCCAACCTGCGCTATTGGCCCTGCGCGATGATCAGCTGCTAGACGGCCTTAGCTTTGCCGCTGCCGATGATGTTGTCACCGATGTCTGGTCAGCGGGTCGCCATCAAGTCACCGGCGGTCGCCACATTGCGCGCGACACCATCGTCGCAAACTACCGCACGGCAATTTCCGGCCTTTTGGCCTCCATCTAACCTCCCTGACTGCGCAAGCTCTTGATACAAACAAGGGCTTGCGCTTTTTTCGTCACCGCCCAAAATGGCCCTAATTGTAAGGGTGGTACATGATTAAAATCTGGGGACGAGCCTCTTCATCTAATGTGCAGGCCTTAATGTGGGCCATTGGCGAACTGGGCCTTGATTACAAACGTGTGGACGCCGGTTTCATCTATGGTGGCCTCGACACAGCTGAATTCAAATCTCTAAACCCCAATAGAACCATCCCGGTGCTAAAGGATGGCATAGCTGCACCAATCTGGGAAACTGGTGCAATCCTACGTTATCTAGCGAGCACCTATGGCGATGCCCATTTCTGGCCAACGAACCCCCAGCAACTTGCTGTCATTGATCAGTGGGCAGAATGGTCAAAGATAAACGTCGCCCTAAATTTTACCGCCCCAATTTTTTGGCGCGTCGCGCGCACTGCACCTGCCAATTGGGATCTCCCAGCGATCCACTTCGCACTCGATGCCCTCGACGGTTTTTTACAAATTGCAGAACGGCAACTGGAAAGACATCCTTTCCTCGCTGGTGATTATTTCACATTGGCAGATATTCAATTTGGTCACGTGCTGTTTCGATATTTTGATATAGAAATTGATCGCCGTAATCACGCAAACTTAAACCAATATTATAACCGTTTACTGAAACGTCCCGCGTATCAAGCCCATGTTGCGATCCCCTATGACGAACTCAGGGTAACCTGAAACGAAAAGCGGCCCCTTACGGCTGGTGCCCATCACCCAAAATTCATTTCGGCGGGCTTTGATCCGATATGCAAGAAAATCAACGAATAGCCGCACACGGGCCGTGTTACGCAAATCACGGTGCAAGAGCTGCCAGAGAGATCTGCACCAATTTCGCCCCACAACATCGTTCGTGACTTCATGCGCCATCCGCAAAGAAACGTCGGCTTCGCGGTGGGTTAAATCCTCCATGATAGACGTCATCGCCAACCCATGCGGCAAAATTGCATAAATCGTACCCTTTGGTTCAGCATAACGGCCAACAATCACTCTCGACGCGGCAGCCATCTCTTCTTCGACTCGTTCGGCATGGGGTAACAAGTCTTCGCCCAATTGAGTCAAAACCAACCCCTGTTTGGAGTGGTCGAATAATCGGCTACCAACATGTTAGGGCATGTCGTGTTGGTAGATGAATTGCTGGATCGCCAACTTGTGACGTCAACGATACTTTATGCAGACTCCGAAGCTGCGCGCGGAATTCCTAAAATGGGCATCGCCCGCCCAAATATGGAAACCGCCTCAGTTGAGGAGTTCAAGGCAATTGCTAACGGCATTAAATTCCCTTCAAACGCCGACCCGCTTTATGTTTACTCGCCGGAGCCCAGTGGATGGCGTCGATGGCTTGTTAAATGCCCGATTTGAAAGCGGGCATTTCTACGCAAGCGTCGAAGGTTTTCCCACTGGTGACGTTGTGGATCAAGCCACGATTGATGCGGATCTCGCCAGCCCAACCTATCAGGACAACGCCAATCAAGCTGTCCATCATTTCCTTAGATCCAATCCCACACCAAACCGGGGAAATCCCATGGAACTTACATTCCAATTCCTCACCGGCGTTGTGACACTTATGCTGACGGGCCTTGGCCTCATGTCAATGTTCGCACCGCGTCGTATGCTTGCAAACTTTGCAGTTGAACCGGCAGGTGCCCCGGGCTTTAGCACTATTCGATCCGTCATCGGCGGGATGTTTTTAACCTGTGTTGTCCTTTTGGTCCAGGGCCAGGCAACGGGTCAAACTTTGGGCTTCATCGTTGTTGCAATACTTATGGCTGTTATTGCCTTTGGTCGCATCGTTAGCATATTTGCCGATGGTTTTGACAAAGCCGTTATTCCCCCTCTGATCGTAGAGCTGGTGATCACGGCGGTTCTTATGGCGGCTCATACCTATCTCGCATCTTGATGACGATGATATGGCTACCTCTTAGACTTTAGGGTAGCCTTTCGAAACCTCCTAAGCCCGCTTGGCACTGCCATATAGAGCGCTGATTTCACACAACAGATCGTTTGCCAGTCATCATCCCCTGCGCCGCCACCCGCAATATGCAAATGCAATACAGCTCCCCGCTAATGCGTAGAAACCCATTGAATACAAAGATGAAGGCACCCAAACCCAACTCATATAGGTGAGAACCAACAAGAGGACCGCAATCCCACTGCGCAATGCAGTCGTTATAATGCCGGCGGTCGTCTTAAGTTTCTCAACCCTTTCCACAGTGGCGACACTCCGTAGCAACGGGACAATGATCATTGCAATCAATGTCCACCACAAAACCGCTAAACCCGCCGACAACGGATATGCCTTCATTCGGGCGCCTTCAAAACGAACAATTTCCCACGATGTCGGTGGTCGCGCGGCAAAACCAAATTCGTAATCCATGTCCTCAGGATACATAACCGGCGCGAGTCTCGCTCCGGTTTCGGCAACTGGGCCAATTTCCCAATCCTCTTCGGTCATCTCATAAACGAGACTCGCAATTGCATCATAAACAACGCAACTCTGTTCGTCTTCTCGTTCGCATATAATATGAAAGTCCAGTCCCAATGGCGAAATAGTCTGAATCGACAACAATGGCCCTTACCGGATCCGTCGTAATAATGCCGTCACCATGTAGCAACTTAAGTTCAACAGAACCAAATTCAGCGGTCTGCATCTGTTGTGATTGCGTGTAATAGGGTGCGTGCGCCAATACCTGTTGTCCATAAAACATAAACAACAAAATCGACAGTGTTTTGAATTCACTCATCAAGGACCCAACTCCAAAACTGCTGACTATTCAGATGTCAGCTCCCCATTCAAAACACATCACCACGTAGAGATTAACGACTGGCTTGTCTTTCATGCGGTTCAGTACTTAGGATAGCAGAGTTTTTTCGTTTCTGAATGAACCAAGCTTGGTGAAACAGACGCACCTGCGTCGCGTAGTCATGGCCGACAAGGATTTTCAAACCTCGATGGTAAGCTATCGTTTACGCCAATTTTAAATTCACCATCGATTGTAAATGCCATTATCACAGCCAACTTCCCCTCGGCTCCACAACGCACCCTTACAGGAGCAAAGATGGTTCCTTCGCCAAAATCGATTGCCGCATTGTTAGGTTCCTGCGCGAGGTTGAATTGTATTTCCGCCCATGTACTCTTCAAGGCGTCTGCATCACGAATGTCCAACGGCGGATTGCTGGCAACAGTACACAAGAACCAATGATTGCTATGGGATACTGCGCTCACCACGAGCGATGAGCTCGGATGTGACAAAATCACATCCTCATAGCCGAGATAATCCACTATCGGCTCAGCCGGTGCAAAACTGTCGAACACCGAGTCATCGCTATCGAATACCAGGGCTTCGCATACATCTGACATTTCCAACCAATCACTCAGCTCTCGTGATTGTGCATTGGCCGATGCCCCACAAATCGAAAGCACCAGTAACACTAGCGGGATGACACGTTGTACACCAGTTCGTTTCATTTAAATTCAGACTCACCATCACTTCCAATACTTGGCGACCCTAGTCCAATTTGATGGGCAGAAAAATGCTAAAATGCGGTGACCTCCCAGTTTTGTATACACAAGCTTCATACGTTTTGTGCACAATTTGTGCCTGGTCAAAACCCAGCAAAACAGGAGCGAAGATTTGCATGGCGTGTCTAATTTTGCATTAAAAAAGCCCTCCAAAAGGAGGGCTTTTTGATTTGCTTTAGAATGGCCCGATGGGCGGTTTATTCGTCTTCGTAGTCGGACATTGGGGGGCAGGAGCAGATGAGGTTTCTGTCACCATAAGCGT
>NZ_JAAOIE010000013.1 GCF_011326755.1 Cochlodiniinecator piscidefendens | reverse complement strand
GTACAGCAACATCGGAACAACCGCGCAAATCCTAAGCATGGGCGCACATAAAAATTGCACTGTCGTAAACCAAACAAACTACGACCCAAATATGACATATCCGAGGAACTAAACGCATGATTACTTATCTCAAAAAATCTGATGCGCGACCTCCGGCCGAAACCGCTAACGTCCGCGACACAGTGGCAATCATGCTCGCAAATATTGAACGCGGTGGTGAAGATGCGGCGCGTGATTACGCGGCAAAACTCGACCGGTGGGATGGCGCGATTGTTGTTACTGATGCAGATCGCGCAAAGGCAATCGCTTCGGTCCCTCAAGCGCTAAAAGCAGATATACAATTTGCCCATAACAACATTCGTCGGTTTGCCGAGGCGCAAAAAGCAACCATGGGCGAATGTGAAGTCGAACTGACGCCTGGACATTTTGCAGGGCAAAAACAGATCCCGGTTTCCGCGGCTGGATGTTATGTGCCCGGCGGGCGTTATAGCCATATCGCGAGCGCATTGATGACGATCACAACTGCGAAAGTTGCGGGTGTGCAGCATATTACAGCGGTTTCACCACCACGCCCAGGCGAGGGAATTCCAGCAGCGATTGTCTATGCGATGGATCTTTGCGGTGCCGATACAATTCTCAACTTAGGTGGGGTTCAGGGTGTCGCAGCCATGGCAAATGGTTTGTTTGGAACGCCCAAAGCAGATATTTTGGTTGGCCCGGGCAATAGTTATGTGGCTGAAGCCAAAAGAATGCTGTTCGGTGAAGTGGGGATTGATATGTTTGCGGGCCCAACGGACTCGTTAGTGATAGCCGATGACACCGCAGATCCGGAATTGGTTGCTTGGGATCTCGTTGGTCAGGCAGAGCATGGACCAGATAGCCCCGTATGGCTAATCGCGACGTCACGACCCTTGGCTGAAACCGTGATGGCGCGCGCGCCGCAGTTGATCGAAACACTGCCTGAACCCAATGCCGCAGCTGCACGCGTATCTTGGGCTGAGCGCGCAGAGGTCATTCTGTGCGACACGCGTGAAGAAATGGCGACGGTTTCTGACGAATATGCGCCTGAACATCTTCATGTTCAGGCTGCTGACCTTGAGTGGTGGTTGGGTCGGCTTAGTGCTTATGGCTCGCTTTTTCTGGGCGAAGAAACAACAGTTCCTTTCGGGGATAAAGCGTCTGGCCCAAACCATGTTCTGCCTACCTCAGCTGCTGCGCGGTACACGGGCGGACTTTCGGTTCATAAATTCACAAAAACGGTCACTTGGCAGAGATGCGATCAAAATGCCTCAAAGGCATTAGCGATCGCAACCGCACGGATCAGTCGTTTGGAAGGAATGGAAGGGCACGCGCGTTCAGCCGATATTCGTCTTGAGAAATTTTTCCCAAACGAAGAATTCGACGTGAGACCCTAGTAAACAGGAATACTCATACCAATCGAAATGAGTTACCTTTGTCTCATGACTTTTTAATCATGAGGCGGAGGTAACTTTGATTACAAACTCATTCGGTATTGAACGCATTATTGCGCCCACTAATGGGCGCAGCCTCGCATCTGTCTATGCCGGGCTTGTTTATGCTGTTGCATATGATCCGATGGCAGCGGATGGGATAAAGGCGCAAACATATAACGCCTTGGCTTTCTTAGACCAACGGCTTTCAGAACTAGGCAGTGAAAAGTCTGCTCTGCTACAAGTGACGATCTATTTGGACGATATGTCACTGAAAACCGAGATGGATGAGGTTTGGTGCGAATGGATTGGACCAAAAGAGAACTGGCCTCAAAGGGCCTGTGTGGGTGTTGATCTTGGGGATGAGGGTAAGACCCTTATCGAAATCGTTGTCACAGCGATTAAGTTGGGCCCATCAGAGGACGTCTAGCGATACTTTTACTGGATCCATTACCACTGAAGACGTGAAACGGCTGACGTTTGATTCATCAAAGAAATACATTTGAGTAAACTCTTCGTATTCTTTGATACCGCTGGTCACGACAATCAGAATGAAATCTGCTTCACCCGTTGCATAATAACATTGCTGAACTGCGGGTGCATTGCGCATGGATTGCTTGAATGCATCTAAATGCATGCGGCTTTCGCGTTCTAACACGACCTCGACAATCACGATCATTTCGCGGCCGAGCTTTGATGGGGAAAGAACGGCTATTTCATTTTCGATCACACCTGTTTCGCGCAGGCGCTTTACTCTTTTTTGGACAGCAGGAGAGGAAAGGCCAACCTGTGCGCTCATCGCATCGGCTGTCATCCGGGCGTTTTTTTGTAGTAGTTTTAGTATTTCAAGGTCTTTGTCATCCATGATCCGATTAAAATCAAATCCCAGCGGCAGAGCAACTATATTTGTTGAATAATCGAAAATTTTGACGAAAACGCTCTTATCTTTTCTATAGGCTTTCAATTCAACTCAGCGGGAAACTTGGCCTCTTTATCGAGAAACCAAGTGACATAGGCCAACCACTGCAAGGAGGGCAGTGATTGATCTACTTCGAACCGCCCGTGGGGTCACAGCTATGTGCGGGTGTTCCGCGCGACAATGTTACTATCGGCATGGAGGAGATTATGCCTATGAAACTGACCAAAACAATTGCTGCAGCCAGCTTTGTACTCGCGTCAAGCGCCATATCAGCTGTTGCTGGTCCGCTTATGGATCGTATCGAAGCAGGCGAACCAATTCGCATCGGTTTTTCGAATATCCCTATTTGGGGTTTCCCTGATGAAGACGGCAACGCCAAAGGCTTTGTGAACGAAATTGCGCTCGGTATTCTGGCTGAAATGGGTTACGATGACGTTGAAACCACAGTAACCGAATGGGGCGGTCTGATCCCCGGTCTTAAAGCAAACCGTTACGACCTGATCACTGGTGGTTTGTACATCTTGAACAGCCGTTGTGAGAATATCGCATTCTCCGAGCCGATCGGTTCTATGGGCGATGCATTTTTGGTTCCTGCAGGCAACCCAAGAAACATCAACAACTACGCTGACGTTCTTGCGCAAGACGACTCTGTTTTAGTCATGTATTCCGGCGCTAACACTGTAGAAGCATCCCGCAGAGAAGGCCTGGAAGACGGTCAAATGATGCAGGTTCCTGGACCAACAGAAACGATGGCTGCGATGCGTGCAGGCCGTGGCGATGCGGCTGCTTTGACATATTTTGAAGCTGTTTATCTGGCCGAAGAATCTGATGGTGCATTCGAAGTTACAGATCCAGCGGCGCTTCCTGAATGGACTAAAAACTGGGTGGGCATCGGCTTTCGCGACGAAGATGCAGACTTTATGGCTGAGTTTAACGCAGCACTGGCAAATTACGTTGGTACTGAAGCGATGCTAGAGTCCGTTGCTGAGTATGGCTACACGGCGTCTCACCTCCCTGGTGACAGAACCGCCGAATGGGTTTGCGGTAACCGTTAAGCATATGACGTGGCGGGTCCATTGGGCCCGCCAATTCCTCTCATTCTACTGACAGATGGGCCATGGATATCTTTGAATTTCTTGTACAATATTGGCCGCGCATACTCTCAGGTGTAGGCGTGACCGTTGCTCAATTTGTGCTCGCTGCAATTCTTGGAATTGCAGTTGCATTGACAATGGGGTTACTAAAACTTTCGACCAACAAAGTCTTAAAAGGCTTTGCTGTGACTTATATTGAGATCTTCCGCGGGACATCTCTTTTGGTACAGCTTTATTGGATTTTCTTTGTTTTACCATTGTTTGGCTTTTCCATCGATAAATTTACTGCGGGCTATGTTGCCGTGGGAATGAACATCGGAGCATATGGTGCTGAATTGGTGCGCGGTGGAATTCTGTCTGTGCCAAAAGGCCAATGGGAAGCCGCCCTCGCAATCAATATGAGCCCGGCCAAACGGATGTGGCGCATAATCTTGCCTCAGGCTCTGATTAATATGTTGCCGCCGTGGGGAAATCTCATGATCGAACTGCTCAAAGGTACGGCATTGATTTCATTGATCTCTGTTGCAGACCTGATGTTTGTCACGAAGCAAATCAATGCTTCTACTTTTCTCTCTGCGCAAGCCTTTGGAATCGCATTGATCATTTACTACATCTTAGCCCGCTTTTTGGTGACGCCGTTTATGCGCTGGCTTGAACGCTTTATGGCCCGCAAAATGGGGAGAGCATAAGTTATGTTTGACTGGAATTGGGAATTTGCGTGGGAAATTCTTCCGCGCTTGATCGTCGCCACAGGCAACACACTTATTGCGGCTGGTGCTGGATATGCAATTGCTTTGGTATTGGGGCTCGTCCTTGCCATCGCGCAGCGTACTCCTTACCGCGGCCTAACGTTTGTTGTGCGTGAATTTGTTGAATTTATCCGCTCAACGCCTTTGTTGTTGCAAATCTTTTTTGTCTTTTACGTTGGGCCGCAATTTGGCTTACGTCTAAGCCCTTGGGCCTCAGGTATGATTGCCATTGGCCTGCATTACTCGTGCTATCTGTCCGAAGTATATCGCGGCGGATTGGACAGTGTTCCACGCGGGCAATGGGAAGCGGCAACGGCTCTGAACATGACCATCGCCCAAAAATACCGTCGGATTATCATCCCTCAGGCAATTGTGCCTGCCCTTGCTGGGATGGGGAATTATCTCGTGGGTATTTTCAAAGATACGCCAATGCTATCGGTCATTGGAGTTGCAGAACTCATCCACACCGCCAATGCGATTGGGTCAGAACACTATCGCTTTCTTGAGCCGTTCACTTTGGTTGGTCTCATCTTTTTGGCAATTTCGTTGCCAGCCGCGGGCCTCATAAGGGGCTTTGAAAACTTCATCCGTCGTAAATTGGGATTGCAATAATGGAAGACATGTCCGGTTACCCGCACGAACTAACGGGTGAAAACACCCCAATGGTGAGTTTCAAAAACGTACGGAAATCCTACGGTTCATTGGTCGTTCTCGATGATCTTGACCTTGACGTTACCACTGGGGAAATGGTGTCTATTATCGGTCCATCTGGATCCGGTAAAACCACTGTTCTGCGTATGTTGATGACGCTCGAAAAAATCAATGGCGGATGCATATACGTCGACGGAAAACCATTGACACATATGCCGAAAAACGGCGGTTTGGTCCCGGCGAATGAACGTCACTTGCGCGAACGTCGTGCCGATATTGGTATGTGTTTCCAGCACTTCAACCTGTTTCCTCATATGACAGCGCTTGAAAATTGCATGGAAGGCCCAGTTCACGTCCTCGGAATTTCTAAGGCTGAAGCGCGCGATCGTTCCGAAGAATTGTTGGAGCTCGTGGGCATGATCAACAAAAAGGATGAACATCCTTCTCGTCTTTCAGGTGGTCAACAACAGCGTGTCGCAATCGCGCGTGCTTTGGCAATGCGTCCAAAGGTTATGCTATTCGACGAAGTTACGTCTGCGCTCGATCCTGAAGTCATCGGCGAAGTTACGAACGTTATTCGTGGTTTGGTGGATGAACACAATTTGACGATGTTAATGGTTACGCACCAAATGGGTTTTGCGCGTGACATTTCGGATCGAGTTTGTTTCTTCTACGGCGGAAAGATTGAGGAACAAGGTTCACCTGCTGAACTCTTTGGAAATCCACAGCGTGAACGTACTCAGCAATTTCTCAGCGCAGTGAGAGAAGCAGTTTAACGACTCCAATCGTGAAAATTTGTTATCCCAACGTCTTTGAGTAAATCTCTGGTGCGTTGGGATAGCGTACCACTTTTCCAAATAACATAATAGCTTCGGCCCGTTGGCAACATGTATCCTTCTAACGCCACAAGGCGCTCTGCTTCGATTTCATAGCTCAAGACGTCAGCACTTCCGAGCGCGATACCTTTCCCACGGATCGCTGCATCCAAAGAACTGCCATATGATCCTAAATTGACACGCGCAGTCTCTGAAAATTCTGGGTAACCTGTCAGCATCGAAAAATCTGACCAGTTGATCCATCTCAGTGCAAGTTTATCAAAATCAAGTAGCTTAAGACTTTCGATTGGGCGGCCTTGCGCAAGCAAACTTGGGGCCAAAAGAGGTTGCCATGTTTCTTCAAATAGCTCAACGCCATCCCAACCCACAGGAATAGTATCGCCGTAATACACGACGACGTCATTCTCTGCATTTAGAATGTCAGATTCCTTGTCAGAGGCTGTAACCGTGATAGGAACTGCGTCGGTGCTCAGTAAATATTCATTGATACGCGGTGTTAGCCAAAACTGAGAAATCGCAACATTCGATGCAAGCGACAGTTTTTCCCGTGTTTGATGACGCAATTGCGACATACTCAAACTCAAATAATCAAGGGCTTCGGATGTGTTTGAAGCTAACTTTCGGCCATTAGTCGATAGTTCAATCGCCCGCCCATTTCTATGGATAAGCGGTATATTCAACCACTCTTCCAATACCTTGATCCGCTTACTCACTGCGGCTTGGCTCACGTTTAATTCCTGTGCCGCCTTGGTGAAATTTTGATGGCGTGCGACGGCTTCAAAAAACAGAAGATAATCTAGAGGGGGTAGGGCGCTTCGATAATTTTTCATAACATGAAGTTATCACAAACTCATATGAGATGTCATTTTGAAAACATATATTCCGTCGATAAGCTGAAAAAAATCTTTGCCGAACCCGGCCACGTTATAGGGGAATGCCTGATGTTCACTGATAGAATGAAACGCTTACAGGCGAAAATGGATGCTGCGGGTATAGATGTTGCGTTGATCACTGATGACGACAACGTCTATTACCTAACCGGGTACTATGATTATCTGCATATGGAATTCGGCCGCCCCACGATTTTAGTCGTGTCCAGCGCTGGAAATAGCTTATTAATCACACCCACCATTGACCTGACCAAAGCCGAAGCCGAAGCGCGCGTTGATCGCATTGCGGCGTGGAACGATGGGGCAGGGAATGAGTGGCGCGAAGAATTGCCGGGGGCGATTAAATCTGCTTCAAAAATAGCAATTGAACCCGACCACATGCCGCCAATGGTGCGTAATTACGTCAATGGGATCGTAGAAACAGACAAACTGGGCAATGTTACGCCTTTGCTTGCTGAAATGCGCATGATCAAATCAGGCGAAGAGTTGCAGCTTGCGCGGCACGCAGGGCAGGTCGCAGATGCAATGATGGCTGCCGGGCGTTTGGCAATAGGAGATGGGGTTCCAGAATATGAAGTGGCGATTGCCACCTCGCAAGCCGGAACACGCAAAGCAGCGGAACTTTTGGATGCTCATTACAAAGATGCATCCATGTCCCCCAACACCCATTTCCTGCAGATTATGGCGTCTGGTGAAACTATTACTAAAACCCACCACCGCGCCAGCACCCGGATCATGAAAACTGGTGAACCTGTCTTTCTATGTTTCTGCGGCATGACCAATTTTCACCGCTTTAAACTAGGTTTTGATCGCACATTTTGGATAGGCGAACCCGCTGATCCAACGGAAAAAGATGTTTACGAAGTCGCCGTTGCTAGTCAAAAAGCGGCACTCGATGTTCTGCGCCCCGGCGTTACAGCTGAAAGCGTACACGCAGCCTATGCCGAAGTGATACAGGGCGCAGGCTATGAATACCCATTCCGTTGTGGCCGTGCGACTGGCTTTAGTTTTCTGGAAACACCACAGTTGGTAACCGGGGATACGACAATCATTCAACCTGGTATGGTATTGGCGGTGGATGGTTCAGTCACCGTAGACACCTTCCGGGCCCAAGTCGGCGATAGTTTCATTATCACAGACGACGGTTGGGAACCCGTCACGACATCCCCAAAATCGCTAGAAGAGGTGATCTTGTAAAATGTTTAAATCCGGCGACACAATTTCATCAAAACCTCGGACGCCAGAAATGGACAAGGGCCGTCACCATCGGGCCAAGCTCGGGTTTATTCTGATGTCCACTGACCCCTCTGCTGAAAGTGATTTCAAAGATATGGCCCCTGAAGGGGTGGCTGTTTATGTCACGCGTCTAAAAACAGATGATCATACAACAAATGAAACGTTGTCCCGCCATATCGAACATATGGCAGACGCGGCCTCGCGCATTCAGCCCGAAGCGGAGCCAGATGTGGTAAGCTACAGCTGTACCAGCGGATCTATTGTGATCGGCGAAGAACGCGTGATGTCAGAGATAAAAAAAGGGGCCCCTTGGGCACGCCCAATGTGTCTGGTCCAGGGAGTTCTTGATGCTCTAAACGAATTGGGCGCGAAAAAGCTCGTTGTGGGTACGCCTTATCTCGATGAAATTAATACAGCCGAAGCGGAGTTTCTGATCGAACGCGGTTTTGAGGTATTGGATATTCAAGGCTTAAACATTGCCAGTGGTTGGGACATGGGGCTTGTGACACCAGAGTATTGGAAAAAATTTGCGGTTGAAATTGATCAACCAGACGCAGATGTCATTTTCTTAAGTTGCGGCGGCATTCGCGCGCTGGAAGCCGCAGAAGAGATCGAAAAGGCTACCGGAAAACCCGTGATTACCAGTAACCAGGCCCAAATGTGGAGCTGCTTGCGGCGCGCTGGAATTACGGATCAGCTAGAGGGCTTTGGCCAAATTTTCTCGCACCCTGGCACCTCCTTGCTTCCGTCGGAATAAACCAAGTCCGACCCTCATAGATTGAAAAACCATGACTAGATTTTCCGCTTGGAATGTCTTCTGGAACGGTGTGACCGGCCAGAAGGGCTGGTCGCGTCAATGGCGTGACCCCGAACCAAAATCCCACTACGACGTGGTGCTGATCGGCGGTGGCCTGCATGGTCTCGCCACCGCGTATTATTTAGCTAAAAACCACAACATAAAGAATATTGCAGTGGTCGAAAAAGGTTGGATCGGTGGCGGGAATGCTGGACGCAATACTACCATTGTGCGTTCAAACTATGCACAACCGGGAAATCGTGAATTCTACGAAGACTCTCTGAAGCTTTGGGAGAACTTAAGTCACGAGTTGAACTACAACGTCATGTTCAGCCAAAGGTCTCATATTTCGCTTTTGCATAGTCCGGGCGCAATTGATGGCGCTGCGCGCAACTATAACGTTATGCGTCAAACGGGTACACCAGATGTTGAAATTTGGGGACTGGATCAACTTAAAACAGCAGTGCCCCATTTAAACTATGGTCCCAATGCTCGGTTTCCGATTATGGGCGCAGCAGTTCAACAGCGTGCGGGTACTGCCCGCCACGATGCTGTTGTTTGGGGGTATGCAAGGGCCGCAGATGCACTTGGCGTTGATATCATTCAGAATTGCGAAGTTACCGGAATAACGCGTAACACGAACCGAATAACCGCAATCGAAACATCCCGCGGTACGATTAAGACTCATAAAGTCGGCTTGGCAGTTGCTGGGAACACATCGCGGCTTTGGTCGATGGCTGGCATGGGTCAGCTCCCCATTGAATCCCACAAACTGCAGGCCTTTGTATCTGAACCACTTAAACCCCTACTTGATCAGGTTGTCGTTTTTGGCATGGGCGGCGCACACTTCTATATTTCACAATCGGACAAAGGTGGAATGGTCTTTGGCGGCGATCTAGATTGGTATAAATCCTATGCTCAAAAAGGCAATCTACCCATTGTCCAAGACGTCGCCGAAGCGGCAATGGCCGTTCTACCGTGTTTGGGCCGTGTTCGGCTGTTGCGCCATTGGTCGGGCGTCGTCGACATGTCGATGGATGGATCCCATTTCATCTGCAAAACGCCCGTTGATAACCTCTACCTGAATGCTGGCTGGAACTATGGGGGCTTCAAAGCAACCCCAGCTGCAGGAACCTATTTTGCAGATCTCATTGCAAATGACCGCCCCCATAAGGTGATCGCAAATCATGATCTAAAGCGGTTTGAACGCGGCCTTCAGATTGATGAACGCGGCGCCGGCGCTGATCCGAAACTTCACGGTTAAAGAGGTACACAATGATCAGAATTCCTTGCCCATTTTGTGGCGTCAGAGACCACAGCGAATTTAGTTATGGCGGTGATGGATCGGTGCAGTATCCGGCGTTAGAGGCATCCAGCCAAGATTGGCACGATGCTGTTTTTCAGCGTGACAATATTTGCGGAATGCAAACTGAAACATGGCAACATGTCAACGGATGCAGAATGTGGTTGTTGGTAGAACGCGATACGATGACGCATGAAATTCGATCCGTACGGCCTGCCCAAACTGGCTTAACCACAGCATTGGAAGCGATAAAATGACCGCTACTCGTTTGAACACAGGCGGGCGAATTGATCGATCTCGCAGAGTTACGTTTTCTTGGGATGGGAAAACAATTGAGGGTTTCGAGGGAGACACGCTTGCCTCTGCTTTGATGGCCAGCGGTCAACAGATTTTGGGGCGTAGCTTTAAATACCATCGCCCGCGTGGGGTCATGTCAGCGGGGGTCGAGGAATCTGGTGCAATTGTTACCCTAGGTGAGGGCGCATATTTAGATCCAAACGTTAAAGCAACGACTCAAGAAGTGTTTTCAGGCTTATCAGCAAAAGGTCAAAACGCTTGGCCCAACGTGCGTTGTGATGCTGGGGCAGTACTGGGTTTGTTTGGACGGTTCTTTTCTGCTGGGTTCTATTACAAGACATTTATGGGTCTGCCGCCCTTTGAATGGGGACGTGGCACCGGTATTTGGATGCAATACGAAAAGTTAATCCGCAAAGCGGCGGGCATGGGCGAAGCATCACGCGCTGCAGATCCTGACCACTACGATCATAGCCATGCTTATTGCGATGTGCTGGTGGTTGGATCTGGACCAGCCGGGTTGTCTGCGGCGCTGGCTGCGGCCAAGAAGGGCAAAGATGTCATTCTGATCGAACAGGACTTCGAACTCGGCGGAGACTATCTAAATCAATCTGACCCTGTTGTTGAGTTAAAGCGCGCGACATTAGTAGACGCGTTAAAGGCCGCAGGCGTTCGGATCATGACACGCACCACTGCATTTGGCCTGTATGACTTTGGCACAGCAGGGCTGTTGGAACGTGTCACCGACCACCTTTCGGTAAAACCATTGCACCAGCCTCGGCAACGGTTCTGGACCGTACGCGCAGAGTCGACCATTCTGGCAACCGGGGCGTTAGAGCGTTTGGTCGCCTTCACGAACAATGACCGCCCCGGTGTTATGACCGCCAATGCTGCGCGCAGTTATTTAAACCGGTTTGGCGTTCTACCCGGCCAAGACATCGTCATCACCACAAACAACGATTCCGTTTATCGGACAGCCGTTGATCTGGTAAAGGCCGGTGCGAAAGTTACCGTTGTAGATTTGCGGACAGAGTTATCCAATACGCTCCTGAACAAGATGTCGCAGGTTGGCGTTGTTGTTAAAACTGGACTGGCCCCATTAAAAGCACTTGGACGCAAGATTGTTTCTGGCGTTCAATTGGCCCGACCTAATGGCACCCAATGGATCGCTGATGACGTTCTATCCTGCGATTTGTTACTCGTGTCGGGCGGATGGTCCCCGGTTGTGAATCTCCAATCACATCGTGGGTCAAAACCAATTTGGAACGCTAAAGACGCCTGCTTTCTACCCGGTAAATGCAATGACAATGTCACCATGGCGGGATCGGCCGCCGGGTACTGGCAAAACGACGATTGCGAAGCCTCCGGCCTTGCGGCCGCCTCATTGGCTATGGGCGAAGATGTAAAACCACCTTCGGCTGTCGGATGGGAGCGTCCGCTAAAACCCCTTTATGAGGTGCGGATTGCGGGTCAAAAAACCAAAAGTTTTGTTGACCCGCAACACGATGTTACCGCCAGCGATGTACGATTGGCACATCAAGAAGGCTTTGTTTCAGTCGAACATCTCAAGCGTTACACAACATTAGGAATGGCCACAGACCAAGGCAAAATGGGCAATATCATCGGGCTCGCTTTAATGGCAGACGCTTTAGGTAAAGAAATTCCTGATGTCGGGACGACGCGATTTCGCCCACCATACACTCCAATTGCGATCGGCGCACTCGCGGGGCGAAACACAGGGGAGCACTTTAAACCCCTGCGCCGTACACCTATGCACGACTGGAACCTTAAGCATGGCGCGACCATGACTGAAGCAGGGCTATGGCATCGACCATGGTATTTTGCGAGGCCCGGTGAAACACTCAACGAGGCCTACATTCGCGAAGCCACCACAGTTCGCGAGACCTTAGGAATTTGTGATGTAAGTTCCTTAGGAAAGATTGCGGTGCAAGGCCCTGACGCATCGGAGTTTTTGAATCGCATCTACACAAATGCATTTGCTAAACTTCCCGTAGGCAAGGCCCGCTATGGGATCATGTTACGTGACGACGGAATGGTCATGGATGACGGCACCACTTGGCGCCTATCCGAAAACAGCTTCCTAATGACGACCACAACAACCAATGCTGGCAAAGTAATGGTATGGTTAGAGGAATTATTACAGCTGCGATGGCCAGAACTTCGGGTACATGTCAGCTCTGTTTCCGACCAATGGGGAGGGGTATCAATCGCCGGGCCCAAAGCCCGTACCGCAATTGCCAGTTGTTTAGAAGATGCAGGTGTGATCGCCGCTGAAAATTTACCATTTATGGGCGTCCGAAAGACCACCTTGAAAGGTGGGATAGATTGCCTCATCGCCCGGATCAGTTTCTCTGGTGAATTGGCCTATGAAATATATGTTTCCGCTGACCACGGCGAAGCGATGATGGATCTATTGTGGGATGCGGCCAAACCGATGGGTGGTTGCCTTTATGGACTAGAGGCACTTGGCACGTTGCGTATCGAAAAGGGCCATGTCACCGGTGCAGAGCTGGACGGCAGAGTAACCATTGACGACGCGGGTCTGGGGCAAATGGCATCAACCAAAAAGGCCTTTATCGGTAGTGCCCTACGCCAAAGACCTGAATTGACGAGATCGGATCGCGCGCAGCTGGTGGGGATATTTCCTAAGAACCGCAATCAAACATTTAACGGCGGTGCGCTGCTATGTGAAAAAGAAAACGTAAAAGGATTTGGCGAAGGTTGGGTCACCGCCGTAACCCATTCACCTGCATTGGGCCACTGGATTGGGCTCGGTTATGTGACGGGCGGACACGCGGCTTGGCAGAATCAGACCCTCATCGCGTCCGATCCAACACGAGCTGGCGAAATCGAAGTTGAAATCGTTTCACCCCACATGTTTGATCCAAAAGGGGAACGGATGCATGGTTAACACAGTGACATCTTTACAAAGCACTTTGACCTTAGGACGCCACGGTGATCAGGGTATCAGCAATGTCGTTCTGCAAGAAATCAAAGATTTCGACTTGTTCCAGTTTGCAGCTTGGGAAAACACCGTCGAAACAGTCGCCAATCATGCCGCACAATTGATCGGCAGCCAAACTGCAATAAATCCCAGAGCGGTTCAATCAAGTGGGGCAGGTGTCGTTTTTCGCGTTGAACCACTTAAATGGTGGCTCATTACGCCAACAGGTAAACTGCCCCTGGAGCCAACACTGGAAGTTGATCAGGGTGTCGCTTTGAACCTTCTTCATTCAAGATCGTGGATACAGGTTTCAGGTGAAAAATCTGCAACTCTCTTGAACCAGTTCCTACCAATCGATTTGCGCTTATCTGCATTTCCTGTCGGTACCGCTGCGACCACGGCGTTTCACCACGTGGGCGTAACGCTTTGGCGCGGAGCAGACGGGTTCAACTTACTTATACCGCGCAGTTTTGCTGCGTCTTTGTGCGAACTTCTATTTGAAAGCGCTCAACAATATGGACTCTCCGTTCAACAGCCAAAGAGTTTGTGAACCAATCTTTTAGCAAGGATAAATCATGAAACCACATATGCCCTTAGACGAACTGCTGGATGCTCTGCAACGCAATGCCGAACTCCCCGATGAATTGGCTGAGGCAACGCCCCCACAGGTATATACATCGCCAGAGTTCTTAGAACTCGAGCTAGACCAAATATTCAACCACGAATGGTTTTGTGTTGGCCGGATTGATGAATTCAGCAACCCGGGTGATTACCGCACTACAAAAATTGGTCGCGACCCAGTGATCGTTTTACGAGATCGCGACGGCGTTCTGCGGGCGATGTCGAATGTTTGCCGTCATCGTATGGCAACATTGGTAGAAGGCTCTGGAAACCTCAAAGGCCGTATTTCTTGCCCTTACCATGCATGGACTTATAACTTGGATGGTCAGCTCATTGGTGCGGCCCACATGCGCGATAACTTCGATAAGAAAGAAGTATGTCTCCCACAGTTTCAGGTCGAGGTTTGGGAAGGTTGGGTTTACGTATCACTTGACCCAGAAGCAAAGCCGTTAGCACCAAGGCTGCAACCTATTAGCGATGCTTACGCCAACTATCGGATGTCGGAATACACCACCCTGTTTCGTGCAGAAGAAATCTGGGACACCAACTGGAAAATTCTCGTTCAGAACTTTGTCGAAGGTTATCACCTCTTTGTAGCGCACGCCAAAACCATCGAGCCTGCAATGCCAACCAAATTGGCTAACGCGCTGCATGGTGGTGATGCCTATAGCCTGTATGAACAGGGTCGTGTACCGGGCAAAAGCTATGAACGCAGTTCTGATCTTCCGATGGCCAACACGCAATTGACGGAAGAGGAAAAGACAAAGGCGGTGCTTTTCGCAATTTTTCCTTGCCACGTGGTTTCTATTGTTGGAGAGCGTACATTCTGGCTTTCATTGCAGCCCTACGGAGTTGATAAGGTGAAAGTCTTCTGGGGATCTGATATTTTTCCCGGCACTCTTCCTGAAGGAAAAGAAGAACGCGATGCTTACGCGGCGGAACTGAAAGCAGGCTTTGACGCAATAAACGAAGAAGATAAGCCTATTATCGGTTCTATCGCTGAAAACGCTGGGGCCTTGGCCGCCGAACCTGGTCGGCTTTCGCCAAAAGAACGCACGGTTTGGTATTTTCAACAATACCTTGCGCGTCAATTACGCGATCATGACAAATAGAAAATGGCCTGTTCGTTTGTGCGAACAGGCCATTTTTCACGTTTTACAAAAGATGGATTGGTTAAATGATCGGCATCTCAGGTGCAGCGCGTGTGCTTAGCAGTTCTGCGCCATCAGCACGGATCACGATATTTTCTTCATGTACCATGATACGTTTCTCTCCGTAGCCAAGCGATGGTTCCAGTGTCAGCACCATGTTTTCCTGAAGTACAGTATTATCAAACGCTGCATGCGAAGGTTGCTCGGTCAATTGCATTCCTAGCCCGTGCCCCAAACGCCCAATATCACCGCCCTGATCATCCATTTCAGCGATAACAGACTGCATCGCTTGGAACAGTCCACGGCAAGTTTGCCCCGGTTTAGCTGCGGCAAGACCTGCTTCTGTCGCGCGAAACAATACATCATAAGCACGACGCGATTCATCGTCAGGCGTGCCAATTGCATAGTTACGATCGAAGTCACAAAAATACCCATCCCACGTGGCACCTGTGTCGAGCATCAGGATATCACCTTTTTGCAGCGGACGGCGTGATGGCGGAGCGATAACATCTTCATATCCTCCTAATCCTGCAGAACCCACAAGATAAGGAACATCATCGGCACCGTTTAACAATGCTTCGCGTCGGAATCCTCGGAAGACTTCTTCCAATGGCATCCCTTCGCTGATGATCTCAGGAATACGCGCAAAGGTGGACGAACCAATTGCACAGATATGTGCAAGCTTTTCAATCTCCGCCGGAGACTTCACCATACGCAAGCCTTGCACCAGCGCGGTCGCATCTGGCATTTCCAAACCCGGCAAGTTCGCGACAAGGCGCTCCCAATCTCCTAGCGGCATACGCAAAAGCGTTTCGTGACCCTTCATCACACCAAGACGGGCACCCTTAGCCGCCAATGGCGCTAAGAGGTCGGTCAATAAGCTGATGCCATCATCCTCTGGGGCAGGGGCGCTCCAAGTGCGAATATCCTCGAGCCATGATTGACGCATAAGTGCCGCGCCAATTTCCGGGATGATCGCAATTGGCTTTCCTGAAGCTGGCACGAACAGAAACCAAGGCCGTGTTGGGCTTTGCCAGAACAAAGTTTGAAAGCCGCTAAAATAACGCACTTCAGGTTCTGACAATAAAAGCAAACCATCTAGGTTTTGCTCTGCCATTCTTTTTTGCGCATTCAGAGTCCGAGTTTCAAATTCGCTTTGATCAAAACCGCGAACAGGAGCATTAAGCGGCATGTGCGCCCTCCATGATTTCAGCAAAGATTGCAGGATCAGTGACACCTTCGGAACCGATCAAAAGAACACGGGATGCACTATTCAGGCCAAGCTTGACCGATAGATCATCGTCCATTTGCACCGCGATCAACGCCGCTAGACCAGCAATTGCGCTTTCACCAGCTTCGATCACGGGATCACCATCCAACGGACGCGCCAACAGGCGAACAGTAGGCGCAACGATAGCTTCTGGAATGGTCAAGAAGTCAGACGCTTCTTCGGCCAATATCTCCCAGGCCATGCCAGATGGCTCGCCGCACGAAAGGCCTGCCATCAGAGTTTCCTCGGCAATTGCAAAATTTGTGGCTTTGCCATTGCGACCACTTTCAAACAAACACGCTGCGAGTTCAGGTTCAACAATCACAACACGCGGACCAGCAGCACCCCAATGTTGGCGCAAACCCGCGACAACCCCAGCAGCAAGACCGCCAACGCCGCCTTGCAAAAAGACATGGGTTGGTGCCTGATCCACGGCATCACAAATTTCTTGGGTCATTACGCCGTAGCCTGACATCACGTCGCGCGGCGGTTCAGAATAGCCCGGCCATGAAGTGTCCGAAACCACAAACCAATCGTTTGCTTCGGCTTCTTGTTTACACAGAATAACGGACTCGTCGTAGTCACCAGTGATCCGAACGACATCCGCCCCAAACTCACGCATTGCTTGGGCGCGGCCTTCGCTCACTTCAGCGTGAATATAGATACGGCACGGTGCCCCAAAGCGTTCACATCCCCACGCAAGCGAACGCCCGTGGTTGCCGTCTGTCGCAGATACCAGCGTGATCGACGCGCATTCCTCTTTGTAGCGACCTATGCGGATGTCTTCCAACGACACGTCTTTACCAATCTTTTTTGATACTTCGCGTTGCAACACACGTTGAGCGGCGTAGGATCCACCCAAAGCTTTAAAGCTACCCAGACCAAAACGCGGCCCTTCGTCTTTATAGAGAATTTCACCAACGCCAATTTTTGCGGACAATGCAGGCAGAGACACAAGAGGTGTCTCAGCATAACCTTCCCATTGCATGATTTCGGCACGTGAGGTTGCAAAATTTTGTTCGGATAGAACGCGTTGGGCCGCATCGCCCTGGCGCATTTGGGCTGCGATATGGCCAACTTTGGCTTCGGGAAGGAGATGTGTCATTCGGTTTCCTGTCGAGTTGGAAGACGATCGCGAACAAGTTCGGCCCAGAAATCTGATCCGATTGGCAGAAGGTCATCATTAAAATCATAATCAGCGGCATGCAGTGGCTGGCCATTTGGCCCCTGTTCCCCATTGCCAAGCAAAAGAAAACACCCGGATACTGCAGCGCTGAAATGTGCAAAATCCTCAGAAAAGCTCATGGGCGGACGGTCTGCTATGGTTTCCAACCCTTGGGCGCGTGCCACTCTTGCGACGGCATCCGTCGGCTCAGCGGCATTGATTGTTTCGATAAACTGCGTATCAAAGGTCATTTCAGCTGAAATGCCGTGCGCTGCTGCAATCCCATTTGTAATCTGACGCATGAAACGTTCCAACGCTTCGCGGTCCTCTGGAAGGCGTGCGCGCACGTCGCCTTTTAACGTGGCATTGCCCGGCAACACATTGCGCTGACCGTCGGTTAAAAATTCGGTGATCGAAACCACAGCGCCAGCACCCGGCGCAAGCTTTCGTGACACAATGGTCTGAAGCGCCAGCACCATTTCAGAACCAACTGTAATTGCATCCACACCGACCTGCGGCATCGAAGCATGCCCGCCTTGGCCTTTGATGGTGATCTCAAACAGGCTTTCGCTAGAACAAATCTGACCGGGGCGGGTGGAGATCTGTCCGACAGGTGCACCCGGTAAATTGTGAATGGCGTAGACTTCTTCGATTGGGAACTGCTCTAGCATTCCTTCTTCGATCATCGCTAATGAACCGAGGCCATGCTCTTCGTTCGGCTGGAAAATAAACACCACGGTGCCGTCAAAATCTCGGGTTTTTGACAATTTTTCAGCAGCGCCAAGCAACATGGTCGTATGACCGTCATGCCCACAGGCGTGCATCACACCCGGGTTATTTGAAACATAGTCATGTGCGCTTTGTTCATGAATTGGCAAAGCATCCATATCTGCGCGAATACCAATAGCGCGATTACCGGTGCCGGATTTCAAAACCCCAACCACGCCAACACCTTCATGCACCTCTATTCCAAGGTTTCGCAGCCGCTCTGCTACCTTGGCTTTGGTGCGTACTTCTTGAAACCCCAGTTCAGGATCGCGATGAAAATCATGGCGTATGGAGATCAGTTTCTTATGAATTTCGTCCATTTTTCGTCCTTTAGACCATTACAAAACATTACGACCATTGATCGAATAAAGGCGTCAAATATTGCCCCATCTGAGAGAAAATAAATCTTATCTACCTCAATCGGTGACTGATTTCAGAAAATGGACGAAATGATACGAAACTGCCGGTTTAAAACCCAAAATTTTCAACGCCCCTTACCGGGGTTTACGATCGCCTGTGCCGAAAACTCAGCCAGTTCCCCCCGCCAAATCTGACGGCCAAAGCAAAACGCCCGGCCAGCCGCATCAGAGATCACCTGTTCCAGCTCAATGCCCGCATTATAAGGAGCTGTCCCCAACTTTTCAGACTCTGGAAGAGTGAGTGCGCGCATCCGTATAAGGATATTTCCGGTATGAGCAGACGTATTGTATTTTTGCTCAAGCAGTTTGGTCGACGATTGCCTCAGATCGTTATCCAATAAATCAGGGAAATCGGTGGCAACGACATATTCGGTTTCGATAAATGTCGGATGCCCACCTATTCGAAACAACCGAGTATATTCCCAAAGTTCGGTCCCAACTGGAACAGATAGTACATTACCCAAATGTGAATCCGCTTTGGCAGCCCCTTTTGACAAAAGGTCAATTTCCAAATCCGCGTCGCTTGCCTGAAGGTCAGATGCAAAACTAACCATATTGCTGATATTATATCGCAATCGCTGTGGTGAAACAAATCGCCCTTTACGGCCTTCACTATATGCCAAGCCTTCGCTTTCAAGCGCTTCCAAGGCTCTCCGAGCGGTCATTCGACTGACGGAATACTCTTCTGCAACAATACGTTCCGATGGCAACGCGGCGTGTTTTTTTATAGAACCCTCTTCGATTTTTTGTCTCAGCTGATCAACGATTTGCCTAAATCGCGGCGGAGTGCCTGATGCAGGGGCCATTTTTATGCTCCAAAAATTTCTTTGTGTTGCAGCTTTCTTGGTATATACCAACTAAAAGCTTGCAAAGACAACTCAAGCTAATCCTTGTGGCGCAAAAGGTGAAACATGAAAGACTCGAACCAACCAAAAATTGTCAAACGTTTGGATTTTACTACGGATTCTGGCGTCGGTCATCGCGCCCGCATCGGATTATTAGTGCTCGAATCGGACCAGACAATGGAAACGGAATTTCGACAGTTAACCGATCTACCTGGTGTTGCTGTCTACCATGCCCGACTGGCCAATGATGTAACGGTGACCCCGGAAACATTAGCTAAGATGGAAAATGAGATCCCCATCGCTGCCAGTAAATTACCCGACTATATGGGGCTGAAATCCATCGGATATGGATGCACTTCTGCTTCCACAATTATTGGCGAAGACCGCGTTTCAGATATCATCGGCGAACATCACCCCGGCATCCCCGCGACCAATCCATTAACAGCAGCAAAGGCAGCCCTGCGTGCAATGGGTGTAAAACGCTTAGGTCTTTTGACCCCTTATTCCCCAGAAGTCACCGATGCGATGCAGCGAAAATTTGCAGACGCCGGCATTGAGATCGCTATTGTTGGCTCCTTCTACGAAGAAAGCGATCTGGTGGTAGGTAAAATCGACCCAGAGTCAATTCTGTCCGCCGCTATTTCAATCGGTAAATCATCGGATTGTGACGGTGTCTTTATCTCATGCACCAGCCTACGTGCAGCAGGCATCATCGACCAAGCGGAACGTAAGCTAGGCAAACCCGTCACCGCCAGCAATCACGCACTCGCATGGCATTTGCTGCGCTTGGCAGGCATCGACGATCATCTTGAAAACGCCGGGCAGCTTTTCAAATGCCCACTGCCTTACAGCAGCTAACTCGACATTTCTAACAGGACTACGACTATGCAAAAACAGCTTCCTTCCCACGCGCAGGTTGTCATCATTGGTGGCGGTATTCATGGATGTTCCGTTGCCTATCACTTGGCCAAAGAAGGTTGGACAGATGTTGTTCTATTAGAACGCAAGCAGCTGACCAGCGGTACCACTTGGCATGCCGCAGGGCTGGTGGGCCAATTGCAAGGCAGTCACGCCACGACCGCATTTGCCAAATATGGTATTGAATTACTTGAGGATATCGAAGCAGAAACAGGCCAAAACCCTGGGTATCGGCGTTCTGGTTCTATCTCAATTGCTGTCAATGATGAACGCATGGCCGAACTTAAACGCAAAGCTGATTTCGCGTCATTGTTTGATATCGAAGCGCATTACCTCAACACGGATGAGATCAAAGAGCGCTGGCCATTGATGAACCCAGATGGCGTTTTGGGCGGTATCTATATGCCAAGCGATGGTTCGGCCAACCCAATTGACCTCACCACTGCATTGGCCAAAGGTGCACGCCAACGCGGCGCGAAAATCATCGAACACATAAAAGTTGAGGAAGTACTGGTCAGCGACGGAAAAGCTAGCGGCGTTCGTACAGACCAAGGAACTATCACAGCGGACTTCGTGGTTAATTGCGCGGGTATGTGGGCACGAAGCCTTGGTCAGCAAAACAACGTTGGCGTACCGCTGCACGCGTGCGAACATTATTACCTCGTCACCGAAGCCATCAAAGATTTACCAAGCGATTTACCCGTTCTTCGGTCTTATTGCGATGGAACCTACTTCAAAGAAGATGCAGGAAAGCTTCTGTTTGGCTTTGCCCACAACTATGCAAAGCCATGGGGCATGAAAGGTATTTCAGAAGACTTCTGCTTTGACTCGCTCCCATTTGTCGAAGACGACGTAATGGATGTGCTGGAACTGGCCATGAACCGCGTTCCGCTTTTGCAGGAAACTGGTATCCGGACATTCTTCAATGGCCCAGAAAGCTATTCTTACGACGGGCGGTTTACTTTGGGCGAAGCACCGGATGTTAAAGGGTACTTTGTCCTGGCAGGTGTAAATTCGACGGGTATTCAATCCGGCTCTGGTGCGGGACGGGCTTTGGCCCAGTGGATCATGAAAGGCCATCCGCCGATGGACCTGAGCGAAATGGACCCAAGCCGTTGCGAAGAGTTCCAAGCACGCGACCCCTATTTGCAGGAGCGTTGTCCAGAAACTTTGGTTTTAACCTATGCAATGCATTGGCCAAACCGCCAACGTGAAACCGCACGCCATTTGCGAAAATCCCCATTCTATCATCCGATGAAAGCCAAGGGCGCGTTCTTTACAGAAACCCAAGGCTGGGAACGCCCCGGCTGGTTTGGGCCAGAGGGCACGACGCCAGAACTCGAATACAGTTTTGGGCGCCAAAACTGGTTTGACTACGCCCAAGCAGAACAAAAAGCAGCACGCGAAGATGTCGCGATGATCGACTACACCATGCTGGGCAAGCTGATGGTCGAAGGGCCTGATGCCGAAAGCTTCCTACAACGCATTTGCACCAACAACATGGCTATGCCTGTGGGGCGGGTTGCCTATACCCTAATGCTAAATGAAAGGGGCGGTATTGAAAGCGATGTAACGGTTGCCCGCCACGCCTCAGAGTCATTTATGGTGATGAGCTCAATTTCGCATACTCGGCGTGATTTCCTACATCTGCGGGATCATTTACAGCCAGATGAAGATGTACAACTACGCGATGCAACATCCTCCTTCGGTGTTTTGGGGATCATGGGACCGAAAAGCCGTGACCTTCTTGCAGCGGTCAGCGACATTGATGTGTCTCACGACGCGTTTCCATTCAACAGCTGGCAAGAATTTTACATTGGGCACGCACAAGTGAAGGCGCAAAGACTGTCTTATTCTGGAGAACTTGGTTGGGAAATCTTTGTCACGCCTGATTTCGCAGAACATGTCTTTGATATGTTGCACGAAGCCGGTCAAGAATTTGGTTTAAAGCTGATAGGCGGCGAAGCTTTAAACGCGCTTAGGATCGAAAAGGGATTTGTTCACTGGGGACACGATATGGCCTACACAGAAGCGCCACATCAAATGGGACTAGAGTTCGCATGTAAACCAAAAAAAGAAATCCCGTTTATCGGTCGCGATGCCTATGTTAGCCGCAAAGCAGAAGGAAAAGGCCCCTATCTGTGCGCTCTAAGATTACATGATAGCGCGCCACTGCTGCATCACAACGAACCAGTTCTACGAGATGGCAAAGTCGCAGGGTACGTCACCGCCGGGGCTTATGGTTATACAATCGGAAGCGCGGTTGGGCTTTGTCTTGTCTCTTTGCCCGATGGGTCCACCAGTAAAACCGATATTGAAACCGGCACCTACTCGGTTATGGTTGAAGGGCAAGAAATAGGCGCTGATGTCAGCCTGACCCCGTTTTACGATCCGAAAAGCACAAAAATGCTAAGCTAACCAGCAACAATGTGAACCGGTCCCACGATCGGTTCACATCTCTCGTTACTGTCATGCCATTCGCAAACCCACCGTAAATTTGGCTTTTACTTAAGTGGTTTGTATGCAGTCACGTCAATTTCAATTTTGGCATCAACCATTAATTGCGATCGCACAGTAGAACGCGCAGGGGCACCATCGGGAAAATAGCTGGCATAGACCTTGTTGAAGGTCCAAAAATCACGAGGATCGCCCAGCCATACATTTACTTTCGCAACGTCGTTCAATGTGCATTCGGCTTTTGCTAAAACTGCGATGACATTTTCCATCGTGCGTTTGGTCTGACCTTATCGAGGTCATCCTTAGGTTTGAAAAGAGCACTACCAACCCCAATTATATCAACTCCAACAGAAAGCCACGAAGACAAAGTTTCGGCATTGGTCCCACCTGTTGCAGCGATCTGCGCTGTCGTAGGTAAAAAAGCGCGCCACACAGAAATGGCAGCGGGGTCGTGTAAATCAGCAGGAAAATGCTTTAGAATATCCGCACCAGCATTGAGCGCCCCAAATGCTTGGGAAGGGGTAAACACCCCCGGACAGGACGGCATTCCAGCTGATTTTGTCGTAGAAACAACCGCGGGATCAAAGTTAGGTGATATAACAATCCGACCGCCAATTTCATGAAGCCGAAGAACATCAGCTGGTGCAAGAACCGTTCCAGCACCAATAAGCGCATCGGCATCAAATGCCCGATGGACATAAATGCATCTGGCGAATTGAGAGGGACTTCGATACGTCTGATGCTCGCTGAAATCAGGCACTCAGCGATGGGCAGAACTTCAGCAACACGAACACCTCTTAAGATGGCCAAAATAGGGATGCCGTGCAGGGTGTTTATATCAATTTCCATCAGTGCCTCATTTGTATAGGTCGCAACGCGCCAAACAAAGCATGCGTTGTGCATGTCGTTGCAGAAAGCTGAACCATTTCGATATTGAATTTAGAAAATGCCCTCGAATACAACTCTGCAAGCATTCCATCAGCGATTAATTTAACAGCATCACCCTTTGGGTTTGCCCTAACGATTTCACTGCCAATCAAACACCCCGACAAAAACCAAGTGCTTTGATGCGGGGTCAATGTTTCGGATAAAACGCGGCTACGTGTCTGAAACAATGCGTTTAACAGTAGCGTTTCTGGAGCCGTCTTAAGCCCAAGCTCAAATGCGTTCCGGGTAAACACATCAACCCAGAGTGCCCTAATGCAATCGCGCCACAAATTTGCGTTTCTTCACCACGCATAACATCTGGCACACCATCAGATGTGGATAACCCCGGCAAAACCCAAAGATCATTCTTTTTTGCGTCAATTGCTGATGCCTGAACAACTGGCGCTGCCGCAGGACACGTAATGTAGGGGAGGTGTACCCAACCATATATCGCACCATTCATACCGCAAGCTACGAACATTGTTTGCGGAGGAAGCTGCATCTGAGATTTCAACTGCTCAAATACGCCGTCAAACCCTTGCGAACGCGCGTCAGCCAGACCCAACTCTAGGTGAGACTTAGCAGCAATTTCTCCGTTAGGTTTAAACGCCCAAGCGCGAATATTGCTCGATCCCCAATCAACGCCAACACCCATAATTTCCGTCACCAAACCTGCCCCCGTGCAGCAACCTGTGTTAGGCCAACCGAAGCGTCAACTCGAACCAGTTCGACGTGATCAAGCATATTGGCAACAACGCACGCATGGTTTGGAACAATCCGTATGGCGCCACCACAATCGCTATTACAAAAAGCAACAGCCGACTGGCAGAGATCGCACGTTGCGCCGTCGCCTTAGATTTACCCGAAGACCCAGATGTCCATAAGCCTACCGCATCGCGATATGCATATCTTGTGATAATAGACGCTATTGCGATGGCTGTCGCCCAAACCAAATCTGAACAAACGACAGAAAATTTGCGCAGAATACGTGCGTCACTCACTGCGTATCATGGAAGAATGGGGCCTCAGCCACTCGGGGACTAATCTTTCTGATGACCATTGACCGAGTTCATAGCACTAAAATACGCATGCCCGCTACAAGGCCCATTCCCACCAACATGGACGTCGGCAAGTTTCGAGTCTTTGCCGCGACCAGAAGCACAACACCCCCCGCTATCCATTCAATTGTTCCACCCTTAATCATCATCAACACCACTAACGCCACAATCAAACAGCCCGGCAGCGCCTCCATACCGCGGGCCCACCCGCCTTCTTGGGGTAGCCGCAACGCCAACAGATACCCGCCAAGACGAATTGCATAGCTCGCAACCCCTAGACCCAAGATAGATAGCCAGATTTCAGTCGTCATGAGTTACTCCCGCAGTGATCGCGCCTATAATAGCCCCTAAAATCAACGCCCAACTGGCCTGCGATGGGAACATCCATGTAAACATCAAAACGACACCTGCCGCAGCACTCCACGGCAACAAATCGTTGCGCCCTCGCCAAAGGCCCGGCAGCAAAGCAACAAAAACAGCCACAATTGCAAAGTCTAAACCCAGACGGGCAGGGTCCGGAATACCCTGAGACATCAGCGCCCCTAGGCTGGTCGCCAAGATCCAGACCAACAACAGAAAAGCCCCACCACCACAAAGATACCAGTAGCTTGCCAATGCGCCTCGACTTTTGGCCGTTTGCATGAGCGCGACAGATGCATCGGTGGCCAGATAAACGCCCAAGGCAACTTGCCACCACGGACGATTGACCAGCGCAGCACGCATACTTGCGGTGATCAACAAAATACGCATGTTTAAAGCTGCCCCTGCCAAAATAGCTGCTGTTATCCCGGCACCTGCGGTCAGCTGATCAAGTGCAACCAACTGAGCTGATCCACCAAAAACCAGCGCACTCATACTTAGAGACTGCCCAAACGAAAACCCTGACTGCGAAGCCAACAATCCAAAAGCCGCACCATAAGTTGCAGCAGCAAGTGCCATCGGAAGCATATCCCTGGCCCCAAGAGAAATTTCAGACATTTTGGATATGGAAACTGCTGTCATAGTTGACCTTCTTTGCCGAACATCGTTCACTAAGTCGAACGTAAGCGCGTTCATTAAAAAATACAACCGTTCATTATGGCGAACAAATGACTCCAAATGACCTCATAGCCAACGCAATTCAGCGAGAACGGCTCCGCAAAGGCCTGAGCCTTTCTGCATTGGCTGCCAACGCAAACCTGGCTAAATCCACTTTGTCACAGCTTGAATCCGGAAAAGGCAACCCAAGTATTGAAACCCTTTGGGCCATCGCGGCAGCGTTAGAAGTGACCTTCTCGACGTTATTTGAAGTAAGCAAACCTGATGTTAGCCTTGTACGTGCGAACGAAGGCGATACAGTTGGATCAGATCACGCTACATATCAAACAACATTGTTGGCCAATTGTCCGCCCGGTACACGTCGCGATATTTATCGCGTAGACCTTGAGCCCGGAACCCCGCGCCGTTCGACCCCGCACCCTAATGGCACATATGAACATGCCATTCTTTGCACTGGTGTGGCCCGTGTAGGGCCGTTAGAAGCAGAAGAAACCCTGTCTCCCGGCGATTACTACCGTTACCCCGCCGACCGCCCACATGTTTACGAAGCGCTGGAACCCGGAACTCGAATGATCGTCATAATGGAGACAAAAGACTGAAAATTAGATGTCGCGTAGAGCATTCAACTGCGAGAATATCCAGTTCCCTTCTGCACGAACAACAAAGACCGGCACACAAGCATTAAGAACCCAAACTCCGCGTGTTGGTCGTAAACTGTGAACGATGAAAGCGATCGTCCCGAAGGTTTTCCATCAAAGACGAATGGGAAACGCCTTTAGCGTTTCCCTCTTTCTATATATCAATCTCCACTCGTCCCAATGGATTTGAGCAGCATGCAAGAATAAAGCCTGCATCAATGTCATCTTCCGAAATACCGCCATTGTGGACCATATGCACTTCGCCAGAAGTTTTCTTGACCTTGCATGTTCCGCAAACCCCAAAGGTACAACCAGACGCAATGTTAAGGCCCACAGAGCGCGCAGCGGCCAAAACCGTATCGGTTTCCGCCACTCGGGCTGTTACCCCAGACGTCGCGAATACGATCTCCGATTTGTTGTCGTCATCTGGCACGACATCATCTAAATCTGGTTGATCAGGCTCCGTAATCACTGGCGCGCCAAAACTTTCCTGATTGTAATGGCTCATATCAAAGCCCAACCCCGCTAATGCCTCTCTTACCGCGGTCATGAAAGGTTCGGGGCCGCAGCAATAGACTTCGCGTTCCAAATAATCCGGGGCCATCAGACCAAGCATCAACTGATTGAATTGGCCTTGATAGCCGATCCATGGGCTGTAGGTGTCTGGCCCTTCGACCACGAATTTCAGATCTAGTCCGGGGGTACGACTGGCCATGTGCTCTAGGCGCTCTCGAAAAATGATCTCAGATGGTCGTTTGGCGCAATTGATAAATACAATATCAAGCGCCCGCCCTTCGTCCCACATACAAGTGGTCATCGACATCATCGGCGTGATACCGGAACCCGCTGAGATAAAGAGATATTTACGCGCAGAACTAGCTGCATTGGTGAATAACCCTGCGGGGCCAATCGCTTTGATCCGCGTCCCCGGACGCAGATTATCAAGCAACCAGCGAGTACCAATACTGTCAAGCTGAGCTTTAGCCGTAATGGTGATAGATCGAGGTCGAGACGGCGAAGAGGAAATCGTATAGGTACGATGCACCACGCCACCCGGCTGATCGGGCGCCGGGATTTCCAGCGTCAAAAACTGTCCCGGAGCATAGGAGAATAGCGCCCCTGAAGGGGCGCGAAAGGTGAAGCTAGCGGTATTTGGCATCTCGGGGATCACCGATACACATTCCAATAGTTCGCTATCCTGCCAGGTTACAGGCTCTGGCATACGGTTTAGATCGTTCATCGTATCACTCCGCCGCAACTGCTGTTGGTGCCAACCGTTCGGCCAGCGTAGCGCAGTACCACTCTACAAATTGCAGGACACCACTTTCTTGAACAGGCGAATAAGGGCCAGGAACATAACCCGGGCTGTCGATGCCTTGCTGGTTGTCCTCGACAACTCGGCGGTCCTCGTCATTGGTGGCCACCCACACTTCGGTCAGACGCTTTAGATCATAATCCACGCCTTCCACCGCGTCCTTATGCACCAGCCATTTGGTGGTAACTTCGGTTTCGGTCGGGCTAACCGGGGTAACGCGAAACACGATGGAGTGATCGGACAGAAAATGATTCCAAGTTGTCGGATAGTGAAATTTAAGCATAGAGCCGGCATCAGCCATGGGCACTCGTCCCAGCCATTTACCTACTGCGGTCTTGCCATCCAACGTAAAGCTTTCTGCGCCTTCTTTAAGCGGCATGCGTGCTAAGCGAAATTGGCCGTCGCTATGTAGATAGAATTTCGCAGGTAAACCGGCAGCCTCACAACGATCAAAATGTGCGGTTAAATGAAGTGGAGTTACACCATCCGAAATGCCCGTAACAGTAGGATCATCGGGAAAAGTGCGGCATAACGAGGGATGGTTCCCGCCACAATGATAGCACTCGCGATTGTTTTCCCAGACAAGCTTCCAATTGCCGTTTTCAACGATGGTACTTTCAAAGGCAACCTTGGCGTTGTTCAATTCGTGGGGCTCGAGGTAGGGTGCTGCGATGTCGGCAAAGCTGTTAAAATCAGGGGCCTCATCGGCAAGGCAAATATAAACCAGCCCCGCAAGTTCCCGGCAATGCACCGATTTTAGCCCGTGCTGCTTAGGGTCAAAGTCCGCCCCCATATCACGCGCCCACAAAAGCGATCCATCTAACTCGTAGGTCCATTGGTGGTATGGACACACCAATTTGGGGGCATGCCCCTTGGAAGCCTTACAGATCACCGAACCGCGGTGACGGCAGGTGTTATGGAACGCACGAATTTGATTATCGACGCCACGCACGATGATTATTCGATATGCGCCAACCTTATGGGTGACATAGCTGCCCGGCTTTTCCAACTCGCACGCCGGGATCGCGAATAACCATTCACGGTAATGGATCATTTCAAGGTCGGTTTGGAAAACCGATGGGTCATTATAGAACGCCTGTTCCAATGCGTGTCCTGGCGTTCTGCGTGCTAATAGGGTTTGAATACTATTCACTTTTGGCTCTCCTGCCGCGCCCCGCGGCCTTGCTTTTGCAGATGACATGAGAGCCGTGTTCGGAGGCGTGCGAGGATCACGTCCGAAACCGTGCCCCCACCGCCACCCGCGGTTTGACATATCTGCAAGGCTGGTTTCCGGACTTAGAAGGGGCTTTCACCCGGTCGCGGCACCTTCCCGGGATCCTCGTCCCAGTGGTTGCTTACCACGCCTGACCTTCGTTACCGTTGCGGGGGCAGTGCTGGAGTTTCACCAGCTTCCCAATTCTCTGCTGCTTGAGAATCAAACAGCAGCACCTCACAGCTTCAGGATAGTTCAGATCTGCATTGGAGCTGAAAGACTTGCGACAATCGCGAGTCCAAAACAGACATGGCTCGGAATTGATATTTATCAAGTATAGCAAGCAGCCCCATGCCTTCGGGAGTTATCGGGTTTTCCATTGCGTAGTGACAATACCGCTACTCTTATACGCCAAATCTATTGCGAGAAGCTGATAGGCCAAACGCACCGTCCAATTTGAAAGCAGATCCAACGGCCTGCCATGGGTAGACCTCCGACAATCTTGCCAAATTAGCGTCGCGGTTCAGTGATCCTTCGCTCATCATCACCCATCTCATTTCTCGAGAAACTCATTTGAAAAGGCGATGAAGGCTTCTGGCTTACGTCAAAAGTAGGTCCCTGAACGAGAGTGCATATAATGTGGATTATGTTATGTTAAGCAATCCCCAATAAACACAACGCACTGTATTCATCCATAAATTTTCATCAAATTGCTTTGTCAGACTCTGCTTTTGATCCCCTTAAACCAACCTACATACACAAAACAACTAAGCCGACTTCTACGCAGCAATTCCCAAAGACACTGAATATGCACTCACGCACCATTGACAAAAATTAGGTGTTCATATTTTATGCATGCAACTGAACAGGTGTGAACAGGTATAGATAGTATGACCAATAGCATGATCAGCGCTACAAAATCCATGCGTATAGCCACGACGCTCGAAGGTGAAATTCGCTCTGGCGCAATTGGAAAAGGCACAGTTTTAGACAGCGAGAAATCTCTCGTTAAGCGGTTTTCCGTTAGTCGTAATACCGTCAGGAAGGGGTTAGAAATTCTCGCCTCCAAAGGGTTGATTACTACAAAAACCGGGATCGGATCGTTTGTGACATTTGATGGCGAAGTCATTGATGATCGCGCAGGTTGGTCAGTTGCTCTGTCATCCAATCAGGTCAAATTGCAAACCCGTTTGTTGCGCCTCACCCGAGCCTCCCTACAGAGCCCTTTTGCCTCAAGCGAACTTCAAGGGGCTGACTGTCTTATTGTTGATCGCCTACGCTACGAAGTTACAACTGGCAAAGGTGTATCACTCGAACGTAGCCATATGCCATGGCGCGAGGATTACTCAGGCATCGAAGAACGAGGGCTTCTTGACGGCTCTCTTAGTAGAACGCTCGAAGATCTCGGTCTCACAATTGCGAGCGGCGATGAATGGGCAAGTGTACTTACCGATCTACCTCACGAAGATGCCCAGACTATGGGCCGTGCTCCCGGAGAAGCGATGCTGCTATTGCGGCGGCTCACCCGCGCCGCTGACAGATCCGTTATTGAATATGTCGAAAGTATTCTAGCGCCTGACCTTTTTGGTCTTCACATGGAGTTCTAAACTGAACATGTCGCTTACATCTGACCCATTTGATCGCGCGTGTGGTGCCCTAACTGGCTTGGCTCTTGGGGACGCTTTGGGAATGCCGTCCCAAACTCTAGCCTGTGAGGAAATCAAAAAACACTACGGTATAATTCAAGACTTTGTGGCTCCTTTTGACGATCACCCTGTCTCCCACGGATTGTTAGCCGGGCAAATCACCGACGACACTGAGCAGTCCTTTTTGTTGGCACAGCGATTGATTGACGGAAATGGTCACATTGACGAAATTTTGTGGGCCAAAGATCTAATAGCATGGGAAGCCGATGTACGCGCAAGAGGTTTACGCGACTTGCTGGGCCCATCATCTAAAGCAGCGCTCGACGCGTTGTTGTCAGGCATGCCCGCTGCCGAGGCTGGCCGTAACGGTACAACCAATGGGGCATCAATGCGTATTTCCCCAGTTGGTATTTCAACACCTGCTGAGCCAATGGAGCGCCTGCTAGATCGCGTGGAACGCGCGTGTCGCATGACTCATAACACGGGTGAAGCTATCGCCGCAGCCGCAAGCGTTGCCATGGTAATCAGCCTCGGGATCGACGGGTATGAATTTGAGGCTTGTGTTGAGCCAGCTCTCAAAGCAGCAGCTGCGGGGCAAACGCGTGGTTATCCACTTGGCGAACCGAATATAGCGCTGCGTATTTCTGAAGCCCTTCAATTGGCTGATCAAAACGTATCTGTAGAAGAGTTTGCAGCCAAAATCGGCACATCCGTCGCTTCGCGGGATTCTATTCCTGCGGCGTTTGGCGTAGTGAAGCTGGCGCAAGGTGACCCGTGGAAAGCAGCGTTGATTGCCGCCAATATTGGTGATGACACTGACACGATTGGCGCAATTTCCTGTTCAATGGCTGGCGCCTGCAACGGCATGTCAGGTTTCCCAAACGATAAAGTTGCCACCTTACGGACGGCCAATGACCTACCTGTAGAAACAATTGCTACAGCCCTACTGGCGCTGCGCAACGACCACTTTCCGAGCACCTAAAAATGACCGCGCAGCTTCTTCAACTCTCTGGCGTGATTGCTGATATAATTTATGCCGTGAACGAAGTGCCTTCTTCAGGTGAGGAGGCTATTGTCACCGGTTTTGAAATCGCGCCGGGAGGCGGGTTTAACGCCATGGTCGCTGCTCGCCGTGCTGGCATAAATGTTGGCTATGCAGGTTCGGTTGGAACGGGTCCATTTGCGCAGATTGTCATAGACGGCCTATTAGCTGAAGACATTGCGATCCTGAGATCTCCTGAGCCCCAATGCGACCAAGGCTGTTGCACAGTCTTAATTGACACACATGGTGAGCGTACTTTCATCGCCAGTGGTGGCTCAGAAGAACATGTCTCAGAAGATGCGCTCATAGGAGTTGAAAATAAAGACTTCGGCTGGGCTTTGCTGTCGGGATACGCCCTGCATTACGCTGGATCGCGTGGTGCAATCGTCCATTGGCTTCAACACTCAGACAGCATTCCCAATCTAGTGTTCGACCCGTCCCCTATCGTTTCAGCGCTTAATCCAGAGATCTTAGAGTGTATTCTGCAACGCGCACAATGGATCAGTGCCAACGCTAAAGAAGCTTTTGTTCTTACGGGGCGTGAAAACCCTGCAGAAGCCGCAAAAATTCTGGCGCAATCGCGACCACATAACGGAGGGGTTGTGATCCGCGATGGTGAAAAGGGCTGCATTGTCGCCTGCAATGGAACACACCATGTGATCCCCGGTCACGAAGTTGATGCAATAGACACAAATGGGGCAGGCGATGCGCATATCGGCAGCTTCATAGCCATGTTAGCCCAATCTGAGAGCCCTCTTGTTGCCGCCCAATACGCAAATATTGCTGCAGCACTTTCAACCACACGATCAGGGCCAGCAACCGCACCCGATCGAAGCGATGTAGAGCACATCTTAAAAACGAAGAAGGCGGATCAACTGCCAGAAACCATCACCCCTGGAGGAAACGCATGAAACGTACGTTCACACTTACGACCGCAATAGCGGCACTTTTCGCAGCTTCAATTGCGAACGCAGACGAAATCCGTGTCCTGAATTGGCAAGGATACGGCACCGATGCAGATTGGGCCACTGACGCCTTTACCGAAGCGACAGGTCACACCGTTGTACATGAATACTTCAACTCAGAGCAAGAAATGCTGACGAAGTTGCGTACAAATCCCGGAGCCTACGACGTTGTTTTGATCAATGCTTCGTTCACTCCTCAGGCACAAGCCGAAGGGTTGATTACGTCGATTGATACAGCGATGATCGAGAACTTCGACGACGTCTCAGCCAATATGGCCGAAAATGATGACCTCAATGCAGGTGGCGCGTTGCATGGTGTACCTTGGACTTGGGGTCTGACATCCTTTGCGATCAATACAAACACCTTTGACGAGGCACCGACTTCGATCGAAGTATTCTGGGATCCGGACTATAACGGCCGCGTTTCTATTCGCGACGATGCGTTGGAAGCTGTGCAATTCGCTGCAATTGCGACAGGCCAAGACATCAACAACATAGAAGACCTTGACGCAATCCAAGTAAAACTCGCGGAACTCATGCCGCAGATCAAAACCTACTGGGGTTCTGAAAACGACTGGAACCAATTTATGGCAGCCGACGATCTCGACGTTGCCACGATCTGGTCCGGATCTGCCAGCCGCTCAATGGCGGCGGGGCTTCCAGTACAGTTTGTAGTACCTGAAGAAGGTGCAATCGGCTGGCTTGACGGGCTTTCCATCCCAACCTCTTCGACAAAACAAGAAGCTGCCCATCAATTCATCGACTGGATGATTGACCCTGAGTTTTACACTCGCTGGGCTGAGGACGGTGCGCCTGCTTCTGCCAACGCAGCCGCCGCTGCCGCATTGCCCGAAGATGCATTTAACCGTCAGGTTCTTGGCGATCCCGAGGTCGTCGCACGCGTGCAGTTTCAACGCCCCGTTTCAGACGAAACACGCGAAGCATATCTGACAATGTGGCAAGCGCTCAAAGCCGCGCAATAAACAAAAAGGGAGGGGGCACAATGTCCAATATGCTCGTCAAACAAGATCGATTGCGAATATTTGGCTTGCTGTCCCCAGCCTATCTTTGGCTGACAGTTGCAATCTTCTTACCACTGTCTGCCATGTTTTACTTTAGCTTTCTGTCCGAAGTTCCCTTTGGCGATGCTGAATGGAATTTTACGACCGACAATTACCGGGCATTTTTTGAAACACCCACTTACGCTATCCTACTTTGGAAATCGATCAAACTCGGCCTTATGGTTACCCTGACATCAGTTCTGATTGGCTTTCCTTGTGCATATGTACTAGCAAAAACGATCCAAGGCCGATCCCGCGAAGCACTGTTTTTATTGGTGATCCTTCCGTTTTGGTCCAATTCTCTCGTGCGTATTTTTTCATGGGCAATCGTCCTACGAGGTAATGGCGTCCTTGATCGAACTCTGAACGCCATTTTGCCCTTCGAACTAGATATAAACCTGATGTTCTCAACCCCGGCAATCGTGATTGGCCTGGTACATTCCTATCTGCCCTATGTTATTTTGACGGCTTATCTGGCGCTACAAGCTATCGACGACAGCCTCATTGACGCCGCGCGTTCTATGGGGGCGGGAAAGATCACCATACTGCGTCGGATTATATTACCACTGTCTTTGCCGGGTTTATTAGCAGGCGCAGTACTGATCTTTGTACCTGTTGTTGGATCATTCATGGAGCCGCGCATACTTGGGGGCCGTGTTGGAACCTATTATGGGACAGTAATTGAAGATCAATTTGTCGCGGTCTTTAACTGGCCGCTTGGAGCGGCATTGTCTTTCATTCTTCTCGCTGTTGTCCTCGTTATCCTTGCCCTCGCGAGCCCTATTCTCAGAAAGGCCCAAACATGAGCACTCTGATTTTAAAACGCCTTGGTAAGATCTGGTTAGCCCTGATCCTGTTTTTTCTCTACGCGCCTATCCTCGTCATGGCTTTTATGTCTTTTAACGACTCTCAGTACTATCAACTCCCCTTTGAGTTTTCGCTGCGGTGGTATCAAGATTTAGCCGGAAATTCCGAAATTATTGCTGCTGCGACACGATCCGTTCTGATAGCCCTGATCACGACAATTATCGCCACCACGTTAGGAACGGCAGCGTCAGTTGCGCTCTTTCGGTTCGAGTTTAAGGGAAAGCGCATTCTTCAGGTTTTGTTGTTTCCCCCGATTGCAATTCCTTGGCTGATTACTGGCACCGCGATGCTTATCTTCTTTTTTGGAATTGGCCTTGGACGCGGGACACCTTCCGTGATCATAGGTCATGTTGCACTTGCCCTGCCCTACGTAATCGTCGTTGTCACCGCTCGGCTTGCTACATTTGATGCCACTTTGGAAGAAGCTGCCCGTTCTTTGGGTGCAAATAGCTGGACTGTCACCCGCCGCGTCACGCTGCCCTGGATTACACCGGGCATTATTGCAGGGGCTCTGTTTGCCTTTGCGGTTAGCTTTGATCAGTTTGTCGTTTCTTATTTCTTATCAGAACCAGGCGACAGCACTTTGCCGGTATTGATTTACACGGCAATACGCAAAGGGTTCACGCCTGAAATCAATGCCATATCCACAATAATTATAACGATTTCGATGGCGGTTATGTTGATCGCTGCCCGCTTTTCAAATTTCGGAGGAGAACGCTAATGGCCGAAGTAGCCGTCGAAAATGTAACCAAAAGATTTGGTACGCTCAAAGCACTGGACAACGTGACCATAGATTTTCCTGATGGGGGATTTTTTGGCCTACTCGGCCCATCAGGCAGCGGAAAAACTACGTTGTTACGCACCATTGCTGGTTTCATATTTACCGATGATGGGACAATTCGCATTGGGTCAAAGTCCGTTGAACAGATCCCCGTAGAAAAACGCGAAATCGGGATGATGTTTCAAAACTACGCGCTTTTTCCCAATATGAGCGTCGCAGATAATGTTGGCTTTGGGTTGCGGGTGAGAAAAGTGAGCCTCGCAGAGGAACGCCGCCGTGTTGGCGAGGCCCTGGAACTTGTGCAGCTAGGTCAACATAGCAACCGCAAACCGCATCAACTGTCAGGAGGGCAAAGACAGCGCGTGGCTTTGGCTCGTGCAATTGTGACCAATCCTCGTGTTTTACTGCTCGATGAACCTCTCTCAGCCTTGGACAAATCACTACGTGTCGATATGCAAATTGAATTGAAACGTATTCAACGCGAAATTGGCATTACGACTATCTTTGTCACACATGACCAAGAAGAAGCTCTTACGTTGTCAGACAAAATTGGCATCTTACGCGCGGGACGCATGGTGCAGGCAGGCCCACCACGCGAAGTGTATAACAACCCCACCGACGTTTTCACGGCCAGCTTCTTGGGCGAAGCTAACATTCTGGAAGGCGCTGTTGACGGAAACAGTTTACGCCTGACCGATGGAGATGCAATCCCTATACCAAAGGGACTGAAAACAGGCGCTACATTTGCCGTACGCCCCGAAAACATCAGCATCACA
The DNA here is from genome assembly GCF_011326755.1 of Cochlodiniinecator piscidefendens. Lineage (GTDB taxonomy): Bacteria > Pseudomonadota > Alphaproteobacteria > Rhodobacterales > Rhodobacteraceae > Cochlodiniinecator > Cochlodiniinecator piscidefendens. The sequence goes on along the minus strand of NZ_JAAOIE010000013.1, from coordinate 6,412 downwards.
ACTGAAGAGCCCACAGAACGTGACACCCCAAAAATCCAAGCGCGGCTAAAGCAACGTGTTTTTGCCGGAGCAATGGCAACCTGCATTCTGGATCGCAACGGAAGTACATTTAAGGTCATTTCGCGCGACCGCGACTTGCCTCAACTGCCAGAGGGTGGGCCGGTATGGCTCAGTTGGGAACCAGAGCACACAATCACAATCCCGAATTGAGATTGCCATTGTACCGCTTTGCGGTTGGACTGCTGGTGGCCATCCACCGGCAGCCTTCGGCCATCAAATGAGAGTTACAGTAATCCGTCAACAATCAGAAAAATCCACACATTTGAAAAGTAACACCGGATCAACTAGACGATTTCGTTGGCGAAGAAATCTGGTTTCCTAGCGCTTTGCAGTGTCGGGTCTGTAGGGCACCAGCGCATCCATCAATAGCGCGACATCCACTTCGCCAATTCTTTGATTATTTTCTATGACTTCAAATCGTGCGCTCATATCACCTTGAGCCATTCCAATAACTTGTTCTAGGTTAGCCTCTGGATCAATTGTACCACTATATTCGTTGCCCAGATTAGAGTGTCGCATTATGGAGCGAACCCTCAAAACACGCGCGCGATTAATGTCAGCGATAAATTCCTCAATGTAAGGATCCGATGGATTTAACAATATGTGCTGCGGCTTACCCTGCTGTACAACAGCACCATCTTTGAGGATGACAAGATGATCCGCCAGCTTCAAGGCTTCGTCTAAATCATGCGTGATAAACACAATCGTCTTATGTAATTCGGTTTGAAGCTCCAACAAAAGATCCTGCATATCCGTGCGAATAAGCGGATCCAACGCTGAAAAAGCTTCATCCATTAATAAGATATCGGAATTGGATGTTAGGGCCCGAGCAATACCAACTCGTTGCTGCATACCACCAGATAGTTGGTTGGGGTATTGGCTTTCATGTCCCTTTAGTCCGACGCGCAAAAGCCATTTCCGACCTTCGTGTTCTCGAATTTCTTTTGTAACGCCCTGAACCTTTAAACCCATAGAAACATTCTGCAAAACCGTTCGGTGTGGGAGAAGTGCAAAATTTTGAAAGACCATCGACATAGATTTTTGTCGGGTCTGTAACAGGTCCGCCTGTGAGAACCTCATGATATCTTGGCCATCCAACAATATCTCACCGCTGGTTGGCTCAATAAGACGGTTGATATGGCGAATGAGCGTTGATTTCCCCGAACCTGACAATCCCATGATCACTGAAATCTCTCCAGCTTGCATGTCTATATTGATGTTATTCAAACCCAATGCATGCCCGTGAGATTCAAGCAGCTCAGATTTGCCCATACCGCTTAGCACATGAGGCAAATACTTTCCCGCCCGTGCCCCAAAGATTTTATAGAGATTGCGAATACGGATTTTCGGATCTGACATGCCTATCCTCATTGATTTGGTTTGTGAGCATGAAGACGTGACAGCGCCGCTTTTGAGCTTCGATCCAAAACCACCGCGAGCAACACAATCCCAAGCCCAGCAACAATTCCAACCCCCAGCTCCAAATTGCGAATGCCACGCAGGACCAAAACGCCAAGCCCCGGCGCCGAAACCAACGATGCAATCACAACCATCGCAAGGCTCATCATAATCGTTTGATTGACTCCAGCCATGATATTGGGAAGCGCCAGCGGCAATTCTACACCTAACAACTTCTGTCGCGCATTCATACCAAACGCATCGGCCGCTTCGATCACATCCCGATCCACAAGCCGGATACCAAGGTCCGTCAGGCGGATAATTGGAACAATCGCGTATAGAATTATCGCAATTCCATACAATTTGGATTCAGTAACGGAAAACAGAAAAATAAGCGGAATCAAATACACAAAGCTGGGCAACGTTTGTAACAGATCCAACACAGGTACCGTCAAACGTTGCATCCTATCTGATCGTGACATCATGATCCCGATAGGCACCCCCAACAATACCGATAACCCTGTGCAAACAAAAATGATCGCCAATGTTTGAAGAGCCACCTCTAGGTGGTCAATCACACCGAAAAATATGAACACGGCCGCTACGAAAATGGTAACGCCGCGCCGTCGTGTTACACACCAAGTCAGCAACACGAGAAGCGGGATCAAAATCCACCAAGGTACAGTTGTAAAAACATAAAGCGCCGAATCCAGCATCCAAGACAAAGGCTGGGTAAGCGGATCAAGGACGAGCTTTAGCCCATCCTTGATCGACAAAAAGCTATCTTCTACCCAAGCGGTTAAATCACGCGTTTGAGGGATCGATGAGCAAACTTCATGCAAAGTGTCGAGTGATGGAAAAGGTAATATCGGGTCTGAATTGTCCGGATTACCATTTCCGTTTCTCGCCAAAAACTGTGCCATAGACATCGGGGCATTTTCATCTGGTTCTGCACACCAATTGTCTAACCCAATTGCCTTAATCACGCTTTCATATGCTGCCATGATCACCCTCAATATCATAGATCAGGCTCCTTGCATTTGGAGCCTGATAGAAATTATTGCAATAAAGCTGCCAGATTTTCACGCGCCTGCTCATTCAACCAACCGCCCCAAATGTCAGGGTTATTGGTCAAAAAATACACCGCCCCTTCTTCGGCCGATGCGTTGTTATCTTCCATCCACGCCAAAATACCGTTCATTTGGGCATTGGTGAATGTGACCTGTGACATCATTTCTGCGATTGCGGGCTCACGTTCTTGAAAAGCTGTTGTGGCAGCTGTTTTGACAGCGGCACTTGGGTAATTTGATAAACCCGGAGAAGCACAATCCGTATCCCCGTTACAGGCGTGTATATCCGCGTCATATTCCGCCAGCTCTACCAAAACCATTGGGTATTTACCCAACACAGCAGTTGGCGCCCAGTAGAACCCAAACCATGGGGCCTCGTCTGCATAGGCTGATGCAATAGCCGTAGCTAGAGTTTCCCCCGACCCGTGATTGAAGATTTCAATCCCGTTCCCAGCCATATCGATAACCTGGTTCATATTGTCGTTCACAGTTCGGCATCCCCAACCATCTGGGCAGTTATGAAAACGATTGCCAACCAATTCCGGGTTTTCCAATATACCTTCAAGTGTTGAAGCTTCTGGGTGCGCATCAATGACGTATTGCGGAACCCACCAGCCTTCAACGCCCCCATCCGAAAGCACATCACCGAGTTCAACAATTTTGCCAGCATCTAGCAATTCGCGATACGCAGGTGCCGTGTTCACCCAAAGCTCCGTCAGTAAATCAGGTGTCCCGGTTTCAGCGACGGATGTCAGCGCTGTTGGAGTAGACGATGGAACAGCTGTCACAGAGCAACCATATCCTTGCTCCATCAAAAATGTTGAAACCGCTGTCACAACAGAAGCGGACGCCCAATCCATTTGGGTAATTGTCACATCCCCACATTCCGCATGAGCAACCGAAGCAGAAACCCCTATCGAACACAATGAAGTTAAAAGTAACCGTTTCATTTCTTTCTCCCAGCGATTGTCATGATTTAAGATTTTATGACCTCACGCTCACACGTTTCGTTATTTTTCATGATTCAGAAGTATCTATTTCGAAATATTGAGAGTATTATTATGAATATATGAAACACTTACCTTCGTATGAGGATCTATGTCTCGGCACATTGTACGAAATGAACTCAGCCTTAAGGGACTGGAATTATTCCAGATTTGCGCCCAAAAAGGGTCACTTCAAGCTGTTGCGACGGAAACAGGTTTATCTGTTAGCACTATTTCTCACCATTTACGAAATTTAGAAAAACACTTGGGCGTCGAGCTCTTTAACCATGCACGCAAACCGATGATACTTTCACCGAAAGGGCATGTTTTTCTACGCAACATCGATGGTGCGCTGCTGGCAATTCGCAAAGCCAAAGCAGAAGCCTCAGCCGGAAATATTTCCGAAGCGAGTTTCTTACGCGTTGGTGTCATCGAAGATTTCGACAGCGACATTACCCCTGAATTGGCCGTGTATCTGTCAAGGAATATGCCGAGTTGCGATTTTCTTTACCACACGGACTCAAGCCACACGATTGTGGAAATGCTGCGCAACAGACAATTGGATTTGGGCGTCACGACAACGCCACCTGATCGCTTAAACGGTTTGCAAGAACGCCCACTGTTGCGAGATCCTTTTGTTATCGTTCTCCCCCGTACTGACGAAGCATCCCTGAACGATATCGTGTCAGGTAAAACCAATTTACCTTTCTTGCGATTTTCCAGCAACCTCATCATTGCGCAGCAAATCGAAGCGCAACTGCGCAGATTGGGTGTCTCTTCCCCCAACAAGTTCGAGTGCGGCAATCACCAGACTTTGATGGCTATGGTCGCCGCAGGAGCAGGTTGGACAATTACCACACCACTTCTGTTCTCTCGGGCCAAACGGTTTCAGCCCAAACTTAGTATTCACCCATTTCCCGGTAAAAGCTTCTCACGCACGTTGACCATCATCACCACGCCAGATTGTTCTCGGTCAATCTTGGATTTGGTAGATCAAAAAATGCGAAGCTTAATCACCAAACATGCTATCACGCCGTTCCATTCTAAAACACCTTGGCTGAAGGAAAGTTTTGTTCTCGTAAACTAAAAACGCTTTTGCTGGTCTTTCAAAGTATATTGAACTTCGCTCGAATCTCACGATCTTGATCCTCGCTCAAATACGATGGATGATGTGTCTCTAAAATCTGCCGGGCCCGCGTCTGCGCAACCGACCATGCATCACGCCCACCTTTTTCTGCCCAAGTGCGCGGCTCATCCCGATCTGCCAAGGAAGGATAAAAGTAATCCCGCTCCATCGCAGCGTAGGTATGATGACCGCCTAAAAAATGCCCCTCGCCCAATACCGCATCAAACACCGCTTCATACCCTAGATTGTCATCAGTGACTTCAATTCCACGTAAAGCGCGATACGTGTGAGAATGCATTTCATCATCCAAAATGAATGCTTCAAAACTTACACCTAACAGCGAAGCCGTCATACCAGAGCTTTCGTAAATTAAATTACCTCCCGCTAAGGCTGCAGCGAGCGACGTCAAACCCTTTTCCATTCCATATTGCGCATCAATGGCTTTAGCATCCGTCATCGAACAGGCAACCCCAGACGGCAATCCTAACCAATTGGAAAGCTGCGCTGACGCCGCGTTTAAAACAGCGGTTTCACCACTTCCGCCTGAAAACGAACCTGTCCGCAAGTCAATCACCAAAGGCCAATTGGAAAACACCATAGGATATCCCGGCCGAATTGCATGTACCATCACCAGGCTCGCTAAGGTTTCCGCCAAAGACTGCGCCAAAAAACCTGCCAAAGTGGCGGGCGCTGTCGCCCCGGCTTGTGCGGCGGTAATACACGACATTGGAATATTATGTTTGATACATTCATAAACAACTTCAACCGCATCATCGCCATACCGCATCGGTGAAATGACGGGGCTTATATGAACTTTCATAAACGGTCGTTTGGAAAACTCTCCTTTGCCACCCGCCGCAATATCTAGCATTTCGACAATGGGCTCTACATGTTCCGCCAATGTAAACGATGTCGCTGTTGGTTTTGTTGTGTTTTTCAAAAGCGCATATACCGTATTCACATCCAGATCATAGTTGTCCGGAACATCCGTCGCGACGCAACAGCGCGTGTACCAACTGACATTGGCCAACGTATCTTGTAACCGTGTGAAGTTGTGTAAATCCTCCAACGTGGATGGACGATAGTTTCCATTATCCATATCCAACGTTTGCACCGCGGCTCCGCCGGTCCCAAAATGCACACGATTACCCCCGACCTCAATTGATCGCGCTTCATCGCGACCATGTAGCACAAAAGTCTTTGCAGCTTGATCGATTGCCCTCTCCACGAGTGACGGCGGAAACAACACTCTGTCACTACCGTTGTCCACGGCCCCCGCTTCAATGAGATCCCGGCGCAAACGGTCAGGCACTTCGCCCATCCCAAGATTTTCCAACAGCCGCAGCGCTGTGTCATAAATACGGCCGATTTCATCTTCTGTCAGAGGTTTGTAAACCCCACCAATCTGTCCGGGAGGACACGGATCAACCGCTGGCTTTGCCGCACGCTGTGTTAGGCGTTCTTTGCGGCCTCCCCTTTTTGCTGTCCGCGTTGTCATCTCCGATCCTCCACCAAACTCTTTTATCAAAGGAAAATAGCGTTGTGATCAAAGAGCAATCCCGACGATATATTTTCGAAATTATGATAAATAATATCCAAGAATTTCTAAAACATTCTCTTTCTCTTGCAGTGCCCCCCGACCTCCCGCCTGAATATGGAGAACATATTCGGGATTTTTGCGATGAAGAGTCGGACGCGTGTAGTTGTAATAGGTGGTGGTATAGCGGGGTGTTCTACGCTTTATCATTTGACGCAGGCGGGGTGGTCTGATG
>NZ_JAAOIE010000012.1 GCF_011326755.1 Cochlodiniinecator piscidefendens | reverse complement strand
GCGCTCCCGTAAGCCGCTTCTTCAATCACATCAACAGAACCTAACGCAGACAATCCCTCAATCCCCGCATCCGCCTTCCGACGACGCAAATCTAAAAGAATAAAACCGTCAGAAACAACGCCTAACCTAGAATATTGTTCCCAAAATATGGATGATTGAATGAGTGATTTTACCTCGCAGGAATAAAAGATCGAAGAAAAGGCATGCGGCAAAGATCATGCTGACTTGATAGGCTGGGGCGGTCCAATCCTGTAACAGGATGGTAAGCGCCCAGTTTTGATTATAAACGTACCCGCAAGCTGCCTATGCTATGTAACCAGTGAGCGCAGTCGAGAAAGCTGTTAATCTTCAGTATTGCTAGGCGCGAAATATAGTGAGGCCAAACATCAGCGACAAAACTACAACGTTTACCAACCCAAAACGCTGCAAATCTGAAAGCAAACCGTTTACGGATGCTGCATACCGCTCTAGGGCGAACTTTTGTAACGTCATTTGGCCAACACGTAACTGCGCAATGCGTTCAAGCATCACACTGTCTGTGATTTCTGAGGCAGCACGCCAGAATTCGCATTTCTCGCTGCAACTATTCGACAGAGCATTGGCAAGAAGAGCGGGCACAATCTGCTGACGTTTCGATTCTATGGTGAGTGCCTAGAAATTAAGTGATGTGACAAAACACCTAATCGTTCTGAGTGACTGCCAATTTCTGTCAGAGGGCCTTCATCAGACCATACTACATTTGCTGCATCTTGGACTTCGGCGAAAACAAATAATTGCAACCGTTCCTCGACCTGCATTGGATTTATGTATGTCACGGCGACAAGAAACGCAGAAAGCAGTAGTCCGAGCAGAATTGAAGCTGCTTTGCTTACCTGACCCATCGAAACGTCCTTAGTCTCACCCGTCTGAGGATGCCGTGCTCGTTCGTTGTGGGCAAGAGGACACAAATGAGTAATCGCGTAAAAGGAATGAGTTGAGTATTTCCACCTGCTCACATCCAGGCATTGTTGTATAGTTGGGAACACTTTGTTTCACTTGCCCGGTGGGTATAGATACAATGTCTCGCCCAACACGGTTTCGCGAATATAGTTATTTGATTGCAGAGAATGTGGTAGGTTCATGGTGAAACAGTCTAAATGACACACCCGTGTATTTGGCGTTCGCTCAATTGTAGCGGTTGGCAAACTGGGTGCTTCTTATTGCGAAATTGAGAACGGAGGTCAGAAAAAAGAAGTTTACTGTTCCCGATCGTCACTAAAATAATAGGAGGCTTAGAGGCGTTTTCGATCCGGTTTTATAACGAGCAACCTATTGCCATTAGCCCTAATCAACAAAAAACGGCGAATTGCGACGTTAATGGTTGGTAAAATGCCGGAATCGTCCGCGCTCACATCGTGAAATAGAGGAAACACAACAGAACCGTGCGAACAGGGAGAAAACGCATGTCTATCAAACCACCTTTTACCGAACTGGAAATTAAGAAAGCCAGTTCAGGTTTCTATGAAGGCTATAGCCTTCCAATTGCTTTAATCAGTAAGATTAGTATGGCATTGCTCGTAATTTGGGCACTTGTCTGGCCACTAAACGCCAACAATGTATTGGGCAGCCTAAACTGGAGCCTCCTCGCGAGCTTTAACGCGTTTTACATTGTCATTGTGGGTTTCTTTGCTTTTTTCCTCTTTGTTGTCGCTGCATTGCCTTCGACTGGGAAACGGATCATGGGCACCCCCGGGCAACAGCCAGAGTTCTCAAATTTCTCATGGTTCTCCATGATGTTTGGTGCTGGTCTAGGTGTGGGTCTTATGGTTTTCGCGACAGCAGAACCTTTGGGCCTTTGGGGATCAAACCCCGAAGTGGTATCTGGTTCAGTAGCAGGCAATAGCCCAGAAGCTGTTGGTTCAGCTTACCGTTACACATTCTTGCATTATGGTATTCACGCTTGGGCAATCTACGTGGTAACAGGTCTTTCGTTGGCCTATTACGCCTACACACGTAACATGCCTTTGACTATTCGTTCCGCTTTGACCCCATTGTTTGGGCGTCACGTGAATGGATTGTTGGGTGACATCGTCGATGTTTTGGGTGTTGTTGCAACCATTCTGGGTGTTTCTGTAACCATCGGTTTTGGTGTGAGCCAGTTCATCGACGGCGTATATGCAGTTACCGGCATGGAATGGATGATGGATATGACAGGCGAAGCGCCTAAGCCAGGCACAGTTGGCTTGGTTGCTGGTCTGATCATGATCATGGGTCTTTCCATTATCTCAGCTGTATCTGGTGTTGGACGTGGTGTTAAATACCTCTCTAACCTGAATCTTGTGTTGTCGATCATTCTGTTGGGCGTATTTGTGATCTTCGGATCATTTGCTTTCGCAATGACGACATATGCCGCTTCATTGGTGGACTACATTGGTCACTTCGTTCAGCTAAGCTTTGGTGCTTATACGCCTTTGTCCGCTGACGCATTTGCCGCTGCATTGCCAGAAGCTGCACAGCCTCTCGCTGGCGACTTGATGGGTGGCGCAACGAATGCTTGGGGTTCTTTTGAGGGCTTTAAATCTGGCCTCGAAGGTGCTGCAGCTGAGTTGGATGAAGATACATTGGCTGCAGTTTATGCGGCTGGTAACGAAGGCCGTCAATTCGGTTGGCAGTCCGGTTGGACTACATTCTACTGGGCTTGGTGGATCGCATTCTCACCATTCGTGGGTCTGTTCCTTGCGCGTATTTCCAAAGGTCGTTCCATCCGTGAGTTTATCATTGGCTGCGTGTTTGCGCCGACATTGGTTTGCTTTGCATGGATGACAATCCTTGGTGGTACAGCAATCGATCTCGAATTGTCTGGTGCAGCTGAAGGTGCAATCATCGGCGCATCAAACACAGCGAAATTGTTCGTGACTTTGAGCGAAATGATTTCAGGTGGCTTCTTGGCTACAATCACTGTGATGTGTGTTGTTCTGATCATGACCTTCCTCGTAACTTCTGCTGACTCTGGTATTTTGGTGATGAACACCATCATGTCCGGTGGCGAAGAAGAAACTGGTGTTAAACATCGTATCGTTTGGGGTGTTATCCTAACGCTTGTGATCGGCACACTGTTGATCGCTGGTAAAACAAACGGTGGCTCTGACCCTATGGAAGCTTTGAAAAGCGCAATGATTATTGGCGCTTTGCCTTTCACTATGGTTATGGGGCTGATGTGTGTTGCTTTGGCTAAGGCGCTTTACCGTGATGGTAAACGTGATCAGGTTGCGGACACCCAAACAGCTGCAGCTGAATAATGGTTTAGGGCCGCACGGCTAAGTGCGGCCCGCCAGGTTTCTGCTTTGCCGTTCAAGAAAAGAAAAAACCCCTCGAGTGCGAACTCGAGGGGTTTTGCATTTTTAAATGTGTTTTCTGTTGTGTCACTCTGGGAGTTCAGCTGACGGAATAATGGGAAAGAACTGTCCACCGGACCAAACACCAAACCAACTTTGGTCATCTACGTTTTCGTGTGTGCAAATCTCCACCAATCTGTAGAAACTCTTGCGATCTATCAACGCTTCCAGATTTGCTCGGATTAAGATGTAGGGGGATGGTTCGCCCGTTTCGGGATCTCGCTCGACACGGATAGGATTGTCGGGTCCTGCTATAGCGGTATCGTCGACATGGGTCTCGAATGTAAGGATCTGGTCCTGACCTTCACCTGTGGTTTCGAAATCAATCGCGACAAATGGGGCATCATCGACTTGTATCCCGACTTTTTCAACCGGCGTGACGAGGAAATAATCATTACCATCTTTGCGGATGATTGAGGAAAACAGCTTTACCAGTTCCTTTCGCCCCATGGGTGTGCCGAGGTACCACCATGTGCCATCACGCGCGATCCGCATATCGAGGTCGCCACAAAACGGGGGATTCCATAAGTGAACCGGAGGAGGGCCCTTTTTAGAGGCCGCTTTTACCGCAGATGCGAGGTTTTCCGCCGTAGGTGATATTTTCTTTTCGTCAGCCATCGCTTTTGTCATTTAACCTTGGGGACATATTCGTACTACTATGAGTGTAGATTGTAAAAAGGACGTGCGCCATGACCAATGCCGAAAATCTGGTTCAGGATATTGAAACACTGGGCGAACGGCTCGCTGTGGCGAAACAAAGTATTACCAAACGGTTCATCGGTCAGGAGCGTGTCGTTGATCTAACGCTTTCGGCTTTGTTGTGCGGCGGGCATGCTTTGCTGATTGGTTTGCCAGGACTCGGTAAAACGCGATTGGTTGAAACTGTATCAACGGTTATGGGGCTGGATGGCAATCGTATTCAGTTTACGCCTGACCTCATGCCTGCGGATATTCTGGGCTCTGAGGTGTTGGAAAAGAAAAAGGGCGGGGATCGCGAGTTTCGCTTTATCGAAGGTCCGGTTTTTTGCCAACTTCTGATGGCGGACGAAATTAACCGTGCTTCGCCAAGGACACAATCTGCGCTGTTGCAAGCGATGCAGGAAAAACGAGTAACCATCGCCGGTGAAGAGCGCGCATTGGGCGTACCTTTTCACGTTTTGGCAACGCAAAACCCATTAGAGCAAGAAGGCACATATCCGTTGCCTGAGGCGCAGCTCGACCGGTTTCTAGTGCAAATTGATGTTGAATACCCCTCTCGTGATGTAGAGCGTGAAATTTTGATTGCAACGACCGGTGTTGAAGAGACCGAAGCGACAGCCGTATTCGATACGAACGAATTACTGGCTGCGCAGACATTGCTGCGACGCATGCCCGTCGGGGAAACGGTTGTTGAACTGATCTTGGATCTTGTGCGTGCCTTTCGTCCAGATGAACCTGACGCGCCAGAAAGTGTGCGAGACAGTGTTGCATGGGGACCCGGACCGCGTGCCGCGCAGGCGTTGATGTTGATGACGCGCGCGCAGGCGCTACTAGATGGTCGGTTGTCTCCATCACCAGATGATGTGGTAGCAATGGCGCGTCCCGTATTGACCCACCGTATGGCGCTAAGTTTTGGTGCGCGCGCGCGTGGTGAAAATCTGACAAACCTGATTGATCAAGTGAGCAAAAGCCTAATGGCGTCTCAGGTCGCCGCATGAGTGACGCGCGCCAGCTAAGGCGCGGGGCGGCGGAGCTTTCGGCGCCGTTTCCACCGCTGTTAGCTGAGGCCGAACAATTAGCGGCAACTGTTATGTTCGGGGAACATGGGCGACGCCGGGCAGGGCTTGGCGACGAGTTCTGGCAATATCGCCCGGCTGCGGAAGGGGATGAGGCCCGGCTCATAGATTGGCGGCGGTCTGCTAAGTCTGACGTTCATTTTATCCGCCAAAAAGAATGGCAAGCAGCCCAGTCGGTTCTTTTGTGGCCTGATCTATCGGAGAGCATGGCATTTTCTTCGCATAAGAACCTCCCTACCAAAGATCATAGGGTACGATTGGTTGCATTGGCTTTAGCGACCCTTTTGGTGCGCGGCGGGGAACGTGTCGGATTAGCTGATAGTGAAACGCCCCCTGCGACCGGGGAAACGCAGTTGCTGCGCTTGGCCGAAGCTCTGGCATCGGGGCGTGAGGCCTTGGAATATGGAGCGCCAGAATTGCGTGGGCTGCGCCCCAATGTGCGTGCTGTATTGGTGTCGGATTTCATGGGGGACATCGCTAAAGTTGAAACCGCGCTACAGAAAGCATCAGATCGTGGCGTCAGAGGCGCTTTGCTACAGGTGTTGGACCCGGCTGAAGAGGCCTTTCCTTATGATGGGCGCACAATATTCGAAAGCATGGGCGGGCAGCTGCAGCATGAAACCCTAAAAGCGGGTGATCTGCGCCGACGGTACTTAGATCGGTTAGCTGCACGCAAAGATGAATTAACGCGTTTGGCGCGAGCGTCAGGTTGGCAATATCAGTGCCATCATACTGACAGCTCTGCACAGATCGCATTGATGTGGCTATACCGCGCGTTGGAACAAAGGTGATGACATGGTGATCGGTCCAATTGGATTTGCAGCCCCGGCGTTGTTGTGGGGATTGCTGGCATTGCCAGTGTTGTACCTTCTGTTGCGCGCTGTTCCGCCTGCACCCGTTCGGCGGCGCTTTCCGGGGGTGGCCTTACTTTTGGGCCTTAAAGACGACGAAAGCCAAAGCGACAAAACTCCTTGGTGGTTGTTGGTGCTACGTATGTTGGCGGTGGCCGCTGCTATCATTGGATTTGCCGGACCTGTGTTAAATCCCGATGGCGAAGTTGCGAGGAGTGATGCGCCATTACTGATCCTATTTGACGGCGGATGGGCTGATGCCCGAGATTGGGACGCACGCCGCGCTCGTGCCCAAGAAGCCTTGGCCGAAGCCGGGCGAGAAGGGCGCACTGCTTCAGTGGTTATGTTAACCGATCTACCAGTAGAAGGTGTTCTATTTCAGGCTGCGAATGGTTGGAATGAACGTGTTTCGGGGATGACCCCAAATGCGTGGGAACCTGATTTTGTCGAAGCAGCCGCATGGGCCGAAAACCTGACGGGTCATTTCGATACGCTATGGTTTTCTGATGGACTCGCCTATGAGGGGCGCCCCGATCTTTTGACTGTTCTTCAAACCTACGGTGCAATCCGTGTAATTGAGGGCGGGCGGCCAACCTACGCGTTGCGCCCAGTGGTTTATGATGACGATGCGCTGCGTGTTGTCGCGGTGCGGCCAACCGAAGGCATTGGCGCTGAAGTCGAGATTGCGGTGCATGGCCTGAACCCTGCTGGTCAGGATAGTATTCTAGCGGTGGGAACGGCTGATTTCGCTCCGGGTGATACCGAAGCAGAGGTGGCGTTTACTCTGCAACCGGAATTGCGCAATCGTATTACACGGTTTCAGATTTCGGGCCACCGAACCGCTGGCGCGACGAGCTTGGCTGATGATGGGCTCAGGCGCCGTGAAGTGGCGTTGCTGGCTGCGGGAAATGAGCGTGAAACATTGCAGTTGCTATCGCCACTACATTACCTGAACAACGCGCTTGAGCCGTCTGTCGATTTGCTTGATGGAGAGCTTGAAGCAATTTTACCGGCCAATCCTGATGTGATCGTTCTGGCGGATATTGCGCAGCTTACTCAGAGCCAAACGCGCGATATTGCGGCGTGGGTTGCGCAGGGAGGCTTGTTGGTTCGATTTGCGGGTCCGCGACTCGCGGCGAGCGACATAAGTAGAGACGTCGAAGACCCGTTAATGCCTGTTCGTTTGCGGCAGGGCGGTCGCAGCGTTGGCGGTACTTTGACTTGGGGGGAACCCAAGGCGTTGCTTCCTTTTCCAGAGAATAGCCCGTTTTACGGTCTGACTATTCCTCAAGATGTGGTTGTGAATGCCCAAGTCGTTGCGCAGCCTGATCCGGCCCTCGCCGAACGTGTGATTGCTGCGCTTGCAGATGGGACACCCTTGGTAACGCGTAAATCATTGGGGGCTGGGCAGGTTGTGTTGTTTCACGTCACGGCGAACGCAGATTGGTCAACGCTTCCGCTATCAGGTTTGTTTGTGGAAATGCTGGAACGCTTGTCGATTTCTTCTCATACAGCTTTGCCGGCACCCGAGGACCTCGAAGGAACAACATGGGTGGGGGAAAAAGCATTAGACGCCTTTGGGAGTTTGCATGATGTAGACACCGTTATTACGACTGCGGGCGAGAGTTTGCTAATCCAGCGTTTGTCGCAGGCGTTACCGCCGGGGTTGTATGCAGGGCCTGATCGCCAGATCGCATTAAATGTAATGCGTGAGGATACAGTGTTGCGGCCGGCGACTTGGCCGATTGGCACAGTGATCGAAGGGCTCACTCTGACACCTGAAACACGATTGAAGGGGCCAATGCTGACCGGGTCTTTAGGTTTGTTTTTACTCGACGTCTTAGCGGCGTTGTGGTTGACGGGCCGCCTATGGGGGCGGAGCATTCCAAAGAGCGCAATGATTGTGCTACTGGCGAGCGCACTGCCGATGGATGTGAAAGCGCAAGACGACGCTTTTGCTATAGGTGTTACGACTGATGTAGTGCTTGCTCATGTTCTTACGGGCGATTCTGAGGTGGATCGAACGGCGCAAGCTGGGTTGGCTGGGTTAACTCGGGTCTTAAACCAAAGGACATCAATTGAACCATCCTCACCCGTTGGCGTGGACTTGGAACGTGATGAACTGTCGTTTTTTCCATTTTTGTACTGGCCGATCACGCAAAATCAGCCGCTCCCGTCAGATGAGGCTTATGCAAAGTTGAATCGCTATTTGCGTGGCGGTGGCATGATTTTGTTTGACACCCGCGACGCTGATATTCCGGGGCGCGAAGGGGCGAATGCGGTGGCGCTACGACGTCTGGCGGGGTCTTTGAATATTCCACCTCTTGAACGTATTCCTGAGGATCATGTTTTAACGCGTGCATTTTACTTACTGCAAGATTTCCCAGGGCGCTACGCCGGACGGGATGTCTGGGTCGAAGCCGCACCTCCCGGAGCGGAACAAATCGAAGGAATGCCGTTTCGCAATCTTAATGACGGCGTCACGCCTGTTGTGATTGGCGGCAATGATTGGGCGTCGGCATGGGCCATTGATCGTACTGGGAATAGGATGTTTCCAGTTGGGCGTGGCTTTACCGGCGAACGCCAACGCGAAATTGCATATCGGTTTGGGGTCAATCTGATGATGCACGTTCTGACAGGGAATTATAAATCGGATCAGGTACACGTGCCTGCGTTGTTAGATCGGCTGGGGCAGTAGACGATATGATAAATGACATTATCTTTGACCCGCTGGTTTCGTTGCCAATGCTTATTGCCTGTATAGGTTTGGCAATCCTGACTGTGTTTTTTGCGTTTTGGCGCGGGTTAGCTGGCGTTTGGTGGCGTGGCTTTGCAGCGCTTGTGTTAGTATGCGCCATTGCAAACCCTGCGCTGCAGCAGGAAGAGCGGGACACCCTAAACGATATCGTTCTTGTAGTTGTGGATGACACATCCAGCCAACGCATCGGTGGGCGCGAAGCCCAAACCGAAGAGGCATTGAACGATCTCAGTCGCCGCATATCTGGTCGCTCAAATACGGATCTGCATGTTGTTCGGTTTGGTGACAGTGATGGGGATCAAGGTAGTTTGCTTGCGGCGGCGATTACCACTGCGCTTGCAGATATTCCTCAATCGCGGTTGGCTGGCGTCGTGGTGTTGAGCGATGGATTGATCCATGACGTTGACGCTATGCCGTCATTGTCTGCCCCGGTGCATTTATTGCGAAGCGGGTTTGCCGACGATTGGGATCGACGCCTCAGCATACGCAACGCGCCGGGGTATGCCATTTTGGGGGAAGAAGTTACTCTGACATTGCGTATCGACGATATGGGTGCACCTCCTTTGCCGGAACGGGAGGCAGAAGTTCAGGTTTCCATCAACGGTGAGGCCCCTCTGGCGTTTCGTGTGCCTATAGGTGTTGATCTGGATGTACCCGTTATGTTGCCGCACGGCGGAATGAACACCATTCAATTTACGACGGCAGCTCAGGGTCTTGAGCTGACCGACCGTAATAATACAGCTTTGGTGCAGATTAATGGCGTTAGAGATCGCCTTCGGGTGTTGCTTGTCTCTGGGGAGCCGCATCCGGGCGAACGAACTTGGCGCAATTTGTTAAAATCTGACAGTTCCGTTGATCTCGTACATTTTACCATCTTGCGGCCTCCGGAAAAACAAGATGGCGTTCCGGTTAATGAACTGTCGTTGATCGCATTTCCAACCCGCGAACTGTTTCTGGACAAGATTGATGATTTTGACCTTATCATATTTGACAGGTATCAATTGCGGGGCATTTTACCTTCGGCCTATCTGGATAATGTTGCGCGATATGTTGAGCGCGGCGGAGCGGTTTTGGTTGCGGCTGGGCCAGATTTTGCGACGGCCAATAGTCTTTATCATTCGGCGCTGGCGGATGTATTACCTGCGGCCCCAACAGCGCGAGTTTTTGAAGAGGGGTATCGCCCCGAAGTTTCAGAAATTGGGTCGCGCCATCCGGTGACCGAAGATTTGATGGAGGGACTGACGGATTGGGGGCGTTGGTTCCGGCTGATTCAATTGTCTGCACCCGAACGCGGTCAGACGATTATGACGGGTGTTGATGGGCAACCTTTGCTTGTTCTTGATCGTGTCGGAGAGGGGCGCGTTGCGCTTTTGGCATCTGATCACAGTTGGCTTTGGTCGCGCGGGTTCGAAGGTGGCGGCCCACAGGCAGAATTGTTGCGACGGTTGGCCCATTGGATGATGAAGGAGCCGGAACTGGAAGAAGAAGCGCTTTGGGCGGAGGTTCGTGGTCAGTCGATGACAATTGTGCGCCGCACGTTAGAGGAAAGCGTACCTGACGTTGAAATCACGCTGCCTGATGGGGCGGTCGTGGTTAGGCCACTGACACAGGTTTCGCCCGGACAATATGAGGTGGTTTTTGATGGACCGGTTGTGGGGCTGTATCGCCTGAGCGACGGTATCGAAGATGCAGTCGTTGTCCTTGGGCCGTCTGCGCCGCGCGAGTTTGTAGACACGATTGCATCTGACGATGCATTGACACCGATTGTTGCAGTGATGCGTGGCGGAATGATTGGCATGGAAGAGGGGATGCCAAATTTACGAAATGTCCGCGCTGGGCGGCCAGCCGCCGGACGTGGTTGGATTGGGCTGACGCCGAAGGGAGCTTATTTAACCACCGATGTCGTTATTCGCCCCGCTTTACCTGCATGGTTGTTTCTGTTGATCGCGGTTGGATTGATGATAGCAGGTTGGATGCGGGAAGGGCGCCGTTAGCGATCAATCAAAAAGGGCGTCGTGGTTTCAGCCCACCCCCCCGTTAGTGTACGAGTGCGGATAAACACTTGCTGCGCAGCAGTGGGAATTTCTATTCCAGATTGTGACCGGGTAAAGGGTTGTTCGTTCACATGAGGATGGCCCAAAACGCGGGTACCCAAAACTGTGCCGCCTTCCGCTTCAACGCGCCACCCGTCTGCGTAGTCATCCCATCCTGTGTCAGCATGGCGCAGCGTAACGTCAAATCGCCATCCACTGGCGTTTTTTTCAGCTGCAATATCTTCAACAACGGCAGGATCTGCCGATACTGATGTCATAGACATTATAAGAAAGAGCGATGCGTATTTCATTTGGTTTCACTTCCTAACTGGACAAGTATGTGATTTGTGCAAAGTTTTCTGGATGATCAGCAAGAGCGTTTTGATTGAATCACACGGAAGTGTGGGGTTCAGTAAACTAGGGCTTGCCGCGTTCTCTAAATTGGTTATATTTTATTACCAATAATTAAAGGAGCGCCCCATTGGACATGCCTGCCCCAAATACCGAGGTCATAGGCCGCAAGGCGCAGATCGTACGGCGACTCCGGTCCGTATTACCGTCGGATGCCGTGATTGACGCACCAGAAGAAACCCGTGCTTATGAATGCGACGCGTTGACGGCATATCGTTGTGCGCCTCTTTGTGCTGTGTTGCCGCGAACAACACATGAGGTTTCTCAGATCCTGAAGATTTGTTCGGAAGAAGGGGTACCAGTTGTGCCGCGTGGGGCTGGCACGTCATTGGCAGGGGGGGCTTTGCCAACTGCTGATAGTGTGATTTTGGGTGTGGCCCGGATGAACGAAGTGTTAGAAACAGATTACGAAAATAGATTTGTGCGTGTACAAACTGGTCGTACCAACCTTGCTGTAACTGGGGCTGTTGAGGGCGAAGATTTTTTCTACGCGCCTGATCCTTCTAGCCAACTTGCCTGTGCGATTGCTGGAAATATCGCAATGAACTCAGGTGGGGCGCATTGTTTGAAATATGGAGTTACGACCAACAATTTGATGGGCGTTACACTGGTGCTTATGAATGGTGACATTGTCGAAATCGGTGGGGCGCACTTAGACGCAGCCGGACTTGATTTGCTTGGGGTGATCTGCGGGTCTGAAGGGCAGTTGGGTGTCGTTACCGAAGCCACATTACGCATTTTGCGAAAGCCAGAGGGCGCGCGCCCGATCCTTATGGGGTTTGACGATAACGAAATTGCTGGGACCTGTGTTTCGGACATCATCAAAGCCGGTATTCTGCCCGTTGCCATTGAATTTATGGATCGCCCTTGCATTCGCGCGACCGAAGCCTTTGCAGGGGCCGGATACCCGGATGTAGAGGCATTGCTGATCGTTGAGGTCGAAGGCTCAGAAGCAGAGATCGACGATCAATTGGCCCGGATTGTCGAAATTGCCCGTCGCCATAACCCTGTTGAATTACGCGAGAGCAAATCCTCTGAGGAAAGCGCGCGAATATGGCTTGGGCGTAAGTCGGCATTTGGCGCGATGGGGCAGATCAATGATTACATGTGCCTGGACGGAACAATCCCGGTTACTGAGCTCCCTTTTGTGTTGCGGCGTATTGGCGAGATGAGCAAAGAATACGGTCTGGACGTCGGCAACGTTTTTCATGCAGGCGATGGCAATATGCATCCGCTGATTTTGTTTGATGCGAATAAGCCAGGGGATCTGGAACTATGTGAAGCATTCGGCGCAGACATATTGCGGCTTTGTGTTGAGGTCGGCGGTTGCCTGACAGGGGAACACGGTGTTGGAATTGAAAAACGCGATTTGATGATTGATCAATACGCGCCCAATGATCTGGATATCCAGATGGCTGTGAAGGATGTGTTTGACCCTGATTGGTTGCTTAACCCGGCGAAAGTATTTCCGTTAGAAGCCAGCCAAACACGTCGAATGCCGGTGCAATCGTGACGTCTCACTTCAATGTAACCTTTCCACCGAGAAGACAAATATGAAACCTATTGATGAGAAGTCTGTGGTTGAAATCGTACAGTCCACGGCTGGCCCATTGCAGATTGTTGGTGGTGGTACGCGGAGCAAAGATTTAGTAACGGCTGACAAAACTTTGTCGGTGGCTGGGTTGTCTGGTGTGTCACTTTATGAACCCGGCGCTCTGACGTTGGTGGCACAAGCGGGTACACCCATTGCAGAAATTAATCGTGTGTTGGCCGCAGAACGGCAGCGTTTAGCATTTGAGCCGATGGACCATCGGGGGCTGCTTAGCACATCTGGTGAACCTACTATTGGTGGTGCTGTAGCCGCAAACGTATCGGGGCCGCGCCGCATTCAAGCAGGGGCCTGCAGGGATTCTCTTCTGGGTGTTCGTTTTGTCGATGGGGCCGGGCGTATTTTGAAAAATGGCGGACGGGTGATGAAAAATGTCACTGGCTATGACCTCGTAAAACTGATGGCAGGAAGCAGGGGAACACTGGGCGTTGTAACCGAAGTGTCGCTTAAAGTGCAGGCCATCCCGGAATGCACTGGGACCTTAGCCTGGAGTGGTCTTGGGTGGGCTGCGGCGCTTAAGGTATTCTCAGGTGCTTTGGGGTCGCCATATGATATTACCGGTGCTGCTCGTTTACCTGAAGGTTGGGGAAATCGCGACGAAAGTTCTTGGACTTTTATTCGCGTTGAGGGGCTCGAGAATTCCGTTAAATATCGGCTAGGAGAGTTGCAAAAAACATTTGCTGAGTTCCCTGCGCCCAAGGTGATCTTGGA
Source organism: Cochlodiniinecator piscidefendens (assembly GCF_011326755.1). GTDB lineage: Bacteria > Pseudomonadota > Alphaproteobacteria > Rhodobacterales > Rhodobacteraceae > Cochlodiniinecator > Cochlodiniinecator piscidefendens. The sequence goes on along the minus strand of NZ_JAAOIE010000012.1, from coordinate 48,033 downwards.
TCATGAGGAAAACCAACAGATATGGCAGAGCGTCAGAAACGTATCGCCCTTTGGTGATAAAGTAGGAAATGTTTGGCGGACCTCAGTGAAGCCGACGGATATGATATCTGTCGTCGGGAAAAGTGACTACGAACATGTGGTGGATTGGGGGGGCGGACTCGTTTGGACTTTGGCCCCCGAAGATGTTGATCTTCGTCAGATACTAAAGGGGATCGAAGGGTACAGCACACTCGTTCGGGGGGATGCTTTCCCATCCTTTGAACCTGAAAATGCAATTGTGACGCGTTTGAGTGAAGGTCTGCGGCAGAAATTTGATCCACGGGGTATATTTAATCCGGGGTTGATGGGGTAATCATGCAAACACATTTCACGCCAGAACAGTTAGAAATTCCAGCGCTTGCCCGGTCAAATGAAATTTTGCGTGCCTGTGTGCATTGCGGGTTTTGTACGGCGACTTGCCCAACGTATCAGGTGTTGGGGGATGAATTGGACAGCCCGAGAGGGCGGATTTACCTCATTAAAGAAATGTTGGAAACTGGGCGGCCAGCTGACGAAAAAACAGTAAAGCATGTTGATCGCTGCTTATCGTGTTTGGCGTGTATGACAACTTGCCCTTCGGGCGTGCATTATATGCATCTGGTGGATCATGCCCGTGTGCATATCGAAAACACATACAAACGCCCGTTAATGGATCGGTTGTTGCGGTGGAGCTTGGCCAAAATACTGCCTTATCCAGGTCGGTTTCGTCTTGCTCTGTTGGGGGCAAAAATTGCGCGTCCACTTAAACGGTTTTTACCTGATCCGCGCTTGCGGGCGATGCTTGATATGACACCAAAGCAAATCCCGCCGGTTAGCCGAAATGATGATCCGCAGGTGTTTTCAGCGGTTGGAGCAAAGAAAATGCGCGTCGCGTTGATGACGGGATGCGCGCAAAAGGCTCTGAATACAGACATCAACGATGCGACGATCCGATTGCTTAAACGGTTAGGGGCCGAGGTTGTGATTGTAGATGGTATGGGGTGTTGCGGGGCGCTCACCCACCACATGGGGCGTGAAGGTGAAAGCCATGCAGCCGCCGCAAAAAACATCCGGGCGGTTATGGCCGAAAAACGGGCCAATGGCCTAGACGCCATTGTGATCAATACCTCCGGCTGCGGAACTACTGTGAAAGATTATGGTCATATGTTTCGCAACGACGCCCTTGCACAGGATGCCGCCGCAGTTTCGGCTATGGCTGCGGATGTATCGGAAATCATTATTCAGTTAGACATGCCTGAAAGCACCGCCAAAGACATGCGGGTCGCCTATCACGCAGCTTGCTCTTTGCAGCATGGGCAGCAGATTAAAACCCATCCTAAAACGCTTTTGAAAAGGGCAGGGTTCACGGTTCTTGAACCTTCAGATCCACATCTATGTTGCGGGTCAGCAGGCACTTATAATCTGATGCAACCTGAAATTTCATCTGAGTTGAAACGACGTAAAGTCAACACTCTGGAGGCGAAATCACCTGATGTCATCGCCGCCGGAAATATTGGATGTATGATGCAGATCGGTTCAGGGACCGACGTACCAATTGTACATACCGTAGAATTGCTCGATTGGGCTTTGGGGGGGGCTGAACCTTCGGCACTATCCGCGAAAGCCGCTGAACACCCCAAGGTACCCGTTTTGCGATAATCCTGCCCTATTCTTGCCGCACCTTGTGTGTACCTCTTTATGGAAATGTTGGAGGGCGCGATGCAGTTGATCATTAAGTTATGTGCAGTTTTAGGATTTTTTATAGCGTTCCTCGCTATGCCTGCTGTTGCTCAAAACAGTGGTTTGCAAAGCTTGAGAACCAGTGATCAAAGCCGGCAATGGGATGCGGTTGGACGGCTGAATATTGGCAGCAACAGCATCTGCTCAGGTGCGCTTATTGAACCGGATTTGGTTTTGACGGCTGCACATTGTTTGTTTGATCGTTCGACAGGGGTGTTGCGTCCAGCACATGATATTGAATTTGCGGCGGGCTTACGCAACGGACGCCCGACAGCTTATCGTCGTGCCGTGAATATTTCTGTGCACGAGCATTACCGTTTTACGACGGATGTGCGTCCGGCGTTAAACTATGATTTGGCGCTGGTTCGTCTCGAAAGCCCAATTGAAAACGTGACTGTGACCCCATTTTTGTTGGGTGCAAAGCCAGCGCAGGGCGCTGAAATTGGCGTAGCGTCCTATGGCCGAGATCGTGCTGATACCCTAAGTTTGCAGGAACGTTGTCAGGTGCTACGCCGTCAGTTCGCCACATTGATCATGTCATGTGATATTGAACCGGGTTCATCTGGCGCGCCTGTGTTTGAAGTGCAAAATGGCGAATTGCGTATTGTGTCGGTGATTTCAGCAATGGCTGATATCCGAGGGCAAGACGTTTCTATCGGTACATCAGTCGAAGGGTTGATGGATCAGATGATGGCGGAATTGCAGACGGATGTGACAGCCGTGACGCAAACCTCGACGCAACCTCGCAGGTTGCGGATGAATTCCCAATTGAATAGCACTGGTGCGCGATTTGTGAGGCCGTAACTGGGCAGGGCTTGAAAGCGTATTTTCCAGACATACATGAAGTTTACCGGATGCCAAATGTGGGTCCGGTTCATGTAACGCCTGTCCATTTCGGAAGGCACCTATCGGAATCGCTTTTAGGAGGATCCCCCATGCGAGCTTTTGACCTTTCCCCTCTGTACCGTGCGTCTGTTGGCTTTGACCAAATCGCAGATCTTATGGATCGTGCGCTAACAAACGACAGCGGGCAAAATTCCTATCCCCCTTATAACATTGAAAAAATGGCGGACGATTCATACCGGATTTCCCTTGCTGTCGCAGGGTTCTCTGACGCTGATTTATCCGTCGAGGTGCGCAATAATGCATTGATCATTGCGGCGAAAAAGGCGCCGGAAACAGATGCGAAGACCTATCTGCATCGTGGAATTGCGACCCGCGCGTTTGAACGTCGCTTCCAGTTGGCGGATCATGTGCGTGTATCCGGGGCCAGTCATGTGGACGGGATGTTGCATATTGATCTCGTGCGTGAGGTGCCTGAGGCGCTGAAACCACGGCAGATTGAGATACAAACTGAACCGCAGGTAAAGCCTCAGGTTATTGACGCTGCTGAATAATTTCGGCCATTTGTGAGAATGAAAGGTGCGCTTTGGCGCGCCTTTTTTGTTGGTGTTGACGGCGCGCTGGGCTTGGGTCATTTTCCGGTTCAGAAAAACCGGAGCCACAATGAAACCCTTTTTAATCTTGCAATTGCGTCCAGAGGCGGAAGCGTCTGATGATGAGTATCAGGCTTTTTTGGATAAAACGGGTTTAAAATCAGAAGAAACGCATCGTGTTTGTTTGGATCGCGAAGAACTGCCGCAGGCCTTAAATCTGACGGATTATTCAGGCGTGATTGTTGGCGGCGGGCCGGGATGTGTGAGCGATGATCCAGCCAAAAAAAACGCGATTGAGGCTCGTATAGAAGCGGCCATTTTACGGTTGATGCCCGAAATTACCAAAACTGATTTTCCGTTTATGGGGTGCTGCTATGGCATTGGAATCCTTGGATATCATTTAGGCGCGGACGTTAGTAAACGCCAGTATGGTGAAGACGTAAGTGCAACCCAATGCTCTGTGACATCTGAAGGAATTTCGGATGCGATGCTTGCGGGGTGTTCGGATGTTTTTGGGGCGTTTGTGGGACATAAAGAGGCATTGCAAGAACTGCCGGAGGGGTGCGTTCATTTGTTAAGTGCGCCGAGCTGCCCCTATCAAATGATCCGCTACAAAGAAAATGTCTATGCAACGCAGTTCCACCCTGAGGCTGATGCCAAAAGTTTTGCTGTGCGTATAGGGGTTTACAAGGATCGCGGGTATTTCCCGCCAGAAGATGCACAGCGCTTAATTGACATGTGCCATGCGGCGGATGTGCAGGAACCGGGGCGCATTTTAAAGAATTTCGTGGAAAAATACGCCAGCCCAGACGGGTAAAAAACCGGCGTATGGATTCTATGCAGGAACTATGCAGCTTTTATATGGTTTTTATGCATACGATTTGCGCAACGTTAGTTCCTGCAATGTTTTTCATTAATCCAAAGTCGCCTGAACTTTTAAGCTTTGTTCTGGGGGGCGCGTGCCCAGAATTTGCGCGACATCCTCTAGCGGCAATTGATGTGAAACCAAGCGTTCGATATCCGGCCCGTAATCTTTGATCGTTTTAAGAGCCGCGGGGATATTGTGGTTTAGGGAATGAGACCCAGCCAAAGTTATCTGACGGCGAAAAATTTCAAACGGTGAAATTTCAACACGTAGCTCAGAAGAGCAAACACCGAAGAACAGTCCTTTGCCGCCATTTGCAATGTAGTTTGGCAATTGGGAAGCGACAGGCGCGGCGCCCGTGGCATCAACAGCAAGATCGGCGCCGTGATGCATTGCAGCCAATTCTGCGGAACCTGCGGCAATCCCGCCAAACCCAAAGCTATTGGCCAAGGCCAATCGCGAGTCATCTATATCAACAAAACTGATGTCAGAGATGCCTTGGTTCTGCAACGCAATCCCCATCAAGAGCCCCATTGGTCCAGCCCCGAAAATAAGAGCGTTTTCCATATTGGGCGCAAAGACAGTTTCAACACCATTTAGAACACAGCCCATCGGTTCGGCCAGCGCTGCCGTGGCAAAGCTGAGATCACCGATTGGATGCACAGCAGAGGCTTTGACACAGCTAAGTTCGGCAAAACCACCGTTTTGGGTAACACCATATGCCCCAAGCTTTTCACAGAGATGGGCCCAACCCCGTTGGCAGGCGCGACAAGTGCCGCATTCGATATTAGGATCAATGGAGACACGATCGCCAATAGAAACCCCGGTGACATCTGAACCGACCTCAACAATCGTCCCTGAATATTCATGCCCGGGCACGAGAGGGAACGCGGATGTTCCATAATTGGCGTTTAAGACTTCGAAATCTGTATGGCAGATGCCGCTGGCGGCGACCTTTACTATAACTTCGTCATTGCCGGCTGTTGGGTCCGGTAGCGTGGTGACGCTGACTTCGCCGCGTGCTGGGTAAAGGATTGCTTTCATTTCAGACCTATTGGGGAGTTGAATGGGGGTGGTATTTGATGAAATATACCAGTGGGGAAGGCGACAACGAATTGCAGCGATTTTCACCCCTGAGTTGCCCGCAAACCTTATGAAAGAAATAGGTTTGCGGTCTGAGTTTCAGTGACCTAGATCAATTGACCGATACGATTTCGAAATCGAAGGTCAGTTCTTTGCCCGCAAGCGCGTGGTTGGCGTCGAGGGTGACTTCGGTTTCGGTCACTTCAACGACGGTCACAGGCATCACGTGGCCTTCGGGGGTTTGCATTTGCAACATGGTGCCAAGATCAAGCGGAATGTCAGCCGGGATATGTTCGCGTGGGACGGCTTGGCGTGCATCTGGGTTAACATCGCCGTAGGCTTCGTCCGGGGCAATCGTGACGGATTTTTTGTCGCCGACCTTCATGTCGTAGATCGCGTTATCCAGGCCAACGATGATCTGGCCAGAGCCCGCAGTGAATTCCAGCGGATCGCGGCCTTCGGAGCTGTCAAAGGTCGCCCCATCAGCAAGGGTGCCAGTGTAGTGAATGCGGACGGTATCGCCGGATTTAATTTCGGTCATGAAAAAACCTATCGGTTTGAGAAAAAGAACCGCACGGGCATGACAGGCCGCACAGAATGGATCGGCGGCAGGATAGGGGGCAATTGGGGAAAGTAAAGGTGTTGGGTGATTGGCGGTTCGCACAACATTAGAATGTTTGTCGCGGTTTTGTGTTTTGTGGGTAGGGTCAATAAAATAGGCATTGGTTCTGGCGGTCGGTCGGGATTGTATATAGATTTCTCGATTATATCTGTGCGTGTTTTAGGAAGTTTGGCTAAATGGAACCTTGGGTGAAAAGGCAGAGATTTGCTGATCGGTTGTCAAAATCAATAGGTGTTATTTTGGTTTTACTCGTTTTGCTCTATTTGGCACTTCAAACCACTATTTTATCAGTTATCCCGTTTCCAAAGGCCTTAACTTTTCAAGGTGATCATGAGGAATTCATTGAGTGTTTTGAACAGCACGCGACTCTTGCGGACGTTGATGGAGTGACGAGTTACCGTCGAGATGTTACGCGGCCTGAAAACCGTATTCGACTTGCTCAAGTGCAAGGTTTCTTGCGAGCTTCTGCGTCTAGGGCAATGTTCATTGATCTGGGCGAGGACCATTTTCAAATAGTAGATGGCTATTATGAAAACCGTCATGAACGGTCGCGGCCGATACGCAAGTATGACATGATGATAGGATGGCTGTGTGGAACTGGTAACCTCTGATGGTCTAGATACTTTATGTTTATGGTGCCTGCATATTGCGCTGAATTGGATTAAAACCACTGCCCAGGTTCGATCAGGCCGAGGTCCAGCAGCTGTTGGGAATGCCATTCGAATTGCACGGAGTTGTGCCACGCAAAGCTGTTGATTTCAAAGCGGCTGCCGGGGTTGATCTTTAGCGCTTTGGCTGTGCGGAAGGAGCAAATCGCGGCAGTGACGTTGTTGTGCCACGGGCAGGCGTAGGTGTTGTACTCTTCGTCATTAAAGGTGTGATCATCGCGCAGCTCCAGGCCCGGCTTCGAACGGAACAAAGAGATGCGGTCGATTTTGCGTTTTTTATAAGGTATGTGTTCCTCAAACCGCCATTTCAGTCCGCCGAAGAAATCAAGTTGGCGTTCTTTCGGGTAGTTGTGATTGGCGGCATCGTTGCGCGCCAATGCATAATAGCCGGTTTTATCGAGATGCGCGGTTTCTAAAGACACGGCCATCGGGGTTGTGTCCAAATCCTTGGCATACAGGTCAATGACGTAGGTCAGGATCGAATCGCGGCGCTCTTCGTTTTGGAAGGTCAGCATCTCACCAACGGTGCGGGCATCACTAAATGGATAGAAGAGATATTCTGCGTTATAGCAGTAATACATCCATTCACCCGGCTTTGCCTCAATCATCGCATTGATGACGGTTTCGGTGGCTTGGTCCTCATTCATGTCAAAAATGATGTGATGCACACGTTCATTGAGGACGGGTGGCAGATCGATTTCATTGGGGCCAAAAACCAACACTTCAGCAAAGCCTGCTTGTAAATGATGACGAATTGTCGTGTCGACCTCCGACAGATCCTCAACCAAGATAAAGGCATAGGGGCCTTTTTTCAGGGATTTGACCCCAGAGGACAGGAATGTATTCAGATCACTGTATTTCATATTTACGCCATTCAGGTCGGTGATGTTCACTGTTTCATAATTCGGTTAATTCTGGGTGCATTGCAAGCGTTGCAGGGCAGGCAATAACGGGTTAAAAGGCGCGCTGAACAGATCTAAGGGTAAATTCCATGGCCGAGGCAAAAAAACTTTTCATCAAAACCTACGGGTGCCAGATGAACGTATACGACAGTGAGCGTATGGCCGAGGCTATGGGCGGTGAGGGCTACGTGCAAACGGACAAGCCGGATGATGCGGATATGATCCTGCTAAATACATGCCATATTCGCGAAAAAGCTGCGGAAAAGATTTATTCCGAGCTTGGCCGGTATCGCGGTTTCAAAGAGGCAAACCCTGATCTGAAAATCGGTGTTGCCGGTTGCGTTGCGCAGGCGGAAGGTGCGGAAATTATGCATCGTCAGCCGATGGTTGATTTGGTGGTTGGTCCGCAGACCTATCATCGTTTACCGGATTTGATGGCCAAAGTGGACAAAGGCGAAAAGGCACTGGATACGGATTTTCCCGAAGAGGATAAATTCGAAGCGCTGAAATCACGCCCCAAAGCCCAACGCGGCCCAACGGCGTTTCTGACGGTACAGGAAGGCTGCGATAAATTCTGTGCGTTCTGCGTGGTGCCCTATACGCGCGGCGCTGAAGTGAGCCGCCCCGTTGATCGTATTTTGACCGAAGCGCGTGATTTGGTTGAGCGCGGCGTGCGTGAAATTACGTTGCTGGGTCAAAACGTGAATGCATATCACGGCGCTGGGCCAAACGGCGACTGGACCTTGGCGCAGTTGATCTGGGCCTTGAATGATGTGGATGGGTTAGAGCGTATTCGCTTCACCACGTCGCACCCCAATGACATGCAAGACGATCTGATCGAAGCGCATAGGACTTGTGATAAGCTCATGCCGTATTTACACTTGCCGGTACAGTCTGGGTCGGATCATATCCTGAAGCGAATGAACCGGAGCCACACCGCCGAAAGCTATATCCGTGTGATTGAGCGCATCCGCGCAGCACGCCCTGATTTGCTGTTATCTGGTGATTTCATTGTTGGTTTCCCTGAAGAGAGCGACGCCGATTTTGAGGCGACCATGGATCTGGTGCGCGAAGTGCGCTACGGGCAAGCCTATTCGTTTAAATATTCAACCCGTCCTGGGACACCCGCCGCTGAGCGCGCATTGGTTGATCCTGGCGTTGCGAATGAGCGGCTCCAGCGTTTGCAAGGATTGCTAAGCGAGCAGCAATACGAAATCCAAAATTCGATGGTTGGCCGTGAAGTCAGCGTGTTGTTTGAGAAAACAGGACGTATTCAGGGCCAGATGATTGGGAAATCTGAGTATCTTCATGCTGTTCACGCCCCTGTTGAGAATGTGGTGCGGGGCGACATTCGCAAGGTAAGAATCACTCATAGCGAGAAAAATTCGCTCGGGGGTGTGTTGACTGAAGGTTAACTGTGCTTGCGCGTAGGTTGTGGGCTTTGATCAACAGTAATTTGAAAATGCCTTTAGTGTTTCCTTGGTGGGCACAATATCTAGGGAAATATGCTTCCTTTCCCACCAAAACTTGCTACACTGCTGTAATAATGGTGTGCTTGGCGCGACGTATTCAAGTGCGCTCAAGTAAATAATAGTTAACGACGGGAGCTGTGGGGAGCATGATTTTCAAAGCAATTCACACATGTATGAACGGGACTTGCGCATTGGCGCTTGCGCTTGCTTCAACATTTACAGTGGTTTCAGCAACGGAGTCAGCTGCGCAGCAACGGACCGTAACTGGGACGCGCTACAATGCAACGATCTGGGTCGATCCAGATGGATGCGAACACTGGGTCATGGATGACGGTGTCGAAGGGTTTATGGATAACAACCTAAACCGCGACGGGACGCCTGTTTGCCGCCAAATCGAAACCTGTGCGGTTATGAATTCTGACCAGCTGTTTGCAACGGATCGCTACAATATCAACGCGAACGCTCGCCAACGTTTGGTGCAGTTCTTTCAGCAGGCCGGTGCAACATCTTATATCGTGATCGGTCACACTGATAGCCGCGCATCAGATGAATATAATATGCGTCTTTCGCAGAACCGTGCCAATGCTGTAGCACAGGTGGCACAATCCGCGGGGGCGCGCATCGCCGATGTTCGTGGATATGGGGAACGCCAGCCGCGCGCAACCAATGGAACCGCTGCAGGTATGCAACAAAACCGCCGCGTCGAAATTATTTGCGTACGCTAAGGGGAGTGACGATTATGACTTTCACGAAACCTATTCTTTTTCTGGCCCTTGCCGCTGGGATTAGCGCCTGTGACAAACAGGATTTGACCGTTGACCGTGCGATCGATTCTCACCACCTCAGCACGCTAGAGGCTGGTATCTGGATTGACCCTCGTGGTTGTGATCACTGGATCATTGATGATGGCGTCGAAGGGTATCTAACAACCCGCCTTGATCGGTATGGCCGCCCTGTTTGTTCAGGTGTTGCACCACCGGAAACGGCTGTTGGGCTGAACCGCGGTTGGGACCCAATCTAAGACATTAGATCTTTCGGCTTAAAGGCTGCGCAATTTGCGCAGCCTTTTTTTATGAGAGATTAATTAATTCTGCATATTCTAAAGGTGATCTAACCACCAAAGGTGGACAATATGCCAGGCCTATACGGAGTCTTAAATACGTTCGAAGTTGCTGCACCGCCAGGTTATACTGGTCTACTGGAGCAAATGGCGGTCGCCACCAAAGTCGATTTGCAGAAAGCGACGCGCAAGGCGCTATTGGGGCGCGAAACATTGATACGGATGCTCGATCACTGTGCCGCATGTGGGTCCGAAGCGGAGTGTCGTACGTTTCTAGCGAGCCCAGTTGACGAAAATTGTGCTCCCCCATCGTTTTGCCCAAATGCGAAAATTTTTGCGCATTTGAATAGGGACTGACGCATTATAGTCAAAATCACAATTGTTTCACTGAAACATCACTTGCCCTTCTTGCGTGGAGTTGGCACGATTGGGGTAGGCGCATTCCAAAGGAGGCCTATTTGGCTATTAGCGAGCTGGCACACCCAACGTCTAACCAACCGCTTGGACGTGAAACATTGGTAGAATTTCCCGATAATCGGTTGTTGATCGATTTATGCGGCCCTTATGATCAAAATCTTGCACAGATAGAACAGGCGTTGTCGTTACAGATTGTGCGACGGGGCAATGTTTTATCTTTGATGGGCGAAGATGAAGCGCAGGAAAAAGCAGAGCGAGTCCTCAATGCGCTTTACGTACGTCTTGAGGCGGGTAAGGGTGTTGAGCCCGGCGATATCGATGCTGAAATTCGTATGGGCGGCGCTGAGGTCAATACGGGTACACGTGACGGCGATCAGCTAGAGATGTTCAAAGCTGGCGGCGTTGAAATCAAGACACGTAAAAAGACCATTGAGCCACGCACAGAGGCGCAAAAAGCCTATGTTCAATCGCTGTTTCAGAATGAGCTGGGTTTTGGGATCGGCCCGGCAGGCACTGGGAAAACCTATCTGGCGGTTGCTGTTGGTGTAAACATGTTCCTGAACGGGGATGTTGATAAGATAATCCTGTCCCGCCCCGCAGTTGAGGCCGGTGAACGGTTGGGTTTTCTTCCAGGTGATATGAAGGATAAAGTCGATCCGTTCATGCAGCCACTTTATGATGCATTGGGTGATTTTCTGCCGGGCAAGCAACTGGCGAAGCTGATCGAAGATAAAAAGATTGAAATTGCGCCGCTGGCATTCATGCGTGGGCGTACATTGGCGAACGCATTTGTTGTCTTGGATGAGGCGCAAAATGCCACTGCTATGCAGATGAAGATGTTCCTGACCCGATTGGGAGAAGGATCACGTATGGTGATTACGGGTGATCGCACCCAGATCGATTTACCACGTGGCGTGCCCAGTGGTCTGCGCGATGCAGAGCGTCTTTTGAAGAATATTGATAGTATCGCGTTCAATTACTTTACCTCTAAGGACGTAGTGCGTCATCCGCTTGTTGCCAAGATCATCAACGCCTATGAGAAGGACGATCCGCATTAAGCGGGGCGTCTTAATCAGGTTGAATTGAATGCTAACAGATGTGGTGATTGAAGATGAACGCTGGGCTGACGTGCTTGAGGCAGTGTCAGAACCCGCAGCAGGCGCCGTGTTGAACCGGTTGTCAATCGACATCGCAGCGTTCGAAATTTGTATCATGGGATGTGATGATGCGCGTATTGCGGAATTGAACACAGAATTTCGGGAAAAACCGACGCCGACGAATGTATTGTCATGGCCTTCGGAAGAACGAGGGGTGGATTTTGCCGGGGGTATACCAGAGCTGCCGGTCCCCGATCCCACAGGTATGGCTGAGGAACTTGGTGATATCGCGATCTCTTTTGATACGTGCAAACGCGAAGCTGACGCCGAAAATAAGCCATTTGATGCCCATGTGACGCATTTGATTGTTCACGGAGTATTGCATTTGTTGGGTTATGATCACATTTACGATGAAGATGCAGCCCTAATGGAGGGTTTAGAGGTCGAGATACTTGCGCAACTCGGTCTGCCGAATCCATACTAGGGTGAGGCGCATATTTCGCGCGACTTTTGGAAAGGGCCAATGGGCGACACCATCGAAGGATCCTCTATTGCAGCGCATAGCGCGCGTGAGGACGACAATTCACAATCGAGCGGCTTTTTTAGCCGCATTATTGGGGCATTGTCCCCGTCCGATCTAAATGAAGAAGAGGCCCCCGCTGCGCCTGTCGCTATGCCGACCGCATCGTTGCCGGGTATGCTGAATTTACGTCGGATGCGTCTAGAGGATGTGGCAACGCCTAAGGCCGAAATTGCCTCTGTGCCCTCGGATATCTCTAAAGATGATCTGGTGCAGGTGTTCCGCGATAGCGGTCTGACCCGTATTCCTGTCTATGACGGAACGTTGGATAGCCCTATTGGATTGGTTCACCTTAAGGACATGGCATTACGCCATGGCTTCAATGGCAATGATAAGGCTTTCGATCTGCCTGCTATGGTACGGCCATTGCTGTTTGCGCCGCCGTCGATGCCTTTGGGTGTGCTGCTGCAGAAAATGCAGACAGAGCGTATTCATATGGCACTGGTCATTGATGAATATGGCGGTGTGGATGGGTTGGTGACCATTGAAGATTTGATCGAGCAAGTTGTCGGTGAGATCGAAGATGAACATGACCAAGACGAAGCCGCCTTGTGGACCGAAGAAATGCCGGGGTGTTATTTGATCGAGGCCCGCACGCCGCTTGAGGATTTTCAGGCTGAGACCAATGTTGATTTGGTCGATGGTCTTGATGACGAAGAAATCGACACATTGGGGGGGCTTGTCTTTGTTTTGACTGGGCGCGTTCCCGTGCGGGGGGAAATGATCCCGCACCCCAATGGGGCGGAATTCGAAGTTGTTGATGCCGATCCGCGCCGGATTAAACGATTGCGGGTGAGGTTGGCGGCAAAGGCAGATGACGCTTAATTTGGCGTGGCTTGCAAGCGCTCAAACCCGTTGGAAACTGATTATCGCCATCCTGTTGGGGGTGGCGATTGGGTTAGGGCAAACCCCATGGGGGCTGTGGCCTTTGGCGCTTTTCGGATTGGGCGCGCTTTTTTGGCTATTCAAACAAACACCACATGTAAAGCAGGCAGCATGGATCGGCTGGGGGGCGGGACTCGGGTATTTCGGGCTTGTCTTGAGTTGGATCGTTGAGCCGTTTCTGGTCGACGCTGCGACATTTGGCTGGATGGCTCCTTTTGCTTTGTTCGGCATGGCTGGCGGCTTGGCGTTGTTTTGGGCGTTGTCTTTTGGGCTTGCGCGGCGGCTGAACCGCAGTCTGTTCTTTTTAATCGCGGTGTGGTGCTTGGCTGAGATATTGCGGTCCTACATTCTCACGGGGTTTCCGTGGGGGTTACTCGGTTACATGTGGATTGATACGCCATTTGCCCAAGCCGCGTCTTTGGTAGGGCCGCATGGCCTAGGGTTTGCGACATTACTGGCGGTGGGCTGTGTGTTCGCGGGTCGCATTTTTCAGATGATTGCCTTGGTCGTGGTTGTTGCGGCAGGGATATGGGGTGACAGGCGCGAGGCGCAGTTTGATGGGCGCGAAGCGGGGCCTGTCATCCGATTAATTCAACCAAACGCTGAACAACATTTGAAGTGGGACCCAGCGTGGATACCTGTATTTTTCCAACGCGGATTGGAGATGACGGCGGCGCCAACGCAAGGCGAAGCCCCGGCATTGGTGATTTGGCCCGAAACATCGGTGCCAGCCCTTCTAAACAACGCCGATACCGTTTTGTCACAGATCGTAACAGCAGCAGGAACTGCGTCGGTTATTGTTGGTGCGCAACGTCGTGGTGAAACTGGCTACCACAACAGCTTAGCCGTGTTGGATGGGGGCGGGGTTACGGCGCTTTACGATAAATCCCACTTGGTGCCTTTTGGGGAGTATGTGCCGTTTGGCGCAGTTTTGGATCGTTTCGGAATACGCGGATTGGCTGCCCAAGGTGGCTTTGGCTTTGCACCGGGCAATGGGGCGCAGTTGATTGATACCCCGATTGGTCGGGCTTTGCCGTTGATTTGCTATGAGGGTATATTTCCCAATTTTGGCGCAGGCGCGGGCCGCGCAGACGTTTTGTTGCAAATCACGAATGACGCATGGTTTGGTGATATTTCCGGTCCCTACCAGCATTTAACCCAAATGCGATTCCGCGCGATTGAACAGGCTTTGCCGGCTGTGCGTTCAGCGAATACGGGGGTGTCAGCCTTTATTAACCCTGTTGGCGTTATTACTGCATCCCTTCCTTTGGGGGAGGCAGGGTATCTGGACTATCGGTTGAGTACTGCCGGGGAGGCGACGATCTATACCCAAACGGGGGATGGTCCGCTTGGACTGTTGCTCATTCTCTTGTGTGGCGGGCTAATCGGTCTGCACGGGCGAAAACCGATTGACCCTATGTCTTTGGCTAGGTAACGCAAATGTAACGAACTGCCACAACGGCTTCCTGACGTGGCGGGGATCATCAAATGGAGCAGGCAATGTCCCGACAGAACTATACTTTTACCTCTGAATCCGTTTCTGAGGGTCACCCTGATAAGGTGTGCGACCGTATTTCCGATGCAGTTTTGGATGCGTTTTTAGCTGAAGAACCCGAAGCGCGTGTGGCCGCAGAAACCTTTGCAACGACTAATCGCGTGGTGATTGGCGGCGAAGTGGGGCTGTCTGATCAAGATAAGCTCAAGGATTACATGGGTAAGATCGATGCGATCACCCGCGATTGTATCCGTGATATTGGCTATGAGCAGGACAAGTTTCACTGGGAAACTGTTGAAATCACCAATCTGTTGCACGAGCAATCAGCGCATATTGCACAGGGTGTTGATGCGGCAGCAGACAAAGACGAAGGCGCGGGCGATCAGGGTATCATGTTCGGTTATGCCGTAAATGAAACCGATGCGTTGATGCCGGCCCCCATTCAGTATGCTCACGCCATTTTGCGCCGTTTGGCCGAAGTGCGCAAAAACGGAACAGAGCCAGCTCTGGGCCCAGACGCCAAAAGCCAACTTTCTGTTACATATGAAAATGGTAAGCCAACGGGCGTTTCTTCGATCGTTTTGTCAACACAGCACTTGGATGAGTCGATGTCGTCCGCGGATGTGCGGGCATTGGTTGAACCTTACATTCTGGAAGTATTGCCGCAGGGTTGGGTTTCGGCTGCAACCGAATGGCACGTGAATCCAACCGGTAAATTCGTGATTGGTGGGCCAGACGGTGATGCAGGTTTGACGGGTCGAAAGATCATTGTTGATACCTATGGTGGTGCTGCACCCCATGGTGGTGGTGCGTTTTCAGGTAAAGATCCAACAAAGGTTGATCGTTCAGCGGCTTATGCTGCGCGCTATTTGGCGAAGAACGTTGTTGCGGCTGGCATGGCGGAACGCTGCACAATTCAGCTTTCTTATGCGATTGGTGTTGCAAAGCCTCTGTCTATTTATGCCGACACACATGGCACGGGTCAGGTGCATGAATCTGAAATCGAAAAAGCGGTGGCACAATGCATGGATTTGACCCCTCAGGGCATCCGTACACATTTGCAATTGAACCGTCCGATTTATCAGCGCACCGCAGCTTATGGACACTTTGGCCGCACACCGACTGATGATGGTGGCTTTAGCTGGGAAAAAACCGATTTAATCGAAGCTTTGAAAAAAGCGGTTTGATCGCTGGATTGCGCTAAGGCGCGAACCTGTTTAGGGAAGGCGGGCAAAAGCCCGCCTTTTGTGTATCCGCTGAAATGAGATGGAAGACCGATGACCGACGATCAAACCCCGGAAAAACACGCCTCTGGTGCCCCATGGCGCAATTTTTATGGCCGCTTGAAGGGTAAAGGTTTGCGCGACAGTCAGGTTGGTTATCTGAACGAAGATCTCGCGGCACTGTCACCCGGCGCGGTAAGTTGGGAAGATAACCCTGATCGCACGCCTCTGGATATTGAGGCGCTGTTCGGCGGCAAACCCTTGTGGCTTGAGGTTGGTTTTGGGGGCGGAGAACATATGGTTCATCAGGCCGTCCAGAATCCCGACGTCGGGATCATTGGCTGTGAGCCCTATATCAACGGTGTTGCGATGCTGCTGGGTAAACTGCGCAAAGCGGGTGCCAAAAATGTGGCTATCCATCCCGGCGATGCACGCGATATGTTTGATGTTCTGCCAGAGGCCTCGGTCGAGCGGGCATTTTTGCTATACCCTGATCCATGGCCGAAAAAGCGCCATCACCGCCGCCGTTTCGTTACGCCAGAACACCTGGACCCATTGGCGCGTGTGTTAAAGCCAGGTGCGATTTTCCGTGTCGCGACCGATATCGAAGACTACGTGCGCCAGACGTTAGAGCAAATGATGGCGCGGGATGATTTTGAATGGTTGGCCGACGGCCCCGAAGATTGGCGCACATCTTGGCCAGATTGGATTTCGACGCGCTATGAGCAAAAAGCGCTGCGCGAGGGCCGGACGCCACATTATCTGACCTTCAAAAAGCTCTGATATTTTTGACGCGGCGCGAATAGGTCGCGTAGACCTTGCGAAATGATTGCGCTATCACGCGTATAAAGACCAAACAAAGGATACATCATGTCCAGCCACGGCACCATTATTCCAATGACTTCGCACAAATGCGGCCCGCTTTCTGGTGTGGCTGAGGTGCCGGGGGATAAATCCATTTCTCACCGCGCGCTGATCTTTGGTGCGCTGGCCGTTGGCGAAACTAAAATCACGGGTTTGCTTGAGGGCGAAGATGTATTGGATACTGCCAAGGCAATGCGTGCCTTTGGGGCGGAGGTGACACAGCACGGGCCGGGCGAATGGTCGGTGCATGGTGTGGGTGTTGGTGGATTTGCAGAGCCGGAAAACGTGATTGATTGCGGAAACTCCGGTACTGGTGTTCGCTTGATTATGGGCGTTATGGCAACGCAGCCAATTACCGCGACCTTCACGGGGGATGCGTCATTGAACAAACGGCCAATGGGGCGGATCACCGATCCGGTGGCGTTGTTTGGTGCGGCGTCTTATGGGCGTGAAGGCGGGCGGTTGCCGATGACGATCGTTGGCGCGGCAAATCCGACGCCGGCGACATATACCGTGCCAATGCCATCCGCGCAGGTGAAATCAGCGGTTTTGCTTGCGGGGTTAAATGCGCCGGGTCAAACCGTAGTAATCGAAAAAGAAGCAACGCGCGATCATACCGAACGCATGTTGGCAGGTTTTGGCGCCGAAGTTTCTGTTGAGGAAACGGAGGAAGGGCGTGTCATCACATTGACCGGTCAGCCAGAGTTGAAGCCGCAAGAGATCGCCGTGCCGCGCGACCCAAGTTCAGCCGCGTTTCCTGTCTGTGCAGCGGTGATTGTACCTGGATCTGAAATAACCGTACCGGGCGTGAGTTTGAATTCCACCCGTAACGGGCTTTATACGACATTGGTGGAAATGGGCGCGGACATTGCGTTTGAAAATGCCCGCGAAGAAGGTGGCGAACCGGTCGCTGATCTTCGTGTTAAGCACGCACCGTTGAAGGGCGTCGAAGTCCCGCCAGAGCGCGCGGCCAGCATGATTGATGAATATCCCATTCTGTCAGTTGTTGCGTCATTTGCCGAAGGTAAAACCACCATGCGTGGAGTCAAAGAATTGCGGGTTAAGGAATCTGACCGAATTGATGCGATGGCGCGTGGGTTAGAGGCCAATGGCATTATCACCGAAGAAGACGAAGATACATTGATTGTACATGGTATGGGGGCTGGTGGTGTCCCCGGTGGCGGTACGTGTCAGAGCCACCTAGATCATCGCATTGCGATGTCATTTATGTGTTTGGGTATGGCGGCGAATAATCCGGTTTCTGTCGATGATGGCAGCCCAATTGCAACGTCATTCCCTGTGTTTGAACCATTGATGACGCAGCTTGGTGCAAAGGTCGTTCGCGACGAGATTTAAGGTCGCCATTGGGCGCGTTAAGTATGCGCGCCCAATGCTATCAAATTGGCTTTGGTGTTTTCCCATTGGTCCGAGGCGCGGGCAAAGATCGATTTGGACAGCTTTACGCTATAGCCACGATTAAGTGCCGCTTGGGCCGTGGCTTGAATGCAGAAATTTCCATCAAGACCGGCAATCGTGATATGGCCAACATTTAGGTCTCTGAGCAGTTGGTCTAATGCGCCATCGTGGAAACCATCCTGCCGGAACTTATCCACGGTATGATCTAATTCGACGCGAAGGTCTGCGTTGATTTGCAGCCCCTTAGTGCCTGATACACCAGTGCCACCATCTAAAACGCGCATCATCAGGGCTTCGGGCTGATGCTTCCATTCATGGCGCAGTCCAATCACCGGGATACCATTGAATTTGGCCTGTTTGATTTCGTCGCCGAGGGCGTTGACTGCGGCTTCATCATATTTCTTTAAAAAGCAATCTTGAGCGTCAATAATAACCAGAGCGCGGCCGGTCGCATCGGCCGGGATTTGGCTGCCATTAGAAATCGTACCAATCCTGCGTGCGCCGATGATGCACCAGATAACAAGGGCGAGGATAATGAGTGTAATCCAAATCATGTCTTTAACCTTTGGTTTAATGTGCGAAAGCTGGTGAGCAGATGTTCCATGACATGATGGGCGCGCTCAACTTCGTCTAGGGTCAGGTTGCGACCAAAACTTTCGATAATTTTGCCTTCTGCATCGCGAATTTGACGAATGATTGCTGCGCCGCTCTCAGATAAATGAAAGAGGGTTGATCGTTTGTGTGCTGGGTTTTCGGAACGTTCGACCATGCCGACGGCTTCGACTTCGTTCATCATGATCTGCACATATTGGCGTTTTATATCCAATGCTTTGGCAATCTGGGGTACAGTTGATGGGCCAAGCTTTGAGAGTTGTTCTAACACTGAACGCATACGGACTGTCACCGTGGTTTCGGCTAACATGGCGGAAACAGCCGCTTCGATTTCTTGATGCAGCGGTCGGCTGAGCCACGCCAATTCATAAAGGAGGTCTGATTTTTGGGTCATGGTAGCTATATGATTTATGACAAGTTGATTGTCAATAATTTCCTGACTTGGAACAGCATTCGCATCGGCATATAACGGCAGGAATCCAAAGGGGCGGAATATGGCATTTACGATTGCGATCGACGGACCAGCAGCAGCTGGTAAAGGTACTATCTCAAAAGCGATTGCAGCGCATTTTGGATTTGCACATTTGGATACGGGGTTGTTGTATCGTGCAACGGGGCGGCGTGTTTTGCTTGGCGATGATCCAGTGGATGCCGCTTATTCTTTGTCGGCCTTTGATTTGACCGGCGAAGGGCTCCGTACCCCGGAGGTGGCGCAAGCAGCTAGTAAAGTTGCCGCTGACCCCCAGGTTCGGGCGGCTTTGGTCGATTTTCAAAAGGGCTTTGCGCGTCGCGATGGCGGGGCCGTATTGGATGGCCGTGATATTGGGACGGTGATTTGCCCAGACGCAGAAGTAAAATTGTTTGTGACCGCGTCGGATGTCATCCGAGCCGAACGGCGCTATCTGGAGCTTTCGGCGAAAAATATGGATGTGACACGCGAACAGGTGTTGGCCGATGTGCGCGCCCGCGATGCCCGCGATGCGTCACGCGATGCGGCACCGATGGTTGCTGCACATGATGCGGTTTTGTTGGATACCTCAGAAATGTCGATTGAAGAGGCCGTGGCGAAAGCGATTGCAGTGATTAAGCAGGCGCAATGAACCCAAGCGGATGTTCAGTAATCGCGTTTATGGGGGCAACACCCGGAGAAGGGCGGTTGGCGAGTGTTGTGGGTAGCTAAACACATATTCCTTGTCGTGATCCGGCCTTTATCCATGACTCTTCGCCCTTGTAATTAACGCGATTGCGGTCTATATCCGCGACTGTCGAAAGGGCGGTCAACGTCCAAAGCACATCGTGAGCAGGGTCTGGAGGTTTCTCCGGCCCTCATTTGTTTGTGAATCACCCTTTGACCAAATCGCATCCAAAGACCGGCGGAGACAACCGCATGGCCCGAAAAATGACTTGTAAAGGAAACTGAGACCTCATGGCTCAAAACGTATCTATGGAAGACTTCGAAGCTCTTCTCGCTGAAAGCTTCGAAATTGACACCCCTGCTGAGGGTTCTGTCGTAAAAGGTAAAGTCATCGCAGTCGAAGCTGGCCAGGCCATCATCGACGTAGGCTACAAAATGGAAGGCCGCGTTGACCTTAAAGAATTCGCTAACCCAGGCGAAGCACCCGAAGTAAACGTCGGTGACGAAGTAGAAGTATTCCTTCGTCAGGTCGAAAACGCGCGCGGCGAAGCCGTGATTTCACGCGAAATGGCCCGCCGCGAAGAAGCTTGGGATCGTCTGGAAAAAGCACACGCTGACGAATTGCGCGTTGAAGGTGCAATCTTCGGTCGCGTCAAAGGCGGCTTTACTGTTGACCTCGGCGGCGCAGTTGCGTTCTTGCCTGGTTCACAAGTTGACGTACGTCCAGTACGCGACGCTGGCCCATTGATGGGTATGAAGCAGCCATTCCAAATCCTCAAAATGGACCGTCGTCGTGGCAACATCGTTGTATCCCGTCGTGCGATCCTTGAAGAATCACGTGCAGAACAGCGCGCAGAAGTTATCGGCAAATTGGCCGAAGGCGATGCGGTTGACGGTGTTGTTAAAAACATCACTGAATACGGTGCCTTCGTGGATCTTGGCGGCGTTGACGGTCTGTTGCACGTCACTGACATGGCATGGCGCCGTGTGAACCACCCATCTGAAATCCTGACAATTGGTGAAACCATCAAAGTTCAGGTTATCAAGATCAACAAAGAAACCCACCGTATCTCTCTCGGCATGAAACAGCTGCAAGACGATCCATGGGATGCCGTAACCGTGAAATACAGCCTCGAGTCTGTACACACTGGTCGCGTTACCAACATCACTGACTACGGCGCATTCGTTGAGCTAGAGCCAGGCGTTGAAGGTTTGGTTCACGTTTCTGAAATGTCTTGGACAAAGAAAAACGTACACCCAGGCAAAATCGTTTCTACGTCTCAAGAAGTCGAAGTTATGGTTCTGGAAATCGACGGTGCAAAACGCCGCGTTTCTTTGGGTCTGAAACAGACACAGCGCAACCCATGGGAAGTGTTTGCTGAATCTCACCCAGTTGGCACCGAAGTTGAAGGCGAAGTCAAAAACATCACCGAATTCGGTCTGTTCATTGGTCTCGACAACGACATCGACGGCATGGTTCACCTGTCTGACCTCACATGGGAAGGTCGCGGCGAAGACGCAATCGGTGATTACCGTAAAGGCGACGTTGTACGCGCATCTGTAACCGAAGTTGACACCGACAAAGAGCGTATCTCTCTGTCTGTGAAAGCGCTTGACGGTGACCCATTTGCAGAAGTTGTTGACGGCGTCAAACGCGGTTCCATCATCACTGTTGAAGTGACTGCTATCGAAGACGGTGGCGTTGAAGTTGAATACGAAGGCATGAAGTCATTCATCCGTCGTTCTGACTTGTCACGTGACCGTGCTGAGCAACGCCCAGAGCGTTTCAGCGTTGGCAACAAAATCGACGTACGTGTCACAAATATCGACGCGAAAACACGTCGCTTGGGTCTGTCCATCAAAGCACGTGAAATTGCAGAAGAAAAAGAAGCAGTCGAACAGTACGGCTCCTCTGATTCTGGCGCATCTCTCGGCGATATCTTGGGCGCAGCGCTTAAAGGCGACGAATAAGTCTACCAAGATTTGTAATTTTACGGCCTCCCATTCATTTGGGGGGCCGTTTTTTTGTCTGGAAGTTGTGAAATCGGCGAAAATAGGTAAAAAAACAGACTGTCTCTGTTTTTTAGCTGGAAATCTTGGCATAGTGTTGAAACCATAAGAAAACAGGCCATTAAGAGCCGCTGCCATTTCATCCCGGGGGAGTTATATGATCCGTTCCGAACTGATCCAGAAAGTCGCCGACGAAAATCCGCATCTCTATCAGCGTGACGTTGAGCGTATCGTAAACACAATTTTCGAAGAAATTATCGAAGCAATGGCGCGCGGAGAGCGTGTTGAACTGCGTGGCTTTGGCGCGTTTTCAGTCAAAAAACGCGAAGCACGGGTGGGCCGAAATCCGCGCACAGGTGAATCGGTTTCGGTTGAAGAAAAACACGTTCCGTTCTTTAAGACAGGTAAACTGCTTCGTGATCGTTTAAACGGGGACTAAATCCTGATGCGCTATATTCGTTATGCCTTTCTCGCTGTGTTGGCTGTTGGCCTTATCTTGGTCGCTTTGGCGAACAGAGGACTTGTAACATTGCAAATTCTTCCAGAGGAAATTGCAAATTTGATTGGGTTCTCTGCGCAGATTGAATTGCCATTGTTTATCGTAATCCTACTGGGAATCATGGTTGGTTTGTTGGTAGGGTTCACATGGGAATGGCTGCGGGAACATAAACACCGCGCGGCGGCTTCTGGTGGTAAACGTGAAGTGGCAGCCTTGGAACGTGAAGTATCCCGCTTGCGCAAAGAAAAAGCTGAAACATCTGGTGATGATGTGCTTGCTTTGCTTGAGAATGGCAGCGCGACACGCTAAACGCGCTATATGGCAACGAATACCAAAGTAAAAATCTGCGGCCTGAGCTGCATGAATGACGTGGCCGCGGCAACTGCTGCGGGCGCGTCCTATGTCGGATTTGTCTTCTTCGAAAAATCCCCACGCAACGTCTCCATCAATGTCGCGCGCGATCTTGCGGTCGAAGTCCCTTTCGGTGTGGCGAAGGTTGCGCTGACGGTGAATGCGGACGATGCAACTTTAGATGCGATTAATGCTGCTGTGCCGATTGATATGTGGCAATTGCACGGTTCAGAAACGTCTGAGCGTGTCACTGAAGTGAAACGTCGCTTTGGCTTGCCGGTGATGAAGGCTGTTGGAATTGCAGATGCGGCAGATTTAGATCAGCTTGACGCCTTTGAGGCTGTCGCGGATCAAATCTTGATCGATGCGAAACCCCCGAAAAACGCGGTGCTGCCCGGAGGAAATGGGATTGCCTTTGATTGGCGTTTGATTGCGAACCGGCAGTGGACACGGCCTTGGATGCTTGCAGGGGGATTGACCCCAGAAAATGTATCTGAGGCGGTCGCATTAACCGGTACACGTCAGGTTGACGTTTCTTCCGGTGTCGAAGGTGCGCCGGGCGTTAAAGATGAGAAATTGATTGCGGCTTTTGTTCTAGCCGCACAAACCTAATAGGAAGCGAAACAGCGATGAACGATCTATTCAACAGCTTCATGACGGGCCCTGATGAAAATGGCCGCTTTGGTGATTTTGGCGGACGCTTTGTCTCTGAGACCCTGATGCCGCTGATTTTGGATTTAGAGGCCGAATATGAAAAGGCCAAAACCGACGATAGCTTCTGGGCGGAAATGGATGATTTGTGGAAGCACTATGTTGGCCGTCCAAGCCCGCTGTATCACGCAGAACGCCTGACCGAAGCGCTTGGCGGTGCTAAGATCTACTTGAAACGCGACGAGTTGAACCACACAGGTGCGCATAAGATCAACAATGTGTTGGGGCAAATCTTGCTCGCGCGGCGCATGGGTAAAACGCGGATCATCGCAGAAACTGGGGCAGGGCAGCACGGTGTTGCCACGGCTACTGTTTGCGCGCGCTTTGGTTTGAAATGTATCGTTTACATGGGCGCGCATGATGTTGAGCGTCAGGCGCCAAATGTGTTCCGCATGCGTTTGCTGGGGGCCGAAGTTGTTCCCGTGACTTCTGGTCGTGGGACGCTAAAGGATGCGATGAACGATGCGCTGCGCGATTGGGTCACCAACGTGCGCGATACGTTTTACTGCATTGGTACCGTGGCTGGCCCACATCCGTACCCCGCTATGGTGCGTGATTTCCAATCTATCATCGGCAAAGAAACCCGCGAACAGTTGCAAGAACACGAAGGCGAAGGCCGTCTGCCTGATACCATCATTGCAGCGATTGGCGGCGGGTCAAACGCGATGGGACTGTTCTTTCCTTTCTTGGATGACAAGGACGTTAATATCATTGGTGTTGAGGCCGGTGGTAAAGGCGTCGACATGAAGATGGAGCACTGCGCCTCACTTACGGGTGGGCGTCCGGGGGTTCTCCACGGGAACCGTACTTATTTGCTACAGGATGACGATGGTCAGATCCTTGAAGGGTTTTCGATCTCTGCTGGGTTGGATTATCCAGGGATAGGGCCAGAGCACGCTTGGCTGCATGAAATTGGCCGTGCGCAATATGTGTCCATAACGGATAAAGAAGCGTTAGAAGCGTTTCAGTTCTGTTGCCAACAAGAGGGTATTATCCCGGCATTGGAACCGTCCCACGCCTTGGCGCATGTGATGAAAATCGCACCGGATCTGCCCAAGGACCATATCATCGTGATGAATATGTGTGGGCGCGGTGACAAAGATATTTTTACAGTCGCAAAGCACCTTGGCTTTGACATGGCTGAGTCTGACTAAGTTTTGCGTGATATCGCAATTGAAAGGGTCGCGAGTTTCGCGGCCTTTTTTATTGATAGAGCATGTTGATCAACAGAGGCTTGTTTCGGGGTGGGTTGTGTGTTTGCAGCCCATCACAGTGTTGCTCCGCTTCTTCGAAAGCGGACATCGAATTGGTGCTGCCGGGACCAAGCGGGCGTTCGCTGCTCCTGCGTAAATGTCTGCTCAAACACCGCCGCTTCGCTTTATCAGCGGGAGGCTATTGGTGCCTCCCCTTGTCGGTTGAAATTTAAATAGCGGCCTACAACACACATATATTGTTTCAATTTTCGACCTATTCCCGCCATTTTTTCGGGGCATATCAACGAAAACAGTTAATTTTAGAATTTGGAAACTCGCCCCAATGCCCAACGCAGATTTTCAGGATCGTTTAAAGAACATTAGTGCCAACTCACCGCAGCAACATCCCGTAACCCGAGGTGCGCCACACACGGGGCATCCCGGAACGCTGAAACCGAACATTCGCCATTTTGTAGTCGGCGCAGCGATCATGATGATAGGTCGTCAGGTGTTAAAATACGCCAATGTGAACTACGAAACGCTCCGGGACGGCAGTGGGATCGAGAAGGCGGCGGGGCTTGGTTTTGCTGGAACGGCGATTTTTGTTATTGGCATCATCGTGATGATATGCTCGATCTTCAACAAGCGCACTACACCCGCCAAAGCTGCCGCTTCTCAGTATTCAGCCAACGTGCGATTGGCCTCCGCCGGGACGCGGGTGTTTTTCTCGCTTCTTGGTTTCATTTTCGGCACGATTTCGTGTTTGTGCATGTTCACGTCGGCGGCATCACGGTTTGTCGAAACGGAGGCAGCACAGCATATTGAGATGGTTAACCTTCGTATCGCATTTTTTCTCGTATTTGTGTCCTTGTTGTTCGGCATAGTGGGGTTTTTCCTCCGCGGTTATGCGTTGGGGCGTGTGCCTGTCTATTTTTTATTTGGCGGGGTCCTGACCTTTGCCACTGTCCGAGTTACCAGTGTAAACATGCTCGAATGGCAGCAGTTCTTCGGCGTGTTACAATGACCCGTCCAGCCGTAACTTTTACTACGTCGCAAGTGGTGTGGGTTTGATCGTGATGGCTCGCGGTATTGCAAACAACGAAACCTTCACGCATCTCTTATCATTGCGGACTAAAGGTTCCGAAAATTCAAAATCTCAATCGTTGTACCTATCGATAAAGCAATGCTGAAACTGACCATCTGGAGTAAAAAGAGCCATTCGCGGCGGCGCTGAGATTCGGCAAAATGGACTCAAAAGAGACATTCGCTGCGAGGTACTCGAACGGCGCCTTTTTCGTATTTAAGACTGACAGTCTTAGATACGGGTGATGGTTTCGCTCTTTGGATTCCATTGAACCCAGCGGCCGTGAAAATCCACGCGACCCAAATTGTAGTGATGGTTGCCAGGCCACAGACGGAGCGATAAGGCTGCACCTTTGCCCTTGTCATCAGCTTCCATGGACAGCCAAGCAAGGGGGGCGTCTGGTGTTGCAGAGGCGCCGAAATCCTCGATCATAGCTTTGCCTTTGGCCTGAACCTGCGGGGGAAAATACTGCCAAGCAACGGTGTGGTAGATCAGATGCAATTGGCCCGCTACAGGTGGCATGCGCGCACTGAGCCATTCAATGGCGTCTCCGCGGTCAACCAGGGCGTCTTGCACTGCGATTGCGGCTTTGGTGCGCGTCAGGCGATCCTCTTGGTCCGCCCACAGATAGGCTGTTAGCCGAAGTCTGCCATCTGCACTATGCGCGTTAAGTGGGTTTAGGTCGACACCGCGCCGTTCCACGATGTTTGGTGGGCAGTTTATGGGCAGTGGCCCGGACCAATCCGGGGTTAGGGTGACGTTAGATTGGGGACCATAGTGCATCCCGTTGATGTCCAAGTGGAATTGATCAAACATCAAATTCAACCCGCCGCTCGCGCCCAGTTCTGATACGCGCATCGGTAGATCATACCGATCTGCCAACATATGGGAGGCCGCGATCAGAACCGCTGCGCGACGTACTTCATTTGTTTGGGGCGCCCTTTGCATCCAATCTGTCCAAAAGGCATCATGGCTTAGCAACGCAGTTTCGATGGCTTGCCACAGGGCTGCATCGCTCGAGACGTTTGGAGGATAGACGGCGCCCAGCTCTGGGGCGTTGCCCAGAATATGCAACGCATGAAGTCCACCACATATCCGCAGCGGGATAGAAGCCCCGGAGGGGCCGATGTCGCCGCCCCACTGTGATAAATCAAATGGGGGAGGGGCCACTTCGGGCCAATTCAGCGCCAGCAGGCGTAAAAGCCGGGCCATAAATGGGCTGCCCATCGTGTCGCAATGAATGGCCTGATCAGCGAAAGCGGCACGCAGGGTTTTGGTCATCTGAATTTATCCGCGAGCTTTTGCAAAGGGCTACGAGTGTCTTCGATCGGCGCTGGAGTGGGCTTTTCTGTTTGCGGGGCTTTGGATGTCTTGGAGGACCGCGCAGGGGCAACGCGCAGTGCAATAGCATTCAGGAACTTTGGCCCCTCATTATCTGCGAGATGCTTTGCCCCATCAGACAGGCCGCGCAACAGATCATCAAGCCATACCTCGTCAGCTTTGGCAAAATCGTGCAGTACATAAGTAGCGACACGATCTTTGTGACCGGGGTGCCCGATACCCATCCGCACACGGTGGTAGGCTTCGCCGATATGCTGGTGGATTGATCGCAGGCCATTGTGTCCTGCATGGCCGCCGCTGGTTTTTAGCCGGGTTTTACCGGGGGCGAGATCCAATTCATCATGAAAAACGGTGATGTCGTCAGGGGTGAGTTTGTAAAACCGCATGGCTTCGCCAACGGATTGACCAGACAGGTTCATGAAAGTTTCGGGCTTTAGTAAAATGACCTTTTCACCGCCTAACCGCCCCTCAGAGACTTGCCCCTGAAATTTGTTGCGCCACGGGGCAAATCCATGGTCAGTTGCGATTTCTTCGAGTGCCATAAAGCCGATGTTGTGCCGGTTTTTGGCATATTTCGCACCCGGATTTCCCAGGCCAACAAAAAGCTTCATGCAATGACTCCGTAACTTATTTGGTCAATGATACTGACCTGTGAGGTGAAATTCAATCTTTGCGCTGGACATAAAAAAACGCAGGGCACGGGCCCTGCGTTTCAATACATAGAAGCGAGAAGAGATTATTCTTCTGCTGCTTCTTCTGTTGCTTCGCCTTCGTCACCTTCTTCGTTGTCAGAAGAACGCAAGCCAGATGGAGCAGAAATGTTCGCAACAACGAAATCACGATCGATTGTTGGTTTCGCGCCAGCAGGCAGGTCGATGGAAGAGATGGTAACAGTGTCACCAACATTCAGACCAGTCATGTCAACAACCAGCTTCTCTGGGATATCGCCAGCAGTCACAACGAGTTCAACTTCGTTCCGAACAACAGTCAAAACACCACCGCGTTTGATGCCGGGTGCTTCTTCTTCGTTGATGAACTCAACTGGGATGAACAAGTTAACTTTAGACGTACGACGCAGACGCATCAGGTCGAGGTGCGTCGGAAGGTCTTTTACAACATCACGCTGAACGTTGCGGCAGATAACGCGCACATCGTCGTGGCCTTCAACTTTGAGGTTGAAGAGTGTTGAAAGAAAGCGGCCTGCTTTCAGTTTTTTCAACAGCACGTTGAATGGGATGTTGATTGCAACGGGCTCTTCGCCGCCGCCATAAACGATACCAGGTACAAGGCCTTCACGGCGTGCCTGTCGAGCGGCCCCCTTGCCTGTCCCCGAACGTACCGTAGCATTAAGATCAGGAATCTCACCAGCCATATCGGTCTCCTTTGGTGTTAGGCCCTCCTCCAAGGGTGTAGGGCCAGATGAAGTCGCGCGTATAGGTGAGATTGAAGGAAAAGGGAAGCCTGATTCTGCGGCGGGCGTACTTGCTTTCTTTAGATAAGCGATGTGTTGGCCTATTTTGCCGAATTGCCACGTGAAAGAGAATATAATCCGCTGAGTACAATGACCGCACTGCCAAGCAAAGTCATGAAATCGGGGCGTTCGCCAAAGATAAATATTCCAAGGATCAATGCGAATATAAGTCGGGTGTAGCGAAAGGGGGTCACGACAGACACATCACCCGTTCGCATCGCCGCGGTTAAGGCGTAGTAGGCCAGAACGCCGATGACGATGGCACCCAACATATAAAGCCATGCGATCATGGAGGGCCAGCTGACGGAATTGTCAAACCACAGCGCTAGAACGCCTGATGGGATCAGCATGAAGAAGCCATAGACGCCGAGCTGCATGTTAGACAATACAGGTGGCGCGGCGCGCGTTGCTAAATCCCGACCTGCAAAACCCAGAGTTCCTATAACTGCGAATATTGATGCAGGTTCAAATCCCTCGAGTCCGGGCCGTAGGATAATGAGGACGCCAACAAAGCCGATAAATATCGCGAACCAGCGTCTCCAACCGACTTTTTCTTTGAAAAATATGATGGCCCCCAGAACAACAACCAGAGGCGTTGCTTGTAAAATTGCAGAAGCACTGGAGAGAGGTGTAAAAGCAATCGCCAACGTAAAGGAAAGGCGACCGATAACTTCAGATAGTGCCCTCAGTAAAATTGGGCGCTGCAAGATAGCAGGATGAATGACTCTTTCTTTTCGCTTCTTCGTGAGAGCGATGAAAATCAACATGCCCCCCAAGCCAAAAACAATGAGGACTTGTCCCACCGGTAGAGTCTGAGACGCGCTTTTTATGAACATGTCTTCAATGGCAAAGGCAGCCATCGCCAATGCCATCAATATGCTGCCGCGGGTATTTTCCATCAATGATCCAAATACTGAAATTATAAGGCGGAGAAACCTTCTGGAATATATAAAATATCTTTGTTCACGTGGGTGATATCACGATGTCCGCATAAGGCCATCGAGACATCCATTTCTTTGTGCAAAATATTCAAAGTATGGGTTACGCCGGCCTCGCCCATTGCGCCCAGACCGTAAACGAATGCGCGACCGATGTAGGTGCCTTTCGCGCCCATAGCGACGGCTTTTAATACGTCTTGCCCAGAGCGAATGCCGCTATCTAGGTGAACTTCGACATCGCCACCAACAGCATCCAAAATGGGTTGCAGCATGCGGATAGATGACCAAGCACCGTCCAGTTGCCGCCCCCCGTGATTGGAGACAATAATTGCGTCCACACCGACCTTGGCCGCCATTTTGGCGTCTTCTGGGTCCATGATCCCTTTCAGGATCACTTTGCCGCCCCACATTTCTTTGATCTTTTCGATTTTCTTCCAATCAAGCGATAGATCAAATTGCTCAGCGGTCCACGCCATCAGACTGGACGGATCGGAAATACCATCGACATGGCCGACGATATTGCCAAAGCCGCGACGCTTGGTGCCGAGCATTCCAAGACCCCAACGCCATTTGGTTGCAAGATTAACCATCGTAGGGATGGTCAACTTGGGCGGGGCGGAGAGGCCGTTTTTCAAGTCCTTGTGGCGTTGTCCAAGAATTTGCAAGTCCAGGGTAATAACCAGTGCAGAGCAATTTGCCGCTTTGGCACGCTCGATCAAACGGCGCACATAATCCGCGTCATTCATTGTGTATAGTTGAAACCAGAAAGGTTTCTCGGTGTTTTCCGCCACATCTTCAATTGAACAAATCGACATGGTGGATAGTGTGAAGGGAACGCCGAATTTTTCTGCGGCGCGCGCAGCTTTGATTTCACCGTCGGCGCATTGCATCCCGGTCAACCCAACAGGGGCAAGTGCAACAGGCATAGAGACGGATTGCCCGGCCATTTGGGTTTTGGTTGAGCGATTAGACATATCGACGGCCACACGTTGGCGCAGGCGGATCTTGTCAAAATCTGTGGTGTTTTCGCGAAAGGTTTTTTCTGTCCAGCTACCTGATTCAGCATAATCATAAAACATTTTGGGCGCACGGCGCTTATAAATGCGTTTCAGGTCGTCAATATTGGTGATCACTGGCATCGGGGGTCCTTTTCCCTATATTGGTAATGTTCTGTTACCAATATAGGGGTTTTGATGCAAGTGGAGAGTGGATATTGACCGTTTACCCCTATTTGAACAGTGTCAGTACATTCTCAGGCGGACGACCCAATGCTGCCTTGTCGTCAGATTGAACTATGGGACGTTCGATCAAAGCTGGGTGGGCAACCATTGCATTGATGAGACGCTCTTCGTCCATATCGATAGACAGGTCCAATTCCGTAAATAGGCTGTCTTTGCTGCGGATGATGGCCGCGACAGGAAGGTCCAGACGGGACAAAACGGTGCGTATTTCCGCAACACTTGGTCCGTCTTTTTGGTAAAGCCGAATGTTCGGGGTGATGCCTTGTTCTTCGATTAGTGCGAGCGTTTGGCGGGATTTAGAGCAACGCGGATTATGCCATATTGTGATCATAGCCAGTCCTCGCGCCCTGTACCCACAGCGTCTTTGACGTTGGCAAAACCTTCTCTTTCGAGCAGGATTTCAAGACCTTTGGCAATCTCAGCACCAAGGGATAGACCATGATAAACCATTGCTGAGTAGATTTGCACGGCGGATGCCCCGGCTTTGATCTTAGCAAAAGCTTGTTCGGCTGACGAGACCCCGCCTACACCGATAAGCGGTATTTCCCCTTTGGTCGCTGCGCTGAGTTTGGCAAGAACACGTGTTGATTTTTCAAACAAAGGCGCGCCAGATAATCCGCCCATTTCACTCTTGTGGTCCGAGGTTAAACCATCACGCGATAGTGTTGTGTTTGTTGCGATGATCGCATCAACGCCGGTTTTACGTGCTACTTCGGCAATTTCAGCAATTTCGCTATCGGACAGATCAGGCGCTATTTTCAAAAAGATTGGAATTGGGCGAGCTAGGTTTTCCCGTGCTATCATCACCCCAGACAAGAGTGCTTCGAGCGCTGCCGCCCCCTGTAATTCACGAAGTTTTTCGGTATTGGGGGACGACACATTGACCGTTGCAAAATCAAGATGTGCCCCACAATGCGTTAATACGCGGGCAAAGTCGGCGGCACGATCTTCGCTGTCCTTGTTCGCCCCAAGGTTCAATCCAATGATGCCGTCGTTTGGTCGCTGAGACAGGCGTTGGGCGATAACGTCCATGCCTTCGTTATTAAAACCAAACCGATTTATTACGGCTTTGTCGTCCGTCAATCGGAATAACCTTGGTTTTGGATTGCCGGGTTGGGGGCGTGGGGTGGCGGCGCCAACTTCAATAAAACCGAACCCTGCGCGTGACAAAGGGGCCAAGGCTTCGGCGTTTTTGTCAAACCCTGCGGCAAGCCCGACCGGATTAGGGAGGGATAGCGTGGCAACTTCTGTACAAAGACGTGGGGATGTAATGGTGCCGGCAAGTGGAACAACCCCGGCTTTTAGGGCTTTTATTGACAAACCATGTGCAATTTCAGGATCAAACCGATGTAGTGCCGTAAGGCCTAGGCGTTCGATTAATTTCACAGGACGCCCTCCGGGAATTCATGACTGTTGCCCTTGCATGGTAAGGGTTTCACCCAGAGCATTTCACCTAAGTGTAATTCTCGGTACAAATGTGGGAACAATGCTCCACCACGGGATTCTTCCCATTTAAGAGCTTCGCCTAAGGCTTCGCTGTCGAATGCAGCAAGCATTAGGCCATCCACACCTGCAAAGTATTTTGCAGCGGTTTCGGCCGCCTGTGCACCTGTTGAAAAATGGATATAGCCGTCTTGCAGATCAATTGGCGCACCATTGGTCTGTTGATCGTTTTCGAATGTGGCCCATTCCGCGGCCCGCAGGATCTTGTAAATAAGCATAGTGTTCCAATGCCCAAAGCAACTGCATAGGTCAAGGATGGCTCAATGATTTGACGTCATCTTGTGTTTACATCTTGCCGTTACGCCAACTTGGGGCAGGGGCTTTGACTCTGCCAGAGTTTGCCGTCACTCTTGGCGCATCAAAAACAATAAGGGGGGTCCCCAATGAAAAACCTTTTCCTCACAGCGACTGCTACGCTTGCGTTGTCTGCTGGTATGGCGTCGGCTGATTATTCTCTTACCATTTTGCACACCAATGATTTCCACTCGCGTTTTGAACCGATCTCGAAATACGATTCCGGTTGTTCTGCTGAGGACAATGCTGCAGGTGAATGTTTTGGCGGTTCTGCACGTTTGATAACGGCGGTTCGTGATGCGCGTGCGCGTTCTAACAACTCGATCCTCGTCGATGGTGGTGATCAGTTTCAAGGGTCATTGTTCTACACCTATTATAAGGGTGTATTTGCGGCCGAAATGATGAACCATATGGGGTATGATGCGATGACCGTGGGCAACCACGAATTCGATGATGGCCCAGAGGTATTGCGCGAATTTGCGGACAACGTTGAATTCCCGATTCTGATGTCGAATGGTGACGTAACCAATGAACCGCTGTTGGCCGACACGATCATGCCGTCGATCACAATCGAACGCGGTGGCGAAATGATCGGCCTGATTGGTCTTACCCCCGAAGATACACATGAATTGGCGTCGCCCGGACCCAATGTAACGTTTTCCAATCCAGTTGAGGCCGTGCAGCGTGAAGTGGATCGTTTGACCGCTGAGGGTGTGAACAAAATTATTGTTCTTAGCCACTCTGGCTATGGGGTAGACCAACGCGTTGCTGCTGAAACAACAGGCGTTGACGTTATTGTTGGCGGTCACTCAAATTCTTTGCTGTCAAACGTGCAAGAGCGTGCTGTTGGTCCATATCCGACAATGGTTGGCGATACCGCTATTGTTCAGGCTTACGCCTACGGTAAATTTTTGGGTGAATTGAACGTTACCTTCAACGATGCTGGTGAAATTGTTTCTGCGGTTGGCGAACCCATCGTCCTAGACGGCGCAGTTGTCGAAGATGAAAGCGCTGTTGCGCGTGTTGCTGAAATGGCAGTTCCTCTGGATGAGATTCGCCAAAACGTTGTTGCTGAGTCTGCCGAGGCTATTGATGGTGATCGTTCCAATTGCCGTGTGCAGGAATGTCAGATGGGCAACCTTGTCGCGGATTCAATGCTTGCACGTGTAGCTGATCAAGGTGTGCAAATAGCGATTGCAAACTCTGGTGGAATTCGAGCCTCAATGGATGCGGGCGAAGTGACCATGGGCGAAGTTTTGTCAGTGCTGCCATTCCAGAACACTCTGTCTACCTTTGAAATCTCAGGCCAAGGTGTAATTGATGCGCTTGAAAATGGTGTGAGCCAAGTTGAAGATGTCAAAGGCCGCTTTCCGCAGGTTGCTGGTATTACCTTTGAGTGGGATGCTTCGGTTGCTCCAAATGAGGGCCGCGTTGTAGAAGTCATGGTCAACGAAGGTGGCGCATGGTCGCCCATTGACCCAGCAAAAACCTACCTTGTGGTGACCAATAACTATGTGCGCGGCGGTGGCGATGGATACGCAATATTCCGCGACAGTGGTATGAACGCCTATGATTATGGTCCTGATCTTGCCGATGTATTGGCGGAATACATGGCAGAACAGGGTGGTTACACGCCTTATCTGGATGGCCGTATTTCCCAGCGCTAAAGCTTAGGTCAAATGACTTTGAAGGGGCGCATGTTTGTGCCCCTTTGTTTTGTAGGATATTGAGAAATAAATTCACGATATGTGCGGACGCATTGCAAATACTCTCCCGATTGATGCAATGGCGCAGATGTTTGAGGCTGTGCCTGCCAATGATTTGCCAGATGTGCCAAACTACAACGTCTGTCCAACGACGCAGATCTCAGTTGTGGTCTCTGGCAACGATAGGCGATTAATTTCGATGCGCTGGGGGTTTATCCCTGATTGGTATCAAAGCCCAACCGATGGGCCGTTGCTGATCAATGCGCGTTCAGAAACTCTTGCGGAGAAACCGGCATTTCGCCAAGCGTGCCGCCAGCGTCGATGTCTCATTCCGATTACAGGCTATTACGAATGGACAAAAGACACTGCAGGACAGCGCCTTCCATGGTATTTTTCGAGTGTGGATCGCGCGCCTTTGGTATTGGGCGGGATATGGCAAGAGTGGGGAGCTGATGATCCGATTAAGACCTGTACCATCGTGACAACTCCGGCAAACGACGTTGTTTCAAACGTGTTTCACAGAATGCCAGTATTGCTAAAACCAGAGGATTACGCGCTTTGGCTCGGGGAAAAAGGGAAAGGCGCAGCACGGCTTATGCGTGCAGCGCCCGAGGATGCCTTACGGTTTTTTCGTGTTCACCCACAGGTCAATTCAAACAGAGCAGAAGGTTCAGATTTGATAGAGCCATTTGATGACGATCCAATAAAGCCACTGTTTTGATTTATTCGTTTGGTATTTCTTCGAACGTTACCAAGCCATCAATGTCGACTTCTTCCATTTGAATCGGAGCATTTTCATCAAAAATGACCGCATCGTCTTCTGAGTATGGAAGGATGTATGACATCGTCATGCCTTCAGTGATCGGCAAAATTACAGTGTCACCGGGACCGATGGGGCCAGTTGACCAGGTGTTGTCAGATGCTGAAACAGTCCGAGATACGGCGTCATCATTAACAAACCTTAACGCATCACCAGGTTCGGAATAAACCAACGGAGGCATGAAATCATTGCCTACAATGTTGACTTCATGTTCAACGACAGCGTCGCCTTCATCAGCCGCCGCGATTTGGGGTGAAAGCCCGAGGGCCAGCGCAATCATTAGTACTTTCTTAGACAAACCATGGCCTCCTGCGTGCAAATTGCCTGAATTAGGTACTGACTATTGGGCTATTTTAATGCGGCGGAATTAAGGCGTTGCTTAGGTGAAATTTTGCAAAAAGAGGGGGTTGCAACTCGCCCCTATTCAGTTTTATACGGTTGCTAACGCGGGTATGGTGTAATGGTAGCGCCCTAGCCTTCCAAGCTAGTCGTGCGGGTTCGATTCCCGCTACCCGCTCCAAATTATCATTTTTTATTATTAATTTTCAATGCGTAAAGTGTTTCGCGTTGAAAACGTCCGTGGGACACTACCACTCCGTTTTACTTAGGCGTTGCATCGCATCTGTTGCGAGTCGTTAGAGTGTCGCAAAAACTTGATTGCGTTCGTAGAAGGTTGAATCTTAACCGTAATTTTAAGTGCTACAAAGGTTGTTTTCCGAGAGGTATTGTACTCAAAACGATTACGATCCGACTATCTGTATTGATTAGCGTGCCGCATAAGTTATTTAATTTTGAACATTTGGGTAATGATTGAATTTTGTGCGAAAAAAAGATATTTAAATCATGAGCTATCGAGCAATATTACAGGGTTTTGCAAACCAGAACTTTCGGTAATTTTCATTTACGGATGAAGACCTGATTGATCTTTTTATAGGCATGGGTTTTCCCCCAACAATTTTTTTCGACCCTGAATTGTTCGTGATGCCAATTTTCGAAGAAATTGAATTGCTTGACGCTCTTGAGACGGCGCAGCTCGATACCAATAAGCGGTGATGTTTTCGACAGTCCAGGTTACGTTAGGAGCGATGTGAAACACATCAAGCATACGTCGAAGATTGTTGTTTGGAAAAGCGCTCAATCCCCATTCAGGTGCTTCGTTGCTTTCGAGAAACCCTCTGATGCCTTGGACAAAAATCGCTTCAGGCATCTTGAGAGCAGTTAAGTCACCGCATTCGATTTCCGCCTGTTTCATCGCGAATAGCCCGTTTAGTTACCTCCGTCTATTTATCCGCGGTTTCACCGTAGTTATTGAGATGAATGAAGGGAGCTAGGCGATCCATCAAAATATGACGTGCGTGAGGATCGAAGGAAAAATGGCCACATATCAATTGAGTTTCGCTTTGGGGTGTATCTCCGCCGTATATTAACACCGCGGACCAGTATAGCCGGACTTTTTCAACACTGTATCAAGCGGCAAAGCTGTCCGGGCCGGTTCGTGCCCGCAATATAGGTCATGGGCCGCACGCCACGGCTGGGTGAACGAAGTTTTGAAATAAAGCGCACCTCACATAGAGAAATTGATGAAGATGTCACCAAGAAGATCAAGCATACGGGGACTCTAACGTCGTATCTGTTAAGTACGCATCTTTGAACGATCTGCACGAAAACCCGGTTTTTGAGGCATATTTCGCCTGTATTAACGCCGGTACTAAGGGTGTATTGAAACCCAAACGGAGTTACCGAAATGAAACCTTTCGTATCTGCAATCGCTCTTATCGCTACAATGTCCGTGTCTTCTGTCTATGCCCAGGATTTGGGTGACTTGAATGACCTTGAAATGGCGCATGTTGCTTACACTGCAGATAATATCGATATTCGATATGCACATCTTGCGCTCGCTATTTCTACGAATTCCGACATTCATACATTTGCTAATACGATGATCAGAGACCACACCGCAGTGAACGCAGCAGCTTTGGGTCTACTAGAACAATTAGGAGCGACAGCGCAGGATAATTTTTTTAGCCAGGCGCTAAGCGCTGGAGCAGAAGAGATTATCAATGACCTTTCTGCTCTTCGTGGGGCGGAATTTGACAAGGCATATGCGGCTAATGAATTGGCGTACCACCAGACGGTTAATGGCCTTGTTGAGGGTACTATGATCCCAAACATCGACAACGAAGAAGTCAGAGCGTTATTTCAGCAAGGCCTTGAGATTTTTAAGGTTCACGAAGGCCATGCAGAGATGATGGTTGAAAGTTTAAACTGATGACTGGGCATATCTCTCGGCGAAATGTCTTGTTGGGAGGGGGAGCCATTGCGGTTTCCCTTTCAAATTCTCGTAAGGTTGCGGCCCTTAATAGGGCAATCGTGCATGACGTAGAAATCAACCGTTTTAAATTTGTTCCCGATCATATTCAGGTTAGTGTTGGCGATGCGATCCGTTGGACCAATAATGATCTCGCGCCACATACAGCTACGGCTGATCAATTTGGTTGGGACACGGGTGAGCTCGCGAAAGATCAAAGTGTTGAGCTCATCGTAACAGAGGGCATGGAGCTTAGCTATTTCTGTGCGTTTCATCCGCATATGACTGCTTCGCTTGAGATCGTTGAAAGAGCATAAAGGGAGCAACTAGGTTTACGCCTGTTTGTTGCTCAGGTTGGTATAGGGAGGTTGATTAGGGTGCGCACCTCAAACGATCCCTTACTTGCTTGCGCTCATGGGGGACGGGTGATGTGCTTTGCAGCATTTCAAATTGACCATTTTCGCCACATAGGATTACTCGGTTCACGGAGTCGACCATTTCAGGGCGGTCTGTATAAGCCACCAACCCGCTGCCAAGAACGGTGTATAAACCAGAAGGCTGCGGCGGAGAGAGGTACCCTTCGATTTGTACAACCTCGATAGCGTCTTCGAACAATCGATGCTCTATGCGCGTCGCCTCAATGCCTGTAGCTGTGGGCTGTCCAAAAGCGCGAACCAGATCACCGGGCTGGAGGTGCCGTGTTTCTAGGCCCAATATAGCGGTGCCGCCTATCGCGTTGCGGCCTTCTTCATTCGGACCGAAATAGGTCCCGCTGATACGTGCCTGACGATAGCTTGGGTGCACCGGGTCTATGCGCGATGCAATTACAATTTGGTTCTGCCATAACCCGCTGATTGCGACCCAATCCCCCAAGTGAGGGGGTGGTATGAGTGCGCCAAGTGCAACTTCGGTCCCTAAAACAGTAAAGCCTGTGTCATCTACGGCCTCAACAGGGCCCACCAAGGTTAAGAGTTGGCGAATGCTCTGCGCGCGCCAGTCGGCACCATCTGGGTGGACTGTTACCGCGACGACATGACCAGGGTGCAGATCAGCGGCCGTCAGATGGCCTAGTGCTCCAGTTACTTCTAGGGCATCATCGATGAAAATGTGCTGCTCATTGACATAGATGCTTCCCAGCTCTGTGATGGTGCCGACAATTCCGGTGCCAATAATACCCCCTTCGCGATCGTCTTCGTCTTGGGCAAAAGCCGCATGATTGAAGGTCAACAGAAGTAGGGTGAACATAATCCGGAGCGCTGACATGTTAGTCTTCCTTCGATCCGGGGAGGGTTGGAAGGATATAGGCCCCCAGTACAAATTTCCCGTTTTCGTCTTTATCTACATCGATTTTTTGCATGTCTCGGGCTAGGGCGTTGATATCCTGAAGCAATTCTTGTGCCTTTTTGCTCGCGGTAGCGTTCAAGGCGTTAACTGACGCTTCTGAAAGATGCGAATACCGAACGGCGCGATCAAAAAATCTGCCCGTATCTTCGTCTGACAAAAGATTGTGTGTAGATGCCGCGAGATGGGCAGACAACGTCGCGTGGTAAGCAGCTACTTGCGCATCGCTGCCCGCTTTGGGGAGAAAGGCATGGGTGAGTAACTTGTATGAACCATCTGCCAATTCGGTGACAACTTCCTGATCTAATAATGCGCGTAAAACGGTTCCGGGGGCCATGTCGATGCGAGCTTTGCGAACGAGGCTATCAAAACTTGGAGCGGCGCTGTTTTCGTTACGCCGCAGGGTTAATGGTTCACCTTCATCATCCTGAAATTCCGGATCGGTCGCCCAGTGACTGATCACACTGGCCGTCGCGTTAGAAGAGCGTCTTAGCATGCTTCCATCGTCTAGGTTGCGTAACCTTTTTATATCTTTACGGTGTATCCCGGTCATCAGGCTGGCGCGGCTGTCATTGATTGTAGTTTCGGATGTAGCCAAAGCCGCATGAAGCAGCGCGTTTTTTAATGCTTCCGTCGCTGTGCCAATGGTGACTCCATGGGCGACCATAGCTTGGGCTAACGGGCCAAGTAATGCAGCTAAGGCGGCTTCAAAGGGATCAGTGGGTTTTGTCATTGTTTACAGTCGTTGCGGTGTTTCATTGATTTAGCATTAACACAAAATTAATGAACCCAACGGTTTTGTGAGCAGCTGTCAAATCAATGTGAATTCACAAATGGGAAATTTACCCATTACAAATTTAACACCTGAATTCACAAATGGAAAGCGCCATGCAAAACATTACCATCGACGACTTGAAAGGATTTCAGCCAACATCTGAGATTTCTAATCCTCAAACGGTGCAGTCTGACCCTCTGGCCAGACTGAGTGCGCTTGACCAGGAGCGGTTTCGTGCCTTTGGTTGGGGACCAACACAGACCCCTCGATTTGCGACAATTACCGATGCACTGTTACATCAAATGCGTGTTCAGCCGGAAGGGATTGCCTCTGAGGCTGCAGGGAAAACGCTGAGTTATGCCGCTCTGGATCGGGCCTCTAACAGATTGGCGCAGCGTCTTGTGATGCAAGGGGTCAAGCGTGGTGATGCTGTTTGTCTTTATTTACGTCGCTCTTTGGAAATGGTGGTTGGCATCGCAGCGATACTCAAAGTGGGTGCCGCTTACGTCCCACAACATGTAGGCGTGGCCCCTGCGAAATCTTTGCGACACATTGCAGAGGCAACGAAGGCCAAGGTTATTCTTACGCTTTCTGAATTTTCAGACATGGTACCCGTGACGCCTGATCAATCGCTTATCGAAATTGATCAGGATATGATGGAAGACACAGCGCAAATGGAAACGGTTCAGTTTGGGTCGTCACCTGCAAAACCGAGTGACGTCGCAATGATCCTGTTTACGTCCGGGACCACTGGTGTACCGAATGGGGTGCAAGTAACCCACGCGAATTTGGCGAATATCTTACTGACCGCGCCTGGTGATTTAGGTATGGCGCCTGGACGGCGAGTCGGGCAAATTCTATCCATCGCTTTTGATATGGCCGCATGGGAAACATTGGGCGCGTTATCTAATGGTGCGACACTCGTCATTCGGGGCAAATCAATTCAAGAGACAGCCGAAAAAGTGGACGTCTTGATTGCAACCCCTTCGATCTTAAATTCTTTAGATGCCAGTCGATGTTCAAACGTCAAGGTTGCTGCGGTGGCAGGGGAACCTTGTCCGCGTCCATTAGCAGACAGCTGGGGGTCTTTTTGCACGTTTTATAATTCTTGTGGGCCAACTGAGACTACGATTATCAATACGGCTGAGCCTCACCGTCCAGAAAAATCTTATCTGTCGATTGGGCGCCCAACACCAAACAACACCGTCTATATTCTGGATGAAGATTTACAACCACTTCCAATCGGTCACAAAGGCGAAATGTGGGCAGGGGGGGATTGTGTCAGTGCGGGGTATTTGAACAACCCTAGCCTTACTGCAGAACGATATCGCCCCGATCCTTTTCGCCCCGGACATATGATGTTTCGTACACGGGATCTTGGTCGCTGGACCGAAGAGGGGGAGTTGGAGCATTTTGGGCGTGTTGACGATCTTGTCAAAATTCGTGGTTTTCGGGTGGAGCTAGATGGAGTCTCTAACGCGCTTGAAGCGTCAGATTGTTGCGAGCAGGCGGTCACCTTGAAATTCGATGATCGAACATTGGTCAGCTTTATTTCCCCCGCTACCGCATCAGCAGATAAAGCTGCTCATCAAGTTGCAGAGCGTTTGCCTTACTACTGTAGCCCAGCTGCTGTGCTGCCAATCGAGACCTTGCCCCGTACACCACGGGGTAAATTGGACAAGCGATTATTGTTGACGTTGGCTCAGCAACATTTCAACAATCTAGCAGAGGGCGCGGCGCAATGACTTCGGAGATGACAAACCCTGCGCCTAGACGTCTCAATTTTCGACGTCTCACACGGCATCCAGCACTGATGGAATATCGTCGGCTCGCCTTTGTTGTTGCAGTCTTGAACCTAATTGTCTTCTTCGTCGGCATACGCGATGGCGTTTGGTTCTTTGAGGGTCGTTATGCGCTAGGATCAATTGCAGATATGGCGCTGATCAATCTGTCGGTGGGAATTTTGATACGCCAGCAAAGGGTTATCAATGCGTTGTTCTGGCTTGCAACTCGGATTCCTGTCAGTTGGCCGCTTTGGATACGTTGGGGCGCTGGCAAAGTGTTCCATTTGGGTGGGTTACATTCAGGAGGAGCCGTAGCAGGTACGATATGGTTTGGCTTTCTGCTGTTTGCTATGGTTGCCAATCGGCTAAGCGGTGTAGGTGTGCCCTCGGATCTGACGTTGGGATTGAGTTCAACGATGGTTGTACTAATGGTACTGATGGTTGTTTCAGCGCTGGGCCCAATTCGGGCTAAATTCCACAACACGTTCGAGAAAATTCATCGTTTTGTTGGTTGGACGGTGCTAGGGCTGTTTTGGGCGCAGACGATTTCAATTACCCGTGATTTGGGAGGGGTGTTGCTTCAAACACCTGCTTTTTGGATGTTGTGCCTCATTACGTTATCCATTTTGTCGCCATGGTTATCGTTGAAACGTGTTGATATCGATGTTGAAAAACCTTCTGACCACGCTGTTATGGTTCGGTTTAATTACGGAGATACGCCATTTCCTGGAAGTTCAAATGCAATCAGTTTGACGCCATTTGGTGAGTATCATTCTTTTGCAAACATTCCTTCACCCACGGAAGAAGGGTATCGTTTAACGATTTCCCGGGCAGGGGATTGGACAGGACGATTTGTAGACAATCCGCCCAAAAAAGTTTGGGTGAAAGGCATCACAACAAGTGGCGTCGCGCGGATTGAAGTGTTGTTTGAACGTGTTGTTTATGTCGGGACCGGGTCTGGTATTGGGCCTATTCTACCGCACCTTTTTGCTAAGGATGTGCCGAACCGCTTAATCTGGTCAACACGTAGCCCGCGTAAAACCTATGGTGACGCGTTGGTGGATGAAATCGAGGCGCATACAGAAGATCCGTTGATCTGGGATACGGATAAAGATGGGAAGCCTGACCTTTCTGCACTTGCGTTGCAGGCGGTGCGCGAGACTGGGGCGGAGGCCGTGATCGTTATTGCAAACCAGAAACTAACCAGAAAAGTGGTCTACGACATGGAGACACAGGGAATTCCTGCATATGGCGCTATATGGGATAGCTAAGATACGCCCATGTCTTGAGCTCTGTGAGAGCCGAAGTAGGCCGAGAGAATATCGGCCTACTTCGAGGTGAAAATATAGACTAAGCGTCAGGTTTTCGCGATCCAATCGATGAAATGATGCGTTCCAAGCTTCTTTTCGCTTGTTGTGGCGATTGAACAAAAATAGCCCCTTTGAGTTTCATGTTCATGTGAGCACGCTTGGACTAACGATCCATTTTCAAGGGATTCTTGCAGTAAATGTCGCCATCCGATGCCAATACCCAAACCGTTTTGGATCGCGCGTAGGTACACCATATAACTAACAAAGCTGTGGTGTGGGGCACCTTTCGGTGTGGTAGCCCAAGTTCTGCCTTGGAACTCGCCTCTCGGCACGTTGATTTGGAAGCTTGCGCCTTGTCTTGCAGCGGGTAATACAGTTGTTCTCAAGCCATCAGAGCATTCGAGCTGCTCTACCTTGGAGCTAATGGACGTTCTATCCGAAGCGGACATTCCACCGGGAGTCATCAATGTGGTGACGGGATATGGGGCAACTACCGCAGCGCCGATGATTGAACACCCCGATGTACGGATGGTGAGCTTTACCGGAGGTACAGCAGGGGGGCGTGCAGCAGCTGAAACCGCTGCGCGTCAAGTTAAGCCAGTGGTAATGGAACTCGGAGGGAAGTCTCCGCAAATTGTGTTCCCGGATGCTGATATTGATTTGGCTGTGAATGGTGTCGCTGGTGGTATTTTTCCCCCCGGAGGTCAAAGCTGTATTTCCGGATCTAGGTTGTTGATACACGCTGACATCATAGAAGAGTTTACGCAGAAGCTTGTAAATGTCGTTCAAAAGGCCTGCGTGGGTGATCCATTAGATGCGTCGACACAGATCGGACCAATGGCGAATAAACCACATTACGAAAGCGTTTTGGCCCGGATCAATGCCGCTGAAAAAGCTGGACACAAGATGCTTTTAGACGGGCGTACATCGTGTCGTGATAAGGGGTATTACATTGGGCCAACCATTTTTGCAGATGTGCCAAATAGTTCTGAGTTGGCGCAAAACGAAGTGTTTGGTCCGGTCGTCAGTACTGAATCTTGGGTAGACGAGAGCGAAGCCATCTTTAAGGCAAATGATACGGTTTATGGTCTAGCTGCAGGAATCTGGAGCAACGACGTTGCCCGCGCGATGCGAGTTGCAGATCAGATCGAAGCGGGGACGGTCTATATCAACAACTATTTTAATGCTGCGACGCAATCTCCGGTTGGGGGTACAAAGCAATCGGGATATGGCCGCGAAAACGGCTGGGAAGGGATGCGTTGTTTTATGCAGACTAAATCGGTTTGGCTGTCAACCAATCCAAGTCAATCGGACCCGTTTGCCTAAAAGGAAAAAAACATGGATAAGCCTAGGCGCAATGCGACGTGGAACCATCAGCCTGCATCGCCAATCCCTGTCTCCCCTATTCTGAACTGGCCACCACAACCTCTGAAATGGTTGAAATGGGTTGGCTCTTATTGGTTGGCGATTACTTCGGTAACGATTGAATTGGCATTGGCTTTGGGGGTTTATCAGTTTTTTCAACCTGATTGGGCTGAGATGCGCACCTTATCTGTTGGTTGGATTTTCCAGATTTGGGTGCGTAATTTTATCTTGCTATGCCTTGTCGCCGGAGGATTACATCTTTGGTTCATTACCTTCATTGGGCAACAAAAAAAGCTTAAGTTTGATAAACGAGACCAGATTGACAAAAACGGGCATTTTACGTTCCGAAATCAAGTTTGGGACAATATGTTTTGGTCGATTGCTTCAAGTTTGACACTTTGGAGCGCCTATGAAGTTTGTTACTTCTGGGCTGCGGCCAATGCTTACTTGCCGCAGACATCGTTTTCCGAAAACCCTATCTGGTTTATTGCTTGGCTGATCATTATTCCTATTTGGTCGAGTTTCCATTTTTATTGGGCGCATCGATTTTTGCATTGGCCCCCGATGTATCGGCTGGCGCACAGTTTACATCATCGGAACATCAATATTGGTCCATGGGCTGGGATTTCTATGCACCCCATTGAGGCACTTCTATATTTTTCCACTTTGATGATCCATTTTGTTGTCCCTTCACATCCAATCCATTTTATTTTCCACGCCTATGTAAATGGATTGAACCCTTGCGTTTCTCATTCTGGATATGAAGGGATCAGCGTGGAAAATCGTAAGCGGTTCAATACTGGGGATTTTTTTCATCAACTGCACCACCGTTATTTTGAATGTAATTACGGGACTGCAGAAATGCCTTGGGACGTTCTTTTTGGATCCTTTCATGATGGGAGCGATGAAGCGACGGCCACGACGAGGAACAGAAAAAAACATATGCACTCGAAATGATTGGTCTTCTCACTAAAGGCGCTGGTGCAGAGTTTGGCCTTGGCTTGGGAATGAATAGATTGAAAAGGCTGTTCATCAGTGCATAATGGCACATCCAGCAACCTAGAATGAGAAAATGAAATGGCCCCCAAAACTCTTGTAGGATACGACCGTTTTGACTTGCTAAAATTGCTAGAGGGGCAAAGCAATTTAACCGGAATTGAGTTGGGTGTCGCCGCAGGTGACTATTCAGCGAGAATGGTTGAAAGCGGTTTGTTCGATCAGTTTTTTGGCGTCGATATGTACGGAGA
Organism: Cochlodiniinecator piscidefendens; assembly: GCF_011326755.1. Taxonomy (GTDB): domain Bacteria; phylum Pseudomonadota; class Alphaproteobacteria; order Rhodobacterales; family Rhodobacteraceae; genus Cochlodiniinecator; species Cochlodiniinecator piscidefendens. The sequence continues at coordinate 3,151 of NZ_JAAOIE010000012.1, read as the reverse complement.
TACCCATGATACCGAACAATATAAAATCGCGCTGCAAAAGGTCGGGCTGTTTAAAAGTTACAAACTGTTAAGAATGTCGTTTGATGAGGCTCTTGATTTGTTTCCCAACGAAACATTCGATTTCATGTATTTGGATGGTTATGCGGGCACAGGTCTCGAAGGTGGCCGTACGATCCGATCATGGGCGAGCAAGGTCAAAATCGGAGGGCTTTTGGCTGGTGATGACTACCACGAAGAATGCCCTCTTTTGCAAAGTGTTGTGAATGAGCTCGTTGAGCAAAATGGTTTTGAACTGATGGTCACCGAAGGTGCCTTTGATAATTCTGCGTATGGTAATTACCCGAGTTGGGCTGTTGTGAAGACGCAAGAGATTGTTGGGCAAACCTCTGATGAACTTCTGTTAAAGGGCGCGCAGAGCAGCGAGAAAATGCGCAAAAAGAAACGCAAAGCAAAGAAGCTGGATGACGTTTTAAAACAGGTCGTGTCTGAAGGACAGTATGACAAACTTAGAGAATGGAACCGTAAGCGTAAGAAAGCACGACAATTGCGCAAGAAACAGCTCTGAAAACAGTGTGATTAGAGCGTGTCTTTTAGCGCCTGAGACATTTTCCCATAAATAAATTCGATGAAAAGGCGTGTTTTGGGATCTTGATGACGGCGATGTGCAAAAAGACATCCAAGCTGTACTGGCACTGGTGGTGTCGTCATGGCAACTGGAATCAATGCGCCTGAGCGTAGATGTTCCGCCACCTCAAACCTTGGTTTGAGGATGACACCATGCCCATCAAGTGCCCAGGCTGTTAAAACGTCGCCGTCGTCACTTTCGTAGGGGCCGGTGACAGCAAAACGTTCGGGGCCGGTCTCAGTTACCAATTCCCATTGAAATTCCGGTGCACCGGGAAACCGAAGGGCAAGGCAATCGTGCTTCTCTGTGACTAAATCATGCGCAGTTTCTGGAATGCCTCGGCGTTCCAAGTATTCGGGGGCGGCGCAAATCACTCTGTCGCAGTTGGCGATTTTACGCATTTTTAAATTGCTATCCGATGGGTTTCCAAGAAAGAACACGACGTCGAGCCCTTCTGCGGTGAGATCGATTTTTCGATCCGATAGACGCAACCGCACATCGACCAACGGATACTGACTTTTGAATTGTGGGATAAGCGGAGCAATGAAACGCCGGCCTATTCCTAACGGAGCCGCGACAAATATAGTGCCTCTTGGCGTTTGGGTGATGTCATTTACACCCGCTTCGGCTGCATCGACGGCTTCCAGTACGCGCAAGGCCCCATCGTAAAATGTGCGGCCTTGTTCCGTTGCTTGAAGGGATCGGGTGGTGCGTGCAAAAAGGCGCACATCGAGATGAGATTCCAATTGAGAAATACGTGAGGATGCGACGGCAGGTGAAATGCGTAAATCCCGCGCGGCGGCCGACATTGAGCCCAGTTCATACACTCTGACAAAAGTGCGGATGTTTTCAAAATAAGACATGTCATCCCGTCATTTTACGATTTCATTTGAAAGTGATTGGATAATTACGACAATACAAGAAAAAACCTCAGCGCGTTAACGTGGGGCAAATCAAAAAGGGTTCAAAGATGTATGATCTAGCGGTATTTTGGGAATGGCTGGCGTTTGCTGTGCGCTGGGTGCATGTCATCACGGCGATGGCTTGGATCGGATCTTCGTTTTACTTCATCGCTTTGGATTTAGGATTGCGCAAATCTGACGATCTACCCGAAGGGGCACATGGCGAAGAATGGCAGGTGCACGGCGGTGGATTTTACCACATTCGAAAATATCTGGTTGCTCCTGCGGCAATGCCCGAACATTTGACTTGGTTCAAATGGGAAAGCTATTCAACTTGGCTGTCTGGTGCTGCGCTGCTGATGGTCGTCTATTGGGCAGGTGCCGAACTTTTCTTGATTGATCCGAACGTTGCCGAACTGGCCGCATGGCAGGGAATTTTGATCTCGGCCGGATCCTTAACTGTTGGTTGGATTGTTTATGATTTCCTATGCAAAAGCAAACTTGGTGAACACCCAACCGTTTTGATGCTTTTGTTATTTTGTTTGTTGGTGGTGATGGCTTGGGGATATACGCAGGTTTTCACTGGCCGGGCTGCCTTGCTTCATCTGGGTGCGTTTACGGCGACGATCATGACGGCAAATGTGTTTTTGATCATTATGCCCAATCAACGCATTGTGGTTGCCGATCTTCAGGCTGGGCGCACACCTGACGCAAAATACGGAAAAATTGCCAAGTTGCGTTCAACGCATAATAACTACCTGACCTTGCCTGTGATTTTTCTGATGCTGAGTAACCATTACCCGTTGGCCTTTGCGACTGAATATAATTGGATTATTGCCTCTCTTGTTTTTCTAATGGGGGTCACAATACGGCATTACTTTAACTCACTTCACGCAAACAAAGGCAATCCTACATGGACTTGGATCGTGACGACGATCATTTTTATCGTCATTATGTGGCTTTCTACGGCGCCTCTTCGTCAAGATCCGATTGAACAAGCCGAAGCCCGCCCGTTAACCGGTGTTGAGTTGGTTTTTGCGCAAGCAGTGGGTTTTGATGATGTCGAGAGCATTGTGATGGGGCGGTGTTCTATGTGTCATGCTCGAGAGCCTTTTTGGGACGGTATTTTATGGGCCCCTCGGGGTGTTTATTTAGATACCCGTGCGGATATTGCCCGTGCGGCGCGCCAAATTTACATTCAGGCTGGTGTAACGCAGGCTATGCCCCCTGCAAACGTGAGCTATATGTCCGAAGAAGAACGCGCGCTGATCGTTGAATGGTATCGCGGAGTGACTGAAGAACAACCATTGATATTGGCCCACTCGCACTAAGTTTTGAACCTCGCATATATACCGTTGTATGCAAATATATGGTTGAACTCTTTTAGGATCACTTTTAACGATAAAGTGTGTTTACGATAGGAAACTTTTTCTTTTCCTGTGAGAAAAAGAAGACCGAACCGTTGAGTGTATACCAAAGGGCAGGCGGCCTGATGGGTTTCAAACTACAAGCGTTGAGCTAGGGAGATATAGTAATGGGAATCTATTATTCAGAGGATCATGAGTGGGTTTCAGTTGAGGGTGATATTGCGACGGTTGGAATTACGGCGCATGCGGCTGAGCAA
>NZ_JAAOIE010000011.1 GCF_011326755.1 Cochlodiniinecator piscidefendens | reverse complement strand
GAAATCACTGACCAGCATATTATAGCCAAAGGAGGTGCCGCGATCTGTCAGCAAAATCCGGTCATTGCCAGTGCTGGCCACTTTGTCTGCGACATTGCCCATATCCCAAGGGGCCAGGAACTGCCCCTTTTTCACGTTAATCGCAGCGCCGGTTTCACCAGCCGCCAACAATAGATCAGTTTGCCGACACAAAAACGCAGGGATTTGCAGCATATCCACAGCCTCAGCCGCGGTGGCGCATTGGGCCGGGTCATGCACATCCGTGACGGTGGGGCAGTTAAACTCAGCCGATATTTTACTGAGAATAGACAGGCCTTCGTCTATGCCAAGCCCGCGCTTTCCAGATAGGCTCGATCGGTTTGCCTTGTCAAAGCTGCCTTTGAACACCAAAGGAATGCCAAGGTCGTTGCAGGCCGTTGCCAAAGTTTCGGCAATCGCGCGGCTATGATCCAAGCTTTCCAGCTGGCAAGGCCCGGCAATCAAAACAAAGGGGGCGTTATTGCCAAAAGTGGCGTTTCCAACGGTTACAGTTTTCATTCCCAGCCTTTCTCACGCAGGACGGTTTCGATCCGTGCGACATCTACAGGGTTATTGAGTTCCCAAAACACCCGACCACGGGCTTCGACTTCGACGCAGCGCACCGGCACACCATTGGCCAAAAAACGCAGCTGTTCTAACCCTTCAAGCTGTTCTAGCGCGCTTTCGCCCCAGTTGACATACTGGGTCAGGGTTGCCGGACGATAGGCATAGGCGCCAACATGGTGAAACACGGGTGTTTCGTCTTTGGGGGCGTAGGTGTCGTCGGTGTAGGGCAGCACTTCTTTTGAAAAATAAAGCGCGTCTCGGTGGGTGTTAAACACAGCCGTTGTGCCACCAACACGCCCATTGCGGCGATCCTCGCGGAAGTTTTCCAACGTCAGACCATCACAGCGCAGCACGGGTGTCGCCATTTGCACAGTTGTGTCGCGGCGCATCTCAGCCAAGAGTTCGGTCAAAAACCAAGGCGGCGTCAGGGGGGCGTCACCCTGTAGGTTGACCACAATATCAGGCTGGGTTGGCAGGCTACGCAGCGCATCCGCCACGCGTTCGGTTCCATTGGCGCAATCACTGGATGTCATCAGCACCTCGGCCCCAAAGGCGCGCGCGGCCTCTGCGATACGGTCATCATCGGTGGCGACATAAACGCCATCAACGCCTTCAACCTCCATCGCGGTATCCCAGCTGCGCTGGATCAAAGATTTGGAAACACCTGTTGCCCCCACAAGGGCGGCCAATGGCTTCCCTTCAAAGCGGGTGGAACCATAGCGGGCGGGAATAATGATAACGGCTTTTTCTGTCATATTACCCTGATGCCGGATCACAGCCCAAAGGCCAAGCCCTTAACCGTTTTCACGGCAGCTTCTCTCTGAGAATTTGCCGGAGTGTCAGGGATACAAGCGTTTGAAAGTCTGAATGAAGCGGCACACAAGAAGACATATGCCCCCGATCACAAACCAAGGCAGTGCGTAAAAGGCGATTGCATAGCCAGAAAAGACAAGCTCAGACACCCAGTTGCTTACATCCATCCCATAAATGACGCAGTCGCTAGGCCCTCGGGCGCTGACCTCACAACCCTCGACTTTAGCTATGAGAGAACCCACAAGGATTGAAGAGAGAAGGGCGACCGGAACGCTGAGCCAGAAGGCGATCCCCAAAGCCCATGCCCGTGCGGTTGGGCTATGGGTAAAGTAAATTAGACCAGTACTGATGAGGGCGTAAATAATTAGAAAAACAGCAAACATAGCATGGATTCTTTCATTTACCGAGAGCTACGGAGAGCTGTGTCAGTAACGGTCTATTTGCGGCGCGCCATCTGCGATTTCGTAATAGTCACCTTTGTCTTTTACGAAAATATGCTTGGCAACTTGAAACTCTGTTGGGCTACTGATGCACCCGGCTGCAATGCCAAGGCCATCTTCGCTGTTTAAGCGATAAAACAAGCTGGAGCCACAGTTTTGGCAAAACCCGCGCTGTGCCCACTCGGATGATTTATACCACTTCAGCCCAGTTTGATTGATGAATTTTACACTGTCAAAGGGCGCATGGGTTGAGGCCCAGAGGTGTCCGCTTAGACGGCGGCATTGGCTACAGTGACAGACCGTAATTGCCTCGCGTCCTTTTGGAAATTCAAACTGTACCTGTCCGCAATCGCATTGACCGTGTGGCATGTTACTTTCCTTTGATGGTCTCTAAGAAATGATTTTGCGCAGATAGCGCCCGTATTCGTTTTTATCTAAGGTCGCGGCATGTTTCAGCAGCTGATCTTTGTCGATCCAGCCCAAATCATAGGCGATTTCTTCGGGGCAGCCTGATTGCAGGCCCTGGCGCTCTGTTAGGGTGCGCACAAAATTCCCAGCGTCCAGTAAACTGGCGTGGGTGCCCGTATCAAGCCACGCAAAGCCGCGCCCCATGGTTTCAACAGATAGGCTGTCGTCGGTGAGGTAGCTTTCAAGCAAACTAACGATTTCAAGCTCACCACGTTCTGATGGGGTGATTGTTTTTGCACGCTCAGGGGCGGTGCCATCCAAAAAGTAAAGCCCGGTCACGGCGTAGTCAGAGGGGGCTATATCTGGTTTTTCGATAATTTCAGAAACGCGCCCGGCTTCATCAAATCCTAAAACACCATAGCGTTCAGGGTCATTCACCCGGTAGCCAAAAACAGTGCCGCCATGGGCATTTTGATCCGCGGCGTGCAAAATTTCCGGTAGTCCGTGACCGAAAAAGATATTGTCTCCTAGGATCATTGCCGACGGGGCACCATCCAAAAAATCCTCCGCCAGCACATAGGCCTGTGCCAACCCATCAGGGGAAGGTTGCACAATATAAGTAAGCGAAACCCCCCATTGTGACCCATCGCCCAGCAGGCGTTTGAATTGGTCTTGATCCTCTGGGGTGGTAATGATGGCAATGTCGCGAATACCCGTCAGCATAAGAACCGACAGCGGGTAATAGATCATCGGCTTATCGTAGATCGGCAGCAATTGTTTCGACACAGCCATGGTGATCGGATACAGCCGGGTGCCTGATCCACCCGCTAAAATAATACCTTTGCGTGTACTCATGAGAGGGCCTTTCGATTGAGATCATCCAAAACCTGCATCAGCCCCGCATGCCAGTCTGGTTGGGGCAAGCCAAAGGTTTGTGTGGTTGTTGTACAGTCAAGACGGGAATTTGGGGGGCGTGCAGCAGGGGTTGGGTAGCCGGAAGAGGGGATATCTGTCACCGTTACATCCTTGCCGGATGCGGCAAAGATCGCCCGTGCAAAATCAGCCCAGCTGACCGCAGGGGCGCCGCTGAAATGATAGGTGTCGGTGTATTTAGGGTCTTGGCACAATGCGTTTGCGATGGTGACGCAGGCCTGCGCAATATCGGCTGCTGGTGTAGGGCCGCCAACCTGATCTGCAACAATCGATAGGGCTGGACGGGTGTCAGATAAGGCCAACATGGTTTTTACGAAATTGCTGCCATGGGCTGAAAACACCCAAGAGGTGCGTAAAATCGCGTGCACACCTTGGGCGCGACGAATTAATTCTTCGCCATTCCATTTGCTTTGACCATAGACACCCAAAGGATTGGCCGGTCCCTGTGTTGACCAAGGCTGATCGCCACTGCCGTCAAAGACATAGTCGGTTGAAATCTGCACAAAAGGCAGGCCCCGCTCCGCTGCAGCCTGTGCCATTGCGCCGGGGGTTGTGGCGTTGATTTGGTGTGCAAGCTGTGGTTCTGCTTCGGCCCGATCCACTGCTGTATAAGCGGCGGCGTTGATGACCGCCTTGGCATCTGTCTGTTTAATCAAAGCGACACATTGATCGGGATCCCGTAAATCAGCCTCAGCGCGGCCAACACAATGCACCCCGTCAAACTGCGCCAACTCCCGTGCCACTTGGCCAGTTTTTCCAAAAACCAAAAATGTCATGTTTCGCGCTTTCTGAACCATAAAAACAACGCAAGACCCCAGACCACCAATTCCAACAAAAAGGTCCAGTGCAAGACAAAGGATAAGACCCAATTGCCATAACGGGCTGGAACCTCAGTAAAGCGATAAAGGTGATCGCTAAACGGGGCTGCCCATTGAATGCCTCCGACAATGGTGTCCAAGAGCAGGTGAAGAAATATCGCGGCGAAAAAAATCAATCCGGTGCCAAACCATCCTCGCCACGCCAAGAGAGGAAGCGCAAACATAGCGATAAGCGCCCAAAAGGCCGGGATATGCACCCAGTAGTGATGATGGTGAATACTGCGGTTATCAACAAAATAGAAAAAGATCAGGTCAAAATCTGGCAAGATAGATCCGAGTAAGGCGGCGGGTAATACCCATCGCCAATTGGGATTGGAGGCCCCTGATAAAATATACCCAGCAGGAAGATGCCCGATGAACATTCTATCCGTTCCCCAACCGCTGTCCCACGCCATCGCGGGTTTGGAGGGCGCGCCACCATGGTTCATTATTCAGATACCATTCAACGGTTTCTTCCATGCCTTCCTCTAGGGTGACGGAGGGCCGCCAGCCTAATTCTGTGCGTATGCGTGTAGGATCGATCGCATACCGTAAGTCATGACCGGGGCGATCTGCGACAAAGCGGATTAAATCGCGGTAAGGGGTAGATCCGGGACGCTTTTTATCTAAGATTGCGCAGATTAAATGCACAAGTTCCAAATTGGTGGCCTCGTTTTCGCCGCCAATATTATAGCTGCGTCCCAATTGGCCGTTTTGTAGAACATGTAATAAGGCATCTGCGTGATCTTCGACATAAAGCCAGTCCCGGACATTTTCGCCAGTCCCATAAACCGGAATATCTTGCCCCGCGAGGGCGCGCAGGATCACCACGGGCACGAGTTTTTCCGGGAAATGGTACGGGCCGTAATTATTGGAACAATTGGTCAGCACCACCGGCAGGCCATAGGTTTCTGACCAAGCGCGCACCAGATGGTCCGAGGCGGCTTTTGATGCGGAATAGGGGCTGTTTGGCGCGTAGGGTGTGTCTTCGGTGAATTGCCCTGTTGGGCCTAAAGATCCAAACACTTCATCCGTTGAAATGTGATGAAAGCGAAAGCTGTCTGGGCGGTTTTTCTCCATCCAAAAGCTGCGCGCTGCCTCAAGCAAATTATAGGTGCCTGTGATATTGGTTTCGATAAAGTCCCCGGGCCCATCAATGGAGCGGTCCACATGGCTTTCGGCGGCCAAATGCATCACGGCATCAGGTTGATGCCGGTCAAAAACAGTCTCTAATGCAGGTCGATTACGAATATCTGCTTGCTCAAAACAATAATGTGGATGATCCGCCACAGAGGCGATGTTTTCAAGGCAGGCCGCATAAGTCAGCGCATCAAGATTTACCACTTGATGCCCTCGTGCAATCGCCAGACGCACGACCGCAGATCCAATAAACCCGGCACCCCCTGTGATCAAAAGCTTCATTTATTACCCCGTAAACTCAAAGGGTGATCCTATCTCATGCAAATAGGGCGCCTTCATGTCCTTATCAGATAATTTTGCCTGATCTGGCTGAATCCCCCAATCAATATCCAGTTCAGGATCATCAAATCGAACGGCACCGTCGTTTCGGGGCGCATAGTAATCAGTGCATTTATAAATCACTTCGGTCATTGGTGCACGTGTGACAAACCCGTGTAAGAATCCTTCGGGGATATAAAGTTGTTTACCGTTGTCAAAGCTAAGCTCAATCCCGAACCACTGTTTATAAGTCGGGGAGCCAAGACGAATATCAACAGCGACATCAAAAAGGCAACCGCGCCCACACCGCACCAATTTTCCCTGCGCATGAGGCGGAGATTGATAATGCAAACCGCGAATTGTTCCCGTGTCTTGGGATAAAGAATGGTTGTCCTGCACAAAGTCCATGTTCAGCCCAAATTCAATCAGGCGTTTTTTATTCCAGCTTTCGCTAAAAAAACCGCGTGCGTCGGTAAAACGATCTGGTGTTAAGATCAGCAGCCCTGCCAGAGGTGTGCGTTCGATATTCATTAATCGTCCTTCAATCAAAGGTTTCTGCGAAATTTAATCCATACCCCATACGAATTTGTGTGTTTTGCCTCAGAATTGCCCTGTTCCTATACGAATAGTTTCTTTTTATCTTAATATGTTTATTCCAAGCTAACCCCATTGAGATGAAAATGGAAAATAGGTTTAGGGGATTGAAATGATTACACCCATTCTTCTTTGTGGTGGTTCTGGCACACGGCTTTGGCCTTTGTCTCGTAAAAGTTACCCTAAACAGTTTGTTCCTTTGATTGGGGATCAGACCCTTTTTCAAGCTTCTGCAAAGCGTTTGGCTGGGAACGGTTTTGGGGCCCCTTTGGTGCTGACCAACTCTGACTTTCGCTTTATTGTCGCTGAGCAACTTTCAGAGATTGGAATTGATCCTGGGGCGATATTAATCGAACCAGAGGGTCGCAATACCGCGCCAGCTATTTTGGCAGCTGCACTTTGGTTAGAACAAAGTGATCCAGACGGGATGATGTTAATCGCACCCTCAGATCATGTGGTTCCGGATTGTGCTGCATTTCGGGCCGCTGTGCGTGCTGGACTACCTGCCGCTGAAGACGGGCAAATTGTAACATTTGGCATTCAGCCCACCCATGCAGAAACAGGGTATGGTTATCTGGAACTCGCCGAAGACCCCGGCGATTGCGAAGCGCGCCCCATTCCCTTGCGCAGGTTTATTGAAAAACCTGACGCGATCAGAGCAGAAGACATGCTGTCTGCTGGAAATTACCTTTGGAATGCCGGGATATTTTTGTTTTCTGTCCGGGCTATTCTTGAGGCGTTTCGTAATCATGCATCTGATTTGTTTTCGCCTGTTAAGGCTGCTGTTCAGCAGGGTAAACCTGATCTCGGCTTTCTGCGTCTTGCACCAGAGCCTTGGGCTGAAGCGGAAAACATCTCAATTGATTATGCCGTGATGGAGCGGGCAGATAACCTAAGTGTCGTTCCTTTTGCTGGAGGCTGGTCTGACCTTGGTGGTTGGGATGCGGTGCGCCGGGAATCTGCGCAAGATGCACGCGGCAATGCACTGTCCGGCCCTGCCGCTGCGATCGACTGCGATAACACTCTTTTGCGGTCAGAGGACGAGGGGCTTGAGGTCGTCGGAATTGGCCTGAAGGACATTATTGCCGTGGCTATGCCTGATGCGGTTTTAATCGCTGACGCAAACCGTGCCCAAGATGTCAAACAGGCGGTGCAGGTTTTAAAAACAAAATCCGCAAAACAAGCCGAAGCTTTTCCCAAGGATCACCGCCCATGGGGGTGGTTCGAAAGCCTTGTTGTCGGGGATCGTTTTCAGGTGAAACGGATCGTTGTGCATCCAGGTGCTGCGCTAAGTTTACAAAGCCATCATCACCGGGCAGAGCATTGGATCGTGGTCGAGGGCACAGCCAAAGTCACAATCGATGAAACGGAAAAGCTCGTTTCTGAAAATCAATCGGTTTATATTCCGCTTGGTGCTGTGCACCGTATGGAGAACCCTGGAAAACTTCCGATGGTTTTGATTGAGGTGCAAACGGGTAGCTATTTAGGCGAAGACGATATTGTTCGGTATGAAGACGTCTATGCGCGGGAATAATGTAAGCGATCCGTTGTTCGATCTCGGCAACTATTACCTCGCGATGTCAGTGCTCTTCAATTTCATCTGGTAAAGAGGCCACTTAACATAACTTCCATTACTGTCTGCTTTTAGATGCCAGTGGTACATTCTAAACTGGGAAGCGACTTTTCTTCTATCCTACTGGAAAGTCAGGAGAACAGTTTATGAAACACACAGAGTTGAATCTAGCTGAACGACGCGCCATCGAAGATCTTTTGTATAGAAACGTGAAAGTGACTGAGATCGCACGGCGAATAATCCGACATCGTGCAATCAAGCGTAACTTCCTCAAGGATGACGAATTGAACCGCCCCTTGTTTGCCGGAGACCCAGAAGTAAGGATACTGAATTATGAATGTGGAAACAGATATTCACCAGAAGTGCGCGAGCGTGCTGTGCGGATGGTGTTCCCACTGGAACGGTCAATCCACAGTAGGCCCTAACATATCAAGTCCCGCGAGATATTTGGAGACTGGGAAGGCGATTTGATGATCATTCGCCGTGAACACGAAAAGGCTAACGTTGCGTCTTTGGTCGAGCGTAAGACGCGCTTTGCTGTCTTGTTCCGAAATAATGACCGCAGTTCCAAGCACTTTATTGCGAGACTTATGGATGTCATGGAACCCCTACCCCAATCAGCCCGACAGTCGATCACTTTTGATCACGAGGTTGATTTATCAGGTTGGCGACAACTGAAGAATGGGGTTGGAACACGCGCATAGTTCTGTAATCCGCAAGCGCCCTGGCAAAAAGGATCGGTTGAAAACACAAATCGAAGGGCCAGACGCTGGCTACCTCGAAAGCGCGACATTCGCTCAATGTCAGATCAGGACATCAAAGAAATTAGCGGCCGCCTCAACAACACACCCCGTAAATGTTTGGGGTGAAAAACACCAGCCGAGGTCTTCCGTGAAAAAATGGAAATGCGATGAACCCACTACCCTGAGGCTAACAAGAGTAGTAGTTCATATAGCGCTCACATTTTAGGTATTTTTGTGAATAGAAAAGTCATAAATCCGAAAATGTTTACAAACCACATATCCTGCTACATCCGTTATACGGACTGTATTCTAATAAAATTCTTTGGAGTATCAGCCTAATATCAAGATGACGACTGAGGGCTACCTCAAACAAACCAATCACTCTGAGCGCCGTCAGCGGTGGTGGTTTCAAAATCAACCCAGGCCCCCCAACTGTTACCGTCATGCGCCCGGATCCAAAGGGTTTGGGTGCCTCCTGATGCTTCCCCTTCTATCCAAAGGTCCGACAACTGTGCAGCGGTCAAAACATACCCTTGCGTTGCCGAGATATTGCCAACGCCATCTAGGCCAAAGCTATCAGCACCTTCGGAATCCCAGACCTCATATTGCGTGGCACTCTCACCTTCGGCATCACTGTATCCAACGAGATCATTAATATGTACGCGGGTTGAAGCCCCTACAGTTAAGGCATCTATCGTCACAACCGGGCGTTCATTTACTTCGCCAGTTGTGAAATCAAAACTGTCCCAAGCCCCCCAATCCGTCCCATCAAAAGCGCGGATCCATAGGGTTTGAACGCCTTCTTCGGCCTCTGCCTGCACCCAAAATGCACCAATCTGGCTTGCGCTGAATTGATAGCCGCTGCTGGCATCCGGAATACCATCGCCAACCCAAAAACTATCCGCCCCGCTGTCGTCCCAAATTTCATAAGACACAGCAGCCTGACCGTTTGCATCATTGTAGGTCATGAGCTCGCCCAAGGCGACCCAAGCTGAGGGCTGCGCAGCAATATCGCCAATGGTTACAGTGGGCGCGACATTGTCGACTTCGGTGGTGAAAGTGAAATCAACCCATTCGCTCCAACCCGCTCCGTCAAATGCGCGTGCCCAAAGTGTTTGTGTACCGCCAACACTGTCACCTTGCACCCAAAGCCCCGGCAAACGATCACCCGTAAAATACGTCCCAGCGCTTGCCTCTAGAACCCCTGTTCCCGCCAGCCAGAAGCTATCGCCGCCAATACTGTCCCATACTTGATATTCGACCGCCGCTTGGCCATCGGCATCACTATAGGAAATCATCTCACCTATATTGACCCATTCTGAGGCTCCGGCCGATAGATTTTCTATTGAAAGTTCTGGCAGTGTGTTTTGCACAGTGGTGAGGGTAAAGTTTTCCCAATCCCCCCAATCCGTTCCATCGTACGCCCGAATAGACAAAGTTTGATTGCCGCCTGTCGCTGCCCCTTGAACCCAAAGCGTACTGAGTTGACTGGCGCTAAACTGATAACCACTGCTGGCGTCGACCATGCCGGATCCGACCCAAAAACTATCTGTGCCGCTTGCATCGCGAATTTCATAGGTCACGATCGTATCACCATCGGCATCACTCGCGCTGAGTGTCGCGCCGATATTATCCCACGCCCCAGAAAACAGCGTCAGATTGGCTGCATTTACCACCGGTGCTTCATTCCCGCCATCGGCAGGATTGGACCCCGAAGCATTCACTGTTACCCGCGTTAAATCAAAGAAATTTTCAAAGATAAAATCATCGGCATCCAAGCCAGTGCCATTGGCTGTAATCAACGTAATTTGTTCTGAGCCATAAGATATAATGACCCCTGTCGAGGTCTCAGTGAAGGTGATCTGGCTCATCGCACGTACTTCAGACGTGAACGACAGATCAATCCGATCTACGCCAATTCCAAAATCCTCGATGGTGTCGTTACGACCGTCATCAATGAAGACAAACACATCGGCACCGGCCCCCCCTGTCAAGGCATCTTCGCCTGTGCCATCCATCAGGATGTCATTGCCTGCTCCGCCATCAATGGAGCCGCTGCCGCTGGCCCTTTGCAAGATATCGTCTTGGGCGGTGCCCACAAGGTTGGTGCTGCCTTGCATCACTTGCCCCAGCACCGACAAGTCGATGGTAAATTGAGAAAGACCACCTTCGCTGCCTGACGTGACAAAAACTTGAAGTTCCCCGCCCACTTCAACCACTTCGATGGCAGATACATTAGCCAAGGCTGCCGGGCCCGTGTCTGCTATGCTTTCTAAATGTAAAAGCCGCCCATCCGGCATCATTGTAAACAGGCTGATCCCATCATCAGACCCTGCGGTGAAAATGAAAACATGATCGCTGACTTCAATACTGGTCAAAACGCGCGCTTGGGCAAAACGAGTATCGAGGCTGTCAATCACATGATCAACAACCTCAAGAGCCCCCGTCGCAGAGACACGCAATACGCTAAGGCTTGAACTGCCTGAGGCTGCAACAATGAGGTAAAGGCTGCCATTTATCGATACCGGTTCAATCTGAGTGATGTTTTGCACGGGCAAAAGTTCACTCACCCCTAGAGATGTCACAGCGGTGAGTTCCCCACTGCTGCTGATCTGGAAGGCACTCACACCATGTTCTTGGGCAGAACCCGTAAACAAAAAGGTGTTCCCCCCCACGACCCCAGTCGCAAGTGCACCAATTTGGCCCGCGTATGTGGCTGAGGTATCTGTAAATGTATGAACCCGTGTTAAACTGTCATCCGACCCAACCCGAAAGGTGGAAACACCTTGGGAACTGGTACGCGCCGCAAAGACATAAGATTGGCTGCCCAGCTGAACGCTTACCGCTGAAACGGCACCGCTATAAGAATTTCCTGCTGCAATATACGTTGACACATCACTGTTTGTGCCGGGGCTGCCATCCCCAAAATCATTCAATAGGTTATCAAGCGTATCCTCTAAAAGACCCCCATTATAACCCGGCAGATTCAGCGCAGTGCGCCCGCCATTATGGAAGTTCAGCGTATCGACGGCGGCTAACTGATCTTCGGCCAACGACAACAATGTCGTTGTACGGCGCCCATGATCCACGACCCGGAGAGACCCTGCACTGGTTACATCAATTGAAACTGTTTCTGCAGAAAACTCAAAGCTGTCGCCATAGAGCGTCCCTGCGAACGTAAAATAAGTCATTTCCCACACCTTGCGTCCTCACGCAAAGTTAGAATCCGTTCATAAGTCTAAATGAGCCTTAACGAATTGGGGCCAAACTTAGACCCTTCATGAAAATTCGACTCTCTCTCTAACGAAGCAGATGCCAATCAATGAATCCGAAATCGGTATCAATTCGGCTTGCTACAGAATTATTTTAGCTTTTTGGTTTGGTATTTAGGCACAAAGGATAATGGGTAGACAGGCGGACACAGCGAAGGATTTAAGCATTATGCAGGTGGGTGTCCTAGCACATTAGGGATGAAGCACGCTTGCTCTCTTCTATAAATGCGACAACGTATGCTCGAAGAACTAGTGGATGTGGCTTTCTCATAAGTTGTCTTCCTGCAGCCTCAGAATTCTGGGGAACACAAATCAGGATGAACGCCGCTAAATCAAGATAAACAAGGCTTTTAGGCCATTTGTGCGAACCGTAATCACACGCCGGTCAAGTTAAGCAAGGAGGTATATTATCACGTTTCCCAAATTTTGCCGATAATGTAACGGGATGCTTTTTCCTCTAGCTTCGATACTTCAATTAACTTAAAGACGACCACAAATTATCGCTCTGCGAAATTATTTCAGGAGAACATCTATTATGATTCCTTTTATTGATCTGGCTACACAACAACACCGCATTCGTTCTAAAATTCTCAAGCGTTTCGAGGCTATTCTCGATCATGGGCAATATATTATGGGCCCTGAAATTGTTGAGTTGGAACAAGGATTGCAAGATTTTTGCGGAGCCAAACATGCCATCAGCTGTTCAAACGGTACTGATGCACTGCTTCTGGCAGTTATGGCACTGGGGGCGAGCGAAGGTGATGCCATTCTCTGCCCTTCCTTCACTTTTGCTGCTACCGCGGAAATCATACCTTGCGTCGGTGCAACTCCGATTTTTGTCGACATTGACCCAGTCACCTTCAACATGGATGTAGACAGTCTCAAGAGCGGTATTGTCCTAGCACAGGAAAAGGGGCTGAACCTGAAGGGCGTGATCGCTGTGGATCTGTTCGGTTTGGCTGCGGATTATGATCCGATCATCGCCACTGCTCGAGAGCACGGGATGTGGGTTATCTCCGACAGTGCCCAAGGCTTCGGGGCTATATACAAGGGTAAGCGTACAGGTTCGATCGGTGACATCGCCACCACTTCCTTCTTCCCGGCCAAGCCTCTGGGAGGCTACGGCGACGGTGGCGCAGTCTTTACCAATGATGATGAACTAGCGAACATTCTGAAATCTCTACGCGTTCACGGTCAAGGCACCGACAAATACGACAATGTCCGCATCGGCATGAATGGCCGTTTGGATACGCTACAAGCTGCAGTTCTGATCGAGAAACTCGCGCTTTACCCTGAAGAGATTGATCTGCGTCAGAAAGTTGCTGACCGATATGCAGCTGGTCTTAACGGTGTGGTTGAAACACCGGTCGTGCCTGAAGGCTATGGCTCAGTCTGGGCTCAATACACTGTTAAGTTACCCGAGGGCACTGATCGGACCGCCGTGCAAGCAGCTTTGAAAGAAGCAAACGTTCCTAGTGCAGTTTACTATCCGATCCCACTGCATCAGCAGACCGCCTATAAGCACTGGCCTTCTGCAACGGCTTCTCTTGCGAATACCGAGGCGTTGGCACCACGCGTACTGAGCTTGCCGATGCACCCCTACCTAAGCGAAGATGACCAAAATCAGGTTATTGCAGCGCTGAAGAGAGTCTTAGCTCCCGTTCCGGCTTAAGGATACGTATTGCTATGAACCGGCCGAATAATCGTGTTTTACAGATTAACGATATTGCGAATACGGCGGCCGGTATTCGTGCCGCTCTCGGATCCCGCGGCTGGCAGGTGACACAGGCTGATTTTCCGCTTCGGGTGGATCACCCCAGCACCCCTCGTCTGCTGCTTGCTCAACTCGGCTTTGCTATGCGCACAGCGTGGCAAAGCCGAGCATACGACCTATTACACATCCACTATGGCTACTTTGGTCTTCTGGGACGTCTCAGCCCCAAGCCATATGTTCTACATTGCCATGGAACGGATCTGCGTGCCAACTTGAATGGGCGTCTACGGAGACCAACACTAGCGGCGTTACGTGGGGCGGAGCGCATATTGTATTCAACCCCGGACTTAGCTCAGTACTTGCCGGAAGAGATCAAGTCCAAAGCAAGATTTTGCCCGAATATCATTGATACCAATAGATTTATTCCTGACCCCGACATCACCCTTGCAGAAGGTCCGGTTAGTGTTTTCATCAGTCCGAAGGTGGATCGTTACAAAGGATTTGAAACACTCATACCCGTTATAGACAAATTGTGCGCCGCGCCGGAGGTCGGACAAATTTCTATTTTCAACTTCGGCAATCGAAGATCACAATACAGCCTCCCAGAGCATCCCAAAGTCAAGCTTTTGGAGCCCGTTGCTTATGAAAACATGCCCCGCCTCATTCAGCAGCACGATATCGTTGTTGGACAAATGGGTTTAGGGATTCTTAGTATGTCTGAAAAAGAAGCCATGGCTTGTGAAAAGCCTCTGGTCGTGCGGTTCGATTTTCCGGAAGTATATCCTTCAGCGGATATTCCGATATCCAATGTTACATCCGAAGACGAGCTCTACGAAGCGATTATTGAGCTTGCAAAAGCTCCATCAAAAAGACGTCAAATGGGTCGTGACGGCCGGAAATGGGTGATACAACATCACTCATCTGCTGCGGTCGCAAATATGCTGGACGAAGAAGCCCGTTCATTTTTACCTATTCACCCTTAAATATTTAGGAAAATATATGAGCGATATTTTCATTCACCCTACCGCCGAAGTTTCCGACAAGGCGAATATCGGAAATGGCACCAAGATCTGGAATCTTGCTCAAGTACGCGAAAACTGCCACATCGGCGTGGGCTGTATCTTATCCAAGAATGTCTATGTGGATTTCGAAGTTGAAATCGGTGACCGGGTTAAAATTCAGAACAACGTGTCTGTCTATCACGGTGTCACTATCGGCAATGATGTTTTTGTCGGCCCTATGGTTGTTTTTACCAATGACTTCCGCCCACGTGCCTTTAATGCTGATTGGGCAATAACACCGACCAAGATCGAAGACGGGGCTTCTCTTGGTGCGGGATGCCTGATCGTTTGTGGTACTATCGTCGGACAATATGCTATGGTCGCGGCCGGGGCCGTGGTTACCAGAGATGTTCCCGCGCATGGTTTGGTCATGGGCAACCCGGCTAGACTCGTTGGGTATGTCTACAAGAATGGCCGTAAAGTCGAAGACGGCCACAAAAGCGAAGACGGCAAAACCGCAACCTGTCCTATCACTGGTGAGACTATCAAAATATGATAGTGCTTTTAGCAATCAGCTTTACCTTGTTTATATTGACATTTATTCAAGCCGGGACGCTGGTAAGAATATTTGTATCCACATTTTTCTCATTTAACCTGCTGATTATATGGGCAGGGTTTAGGTTTGAAAATAATTTAGCAGAGCAGCTCCTCTTTACGCTTGCAATGCTGGGCTGTTTTATCGGGAATTATTACAAAAAATTTCAAAACCCAATTAGGACAGCTGAGCTGCAAATAATTTATGCCCCTAAAATTAAACAAAAAAGAATAATCTTGACAGGATACCTATTAATTTCACTGATAGCGACAGCTTCGGTAGTCGTCGTATATGGAATTCCCATATTGAATCACGGGATTAGGAGTTCGATTAGTTCATATTATAGCTATATAGTCGCACTCGGATGGATGGCCACTCCATACTATCTTATCTACCTCCCCAAAAAAACAGCCCTTACCTTCTTTATTGTGGCCTTTATGATTTCATTCCTAATGGCATATAGATCCCCACTTGCATATATGATCCTGTGTTTTTTCATGACAAATCACCTTACAGGAGGGCGATTTGTATCTAAAACATCTGGATATATGACAATACTAGGGGGAATGATCCTTGTTGGATTGATTGCCAACTTAAGAGCAACAAATGGAATTGTTGAGCAATATATAAATGTTTTGGCGGAACTTTCTATCCAAAATAGATATATCATCTTTGCCCCAATCATTGCTATATTTTACGAGGGAAGTGAAGTAATGCACGGCATTGTCAGGCATATGGAATCTGACAATATTAAGCTGGGAACTTATACACTTCAGTCTTTTCTAACGATACTCCCAGGGGAGCAAATACATCCTCGAGCCCTGCTATCTTATTGGCTAGAACGATCCACATGGAGAACATCAACTACAACCCCTACTCTTCTGGGGCAAATTTTCATTGAATTTGGATTTATAGGCACAACGATATTTCTTGCCATGACAACCTATTTCATTGGCCACCTTGATCGGGCAGATAGGATAACCGAGCGTAAGCTTTCTTTTTTAATATCGACTGTGGCAGTGATTTTTTTATCAATACACACAGGGGTATTAGATTCTTTGTTCATCTTCATCCCTTTCCTCGCATTTACCATGAGATTTTATATTAAAAGATAGCGTATTGAGGACGTTATTGTAGGCTCAGGTAAGCGTCTCCCTTCTGAAGTAGTCCGCCCCTATAGTTAGGAAAGCGGAGGAGCAGAGATGGCGATTAAGAGACCCAAGCCGGAAGAATTTGTCGTGATAATCGGCCTCCTGCAAACTGGAGCATTTTGAGTTAGAGTTTCTGACTACTACTTTCCTGACTGAGAAAAGTTTTTTTGGGGGGCGGCAGGTCACTCAATTCTCAGTGAAAATTTGAGGGGATATCAGGTCAGTTCTCAACGCAAATCAAGAGACATCACCATCAAACTTCTTTAAACGAACTGCATCAACAAAATCCAGAAACTTGGGGCGCTCGGTTTCCCAGGAAATTTCATGCAAGCGTTCATAAGCAAGATCAGCCCGTTGCTGAGCTTTCACCGGATCCGCTCGTAACTCTTCTAGAGCTTCTTTCAGCTCATCCTCAGTATCGACGTATTGTACCATGCTTTCCGGGAAATATTCTTCCAGAGTTTTAAGCCTCTGAGCAATGATAGGCACACGAGCCCCAACATATTCCAAAAATTTATTGGGCAACGCGTAATCGAACAATCGATTGCGATGTGCCAGCACTACTCCACAGGATGCCCGTTCCAGATAGGGAGTAATGGATTCATGGCTAAATGGTCCACAAAAATCGCAGGACTCTGCCACGCCGAGATCAGCTGCCATATCTTGCACATTTTGATAAAAGGGCCCACGTCCATGAACTTCAAGACGGTACTTTTCCCCATCCGCATTCAGTGTTGATAAAACCGGCAGAACCCGGTCCACTCCACTCCGTTCTAGGATATTTCCGTGATGCAGGATATATGTCACGTCTTCAGGTTCGGCAGGCCGTGCGGGTCCTCGCGACACTGATAACTCGTCCAAATCCGGGGAGTTGTGCAGTAGAAAATACTTCCGCCCTCCCAGTCGATTCTGAAAATCTTCCATAATCGGCCGATTTACAGTGATCATTTCTGTCGCCAAAGAAGCAGAAAGCTTCTCTTCCAATGTTAGTAGCCCTTGAAGCAGATTACGCTGCCATCCGGATTTATGTCTAAAAATGTCCCCATAAACATCCATAACTGAGTCGTGCATGTCCAAGATGGTGGGAGTCCCCCGTAATTTGGCTGGAATACTCGCAAAGATCAGAAAATTCGGCATGTTGTGTGTAAAGACCACATCATACTGTTTGCGTAGCATGGCACTGCTGCAAATCCACAGGCAAGTGAAGAGAAATCGGACATATTCCCAAGCGAGACGTATTGTCGTTTTTTTCTTTGATCTGGCAATATTGGCCCGTTTGATCCGTACACCTGACACGACTTCTTCACGAGGCTCTTCGCCACGGTTGAGACAGATGACGTCAACATCCCAACCCGCTACAACTAACGCTTCAGCTTCGCGGCGCACGCGAGTGTCTTCCTTGTAATAAGCGTGCAGGAACATCAGGGCTTTCTTAGACGTAGTCATAGGATCTCCAAAGGTTTCGGGCGCGGCGGCCAAGCAAGAAGGATTGTGGCATTAACCAAGGCCGCGCCAGAGGTTGCCAAGGCAAGGCCCTGAGCCCCAAAGGGGTCAATTAGAAGAAAATCAAGAGCTACCTTGATCACGATTGCTGCAGCGCCGGCATATAGCGGGGTTAGGAAATCTTGTTCTGAAAACCGGACCTTGGTTCCAACCAGAACAAAAGCATATCCGGTAAACCCGACCCCGTAGGCGCGCAGAAAACTAGCTGTCTTTTCCGTCGATGCGACATCAAATGCACCGTATTCGAAAACCAGTCGGACCAGAAGCTCGGACGCAGTCATGATAATAATTGTGATGAAAAAGCATAATACCAGCGTGTACAAATACATTTTCTGCTTCATCTGCTTATGCAACGTGGGGTTATCACGCGCCTGTATCAGGCGCGGAAACATGATTGTGACGATAGCAAAAATAACCGTGTAAGTTGGCAACTGCACCAGCTTAGACGCATAATTCAAGGCCGCGACTGCGCCTTCTGAAATCTGGATAGCAAACCAGCGATCCAGAGTCAGGTCCATATAGACGACAAAACTGCTGGCAATTGTCAGGGCAACATTACGGTATAGACGCAACTGTTCCGAATCCAGAAGCCCAACGGACAAAGCTCCCTTCAATCGGTAATCCTGCCAATTTACCACTATCAGGAAATATAGAGCATACCCTAGAAGCGCAACCAGCGCCAAACCAGAAACTCCTGCCAATTGAAACCCCACAACAATCCCGACCAGCAAACCGATATTTGGCATCAGACTACCTAGAGCAGGAGCTAGAAAGCGATGGCGTAAATGCGACAGTCCAGTTGACCAGGCGGCCAACGCCGCAAAAATAATAGCTGGGGCCGCCAGCCGGGTAAAATCGGCGGCAAAATCCTTACCGTCTTGGGACATACCTACTGCAAATATTTCGATAACAGAGGGAGCAAACGCTAAAAGAGCCAAGCTGACCAAAACAGACAAGCTCAGAACCGGAACAAGTGTACGCAGGACTTGCTCTTTTGCAGTCCCATCCTTGATTTGTACCATCGCTGCCGAAGCATAGGCCGACCCGAGAATCCCAGTAAACAAAATGATTGGTGTCAGACCAATGATCAGAGCGTCTGCCTGTTCGCTGGTTCCAAAATAGTAGGCGATGACCACTTCCCGAAGGAAGCCGGTCACCCGCCCTACCATTGCTAGGATGAATACCAGCGAGGTACCTCGCAAGATTGCAGTAGCTGACATAAACGAAACTCCCAGCGTACTGCCGCAATGCTGTGTTTTCTAGTAAACACCGCTCCGGCGCCGCGAGGGCCGGAAAACTTTGAATGCTGTCTGAAAGATCAACGTTAGATAATTCCGAATCGAAACGCTATTGATCCAATCCAGATCTAAAGTGATAATTTTTTCGATCGGCAAGTCGCTACGCCCACTGATCTGAGCTATCCCAGTTAGGCCTGGCTGAACCTTCAAACGCTTCTCAGCTTGCCAATCTGAAGGAAATGCATCGTATTCATCTGGCACCCAAGGACGCGGTCCGACTAGGCTCATGTCACCAGCGATAATATTGAACAGTTGCGGCAGTTCATCCAGGCTGCTCCGACGTAAAAATGCCCCCAAAGGTGTAATCCGTGGATCATTGCGCAGCTTGATCGAATAGCTATTCACTTTATCAGTGTCATCGACTTTGGCAACAGGCTGCACCCGCATGGTGCGAAATTTGATCAGATTGAATGGAACTCCATCCCGTCCTAAACGTTTCTGAATGAAAAATATGGGGCGCCCATCCGTGATCCAGATGCTCAACGCAATCAAAATAAGAAATGGGCTACCAATGATCAGAGCCACAAGGGCGAATGTAAGGTCAAACAGACGGATAACAAATCTCTGTAACATAATCTTTCTCCAAAATATTCTTGGTCTTCAAGCGCACTTAGTTTCAATTTCCTCAGCCAACTCCAAAGCCTTGATACCGTGCTGCGCCGTCACCAAAGGATCTTTGTTATTCAAGACTGCTTGATAAAAATCTGTATGTTCTGCTAATAATGGCTCCGTATTTGGAACGATAACCCGTTCTACCAGAGCTTCTTGGCGGTATCCGACCTGTTGTGACCGATCAAGATATTTGCCGCTTGCGTGGCGAAAAATTTGTATCTCCTTCTTAAGATAATCGGCATCTATATAGCATTCTTCACAAGAAATACAGAGACTCCTAACACGGGTCTGCGAAATTTTGCTTGCGATCAGATTATAGATCGCGCCATCTCCTCCGGTCAGCAGGGTCGACACAAAATCTGACGTCACAGACCGGAAGGCCTGTCCCACCGCGCTAACGACCTGAAGTTCGCTGCGCGCAATCTGACAAATTGTATCGATATCATGAATCATCAGATCTAACACGACGCTGACGTCATTGGCTCGAGATAGATTGTAGCTCAAGCGTTGCGCTGTCACTGCCAGAACTTTTTCCGATGTCAAAATCTTGGAAAGTTCGGTAAACACCGGATTGTACCGTTCGACATGACCTACCGCAACAACACAACTCTTTTCTTTGCTCAGCGCCAGAATCTCCTGTGCTTCAGCAATGGTTGCGGTGATCGGTTTTTCGATCAGGCAATGACGACCAGCCAACAACGCTTGCTTGGCCAAAGTGTAATGTGACAACGTCGAAGAGGCGATGATGACCGCATCTACCTTGTCCAGTAATTCTTCGTAAGACCCGACAGCTGTGCATTCATATTTCTGCGCTATATCCTCTGCACGCACTGCATCCTGATCAAAAACAAAGAGTTCTTGTACCAATTGGTGGTGGCTGGCAATGCGAGCATGGTTTTGCCCCATACTACCAAGACCGACAACACCCATCTTTAAACGCTTTCCTGCAATCATTCTTGTGTCTCCTGCATTCACCTGCAAACGGCATTCAATATCTTTTCAGCGGCATGGGCATTTCCATAGGGTTCCCCTACCAATCGCGTTTCAACCCGCTCAAATTCCATAATTGAATTCAATACGTCCTGCGTCTCAAATGGGGGTATCAATCGAGCCCAATTTAGATCCACTAACTCGGTCCATTCTGTCTCAGTGCGCAACACCACCACTGGCGTCTTGTGGAAAAAGGCTTCTTTCTGCATACCTCCGGAATCAGTCACCAAGGTCATCGCCGCCTGTTGTAGTCGAATAATGTCAAAAAAACCAAGTGGCTCTGTCAAAGTTAACTTGCTTAGAAGAGACATCAATTCAGGCGAATTGGCACAACGTGCTCGTGTACGAGGGTGCAGTGGCAACACCAGCGGCATTTCCTCAGCTAGCGTCGCCAGCGTTTCCAGGATCACCCGCAGACGAGCGGGATCGTCTGTGTTTTCCTGTCGGTGCACGGTTGCCAGGCGAAACGCTTTTTCTTCCAGCCCAAGACGATTACAGATATCAGAAGTTCGCGCAGCCTTTTCACCAAACAGCCGTGCAGCATCATACATAATGTCCCCGACATTCATTACACGGTCATGATCAATACCCTCAGTGCGCAAATGTGCCACTGCTGCTTCGCTCGGCGGGAACAGCCACGTCGAAATATGATCCGTCAGTACCCGATTAATTTCCTCGGGCATCTTCCGGTTGAACGACCGCAAACCGGCTTCGACATGGGCCACTGGAATATCCAGCTTAGCTGCTGCCAGCGCCCCCGCAACTGTCGAATTGGTATCACCATACACCAACAACACATCGGGGCGATTTTCTAACAAGACGGCTTCGATTTCGACCAACTGCCGACCCGTCATGGCACCGTGGGTGCCGCCACCGATGTTCAGATGATAGCGCGGAGCTTCAATCCCGAGCTCATCAAAGAACACATCCGACATATTGGAATCGTAATGCTGACCAGTATGCAGGATGATGTCTTCGATTCCACCCTGCGCCCGGATGGCATGGCTCAGCGGAGCGGCCTTAATAAACTGTGGGCGAGCCCCTAGAACCGTCAATATTTTCATTGAAATCAATCTTTTCATCTTAGGGTTTGAAGTCGGATGTTAGTCTTAATTCACCTTTTCCAAAGTCAACGTCCCACTTTTTTCGCGATACTGTTCGCCAGTACGAGGACAAACCAAGCTTTCGTTCAATCGCTCTCCGCTGCGGCTAACCCAACCAATTCGGCGTGCTGGAACCCCAGCAACCAAAGCGTGATCAGGCACGTCATGAGTTACCACAGCCCCTGCAGCAACCATGCAATAGGCCCCAAGTGTGTTGCCACAAACGATCGTGGCATTGGCCCCAATCGTGGCGCCTTGCCGCACCAATGTCGGCCCAAATTCGTCCTTGCGCTCGACATTAGCACGCGGAGTCAACACATTTGTAAAAACACAGGATGGACCACAAAAAACGTCCTGCTCTAGGGTTACACCCTTATATAAGGCCACATTGTTCTGGATCTTACAGCCATCTCCGATGCTGACATGAGGGCCAGCCATCACGTTTTGGCCTAACACACACCCTTCGCCGATGGTTGTGTTCCCAAGTACATGCGCGAAGTGCCAAATCTTTGTGTGGGCGCCGATTTCACTGGGATCGTCTATATAGGCACTTTCATGCACAAAGGCTGTTTCGTGGATGCTCATGCTGCCCCTTCCAAGGATTTAGCCAGTGCAGCCTCAGCCGCGTTCAGGACGGCCAAAACAGCGCGGCCTTCATGACCATCAGTGCGTGGCGCGGTGCCAGTCTCGATGGCATGCACGAAATGGCGGCACTCATCCTTAAGTGGCTCTCCTCGGGGAACAGCGATATATTCAACCTCTGCCTTAATCGGTGCTGGTTCACGCCCGGACATATCGATGTCATGCCCATAATAAGCCAGCTTCTTATCCCAGTCCGGCTGACTATCTTCGAAAACCATCATGCCTTTGGACCCAACAGCCACAAGTCTCTGTTCCTTGAACGGGTGCAACCAACTGGTCTGGATGTGCCCACGTACGCCATTTTCAAACCCGAATTGCATGGTGCACCAGTCCGCTACCCCTTCGGTAACAAAGGCCCCACCCTGTGCGGTAACAACGTTGGGCTGTGCGTCAACCAAGCTCAGCACCATCGATACGTCATGGGGCGCAAAGGACCACAGGACATTCTCGGCCACCCGGAATTTTCCCAGCGACATACGGTTGGAATAAACATAACGCAGATCACCAATGCGGCCGGCATCGACTTCTGCCTTCATCGCCACAAAAATCGGATGATACTGCAGTAG
Organism: Cochlodiniinecator piscidefendens; assembly: GCF_011326755.1. Classification (GTDB taxonomy): domain Bacteria; phylum Pseudomonadota; class Alphaproteobacteria; order Rhodobacterales; family Rhodobacteraceae; genus Cochlodiniinecator; species Cochlodiniinecator piscidefendens. The sequence goes on along the minus strand of NZ_JAAOIE010000011.1, from coordinate 40,032 downwards.
ATGCCCCACCATCAGGGTACGTTCTGTCGCTTCCGCTGCCGTGATCATGCGATCGCAATCTGCTTCGGTCAGGGCCAGCGGTTTTTCCACGTAGACATGTTTGCCTGCTTCCAAAGCGCGCACGGCAAGATCCGCATGGGTTTCGGCGGGTGTTGCAAAGGACACACCAACAATGTCCGGATCGGCCAGAACCTCGTCTAGGTTGCAGGCCGGCACACCATAAGTTTCTGCCATTTTAGCCGCGGTGTTGGGGTCGCCGTCCACAACAGCCCCTAGAGCGCCAATCTCGGAAAAATTACGCACCAGGTTCTTACCCCAGTAACCGCATCCAACTTGTGCAATACGTGTCATGTCTTAGGCCCTCACCACACCATCGGCATCATCGCGAAACTTGCCACGAGTATCGACTAGGATTTGCGCATTATCACGGATCATACCATAGTCGAAATCCGTGTGATCAGTCAGCAACAGCACTGCATCATAACCCGCCACTGTCTCAGCCGATAGAGGCACCGAAGATAAATCAAAATCATGCTCCCTCATTTCCGGGAAGACTGGCACGTTAGGGTCGGAATACTGCACATTCGCCCCCCAATCACGCAGCAGCTCCATAACAAAGACCGATGGGCTTTCGCGCATATCATCCACGTCTTTCTTGTAAGCAATGCCAAGTGCCAGAACCTTGGCGCCGTTCAACGACTTGCCCGCCTTGTTCAAAGCGCGCACGGTCTTATCCACTACATATTGTGGCATGGCGGCATTTACTTCACCCGCTAGCTCGATGAATCGAGTGTGCAGCCCATATTCTCGCGCCTTCCAAGTTAGGTAGAAGGGGTCGATTGGAATACAGTGCCCGCCAATACCGGGTCCCGGATAATAGGCTGTGAACCCAAACGGTTTGGTTTTAGCCGCATCAATCACTTCAAAAATGTCCAGCCCCATGGCATCAGCCACAACTTTCATTTCATTAACCAGACCGATATTGATCGAACGGTGAATATTCTCGAGTAGCTTCACCATTTCGGCTGCAGCCGTCGAACTTACAGGCACGACCTTATCGATGAAAGTCTGATACAGAGCAACTCCGACCTCCAGACAGGCAGGTGTTTGCCCGCCCACCACTTTAGGAATGGTCTGGGTCGAAAAATTGGGATTGCCCGGATCTTCACGCTCAGGCGAGTAAATCAGAAAGAAATCTTCGCCCACTGTCAGACCAGCCTGATCGACGTATGGCTGTAGAACTTCGCGGGTGGTGCCTGGCCAAGTTGTACTTTCCAACGATAGCACTTGCCCTGCTCGCAGGTATGGGGACAGCCCATCCATGGTGGCTACAACAAAACTCAGATCTGGCTCGCGGGTTTTGTCCAGTGGTGTCGGTACACAGATGATCAACGCATCACATTCCGCAGAGCGCGACATCTCTGCAGTTGCCTCAAAACGGTCCTTGCGTATCTCCGCGATTTCATCATTCGAGATGTGCTTGATCGGACTCTGACCTAAATTCAACTGATCAACACGTGCCTGTACAACATCGAAGCCCAGCACTTTTATTCCAACCTTGGAGATAGCCAACGCTAGGGGGATACCAACATATCCCAGTCCGATGATACCTATAGTTGCGGATTTTTCGGAAAATCTCTCAGCCAAATTCATTTGGCCACTCCTTCGTCAAAATGTATAATGTTTAGCAAATTCTTAAAGTCGTTCGAGCGCCTGCTATCATGCACCTCTCTTCCTTGTCCACATCAAATTAGAGCGTATACACCCTATACTTGCGCCTCCAAGAACTCTAAGGCACTCAGGAATAACTATGGGCAAACCACATCCTATTAGTTTTTCGAACACTATTATTTATGGACGAAGACAACGCGCATCGGGCCGTTGTCGCAAAGCTACGGCCATGTCCAACACTCGGATCGCCAAGCCTCATTTCATGCGCTTGTGAACAGCCAACCAATAACGCACCGAGAACGCAAATGCAGAAAACCTGTACAAACCCGACCGCTCAGTTGCGTTCGTTAAATGCTTCTTTTAAAAAAATGTAGGGTATGCCAGATACTCTCGCTTTATGTGCTCTCCCTACTTAAAAGAAGGGAACACTTCGAACATAGATGCCAAGGTATTTTAAATATGAAAAAAACCATCCTCCTAACTGGCGGCGCTGGCTACATTGGGTCACACACATATGTTGCTCTATGCGAAGCCGGATATATACCTGTTATTTTTGATAATTTTTCGAACTCCCGGCCGGAAGTCATAAAGAGATTGTGCGAAATTACCGGCAAAGATGTTTTATATCACATTGGAGACGTTCGAAATAAAGCGGCTTTAGACGAGACCTTTAAAACATATAATTTCGACGCAGTTATTCACTTTGCTGCCCTGAAAGCAGTTGGTGAATCCGTTGAAAAACCCCTATTGTATTTCGATGTAAACTGCAGCGGCTTTTTAACACTTATGCAAGTAATGCACGAGCATGCCGTTAACCGAATCGTCTTCTCTTCATCCGCTACCGTCTATGGGGAGCCTCAGTACTGTCCCTTGGATGAGGCACACAAATGTGATCCCGAAAGCCCTTATGCGTTTACGAAAACATTTGGCGAACAAGTACTGTCTCAGGCAGAACGCGCTAACCCCAAGTTATCTGTTGGAATTCTACGATACTTTAATCCAGTGGGGGCCCATGACAGCGCTATGATCGGTGAAGACCCAATGGGGGTGCCCAATAATTTAATGCCGCTTTTGGCAATGGTAGCAGATGGGCGTCTGAAAAAGCTACAAGTGTACGGTGACGACTATGACACACCCGATGGCACCGGCGTACGCGACTATATTCATGTAGACGATTTGGCTCACAGGCACGTTCTCTCAGTGAACAGGCTTATCGAAACGGACAACAGTCACACTGTGAATTTAGGAACAGGGATTGGTTATTCAGTTAAGGAAATGATCGCGGCCTATTCTAAGGCAAGCGGTAAAGCGATACCTTTTGACATCGCACCCCGTCGGGCAGGGGATGTCGCCAGTTACTTTGCAGACACATCTCAAGCCTATGACCTCTTAGGTTTTAAAACAAAAAAAACTCTCGATGATATGTGTCGTTCGAGTTGGCTTTGGGTATCAAAATAAACAATTCTACATAAACAGTATCAATCAAGTTGAAAGGGAAGCCGGGTACCGCCTGAATAGTACATTTGGCTGCTTCGGTTGACCCATTTGCTAGACTATGACACGAAGACCCACCACCGAGCCTATGATAAGGCTAAGATACTCTATCAAAATTGGGCTCATATTAATGAACTTGCTCCGACGCCTCTTTGCTCCGAAACAATCACCGGTAGCTCTTCCGTTTCATGCTCAAATCATGCCTGATGAGAGCTTCTATGCAATCGGAGATATTCATGGATGCGATAGGCTTCTAGCGCAATTACTAGACAAAATTCTTCACGATTCGAGAGGGCTTTCGCATCAGATAATCTGCGTTGGGGATTATGTCGACCGCGGCGAAGAGAGCGCACAAGTTCTACGGCGCTTATTCGCCCTTCATCAATCAGAGCATGTTAATTTAACTTGCCTGATAGGCAATCACGAAGACATGATGCTTCGTTTTATAGAAGACCCCGAAAGTCACGGCGAGCGGTGGTTGCGCTATGGAGGGCTGCAAACGCTGGCGAGCTTTGGAGTGCGGGGAGCTGTTGGAGCAAACAAAGCCTCCATGACAGCGCTGCGGGACGCATTGAAGGAAGCTATGGGTGCTCCTTTAATTGCTTGGATGCAATCCATGCCCACCCAATGGCAAAGTGGAAATGTGGCCGTCGTTCATGCTGGAGCTGACCCACAACTTCCGTTGAGACTGCAGGACCCTTATGTTTTGAAGTGGGGGCATCCACGCTTTCAGCAAGAGACTCGAACAGACGATGTGTGGGTTTTACATGGGCATACCATCATCGATAAGCCAGAGGCTACCAATGGTCGTATAGCTATAGACACCGGTGCTTATGCGACAGGACAGCTTACCGCAGCTTACATTGATTGTGATACAGCTCGTTTTTTAAGCTAAATCCTGAGTTTCTTTGTACGCAAAGGGGATTGCGCGATTGTGTTGGGCAAATTGCTCAACTAAGGTCTACCCCACTATATATTTGGAGACTGCAGACGTGCTGCATTTCGCTGTTCTTTTAAGAAAAAACCTGCAATCCCTAATACTTTCTATTTTAGTGGTAGAATGTATTGCGCTGCCTGCTCACGCACAATCGCCTTATACGTATAACCTATATGGTGTACCGGGGCTAATTGATATGCCAACAGCACAAAGCGCCAATCCTAATGAACTTGCGACAACCATTTCTACATTTGAGGGACAAGCACGTACCACGCTAACCTTTCAAATCACTCCGCGATTATCAGGTAGTTTTCGCTACGGAACAGTTAACAACACTGGAACATTTGGGGATGGTCGCCTTTGGGATCGCTCCTTTGACTTACGATATCGTCTGGCTGACGAAGGCAGGTATCGCCCGGCCATCGCCATTGGGCTGCAAGATTTCATCGGTACCGGTGTTTTTTCCGGCGAATATATTGTTGCTACAAAAACTTTTAACAATCGCTTCGCTGTCACTGGGGGCATCGGTTGGGGGCGGCTCGGCTCTTACAATAGTTTTCAGAACCCCTTTGGCAGCCGCTTCAATACGCGGTCTGGATTTTCAGGCCGTGGCGGTGAAGCTAATCTCGGCGACCTTTTCCGTGGTCCTGCAGCGCTTTTCGGTGGAGTATCTTGGGCAGCAACAGATCGCTTAACTTTACTCGCAGAGTATTCATCAGACGCCTACACTTATGAAAGTAATCTCAGCCTACCCGAAGACCAGTTCAATCATCGCTCTCCGATCAATGTCGGGCTAAATTATCAGTATCGACCAGGCGTCAATCTCTCAGCCAGTTATCTTTATGGTTCTGTTTTTGCTGTTGGCGCGACATTTTCCTTAAACCCCGGACGTACATCAAATGTGAACGGCCGGTTTGAACCCGCACCTTTACCGGTTGCACCGCGTCCTGCCCGGCATATTTCACCAGGGGATTGGGGTACGGGCTGGCTTGGGGATCAAGAGCGCGAAACCAATATTGAAACAGCCCTTGCACAGGTGTTGGCAGCTGAAGGCATGACGCTCGAAGCACTGTCTCTGACAGGCACAACTGCTCGGGTTCGTCTACGCAATGAACGTTTTGACGCCTTGCCCGAAGCGATTGGGCGAACGGCCCGCATTTTGACACATGTTCTACCGGCTTCAGTCGAGGTTTTTGATATTGAACCTGTGATTGAAGGCATTCCAACAACCCGGACCCGCCTGAGACGCTCAGACCTCGAAGATTTGGAAAATGCGCCTGACAGTACATGGTTGTCTTATGCGCGCGCTGATATTGCCCCGGTTTCAGACGGCTTAGCGCCACGCGCAGGCTTGTATCCTAGGTTCACCGCGGGCCTAGCACCATTCACTGAAAGCAGCTTTTTCGATCCCGACCAACCTGTACGCTTAGGTATTGGTGCCGAATTATCTGGACGGTTTGATATAGCTCCTGGGTTATCTTTGTCAGGATCAGTACGCCAACGGATTGCAGGCAATTTGGATGGAAGCCCTGTCAGTTTCTCAGCACTGCCCCGGGTGCGAACTGATGCAGCGCTTTATGCGGCAGTGGATGAACCCTATATTAATCATCTGACGCTAGATTACTTCTTTCGTCCTGGCACCAATCTATATGGTCGGCTCAGTGCAGGATATCTGGAACAAATGTACGCGGGGGTCTCAGGCGAAATCCTGTGGCAACGCAATAATAGCCCTCTCGCTTTGGGAGCAGAGATCAACTATGTTCAGCAACGTGATTTCAATCAACAGTTTGGGCTGCGTGACTACGATGTGATAACAGGCCATGCTTCTGCCTATTATGACTTTGGCAATGGTTTTGTCGGGCAAATAGATGCCGGGCGCTACCTTGCTGGCGACTGGGGTGCTACGTTCCGATTGAACCGAGAATTCCGAAATGGTTGGCGTCTGGGGGCATACTTTACACTCACAGACGTTTCGTTTGACGATTTTGGCGAGGGCTCCTTTGACAAAGGGCTGGAACTTGAAATCCCAATCAGCTGGGCTTTGGGACAACCAACACGGCAAAATATCAATCTGAATATCCATCCAATCACACGAGACGGTGGGGCTCGGCTTAACATCAGAAATCGCCTTTACAACCAAGTGCGCGAAAGCAATGAAACGCAACTGCGCAATGAGTGGGGTCTGTTCTGGAGATGATTATGGGTAAGAAAACCATTGCAGCGCTCATCTTTGGGGCAATGACACTGGCTGGATGCGATACAGCTCGGGATTCTGCAGAGCAGCCAACTGATATTATCTCACGCGCCGTTCAAACCGTGCGCAGCCAACTAAGTGCCAACCAACCCCCTGTTGATTTTCGACACCTTCTCACACGCGAGGCGATTGATGCGGAGACCGGCCCTGTTATGCTGGCCCATGTCGAGGATCGTGATGCTTATGCAGTGTTGTCCCTTGCAGGACAGAATCGCGGAATTCTGACTTGGCGTGCAACCGATGGGATAACGCTCAGTTTGCAACATGATATCGCAATTGCAAGCCGCGGCTTAGGTCAAGATATCATGTCAGGCGATATTTCGACGGCGTACCCCGCTCTCTTGCATGGCTCCGGCGACGCCGTGCGCATACATGATTATCTAGATGGCGAATGGCAAATTGAACGGCGTAGTTTTTACTGCACGTATGCCGTTCAAAACACGGAATCCATTGATATATATGGAATAAACGTAAACACACGGCACGTCACCGAAGCCTGTAACAACCCTGAATTTTCGTTTGAAAATGAATATTGGATCGGGCAAGGGCAACGCATTTGGCAAAGCAGGCAATGGATCAGCCCCACCGTTGGGTATGTCATGTTGCAACACCTATCGCGCAGTTGATGATTTTTACATCGAAGCAAGGAAAGAACTTTCTTCATTCCTCGGCTTCTGGTAAAAGCCACTAGAAAGTTTCGATTATGGAGAAATCCCCAATGCGTTTATATATTACACTCGCTTCTGCTGCCGCCCTATCTCTTACCGCAATGAGCCCTGCTTTTGCGGGTCAATACGGCGACGGCCAAGCTGATAACTCAGTTCAGCAACCTGACTGTGAAACAAATGATGACGACTGCGGCATGGCCCTTCTTCCAGTAAGCTCCTTGGGTGCTCTGGGTGGTGGTGCAGCAGTTGCTGCAGTTGCTGGTGTTGCGATTATTGCAGGCGTTGCAGGTTCTTCCAGCACACCTTCAACAAACTCAACAACATCTACAAACCCATAAACGGTTTTCATTCTTTATAGAATGACCTGTATTAAACGGCCGTCTCAATACTGGGCACGGCCGTTTATTTTTCGCACCATCTATTATATCATAGATATCGGGCTTCTTGGGTTCTGGGGTTCTTTCCTGCATGAAACATCTATGGATTGTCGCCATTCTTGGTCTTAGCGCTTGTGGGACGGCTTACATTTCACCCTCCGTATCAGAGCGCACTGATGGCGCAAAAGTACGTGTTGTACCGCTGACATCCGAAAGCGTACTGATCGCCAATCAATCTCAGTATAGTCCACAAGATTTACCAGATGCCTTTTTCCAAAGTGCAAACACGGGTTCCTTGCGAGGCTCCGGCGCTCTACCTGAACCTGCGCTTGTCTCCCAGACACGTCCTGGTCAGATCGAAACACACCTGCCCCCTATTCCGCCAAACACACCGTATGAAGTTGGGGTTGGGGACGTTATTGTTCTGGCCACACGACAAGGTGCCTCAACTGTTGAAGAATTAACCGGCTTGCTAAGTGCCCAAAACCGCCGCCAAGGCTACACAGTCCAAGATGACGGTGCGATCGCAATTCCGGATGTCGGACGTGTGCAGTTGTCGGGCCTCACCATAGAAGAGGCCGAGGCTGAAGTTTTCCAACGGCTCATTGAAAACCAAATTGATCCGTCTTTCAGTCTTGAGGTTTCAGAGTTCCATTCGCAACGCGTTGCTATTGGCGGCGCTGTAAATGACCCTGTTATTGCCCCGATTACATTAACGCCCCTCTACCTTAATGAGGCTATTGCTTTGGCCGGCGGCGTTGATGCCCCCGACCGCGATTATGTGACCATTCGCTTGTATCGTAATGGTACCCTTTATCAGCTCCCGTTAAGTGCATTGGCCGAAAATCGTATCCGGCTTCTGGGTGGGGATAGCTTGTTCATCGACACAGACTACGAGCTAGATCAAGCTCAGGCCTATTTTGAAGAACAAATCACCCTCGCTGAGTTTCGACAAAATGCGCGCATTCAATCTTTGAATGAACTCAACACCGCGGTCGCGCTCCAACGTGCCGCGTTGAACGAAGAACGCAACAACTTTCAGGCACGCCTCTCCTTAGATGCCATTGAGCGGGATTATGTTTATATCGCAGGCGAAGCCCGTTCCCAAGGACGCTTTGCCCTGCCCTTTGAACAGCGCGCAACAGTTGCGGATGCTCTTTATGATGAAGGCGGTTTGGCCGAAGACTCTGGCAACCCCAGTGAAATTTACATTTTGCGTGCCTCACCTGCGCCCCAAGACTTCGGGGCTGTAACGGCTTGGCACTTAGATGCACGTGATGCGACCAACTTTTTATTGGCGACGCGCATGGAGCTGCGCCCAAATGATGTCATTTTTATTGCCGAACAACCCATCACACGCTGGAGTCGCTTTATTGGACAGCTTGGCCCAACATTAATAGCAGCGGCAGTAGCAACAACAGAATAAGCGTGAAAACAAACATTTACGTGTATGTTTTTGAATAGAACTCTGCGGTAACACCTGCACAAAACTTGACATTTGTGCTTTCGTCTTAGGCTAAATAACGTCTATACGGGTGTTATCCTTTTTCACTCGCTCGGAGAAGATTCTTGCGCGCATTTATTTTTATTGGCCTGTGTCTAGGGCTGTCTGCCTGCGGCGCGGTTTACCATAGCCCCGCTGTCCAGCCCGGCCCGTCGGATGCATCATCTGTGCGCGTGGTCGCAATGACCTCTCAAAGCGTTGCTGGTGCAAACCAATCGACCTACAGACCACAAAGTTTGCCAGCTATCTTTTCACAAACTGCAGGTGGAGCATCAGGGCTTCGCGGCACTGGGGCATTACCTGAGCCCGCGTTTGAAGCGCAGCGTCGCCCAACAAGCCTCGAAACACGTTTACCACCACAAATCTCCAATGCGCCTTATGCCATTGGGGTTGGTGACGTTGTACTGCTGGCCACACCACAAGCCGCAAACACTTTAGAAGAACTCAGTGGATTGCTCGCTGCTCAAAATCGCCGCCAAGGTTATACCGTACAAGATGACGGCGCGATCACCATTCCTGATGTTGGTCGCATCTCTTTGGCGGGCCTTACACTCGAGGAAGCCGAAGCAGAGATTTTCCAACGACTCATTGAAAATCAAATCAGCCCAGCGTTCAGCCTAGAGATTTCCGAATTCAACTCCCGTCGGGTTTCTATTGGCGGGGCAGTTGCCCGACCAACAGTCGCTCCTATCACACTTACACCACTTTACTTAGATGAAGCCTTGGCAAATGCTGGTGGGGTAACGGTGAGTGATCAAGATTACGCCACAATCCGCCTTTACCGCGATGGCACTTTATATCAAATCCCGCTTAGCGAACTCTACACAGGATCTGGGTTGCAGCGCATTTTGCTGACAGATGGGGACAGTGTTTTTGTCGATACAGAATTCGAATTAGAACAGGCTCAGGCCTATTTCTCTGAACAAATTCGACTGGCTGAATTTCGTCAACGTGCCCGTCAGAATGCTTTGAACGAACTCACATCCGAAGTTGATCTGCGCCGCGCTGCCCTAAATGAAGCCCGTGCAAATTACCAAGTACGCCTGGAACAAGGCGATGTTGAACGCGACTATGCCTACCTGACAGGCGAAGTGGCACAACAAGGGCGCTTCACACTCCCGTTTGGCCACACAGCAACTTTGGCCGACGCTCTCTACAGCGATGGCAATGGTATCCCAACGCGCACTGCAAATGTTTCTCAGATTTATATCCTACGTGATACAGCCAATCAGGGTGTTGTGGCTTGGCATTTGGATGCGCGAAATGCGGCCAGTCTATTGCTCGCGACACGTATGGAACTGCGTCCAAACGACATTGTTTTCATAGCAGAGCAACCCGTAACACGTTGGAGCCGCGTTGTTGATCAAATCAGCCCGACCATTATCAGCCGTGTACTGCTCAGCATAGATAACGCTACTTAACAGGCGTTTTAATAGTCCACGATTATATTTTCCACCTCTGACATTTATTGTATGAGGCCGGGAATACACAAAAATACTAGGTATATTAGATACGATGACGAACACGACGATACACACAGGTGTTCAGCCTGAAGCAGATGAAATCGACCTTCGTCTTATTCTGTCCACAATTTGGCGTGGAAAGTGGATTATTACCCTATGCTTTTCTTTCTGCGTTATTTTAGGAGGATATTATGCATACAAGATTGCAGTTCCAACTTATTCCGCATCCACAATTGTCATCCTAGAAAGCCGCCAAGAACAAGTCCTGGATTTGGAAAGTGTCATTGGGGGGTTGTCAGGGGATACTTCTGTCATCAATTCAGAAGTAGAGGTCCTGCGTAGCCGTAATCTAATGAAACAAGTTGTCCTTGCGCTTGATTTAACAAATGACCCTGAATTCAATACTGAGTTACGTACGCCATCAGGGTTTCAAAGTTTCACATCCCAACTCCGGACCACTTTACTTGGTAACCCGACAACAATTGAATTAACCCCAGAAGAAGAAGAAGACCGGATCATAAACAATACGGTTTCAGCTCTTTTAGAAGCAACTTCCGTAAACAATGTGCGCCAAAGCCTTGTCTTTCGAATTTCAGCTACAACTGAACACGCAGCAAAATCCGCCTTGATCGCTAACACGATTGCTCAACGTTACATCTTAAATCAGCTTGAAGTAAAACAAGATGCTACAGAGCAAGCTGTTCGCTGGCTCACAGAACGGGTTACAGAGCTCCGCGTTGAGCTTGAGAACGCAGAAGCGGCCGTCACTGACTTTAACGCAAACACAGAGCTCGTCAGTTCTGAAGCGTTACAGGCTTTAGAACGTCAAGTGAAGGAAACACGTGATCGCATCAGTGGTGCACTTGAGACTAAAAGCACAATTGAAACAAGATTACTTGCATTGCGAAATGCTTTAACTCCTGAAGCGCAGTTAGAAGTAGCAAACAGCCCGCAGCTCAATCGCACCTACCAACTTTTACAGAACGGTACGATTGATCAGGACATATATCGGAGTCAATTTGATGCCATTGTCTCACGTGTTGAAATGGATTTCACTCGAGCGACTACGCAACTCGAACTCCTACAAACCTCCGAACATGAGTTAGTAATTCAAATTGAACGTCAAAACGGCGATTTAATTACTTTACGACAGCTAACACGAGAAGCTGACGCTAGTGGTTTGCTATATGAGTTGTTTCAATCTCGTCTGAATGAAACTGCAGCCCTGCGTGGTATTCAGCAAGCAGATAGCCGTATTTTGTCTGATTCAGTTCGCCCTTCTAACCCAATCGCTCCGCGCAAATCACTTATACTGGCACTCTCAGGTATCTTAGGTGTCTTGCTTGGGGCTGTCATTGTGCTAGTTCGCGAACTTGGGCAAAATACTTTCCGCACCATATCAGAGCTTCAAAAAGCGACCGGCCGGACCGTCATGGGGCAAATTCCGCTATTACCAGCAAGTAAGCGGCGCGACGCGATTGATTATCTGGCCAAACGCCCAACATCGGCAGCTGCCGAAGCGGTGCGTAACTTGCGCACTTCTGTCATGTTGTCCAACATCGACAACCCACCTCAAGTGGTGGTGGTAACGTCATCTCTGCCTGGCGAAGGTAAAACAACTGTGTCGCTTGCTTTTGCGCAGAACCTCGTTGGATTAGGTAAAAAGGTTTTGCTCATTGAAGGTGATATCCGTCGCCGTATCTTTGGCCAATACCTAGACAATAAAGACGCGTTGGGACTGCTGGCTGTGCTGGAAGGCAAAGCAACCTTGGAAGAATGCGTTCTCGAAGATCCACGTATTCAAGCCGATATTTTGATTGGTGAAGAAACCAAGGTCAACGCAACTGATATCTTTTCCTCACAGAAGTTCAAAGATTTCTTGGAAGAAGCCCGCAAGGTTTATGATTATATCATTATTGATACACCACCGGTTTTGGTCGTGCCTGATGCTCGGGTTATCGGACAGGCCGGCGATGCGCTTCTGTTTGTTGTAAAATGGGACCAAACTTCAAAAGTACAAGTCGATGAAGCCCTGCGCATGCTCGACACTGTTAATCTAGATGTCACCGGGTTGGTCATGTCACAAGTGAATGCAAAAGGCATGAAACGCTACGGTTATGCTGGACAATACGGTGCTTACGGCAGTTATGGAGATAAATACTACCATAACTGACCCGCAAATCTAAATCGGGTCTACGCGTAAAAGGTATGACACTATGAAGATTGCCGTTGCAGGTCTTGGATATGTTGGTTTGTCTAATGCTGTTTTATTGGCTGCCTCAAACGACGTTGTTGCGATTGATGTAAATGCGGATCGGGTTGCCCAAGTAAACGCTGGGCAATCCCCCATCCTAGATACTGACATCAGCGACGCCCTTGCTGCTGGTCAACTTTCACTGCAAGCTACCACTGATTTAAAAGCGGCTTATCAAGGCGCTCAATATATTATCATTGCGACCCCAACCAATTACGATCCCGAAACCAACTATTTTGACACCTCAAGCGTTGAAGACGTAGCCCAAGCGGCCCTGACGTATGCACCAGAGGCCACTGTCATTATTAAATCCACCGTCCCGGTTGGGTTTACTCAACGTCTGCGTGACCACCTTAACAATGATAATATCCTGTTTTCACCAGAGTTCCTGCGCGAAGGCAAAGCGCTTTATGACAACCTCTATCCATCGCGTATTATCATCGGGGCCCATACGGAACAGGCCAAAGGTTTTGCCGCTTTGCTTGCGCAGGGGGCCCGTGTTGATGATGTCCCTACCCTGTTCACAGGATCAACCGAAGCAGAAGCAATTAAGTTGTTTTCAAACACCTACCTCGCGATGCGCGTTGCTTATTTTAATGAACTCGACACCTACGCCCAATTGAACGGCTTAAGCAGCCGCGAAATCATCGAAGGCGTTGGCCACGACCCACGGATCGGGGGGCACTATAATAATCCGTCCTTTGGATATGGCGGCTACTGCCTTCCCAAGGACAGTAAACAATTGCTCGCGAATTATTCTGAGGTTCCGCAAAACTTGATCCGGGCCGTTGTAGACGCCAACCGCACCCGCAAAGATTTTATCGCTGATAGCATCGTTGCACGCGCGCCCAAGATTGTCGGCGTCTATCGTTTGACGATGAAAGCGGGGTCTGACAATTTCCGCCAAAGTTCTATTCAAGGCATCATGAAACGGATCAAAGCCAAGGGGATCGAGGTCATCGTTTATGAACCTAACCTTGATGATCCTCACTTTTTCCATTCGCGCGTGGTGCGGGATCTAGCAGCCTTTAAAGCCGAAGCAGATGTCATTGTGACCAATCGTCAAAGTGATGAGTTAAGCGATGTTTCAGACAAAATCTTTACCAGAGATCTATTCGGGACAGATTAAAGCGAATCAAACACAACCTGAGCGTAGATAACGCATCCGAAGTATGTTGAGTGAATAAGTGTTTCACCCTATACGTTTAATTGTAATGAAATCGTACGAGAAACGTAAAAAAGGTTTTCTTGACCCTAAAACTCTCAAAACTCTATTATGAGAAACCATTTATTGTCCAAAGAGCTTTATGAGAAAGTTTATCATGTTCGATTTAGAACAGAGCTTAGATACATCAATTACTCATCCGGTCATTGCGCCTGCTCCGCGCAAGGCCAGCCCGTTTTTTTGGACGTGTAAACGAGCCTTTGACATCGGGATGAGTTTGCTTCTTTTTCCAATTTTTGCGATCGCTTTTCTGAGCCTTCTGATTTTCAATCCTTTGTTTAATCGTGGCTCTTTATTTTTTATTCAAGATCGCATGGGGCAAAATTGTAGCATGTTTCGATTAGTTAAATTCCGCAGTATGCACCCAATTGATAAAATTACACGTGGCCCAAATGACCCGTTAGAAACGGATCGTATCACCGCAATGGGCCGCTTCTTACGCAAAACCCGCATCGATGAACTACCTCAGATTTTGAATGTGCTCAGGGGTGACATGAGCCTCATTGGTCCACGTCCAGATTACTACGAACATGCAAAAACCCACATTGAAAGTATTCCCGGATACTGTGCACGTCACGCTGTGCGCCCAGGTATCAGTGGTTTAGCGCAAACCAAGCTCGGATATAGCGTAAGCGAAGATGAGACCACTCGCAAAGTCCAGGTCGATCTAGAATATATTGCTAAAGTAAGCTTCCGCATGGAAGCAAAATTGGTTTGGGAGACAATTAAAACGGTGGTCACTCGCGCGGGCGCATAGGATCATACATCGATACTAGTGTGATTATACCTCAGACTGCACGCGCTGTTTAATCCATGCCAGATAGGCTTTTTCAGGCACCTTAAGGTGTGGGCGGCCCGTTTCCTGCCAAAAGGCACGCCATTCAGCCTCCAGCGCATAGATATCCCAGCCAGGGGCCAACCGGCGCGCGGCATCATGGGTTTCGACCCCAAACACACTTGGGCCCAGATCATCCTCAATCACACCTCGACGTGACACGCGTAGGATATCACCCGGTTCTTCTTCAAGGCTATAATCTGGCAAATGATCCGCGGCCATGATCTTGCGCACAGCCGCGCGAAACACTCGGATCGGGGCGGTCGAGCCTGATTTCTTATGCAGAACCGCCATGCTCACCCGCCAATTGGATTGACGCCCACAGTGTTTACGCGCGAGTTCATAAACCCGGCGCTCAAGCGGTTTGCGCAATGTGAAATAATCACGGCTCAGCGTCAGCACTGACTTAGAAAGCACCGCCCGAAACAGCCACTCTGATAATGTCACCACAACATTGACCATACGTCCGCCTCTGGTCCGGCGCACTATTTCCCAACTGTCAATCAACCCGAAGCCAGTGGTTGTTTCTGTTTCGGCTGTGGCGAGGTTCGTAGTGATGCGTGTACCTGCTAAACGCTCAAAGGCTTCGCGTAGACGTGTGTAGCTGTCGCCACTGGTATCGCGGTTGGTGGCCAATAATAAGTCATGCGCTTTCAACTGAAGCGTGCGGCCAATTTTGCGACCAGCGTTTTGCGCGGCCATCAATTGACTGATGCAGTAGATCAGAATGTCTTTGTCATGAATGGTCGCACGACCTTTGACCGATGGTGTGACTTCGACCAAAATACCATTGTGTTCGTAAGTCACGATACGACGATCAGGGCGCGTCGTCAGTGAGAACATCGGGTGTTCCATCGACCCCAAATCATTCTTGGGCATCGCATCAAAAATGTCGCAAACAAAGAACCTGTCTGCTAAATATTCTTGGGCCGAAAGCCCCCGTATCTCTGTCATATCTGCCTGCTCGTCCTGACCCGAATCTTTTGATTTACGTTCGGGGTTTCAGTGACACCTAGCATAAAGTTATCCACAACCTGCGTCCAGTGATCCTATTTTGGCAAACGGAGTTTCAGAGTCATCTTCTCGGGGGATCAGAGTCACCTAAACGGGGTTTCAGAGTCAGCCATAAGAGAAATAGATCCAAAATACCCTTTATACTCAATAGGATATGCGGTCGCTATTTTTCCATAACTATCTTATTAACAAAATATAACTATAAAAAAACAATTCTCCCATCAAAAATACCCGTAATTGCGGGGTATTTCGCTCCAAACACCTTAAAAAATCACCTTAAACCAAAGCTTTTTCTTCCACATGCTGTCTTTAGTGGTATATTGTCAAAAACGAAGCATACGGCGAAAAACAGATGAAATCAGCAGGCAAAACCACCCTCCCTCCTTATTTTAACATTGACCCAGATGAAGCGCTTGCCGCACTGGGTGACCCAACCACTACCTCTAGTTTTTCAACCATATCTGATGCATGTGGACGTGGTAGAAGTGACTTAGAAAGTCGGGGGATTAATCCAGATGGGCAGCGCAAACTGCGCCTATTTTCCACTTGGGAAATTACCCGTTATTTAATTCCAGTTGCCCAAGCGCATTTTCGTCGTGTCCTCAAAGCCAATCCAGATTTACCCCAAGGCCAAAGCGAAACCGAAGGCGGGGCAAAATGGTTCACACTCGATGAGGTTTTAAAATTGCGCGCTCACTTTGGGGTTGAGGGCTCAAAGGCTAAAGAATATCTACCCTACCGCCCTGAAAACGTTCCGGCCAAAATGGTAGCCGTTGCAAATTTCAAAGGTGGCGTTGGTAAAACTTCGACCGCGGCACATCTTGCAATGTCTGCTGCGCTGGACGGCTACAAAGTTTTAATTGTGGATCTCGACAGTCAAGGTTCCATGACGTCCATCTTTGGCGGCAAAGTTCAGGACGAGTGGCAAACCGTATTCCCACTACTCGCACGCCACTACGCTGGATATCAGCGCTCAGAGAACCAAAGACGCCTAGATCGGGGGGATGCCCCTATCCCACTCGAAGAAACGCTCTCAGAAGCGCTTCAGGTGAAGGCGCAGGATTTGGTTCAAGAGACCCATTGGCCAAACATTGATTTGATTGGTGCCCAGCTGAACCTCTATTGGGCTGAATTTCAAATTCCCGTTTGGCGTATGCAAGGCCGTGGATGGAAACTGTGGGAAGCATTGACCGAAAGCTTTGAGCAGGACGGAATACTTGATGAGTATGATCTCATCTTTTTGGACACGCCCCCTGCCCTCGGATATTTGACCATCAATGGATTGACCGCCGCTGACATTCTGCTGGTGCCGCTTGGAGCCTCCTTTTTGGAGTTTGATTCAACAGGCCGGTTCTTTGACATGCTGCACACGACTTTTCAGTCCATTGAAGAAGGCGAAAATCTAGCGGCCCGTGCTTTGGGTCGGGATGAAATCTCTTTTGAATGGGATGCGGTGCGTGCTGTGGTCACGCGTTACGATTCAACCCAGCAGGCAGAACTTGCCGCCTTGATGCAGGCCTATCTCGGGCAAACCCTATCGCCGCACCGACAGGATTACACCGCGCTGATTGGTCAGGCTGGCGAGCAGGTCCAGGGGATTTACGAGGCCGACTATCGTGACTTTAATCGTGAAACATATGCCCGTGGGCGCGAAACGTTTGATGCAACCTATGCCGCGTTTAAAACCCTATTCATCGGGGCATGGCGCCGGGATGAACTGGCGAAGGCACAGGGATAAGGAACGCTGATATGGCACGTAAACGACTAACTCCCGCTCAGGCCGTGTATCTAGATGCCTCAAGTGAAACAGAGCCTAACTTAGGTGAATTAGACTCTAATGTGCGCACGCCTCCCCCCATTTCGGAGGTTGCAGGCATGGCGTCAGCCACCGCTGCTTTGGAAGAAGTCACTGAGACATTACGGGTGGCGCGCGAAACTGGACGGTTGATTGAACCTTTGTCTTTAGATGTTGTTGATGATGGCTATCTGGTGCGTGACCGGATCATTACTGACGAAGACGATATGGCAGCATTGGTTGAAAGCATTCGGTCGCGTGGTCAACAAACGCCGATCGAAGTGGAGCGCTTAGATAATGGGCGTTACGGTTTGATTTCAGGGTGGCGGCGTCTCACGGCGTTACGCAATCTGTTTGCAGAAACGGGTGATGAACGGTTTGCGCAGGTCTTGGCCGTGTTGCGCCAGCCTGATGGCGCTGCAGATGCTTATTTGGCGATGGTCGAAGAAAATGAAATCCGGGTTGGACTTTCGTTTTATGAACGGGCCCGCATCGCAGCCAAATCGGTGGAGCAAGGCGTTTATCCAACAGAAAAGGCAGCATTGCTTGATCTGTTTCGGGCGGCGTCGCGGGCCAAACGATCTAAGATCAGATCCTTTTTACCTATCGTTGCGCAGCTTGATCAGCACCTTCAGTTTCCTGCCGCATTGGGGGAACGTCTGGGCCTTTTACTGTCAAAAACACTTCAGGAATATCCAGAAAGCCTGAACCTGATTGCAGAAAGACTGGGGCAACGCACATATGCTGATGCAGCCACTGAGCAAGCTGATATTTCTCAAATTATTTCTGAAGTTGAGGAACAAAAACAGACCCTAAAGCCTAATATAGAGCCTACTTTGAAGGGGATCCCCAAGGTTTCCGTTAAGGTGCGCAAAGATGGTGGCGTGATCGTTTCCGGATTGACTGATGCGCAACGTGAGAGCCTGCTTGGCTGGCTGCAAGACACTTTTTGATCGTATCTCTAAATGTTTCGCGCGCGAAACATTTAGAGTCTATTTTATGAACCTGCTACAATCGAAATGATCTTTTCTGCGGCATACCTATTGCTGTAGGGCGCGGCTGTTTCATCTCCCTTTGCCCCATCCATTCTGCTGATAGCGGTGTTGATCAAGCCGCTATCATGTGGTGGCGCAAGCATGGCCCAGCCTAAGGTCACCAACTCATTCCATTCAGTCTCTGTGCGCAATACGACGGTTGGCGTGCGATGGAAATATGCCTCTTTCTGAAGCCCTCCGCTGTCGGTGAGAATGAGCCGTGCAGCTTGCATCAGAGCAATGATGTCAAAGAACCCTAATGGGTCTGTCAGCGTGATGCCTTGTGTAAGTTGATCAAAGCGGCCCGTCGCTTCTAATGCTTTGCGGGTTCGGGGATGGAGCGGTAAAACCAGCGGGGCATCCTGTGCAAGATCACGCAGTGCTGCCATGATGGTTTCTAATGTCTCGGGTGTATCGGTGTTGTCCTGTCTGTGATCAGTCGTAAACCGCCCCCCTGCCCACAAGTTCAGCCGATCAAGTATGTCGGGTTTTTCGCGTGCCTCAGCACCAAATAAGCGGGCGGCGTCAAACATGACATCGCCAACTAAATGGGCGCGGTCTGTAATATCCTCATTTGCGAGGCCGCGCATAGCCTCAGTCGTCGGTGCAAAGGCCCAAGTTGCAGCATGATCGGTGAGAATGCGATTTACCTCTTCAGGCATGCGACGGTTAAAGGACCACAAACCAGCCTCAATATGACAAACAGGAATGTCCTTTTTTGCGGTGGCCAAAGTTGAATTTGTATCGCCGTAGACAAATACGGCATTGGGCACCTCGTCTTTTAAGCAGCTGCGATAGCCTCGAACTGACGTCCAATCATTTGACCATGTAGCCCACCGCCGATGCCCAAATGATGCGCAGGTTTTGGAATGACCAATTTGTGAAAAAACACATCTGACATTTTGGCGTCATAGTGTTGCCCGGTATGTAAGATGATGTTGTTGAGTTTAGGGTGCGCTGCAATCGACCGCGCCAAGAATAGTAAGTGTTTTCATTCGACTTCTTTTTGAATTTCATTTTCGTCGGGGGAATCTGGAGGTGGGGCAAATAGGGTTTTGATCCATAAAAAGATATCGCCGCTTGTCATAGAGACGGCCAGTAACCCCAGATTAAAGGGTGTCCAGCGCGGCAATTGTGATAACAGAACAACAAGAAAAACAAAGGTCCCAATCAGCCCGGTATTGAGCATGAGATCAAGAACGAGATTATGGGGGTATTCAACCAACGCTACATTGGTTTGGCGATATATCTCACCCCCTGCCCCAAAAAATGGATCGGTTTGAATAACCAAAAGCGCATCACGCCAGACAAGATATCTGATGGCCAAAACGCGTTCGGCGATGTTGCCGCCGCTTTGATCTACATAGAAAAGCCGGGTCTGCGTGAGAAAACCCCAGGCGATGGCAAAGGCAAAGCCAGCCAGAATTTTTTGTGGTAGGCTGGCACGCCGAAGGACAAACCACAGCGTCATACCACAGGCAAAGGCTGTTGGTGTGCGACTGAGCGCTGAAAATATAGCCAGCATCAATAGCGCAAGAATAGCAAACTCACCCATGCTTGGGTATTTGGTTTCTCGGGGGCGAAACAGAAGAAATGTATATCCAATCGCGCAGATCATCGCATATTTAATGGGGCCATTGATCAACATATCTTCGCGGTCAAACAGCCCATGCCCGCCGAGCGTGACTTTCCAGATCAATAGGCTGACGGCGTAGACGGTTACCCATATTCCGATCTCGACAGGTGATAAGTTCCCCGGTCGTTTGAAAATGAGCATCCAAGTAAAGAGCTCCAGAAGGAACATGACGATTTGCAAAGGCTCGTGTGGGTTCTGTAACCCAAAAAAGAAAACAACCCCGCCAATCATCAACCCGCCAATAACTTCTGTGTGGCTAAGGGCACGTGCGCCGTATTGTTGTGCAAGCAAAAGAAAAAAGGCCAAAAAGAAAAAACCCGCAAGGGGGTCAAGCCGCGCGGATGATCCAATGCCAAGCCATATCACCAACCCAAGGGCGATGAGGTTATGGCGTAAAGTGATAAGCATTCAGCTGGCCTTTGTAGAATGTCGTGCTCTGGAAAACGGTCATCGGGCGGGTATCATATTTTGCGATAATCGTCTCAAGTAGATTGGTAAAGCTTTCTGGGTATCCTTTCCATGGGCCAATGCCTGAAAAAACCCGGACATGCCAATTGAGGTTGAGAACGGGGGGGATAGCAGCGCCTACATGTGGGGTGAGGGCGTCTAAAATCGCGCCCTGTGCGTTTTCCTGCATTTGATATGTATCCATAAACTGTGATGGATACAGCAATAACGTACGTCCCGATTGGGTGGTGAACCACAATGGATAAGCAGACCCCATAGCTGAGCCACAGCATTGTGGGCTAAGGCTGGCGTCGGCGGTGATGCCTGCGCTGGCCATGCTGTCAAACCATGCCTCTAGGGCATTGCGGGGGGCTGACCAATAATGGGCGCGGTGGCTTTTGATTGGGTCCGTTGGCAGAAAACTGCGAGGCTTGGCAAAGTCATTGTAGCGAATACCCGAATGCAAGCCTATTTCATGCCCATCCTGGGCAAGCGTTCTAAGCGCGGTTTCGTAGCGCGGGGTTTCGCTATTGTAGCGCGGATCGCGTGGATGTTGTCCGGGATATGAGGCAAAGGTGAAATAGGTCGATTTAAACCCGTATTGTCGTGCCAACTGACAAATAGTTTCAAAACACCAAAACGGATCAGGGCGGCGCAGAACTGCAGACTGGGCTGCGGCCCACAGCGGAGCTGACTGTGCTTTATCGCCTTTTAGGCGCAGCACCGCAGCCCGTGCCATTTGATAGGCCGTCCTCAGCTGTGGATTGTCCACGTCGTGGGTGATTTGCAAAATGACCGTGGGATGAGCGTTGTGTGGCGGGCGTTCAAGAGAGAGCGCTTTGCGCATGTCTTCAAATATGCGCTCCAGAAATAAATCCTGTGGGTCGTATTGGGTGAGAATAGGGCGGTCCGGAAATTGCGGATCTTCTTTGAGGTGAGCAAAAGACAGGATTTCAACAACTTTGGTTAGATCTGTTCCTAGGGTCGGGTGCATTTTGCCCTCAACCTCCCACGCTAACTCATCCCCATTTACGGTGATGCGATGTGCAGCGGTTTCAGACGGGGTAAAACGCCTATTCAGCCGAAGCCCTAGATTGGTCAGGGTATCCGCGATTTTGCGTCTTTGAAGGTCTGAAAGGGTAGGGGCCAATTGTATGGGGAATTGGATTGGATCAGACATGGCGGTATTCCTTGGTCAAAAAGGCCCAACCCCAGGCGATGCTGTGCAGCATTCCCATCCCAACAACAGACCAAAGCGCGACCTGCCCTGTGAGGACCCCCTGCCAGATGGCGGCAGATAGAATGGCGGTGAGGACAAGCATGACCAGTTCAATCATCAAAATGATGTGCTGGCGACCTGTCACATCAAACACCCGATCCAACCAACCGGTCATCAAAAACAACGCAGCCCAGAGGTACATCATCGGGAGGTAGGCAACAGCTTCGGTCCAGGATTCGTTAAAAAACCGCATTATAGGGTCGAAAATACTAGGATAAAATGCCGGGAGTATCATCGGGGATAGGACCAGAGGCGCGCCAATCGTTACGGTCCACAGGAACCTGCGAAATTGGTCCGGGGTATTATTGCGTCGCTTATTCATTTCAATCACACCAAGGATGCGCAAGGCATAAATCAAAAAGCTAAGCGGTGAGAGGCTGATCCGATTTGCCGCGAGAAAAGCAGCCGACAAAGGGGCAGGGAGGGCCGCCTCAATCGCCAAAAGGGGCAGGCGCCCAGTGGCCATTCCAATAAAGCTATTGGGGAAGCTGTAATATAAAACCTTATGGGCACGACGGCGCAGTATGGAACCTTTGCGAAGAAAATGTTGAAGAACGCGTATCCTTGGCTGCGCACGCAGCGCAACAAGTGTGATAGCGACTATCGTGATACCATGTATAATATTCGCCCAAACAAACAGATCTGCCAACGCGGCATTGGAAAATTGCGCAACGACCCAGCCAGATACAGCCAAGGCACCAAAGTTTTTAAGAATATTGCTGAGTTCAAAAAACACGATTGGGCCCATTTTCCCGCGCGCCACAACATAGCCTCTGATCAGGCCTTGCGCGGCTAAACTTGCACCAATGAAAAGCCCACCCCATATTTTATGCATCTCCCCCTCTGTGAAAATGGGGATTTGGCCGATCCAAAGGCCAAATGCGCTAAGAAGGCTCAGCGCTCCAAAGACCCAAAGGCCAAGCGCCAGCACATAAGCTTGGCGGGAGTGTTGGAGTTCGACCTGAATCTGAATATCCAGCCGCAGCGTGAGTAGGGGCCAAAGCAACTGACCCAAGAGCAGCATAAAGATAAAATTCGCAAATGCGCCGGTATCTGAATAGAGAACAAAACCAAACAAAGGGGCCATTGTGCTGATTTGGCTAAGCACAAGCAAAGGGAAGAGACGCCCCATATTTAGCCCCCCTGTGCCGTCATGATTTTAACTTTAGCGGCGCTATCATGGCTTCAAAGGTATCGTAGTCGGCCCCTTCGAGAACAACCATGGCCTCATAGGGGATGCCAGACAGCAAAAAAGGCTCTAATTGGGCGTCAAACACAGAGTCTGGGTGGGTTTCTATGATATGGCGTAGCGTGGATTTTTCATCCTGTGTTGTCGCAAAGAATTGTAAAAACTCCCGCGGCTTGAGTTCAAACGGAGGATTGGCACGGGGCACATAAGCCGCAACATGTTGCATGGCGACATCGACCCCGCTGGCGCGTGACAAAAACCGTTCATACGGAAGACGGTTGGCAAAATCGATTGGTAAAAACTGCCCATCCCGATACCGCATTTCAACATGCCACGCGCCGTGCACAACACCTGATGCATCCAAAATCTCAAATGCGGCGCGTTCCATTTCCTCTAGAAACCCATCAGGCTGGCGGGTGTTAAAGCGAAAGGATTTCGGGGGAAATGTGCCGTTTGTGTTTTCGTAGACTTCGTGGGTCACGTTGACGGTTTTATGGACCCCATTATGGGACACGCCATCAATATCAAACTGGCGCCCATCAACATATTCTTCGAAATAAAGATCATCGTCGGCGCCAGGCGTCGTCTGAGATATCTGATCCTGCTGCACAGGTGTGCCGGGTGACAGGAACACGACACCTTTGGATCCTGTGCCAGCCATTGGCTTTTGAATGCACGGCACATCGATGAGCTCATTGCGCTGCTGCGAAAACATTGGCTGAGGAATGTCAGCCTGTTCTAGGGCGCGGCGCCAGGCGAATTTATCATTACAGAGCCGGGAAGAGGTTTCACCGGCGGAAATACATCCCAAAGCCTCAGAGATTTTGATTTGCGCTGGCAGGATCACATGCCGGGCGGATATTGCGACGCCTTCGACAGATAGGGGCTTAAGCCGATTGACGATCTCATCACTTTGGGTGCGTGGATCAAAGGTCAGAACATAGTCCGCATAGGCGAGTTCAGGCAGCATGGGGCTGGGGGAAACCAGACAAACCTTTAACCCTAGCGATTTTGCGGCACGCGCCGCAGAGTAGGAATGCCCCTCTTTGCCAATCGATAGAATGACGGTGATCGGTGATGTATTTTTGCGTAGAAACAGCCGAGTTTGTAAGCGCAAAAGCTGCGTATAAAGCGCTGCCGGGGCGTTTTGACGGGTGAGCCAGCGGGCGATATTCAGGGCAATGAGGCGGGGTTTCATCATGAGGCTTTATAAATGAAATATGAGCGCTTGAATAATGTGATCTTGGCCAACATGGGGACGAGTACGTTGACAATGAAACGATCGTTTGCACCATTTCAGTTGAGATAGGTAAATCCACTGGATTAGTCGGGTAGATCCTCCAGTACCTATAAATCTCAAGGTACTGGCTTCCAGAGTTTGATCTGCAATCTTCTGAAAAAGCGACGTCATGAAAATGGATAACTTTCTGTTCGTACAAAATCGAGGGCTTCAGGAAGTTATAAAACACTTTAGGGGCGTATCAAAGATGTGAGAATACCCTCAACACGAATGGCGAGAGTTTCCCATTCATGATTTTCCAAAACATAGGCGTGACCACGTTTGCCCATTTCTTGGCGCTCTGCGTGTGGGGTCTGGGCGAGGGCGATCATCGCCTTGGCCAAGGCTTCGGGGTTTTCAGAAGGAAGCGTAATCCCAGCTTGGGCCGCACTTACCGGATCATTTGCAGATTCAACGGCATAGAGAATAGGACGGGCGGCCAAAAGGTAGTCAAACAATTTGTTAGGGCTGACGCCATAGGCAAAGGTCGGCATGCGTTGGAGATGCAAAATACAGGCATCCGCTTGAGACAATTCATGCTGCACCTGACTTTTGGGGACCGAATTGCGGAACTCCAGCGTCGGAGCATGTAATGTGTTGGCCAACTCAATAAGGTCAGTTTTGGTTTCCCCATCACCAATAAGGCGGACCTTCACCTTATCACCACCGGGGAGCTTGGGCAAAAGGGCGGCTGCACGCACAACCGTAGAAAGCCCATTCGCGATGCCGTGGGCACCCGCGTAAACACAGGTGAAAGTATCACGGTTTGGCATTGAAATCGTGTCTGGGGCTGCGGCTTTATCTATGCCATTTGGGACCACACTGATATTTTCGGCTTTTGCGCCTGATGCGATCATCCACTTTTGAGACCCAGGTAAAAGGGTGATAATATGATCGGCCTTGCGATACAGATGCTTTTCTAAAACACGCAATAAAATCCAACCTGGATGCAGGGGCCCCCATCCAGCCAGATCGCGCAAAGATAGCGGCCACAGATCTCGGATTTCAACGACAAATGGCAGTTTTAAACGACGCGCGATACGTCCAGCGGACCAAGCCGCAAAAGGTTGTGGGGATGATCCTATCACCACATCCCAAGTCGCGCCCTCACGTGAAAGTTGTTTAACCTTCTTTGAAGCCGCAAAGGCGAACTTGATCATTTCGGTGCCACGCTCGGCCATTGAGTTACCGCGCGCGCCTTCATCCAGCCAAATAAAATGGACCCCGTTTATGATGTCTTCGTCGTTTTCAGACAGAAGGCCCACACCGTTATAATTGTGACGAGAGGCAAGAATGCTGACGTCATGCCCACGTCGCCCTAACCAACGGGCCAAGGTGAAATGACGCGTGCCGCCTGCCGCACTTGGGGGCAGGGCGTCTTGGTGTACAATTAAAATCTTCATAGGGGCCATATAACTTAAATTACACCAATAAAATCCGTTTTCTGAGTAAAAGGGAATGAAACACTGCGCAACTGATTTATTTTGTGGTCAGGTTTTGTATTGGGCGGGAATGGATGCGTGTTTTGTGGGCTTTTTCCGAGGGAATGTTAGGCTTTTAATGGGGTTCTAGATTAAGAGGAGCATTGCTTAGCAGACTTTCTCACAATATGAGAGGGATAATTACAGATAGGTTTTTGATGACTGATATGACACCAGCCCGTGCAAATCTACAGCATCGCCGCGTGGCGGCACCTGAAGGGCAGATTGATCTGCTAGAAATTGCACGCTTGTTGTGGCGCGGAAAGTTCTGGATTTTATTTACCAGCCTATTCGCAGCAGTTTTAAGCATCTATTACGTATTTGCGATCGCGACGCCGCTGTATTCTGCTGGGGCTGTTGTGACGTTGGAAAAACAACAAGACTCTGTTGTGAATCTAGAGAGTGTTGTGACCGGGCTTTCTGGGGATCAGGCGACGATCAATACCGAAGTTGAAGTCATGCGTTCACGCGCTTTGCTTGAAAAGCTTGTGATCGATATGGATCTGATTTCAGATCCCGAGTTTAACGAAGAACTGCGCCCAGAAACGCTGTTTTCCAAAGACCGTTTGGTGGAGCTGGTGCAATCGATATTGGGATTGCCTGTTGATCAGCGTCCTTTAACTGATCAAGTGATCTTGGATCAGGTTGTCAATAAAGTAAGCGAAGCTTTATGGGTCTCTAACCTGCGCCAAAGCTACGTGTTTTGGATTACTGTAACGACGGAAGATGCGGAGAAATCCGCCCAAATGGCAAACCGTCTGGCAGAGCTTTATATCATAGATCAGTTGGAGGCTAAGTTTTCCGCAACAGAGCGCGCTTCGGTTTGGCTGGCGGAGCGGGTGACTGATTTGCAGGCGCAGCTTGAAATCTCTGAAGTTGCGGTCGAGGATTTTAATGCCCGCACGGATTTGATTAATGCAGATACATTGGCAGCGTTGAACCGGCAGCTTAAAGAACAGCGGGACCGATTACTGGCGGGCGAAGAAGACACCAACGCATTGCAGCAAAGGCTTGCACTCTTAGAGGCGCTAATGGGCGCTGAGCCAGCCGAAATTGCAGCAGCGGTAGATGACAGGCTTTTGGATCGCTTGTTGGTACAGATTGAAAATGGCCGCCTAACAGATCGCAGCAGTTTTGATGCGCGATTTGAACAGCTCATCGCACAAGTACAGCTGGAACATGATCGCGCCTCAACCCGTCTGGTCGCTCTGACCACATCAGTTGCAGACCTGTCTGAGGAGATTACACGCCAGTCGGCCGATTTGCTTGAGTTGCGGCAGTTGCAGCGCGAAGCTGAGGCTAGCGGATTGATTTATGAACATTTCCTAAGTCGCCTTAAAGAAACCAGCGTGCAGCAGGGGCTTCAACAAGCCGACAGTCGTGTGCTGTCTTTGGCTGCTGTTCCACAAGAGGCAGCCGCCCCGCGCAAAGGTATGGTGGTGGCATTGTCGTTCCTGTTTGGGGCTTTATTTGGCATGATCGTGCTTGTTCTGCGCGAGTTTTCCCAAAACACATTCCGCGTGGCTGAAGACCTCGAGGGGCGCACGGGCCATATCGTTTTGGGGCAAATCCCGTCAATTTCGGTCCGCAAGCGGCGCAATGTTTTGCAGTACCTCACGAAGAACCCGACCTCAGCCGCTGCCGAAGCGATCCGCAATCTGCGTACGTCTGTTTTACTGTCAAATGTTGACAACCCACCGCAAGTGATCTTGTCGACCTCTTCTGTCCCGGGCGAGGGTAAAACCACGCAGTCTATTGCTTTGGCGCAGAACCTCGCGGGGCTTGGGAAAAAAGTGCTGCTGCTGGAAGGTGATATTCGACGCCGTGTCTTTTCGGAGTATTTTGACATTAAAGGCCAAAAAGGATTTCTGTCTGTGATGTCTGGCGAAGCGACGCTGGCTGAGGCCGTGGCCTATAATGATGTCCTAAAAGCAGATATTTTGCTTGGGGAAAAATCGCTGACCAACGCAGCAGACCTATATTCGTCTGACCGTTTTATGACCTTCTTAAAACAGCTGCGCGCCGAATATGACTACATCATCATCGACACGCCGCCGGTTCTTTCAGTTCCAGACGCAAGGGTGATTGGGCGCGCTGTGGATTCGATCCTTTATACTGTTAAGTGGGACAGCACGTCGCGCCGTCAGGTACTTGAGGGATTAAAAGCCTTTGAAAACGTGAATATTAACGTCACAGGGTTGGTTTTAAGTCAGGTGAGTCCCAAAGGCATGAAGCGCTATGGCTATGGGGATAGCTACGGAGCTTACAACCAAAACTACGGTTAAGAGAGAAGCAGCGTACGCAGGTGCAGGGGGGTTTTAACGCTCTTGCGGGATGCTTGCCTCGGTTCTCATCTTTTTCCGGGGTTATTCATGCCAGACGTGTCCGCAAATCTGTCTCTTCCATTCATTCAGCCCTCTCAGGCGCAAAAACATGTGACGCACAATGAGGCGCTGCAAAAACTGGATGCACTGGTGCAGTTGTCAGTGTTATCAAGTACTCTCGCCAACCCTCCTGTAGTGGCTTCAGAGGGAGACGCCTATATTATTCCAACAGGAGGAACGGGAGTGTGGGCCGGTTCCGATGGTGCGTTGGCTATCTTTGAGGGTAATGTTTGGACCATCATTCAGCCAGAGGATGGTTGGTTAGCATATGTCCAAGACGAAGATCTTCTATATCGCTACCTCGGAGATTGGGCGGTTTTACCGCTTTCTCAAACAGCAGCGATGCTTGGAGTGAATGGTACTCCGGATGCATATAATAAATTTCTGTGCCAGTCTGAAGGTGTTCTATTTAATCACGTGGGCAGTCATCAACGAACAACAATTAATAAAGCGTCGCCAACAGATGACGCTTCTCACAATTTTCAAACAGGCTTTTCTTCAAGAGCACTATCGGGTCTGTTAGGATCAGATAATTACAGTATTAAGGTTTCTCCTGATGGAGCATCGTATAAAACTGCACTTCAAATAGATGCGTCCACAGGGATAGTTTCTAAACCGCATTGCGTTGCGTTTCAGGCGACAGCAGGGGCAATACCCGCGGGTACGGCTGGCGCTTTCAAAGCAGGGTATGATGGTGCAAGTGCACAGGTGGTGCTTGATCCGCATGGTGCAGTCGCATCAGGTGTATTTACGGCACCAGTTGATGGTGTTTACCAAATTACAGGTTCTGCGTCGACAGGTACTGGTACAACGCATAATTTAACGATTGGGGTTTATAAAAATAGTGCACTGGTTGGCAAATTCTCGTTAAATTATTTTAAAACATTTAGCGATGTTTCTAAAACAGTTTTTTTGGAGCTTGTGCTTGGGGATACAGTATATTGTGAATTGGAATATCAAAATAACGTAACGAGCTCGGTTTACTCGTCATCCTTTGGTGGAGTTCTTATTGGGTGAAATAAGAGTATATACAACAAAGGGCCTGACTGTAGCAGGCCCTTTGTAAATTAGCCTGTTAAAAGATAAAGGCATCATCCTGTGCTTCATGTCCTGATGCCGTCGTAAGGACAAATGAATCCCATGCGCCCCATGTTGTGCCGTCATGTGCACGGACCCACAGAGTTTGTGTGCCATCACTGCTACCGCTGTTCAGTTGCAGATTATCTAGCTCGGATGCGCTTAGGGTATAGCCTGTGTCGGCATCAATAGCAGATCCATTCAACAAGAAACTGTCGCTGCCGGCATCATCCCAGACCTGATACTGCGTTGCGGCATCATTGTCGCCATCGGTGTAAACGACATCACGGCCGATATTGACGGTTTCATTTGCGCCCAATGTTAGGTTCTCAAGTGTTGCTGTTGGGGCGGCGTTGCTAGGGCCTGTTGTGAAGTCGAATGAATCCCACGCGCTCCATTCGGTGCCATCATTAACGCGGATCCATAGGGTTTGGGTGCCATTTGTGGCATCACTTTGAAGCCCAAGGCCACTCAGCTCAGAGGCACTTAGTGTATAGCCTGCACTTGCATCAATTGCAGATCCATTCAGCAAGAAACTATTGCCGCCAACGTCATCCCAGATTTCATACTGAGTTGCGGCGTCACTATCACCGTCACTGTAATTAACGTTCGCACTGATATTGGTGGTTTGGCCTGTATCCAAGGCAAGATCGGCAACGGCGACAGTTGGGGTCGCATTGCTGGCCCCTGTCGTGGTCAGATCAAATGAATCCCATGCGCCCCATTCAGTACCATCATTGGCACGGATCCACAGGGTTTGTGTGCCGCCTGATGCAGCACCTTGAACCCAAAGGCCCGCCAGCTGATCTGCGGTTATTTCATACCCTGAGGCGGCGTTGACCGTTCCAACACCCTGAACCCAGAAGCTATTGGTGCCTTGGTTGTCCCAAATTTCGTACTGCGTGGCTGCATCATTGTTTGCGTCGCTGTACGTGACGGCATTGCCGATCAAATTCCAAGCATTTGGGTCAAGCGATAGGTCTTCGATTGTGGCGACTGGCGCAACATTTCCTGCGGATGGGTCAGCTGTTGTGGTCAATGTGAAGCTGTCCCATGCGCTCCAGTCTTCACCATCGCTTGCGCGGATCCAGAGAGTTTGTGATCCTGCGCTGCTGTCGCCTTGTACGGAAAGTGAAGCGAGTTGTGCTGAGGTCAGAGTGTAGCCGCTTGTGGCATCAACCAACCCGGTGCCTTGAAGCCAGAAACTGTTTTCGCCAGATGCATCCCAAACCTCATATTGCGTGACCGCGTCACTGTCTGCATCACTGTAATTGACCAAACTGGCCAATGAGGTGCGGGTGTTAGCCACAACAGATATATCATCAACTGTGGTAACTGGACGTGTGTTTGGCGCGGATGTGGTCAGGGTGAAATTATCCCATGCACCCCATTCGGTGCCATCGTTTGCGCGAATGCGCAGTGTTTGCGCACCTGTATTTGCGGCCCCTTGAACCCAAAGCCCCGAAAGCTGCTCTGCGGTTAAGGTATAGCCTGAACTTGCGTCAATCACACCACTGCCTGTCAGCCAGAAGGTGCCAGTGCCAGAAACCTGATATTGTGTTGCGGCGTCATTGTCTGCGTCGCTATATGCTACAGCAAGACCGATCTGGCTCCAGGCGCCTGGCGCAAGCTCAAGATTTTCCAGTGTTGCAACGGGTGCAGTGTTGGAAGAGGTCAATGCAACGGTCTGGTCGTTAAAGCGCAGCTGTTCCACATTGGTAAGCGTTGATGTCACGCCACTGATGGTGACACGGGTTGTGTCACCTGTTGTGGTGATTGTCGCAGCTGAACGATTGGCGCCAAAAACAGCCGTATCTGAGCCATCCCCACCGTCGATTGTGTCAGCACCGCCGCCACCTGTGATAACATTATCAGTATCATTGCCGGTGATTGTGTCTGCATAGCGGCCAGAAATTACGTTTTCAATGACAGTACCACGGGCAATTGAAAGCGTACCAATCTGACCATAAATATCTGAAACGGTTTCAGAGCGCATGTCGATGCGTTGTGCTGATGTGGAAGATCGTAAATCAAGCGTGTCTGTCCCGCCATCGTCATAAATGGTGAACATAATTGGATTTGTTAGGCCAGATAATCCATCCAGATACCCACCTGCATTTGAATTTTCACCGTAGGTCGTGTTGCCAGTGCGTTGACCAGTGTTTGTGAGGTCATAAAGCGATTGCACCGCGAGAATATCGGCAATCATCGGTGTGACCACTTGGGCGTATGATGAGGTGATAAAGGTGTTATCATCCGGGCTCATGTAGGACATGACCGTCGCTTGCCAGCTGTCGTTCAGGTAGTGATTGCCATCTGTGTTGAGCGTATCCACAGAATAACGGGCATTCCCGTTGTAGCTTCCTGCGTGACCTAACCCCAAAGCGTGACCAATTTCATGGATGTAGGTTGAGAAAGAATAACTATCGAGTGTCGAACCGCTGCTTGTCAGCCACGAGGTCGAAACATTCACCTCAGAACGCGTAATGGATGAGCCCAGTGTATTTGAAACACTATAGGCACCGCTGTTATTGTCGTCGAAAAAGATTTCGGCGACGGCACCGACACTTTCATCGACAAAGTTAAATACGATGCCGGTGACATTGGTCCAAGACTCTAATGCGGCTGTCGCTAAGGCGCGCCCTGCGGAGGTCAGGGATGTAATATCAACGCTGATTGAACCATCAGACCCAATATTGAAAGACCGTGCAGACCGCCCTGAATCTTCCCAATATCCGCCATTGAGGTAGCTGGCGATTTGATCATGTGAATATGTAGGCAGCAGTGTGGTGCCCATGTCTGTTGCAGTGATATTATAGCTGCCGGATGCACCGTTATAAGAATATGCAGCAACATAATAGGTGCCAGAGGTCTCTACCGTGATTTCCAACTGAGAAGACCGGCTGGTGCGTGACATATCGTCATTTTGACCCACACGGTTACCATCTGCATCATAAATCGCGAGAATAGTATCTAAACCAGAACTGCCACCTGATCCATTCATGTTGAGCCGGACTGCCTCGCCTGCTGTGAGGTTAATCGCGACAAGGTCTGTATCATATGTACTGAGGGAGCCGCTGAATGTGTCGCCAACTGACATTGTGTAGGGCGTGGTTGGAGGCGTAATTGTAAAAGGCGCATCCGTGCCTTCGCTGATAACCGCCTTATCACTGATTCCGACATCTACTGTCGCTGGAAAAGTCGTCCCGTCACCGTCCCGCATGAAACATGTAATACACATACCCGTATCCCCAATATTGAATGCAAATGCCTGATTGCACCTACGCGTGATTTAAGGCCGAAATTGGGCCATTTACGCGTTTTTTTGCACCTTAAAGCGTAATATCAGGTGAAGCAAATACCTTTCGGCTGAGCGTGGCGGTGTTTTGCCCGCTGGGGATTTTGAAGATTAACAACTGCGAGTTGGATTGTATTTACCTATAAAATACATAGGGTTTTGCGCTGCACAGATGGGCAAGAGGCCGCGTAGGGTGAAACGCAATTATCACCTTATGCGCTCTCTGGCGGTTTTTTATCCCATCGTTTATAGGTTTTCCGGCTTGGGAAGATGGAACAAATTATAAATAAAAATGTGGCCTTGGGCGGGGCTCGTGCTGCATTTCAAACCCATAATCAGGAGAGACCAGATGATCATTGGCCATATTGGGGCACGCAAAGGCAGCAAAGGTGTGCCAGGTAAGAACTTTCGCGATGTCTGTGGAAAGCCGTTGATCGACTGGTCCCTTGATCAGTTGTTTCAATGTGAACGTGTGGATGTGGTTGTCGTGTCAACGGACAGCGAAGAGATGTATGAACACGCGATCGCGCGGGGCACCTTAGATATTGGTTTGCGTCCGGCCCATTTGGCAAATGATACTGCTGCCAAGTGGAACGTGTGGGAACATGCCTTGGAAGAGGTCGAAAAGCAGACGGGCCCGGCCAGTGTCTTTATGGATCTGGATTGCACATCACCCCTGCGCGAAGCCCAAGATATCGAAAACGCGCTTGATCTCTTTTTTGCCGAGCAGCCGGATATGGTTATGACCTGCGCTGAGGCCCGGACAAACCCCTATTTCAACCTGCTAGAAACGGATGAAACCGGGGCTTTGCATGTGTCAAAACCTTTGCCCAATGGGGTTGTTGCGCGTCAGCAGGCCCCGATGGTTTATCAGCATGCGGCGTCGACTTATATTATGGCGGCGGATTACATCAAACGGGCCAATGCGTTGTTTGAGGGCCGGGTTCTACCCTCTGTGGTTCCGGCGTCTCGCAGTCAGGACATCGATGAAGAAATTGATTTTCAGGTGGTGAAGTTCCTGATGGAAGAACGTCTAAAACAGCAAAGCGCCAGTTAATTTTCAGGGCGGCGCAACGCGGGCAGTGCTTTCAGGCTGCGTTGCGCTGCCCCGGAATGGGCAGTGTAAAATTCACCAATATCACCGGATATCACCCCGAGCTCTGCTGGGCTGAGAGCTGCGATAAGGGCCTTTTCATCATCAAGTTGACGCACAACCCCGGCTTTGATTGCTTCAAAGGCCGGGTATTCGATGGTCCAGATATGTGGGCCAACCAAAACCGGTTTTTGCACCGCAAGCGGTTCAATCACATTATGGGCCCCTTTGGGGTGGAACCCGCCTCCGACAATCACCTGTTGGGCCAAAGACAGGTAAAAATACATTTCCCCCATACTATCCCCAAGCAGAACGTCAATATTCGGCCAAGCCTCAGTGAGGGTGAGGTTTTTATCTAACACATCACTGCGGCGGGCGATGTTCAGGCCTGCATCCTGTAACAGGTCGGCGGTTTCAGAAAACCGTTCGGGCGCACGGGGTACATAGATAAACAGGGGCGGGGTTTTCCCGGCGTTTTGCCATTGCTGCCGTGCGGCTTTGATCGCGTTGATATAAAGTACGTCTTCGCCAGCGATGACACTGGCTAAGGTCACAACGGGGCGTGCCAAAAGCTGTGGGCGCAGGTTATCGGCGGCCTCTAGCAAATGCGGCGGAATGGGCTGGTCAAAGCGCAGCTCGCCCGTGATCGCGATGTTCTTTGCGCCCAAGCTGCGAAACCGGTCAGCCTGCCGTTCTGATTTTACCATAACTCCGGCAAAGCCTGTGACCAGCTCGGCGCGTATCTTGCCCTGATCACGCTCAAAACTTTTGGTGGGGTATTGGCCATTGCAGATGAACAAAGGCACGGCGTGTTTATGGCAGGATGCAATCATCTGCGGCCAATATTCGATTTCCATCACCAGGCCGTATTTCGGGGTAAACGCTTTGAAAAACTGTCGAAAGCATATGTCGAACTCAAAAGGCACCCAGACGACGGACATTTGCCCCTGTTTAATCTCAGTGCTGAATTGTTTGTGGGCCTCGCGGCGCCCGGCAGGGGTGAAATTGGTTATGACCACATGTTCGCCCTGCGCCAAAAGCGCTTGGATCAATGGCACCGCTGAACGAAATTCCCCCAATGATACCGCATGGACCCAGACTGCGTTTTTCAGGGGGATCGGGTAGAGCCCGAAACGTTCCTGTAGGTGGGCGCGGTAGGTGGGATCTTTGCGGCTGCGCAGCAGAAGATACAGCATCACCACAGGAAACAGC
Source organism: Cochlodiniinecator piscidefendens (assembly GCF_011326755.1). Lineage (GTDB taxonomy): Bacteria > Pseudomonadota > Alphaproteobacteria > Rhodobacterales > Rhodobacteraceae > Cochlodiniinecator > Cochlodiniinecator piscidefendens. The sequence goes on along the minus strand of NZ_JAAOIE010000011.1, from coordinate 5,132 downwards.
ACAACCCAAAGCGCTTTGTAGAGCCAGAGAAAGCCACGCATGCGGCGGCTTGGGAAAGGGGCGAGATGGGGGGAGGTCATGGCTTGAGCAATTTCAGTACATCATCTGATAATTGGGTCAGCCCCTGTTGCGCCTGATCGGCAACGCCGCGTGCACGCACAGCCATATCGCGGGTGGCGTCGTCTTGCAAAGCCTGTGCAACTTCATCTGCTGTTGTTACGGCCAATGCGGCCTGATGGGCGTGTAAATCTTGCATATCAGGGATGAAATTCGCCATATTTGGGCCGTGTAAAATTGCACAGTTCAATTGTGCGGCTTCCCATGGATTATGTCCACCAGTATCGCCAAAGCTACCGCCGATCAGCGCATGGTCCGCCAAACGATACCAAAGCCCAAGTTCACCAAAACTATCTGCAATATAAACCTGCGTATTTATATCGGGCAGATCCGTTTGACTGCGGCGTGTCGTGGTAAAACCTTTTTGTTGGCAATGACGGTGCAGCGCATCAGCAACTGATGGATAACGCGGTGCAATGATCAATAGGGCATTGGGGTTTTGATCTAAAACTTTGCGATGCGCGGCCAGAGCAACATCTTCATCCGCAGTATGTGAAGAGGCTAACACCCAAACCATACGCCCCTGTGTGGCGCTTTGCATCTGAATCAAAACATCAGGATCCGCACTAAGGGCAGCGCAGCTTGCCTTGAGCGTTGGGTGGGTGATGACATTGGCCGCCCCAAGGTTGCGCAGGTGGTCAGCCGTGTCTGCATTTTGGGCGGCTACGAGATCAAAACACCCATAAACATAGGCATAAAGGCTGCGCATACGCATACGTGATAAAAAAGCCTTTTCGGTGAGGCGCCCATTGATCAGAGCCAGCGGAATGGCCCGATTACGTGCTGCAACCACATGGTTGGGCCAAATTTCCTGTTCTGACCAAAGGCTCAGATCAGGGGTCCAATGGTCTAAAAAGCGTTCAATATAGCGCGGGCAATCCAAAGGCAGAAACTGATGCTGAGTGTTTGGTGGGGCATTTTGGGAAAACACATCGGCAGAGGCCAATGTGCCACTGGTGACCAAAAAATGTAGCTTTGGATCGCGGTTATGTAGAATGTCGATAAGGCCGCGCAGGGCTAAAACTTCGCCCAGACCAACAGCATGTAACCAGATCAACCTGCCCTTGGGACGCGCAAGCCCGGCATGGCCGAGCTTTTCAACCCATCGGGTTGGGTGTTCTTTGCCAAGGCCCATTCGTTTTTGTAAATGCCGGCGCGCGTACAAAGATAAAAAACGAGACAGGCCGCGGTAAGCACGCACCGAAAAAGGATGCGCGTCAGATTGCATCTACAAACCCTTTTTGCAGCCCACCTTCCCAAAATGATGGTTCATGCAGTGTTTTTATGAACAGTTCAGTTGCCGTACCTTCACCAAAAGCTGTGTGAGGCGGATAGCGCTTGCCCCATTCGGTTTCCAGAAAGGCACGGATTTTTGCGGTATCCTGGGCCGGGCTGCTATGGATGGATGGGGCCTGTGCGCGATTGGTTTGACGTGTGCCAACATCCAGCGATGGCACACCTAAAAACGGGGCTTCGCGCACGCCCGCCGAACTGTTGCCCACCATCGCGCTGGCGTTTTTCATCAGTTCGGAAAAATGGGCAAACCGCATCGAAGGAATGGCGCGGAACTGCTGTTGGGGCAGTGCATTGATCACCTCAAAAATTGCCTCTGATCCCGGATCATTGTTGGGCAGGATCAAAACGAAATTCCGCTTTGACGCCTCAAGTTCCCCATAAAGCGCGCGGGCTTGCGTCTCCATCTGGTCTGCCTCTGAGGTGACCGGGTGGAAAACACAAATGCCGTAATCCTCAAAGGCAATGTCATAACGCGTTTTCACCTCGGCCAACGAAACACCAGAGTCTTGGGAATGAAAATCAAGCTCGGGCGAGCCGATCACATGAATGCTTTCGCTCGGCTCCCCTAGGGCTTGAACCCGTTTTGCCGCCGCAGGAGAGCTGACAAAATGATAATTGGCGAGCTTTGAATTGCAGTGACGGAAAATCTCATCAATTGTGCCAGAGACCTCGCCGCCCTCAATGTGGGCGCAGCGCACATAGTTGGTGGCACAGACCAAAGCACAAGCAAGCGCTTCGACACGGTCACCATGCACAATCACCAAATCGGGCTTTTGTTCAGCCACAAAATCCGAAAATCCCAGCACGGTTTTGGCCAAGATCGTATCTTGGGGATCGCCCGCGCGTTGGTTCATGAATTCATAGCTGACGATACCGGGTGTTTTTTGCACCTCAAGCTTTGTCAGCCCATAGCGTGCCATCAAATGCATACCTGTGACAAAGAAGGACACCTTGAACCCAGCTTTGCGCGCGGCAGTGGCGAGGGGTTCTAGTTTGCCAAAATCAGCGCGGGTCCCGGTTACAAACAAAAGGCTTTGCATTGATGTCTATCCGTCAGGTTAGCGGTGGATTTTCTGTCTACAAAGACAGTTCAAGGTATTGGTCGTGCCACCAGTTTTAGACCCGATTGGCCTATTTAGGCTCTGTTTAGTTTAGGTCAGACCATTTTAACTGCTGGTTATGGGTGACGGCTGTGGTCAGGGTTTTGCCGACCACTTTGTCAAAGTCATACCCCGCAATATCGCCTGATCCGGGGCGGCGGGCCCAAATGTCAGCCTCGGTAATCACATGTCCTGCGGGTAGATCTTTGTCCGCAACAACGCTGGCGCGGGCAAAACGGTAAACGTCTTCTTCGGGGCCTGTGCGTTTTTTGTCGTTGTGCAGGGCGGTGTGAATTTCCTTTGAACGATCAATCAGGAATTTCAATTCAGCCGGGTCCATGGAGCAGGAAATATCCGGGCCTTTGCGATAGCGGCTGTCGGTATAGTGGCGTTCCAAAATCGTCGCGCCAAGCGCTACAGACGCCAACGCCATTGAAGGCCCGATCGAGTGGTCAGAAAATCCTACAGTCGCATTAGGGAACGCGGCTTTTAGCTCAGTCACCCCTTTGAGAGAGACGATTTCAGGCGGGCTTGGATAAAGGTTGGTGCATTCGAGAAGCGCGTAGTCAACGCCGGCCTCTTCTAGGATTTGCACAGAGGCGCGCATGGTTTCAATCGTCTGCATCCCAGTGGACAGGATGATTGGTTTGCCAAACCGGGCGATGTGACGGATCAAAGGCAGATTGTCAGCCTCACCAGAGCCGATTTTAAATCCCGGCACATCAATGTCATTCAGGAAATCCGCCGCCGCCCGCGAAAACGGGGTTGAGATGTAAATCATCCCGAGGCTTTCGGTGTATTCTTTTAGCTCTTTTTCATCCTCAAGGGATAAGGCGCAGCGCTTCATGACCTCCCAAATCGACACATCCGCGTTTGGCGGAAAAATCTGTTGCGCCTCGGCGGTCATTTCATCTTCGACGATGTGGGTTTGGTGTTTCACGCATTCACAGCCAGCATCGCGGGCCATACGCACCATGTCTTTGGCGACGCTTAAATCGCCGTCGTGGTTGATCCCGATTTCCGCGATGACAAGAGGAGGGTGGGCCGGGCCAATTTCACGATGCGCAAGTTTCATAGGATCTCTTTATAACTGTGGGTTAGATATGGCTGACAAGCGCGAGGCCGATTGTCAAGGAAGGGCAGGGCGCATTAGGCGACGCCCCGCTGTAACAGTTGAAGCACGGTGATCAGCCCAACGGGTTTTTCATCCTCAACCACAAAGGCGGCGGTGATGCGGTTGGTCTGCATGATATTGAGCGCGCGCGCACTCAGACGTTCCTGATCCAGCGTGACGCTGTTGGGGGTCATCAATTGCGCAGCCGTGGCCGACCAGATTACGGCTTGCATGGTGCCGGATGTGTTTTTTTCCAGATAACGGCGAATGTCACCATCTGTAACCACACCGACCAAATGCCCGTCAGCGTTCTGAAGTCCAACAATCCCAAACCCCTTGTTTGAGATTTCAGAGATAACTTCGATGATGGGGGCCGTTTCAGGCAGCAAAGGCAGCTGATCGCCCTTGTGCATGAATTCGCTGATTGGCTGCAAAACAGACCCCAGTTTGCCACCGGGGTGAAAGTTGCGAAAGCTTTCCTCAGAAAACCCGCGCATACGCAGCAGGGTCACGGCCAAAGCATCGCCAATCGCCAATTGCAACAGCGTTGATGTTGTTGGCGCGAGGTTATGCGGGCAGGCTTCCTCGGCGCGGGGCAGAACAATCGGGAATTGCGCTTTGCGCGCAAGGGTCGACTCCGCCTTACCGGTGATCGCGATGATGGGCACATCAAACCGCAGACCATAAGCGATGATATCAGACAGTTCGCGGGTTTCGCCGGACCATGACATTAAAACCAAAACATCACTGCTTTGGATCATACCAAGGTCGCCATGGCTGGCCTCAGCCGCATGCACAAAATAAGCAGGCGTGCCGGTCGAGGAAAATGTAGCGGCCAGTTTACGCGCGATATGGCCGCTTTTACCGACACCAGACAGGATCAGCCGCCCCTTCATTTCAAACATAACCTGTGCCGCATCACTGATGATCGCGGCCAATTCCGGCTCTGATACGCTGTTTAGGGTCTGTTTTAAGCCATCCTGAAAAACGCTCAGGGATTCCTGAACAGACTGCAGTGGTGAAAAATCATTTTTGGTCGGCACGTAAGAACCTCTTTGTCCAGTCACGCGGGGGGGGCCGAAAGATTGGCCCGTTTAACCCAATTCTTTGGTCAGGGTGTCATAAGCTTTGAAACTTGTGAGCAACGCCTTCATCTGATCCAGCGGAACCATGTTTGGTCCGTCACTTGGCGCGTTGTCGGGGTCCGGGTGCGTTTCAATAAAGAGCGCTGAACACCCCACCGCCAAAGCGGCCCGTGCCAATGGCGGTACATATTCGCGTTTGCCACCGGTTGAGGCACCATTGCCGCCGGGAAATTGCACAGAGTGCGTGGCGTCAAACACCACGGGATACCCGGTTTCAGCCATGATTGGGAGGCTGCGGAAATCACTGACCAGCATATTATAGCCAAAGGAGGTGCCGCGATCTGTCAGCAAAATCCGGTCATTGCCAGTGCTGGCCACTTTGTCTGCGACATTGCCCATATCCCAAGGGGCCAGGAACTG
>NZ_JAAOIE010000010.1 GCF_011326755.1 Cochlodiniinecator piscidefendens | reverse complement strand
TGCATGAAAGAAAAGAGATGCCCCAGTTGGTCATCAATTTGTTTGATCAATCCCATATAGGCCGGAATGATTTTTTCGCGGGCACCGTTGCGGGAGAAGTTGCGGGAGTAACGTTCACTTGCAAAGGCCCGAAAAATGGGATGCCCATTGTCTAATTCAGCCTGGTTTCGCACCACCGGTGGTATATCATCAGGGCCATACATGTCATGATACGGTGCAGGTACGATATAGGGCCAGTGGGGCTTTATGTAAGAAAGATGCGCACACCAAGGACGACCATCTTTTTCCGCCTCAGCCATGAAATCCATCGCGCGACGTGTCATATAGGGGGTTTCGGAATGGTCTTCTTGAATCCGCGCAGGTTTATCGGCATGGGTCCAGAGCCAGCCGTTCAATATTTCTCCGTCGGGGCCTTCTGCGGAGTTTGCCCAATCCTCCCATGGGCTGCTGCTATTATATCCCTGCTGCGCCAGATATCTGTTGTATGCAGGAACGTCATAAGGTCCATTCTTCGGATGCAATCCATCATCACGCTCATAGGGTTCAAAACCACATTGGGAAGTGTGAACGCCGATCATTGAATTGGGATCAATACCCAATCGTTCCATACCTTCGGTGTCGGCGGCCATATGGGTTTTTCCGATCAAAACCGCTCGCATTCCCGCATCACGTAGATGATCGCCTAACGTGGGTTCTCCAACTCGTAGAGGTACACCGTTATACGTCGATCCGTGAGAGCGTACATAACGCCCGGTATAGGCAGACATCCGAGAAGGACCGCAGATCGTAGATTGCACATATGCATTCGTGAAGCGAACGCCCTTTTCCGCCAATCTATCAATATTTGGGGTTTTCAAGGTCGGATGGCCAGCGCAGCTCAGATAATCAAACCTGAGTTGGTCACACATGATCCACAGGATATTTTTGGTTGTCACGGCTAGCGCCTATTATTTGTATCTAAGAAACGGAAAAGTGCCACCCGCTTGCGGGTGACACTTTTTTGCGAGTTAGTTATCACCTACGAGCGCATCAATGCGTTGCAGAATTTCGATGTCGGATTCTATTTGCGCTTGGGCTTCCGCGGCATCTTTCCAATAGATCACCGCACCGGTGTTTTCGGCAAGCTCGAGGGCTTCGTCCGAATTTAGAGCGCGGACTGCAACTTCTGCGATCCGGGCTCGAACCTCGGCAGGCGTATCCCGATGGACGAATAACCCGTTCCAGGTGGACAGGTCCAATTCGGGGACAATTTCACCCATTGTTGGTACATCAGGTAGTGTCGAGATGCGTTCATTGGTGACCGCTGCCAAGATGTTCAGATCATCAACACAGGGGGCGATCAATTGCAGTGTCGTTGAAATGACATCAGCATCACCAGATGCCAAAGTGTTGCAATCTAGTGCGTCAAATCCTGCTTCGGAGTTGAAGGCAAAGCCTAAGGTTTCAGCGGCCGCGACCATGTGCCGACGTGGGATACTGCGCATTCCAAAGTGGCCGAAGGTCACATCATTGTTTTGCGCGTAGGCCGACAGTTCTTCAATCGTCGCATAAGGTGCGCTTCCGCTGGCGGCAATTACAAACGGATAGGTTAGGAAGATCCCGATGGGTTCAAAGGGGTTTGGTGTTAATTCTGGAATACCAATCTGAGGGCCAACGACGGGTACGCCAATCACGAAAGAGCCAATTGTGTAACCATCCGCTGGGGCTGTTGCGACAGAAATTGCTCCGGGGAAGGGACCACCGCCACCACCGGGTTTATTTACGACGGCGGCGGGTACCCCGTAGGCCTCCTGAAATTCGTCAGCGATGATGCGCGTCAGAAGATCTTCGAGATCCCCAGGCGGAAAGGGGATGACAAATTCCACGGGCTTTTCTGGGTATTCCGCAAACGCGACGTTTGGCAAAAGTGCGGTTGACATTGCAACGGCAGCAAAAAACTTTTTCATTGTAGGACCTCATGCGAGTGATCCGTGGGGTGCAAGATCGGAGAACTGCCCACAGAGTATTTATTCTGCAATTCAGTTTCTATTAACCAAAGGTGATTGGGAAATGCCGAAAGCAAACAGGGTATATCAATTTTGATATGTCCGATTTTAATCGGTCACGCCGGCTTCTTCTTTTATCATCTGGATGAGACGCTTAGCGGGGGGTGAAAGACGCCTTAGCGCGCTGGTTGTAATTCCGATAGCACCCATCATTGATGGGCCCGGAACATTTAGCTGCGAAATTTGTCCATTTTTAATTTCGCGAAAAATAGCACCAGCTGGGCAAAATGCAACGGCGTCTGATTGGCCAAGAATGGCCCGTATAAATTCAAATGACATGGTTTCGATGCGATTGCGAGCCAATGGCTGATCATGAGCAATCAAGAAGCGATCCAGCTCTTCGCGAATAACGACGCCGTCGTGAGGCAGAAGCATTGGGTGATTTGCCAACTCATCAATCGCCAGATCTTTTTTATTGGCCAAGGGATGTGTGTGGTGCGCGACAAACATCAACTCTTCACTATAAAGATGATTAAAGCTTAGCCCTTCCATACGCGTGGGGGGACTTACCCGCCCAACCGAGAAATCCAGTTCTCCACGTCGGATGGCATCTAAAAAGGTTGGGTTTCCGGGGTCTTGGATTTCGATTGAAACCTCAGGGTATTCTTCTTTGAAGCGGACAACAGCCTTAGGAAAGATACCGCGAGAAACGCTGGGTAAAGCTGCACAGCGAACGTATTGGTTCTGAAAATCTTCACCGATACCTGCGAGCCCAGTTTCAAGGTGTTCGAAGGCAGCTAATACATGCGCTTGCAACTGTCGCCCGCTTGGTGTCAGGGAAAGACCGGTCGAGTCACGATGAAATAGGCGGCATTTCAAGGTATCTTCTAACTCAGAAATGGTACGCGACAGAGCAGGCTGCGAAGTATTTAGTGTCTTTGCAGACGCGGTCATCGATCCGCTTTCGGCTATATCGGCAAAGCTTTGTAAGTGCCGTAACCTGATCCGGTGTTGATTGACGAATTTGAAACGCATGTTTTTCTTTATAGCGGTTGCGTCGCTGTCGTCACCATAGATTTGGTGATTTTGGAACAGCAACAACACAAAAACTCTGTTCGCAATATATTGGCGAAAACTGCAGCGTTAGATGTACGAACGGTATCCATTCAAAATGAGGGCTCTCATAATTCTGGGTTTACCGCTCTCAGCACAATCTAGATATGCTGACGCAACAGTTTTCGCGAGTTTACCTATTCTTAGGAAGCATAGAGTGCTTCAGCTGGGCCGAAAAACTCATAATTAATGCGTTCAGAGCTAACACCAGCATCTAGTAGACCACGGACGGCCATCGCCATAAAGGCCTTGGGACCGCAAATGTAGTAATCTGAGGTGTTGGTATTGGTGTTTGCAGTAAGCCAACCAGGGGTTATTCTACCCTCAATATCAAAACGGGCTATCTTTTGATCTTCTGCACTGGGGTTTTCAAAAAACGTGACGCTGCGTGTGGCCAGTGATTTGCTGACGTCACCCATGCAATGGGTCATGCCGTTCTGAGTTGCATGTAAATAGGTGGATTTTTGACCATTCGCGGCCAATGTTTCCAGCATTGCAACCATGGGGGTCAAACCAACACCTGCAGAAAGCAAGACGACTTCGGAAGTTGTGCTTTCCTTTAAAAAGAAATCTCCGGCTGGCGCGGCGACTTGTAAATTGGTTCCGACTTTAGCTGTGTTATGAAGCCATCCGCTGGCAATACCGCCGGGCTCTTTTTTGACTGAAATGCGGTAGTATTCGCCATTAGGTGCGCACGAAATAGAGTAATTACGGCGCAGCTTTCCTGAATTTGGGATGTCAAAGTCAAAGGACAGATATTGACCCGGTCTGTGTTTCATCACTGTCAGGCCATCAACTGGGCGCAGGATGAAAGATTTGATCAGTTCGCTTTCGGTTATGATTTCTGAAATTGTAAAGGAGCGCCAATCGGCCCAGCCGCCCGCAGTTGCAGCGATATTTTGATACATTTCGGTTTCTGTTGAAATCAATAAGTCGGCTAAAAACCAATATGCCTCGCCCCAAGCGTTTAGAACTTCTTTTGTTGCGGCATCCCCTAAGACAGCAGAGATGGCCCCCAAGAGCGACGTGGCAACATGGTCATAATGATGTGGTTTGATCTGCAAACTGACGTGTTTATTTACAATGCGTGTAACGACCGGGCCAAGTGCCTCGAGATTATCTATGTTTTTCGCGTAACCGAGGATAGCGTTGGCCAAAGCGGCATGTTGTGCGGAATTGCCAGTTTGGTGGGATTGGTTGAACAACGCTCGAATGTCGTCATTTTCAAAGAGGCGGTTGTACATTTCTGAAACAATGGTCTGCCCGTGCTCTTCGAGTGGTGGAACTGTTGCCAGTACAATGTCTTTGATTTCTCTTGTTAACGCTTGTGCCATTTCGAGGTCCTTCTGTGGTACCTATAGCTGCAATCGTTTTTGCATTTGGGGCGTATTCATTTGGTCTCCAAGAAAAGCGCCAAATGCGTTGAGGTGCTGCGCTCTGGGATCGCTGTTGCGCCATAGAAGCTGAATTTGACGGCCAAATTTTCCATCAGAAACAGAGTGTAATGTTAAGAGCCCACCAAAAGCGTCATTCCCTGTAACTGACAAAGCAGGCAAAAGCGCGCTACCATCCCCAAGGGCAACCATCTGACGCAGCATTTCTAGGCTGCTTGCCATGCGCTGTCCTTGCTTATCTTGTAAGTCACAAAGCGCAATTGTTTGATCGCGCATACAGTGTTCGGCTGACAACAAAACCAGTTGCGAACTTGTGATTTGAGGCCAAGTTACAGGATGCTCTGGTTTCAATCCTGATGCTTCAGGGGTAGCAAAAATATAGGGTTCAAAAAATATATCAACGGTATCAAAGCTGGATGTTTTGGGGGCTGTCGCCAAAAGAATAACATCAAGTTTTCGCTCTGCTAAAAGCTGTTCCAATGTTTCTGTCGGTTCTTCGTATAAGGATAGGCGCAGTTTGGGATAAACAGCTTTGATTGCTTTTAGCACCAATGGCATCAGGTACGGGCCCAATGTTGGTATAACGCCTAAGCGCAATTCACCCTCCATTGGCGAGGATAGACTGGATGATAACTCTAGCAATTCTCGAGCGGTGGACAAAATTATGTCGGCTTTTTTTAAAAAAACTTTCCCATTTTCAGTGACGGATATGTGTTTGCCTTGGCGTTCAAAAATGACAATTCCAAGTTTTGCCTCAAGCTTCTGAACTTGTTGACTGATTGCGGGTTGCGATACCCCACATAGCACTGCGGCGCGCCCAAAGTGTCCTTCGCTGGCTATGGCTTGGACATATTCTATGTCCCTGATGGACAACCCGGCAACAGATGTATGCTTCATTGTGATCACTAAAAGTTATGGCTTTGATAATAACAATAACTTTTACAACGTGCCGATACAAGTGCAAGATACCGATACTGAATTTATAGCAAGGAAAAGTCACATGAGCGATAAACCTAAGCTGACGTCAGCATTCGGAGCGCCGATTCCTGACAATCAAAACATCATGACGGCGGGGCCTCGCGGACCAGCTTTGTTACAAGATGTTTGGTTTTTGGAAAAAATGGCGCACTTTGATCGTGAAGTCATTCCAGAGCGCCGTATGCACGCGAAAGGCTCCGCTGCTTATGGTCGTTTCACTGTGACGCACGACATTTCAAAATATACGCGCGCGAAAATTTTCTCAGAAGTTGGGAAAGAGACAGATCTATTTTTGCGTTTTTCTACGGTTGCAGGTGAACGCGGTGCAGCAGATGCTGAACGTGATATTCGCGGTTTTGCGATCAAGTTCTATACAGAAGAGGGTAATTGGGATCTCGTAGGTAACAATACACCGGTGTTTTTCTTACGTGATCCGATGAAATTCCCGGATCTCAATCACGCCGTGAAACGTGATCCGCGCACAAACATGCGTAGTGCTGACAATAATTGGGATTTCTGGAGCAGCCTGCCCGAAGCGCTCCATCAGGTTACAATTGTTATGTCTGATCGCGGTCTTCCGGCGACGTACCGTCATATGGATGGTTTTGGCAGCCATACTTATAGCTTTATCAATGCGGACAACGAACGGTTTTGGGTGAAGTTCCACTTTAAGACCCAGCAAGGCATTAAAAATCTGACAGACGAAGAAGCAGCGCAAATTGTGGCGGGTGATCGTGAAAGTCATCAGCGTGATTTATTTGACAGTATCGAAAACAGTGATTTCCCAAAGTGGACCCTCTCAGTACAAATTATGCCCGAAAAGGATGCGGGAAGTTATCACTTGAATCCGTTTGATTTGACCAAAGTTTGGCCGCATGCAGATTATCCGTTGATCGAAGTTGGGGAATTAGAACTGAACCGAAATCCTGACAATTACCATGCAGAGGTCGAACAATCCGCATTTGCGCCATCGACTATTGTGCCGGGTATTAGTTTTTCACCAGACAAGATGCTACAGGGACGTTTGTTTTCTTATGGGGACACCCAGCGCTATCGTTTAGGTGTGAACCATGCCCAAATTCCGGTGAACGCGCCGCGATGCCCTTACCATTCCTATCACCGGGATGGGGCAATGCGTGTAGATGACAATGCAGGTGGACGCATTGGGTACGAACCAAACATGCATGGCGAGTGGCAGGAACAACCTGATTATTCAGAACCGGCGCTATCTATCGAGGGGGCTGCAGATCATTGGAACCACCGCGAGGATGAGGATTACTACTCCCAACCAGGCAATTTGTTCCGACTGATGAATGCGCAACAACAGCAAGTTTTGTTTGAAAACACGGCGCGTTCAATTGGCCCGGCACACGTCGAGATCCAGCATCGCCATATCCGGAATTGTCATCGTGCAGATCCGGCATATGGGGCCGGGGTGGCCGCCGCGTTGGGGATCGATATGTCATCAATTGACGGAATTTCTTAACCCTGCGAAACCACTGCCCGCATCTGTTAAAAGATGCGGGCAGTATTTTTTACTCTGGCTTAAGGCGCTTGTCGGTGTTTTCGTTCAATTGTCCGATTGCCATTTTTGCAAAGGCGTTTTTCCACCCGTCAGCTAATTCCGGAAGTCGCGCAAGGCGCGCAGCGCCGTCTGTTGTGATACGTTTCGTGAGCCGCGCACGAGTGACCATAGCGACGCTCCAATCTGGGCACGGGCGTGAGATTAACGTAATCTTGTCTCCAGCTTGGACAGACCCAGATTCTAAAACGCGATAGTACCAACCTGTGCGCCCGGTTTTTTGAAACTGGTAAGCCATTGTTTTTTGGCCCGTGTGTTCATTTAACTTCCAGCATGGCTGTCGACCTTGGCTGATTTGTAGGATTGCAGAGCCCGCCGAGAAAATATCGCCTATGCAAAGCGTTTCTTCTATTAAGCCAAGGGTTGAAATATTTTCTCCAAATGCGGCAGGTTTGGTGCCGCGTGCCATAAGCCCTTCTGATTGCCAGAATTTATAGTGATCCGCTGCGTAGTGATGTATCGCTTTGTCGGCTCCACCATGGACGGTTAAATCAGCCTGTGAGTCGGATTCAAAACCAACGTCTGTAATCACATGCTGGCCTGTGGCCTTTCTTTTGTGGATGGCGGATTTCGCTTTTCCCGGCCATAGTTCTTCGATGTTCCCGACAAACAATTCGGTGATGGTCGCCGATAGAGTAGGGCAGTTCATGTGGGTTCCTGTTCGTGGCAAATTTGTAAAGCTTCCGTAGGCGTAAGGGCCAAGGATAAAAGACCGCAATACCCGTCCGCGGTAGTGGTTTCAAAATGGCGGCAATACTTACATATTCCAAACGCCTTTTGTCCGTTTAATTGGAGCGCCTGCGAAAGGATATCACGTAGCCCTGCATCAATTTCTGCGCGCAACATGCTCGGAGTTTTCTCGATTGCACGTTCCAAAATACCCTGTTGATTAACGATTTTTTGGCCCGTGTTGGTCAGCGAATACGAGATGGAGCGTTTGTCAGATTCTGATCGTTCTTCGGCCACATAACCTTTGCGGGCTAGGGATTTTAATGTCTGGGTTATCGTGCCTCGTGTCGTTCCCAAATAGGCGGCAGCATGAGAGGGAGAGCGCGAAAACCTATTTGCATTGTTGAGATATTCCAATGTCATCCGCTGTGCCGGATTCAGATCATCTCCCCAACTTGCACCAGCCTCGATGCGCGCCAGCCGTGTGATTAAATCTTTGATGTTTTTCGTTTGTGTCATGCGTTCTGTGTAGCGAGTCGAAACTATTATTGCAATAGTTTCGACTCGCTACTAATGTGAGTACACTGATTCACAAAAGGAACATATCCATGAAACTCGCAACATCGTTTGCCATACTAGGCCTTAGTGGTTTTGCTGCTTATGCCGACGGAACCCATGCCGCACATCAAACCGGGGCCGTCGCATCTGAGGTCAATGAATCAACCACAGCATCTTTTGATATTCTTGCCGCACATGCGCATCGCGCGGCCAATCGCGTTACATTTCACATGACCACGAACGGTACGGCTGGTGCAGATGTGCCAACGTCAGTGGGTGCCGTTGGCGGGTCGTCGATTTGGTCATATGTATGGCCGACCTCTCTTGATCCATCTGCTGTTGGCTTTGAGGGTGATACAGGTATCTTGGCCTTAGCTGCGACCAGCCACCCTGACTTTGATGACACGCCACTGGTTGACGAGAACCTTGACGGAGACCCGGGAAATGACGGCTTGATATGGCATAGTCATTGGATTGTTCTAACGCCATCTGAAGCATGCGGAGAGGGTGCATTGGCTATTCGCGATATCGCTGAAGGTGAAATGCCACAGCTGCCTGCAACGTGGCCTGGCTTCCCTGTTTTCCTCGATAGCCCTGGATTTACGCCGTTGTTTGATGGCCCTGAAGTCAGCGTAACGGTTGGCTTTGCAAGCGATGTGGAATTGGGAGGGGTCGCCTATGATGGGGTAACGGCAGCCCTCAGGGTTAACGCGAATATCCATGCACCACTGCTATGCGTTACCGATGTATTCGATGTCGCGTCCGGGGACTTATCCCTGCCTGGCAGAATTGAATAATTGGAATGAGCAAGGTCCAGCTTAGGGCCTTGCAACTTATGTTGCTCAGCTCAAAGTTACCCCTAAGCTGAGTTGATTGCGTCCTTAATCTCGATGGAATCCGGTATAAATCGGTTAAAAGTTATGCGTGAACCTAAAGGGCCGTGTGCTTCTTATGATTTATGTCGCCAGTTTAGCTTTTCCGTTTTTTGCAAGTGCTCGCATTCCGTTTGCAAATAAGGTGACGTCGATGCCCGTTGCTAAAAACGTAACGCCAATTTCGAGACAAAGATCTTGCATAGTTTCGTCCAGCGTCAAAATGCCTGCCGCTTTTCCAGATGCTACAATTCGGGTTAAGGCGTCTTTTACGGCGTCGATAACGTCTGGGTGATTAGCGTTCCCAAGATGGCCGAGATCTGCAGCCAAATCCGCTGGGCCAATGAATACCCCGTCCACGTCATCAAGTGCGAGGATATCATCCAAAGCTGCAAGGCCAGCGCGGTTTTCGACCTGCAATAATAAGCAGATTTGCGCGTCCGCTGACGTCAAATAATCTGGTATTGCCGAGAACTTTGATGCTCTAGCCAGGGCGGAGCCAACGCCACGAGTACCATGAGGGGGATATTGCACAGCACGAATAAGGTCTTGCGCCTGTGCTTTACTTTCAACCATTGGAATCAACAGTGTTTGGGCACCTGCATCAAGTACCTGCTTGATCATCCAGGTTTCACCGATAGGAAGTCGTACAACCGGATGGGATGCTGATGCCTCAACGATTTGGAGTTGCGACAACATTGAACGCAGATCATTTGGCGCATGTTCGCCATCGATCAATAGCCAATCAAATCCAGCCGTTGCAGAAATTTCGGCAGCGTAAGAATCTGCTAATCCAATCCAACATCCGATCTGAGGTGTGCCGTCTTTTAGGGCTTGTTTAAATGTGTTTACAGGTGCGGGCATAGTTTTCTCACTCGAAGTTTATGGAGACCGACCCGAAAGTTCCAAAATCAGCATGGATTTTACTACCGGGAGGGCATTCAACGGGACGAATAAAGCTACCAGACAGGATAATCTGGCCAGGTTCAATACTTTGCCCGTATTGGGCCATGCGTTGGGCTAACCAAACAACACTTTCAATTGGATCATTTAAAACACCAGCGCCTAAACCTGTTTCTTCGATTTCGCCATTACGAAATGTTAATGCCCCAACCCAACGCAGATCAAAGCTGTCTAGGGCGTTCCGTTCATCGCCAAGGACAATCCCCGCGTTGGCTGCGTTGTCGCTAATTGTATCGAAAACAGTACGGGCTTTGCCAGTTACGGGATCGACGCGCTGAATACGAGTGTCCAGAATTTCGATGGATGGCGTAACATAGTCCACAGCAGCAATAATATCATCACGGGTGACATCACTTCCCCCAACGGATGATTTCATTACAAAGGCGATTTCGGCTTCAATCCGTGGTTGGATAAAGCGCCCTTTTGGAACAGTAGCACCATTCTCAAAGGCCATGTCATCAAACAAAATGCCACTGTCGGGGATATCGATGTTCAAAGCATATTGCATAGCCTTGGATGTCAGGCCAATTTTCCATCCAATAACATTCCGACCTTCAGCGCATTTTTGACGATAGATCGCGTTTTGCACTTCATAGGCATCATCCATTCCCATCTCTGGGTGGCGCAGTGAAAGTAGGCCGATCTGGTTTTGAGTGCGCTCGGCTTCCAGTAAATCAAATGCGGCGCGCGTGTGATCATCTGGCGTCATGCAGGGACCTCGTCTTCTACACCATTGCTCAAAGTACCAATACCTTCGACTTCAATTTCAACAACGTCACCCGGTTTGAGGTACTTGGGAGGATCAAAGCGCGCGCCCGCCCCAGTCGGCGTACCTGTGATAATGATATCGCCGGGGTGCAATGTCATGAACGTAGAAATATATTCGATTTCACGCCGGATAGGGAACATCATACGTGAGAGAACGTCGTCTTGGCGGATCTCACCGTTAACACGCGTAACGATACGCGCATCATCTAATTGTGATGCATTCGTAAATGGCACAAGCCAAGGACCGATAGATCCTGAATTATCCCAATTCTTACCCTGAGTGACGTTGAATTTTGCGTGACGGACCCAATCGCGAATGGTGCCTTCGTTGCAAAGGGTCAGGGCGGCGATATGGTCATAGGCTTTTTCTTGGCTAATACGGCGGCCAGATTTTCCTATAACAATTGCAACTTCACCCTCATAGTCTAGCGTGTGGTTTTCAGGAGGGCGTACCAAGTTTTGACCGTGACCAGTGAAGCCACTGGCAAAACGTGGAAACAACGACATATATTTGGGTTGTGCACTACCGTCTTTGTATTCAGCATTTCGGTCGGGAAAGTTTACTCCAACACATAGTATGCGCGGGGCATTGGGTAGAACCATTTCATAGGTGAAATCGGTATGAGTGACAGGTTTATCTTTGGAGGTAGCCTCGAGCGTTTCTAACCCGTCAGCACGAACAGCGTCTAACAAAGTTGGCCACTGAGGAAATTCATCATTTAGGGCGATCATGCCATCGTTTGTGGCGGCTCCGTAATAGGTTTCAGCGCCAGCGCTATATGTTGCAAACCTCATTGGATTTCCTTCCAAACATCTTTGATGACATCTGCGGCCATCAGAACTTGATCTCTTGTTGTATCAAACTGCCCAACCTGTAGCCGGATTACTTTCCGGTTCTCATGCAGGGTTTGTGTCAGATAGATGCGCCCGTCTTTATTGATCGCATCGGTTAATCTCTGTTGGGTGTCATCGTCTCCTGGGCAGCGAAATGAAAAGAGACTTAGGATGGGGTCTGTTGTGATTTCAAACCCCTCTATAGCTCCGATCTTTTCGCAAACTTCATTCGCCCAGTGCACGTGATTGCGAATGCGCTCCCGTAGCTCAGCAAGACCATAGGTGCGAATGAGAAACCAGATTTTCAAAGCGCGAAAGCGGCGGCCAAGAGGAATGGTCCATTCAGAATAATTTGTAACGGCTTCGCCGGAGGTCTTTAGGTATTCCGGTTCAATTTTGAGAGTGTTCAACTGTGGGGTAGAATCTGCCAAAAACTGCACAGAGCAATCAAATTGTGCACCCATCCATTTGTGAGGGTTGAATACAATGCTGTCGAAGCCTTCAACGCCTTCCCAAAACGCCTCACGGAATTCAGGACAGATCATGGCGGACCCAGCCCAGGCAGCATCTAAATGAGTATAAATATCTTCTTGTTTGGCAACTTGCAATACGGGGCCAAGTGTATCGCAAGCACCAATGCTTGTGCCGCCTGTGATCGCAATGATCCCTGCCGGAATATATCCGTTCGCTTTGTCATCAGCGATCGCCTTTTTTAAAGCAGCGACATCAATTCCAAAATGTGGGCCAGTGGTCGGGATTTTAACCAAATTTTGCTGCCCGATCCCGGCAACCCAGCAGGCGCGATCAATGGAAGTATGAACCTGATCGGAACAGTAGATACGGAGATGTCCTTTGCCTGAAAGCCCGTCCCGGTTTCCTGTGAATTTTAGGCTTCGTTCACGCATTGTCAGAACTGCGGACAATGTTGCAGATGATGCGCTATCTTGGATTACACCGGTGAAATGCTCAGGCAGGCCAAGCGCTTGGCGTAACCAATCGATCATGACGCCTTCGACTTCGGTGGCGGCGGGGGATGTCTGCCACAACATGCATTGCGCGGCGACAGTATTAACGAGCATTTCTGCAAGCATTGATGGTGGCGAGGCATTGGCCGGAAAATATGCAAAGAACCTAGGATGCTGCCAGTGGGTCATCCCGGGCATAACCACAGCATTAAAATCGGCCATAATGGCATCCATTCCTTCGCCATTGTCAGGAGGAGATGCAGGCAACTGCGCCGTGATATCACCGGGTTTTGTTTCTGGCCGCACAGGCTGATCAGCGAGCGTTTTGTGATAATTCGCGCCCCATTCAGCTATGTATTTTCCCCAATCAGAATACTCATCCCAGTTCATAGCGTTTCCTCCACAGAGGTAAGGCCACCCATGCAAATGTATTTAATTTCCAAATAATCATCGAGCCCATGGCGCGAACCTTCTCGTCCCAATCCTGACATCTTAACACCTCCGAATGGGGCTTCTGCCGTTGAAATCAACCCTGTGTTAACGCCTACCATGCCGTATTCTAGTGCTTCGGATACGCGCCAGACACGGGCTAAATCGCGAGAGTAGAAATATGAAGCTAACCCAAATTCGGTGTCATTTGCCTCGTTGACCACGTCAGTTTCATTTTCAAACTTAAAGAGCGGTGCAACGGGTCCAAACGTTTCTTCGGTTGCAACAGCCATGTCTGATGTCACCCCCGTCAGAATGGTTGGCTGATAGAATGTGCCGCCTTTTTCATGGGCATTGCCACCTAGAATAACGGTAGCGCCTTTTTGGGTTGCATCGGCAACATGTTCAGACACTTTATCAACAGCTGCCTGATCAATCAGTGGGCCAAAAATAATCCCTTCGTCGAAACCATTACCGGTCAGTAGTGTTGCGACCTTTTTAGCGAGTTTTTCAGCAAAGGTATCGTAAACACCCGCTTGTACATAAATACGGTTTGCACAGACGCAAGTTTGACCATTGTTGCGGAACTTGGCGATGACCGCCCCTTCGACGGCTTCATCTAAATCTGCGTCATCGAATACAATGAAAGGTGCGTTGCCTCCGAGTTCAAGTCCGAGTTTCTTGATCGTTGGTGCGCATTGTGCATAGAGTAATGCGCCGATTTCAGTGGAGCCTGTGAAAGTCAGCTTTTGTATGATTTTGCTTGAAGTCATTACCCCTCCGATTGCGGCGGCTGACCCAGTTACGACGGAGAACAATCCAAGCGGTAACCCCGCACGTTCGGCTAAGACAGCCAATGCAAGTGCCGAAAACGGTGTTTGCGAAGCGGGTTTCAAAACCATCGCGCAGCCCGCAGCGAAAGCTGGTCCAGCTTTGCGAGTGATCATCGCATTCGGAAAATTCCATGGCGTTATTGCTGCGACAACGCCAATGGGTTGTTTAATAGTAATGATACGTTTGTCGGGCGCATGCCCGGGGGTGACATCGCCGTAGGCGCGGCGCGCTTCTTCTGCGAACCATTCGATGAAAGACGCACCATAGGCGATTTCGCCCTTGGCTTCTGCCAATGGTTTTCCCTGCTCGGCAGTGAGGATCATGCCGAGATCATCCTGATTGGCCATGATAAGCTCGTACCAGCGGCGTAGAATTTGACTGCGCTCTTTGGCAGTCCGTTTTGCCCAAGCTTTCTGAGCAATAGCCCCGGCTTCGATCGCGGCCTCAGTTTCCGTTACTCCAAGATTTGGAACCTGACCAATCACATCACCTGTAGCAGGATTGGTGACGTCAATCGGAGTCGCGGAGTCGCTCGCTGAAATCCAGCGAGTGCCGACCAAAGCGGCGTTAACAAGAAGGCTTTGATCCTTCAGGCGCAAAGTGGACATAAGGTGTCTCCAGACGTATTGGGATTTGGGTTAAACCGACAGGCTTATGTTGGCTTGACCAGTGCCCGAGCTGCCAAAATATTCGGTGTAAATATCTATTTCGCCTTTGTAGTCCTTCCAACCCAACGCGCCGAACAGAAGTGCTGTGTCATTCATTGCGCATTCACCTGCGCATTTAGTGGCATAGTCGGGCAGTAGATCTAAAAAGGCACTCCATTCACCGGCTTTCCACATATCGAGAACGCGAAGGTCCATTTG
Organism: Cochlodiniinecator piscidefendens; assembly: GCF_011326755.1. Taxonomy (GTDB): domain Bacteria; phylum Pseudomonadota; class Alphaproteobacteria; order Rhodobacterales; family Rhodobacteraceae; genus Cochlodiniinecator; species Cochlodiniinecator piscidefendens. The sequence continues at coordinate 75,100 of NZ_JAAOIE010000010.1, read as the reverse complement.
TTTGTTGAACTCACCGTTTACGGAATTTAGCCCATCAACCGAGCGCGAATTTGGTGTGAAATCATGGCTGAACGACCCGGATGCAAAGATCGAAACATTCCTGCCGGAGTTTCGAATGCCTTCTGCAATGGCAGCACCCCATCTACGGTTTTCTTCTATCGAAGAGAACTGATTTACAGCAACAGGTAGAACGCGCGCATTGACCCCTTCGTTGATGAAGTACATTGGAAGCAGCGTACCGTACTCCATGCCTAAATCGGGTTGCGCATGACCCATGGCGCGTTCGCCCCGGTCATGTAAGGCTGTAAGTATGGAGTGAGCCAATTCGCTGTCGCCTTGATAATCAAACTCCATATCTGCCAACATATGCGGAAGCTCATGACTAATGAACCGACCTTTATGATGATCTTTGGCGTTTAAATGGAAACCCTGATTGGTGATCCAATGGGTATCAAAGATCAGAAATGTATCGACGTTTCGATCAATCGCATCCTGACGAAGGCGGGCATAACCGTCTATGGCAAATTGTCTGATGCCCTTGTGTTCAGGCATCGTATGAGACATCCAGATGCTTGGTACATGTGTGATCTTTGCAGCTTGTACAATCTTTCCCATAGCGGTTCCTTTCTCTGTGTCCCAGCGAAGGGCTTCATTTACCCAATTGCATGATTTTGTGCTGTCCAAGGGCAAATCCGACGTGTTTTTGCTCCATGTAGAATTCAAAACTCCAATCGCCGCCATCACGGCCGATGCCTGATGCTTTGACCCCACCAAACGGGGTGGGGAGGTGGCGTACGTTTTCTGAATTCACCCAAATCATGCCCGCTTCGAGTTTATCCGTAAAGCGCATGGCACGTGTCAGGTCATTGGTCCAAACGTAACCCGTTAGGCCGTAGTCCGTGTCATTCGCCATCGAGAGTGCTTCTTCTTCCGTGGTAAAAGGAATGGAGGTGAGAACCGGACCAAATATTTCTTCGCGAGCAATACGCATATCATTGTTTGCATTGGTGAACAAAGTTGGGCGTATAAAAAATCCTTCGTCGCCAATTTTGACGCCGCCCGCTGCTACGGTTGCGCCGTCCTCTTTGGCGATGTCAAAATAGCTGGTCACTTTATTGTAGTGTTCTTCAGTGACCAGCGGACCAATTTCAGTCGCGGGGTCAAGCGGGTGGCCAACCTTAATATTGTTGATGCGTTCAATCAGCCGCGCTTCAAATTCCTCTTTGATTGTGTCTTGGATGAACAGTCGTGATGAAGATGTGCAGCGTTCTCCGTTGATTGAATAAATCATAAAGATCACCGCATCGAGTGCACGATCAAGATCAGCGTCATCAAAAACAATAACCGGATTTTTACCTCCAAGTTCCAGATGCATCCGCTTTAATGTATCTGCACCCTGTTTTGTGATGATTGATCCAGTTCTGCTTTCACCAACGAAAGCGATAGCTTTAATCGCAGGGTGTTCAGTGAGGCGTTTGCCAGCGTCATGACCATACCCATTGACGGTGTTTAGAACCCCTTTGGGCAGGCCAGCCTCTTCGGCGATTTCAACCAAAAGGCGTGCGGTCAATGGTGAATCTTCTGCAGGTTTATGGACGACTGTGCAACCCGCTGCTAACGCCGGGGCAATCTTCCAGGTGGAAAGCATGAAGGGGGTATTCCACGGTGTGATAACGCCAACTGGGCCAATCGGAACGCGACTGGTGATATTCATCAAAGTTGGTGACTTTAAATGCTGGCCGTCACGCGCCTGAACAACTTGATCTGCAAAATAGCGGAAGTTTTCAGCACCACGTAAGGCGGCTTTTGACATAAACCTAAGCGTCTGTCCGGTATCCCAGCATTCGCACAGCGCAATTTCTTCGGCACGCGCCTCGATAGCTTCAGCGACTTTGATAAGGATTTTTTTCCGCTCAAGCGCAGGTGTGTCTCGCCATGCTGGAAAGGCGTCAGCAGCAGATTTGGCCGCTCGGTTTATGTCGGCCTCGTTGCCTCGGGCGACTTTGCTGATTTCGGATTTGTCTACTGGAGAAATAGTTGTAAATTCTCCGCCCGATCCAACGCAATCTTCGCCGTCAATGCGATTCAAAATGCCTGTGTCACGAAACCGCTCCAAATAGCCGTTTAGTTTCTCAATATTTGTCTGCAGGTCGGACATTAGCCTTCTCCTGAAAGGAATTTTCGGATCGAGTTGAGTTTAGGGCTGAGGTCTGGATCAATATCGCGCATCTCCATTGACAAGGCGATGGGGTGCTTATCCATGACCTCGGAGAGGAAAGTTTCAGCGGTTTGAAAAATGGCCTGTGTCGCAGCTTTGCGAACTTCAAGCGTGCGGCCGCCGCGCAATCTGACTGATAAGTCTATAAAAGCACGATCAGGCTGCCCATCAGCGATGGAGTAGTGATCGCAAGCAAATGCACGGACGCGTATCCCAGCCATCGGAAAGACACCGGTTTCAATTCCTGCCGCACGCAAGGCATCACAAAGACCTGCAATGTCGACGAGCGATTCCAGATTGCGTGAATATTCAATGCTAAAGTGTGGCATGTTTTTCTCCATTTAGTACACTTGTTAAGTAATTTGAGGCGTGTGTCAACTACTTGTGTTGTTAATTTTCTTCGCCCCACATATAAAACTCTTATGGATCAATCGTCAGACACTAAAATTAGAGCCCGAAGCACGTCCCGTACTCTTCCTATTGCCTTGTTGCGGGCCCGGGAAACAGTGATGTTGCCGATCAGGGAAATGCTTCAGGAAATAAACCTGACGGAACAAAAGTGGCGGATTTTGCGCACCCTGGATGAAATGGGGGAGGTTGAGCAAAGCGCCATTTCGAAAGAAGCCTGTATGCTCTTGCCGAGTCTTACGCGTACTCTCCGAGCTATGGAGGCAGAAGGACTAATTCTGCGGCGGCAAGACGAGGAAGATAAAAGGCGTACGCAGGTTCAAATTTCTGACAAAGGTCGCGGTCTGTTGGCTGATAACATCCTGCAAGCCCTGGAGGTTTATGCCGCGATTGAAGATCAGTTGGGTCGAGAAAAAATCACTCACCTGTTGGATCTGCTTGAAGAGTTGCGGAATGTCAAAGTTTAGAGCGCCTGTAGGTAACAATAAATAGTCGGGATATGAAAGTCTGGTGCTTGACTTATTTAGAGGACCGGGATGACCCTTCACGAGGGAATAAGTGATAAAATACACTAACTTTGAAACTATCGTTGCGACGATAATTCTGGGCAAGGCCCCGCCCGAAGGACGCGCGGGGATTAAGTGTTTTAAATGCTTCCGAGGCCAGTATCGATGGCAGATAAAATCTTTTCCACGTCGTCAGACGTGATCACCAACGGTGGAGAGAGGATAATGTTGTTGCCTGAAACGCGGACCATCACGCCGTCCTCATATGCAGCCTTTTGGATACGAACGGGCGCTTCTTTTGCTACCGGCGTTTTGGTTTCGCGATCAGAGACAAGTTCTAACGCACACATTAACCCTTCGCCTCCGCGCACGTCGCCGACCATATCGTGTTTTTGGCCCAGTTTTTGCAATCCTGCGAAGAGCTGATCTCCGCGTGCCCCGGCATTTTTCCAAACTTGGAGGCGGTTGATTTCTGAAAGAGCGGCGAGGGCTGCAGCCGCTCCGACCGGATGTCCTGAATAGGTGTACCCTTGGTCTACAGAGCCAAGACCACTGGTATCTTTCTCAAAGACCTCAGCGACGGATTCGTGGATCATCGCGGCACCAAACGGAAAGTAACCGTTGGTGATGGCTTTGGCTGTTGTCATGATGTCAGGTTGAACACCCCAGTGGCGGGCACCACTTTCACTGCCCGTGCGACCAAAGGCGGTAATGACTTCGTCGGAGATAAGCAAAATACCATGTTTGGTACAGATTTCGCGGACCATAGGCATAAAGCTTTTATGAGGTGGAATAACTCCACCGGCCCCGAGAACAGGTTCCATAATAAATGCCGCGATTGTATTCGCACCCTGAAACGCAATTTCAGCCTCTAACGCGGCAACGCAAAGCTGCGCTAGTCGTTCAGGGTCCGTTTCGTTGAACGGATTTCTGTAGGTGTAGGGCGCGGGGATGTGAAAACAACCCGGCAAAAGTGGCTCGTAAACATTCCGGAATTTGGCATTCCCGTTCACCGATGCGCCGCCAAAGTGGGTGCCGTGATACCCCTGCTTTAAGCTGATAAATTTAGTGCGCCCAGCTTCACCACGGATACGGTGATATTGGCGGGCTAGCTTCAATGCAACCTCAACAGAATCTGACCCACCAGATGTGAAAAATGCACGCGTTAACCCGTCGGGTGCAAAGAACTGCGCTAACTCGTAAGAAAGCTCAATTGCTTTGTCGTTTGTCGTGCCACGGAAAGTGGAATAATAGGGGAGAGCATTCAGCTGCTCGCAAATGGCATCTTTGACGGGTTGGCAGGAATATCCCAAGTTCACGTTCCAAAGCCCGCCAACTGCATCAATTGTTCTGTGGCCGTTCACGTCGGTGATGCTTACACCTTCGCCACCCGTCAAAATAGTTGGTAGATTTGTCTGGCTATCGGCAGGATGAGCCATCGGATGCCAAAAATGCCTGGCGTTGTTTTCTTTGAGAAAGTTTGAATCTTTCATATTTCGGTCTCCATTTCGCTACCAGCATTCGAAGGCAACATATTAAGAGTTTCATTGAACTGTTTAGGGTAGGCCGCCGGAGTCAGTCCGCCAAAAGCGACGGTTATGTCTCGGGATGCAATCTGAAGAGATTGCAATATTTCTGTTCTTAAGGATGGAGTGACACGACTTTGGGGAACGGCGCAGGCAATTGCGCCGATGGCAATTTGATCTGGTCCGAATACAGGCGCTGAAAACCCATGAACGCCTGCTTCGCGCGCACCGGGGCTCTCCGCCCAGCCGGATGTTTGCACCTTTTGAGCGTAACGCAGTATTTGGCTTGGGTCGGTGATTGTGCTGTCGGAATAACTTGGAAGAATTTGGTTTTTCAAATGTTCTTTTAGGGTTTCTGGTCCGAAAGCGAGCATAATTGCGCCGGATGCAGTCGCGTGTATTGGTAAGATTTCAGACGGGATAAAGGTAACGCGTACGCTGTGAAATCGGCTTTCTTCGACAGCTGCGTTTTGGAGCTCGTTGCCATTCAGAAGTGATAGGTGCAGCGATTCACGTGTAATGACCGCCTGTTCTTTCATGATCTGATGCGCCGCAACCAATACTGGTTTTGTAGCTTCGCGTACGCCTGCCAAGCGTAACGCGACTGGTCCGATAGAGTAGAGTTTTGTTGTTGGGCTTTGCTCAAGCAATCCGTATTCGCACAATTCTTTGAGGTGTCGCAAAACGGTAGCTTTATTCATATTTGTCTGCCGCACTACCTGAGATAGGCCCAGCTCAGGCTTCGCGATTGTAAAATAATCTAGCAACTTCAATGAATTAAGCGTTGTTCCCATTTCGTGATCCTCATTCTTCAAATATAACTTGACAGAAAACACTTAACACCGCAACAATAAATATGCAATCAAGGTTCAAATAATGAACCAAAGGGAGGAAGAAAATGATACATAAATTACTGTATTCGGGAGCCGCTCTGGCACTATCTGCAACTGTTGCGCTAGCCGAATACCCCGAAAAACCGGTGTCTTTTGTTGTGCCTTGGCCTCCGGGCGATCTTGAAGATGTATTGACACGGCTAATCGCGGACGAATTTCAATCTATGTACGGGGTGCCCGCTGCAGTGGTGAATAAGCCCGGCGGCGGTGGCGGTCCTTTTCCCGGCGCAGTTGAAGTCGCTACAGCGCCTGCAGATGGGTATACCATCGGTTCGTTTGTGACAGATGTTCCTATTGGTGGACCACAGATTGGCATCCCTGAGTTGTCTCCAAACCCGTTTGAGCCAATTGGCATCTTTATGACGTATCCATTCGTCATTGCGACCAGTAACGACGCCCCCTATTCGACGTGGGAAGAACTAAATGCATATGCACAAGATAACGGTGTAGCGCTCGGGCATTTTGGATCGTTTCTTCCGCCCACACAGGTAACATTTGCCGCGGCAATCGAGAGCGGATTTGACTTTAGCAGCGAAGCGGCATTTGATGCGTTGGACTGCAACACCTTGGCATCAGGCGACGTTGACGTAATCAATACAACGTTGCAGTTGATTTTGCCTTGCTTGGATGACGTGACGGTTCTTGCGAGTATCGGGAATGAACGCATTAGCTTAACACCCGACAGCCCAACGGTGAGTGAACTGGTCCCTGAGTTATCGGTTGCTCTCTGGAATGGTTTGTTCGTGCACAAAGACACACCTGAAGATGCCCGCGAGAAAATCGCGGCAGCAGCGCAGGTCGCCTTACAATCCGAAGCCGCACAAAACCTAATCGCGGAAACTGGTGTGTTGATCTACTGGCAAGATGCCGCAGAAGCGTCTGCTCAGATCGAGGCTGACACCGCAGTCCTAGGCAATATCGCTGAAATGCTGGGCGAATAAATCTGTCTGCACTGCGCGATTGGGCGCAGTGCAGTTTGCAGAAAATGAGGAGTACGTCATGTTGACCAAAACACTTCAAGATTTGTTCAAACGTTATAGACGGCCAGGCGATATTGTGTTTGCTGTCGTTTTTTTGTTATTTTCCTTGTTTCTGCTTTCGCAACTTGGGGAGCAAACCCAAGTTGTTAATCGAACAAAATGGTTTGCTCAGCCATCGCTTTGGCCGCGTATCGCTATCTATTGTATGGTTGTCTTTGCAATTTTACATATGGTGAGTTCGGCCGTTTCGCCACGTATACCCGGCCGTTGGCCAGAGGTCATATTCTGGTTGCGATCTTTGGAATATGTCGCCTATTTCTTGATATATGTTATCATGGTACCATGGATTGGATACCTACCCTCAACAGTATTGTTCGCTGTATTTTTGGCGATCAGAGTTGGGTTCAGAAATAAAACGACGTTGATGGCGGCTGTAGCGTTCGGAGTTGTGGTGCCCGTCATTTTTCGTGCCGGGCTACAAGTCCGTGTGCCTGCAGGGGCTGTGTACGAATACCTGCCAGATTCCATCCGCATATTTTTCCTTACTAACCTCTGAGGCATATTCATGGATGTATTGTTATCGGGCTTTTCGATCCTTGCGCAGTGGCAGGTTATTGTAGCCCTCTTTATTGGCTCCATTGGGGGTGTGATCATCGGAGCATTGCCAGGTGTTGGGGCGGCTGTAGCCATTGCTATTTTGTTACCGGCAACGTTTTCCTTTGAACCAATCGTTGGTCTTACGCTGTTGTTGGGGATTTATGGTTCCTCAATGTACGGGGGGGCAATCCCCGCGATTTTGATTAACACTCCCGGGACTGCAGTGAATGCCTTGACCACCTATGATGGGTATCCGATGACCAAACGTGGGCTTGGGCATCGCGCATTGTCTCTGGCGTATTCGGCTTCATTTTTTGGTGGAATATTTTCGATCCTATGTTTGATGGTGTTGTCGCCGGTGCTTGCATTGATCGCCCCACATTTTGGCAGCAGAGAGATCTTTCTAGCAGCGTTTATGGGTATCTTGCTTGTTGTGTTGGCGCACAGAGGACAGACATTTGCTGCGGCGATGCTCGCTGCGTTCGGATTGTTTTTAAATACAGTTGGCCTTGAGCCGGTTAAGTATACCCGTCGCTTTACCTTTGATCAAAGCTGGCTTTCGTCGGGGATTGATTTGATCGTTGTTGTGCTAGGGTTGTTTGCGATTTCGCAGGCGCTGTTGTTGCTGTTGGAAAGCGATCATGCACCTGAAAAGGCTGATGTTCAGGGTAACTTGTTTTCCGGCCTGAAGGAGTTATTGGGACTGAAACGCATAGCAACGGTTTCATCATCAATCGGCGTGATAATGGGTATGATCCCTGGGGTAGGCGAATTCACTTCGCAGTTTTTATCTTACACTTACGCGCAGAAAACGTCGAAAACCCCTGAGAAGTTTGGTGATGGGTCCGAGGAAGGATTAGTGGCTTCGGAGGCCGCTAATAACGCTGTTCCGGGGGCTGCGATGATCCCATTGTTGGCACTTGGTATTCCAGGTGAAGCTCTCACCGCAATGATGTTGTCCGTGTTTTATGTGCACAATGTGATCCCGGGACCCCAGTTGTTTGAAAACCAGATGGATTTCGTGATGGCGCTTTATATGGCGCTGATACTACTAAACGTAATTGTCTTGGTGTTTTTACTCTTCTCCACCAATATTCTCCTTAAAGTCATTCAAATTCCAACCCGCTTTTTGGGAATTATGATCCTTACGCTCGCGTTTGTTGGTGTCTATTCGCTGCGAAATTCGATAACCGATTGCGCGCTTGCAGCGGGGTTTGGTGTATTTGGATTAATCTTAAAAAGATTGGACTTACCTGTCGTGCCAATCATTTTGGGAATGGTTCTAGGCGGAATTATGGAAGTGAAATTGCGCAGTGCGATGGCACGCGTGCAAACACCATTTGATTTTATTGATAGGCCAATTGCGATGATCCTATTCATCATGATTTTGCTCATTGTTGCAGCTCACATCCGCACATTGATTTTTGAATACAAGAATAAACTCCGCCCCCAGCCGACAACCGTTGCTGTGGATGCGGACCACCCCAATCAACAAGGGTAACTTCATGGAACAAAGTGCAATCAACGCGTTAAGAGCGCAATCACTGTCGCCGCGCGGCCATTTTATAGATGGTCGCGGTCAGGCGGCCTCCGACGGCGCTACAGAGAGTGTCATATCACCGATTGATGGCAAAGTTATTACCCAAATCGCATCTGGAACGCCTTCAGACGTAGATCAGGCCGTTGCCTGTGCCCGGCGTGCATTTGAGGATGGACGTTGGTCCAAGACGGCTCCTTCTGCGCGGAAAAAGGTATTGTTCAAGCTTGCGGATTTGATTGAACAACGCGCGTTGGAAATTTCTGTGTTGGGCGTGTTAGATAATGGTACCGAAATCAACATGGCATTTAAGGCAGAAGCGATGTCCGCCGCTGCGACCTTTCGATTTTATGGAGAAGCTCTCGACAAAGTTTACGGTGAAATTGCACCTACATCCCCTGATGTGTTGGGGCTAATTCACCACACGCCGGTTGGTGTTGTTGGAGCTATTGTTCCTTGGAACTTTCCTCTGATGATAGGTAGTTGGAAAATTGCGCCTGCTCTTGCTGCCGGGAACTCTATCGTATTGAAACCTGCAGAAAGCGCCTCTCTGACTTTGTTAAAAATTGCAGAACTGGCAGTCGAAGCAGGATTACCAGAAGGCGTGTTTAACGTAGTGACCGGGCGCGGGAGCGTGGTCGGCGAGGCGCTCGCGCTTTCAATGGATGTCGATATTATGGTCTTTACTGGGTCAGGTACCACCGGACGTCGATTGTTAGAATATTCTGCGCGTTCAAATCTCAAAAGGTGTTATCTTGAACTTGGCGGGAAATCTCCCAACATCATCTTTGCTGATGCTCCTGATTTGGCGAAGGCAGCAAGAGAATCTGCTGCAGGAATTTTCCGAAATTCTGGACAGGTATGTATCGCTGGGTCTCGGTTATTGGTTCAAGAAGATATTCATGAAGAATTTGTCGCTGAAGTCTGCCGCCATGCAGAAAATTATCGGGTAGGTGACCCTCTGAATTTGGATACGCAAATTGGAGCGGTGCATAGCCTGTCCGAACTTGAGGCCAACCTTGAATTTGTCGAAAAAGCTGAAGTAGAAGGCGCGCAGCTGCGGACCGGTGGCGTTCGTATCTTAGGCGAAACGGGGGGGTATTATATGCAGCCAACCGTAATGACGGATGTTAAAGCCGAGGATAATTTGTTTCAAAACGAAGTGTTTGGGCCGGTGTTAGCAGTCACATCGTTTAAGACTGAAGAGGATGCTCTTCGACTAGCCAACGCCACTGATTTTGGCCTTTCCGCCGGGGTTTGGACTTCTAATTTGAGCCGCGCACACCGCATGGTTGCTGGTATTCGTTCAGGGATCGTGCACGTGAACACATATGGGGGCTCTGATCTGACTGTACCGTTGGGGGGCGTCAAACAGTCGGGTAACGGACATGATAAGTCGCTCCATGCGATGGACAAATATTTCGACCTTAAAACTGCATGGATAAAGCTATGACAAAAGCGGTAATTTTCGATTTTGGCGGTGTTGTTACACGTACCTTGTTTGAAACCCATGATCTGACGGAACGTGCTTTGGGCCTGCCGAGTGGAAGTTTGCAATGGCGTGGGCCATTTGATCCGGCATCTGACACATACTGGCGCGCGATGCAGGCGGATGACATCAGTGAACGAGATTACTGGATGAAGCGCACACTGGAGACAGGGGCGTTGATTGGTGAAAACTGGACACAAATGGCAGACTTTGTCAAAGCTGCGAGGGGGGCTCATCCAGCTGAAGTTATACGCCCTGAGTTTCTGAGCTTTGTAGAAGATGCAAAGAAGTCCGGGGTTAGATTGGCAATTCTATCCAACGAACTTGACTTGTTTTACGGCGTTGAGTTTCGCGAAAAATTGCCGTTTCTCGCTGATTTCGAGCTGATCCACGATGCCACTTATACGAAAATCCTAAAACCGGATCCAAAAGCTTACACAGCGTGTCTAGACGATCTGGGGTTGCAAGCATCTGAGTGCGTATTTGTTGATGATCAGTTGCGTAACATTAATGGAGCGAATGCAGTAGGTTTGGTTTCAGTTCATTTTGACGTCCAAAATCCTGCAGGTAGCTTTTTAGAGATTTATCGCAAGACAGGAATGCCTCAAGCCGAAGGAGGCAATTATGCATAGGTCAAATGCTTCACTGACAAAAGATCGTGCACGGCTTCTTGGTCCAAACTTTTCTACTTTTTATGATGATCCTATCCACATTGTTCGTGGCGAAGGAGTCTGGTTATGGGATGCGGATGGTCGAAAGTACTTAGATTGCTATAATAATGTTCCCCACGTGGGGCATTGCAATCCTCGTGTGGTTGAGGCGATCACTCGGCAAGCGAGTACGTTGAATACGCATACGAGATATTTGCATGAAGGTATTCTTGAATATGTCGAGCGCTTAACCGCAACGCTGGATGATAGTTTATCAACCGCAATCATGACATGCACAGGGTCTGAAGCAAATGATATCGCATTGCGAATGGCGGAGGCCGTCACCGGGAACCGGGGCATCATCGCAACTGATGCGACATATCACGGTAACACGGCCCTTGTTAGCCAACTTAGCCGCAGTAATGTTCCTGAGGTAGGGTTTGGTTTAGATCAGTTTTTTAGGTTTGTGGAAGCGCCGGATAGTCTTCGAATTTCCGACCCTGACGGAACTAAGTTTGCGGAAAAGGTTGCTGAACGCGTCTCTGAGTTGCAAAAAAGCGATCATGGTTTTGCTGCTTTGGTGCTGTGCCCGTATTTTTTGAATGAAGGGTTTCCAACACAGGCGGAAGGTTGGTTGAAGCCAGCGGCAGAGGTCGTGCGAAAGGCAGGCGGGCTTTTGATTTGTGACGAAGTCCAGTCGGGCTTCGGGCGCATTGGAACCCATTTCTGGGCCCATGAAAAGCAAGACGTGGTTCCCGATGTGTTGGTGTTGGGAAAGCCGATGGCAAATGGTCATCCCGTGGGTTGTGTCGTAACAAACGAAGATACGATGGCAGCTTTCAGAACCAAGTTTAGATATTTTAATACATTCGGAGGAAACCCGGTTAGTTGCGCTGCGGCTATGGCTGTCTTGCAAGAATTGCAGGAAAAAAACCTGAGAGAGCACGCAAATGCCGTTGGGGAATATGCCAGAACACGTTTGACAGAGCTGCAGTCAAAATATGACGTTATTGCGGATATTCGCGGCACAGGTATGGTTTTCGGTGCTGAAATGGTTGCTGACCGCGCGACAAACCTCCCGGCGTCTGAATTCACGGATAGGGTTGTGAATGCGATGCGACACCAGGGCATAATTTTATCCAAGCTGGGACGTCACAAAAACGCATTAAAAATTCGACCACCTATGCCCTTTTCAATCGAAAACGCAAAACTTCTGTTTGATACGCTCGATGAGGTTTTGGCACGAATGTGTTTGTCTGCATGAAGGGAATTGTTGGAAAAGCGCTAAGGCTCTGGGGTCTGTCACGCGCAGAATGGACATTGGTTGCAGCGCGAGAAAACCATGTTTATCGCGTCGATTTGGATGGCAATACTTATGCCCTGAGGTTGCATCGCAAACAGTTGCGCACGAACGCGGAATTGAGATCAGAATTACAATGGATGAATGAACTTGGTGCGGGGGGGCTTATTGTTCCGAAGCCGGTTCCAGCCGCTGACGGTGCATTTTTGCAGTTGATTGATGGCGTGCAAGTTGATGTGCTTACTTGGTTGCGAGGCGCGCCTGTTGGGGCAACAGGGCAGGGACTAGCACATGCGGACAGACAGAAACTCTTTGTTGGAATTGGCCGAGAAATGGCTCAACTTCATAGTGTTAGTGACGCGTGGGTTGTTCCCACTGGGTTTACCCGTTGGTCATGGGATCGCAAAGGCTTAGTTGGTGAAACACCTCTATGGGGGAGGTTTTGGGAAAATCCAACGTTGGACGCCAAAGGTAAACGGTGTCTGGAGGATTTCCGGAATAAAGCACAACAGGACTTGGGGAATTTAGAGAATAATTTAGATTTCGGATTAATCCATGCGGATCTGGTCCGCGAAAATGTGATGCTTGATGGGGATAAAATTCAGCTGATCGACTTTGATGACGCTGGGTTTGGGTATCGTTTGTTTGATGTTGCAACGACTTTAATCAAAAACCGTAACGAACAAGATTATGAGCAATTAAAAGCGGCGTTGCTTGCGGGGTATCGGCAAAAACGTGCGCTGGATACCCAACACCTTAATCTGTTTATGGCGCTAAGGGCCACAACATACGTGGGTTGGATCGTATCACGTATGAACGAAGATGGGTCAGCCATACGCAATGTTCGCTTTATCGAAGCCGCGCTAGAGCTCGTTGAGCAGTATCTTGAAAATTCTGGATGAACCGAGAGACAAGGGAGAACGACATGGCAGATAAAACCATTCTGTTGATCGGAACTTATGATACCAAAGAACCAGAAATGCGGTTCATTGAAGAATGCATTCGCGCACAGGGTGCGGCTGTATTGACTATGGATGTATCGGTATTGGGCGATCCAACGGCCTCAACTGACATTAGCAAACATGATGTTGCCGCCGGCGGTGGCATGACAATTGACGAAGTCATTGGGCAAGGTGATGAAAACAAGGCGTTCCGAGTTATGTCTGCCGGGGCAGTCAAAGTGATTGAGGCGGCGTATGCAGAAGGTCGATTTGATGCGATGCTGGCCACTGGTGGCACTATGGGGACTGACTTGGCGTTAGATTGCGCTCAGGCTTTGCCCATGGGCGTGCCAAAATACATCGTTTCAACCGTAAGTTTTTCGCCGCTTATTCCACCCCATAGATTGGCCCCCGACATTCAGATGATCCTTTGGGCGGGGGGGCTCTATGGGATGAACTCCATTTGTAAATCCTCCCTTAGCCAAGCGGCCGGAGCTGTGGTCGGAGCCGCAAGAGCCGCAATAAAACCTGACCAAAGCAAACCAATGATTGGAATGACGTCTTTGGGGTCGTCATGCCTACGATACATGAAAACGCTAAAACCGGCATTGGAAGAGCGCGGCTTTGAAGTGGCTATTTTTCATACTACAGGCATGGGCGGTATGGCGTTTGAAAAACTGGCGTCTGAAGGGGCGTTTGTTTGCGTTATGGATTTCAGTATGCAGGAGTTCGGCAATCTGATGGCGGGGTCCCTTGTTTCGAGCGGCGAAGATCGACTGACAAATGCGGGACAAGCTGGAATACCGCAAATGGTTGCTCCGGGTGCGCTGGATTTGTTGGATTTTGCTGGGTGGCAAAAGATACCTGAGCAATACGCAGATCGTCCGTTCCACGAACATAATCGGTTAATTAAGAGCTCTGTTTTCAACGGAGAGGAACGCCGGGCATGGATACGTGAAATGGCTAGCCGCCTAGAAGATGCCAAGGCCCCAACACACTTTTTCCTACCGACCGGTGGTGTCGAAGCATGGGATCAAGAAGGTGGGGAAGCGCACGACCCCGAAGCGTTAGCGGAAATGGTAGATGAAGCGCGAAGAGCGTTTACAGGTCGCGTAGGGATGACAGAGGTTCAGTCGCACATCAATGATGTAGCCTTTAGCGAAGCTGTGCTCAATCTGTTTGATCAATGGGTGCATGATGGAATAATTCAAACAAACAGCAGCTAAGATTTATCGCTTGTCGTGGTGGATCTGGGGTATTTTATAGCCATCAATGGCGACTAAAGCCCTACATGCCAAAGTGCGGCCCGATGCATGTGCGTTGAAAATTAATTTTCGGAAAGCTTTAGTCAACGGAGTGCGTAAGTTTCTAGCTAGGAATTTTGCGCCTCCGACACTGATGTTTTCCTTCCTTCGGGAGCAAGCTTCTAGTACGTGTTTGTACTATGCATCGCCCTCAAATTCTTTACATTATTACTGTGCTGGCTGTTCTGTTCGTGTTTTTAACGGGCATATTGCAACTTGTGCGAACAGGTTTGCCTACAGCCGATGTCGTTGCAGAAGAAGAGGCACTGCGGCCTTTGATAGCAATCTCAGATTTTGAACCTGGGCAAGTTGAAATCGTATGGTTGAACAACATGAGAATAATTGTATGGCGGCGAAGTGAGGCCGATAAACAGATAGCTTTAGCTCAAAACAATCCTGATGCTTGGACGCAGCGATACTCGAGTGTTTTTGGGCAATCAGAAGCAGTTTTTGCAGATGATGGCAACTTGACGCTAGACCATGAATGGTTTTTTGCCTTGGCAGAATTTCCGAGTAGATTTAGCTACATTCTGTTGCGAGCAGGTGATTTTGAGGGCTTTTTTGAGGGGCGGTATGCAGGGCACTTTGACCTTTCAGGGCGTATTCGAAAAGGCGGTCGGTACGGCAATCTCACGATCATAAATGCTGGATATTCAGCCGATGGGCAAAGCATTCAGCTCAACCTCGATGGCCTTCCCCAAAACTGACATCCATTTTGTTGCTATTGGCTGCGGCGTCGCACCGTTGTGTGATGTATGAACACTATAACTACGTATTAAGGTGTTGAACTTACCACATATTTGATCGCATCATGTATATAACCATTAGATGCTAAAATCCTGCTGCCATGTGAAAGAAATGTTTCGATATCATCACATTCTACATGACCACCAGCCTCTTGGATTATAAGCATCCCAGCAAACGCATCCCACGCATTGAGGTGTTCCTCATAGTAGCCCTCAGCGCGTCCTAGTGCCACGGTGAGTAAACTGATCGTGGCGACACCATTCCGGCGGTATTCCATGCCGTTTCGAAAACATCCATCAAGAAGGTGTAGATAATTCGCAACTGGGCGGCGGCCTGATCGCCCGGTCATCAGAATGGAATGTTCTAAGGCAGAGATTTGCGAAACCTCAAGGTGCATGTCGTTCAAAAACGCACCTTTTCCACGTTCGGCCCATGCAGTGGATTGCAGGTCTGGGGCGCAGATCACTCCGATTAAAATGTCAGCGCCGTTACAATAAGCAATGGATACGGCCCAATCGGGAAATCCGCGCATAAAGTTTGTCGTACCATCAATGGGATCAACTACCCAATAGTTCTGACCGGAGCCGCTAAGCCCTTCCTCTTCGCCTAGAAATGCGTCTTCGGGAAAGGCGGCGGCCAGCTTGCTTCGGATCAGGGCTTCAACGGCTTTGTCGGCGTTAGTTACAAAATCCTGCTGCCCTTTCGTCTGAACAAAATCCTCTGTTGCTTCGGCTCGCATAGATTGGGCAAGTTTGCCCGCTTCTTCAGCAAGCGAAATGGCGAATTGCAGTTTGGTGTTTTCATTTGGCATACATTGGGCCCTGTACAAAACATAGGTGAGTTGGATTAACCTGCGTCAGTTGCCACAAGGCGCATACGGGTCTGATCAAGCTGAACAGAAACATCATCGCCTTGTTGGAAAGGATCGTTAGCGATTGGGCTCACAACGAACAGTGAGCCGTGATCGGTTTCTACGGTGTATTGAATTTCTTTACCCAAATAGGCCGCATAGCTAATTGATCCACGTAAACCGGGCGTGGATGGTGGTGTTAGTCGTATTTCATGGGGGCGTAGAACCAAGTTTGCTTCACCCGAAGTGAAGTCACCTGAAGGCACGGCATAGGCAGTGTCACCCAAGCGAACCTGCGCCAATTGTTCGGCAACTGATGTCACTTCGCATAGTGCAAGGTTGGCGTCGCCGATAAAATCAGCAATGAAAGATGAGTTAGGCCGTTCATATAGATCGTGTGGTGCGCCCTCTTGGGCGATTTCTGCGTTTTTCATAACCACAATACGGTCGGATACAGCCATGGCCTCTTCTTGATCGTGCGTCACGTAAACGGCGGTTAATCCAAGGCGTTGCTGAATTTGACGAATTTCTTCGCGCACGTGACGGCGTAGTTTTGCGTCGAGGTTTGATAAAGGTTCATCAAGTAGCAAAACCTCTGGCTCCAGCACAATGGCACGGGCGACTGCGACACGTTGCTGTTGGCCCCCAGATAGTTCGCTGGGTAATCGATCGCCAAAACCTTTAAGTCCCACCAACTCAAGGCCGTGTTCTGCTTTTTGGGCAGCTTCGGTCTTTGGCATCGATTTGACCGTTAAGCCGTACGCAACATTTTCGCGCACTGTCATGTGCGGAAACAGGGCGTATGATTGAAAGACCATAGAAACTTTTCGATAGGTTGCGGTCAAATGTGTCACATCTTCGCCGCCGATGTGAATTTTACCGCTGGTTGCCATTTCCAACCCTGCAATAAGTCGCAGCGTCGTTGTCTTTCCGCATCCACTCGGCCCAAGTAGTGTCACGAGTTGCCCCGCATTTATCGTCAGATCGAGGTTTTTTAGAGCGGTGACAGTGCCGTATTTTTTCACCACGCCATCAAACCGCACGGTACCTGTATTGTTCGTATTCATCATATTCTCCTGTGCGGTATCAGCTGGGTTGTTGGACGCGGTCAGTGCGACGCAGTCGGCGGGTACCAATGAGCAATTGCAAAAGTAAAATCGCGATCAACATGGTGACAATCAAAACGGCGGAATAGGCGATGGCGATGCCAAATTCGCCGTTTTCCACACGACCGACAATGAATGACGTCGCCATGTTGTGTCGTGCGCTGACGAGAAAGATCACTGCGCTAACCGATGTAATTGCGCGCACAAAACTATATGTCAAAGCGGCTAAGATTGCAGGCCCCATCAAAGGCATGATTACCCGTCGTACAGTGGTAAAACTGTTGGCACCAAGAGTAGTTGAGGCCTCGTCCAAGCTGCTGTCGAGTTGTGACATCGCGGCAATCCCACCCCGCACGCCGACAGGCATGTTGCGAAACACAAAGACGATAATCAGGATAATGCTGGTACCGGTCAGTTCAATCGGTGGAAAATTGAAGGCCATGATATAGCTGACCCCAATGACCGTACCTGGGATGGCAAAGCTGAGCATTGTTGAAAATTCAAATGCCTCTTTGCCTACAAATTTTTGCCGGACCAATAGGTAAGCTGTCGAAAGGCCTATTAATGCGGTCAGTGGCGCAGCGATACTTGATATTGTCAGGGTGGTGAAAAAGCTATCCCAAGCCACACCAGTAAAGCGCCAGCCATTGCTGAAATCAATTCTGAACGCGCGAAGATAGTGTTCAAACGTGAAAGAATGATTGTAACCCCAAAGTTTAACAAAGCTTCCGAAAACGATCATGGAATATACAACGACGGTTAGTGCTGCCCACGGCAAAGCGGTCAGATAACAGAGCGCTTTTACGCCGGGGCTGAGGGACGCATTTTGCCCTGAATCAGCTTTACCAGTTATCGTCGCATAGGATTTCTTACCAACCCACTTTCGCTGCAATAAGAATGCCGAAAGGGTGAGCGTAAGCAAGGCGATGGATAGAACGGCAGCGTTGGCGGGATCTGCTACAGATCCTACAATGGCAAAATATATGTCCGTTGAGAGTACGCCGTAGTTTCCGCCCAACACCAATGGGTTTCCAAAATCTGCGAGGCTTTCAATGAAACCAAGCAAAAAAGCATTTGCGAGTCCGGGTCGCATTAGCGGCAAAGAGACCTGCCTGAAGGTTTCCCAGCGATCAGCGCCTAGGGTTTGTGAAGCTTCCTCCATTGATGGGCTGACACCTTGGACAACGCCAATCAAAACCAAAAATGCGATCGGGGTGAAGGACAAGAGTTGCGCAAAATAAACGCCCCAGAATCCATAGAGCCAACGGGTGCGCGAAATATCGAAAAAATCTGCGACGAATGCGGTGATGGTTCCATTGCGGCCAAACAGCAGGATCAAGGCCAAGCCAATCACAAAGGGTGGGGTGATAATTGGAATAATTGTCAGTACACGTAGCAATTTTTTCGCGCGAAATTGTGTTCTCGTCAGGATCAAAGCAAAGGAAAGCCCTAACAAAGTTGTTCCTGCGCCGGTCATCGTTGCCAAGAATAAGGAATTAATGGCGGTTCCGCAGCTTCGGCCGCCAGTCAAACACTGCAAGCCCCAAATGCTGCTACTAAAGAAACGTGGAAAGAAGCCATAAAATGAATAGCCGTCTTCGACCTGAAACGCGCGAATAAGAATGTGAAGAACTGGGTAAAATACAAATACGGCGACCAATGCAATGATGAGGCCAATCATGCTAATTACAAACGCATCGCCTTGTGCTTTGCCTGTCTGCGTCAGCGCGTTGGTGAGAATGAACAAGAGGGATATCAAACAAAGGCCAGCCCCTAGTCCAAATCCCAGTTGACCGTCTATGGCGGCAGTCCCTTCGAACAAACTGTTCAGAATGCGAGGGCCAGAGCGTACGATGATCAAACCTTGGATCATCGTCAGGACCAACCCGATGGCCGCCCCGAGAACGCTTAACTTCGCGCGGCGCACTGGGTTTTTAACGCTTAGCTGAATACAGGATATGTATAGCCCTGCAAGCAATGGACCAATTAACCACCACTGCCCATCCTGAACTATCAGCCATAATGCAGTGGTTGGGGTTGCACCCACAAGCCATTCAGATGACAGAAATCCATCATTCGTCATATGCCATGGCAATACAGCAAAACCTATGAATAGGGCGATAAGCCAAATCACGATTGTTCGTTTCATCGGACACTCAATTTTTAAGGGGAAGGCCGTGATACCCGTTTCTCGGCATCACCAAAGAATGTTCGGGCGCAATGAATTACGCCCGAACTTCAAACTTATTGCTCAGGATTTGGATCGCCTACCTCAGCATCCCAACGCGTTAACAAACGTGCACGGGTGTCGCTAGATCCGTAAGTCGCGAAATCATAATCGATCAGTTTGATTGATGCGAGATCGGGTGACTCAGGGGCAACTTCGGCATTCGAATTGGAAGGGACTTGGAAAGAATCCGCCTCGGGCGCGCGAGATTGAATGTCGGCACGCAGTGCAAATTCGACCCAAGCTTGTGCACCTTCTAGGTTACGCGCGCCTTCTATTATGGAAAGGCCGCCAACTTCGTATCCAGTGCCTTCGCATGGCGCTACGATTTCAAGAGGGAAACCCGTTGAGGCTAGCTTAACCATATCGTGCATAAAACCGATTGAAACACCGGTTTCGCCACGTGCGGCTGCCTTAGATGGGGCGGAACCAGAGCGCGTGTACGAATTCACGTTTTCACCGATTTCAGCCAAAAGACGGAATGCTTCGTCTTCACCAAAAAGCTGAACAAATGTGGCGAGTTCTGTATATGCAGTGCCAGAACTATTGGGGTTTGCTACCTGAATTTCACCTGCAAAACGTGCATCTGTAAGATCAATCCAGCAAGCCGGAGGTTCAATGTTGCGCTCTTCCAAAATTTCAGAATTATACCCGATGCCTAACGCACCTGCATAAATACCAACGGTACGTCCGTTGGAAATGTCTGACATGTTACGTGCCCAACCAAGCAATTCGTCAGTCGAAGCCCCGGATTCTTGTGTCAGACCTTCTTCTGCTGCGATCAGATGCGGATCACCTGTTCCACCCCACCAGACGTCGATTTTTGGGTTGCCAGCCTCGGCGCGGATTTGCGCGAGGGTTTCGCCTGAAGATTTGCGAACCATCAGAACTTCGGTGTCTGGGTTTTCGGCTTCGAATGCAGCGACCATCAGTTCGCACCATTCTTGCTCAGCGCTACAGATAACATTAAGTTCGTCTGCCTGTGCGCCCGTGGCGCAAACGGCGGTAAAAATAGCCGCAGAAATAACTGTGGTTTTATTCATTGGTGTTCTCCCGGTATTGACCCGTTGTCACCCTCCCGGTGCAATCGGATAATGAACCTTAGCTCAAGACCTGAAATGCGTGAGAACAACACGATTAACAAAACTACAACACATAGGCTTTTGGGTTAACAGTATTACAATGCAAGCGGGTTGCCTGTGCTGATTTGTAATATTCGAAACGCAAATTCATAAGACAGGTCGGGTGAGAGAAGATAAAGTCATTTTAGATCAACAGGGCGGGGCACCGGTGATACAGCGGCCAAGAATTGGGATCGTAGATGACGAAGCCACAATGCGTGATGCTTTGGTTGCATTGCTGCGCGAAAATGATTTTGATCCTGTGCCCATGGCCGGAAGTGCCGATTTCTTTGCGTTGGAGGCGCCGCAGAGTTTGGTTTTGGTGCTTATTGATCTGAAATTGTCAGGTGAATCGGGTCTCTCGTTGGCGATGCAAATCAGAACTCAATATGATCTTCCGATCGTAATGCTGACTGGCGTTGGTGGAGAGACGGATAAAATTGTGGGACTTGAGGTTGGAGCAGATGACTACCTTCTTAAGCCTTTTAACCCACGCGAATTGATTGCCAGAATTCGAGCTGTGTTGCGCAGATATGACCATGTCGGGGCTGGGCCCGTTATAACACATAAGCCATCCCCAAATAGCATTGTCTTTGGGCGAATGAGTGTTGATCCATCCTTGCGGATTGTGCAAAATGACACAGGGCAAGAAGTTCCCCTAACCAATGCGGAATATCGATTGCTGGAGTATTTCTTGCAACGCCCTAACCAAATAGTAACGCGTGTTGAGTTGTTGGC
Organism: Cochlodiniinecator piscidefendens; assembly: GCF_011326755.1. Classification (GTDB taxonomy): domain Bacteria; phylum Pseudomonadota; class Alphaproteobacteria; order Rhodobacterales; family Rhodobacteraceae; genus Cochlodiniinecator; species Cochlodiniinecator piscidefendens. The sequence goes on along the minus strand of NZ_JAAOIE010000010.1, from coordinate 53,962 downwards.
TGAAATCGGGAGCGATCTAAGTCGCTATATGGATCGTACGATTGATGTATTGATCCTAAGATTGCGTCGGAAAATTGAAGAAAATCCATCTAAGCCAGTGCACCTGCAAACACGGCGTGGGCAGGGGTATATTTTTGTTGCTGAATTGCAAAGCCCGATGTCGTGATAGGCAAGTTTTCTCTTCGTAGTATTCGTGGCCGTCTGTGGATGGCTCTAGCTTTGCTGTCTTTGGCAACCTTGTTGATTGGTGCCGTGACTTGGGTTTCGTTGGAGCGGGTAGATAAGCGCTTACAAGAATTACATCGCCAGACATTGAGCGAGGTTGCACTTGCACTCAATTTGTCCAAACGATCGACAGATTTGGCGACTTCGGCCCCATACCTATTGAATCAGAGATCTAATTTTCTGATTAATCAAGAAGGTCAAAACCTAATTTCCGCTTTGAGCGAAGTGCGCTCTGAGTGGCCTGCCGGCGGATTTGGAACGTTAGTCGGAAGCAATGTCGAGGTTGCATCTGCAATTCAGAGAATCGCAGATGGCGTTGGGGATTTGGTCGCGGCGTCCTCGCGGTTAGAGACAATCCAAAGTGAACTTCATCAAGTGGCAAGTGAATTAAGTCGGTTGCGCCGACAAGCTGCCGCCGAACGTAGTGCCTCAGGGACACCTGAAAACGATCAGATCAGATGGTGGGGATTGCAAAGCATGACCACTGCAGCACTAAACGCAGTGGTGGTAGGGAACCAAATCGGAGTTGGCGAAGAACGCCGCCGATTTGCCAATCAACACCGAGAGTTAAACGGTCAAGAGCTGACCGACGAACAGCAGAGCTTCTTGATGCAAATAGTCGCTTTGACCGAAGGGAATGATGGCCTGTTCGAGCAGCGGCGGCATGAATTATCGGCGAACCTTTCTGCGCAAAATGCCTTATTCCGCATCCGGTTTGATGCTGGGCATATTAGTGAATTGGCTAGTGTTTATGCGCAGGAGGCCGAACGATATCTTGCGGATGAGCGTAGCCGTTCCTCGTCAATGATACAGCTCGTGAAAGCGATAGTTGTTGGTATTGCTTTGGCGAGTCTTGCCGTCGCACTCGTGTCGGCAATTTATGTGTCTCGCTATGTTACGTTTAACATTGCACGCGTGTCAGCTGCGATGGTGCGTTTGGCCAGCGGAGATCGCAGTAGCGTGCTGCCGCGTCATGCTATGAAAGATGATGAAATAGGTGATTTGCTGCGGTCATTTCGTTCGTTTCGCGCAAACGCTTTGAGATTGGACAGGTCAAATCGACAGTTAAATCAACGTAACACTCTGTTCCAAAAAGTATTCGTCAACATTTCTGACGGAGTAGCTATAGCGGATTCTTCGGGGCGTTTGACCGCTGTGAACCGCGCATTTTCCAAAATGCTTGGTCAGCCGAGGCATGATAACGGAACGCTCACTTTGATTGATCTTCTTAAATCGAGTCCATTTGAACAGGCCGCTCAAGGGCTTGCGCATGATCACCGTGGCTTTTGTGAATTGCAGGGCGATGACGGGAAGTTCATCGAAATGAGGGCTAGTCGATTACCAGATGATGGCCGGGTTTGGTTATGTTCTGATGTAACGGAACGGCGGCAGCTCATCGAGCGATTGCAACAAATTGATCGTATTGAAACGTTGGGAAAAATGGCGGGCGACACCGCCCATGACTTTGCTAATGTTTTGTCATCAATAAATACCCATGCTCACTTGATGGAACGCGAAGGAGCAACGCAGGACCGTCCGGCCCTAAATGCGATTATAGCGGCTGTCGAATATGGTACTTCTCTGACCCAGCGTTTGTTGGCTTTCGCGAAAAAGCAGCAGCTCACGCCGGAAGTGGTTGATTTGAATTTGTTGGTTGCGGGGTTGGCAGATTTGATTGAAATCAGTCTAAAACCTAATGTCGAACTAAATATTCGCTATTCCGATAATCCCATTTTTATTTCGGTTGATCCTGGGCAGTTGGAAAGTACATTGTTCAACCTCATTTTGAACAGCAACAATGCAATTGCCGATATTGGTCAGATCAATGTTTTATTGGATTGTGAAGGTACCAAAGAGGCGATTATTCGTGTTTCTGACACCGGGTCAGGTATGTCACCTGAGGTTCTCAAGCGAGCCGTAGAGCCTTTTTATACGACACGTCATTCCGAAGGTGGGACAGGGCTTGGTTTGTCCATAGTTTATGGATTTATCAAGCAAACTGGCGGAGACGTCCAGATCTCAAGTAAACCGGGGCAGGGCACCACAATTACGCTTACGTTGCCGGTGGTTGCAGATGTATCTGAGGTCTTGCCTTGTTATGAAAATCATAAGGTGTTGTTGGTTGAGGATGACGAACGAGCGCGAAAGCATGCATTTGTGCTATTGGAAACGTGCGGATTTATCGTTGACCAAGCAGTGAATGTTCAAGAGGCAAAACGACTGATATCGCTAAATTCCTATGATCTCTTACTCACTGATATCGACTTAGGGCCGGGGCCTGATGGGTGGGAATTGGTCCGATACTTCCTAGAGCTTTTTCCCAGTAGAAATGTTGTTGTGGTTTCTGGGCGTGCGCAAACCGTGGACCACCTGACGACGGAAAACCAACAACAAGTGATGTGTTTACCCAAACCGCTTTCTCTCGAAACTCTGTCTCAGACACTGCAAATCGTGCAGTGCTAACCACCTAATAGGATAACTGATCCCAATGATTCATTCACTCTATCATGCTGACGGAAACACGCGCAGCATTTGTTCAAACGACTGGATGCAGGTGCTGTCTGACGGAGGTTTCAAAGCCGCTATTTTTGATTGCGATGGAACGTTAGTACGCAGCGAACATGAGCATTTTGCGTCCTTTGTTTCGGCCGTGGGTGCACAGGGCCACGTTATGGATGCTGCTTGGTATAATAGTCGAACTGGCCTTGATCGTAGTAGTATCTTGAATGCGTTCGCACAGGAGTTTCAGCTTGAGATGTCGGTGGATCAAGCGATAAGCGATAGCATTTCTGCCTTTATTCAACGCAGTCACAATGTTGGGCCAATCGCGGAAACGGTTGCATTGGTACGCAACTTGCAAGGTGTACTGCCGATGGCTGTTGGTACGAATGCGGAGAGAGACGTGGCGCTAGCGTCGTTGAGGGCGGTCGGGATCGTTGACGCGTTTGACCATGTTATATCGATTTCTGACGATGTTCGCCCGAAACCTACACCCGATATTTTTGCATTAGGCGCGTCTTCGTTGCGAGTAGCTGCCTCAGATGTAATTGTATTTGAAGACTCTCCCCAAGGAGTCAAAGCTGGTTTGAAAGCTGGTATGAGTGTAATAGAAGTGCTTGATACTTAATCATACACTGATCGATCATTGATCCACTCAGTTTATACCTTCCTTCACTCCTCGACGTTTCGTTGTTTCAAGCTTGTTGACCTGCCCCCCCTGAAATGTCCTGCGTTTGAGGCAAAATGCCAAACTGAAAAAGTTGTCTTCTGAGAAAACGCTAGAAAAAAAATTAGGCTTAGTGCGCGACGCAAGGCTGCAAGCTGGGCCATGAAAGAGAAACGATGCAATCAAAAGCGGGCTTGTGCCTTGGCAGCAGGGGTTAACTGCTGAAGTTTAGCCCCAAATCCAAGTGTGGCAATGATCCGGGCGAATTTAAGTCATCTTCCGAGAGACCCACATATACTCCTTATCAGATCGTATGTGAAGAATCTGATTGAGAATACCCAAGCCGTTTCTAGGGGGCTAAGATATTTGCCAAATCAGGTGCGGGATGCTTCAAATCTTTGCCAAGCCACTTCAAAGGCATCGAAATCGAAGCCCTTTTCCCTGGCGGCGTCCAAGATCACCCGTTCAGTTTTCAATAGCTTTTCAATCGCGTCCGGTAGCTGAGGGATAATATCCTCGGGCACTACGAGCGCGCCATGGCGGTCAGCGTGGATAAGTTCGCCGGGACGAATTTTCAGGCCAAAAACCTCAACGGGGGTGTTCAACTCACGAACATGAACAAATCCATGGCTAGGGCCGATTGATCCGGCTACAACCGGGAAACCTTGGGGTAGATCGCCTAGGTCCCGCATCACACCATTGGTCAGCGCACCAGACATACCAAAACCTTTGTGAACGGTTGTGTTAATCTCGCCCCAATAGGCACCGATGCAATGGGGGTAATCTATGTCCTCGACCACTGCTACCGAGGGCTGATTACCTTCGGCCATGTATCGATAGTACGCCATTCGCCGAGTTCTAATCACGTCTGGGTCTTCCGTCGGCGGATTTACAGCAGCGATTTTTGCAGTGCGGGCACGGCCCACAACAGCAGCACCTTCTGGATCTGAACATAGCATTGTGCCACGAGTGAAGTGATTAAACCCTCGCTGCCCCTGGGCTACCTCAATTGCGTTACAGACTGTGGGGGTATCGACTATGCGTAGTATTTTAAGAAGGTCGTTGGTAATCGGGGGGGTCATGTGGCCTCCAGCCAGCGAGTAAGTACTGCGTTTGTTAAGTCAGGCTGTTCCAGCGTGGTCAAATGGCCTGCACCGGGAATTATGTTGAGTTGCGCATTGGGCAGCAGACCTGCCATTTGCGTATGTCGGTCGAGAGGACAAAGCTTGTCACTTTCACCGACAAGAACCGACGCGGGCCCTTGATACGTGGCGAGCGTGTCCATTTGTGCCGGACGTTTCATTAATGCTAACGACTGGCGTAAAAACACCTTTGGCCCCAAATCCAATGCCATGCGTAAGCATAAGGCGTCAATTTCAGGCGTATCGACCCCATCATGAGTATAGTTGGGAATCATCTGTTCGCACATTATTTGTTCGAGCTTCCCTGCGCGCACCGCATCCATTTGAGGCCCGCGTCTTTCCTTGATCAGATCTAGCTCAGCGCGAGGATTGGTGTCTAGGAGTGCGATCCGTTCAACACGATTGGAGGCTTGACGTAGAACCTCCATCGCAACAATCCCACCCATAGATAACCCAGCTAAAGCAAAGCGATCTGGAGCACTTGACAATATGCCAGCGGCCAGTGCTTCGACGTTGTCAAATTCGGAAATTGGAGCGATTTGTATGGCTCGTGTACCTGAAAACTGAGCAATTTGCGGGCTAAATAACCGGGCATCGCACATCATACCTGGGATTAATAAAAGAGGGGTTTTATATGTCATCTGAAGACCCTGTTCCAATGCCGGACGCATCATACGTCCGGCAAAAAGCTATGCGCCCACCCAAGTCGTTCCGGCTGTATCTCCGGTCGCGGTAATACGATAGAGGCTCGCCTCACCAGTCATTGAAGGCTCTGCAACATACGTCTCACCGGGCATAACAAGAGCTGTATCTCCGTTGGATAACGACACTTCATAGCCATCCACATTGATCCTCCAATGGCCGCGCATTGGCATCAAAACCACAGGCTTGTCGACCTTTACAGGCAATGTCTCAGCTGACCCACGAGTCAAGAAATCAACCTCGAATCCCGGCTTATCCTGAATAATACCATTTTCACCGATCACACGGGCTGGTTCTTTAGCTCCAAGCGCCATCAGATCCCAATAGCGGGCAACGTATTTGCCAACAACAGCATCTACAGGCACCTCCGGAAAAAGCTTCAGCTCTTCTTCACTGAGCACCGGCATTGGACGCACATTATGGGGCAAATTTTGACCCTTTTTACTGTCATATAAAACGCCGTTGTCGCCGAGCATTAGCCCATGTGCTTGCGCCTCTTCGATAACGTGTGGAGCCCAGGTAACACCGCCTCCAGCATCGTCTCCACCTAGCACAGCCATGATCATCCCATAGTCCGTTCCGATGTTTTCAAATCCGCGAAAAATCCCCGTGGGAATGTTAAAAATATCACCTTCCTCGGCAGTAAATTCACCCGCCGTGCCGTGCAGCCCCCAGAAGAAACGCCAGCGTCCCTTTGCAACAAAGAATACTTCAGCTGTAGTATGACTGTGTAAAGAGTTCCGACATTTTGGAGGCTGACCAGCGGCTCCTATATTAAAACCGATTTTGTCGGCGATGTGTACATGTTGATCAGGGCTTTCCGAAACCCCCCCGCCGATAATGGTAAAGTTTTCTTTTTGGTCTGACCCGGGTGTGTGAGCGTCAATAAAGGCGGTTTTACAGGGTTTCAGGTCGCCGTAGCGAACGATGCGGTTTTGAACTGTGCTCATTTTTAGTCCTATCACGAGAGAATTAAGGGGAGGGCGGTCTCCCCTTGTCCCGGTGGCCGATTATTCAAGCGGCGCGCACGTAGGCTGGCGCGATGGGCATGAAACCGCTGTGCAGCCTGAGTGGCGTTTAACCGATATGAGAAATGGCAGATCACTCAGACCTCGCCTGTATGCATCAAGATCTGCTTCCAAACCGTGGTTTCATCAAAGAGTGAAAATTCTCGCCTCAAGCCCCATGGGCCAAACTCGGCATGGCTTGCGCCAAGCACATAGATCTCAGCACCAGTTGGCTCCCCAAAGGTGCCCCACCCGTCGTGTTTGCCCCAAAGACTCCAGCGTAGAGCCGCGCGGGGCGGCATCAGTGGATCTTCACGGCCAATCTGGTGGTGAATGTGAAATTCAGCGTTAGGAAATGAGGCGCGTAACCCCATCCAAAACCGTTCGACCGGACTCCAGCTCGATCCTGTCAGTCCACCCGCGTATTCGGTCAAGACCGCGCGATCGTAATCAGATTGGATCACCCCCATATCAGCATTCATGATCCGTGTCAGAACATCAGCGTATTTCTGTCCCCATTCATTGTCATTTCCGTGACCCTTATAGGGACCATCGATGTCATTGTTTGGAGTCAAGGGATGGGTGCAAGCCGTAAGCCCACCTTCACGCCGGATCAAATCCGCAGCATATTCTTTGGGTTCCCAGCCCATCTGACGTACAATTGCACCTTGATCGCGGATCAGCCACTCATCATCGATCGCGTTGTTCTTAGCGTGACAGTCAGCAATAATCCGATAGCGTAATTTTTTGCCCGTTGCCTTACCATAAACTCCGTCCCCAAGGTGGGTCGCTGTCGACATAATGCGATGCGAGCTAAGCATTCCAACGTCGGGTGTACCTGACCAGATCACATCTTCGCCCAGAAGTGTGCGGTCGGGAAACTCAGCCAATGTAGCCATGGTCGCGCCAATCACGCCCTGATTTCCGGTAGACACAGAGCCAGGCATCCGCACAACAATATTTTTGGCGTAATAGTCGTGCAGGGTCGCGATGTTGCGACCTTCCCAGATTTCTTTTGTGATGCCGATGATGTAATCGGGGAAGTCTTTGAACTTTTTGTCAAAACCCTGCATCTACTTTTCTTCCTTCCAGTTTTTGGGCACGCGAGCAGACCCGCGAATGATCAAAGGACCATCAATTTTTGTTTGCACGGTTTGGGCTGTTTCGGGCGATGTAATCTGATCGATTAAAGCTGCCACTGTATCGCGTACCATCAGATTGGCGCGCTGGCGAACCGTCGTAAGGTTATAAGCGGCCCAGCTTGCCGGGGGCACATCATCATAACCAATAACCGAAACATCGTCGGGTACAGACAGGCTCAACTCTCCTCGGATCACGTCCAGCACAGCAATAGCCATATGATCATTGGCGACAAAAACCGCATCGGGATAATTATCAGTTGCAAACATTCGGCGCGCTGCGTTTTGTGCAGCCTCGGTCCGAAAATCACCAACCTCGCGTGCATAGATATTCTGACCGGCTTGCGTTAGGGCCTCAGCAAACCCGGCTTCTCGATCACGCTGGGTAGATGCCCCTTCCCAGCCGGCAATATATCCAATCTGCCGATGGCCACCGGCGATCAGAAACTCAGCCACTTTGCGCCCGCCTGCATAGTTATCTGATGTTACTGTGCTAATTCCATCAATGTCCTGCGAGCGGTTGAACAATACCACCGGAACTCCTGCTTGTTGGCAGCGTGTGGTGATTTCCGATGACATTGCGACCGAAGCAACAACAATTCCATCTACTTGATAATCGAGAATTTCTTCGATTACATCATCTACATTCCCGGCAGTTTTCGAAGCCATGAAAATCAGGACATGGTAGCCTTGTTCTTGCAGTTCATTGGATAGTTTTTCCAACGCTGTCGGATAAAAATAGTTGTCCAGATAAGCTACAACCAGCCCGATGATGCGGCTTTTACCGGAGACCATTGCACGCGCCAGCACATTTGGACGGTAGCCTAAATCCTGGGCTGCCTTACGTACCTTTTCTGCCGTCTTTTTACTAACAGATGCGCCTGGCGTAAACACCCGGCTAACTGCCGACTGGCTGACGCCTGCGCGCTCGGCGACTTGAAGTGATGTGACCTTGTCTACCATCAGCCTGCAGTCCAACCTCCGTCGATCATCATTGCCGTTCCCGTGACCATGTTTGACAGATCTGATGCTAGATAAAGTACCGCACCCATGATATCCTCAACTTCGCCCACCCGAGGCAGTTTAATTTTGTCCATAATCCATGCCGCACGTTCCAGATTGTCAAAAGTCGACTGTGTCAGTGGCGTACGAATAAAGGTCGGACAGATCGTATTGATCCGAACCGCAGATTTTCCCCATTCGATGGCCATAGCTTTCACCATACCCTCAAGCCCGTGTTTCGTAGCGCAGTAGAGTGCGCGATCAACGCCACCCACATGTCCCATCTGACTAGAAATATGAATGATCGTTCCAGGCTTTCCTGCTGCTTGCATTGCACGGGCTGCATAGGCTGACAAGAAATACGCCGACCGCAAATTGACCCCGATAACTGCGTCGAAATCTTTAGGTGTTGTATCCACGGCCGGGCCATGACGTGCCAGGCCAGCCGAGTTGACTACAACGTCAAAACTCCGTGACATTGCAGGTTCTAGCGCAGATAGATCGCTCTGATCCAAAGCCAATGCCTCGGCTGAATATCCTTCCGCTTGTATAGCCTTTACAGTGTCTTGCAACCGATCCATTCCGCGCGCAGCGCAGATCACATGTGCCCCCGCCTCAGCCAGCGCCACTGCGCAACCTTGCCCAATGCCCGAAGATGCGCCAGTGACCAAAGCAACTTTACCAGCCAGCGAGATTGAAGGTGTACGGGGAAGGTGGGTCATTCAATTTGTCCTGTGTGAATGTCGATCGCGCCCAAGTTGCGAGCTTTATTAAATTCGCGCAGGCGGGCCAGAACATCCACCCCAAGCTGCCTATAGATATCCAAAAAGTCCAGAAGCACCCAATTTTCGCGGATCAAGCCCCCCTCGACCCGCCAGAAATCCAGTGAGCGTAGTGATATTTTCTTCTCTGTGGGAGCTATACCGAGCCAACCACCGTAGGATAGGGTTTGCGTCATGTTTGGCCAGCCTGTGACGGCAGCGTAATTTGCGTCGCCAAAGAAGTGATGCGTGGCTTCATTCGGGAATTGGCCCCGGTCAGGCATCGCTGCCAAAAACGGGATTTGGTGCCAGTTGCGAAACCCCGAAATACCGCGACAGGTTCCGATCCCTGCTGGTCCATACCAGTTCATACGAGGGTGCCAAAACCGATCCATCTCCATGGTCTCCGGACCACCTTGTGCAGGGTGGCGTTGCAAATAATCCAGCATATCGAGAACCAACCGGCAGGTGTCCTGACCCATATCTGGGTCATGATTTGATACGACCCCATCCTGAGTTGCCGGCCCCGGCACCTGCCATTCACGCCCCAAACTCGGCGCCATTGGCCAAGCACTGGCTTGCATCATGACTTCAGGGATGTCCCAGATTGCATGTAATTCGACCAGCTTGCCGTCGCAAAATCGGTAAAACTCGTGAAATCGCATCCCAATTTGATGACCAGTTGGCGGAATGTCTAACCAAGGAGCCGCAAATGTGCCTGTGTAATATCCCGCACAGCCGACCCAATCTTGATCGTGATCATCAGCCCCTGCGATGACAATCGTATCGCGTCGCTCCAAATCAGGAATCGCAATAAAAAGAGGCGCGTAGGCTTCTGCATAAAACGCCTGCGCGCCTAGAATAGTGCCAATCGGATGACACATGCGAAACACTGCTTCTGGCACAGCCAGTTCATCTAACGCAGCCCGTACCCGGTCTGCGTTAAAGTCATACATGGCCGCGCGCAAAGGCGCGACCAATGCTTTGTGTTCCGAATGGCGGTTACTCATTCAGCAGCCTCGCGATAGGGGGCGGCTTTGCCATAAGGTACGTTGATACCGCCATAGCGGCGCACACGCACATTGCATTGTTCTGCATGACCGACAAAGCCTTCGAGCATGCATAGCCGCGAGCCATATTCCCCGATCAAAGTTGCGGCTTCGTCGGTTGTGACCCGTTGATAGCTGTGTGTCTTCAGGTATTTTCCAACCCACAAACCACCTGTATAGCGCCCCGCCTTTTTAGTCGGCAGAGTATGGTTCGTACCGATGACTTTGTCGCCGTTAGAAACATTTGTGCGTGAACCAAGGAACAATGCACCATAGCAGGTCATGTTCTCAAGGAACCAATCATCGCGATCTGTCATCACCTGAACATGTTCTGATGCAATCTCATCAGCCACTGTCAGCATTTCATCGTAGGTGTCACAGACGATAATTTCGCCGTATTCTTGCCAACTGACACGGGCGGTATCGGCAGTAGGTAAAATTTCCAATAATCGATCAATTTCTGCAAGCGTATCATCAGCTAGCTTGCGTGAATTTGTCAGTAAAACTGCTGGGCTATTATAGCCGTGTTCGGCCTGCCCAAGCAGATCGGTCGCGCAAAGTTCACCGTCTGCAGTCATTTCATCAGCGATCACCATGGTCTCGGTAGGGCCTGCAAACAGGTCGATGCCCACTCGACCAAACAACTGGCGCTTGGCCTCTGCTACAAAAGCATTACCTGGACCGACGAGCATATGCACTGGATCAATGGTTTCCGTACCCAAAGCCATTGCGCCAATCGCCTGAATGCCACCCATGACATAGATTTCATGCGCCCCGCCAAGATACATCGCGGCGATCACTGCAGGGTTAGGCTTCCCGTTGAATGGCGGGGTGCAGGCGATGATACGCGGGACACCCGCGACCTTGGCCGTGGCGACCGACATATGGGCAGATGCCACCATCGGAAATTTTCCACCGGGCACATAACAGCCCACAGATTGCACGGGAATATTCTTGTGGCCAAGGATAACGCCGGGCATGGTCTCAACTTCGATGTCTAGCATAGAATCTCGTTGCGCTTGAGCAAATTTAACCACCTGCTCTTGTGCAAATTTAATGTCTTCCAGTTCTCGTACAGAAAGCTGTGCGATCAACGTGTCAATTTCATCTTGGCTGAGGCGGAAGGACGCAGGCGAGTAGTTGTCAAACTTATTGCTAAGCTCACGCACTGCGATATCGCCGCGGGTTTCGATGTTTAGCAGCGTCGCTTCAACCACGGCGCGGGTTTTCGCGTCATCCTCAGCACGATCTGCGTCAGGTTTGCCGCGTTTGAGATACTCGATAGTCATAACGTTTTCCTTACGTCTTAAGCAGATGTGGTTTCAGGGGAAGAAGGTGTTTTTTCACTGCGATCATAGGTTTCCCAGCCTTCACCGTTAAACAGATCAACCCCAAGTTGGGCGGCAACATGGGGAAAATCCACGTTCACCCAGTTGTCTACAATCTTACCATCGATAACTTTCCAAAAATCCATATAGCGAATTTCGACCCGCTTTCCGGTGGCAGCAATACCTAGAAACTCTCCACTATGAGTGGCCTCTTGACGGCCAAAGGCAGCAGCCCATTCCCCCATGTAAAGACGCGCCTCATCGATGCAGACCTTGTCTGAGAAAGCCGCCTGAAAAGGGCGTTGCCAGTTGTTTTGAAATTCCTCCAGACCGTTTTTTGTACCGCAGCCTTGATTGCCCATCCAGCGAAACCCCTGGGTGAAGAAATCGCCAATGTCATCGATCCGATGGTCATTTAAGCCATCTACCATGGTCTCGATCACCCGGCGGGTGTCTTCGGTTTTGGACATATCCGTATCGCGGGTTAGAACCGCCTGCTCTGGACGTGAACCTTTCATCTTACTCTCCTAATTACCGTTGGTTTCTGGGGCTCAAAACTTAAAAGCGGCTCAGAAAATCCCGTGGCATCCGGTTCAATGCAGGATGCCGACCAAGGGCGTTATGACGTGCGTTACAGCTCATCAGCCTTTCACCGCGCCTGCGGTTAGGCCGCTGACGATCTGGCGCTGAAACACCATGACCAAAATGAACAAAGGGGCTGTGATGGATACGGCGGCCGCAACGGCAACCACCTGATCTGTGGTTGTGGTTTCTCGGTTAAACATACCTGCAATAGCCGGAACCATGGTCTGGTTTTGTGCATCCAGCAGCAGCGAAGTCACGAGAAAATCATTATATCCCAGAAGAAAACTAAACAGCCCTGTTGTTATCACCCCAGGCCACATAACCGGCATAATCACCCTACGAAATGCTTGAAAGTGGCTGCATCCATCTACGCGCGCAGCCTCGTCGAGGTCCGCCGGGATGTTTTGAAAGAATGAGCGCAGCATCCAAATTGTAAAGGGTTGGTTGATGGCCACAAGAACCGCAATTACCGCCCAAGGTTTACCGTACAACGTCGGGGCATTCTCGCCCAAAATAGGAGCGAGCCATTCTGCGGAAGAGATAAATACAGGCAGGTAACCTGCAACCAGGACCGAATGGGGCAGCGCGCGAAAAATCAGCGCAATAATGAGAATCCAGAAAGCCAATGTCGATCCTGAGCGCGCGAGACCATAACCAGCGAGCGTGCCAACGGACAGCGAAATGGTCACAACCCCAACAGTCACGATCAAGGAGTTCTGGAAATTGTTAAAAAAACCGCGTTCCACCCAGACCGTTTTGTAATGTTCGGTTGTAAAGCCAATCCCATCGCGCCCAAGCGGGCCAAGCCACGGAGACAAATTGTCTGAGAGTCCGGGGAAGATCGAAAAAAACCACACAATTGCGCCAATAAATAGTACCGCAATTGCAATCATCCAACCTAGCCAAAGAGCCTTGGGCGGCGCGTAACTTGTGACCATGCGTGGCGCCACACGGGCGGTTAAAATAAATGCGCCCCAAAGACTAAACATCCAAAGAATTATATCTAAAACTGAAATGCCCTGTCCAGCTGCGAGTGTTGCTGGCCCGAATATTACATTTAGGGCGTTTCCATCGAAAGCATCCACAGGGGATTTTACGCTCATCACTGTGATCCATAGGATCGGAAAAGCGGCGGCAATACACCACAAAAGCAGGAAGCCAGCTGAAGTCAGTTTCAGGCTGCGAGGTTGGGAAAGGGCGCGAGATGACATCAGTTGCTTCCTTTGTGGTCGCGCCACGTACGGCGCAATGGTGCGATCAATAGAATTACAATTCCAACCATGGTGAGCATTGCGCTTGCTGAGGCTCGGCTGATTGAACGGTTGCCTGCCTGATCCGGAACAAGGAAATCGTAAGTCAACCATTGTAGGGAAATCACGTGACCTTGGCTTGAAAAACCAACAATTTCTTCGAATACGCGATAGCTATCCATAAGATGGATCATGGAAATAAAAGTAATGAGCGGCATCAAATGTGGGATTATGACGTAACGCATCCGCTGCCAACGCGAAGCACCATCAATTAAAGCGCTTTCCAAGCTGTCCTGATTGACAGTCTGCAGCCCGGCATAAAGTACGATTCCAGCAAAAGGTGCGACATGCCAAACCCGGTAGAGCATCATCAATATTTCGATTGTCCACGCCTGAGCAAATAATGCGATGTCACGGCCAGAGTACCACTCCATTATTGCGGTCAAAATACCATCGCCGCGAAATAGCCAGTTAATTGAAAGAGCCCCAATTACCGGCGTAATGATAAACGGTAGTAATGAGATAAAAATTACAGGACCACGGATGGATTTCGCCGCGTTATTTATCATCAATGCAATGCCAAGACCGACACCCAAGTTTAAGGGTAATGTAATCAGAGTAAACGTGAGTGTGAAACGCAGCGCTTTCCAGAAATCAATTGTCTGAAATGCTGTCCAGCTACCCTCTCTAAATGCGGTCCAAACCCGATCCAATTCGAGAACGTTTCTATAACTTTGTAAGCCAACAAACTCCGTCTTCGTAACGATTTCCCCGTGCTCATCTAAAATAGGCACCGAATTTTCCTCGGTCACACATGTCTGCGTAAGGAACCCTGGGGTGCACGTTTCAACTTCTACGACCTCATAAATAGGCTGTGTAATGTAAAAGCTTTGCGTAAAGACGCTAATCAACGGAAACGCGATGAACAGCAGCATCATAACGATGGACGGCCCCACGAAAGCGGCAAATGTTCTGAAGTTCATGAGCGTAACTCTTCAGCTGTTGGAAAATTGCCGGGCAAACAAGCGGTCGCCCGGCACATAAAGGGGTGCAAAGGTTACTGGATTAATCCAGCTTCTTGTGCTGCTGTGATGTAGGCTGCTTCGATATCCGCCAAAGCAGTTGCAGCGTCTTTGTTACCGTTCAGATAGTCAGCTAGACCATTCCCTAATTCGGTGTGCATGATCCCCATGGGGCCAGACGCCGGATATGGTACGGCACCGTTTTGGGCTGTACCTGCGGCGCCTGCGGCCAATTCTCCGGGCTGATACCCTGACACGAGCCAAACAGCTGTATCATTGTTCGCTGCAACCATTTCGTTATCGATGCCCTCGAGCGCGACTTGGAAAGCCGCTTCGGCTTCTTCGTCAGTCATATTCGCCGCTAGAACAATACCATCCCACCATAGAGATGACGCAGGAGCTGCAGACCCCATAGGCGCAGAAGCCATGCCCACTAATCCAACCACTTCACTTTCAGCTTCGTCGTTCATGGCAGCCGCGCGGGTTGCCCACAGATTAGCCATTGCAATTTTGCCCTGCTGAAATTGCTGCTGAACATACGTACTATCGGACACCAGATATTCTGGATCCATGAATTCAGTCATCGCCAAAAGCGTTTCTAGAGCGGCGATACCTTGAGGATTATTGATGGCAGGCATGTTGCCGTCTGCAAAGAACTCTCCGCCTTCGCCAAGATACATATTGACGAATTCTTCACCCAGATTCCAGCCAGTTTTAAATGTGCCTCCGAGTGGGTATTCAACAACACCAGCATCCCGAATAACCTGCGCAGCCGCAAGCACTTCAGCATAGGTTGTTGGCACCTCCAAATTGAGGTCCGCTAAAATGTCTGTGCGGTACATCAAGTGTTGCGCATTGACGGCCATAGCGATCGCATAAGTCGTGCCATCAATTTGAATCATCTGATTGGGGGTCAAATTCTGACCGTAGGTAGCGATAAGATCGTCAAGCGGTCGAATAGATCCTGCATTTAGCAACGGGATCAATGTTGCATTCGCAACTCCACCAATCTGATATAGCGATGGATTAGCCGCAAAAGCTTCGGGTTGTTTTTCGCGGAATTCCTGATCAAGAGACGCAGTAAAGTTACCACATTCAGCCATCGCGTCAGTTACGGCTTTCCAAGCCTCGAAACCAGCAGACAGTGACGTCAGCGGTGTTGTGTTCTCATAGGCGCAATCAGCAAAGGCAGCGCCCGCGGACATGGCAACAGCGCCCGCAAGAAGAAGTGATCTAAATTTCATTTTTTCCTCCCATTGAAAGGCCAAACCTTTAGGGTCGGGCCTAAGTTTCCCCAGATAGCGGAGAAGATAGAACCGGGTTATTCCCCGATACGTTCACCATTTTCACCGTTGAAAATGTGACAAATTTCATGCGGTACATTAATTGACACCATAGCCCCGATCTTAGCCCGGAAGGTTTTGTCAGCCTTCACAGACACCAGCGCGCCACCAATTCGAACCGAAACCATGGTCGCATCTCCCAGAAGTTCCAGCGTGTAGATTGGCGCATTGATCTGCCCCTCACCGTCAGTCGCAAGGCTTGCGTCCTCAGCGCGAAACCCTACGGTCACGGATCCATCAGTTTGTGTCAGACTGGGGATATCAACATGTTCAGTACGGAAATGGCCATCGTCAACGACACCATCTATTAGGTTCATTGCAGGGCTGCCAATGAAACTCGCCACAAAGGTATTTGCTGGCCGATCGTAGATTTCTGTCGGACTACCAACTTGCTGAACAATACCTCTTTTCATCACAACAACACGATCGGCCAATGTCATTGCTTCGATCTGATCATGAGTTACATAGATGGTCGTCGCAGCTAGATCGTGACTAAGGTTTTTGATTTGTGCTCGGGTGGATACACGCAATTTAGCGTCAAGGTTGGACAAAGGTTCGTCCATGAGAAACACTTTTGGCTTACGTACAATGGCGCGTGCCAATGCTACACGCTGCCGCTGTCCACCAGATAGCTCTGCGGGTTTACGCTCTAGAAACTCAAGCAACTCAACTCGCTCTGCAGCCTTCATCACTCGGTCATGATGCTCTGTCGGATCGATACCGCGAACCTTCAAGGGGAACCGAATATTCTCATACACGTTCATATTTGGGTAAAGCGCATAGCTCTGGAACACCATCGCGACATCGCGATCTTTAGGCTCCAATTCGTTGACAACTTTGCCATCAATCAGAACCTCGCCACCGGACACATCCTCAAGGCCAGCAATCATTCGCATGGTTGTTGTTTTTCCACAACCTGATGGACCGAGCAGCACTAGAAACTCTTTATCCTCGATAGTCAGGTCAAAATGATCAACGCCAACAAAATCTCCCCAACGCTTACTCACATTGCGCAGTTGAATTTCAGCCATGTTCTCTCCCTCGAATATGCGAGTTAAATTGCATACGATTTCAAAAATATATTCTGCGCCTCGCAAAAATAGCAAGACATTTTTGCATACGTATGCAAAAATGGATGAAAGAAATGCAAATTGGGGATTATACCCCTTTGAAAGATATAAAATAACTAAGGAAAGAACGGTGCCCTTCCAGTCAGAAAAAACACTTGTCCGCGAATTCTATGGAGCCCTAGATGCATCGTCAGTTGACGAAATCCCTGATGTCATAGCGCGGTTTTGCTCATCAGATTACGATTGGCATGGTTTTCACCCGTTCCACGGGATTCGCGGTCCTGAGCAAGTAGCCGAGCAATTCTGGAAGCCACTTCG
The DNA here is from genome assembly GCF_011326755.1 of Cochlodiniinecator piscidefendens. Classification (GTDB taxonomy): domain Bacteria; phylum Pseudomonadota; class Alphaproteobacteria; order Rhodobacterales; family Rhodobacteraceae; genus Cochlodiniinecator; species Cochlodiniinecator piscidefendens. The sequence continues at coordinate 36,853 of NZ_JAAOIE010000010.1, read as the reverse complement.
CCGAAGCTTGACGCGAATCCAACGGCGGCTCGATATCTTCATGGCGGGCGAAAATACCTTAGAAGCTGGCGGAGTATGGGTTTGCTCAATGGGGCATTTAATGGGTCTATTTGACAAACCTTGGCTGGGTATTTGTCCAACCGGGAAAATGGCCTTTTTGCGCTATTGCGCATTTCACCGTGTCGAGGGCAATAAAATAACGCAAACGGCGATGTATTTCGACATACCGCACCTCATGATGCAGGCAGGTCAAAATCCATTTCCTCCTCAAACCGCCGTCCACCTGGTGCAACCTGGCCCGCTCACACATGACGGTTTGCTCTATGGAGAGCAAAGTGCCGAAACGGGCCAAAAGACGCTTAATACTATCAACGCGATGATAACAGATTTGGGGCAGTGGGATAGCGAACTGTCATTGGAAGATGAACTTGCACTCACATGGAAAGACGACATGGTATGGTGGGGGCCTGCAGGTATAGGCGCAACCTACACGATTGAACGGTATGCGAAACAACATTCCGGCCCATTCCGTGCCGCATTCGCAGAACGCTCCAAAACCAGTCATATTTGCCGTATGGCTGAAGGGAATTATGGTGGTTTCTTTGGCTGGCCAAATTTCTCAGCTATTCATACCGGCGGTTTTATGGGTATGCCCGCATCTCAGGAGAGAGGCGAATTTCGAGTAATAGACATCTACCGGCGCGAAGGCGACAAACTCGCTGAAAACTGGGTTTTTATAGATCTTTTGCATTTTTGGAACCAACTCGGTGTAGACATATTGAACCGTGAAACCCGGGCTTAGAATATCTATGTATTCGAGACAGATGCCACTGGTACCCCCAATATCTGGACTGTGCTTACAATTGCCTATAGCAAGAACTGCAAAGCCAATTATCATTTCCGCTACAGCTTGCCGTTTTGCTCTCAGAGCCGCACTTTTTCCCATTCGTAAACATGCAGCATCGCATAATTCCTTTGCACAACAGCACCCTACACTGAGTGGCTAAATCTCGATTTACTAATTTTCCCCGTGAGGGTGATACCAATCATACCAACGTTGAAACGGGGGGTCATGAATGTTAGAGAACCAGTATGAACCTATGCTGCTTAGTCACTCCATTTTTCTTTGATGAACACGATCCACGACTGAGAGAGGCAGTTCCATCGCATTTATCTCACGCGACAAATGAGGCAAATAGCGTTGTAAATCGAACGCCAGAATGCTTATCAAGAACACATGGCCCAATTGCAGACTTTGTTAGCGCAACAGTAAAACGCGGTGAAATACCCATGTCTATTGCCGGGGATTGCGCTGCTAGCCTGCCTGTCGTAGCCGGACTACAAAGCGCAGGAATAAGGCCTGTCCTCGTGTGGCTTGACGCCCATGGTGATTTCAACACCCCAGAGACGTCCCCTTCCGGTTTTCTAGGTGGTATGCCTTTAGCGATGATGGTTGGGCGCGGTGATCTTTCGCTTGCCCAGACCTCCGGCCAAACCCCAGTCTCAGAGCAAGACGTATGGTTGGTTGACGCTCGCGATCTAGATCCGCTGGAAGAGGTTGCTTTAGGCTCGTCTCAGATCAATCGCATTTCCATAGAAGCGCTGAGCGAGTTGGTGCTCGATCGGCCAGTCTATCTTCATATCGACAATGATATAATTGACGCGGAGGAGGTCCCGGCAAACAACTATCCGGTACCAAATGGCCCCAGCTTGAATGCCGTTATTGAAAATTGCATAGCGTTTGCCTCACAAAATTCCATATGTGCAATATCCCTCAGCGGTTGGAACGGCCACTTAGATTCCGATGGGGAAACTGGCCGTGCTTGCCAGAAATTGCTCTCCTCAATTGCGTCAGTATTGAATGGAAAAAAACACCCCTAACCACTGCGCAAGGGGCCTCATCGGAACATCTGATTATTGCACTCTGTTCTACAAGACTGCCCAATTCCCGTTCACCTTCGCTTCATCAAAACTTTGCAATTCTCTAAACCGCATGGTCAGGAATTGGTGTCGAGAAGACATAGCATAATTAGTGGCATTGTCAGGTTAGTTTTTCAGAGCAGCAAACAGGGCAGGGTGGTTCGGTGCGTACGGGACCACATTACAATTGGGCAGGTGTGGCCATTCAAGAAGTCGTCGGAGAACAGATGCTTGGAATAGATCTTGAAACCTTGATCCAGCACGACTTCACTAAAAATCTCGACCCTTACGATTTTCTTGCTGGGATCGAAGAAGCTGAAGGTTTTGGCTACGTCAGAGTATCAAGGATGATTGGGCAGTCTCGTCCTAATATCCCAAATGAACCGTCCGGCTTGCGAGCAATCGCACAAGTCTCGATCTTAGGGCCAGGTTACATTTTCTGCGACGACTTGCTGTAATAGAACTTCTAAGAAAGGAGCGGATTAACTTGCATAAATGTGTAAGCTACATATTGACATCTGAAAGCTTATAGCTTACACATAGGAAATGATAGAAAGCTTCGCACACAAACAGCTAAAATCGCTTTGGGAAACTGGAAAGTCGCGAATTGATGCCAGAATGCACAATCGGGTTTTCCGAAGGCTTGATGCTTTGGATGCGGCAACCGAACCAGAAGACATGAACCTTCCAGGTTTCGACTTCCACCCTTTGCGAGGCCACACCCCAACGCGCTTTACGGTTCATGTAAATGGCCCTTGGTGCATCACTTTCGAATTCCGCGATGGCAACGCCTATGTCTTGGATTTCGAGCAATACCATTAGGAGAGACAGATGACCCGCTTTACAGATCGCTGCCCTACGCATCCTGGTGAAATTCTTCGCGAAGATGTAATCCCGGCAACAGCAAAGCCGAAGGCTGAAGTTGCGCGGATGCTGGGCATTTCACGCCAACACCTTTACGACATTCTTTCCGAGCGCAAGCCAGTTAGCCCTGAAGTCGCTGTACGACTTGGAAAACTGTTTGATAACGCCCCGTTATTCTGGGTGCGTTTACAAGGGGCATATGACGCCTGGAATGCAACCCGTAACGTCGATGTTTCTAACATTCCTACACTTCACGCGGCGGAATGAGTCTGGACGGACCACGTTGGTTTGCTGAAATTGACCGGAAATCCCGCCATACGATACAGCATGACACTAGCTTTGACCGAGCGCTCTCCATTCTTAAGCAGAGAGAAATTCATGGCGTTCCTGGCTGGCATAGCAGTCATGAGGGTTTTCCGCATTTCATCTACGCGGGCTGGAAGCAAACAAACCACCTCCCAACTAAATGCCCAATACGTTTGGAATTCGTAGTCGAGAGACCTGCACGTTTTCGAGGGGAGGGAACTGATTTGCCTCAAGCCGGTTACCTTGAGGTCTACCGGAAGCTGTAGGGAGACCCATGGCAGCGCAGCCTTCATCCTGAAGGCAACTCTCTGCGGTTTATTAGATCAATTCCGAGTGGCAAGGAGATCAAGGGTTCTCTGCCTCCGCTGTGGAAACTGAACGCATGGAGTGACAATGAACGGATGCTGAGACGCTTAGCGAATGAAATCCTTGACGCTGGAAACGAATTATCCTTGATGAATACGAAAGCACATTAAGCGATGAAGACCGCAAGGTTGCGGTTGAATATGCCCGTAGTCGTATGGTCTCTTCAACCTCAACCGTTCACAACCCAAAATGCCTCCTGCACATCAGGTTGTGCATGAATACTGACGTTGCCATTCTTCGGAGACCAGACTTTCGCTTCCGATCGAGCATTGCCCTATTGACCACGATGGAACCCAATATAAAGCAGCACTGACTTCCAAACACGGTTAACAGTTTTCGAAACTTCCAACATAGAACTACCCTTTACGCCAAATCCGTTTTGACAAAATCATCACCCTAATAAACCAATCGAACATTATAGGCGCTTGCACAGCCGTACGCGAAACAATCGCCAAAATTCAAACCGGCCTCCGCGATCGCTTCTGCGTCATTTGCGTCGTTCTTTTGACGCTTCACAAACGGCTTAACGTAAACCCATGCAGACAACGGAACGCTTTACGGTCCCCGAGAGTGTAAAATTGTAGCGGTCGCGTAGAGGAAAAATCGCTTCCCAGTTTAGAATGTACCGGCAATAGATAAAACTGTCGTAATCTGTATTATGTCAAATATATAAGTAATACTAACCCAATTTACGTAAACGCCGGAATTGAAGCTTCTCACAAAAATACACGTCCTGACAAATTACAGAGAATGTCATCTGCTCATGTCCTGGGGCTGGGTCGTGCAGCTCCAGCCCTTTTTGAAGGACCTCTTGGGCGGTGCCGATATGATCATATTTCGCTTCCAACTCCATGACCTTGTAAGCAATGGCCTGTTGTTGCGCCGGATCTTGAGTCACTGAGTTCAACATAGACAAATCGCCATCAGCCATACGCTCCACACTGGGGGAGACGATTTGCCAAATCGTTGCCGCTCGGACCGACATCAGCTGCCCGAAGGCGATCCACGCCACCAAGATTAACTAAAGTTATCTCTGGCAAGGCATTTGGCAATGTCTCAGGGTCAACGGCATCACCGCAGCCTGGATCAACAATCACCGCTTGAGTGATGCGCACATCACGCGCATCCTTTTCGAAACCGGGATGATCGGCAAAGCGCACACCTCCAAGCCGGAAAAACGCCTTTCATCAGCTATCAATCGTGCGACGGGCGGCAATGTCTCGCGGTACATAAATAGCTGGCGTATCCGCCATGCGTGTAAATTAATCGAAGATGGCACAAGCGTCACTGTCGCCATGCAAGACAGCGGCTTTAACACCAAATCAAATTTCAACAGAGAGTTCCTGCGAAAAACCGGCGTCTCACCGAGCCAATGGAAGCATGCGCGACAGCCCCCTTTAAACGTGACGCAAATTTCCGACGCAAGCCGTGCGAAATGAGCGCGCATGAAATCAAAGGCGCCTTCTAAACGTGCTCACCTGCTCCATGTCGACTTCAGCCAATCTTTAACTTTGTTCCCGTTTTAGTTTTCTTTGCTGATGTTCGAACCGTAAAGCCCGGATATGCTGAAAGATAACAAAAAGAATTAGCAGCACTAAAATTGCCGAAATTGGGCGGTTTACAAAGTCGATCGGACTGTCAACACGCGCCATACCGCTGCGTAACTTCACTTCCATAATACCACCCAAGACCACACCGAGGATGATAGGAACAATCGGTAAGTTGAGCCGTTTTAAGACCAACCCAAATACACCAAACCCAGCCGCTATGGCGCAATCAACCGGAGAGTTACGCAAGCTGTAGACACCAACAAAGCTAAGAGTCAGGATCATTAAACCCAAATAGCGGGTCGGTATCTGCGTGATCCGAAGCAAAAGATTTGTGGAAAACAGCAGGAACACAATTACAATCACGTTCAAAAGCAGCATTGCAATGTAAAGCGCCATGACAAAATCAAGGTTACCTTGAAATAACTGAGGTCCCGGAATGACGTTATGCACGTAGAAAACTGACAACATCATCGCGGTTAGGGCCTCACCCGGTATGCCAAGCGCCAGAAGCGGTATCATGGCCGCCGGCGGAACCGCGTTATTTGCAGCCTCGGACGACACCAATCCTTCGGCCGAGCCGTCACCAAAAGCCTCAGGCGTTTTTGACGTTTTTTGAGCGTAAGTGTAGGAGAGAAATTGCGCTGTGAACTCGCCCACTCCTGGTATGGTTCCCATCATCACACCAAAGCTCGCCGCGACTGACGCCACGCGCTTCAAACCCAACAGTTCCGCAAAACCACCAAGCAAATTACCCTGCACGCGTTCGGCTTGCGGCGTGCTATCGTTTTCCAGCATCAGGAAAAGAGCCTGACTAATGGCAAACAATCCTAAAACCAAAACAATCAAATCAACACCACCGGTCAACCAATTTTGACCAAACGTATATCGGTGCGTATAATTCGCCGGCTCCAATCCGATTGTGTTTAGGAAAATCCCAAAACACGCCATCATACCTGCTGCCATAATCTGCCCGCGGTGTGCCAAGATCACCAGAACAATCCCCAGAAATGCGGCCAGAAAAATCTCTCGACTGCCAAAATGTGGGGCCACCAACGCCAAAACAGGGGCTAAAATAATCAGGCAAACAATAGCAAACACGCCACCAAAGAAACTTGCGGAATATGCCAAAGATAACGCGCGATGGGCCTGTCCCCGCTGTGTCATCGGGAATCCATCATACGTCGTTAACGCGTTCACAGGCGTGCCGGGGGTATTCAACAGGATCGCCGGAATCGACCCGCCATACATCGAGCTACCATAGATCCCAAGCAGCATAGTTAATCCAACAATTGGTTCAAATGAAAATGTAGCAGGAAGCAATATTGCAATAGCGACAGCAGCACCTACGCCAGGGATCGCCCCAATAATCACGCCACCTATTGAACCTATCAGCAATGCCATAAGCACTTGCCAACTCATCAAGATTTGAATTCCACCTAAAACAGCGTCCATGGTCTGGGCCTCACAGGTTGATCATTGCAAAAGAACGAATGGCATCTGGCAGATGTTCATAAATCTGCCCCGCAGGAATTTTCACACGCAAACCAGCCCGGAAAATGAGCACCACCGCAACGGCAAATACAGCTGTCACGCAAAAAGCCGTTGGACGGCGGTAACCCAATCTAAAGGTCAGGAACAAAGCAAAAATCAATGTCCCTAGCAAATAGCCAATGATAGGCACCATCGACACGTAGGCAAGAAAATACACCACATATTCAAGAGATCTCAGCCAGAATCTAAACTCCTTCATTCGCCCTGGAATACGTGGCGAGGACAGCGATCCGATCAAATGCATCACAGCAAAAAAGCTCATTCCGACCACCGATATTGTCGGCCAAAACGCCGGTTGCGCAACAAGAGATCCGCGCATGCCCCACTGCACCTGCCCTCCTAAATTGATCAGCAAGAAGCCGCAGAAGAATAGGAACATCCAAGCAAACACGAGATCCCCCGGCCGCCTGTCGCGTTTAAACAGCTCTTGAAAGGTTTTTAGTCTCACGATGACCTTTTCCATATGACCTCACATCAAGTTGGGTAGGAAGAGAACAAGCCCTGAGAACCAGAGCAAAAGGATCAGCCGCAGTATGTCCGCGACCCAGAATGGGGTGACACCTCTGAAAATCGTGGCGGTAGACACATCCTTGACCACGCCTTTCAAGACAAACACATTCAACCCGACCGGCGGAGTGATCAGGCTAATCTCGGTAACAACAACCACGATGATGCCAAACCAAACAGGGTCAAATCCCAACGATGTCACAAGCGGAAAGAAAATTGGAACGGTCAATAACAACATCGATAGGCTTTCGAAGACGCAGCCCAAAACGATGTAGATCAATATGATCACCAACATGACCGACATAGGCGAGACGCCGACATCCAAAACAAAAGCGCGTAACGCCTCGGGCAACCCAGCGAGGTTGACGAAGTTTGAAAACATCCAAGCCCCGATCAACACTGAAAACAAACCGGCAGAAGTCACCGCCGTCTCAGTCAATGCCTCGTTGATTGACCGCAAAGACAGCTGCCCTCGGGCAAGCGCAATTAAAAATGCGCCTGCGGCTCCCATTCCTGCCGCCTCCGTTGGCGAGAACGTCAAGTAAAATGGGTAAAAATCAAATGCACCATATAGCCCCCCGATAACGAGGAAAAACAACGCCAAGACCATCCAAATTCCACGCAAGGCAGAAAATCGATCCGACCAAGTGCTACGTTCCCCAGCGGGGCCCGCCTTAGGGTCGCGCCGGACAGTGTATTGAACCGCCAAAAGGTAAAACAGCACACCCAAAAGCCCTGGGATTATCCCTGCGATAAACAGCTTCCCGATGCTGGTTTCGGTCATCAAGCCATATATCACCAGAATAACCGAAGGCGGGATCAAGATGCCCAACGTGCCACCAGCCGCGATCGACGCCGTGGACAAATAGTCCGAATACCCCATGCGCCGCATCTCGGGCATGGCAACCTTGGACATCGTCGCAGCGGTCGCCAAAGAGGAACCACAAATCGCTGAAAACCCCGCGCATGCGGTGATTGTCGTCATTGCTAATCCGCCACGCATATGGCCTAGGAAAACATAGGCTGCGCGATATAGTTCCCGCGAAAGGCCACCTTTGTTCACAAACAGCCCCATTAAAATAAACAATGGCACAACCGACAGTCCATAATCCTGCGATGTGTCGATGATCAATCGTCCGGTCAGGGACAACGACGCCTTTGTACTGGTTAGCCACGCCGTTCCGACAAAACCAACTAGCCCCATGGCAAAGGCGATCGGTATACGGACGAAAGCCAAAGCCAAAACCGCAAAAAAACCAAAGATCGAAATCAGCATGAATGCTCCTGCTCTGGGTTCCACCCAGTTTGAAACCTGATCGCAATACGCAATGCGTAGAAAATGCAGCAGACGAACAGCGCGATCGAAACAAAATAGATCAGGTAATATTGTGGCCAGCCGAGGATCTCAGTGACCTCGTTATAACTTTTGCTGCGGGTGCCTAGAGTCCAGACCCTCAGAGCCGGATAGGCCAACGCAATAAGACAAATCACATCAAGGATCATATCCCGAACAAACGAAGCTTTGCGCCCAAACAAACCATCCAGAAGATCGACCACGATATGGCCGTCCTTTAGCGTTGCCATCGGAAGCGCCGCAAAGACGATCACCGCCATCGAAATCTCGGTCAGTTCCGCGGAGAACCCTAGAGGTGCCGAAAAAGCACTGCGCATGATGACGTCTAAGAAAGTCAACACCATCAAGAACATCAGCGCCAGACCAGCAATACGTGCGGGACCGAGGGCGAGCCTGTCAGACAGGCGCGCCAATTTGGTTTCGGAAAACAGGCCAGACACCGCCTATTGCTCCGTATTCAGACGATCGAACTCCGAACGGAAAAACGCATAGGCTGCATCACCGTCGATCCCGGTCGCCGAAATACCGTCAACGATCTCATCAACGATGCTGTTAGCCGTTTCAGCCCACGCAAGTTGATCCGCTTCAGAAGCAATGGTCATCGTGTTCGTACCAGCAGCTTCTGATGCAGTGAGACCCTCTTCATCAAACTGATCCCACATCGCACCAGTGATGCGCGATAATTCTTCACCAAACAATTCGTTCAACGCAGCCTGATCTTCGGGACGCAATGCATCAAAGGCATCTTGGTTCATCACTGTCGCCATTGAGGTACGATAAAAACCAGACGGCATATCATAGCTGTGCGGGGCAACCTCTGTCAGGCGAAAGCCCACCTTTGCCTCCATGGGCATCATCGCACCGTCGGCGGCATTTGAAGCCAAGGTTTCATAAACGCGTGGCGCAGGTACGTTAATTGCGGATAGACCCAAAGCTTCACCAACATGACCAGCAACACCGCCACCAACGCGGAATTTCATTCCGGCGACTTGGTCTAGGTTTTCTATTCTGGTTGATGAATGCAGCATTCCGTCGCCATGCGTATGGACTGCCAAGACCCTCAAATCACGGTGTTCATTGGCCTCTGCAAAAAATTGCTCAAATGTACGCCAATAAGCAACGGCCAGCGCTTCGGAGCTCCCGCCAAAACCCGGTAATTCCGCCATGGAGGCAGATGGAAAACGCCCCGGAGTGTAGCCGTGCGCGATCCAAGTAATATCCGCAATGCCATCTGACACAATGTCTGCCTGCGCGGGCGGTGGGGCGAGATTATATTTCATCTCGGCAGTGACCCGCCCTTCGGTGGCCTCTTCAATCAGCCGGATCAATTCTGGAAACATCACAGAATTAATGCCGTGCGTAGGCGGGGCCCATGTGGAAATCGTCAAAGTCGTTTCCTGTGCCTGTGCCGTTCCCCCAGCAATGGCAATAGCCATAGCTGCTGCCATTCCTGTCAAATTCGTCTTGTTAAAAAGCATCTTTGCACCTCCCGTTGCATTCAATGTAGCGCTGTCGACAATCAACGTTGCCGACAGCATTCCCAATCAGGCGTATTCACCCGACAAGAGTGTCCCGCACCCCGGCACGCGGGCCTCGAGGTTCAAGTTTTTAAGCATCTGATGTGTGGTCGCGACAGCAGCAGATAGAACCGGTATGCCGCATTCATCTTCAACTTTTTGGATTGCGGCCAATGACGGCATCTGCACACAAGCTGACAACACCAACGCATCGATATTTTTTAGATTCACCTGTTTGTAGATCTCAGTCAGGTTCAATGGATCCTGCGCTGCAACCTGCAAATTGTCCGGAATTTCCAACGCAATGCTATCTGAAACTTCGACACCTTCGGCCTCGATATAGTCAGCCACCATATTCGTCAGTGGTCGCATATATGGCGTCACAATCGAAATACGTTTGGCCCCCATCAGATGAAGACCATCCACCAATGCACCTGCAGAACTAACAACCGGCGCAGGATGGCCATTGTCGACTGTTACCTGATGCAATCGCTTTTGACTTTCACGGTGGTATCCTTTGCCCATCGACATAATCGCCACCAAGCAGGCGTAGCCCATCACATCTACATCTGCGTCAGATAATTCCAGCGCACACCGGTCGCTATCTTTATCCATTGCGGCCAGCTCTTCTTTGGTTACCTTCTTCATCCGCATACGGGACGAATGGAACGAGAACCGCTCCGGCAAAATCGCTTCGCGCGCGCGCAGCATGGCCGGGATTTCCCGTTCCATCGTCAAGTTCGAGGATGGAACGATCTGGCCTATTTTTAATGTCTTATGCATGTTCTCCATAACGCGTCCCTCAATCGCCAATTTTCACGACTGGGTTGCGCAAAATACCGATACCTTCGACGCCACATTCAATCACGTCGCCCGGCCACATCCATTCCTGAGGCACACGCCCAGCACCAACACCAGCAGGCGTACCCGTTGCAATGATATCGCCTGGTTCAAGCGTGATTCCGGACGATAGATCTGCAATCAGTTCAGGGATGTTGAACAGCATAAATTTGGTATTTGAACGCTGCTTTTCTTCACCGTTCTTTTTCAACCAAAGTTCCAGATCATGGGGATCAGCCACATCATCTGCGGTAACAATAGCTGGACCCATAGGGGCATAGCTGTCTTGACCTTTAGAGAAAATCCACTGGCCCGCCCGACGATTGTCGCGTGCTGAGATATCGTTGATCACAGTGTAGCCAAACACGTGGCTCATAGCATCATCTTTGCTGATGCGGGTGGCACGTTTACCAATAATCACACCCAGCTCAACTTCCCAGTCTAGCATTTGGGTCATATTTGCGTTGTGCTGAATGGGTTCGCCATCGGCAATAACCGTCGTTGGCGGTTTTGAGAACACGACAGGTTCCTGCGGCAACTCAACCGAAGTATCCAAAGCGCGCGCGCTTTCTGCAACATGTTCAGTATAGTTAAGACCAATACCGAATATGTTTTTCCGAGGACGCGGGATTGGGGCCAACAGGCGCACATTCTCTTGCGGAACCGCAATGCCTGCCGGGCGGGCTCCGTCAGTGGCTGCCAACGCACGGGTGATAGACGCCTGCGCATCTGGTCCAAGGTCAATCAGTTCTAGCATCGACGAAGGCAGAACCTCGCCCACGGCATCACCCAAATATTCAACGTCAATGACAAGCCCGTCTTTGACAACTCCAAGACGGCCTTCACCGGCCGCAGAATCGCGATACGTTACAAGTTTCATCTGTTTCTTTCCTATTTGCGTTTAATCTTCGACGATCTGATGACCGTCATTGTCTTCGAGCGCTTGCTCAGCATAAAAACCCAGCTTTCTCATCGTCGGCAGATCATGAAATGAGAAGAGACAAGCGTCGTCGCTGGATTGCGTGTTGCAGTGCTCATGCCAGGTCCAAGGCGGAACACAGAAGATATCTTTTTCCTTCCAGTCGAACCGCTTACCACCGATCACCGAATACCCTTCACCTTTGGCGACCTGATAGATAATATTGCCTGTGTGGCGGTGCGCCTTGGTATGCTCAGTCGCGCGCAGCAATTGCATGTTCGCGCCCATCGTCAACATCGGATCATTGCCGGTTTTAGGACTGATGTAGCGCATAATCACCCCGTCATAAGGCGATCCATCAGTGACCTTCGCGTAGTTCTGCAACGCCTCATATGTCTGGTCCCATCGGAACTTCAAAAGAGGAGAATAAGGTTTATCCCACTTATCCAGTTCTGGAATTAACGCCGGTGCACCATAGGTCGCGGGGCTATCATCCAAAGGCAAATTCGTCGCCTGATAGTCATCAGGGTGTACTTCGTAAAAATTCGCCTCAAGCGCGTTGGTGAGCGGAATATCCAAACCATCCTGCCAAAGGCATGTCGTACCGGTTTCTTCAATCCCATGCTCATGCCATGTGCCGTTGGGCGTCAAAACAAAGTCGCGCGCGCCTAGGCTCATTTTATGGCCATCAACAATTGTATAAGCCCCAGAACCTTCCATGATGAAACGCAGCGCTGACGCAGCATGACGATGCGCCCCTGCCCGCTCGCCTGCCTTCATCGTTTGAATACCCGAAAACAACCAACCGCAAGCGGCGCTTACATCACGACGTTTTGGGTTTCGCAAATATACGACGCGGCGCCCTGCATCCTCTGGGCGCACCAAATCAATGGCCCGCAAAACTTCAGGTCGTAGATCATCCCATTTCCACAACACTGGCGCCGATTTCGGTGTTGGTTCCCAAGGTTCGATGTCGTTGGCCACGGTCCACAATGCGCCAGTCTCGAACTTAGCCAAATCCTTATAATATGCCTCAAGTTCAGCCGTATCGCGCACCCGCGCGCGGCCAAGAATATCATCTTCGGCTTTGATATCTGATGGTGCCATAAAGGAAACTCCTTTGAATTATTTGGTTTCCGACTCGAGAGAGCCGTCTACCTGTTCGCGTTCGGGCAGGGATATCGCTGGCGCTGCACCGGTCAGACTGACCGGGGATTGCGCTTGCTGGTTCACCTGAAGGTTAAAGACGTCAAATCGATTATAGTGGCCGGTGATGTCGTGCATTTGCTTGGGTTGGATGCAGCGGGCCAGATCGATTTCGGCGTAAACAATACCCTCATCATCGACCAACCCATCCCCAACCGGACGACCATCCGGACCAATGATGCCAGAGTAAGCACTAGACTTACGTTCCAACATCTCACGGGCGTCGGGTCGAATAGCTTCCATCGCGGTGATAATTTCGTCTGACACAGTGGACGTGGCGATAACCGTAAATACTTTGCCTTCAAAACTATGCGACATACCGCGCAGCTTAATCGCTTCGGCCATATCATAATCAGGGGGCGCAACGGGCAACGAAATATAGCTGGCCGTATGCACCAGCTCCCCCTGCGCCAGTAAAGAAAAGCGTGCCAATGTGTTGGTGTTTTCACCGCACGCTAACCCACCCAGAGGGCCAATTTCTGTGTCGTAAACCTTAAGGCTAGATCCATCCCCACCGGTCCATGTTAGTTTTTCAGCCCAGGTCGGAACCAATTTGCGGTGCTTGCCCACAATCTCCCCATTGGGACCGATGAACAAAAGCGTGTTGTAAAGCGCGCCAAGCGATACCGAGCTGCGTTCGTTTATCCCCATAACCACATAACAGTTATTCGCTTTGGCAGCGGCTCTGACTTTTCCAACCTCCGGACCATCGGCGAAAACCGACGCCCGGACCAGTTTTTCAAACCATGCGCTGCCGGTGACAGGGTCAGTGATCCAGCTCCAATAAGGGTAACCCGGGATGAACACCTCGGGGAAAACCACCAGACGCGCGCCGTTGCCAGCAGCTTCGCTGATCAGATTAACGGCTTTATCAGCAGTCTTTTCAGCATCCAGAAAAACCGGGCTGGCCTGCACTGCAGCCGCTGTGAATTTGGGAAATTCCTTACCGGGCAGCATGGTCATTTCACCTCTTCATACTTGCGGAAGGCTTTGGTCAGGCCGTCAATGATCTTGTCCACGCCATCGGCGTCCATAGTCAGGGGTGGCGACAGGATGATGTTGGATCCGGCCGGGCGCACAATCACACCCTCTTCGCGCGCAAAGGCCGCAACCATTTCGCCCTGCCCTTTACCCGGATCAATTGGCTCGCGGGTTGCCTTATCAGCGACCATATCAACGCCAACCATCAACCCCTTACCGCGCACTTCGCCCACCAGGGACGACCAGTTCGGAAGGTCTTCCAAACCCTTGATCAGACGATCACCCATAGCCGCCGCATTGGCAGGCAGGTTTTCGTCTTCGACGATTTTCAGCGTTGCATTGGCCGCCGCACATCCCAGCGCATGGCCTGTGGCGGTATAACCATGCATGACAAAGCCCATCGGATCGACGCCTTTGGTCCAAGCGCTCATCACACGTTCATTCAACACAGTTGCACCCAACGGGATGTATCCTGCGGTAATCCCCTTCGCGAGGCACATCATATCTGGTTTCACGCCCCAACCACGGGCACCAAACATAGAACCAGAACGGCCAAATCCGGTCACAACCTCGTCTGAAATCAACAAGATACCGTATTTATCCAACAACGCCCGCAAGGCTGGCCAGAATTCGGAAGGCGGCACGATCACGCCACCAGCACCCTGAATTGGTTCTGCAATAAACGCAGCAATCGTATGCGCGCCATTATGTTGGATCAGCCGATCAATCTGATTGATGATCGCCGCTGACAGTTCCGACGGATCTTCTGAATACGGGTTACGATAAGTCCAGGGGCTGTCCACCTGATAACACCCCGGCATCAACGGACCATAGGCGTGGCGATAATAGCTAGAACCGTTGACCGAGGTCCCCCCAAACTGAATCCCGTGATAGCCCTGTTTTAAGGACATAAACCCAGTGCGCTCAGGCTGACCTTCTAGCTTCCAGTACTGACGGCTTAGCTTAAGCGCGGTTTCTACCGCATCTGATCCGTTGGCCGAAAACAAGACTTTCGACATATCTTCCTGTGCGGACATCTCGATCACTTTGGCGGACAGTTCAATCGATGGCGCAGTGGTTGTGCCCGCAAAGCTGGAGTAATAGCTGATCTCATCCATCTGCGCGGTGATTGCGGCCTTAACTTCAGCGCGGTTGTGACCGACGTTCACGTTCCACAGCCCGCCGATCCCATCAACAAAGGTGTTCCCGTCAATGTCGGTGACATAATATCCGTCACCTTTCACGATGATCTGCGGCGGATGCTCTTCTGAGATCAACGGGTGGATCATTGGGTGAAGCTGGTGACGCGCGTTGTTTTCGCGCAAAAAGTTATCGTCTTTCGTGACCATTATTCTAAACTCCTCGCTCAACCCAGAGCAATGCAGACAGATTTCGTTTCAAGGTAATTATCGAGCGCCGCGCGACCGTGTTCGCGCCCAACACCCGATTGCTTGTAACCCCCAAATGGCATGTTCTGATCCGGCAGGTTGTGGGCATTCACCCAGACAGTTCCGGCTTCGATCTTGGGCACATATTTGTGCATAGTGTTTAGATTGGTGGTCCAGATGGATGCCCCCAACCCAAAGCGCGTGTCATTGGCCATGCGGATCGCATCATCGGGATCGTCAAACGGGGTAATGGTCACCACAGGGCCAAACACTTCGTCCTGCATGATCGACATGTTTTGATCGACATCGGTGAAAATTTCAGGCTTCACAAAAAAGCCTTCGCCTTCGTAAGGTCCTGACTTCAGCAACGGCTGAGCGCCCTGCTCCGCCCCGCGGGCGATACAAGCGTTCACATGAGACTGATGTTTCGCAGACACCATCGGATTAATCTGGTTGGCCGGATCGAGCCCCGAACCCAGCGGCAAAGATCCAACCATACCCCCCAGAAAATCGCAGACTTTGTCATAGATACCTTTTTGCGCATAAATTCGGGTGCCCGCACAACAAGTCTGACCCGAGTTAAAGAACACACCAATGCCCGCCGCAACGCCCAGCTGGTCCATGTCCATATCGTCAAACATAACCATCGGAGCTTTACCGCCCAACTCAAGCGTGACGCGTTTCATGTCTCGCATAGCTTGAACACCAATGATCTTGCCGACCTCTGTGGACCCGGTGAACGCCAGCTTATTCACACCCGGATGGGCGGTCAGCGCGGCGCCGGCTTCTTCGCCCGTACCAGTGATAACATTGACCACACCCGCTGGCAGACCTGCCTCAAGACACAGCTCAACGAGTCGCACAGTGGTTAGCGGGGTTTCCTCAGCTGGCTTAATGACGACAGTACAACCACACGCCAACGCAGGCGCAATTTTCCAAATCGCCATATTCAGAGGAAAGTTCCAAGGTGTGATCGCACCCACCACCCCGACAGGTTCTTTACGGGTATAAGCTTGATACTTCGCACCCGGCGGCACCGGAATCGAAACATCAATAGTGGAGCCTTCGATCTTGGTTGCCCAACCCGCCATGTAACGCACATAATCAGCAGAGGCTCCGACCTCGATCAGACGCGACATCATCACCGACTTGCCGTTGTTCAGCGTTTCGAGCTGGGCCAATTCTTCGCCATTGGCTTCGATCAGATCAGCCAATTTCAACATAACACGTTGACGATCTGCAGGTAATAATTGCGACCACTCACCGTTTAATGCAGCACGCGCAGCGGTGACGGCCTTATCCACATCCTGTGCCGTCCCTTTTGGGACTTCAGTTATTTTTTTGCCGGTTGCTGGGTTAAAAACATCCAAAGTTGCCCCGCTTTCGGACGCAACTTTTTGATCACCGATCACCATAGTAATCCGCGAATCAAGAAAGCTACTCACATCTGCATGGATTTCATCCACCGCAGTGTCAGGTCTTGCTATCTGCATGTTTTTTCTCCCTTTTTAGGCTGAATTTAAAAATTGTTCTGCCTGTGTCGATCCTGATTGTTGACTTATTTTACATATAAATCTATTCATTACCATACATTTTTTTTGGAGGATCACATGGCCGAACGTTCTTTCGCTAGAGAAGTTGAAGATCTAAAGCTGGGGGAAGGCGACCTGTTTCGGGGCGAAGGAATTCTGGCAATTACCAAGGCCTTATTGCAGTCCGGCGTGGCGTATGTCGGGGGCTATCAAGGTTCACCAATTTCGCACCTAATGGACGTACTCGCAGATGCGAATGATATCCTTGATGAACTAGATGTTAATTTCCAAAGCTCAGCCAGCGAAGCAACGGCAGGCGCGATGTTGTCGGCCTCTGTCATGTATCCACTGCGCGGCGCAGTGGCATGGAAATCTACCGTCGGCACCAATGTTGCCTCTGACGCTCTGTCCAACCTTTCCTCTGGCGGAGTCACCGGCGGAGCGATGGTTATCGTTGGCGAAGATTACGGCGAAGGCTCCTCAATCATGCAGGAACGCACACATGCATTCGCCATGAAATCGCAGATGTGGTTGCTTGATCCACGGCCAGACCAATCCTGCATGGTCAATCTGATCGAACGTGGTTTTGAACTGTCAGAGGCATCAAACACCCCGGTCATGCTACAAGTGCGCGTGCGATCTTGTCATATGACGGGTGAGTTTGTGTGCAAAGACAACAAACGCCCAGATTTTACCCTGCGCGATGCTCTAAATGCCCCCAAGCGCGATCTGGATAGAATTGTTTTGCCACCCGCCGCCTACGAGCATGAACAAGAAAAGATCAAAACCCGGATGCCCGCCGCGATTGATTTCATCCGCGATCATAAGCTGAACGAATTCTTCGGCCCAACCGGCAAGGCAAAGCAGGGCAAAACCGGCCTAATTGTTGTGGGCGGAATGTATAACAGCACCATCCGCGCGCTCCAATTTCTGGGCCTATGTGACGCATATGGCAATTCTCAACTGCCCATCTATGTGATGAACGTAGCCTATCCAACCATCCAAACCGAAGTAGACACATTCTGCGAAGGGCTGGATGCGGTGTTGATCGTAGAAGAAGGGCAACCAGAATATATCGAACAATCCATTTCGACCGTTCTCGCCCGAAAAAAAGCCCCGACCGAGGTGCATGGCAAAGATTACCTTCCCATGGGGGGCGATTACACAGCAGCCGTGTTGACCGACGGCATAGGCCGCTTCCTTGAAGATCATGATCCAAAACAATTGGGCAATCGCGCACCCGTGCCAGATCCGGTGCCGATCCTAACCGATCCCAAAATCAAAAGACTAAAAGAGGTCGTGCCCCCACGTCCGCCCGGACTATGCACAGGCTGTCCAGAGCGCCCGATTTTCACGGCCATGAAACTGGTTTTCGAAGAAATGGGCGAACATCATGTTTCTGCAGACATCGGTTGTCACCTGTTTTCGATTTTGCCGCCGTTCAACATCGGCGCGACCACCATGGGTTACGGCCTTGGCCCGGCGTCGGCAGCGGCCTTTAATATCCCCGGGGCCAAACGCTCCATCTCGATCATGGGGGACGGTGGTTTCTGGCACAATGGCCTGACCAGCGGTATCGGCAACGCGGTTTTCAATAAACATGACGGTGTGTTTCTGATTGTTGAGAATTTCTATTCATCCGCCACAGGCGGGCAGGACATTTTGTCGTCTCGTGCGTTCAATAAGCGGCGTCAAACCAACAATCCAATCACCGAAGCCGTGCGCGGCGTTGGCGCCAAATGGGTTAAACAGATCGACCACACCTATGACGTAAACCGCATGCGCGACGTGCTGAAAGATGCACTCACGACAGACCACGAAGGCCCAAAGATCATCATCGCTTCGTCCGAATGTATGCTGAACAAACAACGCCGGGTGAAACCGCAAGTGGCCAAAGCAATCAAAGGCGGTAAGCGTCTGGTGAAAGAAAAATTTGGCGTCGACGAAGATGTGTGTACCGGCGATCACGCATGTATTCGCCTGTCTGGATGCCCTTCCCTATCGGTGAAAGAACTGAACGATCCTTTGCGCGACGATCCCGTAGCGTCCATCGACAGCACTTGTGTGGCATGCGGAAACTGTGGCGAGGTCGCCGATGCAGCCGTTTTGTGCCCCTCGTTTTTTCGCGCAGAAGTCACCCACAACCCCAACGGATGGGATCGTCTCAAGCAGGGGCTATCAACCCCCGTCATCCGTTTCCTACAAAACCGCCGCGAAGCGCGCGCGATCAGCTTCGAAGGGTAAACCATGCTAAAAGACGATACAGTCAAACTCGACCTAAAGGCAGCTGGACCAGCCACCGAACGCCCAATTTCAATCGCAATTGTAGCGATGGGAGGCCAGGGCGGCGGTGTATTGACCGGCTGGATTGTTGAACTGGCTGAAAGCCAAGGATGGGTGGCACAATCCACTTCGGTTCCGGGCGTAGCACAGCGTACGGGCGCTACAATTTACTACGTGGAAATGATGCGTGCGGCCACGGATGGCCAAAAACCAATTCTGGCACAGATGCCCACTCCCGGTGATGTGGATGTCGTCATTGCCTCCGAATACATGGAGGCAGGTCGATCAATTCTACGCGGGATCGTAACCCCAGACCGCACCACGTTGATTGCATCAAATCACCGATCACTCTCAACCATCGAAAAAATGGCACCGGGGGAAGGCATTGCAGACAGCACCGCCGTAGACGATGCCATCGGCGTCGTGGCGCAACAAGAAATTGTCTTTGATATGAACGATATGGCCGTACAGAACGGGTCAGTTATTTCTTCGGCCATGTTCGGCAGCCTTGCGGCCTCGGGCACCCTGCCCTTTGATCGTGATGTCTATTACGACGTAATCCGAAAAAGCGGCAAAGGAGTCGAAGCCAGCATCCGAACCTTTGACGCCGCCTTCAAACGTACCGAAACAGGCGAAGATCCCACGGCCACCCCTGCCCCGGTTGCAGCCATCGCAGATTTACCAAGCGCCCTGCCTGACAATCGCGCCAACGCGCTTTTGCAGCGCATCCGGAGTGAACTCCCGGATCCTGCCCACCAGCTGGCTTTTTTGGGTGTTCAAAAAGTTGTCGCATTTCAGGATGTCGCCTATGGCAACGAATACCTTGATCAACTGCGCGCGCTAACTGCGCTGGATACTGCGGCACAAGGCGCTGACAATGGCTTTGCCTTTACACAGACTGCAGCGAAATACCTCGCCAATGCCATGGCCTACGACGACGTGATCCGCGTTGCGCGGCTCAAGACCCTTAGCCAACGTCGTGATCGCGTAGCCCATGAGGTTAATCTGAAAGAAGATCAAATTCTGCAAACAACCGAATTCATGCACCCACGTATGGAGGAGGTTGCCTCGACCCTACCCGTTGGGCTGGCCCATTGGTTAAAGCGCCGCAAAGGGCTCTACGATTGGTTGGATCGACGCATCAGCAAAGGCCGCCGCGTGCGCACCTATAGCCTACGCTGGTTCATCCCGCTGTATAGTGTCGGCACGATGAAGGGACTGCGCCGTCGTTCTCTGCGGCATCAATCAGAAACAGCGCACCGCACCGCATGGATAGCGGCCGCAACCGATGCACTGCCCCACAACTATGATCTTGCTGTGGCAATTCT
This sequence comes from Cochlodiniinecator piscidefendens, assembly GCF_011326755.1. Taxonomy (GTDB): domain Bacteria; phylum Pseudomonadota; class Alphaproteobacteria; order Rhodobacterales; family Rhodobacteraceae; genus Cochlodiniinecator; species Cochlodiniinecator piscidefendens. The sequence continues at coordinate 16,441 of NZ_JAAOIE010000010.1, read as the reverse complement.
GAGCTTCCAACGTTTGATCAAAGGCTACTCAGATACCCACGTGCGTGGCCATTCCAAATTTGCAAAGGTCATGACCACAACCAAATCCATCGCAGCAAGGAAGGACGCGGCTGATTGGGCCCAACGTCTGCTGACCTCAGCCATCAAAGACGCCTCTGGTGATGAACTAGACGGCACAATCAAAACAATAGAGTCCTTTTCATGAATCACCACGATACGCCCCCCCAGACCGCACGCCCAGTTCCTTTGAGCCAGGATAGCCTGCCAAAAAATATGTGGGCGTTTAAACACACGTTCCGTCACGGCCAATGCGACCCGGCGGGCATCGTCTATACCCCCAAATTCTTTGATATCTTCAATCAAGCGATCGAAGCCTGGTTCTGCGATCACCTGCATATCGATTATTATGATGTGTTAGGCCCTCGGCGTGTTGGGCTCGGATATGTCAGCGCGTCCGCGACCTTCTTTGCCCCGTGCATGATGGGAGACGAAATAGAAATCTACGTCAGAGTCCACAAATTAGGCGGAAAATCCTACGAAATCACCCTACACGCAATGAAGGGTGACAAGGAAGCGTTACGCGGATACTTTACAACTGTAACAACTTCGCTCGAGAGCCACCGGCCTATCGAAATTCCACAGGATATTCGATCAGCCATGCAAAATTATCGAGATGCGACAGATTGAGTAAAAATAAAAAGAATACGTCAGGAGAGTGGTAAACTGTACTCGCAAGAAGATCTTCAGAAGGAACAAACACGGATCTGGCTAAGCATTATGAGCCTGCATACCACCGTGTTTTCGGAACTGAACCGACGCCTTTCAAATGAGACAAGTATCAGCCTGGCCAAGTTCGATACTATGGCACAGCTTTACCGCTTTCCCGACGGGATCAGCATGAGCGACCTATCCAGCGCATTACGTGTTTCAAACGGCAATGTGTCGGGCTTGGTCAATCGTCTGATCAAAGACGGCTATGTATGCAAGGAAATGTCACGCGAAGATCGTCGTTCATTCCGCGCCACGCTGACTGAAAAGGGGCGCGCAAAGTTTGAAGAGGCTTTAGACGTGCATCAGAACGTTTTGGCTGACCTGCTTGGCACGCTTTCACCTGACGAACTATCAAACACAGCGAGCCTGCTCCGCGGTCTGGCGGTAAAGCTGAACGAGGGGCCCGATCATGACAACTGATAAAACCTCCGATGATATCGTGTTTCCATTTACTTCACCCGAAGAGCTGGATTCCTATATTCCGTATTTGATCACACGGCTGGCCAATCGATGGTCGTCAGAACAGAACAAAGCACTGGCTGATTTTGACCTCCAAGGCGCAAAAATGCGGGTCCTGTCCTGCCTGTCTTCTTTTGATGAATTGACCATCAACGAACTGTCCATTCTGTCAGTCACCGAACAATCAACAACCAGCAGAACCGTAGAACAATTGGTTGCTGCGGGGTTGGTCGAACGCAGCATCAGCGCCAAAGATCAACGCGTTCGCACTGCGAAACTCACGGCAGACGGATCCAAAGCGCTGAAAAAAATCGCCCCGGCTGTCAACGATGCCTATCAAGATTTGGTGCGAGACACCTCAGCCGAAGACCTTCGCATCTGCATCAAAACGCTCGCAAAACTTCTTTCGAATGTGAAGCAAAACCAAATTTAACCCTATATCCAGAACTTTAGAACGACCCAAAGGGTATCCCGCGAACTGCTGGAATTATGCAAATTCTAATGGGTTACCCCTGAGCTGAGATTTGGAATACTTATAGATTTTGGCGATAATAATAAGCGCCCATATATCTAAATATCATTTAAAAACAATTTGTTAACACTACATGAGGTAAACAAACACGATCAGGGTAACCCACGGGTTACCCTGATTTTTGAACCACATTTCACAGTGATGTAACCCGTGGGTTACCCTGTGCCAGCACCTCTTCGAATGCGCGGACGGCTTTTTCCAACTGATGTCGCGGAACAGATGCAAAATCCTCTGAGCTTACAATCCGACATTCGCCCTGCCGGGCAGTCACCTTCATATCACCTACGTGAAACTCAAACTTTTCCCTCGGGGCGTCAGGTGATTTCTTATCCGTTGGCTTTTTCTTTACCTGTTCAACAAACTTTGCCAGCACATCATTTTGCGCAGCACGGTCCGCCGCGGCTGACAAAGACATGCACAATTGTTCGGCCTCTGCCTGCCCCTTTAGGGCGCGCGCAACGTCTACACCTAGGTTTCTGGCAACCTCTTTTGGCCACTTCAAATCTTCGCCCAGAACTGACAACAAGAAAACAAAGCTACGGATATACGACCGCTTCATCTTATGCAGTGATCCGTATAAACGCCCAACCATGGCGTCCGGGTCCACCTCGTCAATTTCGGGGTCCTGTGCTGCGGTGATCGCAACCTGTGCCATCTCCGCAAAAGTCAGATCTTCGCGCACAACGTTTTCTTCGACCATATCGACATAGCGATCTAGGCGCGCACCCTGCCCTGTTTCGACACGCGCAATAATCGCGCCGAATTGGGCCTCGCCTGTTTCGGCCAACAACTGTGAAAGCGCGGTAAAGCGTCTCCAACCTTTCTTCAGCTGGAACAATCCGGCGGCGTCTTGATAGACTTCTACGGGTTCTTTTTGGCCGCGCTGGCGGATCGAAGACTTCAGTTCTTCCATCTCATCAGATGTTGCCACAGCCTCTAGTTCCAGACGGTCACGCGGCAGATCGCTCGTCTGGATATCAGCCAAAGGAATTGTGACCAGCACCCTGCCCTCATCTTGGGCGGCGCGAAACTCTTTGGCGTCGTGGGCATTCTGGCGGCGCTGTTCAACCTTTGCTTCCGTCGTTTCCTGAAGGCTCTCGGCCGCTTCGCGTACCGCCGCCCCCATTGGGCCAACAGAGCGTTTGCGTTTACTGGTGCCTGCTTCGGATTCCAGCGGAGCAAATCCAAACTTATTGCTTGAAGACATCTACTTTCTCTCCTCTTGATTGCTGGACTCTCTCCAGGATGACAACACCGTTTCTAAGAACTCACCATAAGCCCGATCAAAACTCTGCCGCGCCCGTTTCCATGTTTCGCGGGTCATCTGACGATAGTCCTGTTCATACACCGACATTTGAAAACGCCCCGACTGTTCAACCGCGCGGGTCATTTCAATAGGGTTCTGGCACACGTCAGCCCCAAAGACATTCCGAAAGGCATCCATCATGGCACTGTGCAGCGGATTGGTTTGTTCAAAGCGGGTCATGAGAATTCGAATATCATGAAAGACCTTCGGCAACTTTAAACCAGCGTCCTCTGCCAAAGCTGAAAACCCTTCGGAGATATCCGCCATCGCATCGCCAAGCTGCCCGAGGTAACTCGTGGTGCTGTCATATTCCCAATACCCCGGACCAGATGGGATATAAAGTATATCAGACGCAAAAGCCGCATTGAGAGACTGATAGCCAATCGCCGGAGGGCAATCAAAGATGATGATGTCATATTGATCATCTGGCAGCTCATCCAAATACCGGGCGACGCAGCCAAAAAAGCTCCAAGCTTTGTGCAGTGACCGATATTGCGCCGAGGCAAATTCAACAAAGGCCGCATTGGCACAGGATGGAATAATATCAATCGTCGGCCAGCACGTGGGTTGAATGAAATCCTGAAACCTCTGGGCGCCGATGGATTGAACGTCATCCGGCAACTCGTCCGCAGAAGGGTAGGGGCATTCATCCGGGTCATCATAGCTTGCGGTGATCCGGTCGGCCTCACGACAGAGATCCCGGCACATGATGCCCCAGACGGTGTTCCATTCCTTTACTTCGGTAATGCCCATCGAATGGGTCAAAGTGGCTTGAGGATCAAAATCGACACAGAGAACACGGTACCCATCCAAAGCTGCCGCATTCGCCAAATGCTGGGCGACGACGGTCTTGCCAACCCCGCCTTTGAAATTCGAAACGGCAACCCGCATCGCCCGTCCTTTGGGGCGCTCAGGCAGTAGGTTCTTTCCACGAAAACGCAAACGGCGGCGCAGCTCGTTGATCTCTTTCAATGTGAACCAACGCTGGCGCCCATCGTCTTCGGTCTCACCTTGCGGCAGGGATGGGTCCTCTGCCAATTTCTTACGCAAAGTATCCGCTGGCACATCAAACATGAATTGGCTGATTTCCCAGATTGAAAAGGGCCGCAGGGCCTTCACTTCACCGGGGCTAAAGGTCGAACGACGCACAGCGGCCTGTTGGGCCAAACTGCGATCATTCATGTTCTGCAGGTCGGTATGGTCTCTCATTGAACTACTCTTGCTTTTATTCCTCTTCTCCTGAATAACGGGAAATGGGAAAAATGGCAAAATGAGTTTTCTAAAATCTCGTTTTTTTCAGTTTTCGGGGAAAAACACGAAATACCAAATAAATATGGTGACAGCTGATCCCGCAACATGACAGATATGGTGACACCAACTATGACATAGGGTGACAACTTAATGTCACCCTTAACCATATAACCTAAATTTCTTTATTTAATTTATGAATGATCAGTTTCCCGTATTTTTGGAACAATTGACAAATTACGGGAAAACATGTCTGAATTGATGAAAGTTAGAATCGGCCAGTTAACGAGCTGATAGCGGTAGAGCGGTGCAGACATGCAGACGAAATTATACACTGGCGTAAATGCCGGATCGTTGAAATACGATCTCTTAACAGCTATTTCGGTTGCCGGTTTTTATGGCACTTCTACGTTGCAGATGACGATGGCCCGCCTGACCGGACTTATCACAGCACGATACAATTGGAAACTTGATGAGTTCTCAGTTGGTCAACGCGATCTAGCTAAGATGTGGAATGTAAATGAACGCACGGTAAAGCGAGAGATAAAACGCTGCGTTGAAACCAAGATATTAATTTGTAAGCGTCAAGGCGTTCGGGGCAGGGTAGGGGCCTATCGGCTGAACCTCCCGGAAATATACAGATTGTCCCAGCCTCATTGGGATAGCGTTGGCCCTGATTTTGTTGAACGCATGACAGCGAGTGATCCGCGTAGAAAATCACCAGAACATGAGAACGTCATGAAGGTGGATTTTGGGCCGCGGATTGAACCCCCTGAGCCTGCTTTAAACACAGAACCAACAGATGATACCCCACGCGGGCGCTGGCGGGCCGCCCAACGACGGTTACGGGATTTACATCCGGAAAACTATGAAAGCTGGTTTAAGGGGGTCCAATTTGTTTCTCTGGAAAACACAACCCTATCGTTGAAAGTGAAAACCAAATTTTCGAGCCGCTATATTATGACCCATTTAAAAAATGCGCTTGTCGAAGCGGTTGAAGTGGAATTTGGGCCGGAGCATAAAATAACGATGCTGCACAGTGACAGTCCAACTATTGGTATGAACCCTATGCTATAACTTATAGGGCTCAACCTTCTTTGGGCCTCCTAGGTATTGGCAGACCTGTGAACGCATCGCTGGCTTAGATATTAGGCTTTGAAACCTCTAACAAAGCAAAAAAACCCCACCCAAAGAGGGCGGGGCAAGTCAGGAAGGTTACATTAGGTTTGCGGGTCAGTTCGCGTTCATTTCAGCGATCGCGCCCAAGGTGGCCCCATCTTTGGCGATTTGAGCAGCCGCTTCTTCGCTATTTTGCCAGTAAATCAGTGCGCCGGTTTGTTCAGCCAAAACTCTGGCTTCTTCGCTGGCCATGACACGTTCAGCAACTTCGGCGATTTTGTCACGCGCGTCTTGGGGTGTATCTTCATGTACAAAGAGCCCGTTCCACGTTCCGAGGTTCAGCTCTGGTTTTTCTTCACCCAGGGTTGGAACATCAGGCAGAGTTGGAATCCGGGCTTCGGTCACGGCCGCAAGGGCGGTAATTTCGTCAATGCAAGGCAACACCAGCTGAAGTGTGGTGTTAATCACATCCGCATCACCAGAAGCCAGCGTGTTGCAGTCTAAGGCGTCAAAGGCCGCGTCACCGCCCCATTCAAAGCCATAGGCATCCTGCGTCGCGAGCGTGATTTCCGTTGGGGTAGCACCCGCGCCGAAGTGACCAACAATCAGATTATGATCTTGGGCATAAGATGCGAGTTCTTCCATTGTTGAATATGGCGCATCTGCACTTGTTGCGAGGATGAAAGGGTAGGTTAAGAAAATGCCGATCGGTTCGAATGGGTCATCTGCCAAATCGGGAATGCCGATATGTGGGCCAACCAGAGGGATGTCCAAAACAAAAGAGCCAACAGTATAACCGTCAGCTGGCGCATTGGCGACGGCGACGGCACCGGGAAACGGTCCACCACCGCCGCCTGGTTTGTTTACCACGGCAGCTGGTACGCCATAAGTCGCCTGAAATTCGTCTGCGATCATCCGGGTTAGGATGTCTTCCAAATCACCGGGCGGGAAGGGAACTACAAATTCTACAGGTTTTTCAGGATAGTCGGCCAGTGCAGGTCCCGCTATAGCGATGGCGGCCGTCGTGGCAAGAAGTGCAAGATTTTTCATCGATTTCCTCCAGATGGATGCGTGCAGTTGTTTGAAAATTACATGCATTGGAATAATTTTATCTATAAAATAAATTTTGAGTCAAGTTAGATCTGCACGTTGGTCGGCTTGACAGATTTTTGTTTATATATAAATCTATGCAAAACCATATAAATAGAATCAGAGGGCAACATGTCGTCAATGAGCTATGAAGTTGTTGCTACAACCAGCGAAACCAAAGACGTAAAACGTATAGAGTTGAAGCCTGTTGTTCAGATTCCGATGGCTTGGCGCGCTGGGGCCCATGTCCGCGTTTCTTTGACAGGAGGGGGAGATCGGGCGTATTCTTTGCTCCGTTTACCAACCCTGCCAAAGGGTCATATTGTTTTGGGCGTGTTGCGCGAAAAACAAAGCGCTGGCGGGTCGAAATTCATGCATGCCCTGAAGCCAGGTGACAAGCTGAAGGTTTCAAACCCAAACAACCTATTTGAATTGGCGGATCACGCGGCACCCAGCATTCTGATTGCGGGCGGTATTGGGATAACACCGATTTTGTCTATGGCTGCCGAGCTGACACAAGCCGGGCGCCCGTTTGAAGCCCATTACGCGGGGCGTACCGAGGGTGTTTTGGCATTTGTGCCAGAAATGACCGAAATCTGCGGTGATGCTTTGTCGTTGCATTACGACGATCAACTGAATGCGATGGATATTCGCGCCATTCTTTCCGACGCAGCGGAGGGTGCCCACGTTTATTTCTGTGGGCCTGCGGGCATGATTGAGGCGATCAAATCTATTGCCGCTGATTTGGGTTGGCCCAATACGCGTATACATTACGAATTATTTGCTGCGGATGTCGATCATGCGTCCGATGCAGCCTTTGATGTGGAAATCTACGCGACAGGGCAGGTGGTGCATATACCCGCAGACAAATCCATCATCGAAGCGTTGGAAGAGGCCGGGCTTGACCCCCTTTATGATTGTCAGCGCGGCGACTGCGGCATTTGTCAGTGTGACGTGATTGAAGGAATCCCAGACCACCGCGACGTCATTTTAACCGACGATGAACGCGCCGCTAACGATGTGATGCAGATTTGTGTGTCGCGCTCGAAATCACCGAAACTGGTAATTGATATCTGATTTCACAGGAGGAAGCCATGGATCGCTACCGCGGAAATCCCCAAGCCATTGCCGAACTGGTCAAAGGTTATGCCGTCCACAGGGACGTTTATGTCGACCAAGAAGTTTATGAATTGGAAATGGAGCACCTGTTCCCAAATTCATGGGTCTATATTGGCCATGACAGCCAAATCCCCAACACTGGCGATTTTATCACCTCTAAGATCGGCAACCAACCGGTTCTGGCCTCGCGGCATCGCGATGGTCAGGTCTATGTGATGCACAATCGTTGCCCCCACAAAGGCGTAAAAATTGCGTCTGAGCCTTGCGGCAATACCGGAAAATTCTTTCGCTGCCCCTATCATGCTTGGTCGTTTAAGACAGATGGGTCGCTGTTAGCGATCCCGTTGAAAAAAGGCTATGAAGGCACCGGCTTTAACACGGACGAAGCTGCAAAGGGTTTACCACGGATTGAGAATGTCAAAATCTATCGTGGTATGATTTTTGCCCGTCTTGCTGAACAGGGCCTAAGCTTTGAGGACTATTTTGGTGACGCTTTGTCCACCATCGACAATATGGCGGATCGTTCGCCGGAGGGCGAGCTTGAGATTGTAAGTCAGCCAATCCGCTATATGCACACTTGCAACTGGAAAATGTTGGTCGATAACCAGACGGATACTTGCCATCCGATGGTTGCTCACGAAAGCAGTGCCGGCACAGCGGTTAGCGTCTGGGAACGTGCCAAAGAAGCAAACCCTGATATGGAAACCCCGATGGCGGTGCAGCTTTATGCACCATTCATGAGCCCCTATGAGTTCTATGAAGGTGCAGGTATTCGTGTCTGGCCTAACGGACATGGGCATTCTGGGGTCTCTGGATCAATCCACCAAGACTACGACGACGTGGACGGGTATCTGGCCCAAATGGTCGAAGCCTATGGTGAAGCGCGCGCCCGTGAAATTTTGGGTGATGTGCGACACAACACGATCTATTTCCCCAATATCATGGTAAAGGGCCCGGTTGGAATAATGCGCACATTTATTCCGCTAGGCGTGGATAAAACGTTGGTGGAAAGTTGGGTTTTCCGCCTGAAAGGTGCGCCGGACAAGCTTTATGAACGGGCGCTTATGTACAACCGTTTCATCAATGCACCGACTTCTATTGTGGGGCACGATGATCTCGAGATGTACGAGCGAGCGCAAGAAGGCCTTCTGTCAGATGGCAATGAATGGGTCAATCTGCGTCGATTATGGGAAGATGATGAGCCAACAGAGGCCACTGATGTGGTCAACGGTACTTCGGAGCGGCAGATGCGTAATCAATTCTACGCTTGGCGCAAATTTATGATCCAGAACATGGAAGATACCACAGGAACCCCAGTGGAGGCCGCAGAATGAACCGCGATGATCTGATTGACTTCGTCTACGCCGAGGCTGCCACGCTGGACCGGATGGAATGGAAAGAATGGTTGGCACTGTTTCACAAGGACGGGCGGTATTGGATGCCGCTTGAGTGGCAACAAGAGGACCCCATTCTGCAACCATCTTTGATGTATGAGGATCAGCTGTTGCTGACTGTACGCGTGGAGCGTTTGTCCGGGGAACGGACCTTTAGCCAAAAACCAAAAAGCCGCTGTCATCATTTGCTGCAACGGCCTGAAGTGGTGTCGATGGGCGAAGAGGACGGCGTCTATAAAATGCGGACTTCGTTTATTTACACCGAAACGCGAGGGGATCTTTTGGATCGCTATTCCGGCTGGGTCAGTCACGAACTGGTCGAGGTCGAAGGGGCTTTGAAAATACAACTTAAACGCATTGATCTGATCAATTTTGATGCGCCTTTCAGCAATATTCAATTGTTCATCTGAGGATATGATGACCACCGAAACAGTATATACGCGGTTCATTGAAACTGCGCGGCGTCGTGGGGATGCTCCGTTCCTTCATGTGCTTGACGAAACCGCTGGGATCTACGGCATTCCGGCTGGCGATATTTCTTATGCGGATATGGCCGCGCGGGTCGACGGTTGGCGCGCGCGCTTTGCTGAGGCTGGGTATGGTCCGGGGCACCGGGTTGGACTGTTGCTGCAAAATCGTCCGGTGTTTTTGGAAATATGGCTTGCGTTAAATGCGCTTGGTGTTTCGGTGGTGCCAATAAACCCGGATTTGCGGGTGGCCGAACTTGAATATCTCTCGGAACATTCAGAGTTGATCCTTGCGATTGTTTTACCTGATCGAGTTGAAGAGATGCAGCAGGCCGTCGCCAATGCGGGGTTGATGGTACCGGTGATCACAGCGGATGACCGTTTACCTATCGCCGCAAAATCCGCAGGCGAGATGGAGCTTGGCTCCGCGACGGAATGTGCGTTGCTTTATACCTCTGGTACCACGGGACGACCGAAGGGCTGTATTCTGACGAATGAATATTACCTTCATTCTGGGGACTGGTATGCGGAAACGGGTGGCTACATCAGTTTGCAAAAAGACAGCGAGCGGATGCTTACCCCGCTTCCTGTCTTTCACATGAATGCTATGGCCGTTTCGTTTACAGCAATGGTCACGGTAGGCGGTTGCCTGATTATGCTGGACCGTTTTCATCCGCGCAGTTGGTGGGACAGCGTGCGCAAAAGCGGCGCTACAGTTGTGCACTATCTTGGTGTTATGCCTCCTATGCTTATGGGTGCAGAGCCGTCGCCTGATGATCGCGATCACAATGTGCGCTTTGGCTTTGGCGCTGGTGTGGACAAGACGTTGCACGCGGCGTTTGAGGATCGGTATGGATTTCCGTTGATCGAAGCCTGGGCCTGTACCGAAACAGGTTCGGGCGGTGTGATCTGCGCGCATGAGGAGCCGCGCAAAATTGGCAATTCTTGTTTTGGGCGTCCTTGCAAAGATGTCGATGTACGTGTTGTGGACGACGCTGGTCTTGATGTGATGACGGGGCAGCCCGGCGAACTGTTGGTGCGTCGCTCAGGTGACAATCCACGATATGGCTTCTTTTCAGGTTATCTGAAAAATCAAACGGCAACTGATGAGTTGTGGGAAGGTGGTTGGTTGCACACAGGTGATGTGGTGCAACAAGACGAAGATGGCGCGCTGCATTTTGTGGATCGAAAGAAAAACGTGATCCGCCGCTCAGGCGAAAACATCGCTGCGGTCGAAGTGGAATCTATTCTGAACCGCCATCCAGATATCAAAATCTCTGCAGCGGTTGCAGCGCCGGATGAGGTCCGCGGGGACGAGGTAGCTGTGTTTATGATCCTTGAAGAGGGCGCAGGAGACGTGGTTCAGGCTGAACAAATCGTCAAATGGGCGTTGGATCAGATGGCATATTACAAGGTGCCTGGCTGGATCGCTTTCGCAACAGATTTACCGTTGACCGCCACGCAGAAGGTTTTGCGCGGGCAGTTGAAGGATTTGATGGTGGAAACGTTTGAGAAGGGTGCATTTATCGATATGCGGCACCTGAAGAAGCGGAAGATTTGATGGTTGGACAGCTTCCATATGATGGTGTTGTCATTTGCGCCCCTGTTACGGTTCCGTATGTGCGGTTTTCGGTTGAAACAGCCCATTGGTGGGCTGGGGGCGCGATGCAGGCGTTGGCCCGCGAAACAGGGTTAGGTCCAGCCGATTTTGATGGGTTTTGTTTTGCCAGCTTTTCGGCGATGCCTGACAGTGTGGTCGGCATGGTGCAGCATTTGGGTCTTAGCCCACGTTGGATGGATCATATTCCGACAGGGGGGGCATCTGGTGTGATGGCGTTGCGTCGTGCGGCGCGCGCCGTGCAATGTGGCGATGCTGAGATTGTGGCCTGCGTGGCGGCCGACACCAATCAAATCGACAGTTTCCGCCAGACGCTAGCCGGATTTTCGCGGTTTTCGCAAGACGCCACCTACCCCTATGGGTTTGGGGGGCCTAATGCGACCTTTGCCATGATCACCGATAATTTTTTTCGGAAATACAATGTAAGTCGGCAGGATTTCGCGAAGCTTTGTGTTGCGCAGCGGGACAATGCGCTGTCCAACCCGATTGCTTTGTTGAAAAAACCTCTGACCCACGACGATTACTTGAACGCGCGACCTATTGCTGACCCGGTGCACCTCTTTGATTGTGTTATGCCTTGTGCTGGTGCTGAGGCTTTTATTGTTACCACGCCGGAAAAAGCAGCTGAGCTAGGTCTCTCGACGGCGCGTCTTTCGGCCACGATTGAACGGCACAATGCATATATTGATGATCCTGTGCAGACTCGCGGAGGTTGGGCGCGGGATATTGACGCCCTTTGGTCTGCTGCGGGTTGTGGTCCGCAGGATGTGGATATGTTGCAGGCTTATGATGACTACCCCGTTATCGTTGCGATGCAATTGGCCGATTTAGGGTTTTGCGACAAAACGGAATTGCCTGGGTTTATCGCTGATAACGACTTTACGATCACCGGTTCCTTGCCACTGAACACCAATGGGGGGCAGTTGTCCGCTGGGCAGGCTGGGGCAGCGGGAGGGTTCCAAAATGTGACAGAGGGGCTGCGTCAGATACTGCATTGTCCGCTTGGTGATCAGGTCCCTGACGCAAAAAAGGCGCTGATATCGGGATTTGGGCTGGTGAACTACGACCGAGGTGTTTGCACAGGCGCCGCTGTCATCGAACCGGAGGATTTGCGATGACTGATCCGTTGTCTCCTCCGGTCAAGAAAGACCCGTTGAAGAATACACGCATGGGGCATGTCTCGCCGGGGCTGCGTAGTCGGGCGGCACGCGCTATGGCGGTGCGCGCAGGTCAGGGGCGGTTTGTGCTTCAAGTCTGTGATTACTGTTGCACGGCAACCTATCCTCCGCGTGATCGTTGCCCAAAATGTTGGGGCACGTTGGATTGGCAGGATCAACCCACAGGCGCGACCGTCATGACGGAAACCACCATTCGTGTGACCACAGATCTATTCTTTAAGGAACATGCACCGTGGCGCGTTGGTTCAGTTCAGTTGGAAGCGGGCCCAACGGCAATCGTTCATTTGCATAGCGATGTGCGTCCCGGGGATCGGGTGCGTATGGAGCTAAAACTGGATCGCGGGGGCAATCCCGCACTGTTTGCAATGCCGGAAAAGGAGACGCCAAATATGGTTGATGACGCACAATACCGCACCTTTACCGCAGACCCGAAACATCGCCGTGTGCTGGTCACCGATGGGCGCGGCCCGGTCGGGCAGGCGATGGCTAAGGCGTTGCTGAAAGCAGGCGCACGTGCTGTGTTTTTAGGCAATGGCGACACGACGATGCGTTTTGACGGAGAGGCTGAAATGGTTGCCCATGAGAACGTGGAAATTGTGCCATTGAATGTCACTGATACCAACAGCGTGACAAAATTGGCCCATCAGTTGGGTGGGCGTATTGATATCGTGGTGAATACCGCAGCGGTGACGCGACAAAGTGGGGTCGCCTTCGGCAGTAAGCTGACGGATTTGCAAGCTGGATTTGAGTCCGAAGTGACAGGTTTGATGCGGCTGGCTCAGGGGTTTGGTCCAGCGATGTCTGCGCGTTCGGATGATGGGACCAATTCGGCAGCGGCATTTGTCGATGTGGCGTCGGTTTATGGTTTGACAGGAAGAGCGGGGTTTGCTGGGCAGGCGGCCACTGCTGCTGCACGTTTGGCACTGATTTCTGGTTTGCGTGGCGAGATGGCACAGACCGGCATCCGCGTCATTTCTGTGCTGACCGGGCCAGTTGACGACGTCTGGCATCAACATGTTCCACCGCCAAAAACTGCGCCTGCTCAGATAGCGAAATCCGTGATCGACGCGTTGACGCGCGGACTTGAGATTAATTGTGCCGGCGATGCCGCCAAAGACCTTTTTGCGCGCTGGCAGGCTGACCCATTCTTGACCATTCGGGAGGAAAACCAATGAGCAATTCCCTGTTGAGCGATCTTGCTGGGGCGCTCGTCTCAGGGCGGGTGCAGATGGTGGATCTGACCAATACGCTTAGCCCTGACTTTCCAGTAATCGTGCTACCACCTGAGTTCGGCCAATGTGCACCTTTTCGAATGGAAAAGGTTTCGCGTTATGATGAAAATGGCCCAGCTTGGTACTGGAACAATATCTCGATGAACGAACACACGGGTACACATTTCGATGCGCCTGCGCATTGGGTGACCGGTAAGGATGTCCCGTCTAACACGGTAGATGCAATTCCAGCGCGGGAGTTTATGGCCCCAGCCGTGGTGATTGATATTTCCGCTGAATCTGCGGTTGATCCTGATTTCGTCGTTACACGCGAATTTTTGACAAAATGGGAAGTGGAATTCGGCCGGATCCCGCCGCGCCACTGGATCGCTCTGCGCACCGATTGGTACAAGCGCGTTGGCACGGCGGATTATGTGAACATGCAGGAAGATGGCGCACATTCACCGGGTCCTGATGCAAGCGCGGTTGAGTTTATGGTTCATGAGCGCGACTGCATCGGTTTGGCGGTGGAAACTGTGGGCACGGATGCCGGACAAGCGATGCATTTCAATCCGCCATTGCCTGCGCATTCAATTCTACACGGGAACGGAAGGTTTGGCCTGCAATGTTTGACCAATCTGGACAAATTGCCAACTTTTGGCGCGATGATCATTGCTTGCCCGCTGAAGATAGAAGGGGGCTCCGGTAGCCCATTGCGCGTTGTTGCGATGATTGAAGGAAAGAACGTATGACCACCACATTGATTACAGGTGGCAATTCGGGCATTGGGGCCGCGATTGCTGATTTGTTACTGGCGCGGGGGGAGAACGTAATCTCGCTTGGTTTAGAGCTTCCGACGACCAAGCATGACAATCTGATTGGTTTTACAGTTGACTTGACCGACGCCGTTGCGGTGGCTGAGGTGGCAACAAAAATCGCCGAAGGATATGACGTTGATGGGGTGGTACACAATGCAGGAATGATCCTGCCAAGCCTTTTGGAGGATGCAAATCCGACGGACATTCTGACGCTTGCTCAATTGCATTTGGCTGCACCTATGGCGCTGACACAGGCATTTTTACCCGGGATGGAAACGCGCGGAGGTGGGCGAATTTTATTCGTATCATCCCGGGCGTCTATGGGGATGCCAACCCGTTCGGCCTATGCTTCGACCAAAGCCGGGGTGCATGGTTTAGCCAAAACCTGGGCGTTGGAACTTGGTCCGAAAGGCATCACAGTTAATGTCATTGCACCGGGCCCAGTATTGACAGAAAATTTCTGGGGCGTTGTGCCTAAAGATGGCGCGCTACAGGATAAAATTGCCAATGGAGTACCCGTTAAGCGGATTGGCAATGTGGAAGATATCGCCAACGCTGCGGGGTTTTTTCTGGATGAAAAGTCTAGCTTTGTAACTGGGCAGGTCCTTTATGTGTGTGGGGGCACGAGCCTTGGCAGTTTGCCGAGTTAAAGGCGATGTTTTACAACACCAAAGACGGGCATCCGTTCCGGTTCAATCCGCTGAGTGCTATTGTGACGCCGCGCCCGATCGCGTGGATTTCCACACAGGACGGGAAGGGCGTGCGCAATTTAGCCCCCTATTCGTTTTTCAATCTGACGGCTTATGATCCGCCACAGGTTATGTTTGCTTCGACGTTGACGAAAACTGACCAGATACGCTCAAAGGATACCGTGGCGAATATTGAAGCTACCGGTGTATTTTGCATAAATGTGGCGGAACTCGCCTCGGCAGAAGCGGTCAATAAATCCTCTGCACCTTTGCCCAAAGAGATGAACGAGTTTGAGCACGCAGGCGTTGAACAGGCCACTTGCGAGACCATCGATTGCGTTCGCGTTGCTAATGCTCCTGCATCGCTGGAATGTTGTTTGAATGAAATCATTGATTTACCCGGCGAAAACAATCATCTGGTTTTGGGATTTGTCAAAGCAGTCCATATGCGAGATGACTGTATTCGTGATGGCAAATTTGAAATTAAAACCTATCGGCCGCTTACGCGGCTTGGGTATCAGGATTATAGTGCCATCGCAGATACGTTCGTTTTGAAACGTCCTAAGTAATCCGACCCTCTGAGACTTACTCAGGATTGAATTTGCGCAGTCGTTTTTGTTCTTCGTTTAGTTCTGCTTCGTCCCAGTAGCCGATAACAATTCCAGCCTGAAGCACAGGATCGCCGCCGGCCTGCATCAACTTATCATCTTGGGTAAATGTGGCATCTGTTGCCGTGATCCGGTTGCGCGCATTCCGGTACCAAGAATGGATCGCATCAATGAGACGATTACATGTTTCCTTATGCGCAGGGTCTGCACCCAAATCGACCAATTCTTTGGGGTCGGTTTTTAAGTCAAATAGCATTGGGCGCATGTTATGGCATTCAATCAGTTTGAAACGACCATCAAATGCCATGGTCAAGCGGCTGTTTTGCACGGAAAGGTTTAGTTTCAGGCGTACAGTTTCCGCAGCAAAATCGAATTCGGAAAAAACGTAATTGCGCCAATCGGGATTTTCCCCCCGTAGCAGTGGCATAAGCGAACGCCCTTCGAGAATGTGGGACGCGTCAATACCCCCCGCTATATCTACAAAAGTGGGCGCGAGGTCGATCATTTCAACCAATGCATCTGAGGTGGTGCCCCGCGTGGAATCTGCGGAGGCATCAGGATCATAGATGATCATTGGTACTTTGGCGGATGGATCATGAAAGAGGTATTTTTCACCCATCCAGTGGTCTCCCAAGAAATCCCCATGATCAGATGTGAAGACGATCATGGTATTGCCCATCAACCCCTGATCCTGCATGAAAGAAAAGAGATGCCCCAGTTGGTCATCAATTTGTTTGATCAATCCCATATAGGCCGGAATGATTTTTTCGCGGGCACCGTTGCGGGAGAAGTTGCGGGAGTAACGTTCACTTGCA
>NZ_JAAOIE010000001.1:26343-948848 GCF_011326755.1 Cochlodiniinecator piscidefendens | reverse complement strand
GCACTCGTTCTGATCTCAGCTCCAGCATTCGCAGGTGTTGCACTTGACGCACAGACACATTTCGCAGCGGACAACCGCGGCATCGAAAGCGTTGTCTTCACTGACAGCGCACAAGGCCTAAGCGCTGAGGCAGCTGCCATTTTTACCGCTCTGGCGGCTGAAGACGAAGGCAACGGTTCGTATGTTTTTGAAGCCAACGAAGGCATCGCACGCTCCACCCAAGGCAGCGTGAACCCAACCGCAGCCGCTATCTTTGCCCAACTCGCGGCAGCTGACAACGGCGCTGACAAGTAAACCAAAAAAACACCACTCACTAAAAAGGCCACCCAACAGGGTGGCCTTTCCGCGTTTTAGGGGCATAGTTTTAGGGGCGTCTCTTGTTTGTGGTGGCGCAATGGCCTATTGCGAAGAAAAAGCAACTTTGAAGGATGCCCCGCATGCGCCTTTCCCGTTATTTTCTGCCCGTTCTAAAAGAAGACCCCGCAGAAGCCGCCATCGTTAGCCACCGCTATATGTTGCGTGCTGGTATGATCAAACAAGCCAGTGCAGGCATTTATTCTTGGTTGCCATTGGGTTTTAAAATTCTGCGCAAGATTGAAAACATCGTGCATGAAGAACAGCAAAAAGCTGGTCATATGCCAATGCTGATGCCGACTATCCAGTCCGCTGATCTTTGGCGTGAATCTGGGCGTTACGAAGACTACGGCGACGAAATGTTGCGTATCCAAGACCGCCATGGCCGCGATATGCTGTATGGTCCAACCAACGAAGAGCAAATTACAGACACCTTCCGCGCCCATGTAAACAGCTACAAAGATCTACCACTGACGCTTTATCAAATCCAATGGAAGTTCCGGGATGAGCGTCGTCCACGGTTTGGTGTCATGCGTGGCCGCGAATTCTTTATGAAAGATGGCTATAATTTTGACCTGACAAAAGAGGATGCGTTGCACGCTTACAATCGCCATTTGGTGACATATCTACGGACATATGAACGGCTGGGGCTTCAGGCGATTCCAATGCGTGCAGATGGTGGACCAATTGGTGGCGATTATACGCATGAATTCTTGGTTCTTGCGGAAACCGGTGAATCAGAGGTGTTTTACGATAGTGAAGTCACCGATATTAAACTTGGTAATCGCGATGTTGATTTTGACGACAAGGCGCAGTGCCAAGAAATACTAGAAGAATTCACAACCCGTTACGCCCGTACTGATGAAACTCACGATGAGGCAATTTTTGCCGATGTCCCAGAGGAGCGTCGCCGTTCTGCACGTGGTATTGAGGTTGGTCAGATATTTTATTTTGGAACCAAGTATTCCGAAAGCATGAATGCGACTGTCATCGATGAAAATCAGAAACTGGTGCCTGTTCATATGGGGTCACATGGAATTGGTGTGTCTCGTTTGTTGGGGGCAATCATCGAAGCCAGCCATGATGATAAAGGTATCATTTGGCCGGAGGGCGTAACGCCGTTCCATTGTGGCATCGTCAATCTGAAACAAGGTGACGACGAAGCTGATGCCGCATGTGAAGGCATTTACAGCGCGCTGACCAAAGCTGGCCTTGAGCCGCTCTATGATGATCGCAAAGAACGCGCAGGCGGTAAATTTGCGACTATGGATTTGATTGGTTTGCCTTGGCGCATCACCGTCGGTCCGCGCGGATTGAAAAATGGGGTTGTTGAATTGACCTCGCGTCGGACAGGCGAAAGCGAAGAAATGTCACCAGAGGCAGCAATTGCCAAGGTTGTAGAGATTTACGCTAACCTATAATTTACTGAAGGTTGGCCGTGATTGCGGCCAACCTTTTGCACATTGGGTTCGCGCAAAAACGCTTGTTCGATGTAATGACAACAGCTCTTGCTTGACCATATGGAGCAAACCCTCCAGACTCCGCCAAAATAATAACACCCGGAGGCGACCGTGGCAGGCCAACCCGCACCTTTTTCTCGATTTGAGTGGATGATCGCTTGGCGCTATTTGCGTGCAAAGCGCGCCGAGGGCGGCGTGAGCGTCATGACTTGGATTTCCTTGATTGGGATTATGCTCGCTGTTGCTGCGTTAATCATCACAATGTCTGTAAGGGCAGGATTTCGTGTTGAGTTTGTTGACACGATTGTCGGCGCGAATGCCCATGTGACGGTGCGCGTTTACCCAACGGCGAATGAAAATGGTGTTTTGGACCGGTCTATTACCGATTACATAGAGCGGGCCGATGCCCTGCGCGCGGTCGAGGGGGTCACACGTGTTGCACCGCTTGTCAAAGGACAAGTGATGGCGAACCACCAAAGCAACAACACCGCAGCGCTTGTTTTTGGGATAACGGAGGATGACCTGCGGGCTATTCCTCGGGTTGCTGAGCCTATTAATGCTTGGGGTGATATCGCGAATTTTAACGACGGGGTGGCGATCGGATCAGGTATCGCGCAAAGCCTTGGTTTGGTGATCGGTGACATGATTAAAATTATTTCGCCAAACGGGGTGCGTACAGCCTTTGGGGTGACGCCACGGGTGAATACCTATGAAGTCACGTTTATCTTTTCAGCTGGTCGATACGATATTGATAACAGTCGTATCTATATGCCCTTCGCCGAGGCGCAGAGTTTTTTTAACCGCGAAGGCGCCGCAGACGAACTCGAAGTGATGACAGAAAACCCGGAAACGGTCGACGATCTCGTACTGCCGATTTTGCGTAATGCGGGGGAACGGGCGACGATTCACACCTGGCGAGACGTGTTCTCGTCGTTCTTGCGGGCGCTTGATGTCGAAGATACGGTGATGTTTGTTTTAATGTCTGTTTTGGTTTTGATTGCATCCCTGAATATTATTTCAGGGCTGGTGATGCTTGTGAAAAACAAAGGGCGTGACATTGGCATTTTGCGCACCATGGGTCTGACTGAGGGTGCTGTCATGCGCGTTTTCTTTATTTGCGGTGCGCTTGTTGGGGTGATCGGGACGGCGTTGGGCGTCGTGCTGGGGTGTTTGTTTGCGATTTATTTCGACCCAATCCTGGCCTTTGTAAATGGGGCTGCCGGAGGGGGCGTTTGGGATCCGTCCGTGCGCGGGATTTACCGGCTACCAGCCATTCTACAATTGCAGGATGTTCTGGCTGCTGTTGGTCTTTCATTGATACTATCGTTTGGGATCACCTTGTTTCCGGCGCGCCGTGCCGCCCGAATGAATCCCGTTGAGGCGCTTCGCTATGAATGATCCAGTGCTAGAGCTAAACAATATTCACAAGGCATATAACGTCGGGAAATCCAATGAGATTGCGATCTTAAAGGGGGCGAACCTGCGGTTAGAAGCAGGGGAAGTCGTTGCTTTGGTCGCGCCTTCTGGCGCAGGTAAATCAACGCTTTTGCATATAGCAGGGTTACTCGATTTTGCCGACGCCGGGGATCAACGGATCAAAGGCGAAAGTGTCGCTGGGTTGTCAGATCGTCGCCGCACCCAGATGCGTCGTAACGACGTGGGGTTCATTTATCAGTTTCATCACCTCTTGCCAGAATTTACTGCTTTGGAAAATATTGTATTGCCGCAATTGGTGAACGGGGTTACGCAAAAGGCCGCTGAGGCCCGCGGGGCTGAGTTACTGAAACGTGTTGGTATCGAAGATCGTGCGCACCACCGACCTGCGGAATTGTCTGGTGGCGAACAACAGCGCGTCGCGTTTTGTCGCGCTTTGGCCAATAATCCTTCGATATTATTGGCGGATGAACCAACAGGTAATTTGGACCCAAATACGTCTGACCGTGTTTTTGGGGCTTTGATGGAATTGGTTCAGGAAACGGGGCTTTCAGCGCTTATCGCAACGCACAATCTGGAACTTGCAGCTAGGATGGGCCGGCAAGTTCGCTTGGAAAATGGTGTTTTGGTGCCGCTATAAATTCAATTCCGCCCGCGAAACACTTGTTTTAGGCTTTACCGGCGGCGAATTGCCTATGCGGGTTGTTCTTCTTTCTCTGCGAACTTAGATTCAGACTAACACTTTGAATGTGAGGGCAGAATATGCGGTGGATTTTTCGAATCTTGGGTGCGGTTGTAATTCTGATAGCGATGGCTATTGGGGCACTATTCCTAATTCCATCCGAAAGAATTGCGTCAATCGCAGCTGACCAATTTGAAACCGCGACCGGGCGGGCGATGGTTATTTCCGGTGCTGTTAAGCCTTCGATTTACCCGCAATTGGGCGTTTCAATTGAAGGTGTGGAAATCGCAAATGCAGATTGGTCTGACGCAGGGCCAATGTTTACGGTTGAACGCCTGCGTGTCGGCGTTGGATTAATCGCTTTGATGTCCGGAGATATTCAAGTCAAGGAGATCGAAGCCGTTGCGCCCGAAATATTGCTTGAAATCGCATCTGATGGTCGGGTGAATTGGGCGTTTTCAGCTCAGGGTGCCGCGACGGGCACATCATCGCAGACTGCGCAAACAGCAGAAATTCCCGCATTTACTCTTGATAAGGCCTCCATTTCTAGCGGCTCTCTTAGGTTTTTCAATCATGCAGCAGGATCACAGCTTGTCTTGAACGAAATGGAAATTGAAGCACGTTTACCCGACTTTACGGGACCGGGGACCGTTGGGTTTGCAGCCATGATGAATGGCCAGCCGTTTTCTATCGAGAGCGATTTCGAGAATACATCGGCATTTTTGTCTGGTGCGCAAACGGAGTTGACGCTCGCTATTGCTGCAGCGGGGAACACGATCAACTTTAGCGGCCAATCTGGCTATGCTCCGCTGGGTGCACAAGGTGCCGTAGAGGTTACGTTGCCTGACGTGCCCGGCTTGTTTTCTCTACTTGGACAGCCCGCACCGGCGGTGCCTTCGGGGTCGTTGGATGGTGCAGGTTTTAGTGCAAACATGACCTATGCCAGTGCTGGGACACTCCATCTCCGGGATTGGGACTTAAGGGTGAACCAAAACCGGATTACGGGATCGGTCGATTTAGACCCAACGGGTGCGCGGCCGGTGATGAACGCAAACCTAAATGTTGGCGCGCTGGATGTTACCCCCTTTATTCCAAGGGGGGCGGATGAAAGTGGCGCGCAATCCGCCGGATGGTCTACAGATCCTATCGACGTAAGCGCATTGGGGATTATGGATGGTCGGATAACGGTTGTTGCGGACAGCATCAATTTGGGCAGTCTTACTTTCGGGGCTAGTCAAATTACCACAACTATTGATGACCGCCGTGCCGTTTTTGACCTGACACAAGTCAGCGCATATGGCGGCGCTGCCAGTGGTGAATTCATCGTGAATGGGCGGGGCGGACTGTCATCGCGCGCCAATTTATCGCTTTCGGGTTTGTCGCTAGAACCGCTTCTGTCTCAGCTTGCTGGTTATGAACGATTGAGCGGAACTGCGGATGCGCGCTTTGATGTTTTGGTGTCTGGGCGTTCTATGGATGGATTGATGCGTTCGATATCAGGTGACGGACAGTTTAGTATTGAAGGCGGTGAGTTGCGCGGGTTTGACCTTGCTGGCATGTTGCGTAATCTGGATGCTTCTTATGAGGGGCTGGGCAGTCGAACAATTTTTGATCGTATTGGGGCCAGTTTTCAGATTACGGATGGGACGCTTCGCAATGATGATCTGAATTTCCAATCACCACTTTTTACGGCAACAGGGGCGGGCTCCGTCGGGATCGGGGCGCAAACACTTGATTATCGTGTAGTTCCTGTTGCTTTGGCTGGCGAGGATGGCACCGGAGGCATTAGTGTTCCGGTATTAATCACTGGAACTTGGGTAGATCCAAAGTTCCGTCCTGACCTGCAGTCGCTATTGGATGCAGAACTAGAGGAAGAGCGTCGCGCATTAGAAGAACGACTTGCTGCAGAACGTGATGCTGCCGAGGCACGCTTGCGCCAACAAGCTGAAGAAGCGTTGGGTGTGACACAACAAGAAGGTGAAAGCACAGAAGATGCGTTACGCAGAGGGCTGGAGGAAACGGTAACAAACGAGTTGCTCAATCTCTTAGGTGGAAACTGAGGTGCAATTGGCGGATAAGCTGCGCATTTCACGTATTTTCCTGTGAAAGTAAGGAATTAGCACTAGTGCCTGTCGGGGAATTTAGTATTTCTGACGTTGTCTGCCAGGAGCTTGGTAGATGGTGAGATAAGCTAAATACAATATGAGGGAGATGTTTTTTTGACAGTCTCAAATAAAACTAAGATTTCTGCGGCGTTGAAAACTGGGTTCGGTGCCCTAGCATTTGGTGTTCTTTTCAGCACGGCAGCACAAGCATGTCCTGATTGGTCTTTGAGTGGTGCAGGAATTAACGGTTCTGCAACCGATTTCTACACGCAGCGGACTTATGGTGTCGTTGCAGGTGGCAATAATTCTGCTGCGGCATGTGGATTGGGCGGCGTTGCAGGAAATTACGCAAGTGCCCCCGATTTTGAATTGAACTATAATGGCGCGTCTAACTTCGCATTACAGATTTCTGTCTATAGCGATTGTGATGCGACCTTGCTGATCAACACTCCAAGCGGAAGCTGGATGTGGGATGATGACAGCAATGGTAATCTTGATCCAAAAATCTATCTGAATGGTGCCGCGAGCGGCACATATGACATTTGGATCGGATCTATGGGTGGCAATTGTAGTGCCAACCTAGCACTAGAAACATTCTGATTTGATCAAAAGAAAAGAGCGCCAGTAGGCGCTCTTTTTACTTGGCTTATATGGGGAATGTTAATCCCACCACGGTCCATGATGTTTACCGCCATCAGCATCAATACGTTCGAACCCGTGCGCCCCGAAGAAATCCCGTTGGGCTTGAACCAAATCTGTTGTGCCGCGTGCTTTGCGCATTGTATCAAACCAAGCCAACGAAGCACTAAAGGCTGGGATAGGCTGGCCTGCGAGGGCCGCCGCTGCTACGAGCTTACGCATAGCTACCGTGCCAGTTTGAAGCGCATCGGTGAAGGCAGGGGCAAGCAACAGTCGACCATCTGGAAGGTCCGACCGAAACGCATTTGAAATATCGTCTAGCAGTGCAGAACGAATAATGCAGCCCGCACGCCAAATTTCGGCAACACGTGCCATATCGACATTCCACTCATAATGATCCGAAGCGGCCTGCAAAATTTGGAAACCCTGTGCATAGGCCAAAATGCGCCCTGCAAGCAAAGCTGCGGCCATATCTTCTGTTGAGAGATCAACGTTAGGTGAAACAGTTTCGGGGAAAATAACTGCAGCCTTTTCGCGAATAGGCTTATCCGCAGACCAACCGCGTGCGCCGACCGCAGCCTCAATCGCTGACGCAGACTGCCCGAGCGTCAGGGCCTCAATAACAGTCCAGCGCCCGGTGCCTTTTTGGCCTGCTTTGTCCAAAATAACGTCTACCGCTGGCGCGCCTGTTTTGCTGTCGTGTGCTTGTAGCACTTTGGCGGAAATTTCCATCAAGTAGGAATTTAGGTTGCCTGCATTCCAAGTTTCAAAAAGCGCACCGATGTCTTCTGGGCTTTGACCTTGGCCGTTGCGCAAAATGCCGTAGGTTTCCGCGATCAACTGCATGTCGGCGTATTCGATGCCGTTGTGAACGGTTTTCACAAAGTGACCAGCACCATCGGGGCCTAGGTGATCTGCGCAGGGCTCTCCCTCAAACTTTGCTGAGATGGCTTCGATTACTGGTTTAATAGGGGCGTAACTTGCGGGGTCGCCTCCAACCATAATTGAGGGGCCATGGCGTGCGCCATCTTCGCCGCCAGAAACGCCCATGCCGATAAAGTGCTTTCCCTCGCGCGCCATAATATCGCCGCGACGTCGGGTATTGTGAAAATTTGCGTTGCCTGCATCAACGATCGTGTCACCAGCCGAAAGAAGCGGCATGATTTGCGCGACAAGCTTGTCAACGATTTCCCCTGCGGGAACCATGAGGATGATTGTTCTAGGGGCTTCTAAAGCCTCGACCAGCGCTTCAGCGCTGTTGCCGCATCCTGTGATTTTTTCCGCAAGAGGCCCCGCGTCAGCCAAAAATTCTGTGACCCGTTCAGGGTTGCGCGTCATCACAGCTATTGGAAAACCATTTTCCGCGATGTTCAGCGTCAGCGCGCTGCCCATCGTCCCTAAGCCAACGAGGCCTAAATGTGTTTGTCCCATTGTGCCTGCTCCTAAAAATCTGTTGTTGAAAATAATCTAAGTGGAATTGACCGGGGTTTCCAGCGGTTACCGGTAACAATTGATACATAAGCAAAAAGCCCCGCAAAATGGCGGGGCTTTGGGTAGGGTTTATTTTTCTAGGCACCAGCGCATGACGGCCTTTTGCGCATGAAGCCTGTTTTCAGCTTCGTCAAAGACCACGGATTGAGGGCCATCCATAACAGCATTTGTGGCTTCTTCATTGCGATGTGCAGGCAAGCAATGCATGAACAAAGCGTCCGAATTGGCGTGGCTCATCAGCTTCTCATTGACCTGATAAGGGTACAATTGATTGTGGCGGCGTTCTCTTGCGGATTGTGGATCATGCATGGAAACCCACGTGTCGGTCACAATCAAGTCAGCACCCTCAGCGGCTTTGACAGGGTCGCGTTCAATTGTGATGGTTGATCCTTGCGAACGGGCAAGGTTTACAAACTCTTCCTCGGGATCAAGCGTTTGAGGGCCGGTAAATGTCAGATCAAACCCGAATTGTCCCGCTGCATGAATGAAACTGGCGCAGACGTTATTTCCATCGCCGGACCATACGACTTTCTTGCCTTTGATCGGGCCATGCTTTTCCTCGAAGGTCAGAATGTCGGCCATGATCTGACAAGGGTGGGTGCGATCGGTCAGGCCATTGATAACCGGGACAGTTGCATATTCAGCCAGCTCCAGAAGCGTTTGCTCTTCGAATGTGCGGATCATAATCAGATCTACATACCGTGATAAAACGCGTGCTGTATCAGCAATGGTTTCACCGTGCCCCAATTGCATATCTGTGCCCGATAGCACCATAGTTTGACCACCCATCTGGCGAACCCCTACATCAAAGCTAACACGGGTCCGGGTCGAGGGTTTTTCGAAAATCAGCGCGACCATGTGGTCTTTGAGTGGTTGATCGTCATCAAGTGCGCCTTTGGGACGCCCAAGCCGGGCTTTCTTCATGTCGGCTGCGTTGTCGATAATGCCCCGCAAGTGCGCGGGATCGGTTTTGTGAATGTCTAGGAAATGGTTCATCTTACTGTCCTTTGCTGACAACAGTTGCTGCCTGATCAAGCCGCGCAACGGCTTCGGAAATTTCTTCATCAGTGATGGTTAAAGCGGGCAAAAGCCTTATGACGTTGTCAGCGGCAGGGACGGTCAGTAGATCGACATCATAACCTGCATTGACCACATCCATATTGGTGGCTTTGCATTTCAATCCAATCATGAGACCTGAACCGCGTACGCTTTCAAACACATCTGGATGAGTTGCAATCAAGCCTTCGAGCTTTTGATTGAAAAGGCTGGCTTTGCGATTAACCTCTGCCAGAAATGCAGGCTCAGCGATCTCTTCCATAACGGCAAGCCCGACGGCACAGGCCAATGGGTTGCCGCCATAAGTCGATCCATGGGTTCCAGCGACCATGCCGGACGCGGCATTTTCGGTCGCCAAAACAGCCCCAAGAGGGAAACCACCGCCAATCCCCTTTGCTGCCATCATAATATCAGGTGTGATGCCCGCCCATTCATGTGCAAAGAGTTTCCCGGTCCGGCCTGCTCCGCATTGTACTTCGTCAAGGATCAGCAATACACCCGTATCATCGCAAATCTGACGCAGCGCTTTTAGCTCGGCATCAGGCATCGGGCGAATACCACCTTCGCCCTGCACCGGTTCCACCAAAATAGCCGCAGTTGTATCATCAATCGCGTTGGTAACACCATCCAGATCCCCAAAGGTGAGGTGCACAAAACCGGGTAAAAGCGGGCCGAAGCCTTTGACCATCTTTTCTGTACCAGCTGCGGCGATACCCGCGGAGGAACGCCCATGAAAGGATCCATCAAAGGTGATGATGTTCATGCGATCAGGTTGGTCTTTTTCATACCAATATTTACGCGCCATTTTTACGGCCAGTTCACAGGCCTCTGTGCCTGAGTTGGTAAAAAATACGGTGTCCGCAAACGTGTCGGCAACCAATTTATCAGCCAGAGCCTGTTGTTGTGGAATATTATACAGGTTGGATACATGCCAAAGGTTTGCGGCTTGGTTTGTTACGGCCGCAACCAATTTTGGGTGTGCGTGCCCAAGGGCATTCACAGCAATGCCTGCCCCAAGATCTAGAAAACGTCGGCCATCTGCTTCGATCAACCAGCTGCCTTCGCCTTTGACAAAAGTCAAAGGGGCGCGTGCATAAGTAGGTAAAACAGAGGGGATCATAGCGATATCCTTAGATCAGAAAGCCAATGGGTGCCTTACACCCGTAGCCAAGTCAACATTTTCAGAAAAAGCGATGCGCAATTTGCGCGAGTGAACAGAACAGTGGACGTCAGACGCTAAAGCGTCGGCGTCGGTTTGCAAGGGCAATATGTTGGTTCATGTTCATACGGCTGACTTAAGGGAGGGAAGTGTCTTTTGTCCAGCGTTTTATTGATACCTTCAATAAGGGGTAGGAATTGTCGCATATTTGGGAAGCAGTTCTTTCCTTTTGGCAAGGGGCAGCCTACCGATAAGGTATGACACCGAAATCCGACTCTCAGCCTTTGTTGGCCGTAGCATTTATGTTGCTGGCGTCTGCCTTATTAGCGGGGACCAGTTTGCTGGCCAAAGCTTTGGGGCAGGATATTCTTGGCGTGGGATTGCACCCGCTGCAGATTAGTCATGGGCGTTTTATTTTCGCGTTTATACTGATCAGTTCATTTGTCGCGTTCTTGCGGCCAAAATTTGGGCCACTTCTACTACCCATTCATATCGCCCGCACCGCGTCAGGGTGGATGGGCATCACGCTTATCTTTGCATCAATCGCGTATATTCCTTTGTCTGATGCTCAGGCGATTAGTTTCCTCAATCCCGTGTTCGCGATGGTGCTGGCCATTCCTATTTTGGGGGAACGTGTCGGCCCGATACGGTGGTTGGCGGCTGGGATCGCGCTGGCGGGGGCGATGGTGCTATTGCGGCCAACCCCCGAAACGTTTCAACCCGCTGCTTTGTTGGCGTTGGGGGCGGCTGTCTTGACCGGTTTTGAGATCACATTGATTAAAATGCTGTCGGGGCGGCAGGCTCCGTTACAGATTTTATTCACCAATAACGGTCTTGGTGCGATGATTTCATCAGTTGCGGTGTTGTTCGTGTGGGTCATGCCGACACCGGCGCAGTGGATTGCTTTGGTGTCGCTGGGTGGCATGATGGCATTGGCGCAAAGTTGTTTTATTCAATCAATGAAACGTGGCGAGGCAAGTTTCGTCGCGCCGGTTTCTTTTTCTGCACTCGTGTTTGCGATGCTGCTTGATTATCTCATCTTTGGGGTGGTGCCTGATGGTGTTAGTTTTATTGGCTCCGCCATTATTGTCGGCGGAGCGGTATTGTTGGCTGTGCGCGAAGCTCGCGCGAAGCGACGTTAAGGCTTCAGCCGTGTTCCGCTTTTGATCAAAGCCCAACATAGAAAAATCATTGCAGCGCATGCGCCGATTCCGACTGCTAACCCTAAATAAGGCGAACTGTCCGACTGGCCAATAACCCCGTAACGCAAGCCGTCGATCATATAAAAGATGGGGTTGGCATGTGAAATTGCCTGCATCACTGGAGGAAGGCGTTCGATTGAATAAAACGTGCCGGATAGGAACGATAGTGGTGTCACGATGAAATTTGTAATCGCTGCCATTTGATCGAACTTATTGGCGTAGATTCCCGCGAGAACACCCAATGCCGCTAAAAATGTTGCCCCTAAAAATACAAACACTAAGGCCCAAAGCGGATGCGCAATACCGATTCCTAAAGCTAAGATCAAAATGAGTCCGATGGCAAAAGCCACGAACAAACCCCGCAATACTCCGCCAGCAATGTAACCCGCTACGATTTCCAGCGGCGACAATGGCGGCATGAGCGTATCAACGATGTTCCCCTGAACCTTCGAAATCACCAATGACGATGATGTATTGGCAAAAGCATTCTGCATGACGGTCATCATCAAAATCCCCGGAGCCAAAAAATGCAGGAAGGGTACGCCCATCACATCGCCCCGTTGGGAGCCAATTGCCAGTGTAAATATTGAAAGAAAAAGACCGGCTGTTACAAGAGGGGCGAGGAGCGTTTGCGTCCACACTGCTACAAAGCGCATGACTTCGCGTTGGGCCAAAGTGTAAAGCCCTAACCAGTTCACGCGGCCAAACCGTCGTTCTCCCATGTCCCCGATCTGTGCCATTTTGTGCATCCTTGCGTGTTTTTTCGACTCATTTGCTTGTGGTCCTTGTATCCTCTGACGCCATGATTAAAATAGGGGATCAGAAATTTCTCCGTAGATGGGCGAAAAGGAAGGGACGCTAAGCGTCGCAAAACCTATTTCTCTCTACGCAATCGTAAGGAAAGCCGATGTCCTGGACCGAAGATCGTGTCGAAATCCTGAAGAAGATGTGGGGCGAAGGCCAATCCGCAAGTCAAATCGCCAAGGAGCTTGGGGGTGTAACCCGCAACGCTGTTATCGGCAAAGTACACCGTTTGGGCCTTTCTAATCGCGCAACAACGGGTGCAAAGGCTGCGCCAAAAGATAAAGCTGCGCCAAAGGCGGCTGCTCCGGCGGCTAAACCTAAACCAGCGGCCCCTAAGCCCGCAGCTGCAGCCGCGCCTAAACCGAAGCCGAAGGTTGAACCAGCCACACACGCTGCGGTGCCTGCAACCACCCCAATGAGCGCGGCGCGCCGGGCCATCATTCCTGCGGGTCAGCCGTTGCCGCCGCAACCCTCAGCGAATGAAATTAGTCCTGAGGCGTTGGCTTCTGTGCGTGAAGTCGAAAAGACAGCCAAGCGTTTGTCTTTGATGGAATTGACCGAAAAGACCTGTAAATGGCCAATTGGTGACCCGTCTACCGAAGACTTTTGGTTCTGCGGATTGGGGACTCAGGCAGGTAAGCCTTATTGCGAGGCCCATGTTGGTGTTGCATTCCAACCTATGTCGTCACGTCGCGACCGTCGCCGGTAATATGTAATGTTACCCGGTGTAATAATCGCGCCGGGTAACTACTCTGATGTGTGCTTATCCAGACTAAAACGGTCTTTTAGACAGGTTTCGCAAGTGAGTTTTGGATATTAAAACAACCTTAGATTTATTGGTTGTGACCTTACAGTTTTATTACGCTGAAATATTGATTTGTGCGGTCTAGTAGGCCGTTTCAACACTTGAACCTGCGTGCTGAAACTGTATGACTGGATCACCACACTTAGCCGAGGGAGATACGGGATTGGGCGCAACGGATTGTTTGGCGAATTCGCTATATGGATTGGATCGCTGGGGGCATGATTTGCTTTCGGTTACGGAAGACGGAGACGTTGGCCTGATTAATCCGCTTCAGCCGGATCATCCGCATGTTAGCTTACCCCAAATTATTTCCGATCTGAAGGAACGCGGGGTTCACACGCCTGTTCTGTTGCGCGTGAGTTCGTTTCTTGAAAGCGAAATCCGTCGGATCAATGAAAGTTTCGCCGAAGCAATCGAGCGGACTGGTTACAAAGGCTCCTACCGTGGGGTGTTTCCGATTAAGGTCAACCAACAAGCGCAGGTTATTGATCGCATTGTAGAGTTTGGCCGGCCCTTTTCTTATGGTCTAGAGGCTGGGTCAAAGCCGGAGTTGGTGATTGCTTTGGCGCATCGACTGCCCAAAGACGCGCTAATTGTATGCAACGGTGTAAAAGACGCTGAATTTATTCGTCTTGCTATCCTGTCGCGCAAACTGGGTTTCAATACGGTGATCGTACTCGAAAGTGCGAAAGAGCTGGAGACCGTGCTAGAAGTTGTCCAAGAGCTGGGCGAAGAGCCTTTGCTTGGGGTGCGCGTAAAGCTGGCAAACCAAATCAGTGGAAATTGGGCTGAAAGCTCTGGGGATCGATCAAGCTTTGGCATGAATTCGGATCAACTGATTTCCGTTATTGATCGTCTGCGAGACGAGGGATTGTTGCACTGCCTAAAATTGCAGCATTCCCATCTTGGGTCGCAAGTGCCTGATGTAAATGATGTGCGTCGCGCAGTCGGGGAGGCATGCCGTTATTTTGCTGAACTTAAACGCGAGGGTGTCGCGCTTACCCACCTTGATTTAGGTGGTGGATTGGGCGTCGATTACACAGGTGAAAAGAAAGCCACCGAAAATTCGGTCAATTATTCACCAGAAGAATACTGCGCAAATGTCGTGGAAACCGTTGGCTATGCAATGGATGAAGCCGGGATTGAACACCCGACTTTGGTCACCGAAAGTGGACGAGCGGTTGTTGCTACATCGTCGATGTTGATTTTTGATGTGCTTGAGGCAACGCATTATGATGCGCCTACCGCACCTGAACCCCAAGAGGGGGATCATCACCTCATTCCTGATCTCGCGGCTGTACATGGGTATCTGAGCGAAGAGCGCTTACAAGAATGCCTGAATGACGCGACATTTTACCGGGACGAGTTACGCGCATTGTTTCGGCGGGGATATGTCTCGTTGCGCGAAATGGCGCGTGGCGAGCAAATCTATTTGCATCTTATGGCGCGGATAAAGGCGTTGGCACCCAAGGTCGAAACCACCGAAGAAGTTGACGCGCAACTGGAAAAACTCGCTGATATTTATCACTGTAATTTTTCGCTGTTTCAGTCACTTCCTGATGTTTGGGCTATCGATCAAATTCACCCAATTATCCCTTTGCAAAATCTAAACACGTTGCCAGACCGTCGTGTGGTTCTATCCGACATTACATGCGACAGTGATGGTAAGGTCGATCGCTTTATCCTCGCAGATGGAATTTCGCCGTCTTTGCCCGTGCATAGTTTACCAGAAAATGAACCCTATTATTTAGGTGTGTTCTTTGTTGGCGCGTATCAGGAAACACTGGGTGATTTGCACAACTTGTTTGGTGACACAAATGTCGCGACCATCGATTTACGTGATGATGGCGGCTTTGACCTGCTGCACGAGCAAGAGGGCGATACAATCTCTGAGGTGTTGTCTTATGTAGAATTTGACCCACGTGATTGTGTCGATGTCTTTCGGAAGATGGTGGATGAAGCGATTTCTGCCAAGAACCTGAAAGCCTCTGAGCGGAAACTGTTAATGAGCGCGTATCGCGATAGTATCAACGGCTATACGTATTATGAATAACCTCAGACGGGAGAGAACGGATGGGTAAAACACTGGTCATCGGGGCAGGGGGTGTTTCGCACGCTGCTGTTCACAAAATGGCGATGAATGCGGATATTTTTACCGATATTACGCTGGCGAGCCGCACAAAATCAAAATGCGACACGATTGCTGCCGCTGTGTTGGAACGCACTGGCGTGACCATTAAAACTGCCGCGATTGACGCGATGGACGTGGCCGCAACTGCTGCGTTGATCCGTGAAACCGGGGCTGAGCTTTTGGTGAACCTTGCACTTCCCTATCAGGACTTGGTGTTGATGGATGCGTGTCTTGAGGCGGGGTGTCATTATCTCGATACTGCGAATTATGAGCCCGAAGATGTGGCCAAATTCGAATATCACTGGCAATGGGCTTATCAAGATAAGTTTAAAGAGGCAGGTCTGACTGCGATCTTGGGGTCAGGTTTTGATCCGGGGGTGACATCCGTTTTTGCGACTTGGTTGCGAAAGCATAAATTAGAAACCATTCGCCAGATTGACGTTTTGGATGCTAATGGCGGCGACAATGGTCAGGCTTTCGCGACGAATTTCAATCCTGAAATCAACCTGCGCGAAGTGTTGTCCGAAGTGCGTCATTGGGAAAATGGGGAATGGAAGCATAGCCCGGCCCTGACGCACAAAGTTGAATACGACTTTCCGGGTGTTGGTACGAAAAATATGTACCTCATGTATCATGAGGAACTGGAGTCAATGTCGACCCACTTCCCTGAGATTGAGCGCGCGCGCTTTTGGATGACTTTTGGTGATGCTTACATCATGCACGCGACTGTTTTGCAAAACGTCGGTATGACGCGGATTGATCCGGTGATGCATGACGGCCAAGAAATCATTCCAATTCAGTTCTTAAAAACCTTGTTGCCAGACCCCGGGGATTTGGGTGAATTGACCAAAGGCAAAGCCTGCATTGGAGACATCGCAACCGGTCAGGCCAAAGATGGGTCAGGCGAAAAAACCTACTATATCTACAACATCTGTGACCACGAAGAATGCTACGCAGAAGTTGGATCACAAGCGGTATCCTACACCACTGGCGTTCCGGCGATGATTGGTGCCGCGCAAGTGATGAAGGGCAATTGGCGTGAGCCGGGTGTTTGGAACATGGAGCAGCTCGACCCAGATAACTTCATGGATATGCTCAATGCGCATGGCTTACCATGGCAGGTTCATGAACTAGACGGTCCGGTTGACTTCTAATGCAGTTTGACATTCGCGCGGAACGAGACACAGACAGAAAGGCGATCTATGCGATCACCGAGGCAGCATTCGGGCAACCGGATGAGGCCAATCTTGTGGATCTGTTGCGCGCGGATGGCGATTCCGCGATTTCGCTTGTGGCACATCGGGTGGGGGTGATTATCGGCCATATTATGTTTTCCCCTATGTCAGGGGAAAAGCCTATCTTAGGTCTCGCTCCTGTTTCCGTAGCACCGGTTATGCAGGGCAAAGGCGTAGGTGCTTCATTGATTAAAGCTGGCTTAGATATGGCGCGGATCAAAGGGTATTCCGGAGCGTTTGTTTTGGGCAACCCTGACTATTATAGCAGGTTTGGCTTTTCCGCAGCTTTGGCCAAAGGGTTTTCATGTCCCTACGAAGGGAAGAACTTCATGGCGATCGAGTTGAAAACAGGTGCTTTGGAGCGCCCGTTTGCCGTCGAGTACGCGCCTGCGTTTTCTAAACTTTAGAGGCATTTATGACAGATATAATGCAAACTCAGGCGGGCGACGCCGGGGCATTCCGCGAATTTGATTTATCGCGGGTCCCAAGCCCCTGCTTCGTCGTGGATGAAATCGCTGTTGAGAGAAACCTGAAAATCCTGGCAGATGTTGGTGCTGAATCAGGCGCGCATGTTCTTTCCGCTCTCAAAGCGTTTTCGATGTTTTCGCTTGCGCCGCTTGTTCGTAAATACCTGCGAGGTACTTGCGCTTCGGGGTTGTATGAAGCACGGCTTGCCAGAGAGGAATATGGCGGCGAAGTCGCGACTTTTTGTGCTGGTTATAAAGCGGATGAAATTTCTGAAATTATTGAATTATCTGACCATGTTATTTTCAATTCAGTTTCTCAGAAAATCAGGTTTTTGCGGCAATGCAGGGATGGTGGCGTTCAGGTTGGGTTGCGGATCAATCCTGAACATTCCGAAGGCGAAATCCCAAAATACGACCCCTGTGCGCCGTGCTCACGGTTGGGGATGCCCATTTCCCAGTTGAATGCTGACGCGTTAGATGGCGTCGATGGAATCCATATGCACACGCTGTGTGAACAAGGGTTTGAGCCTCTTGCACGAACTTGGGAAGCAATAGAAGCGCAGCTTCAGCCTTATCTTCACGGGCTTAAATGGGTGAATTTTGGCGGCGGCCATCACATTACGCGCGCTGATTATGATCGCGCTGCGTTGGTTGAGTTTATAAAAGACATTCGCACCAAATACGGAGTCGAGGTATATCTTGAACCCGGCGAAGCGGTTGCGCTTGACGCGGGGATTCTGGTGGGTGAAATTCTTGATCTTCCTGAAAATGACATCAAGCTTGCTATAACTGATATTTCTGCAACGTGCCACATGCCTGACGTTATCGAGGCGCCGTATCGCCCCGCGTTGCTGGACGAAGTAGAAGCAGGTTACAGCTACCGTTTAGGTGGGCCGAGCTGTTTGGCTGGGGATGTGATCGGTGATTACACTTGGGCGCAATCCCTATCTGTAGGGGACCGTTTTGCGTTTCTGGATCAGGGGCATTATTCCATGGTCAAAACCAATACGTTTAATGGTGTCGCTTTGCCAACAATCGCGCTTTGGAACAGCGAGACAGATGCGTTGCGTATTGTGCGGTCTTTCGATTACGACGATTTTAAATCACGACTGAGCTGAGGCTGATATGGGTATTTTTTTAGACAGTGAACTGACATCAGGTGAGCGGGCAGATACGGCGCGTTTTCGTGTCATCCCAATGCCGCTTGAGCGCACAGTATCCTATGGTGCAGGTACCAAAAGCGGACCAAATGCAATCATCGCCGCGTCAGATGAACTTGAACGGATTTGCAACGGATCTGAGCCATGCATTCACGGAATTCACACCGAGGCTGAAGTTAACTGTGATGGACCGCTACCTGACGTTATGGAACGCTTGGCACAAAGAACAGAGTCGGCGGTCAATGCAGGTCAGATACCCGTCACGTTAGGAGGGGAGCATTCCCTGTCTTATGGTGCTGTCATGGGGGTGTCGCGCGCTTTGGGGAAACCTATTGGTATCGTTCAAATTGATGCCCACGCAGATTTACGGGTGGCGTATCAGGGTGAAAAGCATTCTCACGCGTCGGTCATGCATCTGTTGTCAGAAGAGGGTGTTCGGCTTGCCCAGTTTGGGGTGCGGGCCCTGTGTCAGCAAGAGGTGGATAGCCGTGCCCAGCATCAAGTATTCTGCGTAGATGCGGAGGAATTGGTAACTAAAAATACGCTCGCCGTCGATCTGCCAGATGATTTTCCCGAACATATTTATGTCAGCTTTGATGTGGATGGATTGGACCCGTCATTGATGCCAGCAACAGGCACTCCTGTGCCCGGCGGACTGGGATATTATCAGGCTTTGCGCTTGGTTGAGAACGCGCTTAAAGGGCGCAAATGTGTGGGATTTGATGTTGTTGAACTTGCCCCTAATGGAAATGAGGCATGGGATTTTACAGCGGCCCAAATTGTATATCGTTTAATGGCGGCTTGCTGCGCTGAACGGAATTGAGCGCTTGCGCTCAATTCAATTACATAAGTGTAAAAGCAATTGTCACAGGCTGAAACAAAGCCTGCGATACTTTGTTATTTTATTTCAAATCATGGGTTTGAGTTGGTCCAGCACTCTCCCTTTTGAAAGATGAGCGTGCTGGGAGATCCTGAACCCCAAAGCAACCAGTTTTTCCCTTTTTTATAATCAGGTGTCCCGCGTAAATCGACTGCGGGCCACGTTACCAATCAAGCGTGGCCAGAGCTTTCATGCCTTCAGCGGCTAAGAGGCTGCGTTGCGCACCTCGTGTGTAAACTTCTGAGGTTCGGGCGTCGCCAAAAGCAAGCAGTCCAGCGGCGTTGTTTACCTCAATCGCGGGTTTCTCCATCGCGAACAGATCGGCAATTGCTTTTCGTTCCCGCTTTAGCATCACTTCTGCCAGTGATGACAGGATCAGCAAATGCTGTGCCAGTAATTCGACCTCTTTCACCAGTATTTTTGCGTATGCCGCTACGGGTTCGTCGCGCTTTGCAAGCTTCATGTTGCACCCGCAATACCAACACAGTTCTCGGCAAAACGGGACATGTAGGTAGAGCGAAATCGGTTCATGTGCGGGAAGGGAGATTAACCAATCAGCATATGACTTGGCACTGAAGTCTTTTGATAAATGTGGTGCCGTTGGATAGCTGGTGTAGCGCGGCACGTTACGGCTTGGATAGGCTTTCAACGTGTCACTCATTGCTTCTCTATCTCTTTCAGAATGTCGCGATCGTACAGCATTGCGTTCAGGTCGAACGGCAGTTCGGTCTTTGAAGTCATATTCAGCACAGTAGCATCTGCAGGTCTTTGATTTAGATCATAAAAACGTCGCCGCTAGCCAACCGCATGTTGTCAACACAGTTGAAGTACCAATCGCTGATGACGGCTGTGTTTGGAGCAAGCCGCATGATGTCTGACCCGGCAAATTCTTCAAAAGCACAGAGGTTGAGGGCACTGACACCGACAATAACGGGGACGTCACGCTCAAGAGCGTCAGCGATCACGGTACGAAATCCGCGACCGCCGGCCTCCTGCTTGCCGAACTTGTTCACGATGAGCAGATCTGCGCCCAGGTCCAGCGTCTTGGAAACGAGATCAACGGCGATTTCCAAAATGGTCGGGTCAAGTCTGCAACCACGAGATCCTGCTCCTAAGTTTTGCGAAATGCGCAGCACTGGCCCATCTGGCAAAACGCGTACGTCCATATCACAAGGTCCATCGCTCATTTCGGTGTTAATTTGCACGGTCCCACATGTCCGAAATCCTTTTGCCGCAAGCTGTGTAGCAACGCGTTCCAAGAGCAAGTCTGTATCACCCTGACCGGGTGCAATTGTATATGCTATCTTCATTTGATTATCCTTTTGATTGGCGAAACGGCAGGAACTCAACCATTGCGCCAGTGGGGAAAAAATCGACATCTTTGGGCAGGTAAATCACGCCATCAGCCGTAGGGAGAGACCCGACGCGTCCGGAATGTGTGGCGTCTTGAAAGCTCACCATCTCCTGTCCGTTCGCGGCAAAACCTGCGACTTGTGCCAATCGCAGCTCGCATCTACCAGCCTTGCGGCGAATTGATTTGCTGAGCAGCACATTCCGCCTCAAGCTCTTGTGAATTTCTTGATTAGTGAGTGCACGTAGGATGGCTTCTCCGAAGATCTTCCATGTAGTGAAAGCGGCAAGGGGATTTCCAGGAAGTCCCAGCCAGAGGCTTCTACCCAAGCGACCGAATGACACGGGCTTACCTGGCTTTATTGCGACACCGCTGAAATCGATTTGCCCACCAAGTTCAGAAATGGCGGGCCTCACGTGATCTTCTTCTCCCACGGACAGGCCGCCGGACGTAATGATAAGGTCCACTTGGCCTGAAAGTTCACGCAGCAGAGTATGGGTGCATTGATTTTGATCGTTGATGTGAACCACTTGGACGAGGTCAATCAGGGGCCGTGTAAGCAAGCAGGACAGCATTGGCGTGTTCACGTCCCAAATGCAGCCTGGTGACAGCCTAGTACCTGGTGTTTGCACTTCATCACCGGTGACAACTAAGGCCACTCGGGTCTTACGCACGACATCAACTTGCCCGAAACCGGCAGCCGCACAGGCGGCAATCTCCGTAGGTGAAAAAACTGCTCCACGCTGCAAAACCGTGTCTCCTCTTGCCATGTCTTCGCCAGCATATCGAATATGTGCGCCGGGTTTTACATTGCGAACAATTGTGGCAGCTGAACCCGAACGCGCTACATCCTCTTGCATGATGATCGCATTGGCGTGAGATGGTACAGCTGCACCAGTAAAAATGCGGGTCGCAAACAGGCCGCTCACTTTTGGTCTGGCGGTCTGTCCTGCTGCGACGCGTTCGATGACGCGCAGTTTCCATGGCCCGTCCCCTAGCAAGGCGTCAGTATGCAGCGCATATCCATCCACAGCCGCGTTATCAAACGGCGGCGCGTCAGCACGAGCGGTAACATCCTGTGCAATCACACGACCTTGCGCGGCATGTAAGGCCACTGTTTCCGTGTCACAGATGGGGGAGGTCCGTTTAGAGATAGTGCTGAGCGCGTTATCCATGCTTAAAAGCAGCGAATTGGGATCATCGGTGCAGCATTTGCAGTGATCCGTGTGCCGTGTTTCAACTGCGATCATTTGGCAACTCCTCTGGGGGGATTCTTGATGCAATGAGAGAATGAGCGACCCTGCTTAGCGCGGGTAGTGTCCCTACGTTTCTTCATCTTGATTTCCGTTCTTCTTTTCGGCCAATGGGCAGGGCGATGGTGCATTCCAGATCTCTAAGGCGCCCGTCCTTAAGTCCGTAGATGAGTCCATGCACCCGCAGGTCGCAGTTTTTGGACCATGCACGCTGTATGATTGGTGTTTCTGCAACCCGTCGCACCCCTTCGATAACATTGAGTTCAGACAGTCTATCTCGTCTTGCTTCGACGTTCTCGGCCTGAGCCAA
Organism: Cochlodiniinecator piscidefendens; assembly: GCF_011326755.1. GTDB lineage: Bacteria > Pseudomonadota > Alphaproteobacteria > Rhodobacterales > Rhodobacteraceae > Cochlodiniinecator > Cochlodiniinecator piscidefendens. The sequence goes on along the minus strand of NZ_JAAOIE010000001.1, from coordinate 926,870 downwards.
ATCAATTGCATAAACGCGCGCAAGACGACGAATAGGCTCTAGCCAATGATCGGCCAGCCCATGGGGCAGGTCTTCGGTTGCTGCCTCCACGCCGCCACACCCGTAGTGCCCACAAACGATGACCTCTTTGATGCCAAGTGCTTCAACAGCAAACTCAAGAGCGGACAGCATGTTCATATCCGAAGAATGGATCACGTTAGCCACGTTACGGTGGACGAAAACTTCACCGGGATCTAAACCAGCGACAACGTTTGCTGGCACGCGACTGTCAGAACAACCAATCCAGAAGAACTCAGGGGTCTGTTGTCCCGCGAGTTCTGCAAAGTAGGACGGTTGCGTCGTTGTTTTTTTCTCCGCCCATTCGCGGTTTCTGGCAATAAGATTAGCGAGCATTGTCACGCACATTTCGCAAACAAGAAGATCGGCCTTTGCACCATGAGGCCTCGATCACCTCGTGGTGCAGTCCTAATCGTGTTCTTCATGACGTTTCTCCTGTGGTGGTTTCACGCTGCGGCGTTGACCCATTCGGATACTAAGATTGTTCAGGTCAGCATCCGTCAAACGCGCGCGCGCGAGCGGAAGGATAACCGCGTTTTCCAGAATAAGATGCCGACGTGAATGCGCGATAAAGTGAGTGAGCACCGAGCTTTCGGTTTCGTTCGGTTTAGCGCCTTCGGCGTCCAGCTTTTCAAGGATTTCAACAATCTTTGGTATGTCGGCACCTGCATGAGCATGATCGACCGTCAGTTTTGAAATCGCGAGTTCTATTTCGTCTTCGGGTTCACAACGTCGCATGAGTAAAGGAAAGATATCTTCCTCTTCATCCTGTAGATGTAGGGGCAGTTCATTTGTAAGAAAGTTGAGGACCGCGCGAACGGCCCCTTCTTTCATATGGTGCTGTGCAATCTCATCAATCATTGCGCAAATGTGTCGTTCCCTTAAGTGGTCATCGTGGATGAACTCCAATGGTTGGGCTAAAATCGCTAGCGAAGTTGGTTCGGAACAGCCCCCTCGCACGGCGCGGTTTTTGTCGATGCCCATGTTCTTGCCCTCCTTTGATCAGATGGGTCGGAAATCCGCACCCGTTATGTCGGCAGATGCGACTAGGTGGTCGACAAACACCCGAGCATGATTGGCCCAAGCGGCTTTTTCCATGGCGTCTGAAATTTTTTGTTTGACCGCTTCAAAGGGAAGAGTTTCACCTAGCGCGACAGCATCCATGCGAACGATGTGCCATCCGTGTCGGGTGAGGATTGGTGTTTGGGTGATGGTACCTTCTTCAAGCTGGTGCAATATCGCTTCGAACTCTGGAACTGTATCGCCCGGTCCAAGCTGTCCCAATGCGCCACCCGATGCTTTGGACCCACAATCGCTCTCTTGTGATGCGATGGCAGAAAAGCCTTTGGGATCTTTGATTGTCAGCTCGGTCAGAGCTTCCGCCCGGTGCTTAGCTTTTTGGCGGGCTTCGTCATCATGTGGATCACAGGCGCATAGGATATGAGATACCTCCCAAAGTGGTGGGGCGCGAAAGCGTGCGGGATCTTTTTCCCACTCGGCAAAGATCGCGTTACTGTGAGGGGCTTTGACGTCAATTGCGGTGTCTAAGAGGCCCCTGATAAGGGCCTCCTCATTGGTCTCAAAACGGCCTGGCCCAACCTCTTGCTGTTCTACCGTCAGCTTTCTGGCTTTGGCTTCTTGCAAAAGAAGGGTGCGGATCGCCACAGCGTTAGCGGCTTTGCGCCAAGCGATGCCCGGCTTATCGGCAGGCCCCTCGTGGTTTTGTGTTTCCGCTGCAATCAAAGTGTGTGGTACGATTTCGCCGTTGACGATCAAATCAGGAAAGAGTGCTGAATTCATCTGAGTTACTCCGCTGTGGTGGATTTGTTAGCATTGCGTTTTGGCAAAGCAGTTTGTCTGCGCGATCGCACAATCTGAAAACCCGGCCGTAACAAGTATCGAATGGGCGCAGCAAAGCCGGATACAAGATGGACCAACCGTGTGAATGGGAAGACCAATATGATTGTTAAACCCAGCAGGAGGTGCAACTTAAATACTAGTGCAACGTTAAAAATGTGATCAGCTGCCGCTCCGTCGAAGGTAAATATTCCCTGCGCCCAAGACATGAACTTCACCATCTCATGACCATCCAGATGACCGAGTGAGACAAAAACCGTACCTAACCCTAAAACCAACTGCGCAATCAGCATCGCAAGGATCGCGATGTCCCACACACTCGAAGTTTTCCGAATTCGCGGGTCGGTCCAGCGGCGATGAAAAAGCATCGCGCCACCGATCAAAGCCATGATACCTGCAATGCCGCCAGCGACGACCGCCAACAATTGTTTAGCCCCGTGGCTGATACCGAGGGCATCAAAGACCCAAATTGGCGTTAACAAACCGCCCAGATGTCCGAAGAAAATCACAAGCACACCGATGTGGAATAAGACTGAACCAAGAACAAGTTGTTTGCGGCGCAACATCTGCGAAGACGAGGATTTCCAAGTAAACGGATCCCGATCGTAGCGTGCGACCGAACCCATAATTCCCACACCAAGCGCGATGTAGGGGAAGATACCAAATAGAAAATTATGCATCTGCCGTCTCCTTATTCAGCCGCTGTAAGCGGAGTTGGATTTACTGGATCATTCATACGGGCAAGCATGTCACGCACCTGTGGGCAGCCAGCATTCGGGTCAGGTCCGAAAACCACTTCGCTTTCCTCCCAGACCTCATCAAGAGCCTCCAAGTCACTTGGGTCGTCGTCGGTTTGTGCCAACATTTCGGCGACGGCTTCTTGGTCGCCTTTGACACCAGAAAGTTGCATAAGGCAGGCGAAAACAGCGCCATAAAGGCTTTCCCGACGAACGAGACGTGCATTGAGCGCCTCAAAAATGTGAGCTGCATCTGCGAGCGTGTCTTGCGCCTCTGTAAATGGTCGCGTGGCTAAGAATTCCAGAAGAACGGGTAAATGGTCTGGAAGTTCAGAGGTAGCGGGGTCAAAACCGCCATCCCTGTAAGTTTCTACAAGCGAAACCATTGCACCGCCGCGATCACGACTTTCACCGTGAACGTGTTCAAAAAGGTTGAGCGACAGAGTGCGCGAGCGGTCGAAGAGCAGCACAAACTGCTCTTCGAGGTCATAGATGTCGCGCACCGCTAGCTCCTCCACTAACGGGCGCAACGCCCGACGTGCTGCTGCTGTCAATCGCGTGTCGGAAGAGAGGACTGCGCCTATCTCCGGCATTGCATGCTGCAGCTCGCATGTCGGGTAACTCAAGATAAGGGAAAGGGCTTTGAGGGTACGGTCATTTAGGATCTGTGTCATGTCACATCGCCTCCGTTGGCATTTTTAATGGTTTCTTGGAACCGCCAAACAGCGAGCCCTTAGAGATACCGGTCGAGCATCCATTGGTGTCGGTAAAACCGCATCCCCCACGCAAGTCATAGGCTTCTTCCACCTGCTCCCTGTGGGTTGTCGGAATGACAAACCGGTCTTCGTAATCGGCAAGGGCCATGATCTTATACATATCTTCGATTATGCGTGCGTCTAAGCCGACGCGCTCTGCGATGCCTTCGTCAATGACGCCCTCAATCGTTTTGGAACGCATGTAAGACCGCATCGCCAGCATCCGTTCCAATGCCGTGACGACCGGTTTTTCGTCACCCGCTGTCAACATGTTGGCTAGATACTTCACCGGAATTCGCAGGTTCTGAACGTCCGGCATGCCGTCTTTGCTGGCAATTGCACCCGCCTCAGAGGCGTTTTGGATTGGAGAGAGTGGCGGGATATACCACACCATCGGCAAAGTCCGGTATTCAGGATGCAATGGGAAGGCAACCTTCCACTCCATCGCCATCTTCCAGATCGGGCTCTCCTGTGCGGCCTTTGCCCAATCCTGCGGTACACCGTCCGCAATAGCGGCGGCTTGCACTTCGGGGTCGTTGGGATCAAGGAACACGCCCAGCTGCGCATCATAAAGGTCTTGTTCGTCCTCCATGTTCGCCGCATCTTCGATCTTGTCGGCATCATATAGCATGACGCCTAAGTACCGGATGCGTCCGACGCAGGTTTCCGAACAGACAGTCGGATTGCCGCTCTCGATCCGTGGGTAGCACAATGTGCATTTCTCGGATTTGCCGCTTTCCCAATTGTAGTAAATCTTTTTATAGGGACAGCCGGACACACACATGCGCCAGCCGCGACACTTTTCCTGGTCGATCAGCACGATACCGTCTTCTTCGCGCTTATAAATCGCGCCGGATGGGCAGGAAGACGCGCAAGCCGGGTTCAAGCAGTGTTCGCAAAGACGGGGTAAGTACATCATGAATGTATTCTCATAATCCCCGTAGATCTCTTTCTGGATGCCCTCAAAGTTGTAGTCTTCCGACCGCTTTGAAAACTCACCGCCAAGGATTTCTTCCCAGTTTGGCCCCTTCTCGATCTTCTCGATCCGTTCACCCGTAATCTTGGAACGGGGGCGGGCCGTTGGAAACGCCTCCATTTCTGGCGCGGATTTCAGGTGGTCATAGTCGAAATCAAACGGCTCATAATAGTCGTCGATTTCAGGCATAGACGGGTTGGCAAATATGTTGGACAGGATGCGCCACTTGGCCCCTTGTTTCGGCTGGAGCTTGCCGGATTTAGTCCGTTCCCAGCCGCCCTTCCAACGGTCCTGATTTTCCCAATCTGTCGGATAACCCGTACCTGGTTTTGTCTCAACGTTGTTGAACCAAGCGTATTCAACGCCATCGCGGCTCGTCCAGACGTTCTTACAAGTGACAGAACAAGTGTGGCACCCGATACATTTGTCGAGGTTCAGCACCATGCCGATTTGTGCGCGGACTCTCATTTCGCTGCCTCCTGTGCAGGTGCTTTCCAGCTTTTTTCTTTATCGAGCCAGTCCACTTTCTTCATTTTGCGGATGACCACGAATTCATCGCGGTTTGATCCGACAGTTCCGTAGTAGTTGAAACCATAGGACTGCTGGGCATAGCCACCGATCATGTGGGTGGGTTTTAGGACGGTGCGGGTGACCGAGTTATGGATGCCGCCCCGATGCCCTGTCTTTTCAGAACCGGGTGTGTTCACGATCTTTTCCTGCGCGTGATACATGAAGGTTGTCCCTTCTTTGATCCGCTGGGACACCACGGCCCGCGCGGTTAACGCACCGTTGGCGTTGTAGACCTCGATCCAATCGTTATCGACGATGCCCGCGGACTTCGCGTCTACTTCAGAAATCCAGACCACCGGCCCACCCCTGTTCAGCGTCAGCATCAGCAGGTTGTCGGAATAGGTCGAGTGGATGCCCCATTTCTGGTGCGGTGTGATGAAGTTCAGCACAAGATTGTCGCCTTCATCCTGCACATCTTTGGTGATCGTTTTCAGGTCAACTGGCGGGCGGTAGGACATAAAGCCTTCACCAAATGCCAACATCCACAGGTGATCCTGATACAACTGTTGTCGCCCAGTCAGGGTGCGCCACGGGATCAGTTCATGCACATTGGTGTAGCCTGCGTTATAACTGACTTTTTCACTTTCGATGCCCGACCAAGTGGGTGATGAGATGATCTTGCGCGGTTGGGCTGCAATGTCATGGAAGCGAATTTTGTTGCCATGTTCTCCCTCGGCCAAGTGCGCGTGCTCGCGTCCTGTGGCTTTGCTAAGCGCTTTCCACGCTTTAACTGCTACGTTACCGTTTGTTTCGGGTGCCAGCATCAAGATGATTTCGCAGGCATCAATCGCGCTTTCGATTTTTGGACGACCAGCGGCTGCGCCATCCAGTTGCACACCATTGAGTGCAGTCAGATTGTCGATCTCTTCTTGGGTATCCCAGCTGATGCCTTTGCCGCCATTCCCAAGCTTGTCAAGCATGGGGCCAAGTGCGGTGAAACGGTCATAGATCGCGGTATAATCCCGCTCGACGGCAACATACGCCGGCGCAGTTTTGCCGGGGATCAGGTCGCATTCGCCTTTTTTCCAGTCCTTCACCTGATCTTGCGCAATCTCGGCAGGGGTGTCGTGCAGGATCGGCAAAGCGACGATATCTGTTTCCTTGTCAAGGTAGCCCGGTGTGATCTCTTGGAATTTCTTCGCAATAGATTTGAAGATTTCCCAGTCTGATTTGCTTTCATACGCAGGATCAACCGCTGCCTGAAGCGGGTGAATGAACGGGTGCATGTCCGAAGTGTTCATGTCGTCTTTTTCATACCAGCTGGCCGTTGGCAGAACGATGTCCGAATAGACGGCTGTGGTGGACATGCGGAAATCGATCGTGACCAGCAAGTCCAGTTTGCCGCGTGGCGCATCTTTGTGCCATTTTGCTTCTTTGGGCAGTTGGCCGCCATCTTCGCCCAGATCCTTGCCTAAGACGCCGTGATCGGTGCCCAACAGGTGTTTGAGGAAGTATTCGTGCCCTTTGCCGGAAGACCCCAGCAAGTTAGAGCGCCACACAAATAGGTTCCTTGGCCAGTTGGCCGGGTTGTCAGGATCCTCACAGGACATTTCTAGATTACCGGATTTCAGGTTCTCGGCTACATAAGCCGGGATTTCCTTGCCCGCGTTTTTTGCCGCTTTTGCGACCTCCAACGGGTTGGTTTTTAACTGCGGTGCAGAGGGCAACCAGCCCATACGTTCAGCGCGAATGTTGTAATCGATCAAGCTGATGTCCCAATCCCCTTCGGGGGCCGTCGGGGACAAGATTTCATCCGCTTTCAATGTCTCATAACGCCACTGATCTGTGTGGGCGTACCACGCAGAGGTGGAATTCATGTGACGCGGCGGGCGGTTCCAATCTAGCGCAAAGGCCAAAGGCTGCCAACCGGTCTGCGGGCGTAGTTTTTCCTGACCCACATAGTGTGCCCAGCCGCCGCCCGATTGACCGACACACCCACACATGACGAGCATGTTGATAACCCCACGATAGTTCATATCCATGTGGAACCAGTGGTTCATCGCGGCACCGATGATAATCATCGACTTGCCATTAGTTTTTTCAGCGTTGTCCGCAAATTCACGGGCAACATGGGCGATTTTGTCCGCAGGAACGCCTGTGATTTTTTCAGCCCAGGCGGGAGTGCCGGGCATGTCGTTAGAAAAATCGTCAGTAACCCAATCACCGCCAAGCCCGCGATCCAGACCATAGTTGGCGCAGAACAGGTCAAACACGGTGGCGACAGCAATCTCGCCTTGGGCGCTCTTGATCTTTTTGACCGGAATGTTGCGGGTCAGGACATCTGGGTGATCGGCATCGGTCGCGAACTGGCCATAGGCCTCACCGCCGAAGTAGGGGAAATCGACACCCAGCACGTCGTCATGATCTTCTTCCAGAACCAGAGACATCTTGAGGTATGTCTCGGCCTCATGCGCTCTTTCTTCAAGGTTCCATTCGCCATCCTCGCCCCAGCGGTATCCGACCGATCCGTTTGGTGCGACAAAGGCTTTGGAGGTCTCGTCATATGCAACGGTCTTCCATTCTGGATTGTTGTCCTCGCCCAGTTTGCCATCCAGATCATCCGCACGCAGAAAGCGGCCCGGGATAATTTTGCCGTCCTTTTCGTCCAACTTCACCAACATGGGGAAGTCGGAATACTTGCGAGTGTAGTCCTCAAAATACTCGGACTGACGATCAAGGTGGAATTCGCGCAAGATCACGTGGCCAAAGGCCATTGCAAGTGCTGCATCGGTGCCTTGCTTGGCATTTAACCAGACATCGCCGAATTTCGCGGCCTCTGAATAATCAGGGCAGATGACGGCGGACTTGGTGCCTTTATAGCGGGCTTCGGTATAAAAGTGCGCATCCGGCGTCCGAGTTTGTGGCACGTTAGAGCCCCATAGCAGTAGGTAACCAGAGTTGTACCAGTCGGCGCTTTCGGGTACGTCTGTCTGCTCGCCCCAGGTCATGGGGGATGCTGGCGGTAGGTCGCAATACCAGTCGTAGAATGACATGCAAACACCGCCCATCAACGACAGGTAGCGCGAGCCGGCGGCGTAAGACACCATCGACATCGCAGGAATCGGCGAGAAGCCAAATACGCGGTCAGGACCATACGTCTTGGCAGTATAGGCGTTGGCCGCAGCAGTAATTTCGGTCGCTTCGTCCCATGTCGCACGTACAAACCCACCCTTACCGCGTGTTTCCACGTATGAGGCACGCAGGATCGGATCTGCTTGCAACTTGGTCCACGCAGCAATCGGGTCCAAGGTTTCGCGCATCTTGCGCCAAATCTTCATCAAACGACCGCGAACCAGCGGGTTTTTCACGCGGTTAGCTGAATACAAATACCAGCTATAGCTTGCGCCACGAGCACAGCCGCGGGGCTCGTGATTTGGCAAGTCAGCGCGAGTACGCGGATAATCTGTTTGTTGGGTTTCCCAGGTCACTATCCCGGATTTGACGTAAATCTTCCAACTGCATGACCCTGTGCAATTCACACCGTGGGTTGAACGCACTATCTTATCGTGGCGCCAGCGATTGCGATACGTATCTTCCCAATCGCGGTTCTCGCGCGTCACATGACCGTGGCCATTTGAGAACTTTTCCAACTCATTTGATTGGAGGAAGTTCAGTCTGTCGAGCAGATGGCTCATGTTGCTGTCTCCTTGTTTGATGGGCCGCGCCGATTGAACGGCACAGCAGAGATTTTTTGGGTGTTTCAGCAGGGTACTGGTGCCGATTTACGGCTGTAGAAAATCCAACAAATCGCGGCACAGACGGCATAGAAGCCAAGGAAAGCCCAAAGCGCACCGTTGGGAGCACCCGTTATCGCAATGGATGTGCCGTACATCTTTGGAATAAAGAATGCGCCGTAAGCAGCGATTGCAGAAGTGAAAGCAATGATCGCAGCACTTTCCCGTGCGGATTGCTTGAGTTTCGCGTCCTCGTCGAGGTTCGGCATCAGACGAGGCACTTCTTGGCGCATGATGGATGGGATCATCTGGAAGGTAGATGCGTTACCAACACCGGTCAAAAAGAACAGTGCCATGAAGCAGGCGAAAAAGCCCCAGAAGTTACCGGTGGGTGATGCTTCGGATGGCAGGAACTGTAACACACCGAACACTGCGATTATCATTGCAAGGAAGGTCCAGAAGGTAACGCGCCCCCCACCAAATTTGTCGGAAATCCACCCGGTTGCAGCCCGGCTCAACGCGCCAACAAGAGGGCCAAGGAAGGCATAGCGTAAGACATCGACTTCGGGGAACTGTGTCCGCATCAATAGCGGGAAACCAGCGGCATAGCCGATGAAGCTACCGAAAGTTCCGGTGTAGAGGATACACATGATCCAATTGTGCTTGCGGCTGAAGATGATCGATTGCTCAGAAAAAGAAGACTGAGCATCGGCGATATCGTTCATTCCAAACCACGCTGCGATTGCGCTGACCAAAATGAATGGCACCCAAATGAAGCCTGCATTTTGAACGAAAAGTTGACCACCATCTGACAGTTGTTGCGGCTCGCCCCCGATAGCACCGAAGACGCCCATGGTAATAACAAGCGGCACCAGAAATTGCATGACAGACACGCCTAGGTTGCCCAAACCAGCGTTTAGCGCGAGCGCATTGCCTTTTGTTTTCTTGGGATAAAAGAAGGCGATGTTCGCCATGGAAGAGGCAAAGTTGCCTCCGCCAAACCCACACATCAACGCAAGGATTAGGAAAGTCATGTAGCTGGATTCAGGGTTCTGAACCGCGAAGCCGATCCCGATGGCAGGTAGCAACAGGGAGGCTGTGGAGAGAGCTGTCCAACGGCGACCGCCAAAGATTGGTACCATAAAGCTGTAAAAAATACGCAAGGTTGCACCGGACAGACCGGGCAGGGCTGCCAGCCAGAAACGTTGTCCAACGGAGAAGTCAAATCCGATTGCCGGCATTTTAGCCACGACGACGGACCATACCATCCAGACAGAGAAAGCCAGTAGGAGGTTTGGTATTGAGATCCAGAGATTTCGGGTTGCGATGCGCATGCCTTCGCTTTCCCAAAAGTTTGGATCTTCTGGCCGCCAATCGGTTAACATGTAACCTTTATTGGTAGTTTGAGTTTCTGATATTGCCATGATGGCGTCCTCCAGTGTGGGCGGGCGTGATTGTGCCCGCCGATGGATTGATTTGTTGAGTTAATGTGGCACGTCAGACAGGTGTGTCTCAGATGTCAGTTCCGGGTATTTGCTGCGTTCCATTCTTCGAATGGCAAGATGCATCCAAATTGTGCTGATCCCGACGATTACAAACATCAGCATGAATACGACCGACCAAACCTGAAACACGTCTAGAAGAATGCCGAACGAGATTGGCAGTATGAAGCCGCCCAAGCCGCCGATCATGCCTACCAAGCCGCCAACGGCGCCGACATTGTTAGGAAAATAGACCGGGATGTGCTTGAATACGGCCGCCTTGCCAAGGCTCATCACAAAGCCAAGAATAACCGTCAGGAAAACGAAACCGTAAAGCGGAATGCCAAAGCTAAATTCGAAAATCCGGGGCTCACCATCTGCCGAGGGAATACCTTGCACCAGATAAGTTGTTTGCGGGTAACTCATCACGAACAGCACGACCAGTGACACAATGAAGGTCAGATACATGACAAATCGCGCACCCCAGACATCGGACATCCAGCCGCCAAGAGCCCGGAACACCGAACCCGGCAATGAGTACATGCCCGCAAATACACCAGCAGAGGTTAGTGCAACACCGTAAGCACCGACGTAGTAGCGTGGCAGAAACGATGCGAACGCAACAAAGGCACCAAAGACGAAGAAGTAATAGGTTGCGAAGCGCCAGACCTGAATGTCTTTCAACGGTTCAAGTTGCTTGGCTGCGGATATGGGTTTGGCTCCAGTCTTACGCTGTTCAACGCGAACCGGATCCTCCTTGGCGAAGACATAGAACACAACCGCCATGATGACCAAAGCCACCGCATAGATGCGTGCAGTGTCTTCCCATCCAACCGCAATCACCAGAAATGGTGCTGCGAAGTTAGTTACCGCAGCGCCGACGTTGCCAGCACCAAATATACCAAGCGCGGTTCCCTGACGTTCAGCTTCGAACCAACGGGAGACATAGGCGACACCTATGATAAATGAACCGCCTGCCAATCCAAGACCAAGTGCGATCATCAAAAAGACCGCATAGGTTTGAACCGAAGCTAGTAACCAAACAGATACGGCAGTAATCAGCATTTGCAGCGGCAACATAATGCGCCCGCCAAACTGATCTGTCCAAACGCCTAGGAATATGCGACTAAGCGATCCAGTCAGAACCGGTGTCGCAACCAATAGTCCGAATTGCGTCTCAGAGAGACCGAGATCCTGTTTAATTTGAACGCCGATGATCGAAAAGATTGTCCAAACGGCGAAGCACACCGTGAACGCCAGCGTGCTAAGGCCAAGCGCGCGATACTGTTCACCTGATGTTACATCATCGATATTGTGCATAACTCAACTCTCCTGACGAACGTGACCCGTTGGCTGGACGGGGCTGGGCAAGTTGGCTTGGACCGGGTTCACGCCAGAAAACGACCAAGGAAAAGACGGGTCAATTCCTGCAAAAAATGAGAACCGCATAGCGTGGACAGGATTGATCTTCTTTATTCTTACGCTGAAAAATTTGGACCACGAGGTCTTTGCTTTGTTTAGTCTTGTCATTTTATGTCCCCTTCACTGTCTTGCGACGACCCGCCGTTCGGGTTTTGCGCGTTGACAGGATGTTCGGGCTTTCTTGGTTGGGTGAGTTTGATCCAGATCAAGAAATGTAAAAAAGCATAGCAAAATAAATGAGTTAGCAATATTTGTCAGGCAAGGCTCTACGAGGTGTCAATTGCTGTTCGAAAAACCATCAATCGCACCCTTGACATTTATCAAGTCTGAAACTGATAAATGTTAAAGGAGATTTTTGAGATGCATATGGGTATGCCCGAGTCGGACTATCCGGATATCCGGGAGCTTCATCTTTTCTCTGATATGGAGCACGAGAATTTTAATGCGCTAATGCGCGGAACATATCTTCAGAATTTTCCGCCACAAGTTGACCTTATAACAGAGGGCGAACAAAGCGACTTTTTGCATGTCATTCTCTCTGGATCAGTTGAGCTATCTGCAAGCTGGAACGGGCGCGAGACGACAATGGCGACGGTGCGGCCAGTTTCTACCTTCATTTTGGCGGCGACAATCAAAGATGCGCCATATCTGATGTCTGCCAAAACGCTGGAAAAGAGCCGGATTGCTTTGATCCCAAGTCTCGATGTCCGCAGGGTATTCGACACTGATAACAACTTTGCCCGTGCAATCGTTGCTGAACTTGCTCAGTGTTACCGATCGGTGATCAAATCTCAAAAGGACCTGAAACTTAGAACATCTCTTGAGAGGCTGGCAAACTACTTGCTGCGCCAACAACATTTGGCAAAAGGGCCGCAAGAATTTGAGCTCAAGATGGAAAAGAGGCGGCTGGCATCTTTCCTGGGCATGACACCTGAAAACCTGAGCCGGGCGTTTAAGGGCTTGCAACCCTACGGCGTGGAAGTGAACGGAAATCTTATTCGAATTTCTGACCAGGATGATCTCGTCAAATTTGCGAAGCCTTTCTCGCTAATCGACGATTACTCAATCTAAGGAAAACAAAATGACAAAAGCGATGCCCCGGTGCTGCAGGAGACCTCGCCGAACAACATCCAGACATCTGGTTGGCTTATTGTGATTTGGGCAAAGCTTGCGCCAACGCTGGTCCTTTAAGTGATCGCGAAAGACGATTGGTCAAACTGGCACTCGCTATTGGTGCGGCTCTTGAAGGGGCGATACACTCGCATACCCGGCGTGCACGTGCTGAAGGAATAGAAAACGCTGCACTGGATCAGGTCGCGTTGCTGGCTAAACGTTGGTCAGAATCATCCGATGATCGAATGGGTTGCAGTGCGACCTGATGAGCTAGTGGATGAGACTGAGGCCACGGGTTACAAAATCTACAAGTCACCAACCCGAAGCGCAATTTTTGATGCTGGGACTACCAGCCGTATCAACGTCGCTCACTTTATGACAAAGCTGATCACTACAGAAAGCACTTGGAACATTTGGCGGGGCAAGATGCCGGTAATCTACAACTCGGCGTCTGCCTGACCAATGCTAGAAAGCAGGCCTTGGAAGCAAACGCAGCGAAAGTTAACTTCGTCCGCACACCGACGTTTTAGCCGACAAAAATGCTGCGCGATGCGCGAACGGCTTGTGTGGATAGCTCCTGCATAGCAAGACATATTTGAAGTAATTTTGCACTGGTCAGAAGCAGACGTGTGTCCGGCCTGTTTGCGCGGCACTCGTAGCCGCTGGCCCTGATGGTTTCCGCGACCAAGTCCCAAACGGCTTATCGAACAACAATGTGTCCTGGACATTCGACGGGGTGTATTGGTTGGCGGGCTGACTGTGCGCCATTATTTCATAGGTTTTGCTGTCTCAGGTGTTCCTTTTGTTAGGCTGAGTGAGGCCGATAGTATTCGTTCTTGGCTAACACCGCCCAGACTATTCGTGCGGTCTTATTTGCCATTGCGAAGGTCGCCAGTCGTGCAGGCTTGCGCTCAAGAAGGGCGATGGCCCATGGATCGACGCGGTCAGGGTTCACTTTCATTTGTCGCAATCGCGCAGTCATGTTGGTCACCAAAAGACGCCGGATGTAGCGATCGCCCATTTTCGTGATCCGCCCCAGGCGTTCTTTTCCGCCGCTGGATAAGTTCAGGGGTGTTAGGCCCAACCAAGCTGCAAATTGCCGACCATTCTTAAACTGCTTTGCGTCGCCGACAGTGGCTACAATGGCTGAAGCGGTCACAGGTCCAACGCCTGGGATCGTGCGCAACAATATGACACGTTTGTCTAATTTCGAATGCCGCCACATGCGCATCTCGTACCAACGGAAACGTAGGTGCATCGCAACAAGTTGATGGCTGAGTAGTCTCAGGACATCTATGGCAATCTCGGGAAGGGCAGGTTTTTCTCCCTCCAAAACACCCTTTGCGTATTTGACGGCAGCCCCAGTCCCTTGTGGAATGATGACACCAAACTCGGCGAGCAGGCTGCGAAGCATGTTACTCAGTTGAGTTCGCTGCCTGACGACCAAATCGCGCGCACGATGCAGGAACAAGACGGCTTGCTGTTCCTCGGACTTGGGCGCAACAAACCGCATCGTCGGACGTGTCACTGTTTCGGCATTATTGGCGTCAGATTTGCAGCGTTTGACATAGGGCTTCACATAATTGGCGGGGATCAGGCGAACATCGTGCCCAAGCTTGGTGAGTTCTCGCGCCCAATAGTGGCTGGACCCGCATGCCTCCATACCGATCAAACAGGGTTCCAATTTGGTGAAGAACTGCATGAGTTGTGCGCGACGGATAGCTCGATTGAAAACAACCTCCCCATCCTTAGTAATCCCATGGACCTGAAAAACATGTTTGGCCAGATCGATGCCGACTGGTGTAACTTGCATTAGGTAGCTCCTTTCCTAGCAGTGATAGACAACTGCAGTATGGCGCATTGCGACGCGGGGTGGGTCAGGAGCTATCCACCCCATCCCCGTTGGGATTGCCGCGCGGCAGCGAAACCAAGCAATGTTAAGGCTAGGCTGGTGCCTAATGAGAGACTTTGCAAATGTCACTTTTCTGCCCTAAGCCGCCTATGACTGTACCCAGCCCAAAGCAGTCGTCAAGCAAACACGCATATTTGGAATTGCAGACCTTCGCCGCGAAACTGGGAAATTCACACAATGCGGACACAGTTAACTTTCGCCGCGACTGCGCGAGTGTCCGCTTCTGTTTGGATAATATTTGGTGCTCAATTGCGCCAAAACATATTTCGGTATTGCGATGGTGATGCTCCGCGTAGGCGGCGAAACTCTCTGCGAAAAGTTTCACTGCTGCCAAATCCTGATGCTTGAGCAACGCTGCTGAGCGATAAATCGGTCACTTCCAAAAGATCCGCTGCATGAGCCACTCTAGTTTTCGTCAGCCATGCCAGTGGGGTTTTCCCAGTGGTAGCGTGAAATTTCCTCTGAAAGGTGCGAGGTGTAAGGCCTGCGACGTCCGCCATCCGAGACAGCGGCCAGTGTTGGTCAGGCGTTGCGCGGATTTTGTCGAGCAATGGAGATATTCGTCCTCCTAATTCATGCGGCACAGGTGCCGTAAGAAACTGCTGTTGGTCGCCGTCGCGATGCGCTGGAAGCACCAACCTTCGTGCGACTGTATTTGCGAACTCTGCGCCGAAGTCTTGCCGGACAATATGCAGGCACAGGTCCAGACCGGCGGCCGAACCCGCTGATGTCAGAACCGATTGATCATCAACGTACAGCACGTTCGGTTCCACCTGAACCTTCGGGTATCTGTCCGCGAGTATTTCGGCATAACGCCAGTGGGTTGTCGCCCGCTTCCCATCCAAGAGGCCAGCCGCAGCGAGGACAAAGGCACCTGAACAAATGGATGCCACTTTTGCACCGTTGGAATGAGCTGCTTTTAAAACCTCAATCAGGTCATTTGGCACTGTCGCGTGGGCGCTGCGCCAGCCAGGGACAATAACGACGTTTGCCTTAGATATCTGTTCGATCCCAGCATCCGGCAAAACACTTATGCCGCCAATTGCCCTTAGAGGCCCTGGCTCCGCAGCAACAGTTGTTAGGTCATACCAACGATCAAACTCTGGCCGAGGAAGCCCGAACACTTCAAGGCCAATCCCATATTCGAACGCGCATAGCCCATCGTAGGCGAGTAGGCTGACGCGCAAATTATCTCGGTTTGCGGGCAAATGACTGGTCACGGAACCGTCTGTTTCAGGTGCGTTTTGTACGTTTGGCATAATATGACCGAATACTGGCATTTTGGACAATACGGAAGAAAAAAATGTGGATGTAAGGGCCTGTCTCCTGACGTATTCTGGCGGCGGTCTGGGTATTTCTTTCGACCGTGCTGGACAAGAAACCGACCACCAAAAGGAGTACAACCGGATATGACAACAGCCACTTCTACGCCTGCCGTTCGCTCAACAGAAAACGCAACGTTTTCGATCTGTCTTGCCGAAATTCTTGGCGTAGATGTTGATGAAGTGCCTGCCTCTTCAACTGGCATTGGCTTGGATGGTATCGGATATTGGCTGGCTGCGCAGAACCTCGCTTTGATCCCTGTGAGAGATCCGGCCGAATTTCAGTGGGCAGGTTGGTGGATCGCACGTTTGGCTGATGGCGATGGGTACGTCGTGATGGCTGGCACGCCGTCCGATGTTGCCTGGATTCCGGGGGGTGTGACACGCGGCTCGCAGGAGATAGTAGAAGGCTGGGTTGTCGCCGCACCCGCGCTGGCTTTGCCCTCGCGTGATGCACAGAGCGGAATAGTCGAGGCTATATATCGGTTTGCTGATTCCGGTGCGCCAGCTGAGGAGCTGCAAACGGCCCGGCTGATTTCTGGAGTTGGAATCGATGGGGACCGCTATGCCTTTGGAAAAGGCCATTTTTCGGAAGTAGGCCGTTGGGGGCAAGCACTTACATTAATCGAGGCGGAAGCTATTGAGTTTCTGGCATCAGAACATGGTGTTGAGATGCCTGCTGCTGAGGCTCGTCGTAACATTGTCACGCGCAACATCGACCTAAACTCCCTGATGGGAAAGCGCTTTCGCATCGGCGGTCTTCTCTGTCAGGGATCACGCCTCGCCGAGCCCTGCGCATGGCTGCAAAAGACAACACCCCCGGGCATGTTACGCGGTCTCGTGCATCGTGGAGGTCTGCGCGCGGATATACTAGAGGACGGAATCGTCGAGCGGGGCGATCTGGTTAATCCAGAAGAATGATTCAAGAGGTTTGTGCTGAGGTAAGTGAACAGCGGACCTTCGTTCCAATTGCAGCATCGGTGAGTTCGGGCTCTCACCTGGCTTTCGCCGCACGCTACACGAAAGGCCGCTGTCGGGAGACGGGCCAAACTTTGCAAATGTCACTTACTGCCCAAAACGGTAATTCAAGACGGCGCTGGGAATGATGATCTAAAGGGAGCGAACTGACCATAGGGCCGATTCTCGACTAGTCATGCCGATTGTGCTACCCTCTGGATCGATATTGGAGGGCGAAGGAATGAGGGTACGATTTGATACAATCAAAATTTTAGCGGTATTTGGCACTCTTGCGGTGATGAGTGCTTGTTCAGCATTCGAGAATTTTCAGCGCGTTGGAGTCTATGCATACGAGGGTGAAGAATTTGACGTTTATACCGCCGATGACGTCGAACATACTGACGGCGTAACGAACGACAGTTACCTCGTTTTGGTTCCTAAGGGTGCAGACCCGCACCATTTGAATGTGGTCGCACAATGTAGGACAGGCATTGGCGCGGTAACTGCATCCACAGTGAGGGGATGTGAAACGGCATTCGGAATTTCACTCCGCGAGAGTCGGCAACCAGATGAAGAACGAGAGGGCGGGGGAATGGGTTATTGACCGCGATCAAGATCGTGGAACGGGCGTAGCGTTGAGTGATCGTCTGATGCGCTTAGAAGGGTTATTACTACGATAGTGAACACTTACTCTATTCTTGGCCCGTCAGAGCGGGATTGCCAAGCGTTTTCCTCAAAAGACTCTGATCAGGAAGCGCATGAATAAGGGTGCTATTGAAGCTTGTAGGGATTATTTCTCGCCCTTCACCCCTACAATCTTCGCAATTCCCTCAATCTGCCCATTGCAAGCGTCCAGTGCTTCGACGTGATCGGTGAGGATCAGCGCCACGTCGCGCAATGTTTGCCTTGGGCGCTCTCGTACTTCGCAGGGCGCGAGCAAAGCGGCCGGGATTTCCGGCGCCACAAATCGGGTTTCAGTTCGGGGCGCTGAACAGGCGGTCAAGATGATCAGTGAACCAATCAGGTAAATCCGCATCGTCTTCTCCTCTCAGGATGGTTTCGCGCAGAGTGTCAAACTCTGTGGCTTTGGATTGAACGCGGGCGGCGTGGGCTTGGGCCACAGCGCGCGCCTCTTGCATTTGGGCGGCAATCTGTGTCTGAACGGACAGCTCCCGCGTCAGGGCAGCGTTGTCAGCTTGCAGGCTGGCCCGATCTGACCAAACCCACCAGAGCGCCGCCACCAGCAACCCAGAGGCCACAAATGGCAGGAGGCGTAAGGCCGCGATCATAGCCAATCCTCAGATCGTACTTTGAAGTCAGGGCACAGTTTGTTCGCATAGTCGTTGTGACCGGAACCCTTTTTGATTTCAGTGAGCTCGCTCAACTCTTTGATGTAATGCTTAACTGCGTAAATTTGATCGTCGGTGTAGTAATCGGTCACGATGCCCATCTTGGTGATTGTTTTAATCGGGATCATGCAAATGCCGATGGTGCCGCGATTGCGGCCTTTGACATGGGCTCCGATGGAATAGATTGAACGTCCGAGTGCCATTCGGCCATCAGGGGAGAATACGCGCGCATAACCGATATCACGCCAGCCACGATCTTCGACATGCCAGCGTCGGATCTCGTCCTGCATTTCATTAACATCTTTGCCTTTCCACCAGTCGGATGTGGTTGCAGATGTATGCAGAACCACTTCAGTCAACGGATAACGCTTTTTCCCTTGGTAAATCATTTCCTTGATCTCCTTAGAAGAACAGGGCTTTCACGCCCCAATATGTGGCCAGCGCAAGGATCGCGACCAACCAGACGCGACCCTCTTCTTTTGTGGCTTTCTTACTCATTGGCTGGCCCCTTGATCCGGGCCGCTTGAGTTTCAACAATGGCGATAACGATCTTGGTGACCGACATGCCGGCCAATCCCGCAATGAAGGCGGCAGAGGCCACAACGTCCGGGCCATTCCCCAGATCGTCGATGGATTTTTCAACGATGACAAGCGCGTCTGGGGAGAGGTTTTTAGCCGAGATCAACCCACCAAGGACTGAAAACAACCCATCCCAAAGGCGGCGTTTGTTGGACAGCATCCAGCGAAAGAACCCGCCAAAGCCTCCAGCAACAAGCACCCGGCCAACTTCGCCTCCCATCCACGTGAGCGCCATGCCAAGCCAGAGCGCGATGTTTTCCCAAATTCTATTACTCATAAAGCAGGCCTTTCTTGCCAAAATGTGGTCACGACAACGGGAAGCGCTGAGCCGCGCTTGATTTGCCGAATGTCGATGTGTGAGAGAGGTTTGTTTGACTTTGGTGATGCAAAAAAACTTCAATGAAGATCGAAACTAAAAGCGGACACCTATGATTTGCGCAGCGAATGTCTCAAGAGAGCCCACAGGAGACGATCACATTCTTCGCTGCGTGCGCTCGCAGCGTGAAAAATTCGGCATGAACGAAAAAGTTCGTGCTGCCGCGCTGCGGTTCAACCGGCCATTCGTAGATGTCGCAGCATAGATCAGGCGTCGAACTTACACGATGCGGGACATAGCCGACCTTCTCAGCGGTAGCCCCAAAGTCGACTTACTGCTTCATTATTCCAATCACCTTTGTGGGCGTTGTTGGCCGGCCCTGAAATGGTCCACAAATTGTGCTACCTATTATAATTGTCATATTTTTTCCTTGGTTCAAATCATTTGCCGTACAATTCGAAAGCCGGAATATGTGCTTCTGTAATCTTCTTCGCCAGCCCCGCGCGACGCAACTCGTGTAAAATCCATAGCGGTGCTGTATCCACCGCCCCGAGATACCCGTTTGCAGCTATCAACCATGCTCTGACGCAGCCATTCGCTTGTTGTTGACCACCCAGCATATTCACTCGTGTAGCAGGATCGGGTCTGTTCAATGACATTTCCGGACATATGGCGCAGACCCCAGCCATTCGCTGCGTCCAAGTCGTCCACTGGAACGGGTACTCGCCGCGATAGAAGATCAGGACGAGCAACCCCAGTTAGTTGTTCTGTTCCACTTCCCAAAAAATTTGCTTGATCAGAGGTCAATGCATCGCCCTGCGCAAAGCGTGTTTGCGTCCCTGAACGGGCGGCATATTCCCACTCGGCTTCAGTTGGCAATCGGTAGACGTCAACGCCAAGCTTTTCGTTAAGCCATGCGACATAGGCTTGCGCGTCAAGATAAGACACATCGATTACTGGGTGGCTGCCCCGAACGATAGTTTCAACGCGTTCGCGTGCCTCGTTAATATATAAAACTGTGTCGCCGGGAACATACCCATTGCAACCGCCATCATCGACACAAGCCATCCATTGATCATGAGTGACTTCGTTCCTACCCATAGCGATCGGGATATCGACTTCAACGCGGTGAAGTGGGCGTTCATCAGCACCAATTGCGGGATGTCCGACCTCAACCATCGCCAGCTTTCCATCCAGTATGACCAACCCATTGATGGAGTCCCCAATTGGTCCACCCATTGTAAAATCACCCTGAGGTAGAACAATCATTTCAGGGCAAACATCACACTCCTGAAACATGTCGAGTGGGGAAAGTTGTGTGTCGTCCTGCAGTACGTACTGAGCATGAACGGGAGAACTAATAAAAACAAAGAGTAAGGCGGCAATGCAAAAAAATCTCAAACTGATTGTTCCATATATTTATATGAGAATTGATCGAAAGTTTTTAATAATCAGATCGTCAGTCGACGCGTCGAAAATTAGGGCGGTATCCTTCAGGTTGTCAACGCTCTTTTGACTAATCTTTCAAATGCAGAAATGCGCGCCGACCGCTCTTAGGATGTTAGCCTGTTGGACCTCAGGGTTAGCAGTCATTGGTGCGCACTGCAGCATTGAGTAAACTGGGGCTCGTTCCTGCCATTCGCCGTGCTTCAAATCAACGGCGGCTTTGAACTTATTCTGTTGAAAAACTCGAAGGTTTTAAAACTGGTTCCAGTAGAAGATTCTAACCAAGCGTCTCTGTTACGCGGTTTTTCCAATGCAGTTTTGGTTTGGGGCCAGTTCTGCTAGCTTTTTGAGGTTTTGGGTGGTTGCAGCGAGGATAAATTCATCATGTGCGCCGCATGGGCCGCGCAATCGGAGCCTGCCAAGGCCATGAATGTGTTTGAGACGAGCAAAGGACATCTCGATCTTTTTGCGCGGTTTGCATGAGACGCTGTATTGCTTTGTCTGGGCCAGTTGTCGCGCAACATCACGTGAACTTTCATAGATTGATCTGGTGACTTTGCGTTGCGGTTCTTTTGGGCAGCAGCGTGGCTTTAATAGACGGGCATCACAATCTGGTTTGCGGTCGCGATAACGGATTGTCTCATCGTTGTTTACGCCTGTTCGCGGCGTTTTATACGCTCGGCGAAATAGTTTGAGTTCTTTGCCACCGGGACAGATATATAAATCGTCTCAGTATCGAAAGTGAAGTCAGGCCGCTCAAATGTTCCATCTTTGCGGCCCGACTTATCGATTGCAGGGATATGTGGCGCGATTCCGCGTTTCTCAACCAGCCAATCCAGCATGGGGCCTGAGCCAAAAGCGGTGTCAGCTATCAAACGTTCAGGTTTGAGATCATGCGTTTTGCGAACGCGATCAATCAAGTTTTTATGGCCCCAATCTCGACTTGCCGAATGGACCTAGTTGGTTCCACATCTAGGATCACAGCATTATCTGTATCGATTAAATAGCTGGTAGAATAAGCAAAATATGCAGGCCCACCGCGCGCACCAGTCCATTGAGATGCTGGATCTGAACGCGAGATGAGCTTGGGCACAACTCGGCTGGCATCTCCAAACGCGGCATCGTCCAATGTACCGAGGCACTCGCGAACTGCGCGTGGCGCGTCATTAGGATCAATGGCCTCAGAGTTCCAATCCGCCTTTGGGGTGGACTTTTGACGGTTGGCGTCGGCTGCTATGATACTCGCATCAGCCGCGTATCGTTGTCCGCTTGCTAGACCTGCTTTGGTGCATTGGGCGACCACCGTCTCGAACACATGGCACAGCACATCTTTGTCGTGGAAACGGCCATGTCGGTTCTTTGAGAATGTCGAGTGATCCGGAATTGGATCCGATAAATCCATCTTGCAAAAGCCAGCGGTAAGCAAGGTTCAGATGAACTTCTTCGCAAAGCTGCCGTTCAGAGCGAATGCCCATAACGTATCCAACCAACAGCATCCGCATCATCAAATCAGGATCGACAGAAGGGCGGCCAGTGGAGCTGTAGAATTCGGTCAGATGGGCGCGAACGCTGGACAAATCAACGACACCATCAATCGCACGCAACAGGTTGATCAAATGGAACATGATCTTCTATCGAGAAATAATAGAACAGAGCAGATTGTGCTTCCTGGCGTGGTCCCATCATCGCGATCAATCTCCAATATGAACAAGGCAATTGAATCAACGACAACGCTTCAGATCAACAAGAGTTTTTCAACAGAGTAGGCTGATAAAGCGCGAGAATTGACCATCTCAAATCGGGTGCCAGTGGGTGGTTTATTGTAGTGGGTAGGGCGAGGACCGAGTGGAGCTGATGCACGAAAGAGCGGGACACCACCATACTGTTTTCATTGACTGAAATAGTATGATGGTGGGCGATCCTGGAATCGAACCAGGCGTGAGTCGCCTCGAGGGAGTTACAGTCCCCTGCCACACCTTGCGGCCTATCGCCCAACAAGGGTCGATTTAGAGAGTAAGACCGGGGGCGTCAACAGGAAAATCGCTTGTATCTGAGAAAGGCTCAGCGCATTGTCCGCGCCAGTAAGAAAATAAAGGTCATGGCAATGAAAAAGCCTAAGTGGGTCATCGAAAAAGAGCAGGGGCGTCGCGCGGCGGCGGCTGAAACCGTGTGGTTGTTTGGAATACATGCGGTCCGTGACGCGTTGAAAAACCCAGCACGCGAAAAGCTGCGTTTGATTGTGACAAAGAACGCCTACGATAAACTGGCGGATGAGATTGAGCTTAGCGGACTGGATGCCGAGCTTACCGATTCTCGGCGGTTCTCAGCGCCAATCGACCCGCAATCTGTCCACCAAGGGGTGGCGTTACAGGTTAAACCGCTGAACTGGGGGAGCATTGATGAATGCTGTATGGCCAAAGACGGACAGGTGCCTCGTGTCTTGCTCTTGGACCGGGTGACAGATCCGCACAACGTCGGGGCCATTTTGCGTTCGGCAGAGGTATTCGGCGCGCGGGCTGTGATTGCGCCTCATCGTCATTCCGCGCCTGAAACGGGTGCTTTGGCCAAAACTGCGTCCGGCGCGTTGGAACGTCAGCCATATCTACGAATTAAGAACCTCGCGGATGCGATTATTGAGTTGCAAAATATGGGCTATCTTGTGCTTGGGCTGGATGGCACCGCTGACATGACGATCGAAGAGGCAAGCGCTGGCCTTCTAAACCGCCCGATTGCACTTGTACTTGGTGCAGAGGGGCCGGGGTTGCGTCAAAAAACCAAAGAAACCGTAGATCATTTGGTGAAAATTAACTTCGCGGGGAACTTTGGCTCGTTGAATGTTTCTAACGCAGCGGCGATTGGGCTGTATGCTGTTGGACAAGCTTAAGCGATAATTCTAAGGGCGGCACTATTTAGAATCGCGCTGCCCTTAGAATTGCGAATTTCTCGATTGCGCTGTAGGTTCCAAGAAATTTCTAAAGTTACAAAGAGATTAGGCAACATCCAGAATTCTGTGCCTAAGAATATTTCCTCGCAGAAGCTGCAAAGAAATTATTCATGCTAAGTTTCTGAGTGAAATCAGAGAACTGTCCAGCAAAAATTCTTGTTTTTAAGTCACCATTTTTTTCCTCAGTCTATTTCAGCCATGAATTGTTGCGAAAATTGGGTATTTCTTCACAGTTCTGTTAGGCGGCTAGCTTTCCTGTCAAAGAGCAATCATTCTTAAGTAAATCTGAATGAAAGGACTACCAATGAACACCCGTCGCGCATTTTTGGGATTACTTGCTACCATTCCCGTAAGCGGAGCATTGGTACGCCCTGCAATGGCTTCGTCGCCTATGGTGTATCAGCACGAAGGCGTGGCGATAAATGGGTATGACCCCGTTGCGTATTTTACCGATTCCGCACCTGTTTATGGTGATGACGCTTATAGATTAATGTGGGGTGGCGCGATCTGGCGGTTTGCTACTGCTGAAAATTTAGAAGCCTTTGAAATGAATCCCAGCGCGTACGCGCCTCAGTATGGTGGATATTGTGCTTATGCTGTTTCTCGCGGAGCAGTTGCTACAACGGAACCAGATGCATGGACAATCCACGAAGGTAAGTTGTTTTTGAACTATAATTTAACGGTTCGTGGGATTTGGTCACAAGATATTGCTGGCAATGTTGCGTTGGCCGATAACAACTGGCCAAACGTGCTGGCATAGGTCTTGGCTGTTAACGTCGTCTTCACAAGTGTTTTACATGATCTTTAAATGTAGTTTTGAGAACCTACATTGAAGAGTAGAAGCCAGATTTGGAACATCTGATTTCTAATACTGTCCCTCGTTCCGCTACTGGCGCCCTCTGCAACTGCAAGGGGCGCTTTTTTCTTTTGGGGAACGGTGATAATCACCATTTATGACGTATTCTGATCGACTTTTGAAAAATATCCTGACCCAAACAAAATGCATTGCATGTGTTGGTATGTCTCCTAATCCAATTCGCCCAAGTCATTTTGTTGGGCGCTATTTGTCGTTGCGCGGGTATCGGGTGATTCCAGTAAACCCCGTTGCCGTTGGGCAAAGGTTGTTTGGAGAGGATGTCCATTCAAGCCTGTCGGCCATTCCAGATAGATCTTCGATTGATATGGTCGATATTTTTCGCCGGTCAGAAGAAGTGCCCGCAATCCTGGAGGAGGCGCTAGAGGTTTTGCCAAATTTGAAGACAATTTGGATGCAGATCGGCGTTGAACACGTTGATGCAGCGAAAATGGCTGAAGCAAGGGGTGTTGAGGTCATTCAAAACCGGTGCCCGAAAATTGAATATCAGCGTTTGTTTGGGGAATTACGCATGGGGGGATTTAACACCGGCGTAATATCGTCAAAACTATAATGAGAATTGCTTAGCAGCGCAGCGTTTAAGGCTGCTTGTCTGGGAAGATCATTCTGAGTTCTGGGAAGTTTTACAATCTGGAGCGGGCGAAGAGATTCGAACTCTCGACCCTAACCTTGGCAAGGTTATGCTCTACCCCTGAGCTACGCCCGCAACCGGATTGTATTTTATCAGACTGGAGCGGGCGAAGAGATTCGAACTCTCGACCCTAACCTTGGCAAGGTTATGCTCTACCCCTGAGCTACGCCCGCATCCTGTCTGGTGAGGGCTGATCTAAATATTATAGCCCTAACCTGCAAGCGGAAAATGAGACTTCGGGAAAAAAACTTTGCTGGGGCGCGACGGAAATCTGATCGCGCTGCGTATCACTCTTAAGAAATGCAAAGGGACAGGGATCATGATCGCACGACGAAGTTTCATAAATGGTGCAACGATGGCATTTGTGACCGTATGGGGGATCGTTGGTCCGAGTTCTGCGCATGAGGGTCATTCAAATTTGGCAATAGATGCCAATGTCATACGTGCCACAAGGACGCCAGATGGGGTGGAGGTCATTGTAGAACTCAAGAGCCGCGAAGAGGCCGATGTGACGCTCTATGGCCTCCAGAGTCAGGGGATGGAAGTGATTGCTGATATGCCGCTCACAATGCCAGCTGGATCCATGCAAACGTTGCGGGCAACTTTAATTGGGGCCACGCCTAATTTGTTTTCACTTCTGCTCGATTTTGGTCCCCACGGGAGCGGTCCCGTTTTGGTTATCGTGGAGGGGTAAGATATGGATAAGCAATTGTTGAAAGGCGTGTCATTAGCAGTTTTGATCGCAATTGGGTTTGTTGCCGAAAGCACCGCACAGGGTAGACCTAAAATGCGAGAGCATACCACAACGGCTGCGCAGGAATTAATGCTGAACGCTGCTCAATACACAATGAGCAATGCACAGGTTTCTATCGAACAAAGCGGCACCACGCGCCGTCTGTCGGGGAATGGGCTACCAACCCACGCCGTTGGTGCCTTTCCTAATGCGGGCAATCCACACGAAATACAGATGCAAGATGTTAATCTGCAGATGCCCGTTGACCCTGAAACGCGACGCATGGATGACTTGGGGTTGGGGGATTTGTTCGGTGTCGCCGTGAATGGGGTGGTCTTTGACCCAGGTGCTGCTGAGTTTTGGCAAGGCAACCCCAACCTTGGCTGGCAATATGAAGCGCTTGGTGGGGCGGTGACATTGGGGTTAGACACAAACTACGCCCATGTTCAGCCTGATGGAACATATCATTATCACGGTTTACCCGTGGGACTAATGCAGGAGTTGGGCTGGTCCGCGACTGAACAAAGCCCACTGATTGGCTGGGCGGCCGATGGTTTTCCGATCTATGCTTTGACTGCTGAGGTCGATGGCGCGGTTGTCATGATGGAAAGTGCTTATCAATTAAGGTCTGGGGATAGGCCCGGTGGGCAGGCACCAACAGGAGCCTACGACGGGGCATTCGTTCAGGACTATCTCTATGTTGCTGGATCGGGAACTCTGGATGAATGTAACGGTGCCGTGGTAAGAACGGCAGATTATCCAGATGGGACTTATGCATATTTTTTAACCGTAGATTATCCCATCATCCCGCGGTGTTTGATGGGGAATGTCGACCCCAGTTTTATAAAGCGATAACAATGGTAAAGTCCCGATCCGTGGGGCTTTATCAATAAAAGGCATGTCCAATGTTCGCGAGGCTGGCGACGACAATGACTATAAACGTCAGGATCATACCCGCTTGGCGTAGCGCCATAATTTGGGGTCGTGCACCGAAACCCCGTGCATGCAAAATCCGGCCTGAAATGAATGCAATACCCAGTAGATGGATTACCCAGATCGGGGCGCCCTGCAGTTCCGCCATGAGTATTAGCAAAAGTGTGATCGGGGCATATTCGCCACAATTAGCTTGTACCCGAATACGCTTCTGAAGTTCTTTATCTTCTCCGTCTCCGATAGAAACGCGAGCGTTCTTCCGACGGAAAATTACTCGAAAGCTAAGGAAAACGTAAAAAAGACCGATAATTCCGGCGTATAGCGGTGTCACAAAGGGCATACAGTGTTCCTTTAATTTGTATCAGAAGACTCGAAGTCAAATACGTTGTCAAAGTGAATATGTGCCCGTCTAGGTAAAAAAGGTGGTTGAGCGTTTCTGTTTACGTGAGGTGGGACTGCTTAGTTTTCTAGCTTTACTGCTGCTTGGTCTCGGGCAAGTGTGCGGGTTTCTGCGTGGCTCAAGAATATTAGTGTTTCTTCAGGCGTGCGCCCTTTTGCCAAAGATTTCGACCAAAGACGCCGCGCGGATGCTGGCGACCAAGGAAGTGCTGCCTGTGAAAGCCACTCGCGCAGCGGGGCGGGAAGGCTGTCATAAGCAGCCATTGGATCGCGTGAACGGCGTTTCCGCCGTAGGCTGCTTTGTCCAAGGTTTCGGGTCATGCATCGCCTTCCGGATCAAGAACGGGGTCTAAGACAAGAACCAACCGTGTTTCATTCGTGCCTTCGATAGGTGGGGAGCGATGCAGCAATCCCGATGCAGGCTTTTCTGGCCACAGCGTTCCACGTAGAAGTATAGGCGCGCCAGTATCAACAGTGATGATACGCTTTGGATCATTGCCTGCCTGGGCGAATCCATATTGTGTGCCTGTTCCACGATAAGTGCAGACCAACCGTGCGGTTAAAGCATCTATATGAAATTTCCGACAGGCGTTGGTTGTGACAACATCCAGCCGAAGCCTTAGGTATTTTGTATTAAGCAATTCAGAAAATAACGTAGCAAGCGCGGCGATATCGCTCTCAAGCCAATCACGTTCTGGTCCCGAAGGCATTTCTGCGATGTCGCAAAGGTGGGTTACGGCCTCAGCTGCGAGTTCAGACCGAAGGGTGATACGTCCGCGGGGCAGTTGTTCTGGCCTCAGATTGTTTAACCCGCTTTGGATATGGGCGGGAGTGTGTTTATTCCAAATCGCTGCGGCGCATGCTGGGTTCAAAAAAGCACTGAGGGCGTTAGGGGTGTCGACGTTCTGAACACTGATCGTCGTGGCGTCGGCCAAATTGCTAATGGCGTTCATGCAGCATCCTCCGACTTACGCCAGCTTGGAAATGGATCAGGATAGTCCGGTAGGTTGTCAGGCCCAACAGCCGCGAGTGCAGGGATAAGACAGGTATCCAATCGTGTTTTTAGCGCAGGCCAATCAATTCCAGCCCCGATGAAAACGAGTTCTTGGCGTCGATCCCCCCATGGTTCCTGCCAATGGGCCTGCATATAGGCCTGTGCGCTGTCGTTCGTGGGATATCTATCTTTTGGTACGGAGGCCCACCACGTGCCAAGAGGTTTAACACTTGAGAGAGAACCGGCCAAAGAGTACTCAGCGACCCAATCAGGGCGGGTCGAAATCCAGAAATGGCCTTTGGCGCGGATCACCCCAGGAAGAGTCCCGTTTAAAACTTCGAGGATACGCTCTGGAATGAACGGTAATCTGGCACGATATACGTATGAGCCAACGCCGTATTCCTCTGTTTCGGGCACATGGTCCGCAAAACCATACAATTCCTTGGCCCACATGGGGTGTTCGTGTGCTTGATCAAAATCAAAAAGACCCGTGTTAAGGATTTTTCCTGCCTCTACGATTGAGCGGTTGGTTTCAATAATTTCGGCATCAGCATTTAGGCTGCGAATGATCTTCCGGGCGGCATCTGTTTTTTCATGTCCTGCGTCGTCAACTTTATTCAGAATGACCACGTCTGCAAATTCGATCTGATCGGTGAGCAAATGCACGAGGGTGCGTTCATCCTCTTCTCCCATGGTTTCTCCTCGATCTTTGAGGAAGTCATGGGACGAATAATCATGCAGAAGGTTTGCAGCATCAACGACAGTGACCATAGTGTCTAGGCGTGCAACATCTGACAGGCTGTCGCCGGCTTCGTCTCGAAAGTCAAAGGTCGCAGCAACAGGGAGTGGTTCGGAGATGCCTGTGGATTCAATTAATAAATAATCAAAACGCCCCTCGGATGCGAGGCGCCGGACCTCTTCTAATAAATCATCCCGAAGTGTACAGCATATACAGCCGTTCGACATTTCCACCAAGGTTTCGTCGGTACGGCTTAATTCAGTGTCAGCGCGTACAAGATCTGCATCGATGTTCACTTCAGACATATCATTGACAATCACAGCAACCCGAAGGCCGTCGCGATTGTTAAGAACACGATTCAAAAGGGTGGTTTTTCCAGCGCCAAGAAATCCAGATAAAACGGTTACGGGAAGGCGGGTGTCTAACATCTGATTGATACCTTTGCGGCGAGAGAAAATCGAAAGCGATACAATGTGGTTTTGGAATCGTTTAAATGATATGTTATAACATTACAACTTGAGATTTGATAAAATGAAACATTCCCATCACCCGATAGCAGTCCAGGGGATCGAGATCATCCGCAGCGTTATTGTTGGAGGGGTGCTAAGGAGTGACCAATAAAAAAAGGTTAGGCACCGCGATGTGGCTGCCTAACCTTATGAGTGGTAAAAGCAGCAAGTGTTTGCTGCTTTTAGATGGTCTGTGGTTATTCGAGTTCGACCAACAAATCCTTTGCGTCGATCTGCCCACCTGCTGACACATGCAGCGCTGATACAGTCGCGTCGCGTTCAGCGTGGATGCCGGTTTCCATTTTCATGGCTTCAATAGTTAAAAGCAAATCGCCTTCTTTGACTTGCTGACCAGCTGTTACAACGACCGATGCAACAACGCCCGGCATAGGTGCGCCGATATGGTTTGCATTGCCTGCCTCGGCTTTGGGACGGCTTGCCGTTTGTGCCTGAACAGCACGGTTGGGAACACGAATAACACGTGGTTGACCGTTTAGTTCAAAGAACACTTTCACATTACCGTCTTCACCGGTTTCGCCCATGGCCTGCATGCGAACTTCGAGAATTTTCCCGGGATCGATTTCGGCTGAAATCTCTTCACCCGGTTCCATGCCATAGAAGAACGTTTTTGTCGGTAGGGTGCGAACAGGCCCGTAGGTACGATGACGGCCCATATAATCTAGAAATACCTTCGGATACATGAGGTAACCATTGAGGTCTTCGTCATCGACCTTAAAGCCCTCTAGTTCTTCTGACAGCTCGCTGCGCACTTTCTCAAGATCGATTGGCGCAAGATGTTCGCCTGGACGTGTCGTCGCTGGTGCGTCACCTTTCAGAACCTTTTGCTGGAACGCCTTAGGGAAGCCGCCGGGAGGCTGACCAAGGTTGCCGCGCATCATGTCAATCACTGAGTCAGGGAAGGCCACGTCAACATCAGGGTTTTCAACCTCATCCCGTGTTAGCCCCTGTGACACCATCATCAAGGCCATGTCGCCAACCACTTTGGAAGACGGGGTGACTTTGACGATGTCACCAAACATTTGGTTCACATCTGCATAAGTTTGGGCAACC
This sequence comes from Cochlodiniinecator piscidefendens, assembly GCF_011326755.1. Taxonomy (GTDB): domain Bacteria; phylum Pseudomonadota; class Alphaproteobacteria; order Rhodobacterales; family Rhodobacteraceae; genus Cochlodiniinecator; species Cochlodiniinecator piscidefendens. The sequence continues at coordinate 896,520 of NZ_JAAOIE010000001.1, read as the reverse complement.
TCAGGCCATTTTTCTTCAAGACCTAGGCTGCGCGCTTGTGCCTTCAAGTTGGTGAACTGACCGCCGGGCATTTCATGCAGATATACCTCAGAGGCAGGCGCAGAGGTGCCGCTTTCAAAGGCGGCGTATTGACCGCGCACGTGTTCCCAGTAATCAGACATTTCGCGCACAGCTTCGATATCAAGGCCGGTATCACGATCTGTGTGCGCCAGTGCTTCAACGATAGAGCCCAGACATGGCTGTGAAGTGCCGCCCGAGAACGCATCCATAGCCGCATCAACCGCGTCAACACCTGCATCCGCGGCTGCAAGGATGGTCGCGGCGGCAATGCCGGATGTGTCATGCGTGTGGAAGTGAATTGGTAGACCAACCTCTTCCTTAAGTGCTTTGACCAATACACGGGCGGCTGCCGGTTTTAGAAGGCCGGCCATATCCTTCAGGCCGAGTACATGCGCACCTGCTGCTTTTAGGTCTTTACCCATGTTGACGTAATACTGAAGATCGTATTTCGCGCGATCTGGGTTTAGGATGTCACCCGTATAACAAACTGTGCCTTCGCAAACCTTGTTGGCTTCAACAACGGCATCCATTGCAACGCGCATATTTTCAACCCAGTTGAGGCTGTCAAAGACACGGAAAACATCCACGCCGCTGCTCGCGGCTTGGCCGACAAATTCCTGCACCACGTTGTCAGGATAATTTGTGTAGCCAACACCGTTTGAAGCGCGCAACAACATTTGCGTCATGAGGTTTGGCATGGATTTGCGCAGATCACGAAGACGCTGCCACGGGCATTCCTGCAAGAAACGGTAAGCAACATCAAATGTCGCGCCGCCCCAGCATTCTACAGAAAACAGTTGCGGCAGGTTTGCAGAATAGGCTGGTGCTGCTTTGATCATGTCGATCGAGCGCATACGCGTTGCGAGCAGCGATTGGTGACCGTCACGCATGGTTGTATCGGTGAGCAGAAGCTGCTTTTGCGCCGCCATCCAGTCGGCAACAGCTTGCGGGCCTTTTTCCTCAAGCAAATTGCGTGTGCCAGAGGTTTGTTCGCCTAGAACGCGTGGGGCTTTAGGTGTCTTCAGGTCTGCCGCAGGTTTTACACGGCCCTCGGTTTCGGGGTGACCGTTGACAGAAATATCCGCGATGTAGGTCAGAATTTTGGTCGCTCGATCCCGACGCTTTTTGAACTGGAACAGCTCTGGCGTCGTGTCAATAAACTTAGTCGTGTAAGTGTTATCGAGGAAGGTCGGGTGTTTCAGCAGGTTTTCAACAAACGCAATGTTCGTTGAAACGCCGCGAATACGGAATTCACGCAATGCGCGGTCCATCCGGGCGATTGCTGCCTCAGGTGTTTGGGCGCTTGCTGTGATTTTTGTTAGTAGAGAATCGTAGTAGCGCGTGATGACGCCGCCAGAGTAAGCTGTGCCGCCGTCCAAACGAATGCCCATACCCGTCGCAGAACGATAGGCTGTAATACGGCCATAATCCGGGATGAAGTTGTTCAATGGATCTTCGGTGGTGATGCGGGTCTGAAGCGCATGACCATTTAGGCGCACTTCATCTTGCGATGCTTTGCCTGTTGCTTCCGCGATTGTTTTACCTTCGGCAATCCGGATTTGAGCCTGAACAATGTCGATGCCCGTCACTTCTTCGGTAACAGTGTGTTCCACCTGAACGCGTGGGTTCACCTCGATGAAGTAGAATTTGCCGCTGTCCATATCCATTAGGAATTCAACAGTGCCGGCGCATTCGTAGTTTACGTGTTTACAGATTTTGTAGCCAAGTTCACAGATTTCTGCGCGCTGCTCTTCTGACAAATACGGGGCGGGGGCGCGTTCAACCACTTTTTGATTACGGCGCTGAACAGAACAGTCGCGTTCAAACAGATGGTACATTCCGCCGTGCGTATCGCCAAGAATTTGAACTTCGACGTGACGGGCACGTAGAATCATCTTTTCAAGATAGCCTTCGCCATTGCCAAAAGCGGCTTCGGCTTCGCGACGTCCTTCGAGAACTTTTTCTTCGACTTCATCCGGGCCCATGATCGGACGCATACCGCGACCGCCGCCGCCCCATGACGCTTTTAACATCAAAGGATAACCAACTTCGGCTGCTTCCTCACGGATCGCAGCCATGTCTGTGCCGAGAACTTCGGTGGCTGGGATGACGGGAACACCTGCTTCAACCGCGACTTTGCGCGCAGAAGCTTTATCACCAAGTGCGCGCATTGTCGCCGCTTTTGGGCCGACGAAGGTAATGCCAGCAGCATCACAAGCGTCAACAAAATCGGGGTTTTCAGATAAGAGACCATATCCAGGGTGGATCGCATCCGCGCCGGACATCTTTGCAACACGAATGATTTCTTCGATGCTAAGGTAAGCCGCAACAGGACCCATGCCTTCACCGATGCGGTAGGCTTCATCTGCCTTAAAGCGATGTAGGCTGAGTTTATCTTCCTCAGCAAAAACCGCTACGGTTTGTTTTCCCATTTCATTGGCAGCGCGCATAACGCGAATGGCAATTTCGCCTCTGTTGGCGATTAGGATTTTTTTAAACTCGGGCACAGGTGGCTCTCCTATTCTTTTGCGGGTGCAAAATGTGGACCAGATGTCGCAGGTATTGCTGCGGCGCAGCATAAGCAGGACTTAGCTATCCTTGCAAGCATTGTGTAAGGTTTCATATTAATCTGTCGCGAGCGAAAAACGACAAATTCACAGCCGAGCGCGAAGCACCTTTATAATTCTGTTACTTATCGTGGAATTGGTTGCGCTAACTGAGAAAAACGATGTGATTTCAATGAAATTCAATTGAAAAAATCATAAGAACAATTTGAGAACGTTTCTTTAACTCAGGCGGTTTTTTCGCTAAGCTGACTCGCATGAGCAGTTATGATGAATTCGACGCCTCCGATGCGGCAGCTAAACCCTCGTTGTCTCAACGTGCCCGTGGTATAACCACTGCGGGGCAAGCCGCTCCTTATTTGGATGGGCTTAACCCGGCCCAACGCGAGGCAGTCGAAACTCTAGATGGTCCTGTGCTGATGTTGGCAGGGGCAGGTACGGGTAAAACCAAAGCTTTGACCAGTCGGATTACACATTTGATCCGCACAGGGCGCGCGCGGCCAAATGAAATCTTGGCGGTGACGTTTACCAATAAAGCAGCCCGCGAGATGAAAGAACGCGTCGCATCCATGATGGATCAACCCATTGATGGGATGCCATGGTTAGGGACCTTCCATGCGATTTGTGTCAAGCTGCTGCGCCGCCACGCGGAATTGGTTGGTCTTAAAACCAATTTCACGATTTTAGACACGGACGATCAGGTACGCTTGTTAAAACAACTGATCCGCGCTGCTGGTGTGGACGAAAAACGCTGGCCGCCGCGTACGCTGGCCAACATTATCGACAGTTGGAAAAACCGTGCCTTTACACCCGAAACTCTGCCCTCGTCGGAGGGGAGTGCATTCAACGGCCACGGGCCGGGATTGTACAAACAGTATCAGGAGCGATTAAAAAGCCTGAACGCCTGCGATTTTGGTGATCTGCTCCTGCATGTTGTGACGATTTTCCAGAAGTACGATGACCTGCTGAACCAATATCAACGCTGGTTCCAGTATATTTTGGTGGACGAATATCAGGATACCAACGTTGCGCAATACATGTGGCTGCGATTGCTTGCAGGTGGGCATAAGAATATCTGCTGTGTAGGCGATGATGACCAGTCCATCTACGGATGGCGTGGGGCTGAGGTCGGAAATATTCTGAAGTTTGAAAAAGACTTCCCCGGTGCAAAGGTTGTGAAGCTGGAGCAAAATTATCGTTCCACCCCACATATCCTTGCTGCGGCGTCTTCGGTGATTGCGGGTAACGAAGGACGTCTTGGTAAAACACTTTGGACGGATCGCGAAGAGGGGGATCTTGTTCGTCTGATCAGTCATTGGGATGGCGAAAAAGAAGCCTTCTGGATTGGGGACGACATCGAGGCGCAGCAACGGGGGACACGTGGAAACGCCCCGGTTAGTTTAGAGGATATGGCGATACTCGTGCGGGCGTCCCATCAGATGCGCGCGTTTGAGGATCGTTTTCTGACGATTGGTTTGCCGTACCGCGTGATTGGCGGGCCGCGATTTTATGAACGTTTAGAGATTCGGGATGCGCTGGCGTATTTCCGGGTCGTAACTTCGCCCGAGGATGACCTTGCGTTTGAACGTATTGTGAATACGCCAAAGCGTGGTGTCGGCGATAAGGCGTTGCAGACGATTCAAGTAACCGCGCGCGAAAGAGGCTTGCCTCTGATAGAGGCCGCGCGCGTTTTAACGCAATCTGGTGACCTAAAAGGCAAGGCCAAAATTGAGCTTGCGAAGCTCGTGGCCAGCTTTGACCGTTGGCGCGCACATCTATCCCCTGTTTTAGTGACTGACGACACATCTCTGTTTGACGATGAAACACAACCGCTTGAGACAGAAACTGCGCTGAGCCACATTGAGCTTGCTGAGATCATTCTCGACGAATCCGGCTATACGGATATGTGGCAGAAATCCAAAGAAGTTGATGCGCCGGGTAGGTTGGAAAACCTCAAAGAACTGGTCAAAGCGCTTGAGCAATTTGAAAATCTTCAGGGATTTTTAGAACATATCGCGTTGATCATGGAAAATGATAGCCACGAACACGAAGAAAAAGTCACGATCATGACGTTGCACGGGGCCAAAGGTTTGGAGTTTCCGGTCGTGTTTTTACCCGGTTGGGAAGATGGTCTGTTTCCGTCTCAACGTTCTATGGATGAAAGTGGGCTTAAGGGTTTGGAGGAAGAACGCCGCCTCGCCTATGTTGGGATCACACGGGCCGAAAGCCTTTGTACGATTTCATTTGCGGAAAATCGGTTGGTTTATGGGCAATGGCAAACACAGATGCCATCGCGATTCATTGATGAACTGCCTGAGGACCACGTGGAAATTCTAACGCCGTCCGGTGTGCATGGCGGTGGATATGGTGCCGCGCGGCCAACAGCACAAATGGAAGAGCGTGCGCAGCGGGCTGACGCCTATAACTCTCCGGGGTGGAAACGGATGCAGGCTAGAAATGCTGCGCGCCCCAGTGCCGGCCCAAGTGCAGCGCGCAATATGGTTATTGATGCCAAGGTAGTTTCCAGTTTTAAGCAAGGTGATCGTGTGTTCCATGATAAATTTGGCTATGGCACGATTATGGGAATCGAAGCAGACACTTTGGATATTGAATTCGACAAGGCCGGCGCGAAAAAAGCCAAAGCTGCATTTGTGATTGCCGCCACCCGTGCGGATGACGTGCCGTTTTAGGTTGCTGGGGTAAGCAATGGATAAAGCGAAGCAACCAATAGCAATGCTGCAGAAATGTTGAACGCCCGAACACGTGTGGGTGTGCCTAAAAAGCGCGACATTTCCTGACCTAGATAAGCCCAAACGCTGACGCTTGGAAGGTTCACAAGGCCAAAGATAACCGCAACAATCGTGACGCCGATGGTCGTCGATGGTTGGGGTGCGTAAACTGTGATCGCGGTTAGGGCCATTGTCCATGCTTTCGGATTCACCCACTGAAATAGCGCGGCCTGCATGAATGTCATGGGCGTGCCTTGTTCTTCGCCTTCCAGTTTTGAAACCTTGCGCGTCATCGCAATTTTCCATGCGAGGTACAATAAATAGGCAATGCTCACAATTTTGAGAATGGTGTAGCTAATCGGATAAGTGTCAAAAAGCTGCACCAACCCTATGCCAACTAGAAATACCATTAGCATAAATCCAAGCGCGACGCCCAGCATGTGTGGAATAGTTCGCAAAATTCCAAAGTTCACTCCCGATGTCATCAGCATGAGGTTGTTTGGGCCGGGGGTGATTGAGCTTACGAACGCGAAAGTCGTGAGGGCGAGTAATATTTCTAATGTCATTGCCATATTTCCTGTTTCACGCAATTATTGCGCGATGTTACCGCAATTAATCTCCTATATTGCTTGTTTTTGATCATATTTCGCATTTAAGTGTGAAGATGGATCAAAAAACAGAACAGATATTGCGCGAACTGTCAAAGGATGGGCGGATCAGTAACCTTGAATTGGCCGAACGCGTGTCGTTGTCGCCTTCGGCTTGCTTGCGCCGTGTGCAAGATCTCGAATCAAAAGGTATCATCAAAGGGTATCGAGCGGTTTTAGATCGTGAAAAGCTTGGGGATCGTTTTACCGCTTATGTGATGGTGGGGCTTTCGGATCATTCCAAAGCATCGCAAGAAGCGTTTGAGCGCTCTATCTCTTTGTCGCCAGAGGTGCGTGAATGTCATAACATCGCAGGGCAGCATGAATACTTACTTCGTGTCGAAGCCGCTGATCTGCAATCATACAAGTTTTTTCATACAGATCTTCTGGGGACATTACCGCAGGTGAATTCGATCACATCGCTTGTTGTTATGGGATCCCCTAAGGATGAGCGCGCTTAAACATAAAAAAACGGCGACCCCAGGGAGGAGGGGAGTCGCCGTTCTTTTGCTGCGCATCTCCAATCAGGGAGGAGAAAAAGATGCGCTTTCAATGTTCATCTCCTAAGGGAGGAGAAAAGAGACAAACATCGTCGGACCGAAGTCCAGAAAGAGAAGCGACAACGCTAAGGGAGGAGCGCGCTATCGCTTGATGCACCGTTTCAAGGGAGGAGAAGATCCGGTGCAATGTTGGTGGGCAAAGCCCTAGTCACGCGGTTGCATCAGGGAGGAGCGATGCGACCGCTTTTCAGTGCGCTAAGGGAGGAAAGCGCAGTGAAAAATTCTTATGCGCCGTAGGTGGCTTCGTATGCGACTGAGTGAATTGCGCTACGTGCAATACCCAGATCAGCAAGTTCACGGCCGCTCAACTCAGAAAGTTCACGCACTGTTTTACGGAATGTCCGATACTGCGCGAAACGCTCAGTTGCGGAAGTAAATGCAGTGGTTGCGCGGTCAAAAATGCCAGCGTCAAAGGAGCGGGTTGTTGATACAGTTGCCATTGGTTCGTCTTTCTCATCTTCATTCGGTGAACGCCGTATTGCGCTAACAAGGATGAAAATAGGGAGTTGCTGCGATTGCACAATCCCTGAACGCGTCAATGCCGCTATGCAGAAAATGCATACGTAATTCTGACCTATTGTCTTGGCATTGTCACATAATGGCGTTACGGGCCTTGCGCTTTGGTTAAAAGCCCTAAAGAAATGCCATCGAACAAGATGGGGAAAAGCCATGAGCATCACGCGCGATCGCATTCTAGCTGAATTAAAACGTATCACGTTACCGGACGGCGGCGATGTCGTAAGTCGGGATATGGTACGTGCCATGCAGATTGATGGCAGTTCCGTTAGTTTCGTTATCGAGGGCGAAACGCCTGAAATGGCCGCGCGTTTGGGCGCGGTGCGTGACGCAGCCGAGCAATTGGTTTCCGCCATGGATGGAGTTGAAAAAACATCTATCGTATTGACTGCGCATGGACCGGCCGCAAAACAGGTCCCTCGTGGTGGTCAGGGCGAAGCGCCGAGCCTAAAGATTGGTGGACACCCGAAGCCTGCACAGCAAGAAGGCCCGCAAAAAGTTGCGGGTATTGATCGTATTATTGCGGTTGCTTCCGGCAAGGGCGGCGTTGGGAAATCGACTGTTTCGTCAAATCTAGCGGTTGCGTTGGCAAAGCAGGGTCGTCGTGTTGGGTTGTTGGATGCTGATATCTATGGGCCATCGCAGCCACGGATGATGGGGGTTTCTAAACGCCCTGCATCTCCTGATGGTAAAACGATCATTCCGCTGCAGGCGCATGGCGTCACCATGATGTCGATTGGTTTGATGGTCGACCCTGATCAGGCGGTTGTTTGGCGCGGTCCAATGTTGATGGGCGCTTTGCAGCAAATGCTGGGGCAGGTTGAATGGGGGGAGCTCGACGTTTTGATCATCGACCTTCCGCCAGGTACGGGTGATGTTCAGTTAACGCTGTGCCAACGCACGGCCTTAACAGGTGCGATCGTTGTCTCGACGCCGCAAGACGTTGCACTGTTGGATGCACGCAAAGGCATTAATATGTTTAAGACGCTAAAGACTCCGATCTTAGGGTTGATTGAAAACATGTCGATGTATGTTTGTCCGAAATGCGGAAACGAAGAACATATTTTTGGCCATGGCGGTGTGCGCGAGGAGGCAGAGAAGCTCGGAGTTCCTTTGCTCGCTGAATTGCCTCTTGATCTTAAGGTACGCGTTGCAGGCGATAGTGGAACACCTATTGCTGCTGGCGATGGGCCGTTGGCTGACGCCTACGCTGCGTTGGCAAAAGGGCTGGTTGCAGGTGGTATCGCCTAGCTTCACGTTTTAGGATGCTGTGGGAATTTATGGGAGAGGCGTGAATATTCGCGCCTCTTTTCTATTTTACCCCGTTCGAATCAAATTTCCGGGGTGTTTAGTGGTTGTATTGAGCTAAGTTGGTTGGAGTTCATGTGGTAATTTGGCCTCTGTCTCGCGGAATTGAGTATTTTTTGGGAAATCATGGGAATGCTCGTGAAAAATAATTTTGCGCTATATGTTGTGTCTCGTGTGTTGAATTTCCGCGATAAAATGTGTTTTAATTGTGGCTATCACATCTAAATGTTGATTTTGCACTTAATTGAAAACAATATGATGTGTCGGTTCTGTGCAGATTTTTCTTGATTACCATGAATTCCCATGGCATCCCTAGTTACACGATAAGACGGGTCGCAGGGGCAGCAACAAGAACCCCAAACAAAATACCAAAGTCAGGTTTCATACAGGCCCCGCTTTTATCGAATTAAGAGATCCGGCGCGCGAGCGAGCAGACATCCCCCCAGGTGGCGCGTGCAGTCGGACATACCCGGTAACGGGACGAGGGCGGCGGATTGAGCAGTGGCAGCGGCTCAACCCGCCGTTTCCTTTTTTGGGGAACGAAATGAGGCAACATTAAGGAGCCAACCGTGGTTCGCAGCTTCCGGGGCGAAAGCCTCAACAAGGTGGATACGAAAGGTCGGATGTCGATTCCGGCTTCGTTTCGCCGTGTGTTGGAGGCAGGGGATCCCAATTGGGAAACAGGCAAACAACCAGAGTTGGTTATTGTCTACGGCGGGAAAAACCGTCGTCACTTAGAATGCTTTACAATCGAAGCGATTTTGGACGTAGAACGCCGCATTCTAAAAATGCCGCGCGGATCCAAGAAACGTAAAGCGCTGCAAACCCTTTATTCAACACAAGCCACAACAACATCTGTAGATGATACGGGGCGTCTTGTGTTGCCCGCAAAGCTTCGCGAAAAAATCGGCCTAGATGGCAATGCGTTTTTTGCGGGTAAGTTGGACACCTTTGAAATCTGGAACCCTGAAACCTACGACGATGAAATGTTCGCTGGGTTGGACGAAGATGATGATTTTGATCCAGACGCTGATGCATCAATCTATCTTGACGGAGAAGAGGACGAATAGTCGATGGCACCGCTATCCCCCCCGTCTGAGAATGCCCCCCATATTCCGGTTTTATTGCGCCCGTTGTTGGCGGCTGTCGCCCCGATTTCGGGGCAGTGGCTTGATGGAACCTTTGGTGCGGGTGGTTACACACGTGGCCTTTTGGATGCTGGCGCGGATTGCGTTTATGGCGTTGATCGGGATCCAATGGTTTTTGATATGGCGCAGGAATGGGCCGCAGATTACGGGGATCGACTCAAGCTTGTCGAGGGGACATTTAGCAAATTAGATGAATACCCCGATGGTTTGCTCGACGGTGTTGTTCTTGATTTGGGTGTTTCGTCGATGCAGCTTGATCAGGCGGAACGTGGGTTTTCTTTTATGAAAGATGGTCCGCTCGATATGCGGATGAGCCAAACAGGGCCCTCAGCTGCTGATATCGTGAACGAAGCATCTGAGGCGGAGATTGCAGATATTTTGTTTCAGTACGGCGAGGAGCGCGCTTCGCGTCGTATCGCTAAAGCGATAGTTGTCGAACGCGCGAATGGCGCGTTTGAGACGACGTTGCGTTTGGCGGAACTGATCGAAAATACAATTGGGCGCGGTAAACCCGGTGGTAGCCATCCTGCGACACGTAGTTTTCAAGCATTGAGAATTGCGGTGAACGACGAATTTGGTCAATTGATCGAAGGGTTGGAAGCCGCTGAGCGCGCGCTAAAGCCCGGCGGGCAATTGGCTGTTGTTACGTTCCATTCGATGGAAGACCGCGTTGTGAAAAAGTTTTTTCAAGCTCGAACAGGTGGCGGGGCGCGCGTGAACCGATATGCGCCAATGTCAGAAGCTGATTTGCCACGTTTCACATTGAAAAACCGTAAGGCCATTGGGCCGGATGATATTGAACTTGCTGAAAATCCGCGTTCTCGCTCAGCCAAATTACGGGTTGCGCTGCGGACAGAGGCACCGGCCGAAGAGACCCCACGCAAGGGACTTGGGCTGCCGAAGCTTTCACTGAAGGGATGAATTGATGCGCAGTATATTTTATATCCTTTCTGCTTTGGCGGTGATGGGGCTCGGATTTTGGGCGTATCGCGAAAATTATCAAACACAATCTGCCGCACGCGAAGTACGTGAATTGAGGCAACAAATCGGACTTGAGCGCGAAGCGTTGGCCGTTTTAAATGCTGAGTGGGCTTATTTAAATCGTCCCGACAGGTTGCGTGAGCTTGCTTCGATTAACTTTGATCGTTTGCAATTGTTGACCTTTGATCCCAGCCAATTTGCGCGAGTAGATCAAATTTCTTTCCCACCCTTTGAATTGCGCAATGTGTCAAACAGCGTTGAAGTGATCGGCACATTGGAAGGGGCGCAGGAATGAGCGACAACTCTGAACTCCGTACTCCGCTTCGGCCTTTAGCGCGTATTTTGGCGGCGCGACGCCGGGGGGAAAACCCCGATAACATCGAAAAAGAAAATATCCGTCTGCGCCACGAAGATATGCGGGACAAATCGCGTTTGCGTTCCGAGGGGCGCCTTTTGGTGCTTGGCGTTTTCTTCTTGTGTGCCTTTGGTATTGTTGGCGTGCGTATGGGGCAAATGGCGATTAGCACCCCGATTGAACCCCAAAGCTCAGGCTCTGGCACGGGTATTGTGGCGTTGCGGGCTGACATCACAGATCGCAATGGCCGCATTCTTGCGACCAATATCAACACCAGCGCGCTTTATGCGCACCCACAGGATATGGTGAACCCCGAAGGGGCTGCACATGCTTTGGTCGGGATCTTTCCTGAGTTAGAGCTGGAAAGATTGCTGCGCGATTTCACGGGGGAACGTCGGTTCGTCTGGATACGTCGTCAGCTGTCACCAGAGCAGCAGCAAGCGGTGTTTGACATTGGTGAACCGGGTCTTTTGTTTGGACCACGCGAAATGCGCCTATACCCGAATGGCGATATTGCAGCGCATATCATGGGTGGTGCCACCTATGGGCGCGAAGCGGTAAACTCCGCTGAGATCGTAGGGACGGCTGGCGTTGAGGCGCAGTTTGACGAATTTTTACGCGATCCCGTGAATGATGGTGCTCCGTTGCAGTTGTCTTTGGATCTGACCGTTCAAGCGGCAACTGAGGATGTTCTTTATGGCGGTATGCGCCTTATGAACGCTGAAGGGGCCTCATCGGTTTTGATGGACGTCTATACGGGCGAAGTGATTGCAATTGCATCACTTCCTGATTTCGACCCCAACAATCGCCCGCGCCCTGCGACCGAGGGGGACGCCTCCCAATCGCCACTGTTTAACCGTGCCGTGCAAGGGGTGTATGAACTCGGTTCCGTGTTTAAAATCTTTACCGCCGCGCAAGCGATGGAAGAGGGGATCGCAAACCCAAGCACTGAAATTGAAACGCAGGGCCCGTTGCGGTGGGGTCGCTTTACCATCAATGATTTCCACAACTATGGGCCGCGTCTTTCGCTAACAGATGTCATCGTGCGTTCATCAAACGTGGGAACGGCGCATCTGGCCCAAATGATTGGTGCAGAACGTCAACGTACCTTTCTTGGATCGCTTGGCCTGCTTGAGGCCACACCGTTTGAAATTATCGAAGCCCGTGGCGGTCGGCCTTTGTTACCGCCGAATTGGTCTGAAATTTCAACGATGACCATTTCATATGGGCATGGATTGTCTTCCAGCCCGCTTCATCTTGCGACGGCTTATGCCTCTGTTCTTAATGGCGGCTTGCGTATTGAGCCGACATTATTACGTCAGGATGGTCCGCGGTTGGGTCCGCGCGTCGTATCTGCCGAAACCTCTGCAGCCGCGCGTTCGATGTTACGTCAGGTGGTTAGTCGCGGTACGGCTAGCTTTGGTGAGGTTCCGGGTTATGAGGTCGGCGGAAAAACAGGAACAGCTGATAAACCCCGTCCGCAAGGCGGCTATTACGAAGACCGAACAATTGCGACGTTCGCTTCGATTTTCCCTGCCTCAGACCCACGCTATGTGCTGGTGGTTACTTTGGATGAACCCGAAACATTCATTGCGGGTGAAACACGCCGGACAGCTGGTTGGACCGTTGTTCCGGTTGCGGCTGAAATGATCCGTCGCATCGCGCCTTTGCTTGGTCTCAGACCAGAGATTGAAACTGAGGGTCCAGTTGGGATAACACTCTCCAGCAATTAATGACCAACAACGGGGCAAACATGGCGGATCAGGCAAAGACGAAAACGCTCGCGGGTTTGGGCCTGACAGCCCAAGATGGGCGCGAAGCCCAAATCACTGGAATTGCAGTGGATAGCCGCGACGTCAAAGACGGATTTCTCTTTGCGGCCCTGCCGGGAACAAGGGTTCATGGTGGCGAATTCATTCAATATGCATTGCGTATGGGGGCGGCCGCGATTCTAACAGATCGCGAAGGGGCACAGATAGCAGCCAAAGAGTTGGAGCAATCTAATGCAGCTTTGGTCCTATCCGAAGATCCCCGGCAAGTTCTCGCTTATACAGCGGCGCTTTGGTTTGGGGTGCAGCCGCAGACTATGGTGGCGGCAACTGGGACCAATGGCAAAACCTCCGTGGCGACATTTACCCGCCAAATTTGGGAGCTTTTGGGCAAAGAGGCAATGAACCTTGGTACGACGGGCGTCGAAGGCGCTTATCAAGCCCCTTTGTCTCATACGACGCCTGAACCCATCACGTTGCACCGTCTATTGGCAGATGCGGCAGCGGCGGGCGTTACACACGGCGCAATGGAAGCCTCCAGTCATGGGTTGGAACAGCGTCGCCTAGATGGTGTGCGTTTGGCCGCAGGGGCCTTTACCAATTTCACGCAGGATCATTTGGATTATCACGAAACCTTTGAGGCCTATTTTTCCGCCAAAGCCGGTTTGTTTTCGCGGGTGGTTGCCGAAGATGGAACCGCTGTGATCAACATTGATGATCCAAAAGGCGTTGAGATGAAGATGGTTGCAGATGCACATGATCTGCATGTGATTACCATCGGCAAGGCTGAAGACGCAGATTTGCGTATCTTAGGACAACGCTTTGATCTGACGGGGCAAGAGCTGCGGTTTAGCTGGCAAAATGGGCCAGCTCAGCAGGTTCGCCTCAATCTTGTTGGTGGGTTTCAGGCCGAAAATGTGTTGGCCGCTGCCGGATTGGCGATTGGTGCGGGCGAAGATGCCAAAGATGTTTTTGCAACGCTGCATGAACTCAAAACCGTGCGAGGACGGATGGAACTTGCGGCCACGCGTGAAAACGGAGCGCCGGTTTATGTCGATTATTCGCATACGCCAGATGCTGTTAAAACTGCATTGCAGGCGATGCGTCCTCATGTAATGGGGCGGCTGATTGTTGTTCTGGGGGCAGGCGGGGACCGTGATAAAACCAAACGCCCATTGATGGGGCAGGCGGCTGCGCAAAATGCGGATGTAGTTTTTGTGACGGATGATAACCCGCGGACAGAAGACCCAGCTACTATTCGTGAAATGGTCATGGAAGGTTGTCCAGAGGCAACAAATGTAGGCGACCGGGCCGAAGCCATCTTGCGCGGCGTTGACGCGCTTGGGGCTGGTGATGCGCTTTTGATCGCGGGGAAAGGCCATGAAACTGGGCAAACGGTTGGGACTGATATCTTGCCGTTTGACGACGTTGAACAGGCCAGCGTTGCTGTCGCCGCATTAGAAGGGCGCCTCGCATGACACTTTGGACGGCTTCTGATGCAGCTGCGGCCACGGGCGGACAGGCGATCAGTGAATGGGCAGTTTCGGGCATTTCAATTGATACCCGTTCGATAGAACCTGGGGATTTGTTCGTCGCACTGAAAGACGTGCGCGATGGCCATGATTTTGTCGGGCAAGCGTTGGAAAAAGGTGCCGGTGCGGCTTTGGTCTCGCATATCCCTGATGGTGTTTCCGCTGATGCGCCATTGCTGTTGGTGGATGACGTGCTTGAGGCGCTTGAGGATCTGGCGCGCGCCGGGCGCGCGCGGTTTCAAGGGCAAGTTGTTGGTGTCACCGGATCAGTTGGCAAAACATCAACCAAAGAAATGCTGCGCGCCATTTTGGCCCGGCAAGGCAAAGTGCATGCTGCTGAAAAGAGTTTTAACAACCACTGGGGTGTTCCAATTACATTGGCGCGGATGCCTCAGGAGTCGGATTATGCTGTTGTCGAAATCGGTATGAACCATCCGGGCGAGATTGCCCCACTGGCAAAAATGGCGCGCCCACATGTGGCGATGATTACCACGGTCGCCCCAGCGCATATGGAAGCCTTCGATGGTCTTGAGGGGATAGCCGCCGAAAAAGCCGCCATTTGCGAGGGGCTGGAGCCTGATGGTGTTGCGATTGTGAATGGGGATGTTGAGACATTGCCAATACTATTGGGCGTCTGCGAAACCTTGGGCTTTGAAAGCCGGACATTCGGACAGAACGAAAACAACTTATATCGTTTGTTGGATGTGAAAATTGTTGGCAACACAACTGTTGCCAAAACAGATATCCCGCTTGGTGAAACTTTACTTAGGATCAATAGTGCTGGCCGCCATTTCGCCGCGAATGCACTGGGGTGCTTGGCCGTGGTGGATGCGTTGGGGGGCGATGCGGCGCTTGCGGCGCGCGATATGATGCATTGGTTGCCACCAGCAGGGCGGGGCACTCGCGAAACTCTGATTTTAGACGACGTTGAGATCGAGCAAACAATCGAACTGATAGACGATGCTTTTAACGCCAATCCAACTTCTATGGAGGCGGCGCTCGAAGTGCTGGTCGCCAGCGTTCCCAAAGATGGTTTGGGGCGTATCGAAACGGGACGGCGCGTAGCCGTTTTGGGCGATATGTTAGAGTTGGGCAGTGAAGAAGTTTCAATCCACCGAACCGTTGCCGAACTTGGATTTATTGAGGCAATAGATGTGGTGCACGCAGCCGGTCCGCGCATGAAAGCCATGTGGGATGCGTTACCTGCACATAAACAAGGTCTGTGGTTTGAAACGGCACCAGAGCTTGCGGCCTGTGCGCATGAGATCGTTGATGCTGGCGATGTTGTGCTCATTAAGGGATCAAAAGGATCAAAAGTGAGCCTCGTAGTTGACGCGATCCGCAAACTGGGGCATCCGACCCCCAACAATAATAAGGGGTAGAGCGGATGCTTTTTTGGCTTACTGAGTTTTCAGATGGCGGGGATTTTTTCAATCTGTTCCGTTATATTACGTTTCGCGCAGGCGCGGCCTTTTTTACTGCGTTGATCTTTGGGTTTATCTTTGGGCAACCTTTGATCAATCTATTGCGTCGCAAGCAGCGTAATGGCCAACCTATCCGCGAAGATGGGCCACAAAGCCACATCGAAACCAAATCTGGAACGCCGACAATGGGCGGTGTGCTGATCTTGGGGGCATTGACGGTGGCCACATTGCTTTGGGCGCGGCTTGATAACCCTTATGTTTGGATTGTGCTATTTGTGACCATGGGCTTTGGCGCAATTGGGTTTGTGGACGATTATCAAAAAGTTACAAAAAACAATCACAAAGGCGTCTCTGGTAAAGTAAGGCTGGCCGTCGGGTTTTTGATCGCCTTTGTTGCATCTGTAGCAATTATGAAGGCCCAGACACCTGAACTTGCATATCATTTGGCGCTACCCGTGTTCAAAGACACATTGTTAAATATGTCGTTCTTTTTCATACCTTTCGCGATGTTTGTTATTGTGGGTGCGGCGAATGCAGTGAATTTGACTGATGGGCTTGATGGTTTGGCTATTATGCCGGTGATGATCGCGGCCTCTACACTTGGTGTGATTGCCTATGTTGTCGGACGGACAGATTTTACCGAATATCTGGATGTGCACTACGTAGAAGGCACAGGCGAAATCTTGATATTTGTCGCTGGGCTTGTTGGTGGGGGCCTTGGGTTTCTATGGTACAATGCACCGCCTGCTGCTGTTTTCATGGGGGATACAGGATCGCTTGCACTTGGTGGTGCGTTGGGGGCGATTGCGGTCGCGACAAAACACGAATTGGTCTTGGGTATCGTTGGTGGCATTTTCGTTGCCGAAGCCATGTCCGTGATCATTCAGGTGCTTTACTATAAACGCACAGGAAAACGAGTTTTTCTCATGGCGCCGATCCATCATCACTTTGAGAAAAAAGGCTGGCATGAACCGCAGATCGTGATCCGGTTTTGGATTATAGCGCTAATCCTAGCTTTGATTGGTCTAGCGACACTGAAATTGCGATAGATTAAAAAGGCCCGGGCAAATTGCCCGGGCCTTTTTAATCAAAGATTGTCAAATCCAACTCCAATCCAGTCCCAAGCCAAATCGCGCGGTCGCGATGATCTGTCAGATGGTCGCCTGTGTCTGGATGGCAAAAGACGATCAGGCCATTTCTGTTGAGTGACAACCAAGGGAGCAAGTCCGCTAATTGCTCTGGTGATGCCCCCAATTGGCAAGACCACGTTGGGTGTGGCCCAACATTCTTTTCGTGCATTCTACCGACTTGAACGCCAAAGAGTTCACCAGCAGTACTACAAAGGCTTCGCGCCTTTTCAACGGTGGCCCCGTCAAAATAGACATGGGCGTGGTAGCCCCTAATCATAGAAATATCGAACATGAACGTACGTTAGGCGATATTGTTGCATTGCAAAAGCCGATAGCGCCGCGTCATTCAAAGAGGTAGGAATAGCGCAACAAACAAAAGAGGCGGATATGATTCCAGTTCAAGGCTTTGAAGGTAAAAAAGTAGCGGTTTTAGGCTTGGGACGGTCTGGCTTGGCGACAGCGCAAGCGCTTGAGGCGGGCGGTGCTATTCCTCTCTTGTGGGACGACAGCCCAGAGGCGCGCGCAAATGCCGAAGCTATGGATTTCACACCCGTCGATCTGGGCCGTGATGGCGTATGGGATGATGTTGCTTCGCTCATCGTGTCACCGGGGATTGCGCATCTGTACCCGACACCGAATAAGATCATCGCAAATGCCATGCGGGCCGGGGTGCCTGTGGATAATGACATCGGGCTGTTTTTCAGATCATTTGCCAGCCACGAATGGGATGATTTTGATACGACACCGCGCGTTATTGCGGTCACTGGTTCAAACGGGAAATCTACGACATCTGCGTTGATCCATCATTGTTTGGAGCATGTGAAACGCCCCTCCCAATTGGCAGGTAACATTGGTCGCGGTGTGTTGGATATTGATCCTGCGCATGATGGTGAAGTGATCGTTTTGGAACTATCCAGTTACCAAACAGATCTGGCGCGGGCGTTGACGCCTGATATTGCAGTCTTCACCAATCTGAGTATGGATCACCTTGATCGTCACGCTGGCCTTGGTGGCTATTTTGCAGCCAAACGCCGTTTGTTTGCCGAAGGGGGCCCTGATCGCGCGGTAATTGGCGTGGATGAAGACGAAGGGCTTTATCTGTCGAACCAACTGTCCGAAGGCCCGACCGATGATCGGGTGATCAAAATATCTGTGGAGCGCAAACTGTCCGGCCCCGGTTGGTATGTATTTGCGCGCAAAGGGTTCCTGTCTGAATACCGCAAAGGCCGGCAGGTTGGTTCAATTGATTTGCGCCCGATCAAAGGATTGCCGGGTTCGCACAATCACCAAAACGCCTGTGCCGCCTATGCTGCTTTGCGTTCATTGGGGTTGGCCCCGCGTGTGATCGAGCAAGGTTTCATGAGCTTTGCCGGATTGCCGCATCGCAGCCAGATTGTCGCTGAAGCCAACGGCGTTACCTATGTGAACGACTCTAAGGCCACCAACGTAGACGCCGCGGCAAAGGCGTTGCAGGCGTTTAAAAACATCCGCTGGATTGCGGGGGGGATCGGCAAAGACGGCGGCTTGGGCGATCTGTTGCCGCATGTTGGGTCTGTCAAAAAAGCTTATCTTATCGGGCACTCCGCGCGCGACTTTGCGCTGGAATTGGGGGATATGCCGCATGAGATTTGCGAAACGATGAATCACGCGGTAGCGTCAGCGAAACAAGATGCACAAGAGGGCGATACGGTATTGCTTGCCCCGGCTGCTGCAAGTTTCGACCAATATCCGAACTTCGAAAAACGGGGAGAGGATTTCACCAACGAAGTGTTGGATGCGCTGGAGTGACCTAAGTGAAGATTCTCAAAATTCTAAGTGCCGCATTTTTCCTAGGAGCCTGCATGCCACAGCCACCTTCACATGCCGAAACCGATATGAATGGCCCATTTCCAGCTGCGCCTATCGTTGAGCGTACCGAAATGGTGATCACCGTTTTGGCCGAAATGGGCAAATGTCGTGGAATGATGCCACGCCCGGTGCCTTGTATCCAAATTCGTGTGCCAAACGGCGAAGTGTTTGGGGTGCTTGAAGGTATTCAAGGCTATGAACACGATGGAATTGAACGCACTCTTCTCGTGGATCGCATTGAATACGATACCACGCATGATGCGTTCCCGTTAGATGTGTCGTCTATCTATTATATCTATCGCGGCGATGCTTGATTAGGGCTTTTGGGCGATGGCCGTGCCAGCCGCCCAACCCGACGACCAAGCCCATTGGAAATTGAACCCACCTAACCAACCGGTAACATCGACGACCTCGCCAATGAAATAGAGGCCGGGCGTTGATTTGGATTCCATGGTTTTTGATGACAATGCATCGGTGTCCACGCCACCCAATGTTACTTCTGCGGTGCGATAACCTTCGGTGCCTGACGGGGTAAGTTGCCAGTTGCGTAGCTGATCGACAAACGCCTGAAGCGCTTTGTCCGAAAAGTCTGCGAGATTTCCAGCGACACCAAATTCGCTGCATAAAACATCCGCGATACGTTTGGGCATATGATCGGCCAAAGCGTTGGCAATACTTATCCGTCCTCGCAGCTGCTTTTGCGCCTTAAGGGCGGCAAATAAATCGATATCCGGCAATAGCGATAGCGTCACGGGTTCGCTTTCATGCCAATACGACGAAGCCTGTAGGATGGCTGGGCCAGATAGGCCTCGGTGGGTGAAGAGCAGCGCCTCTTTAAATCGGCCATTCCGGGCAGTGGCAACGCTATCAAGCGCAATGCCTGCCAACGGTTTTAGGCGCGCCATAATGTCCTCACCAAAGGTAAAAGGCACAAGCCCTGCGCGTGTTTCAATCAAGGGCAACCCAAATTGCTGTGCGATCTGATACCCAAATCCCGTTGCCCCCATTTTGGGGATCGATTTTCCGCCCGAAGCTATCACAAGATTGGCACAGCTGAGGTCGCGGGTTTCGCTGCCTTTTTCAACGGATAAGCGAAATCCCGCCTCGGTCTTTTCGACGTTAGCAATGCGGGTGCTTAACCAAAGATCTGCCCCTGCTTGTTCCATCTCATCACGCAGCATCTGAATGATGTCTTTGGCGGAATTGTCGCAAAACATCTGCCCTAGTGTTTTTTCATGCGTGGGGATGCCATACCGTGCAACCAGATCCATAAAGTCCCATTGCGTGTAACGTTTGAGCGCGGATTTACAGAAATGCGAATTTTGCGACAAAAAATTGCTGGGTTCGGCATATATATTGGTGAAGTTACAGCGCCCGCCACCTGAAATTCGGATCTTTTCACCGGCGTTTTTTGCGTGATCTATCACCAACGTTTGCCCGCGCGCACCATTGGTGTTGCCTGCATGTGCTGCGCACATCATACCTGCCGCACCGGCACCTATTATGATCGTTTTGTAGTCCATGTCGCCCCACATCCGCTTTGGGCTTCATGACCATGTCAACAAACAAAGCGCAAGTCATAAGAACTCTGGCGCAAATGGGCTTTCTCGGTTACACTTAAGTCAGACCCGGAAAACGGGCGTATTTTGAGGCAGTAAGGCGGTATTTCCCATGACGGCAATGGTCCATGGTTCTGTACATGTGGAGCGCGGCGAACCCGTGCTTCCGCGGTGGTGGCAGTCAATCGACAAACTCACTCTTTCTTGCGTGTTTATTCTGTTCGCGCTGGGGTTGTTTTTGGGTCTTGCGGCCTCCCCACCACTGGCATCGCGTAATGGGTTTTCTGAATTTCACTATGTGGAACGTCAGGCCGTTTTTGGTGGTCTCGCTTTAACTGCAATGGTGTTAACGTCAATGATGCCGCCCAAACTGGTGCGCCGTTTGGGTGTGTTGGGTTTTGCCATCGCTTTTATCGCCCTGGCATTGCTCCCGGTATTGGGTACCGATTTTGGTAAAGGGGCGACGCGTTGGTATTCGCTTGGTTTTGCTTCTGTACAACCGTCTGAATTTCTCAAGCCGGGTTTTGTGATCGTTGCAGCATGGCTGATGGCAGCAAGTCAGGAAATTAACGGCCCCCCCGGTAAAACCATGTCGTTTGTGTTGGTTTTGATGATTGTTGGCTTTTTGGCGCTGCAACCAGATTTTGGTCAGGCAAGCCTTGTTCTGTTTGGCTGGGGTGTCATGTACTTTGTAGCGGGGGCGCCGTTTATCTTGCTGATCGGTATGGCTCTTTTGGTCGTTTTTGCCGGGACCGTTGCCTATAATAACTCTGAACACTTTGCGCGTCGTATTGATGGATTTTTATCCTCCGACGTTGATCCAACCACACAGCTTGGCTATGCCGCGGACGCGATCCGTGAAGGGCGTATTTTTGGTGTTGGTCTTGGTGAAGGTCAGGTCAAATGGTGGCTGCCAGATGGCCATACAGATTTTATCATCGCGGTCGCTGCCGAAGAATATGGCTTGGTTTTGGTTCTCATCATCATTGCGATTTTCGCGGTTATCACCTTTGGGTCTTTAGCGCGTTTGATGAAAGAACGTGATCCGTTCATCAGGCTGGCCGGGACCGGATTGGCGTGCATGTTTGGCATTCAAGCCTTTATCAATATGGGTGTTGCTGTGCGTCTTTTACCAGCCAAAGGCATGACTTTGCCGTTTGTCAGCTACGGCGGTTCATCGCTTATTGCAGGCGGCATAGCAATCGGTATGTTGCTCGCTTTTACACGGACGCGGCCACA
This sequence comes from Cochlodiniinecator piscidefendens, assembly GCF_011326755.1. GTDB lineage: Bacteria > Pseudomonadota > Alphaproteobacteria > Rhodobacterales > Rhodobacteraceae > Cochlodiniinecator > Cochlodiniinecator piscidefendens. Next base: position 875,151 of record NZ_JAAOIE010000001.1, on the reverse strand, counting down.
GGGTGAAATTGCAGATCACTTTGGTCGGCGCGGTCATTAATTCGAGGGTTCGATGAGAAAACAACCTCTCCTGGTTATTGCGGCAGGCGGCACGGGCGGGCACATGTTCCCGGCCCAAGCTTTGGCCGAAACCATGTTGCGCCGTGGCTGGCGGGTAAAGCTGTCTACGGATGCGCGCGGCGCGCGGTATGCGGGCGGATTTCCGCATGTTGTGGATGTCGAGCAGATTTCGTCTGCAACATTCGCGCGGGGCGGTCTATTGGCCAAAGCGCTCGTGCCTTTGCGCATTTTCGCAGGCACAATGTCTGCGGTTTTGAAAATGATGGGGGATAAGCCCGATGTCGTTGTCGGCTTTGGTGGATATCCAACTATTCCGGCGATGTCTTCGGCGATGTTTTTGCGGCTGCCTCGTATGTTGCACGAACAGAACGGTGTGCTTGGCCGCGTGAACGAGGCTTTCGTAAAACGCGTTTCAGCAGTCGCATGTGGCACTTGGCCAACCGATCTTCCAAAGGGGATTCAAGGATATCATACAGGCAATCCCGTGCGGGCTTCTGTTATGAAGCGTGCAGGGGCTGGCTATATCGCCCCGGGTGACTACCCAATGTCGATTTTGGTGATGGGGGGATCCCAAGGTGCCAAAGTTCTGTCAGAAGTCGTACCCGAAGCGATTGCGCATCTGCCGATCAATATTCGTCAAAACCTCCGAGTATCGCATCAGGCGCGTGCCGAAGACCATGATCACGTGACGCAATATTATGCAGATCGCGGTATTGCTGCGGAGGTTCAGCCGTTCTTTGATGATGTTCCAGCACGTATATCAGAAGCACAGCTTGTAATTTCACGGGCAGGTGCATCTAGCGTGGCTGATCTGAGTGTGATTGGGCGTCCTTCTATTTTGATCCCCTATCCCCATGCAACGGGCGATCACCAAACCGCTAACGCGCGGGGATTGGTCGAAGGCGAAGCCGCCATCATGATCCCAGAAAGCGCTTTGCAAGCAGATACGCTTTCTGCACAGATCGAGGCCGTTCTGTCCAACCCCAAGGCGGCTGAACATATGGCAAGGTCAGCTTTGGCCTGTGGCAAGCCTGATGCCGCCGAACAACTCGCAAATCTGGTCGAACATTTGGCCGAAGAAGGAAAACAAAAATGAACGCAGCCGCGACCAAGCTTCCTACCGAAATGGGACCAATCCACTTTGTTGGTATTGGTGGAATTGGGATGTCGGGGATTGCCGAAGTACTGTTGAACCATGGTTATCAGGTACAGGGATCAGACCTGAAAGACAGCAAAATCACCCAACGTTTGTCCGAACTTGGTGCGCAAATCTTTATCGGTCAAAAGGCTGAAAATCTGGATGGCGCTGCAGTGATTGTTGTATCAACTGCAATCAAGCCGGGCAATCCGGAATTAGATGGCGCGCGCATGCGCGGCTTGCCTGTGGTGCGCCGCGCTGAAATGTTGGCAGAATTGATGCGCCTCAAATCAAACATTGCGGTTGCAGGAACGCACGGTAAGACAACAACGACAACGATGGTTGCTGAGGTGTTGGTGGGCGGTGGAATTGATCCGACTGTCATCAATGGTGGTATCATCCATGCATACGGATCAAACGCGCGTATGGGCGAAGGCGAATGGATGGTTGTCGAAGCGGACGAAAGCGACGGTAGCTTTAACCGTTTGCCTGCAACCATAGCCATTGTCACCAATATTGACCCTGAACACATGGAGCACTGGGGCGATTTTGATACATTGCGCGCTGGGTTTTTGCAGTTTGTTTCAAATATCCCGTTTTATGGTTTGGCCGTATGTTGCACCGATCATCCCGAAGTGCAGTCGCTTGTCGGTAAAATTTCCGACCGTCGTGTTGTGACGTTTGGGTTTAATGCCCAAGCCGACGTGCGCGCGATGAACCTGACTTATAAGGGGGGCGTTGCACATTTCGACATCGCGCTTCAGGCCGAAGACAAAGTGATCGAAGGTTGCCAATTGCCCATGCCGGGCGATCACAACGTATCCAACGCATTGTCCGCCGTGGCCATTGCGCGGCACTTGGGCATGAAGCTTGATGAAATTCGCGATGCATTAGCAGGCTTTGGCGGTGTGAACCGTCGCTTTACCAAAGTGGGCGAAGTGGATGGCGTGACGATAATTGATGATTATGGCCACCACCCTGTGGAAATCGCAGCGGTGCTCAAAGCGGCGCGTCAGTCCTGCGAAGGCCGGGTGATAGCTGTGCACCAACCACACCGGTTTACGCGATTGCACTCTTTGTTTGACGATTTCTGCGCCTGTTTTAATGACGCAGATGTGGTTGGGATTGCGGATGTTTTCTCTGCGGGCGAAGAGCCCATTGAGGGCGCAAATCGCGATGACTTGGTCGCGGGCCTTATTCGTCATGGGCACCGCCACGCGCGTGTGGTCGAAAACGAAGAAGATCTCGTGCGTTTGGTTCGGGAGCAGGCAAAGCCGGGCGATATGGTTGTTTGCCTTGGTGCCGGTACGATTTCAGGCTGGGCGAATAACCTTCCGGGGATGTTGGGCGCATGAATGGATTGATCGTCTGGGCAAGCCTATGGGTGTTGGCGGCAACCGTCACCGCCTTTTTGCCGATGCGATTTCAATTTGCGCCGGGGCTGGCTTTGCTTTTAGTGTCGCCAGTATTGGTGTTTTTGTTGGCGCAGGCTTTTGGGCTTTGGGCCGCTGTTGCTGCTGTGTGTGCTGTTGTGTCGATGTTTCGCCGCCCACTTGTTTATTACGGGCGTAAATGGATCGGACGTCTCCCTGTGAAAGGAGAGCAACCATGAGCCTATCTATCATTTTGGGCTGTTTGTGGCTTATCGTGGCCAATGTTTCAGCCATGTTGCCAAGCAAAGACAACTATTGGGCGCGGGCCTATGTTTTGATGGCTGTCGGTATTCCGCTATTAGGGTATTTGACCTATGAAAACGGCCCTTGGGTTGCAATCTTGTTTATGGCGGCTGGGGCGTCTTTGCTACGGTGGCCTGTCGTTTATTTGTTGCGCTGGGTGAAACGTCTGGTGCGGAGAGAAGCTAAATGAACCTACCCGACGTGCGCGGTGTATTAACCCGTGATCGGTCCCTTTCTGAAATCACTTGGCTGCGCGTAGGCGGGCCGGCGGATGTATTGTTTCAGCCCGCAGACGTCGAAGATCTGACGCAATTTCTCAAGGTGTTAGATCCGGCAATTGAGGTTTTCCCCATGGGGGTTGGCAGCAATTTGATCGTGCGCGATGGTGGGTTACGGGCTGTGGTTGTTAAGTTGGGGCGCGGGTTCAATCAAATTGAAATCGCCGGCAGCCGTGTGACGGCAGGTGTGGCAGCACTTGATGCGCATGTCGCGCGCAAGGCCGCTGCTGAAGGTGTCGATCTTACGTTTCTACGAACTATTCCGGGTTCAATTGGTGGCGCTGTACGGATGAACGCCGGGTGTTATGGCAGTTATGTTGCAGATCACTTTGTGTCCGCACAGGCCCTAACGCGCAGTGGCGAAGAGGTGACTTTGACCGCGCAGGATTTAAATTTTCAATATCGTCACTCTGATCTGCCCGATGGGTGGATTTTACTGAGCGCGACCTTTGAAGGTGGACAAGGCGACCCCGATGCATTGGCAACGCGTATGGAAACGCAGCTGAAAAAACGCGATGAAACCCAACCTACCAAAGATCGCACGGCGGGCAGTACGTTTCGCAACCCTGCCGGATTTAGCTCAACGGGGCGCGCGGATGACACTCACGATTTAAAGGCGTGGAAGGTGATCGAAGACGCCGGAATGCGCGGTGCGCGTTTGGGCGGTGCGCAGATGAACGAAATGCATTCGAACTTTTTGACCAATACGGGTGGCGCATCTGCCGCAGATTTGGAAGGATTGGGCGAAGAAGTTAGAAAAAGGGTTTTCGAACACAGCGGAATTGAGTTAGTGTGGGAAATCAAACGGGTCGGTGAACCGATCAAGAATATATAAAGGGTCGCAAAGACCTAAAAGACATTGTCAAAGGCCATAAAAATGGTCTGCAATAACAACAAAGGCCCATAAAAAGGGTCTGAACACAGAACGAGGCGGGTATGTCGAGCAGGGCAACCCCGAAAGTAGTGGTACTGATGGGCGGACCATCAGCCGAGCGAGAGGTATCTCTCAGTTCGGGGCGCGAATGCGCGACGGCACTGCGTGGGGAAGGATTTGATGTCACGGAACTGGACGCAGGGGCGGACCTCGCGCAGCGTTTGGTTGCCCTAAAGCCAGACGTTGTGTTTAATGCGCTTCACGGACGTTGGGGCGAAGATGGCTGCGTTCAAGGCGTGCTTGAGTGGTTGCAAATTCCCTATACGCATTCGGGTGTTTTGGCATCGGCATTGGCGATGGATAAAGAACGCTGCAAAACAGCCTATCGCAGCGTTGGCTTGCCGGTTGTTGACAGTATTCTAGCGCCAACTTCTGAGGTCGCCAAAGCCCACGTGATGGAACCGCCCTATGTGGTGAAGCCAAATAACGAAGGCTCCTCTGTTGGAATTTACATCGTGCACGAGGCCGCTAATGGCCCGCCGGTGATGTCTGAGGCGATGCCAGAAACGGTCATGGTTGAAACCTATGCTCCCGGTCGTGAACTCACGACGACGGTGGTGGGCGATCGCGCCCTGACGGTGACGGATATTTTGGTTGATGGTTGGTATGACTACGACGCGAAATATGTCGAAGGTGGATCCAGCCATGTTTTGCCTGCGGACCTACCAAAAGAGATTTTCGATGCGTGCCTTGATTACGCGTTGCGCGCACATGACGTTTTGGGGTGCCGCGGCGTGAGTAGAACAGATTTTCGCTGGGATGAAAGCCGAGGGCTGGACGGGCTGATCTTGCTTGAAACCAACACGCAACCCGGCATGACGCCGACCTCCCTTGCACCAGAGCAGGCGGCCCATACTGGTATGAGCTTTGGAGCATTGTGCCGCTGGATGGTGGAGGACGCATCATGTCACAGATAAATGCGACTCGTCCCGATCCTGCACCCAGTCGTGTCGCCTATAAACTTCAGCGTCTTTTGTTGACGCCAATGTTTCGCGCCTTTTTGCGTATTGGGGTGCCGATGGGCACGGCTGCTGCGGTTGGAATGTTTGTTCTTGGGGATCAGGACGTTCGAGATTCTATCCATATGCAATATGTGGAACTCAAACGTTCGGTGCAGGAACGTCCAGAATTTATGCTGCACATGATTGCGATTGATGGGGCGTCTACGGATGTTGCGACTGACATTCGCGAAATTGTGCCGGTTGATTTTCCGATGACATCTTTTGATCTAAACCTATCCGACACGCGTGACGTGATCGCATCGCTTGACGCTGTGGCCGATGTAGATGTGCGCATCAGGGCTGGGGGCGTTTTGCAAATTGATGTAGTCGAGCGCGATCCGGTGGTGGTGTGGCGTGGCCCGCAAGGGGTGGAAACATTAGATGCCGAAGGTCACCGCGTTGGCGGGTTGATTGCGCGCGCTGAACGCACGGACCTTCCGTTGATCACCGGAACTGGTGCTGAAATGGTGGTCGATGAGGCGCTCGCGTTGTTTGAGGCGTCTGGCCCGTTGCAGGACCGAATGCTGGGGATGATCCGGGTTGGCGAGCGGCGTTGGAATGTCGCGCTTGCCGATGGTCAAACGCTGATGCTGCCCGAAGAAAACCCTGTTGCCGCGCTTGAACAAATTATTGCGCTAGATCAGGCCCAAGACCTTCTGGCGCGTGATGTTGTCGCCATAGATATGAGAAATCAGAGCCGCCCGACCATTCGTTTGTCGAGCTCTGCCGTAGATGAGTTACGCCGTATTCGCGGCGATTTTGGAGTGTCCAGCCAATGATGAATGACCTGTATCAATCCCAACGGGCCATGAGAAATATGCGCAAAGCCGCGATGCAGCGCGGTGTGATTGCGATTTTGGATGTGGGCAGTTCAAAGGTTGCTTGCCTTGTGCTGCGGTTTGATGGACCGGCTAAGTTTAACGAAACCGATGGCATCGGGTCCTTGGCAGGGCAGTCAAGCTTTCGGGTGATTGGCGCAGCCACCACACGATCACGCGGCGTGCGTTTTGGTGAAATCGAAGCGATGCAAGAAACCGAACGCGCCATTCGCACGGTTGTTCAGGCGGCCCAGAAAATGGCCAATGAACGGGTGGATCATGTGATTGCGTGTTTTGCGGGCGCCACACCAAAATCTTATGGTTTGGCTGGGGATATTGATCTTCAGGAAAGCATCGTTTCCGAGGATGATGTCGCACGTGTGTTGGCGGCTTGTGATGTGCCGCATTACGGGCAGGGCCGCGAAGTTTTACACGCGCAGCCGGTGAATTTCGCATTAGACCATCGCAGTGGGTTGTCTGATCCACGCGGCCAGCGCGGGAACCGCTTAGCGGCGGATATGCATTTGCTCACCGTGGATTCAAATGCGATCCAAAACCTGCTTTATTGCGTGAAACGCTGTGATCTGGAACTCGCGGGGCTTGCCTCATCGGCCTATGTGTCTGGCGTTTCATCGCTGGTCGAAGATGAACAAGAGCTGGGTGCCGCCTGCGTTGATCTTGGCGGCGGCGCTACAGGTCTGTCGATCTTTATGAAGAAACACATGATCTATTCCGACTCTGTCCGTATGGGCGGGGATCACGTGACATCGGATATTTCCAAAGGGCTTCAGGTGTCTTTGGCGACGGCGGAGCGGATTAAAACCTTTTACGGCGGTGTTGTCGCTACGGGCATGGATGATCGTGACATGATCGAAATCGGTGGTGATACAGGTGATTGGGAACATGACCGCCGCACCGTGAGCCGGGCAGAACTGATCGGCATTATGCGGCCACGCGTTGAAGAGATCCTCGAAGAGGTCCGTACGCGACTTGATGCGGCTGGCTTTGAACATATGCGCAGCCAGCAGATTGTGTTGACCGGCGGCGGTAGCCAAATTCCGGGGCTTGACGGTCTGGCTTCACGTATCTTAGGTCAGCGTGTTCGTTTGGGGCGGCCATTGCGTGTGCAGGGGCTTCCGCAAGCGGCAACCGGGCCCGCATTTTCTTCCGCAGTTGGGCTCAGCCTGTTCGCCGCGCACCCGCAAGACGAATGGTGGGACTTTGATATTCCCGCCGAACGCTATCCCGCGCGCTCTTTGCGCCGTGCTGTGAAATGGTTCAAAGACAACTGGTAAACCACATCATCTGTACATTATGGCAAAATCCCGCCGAAGTTTTCAGCGGGATCACTATATTTTGTGGTTATTGTGCCTTTTTTTGGTGACGTTCCTGATTCGGAGGCGTATGCTGAGGGTGGTTTAGGAATAAACGGCGCTTAGACGCCGTATCATAATGAACAGGCGGATAACTCTATGGCACTTAATCTGATGATGCCCGAACAGGAAGATTTGAAACCCCGCATTACCGTTTTTGGTGTAGGTGGTGCAGGTGGCAACGCGGTCAACAATATGATCGAGAAAGAACTCGACGGGGTCGAGTTCGTGGTTGCAAATACCGACGCGCAAGCGCTGCAGTCTTCTAAATCGCAAGCCCGTATTCAGATGGGTGTAAAAGTTACCGAAGGTCTAGGCGCTGGCGCGCGACCTTCTGTTGGTGCAGCTGCCGCCGAAGAAACGATCGAGGCGATCGTTGATCATCTGGCTGGCGCGCATATGTGCTTTATTACTGCAGGTATGGGTGGTGGCACCGGTACTGGCGCGGCCCCAATCATCGCCCAAGCGGCGCGTGAACTGGGTGTGTTGACTGTTGGTGTTGTTACGAAGCCTTTCCAGTTTGAAGGCAATAAGCGCATGCGCCAGGCCGAGGAGGGTGTCGAAGCCCTTCAAAAGGTTGTGGATACGCTGATCATTATTCCAAACCAAAACCTGTTCCGCCTCGCGAATGAAAAAACCACCTTTACCGAAGCATTCTCCCTTGCTGATGACGTGCTGTATCAAGGTGTCAAAGGCGTGACCGACCTGATGGTTCGCCCTGGTTTGATCAACCTCGACTTTGCTGACGTTCGCGCCGTAATGGACGAAATGGGCAAAGCGATGATGGGCACCGGAGAAGCAGAGGGTGAAGATCGCGCTGTTCAAGCTGCTGAAAAAGCCATCGCAAACCCACTGCTTGATGAAATCAGCCTACGCGGTGCACGCGGCGTATTGATCAACATCACAGGTGGTTATGATCTTACCCTCTTTGAATTAGATGAGGCCGCAAACCGCATCCGCGAAGAAGTTGATCCGGATGCGAACATCATTGTTGGTTCAACACTTGATACCGGCCTTGAGGGCATGATGCGTGTTTCAGTTGTTGCAACAGGTATCGACGCACGCGAATTGAAAGCTGAAATTCCAGTTCCGCGTCGTCGCTTGTCAGAGCCGTTGGTCACTCAGCAACCTGTCGCTGAACCTGCACCAGTCGCCGCAGCACCTGTTGCCGAACCGGTTGCTCAAGAACCATCGTTGTTCCCGCAAATGGATGCTGAAGCAGCTGCCGTTCAGGAGCAGGCCGAAGATATCTTTGCGCAGGATCAGGTCGTAGATGATATGCCTCCTCCCGCATATCAGCCTCTGCCAGCGCCGGTTCAGCAGGATCATTACGATCATGTGAATGAGCTGGACGGTTTCGTCGCACCAAAGCCTCCGTCACCAGGAACGCCTTCGCCTGAAGCTATGGCGCGCCTGCAAGCAGCTGTTCAAAAAGCACCTTCTGCTCCGGCTCCAGCGCCGCGTCCAACGCATGTTGAACCACAGCAAACGCAAGAAGAACAAGGCGAAGCTCGGGCACGCTTTGGTATCAATTCGTTGATTAATCGTATGACAGGTCACAACGAGACCGCAGAGCGTGGTGCCGTTCCACAAATGCGCAGTCAGCCGCCTGTAACAGCCTACGAAGAAGAGCAAGAAGCAGACCCAGAAAAAGAACGGATCGAGATTCCTGCCTTCCTGCGTCGGCAAGCTAATTAACATTTCATAAATGTTACAAGAAAAAGAGGCGGTTTTGACCGCCTCTTTTTTGTTGTGAATCAGAGACTTAAAGGTGGTTAAAATCCACTTAAGCGGATTTTTGCCAAACTGTTTCCCCCATGTTTCAAACGGTTACAAAGATTGAGTTGAGTGTTTGCCCCCGGCAACTTAATTGATTGCGTGTCAGGGCAAACCTTCCTGACTTACTTATGGGGCTACCTTGCAAACCACAGTCAAAACATCAGTTTCGTTTACCGGCGTTGGGCTACACTCTGGCGCGGCTGCGCGTATGGTGGTGCATCCTGCATCTGCACATTACGGTATTTGGTTTAGACGCACTGATGTAAATGGTTCAAACTTGGTTGCTGCACGGTGGGACAGCGTGTTGCCCGGCGTTCAGCTTTGCACACGTATTGCAAATGACGCTGGTGTTGAAATTTCAACAATCGAACACATCATGGCCGCGCTTGCGGGTTGTGGGGTGCACAACGCGCTCATTGATCTTGATGGTCCTGAAGTTCCTATTCTAGACGGCAGTTCGCAAATCTTTGTCGAAGGTTTGGTTCAGGCTGGTCTGCAAAAACTTGATGCGCCTGCACGCGCCATCGAAGTTCTAAAAACGGTTGAAGTCACCGAAGGCCTTGCAGTTGCACGCTTGGTGCCAGCGGAAACCATGCATATTGATTTTCAAATTGACTTTGCGGATGCCGCGATTGGTAAGCAAGACAAAGCATTGAACATGGCCAATGGTGCATTTGTACGTGAACTTTGTGATAGCCGTACATTCTGTCGTCAGTCAGATGTTGATGCGATGCGCTCTATGGGGCTTGCGCTTGGTGGCACCTTGGAAAACGCGGTGGTCGTTGATGGTGCAGATGTGCTTAGCCCGGGTGGTTTGCGCCACCACGACGAAGCAGTCCGTCACAAGATGCTGGATGCATTGGGTGATCTTTATCTTGCTGGCGGTCCGCTTTTGGCGCGTTACGAAGGTGAGCGGGCAGGGCATGCTTTGACCAATCGTTTGCTGCGCGCGCTTTTTGCTGATCCGCGCAACTTCCGTATCGTCAATTGTAGTGCCTCTTTGGCAGCTCGGTTGCCGGGGGCTGGTGTCCACGCCCATGATATTCCGCGCGTTGCCTAAGCGAACTAAGCAGAGAATATCCGACGGTGACGAAAAACCCTCTCAAAGCCATTTTGCAACCGGATTTTCTATGTTAGTGAAGTCGGGAACATAAGGCAGAGGTGCCTTAATTAAGAAATTTGTGGGGTAGGCGCGACATGGCATTTGGTACTGGTCGTATTAAGCTTGTTTTGACGGTGTCTTCGTTAGCTTTGTTGGTTGCCTGTGGTGCACGCGAAGAAGATGTATCTCTGGAAAGCCTGACAGCTCAGCAAATCTATGAACAAGCCGAGTTCGAACTGGAAACACAGAACGAACCAGCTCGTGCTGCTGAACTCTTTAGTGAAATCGAACGGCTGTATCCTTATTCCGAACTGGCAAAGCGCGCGTTGATTATGCAGGCTTATTCGTTCCATCAGGATCGGGATTACGAAAATAGCCGTTCCGCAGCACAGCGTTACATTGATTTCTATCCAGCTGACGAAGATGCAGCCTATGCACAATATCTTCTCGCGCTCAGCTATTATGATCAAATAGATGAAATCGGTCGCGATCAGGGTTTGACCTTTCAAGCGTTGCAAGGATTGCGGACCGTGATTGAACGTTACCCCGACAGCGAATATGCGCGTTCTGCTATTTTGAAATTCGACCTCGCGTTTGACCACCTCGCGGCCAAAGAAATGGAAGTCGGGCGCTACTATCTGCGTCGGGGCCATTTTACTGCCGCGATTAACCGGTTTCGCGTTGTTGTCGAAGAATTCCAAACAACCAGCCACACACCAGAAGCATTGCTACGTCTTATCGAAGCCTATCTTGCTCTTGGGTTTGAAGGTGAAGCCCAAGCTGCAGGTGCAATTTTGGGGTATAACTTCCAGTCCAGTGAGTTCTACCAATCTGGCTATGATCTGTTGACAGGTCAGGGACTGGAGCCGGGCGCCCGAGGTACCGGATGGTTGGCGCAGATTTATCGTCAAACGATCCGCGGCGAATGGCTCTAAGCCACGCGGGGTGACGGCATGCTTAGAACCCTAGAAATTCGCGATATGCTTATCATTGATCGGCTGGAGCTGCAGTTCCAGCCGGGTCTCAATGTGCTGACGGGTGAAACAGGTGCCGGGAAGTCCATTCTGTTGGATTCATTGGGATTCGTGTTAGGCTGGCGCGGGCGTGCTGAACTGGTGCGATCCGGGGCAGAGCAGGGCGAAGTGATTGCAGAATTTGATCTACCCGCAGATCACCCCGCCCATGCGGTGTTGGAAGAGGCAGGGTTGCCCGCTGCGGATGAACTCATTCTTCGGCGTATAAATACGCGGGACGGGCGCAAAACGGCTTGGGTCAATGATCGTCGCTGTTCTGGTGAAATCCTACGACGTTTGTCCGAAGGGCTGGTGGAGTTACATGGTCAACACGACGACCGCGGCCTGCTGAATCCGCGTGGACACCGGATATTGTTGGATACCTTTGGTCAACTCGACGGGCTCATCGCCAAAACACGAACGGCTTGGCGTGATCTTGCAAAGCAACGCAAAGCTCTAGCTGAAACCGAAGCTGAGATCGAAGCCGCCCGCGCAGAAGAAGATTTCCTGCGCCACGCCGTGAGTGAATTTAACGCGTTGTCCCCAGAACCGGGCGAAGACGAAGCGCTTGATAAACAGCGTCGGCAGATGCAGGGCGCAGAACGCGTGCGTGATGATGTTTCCAAAGGTTTCGCCGCACTTGGCCTTAACGGTGCTGAGGGGCAGATTTCTGACGCAATTCGTTGGCTGGACGGCGCGGCAGATGGCGCCGAAGGTCGCTTGGATGAGGCTCTAAATGCGCTTGGGCGCGCGGCCGTTGAATTGGCTGATGCGCAGCAGGGGGTTGAAACCTGTCTTGACGCGATGTCATTTAACCCGGCTGAACTCGAAGAGATCGAAGAACGTTTATTCGCCATCCGTGCCTTGGCCCGTAAACACGGGGTTCTTGCAGATGAATTGCCTGCTTTTGGGGCCGAACTATCAGCACGGCTGGATGCCTTGGACAATAGCCAGTCCGGGTTAGGGGCATTGCAAGCCTCTGTGCGCGAAGCTGAAGCACGTTATGAAAAAGCCACAACGGCCCTGACCAAAGCCCGTCAGAAATCGGCCAAAACACTGGACAAAGCCATGGCGGCCGAATTGGCGCCGCTAAAAATGGAACGCGCAGTGTTTGAAACTTGCGTTACACCCTCTGATGCAGGACCCGACGGCGTGGATGAGGTCGCTTTTACCGTGGCCACCAACCCCGGCGCTCCATCTGGTCCTTTGAATAAAATCGCTTCTGGCGGTGAACTCAGCCGGTTTTTATTGGCACTAAAGGTCTGCCTCACAGCGGAAGCCAAGGGCCTGACCATGATCTTTGATGAAATCGACCGAGGTGTTGGGGGGGCGACTGCGGATGCCGTTGGACGTCGGCTCGCGGCGCTTGCGGATGAGGCACAGGTGCTTTGCGTGACACACTCCCCGCAGGTGGCCGCACTTGGCGGGTATCATTGGCGTGTGCAGAAATCTGTGACCAAAGGCGAGACGCTATCAACCGTTGTACCGCTCACATCTGAGGAGCGGGTTGAGGAATTGGGCCGCATGTTGTCCGGCGACACAGTTACCCCCGAAGCCCGCGCCGCCGCGAAAGCGCTACTGGCCGGATGACGTATCAACGGCGCGCTTATCCCCAGCGCACCAATCCAATGATTGCCGAGGCAGCATAGAAAAACTGTAGTGCGAAAAAGGCCCATCTTTTGTCGATGAGAGCCCAAGCTGCAAACAAAAGCGCAGACAGCAACAGCAGCGAAAACCCCAACACCTCATTCCCAGTGTTGGAGGCAATCAACAATGCGTAGATCATTGCCAGAACTGATCCTGATACTTCAAACACCGTGCTTAGTTTTCTGTTGGTCATTGGGTTTCCTTGAAAAATCGTTGTTCGTGATGATTTGGGCTTAGTGTATACGCAACGGGCGTACGGTTGGTATGTTGATATCATACGTCGTTACTGCAAAGAGAATTGAACGTGTGGTATTGGCGGTGGATTTCGTTAATCTATTCACGTATGGGAAGGCACCCAAACGCGAATAGAAAAGAATAGTGATGAGCGCGCCAGAATCAAACGTTGTGGTCCAGATGCTTGGGAATGCACAAGACGAGTTGAAAAAAGCCTGGTTGGTGCTGCGCCGCAAAGGTCCGAGCCAAATTCAGTTTTGGTTTATTGCGCTGATTATTGGGATTGCTTCAGGCTTTACAACTTTGTGGTTTCGCAAAGCCATCGCTTACCTTCAGACTACCTTCTATGGTACCGACGACGCTGGAAGTTTACATACTTTGGCCGGCACGCTCCCTTGGTATTGGATTGTCGGGTTGCCTATCGCAGGGGGCCTCATAACCGGTCTTGTCCTGCACTTCTTCACACCTGATGGGCGGGTGCGTTCTGTGGCCGATGTGATCGAAGGCGCTGCCATGCACGAGGGTCGCGTTGAAAAACGTGCAGGACTTGCATCTGGTTTGGCATCGTTGATCACCCTTTCAACCGGAGGCTCCTCTGGACGTGAAGGTCCGGTGGTGCATTTGGCGGGGGTCATTTCAAGTTGGGTGTCGAACCGCATTCATGCCAACGGAATTACTGGCCGTGATTTGCTGGGGTGCGCCGTCGCGGCCGCTGTTTCAGCATCATTTAACGCGCCGATCGCTGGGGCGCTATTTGCGCTCGAAGTGATTTTACGTCATTTTGCGGTTCATGCATTTGCCCCGATTGTCATTGCGAGCGTTTCTGGAACTATTATCAGTCGGTTAGAGTTTGGGAATGTTACCGAATTTATGCTGCCAGTTGCCAATGAAATGGCATTTTATGTGGAGTTACCTGCCTTTTTGATCCTTGGTTTATTAAGTGGGCTTGTCGCATCCGTACTGATGCGCACGATCTTTTTAGCAGATGATTTGGGCAATCATATTCAGGGAAAGCTTGGTTTCCCACGCTGGGCTCGCCCAATGTTCGCCGGGGCGCTGTTGGGCGTAATTGCGCTTGGGTTTCCGCACATCATCGGGGTGGGATATGAAACCACATCAAAGGCTTTAACAGGGTCGTTGATGTTTCACGAAGTCGTCGTTTTCGCGGTCCTAAAAACTATTGCTGTTGCCATTACGATGGCTGGACGTATGGGAGGAGGGGTCTTTTCGCCTGCCTTGATGGTTGGGGCCCTGACAGGGTTGGCATTTGGTATCATCGCGACAGGTATCTTTCCCGAGGTCTCTGGCGAAGAAACCCTATACGCGCTTGCAGGTATGGGCGCGGTGGCCGCAGCGGTGCTGGGTGCACCTATTTCAACGACGTTGATTGTCTTTGAACTGACTGGGGATTGGCAAACTGGTTTGGCTGTTATGGTCTCAGTGTCACTATCTACGGCGTTGGCTAGCAAACTCGTGGATCGTTCGTTCTTCTTAACGCAGTTGGAAAGGCGAAATATTCACTTAGCGGCGGGCCCCCAAGCTTATTTGCTTGCGACATGTCGCGTGGCAAAAATTATGCGCGCGGCCGAATCCGAACGTGCTGCGGATATAGCGGAATGTTGGGAATTGGTCGAAAGTGGAGTTTATGTCGATGGGAACGCGACATTAGAGTCTGCTATGCCCATTTTTGAAAACACCAACAGTAACTTTATTCCAGTTGTGACGCTTGGTGGCGAAGATCACCCCCCAGAGCTTTGGGGAGCGTTGTTTCATGTGGATGCGCTCAAGGCATTTAACAAAGCGCTGGCGGACACAGCCGCAGAAGAGCACTCTTAAACGCGCTCTACTGTGACTTTGTCGCCGTAAAACGAAATATGACCTTTGATGCGTTCAACAGCTTCAACGGGGTCTTCGTATGACCAACCAGCATTGTCGATCAGTACACTTTTTGTTTGAATGGAAAAATAGCGTGCCTCACCTTTGTGTGGGCAGTTTGTTTTGTGATCACTATTGTCAAGAAAAGCCATGGCTATATCGCTACGGGGAAAATAGATTGCCGGGGATAGATCTCCTTCGGACAACTCCAATGCGTTTGTTGTTTCTCCAAGCACCGCACCGCCGGCCCGTACGACCCAAGTGCCTGCTGTTTTCCGTATGCGAATATGATCTGCCATGTATTTCCCCAGTGAGTGACACGAATGTTGTGCGACACTATCAGCGCTAACATAACATGCAAACGTCAAAGGGCCGCACAAGCGACCTTTAACCAGCGCTGAGCGCCATCAGATACGCGGGGTGCGATCAATTCTAGTGTTTTTGCATGATATTGGTTGATCCAGCCGCGTTCTGCACGAGACAACTCTTCGATGAGGATCAATCGTCTGTCGATAGGGACATAGGTTATGGTCTCAAAGTCCAACATATCGCGACTGTCCGCGGATGGAATATTGGGTGCTTTTTGCACGACGATTAGGTTTTCAATGCGAATGCCGAAATGCCCTTCGCGGTAATACCCAGGTTCGTTCGATAGGATCATGCCCGATTCAAGAGGAATTTCTGATACACGGGAAAGCCGAACAGGCCCTTCATGTACGCTTAGAAATGCACCGACGCCGTGACCTGTTCCGTGATCGTAATCTTGCCCTGCGACCCATAGGGGATAACGCGCAATTGCATCTAAATCCCGTCCCGCGAGGCCTTCGGGCCAACGTGCCCGCGACATTGCAATCATGCCCTGTAGAACACGAGTAAAGCATTGCTTTTCTTCTATCCCGACTTCACCAATTGGCATGGTGCGGGTGATGTCGGTGGTTCCGTCTTGGTATTGGCCGCCGCTATCTACGAGTAATAACTGGCCTTGCTCAACAGGAAGGTTGCTGTCGTCGCTCACGCGGTAATGACAGATGGCCCCGTGCGGTCCCGTCGCGGAAATGGTTTCAAAACTAATATCTTTCAAAGCGTTGGTCGCGCGTCGAAAGCTTTCAAGCTGTTTGACAACGCCTATTTCAGTCAACGTACCCTTCGGGGCCTCTGTATCTAACCAAGTTAGAAATTCGACCATGGCCGCGCCATCCCTAAGGTGGGCTTCGCGCATTCCAGCGATTTCAGCGCTGTTTTTCCGCGCTTTGGGGAGAATGCAAGGATCACTGCCAAACACCAATTCTGCATTGTGTTTTAACGTAAGAATCGCCTGCATAGGAATGGTTGTTTGATCGACCAACACCTTGCCAGTTATTTCTTTAAGGGCTGTTTCGAACTGAGTAGGTGCGAAAAGCTGAACATCTGACCCTAAATGTTCGACCACCTCGGCGGGGCATTTATCAGGGTGCACAAACAGGGAAACCTTGCCAGACGCGTGTAAAATAGCAAAGGCATGACCAATTGGGTTATGCGCAACATCGGTGCCGCGAATGTTCAACAGCCATGCAATACTGTCGGGCAGGGTGATAACTGTGGCCATGTGACCGTCATTGCGTAATTTTTCCGCGAGGCGTTCACGCTTGCTAGAATGGTTCTCCCCGGCGAGCTCAACAGGTTGAATGCTGAAATCGCCCATTGGGGCTTCGGGTTGGTCCGCCCAAATGCGGTCTACCAGATTGTCGGTCTCTTTTAGGGAAATCCCATGTTTGCCAAGCTGGGTTTGTAGCACATCAATCTGTTGATACCCGTGTAACCAAGGATCATAAGCCACCGTCGCATTTGCAGGGAGGTGTTCGATCAACCAATCGCCCAATTGTGTCTCAGGCCAAGGAACCGGAGTGTAATGCTCTAGGTCAATTTGTGACTTCACCTGCACCCGGTAACGCCCATCGATAAAGACGCCTGCCTGATCGTTGGTTGCTGCGCAAAACCCGGCTGAACCCGCAAAGCCAGTGAGCCAGTTCAGGCGCTCATCTCGTGGCGCAACATATTCGCCTTGATGCACGTCCGCACGAGAAATGAGAAAAGCATTAACACGCTCTTTGCCCATTTCTGCTCGAAGGTCAGACAGGCGTGCAGGGCCCAATTCGGGATGAGAGCGGATGTCAAAGCTTTGAAACATAAGGGGACCTCTGGACTGCGATTTCGCCAGAGTGTGCCTGTCTCTGCCCCAAAGCGCAATCATGCACTTGGGGCAGAGATGGGAATTTAGCGGGCTTTGTTGATGCCCATGACACGTGCGCGGGCACGTGGATCATTGTCAAAAAGGGCCGCCAATTGTTCGGTCATGGCGCCCGCCAATTGCTCGACGTCAGTGATCGTAACCGCACGGTCATAATAGCGGGTCACATCGTGGCCGATCCCAATCGCGAGCAATTCTACCGCTTTGCGTTTTTCGACCATGGCGATCACATCGCGCAGGTGTTTTTCCAAAAAATTGGCGGGGTTCACCGAAAGGGTGGAGTCATCCACCGGCGCACCATCTGAAATGACCATTAGGATTTTACGTGCTTCGGGACGACCCATCATCCGGCGGTGGGCCCACTCTAGGGCCTCGCCATCAATGTTTTCTTTCAGAAGGCCCTCTTTCATCATCAAACCCAAATTCGGGCGTACCCGGCGCCACGGGGCGTCAGCGGATTTATAGATAATGTGGCGCAGGTCGTTCAGGCGGCCGGGCTGTTGGGCACGCCCATCCGCGAGCCAACGTTCGCGACTTTGGCCACCTTTCCATGCACGAGTGGTAAAACCTAGGATTTCGACTTTTACCTGACAACGTTCTAGCGTACGGGCCAAAACGTCCGCACAAATAGCTGCAATCGAAATAGGGCGCCCGCGCATCGAACCAGAGTTGTCGATCAATAGTGTCACAACAGTATCGCGAAACTCAGTGTCGTGCTCCATCTTAAAGCTAAGCGGTGTTGTTGGGTTCGCAATCACACGAGCCAAACGACCAGCATCCAGCGTTCCCTCTTCGAGGTCAAATTCCCAAGATCTATTTTGTTGGGCCTGAAGACGGCGCTGCAATTTATTTGCAAGACGGCTCACGGCACCTTTAAGGGGTTCAAGTTGCTGGTCCAGATAGGCACGCAGGCGTTCAAGTTCTGCAATTTCGGCCAAATCTTCCGCACGAATTTCTTCGTCAAAATCTGCGGAAAAGACGGTGTAATCTGGGTCTGCATCTGAAACTGGTGCAGGGGGCGGCGGATCCATTGGGGCATCGCCCTCTGGTATTTCCGTTTCGTCGCCTTGTTCCTCATCAGCCATCTCATCCAAGGATACTTGGGCTTGGGAGGTGTCTTGCTGTTCTTCTTGTGCTTGCTCTGGGGACGCTTCTTCTTCGTTTTGTTGTTCTTCGTCCTGACCTTGGCTATCGGGATTATCGTCTTGTTCTTCTTGATCCTCTGCGTTTTCGTCTGCTTGATCGTCTTCGGCGTCTGGATCGTCGCCCAACTGATCCCCGTACCCCAGGTCATCGATCATCTGGCGCGCAAATTTTGCAAAGGCCGTTTGATCAGCCAGTATATCTTGAAGGTTTTCAAGCGTATCGCCAGCTTGTGCTTCAATAAAGTCTTCCCAGACTTCTGTAACTTGACGGGCGCCTTCGGGTAGTTCGCGCCCTGTTGCTATTTTACGCAGAAGATAACCTGCGGCTGTTGCCAGAGGTGCCTCAGAGCGATCGGTAATAGAATCATACCCTCGGCGCAGCGCATCGTTTTCGATTTTGACATCAATGTTGCTAAGTGCGCCGGGCATTGCCCTAGCGCCAACCGCTTCGCAACGTGCAGTTTCCATTGCATCATAAAGATCACGAGCCATCTGGCCTTGTGGTAGATACCGATTAAAAGTCGTGGCGTTATGATGCTTGTGCTTCATTGCCAGCGCATCTGCCGTACCTCGTGCAAGTAGCACTTCCTCTCGGGTCATACGACGTGTCACTTGCGGCAGGCGCACAGTGTCATTGTTGATACCAGAAGGATCAACAGAATAGGTCACCGACAGCTCTCGGTCGTCCGCCATCACTTTGGTCGCTTCGGCGAGCGCTTTTTTGAACGGATCGGCTGGATTGTCGATTTTCTTCATGCGACTACTTTCACATTCAATAGCTGTCGTTTGCCATTGTCGGGCTTACCTAACATAGGCAGGGCGAAGACGGCACGAAACGCGCCGTCTTCTACAAACTTAAGCGAGGCTCATGCTCGCTGCGCTCTCAGGCAGCTCTTCGTCAAAACACCGCTGATAGAACTCTGCCACAGTCTGGCGTTCAAGTTCATCGCATTTGTTGAGGAAGGACAGACGGAAAGCGTATCCAACATCTTTGAAGATCATGGCGTTTTGCGCCCAATTGATCACAGTCCGTGGTGACATGACAGTGGACAGGTCACCGTTCATGAACGCGGTCCGGGTAAGGTCAGCAACACTCACCATTTGGCTTACAGTTTTGCGGCCAGATTCAGTGTTGAACACCGGGTTTTTCGCCAAAACGATATTGGTTTCCGCGTCGTGGCTCAGGTAGTTCAAGGTGCAGACAAGTGACCAACGGTCCATTTGCGCTTGGTTGATTTGCTGGGTGCCGTGATACAGGCCGGTTGTATCGCCAAGACCAACGGTGTTGGCTGTCGCAAACAAGCGGAAGCTTGGGCTAGGTGTGATGATTTCGTTTTGGTCCAACAAAGTCAGTTTGCCGTCGGTTTCCAAAACGCGTTGGATCACGAACATTACGTCAGCACGGCCAGCATCGTATTCATCAAATACGATTGCAACGTTGTTGCGCAGAGCCCAAGGCAAGATGCCTTCGTGAAACTCAGTAACCTGTTTGCCATCGCGCAATTTGATCGCGTCTTTACCGATCAAGTCGATCCGTGAAATATGGCTGTCGAGGTTGACGCGGACACACGGCCAGTTCAGGCGCGCAGCGACCTGTTCAATGTGCGAAGATTTACCTGTGCCGTGGTATCCCTGAACCATAACGCGGCGGTTGTGGCTGAAACCTGCCAAGATGGCCAATGTGGTTTCTGGGTCAAATTTGTAGGTGCTATCGATTTCAGGCACGCGATCTGTGCGCTCAGGAAAGCCTTTGACAACCAAATCAGTGTCAATCCCAAAGACTTCGCGAACCGAAATATCCTCGGTTGGTTTTGCATTCATGTCCATCGTGCCGTCCGCCATCTGTCGTCCCTAAAATTCAAGTTGGGTTCAACCCAAACCATACCGGGCAAGTCGTGCCCGATATTGTTGTGCCTTGCAAGGGGAAGGCGGGTAAATGCGGCCTTCTGGACCTAAAAATTTTTAGAAATTGGTTACATCCATTTCACGTAGCTGTGACAGCGGGTGTGTGGACGTAGCGCAGGCGGCTGCCTATCTTCTAGTCAAG
Organism: Cochlodiniinecator piscidefendens; assembly: GCF_011326755.1. Classification (GTDB taxonomy): domain Bacteria; phylum Pseudomonadota; class Alphaproteobacteria; order Rhodobacterales; family Rhodobacteraceae; genus Cochlodiniinecator; species Cochlodiniinecator piscidefendens. The sequence continues at coordinate 854,804 of NZ_JAAOIE010000001.1, read as the reverse complement.
TAAACGGAGTGTGATGATGAATAGACGGCAATTTTGGACATTTGGCGCGCTGGCGGGCGTTTCTGCACTGGCTATGACGCGGGGTGCATTGGCGACAGGAGGCGAATTTGAGATAGAGCGTACTCCAGAAGAATGGCGTGCGATGCTGACTGATCTGCAATATAACGTCATGCGCGAAGAGGGCACAGAACGTGCTGGGTCTTCGCCACTTGATCGCAATTACGCGGATGGTACCTATCATTGCCGCGGATGTGATCTTGCGCTTTATGCGTCGGATGCCAAATTTGACAGTGGGACAGGTTGGCCGAGTTTCTATCAAAGCTTACCGCGTGCAATCGGCACGCACACAGATACAAGGTTTTTCATGACGCGGACCGAAGCGCACTGCCGTCGTTGCGGTAGCCATTTGGGTCACATTTTTGATGATGGGCCAGCGCCTACGGGAAAACGGCACTGTTTGAACGGTGTGTCGTTGGTCTTCCGAGCAGCGTAATTTCAAAAATCCACCTCATAGAAAAGGCCACCCGAGGGTGGCCTTTTGTTTTACTTGAAGCTCCGGCTATCTTTGATTTGATCCCAGGCCCATACAACTTCCTGAAGTTGCTCTTCTTGGGAACGATCTCCGCCATTCATATCCGGGTGCAAGACTTTGATAAGCTTTTTGTAGGTCTTACGAATTTCTGTTTTGGTCCAATGATCTTTGGCCTCAAGAATTTCAACTGCGCGCCTTTCGGTTGGTGGAAGGCGTCGAGTGCTGCCTGTGGTTGATTTACCGGGATTACGCGTCGCATTTTCACCCAGAACTTGATGGGGATCATCAACGCCAAGCCGCGCCCATGCACGCTCTTCATCGCTTTTCTTAAAGGGTTTAGTTTCGCGTCCCCAAACGCGATCGGATTGCTCCTGTTCCTCAACCGCTTCTTCAGGAGTACCGTCAAAGAAGTTCCACTTGAGGTTATATTCACGTACGTGATCTTTGCAGAACCACAGAAACTCATCCAAATGATCTGGTGATCTGGGTGCACGGTATTGGCCCGCCTCTTGGCAGCCTTCATTTGCGCATTTGCGCGTTGAGGTTTCAAATGCCCCTGACATCCCACGTTTGCCGCGTGGGTTTTTTTTCTTGGCTGCTGCCGCGGACATATTGAACCCGAATGGATCGTCTTTCTTCATCGCCTGCACCTTTCCGACTCGAGCCAGAGAGTTTAGACTTTTTTCCGTCAGAGAGAAGAGGGCAGAGACTAAAAAATGAGAATTGCAGACGAAATCCACAAGAAATTGAACGATGCCTTCCAGCCGGAATTGTTAGAAGTCGTTGACGACAGCGAATCCCATCGCGGGCACGCGGGTTTTCAAGATGGTGGAGAAAGCCATTTTAACGTGATGCTCAAAGTGCCTGCATTGGCCAGTCAGAGCCGCGTTGCCCGGCATCGTGCCGTTCATGCAGCTATTGGGAAAGACATACTCGCGCGCATTCATGCTCTGGCACTTGATATACGAGTGTAAATTAAGGAAAATGAGTGCCTTTGGCACGCTATACGCCTCATGTCCTTCCGGTTGGAAGGACATTCAGGCTGGCATGTGTGGTTAGCGTTGCGCGACTTCGTCAACGTCTGAATGCGCAGGGCCGATTGTCGGGATGTGTTCGAGACGCTCGGTGTGTTCAGATGTGGCCAGTTGAATCACTGGGGTGTCGTGCTCGTCTTCTGTAGATGCGATAACAGGTGCTACAATTGGCTGAGTTGGCTGGGTCGCGGTCCCAGTATGTGTCTCTGGCAGAGCACGGCGAAAAACCAGTAAGTTTTGATATGTTGTGGTTTTCCCAGTGAGACCTGAGCGGGTTTCAAGAGGGAGTGTGTCGGTGCGCTGGTATTCCCAACCGTCGGAACCGTATTCGTTCATAACATTCATCAAGGTTTGGGCAAAGCGAGCCTCATTCCCCTTTACGCCCTTCGCGCGTTCCCCCTTCTTAGGTGCAGGAATAACTTTGTATTCATAATTTGGCATAAAATGTTCCCCGAGGCAGACTTAGTGGCAGACGTCTTTTGTAGCAGATAGAACCAAGACTTTCCAAGTCCACACGACCTGCAGCGGATTGGTTCACTTTGGGTTGTTGCGCATTTGCAAAGAAAAACCCGCTATAAAAGCGGGTTTTTGAAGAGAGTTCGATTAATCTGCAAGCTTTTTTGCGACCAATTCATTCACAGCCTTTGGATTGGCTTTGCCGCCTGTAGCCTTCATTACCTGCCCAACAAACCAACCTGCTAGTTTCGGGTTCTGTTTGGCTTTTTCAACCTGTGCAGGGTTGTCTGCGATGATTTGATCAACAGCAGCCTCAATGGCCCCTGTGTCGGTCACTTGCTTCATACCACGGGCTTCGACGATCTCTGCTGGATCGCCGCCTTCGGTATAAACGATTTCAAAAAGATCCTTGGCGATCTTTCCCGAGATAGCATCAGAAGAGATCAGTTCGATGATCCCACCTAACTGTGTCGGGTTAACCGGGCTGTCGGTGATTGTTTTTTCGTCTTTTTTCAAACGACCAAACAATTCGTTGATGACCCAGTTTGCGGACATCTTACCGTCACGACCTTTTGCAACAGCTTCAAAGTAATTGGCGTTTTCGACTTCGGCAGTCAACACAGAGGCGTCGTAATCTGACAATTTAAAGTCATTGATAAATCGCGCTTTTTTCGCATCTGGCAGTTCGGGTAAAGTTGCACCGATATCATCAACCCAGCCCTGTTCGATTTCTAATGGCAGAAGGTCAGGATCAGGGAAATAGCGATAATCATGTGCTTCTTCTTTTGAGCGCATGGAACGCGTTTCATTTTTATCCGCGTCGTATAGGCGAGTTTCCTGAACGATTTCCCCGCCATCTTCGAGAATAGCAATTTGACGACGCGCCTCAACATCAATGGCCATTTGGATAAAGCGCATTGAGTTCATGTTTTTGATTTCACAACGGGTGCCAAGGTGGCCAAAATCTTGTGTTGCTTGGTATTTTTCATACTGGCCGGGGCGGCAAACGGAAACGTTGACGTCTGCACGCATAGAGCCGTTTTGCATGTTGCCATCACATGTACCGAGGTAACGCAAGATTTGGCGAAGCTTACCAAGATAGGCTGCGGCTTCTTCCGGGCCACGAATGTCTGGGCGCGACACGATTTCCATCAGCGCAACGCCGGTTCTGTTTAGATCGACGAAAGACATGTTTGGGTCCATGTCGTGGATGGATTTTCCGGCGTCTTGTTCAAGGTGGATGCGTTCAACTCGGACGTTGCGCGCGGTGCCATCACCCATCTCAACCAGAACTTCGCCTTCACCAACGATAGGGTGGTAAAGTTGGGAAATTTGGTAACCTTGGGGTAAATCAGGGTAGAAATAGTTTTTGCGGTCAAAGGCGGACTTTAGGTTGATTTCTGCCTTTAGGCCTAGGCCTGTGCGCACGGCCTGTTCAATGCAAAATTCGTTAATCACTGGCAACATGCCAGGCATAGCGCTGTCAACGAAGGCTACGTGTGAGTTCGGTTCGGCACCAAACTTTGTCGACGCACCAGAAAACAATTTAGCGTTTGAGCTCACCTGAGCGTGGACTTCCATACCGATTACAAGTTCCCAATCGTCCTTCGCACCAGCGATGGTTTTGGGGGTAGGGGCGTCATATGAAAGGTCGAGCATGGTTCAATCGTCCTGTTTTGCAGTTGAGTTCTTCTAAGACAGGGCGCGAAAGGGGGCAAGCGGCTGTTTGCCAAAATTCTGGGATTGAACGGGGATTGATTGCAAATTTTTTACCGAGTGGCGAATATTTATTAAGTTTGGGTAGGAAATTCGATGATTAAGAAATCAATGTTGGCGATGGTGGTGATGGCTGGATGCTCCGGTTCTGCTGAGGTCCAGGTGACGCGAGAGGTCCGGGCAGATATGCGGTGGGATCACTTGCCGCAAGCCACTGCTTGGACGGATGCAGCACTCAATGCGCTTGCAGGACATGGGGCTGCATTGGAAAACCTTGTTCCGGCAGATATCGAAACTTGGTGTCCGGCCTATGAAGCAGCCTCGATTGAACAGCGGCGTTTGTTTTGGTCCGGGATGCTTTCGACTCTTGCAAAACATGAAAGCACATGGAACCAAAGGGCCGTCGGTGGGAATGGTCGGTGGTTCGGCTTGGCTCAAATCGCACCTGCGACAGCACGCGGTTATGGGTGCGACGCACGTTCGGGGGAGGCACTGCTGAATGGCGAGGCCAATTTGTCGTGCGCGGTGCGTATTGCGGCACATACGGTTGTGCGTGACGGTGTGGTTGCTGCAAATGGTCGAGGGCTAGCGGCGGATTGGGGCCCCTTTCATTCGACCCGTAAACGTAATGACATGATAGAATGGACCAACGCACAAAGTTATTGTGCGTTGTGATTTGTCTAGATGATTTCGTATCGTAACCTTCGTGCTAAGACGATAAGGCTGATCAGAAGTGAAAAATGGATTAGAGAACCTTTGGGCTATTGCCTACCCCACGGGTGATTGGGGCGAAGCTTGTTAATGCTTCGAACGGCAAACTATACTTAAGATAGTATAGTCCAAGTGGTATGTTAGCGTAAAAAGGGTTCAAAAAATTAAAACCCATCATTGGTCGCCTTTTGGGAAGGCATAAACCGAGAAGTGTCAGTTCTTGTAAAGCTAACCTTTTTGCGTCGCCGTGTACGGCAGCTGACTTTGAGGAGTTTGGCTTTCCTCTCGTTCTTGATAACCCCCATCTTCGACAGGTAGGCAATACGGCGCAAGGGAATGGCTATTGGATCGCACCTCAGCTTGCTGTCGAGGATGGAGATACTCGAGATTTTGTCGCTGCTTATGTTTTTGATAAGTCAGGAAAGTTGATTTTTTGCGAAGTTGTCGATCAAGGAATGCGAGCTTAGCCCACCAAGCAATCAATGCAAGAAATTGTTCAAATGCTTGAGAGGGAAATTGATGCTAAGGAAAGCGCCGAAGTATTGGTGAAACCTTTCTCGAGATCATTTTATGGGTACCGCTTCGGTTTGATTCTCCGTGAGCAGGAGGAAGGCAAGAATGCCACCGAAGAAATCCTTGCCGATGCTATGCCTGGCAGCACTTTGATGTTTTATGGCCCATGGAGCCATTGCAACTATGAGAGCTGATTGTATTTCGCTGGTGGTAAATGGCAGATTTGGGAACCACAATATTTGCCTGATGGCAATATTCTTACTGGTAAATTATTCACACTATCGGATTCCACCGTTCGACTTGCGATTTTGCTGACCAGGCATAGTTGGTTGGTTATTTTGTCACGTCCATCATTTGGATCAATTGAATGAGATTTCCGCAGGTGTCGTCGAAAATCGCCATACGAACCGGACCCGCATCCATTGGCTCAACGGTGAAGTTAACGCCCAAATCCCCCAGTTTTTTCCGCTCGGCATGCAGATCTTCCACTTGAAATGAATGCGCAGGAATGCCGTCGGAAACCAGGGCTTCTTTATAAGGTTTCACCGCGGGATGGTCGCTTGGTTCCAGCAATAATTCAGTTCCCTCAGGGGCTTCGTTCGATACTACTGTAAGCCAACGATGTTCGCCCAAAGGGACATTGTTTTTCACGGTGAAACCTAGGATATCTGTGTAAAACTTCTCAGCCTTGTCTTGGTCGTCGACAAAGACGTGGGTCAAATAGATTTTCATTCTTCTTCTCCATTCTGTTTGTATTTCATAAGCCAAGTTGCGGCCTCGATGTGACCTTCAGTGATGTTCAAAGAGTGCGTTTTTGTACGCCCCTTCCATATGATCTCGACTAGGTTAGCTTTCTCCAAAACAGCAAGATGCTGAGAGACTGTCTGGCGGGACAACGCGATACCATCTTCGGCAACCGAAGCAGCGCAGACTTCGAACAACGATTGAGCCGGTTGTTTGCTCAGTCGGTCGATGATGCGGCGGCGGGTGCTGTCAGAAAGGGCTTTGAATATTTTATCAAGCTGATCATCTTGCATGACGCCTTTATGCAGTAAAAGTACGGCATGTCAAGTGCAGTAACTTTACTGCATAAAGATTAATGCTCTCAATCGGATGTTGTTGGTGCAACCAACATTACGTTGGTTATTGTTTAGAACTGACCGTTTGTTTGCATTTACTGTAGGTATGGCAATCCGCGGGCGTCTGATTGAGCAAGGAAATCAGAAAAAGCGCTGTCAAATCCTGTTAAAGGCCAACTAAGGTCTTGAGCGGAACCGTGACGATCTGTGAAGGTAAAGCGCAGCGCACCTTGATCTCGCATAGCGTCTAAGAGCGGGATAGCGGCGTCGCCTTCGAACACGCATTCCCCACCAAACAGACAGCCCCGATTTTGCGTGGACCACTGAATGCCGACCCAATCTTCTATGCGAAAGCCGTCATTGGTAAAACGCGTGCCGGGCTCGGTGCCAAATTCGACCCTAAGGCCGCCGGTTTCGGGGGTGATGAACATAAACTGGGCCGCGAATGCCGGGGCGGGCGAAAACACATCGACGTAGCGGATATAACAGCGCGGCTCAACGTCGCCTTCGACACCTGCCACGCGGTCGCGTTCATCGCAGACGACCCGCCAAATGCCGTAGGTTTCTTGGTACGTCGGGCGCCACGCACCGGCTGTATCACGACCCTCGCGGTCTTGGGCTTGGGTCACAGGGGGAAGAAGCGAAATGACGAAGGTCAGCAGAAGGAGTGTTGCGCGCATGATCCTCTTTCCGATGTGATGAGGTTAGTTTGCACGAGTGTATGTGTTGGTCGTCGGAAATGTCTAATGACAGGTTTGTGTTTTCTTTAAGCTCTTAGAGATCAATGGTTGAAAACCCTGAAGAAAGCAGCACAGCACTGTAGATAGCGAGCCAAACTTGGGCGAAAAGTAAAACCCGAATACCGCGGCCCCGAACACCCGAAATAATGAGGGACGCAAATACATAAGCCAAAGGCAACGCAACAAGACCGAAAGTCAAGAGGGTCCAATTTGACTCGGGAGGCAGGGCTCTTCCGTCCGCGAGGTGACCTAGGATCACCAAAAGAGAAAATAGAAATGTTACAGGCAAGATGATTAGAATGCTAAATGGAGTCACCAAAGCCAAGACCAGAGCGCTGATAACGCGCCCTTTATTCGGGCGGAACACCGCACGTAATCTATTCGCATTGGTCCAAAGAAGTGATACTTGGCTGCCTATTCCCATGCCAAGTAAGAAAGATGCAATTGACGCGAATGTAGGTGGCAAAGCATACATTCTCATGCCGTGTTGGAATTGGCCAAGGAGCGGGGCGGCTTCGCTTCTGAATATCAAAAAGAATGCTGCGATTGCGATGGAAAAGATGAGGCCAAGCAATATTGCTTGAGGGGCGTTGTATCGGACAGGTTGCAAGTAAATTTCCTGCGTGGGGGCAAAAAGCGTTTTCACATCAGAGAAAAATGATGCCGCTCAGTTTTTATATTGCGTTTGTTTAGCTCGTCTTCGAATTCTTTGTGCGGCGGCAGGCAATCGTAGGGGAGGCGTAGTTTTCTGTCCCGTGATAGCACCAAAGTCACGCGCACTGAGAAATCAAGCCGCGTGTCAAAGCGTACTTTTTCGATTTCCCCATAGGCGCGGTAATCTTCAAACGATCCAGAGCGCCAAGTGATTTGCGTATCGGATAACGTGAGCCCCGCAACCCGGTCTGTCGCGAGGTCCCAGATGGCCGGGAGAGTAAAGACAACCAACGCGGCAATGATCCACCACGCGGCATTGAGCCAAACAAAGGCAAAGACCGAAATCGCATAAATCGCGCCAAGGACGGCCACGGTGCGTGCGGCGCGTCCTCTGTTTTGATGCGTGTAAACCTCAGCGTTCATTGTGTTTTCCATTTGCATGGCCCTTATTATGGCGCGAAATCGCGTCTCTACAAAGTGGAAATTTTCACCCCAATATGCGGGTCACCATTTCTGATGTGTCGCGGCTGAGGTCGGGGGTGGATTGAATCCGTTCCAAGGCAGCACGCATTTGGGCCTGCCGATCCGCATCGTAGCGTTTCCAGGTTTCAAATGTTGTGGACATACGGGCTGTTGTTTGTGGATTAAGCGGATCAAGTTTGATCAACCAATCCGCCACGAGTTCATAGGACGCGCCAGATGGGTCGTGAAACCCAGCCGGGTTCATCGCAAGGCCGCCAATCACGGCGCGGAAACGATTTGGGTTTTTCCAATCAAAGTCAGCGTGTTGTGTCAGCGCAGTTGCGGTTGCTGCAGCTGAATCAGGGTTGGCGAGGCTGGTTTGTAGTCCAAACCATTTGTCCATGACCAAACGATCTGATTTCCATTGGTCATAAAACGCGCTGAGCTGTTCTTTGCCGCGATCCACAGACAACAGGCAACTGAGCGCGCTGAGTTGTTGGGTCATGTTATCGGCGGCGGCGTATTGTGCGCGGGCCTGATCGCCGCTGTCTAAACGCGACAGGAAGGAGAGAACGATCCCCTGAAGCGCACGTTTGCCAGCCGGTTCTGCGTCAGGGGAATAGGCACCTTCAACGTGCATCGCTGCATAGAGATTTGGCAGTGCGTTTTGCAGGCGTTCAGCGACTTCTTGGCGCCAGCTTTGCAGAGTTTCGTAGATTTTTAGCGGATCAGGCGTAACACCCGCATCAAACAGGGTTTGAGCCATGTCATCTTGGGACGGGGCAGCAAGGGCCAGCGCGCGGAAGGCGGGATCAAGCGTGTCGTCCTGTGCCACACGGGCCAAGGCATCAAGGTAATCCGCTGGCAAAGGTGTGCCATCAATCACCCGACGGCTGAGGCAATCTTTGGCCAAAGCGCGCCCTGCCTCCCATTTGTTGAACGGGTCCGTGTCGTGGGCAAGCAGGAACGCCCGTTCAGAATTGTTCGATTGACGTTCTATAATGACGGGTGCGGAAAAACCTCTGAGGACAGACGGTGTGGGTTTTGACGAAAGGCCGGAGAAGGTAAAGCTCTGCTCGGCTTCTGTAATTTCCAGCACGGTTGTCGCTTGGGTTTCTTCGCCTTGGTCATTCAATAGGCCAACAGCGACAGGAATAACCCGTGGGTCCTTGATAGGTTGGCCCGGTGTCGCGGGTGTCGATTGTTTGAAGGTGAGGGTGTAGGTCCCGTTTTCAAGCTGCTCAGTTACGGCGATACGCGGAGTACCAGCCTGCCCATACCAGAGTTTGAATTGGGTTAGGTCGCGACCTGTGGTGTCTTCGAAAACCTTCAGCCAATCTTCGATTGTGGCGGCGTCGCCGTCGTGGCGATCAAAGTAGAGTTGTACCGCCTTGGCGTAGTTTTCATCCCCGACAAGTGTTTTCAGCATACCGATGATTTCGGCACCTTTTTCATACACTGTCGCGGTGTAGAAATTATTGATCTCAACAAAACTCTCGGGGCGTACGGGATGGGCAAGAGGGCCGTTGTCTTCGCGGAACTGACGCGCGCGTAGGGTCAAAACGTCTGAAATACGTTTCACAGCGTGGGAGCGCATATCGCCCGTAAATTGCTGATCGCGGAAAACGGTCAGACCTTCTTTGAGACACAGCTGGAACCAATCACGGCAGGTAATGCGGTTGCCTGTCCAATTGTGGAAGTATTCATGGGCGATGATCGCTTCGATCCGTTCAAAGTTCGCGTCTGTTGAGGTTTCAGGAGAGGCCAAAACCGCTGAACTGTTGAAAATGTTCAAGCCTTTGTTTTCCATCGCGCCCATATTGAAGTCATCAACGGCGACAATGTTGAATATGTCCAAATCGTATTCGCGGCCGTAAACCTCTTCATCCCATATCATTGAGCGTTTTAGCGCCTCCATGCCAAAGGCGCATTTGCCGATATCGTCGGGGCGGACCCAGATGTTTAGCTCTACCTCTTTGCCTGACATCGTGGTGAACGTGCCAGGGTGATTGACCAGATTTCCGGCAACCAAGGCGAACAAATAAGCCGGCTTTGGCCATGGATCGTGCCATTCTGCCCATCCTTCGCCCGCCGCCGTTGGATTGCCGTTGGACAGCAGTACGGGATAATCGCCTTCAACCCGCACGGTGAAGACAGACATCACATCGGGACGATCCGGATAATAGGTGATTTTGCGGAAACCTTCGGCCTCACATTGGGTGCAATACATGCCGCCGGACATATAAAGCCCCTCAAGCGCTGTATTGTCTTCGGGTGCGACTTCGACCTCTGCCTCCCAAGTGAAAGGACCATCAGGGACATCACACGTAAGCCCGGTATCCGTGAGGGTAGGGGTGACTTGCGCACCATCAATTTTTGCCCCGAGAAAGCGAAGCTGTTCGCCGTGCAAAAAGAACTCTGTTGCGCTGCTGTCGGGATTTGGGCGGAATTTGATTTTTGAGACAACGCGCGTCGCTTTTGGCGCGAGAAAAAATGTCAGGTGAACCTCATCCACCAAGAAGGCAGGGGCTGTGTAATCTTTGAGGTAAATGGTTTGATCCGACATAACGTCATCCTTTGTAACTTGCCCATAGGTTTAGCGCAGATGTCGGGGGGTGCAAGGGTACTCTCTGATTTGATTTGAAAAGCCTTTCGGGAAAACTGGTCAAATGAAATGACCGCGTTTGTTGCCTATAGGAAACTTTTCCCCTATTTGTGGCGGGAATCTGTATGCAGTGATATACCAAAGGATGCCAAATGTCGGATCGCATTGAACGTCAAGGGTTGCAAATCGCGCCGGAACTTTTTGATTTCGTTGAAACACAGGCCTTGCCAGGAACGGGTGTGTCGCCCGATGCATTCTGGTCGGGGCTGTCTGGGATCGTGCATGATCTTCGGCCGAAAAACCGCGCTTTGTTAGAAGTGCGCAGTGAAATGCAAAGCGAAATTGACGACTGGCATCTTGCCCGCAAGGGGCAACCCCATGACGCGGCGCAGTATAAGGCGTTTCTAGAAGAGATTGGTTATTTGCTCCCCGAAGGGGAAGATTTTACGATTGAGACAAGCAACGTCGATCCTGAGCTCGCTGAGGTGCCGGGGGCGCAGTTGGTCGTACCGATCATGAATGCACGTTATGCGCTTAACGCAGCAAATGCCCGTTGGGGGTCTTTGTATGATGCGCTTTATGGTACCGATGCGATGGGCGATTTACCAAGCGGCAAAGGGTATGATGCGGCGCGCGGTGCCCGTGTGATTGCATGGGGCAAAACGTTTTTGGATGGTTCTGTGCCTTTGGCATCGGGAAGTTGGGCAGATCTGGCTGAAGTCAACGCAACGATTGCTTTGCAAGATATGTCTGCGTTTGCAGGCTATTCTGGTGACGCAGAGGCCCCACGTGAAATCGTGTTGAAACGCAATGGTTTGCATATTCGTTTGGTTCTGGATCGCACCACCCCAGTGGGTAGTGCTGACATTGCCGGTATTTCTGACGTGATTTTAGAAAGCGCGATGTCTGCGATTATGGATTGCGAAGATTCTGTCGCTGCTGTGGACGCCGAAGATAAGGTTTTGGCCTATAGCAATTGGTTGGGTCTCATGAAAGGTGACCTGAGCGAAGAGGTGCAAAAAGGCGGCAAGACCATTCACCGTGTGCTGAAGGATGATTTGTCATTTACTGCACCCGATGGCAGTGATTTGACCTTAAAGGGGCGCGCATTGATGTTGGTGCGTAACGTTGGCCATCTTATGACTAATCCTGCCATTTTGGATCGCGATGGCGCCGAGATTGGCGAAGGCTTTATGGATGCGATGATCACCACATTGGCCGCTATGCACGACCTTCAGCGCGACAGCGGAAACTCTGTGCGCGGATCAGTTTATGTTGTGAAGCCCAAAATGCACGGCCCCACCGAAGTTGCTTTTGCCGATGAGATTTTCACACGGGTTGAAGCGGCACTTGGCTTGCCACAGAACACCGTCAAATTGGGCATTATGGACGAAGAACGCCGCACGTCCGTCAATCTGAAAGAGTGTATTCGCGCGGCTAAATCGCGTGTAGCCTTTATCAACACCGGGTTTTTGGACCGTACAGGGGACGAAATTTTCACCTCTATGGAAGCGGGGCCAATGATCCTTAAAGGGGACATGAAATCTTCCCCTTGGATTGCGTCTTATGAGGATCGCAATGTCGATATCGGGCTGCAATGTGGTTTGCAGGGCAAAGCGCAGATCGGCAAAGGGATGTGGGCGATGCCGGACCGGATGGCCGAGATGCTGGAGACAAAGATCGGGCACCCAATGTCCGGTGCAAACTGCGCTTGGGTGCCATCGCCCACAGCGGCTACGTTGCACGCGACCCATTACCATAAGGTTGATGTTTTTGCCCGCCAGAATGAAATTTCTGCCTTGGGGCGTCGGGGCACTTTGGATGATTTGCTAACCATTCCCGTTGCGGACGGCGTGAATTGCTCGGATGCTGACATCACTGCTGAAATCGAAAATAACGCGCAGGGTATTTTGGGCTATGTTGTACGCTGGGTTGATGCCGGGATCGGTTGTTCGAAGGTTCCAGACGCCAATGACGTAGGGCTGATGGAAGACCGCGCAACCTGCCGGATCAGTTCACAAGCGCTTGCCAATTGGCTGCATCACGGTGTGGTTTCACAAGATCAGGTTATGGCGGCAATGCGCAAAATGGCAGCGGTTGTAGATCGCCAAAACGCTGGCGATGCGGCCTATATTCCTATGGCGCCAAGTTTTGACACAATCGCTTTTAAGGCAGCTTGTGATTTGGTGTTCAAAGGGCGTATTCAGCCTTCGGGTTATACAGAACCAGTTCTACATGCGCGTCGTTTAGAACTAAAAGCAGCAGGCTAAAGGGTAAAACATGGCTGAAATTTCATTGAGAAAAGCAAAAACCATCATCAAGACCACCTTGGCAAAAGGACATGAAATGGGGCTAAAGCCCTTGTCTGTTGTGGTTTTGGATGCGGGCGGCCACGTTAAGGCGTTTGAACGCGAAGATGGTGCCGCACCCGGTCGTTTTCCAATTGCGCATGGCAAAGCCTACGGGGCAGTCATGCTTGGCATGGCGGGCAAAGCGCAAATGGCGCGTGCGGAACAGCAGGCCTATTTTATGGCAGCGGTCAACGGTGTTTATGGTGGCCAAGTGGTGCCGGTACCGGGTGGCATTTTGGTACGCAATGCCAAAGGCGAAGTGCTAGGAGCGGTTGGCGTAACTGGCGATACATCCGACAATGACGCCGAAGCGGGCAGTGTTGGTATCGCGGCTGCGGGATTTGTTGCGGAAATTTGACGTAACGGAAACACTGGTGCACAGGTTGCTGTGCACCAGATGCCTACCCATTTTGTGCTGGGGCGTTTATAAGATCGCTGTTCACCATAGACAGGATTCCCATGACGCGCCCGATTGTTGGTATTATTTCCAATCGCTACCTTTTGAATGATGATTATCCGGCACACGCAGGCGGGACGATGAACGCCGAAGCGATCAGCGATGTTTCTGGGTGTATGCCAATGCTTATCCCTGCGGATCCTCGGTTTTTATCGGTAGAAGAGTTGCTGGAAACCTGTGATGGTTTTTTGTTGACCGGGGGGCGCCCGAATGTCCATCCCGAAGAATATGGCGAAGCAGAGACTGCAGCACATGGTGACTTTGACAGGTGTCGCGATGCGATTACCCTACCGTTGGTGCGGGCCTGCGTTGAACGTGGGCAGCCGTTTTTAGGCGTGTGTCGTGGGTTCCAAGAGGTGAATGTTGCCATGGGCGGTACACTTTACCCTGAAATTCGCGATTTGCCGGGGCGTACAAACCATCGCATGCCACCTGATGGGACGCTCGAGGAAAAGTTTGAACTGCGCCATTGCGTAACGTTTTCCAAAGATGGCCCCTTTCAAAAAATGATGGGTGCGCAAGAGGTGATGACCAACACGCTGCATGGCCAAGGGATCAAAGATGCCGGCAAGGATGTGATCATTGACGGCACGGCCCCTGATGGAACGCCTGAGGCTATCTATATCAAAGATGCCCCTGGGTTTACCTACTCTGTGCAGTGGCATCCGGAATGGAATGCCAGTAATGATCCTGTATCGCGGCCATTGTTTACCGCATTTGGCGAGGCTGTCCGGGTTTGGGCTGCGCGTGTTTAATTGACTATTAGAAAGGTGTGGTAATGAAGCGATCACGCATTAACGATATTATGGCGCGTGCGGATGAAATGATCCGGTCTTATGGGTTTGTTCTGCCGCCGTTTGCCTATTGGTCACCCGAGGAATTTAAAGCGCGCGCGCCTGATGCAGCAGCAGTGATCAATGCGCGAATGGGCTGGGATATTACGGACTACGGGCAGGGGGATTTTGACAATCTTGGTCTGTTTTTGTTTACGCTCCGCAACGGGCGTCTAAGCGATCTGCAACGTGGCGGCGGCATGTGTTATGCGGAGAAACTGCTAATTTCGCGGCAAGATCAAATCAGCCCGATGCACACTCATGTGATAAAGGCCGAAGACATTATCAATCGCGGTGGAGCCACATTAGCGATTGAACTGTTTGGATCCGATGCTGAGGGAAATTTTGATGAAACTGCGGGTGGGACCGCGTTTTGCGATGGGATCAAACGCGAATTTGGCGGGGGTGAAGTTCTCATGTTGGCCCCGGGTGAAAGCGTAACCTTAATGCCCGGCGATTGGCACGCGTTTTGGGGGGACGGCGGCGATGTTCTGATTGGGGAGGTTTCAACAGTGAACGATGATGAAACCGACAATATCTTTCGTGCGCCAATCGGGCGGTTCGCCGCTATTGAGGAAGACGAACCGCCCAAACATCTACTGGTCTCTGACTACGCGAACTGGCTTTAGAGTTCAGTTCTGAGGTGCCAGAGCTCTGGGAAAATCTCGACAGATAACATACGTTTTAGATAGGCGGTGCCGCTGGTGCCGCCTGTTCCGCGTTTAAAGCCAATCACCCGTTCAACTGTTGTGACGTGGTTAAACCGCCAGCGGCGGAAATAATCTTCGAAATCCACGAGCTTTTCAGCAAGCTCGTAAAGTTCCCAGTGGGTTGTGGGGTCTTGATAAACCTTGACCCAAGCGGCTTGCACCGCTTCATGCGGTTGATATGCCTGCGACAGATCGCGGCTCAGAACCTCTTCTGGTAATGTAAACCCGGCATTGTTCAATGCGCCAAGGGCAACGTCGTAAAGGCTGGGTTGTGCAAGTTCAGCAGCGAGTTTTTCTAAAATATCTGGGCGGTGTTCATGTGGTTTTAACATCGCGATGTTGCGGTTGCCGACCATGAATTCAATCAGCCTGTATTGCCAGCTTTGAAATCCAGAAGACTGCCCAAGCGCATCGCGAAAGGTAGTATAATCGCTCGGAGTCATCGTGCGCAACACATCCCAGGCATTGTTCAATTGCTCAAAAATCCGAGCCACACGCGCGAGCATTTTAAAGGCGGGGCGGGTTTCGCCATGCAACAACAGTTTACGGGCTGCGCTGACTTCGTGAATGGCGAGTTTCATCCAAAGCTCAGAGGTTTGGTGTTGAATGATAAATAGGGATTCATCATGGGCATCGCTAAAGGTATGATGCGCGTTCAGGATCGCATCCAGCCCGAGGTAATCGCTATAGGACATGCGCCCGTCAAAGGACATCTGCGCGCCATCATCGGCGGGGTTATATGGTTTTTTCATTGTCTGGTCTTTCAAGATCAATAGCCATGCGAAAACGGTCTATTCGCTGGCCATGGCGTAAAATGGTTTCGGGTGTCACGACATCCCAGCCATTTTTCGCAAAGAAGGGGCGGGCCAAAAGACTGGCCTCTGTGGTGAGGTGGATCAGGTGATGATCTTGCGCCCATTCAAGCAATTTATCATAGAGAGCTTGCGCCACGCCGAGACCCATCCATTCGGGCAGCACAAAGGCAAGGTCGAGGTGGCCGTCATGCTCCATCGCCATGAAGCCGATGATTTGGCTGTCTTTGCAGGCGACATATGCCACCATGTCAGCAGCGCGATCGGGTGTTGATAGGTCTGGTTCCGTTGCGGGACACCAGGCAGCGCGTTGCTCCGCTGTGTAGGCGTTTGCCGCCCCTTCATGCACAGCACGCCGAAACACCTGAAAACAGGCGCTGCGGTCGTCTGGATGATAGGGGCGGATCGAAACATTTAAGTTACGCGATTTTGCACTTTGTATTCCGGGCGATCCCACAGGCGGTTCTCCATCACATCTTTGATGATTGAGATTGCCGCGTCTACGTCACCTTCGTCAATGTAAAGCGGGGTAAAGCCAAAGCGCATGATGTCCGGCGCGCGGAAATCACCGATGACACCACGGGCAATCACGGCCTGCATTGCGGCGTACCCATGTTCAAAGTGGAACGACACTTGTGATCCGCGACGTGTGCCATCCCGGGGGCTGGCGAGTCTAAGGTCTGGACAGGTGGCTTCGACCCCAGCAATAAACCGATCACAAAGCGCGATTGACTGCGCCCGGATGTCATCCATTTCAACCGTGTCCCAGATATCCATCGACGCATCAAGCGCTGCGAGCTGAAGAATTGGGGGCGTGCCAACGCGCATTCGTTCGATACCTTCGCCGGGGCGATATTCTAGATCAAAGGCAAATGGGGCAGCATGGCCCAACCACCCGGACAGGGCGGGACGCGCACGTTCAATATGACGAGGTGCAACATAAATAAACGCTGGGCCACCGGGGCCGGAATTGAGGTATTTGTAGGTGCAACCTACAGCAAAGTCCGCGTTGCAACCTGACAGATCAACGGGTAGCGCGCCGGCAGAATGCGCGAGATCCCAAACACACAAAATACCCAGTGCTTGGGCCTTTTTCGTGAGGGCCTTCATGTCGTGCATGCGGCCTGTGCGGTAATCAACTTCGGTCAACATCAGAACTGCGATCTCTTCGCTGAGTGCCTCGTCAACCGCTTCGGGGGCGACTGTGCGCAATTCATACCCGTCGCCCAATGTGTTGCACAGTCCAGCCGCCATATAGAGATCAGACGGGAAGTTCCCCGTGTCTGACAGAATGACTTTACGTGGTGCATTCATTTCCATGGCAGAGGCAAGCGCCTGATAAACCTTGATCGATAGTGTATCCCCCATGGTGACGTGGCCGGGTTCGGCGCCAATCAATCTGGCGATCCGATCACCAATCCCAGAAGGAAGGCCCATCCATCCCGCTTTGTTCCAGCCCGTGATCAACATCTCGCCCCACTCATCGTTGATGGTGCGTGCCACACGATCTGAGGTTGCCTTGGGCAATGGGCCCAGAGAATTCCCATCAAGATAGATCATGCCGTCTGGCAGCTGAAACAGGGCTTTGGTGGCTTTGAAGTCGATCATGTGGGGTCCAGACGTTTTAAGCTTAAAGTATAGGGGAGAGTAACCGATTTCCCAATTCGTGCAAGAGCCAGTTTTGCCGCATTGTGAACCGCTTTGCGTTCTAGGTATGAAGGGGCAAAGGAGACCGTGATGAAATACATTGATATTCCGCCTGTTTGGCTTCTCTTGTTTTTGGGGATCGCTTGGTGGCAGGCGGTGTATTTCCCGATCTTATCGCTGGAAAGCGGATTAACAGACCTGATCAGCGGTGTTTTGATCGGGGGTGGGCTTGTTTTGATGATGCTGGCCTTTGTTGAATTCCGCAAACATAAGACAACGGCTGTCCCACATGAAACGCCAACGCAGTTGATCCAAAGCGGGATTTTCAAACGTAGCCGGAACCCGATCTATATCGCGGACATGCTATTGCTTGCTGGATTCATCTTGCGGTGGGACGCAATCATTTCTCTCGCGCTGATCCCTCTGTTCTTGTGGGTGATCGAAAAACGATTTGTCATCCCAGAAGAAGACCGTTTGCGCCGTAAGTTCCGAGTTCAATATGCCGCGTATTGCCGGAAAGTCCGCCGTTGGATTTAATAAAAACGCGACAGATTTTTTCCTGTTTGCGCCATCATTCTTGCGTAATATTGTTTCGCCCGGTATGAGATGACCTACATGAATGTTTCATGAAGGGGAGGGGTTCTGCAAAGCAGGACCTTTTTCTTGCCAAGGGGCTATCAAGGGGGACAGCGTTCGTGAAGATCGGCGTACCAAAGGAAATATTTGAGGGGGAAGCGCGCGTTGCGATGACCCCTGAAAGCGCGATTCAGTTACAAAAGCTTGGATATGAATGTGTCATCGAAACCGGAGCCGGGGCAGCGGCAGGGTTTTCTGATGAAACGTATCAGAGTGCAAATGTTGAAATTGTCAAAACGGGTGCAGCTTTGTTTAAGGCTGCGGATATTGTCGCCAAGGTGCGCCAACCCAATGACACTGAGCTAAAGCGCCTGCGCAAAAGTCAGACTTTGATTTCGTTCTTTAATCCGGCGGCGAATGAGTCCGGGATGGAAGCAGCGAAAGCCAAGGGCGCAAACGTGATCGCGATGGAAATGGTTCCACGCATCAGCCGCGCGCAAAAAATGGATGCTTTGTCATCTATGGCCAATATCGCGGGCTATCGCGCGGTGATTGAGGCAGGCAACAATTTCGGCCGCTTCTTTACAGGTCAGATTACCGCAGCAGGCAAAGTGCCACCAGCCAAGGTTTTGGTTGTTGGGGCAGGTGTTGCTGGTCTGGCGGCGATTGGTACGGCGACATCTTTGGGTGCGATCACCTATGCATTTGACGTGCGTCCCGAAGTCGCCGAGCAAGTTGAATCCATGGGGGCTGAATTTGTCTTCCTCGATTTTGAGGAAGAACAGCAAGACGGCGCGTCATCTGGTGGCTATGCATCCGTGTCCAGCCCAGAGTTCCGCGAAGCGCAGCTTGCAAAATTCCGCGAACTTGCGCCTGAGATTGACATTGTCATCACCACGGCATTGATCCCGAACCGCGAAGCGCCCGAATTGTGGACAGAAGATATGGTTGCCGCGATGAAGCCGGGTTCGGTCATTGTTGACCTTGCGGCGGAAAAAGGCGGCAACTGTAAACTGACGGTGATGGACGAAAAGATCGTGACCGAAAACGGTGTGACCATCGTTGGGTATACCGATTTCCCATCTCGGATGGCGGCGCAGGCTTCAACGCTTTATGCAACCAACATTCGCCACATGATGACAGATTTGACCCCTGAAAAAGATGGTCAGATCAATCACGACATGGAAGATGATGTGATCCGCGGCGCAACCGTGACCTTTGAAGGTGAGATCACGTTCCCACCGCCACCGCCCAAAGTGCAGGCCATCGCGGCCAAGCCCAAGGAAGTGGTTCCAGAACTAACACCCGAAGAAAAGCGTGCAGCCGAAGTCGCAGCATTTAAGCAGCAAACCAAACAGCAGGTCACTTTGCTGACAGTTGGTGCGGTGTTGTTGTTGGGCGTTGGCTTGGTCGCTCCGGCCAGCTTTATGCAGCACTTTATCGTGTTTGTTCTTTCTGTGTTCGTCGGGTTCCAAGTGATCTGGAACGTCAGCCACAGTCTGCACACGCCATTGATGGCGGTGACCAATGCGATTTCGTCAATCATCATTTTGGGGGCCTTGATGCAAATCGGATCTGGTTCTTTCTTGGTGATCCTGCTTGCCGCGCTTTCGGTCTTTATGGCTGGGATCAATATTTTCGGTGGCTTCCTCGTGACTCGGCGCATGCTCGCCATGTTCCAGAAATCATAAGGGGTAGGGATTATGGATTTCGGATTTACAACAGCGGCCTATGTGGTCGCGGCGGTCCTCTTTATTCTGTCACTTGGCGGGTTATCTGGACAAGAAAGCGCAAAGCGCGCGGTGTGGTACGGCATTGTCGGCATGGCGCTGGCGGTGTTTGCAACCTTGGTCGGACCCGGTTCTGGTCTGTGGTTGCTATCGCTTCTGCTGATCGCAGGCGGTGGTCTGATCGGGTATCAGGTCGCACAACGGGTGCAGATGACCGAGATGCCACAGCTGGTGGCAGCGATGCATTCGCTTGTGGGTTTGGCTGCGGTTTTTGTTGGCTATAACGCCCATCTTGAACTGGGCAACGTTTTGGCGATGAGCCACGAGGAACGTGCCGGACTTGAAGGATTTGCCGGGCTTTTGGCACACAAATCACCGGTTGAGATCAACATCCTGCGGGTCGAAGTGTTCCTTGGCATCTTTATCGGTGCGGTGACCTTTACCGGGTCAGTTGTCGCCTATGGCAAACTTGCGGGCAAGCTATCGTCGGCAGCCGAAAAACTACCGGGTGGGCACATGTTGAACGCTGGGGCGGCCGTTATTTCCGTTCTGTGTTTGATTTGGTACTTCAACACCGGTGGGTTTTTGCCCCTGTTCTTGATGACCTTGGCTGCGCTCTTTATCGGATATCACCTGATTATGGGGATTGGCGGGGCTGACATGCCTGTGGTTGTTTCAATGTTGAACAGCTATTCTGGTTGGGCGGCAGCGGCGATTGGCTTTAGCCTTGGCAATGATTTGTTGATCGTTGTTGGTGCGTTGGTCGGCTCCTCTGGTGCGATCCTCAGCTACATCATGTGTAAGGCGATGAACCGTTCGTTTGTGAGCGTGATTTTGGGCGGCTTTGGTGGCACATCTGGTCCTCAGATGGAAGTCGAGGGCGAACAAATCGCGATTGAAGCAGATGGCGTTGCAGCAGCTTTGGAAGACGCGGACAGCATCGTGATCATTCCGGGGTATGGCATGGCAGTTGCGCAAGCACAGCAAAATGTGGCGGAACTCACCCGTCGTTTGCGCGCGAAAGGCAAGAACGTTCGCTTTGCGATCCACCCCGTTGCGGGACGTTTGCCGGGCCACATGAATGTTTTGCTGGCCGAGGCTAAGGTACCTTATGACATCGTGATGGAGATGGATGAAATCAACGATGATTTCCCTGAAACTGACGTTGCGATTGTGATTGGTTCCAATGACATCGTGAACCCTGCAGCGCAAGAAGATCCAAACAGCCCAATCGCTGGGATGCCGGTTCTTGAATGCTGGAAAGCCAAGCAGGTGTTTGTTTCTAAACGTGGTCAGGGTACCGGATATTCCGGCATCGAAAACCCGCTGTTCTTTAAAGAAAACACGCGCATGTTCTATGGCGATGCGAAATCATCCCTCGATCAATTGCTGACTATGATTCAATAAGTTATCTAACTAAAAAAGGAAAAGCGCCCTGTTTTGTAAGCGGGGCGCTTTTTGCTTTTATGGGTGTTTGTATACGGATGTATCCTGTAACATTTTGAAACAACTCCGTTTTCCATTTACAATTGGTCAAAAATCGAAAAAGGGTTCCGAACAGCAAAAAGAGTTTCTGAGATGGAACAACACATCATCGACCACCCGATGCGCTATGCGTTATCAAATGAACTACACGCACGCCCTTTTCCTGCGATGTCTGCTCCGTGTCGAGCGGCCTTCATTGCGTTAAAGCGTCCGACTGATGCAGCATCACGTGACAAAGATGCCGATCGTAAACACCTGATTGCTTTATTGGATCGTCATGGTGCAGCGCACCCGCAACCTGGCGCGACACATTATTTCGGTGAAATCGGAAAAGCGTATTTGAAATGGGAAAGCCATACTGAATTTGTAACTTACACTCTGTTTGGGGAGGGGGTTGCTGAGCGACCATTTGACGGAAGCACCTTTTCCATGTTTCCAAAAGAATGGTTGAAAGACGCTCCGGGCACGCGATTGACTTCGGCGTTAGTGCGTGTCGAAGAGGGCACAACAGATGCTGACATAAGCCCAAAATTACGGCAGTGGTTTGTACCAGAAAGCCTAGCGGTCAGTCGTGTGTTGGATGGTTCTGCAGTGATTGCTGCTGATTTTAGGATAGATTCTGAAGGGCACATGCGGTTTGCTGTTTTTGTACCGCCCGAAACCAATGCGCGAACGGTTGGGCAGATCATTCAGCGTATGTGTGAAATTGAGACATATAAAACTATGTCGATGCTTGGGTTTGCACGGGCGCGTGAAATATCCCGTAAGCTCGGGGAATTTGATGAGCAACTTCGCGAAGTCGTCAACGACATGGAAAATGAGGTAACCTCACCCGAAACCACTTTGAATGCGCTGCTGCCTATTTCAGCCAAACTTGAAAATCTGTTGGCGCAGACAGCGTTCCGGTTTGCGGGAACCGGGGCCTACGAAACGATTGTTGCACAGCGGATTGAAGTTCTGCGCGAAGAGCGATTTGAACACCGGCAGACTTTTGCTGAATTTATGTTGCGCCGTTTTGACCCTGCGATGCGAACTGTACGATCTATGCGGGAACAACTTACCCGAATGGCGGAACGTGCAACGCGGGTAGGGGAGTTGTTGCGGACACGGGTGGATGTCGAAAGATCAGCGCAGAACCAAAAGGTGCTTGAAAGCATGGATCGGCGTGCAGACGTGCAGCTACAATTGCAAAAAACAGTAGAGGGCCTATCGGTTGTTGCGATCAGCTACTACGCGGTTAATCTGGCCACTTACGCGTTATGGCCTATTGGCAGCACGTTTGGGTTGGAAAAATATACGCTGACCGCACTTTTGACACCGGCGGTGATTTTGGGCGTTTGGGCGATTATTCGAAAAATCCGAAACTCAGCGCATTAAAACTTAGGGTGCATGGTTGGCATGAAAAAGGCGGCACCAAGCCGCCTTTTTTTTCTCTTAATATTCTATCGACCACGAATACGCGGATCTAATGCATCGCGTAGACCGTCACCGACATAGTTCACAGCGAGAACGGTGAACGAAATCGCAAGACCGGGCCACATAACGCGTTCAGGGTATTGTTGGAGATAATCAACGCTATCAAACAACAGACGTCCCCAAGTTGGGAAATCCGGCGGGAAGCCAAGGCCAAGGAACGACAACGCACTTTCGGTGATAATCGCATTGGCAATACCGAGCGTTGCAGACACCATAATTGGGCTTAGAACATTTGGCAGAATATGCCGCATGATCATCTTTTGGTTGGACGTTCCAATAGACCGGGCAGCCAGAACGAATTCACGTTCTTTGATTGCCAAAACATCGCCGCGTACAATACGTGCTGTGGGCATCCAGCTGGTGATCCCGATTGCTGTCACCATCAAAACAAAGATCCCCATCTCAGGACCAAAGATCGACGATAGAGTATCCCGGAACAACATAACCATAACCAACAGAAGCGGGAGCAATGGTAAGGCAAGGAACAGATCCGTCAGGCGCATTAGTGGGCCGTCAAGTTTCTTAAAGAAACCTGCCACCACACCAATGAATGTTCCTAAGAACAAGGCAAGCGCCATGGCGACAAGCCCTACGGACATAGAGGTTTGTCCGCCTTTGATCATCCGTGCCAGCGTGTCACGCCCCAATTGGTCGGTGCCAAAGGGGTGGGCAAAACTAGGACCTTGGTTTCTGGCGCGAATATCAATGTAGGTTGGGTCAATCGTCCACAACCATGGGCCAAAGGTTACGCCAAACACAATGATCAAAAAGAACCCAGCGCCGATCAAGGCACCGCGGTGCGATTTAAACTGGTCCCAGACATCCCACCATTGGCTACGGGATGCGTTTTCTTGGATTTCAGTGATATCAGTCATAGCGGATCCTCGGATCAAGGACGCCGTAGAGAATGTCGGCAATCAAGTTAAAGAAGATGATGAGGGCCGCAAAGATAACCGTCAGCGTTTGCACCGTCGGAATGTCACTGGCCTGAATTGCGGTAATCAAGAGTTGGCCAAGGCCATTCACTTTGAAAACCTGTTCCGTGATGATTGCTCCGCCAAACACTTGTGGAACACCGAGTGCGATCACAGTGACCACTGGGATCATCGAATTGCGCAATACATGGACAAAGACCACGGTCTTTTCGCTGAGACCCTTGGCGCGTGCTGTGCGCACGTAGTCTTGGTTTAAATTGTCCAACATCGATGCACGCATGAAACGGCTGATTTGTGCCGCGTTGAAGAGTGCAAGCACAGTCACGGGCAAAATCATTTGCCGGACTTGTTTAACAAAGGTTTCCCAATTGGTTACTTCAAGGGTCGTGTCGTAGATCGACGGCAACCAAAAGAAACTATCTAAAGGCATCCAAACCGAAAAGATAACGATCAGCAAAACACCTGTGAAGAATGTCGGAACCGAAAATCCGATCATCGACACAAACGTACCGATTTGGTCAAACATGGAATATTGCCGGTAGGCTGATATGATCCCGATTGGAACAGCGATCAGTGCCCCAACGAGATAAGCTAAGCCAACCACCCAAAGTGTCTGGGGGAGACGCTGCGTTACAATATCCATAACAGGGGAGCGGAACTGCCAGCTAAGTACACGCTGTTGATCACCATAGACATCCCATCCTGTGAGCGACTCAATCAGGTAAAGGGGTTCGGTGATGTAGAAGGCTTTGACCCATAGGACAAAGCGAATGTACCAAGCTTGGCCTAAGCCAAGGCTTTCGCGGATTTGTTGTTTTACCTCAGGTGGGATCGACAGCGGCAGGTTGGCCGTTGGATCGCCGGGAGCGAGAGTCAGCAACAAAAAGATGATAAGGGAGATAAAAAGAAGCGTCGGAATTGCCAAAAGCAACCGACGGATCGTGAAGTTTAACATGGGATCCTCGAAGGGTCGCGCCAAAGGGAATCTGCCCGCCGAAAGGCGAGCAGATCATGAGCGGTATTAGTTGCTTAGGCGATGCCAGTCAGCAGCGTTCCACAATTCAGAATCCCAAGTGTTGAGGATCACACCACCTAGGGTATTTGAATGTGCAGATACACGACCACGGTCAACCAATGGGATGATGACATATTCTTGCATAAGCATGTCGTTCATCGCTTTGGCCAAACGTGCACGTTCGTTGATGTCGCCAGTTGTGGACATCTCTGCAACGAGTGCGTCGTATTCTTCTGAACAGAAGCGCGGCATGTTGTTGCCCTGCCATTGTGTTTCAGGACGCGGTGCCTGTTCACAAGCCCAGTTCGCCATGTAGCTTTCTGGGTCAGTACCATCAAAGTTGTTTGCGTACATTTCAACGTCAGCAAAGAACTTCTGGAAGGTATCAGGAGACGCAGGGTCACCACCGAAGAACACAGATGCGTCGAGGTTGCGCAATTCTGTTTCTACACCGATTTCACTCCACCACTGTTTGATCAGTGCTTGGAAATCCTGACGAACGGCATTTGTGGATGTTTGGTACAGCATGGACAGACGGACGCCATCACGTTCACGCACACCATCAGAACCACGTTCCCAACCAGCAGCGTCTAGCAAAGCATTTGCGCCTGCGATGTCTTGCACGAGGCAACCATCATTTGCAGTTGATGCGTAGATTGCAGGTGCAGGAAGCACGTTACAGCTTGGACGGCCAGCATCACCATACCCGATTTCAGTCAGCAATGCGCGGTCAATCGCCATGGAGAGCGCTTGACGTACATCTCTGTCAGTCAGGAATGGGTGTGGATGTGCAGCTGTGCCGCGCTCTTCGCCCAGATCTGGGTTTACATCGGTCATGTTGACCATGATGCGTTCAACCAATGTACCAAAGCCTGAAACGATCTGGCCTTGGCCAGCTGATTGCATGTTTGCAAGAACATCTGGTGCGAGTTGCAGGTTCCAAGCGTAGTCAAATTCGCCTGTTTCCAGAACCGCACGACCTGCAGCAGTTGCGTCGCCGCCCCCTTTGAAGGTCACTGATGAAAACGCAGGTAAGTTCGCGTCACGGTAGTTTTGGTTCGCTTCAAGTGAGATTACGTCGTTTGGACGGAAATCAGTCACTGTGAACGGGCCTGTACCGATCGGGCTAAAGTTTGCATCGGTGCAAGACGGCGCCGCAGCGCCTAAGCAATCTGCAAACTGTGAAGCTTGGATGATTGGAGACTGAGCGCCAACAAACGGACCATATGGGAATGGTTTAGAGATGCCGAAATGAACGATGACAGTGCGGTCATCTACGATTTCAACATCGGTAACATCGTTGTATTTTTCAGACTGCGCACAACCGCCACCTTCTGCGGTGCAGTATTCCCATGAGAAACGCACATCAGCAGAGGTTACAGGTGTACCATCGGACCAAAGTAGACCTTCACTAAGTGTCCAGGTGATAGATGTCAGATCTTCGGCCACGCCACCGTTTTCGACGGTAGGCACGGTATCAACGAGCCAAGGAACAATCGCACCGGTTTCGTCGTAGCGTGCAAGGGGTTCGATGACGAGGCTGGCTGCCTCAAGATCTTTAGTACCACCTGAAAGATAGGGGTTCATGAGCGATGGTGCTTGCCAATAGATAATATTGACGTGGCCATCAGAACCGCGCTCAGCCATAGCCATAGGGGCCATAGCAAATGCAGCGGCGGCGCCGAGCAGAGTTGCTTTGAGATTCATTCTTCTCTCCTTGTTGGTCGTTGTTTCATGAAAGAAACAACAGAAAGGTTTGTTTTTCGGTTCGCATCATTTTGGAAAAACCGTTTCGTGCGAATTTGAAAAACTAACCTCAGTTCACGCAATCCGGAGGAGAATTGCAAGCATATTGGTTGACGTTGCCAAATATTCAATAAACTAACGGAAATTTGATCAATTGTTTAAACTTTGACGTAAGGTCACTTTTGTTAGCGCTCTCTGAAAAAGCGGAAAGTGTATCGATTTGAAGCGAATCTCTGAGCTATGAACCTGTTTGACATGGTGCTGTTTTCACGCATAGCCTGTGGCGCATCACCTAAAGGAGCCTGGCCAACCATGTTGGATCAACCACTTGTCGATATTGAAAATCTGCGTGTAGAGTTTGAAACATCGGGGGGCACTGTCGTTGGGGTCGAGGATGTTTCGTTTGAAATCGCACCCGGCGAAACCCTATGTATTGTTGGTGAATCCGGGTCTGGAAAATCAGTTTCTTCGCTGTCGCTTATGCGTTTGGTTGAGTTCGGTGGCGGTGCCATTGCTGGCGGTTCTATTAAGTTTAAACGCGACAATGAAAACGCGCTTGAGATCAAAGATGCTGATTCCGATTTGATGCGGACCATTCGCGGAAACGAAATCGCGATGATCTTTCAGGAACCAATGACAGCCCTAAATCCGGTGTTTACGGTCGGGCGTCAGCTGAAAGAGGGACTTAAGGTTCACAAACGGATGAACGATGCTCAGGCGACAGAACGCGCACTAGAGCTTCTGCGTCAGGTGCGTATTCCAGAACCGGAACGCCGCATGACCCAATACCCACATGAATTGTCGGGTGGGATGCGCCAACGTGTTGTGATCGCGATTGCAATGGCGTGTGAGCCAAAGCTGCTGATCGCAGACGAACCGACCACTGCGCTTGATGTAACGATCCAAGCCGAAATCTTGGCGTTGATTGATCGGCTAAAACGCGAAAACAATATGGCCGTGATGTTTATCACCCACGACATGGCCGTTGTGGCACAAATGGCTGATCGTGTTTTGGTAATGTATCGCGGAAACATGGTTGAAGAGGGAACCGTCGAGGAAATCTTCGAGAACCCAAAAGAAGACTACACAAAGGCTTTGTTGGCTGCGGTGCCACGTTTGGGCGAAATGAGCGGTAAAGCCGCCCCTGAGCCAATGCGTATTTTGGGCCAAGAGTATTCAAGAGCAGAAAACAAAGGCCCTGTTGTCGCGCCAGAGACGCTGCTTGAAGTGAAAAACCTTATCACGCGGTTCCCGGTTAAGAAGGGGTTGATGCGCAAGACTGTGGCGAATGTCCACGCCGTCGAAGATGTGTCGTTCAAAATCAAAGCAGGGCAAACTTTGTCTTTGGTAGGTGAATCTGGATGTGGAAAATCGACGGCTGGGCGTTCTTTGCTACGATTGGTTGAGCCAACGTCGGGCAGCATCATCATGGACGACCAAGACGTTGTCGCGATGAACCAAACTGAATTGCGTGCGGCGCGGCGCAACATGCAGATGATTTTCCAAGACCCCTTTGCGTCTCTTAATCCGCAGGTGCGTTTGGTTGATCAAGTGGCCGAACCATTGCGCAATTACGGGATTGATAGTGGGTCATCGTTGATGGACCGCGTTGCAACCTTATTTGATCGGGTTGAATTGCCGCGCAGCTTTTTGCGTCGGTATCCGCATGAAATGTCCGGAGGGCAACGCCAAAGGATCGCGATTGCGCGGGCGCTCGCACTTAGCCCGAAATTGATTGTCGCGGATGAGGCTGTTTCTGCGCTTGATGTGTCCGTTCAGGCGCAAGTGCTGAACCTGTTACTGGAGCTGCAACAGGATCTGGGTATCGCGATGCTGTTTATCAGTCATGACATGGCCGTTGTCGAACGGGTGAGCCACCAGACCGCTGTTATGTATTTAGGTCGTATTGTGGAAATCGGACCGCGTGCTGCGATCTTTGAAAACCCGCAACACGCTTATACAAAATCGCTTTTGTCTGCTGTGCCCGTCGCGGACCCACGCAAAAAGATGATTGGCAAGGAACTGAACTTTAAGCCAATTCCATCTCCGATCTTCCCCGAAGGTCATGTGGCCGGCCCATCAACTTATACCGAAGTTTCGCCGGAACATTTTGTTCTGAATGGCGACTGGTACTGATTAGGGACAAGCACCATGCTATTCACAAAGAAAAATCAGGAACGACGATGAGAATGAAACTTTCTGCCCTTGAGATCATGACAAAGCTGATCTCATTTCCAACTGTCAGTCGCGACAGCAACCTTGAACTGGTGGATTGGGTGGAAAGCTATCTTTCTTCTCACGGTATTTCATCGACCCGCGTCCCGAATGAAGATGGAACAAAGGCTGCACTCTATGCTTCCGTTGGGCCAAACATCGATGGCGGTGTTGTTTTGTCGGGGCATACCGATGTTGTTCCGATCGATGGGCAAGATTGGGACAGCGACCCCTTCACTGTGATTGAGCGCGATGGCCGCTACTACGGGCGTGGAACCTGCGATATGAAGGGGTTTAACGGTCTCGCGCTTTGGGCAATGGGGCAGGCGGCACAAACTGATATTAAACGTCCTTTGCAGATCGCATTGTCCTATGACGAAGAAATTGGCTGCACAGGTGCGCCACCGATGATTGATCATATGATTGCCAATTCTGACTTCCCTAAGGCGGCAGCGGCAATTATTGGTGAACCATCGACTATGCAATCGGTGACTGGCCATAAAGGCGGCGTTGGTTGGGATGTAAAAGTAACCGGTTTTGAGGTTCACTCATCGCTTTTGAACCAAGGTGTTTCGGCTATTCACGAAGGTGCAAAGCTTTTGCAGTGGATCAATGAAACCAACGCTGAGATCCAAGCTGCTACGCCCTCAGATGTTGCTGCGATGTTTGATCCACCCTTTTCGACGATACATTGTGGAACGATCCAAGGTGGCACCGCTGGTAATATCACAGCGGGTGAATGTCGTTTTGATCTGGATGTTCGCACAGTGGCTGATGAAAGCCACGAAATGTATGAAACGCGGCTGTTTGCCTTTGCCAATAAGTTAGATGCCGAGATGAAGGCACGTCATCCGGATACGGGTGTCGAGCTCACGCCTGATTTTGATGTGCCGCCCTTGCGGCCCGAAGAAAACGGCGCGGCTGAGGCACTTGTGCGGTCAATCACCGGGGATAACGGCGTTCATGTTGTGTCCTATGGCACTGAGGCAGGCCAGTTTCAGGAGCGTGGCTATTCTAGTGTTATCTGCGGGCCGGGCGATATCGCACAAGCCCACCAACCCAATGAGTTTATCGAGAAATCCGAATTTGAAGCCGGAGAGCAATTCATGCGTCGGCTGGTTGATCATCTGACGAAGGACTAAACGATGCCGATTAAGAACAGATTTGCTGAGCTACAGCCGGAAATTGCGGGATGGCGACGCCATTTGCATGAAAATCCTGAACTGCTGTTTGATACGCACGAAACTTCTGCGTTTGTCGAAGAGCGTCTGAAAGAGTTTGGCGTTGATGAAATTGCTACTGGGATTGGCCGCACGGGTGTCGTTGCGGTGATCAAAGGCAAAACAAATACATCTGGCAAAACCATCGGGTTGCGCGCCGATATGGATGCTTTGCCAATTCTTGAGGCGACTGGCCTAGACTACGCGTCAAAAACACCGGGTAAAATGCATGCTTGCGGCCACGATGGACACACAGCGATGTTGTTGGGCGCGGCAAAGTATCTGGCCGAAACACGTAATTTTGACGGCACATGTGTTGTGATTTTCCAACCCGCTGAAGAAGGCGGTGGC
Organism: Cochlodiniinecator piscidefendens; assembly: GCF_011326755.1. Lineage (GTDB taxonomy): Bacteria > Pseudomonadota > Alphaproteobacteria > Rhodobacterales > Rhodobacteraceae > Cochlodiniinecator > Cochlodiniinecator piscidefendens. The sequence continues at coordinate 824,744 of NZ_JAAOIE010000001.1, read as the reverse complement.
GGCGGCAAAGAAATGGTCGACGACGGAATGATGGACCGCTGGAACATCGACGAAGTCTACGGCATGCACAATTGGCCGGGTCACGCAGTTGGTAGTTTTGCTATTCGTCCAGGGTCATTTTTTGCCGCAGCTGATCAGTTTGAGATTTTTGTTGAGGGGCAAGGCGGCCATGCTGCCAAGCCACATGAAACGATTGATACAACTTTGGTCGCGAGCCACATTGTCATCGCTTTGCAATCTATCGCTTCACGCAATGTGAACCCAGTTGAGCAAGTCGTGGTATCGGTCACGTCTTTTGAAACGGAATCCAAAGCGCACAATGTGATCCCTCAAAAGGTTAAGCTGCGCGGTACTGTGCGGACCTTGGACAACGATGTTCAGGATTTGGCCGAAGCGAAATTGATCAAAATCGCGGAAACCACCGCCGAAGTTTTCGGGGCCAAGGCCGTTGTTGACTATAAACGCGGTTATCCGGTGATGGTGAATGCCGAAGAGCAAACTGAGTTTGCAGCAGATGTCGCGAGCAAAATTTCCGGCGGATGTGATGATGCTCCGTTGGTTATGGGCGGCGAAGATTTCGCCTTTATGCTGAATGCACGTCCAGGTGCTTATATTTTGATGGGTAACGGAGATACGGCTGCGGTGCACCATCCCGAATATAATTTTGATGATGAGGCCATTCCCGCTGGTTGCAGCTGGTGGGCCGGAATTGTCGAAAACCGCATGCCTGCGGCTTAAAAAGATAAAGAGGGCGGGAGAAATCCCGCCCTTTCATTCAGGTTCATGTGTCAGTTGTGGGCCCGTTTTATTGTTCCACTGAAACAGAACGATGTTCCAACGTTTAAGTTCTGTCCGTGATGGGTAAATCATACCGTTAAACCCTGCGCCCCGCGCGACATCTGAAATGCCCCAACTGGGGGCCGGGTGCCCTAGGGCGCGATCTTCGTGCCACGCAGACCGAATGTCAGATAGGGTGAAATCAAATTTGGCGCGTTCATCACTTTTTCTGAGATCAAGTAGCACCGCGTCGTTTAATGCGTAGCGCAGGTAGGTCGGCCTGTCGTCATCCGCGACGTAGCGGGCCATCGTTTTTAGAGCCCAAGCTTTGGTTGGCGACAGGTAAAATGCAGTTTGGCCGTTGTGGTGAAATCGCCCTTCGGGGCTTTGGGCACGCTGTAAAGGATCAGATGGAGGTTTAAGGATAAGCCGGTAGAAAATACCGTTTGTCCTTGGTCGGGTCATCCGCCTGTATGGCTCATGTGGCGCGACATTTGACCATCTGCGCGCTGCCGCGAATAATCGAAATCGTGCCCTTTAGGTTTTTGCCCGATTGCCGCGTGGATAGCGGCAACAAGAGGAGCGTTGCCTTCAGATTCTCGCAGCGGCCCACGCAGGTCAGCTTTGCCTTCTTGACCCAAACACGTATAGATTTCGCCGGTGCAGGTTATGCGAACCCGATTACAGCTCTCACAGAAGTTATGGGAAAGTGGCGTGATCAACCCAATTTTTTGACCGGTTTCAACGATCTGAAAATATCGCGCAGGGCCACCTGTACGGTCAGGAAGGTCAACTGTCGTATAGCGGGTTTCGATTTCTGCTCTTAAATCCTTGAGAGACCAATATTGATCTAGGCGATCTTCGTTCCCAATATCGCCCATTGGCATTACTTCGATAAAGGTAAGGTCCAGATCACGCTCTGCACACCATTCGGTTAAGGTAAAGAGTTCATCATCATTGACACCCTTTACAGCGACCGCGTTAATTTTGACACGAAGTCCTGCATTCTGCGCTGCATCAATTCCTTTTAAAACCTGAGGCAAACGCCCCCAACGGGTAACGCGCGCAAACTTTTCCTCATCTAAAGTATCGAGGGAAATATTGACGCGTTTCACACCGGCTTTGGCAAGGTCATCAGCGTATTTGGCCAATTGCGATCCATTGGTTGTAAGGGTGAGTTCCTTTAGCGCACCACTTTCAAGATGCCGTGACATCGATTGCATAAAGGTCATAATGCCACGCCGCACCAAAGGCTCGCCCCCGGTAATGCGCAGCTTTTCCACGCCAAGATCAACAAATGAACTGCACAGGCGATCCAACTCTTCGAGTGTTAGAAGCTCTTTCTTGGGCAGAAACGTCATATCCTCAGACATGCAGTAAACACAGCGAAAATCACAGCGATCCGTGACGGAGACGCGCAAATAGGTAATTGCGCGTTGAAAAGGGTCAATGAGAGTCGGGCTGGCTTTTGGCTGTGTCATAGCGCGAAGGTAAGCTTCCGCCGACGTTGCCACAAGAGCGAAGTTCACATTGAAGCAATGTCCAATGCGGCGTAGAGTTTCAGTATGAAAAAGTATGTATTGATGATGGCCTGCATTGGCGCCACAGGGTGTTCCGTATTCGGACCACGCGTGACCGAAAATTCAGAGGCGACCCGACCTTCGCCTCGTCCAGAAATTGCGATTGTTGAGCCAAGTGGCCCTGCCACGGCAGAAGCTTTTGATACCACTACAACCGAAGAGCGCACTGCAGCTGTCGTGACAGAAACCGAGGCGCAAGGTGCTGTTTCTTTGGGGCAAACCATTGCCAGCTTGGGTGATCCGACTGATCAGGGGTTCTGGGTGAAAACGCCGTTGGTTCAATCGGAAACGTCGGGGTATATTCGATCAGATGAAACGGGGGAAACTGTCGAAGTGACGTTGATACCGTTAGAGCAAGACGTTGGTGCAGGCAGCCAGGTGTCGTTGGCAGCGATGCGTTTGCTTGGTGTTTCTCTGACTGGATTGCCGGTTATTGAGGTTTTTCAAAATTAAGTGATTTCATTGCGGCTTGACAGCTAAGGCGCTTTCATTCAATTAATTGAACGAGTGTTCATTTATTTGGAGCTGCGACATGGAACGACGGTTGATAACACCATCTCAGGATTGGTCCGAGATCATTAATTCATTTCGCTGGAATGTTCCCGAACATTTCAACATGGCGGATGTCTGTTGCAGCAGCTGGGCACAGAAGTCGCCGGAAAAACCCGCGCTTATTCACATTTTCGAAGATGGCTCTGAGCAACGTTGGAGTTATGGGCAGTTAGAAGAAGGGGCCAATAGGCTCGCGCATGCATTTCGCGCGCGGGGCGTGGGGGCAGGGGATCGCGTTGCTATTTATTTGGCGCAAGGGCCTGAGGTGCTGTTGGCGCATTTTGCGGCGTATAAATTAGGTGCGATTGCATTGCCTTTGTTTACGCTGTTTGGTGAGGAGGCGCTGCGGTATCGTCTTTTTGACAGTGGGGCAAAAATTGCCCTTACAGATGGGGCCAATTTGCCAAAGCTTTTGGACATATGGCCAGAGCTGCCAGAACTTGCGCATGTCCTTTGTACCGATCCAGCCAAGGCACCTGTATGTGTTTTGACCGAAGAAATGGCCAAAGCCTCAGCTAAACCCATTCAAGTGCAAACTCGTGCTGATGATCCGGCTGTTTTAATTTACACCTCTGGCACAACGGGATCACCAAAGGGGGCACTACACGCGCACCGGTTTTTGCTTGGGCATTTACCGGCGGTCGAAGTGCATCACGGGTTTTTGCCGCAACCTGACGATTGCGGTTGGACGCCTGCTGATTGGGCTTGGATTGGTGGGCTGATGGATTTGGCGATGCCGTGCCTTTACTACGGAGTCCCGTTGGTCAGTCATCGTATGCGCAAGTTTGATTCAGATGCTGCCTTTGAGCTTATCGCTCGTCAGCGCGTCAAAAATCTGTTTTTGCCACCGACTGCTCTGAAAATGATGCAGCATGCTTCAGTTCCGAACGACGTGAAAATCAGGTCAATCTCCTCTGGTGGGGAAAGCCTATCCTCTGAACTGTTGGCTTGGGGATCTGATGTACTTGGGGCTGAGATAAACGAAATTTATGGCCAGACGGAATGCAATCTCGTGGTGTCAGGGTCTGCATCCGCAGGTGTACGCAAACCCGGTACAATGGGGCGCGCGGTGCCAGGGCATGACGTGGCGATATTTGGCGCTGACGGGCAGATCGTACCTGATGGTGAGGCGGGCGAAATTGCTGTTCGCGCACCTGATCCGGTTATGTTTCTTAGGTATTGGAATAAGCCAGAAGAAACTGCCAAAAAATTCCGAGGCGATTGGTTGCTGACTGGGGATCTGGGTGTTCGGGATGCAGATGGGTATTTTAAATTCCTATCACGTGACGACGATGTGATTACATCCGCAGGTTATCGTATCGGTCCGGGCGAGATCGAACATTGTTTGACAGGGCATCCTGACGTGCTTCAGGCCGCTGCGGTCGGAGTTCCCGACAAACTGCGCACCGAAATTGTTAAAGCGTTTGTGGTGCTGCGTGAGGGCGCGGAATGGGAAGGTCTTGAAACGGTGCTCATTAATCGTGTGAAGGCCAAGGTTAGCCCACACGTCGCGCCGAAGTCTATTGTCGTGATGAAGGCTTTGCCCACAACAGCCACAGGAAAAGTCATGCGGCGATCTTTGCGCGACTGCTAAAGTCGCGCTGCGCCGTCTTGCAGGTATTGACGGGTTTGTTGGCTAATCACCTGCCCCCGCAACCGTGCTGCACGTGCTCGCAGGTTTGCAACGCGGGCCTCTAATGATCCGACCAGAGCGTCATCAATTTGGGGCGGTGTATTATATTGAGTCAATTGATCCATTGGCAATAGCGTCGGAAAATCAGCTTGGCGCGCGCGGTCAGAGACGGACGCATCGACAGATGGAAACTGTGCGCAGGCACCCATCGCTGGCAAAAGGAGCGCAATCATAATCTGGCGGAGTTGCATTGACTGCCCCTTACATTCATTCGTTTCATTTATACGAACTTGCTGCAGGCCCCACAAGCAAAAGACACCTAGATGATCTACTCTTGAACTGAACGTATGTTCATATAGACAGAGGGTATGGCACGAAAAACAGGTTCTCATTCAGATATTACTGGTCCGCGGGTCCGCGCTGCGGCGCAGACGCTTTTTGCACGTCACGGTTTTGCAGCTGTATCCATGCGCCAAATTGCAAAAGACGTGGGTGTGCAGGCGGGGGCGCTTTACCTTTATACCAAAGATAAGCAATCGCTTTTGTTTGATTTGATGAAGGGGCATCTTGAGGAATTGCTTGAGGCTTGGCAGCTTCATCACCCCAACAGTATCGGACCGATGGAAGATCTAGAGGCTTTTGTTCGGTTCCACATTGGCTTCCATGCAGATCGCCAAGAGGCTGTTTTTATTGCATATATGGAATTGAGAAATCTGGATGACGACAACTTTTCCGTAGTCGAAGGGCTGCGTAAGCAATATGAAAATGTGCTGGGCGGTATTTTGAAGAATGGCCAAGACACTGGGATATTTGCAGTTCCAGATACAAAGTTGGCGACTTTGGCCGTTATCGCGATGTTGACTGGGGTGAACACCTGGTATCGCGATGGGGGGCGTTTGGACCGCGAAACGGTCCAAAGCATTTACTGGGATATGGTCCGCAATTCTGTTGCGGCTTAATGCGCAGGTTTGATGAAGGTTCCATTGCGCAGCTCTGAAAATGCAGTTTTCAATTCTTCAGGTGTGTTCATGACAATTGGGCCGTGCCACGCGACGGGTTCCTCAATTGGGGCACCTGAAATGAGTAGAAACCGCAGTCCTTTTTCGCCAGCTTGAACGGACACTTCATCTCCGCTGTCGAATTGGATCAATGTTCGGTTGCCAGATAAATCGCGAATATTGACCTCTTCGCCGCGCACTTCTTTTTCTAATAAAACACCGATAGGTGCAGACGCGTCCGAAAAGGCCCCTGAGCCAGAAAAGACATAAGCAAATGCGCGCCTGTAGGTATCAAGTGGAAAGGTCTTTTTTACACCGGGTGGAATAGAAATGTCTAAGTATTGTGGGTCAGCTGCGATCCCGTCGATGGGGCCGGTTTGCCCCCAAAAGGACCCGATAATCACTTTGACCTTTGTCCCGTCGTCTTCCTCAATGAGGGGAATGTCAGAAGCGGCCATGTCTTGGTATCGCGGGGCTGTCATTTTTAGATCGCGTGGGAGGTTGGACCAAAGTTGAAAGCCATGCATCTGACCACGGGCATTTCCACGGGGAAGCTCTTGATGCAAAATGCCGGACCCTGCGGTCATCCATTGGACGCTGCCGGGGCCAAGTTCACCTCTGTTGCCGAGGCTGTCACTGTGTTCTACTGTGCCGTCTAATACATAGGTGATTGTTTCGATGCCACGATGGGGATGCCATGGAAATCCCGCTTGATAATCCTCGGGATTGTCATTGCGAAAATCGTCAAATAGCAGAAATGGATCAAGCGCTTTGGGTTTTGAAAACCCAAAGGCGCGATGCAACTTAACGCCTGCGCCTTCGATAGTCGGCACAGCGAGACTCTGAGATTTAATAGGGCGTATCGACATGACTTTGCCCTCCTTTCACATCGAATATAAGCCAACGTGGCCTTATGTGCAGGGTTGGATGTGTGGATCAGAGAACAGCATCTGTGCGCGGTGTTTGAAACAGCCCGACAACCCAGTCCCGGACCAATGCGGCCTCAACGCTATGTTGGTTGGGGCCAGCGGTAGGCATAAGGTAGTGCCCTTGGCCCATCTCTAATTCCAAATCCAAGGCTTGTACCAACTGCACACGTTTCAGCGGGCCATCCGCATAACGTTTCATCATCATTGCAACACCGGCGCCACTTGCGGCCAGCTCAATCGCGGCCAATGAGGTGTCGACAAATAAAGCCTGGGGTTTGTTTGAAATGTCGATGCCGTGATTTCTCGACAGTCTGAGCCAGTGATCCTGAAAACCGTGGATGTGTATCAATTCCTGTTCAAATAAGGCGTCTACTGTGTGAATACGATGCGCTTGATGCGCTGCACACACGGGAATAACGGATTCTTCGGCTAGCAAATGTGCGCGTCGTCCGAACCAACTGCTCGGCCCTAGGCGTAGATCGACATCAATATCCCCTTCTTCCGTGGAATCCGCCCAGATCGCTGAAATAAGACGGATATTTATCGCGGGGTTCGCAGCGTGAAACGCGCCTAGTTTTGGTGCGATCCATAAGACCGCTGTGGAAATCGGAGCGCGTAAAGTGATGGTCTTTGTTCGGCTTGGCCCCAAAAGCCCACGTGTTGAAAAAGCAATGTCGTCGATTGCTTGGGAAATTGATGGATAATATGCATGCCCCAATTCCGTAAGCTCAAGAGTGCGCGAACGCCGAGTAAACAGTAATACGCCAAAGCTTTTCTCAAGGCTTCGCACTTGATGGCTGATCGCGGCTTGGGTGAGGCCAAGTTCGGTTGCGGCTGCTGTAAAACTGCGCAGTCGGGCGGACGCCTCAAACGCCCGCAGCCACACAAGATTGGGAAGATCAGCCATTCTGTTACAAATTTTCTTTAGGACAGGTTGGCTTATTATTCATTTCAATTTTGAAAAAGGTCAAGGTAGCTCTTGGTAAACCACCGAAATTTGAAAGGAACACCCATGGGAACGGATTTGAAGGTAGGCTTTATCGGGCTTGGCAACGTTGGCGGTAAACTGTCAGGAAGTCTGCTGCGCAATGGCGTGAATATCACAGTTCTTGATTTGAACGAAGAACTCATGGACAGTTTTGTCGCGCTGGGCGCAGCGAAAGGCGAAAGCCCAGAGCAATTGATGCGCGATTGCGATGCCGTGATCACCTGTTTGCCGTCACCCGCCGCGTCTGCCGCAGTCATGGAAGGCGAAAATGGTATCCTGAAGGCAATGGGTCCCGGCAAAATCTGGATGGAAATGTCCACCACGGATGAAGCTGAAGTAAAGCGCCTGGCCGAAAAAGTTCACGCACTTGGTGGCGCCGCCGTTGATTGTCCAGTTTCCGGTGGTTGCCACCGCGCGGATACAGGCAATATCGCTATTTTCGCGGGCTGTGATCGCGAAACCTTTGATCGCATTTTGCCGTTTCTGACCACAATGGGACGTCGTGTTTTACACACGGGCGATCTTGGTTCTGCTTCAGTTCTAAAGGTTGTTACGAACTATCTCGCGACAGCTAACCTTATTTCTGTGGCTGAGGCGCTGACCGTTTCGGGTGCAGCTGGAATGGACCTTGCGACTGCGTATGAAGCTATTCGAATTTCATCTGGCAATAGCTTTGTGCATGAAACCGAAAGCCAAGTGATCTTGAATGGTTCTCGCGATATTTCCTTCACTATGGATCTGGTGCTTAAGGATATTAGCCTCTTTCAAAGCGTTGCAGATCGGGCAAATGTTCCGCTTGAGATGAATCCATTGATGATCAAAATCTTCAAAGATGGTATCGAAAAATATGGTTCGCGTGAATTGTCACCAAACATTATCCGTCGTCTCGAAGATGCGACAGGTCTTGATATTCGTGCACCAGGGTTCCCACCGGAAATGACAGATGATGAACCCGAAGAGCCGGGGTATGAAATCAACCCAAAGGCTGACCGGATTGCGGCAGAATGATGGGGGAGGGCAATATTAACCTTGCTCTCTATCCTATCCACAAAAAGGAAAGCGCGGCTTACGCTGCGCTTCTCACCAAAGTTCAAGAACAATTGGGGCGTGATGGGTGTGCGGTTTTAAAGAACTTTCTGACTGTTGATGGCATACGCGCCACGGCGACCGAAGCAGAGAGCGTCGCACATAAAGGTCACCGTAGTTACAACCGCACAAATGTGTATTTCTCGCAAGACGATGAAACATTGCCATTGGATCATCCTGTTCGGCAGTTTTATGATCGTTCCAATGCGTTTGTACCCGCTGATAATTTTAGTCCTGATGGAGCGTTGCGCCAAATCCATGATTTCGAAGGGTTTGACGATTTCGTCCGCGAATGCCTTGGGGAGTCTGAAGATCGCTTTTTTCGGTATGACGACCCGCTGGCGGATGTGATTGTGAACACGGCGAAGGAAGGGAATGGGTTTCCTTGGCACTTTGACACTAACAATTTCACCGTGACACTGGCGCTACAGAACGCGAAAGGCGGCGGAGCATTTGAATATGCCCCCATGATCCGCAACCAAGGTCAGGGTGGAGAAAACTTTGACGAAGTGCGTCGCGTATTGGATGGCACCTCGGACAAGATTAAAGTGTTACATCTGGAACCGGGCGATCTCCAATTGTTCCAAGGACGATATAGCTTGCACCGGGTTGCGCCGTTAACCGGTGATCGCGCGCGCCATGTCGCTATTTTTTCTTATGTGTCCGAGCGCGGAATGTGCGGCAGCCCAGAGCGCACCAAGCAACTGTATGGTCGGGTTTTGCCTGTGCACTATGAACGCGCGGGCCTGCGCGCGGACGATTACCTCGATTGACTAGACGTTTTGCTGGCGGGCTTCTATGACAAGGCAAAGGAGAACCCAATGCCCGAGCAGTCCCAAGAAACCGAATACGCTGACGATGAAGTTATTTGCACATTAAATGCGTCTGGTGTGCGTCGCACATTTGGGATGATGACCTTATTGATCCTAGGGGGGCTTGTTGTCTATCTCGCATTGGCACAGCCTCCGGCGACAATAGGTTGGCAGATATTTATGATTGCTTTTGGGCTTAGCGTTCTTTGGATTGCTGCTCGGCTTCATTATGCAACCGGGCTCGTCTTATCCTTAACGCCAACTTCTCTCACCACGAGCGATGGACGCGTTGTTTTTAATGTAGCCGATGTCGAAAGTGTCGCGCGTGGTTTTCTTGCGTTTAAACCTTCGCATGGCTTTGCGATCAAAATGAAAACCCGGCAACCCATGGGATGGGCGCCGGGTATGTGGTGGTCTTTTGGCCGAAGCGTCGGGATCGGTGGCGTTACTGCGGCGGGGCAGGGCAAATCAATGGCTGAGATTTTGACCCTACTTGTTGCGCAGCGTGATAGCGATCTTTCAGCTTAGCAGGTTGTTCCCCAGCAGAGCTGTGGCGCAAAGCGCGGGCTGGTCACAACGAGGTTTTGAAACTCAAACTCGTCTAGACCGACATTGAACGCTGGCGAATACATCATGCTTGTTTCAACTACGATCAGGCGTTCCCCGTTTGTAAGTGTCGGGAAATGATCTTTGATTTCCTGAACTGACGCAGTGTTCCATGTCTGACGGGAATCTGTGGCGTGTGACCAAATCACTTCGTAGCGATTGCTTGTGTCACTCCACATAACTTCGGTCAGGCGTAGTGAGGTTGTGTCATTTCCGTGGACAAGGAATGAAAACACATCTTCGAGGCCTTCCATGTAGGCTGTGTCGATGGGGTTTGTTTCCCGAGACAGCGCGTCACTGATTGTATAGGCCGCCTTGATGTTTGTGGCCTCAGCGCGGAAGGCATCAAAGAAGATGAACATTCCGACATAGGCCCAAATCATAAAGGGAAGAACGATTATGGCTTCGATTGCGATCGCCGCGTCGGTATCTTGTGCGAAGCTGCGGAGTTTACTGCGCAGGCGGGACATTTTGTATGACATCTGCATTTCCATTACCTCGGTTCGTTCACAAAGGCAGAGGACGCAATCACTGCATATCCGCCGGTTGAATCTTTCTGGATGTGATAGCCTAAGCCAATCTGAGGAAAGATCGGTGAAAAGACAGCGCAGGCACGGACCAGCATGATGTTATTTTCATGTCCGCCGTCAAATGTGGTCGCAGGTAATACTGTCTGCGAACGGTCCACACATTGCGCATTATTGCTCAGCAAATCCCAGCTTTCGGTTGAAACAGGCTGCATTTCCAAAAGCAGTGTATCCATACACTGGGGAATGCCGATTGCATTGTCGCAAACCCGTTGGCGAAGCGCGGTATGGGTCGGTGGAGTCCATGTTCCTAAGCGCAAGTCACGTACTGCGATGTCCAACGCACGTTCGATCAAGATGCCCCGGATCGATAACAGCCCGGCCTCAAAGGCAGAAATGAAAAGCACGATGAACATTGGAAAGAACAGTGCAAATTCGATGGTGGAGTTGCCGTCATCTTCTTTGCGGAGCCAATGGGTGAACTTACTAATAATATGGGTCATTGTGTCAACCTCAGCTGGTTAATCTGACGAGCGATGGAATTGAAGGCTTCGCCAATTTCCAAACCTTCTACACGGAAGAAGTGGGATGGAGAGGACGCGCAGTTCCGCATCACGTTTGCACCATGGTTTCCAACCTCAAAGCCGATTGTGAAAACAGTGATATTGTTGTCTTTCGCCGCGTCGCATATGTTTGAGAGCATGCTGTCAGCCTGTGAAGAGGTATAGCGAAGCTCATAGTAGCGCGAGCGGTTGTATGAAGACACGTATCTATACAGGTAGTTCCAAAGGGAATACTGGTTCCAATGGGCGTATTCGCTGGTGCTGTTGTAGTATGAATTGCGGATGCGATAGGTGCTTACGTTCTCACCATCGGTCATCAGGACCACAACTTTCAGTGTTTCGGTGTCGTTCCATGCCGCAGGACGATTTTCAAAAGCGTCATCAACTTGGTTCGCCGCGACCATTTGGCGAATAACACCATTTGTTGTCGGGTCGAGCAGGATTGTACCCCACTTCATGCCAATGTGGATAGCTGTATTTGCACGTGCGCGATACTGACCGATTGTATCCTGAAGGTCTGAGATATCTTCACTAAAGGTCACAATTTCTTCGTAGCTTTCGTCAGGACAACCTGGGTTTCTGATTGGGCGCGAAGAGCTGCTGCTCCATTCGAAGTGTTGGCCTTGTTCGTATGTAAAATATTGTGTCGAAGCGCCAGAAACAGGTGCTGTACGATTGTTGCCACGACGTGCGCTTGAAAAATCTAATCCAGTCTGATTGAAGTCAGCGGTTTCAAATTCAATACAGTGGGAATAGCTGTGATTTGGTACGCGGTAGGCGTTGGGATCCACAATCTGATTAAACAAGGCTGATCCTGCATTCACCTGTGCGGTGTAGGGGATAAGCGAAACAGATGTTAATCCTTCGTTATTGGTGCCAATAACGGATTCCACAAATTCCGATGCTGAGTCACGTAGTAACTGAATTTTGTTATTGCGGCCCATCGATCCTGAAATGTCCAGAACCATCGAAATTTCGACATTGGCTTTGCGCTCTTCGGCTGTACCTTGGGCTGGCGCAGTGAGCTCATCAACGCCCAACAATCCCATAAACATTGTGTTTACCGGTGTAGAAGAGGTCGCAGAAACTGTGCGATGTGCCAAACCCTGATCAACTGTAACATTGGTCAAGTAATCTGAAAGACCTGCTTTGTCGAAATAATCTTCAACCACGGATTCAGGATCAAGCGTTTGATCCAAATCTGCCGCAGCCAAGATCGCGCGATCTAGCGTATTTTGAAGCTGTGCGCGCCGTGATTCAAAGCGCATAACATCAACAGCGATACCGCCGATCATGACCATTAAAATAAACATATAAAGGGAGAAGATGATAATGCTACCGTCTTCATCTTTGGCGAATGAAGTGACGAAACCACGGTTTCTTCTGCCGGATGCAGAACGATGCGTAGCGCCGTCAAGTCCTTTGGTTTTGCTGTCGCGTGTCATCACTTTTACCTTACCTAATGTCGAATCCTTAAATTTGGACTCAAGAGATCAAGGCATATCTAATGAAGAGGACATGGCGAAAATGAGGCACACTTGTGACTTGAATGCGCAAATTTAGCATTATTTGTATGAAAATAAGGGGCGATAATTAGAGATTAGCCGCTCTTCATCAACAATTGATTAATTTTTCGAGACCGCCTGTGACTGGCTTGAGCGATAAATGACGAAATCGAAGCTTTTCTCCAATTGAACTGGCTTAGGTTTACCAATCCGTCATATTGTCGCAGTTGAGTTGTGGGGCAAAATGATTCCCATAGCTATCTTTGGGAGAGTGGAGAGTTAAGAAATGACGCCAATTCAAGAACCCAGTTTTCGCGAGTCCGTTGACATCATGTTCAACCGCGCGGTTGCACTTATGGATTTGCCCCCGGGTCTAGAAGAAAAAATTCGGGTGTGTAACGCGACCTACACCGTGAGATTTGGGGTGCGCCTACGCGGCCAAATCCAAACCTTTACGGGATATCGCTCTGTTCATTCTGAACATATGGAACCTGTTAAGGGCGGTATTCGTTACTCAATGGGTGTAAATCAAGACGAAGTAGAAGCGCTTGCTGCTTTGATGACCTATAAATGTGCGTTGGTTGAGGCACCATTTGGTGGTTCAAAGGGTGGCCTTTGTATCGATCCACGTGAGTATGACGAGCATGAGCTCGAATTGATTACACGCCGTTTCGCCTATGAATTGGTGAAGCGCGATTTAATTCATCCGTCACAAAACGTGCCTGCCCCAGACATGGGCACAGGTGAACGCGAGATGGCTTGGATTGCTGACCAGTACGCGCGGATGAATACGACGGATATTAACTCCAAAGCTTGTGTGACGGGTAAACCATTGAACGCCGGCGGTATTGCTGGACGTGTCGAGGCAACTGGGCGCGGCGTGCAATATGCGCTTCAGGAGTTTTTCCGTTATCCCGAAGATATTGCTAAGGCGGGCCTCGATGGCACGTTGGATGGCAAGCGTGTTGTTGTTCAGGGCCTCGGAAATGTGGGTTTTCATGCCGCCAAATTCCTATCTGAAGAAGACGGTTCAAAGATCGTTGCCGTTATTGAACGCGACGGTGGCATCTATGATCCGAATGGTATCAATATCGAAGAGCTACGTGCTTGGTTGGCCAAACATGGTGGCGTCAAAGGATATCCTCACGGGCAATACGCCGAAGATGGGTCTACGTTGCTTGAGGTCGAATGTGACATTCTGATCCCGGCGGCCTTGGAAGGTGTTATTAACCTTGGAAATGCTGCGCAAATTCAAGCGCCTTTGATCATCGAAGCTGCGAACGGTCCAGTGACTGCTGGGGCTGACGAAATTCTTCGCGAAAAGGGATGTGTCATTATTCCAGATATGTATGCCAACGCTGGTGGTGTGACAGTTTCCTATTTCGAATGGGTGAAAAACCTTAGCCACATTCGGTTTGGCCGGATGCAACGCCGTCAAGAAGAAGCACGCCATCAATTGGTTGTGGATGAGCTAGAAGAATTGGCTGCAAGCACAGGAAATGGTTGGAAGTTATCTCCTGGCTTTAAGGATAAATATCTTAAAGGCGCAGGCGAGCTTGAATTGGTGCGCTCTGGTTTGGATGACACAATGCGGATTGCATATCAGTCTATGCGCGCCGTTTGGCACAATCGTGATGATGTGACAGATCTGCGGACTGCCGCATATCTGGTTGCGATTGATAAAGTTGCGTCAAGTTATCGCGCAAAAGGTCTCTGATCTTCTTCGCCCTTCCAGAAAAATGGGCTGGAGGGGCGATCCTCTTTTCGGTTTAGCGACAAAAATAGTCGCATAATGACATGTTTTTGTCGAAAACCGACGCGGAAATAAACAGTAGGCATTGAATATCTACTCGGTCACGGCCAATGTTCGCCGGACAGTAGGGAGATATCAAATGCGATTTTCCGCATGGCAGGTTTTGAAGAACGGTCTTACCGGAAATAAAGGCTGGACGCCCCATTGGCGTAGCCCGGAACCTAAGAAAGAATACGACATCATTATTATTGGTGGGGGTGGACACGGGTTGTCTACGGCCTACCATCTTGCAGCCGTTTACGGGAACGCCAATGTTGCGGTCTTGGAAAAGGGTTATATCGGGGGCGGTAATGTTGGGCGAAACACAACGATTGTGCGTGCTAACTATTTTCTCGATGGAAACTCCCAATTCTACAGCCACTCGCTGAAGTTGTGGGAGAAAATGGAAGGCGATTTGAACTTTAACGCGATGCATTCGCAGCGTGGGATTATCAATCTTTTCCATTCCGATGGTCAACGTGATGCAGCGGCGCGCCGTGGGAACATGATGATCAGCCAAGGCGATGACGCAATTTTGCTTGATCGCGAAGGTGTTCGTGAACAGGTGCCGTTCCTTGATTTTGAACAGACGCGGTTTCCTATCTATGGTGGCCTTTACCATAAACGAGGCGGCACAGCGCGCCATGATGCGGTGGCTTGGGGCTATGCACGTGGGGCGGACCAGCGCGGCGTTGATATTATCCAAAACTGTGAAGTTACCGGCATTGACATCGAAAATGGCGCTGTAACGGGTGTGCAAACCACCAAAGGTCCGATCAAAGCGAAGAAGGTTGGTATGGTCGCGGCTGGTCGTTCAGGCCAGGTTGCCGCGATGGCGGGTATGCGTCTTCCGATCGAAAGCAACATTTTGCAAGCCTTCGTGACTGAGGGTTTGAAGCCTTGCCTAGATCATGTTGTCACCTACGGTATGGGACACTTTTACATCAGCCAGTCTGATAAAGGTGGTCTCGTGTTTGGCGGTGATCTTGATTTCTACGCGTCCTATGCCAGCCGCGGAAACCTTTCTACCGCAGAACATGTGATCGAGGCGGGCATGGCGCTTATGCCAATGATTGGCAAAGCAAAGATGCTGCGGTCTTGGGGTGGTATTATGGATATGACCCCGGATGGTTCCCCGATCATTGATAAAACAGACATCGATGGTCTGTATGTGGATTGTGGTTGGAACTATGGCGGGTTCAAAGCTGTGCCTGCATCGGGTGATTGTTTTGCCCATTTGTTGGCCACAGGTCGCCCACATGACGTAGCCAAGAAATTCCGCCTAGACCGTTTCCGCACCGGGGTTGATATCCTGGATGAGGAAGGCAAAGGCAGCCAACACAATCTACACTAAGGGAAAATGACATGAGACTCACTTGCCCCCTGTGTGGGGAACGCGACAGACGCGAATTTTATTATAAGGGCGATGCAATTGCCTTAAATCGGCCCGCACCAGATGCTGGAACCGACGCGTGGGACGACTATCTGTACCTACGCGACAACCCAGCTGGCGTGACGAAAGATCTATGGCAGCACGAATTGGGGTGCTCAGCGTGGATTGTTGTTGAACGTAACACTGTGACCCACGAAGTCCTTTCCACGGCTTTGGCCTCTGATGTGAAGAAAGCGACGAAATAATGCGCGTCACTGGAAAAGGTCTGATCAACCGCGATAAACAGATCAGCTTTAGTTTTGATGGCAAAAGCTACAATGGGTTTGAAGGCGACACCATCGCCTCTGCATTGCTTGCCAACGATGTGCGTCTTATGGCGCGGAGTTTTAAATACCACCGTCCACGTGGGCCACTGACAGCTGGGTCGGAAGAGCCAAATGCGTTGATGACACTGCATTCCGGCGCGCGGCAAACTCCGAATGTGCGCGCAACCGCCCAAGAAATCTTTTCAGGTCTTGAGGTGCGCAGTCAGAACAATTGGCCAAACCTTGAACGCGATGTGATGTCGGTGAACGATATGTTCTCCAATTTCTTGTCCGCGGGATTTTACTATAAAACCTTTATGTGGCCTCGGGCGTTTTGGGAAAAACTGTACGAACCCATTATCCGTCGTGCCGCTGGCCTTGGGGCTTTGTCTGGGTTGCATGATGAGGACATGAACGAAAAGGCCTATGCGTTTTGCGACGTCTTGGTCATTGGGTCTGGTCCTGCCGGTTTGATGGCGGCTTTGACAGCGGCACGTTCTGGTGCTGATGTTATTCTGGCGGAAGACGACAGTCGATTTGGCGGGCGCCTTTTGTCCGAAGTCGAAGACGTTGACGGCAAGCCCGGTCATCTTTGGGTGGACGACGTCATTGCGGAACTGTCTGCGATGGACAATGTGCGTCTGATGAAGCGGACAAGCATTGTTGGGGCGTATGATCAGGGCACATATGGTGCGGTTGAACGTGTGTCAGGGCATTTGCGCGGCGCGCATGCCGATGCACCGCTTGAGGTGTTTTGGCGTATTTCGGCGAAACAATCGGTTTTGGCGGCTGGTGCGCTTGAGCGTCCAGTTGCGTTTCCGATGAATGACCGTCCGGGTATTATGACCGCGAGCGCTGTGCGGTCTTATCTAAACCGCTGGGGTGTTGCGCCGGGCAAACGGGTTGCTGTGTTTGGCAACAATGACGATGCTCATCGCACAGCGCGCGATCTGGCTGCTGCTGGTGTTGAAGTTGCGGCTTTGATCGATAGTCGCCCTGATAGTGGTCCAAGCGGGGATTTCCCTATCCTGACCGGTGCCGAAGTGATTGACACGAAGGGTCGCCTTGGCCTGAAGCAAATAACCGTGCGCACAAACGCGGGGATGCAGACCATTTCGGCGGATTGTCTCGCGATGTCCGGTGGGTGGAACCCGTCTGTGCATTTGACATGCCACATGAACGGTCGCCCTGTTTGGGATGATAAACTGTTATCATTTGTGCCCAAAGACGGGGCAATTCCGGGTATGACAGTCGCGGGTGCTGCGCAGGGCGTTATGTCCACTGCAGGGGCGTTGCAATCAGGCCTTGAGGCGGCAAAAACAGCACTTGCCGCAGTTGATGCAAAGGTGGCGGATGTTACCGCACCCCAAGCCGAAGATGCGGCGTATAACATTGCACCGCTTTGGCAGGTGTCTGGAAAAGGCCGTGCATGGCTTGATTTTCAGAATGATGTGACCACTAAGGATGTGAAACAAGCTGCGGCTGAGAATTACCAATCTGTTGAGCATATGAAGCGTTATACAACGCAGGGTATGGCAACAGATCAGGGTAAAAACTCAAACGTGGGGGCACTGGCCGTTTTGGCTGATGCGACGGGACGGGGTATTCCTGAAACGGGTACAACGACATTCCGTCCGCCGTTTACTCCGGTTGCGATGGCTACACTGGGCGCAGGCGCACGCGGGGCAGGGTTTGCGCCACAGCGCTTTATCACCTCACATGACATGACAGTCAAAGCAGGTGCGCCAATGATCGAGGCTGGACTATGGTATCGTCCGTCTTATTATCCTGAAAAAGGTGAGCTTACTTGGCGTGAATCCACAGATCGCGAAGTGAACATGGTGCGCAATCATGTTGGCATCACCGATGTGTCCACACTGGGGAAAATCGACGTTCAAGGCCCGGATGCGGGTGCGTTTCTGGATTTCGTTTATACCAACATGTTCTCAACGCTAAAGGTTGGGCGCGTGCGCTACGGCCTGATGTTGCGCGAAGATGGTTTTGTGATGGATGACGGCACAACGGCGCGTCTGGGGGAAAATCACTATGTGATGACCACGACCACCGCTGGCGCTGGCGAAGTCATGAAGCATCTGGAATTTGTGCATCAGTGTTTGGTGCCGGATATGGATGTGCAGTTCATTTCCGTTACCGAGCAATGGGCGCAGTTTGCTGTTGCTGGTCCGAAATCCAGAGTTCTGTTGAACCGTATTTTGGATAGTGAGATCGACAACGACAGCTGGCCGTTTATGGCCTGCGGTGATGTGTCGATGGGTGGTGTTCAGGGGCGTTTGTTCCGAATTTCATTCTCAGGCGAACATGCCTATGAGGTTGCTATTCCATCGCGCTACGGTGAAGCGCTTTATGCTGCGTTGTTAGAAGAGGCCAAGGCCTTGGACGGCGGATCCTACGGTATGGAAGCACTGAACGTGTTGCGGATTGAAAAGGGGTTCATCACCCACTCGGAAATTCACGGGCGGATCAATGCTTTTGATATTGGGATGGAGCGGATGATTTCTGCCAAGAAAGACTGCATTGGTAAAACATCTGCTGCGCGTCCGGGGCAGGTTGCCCAAGACCGGGATCGGCTTGTTGGGTTGAAACCTGTAACGCCGTCGCAAAAACTGATGGCAGGCGCGCATTTCTACAATGTTGGTGCAGAAGCGACGCGTGAAAATGATCAGGGGTACATCACCTCGGTTTGCTATTCACCGACGATGAAAAGCTACCTTGCGCTCGGGTTTGTGAAAAACGGACCGAACCGCATGGGCGAAAAAATCAGAATGGTTGATGCATTGCGCGGTGTCGAAACGCTTTGCGAAATTTGTCATCCGGTGTTCATGGATCAAGAAGGGGAGAAAACCCGTGGTTAATCTTGTCGCGAAATCCCCTTGTGCTGCTTTGTTACCGCTGTCGGCGGGCAATGTCACGCTAACGGAACAGCACCCTGACGCATTGACCTCTGTTGCGCCTTTCGCTGAAAAGGAAGTGGAGGTTTCTGCATCACTCACGGTAACGCATGGTGTGGCATATCCCGCTGTGAACCATGCGGTCGGTAAAGATGGTGCGCGCGCTATTTGGTTTGGCCAAGGTCAGGCGATGGTCATGGGTGGCAAAGTCTCAGACGATTTGGTTCAGCTTGCGGCGGTTACCGATCAGTCTGATGCTTGGGCTGTAATGCGGTTGCAAGGCGCTTCTAGTGCGGATGTTCTGGCGCGGTTGGTGCCGGTGGATTTGCGGTCCTCAGTTTTTGCTGAGGGCGATACGGTTCGTACAGAGCTGCAACACATGATGGCATCGATAACCTGTGTTGGAACAGATTGCTTTGACATCATGGTGATGCGTTCTTTTGCCAAAACAGCAGTGCATGATTTACACGCGGCGATGAAATCTGTTGCGGCACTGTCGATTTAACGTGTGATCATTTAAAAACGTCTGCGCCCCAGTAGTTGGGACGCAGACCCTAGACTCTGGCGGCGTAAGGCCTGATATTAGCGCTATGAGTCTGCCACCCGGTTTCCTTGATGAATTGCGCACCCGCACGAGCCTATCTCAGGTCGTGGGGCGTAAGGTCATGTGGGATCAACGCAAATCTAATCAGGCCAAGGGCGACATGTGGGCGCAATGCCCCTTTCATCAGGAAAAAAGTTCCTCTTTTCATGTGGATGATCGCAAAGGGTTCTACTACTGCTTTGGCTGCCATGCCAAAGGGGATGCGATTTCATTTGTGCGCGAAACCGAAAATGTAGATTTCATGGAGGCGATTAAAATTCTGGCACAAGAAGCCGGGATGACAATGCCAGCACGCGATCCGCAGGCACAGAAAAAGGCAGATAAACGGACCCTTCTGGCCGAAGTGATGGAGCAGGCCGTGCAGTTTTACCGGCTGCAACTTAAAACCGGAAATGCGGCCGGAGCACGGGACTATTTGGATGGTCGGGGATTGTCTGAGGCCGCGTTGAACCGTTGGGAAATTGGGTTTGCGCCGGATCAGCGCCAAGGTGTGTTTCAGCATTTGACCGCGAAAGGCGTCGCGCCTGATTTGATCATTGGGGCTGGGCTTGCAGCTGTGCCGGATAACGGTGGGGCACCCTATGATCGGTTTCGTGGACGGATTATTTTCCCAATCAGGGATGCGCGGGGCAGGGCGATTGCGCTTGGCGGGCGATCCTTGGATCCGAATGCGCGTGCGAAGTATCTGAATTCACCGGAAACCGAATTGTTTGATAAGGGGCGTAGCCTTTATAACCACGGACCTGCTCGAGAGGCTGCCGGCAAAGGGCATCCTTTGATCGTCTCTGAGGGGTACATGGATACGATCGCATTGTCCGAAGCTGGGTTTGGGGCAACCGTTGCGCCGCTGGGAACTGCGATTACTGAAAATCAGCTTCAGTTGCTTTGGCGTATTGCACCGGAGCCTATCATTGCGCTCGATGGGGATAAGGCTGGATTACGTGCTGCTATGCGCTTAATTGATCTTGCGCTGCCGTTACTTGAGGCGGGGCAGAGTTTGCGATTTGTGATTTTGCCCGAGGGCAAAGACCCCGATGATTTGCTCAGGGCGCAAGGCGCTGGCGCGATGCAAGCGTTGGTCGATGCGGCACAGCCGATGGTGAAATTGTTATGGCAACGTGAAACCGAAGGTAAGGTTTTTGATAGTCCAGAACGCAAAGCCGCTTTTGATAAAACACTGCGCGCTGCAATTAAAACAATCAAAGATCCCTCAATCCGTGCCCACTATGGCGAAGAGATCAAGCAACTCAGATGGGAGTTGTTTAATCCGCGCCGCAAACCTTTTGAACCTGGCAAGAAATTTGGTGGCAAAGGGTGGAAATCCCCCGCAGTCTCAGCGCATCACGCCACCAAGAATTCATCGCTGGTCAACGGTGGACTTAGCGCGCTTGAGTTGCGCGAAGGGGTTGTATTGGCCACGTTGATTTTGCATCCTGATGTGACAGGGCAATTTGAAACGGCGCTCGAGCGGATTGAATGCACAGCGCCGGATCATCAGGCGATGTTGAATATCATTCTGCGTATGGTCGGGCGGGATTCAGATGAAATTAAATCTGCTATATTTGATGATTTAGGGCCTTATGCCCTTGAAAACCTGTTTGGGGCACGCCATGTGGGTTTGGCCCCCACGGTCCGCAACCCCGGCGATATAGAAATAGCAACCATATGTGTTGCAGAAGAAATCGCAAAACTCGAAGCAGGCCAAGGCGTTCAAAGAGAAGTCGAAGATGCGTTGCAGGATTTAACCGGCGTCGCGGATGAAGGTTTAACTTGGAGATTGCAGCAAGCGGCAGAGGCGCGAAATCGCGCTGTGCGCAGCGAATCTGAGGATAAAGCTGAATATGACGTTGGCGACAACGGTCTTGCACTTAACCGTGCAGAGCGTAGCCGCTTGAATTCTTTGTTAGAAAACATCACTTTTGCCAAGGGGAAGTCACGCTAATGCCTCTGCCCCATGGGAAACCGTCAAAAATAACCGTATACGGGTTGCGAATCATCGCTGCGCAGGATTGATTCGGGTCAGCCGAATCAGCCCGCCCGTCGCAAGGAGCATTGCATGGCCGCCAAAGACACTGACGACCGTAAATCAGAAGATCGCGAAAACGCGCATACCTTAGATATGAGCCAAGCCGCGATTAAAAAGATGATCGCCGAAGCGCGGGAAAAAGGCTTTATCACCTATGATCAGCTGAATCAGGTTCTTCCACCTGATCAGGTCTCTTCCGACCAAATCGAAGACGTGATGTCGATGCTTTCTGAAATGGGCATTCAGATCACCGAAGAGGAAGAGGACGACGAAGACAAAGGCACAACTGACCTGGTTGCCGCGTCTGGTGCGCGTGAAGTCACGCTTGCATCCAGTGAGACCGAAAAACTAGATCGCACTGACGACCCTGTTCGCATGTATCTGCGCGAAATGGGTTCCGTCGAGTTGCTAAGCCGTGAAGGCGAAATCGCGATTGCGAAACGCATCGAAGCGGGCCGCAACACAATGATCCTTGGGCTATGCGAAAGCCCACTGACGTTCCAAGCGATTACCATTTGGCGTGACGAGCTTTTGTCCGAGGATATTTTGCTTCGCGACGTGATCGACCTTGAGACCACATTTGGCAATCAAATGGGTGAAGATGATGCTGAAGAAGGTGTCGTTGAAGGTCTGAAAGTCGAAGGCGCGGCACCTGCTGAGAAAAAAGAAGCAGAAACAGAGTATGACGCCGATGGCAATGTCATCAATGCCGACGACGACGACGATGAAGACGAACAAGCCAACATGTCTTTGGCTGCGATGGAAGCGGCGCTTAAGCCACGCGTTTTGGAAACGCTTGACCTTATTGCACGTGACTATGCCAAACTGTCCGAAATGCAGGACGTTCGGATTTCCGCCACATTGAATGAAGATGAAAGTTTCTCGAGCGAAAACGAAGATCTTTATCAAAAACTACGTGCGGAAATTGTTGAACTGGTGAATGAGCTCCATCTTCACAATAACCGCATCGAAGCTTTGATAGATCAGTTGTATGGCATCAACCGTCGTATCATGCAGATTGACAGTGCTATGGTGAAGCTTGCGGATCAGGCGCGCATTAATCGTCGCGAGTTTATCGAGGCGTACCGTGGTCGTGAACTTGATCCAACATGGCTCGAGGAAATGACGCAAAAGCCGGGCCGCGGCTGGCAGATGTTTATTGAGCGTTCAACATCCAAAGTCGAAGAGTTGCGCGCAGACATGGCGCAGGTCGGGACTTATGTTGGTTTGGATATTTCTGAATTCCGCCGCATCGTGCAGCAGGTTCAGAAAGGCGAAAAAGAAGCGCGCCAAGCTAAGAAAGAAATGGTCGAAGCGAACCTTCGTCTCGTAATTTCAATCGCAAAAAAATACACCAACCGTGGCCTTCAGTTCCTTGATCTTATTCAGGAAGGTAACATCGGCCTAATGAAGGCGGTGGATAAATTCGAGTATCGCCGGGGTTATAAATTCAGCACCTACGCGACGTGGTGGATTCGTCAGGCGATCACGCGCTCGATCGCGGATCAGGCGCGTACCATTCGTATTCCTGTGCATATGATCGAAACGATCAATAAACTGGTACGGACTGGTCGCCAGATGTTGCATGAAATTGGTCGCGAACCGACACCTGAGGAATTGGCTGAAAAACTGCAAATGCCTTTGGAAAAAGTGCGCAAGGTAATGAAAATTGCCAAGGAGCCGATCTCTCTCGAAACGCCAATTGGGGACGAAGAAGATTCACAGCTTGGCGATTTCATTGAAGATAAGAATGCAATCTTGCCGTTGGATTCAGCCATTCAGGAAAACCTGAAAGAAACCACAACGCGGGTTTTGGCGTCTCTCACACCACGTGAAGAGCGGGTGTTGCGTATGCGGTTTGGGATCGGAATGAACACCGACCATACACTCGAAGAAGTGGGTCAACAGTTCAGTGTGACCCGTGAACGTATTCGTCAGATCGAAGCGAAAGCGCTGCGTAAGCTGAAACATCCAAGCAGAAGCCGCAAGCTTCGGAGTTTCCTGGATCAGTAATTGAAAGCGCCCTTCGGGGCGCTTTTCTTTTGTATCGGTAATTACCGAAAGGCGCGTCCGAGTTTTTTCCAAGCCCGTCTGAGGGAAAATGGGCGGCTTGGTTTTGAAATTTGCACTTGTTCGGCGGCCCCACCTTTTCGGTTGAATTCATAAACATCAATAACACGTTCAGCGCATCCACATGCTTCGCCCATGCCAACTTTGGTGAAGTAAAACTTTGTAAAATCTTCAGGTTTTTGCATCGTGACCTCGGTGTGATTGGTTGCCGGTAAAGTTTCCTAGCGTCATTGTAAGCGAGCAGGTTTAAGATCATCATATCACATATGCAGCATTTTTACATGAATGGTTTCGTCATGCATCGTCGTTCGCGCTCGAACGGGCGGCTGTTCGTATAAATCTAGCGGAAGATAATTCAGGCTACACAAATTGTCGTAGCTGTCCTATAGTGCCTGTGGATAAGTTCAACATCAGGTCAAGGAGTGGCAATGCGCTGCCCATTTTGCGGAAATGTAGACACGCAGGTCAAGGATTCACGTCCTGCTGAGGATCATGTCGCCATTCGTCGTCGTCGGTTTTGCCCGGCGTGTAGCGGGCGATTTACCACTTATGAGCGGGTTCAATTGCGCGATTTGGTGGTCATAAAAACCAATGGCCGTCGCGAAGATTTTGACCGAGATAAACTCGAGCGATCCATCCGTATTGCTTTGCAAAAACGCCCTGTTGAGACAGAGCGTGTGGATCAAATGATTTCAGGGATTGTACGCCGGCTTGAGAGTATGGGCGAAACTGACATTTCATCAAAGATCATCGGTGAAATCGTGATGGAAGCCTTGGCACGGATTGATACGGTTGCTTACGTGCGTTTTGCGAGTGTTTATAAAAACTTCCAAGCGGCAGATGATTTTGACAAATTTGTTAGCGAATTGCGCCCTCCGGAGCCAACTGAAACGTGACACCAACTGATAAACGCTACATGCAACTTGCTCTCTCACTTGCCGCGCGAGGGCGTGGGAGAACTTGGCCAAATCCCGCTGTTGGTTGTGTTATTGTTAAGCAGGGACGCATTGTAGGACGGGGGTGGACACAGCCATCAGGCCGCCCTCATGCCGAAGTAGTTGCTTTGGCGCAAGCGGGGGATCAGGCCGAAGGTGCCACTGCTTATGTAACGCTGGAGCCATGCGCGCATCATGGTAAAACACCACCTTGTGCAGACGCTTTGGTTCGAGCAGGGATTGGGCGTGTCATATGTGCTGCGGGTGATAGCGATGAACGCGTTTCTGGGCGCGGCTTTGAAATATTGCGCAGCGCGGGTGTCAAAGTTGAACAAGGTATTTTAGAAAAAAAAGCCCGTGATCTGAACAAAGGGTTCTTTGCAAAGGTTGAAAAAGGGCGCCCGATGGTGACGCTCAAATTGGCGAATAGCTTTGACGGGCGCATCGCCACGGCAAGCGGCGAAAGCCAGTGGATCACAGGTGCGCAGGCTCGTCGTGAGGTGCATCGCCAACGTTCAAGCCACGATGCGGTGATGGTTGGGGCGGGCACGGCTCGTGCAGATGATCCAAGCCTAAACGTCCGCGATTTAGGCGTTTCCTATCAACCGACCCGTATTGTTGTCTCACGAAAATTAGACATTCCAATGGATGGGAAACTAGCCAAAACCGCCCGAGAAATCCCCGTGATTTTATGTCATGGGGCGGATGCTGATCCTGATCGTGTCGCACGGTGGACTGCATTAGGGGCGCAATGCCTGTCGTGCGATATGACTAGCTTTCGACAACTCGACCCAGCGTCTGTTTTGACCGCCTTGGGGGGGATAGGACTGACGCGTGTGTTTTGCGAAGGTGGCGGGCAGTTGGCCGCATCATTATTGTCTGCGGGATTGGTGGATGAAATTATCGGCTTTACCGCTGGTGTTGTTCTGGGTGCAGAGGGTCAACCATCGTTGGGCGCGATGGGGGTGGAACAACTTTCACAAGCACCACGTTTTGAATTGTTAGAAACGCGTCGCATTGGCGGTGATGTGTTACACCGTTGGTGCGCCACTTAGCGCCAGAGGTGTGCGTAACTGGCGAATAGTCCCTGTAGTTTTGATAACATTCTGTTTCCGGGGCCGGGCTTTGGGATGTCATCGTTGCGAAGCCGATCAAGAATAACCTCTGCACTGCAAGGCGTGTTCGTGACCGGGTCATGGTAGCGTGGATAGTCGATTAAACAGGCATAGGCTAAACTGTTGATTGATACATTTTGGTCGCGCCGCTCCGGTCTTGGGGCTTTGTCGCTCGTTAGTCCCCAACCCGCATAAAAGGGGCTGCCAAGACATGTGACAGCACACCCTCGTAGAAGGGCCTCGAACCCCAGCAGAGAGGTGAGTGTCCAGACCTCCTGAACGTGATCAAGAAGCGCTATTGGGTCAGCTTGGGCCAAAACCTGATCCGCGTAGGCCAAGGCATCAGTCTCAGTAATCGCCCCAACGCGCAAACCCGCCTCGACATCAGGGTGAGGTTTGTAAAGGATCACGGCCTCAGGATTGGCCGCACGCGCGGACTTTAACAGACCAAGGTTTGTGCAAATATCCCCGCAGCCTGTCTTTATTGATGCATCGTCTTCCACTTGGCCGGGGACCAGAATGCGGTGCCCGTCCGGTAGGATTGGAAGGGGAGAGCCTGCTAAATTGTATTTTGAGAGTTTGGCTGCGCATAGATTGCGGATAAGCGTTTCAATACGAAGAACCTGATCAGGTCGCAGGTTTTTTCGGTGTTTGATCATCGTTTCAAGGCGGCTGGGGGACTGCGGATTGTAGTAAATTCCTAAATCATCGGCGACCAGCGACAGAGGGGGGATAAGCTGCGCGCCAAGTCCCTTTGATCTTAGAAAGCCATCTTCGATATTTAGATGAGGCCCCTCATGGCCATGGGCCTTGCCTGCCCAAACCAACTGACTTCGGTGATCCTCTCGTGCGATTGCTTCTGCCCGCTGCGGGTCGTCCTCAAAGCGAAGCTTGCGTTGTTTGCCGTAGAACGCCTGAAGTGGTTTGCGTTTCCACAACCGCATGCCTGAGGCGACATAGCCTTTTTGATCTTCACGCCAAGCGCGGGTTTCCGCAGCCAGGGCTAATATCGCATCTTCTAGACTGCATAGGCGATCGCGGTGGGGGTCGTACCATTTTGGGTAAAGGATCATCGAAGCCGCGAACAATTGAACGCGGGTCAATTTCCGCTGGCGTCGGGTGATTGGGAATTCATCTTCGGTTAATCCCCAGCCCGCGTAAAAGGGTTGACCGAAGACGCGGGGGCGGTGCCCCATCTGAATGGCCTCAAACCCAAGTTGCGATGAAACAACGTAAACGGCTGTTGCCCCTTCGAGCAAAACCCAAGGTGAAATTGGATCGCTGAACAGCGAAACGCGATCATTGCAGTGGCTTTCGTCAAAATACCCCTCGCGCAGGCCCATTTCCGTTTCGGGATGGGTTTTGATTATAACGCGTTGGTTTGGATTTTCCTCTTGGGCATAGTAGAGCATTTCAAGAAAGGTGTTTGAGTTTGCACCGCTATACTTTACGGACGCATCCCCGCGCGTTTGATCGATGACCAATACATAACCCGGTGTAGGTGCGAGCGTGTTTGGATCGAATGCGCAATATTTTGAGAGATGCAGTTCTTGCAATTGTGCCATTGCGCCGCGCGCACGATTTAAAATCGCCTGATCATCAAGCGGGTCGGTGGCGAGGATTGTTTCCAGATCACTTGGTTGGCTGCTGTCAAAATGAACACCGGAATGATCTAGATGCAGTCCAATAGGGGCGCTGCCTGTACGTCCGGGTAATACGGAGCGTAAAAAAGCGTCTTCTGCGCGTACGATCAAAGCATCCGCTTTTTGCGCAACTTTTTCACCGCGGCCAGAAGTTGGGCTTTTGCCCCAGACTCCAACAAGATCCCCATCTTTGGGCTGACCAAGTTGAATGGAATATCCTGACAGTTCCAATATGCGCCGAACGCGCTTTTGGGTTAGAAAGCCGCCGTTATATACAAAAAGCCGCAGAGACTTTGCAGACCCGGCGGCAATTTGATTTGCATCGTCGTGCATCTTAGCCGCCCGTTAGGGTGGTGATTGCGCTGACGGAGGAAAGTGAACCAGTCAAAGCTGAAATGGTGCGATCCCATTGTACGAATGGTGCCTCTGTTACATAGACAGTGTCGCCGTCGCGAATTGCAAAATCACGGGCACGGAACAGGCCGTTTGGTTCTGTGAGGTCCAATACATAAGCAACGCGCTGTGCACCGATGATGTCGTCGCGACCCAATACGACTTTGGCGACTTCTTCGGCTTCATTACGGAAAACGAATACGCCGGTTGGATCGGCTGTTGCCGCTGACAATCCGCCGACTTGGGCAATTGCCTCAATCGCGGAGAGGGTAGGGCTACCAAATGGAACACGGCTTTGACCGCCAGTTGCGCCAAGAGCAGTAAAGGTTCGCGTATCTTCTTCGACGAAAATACGGTCACCCGCACGTAGCGCAATATCCAAGACAGGGGAGGCAAACAAATCTTGCAGCCAAATTTGGCCGGTTTGATCACCACGGTTCACGGTCACGCGTGCAACCTCTGGATCGATGGCAACACCGCCGGCATTAGCGAGCATCGCGGAAAGTGTACGAGTTGGACGCTCAATCGGGTAAACCCCCTGACCACCTACACCGCCAACGATTGAAACGGTTGAACCGTCACCGGCTAGGCGGCGCACCAAAACCTGCGGATCAGGTGTTTGGGTGTCGAGCTTTTCGGTGATAATACGACGAAGCGCCTCAGGGGTGTTTCCTGCAGCACGTACGCGCCCAGCGTAAGGCACAAAAATATAGCCAGCGCCGTCAACCTGAACATCGCTTAGCGCAGAAGGCGCACCAGCGGTTGTCAAAATACCGTCGTCAACGTTTTCCCAGAATGTCAGGCTAAGCGTATCACCGGGACGAATGGTGTCAGACCCCAGTGGGTTTGCATTACGGAACGCTTCTGAAAAGCCCAGAGAAGGCGTAACAGAAGTCGCGCGCGTCACACGATCATTAACACTCACGATGAAGGCGTCGCCGTCTTGTTGAACGGATCCTGAAAAAATTTCAGCTTTGTTTGGTCCTGGGCGGGGCAAGCCACAAGCAACCAAAGTTGCAACAGCAACCAAAAGGGTCGCTTGACGCGCCCTGTGTTTCGTTAGGAATTTCACTGCCTCGGCTCCCTCAATACGAATTCTGCCTCGAATATTTTTTTGTTCATCTTATGGAATGACTGCAAGAATTGCTAGAATAGAATTCTCTAACTAGTTGACGAGCCGTAACTGTTGCCGTGGTGCAGCGTTTCCTGACCTTAGGGCATCATAGGGATCTTCGGGCGCGAGCATCATATCGGTGACTTGCCGCAGCAGTCGACGACGCCCGTGCGAAGAATAAAAACCACCCGTTATCTGGGATGTTTCTAGTAGGTAATGGCGATAATCTTTGTAGGCTTTGGTATCTGGGCGCGACGGATTTGCGAAAAACTCTGGCAATGACTGGGTCGATACAAATTCGGACTTTTCATAAACGGCGGAGCCAAAGACCTTTAAGGGTAATCCGCGCCAAAGAACCTGTTGGGCGGCTGTTGAATTTACGGTGACGGCGCTGCGCGCGTCATTCAACAGTTTGGCGAGCTTGCCACCCCTTACGTAATGGACGCGTCCTGCAACATTATGTTCCGCGGCGATACGGCGGATTTCGCGCCGTTGATTGACCCGTCCGTCTTCGAGGGGATGCGCTTTAAACACGAGGTGGTGATGTTGGGGCGCACCTTCGGCAAAGCCCTTGATCGTGAGTTCGAAAAAATCGGTCATCGTGTCAAAGGGGCTATGGGATTGGAAGCTTGAGTCGTGTTCCAATTGTAGCAATGCAAGATGAAACGGAAAGCCGCCGTGTTTTATGCGTGACGTCGCGATAATGCGGTCTAACGCAATAAACGGCATCAGCATAAGGCGCTGAAAATAGAGTTGAAATTCTTTGGTGACCGTCAAGTCTCGGTGTGGGCGAAAGTTTCGGAATTGGCGATTCCGAAACATTACAAACCAATGGTATAGCGCTCCGTAGAAAACGTGTTGGCGCATATCACCCCAACGGGCCGGGGCTTCGGGTACATCTAGGTCGATTTCTTCCAGTGCTTTGCGCATGGTCGGAATGTCGATGTCCATCAAACGTGAATTGCCGTTTGTACCGCCACGTTCATAGGTGACCCAATAGGGGCGCAGGTACCCTTCTTCGAATACATGTACGCGCAGGCCTTGGGCCTTAGCAATTTCCACGGCTTGGGCATGGATAGGGCGGGTGTCGCCGTAGAGGACGATGTCGGTGATTTGTTTGGATTTTACAATCTCTTCAAAGGTTTCTGGCCAAGCGTCTTGATCCTTGGTGAAGGGAATGAAGCTTTTGCCTTGAAACCAGAAGGCGCGATCACCTGCATTAAAGCCAACGCGCCAAGTTTGAGCGCCTGCTGCACGCAGCAGTTTTCCAAGCCGATGAAAGAACGGCCCGTGTGGTCCCTGAAGGAACAAAAAACTGCGTTGTGATCCGGTGATCGTGTTCATGACGTGGTGCCGATTGCTGACCTATGTAACTGCATTACCATGGGTTAACATGCTGTTACGGCAAAACTATGGCGTTTGGCAGCCCTATTTTGTTTTTGGCTGTGGGGAACATGGCTTGCGAGGGGCTGCATTGCGGGGTAGGTCAGGGGCATCAACATCATGAGGGCAAGCCTATGTTCACTGGAATCGTAACTGATATTGGCAAAATTCTTGAGCTAGAGCAACGGGGTGATTTGCGGGCTCGGATTGGAACATCTTATGATATCAATGGTATAGACCTTGGTGCGTCGATTGCTTGCAATGGTGTTTGCCTAACCGTTATCGCTTTAGGTGCAGAGCCGCAGAACTGGTTTGATGTAGAAATATCTGCCGAAAGTGTTTCAAAAACCAATATTGGTAATTGGGCTTCTGGTGGGCGTTTGAATTTAGAACGCGCATTGAAAGTTGGCGATGAACTGGGCGGTCATATTGTGTCTGGTCATGTCGACGGAATTGCACAAATCATTGAAATGATTGACGAAGGTGACAGCACGCGCGTGACGTTCCGTGCGCCGCATGAATTGGCGGGCTTTATCGCGCAGAAGGGGTCTGTGACGTTGAACGGTACGTCTTTGACGGTGAATGAAGTGAACGGATGTGATTTTGGCATCAACTTTATTCCCCACACCAAAGAGGTGACAATCTGGGGCGATGCGAAGGTCGGGGATGGCATCAATCTAGAGATTGATACGCTCGCACGGTACGTCAAACGCCTGCAAGATTGGGCCTAAAACAGCCGTATGGTTTCTATGCAGGACTTATGCAGCTTTTATATGGTTTTTATGCATACGATTTTGCAGATGAAGAATGGGCGATCTGATGTTGTTTTATGCACAAACAGTGATGGGAAACAAATTCGTTCAAAAGTCGGCACAGCGGGACAAAGCCGACATTGCCGTCCACGAGGTTAACGGCTGCTTTCCACGGAGCGGACCTTCGTAGCGGTCGGGCGAGACTTCGGGCAGCTACCTTTCGCTGCGCAGTGCATGACTTCACACTGTGCGGATGGAGTGGTTATCATTTCAGCCGGTGGGTCTGACGATTGCCCGCAAAACGATTGCAAACTTCATCACGAAAGCATCTCGGCATAATGTGCAAAAGCGTAGCACGGTTTTAGCCGATGCTGCGCTTGAGATGTACGTCAAGAGATGGGCGCAATGGGCGTTGAGTGGGTTAGAGGCTAAAATGTCACCCGGGAAATGTTGTTTACAGACAGAAATTCAATCCCCTGCCATCCTGAAACCATCAACATAACAAAGCATTACACATTGGGTTCTACTGCGACCAGCCACATTGATCAGCCAAATAGCACTCGTCCCAACGATCGTGTGCCTGTGCAAATGCAGCAGTGTAATTATCAAAACAGTGGTCAGAATACCGATTGGTATCACGGGCCTCGTCAATACAACGGCGTTCAGCAACTTGCAGCGCGATGATCTGCGCCTCCCGCGATGCGGTACATTGTTCCACCGGTGACCGACCGTCAGAGCATATGGCTTCGGCATGTGCCTCCGATGGGCTGACAGGGGACACAACAACGAAGACAATAAGTGCGAGAGATAAGGTTTTCATGGAGTACTCCGGTGGAAGAGTGGATGGAAGGGAGAGAGAACGGACCGACCCTGGACCGAAGCCCAAAGGGGAAACACACCATTGCCCAAGGCATCAATGGGTGAAAGCAAAAGGAGAAACCCCGGTTGGGGCTTCTGAAGACACTTCCATCCCAGCTCCTCTTATCTTAGGGGCGGCAGTGCGCATGAATGCTTGCTCGGTCAAATCTTAGGCCGAGGGAACTCCTTGTGTCAACGAAGTAGCCGCCGAGTGGGAGTTGTGACTGCCCGCTTTTGCACGTTTGCGCCAAACAGCACCTGCGCCGAATGACCGACGTTCAACCCGCCGATAGGCTACCGGATGGGCCAATGACCGCTCTGACGATGCCGCGCCGTAGCGCTGAACTCAGTCGTCAAAGTCCGAGCTGGGCCGCTCGCGCAGAGCTTCAATTTCCCATTTCTCGATAGCGAACTTTAGCCGCGTACAGAAAACCGGCAAAGCAGGCTCATAGCCGTCATCCGAGCCCTTTGATCAAATTGTTGCCCTGACCCTAGTCATCGCGTGATCAATCCGGTATCACGCATCGTCTGTAGATTTGGCCTGAGGTGAGTCCCTATGTCTTATGAAACTGCTGGTCCGGTAGAGACCGCGCTGCGTGGTGCGATTTCCCCGATTGAAGAGATCATTGAAGCGGCGCGTCAGGGGCAGATGTATATTCTGGTTGACCACGAAGATCGCGAAAATGAAGGCGACTTTGTTATTCCAGCGGAATTTGCAGATGCGGCGGCGATTAACTTTATGGCAACCCATGGGCGCGGGTTGATCTGTATGCCGATCACAGCTGCACGGGTCGAGGCGCTGGGCCTGCCTATGATGGCGATGCACAATTCATCCCGCCACGAAACCGCGTTTACTGTTTCTGTAGAGGCACGCGAAGGTGTGACCACCGGGATTTCTGCGGCGGACCGCGCGTTGACTGTTGCGGTGGCCATTGATGAAAATAACTCTGAGGCGGATATCGCGACACCGGGGCATGTGTTCCCGTTGCGCGCGCGCAATGGTGGTGTGTTGGTCCGCGCTGGGCACACTGAGGCGGCAGTGGATGTTAGCCGTTTGGCGGGATTGCATCCCTCTGGTGTGATTTGCGAGATCATGAATGCGGACGGAACGATGGCGCGCCTTCCTGAATTGGTTGAGATCGCAAAAACCCATAACATGAAAATAGGCACGATTTCTGATCTGATTGCCTATCGTCAACGCCATGATAACCTTGTGACCCTAACGGGTGAGCGTTCAGTAACGTCCGAGCATGGCGGTGATTGGGACATGAAGGTGTTTACCGATCAGGTGACCGGCACCGAACATGTTGCGTTGATCAAAGGGGATATCACCACGGAAGCCCCCGTTTTGGTGCGCGCCCACGCGCTGAGCCCGATTGAAGATGTGTTGGGGCTTGGCCCGAGTCCATCGGCGCTGTTGGGCGATGCGATGGATTTGATTGCTGAAGAGGGCCGGGGGGTCGTTGTGCTGTTTCGCGAACCAAAGCCAAAGCTCGCGTTTGAGGACGAAGAGGATGACAGCCCAAAGACGGTCAAGAAAACCGGTATTGGCGCGCAGATCATGTCAAAGCTGGGCCTGCATCAGCTGGTGCTGCTGACCAATTCGCCGCTCACGCGGTATCTGGGGCTGGATGCGTATGATTTGGAAATTGTGGGCACGCGCCCGATTGTGAAAGGGTAAACCATGGCTGGACATGAACAACACTACATTATGCCACGCGCGACGTTTGACAAACCGGTGAAGGTTTTGATTGTGGTTTCGCCTTATTACAAAGATATTGCAGATAACCTTGTTGCGGGTGCAAAGGCCGAGATTGAAGCGTCGGGCGCAACTTGGGATTTGGTCGAAGTTCCGGGTGCGCTTGAGATCCCGACTGCGATTGGTATTGCGGATCGCCAGTCAAATTTTGATGGCTTTGTCGCGCTGGGCTGTGTCGTTCGTGGGGAAACCACCCATTACGAAACGGTTTGCAATGACAGTTCGCGCGCCATTCAGTTGATGGGTTTGCAAGGGCTTTGCATTGGCAATGGCATTCTGACCGTCGAAAATCGCAAGCAGGCCGAAGTGCGTGCCGAAGTCGCGGATCAAAACAAAGGTGGCGGTGCGGCTGCTGCGGCCTTGCATCTTGTCGCATTGGGCCGTAAGTGGGGCGCTCAGACCAAAGGTATCGGATTTAAACCCGCGTCAGAGGAGATCCTCATGGCCGGGACCAGCGACGGGCCCAAAACAGCATGACGACCTCACGACCTAATCACAGCGGCAATGTCCAGCGTAAGATGCGTTCTGCATCGCGGTTCTTTGCCGTGCAGGCGCTTTATCAGATGGAACAGTCAGATACGGCTGTGGATCAGGTGCGCCGCGAATTCGAAGAGTTCCGTTTTGGCGAAGTCTTTGAAGAGATGGAGATGCTTGAGGGGGACGTATATCTGTTCCGCAAAATCATCGAAGATGCCGTCGATAATCAGGCCAAGATTGACCAGATGACCGACCGCGCTTTGGTCGCGAAATGGCCGATTGCACGGATTGACCCAACCATTCGCGGATTGTTCCGCGCGGCGGGGGCGGAATTGGTGTTTGGCATGGCCCCACCCAAGGTGGTGATCAGTGAATTTGTGGATGTCGCAAAGGCGTTTTATCCAGATGGCAAAGAGCCAAAATTCGTGAACGCCGTGCTGGACCATATGGCCCGAGAGGCCAAACCAGAAGCTTTCTAAAATAAGGCGCGCCACTGAGCGCGCTTTTTTGTGACTATAAGGGTTTAAATTTTTCCGCTGTTTGTTGTTTGGGTGCAAATTGTATGCTCAAGAAGCTCCTTGTTTTTATTGCGTTGGCAATTGGATGTGCGGTTCTTGCTTGGAAAGTCGCGATATATCAACATCATTTGAGGTTTGTTCCCGACGAAATGAACGTATGGTGGGTTCGCTACGTTGCTGAGGAGCGTTGGGGATTTGGCCCGGGAGGGAACGAAACCGGGATTATTGTCTTTGATATGCCTGAGGCGACTTTTGCCGCTTTACAAAATGAAGGCATGGATTGGCTTGAAGCACTGCCTGTTAGCGATGAGCCGAGCTGGCAGGGGCAGTATCAGGAGTGGCAATCAACTCCTGTTTCTAGTTCAGAGCCTTGGGCGGACGCTTCTAGGTGTGGTGCTGGCGATAGTGATTTCTATTCGATTACGCACCACCCAATCTGCCCAAGCATAGCGTCTTACATGGCCAATTTCGGGTTCTGGATTTCTTTTGACGAAGAGGTCGAGAATCTAGCGAATGATGCATTGTTCTCGTCAGGGGCATTCTACGCATATGACCGGGTCGGAATGTTGATAGTAATTCCAGCCAAACAACGTCTTATCTACGTTTACAATGGGTGAATAACCTCCGAGTATTGAACTATTGAAGGCCGTGCGCTTTCGTTTAGTAAAATTTGGAAAGGGTGTTTGAATGTCTGATGTTGCCCCGCTGACTCTGAATGAAATTTCTGATGCCGAAGCGATATTGGCGGATCAGACCATTCGCACGCCGGTGCTGGATTTGCGCCAAACCGGGCTGGAGCGTTTGTTGCCTGAGGGCGCGTCGGTTCAGATGAAAATGGAGCTGTTTCAAAAGGCGGGCTCTTTTAAGGCGCGGGGGAATTAT
Organism: Cochlodiniinecator piscidefendens; assembly: GCF_011326755.1. GTDB lineage: Bacteria > Pseudomonadota > Alphaproteobacteria > Rhodobacterales > Rhodobacteraceae > Cochlodiniinecator > Cochlodiniinecator piscidefendens. The sequence goes on along the minus strand of NZ_JAAOIE010000001.1, from coordinate 789,260 downwards.
CTATCTGTTCATGCGCTTTCGCCTGAGGAACGGTCCAAAGGAGTGGTGGCGGCAAGTGGTGGAAACCATGCATTGGCGTTGTCGTGGGCGGCGCGGGCTGCTGGTGTCAGCGCAAAGATTGCTGTGCCACGGGCGGCGGACCCCATTCGTATTCAGGGCTGTGAAGCGCTAGGGGCTGAGGTGATTTTATGTGACACCATCGGGGCTGCGTTTGAAACTATGCAAGAGATCGCAGAGGATGAAGTGCGCGCGCTGGTGCATCCGTTTGAAGGACGATTGATGTCTTTGGGGGCGGCGACCTGTGGTAAGGAATTTTTTGAAGACGCGCGTGCGATGGATATTGTCGTGCTGCCGGTCGGGGGCGGGGGGCTTATTAGCGGCATGGCGTCTGCGCTCAAGCTGTTGAATCCCCGATTGAAAATCTATGGGGTAGAGCCTTTTGGCGCCGATACGATGTTTCGCAGTTTTGAGGCAGGGTCACCGCAATCTATTTCGCAGGTGGATACCATCGCAGACAGTCTAGGTGCGCCGATGGCGATGCCGATATCATATGCGCTGACCAGGGCCAATGTAGATGGGATCGTGCGTGTCAGCGATGACGCTTTGGTCAGTACAATGCGGATCATGAGCGAAAGCCTGAACCTGTTGCCTGAGCCAGCCTGTGCTGCTGCGTTGACGGCTGTTCTTGGCCCGCTGCATGAAGATTGCAAAGGCAAAAGCGTGGGGGTTATCGCCTGCGGTGCCAATATCAGCCTGAGCAAATTCAATGCAATTCTAGAGAGTTAGGCTGCGACCATGCGGCACTTTACTTCGTCTGTTATTGGCGTAGCATATTCGTGAACCACCCAATGAGGAGGGGATCATGACCCGATTGGTGCGTCTATATATTCAGAATGTTTTGATTGGATTTGGCTTATCAGCTGCGTTTGTAGCAGGGCTTTTGTATTTCGACGTCGCTGGACTTTGGCATCTGATATCAGCGAGTTCAATCGGTTGGATTGCCGTTGTTATGTTGTTTATTGGCAATGGGATTATTTTTGCTGGGGTGCAATTTGCTTGGGTTATCATGCGTATGGCCCAAGACGACGATACCGGCGGCGGCAAAACACAGCGCGAACCCGCGTTGGAATTGGTCCCTGTGTATGCAGAGGAAAACAAAGTGGCGGGCCCGCAAACGCAGCCGTGGGGTTAACTATTCCTGTGGACCTGTGAGTACAGGTGGGCGCCAGGTAACGAGACCAGGATCAAGACAGAGCCAGCTCCCTAGGAATTGCTTAAGGCCTCGGGAATTGTAACCGGATCACGAGAAGGGCAGAACCCGCCGTTGTCTTAGATAGGGGCTTTGGGTGGTTTCGGCAAGAGGGCAGAAAAATTTGATCTAGATCATATTCGCATGAAACCCCCTATGTCATAACGAACTTGTTATGAGTGGGCAGAGTTCGCCCTTTCCCCCAACCCGAAAGGAGAATTCTATGACCCGTGTTGAAAAACCATCTGCCGAAAAATTTGCACACCACAGCGATTTACTTAACCAAATGGCCGAAACCGTAGGGGTTGATCTGCCCGCAGCAGAAGAAAACGGCGAACTGCCATATTTTCCGGTGCGCGATATGGTGTTTCGCTGCAGCAACTGCGCGGATGTTGGCAGCTGTGAAAAGTGGCTGGCGCAGGCAAAACCCGCAAATGAACAAGTCCCATCCTATTGCCGCAACAAGGTCATTTTGGACGGATTGCGTGGGGCAATCGCAGCTGAATAGCTGCGTATTTGAATTACATTTTGACAAATGTTCATGCCTTGTTCATGTTTGATCCATGGATAAGGCGTTTTCTGATTTACAGCCGGGGCAGTTGCTCGCACGGGGTGTGTGCCGGCACCTGCGGCAATTTGATTTTGTCACGATCGAAGAATTTGTCCCACATCGCGGGTTACGCAACGATGTTTTTGCACTTGGCCCCAAAGGGGAACTTTGGGTGGTGGAATGCAAGTCGTCCCGCGCGGATTTTCTATCTGATCACAAATGGCGGAATTATTTAGAGTGGTGTGATCGCTATTTTTGGGCGGTTGATTCTGATTTTCCGCTGGATCTCCTTCCTGATGAAACGGGGATCATTATAGCGGATGGCTATGACGCAGATATTTTGCGCATGGCCCCCGAAGCAAAGCTACCAGCGGCGCGGCGCAAAGCGTTGACACTAAAGTTTGCCCGGCACGCGGCGCTGCGATGGCAGGGCGCGCGTGATCCAGGCATAATCGATGTGTTTAGCGTTTGATCATCTCAGCAGCAGCGATGATTTCTTCTGCAATTTCAATCGCTTCTTCTGGGTCAAAGTCCATAGGGATTTCTGTTTTGTCTGTTGATACATATATACGCACCATGCCTTGGTCAGTGGGGCCGATTTGTATATTAGCAGCGATATCGCTTTCTTTATTGATACCCATTTGGGGACTCCTGATTTTTTTGCCTGACTACGCGGAATTGTTCGCTTTTTCAAGATAGCCCCCTTGCATTCCGTCTGGGGCAAATGTAAATCAGCCCCAGTGCCGCCATAGCTCAGTAGGTTAGAGCGCCTGATTGTGGATCAGGAGGTCCCCCGTTCGAGCCGGGGTGGTGGTACCATTAAAAACAATGACTTAGCTGAGCAATTGCATTCAGGTTGTTTTTCATTTCCCATTTAGTTTCCCACTTTCACGCTTTGTTTCTGTTCCGTTCTTGCGGAGTTTAACGACTTGATCTGCAAGCAGTTTTTGATTCGCAGCGCTAGAATACTTAGCAACCATGCTGCGCGCTTTATGCCCTGTAATTGCAGCTATCTGCGCATCGGTTGCGCCAAGCTCAGCTAGGCGTGAGGCCGCGCAATAACGCAATCCATGCAGTGTGTAAGCTCTGGTTCCGGCATTCTCAGCCGTCCTATTCAGGCGTTGGGCTGCACCGTTGTAGGTTAGAGGTTGTCCCGTTTTATTGGTTATAATGAATATGCCGCGTCGCTCCGTTGCAGTTAGGACTGCTAGAAGCTCATCGGTGCAGGGAACCCAGATTTTGGTTGATGTTTTGTTTTGCGACACGTGAATGCCTTGTCCGTCAAAATCAGACCATTTCATTTCTACCAAGTCTCCGGCTCTCTGGCCTGTTCCAAGTGCCAATTCAAAGAGAAGTAGTGCGTCTGGTGTTGCCTGTTTACGAAATGCGGTAATTGCCCATTCAGGCCAAGGCGTGTGACCGTCACCGCCTTTGAGTTTTCGTACACCCTTTGCAGGGTTGTCCGTCCGCCACCCAAGATCAATTGAAAACTCGAATAGAATTGATAACACCTGCAGAATGAAATTCGAGGTGCGCGGTCGATGCGCGTTAGCCTGTTGAATATCGATTGCATGCTTGCGCTGGAACTTTTGCGTGTCTTTGGCTCCCGCACGTTCGCGAATGTAATCTAGGTACCGATTAGCAACCTTTGCAAAGTCGCGCGTTCGGCCCAAACCGGACCTTGGCTATGCACAACCGTCGCTGCGTCGCGGCCCGTCAGACCGGCCATTCGCTGCATGTGCAAAATCTTGGATGCGGTGAACTGGTGGTGTGCGGACAAAGTGTGAGTTCGCTGCGCAGCTACAAATGTCGACTTTTTGAAACTACGTCCGACATGTCACTGCACGCACAGCATTTACGGCAGTTTCGTGCTCATCATATTCGTAACCTGCTAGAGAACCTTCACTTGAGACCGTTTTCTCCAATTCAGGGTATTGTTTGACTGCGGGGGTATCCCGAAGCGAAAGTTTGATGCCCTGCTCTTCGGCTAGGAAGTATGGCAAGGTTGCCAAAACGGATAGATCAGAAACATTGCTGCGGGACACATGAACCTGTCTGAGTTGTGGCATTCCCTTGAGGGGCTCGAGACTATCAATAGTCGTTTGAAAGCAGTGCAAGGATTGCAGTTCTCGGCACCTTTCCAATCCGTTCAAACTGTCGATAGCGTGGCCTGATAACGATAGTCTTTCAAGGTTTGGGGGAGCAGGCAGAAGCCCTAACAATGGGCCATTTGCGTTCTTATCAGATGAGACGCTTAATCTACGTAGCCCTTTACACAGTGTTAGCGGCGACAGGTTGGTTCGCGGTGAAATCCCCACCAGTGCGACGTGTTGTAGGTTTGGTAATTTAGTTAGCGGACTTAGATCAGAGTCAGCGGACGGGCAGAGTACCAAACGCTCAAGGTCTCTCATATCTGAAAGAAACGAAAGATCAGCCAATTGTTCTGTGAACCGCAGTGCAAGCGAGCGCAACTTGGTCAGCTCTTTTAGTGAATGAGCATTTGACACATTAAAGTCGTTCAGCTCCAGTGTCTCTAAACTCGCAAGTTCAGAAATTGATGAAATATCAGTAACTTCCGGTCCTGTCAGCTCGAGCACGGCAAGGCTGGTATGACGCGCTAAGGAATGCAAATCCATTGCACCGTGTAACCGGGCACTAAGTTGACGGAGGTTTGCAACGCCTGTCAAAGCGTTGAGAGATCGGTTCGCAATCTTCTGGAATGCAAGATCTACCAGTTTGGGCTGCTTACCAACTTCAGCAAGGTCTTCTAGCACCTGAAACTCAGCCTTCTCAAGTTTCGGCAAATTACCCAGAGTTATTCTGCCATGGGTATTGAGGATTTTTACTTCGACCAACTCCGACATATCGGGAACGACCACATGCTTTGTCCCGCTGTAGTTTAGTTCTAGCCTTCGCAGGTTTTTCAGCGAAGAAAGCACCGACCAATCAACGATCTCTGTTGCAGTTACTTTCAAGCTCTCGAGATTGGATAACCCAACTAGCGGAGACAAATCTGAGATTTCTGTATGGGCTATCTCTAGCTCCCGAAGATGGCCATCAAGTTGGCCAATTTCTTGCAATAGCCTCCCGGCTTTCCCGGAGATGACCATTCTAGCAGCCTCTGCTTCAGCATGACGCCCAATCGACCACAACGCAAATTCTCCAGGGTCACTAGGTGTTCCGTTTCGGGACAGCCGATCAGAAGAGATCCTGGACGGCCGCATCCGCTTAAGCAGCGCTTCCTTCGCTTTTTGCAAAAGGTCACTTTTGTTAGTTTTTTTCATAAGCAGACTTTCGCGGCATTGCAGAAAAAATGCAAGGAGGGCTCATACCGGACTTGCTGCGCTGCAGCAGGTGATTTTCGTGCTAGAGGCACCATCGCCTGTCGATTTTGGTCTGCCGCATGACCGATTACAGCCCTAAGCGGAAGTTGGATTTTGACCTAAGGTTTATTGCTGGCCTTCGGTGCAGATAGTCAGTTTTCATCTTATAACGCAAAATGCGGACATCGATAGCAGCACTAACCGATCGACGTAAATCTCCAGCGAAATTTCTAATACTTAATTGTTGAAATCCCCGCTGTACACTTGGCTGATGACGATTTCCGAAGTAGACAGTCCCTGTGCACCACTAGCGCGCGCGTAAACTATTCCATTCACAAGAATATCTGCACCGGTACCATCTGCCCAATCTCTAACTTCTAAGCTGAGATCTTCTGGAATGATAAAAAACCGTAAACCGATGACATCTTCTGAAGGATCAAAATCCATAATTTGCCCAATGTGATCTGTAACTTGCACCTCACCTTGAGGAGCATAGATATCAGATCTAAATGTATCGCTGCCACTGCCGCCATACATTTGGTCCATACCTGACAATAAATCGTCACCGTCGCCACCGATCAGCGTATCATTTTCGTTGCCCTCTAGCCGATCGTCGCCAGCACCGCCATCAAGTAAGTTGTCTCCGGGGTAAAGAGCACACAAACTATCGTCGCCGTTGCCTCCATAAAGCCTATTCGTACCGCTAAAGACGGACAGCTGGTCATTCCCATCGCCCCCTACCAACAGATCGTCACCACGGCCGCCGTTTAGAGAGTCATCACCGTCACCTCCGAACAGCGTATCGTCACCATCCCTGCCGATCAAATTATCATCGCCGTCGCCGCCATACAGGGCATCGTCACCAATGCCGCTGAATAGATAGTCATCACCGCCAGCGCCATGCAAGGTATCGTTACCCTCGTCGCCAAGTATCCAATCGTCGCCATCACCGCCATACAGGGCATCGTCACCGTCGTTGCCATATAAAGTGTCGTCGCCGCCAGCGCCATGCAAGGTATCGTTTCCCTCGTCGCCCACGTCGCCATGCACCGAATAGTCGCCAATTATCCTATCGTCGCCATCACGACCATTTAGTACATCGTCGCCACCACCTCCAACCAGTGTATCATCACCGCCGCCTCCATTTAGTAGATCACTGGCATCACCACCATCCAAACTTAGGTTCTCGTCATCGCTATCTTCAGTGATGTCTGCTGGGGTGTCTTTATCGTCAAAGGCTTCCAATATTCCCCACCCAATGGCGACAGTTGAAAGCATGAGCAGTGCTGTAAGCATGAAAGAACCCTTCGATATTCGTAAAAACTATACAAAATTAGTTGAAATAAGCGATTCTCACAATCGCAAAGGATTGCCTTTAAGGTGTGTAATGGAAACTATAGGTTCGCAAAACGCGTACAATACAGCGCGTTATTTTCGTTGCTTGAGCTTCGGAAATGATACCCTTACCTATGATCTTTGAGTGTTTTATGGAAAACGCCTTTGGGATTGTTTTGAAATTTAGAAGCTTTCGCGGGTCGGTATCAATGTCTGCAATGTGGGGCACATTGCAGTTTATTTCCTATTTTGATTCCGTGATTTGAGATCGCGGCGCAACTTTGCAAATGTCGCTATCTGCCCTTTGCTGTCGTTGATGCAAGTTGCAGCGATGACGGTTCAGCTCGTCGGCCTTCGAACGGCTGCTTTCGCCGTTCTGGCAAGTCATCTTTGCTAATGCAGCTAAGGTCCGCAATCCGCCCTGAGGTGTCGAAAGGCAAGGACCGGTTTGGGCTGGGTGCGGTCCTAGGCGGCTTTGGGCAGATAGTGACCTTTGCAAATCCTGATCACAATCCGATAGCGGACAATTTTTTTGGACGGGGGAAATGCAATGGTAATCCTTACATTGAGGTTTTCGAAAGGCTAACAAGGTGCCGTCATCCACTCGATACAACCTATAGCTTCACCGGAAAGACCCTGAATGAGCGAAATTGAAAATCCCGATGTTCAAATGCTACTGCGCGAAAATCCTGAGGCATGTGAGTACCTCTGCACTGAGGCGAAAAAGATTTTTGCTAGCGATGAAGTTGCAGCACTCAATTTGCTAGGGCAGATATTAGACGCAGTTCCCGATCTCGAAGCTGCTCTTGCAACATGTGGGATGCATTTTCTAGAAAAACGACAAGGCAAAGAAGCAGAACCATATTTCGAACGGTTGGTTCAAGTCTACGTGCGGGGAGAAACCCCTCGTGTGTCAATGCCTAATGCCTTTTCTCATCTGAGTGGTACAAGAATGTTCCTCATGGCTGCACTCAACATGCAAGGGCTGCATGGGCACGGGTCTGAGGTTTACCAAGAGATTCTTGCTGAACATCATAGCGTGGAACTACGAGGTACGTTCAAGCCGGATGATCGTGACCTTGAGAATATCACACGTTGCCTGGAGCGCATTATTCGTGTGCTTGAAAACCCTAGCGGACCTACCCCTGCAACTATTCAAGGGTTAGCTAGGCACGATGAGTCTGCTTAGGGCTCGCAGCAGTCATAGGCAGCTTTGGGCAGAAAGTGTACTTTGCAAAGTCCTGCGAAGGGCCCAACGTGCAAGTGGTCACTGCAGCAGATCGTAGTTGGTTAAGGCCATTGAAATGTAAGCTCTGGGGCCGTTTAACGCGAACGGCCCAAAGCCGACATTGCACTATTGTCCGCTTCAAGGTCAAACTCGACATGTTGAGCCAAACCTATGGAAGGTTGATCATTAAAGCTGGCTCGGTAATTGTTCAAAACAAAGGAAGTGATGGGAAACAGCGACATAACAACCCAATAAGGGTATCTATCTGTATCTGGGAAAAAATAAAATAATGCACTGGTGAATGGCGTATTCTTTGAGAATGGGCTGCTGAGGTTCTCGTTCTAGAGTAAACACATTGAACGACTCGAATTCATAAGAACTTCTCGTTCATGAGAACCTTTTTGGCCGAATGGAATGATTAATGGCAAATCACTTACAAAAAACTGTCTCTTCGGCCATTCGTTTGAAGGGGGTTGGATTGCACTCAGGTCAACCAGCGGATGTCGTAATCGCTCCGGCCAAAGAGAATTCGGGTATTGTATTTGAGCGTGCCGATGTTGAACCAGGTACCGGTATTGTTCAAGCTAATTGGGCAAATGTTAAGACTTCTCCACTTACGACTATTCTCGTAAATGATTTGGGAGTTTCGGTGTCATCTGTCGAACACCTTTTGGCAGCATTGGCGGGGTGCGATGTAGACAACGCAAGAATTTCAATTACTGGTCCAGAAGTGCCGATAATGGAGGGATCAGCTGCTCCATTCGTTCGGGCAATCTTAGGTGCAGGGAGCCGTATACAAAATTCCGCCAAAAGGGTGATTCGTGTTTTACAGGCTGTTGAAGTCTCGACTGAAATTGCCTCTGCCAGACTGGAACCGAATGATGGTCTAGAAATAGGTTTCAGCATTGAGTTCGAAGATGCGGCAATCGGCAAGCAGTCAAAAATGTTGAACATGGCTAATGGAAATTTTGTGCGTGAACTTGCCGATAGTCGAACGTTCTGTCGACAAGCGGACCTTGACGCCATGAGGAAAAATGGCCTTGCACTCGGTGGCACGCTTGAAAACATAGTTGTAGTGGACGGAGAAGAAGTAATATCGCCAAATGGACTACGGCATAATGACGAAGCCGTCAGGCACAAGATGCTTGATGCACTAGGAGACTTGTCTTTGGCGGGGCATTCTTTACGCGGGCGATATATCGGGAGGAGAGGCGGGCATGCGCTGACTCACAATCTTCTTAGAGCGCTTTTCGCCAACCCACAAAACTACCAAATTGAGGAACTTCAGCAGGAAAAAGAAACATCCTCACTTTCGGAGCTAGATAGCCAAGGTTTAGTACCTGAACGCCAGCCCGCGCCCCTCGAAGTAGAGATTTTCAACCAAAGGCTGATAAAAGCGGTACGGTCGGAACCGGCACTTTCGGACGCACAACAAGAGCTTCGTGCTCGAATGGGTTGGGACATGTTGGTAGATTTTTCCACAGGCTTTGAATCTTCATTGAGTCTAGGAAACTACAGACCGCTATCTTCAGCGATGGGCCTATTATCTAGGGCTCTTGGTACTGCTTACGAGGAGATGAATGAGGTTGGCGTTGGAATAGCGAGCAAGAGACTTGAAGCTCTCGCAAACGACAGTGAATTCAATCGTGAGCTTCCTTCTGGTGCGGCCACCGAACTAAAAGAGTTATCGGTCGCTGTATCTACGTTCACTATGCGCTTTCCCAAATGGTTACTGTACCTTGAAGATGCCGAAAGTGGCTCAGAAGAAATCGAAATTACTCAAGAAATAATTAGTAGCTTGGCGTCAATTTCAAATACTTTGAATGAATCTGAAGAGGTTTCTCGGGATGTTCAAGTAGAATTCAACCGGCAAGTAGATGAACTAGAGGAAAACCCACAATCTGAACTTTTAGCAGTGGGGTTGCTCGCATCCACCAGAGAGATTTTACGGGAACTGAGCGATAACGCTATGATTTCATGGCGCTTGTACAAAGAAGAACTTGCAGAGAAAGGAGCATCCGCAAAAAGGGTCACAATTGGAGAGGTCAACGAAATCGGAAAAATCACACCCACTGAGCTTCGCAAGGCTGGATTGTGGGGTTGTTTGGGCGTCACTTGGGATATCATGGTCTTTAACGGTTCTGGATTGTTAACATTGGCCGCAAAATTCCCTGAAAAATTCGGGTGGATAAAAGGTGTTCTTAGTTTTTTTGGGATTAACTAGAGAGTTCTCAAACGTCTAAAGCCTAACTAGACAGAGAAGCGTTCAAACGTTTTTTCTTCGGTTTGACTATAACGTAAGCGTTTCATTTTATGTGATGGAGGGCCGCAATCTGATTCAGGCCATACGATGAAGTCGGCTTTCATTGCTTTGGCCAAGATCTTTGCACTTGCAGCGAACTACGGCTTTCCGCCCGGCGTGTCTAAAGGCGACGGCTGCTTCGGGCTGGGTGCGGTCGTAGGCGGCTTTGGGCAGATAGCGACATTTGCAAAGTCCCATCGCAATCCAAACAAAACCGAATGATCACGCTGCGATGCCGCGAAAAACCGGTCATTGATGAGCCTTGCAGCGAGATTTCGGACTGGAGGTCTGCTAAGCGGACAAAGTTGCCGTTGTGTACTAGCAATAATTCTTAGCTGATCAATGAGATTTGCGCCCATTTGATACCGACGACCGAAAACTCATTCCCAATGAGGATTAACTCTTCTTCAACGTGACCTGATACAGTCCAAGAGCGCCCAAAGGATTGGGCCAAAGTAAGGCAAGTTAGCAAAGCATCTGACCAGTTGGTTTCAGTTATACTCTTTTCCAACAAGACTTTAGTGCCACCGTCTTTATACTTTTCTAGAATCGGAGAACCCGCTGAGATCAGCTTGTTGAGCCCCGATACAACAACCAGTGCATTTTTCTCTTTATCCGTTTCAAGCACTAGAGAAATATTAAGCTTCAAAGTTTGGTCTCCCCAAATGAGATCCTGAATAGCATTACCCAATTTTCAATTGGTAATGCAACTGACGGTAAGTTTGGGCTCTAACCGGTCATCTGACAAGTTTAGTGGGTCAATTTGACGATTTTTCATGTCCTTCGGCAGCTAAGTGCAACTTTGTTACCGTTCAAAATTTATTATCCGCCTCAGGTGAGTTTGCGAGCTTGCTAAACCTATACAACAGAAGAAGAGCAGAAATCGCGCATGCAGAGCCTATAGATATCACCGCCAAAAAATCCAGAAATGAAAAGAAACTGCATCCATTTTCGCTTTGGCTGGCGGCTGCAACACAACTCGTCCCACTCCGAAAGAGCCAATAAATTAAAGCGATTAACCAACCAGAACCGACGACGACCAGTCCGCTCCGCCCATAAGCTTTACCGATCCATCGAAAAAGTATCGCCGCGACGATAGAAATAACTATTGGGATCGCCAACAAAAAAACGAACACACCCGCCATGTCAAAACCCCCGTCAGGATGATCAATTGGCGTAAGTGACTATTTCTTCTGACTATTGTCAACTTGGGCTCGAACCTGCCGTTGATGGCTAAAACCTGTTTGTAATAGCTTGAATGACCGCTTTCGTGAAGTCGAGGCACAATTTGTGCATGAGCGGCAACCGTAACCAAACTCGCATCAGATTGGTAATTATGGGCTGGGTACGGTCCCTGCTCGCAATAGGCTCGAGTTTTGGCATGGCGGATTTATCAACCACTCTTTTTCTTTAGACGATACTTGAGTTCGTCCAAATTTTTGCGAGTGTCTTCAATTTTCTGAGCATTAGAAACGGCCGGAGGAACGACGATTTTCGAACTATTTTCCTGCCTTGCCATCTCAACCTTTGGCTCAACAAAACGCTCGAAGAACCACGTGATTAGGGCAGGAAATGCGAAGCGTACCCTCACTGCAAGCGCTGTCCGCGCGGCAAAGGGTCAGAGGGAGTGCGGGCCGCTGATCTGATCGTCAAATATGGTGAGAATTATTGCCTCAGCAAGATTATCGCGAAACTGAGGTGTCGTCGGTGCTGCGGTAAAGATGTTGGTGTCACGTTTTCATGGGATTTAGATGCGGCGGCTGAGCGGGGAGAATAGGGGGTGTGAGATAGGTCAATTCTTTAGAATTGGCCATTTCCCATGTTTATGAAAAGTTCACGCTTTGTTGTGGGAAATATATCCTTTATCCTTATGATTTTAAAAGCTTACTGGCTTATTGTGGATCAGGAGGTCCCCCGTTCGAGCCGGGGTGGTGGTACCATTTTTTTATATCAGGTATAATTTTAAATATGTGCTCGTCATATATCTCATTGGGATTTGGCTTTCTTTTCAATTGAACGACGTTGTTTTTCAGTGTTTCGATGTGTGAACTTTTATGAAAAACAGCGCTGGACAAGCTGTAAAAAAGACGCAATAAGCTGCATCAACAATGGACAGTTCTACTGGATAGAGATTGTTCAGCATAACAGATTGGGAGTGTCTCCTGATACTGCACCATAGGGGCGAGTTGGCGGAGTGGTGACGCAGCGGATTGCAAATCCGTGTACACGAGTTCGATTCTCGTACTCGCCTCCAAATAAAAACAATGGGTTACGCGGTTGTAGGCGATAAGCGAGTAGCGCGTTTTACAATTCATTTTACAGTTTTTGCTCAAAATGTGCTCTTTCGATGTTGCGCCAACTTCACTAAAACCGCATCCGTTTCGTCGGGTGAAACGCGCGCGTAGTGCTCAATAACGTTTGCTGCGTAACGTACCGACCAGCCCATATGGTTTGCGATTTCAGCCAAAGACAGGCCTGAGTTTAGTAGCCGTGTCGCGGCAGTCCCTCGAGTGTCTTGCAATCGCAGATCATACCCAATGTCCTCAGGTGATAGCTTCGCCTTGTCGCGCCATTGTCGTAAACCTTCGGATGCGCGGTGCGCTGTTAAAGCTCCGCCGCTGGCATTAGTTAAAATCAAGAAGCGGTCAATCGGGGTGCTGTCAATAATTGCTGCCATAGGGGGGGTGACGGGGATGTGTGCTAAGCGTTTCTTTTTGTTAGTACGGATGCGCAGGCGTCTTGTCTTCCCAGACTTGCTTCATCTGTGGACGCAATTCAGCATCCCTTTTCACGCGATCTGATGCTAGCTCGGGATCACGTTCAACTGCCAGATGCGCATAAAACGTCGATGGGGCGATCTGCAAAACCCGGCAAATCGACTCGACCCCGCAGATATTCCGATGTTCTTTGATAAAGGCGATCATTTCCGAAATGGGCGGTCGAGCTCCGCCTGAGCGAAATACGCTGATGCTTTCTTCAGGATTTCGTTGGCTTGCCGAAGCTGACGGTTCTCACGTTCCAAAGCCTTGATCCGGTCCCGTTCGGCGGTCGTTATGCCGTCCCGTCGACCACTATCCGTCTCAGTGCACCGAACCCACGCCCGAAGTGTATCCGGCCCACAACCAATCTTAGGCGCAATCGATTTGATCGCAGCAGATTGGCTGTCAAATTCGCCCTGATGTTCAAACACCATCCGCACAGCACGCTCGCGCACTTCAGGTGAGTATCTGTTTCCACATTTGTTCTTTTCCATAACCCAGTATCCTTACTTCTGGGTCTCCGGCAAACAAGGGGCGGTTCACTGCATGCACCTTGGTCAGATTTGGGATACCAGTGAATGCACCGCCTCAGAAGCGTAGCAGTGCCTTCCAAAGCTTGCATGATTGGGTCGAACTGGCGTTGACAAATCGGCTTTGCATTCGTCAGTTAAAGTGGTTTGTAAGTGTTAGTGCTTACAAGCTAATCGGACGAAGGGGCGGGGAATTTGATCGAAACGATTCTTGAAGGAATGAACGACCATGTCTGAATTTGAACCTTTCGATCCGCCACGGGCTGTTATTGTACCGCAAGATTTTCTCAAGCTTTTAGAGGAAGCCGAAAAAGATCCGGATTATTATATCAACAACGAAGAGGCTTCGAGCCGACTGATCCGTTCCATCATAGCCTTTCGAGAGAGGAACAACTTGAATCAGTCGGAACTTTCAATGTCGCTCAACATCGGGAACTTTGGCGGCAACACAGTCGGTAAGATCGAACGTGCTCAGCTAAGTGACCCCGTCTACTTTAAAGCCGCTCTACGCGCGCTGAGAGACTACGCGCAGGCAACCAACGGTTACGTAGCTTGGGTGGATGTGAGCACAGACCAAATTCAGCATCACATTGAGAAAGTGCGGTCGTCGCTGCTAATATTGGTAGACCAATTGGCAAATTTGAACGACGATCCGTCACAGCCTGTCTTCCCTTCAGAAGTTGCTAAACAGCAATTGATCGTTCTCCTCAAAGCTGTTTTGCAAGAGCTTGAAGCACCCAAGATCGATAAAGGGCGCTTGAGCCAAGTTTTTTCATGGACGGGCAAACTTGCCGGACGGGTAGCGAAGAAGAAGGCGGAGTCGACTTTGGGGTCTGCGCTAGATTCTGCTATGCAGGAAGGGACTGACCTACTTGACAAGATCAAGGATTTGCCAGGCAGTGATAATCTCTTCTAGTTAAAAAGGGATCTCGTCATATTCGGGAGAAGCATTTGGTTCCAATCGTTGCTGTTTTTCCGGCAGATCCTCGATTAGATCTACCAACAACCGTTTCTCTTCTTTAGTGAATTTGTCCCATTGAAAGGACTCGATAAAGGAGCGGTAGGACGGAAGTTCCGACCTCCAACCCACTGACTTGTGTAGTAATTTTTTAAGAAGGAGAACTACATCTGCTGGTCGCCTGTCCTCTTCCTCTGCGTCTGTCAGAGAACCTCCTTCCAAATCGAGCGCTCTTTGAAGCGGTACCAACCGGGGATGGTGACCCAAGGCCAGCATGTGAAGATGGTGATGGTTCTCGTTATGAATCGTTCTAGCAACTGCCTTTTTGACCGCTAGATCAACAGCGCGTGCACCTTTGAACGTTCTGGGGAAATGCTTTTTGTATTCGTCCCAGTATCGTTTTTCGATCTTGCCTGATTTGTGTTCAATGTAAGCGAGCATAAAATGAAAGCCGGTTGGGATGTAGAATGAAATCTGCCTGAAATTGCGATTGGTCTCTGCACTCCCGTCATGTGCGCGATCAACCACAATTTGGTTTTCTTCCCACTGTTCCTTTCCGAAGATGTCTGCCGGAGACAGCCAATCGTCAAAGGGCGTCCCCCCTCCATAGTCGTCTCCGCTCTGCTCGTATTCGTCGCCACTGCTCATGCATGCACCTCACTCGTTCGATCATTGATTCCCCTTATAGACGCAAATCAACAGTTTGCGCGCATTCAGCTAAGGAACACAGTTGTCCTATGTTCATGCATTGCGAGCGACATGCCGTGCCGACCAAAAGCGTGCGTTTACTCCACCCTAGAGGCTTCTACACCTTCAATGTTTATGACCCGAAGAAGAAAACTGGAGAGACACTACAGGTCGCTCTCAGCGAGTTAAGCCCAAGCATCGCCGCCGATAGAAGTGACGGAGAGGATCGTACCAAACGAGACCAAGAGCATATTCTGAAGCATTAAGTTAATCCGTAACAAACTGCGCGATTTGAGAAGTATCGTTGATAGCATACCGCCAAGTCCAACGAATTAATGTTCGTAAAGTATCAGATATTTAAAGTAAATTGCGTCATGCAAGGTAGCGCATGCTATTTTCCATCCAGCTGCCCCAAGACGCCGGAACGCAAGCGTGACAAGACCACAACCATTGAAGTGCAATTTAGGCTTAAGACCAGCGTAACAAGGTTTCGGCCTGTTAGGACGGTATTGATTGCTGCCGGTGCACGATCGGGTGGATAACCGAATTTTTTAAGAATCCGGCGAACGAGGACGCGGAGCTTGCCACGGGCGCTTTCCTTTAAGTGCCAGTCTACGGTTACGTTTTGTTGCAACTATTCGAGTAATTCGTAGGCGATAATACGGAGCTCAACATTGCCCATATCTTCAGGTCGTGATCACCATAACCAAACCAAACCAAAATAAATCATTCGTAGTGACAAGGCTGTCAGCACTATCATCAGCATCTTTCGGAATATGGTTTTCGAAACCACCCCCCTCAGCTTGGTACCGACTAAGGATCCCAGCGTGACGGCAACGATCATACTGACAATCTCGACAACGAACGTTGTCGCGGAAAACCCTGCAACAACGAACACCAGCGCCTTCAACGTATGAAATGTCGCGGCAAAGGAAGCATTTGTGATGACAAACTGATCCTTCGACAAATCATCTTTCAGCAAAAACGGCGAGGCCAACGGCCCGACCGCCCCCACAAACAGCGACAAGAAGGTTTGGACCAGCCCCAGCACTGAGTATCGAACGGTCTTGCCGAGCGTCACAATGCTCCCCAATCTTGAAAGAGGAAGCCAAGTGGTGACAAGAATAAATGCACCAAGCGTCAAAGGCAGAAACTCGGGCGGAAATTGCACGACAACCTGTGTGCCGACCAGCGCTCCGACTGCAGCCCCTGCAAGGAATGGCCAAAAGATAGGGCGAACGATGTCGCGCATGGACAACGATATTCTGCTTACGTTTCCGGCGAGCGACACCAGACCGTGAACCGGAATGATGGCCGCTGCGGGAATGATGCCGAGCATGGCCGAAATCAACAACGGCCCGCCACCGACACCGATGATCGATGTCCACACCGATGACAGGAACGCAGCGACAATGAGGAACAACAGTTCAAGGAAGGAGACCGTCAAGTTGCTCGTCCTTCTCCATGTACTAGCCGATCCCTTTGGCGAAATTTGGGGTCCAACGTTATCGGGCTAGGTTCAGAAACGGTGGCACGCATTCCCTAAGCGGAAGGCCTGCGATTTTGCTCCATCCGATCTGTATCAATGGTCAGATCAGCAAGCATCTTGTTGGACCATACCAAAGCGCCCGATGTAAGCAAAAAGACTTCTGGCACGACCAACCATTCAGCAACCCACACACCACCCGAACGTTCGTGCTGGTGCAATGTCAGTTCGCCGATCTGTTCAGACCGTTGCGGCCCGAGCCTAGCAACAGCATCGGCAAACTCGCTTGCCCGCTGATTCCTTTTGTGGTGCATGGACGACGACGCACCTTTTCCGTTTTCATGCAATTCATAGACTTCACCAATGTCGCTGGACGACAGCAAATTGATGTTGTGCGCAATCTTGCAAAGGGTTGCGCACAATGCCCCTAGTGCGCCGACAACATCGGCCACCCCGTCACGAGCGTTTTGCCAATGCGGATCAACACGCCCAAGACCAAGTGCTTTTGACATACCCGCTTTGACCACATCGCACTTGACCTCGTAGTTGGACAAATCGCCCAATGGCCCGCCCACTTGAACCAACGCTCCGCGAATACCCGCCTCTTTGGCAACCGCCATGCGCCGCGTCAATTCTGCCTGCCACACTTCCAGTTTGGTTCTCAGCAGCATCGGCACGGCATGTTGACCATTGGTTCGGCCAAGGACTAGCGTTGACGGATGGGCGCTGATATGGTCCGACAGTGCGGTTATCAATTTGCGCGTGTCATCCATCACAACCGATAGCCCAAACTTCATTTGCATGGCCAAAGCCGTATCCAAAATATCCTGCGTGGTGCTTTTGTAATGCACATAGGGTGCATGTTCGTCGCCGACATGCTCGCGCATCTGGTCAACCAACCCAACAATGGGCCGCCCGACCAGCTCCATGGAGTTGTGCAGCCGGTCTTGGTCCAGATCAGCGACCCGAAACCCCTCAATCGCAACCGCGGCCTTGTCGGGCAACACTCCGGCGTCGGCCTGAACACGCGCCAAGGCCTGTTCAACCTTGATCCACGCCGAAACTGTGGACGACTCGGACCAAATCCCGCGCATCTCGACACTTGAATAGCTATTTTTCATCAGCGGCCACTCAAGCATCGCCCAATCCTCCTTTGGCGATTTTCTGTTCCTGCCAAATGGACCGCACGCGGAACGCCATGGCCGCAAGCCCGATCGCAAGGAAAAGGGCAGCAATCGGTCGTTCGACAAAGACCAGCGCGCCACCATCAGACATCAACATTGACTGGCGGAACGTTTCTTCGGCACCTTTCGCCAACACAAATGAAATCACGAAGGCAGCAATGTTGAAATCATACTTGCGCATCAGCCAGCCGACAAACCCTGCGATGGTCATGACCGTCACATCAAACATCGAGCCGCGCGCGGAATAAGCCGCAACAAATGACGTCAGGAAGATAAGAGGATACAGAACGTTCGTCGGGATTTTCAAGATCAATCGCGCGACCTGAGTTGCGCCAAAATATCCGATCAATCCATAGGCGGCAATGCCGATCATCCCGCAGGCAAATAGACGATAGATCAATTCTTTGTCCGTCAGAAACAGCGTCGGTCCGATCTGAATACCATGAATCAAAAAGACCCCCAACAAGATCGCGCCGATGGTTGATCCGGGAATACCAAGGGTCAAGAGGGGTGCCATGGACGGACCGGATACAGCATTGTTGGCCGCTTCCGGCGCAGCGACGCCTTCCAGCGCTCCTTTCCCCCACTTTTCAGGATTGTGAGCACGACGTTTGCCTTCACCGTAGGAAATGAATGCAGCAATCGCTGATCCGTGTGGTGGATACAGTCTTGCGGCGGTGTCCGGAATGCAATCGCCATCTTCAGCGCCCTAATTGCCAGATCGCGCTTCATGCGGTTACTGACGGCCCAACCAATGACGCGCCTTGAATGCAGGTCGAGGATGACGGCCAGATATAGCCATCCCTCACGGGTCTAGACATAGCTGATATCGCCAGCCCATTTCTGGTTCGGCGCATCAGCTGTGAAGTCCCGATCCAGTAGGTTCGGTGCGATGTTGAACTTATGATCACTGTCCGTTGTCACCTTGTATTGGCGGGTTCTGACCACCGATATGCCGTTCTGGCGCATCAACCGCCCCACACGGCGGTGACCAACATTCAGGCCGATATCTTTAAGTTCTTCCGTCATTCGTGGCCTGCCATAGCTACCAAGGCTCAGGCGGGACTGTTCTTTGATATGCGCAAGTGTGACCATATCAGACCGTTGTCTGCGGCTCGCGGGACGGCTGCGGGAGGCCCGTAACAGGCCGAACACAAGTCTGCTTCTTACCAACGCGAAATTACTTCAAATATGTCTTGCTATGCAGGCGCTATCCACACAGGTCATTCGCCGCGGCGATAAAAATAGCAGTTCTTTGGTTGAAAAAGTAAGCATGGCAGCCAGAAATCAAACATTAGCTGACAGGTTTGGCCATTTGGCTAAGAGCGCATAACGTGACATAGTGACAATAGCGCAGATACATATCGACGGAAAACCAGATTTGAACAAAAGCAACTCAGCGACACAAGAACAAGCTGCATCCCTATTGGCAAACAAACTAGTGTCTGCAGCTCCCAACTCAAACTCGTCAAGGAACTGTATAACGGTGGGCTTAGCCGGCGCTGCGGGCCTTGGAAAGTCGTCCATGTCAAGGATCCTAAAAGAAAAGCTGAATGAAGAAGGATACTCGTGCTCTCACCTTCAACTAGATGGATTTCTTCGGCCTCGAGATGTACGTAGG
Organism: Cochlodiniinecator piscidefendens; assembly: GCF_011326755.1. Classification (GTDB taxonomy): domain Bacteria; phylum Pseudomonadota; class Alphaproteobacteria; order Rhodobacterales; family Rhodobacteraceae; genus Cochlodiniinecator; species Cochlodiniinecator piscidefendens. Next base: position 770,048 of record NZ_JAAOIE010000001.1, on the reverse strand, counting down.
GCAATTAAAACTAATGGATATTGCCTAAGTGGGTGGGATACGCCAACCGCGGAAAAAATGATAAGTAGGTTGGTCTATGAAGGCGAAAATATAGCCGTCCCGCAGTATGATTATGACGGAACGGTGGGGAACGAACTTAATGTCCAGTTTGCGGACTTCATAATTCTCGACGGAAACTACTTGGCGGTCGCTGACAGTGATGATGTGATCGACTTCTCGATTTTTTTTGAAGCTAGTACAGAAGCATCAAAAACATTGCGCTTTGAACGAGATGCGATTACTGAACGGCGATTTTCAGAAAGTGAAGCGAAGGCAGTCTGGCTAGAAGAAGAGCAAAGTTACATTGCAAATATTCGCCCCTATCGGGAAAAGGCTGATGCCATAGTTCACATTTCAAAGAAGCGCGAATACTTTCTGGATGAGGCTTCAGATCAGTCTGGCAAGAAAATATATCATTCGCCCACTCCCCTTCAAGACAGGACCATTTTTCTCAGCTACACAAGGCAAGACAATGAGATAGCAACGGCCACTAAGTCTTTCTTGGAAAAACATGGTGCACGCGTATGGATTGATACAGCGAGCATGCTGGCCGGATCACACATCAAGGAATCAATTGAGAGCGCGATTGACAATTCCGATGCGGTTGTTCTCGTCTCGACTAAACAGTCGATTGATAGCTTTTGGCTACCATTTGAATTTGGGTACTCATTGGGCTCCAAAACACCCGTTTTTCCAGTGCTTTATGGAGTTGAAGCCGACGACTTGCCTAGCGTACTTTCGAGCCTTAATTGCTGCACATTTGTACAGCTAGAGCGTGTCTTACTCCCGGCCCTCAAACATTCATTCGAGAACGTAATACAAGCGGATGAACAAGGGTTTGAATTAGAGATAGACAATGCCCTCAAGTCTCTCGGGGACTGGAGCAACTCCCCCGAAATAGCTAAGATTCTCCTTGAAGCAGTTTCACTCGACAAGGGGCAAAGGAGGATTGCCCATATTCGTATGCGCAGAATGCCGAAAAAGACTAGAAAGAGGTTTTTGGACGTATTCGAGGTTCTACTTGATAGCAAAGTTGAGCATATCCGTGGTGAAGCCTACTATTGCTTAGCACAAATTCTAGATGAGAATAACTCGATGAGATATTCTGTTGAGTTCTTCGAAAAGGGATTGTTCGATGATAGTGACAAGGTAAAGTCATGCTGTACCAACCTAATTCGTCATTTCTCTCCGCTCCCGCAGACTGCCGTTGAGCGCCTCAAAGAATTTGTAGCGATGGGTCTTGAAAACGAAGAGTTCAATTCAGATCGATCTGGCATGGTATATTGGGCCTACGTTGCTCTAGATGCGCACAAATCTGCCAAGAGAGCGAAATGACCTAAAAACTCTTGGATAGAATAAACATTCGTTTTGCTGAAGGGGATATGCATCAAGAAATTCTAGAAATGAATTAGTTTGAATAGTACCTAACAGCCGCAACTACGCTTGAACTACTCTGGACCTGTCGCGGTTTGATGCCGCTCCTTTGATAGCATTAACTGCAGCAAAGGAGATCGACTATGGGACTGAAACGGACGGACGAATTCCGCCAAGATGCGGTGCGTATTGCACTGACCAGCGGGCTGACGCGTAGACAGGTGGCTGATGATCTGGGCGTTGGCATGTCGACGTTGAACAAGTGGATCACAGCACATCGAGACACGGACGTGGTTTCGAAGGAGGATTTGGACCTCGCCAAAGAGAATGACCGGCTTCGACGTGAGGTTCGGCTTCTTAAGGAGGAGAGGGAAATCCTAAAAAAGGCCACCCAGTTCTTTGCGGGCCTAAAGCAATGAGATTTAGGTTCATTGAACAACACAGGGATCACTTCCCGGCCAACCGTTTATGCAGTGTCGTTGGCGTCAGCGAACGCGGATTTGCGCAGCACTTGTAGCCGCTGGGCCTGATGGTTCCCTTTGTGTGATGGCAGTCTTCAGATCAGCATCCTAGCGGGTCAGCTAGCGAATTCTTCGACTAGCAACAGGTCAATGTCCCGTTCGGTAGCATGTGTCAGTGTAAGCATCTGTTTCATCAGTTCATATTTATTTACGCTACACGCGCGTGTAGGCCTGCAAGTCTTTTCATAAACTCTATGTCTTTAAAATCTTGCTGATTAAATACTAAGAATCGTTGCAGATTTGATGCTCTGCAAGGGATTTGGAGTTCTCCAGTGAAACATGTAAGTCGGACGAAATAGCATCACTTGAGCTTACAATTTTGATTTTATCTTCTACCGTAAAACAGCCACAAAGGCAAAACCACTTCGACTTTTTTCCAAAGAGGTTTCAAATGTCAGACACGACTTCTGGTGAAATGACCAACCAAGCGATAGAAGCCCCCGCCCGCTCTGTGCAGGTGAAAACGGAGTTGACCGCTGATCAAGCTGCGGCTCATTCGTTTTTGACCGAGGTGCGCACTCGCATCGCGACACAGAATTTGCCGTTCCAAAAGGGGATTGAGAAAGATGCGCTGGCCAGTTTGTACCAGCTATTCGGATTGGCACGCAAGGCAATAGCGGACAATCCCGGCTGTGATGTCTTTGCCGAGATGACGGTGGAGATGTTGAACCAACACCTGCGCCCTGTCACGGCGGATTGGCATCGTAGATCAGAGCAGGGCGAGCTGTCCACACGGGATGGGGCCATTGCATTCCGCCTCGATCTGGTCGGCTTGCAAACCAAACTCAGGGCCTATGCTGCTCAGGTTCATGTGATGGCCTATGGCAGGCCAATCAAAGACACTTGGGAGGGTGATGTGGATATCAAGGAGCGGATTGATGTGACTGGACCGATGGTGCTGGGCTTGCGTCAGGACAGTCAGACGTCTGCCTCGGTTGCCAATGAACTGAACTCGGCAGAAACTGCCGAAATCCGCGCCATTCGTATTGCCACTGGGCGGGCGGACAGCAACGACACCGGCCCAATCACCGAAGGTACGGGCCTGGCGTTTTCTGGTGGCGGCATCCGTTCGGCTTCATTTTCATTGGGCGTTGCGCAAGAATTGGCAGAGAGAGGGCTGCTGAAAGGGTTCGATCTGATGTCTACGGTGTCTGGGGGGGGGTTCACAGGCGCCCTCATCAGTCGCCAAATGGCACAAGCAGGCGAAGCCGCCCTGAGCCAACCTGATGGACCCGATACTGCTCAAGTTGCCTATGCCCGCCACCGGGCATCGTATCTTTTGCAAGGGGAAGCAGGACGGGCACCGAAGTTTGTCGGACAAATCCTGGCTGGAATGCTGTTGAACTGGACAGCACCGGGTGTCGTAATTGCAACGATTGCACTGATCCTGTACTGGTTGCCTAATGCAGCCACGTCCGCCTTCTCGTTCTTACCGATTGTCGCCTTCGCGTGCTTCGCGTTGGGGCTGGTACTGCATGCAACGTTGTTGAAATCGAGACCCACCACTGCTGACAAGTTGTTGGCGTTGGCTCTGGCTGCAGCTGGAGTTTGCATGCTTGGCACTTTGATCCATAGCCTCTATCCGCTCGTGACAACGGCGCTTCATTCGTCGTTAAAGTGGGCGATGTTAGGGGGGGTGGGGGCCGCTTTCCCGGCTCTTTCAATTGTAGCTAAGCTCTTTGCCCGACCCGCGATGCAAAAAGCCGCAGTCATTGTTGCGATGGCGATTGCCGGCATCATCGTGCCGATGATTTGCCTGATCTTTGGCATGCTCCTTTACTATCTGGCTGATCTACCAGCAGACACGGCGGCGTATCCTGTTTCTCCATTACGCTATGTGCCCGGTCATGTGGTTCTTTTAGGGCTTGTGCTGGTGTTGGCGCTAACGTCGTGGGCGATTGATATCAACCTGACCGGCCCCCACCGCATTTACCGCGATAGCCTGGCACGAACTTTTGTCCAGTCTGGCGAGCAGGACAGTGCAACAGCGCCATTGATGTCGCTGAACCAACCGCACAAGGCCCCGCATCATTTGATCAATGCGGTGGTAAATCTGCCCAACAGCAAGTCCGTGAAACTGGGGGAACGCAAAGGTGATTTCTTTCTGTTTTCCAAAACGCACTGTGGCTCTCCCACGACAGGATATCACAAGACGTCAACGCTAACGACCGCAAACGAAGCGCTTGATCTGGGTACGGCGATTGCGACGTCGGGGGCGGCGGTTGCGCCACATATGGCGCTTCTGTCTGTCGCCCCTGCCGCGTCGCTATTGGCATTCTTGAACCTGCGGCTAGGTTTCTGGCTGAGTGTTTCGCGGTGTGGAAAAACAGGCAAACGCCCCGGATTTAGATGCTTGCTGCGCGAGATGACCGGTCAGGGTTTAATCGAGGATCGCGATTGGCTCTACCTTACGGATGGGGGGCATATCGAAAACTCGGGTGTATACGAGCTGTTGCGTCGCCGGTGCCGGTATATTGTTGCGGTGGATGCGGGCGCTGATACCCCCAATACCTTTGGCACACAGGCGACACTCAGCCGACATGCGCGCATCGATCTGGGGATCGAAATCGACATGAAGCTGGATGACCTCCGGGTTGATCCGGGGAACGGGCAGTCCCCATCCCACGCTGTGTTGAGCACTATCATCTATCCCGCCGAAGATAACCAACCTGCCCAAACTGGATTGCTTTTGTTCATCAAACTGTCGATGACCGGGGACGAAGACGAGATGATCAATGCCTACAAGACAGTACATCCGGATTTCCCGATCCAATCCACCGCCGATCAATTCTTTGACGAAGTGCAGTTCGAAAACTATCGCCGTCTTGGTGTCCATGCGACCCGAAGCCTGTTTTCTGAAACGCTGATCGGCTTCGAAGGCGAGCCAAAGGATGTGGGTGGTTGGCTGCGTCGTTTGACACGCACCTTGCGTTCGTGATGGCCTGGCATGGTCAATCACGATTGGTGCTCTGGGCCTCGGCTCCACTGTCCAGATGTTATTGACAGAGCTTGGGAAGGGCGTCAGTTCGGGTCAGGTAACTGGCTCAGCACCTGCAAGGCCAGCGCTTCCAGCTCGTCTACATCGAAGCTCAGACGTTTCAATGTACCATCAGAAACGATGGCGAAAACTTCCCGCGGACCACCTGCGGTAAGGCTGATGTTTTCGCCTGTCAGGTCAGCGTCGAAACCGGAATATGCGACGGTTCCATCCCGTGACCAGAGCGAGATGTCGCCCAAAAAGCCCCCGCCAAGAAAGAAGTCATCGTCCACGTACGCCAGCGTATCCAGAAAGGGATTGTCACTCCCTCGTACCGACCATGTGCTGTGTCCCGCTTCGTCAAAGGCCTCAACCCTCATCATCGGGCCCGCCACAACCACTTGCTTTCCGTCAGGCGAAAAGGCTAGAGACTCAGGGATCTCCATCTGGTTCGTTTGCTGCACGATCGCACGGACAACTTCGCGGTCCTCCATTGTGACAAACACTAGGCTGGCAATTTCGGTCCCAAAATTGACACCGATCACAAGGTTACCGCTCGCCTCCCCTGTGGTGATTGAGGTGATAACTGCATCTTCGTCGTCCGGAATAGCGTTCTCTAAAGCGTCTTTCGACCCAAGCACCGCATCCGTGGTCAAAGTCTGCTGGTCGAGGATGTACACGTGGGCCAGAGAGGCCAAGGCGACGCCATCACCAAAGAGCGCCAAGTGAGATGCACTTTCGCCTGAAATATCAATCGTTCTCAGGTCAGTGGCCTCAAATGTTTCTGATGAAAACAGCTGGCCATCGGCCACCGCAACCCAACGATCGTTTTCCAAGCATACCAAACCTTCTACCCATTCCTCCGGGGGCAAAACCAAGCTTTCAAGCTGTGATGGGGATTGGGGATCGAACAGGTGGATACTTCCGGCGAAGTCCCCCAGCACCAGATGCCCCGACCCAGAACAATAGGCGATTTGTGAAAACTCCAGCCTTCGGTTTTGCAAAAGCGATTGACTGCCATGCGGCCTGGCTGAGAGCAAACGTACCGTATTATCAATGTATCCGGCCGAAATGAAGGCTCCAATGCTCTGCGCGACACCTAGCGAGGTGACCGAATGGAGGCGAAAGGGCGGGCCTTCCGGCTCCAGCGCAAGCGAGAATACTCGCGCCATTTGTTCGTTTTCGTTCGATATGACAAGAATGCGCTCCTCGTTCCAAAGGACTTCGCCGCCCGCCATATCTACGTCTTTTTCTGTTTCCAAACCTCTGCTGAAGTTCACGTCAAGATCGCGATTCAACACAACGATCTTTTCAGGATGAAATCCGACAAAGGCCTGTGCATCATCGCGCAGACGCCAGATGTGAAAGACCACGCCCAGATCATTTTCCGCCAGAACCTCGCCTGTGGTCGCATCCAACAGCCGTGTGATGCCATTGCCTGTCACAAGGAATATCTTGCCGTATCCGTCCGCAAAGCTGGCAAATTCAACTTTTTCTTGGTCCGCACAAAAAACCGGCGTTACTGAGGCAGGCAGTAGGTCGATTGGCGCCACACGCAAACATGCCTCGTCGTCGGCCCAAAGAAGTCTGGATCCGGTTGACGCAATGTCGTGTAGTTCGTGGCCTTCTGCGTCGTCATCGCCGGTTTCAAATCGCAGCAACAGTTCTCCATTCAAGCTGTATACCGACTCGGTCCCTTCTTCGACGCGTTGAATGAACTGGCCGGACTTCGAAAACCACAGTGGTGGATTTGGCTCAGCCAACGAGGCAAGCAATTCGGTGCGTTCGCCATCCAGATCGTAGGCACTGACGCCACCATCGCGTTCAAGGGTGACGATCCGCTCTCTTTTTGGGTCCCACCCAATATGTACCAATTGAGCCGTATCAGCGTTAAAAGTCCACAGGTCCCGACCAGTGTAAAGCAGGCGCCAGAGCGCGCGTCTGGTGCTTGCGGGCACATGGCCCAAACCATTTCTCGCCAAGGTGACATCGTCCACGATCTTGCGCAGCGCCATGACCGAATCTGGAGTTGTCGCCAGCCGTTCTGCTTCAACCGCGCTGAACTGTAGTCGTGCCGTTAGCGCTTCACGCTGTGCTCGTTCCGCTGCCGACACTGCAAAGACGGACACAACGCCAAGCCCGATTGACAGCGTCACAAACAACCCTAGAATTCCGGTTAGGACCTGCATTCGTCTGGTGCGCTGGCGGCGATCCGTAAACGCGTTCTGCAACCGCTCGGCGACGTTAAATCCTGGGATCCGGCTCGGGTGATCCGGTGTGTCAGAATTGTCTTCTACGCGCAACAGAACCTCGGCACGGCATTCGTCGCCCTGGGGGGTCGTGGGTTCGGACAGCCAAGCGGCGACTGTGTCCGGGGGCGGGTCATCGCAGGAGTGCGCGATGGCATTCTCGACGTTGATCAGTCGGACACTTTGCCCGCGTTGTTCGAACGCATCGATTTCCCGGCGAACCCAAATGGATTGCTCCAACGCCATTGGTCGGCAAACCACCACAAGATTGCGCGAATTCTTGAGTCTGATTTCCGTCAGCTTCCCAAGATCCGCACCCACATGATAATCACGTGTGTCCAGATGGGTTTGAAACCCCAGTTTCATCAGATCCCGGCTCAGTTTTTCGGGGTAATCCGTGCCATCCGCATGGGCATAGGAAATGAAGAAGTCATATCCAAACAGCGCATTCAGAAACACGCGAGGGAACTTCGCCATATTTGCTATCATTTCAAACACGCGTTTCAGCAATATCGGACCGCCTAAAATTTGTAAAAGAGGTATTAAAAGAAGCTGCTGTCAGGACTTATTAACTGGATTTCGTCGTTCGGTCTAGCGGCCGAGCACTATTGATCTGCCTTGCAAAGGTTGATCTGTTCAAAGTGCCAAATCAAATCCTGATCCGGATTGAAGCAATCTATGTGCTCGAGTTCTCGCGTATGAGCGCGATCCAGTTTTGCGATTGGAATGTCTTTGATTAGCTCACGAGGAATACTGAAGAAGGCGTACCAGGAGACACAAAATTCAAAAATAACATCCTTCTCAAAGTCGATTGGAAACCCGACTTTCCTCGTCTTCAGCTTGACCAAAATCCGATAAGCAATTTGACGATCTACTATGCCCGTTTTAGATGAATATCGCCTACACCTACACCAATACTGTCAACGATAACATCTTTTAGAAAAACCCTTTGTTAGTAATCTTACAATGACCAGCGCGGTGAGAATCAGGATAGCGGCAACGAGTAGCGCCGTGTCTATCGATATGTGGATAGACCAGTTAGCGCGAATTTTTATCAACAGAAAGTCCCGCATAACTAAAGATTTCTCGCCATCTGTACCCGTGAGTTATCGATTTTTTCTTTGAGCGATACTCTGTTGTTGAAGGCGTTTTCCACCTTAGAAGAAAATTTTTTGGTGAATTTATCCCAGCTACAATTCGAGGCGTAACTGCTCTTGATATTATCGGCGAGGCGAGGGGGCATTTGGTTGTAGAACCAGCCGCCATTGCCGCTCGTCCTCATTTCTGGGAGGAACACACCAATCAACCCTGAGTGCCCACCAACTTTCGCCATTAGTGCCGCTGAAATCTCCCAATCGACATGTTTCCTTTTCAAGGTGTTTGGCCCAACGAGAACAGCAAGGACAGACGTGTCTGCAAGATAGTCCTGTTGAATGAGCTGTTTAGTGTAGTCAGGAGAGTTGTCAGACTTAATCTCCCCGGGGCCGACGGACTTCGGGATCATTAGATGTCCTAGATCCCTTTCTAGCGCGTTTTTGTACCTTTGATCGTCGTCGTGAAAGTAGCTGATGAATAACTTATGGGAAGCTTGGCGACAAGTTGGATGTCATTAATGGCATTAGGAATTCTCGGATTATTGCAGGAGAACGTGCTTCAGAAATCGTGGTAATCGATGCTACCCCAAAGAAACCTTCTAGTAAAAAATAGTCAATTTCTACGCAACCTATCGTAGTCGAAATCTATCAGTGTCCAGCATTACTCGTTCAAATTTCTATTGATTTCGTGGTCCACAATTCTGGTAAGCCATTGATATGTTTAGGGCGGTTTGGAGCATAAACGTGGCCCACATGGCCCTTATTTTTATGGGAAATATGGCTTTATTTGTGGATCGTGCGAGGGCACTACTTTCAGTCGATGCGGCTATTTCTGGGCTAGCTTATCCAGCCATTTCCATCCTTCATATTTGTCACCTGTCTGTTTGATATGGGTGTATCGCTGCAACGAAGACCAGGAGCGATGCCCGGACACTGCCGCTACTTGCGGAATCGTTTCTCCGATTTCAAATAGGCGCGAGACACCTTCATGTCGAAGGTCGTGAAAGCGCAGGTCTTCAATTTCCAGAACTTTGCATGCCCGCGTGAATGCGGCGCTGATGGTGTCGCTGTGGTATGGGAACACCAATGGCTTGTTCCTTGGCATTGCCAACGCGATGTTCATGGCGGGGGCTCGCAGATCGCACCACACGTCATTGCCCACCTTGTCACCGGGGTGTTTCATGTCTTTGATGAACACCCTGCTGTGTGTCTGGTCCAATCCCTCCCAGGCAACTCTTGTGATTTCTTCCTGCCGCCGCGTGGAAAACAGGGCGAACCCGACCACGCGATGCATCGGCAGTGAGTTGGGACGGCGGTTGTGCTTGTCTTCAAATAAAGACATCAGTGCGTTTAATTCATCAAGTGTAGGGCGGCGATCACGTTTTTGGGCTTTGCCGGTTATTCCTAGTCGGTTGCAGACCACGAATGCATCTTTCATGGCTTGTTGATCCAATGGGATGCCCCATGCTGGACGGGCAATTGCAAAAATAGCGCCAAGGTGAGACATGTAATTGCTTACAGTAGCGGGCGTTCTCGTTGTTCCAAGTTCCCGTGCGAATTGAACGATGTCGTGACTTTCGATATCAGCGCAATGTTGGTCGGCAATGTCGTAATCTCTGATTGAACGTAGTACCTGGGCCTTTGTGCGACCAATTTCTTTGACACTTTCAGTAATGTAGAGGTCAATAGCGGCAGAGAGGGTTTTCCCTTTGCTTTTTATTGTGTCGAGATTTTTACCCGCTGCTGCGATTTCTTTCATGCGTTTCGCATGCCAGTTCTTAGCGGCTGATAGCCTATCAAAAGAACGAGCTTCTCGATGCGCCCATTTTCCATTTTTCCGAATGGCAATTTTGGCTACATATGATAAAGAACCATCTTTCCGAGTGCGTTTTTCGATTTGGGCCATGCTGGACAACTTATTTTACTAATATGGACAACTCCAGTTGTTCAAATAGCATTAAATGGGCAAAAACAAGCAAAAATGGGCAACAATGTGTAAGGTAAAGAGGGTGGTTGTATGGCAAATAACCTAATAAAATCAAATGTTTGCAAGGCTTCACGCCTTTCCGTTGCACCTATGATGGATTGGACAGACCGTCATTGTCGCTATCTACATCGTCTGCTTAGTCGGGAGGCACTACTTTATTCCGAGATGGTGACCTCACCAGCATTGGTCCGAGGGCGCGCGCGGCACCTATTGCGGTTTGATAACGCTGAACATCCGGTTGCTGTACAGCTTGGGGGATCTGATCCTGCTGAATTGGCCGAAGCGACGGTAATGTGTGCTGAGGAAGGCTACGATGAAGTCAATCTGAACGTCGGTTGTCCGTCGGATCGTGTGCAATCTGGGTTTTTTGGTGCGGTTTTGATGGAAAATCCACAATTGGTCGCGGATTGTGTGAAGGCCATGATTGATGCGTCGCCCGTCGAGGTGACTGTAAAATGCCGCATTGGTGTTGATGACCAAGATCCAGAGCAAGTGTTGCCTGATTTTCTTAAACGGGTGTCTGATGCTGGCGTAACACGGTTTCAAATTCACGCGCGCAAGGCATGGCTCAAGGGGCTTAGCCCAAAAGAGAACCGTGATATTCCGCCACTGGATTATCCGCTGGTGTTGAAAATGAAGGAACAGTTTCCGCATCTACATTTGTCGATCAACGGCGGTATTTCCTCATTGGAACAGGCGCAAGTGTTTTTGGATCAAGGAATGGATGGGGTGATGATTGGGCGCACAGCCTATCATGCACCGGCTGATATTTTGCAGAACGCTGACAGACTTATTTATGGCACCGATCATTATGCCGAAGTGCATGACGTTGTAGTTGCAATGTATCCGTATATTGATGCGCATCTGAATGAAGGTGGGAAATTACACCAAATCACAAAACACATGTTGGGATTGTTCGCCGGGCGTCCGGGTGCGCGGCAATGGCGGCGGTATCTGTCGGAAAATGCCCACCGTGATGGGGCAGGGGTGGAAACCGTTCAGGCTGCACTAGAATGCTTGCCAAGGGCTGCGGCAGTTTAGACAATTTAATGCGTATTCCAAATCTCAACTTGTCCTAATCAGCAGACTGGCTATTGCTATGGGGTGAACGAAAGGAACACCCATGCCCGAGATGTCCATTCTGTTACCGATGACGGGTTTATTGCTATGCATTGGGGCATTTGCTGGCGTCATTGCGGGGCTTTTGGGTGTCGGCGGTGGGATCGTTTTGGTTCCGGCCTTCTTTTACGCCTTTTCTACGCTTGGGTATGACAGCCCGGGTTTGATGCAAATTTGTTTGGCGACCTCTCTTGCGACAATCATTGTCACATCATTAAGGTCCGTGCACAGCCACAATAAAAAGGGTGCCGTGGATTGGAGTATCCTAAAGACCTGGGCACCGGGCATTGCCATTGGTGCTGTTGCGGGTGTTTTGGTGGCTTCGTCTCTGCGTTCTGTTGTATTGCAGGGGATTTTCGGTGGCTTTGGGATCGTGATTGGCCTTTATCTTGGGTTTGGGCGTGATCATTGGCGGGTTGGCTCTGATATGCCTGTTAAGGGCGCGCGTGCTGTTCTATCGCCGTTGGTCGGGTTTATGTCTGTGTTGATGGGCATTGGCGGTGGGTCGTTTGGTGTGCCTTTGATGACTCTTTATAACCAACCAATTCATCGTGCTGTTGCGACGGCGGCGGGATTTGGAGTGGTGATTGCTGTACCATCTGTCATTGGGTTTTTCTTTGCGTCTCCAGAAGTCGTTCCGCCCTTTACCGTTGGTGCTGTGAACATTCCGGCCTTTGTGTTGATTATTGCAATGACTTTGATAACAGCGCCTTACGGGGTGAAGCTCGCCCATGCGATGGACCCGAAACCGTTAAAACGGGTGTTTGCAGTGTTTCTTACGCTGGTGGCGCTTAATATGTTGCGAAAGGCATTAGGCTATTGAGTATGTATCACGACAAAGGTTGGCAGCACTTTTCTTATGACGCCAAGATTGCTGAGTGGGTGACTGCGGCTAAGCCTGCGGCGTTAGAATCGCGGCATAAACCTGAGGTCATTCAGGAATGGCTGGATTGTGAAGGGACGTGGTTCATCGGAGTGGATGCTTTGGACAATGATCCGGTGGGCGCCATTGATGGTTCAGATCCCCTTTGTGGCGGCGTAATGGATTTTCTGCAGTCTGAAATCGGAGATATCCCACGGCTTCATAAGGCGCAGGTGTCGATTATTTATCCGGGATACCCTCGACCGCGCAGCGTCGAAAATGAGGTGGGCTTTCGCTACCGTCTTAATCGGGATGCCGCCCATGTAGATGGTATTTTGCCTGTGGGGGAGAAACGCCAGCGTATGATCAAAGAACCGCACGCCTTTGTGCTGGGGTTACCGTTGAATGATTGCAATGAACACGCGAGCCCAATGGTGGTGTGGGAAGGCAGTCATCACATTATGCAACGCGCGTTTGTTACGGCATTGGCCCCCCATGCACCCGAAACATGGGACAATGTCGATTTAACCGAAACCTACCAAGCGGCCCGTCGTGAGGTGTTTGAAACCTGTCCCCGGGTTGTCGTGACCGCAAAGCCGGGGGAGGCATATGTGATGCACCGACACACCCTGCATGGTGTTGCCCCTTGGGGCGCTGGGGCGATTGCCCCGGAGGAAGGGCGTATGATCGCCTATTTTCGGCCTGAATTTGATGAAGGTGTCGCGCGGTGGATCAGGGATTAACGCTTTAGCCGGGCTGCGCGCCCACCGCGTCGTTTGACCAAAGTCGATGCGCGTTCAGGCAATGCGTTCATAATATCAAGACGTTCTTCGTCACTCATTTTGGACCAATCGCGAATTTCATCCATACTGCGGTAACATCCCGTACAGATACGTGCAGCGGGATGCACAACACAGATGTTGATGCAGGGGGATTGAATCTCGTCACGTTTCCAAACGTCGTCAGTCATCTTTTTGGTCCTAACCAAGGTGGCGTAGCCGATCTAGCACACCTTGTAAGATATAACCGGCTGCGACATGATCAATGACCTCTGCGCGACGTTTTCGTGAGGTATCCGCCTCTAATAGCGCACGTTCGGCCGCAACGGTCGATAATCTCTCGTCCCAAAACCCGATAGGCAAATCTGTGAGCCGGGCTAAATTGCGTGCAAAGGCGCGGGTGGATTGGCAGCGTGCGCCTTCCGAACCATCCATGTTACGCGGCAGTCCAAGGATAATACCGCCAAGATTGCGTTCAGCGATGATTTCTTGCAGACGGGCGGCATCCAGCGTGAATTTTTTACGTTTTATCGTCTCAATGGGGGTTGCGATACTGCGTAGAGTATCGGAAACGGCGACGCCGATTGTTTTTGTCCCTAAATCTAACCCTGCCAACGCGGACATTGGTTTCATCTCCGCGGCAAATTCTTCAATGGTTTCATAAATCATTGGGTGAGTCCTGCTTGGGTTGCGGCGGTGTTTAGATGTTCAAGTGCGGTTGGATCTGATGCAAAATCTCTTTGTGCTTCAGCCAAAATCGCGCGAGCGCGTTCAGTCTCGTTCAATGCAGTCAGCGAAACAACCAGACGCGCCCAATCTTCGACAGGACCGCCTTCTTGAGCGAGCCGCGCCGACAAGCCTTCAACCATGCCGCGGATCATTTCTGCACGTTCTTGGGGGCTGAGGTTTTCTGCGGCTGCGATTGCAGCTGCGTCTGGACCTGTTTCAACAAAGATAGGCGCGGGTTGTTCGTATTGAACCCCCGCAAAATATGCGGCTTGGTCGATCTGGGCGCGAATGGCCGGAATCCAAGGGGCGGTTTCTGGCCCTTCTGCCAACTGGCCACGCCACACTTCAAATGCGCGATCTGGGCGGCCGGTTTGTGCAAACAGTAGTCCAGAAAAGTAACGCGCAGTTCCATTACGTTCATTCAACTGCAAAGACCGCACTAAGGCGCGTTCGGCCTCTGGGGAAATGTAACCACCTGCCGCGAGGATCATTAAATCTGCGAGGTCGGCATAATCATCCGAAGTTGCTGATGTGCCTTTGATGTGGATCACTTGTTGTTGTGCGGTATAAGCGCCGATGAAGTTCCCGAGTTGTGCTTCGTTCCCGACCAATAATAGATGCCCCTGAAGGTCGTCGGGGCGCTCGGCCAACGCGTTGCGAAGTTGATCAATGAGTTCGATATAAGATCGATCGCGTTGAATGTTTTGAGCAGGAACATCCGCTTCGGCCTCGGCTTGACCTGGCCTGTTCCGCATCGCTTCCTGAGCTGCCGCAAGCCTCGATGAAATAGGTTGATCGTGAGCGCCGGGGGTTCCTAGTTTGAAATACAGCCCGCCTGTTCCGAAGATAAGAAAGCCAATCATCAGTGCCACAGGAAGAAGAGAAATTCCTTTTTGCCCTCCGTCCACGCTTGCGGCATGCGCATTTTTATCCGCATCTAAAATACGGCGTGAAATTTCGAGCTTGGCCCGTTCGCCTTCTGATGCATCAATCACACCGCGCGCGATGTCGCGTTCCAAATCTTTATATTGGATGCGGTAGAAGTCCAACTCAGTGTTTTGGGGTTTTTTCGTTTCATTTCGTGCCTTTACAAGTGCTACCGACAAGAGCATTGTAACAAAGACTGCCAATGCGGCAGACGTAATCCAGAACAGCATCACGTTCCCCAGTTTTTTCTTTGTGTTTATTTATAGACGACGTGAGAAAAGAAAAAGAGACGAAGCGACGCAACACACGCAAATTTTGATTTAAGACAAGGCGCAAGAGGCCTGTTTGTCATAATTCTGTTTTGTGAATATGTTATGTGCGACGGAAGGGGGGCTAATGCCAGCAACTTCTAAAGATGAACTGATGACCGTAACGCTCGATGAGTATCGGCGGCTGCGCACGTTGATTGATGATTTGGTCGGTGTGATTACCACAAATACGGACGTAGATGATTTGTCGATCAAGGATATCATTGGGCATCGCGCGCATTGGGTTAGTTTGTTTTTAGGATGGTTCCACGATGGTCGGTTAGGCCGGGACGTGTATTTTCCCGCGCAAGGCTATAAATGGAATGAGCTGAAGCGTTACAACGCAGATCTTCGAGAGAAACAAGCAGGGCTAGGCTGGAGCGAAGCCTGTGCCATGCTTGAGAGCAATCATGAAAAACTGGTCCGCTTGATCTCAAGTATGAGCGAAACCAATCTGTATGATGGGCCAATGAAAGGCGCCAAGAATAATTGGACCGTTGGGCGATGGGCCGAAGCAGCGGGGGCCAGTCATTATCGTTCTGCCCGTAAGTATATCGCACGTCGGTTGCGAAACTCTGCCGATCTCAACACCTAATCCAAATTGGTCGTGCAACACCCTTAGGGATGTCGCATATTCTGTTTAATCTGCCGCACAGAGTTGCGGGGCGTTGTGCGTTATCAGTGCATATATCGTCATCAGATCCAGGTAGATTTGGAATCAAATACCATGAGACGTTATTCAGCTTTTGCAATTGCGCGCGAAGCCGCGCGGTATCACCAAGGATGGGAGCGGGCTTGGGCCGCACCTGAACCTAAGAAGAAATACGATGTTATCATCGTAGGGGCTGGGGGCCATGGGCTCGCGACAGCGTTCTATCTGGGTAAAAATTTCGGGATCACCAATGTGGCGATCATCGAAAAGGGTTGGCTTGGCGGCGGGAACACCGGCCGTAACACAACCATCATCCGGTCAAACTATCTGCAGGATCCGTCCGCAGCGATTTACGAAAAGGCGCGCAGCCTTTACGAAACCATGTCTCAGGACCTGAACTACAATGTGATGTTCAGCCCACGTGGTGTGATGATGCTGGCACAGACAGAGTCTGAAATTCGCGGTTATCAGCGTACAGCGCACGCGAATGCCTATCAGGGTGTTTCAACCGAGTTTATTTCGCCGCAGCGCGTCAAAGAACTCTGCCCGATCATGAATATTGATGGCCCACGCTATCCTGTTCTTGGCGCACTTTGGCAGCCGCGTGGCGGTACAGCCCGTCACGATGCTGTGGCTTGGGGCTATGCGCGTGCATGTTCTGACATGGGCATGGACATCATCCAAAAATGCGAAGTCACTGGCGTTCGTTCTGAGGGTGGCAAAGTTGTTGGTGTTGATACCTCAAAGGGTGCAATCGACTGTAACAAGCTTGCGGTTGTCGTTGCTGGGCATTCTTCTGATCTGGCGCAAATGGCTGGGTTCCGTCTGCCAATGGAATCTGTTGCCTTGCAAGCGCTGGTATCTGAGCCGATTAAACCATGTATGGATGTGGTTGTGATGGCCAACACCGTTCACGGCTATATGTCACAATCTGACAAAGGCGAAATGGTGATTGGGGGCGGGACCGACGCGTTCAACAACTACACGCAACGCGGATCGTTCCACCATATCGAAGAAACCGTGCGCGCTTTGGTCGAAACCTTCCCGATGGTCAGCCGCTTGAAGATGCTGCGCCAATGGGGTGGGATCGTGGATGTGACTGGGGACCGTTCCCCGATCATCACCAAAACACCCGTGCAGAACATGTTCATCAACGCAGGTTGGGGCACCGGCGGCTTTAAGGCCATTCCGGGGTCTGGGTGGGCGATGGCTGAATTGGTCGCCAAAGGCGAACCGGGCCCATTGTCTGCTGAATTTGGCATGAACCGTTTCATCGAAGGCCGCTTCATCGACGAATCCGTCGCGGCCGGCGTCGCGCACTAAGGAGATTAGAAAATGCTAATCCTCGAATGTCCTTACTGCGGTGTTGCCGCAGAAGAAACCGAATTGGCCGCTGGCGGCGAAGCGCATTTGACACGCTTTGGGCCCGGCTCATCTGATGATGATTTTGAAACCTATATGTTCATGCGTGAAAACCCCAAGGGTGTGAACTTTGAACGCTGGCGTCATGCTAATGGCTGCGGCAAGTGGTTCCATGCTGCGCGCTGCACCATGACATTGGAAGTGTTTGGCACCTATTCTGCCCAAACATATGAGCCGCCCGCAGATCTGATCAAAGCGATTAAAAAGAAACGCCCTGATTGGCCCGGATATGGAGCCCACAAATGAGCACACGTCTGTCAAATACCGGCCGTTTGGTGAACCGCTCTGCGGTGAAAAACTTCACCTTTAACGGCAAAAAGATGCAGGGCTATGAAGGCGATACGCTTGCCTCTGCTTTGCTTGCGAACGATCAGATGTTGGTTGGGCGCTCGTTCAAATACCACCGTCCTCGTGGGATCGTTGCATCGGGTGGCGAAGAGCCAAACGCATTGGTCAACATGGGCGAAGGCGCACGGTTTGAGCCAAACCAACGCACCACAACCACTGAATTGTTCGATGGTTTAACCTGTACATCACAGAACCACTGGCCAAGCCTTGAGTTCGATGTCGGTGTTGCAAACAACTATGTTGCACGCTTTTTGCCTGCTGGGTTTTACTATAAAACCTTTATGGCGCCGCGGGCCGCGTGGAAGCACGTATTTGAACCGATCATCCGTCAATCTGCTGGCCTTGGTAAAGCGCCAAAAGAAATGGATGTGGATCGTTATGAACACTTCTATGCGTTCGAAGACGTTGTTGTCGTTGGCGGCGGTATCGCGGGTCTGCAAGCGGCCAAAGCAGCGGCTGATTCAGGTGCCCAAGTTATGTTGATGGAACAAACCACTGACTGGGGCGGTCGTGCCCCTGTTGATGGCGCTGTCATTGATGGCAAACCGGCGGATCAGTGGATCGACGAAACCGTTGCAGCGCTTGAGGCAATGGAAAACGTAACACTGCGCACGCGTATGATGGGGGCTGGTGTTTATGACCACGGCTACATCACAGGTTATGAACGTGTTGCGGATCACACACCGGGCGATGGTCGCCCACGTCACCGTCTATGGCGCATTCGTGCCAAGCAAATCGTGACAGCGACCGGCGCAATTGAACGCCCACTGTCTTTTGCTGGCAATGACATTCCGGGTGTTATGCTTGCCTCTGCTGTGCGCGATTATGTCGTGAACTATGGAGTGTCCATTGGCGAGAAAACCGTTGTTGTGACCAATAACGACGATGGCTACCGCACAGCAATTGCATTGGTTGAGGCTGGCCTTCAGGTGCCGATGGTTGTTGACGCGCGTTCCGAAGTCGAAGGCGAACTGCCAAACAAAGCCCGTGATTTGGGTATTCGTGTTGAAGCAGGCAAAGCGATCGGCAAGGTTAAAGGCGGAAAACGCGTGACCGGTGTTGGCATCTGCTTGCAAAACGGCGAAGGCGGCGCATTGGAAGAAGTGAAATGCGACGCGGTTGCAATGGCGGGTGGTTGGTCACCTGTTGTACACCTGTGGTCTCATTGTGGTGGCAAATTGATCTGGGATGAAACCCAGGCTCATTTCCGCCCTGATGCAAACCGCGCCCCCACTGGCGCCAACGGCGAAGCCTTTGTTCTGACAGCTGGCATTGCCAACGGCGACATGGGAACAACCGAAGCACTGGCAAGCGGCGATGCGGCTGGTAAAGCCGCGGCGAAAGCTGCGGGGCACAAAGCATCGCGTAAAGCCGCGCCAAAAGCGGATGTTGTTGCAGAAAATGCAATGGCACCCGTCTGGATCATGCCGCAAAACGCAGGCCCTGATCTGCGCATGAAAATGTGGCTTGATTATCAGAATGACGTCAAAGTTTCCGACGTGCAGCTTGCAGCGCGCGAAGGTTACGAAAGCGTTGAGCACACCAAGCGTTATACAACACTCGGTATGGCAACTGACCAAGGTAAATTGTCTAACATCAACGGTTTGGCAATCTTGGCTGACAGTCTGAATGCGGAAATTCCACAGGTTGGGACAACCACGTTTCGTCCGCCTTATACGCCGATCTCTATGGCGTCTATCGCAGGCGAAGCGCGCGGCGAAATCTTCCAACCGCTGCGCAAAACACCGATGCACGACTGGATCGAAAACAACGGCGCGCATTTTGAACCTGTTGGTCACTGGCGTCGTCCTTACGCATACCTTCAAGATGGCGAAACCGTTGAAGAGGCGGTAAAGCGCGAAGTCAAAAACACCCGTCGTAAGCTCGGCCTTTTGGATGCGTCCACTTTGGGCAAGATCATCGTCAAAGGCCCGGATGCCGGTAAATTCATGGACATGATGTACACCAACATGATGTCCACGCTGAAGGTTGGCAAATGCCGCTATGGCCTGATGTGTAATGAAAACGGTTTCCTGTCTGACGATGGTGTTGTTGCGCGGATGGATGAGGACACATGGCTGTGTCACACGACATCTGGTGGCGCTGATCGTATCCACGGCTGGATGGAAGAATGGCTGCAAACCGAATGGTGGGACTGGGACGTTTATGTTGCGAACGTGACGGAACAATACGCACAGGTTGCCGTTGTTGGTCCAAATGCGCGCAAAGTGCTGGAAAAACTCGGTGGCATGGATGTGACCAAAGGGTCTCTTCCGTTTATGGAATGGGCTGAGGGGCAGATCGGTGGTTTTGATACCCGTGTCTTCCGAATTTCATTCTCTGGTGAGCTGTCTTACGAGATTGCTGTTCCTGCATCGCAAGGCCGTGCCTTCTGGGATGCATTGATGGAAGCTGGCGAAGAATTCGGTGTGCAACCTTACGGAACGGAATGTCTTCACATCATGCGGGCTGAAAAAGGCTTTATCATGATTGGTGACGAAACCGATGGCACAATCATTCCGCAGGATTTGGGTCTGAACTGGGCTATTTCCAAAAAGAAAGAAGACTTCCTTGGGAAGCGTGCACAGGAACGGACATTCATGACCAATCCTGACCGCTGGAAATTGGTTGGTCTTGAAACTCTGGATGGTTCTGTGCTGCCTGATGGCGCATATGCAATCAAAGAGGGCGACAACGATAACGGCCAACGCAACATGGAAGGCCGGGTCACATCAACCTATCATTCTCCGACTTTGGGGCGTGGTATCGCGATGGGGATCATTCACAATGGTCCAGACCGCATGGGCGAAGTGATCGAATTTGGCAAAGTTGACGGAACAATGGTGAAAGCCAAAATCGTTGATCAGGTCTTCTTTGATAAGAATGGGGAGAAGCAAGATGTCTAATGCAGTGAGCGCACTCAATCACGCGTCTTACCAAGGCTTTGCTTTGGTCGAAGAAATGGGCTTGCAAGGCATGATCACCCTACGCGGCGATTTTGCAGATGCAACGTTTCAAAAGGCTGTAAAAGATGTCTGCGGTCAGGACATCCCTGGCCAGCGCGAAGTCACTGTTGCTGATGGCAAAGGCGTCGCATGGATGTCACCGGATGAGCTTTTGGTTCTGGTGCCTTATTCTGACTCCGCGTCTGCGGCAATGGATTTGGCCGAAGCGTTGAAAGGCACACATGCTTTGGCGGCGAATGTGTCTGACGCGCGGGTTGTGATCCGTGTTAAAGGCGAAAACGCACGCGAAGTGATCGCAAAGATCGCGCCGGTTGATCTATCCGTTGCATCGTTCCAACCGGGCCAAATCCGTCGCACGCGCCTCGCACAGGTTGCAGCGGCGTTCTGGATGTCTGGCGAAGACGAGTTCACTATCGTCGCGTTCAGGTCCGTTGCTGACTATGTTTTCAACCTATTGAAAACAAGCGCAATCAAAGGCTCCGAAGTCGGCTATTTATAAAGAACAGATCTAATTGTGGAAAAGGGCAGAGAATTTCTCTGCCCTTTTTGTATGCGCATTGTAATGATGCATAAGATTGGATAAACAACCTGAGATAGTTTCTGAAGGTTTGGTATAATGAAGAAAATTCTCGCGCTGGTTGGGTTTGTGTGTGCTGCGACTGAAGCGTCTGCATTGGTATATGACTGCACAATCGAAGGCCGGTTTTCAAACGGATGGGTGACCGAACGTGTTATTGTTGGGCTGGACGGGGAAAACGGTGAAAGTTTCGTCTATGATGGTGTCATTGACCATAGATATGGCGAACCGATCGAGCCCAATGTGCGGTCCAATCGCGGTGGTGACGTCACTTTGACTTGGGATGTCGAGGATCTGCGCGGGCGCTCTGGCCGTACTTATGATTTACGCTATACGGGCTTTCTAGACACCGATGCGATGACACTGAGGGTGACTGCACGCTTGCGCGAAACTGGGCAGCATGAGCGCGGAAACGGCAGCTGTACTATCGCGAACTAGGTATGTCTTCAGTATGTCAGGACGTCTTTTTGCTTGACCAATAGTCCCTTGGACCGCCATTAAGCGGGGGACTGAAACGCACGAACTATGGGGGCCCGATATGGCTTTTGAACTTCCCGCACTGCCTTATGCACATGACGCACTTGCCGATGGTGGCATGTCCAAGGAAACGCTCGAATTCCACCACGATCTTCACCACAATGCTTATGTAACCAACGGTAATGCTGCAATTGCAGGCACCGAATGGGACGGCAAAACATTGGAAGAAATCATTGTTGGCACCTATAACGCGACCTCAGTTGCGCAAAATGGTATCTTCAACAACATTTCACAGCTTTGGAATCACAACCAGTTCTGGGAAATGATGGGCCCAACAGGTCGTGCAATGCCTTCTGAGCTCGAAGCAGCGATTGTTGATAGCTTTGGTTCCGTTGATGCGTTCAAAACTGAATTTGGTGCTGCGGGTGCTGGTCAATTCGGTTCTGGCTGGTGCTGGTTGGTCAAAGACGCTGATGGCGGCCTAAAAGTAACCAAAACAGAAAACGGTGTGAACCCGCTTTGCTTTGGTCAGACAACTTTGCTGGGCTGTGACGTTTGGGAACACTCTTACTACATCGATTTCCGCAACAAGCGTCCTGTTTACATCTCTAACTTCCTGGACAACCTCGTGAACTGGGAAAACGTAGCAGAGCGTCTGTCAAACAGCTAATACGCTGATCTTGATGAGATTTGAGAGCCCGCCTTGAAAAAGGTGGGCTTTCTTTTTTAGGGCGACCTCTCTGGACAGTAGCGAGAGCTTGTGAAACGGTACGCCGTTCTCTTTGTTCAAAGGCAGGCTGATGTCTGAATTTCAAAAAGGTATTTTCGCCCTCATTGCGTGTTGTACGATTTGGGGCTTTGCACCAATTTTGTACAAAGTTCTGAGCCATGTGCCGCCGCTTGAAATGCTGTCGCATCGCATTTTGTGGGCGTTTCTCTTCTTTGGAATTGTTCTGGCTGTGCAGGGGCGATTGTTTTCCCTTCGTCAGGTATTCTCAGGCGCACGTGCGGTGTGGATGATATTAATCGCTGCTGTGATGATTGCCGTGAATTGGGGACTTTTTATCTATTCAATTCAATTCGGTCACGCAGTTGAGGCGAGCCTTGGCTACTTTGTCTTTCCATTGGTCGCCGTTGCCTTTGGTGCGACCATTTTCGGGGAAAAGATATACAGACCACAGGCAGTGGCGGTTGGTCTCGCAACGCTTGGCGTTGTTGCGCTAACCATCGGGCTTGGGGTGGCGCCGTGGATCGCGTTGATATTGGCTGGCACGTTTGGCCTTTATGGTTTGGTAAAAAAACAAATCGCCGCGGGCCCGGTTTTGACCGTCACGACTGAATCATTGTTACTGTTACCCTTTGCTTTAATCTGGCTGTGGGGTGTCCATTTCCAAAACTGGGAGGGATTAACCGGGACAACCGGCGCAATCTTTGGGGAAAGCTGGCGCGACACATTATTGCTGCTTGCGGCGGGGCCTGTCACGGCGGTGCCTTTGGTTTTATTTTCCTACGGAGCCAAAAGAGTGCCGCTCTCGACCGTCGGGGTTGTGATGTATTTGAATCCAACTCTACAGTTTCTAGTCGCTGTATTGGTGTTCTCTGAAGCGTTTACAGGCATTCATGCGATATCGTTTGGATTGATCTGGATTGCACTGTCGTTATACTCAATTGACAGTATTCGACGGGAAAGGTTGCGATCATGAAAATTGCACAAATCGAACTTATAGTGCCCAATTCAGATGTGAATACCGCATTCTATTTGTCTATTTTTGGCATGAAGCCCCAAATGCATGGATTGGGGTTCTCCCCTGATCAGGGGCATCTGGCTTTTCAGCCGGGGGACAATTCTGGTGCAGATTCCGACAGTTTCTATTGGAAAATAGGCATCACTCTACGTGATCTTGATCATGCAGTGACGTATTTGCAGCAACACAACGTGCCAGTGTCACAGCCACGTCAGTTTCGCGATATCGGGTATATGGCGCATCTTACAGATCCTTCTGGGAATACAATCGAACTGCTTCAGCAGGGGTTTGAAGGCAGGGAAATTGCACCCGGGGCTGGTCACCCAATTGGCGGACAGGCGACCTTGGCGCATCTTACTTTAAGGATACGCGATATTCAGGCCGCGCGGGCTTGGGCTGACCAGCAGGGGTTAACTCTGATGTCGGTGCAACCAGTAAGTGAATATGGATTTACACTGTATTTCTATGCATGGACGGATGAAAAGCCGCCTAATCCCGATCTATATGCAGTCGAAAACCGCGAATGGCTTTGGGCACGGCCCTATACCATTCTGGAACTTCAGCATCTCGAAGGGGACGGGCCTGTGCCATTGGCGCATCCTATAAAAGCGATGCGCAGCAGCGAAGGTGTTTTGTCCGAAATACCGCTGCGCGATTTAAACGTCTGACTGTTTCAGTCTTTGAATAGCCTCGGGCACAGTGTCGATCAATTCGACAAAGTCCAACACATTTGCGTCTGCAAATTCCTGATCGACGATATGTTTCATGAGATCCACTAATGGGGTCCAATATCCGTTTGTATTCAACAGAATGATTGGTTTTTCATGCAACCCCAACTGGCGCCAGGTCAGAACCTCAAAAAATTCATCCATTGATCCTGCACCGCCGGGTAGAACCACGATCGCATCAGAGTTCATATACATGACCTTTTTGCGCTCATGCATGTTCTCGGTCACGATGAAGCTTGATAAATCGCGTTTACCAACTTCGCGTTTCATCAGATGAATAGGGATAACGCCGAAGGTTTCGCCGCCAGATTGCTGCGTGGCCGTTGCAACTGCGCCCATCAGCCCAACGTCCCCGGCACCATAAACCAATCGCCAATTTTGCGCAGCTAAAGCGCGCCCCATTTCCTCGGCTGCATCGCGGTACGCTGGGTCCGCACCAAAGCGGGAGCCACAATAAACACAGACAGAAAAATGCGCCATGGTTCAAGTTCCTTTGACAAAGGGTTGTTTTGAACTGTGTTATCTGCCTTGTTAGGATCAGACAAGCACCTGTTCACTCGCGGTGCCTGTGCTGTTTGGGGAAGGGATGAAAATGATCGCAAAAGGATTGCTGAGTTCTGTGGGCGGCGGGGCGCTGGCCGCTGGCGGAGCCGTTGTGGTCGCTGTCGTTGGGTATATTGGATTTCAGGCGCTCACCCCTCCTGAAGTTAGGGATGTTCCTGAAGCCGGACAACAGGCTACAGACGTGCAAAGCGCTGACGAGCCGACGTTGGAGCAGGCACAAGTCGTGGACGAAGAAGCTGAACAGGAGGAACCTGCGCCTCTAGTAATTGAGAATGCTACGCAGGCTCCTAGTTTTGATGTCATGCGTGTCGACAGCGAAGGCGCGACTGTTATTGCAGGGCAGGCCGACGCTGGCGCTGATGTAGAAATCATTGTGGATGGGGAAACCGTCGCGACTGCGCAGGCCAATGCGGCAGGCGAATTTGTTGCGATTGCCTCATTAGGGTCCAGCGACACTGCGCGTACTGTTAACCTCAGAGCTAATTCAGAAGCGGGAGCAGTGGACTCTGACGAATTACGTGTGATCCTTCCAAATGTGCAGCCAGAACCAACGCAGCTCGAAGCACTGGAAACGCAAGTTTCCGAAGTTGATGTGTCCGAAGACAGTGTCATCGGTGAATTGGTGGAGGTTCAAGAAACGCTTGATAGCGACGCAACTCCAGCAGTTGAAACTCTTATTGTGGAAACCGCTCAGGCGGAGGCTCCCGCTGAACCGGTTGCTGTATCTACTCCCGAGGTGATTGAGGGCACGAACTTGGCAGTTGATGAGGGCACGCAAGACAACGAGGCGACGCTTGCTTCGAACTTGGCTGAGCTCGAACCCGAACAAACGACAGAGGCCCCAGCGATCCTATCAATCAGCAACGATGGAGTTGAGGTTGTCCAAGCGCCGGCTGTGCTGGAAACGATCACCATCGACACGATTTCCTATACTGACGCTGGCGATGTTTCTTTGTCAGGACGTAGCAATGAGGCAGGGTTCGTACGGATTTATCTTGATAACGCACCGTTGAGTACCGTTGAAATTTCTGCTGATGGCAATTGGAACACACCGCTTGAGGGGATAGATACCGGGACCTATACCCTGCGTATTGACGAAGTGAATACGGATGGGACAGTCGTATCGCGTATTGAAACACCTTTTCAGCGCGAAGAACCTGAAGTGTTGGCGGCCGCGCGTTCCAATGCGCCAACAGGTACAGATGTGTCTGTTGTGACGGTGCAACCTGGATTTACCCTTTGGGGCATTGCGCGTGAAAACTATGGCGAAGGTACATTGTTTGTCCGTCTTTATGAGGCCAACCGAGATCGTATTCGCGACCCAGATCTGATCTATCCTGGGCAGGTTTTCACAATCCCTCAGGAATAATACACAAACCCGTGAGTTTCTGTGCGTAGGTGCACTGGTGCTTATCCATAAGAAGCGCTAGGTTCGCCAGCCAGCGCCTTATTTCGGACGGAGAATCTTCATGCGCCGACTACAGCACACAGATGCAAATCTAGATGGGGCTCCGACCCCCAGTGGGTGGAAAACCGTCGAAAAGGTTGCACCTTATTTGTGGCCGGATGAGGCCCCTTGGGTGAAGGTGCGTGTTGTTGTTGCGATGGCAATGTTGATCTTAGCCAAGATTATTTCGGCGATTACTCCGTTTTTCTACAAGGCCGCGGTTGATGGTTTGGCCGCAGATGGGGCTACGCAACCTGCATGGATGCTTGGCGCTGGGGCTGTGGGTTTGACCATTGCATACGGCGTTGCGCGGGCGATGAATGTTGGGTTTCAGCAGCTTCGCGATGTAATTTTTGCACGCGTTGGCCAACGTGCGTTGCGCGCGTTGGCGTTAAGAACGTTTTTACACATTCACAAAATGTCCATGCGCTATCACATCACGCGCAAAACAGGTGCGCTGAGCCGGGTGATAGAACGCGGTGTTAAAGGCGTTGATTTTCTACTGCGGTTTTTGTTGTTCTCGATCGGGCCGTTACTGTTGGAATTGCTCTTTATCTGCGTCATTCTCTATTTTGTATTCGATGTCTGGTACTTGGTGATCGTTGTTGTGACGATTGGTCTATATATTTGGTTCACTTTTGCCGTGACCGAATGGCGGGTCAAAATCCGTAAACAGATGAATGACCAAGACACCGACGCCAATCAAAAAGCAATCGACAGCCTGCTGAACTTTGAAACTGTCAAATATTTTGGTGCCGAAAACCGCGAAGCCGAACGCTATGACAGTGCCATGGAAGGTTACGAAGCTGCGGCGCTTAAGACCTCGCATTCATTGGGCTTTCTGAACTTTGGTCAATCCATATTTATCACGGCTGGTTTGATCGGTGTGATGGTCCTTGCGGCGCTTGGCGTGCAAGAGGGTAAACTGACTGTGGGCGATTTTGTCATGGTCAACGCTTATATGATCCAAATCACTATGCCGTTGAATTTTCTCGGGACGGTGTACCGTGAAATTCGCCAAGCTTTGGTCGATATGGGGGAAATGTTTGATCTACTGGAACAACCGTCAGAAGTGACCGACAAACCAAATGCAAAGGCAATGGACGTCCGCGCAGGGCGTGTTGTCTTTGATGATGTTGTGTTTGGCTATGATGCAGAACGCCCCATTCTGAAAGGTGTTTCTGTAACGGTTGAGGCTGGTAAAACACTGGCGATCGTGGGGCCGTCTGGGTCCGGTAAATCGACCATTGGCCGCCTGCTGTTTCGGTTTTACGATGTTGCCTCAGGCAGCCTTAAAATCGACGATCAGGACGTGCGCGATATCACACAGCAAAGCCTTCATGAAAGCATTGGTGTCGTGCCGCAGGATACCGTTTTGTTCAATGACACGATCTATTACAACATTGCTTATGGTCGCCCCGGTGCGACACGCGCAGAAATTGAAGAGGCCGCCAAAGCCGCCAAAATTCATGATTTTGTTCTGAGTTTGCCTGACGGTTATCAAACCACAGTGGGCGAACGCGGTTTAAAGCTCTCAGGTGGGGAAAAGCAGCGGGTTGGCATTGCACGCACGATTTTGAAAAACCCACCTATTTTGCTTTTGGACGAAGCGACCTCAGCACTGGATACGCAGACTGAACGTGACATTCAGGATAGCCTGCGGGAAATGGGGCAGGGGCGTACCGTTCTGACCATCGCGCATCGGCTTTCGACTATTGCGGATGCGGATCAGATTATTGTGTTGGATAAAGGTGTGGTCACAGAGCGCGGGAGCCATGATGATCTGCTGACTCTAAATGGGCGATACGCCCAGATGTGGTTCCGCCAAGCCAGTGAAGACCAAGACGACAGCGTCCAAAGTGCATAACTTTAAAAAGCCCGGCCATTAAAAGTTGGCCGGGCTTTTTTTATGTGCGATTGGCGGTGAGAAGCTTAAGAGCAAGCCCAACAAAAATCACCCCGGCAACCCGGTTCATAATGGTTTGGGCCTGCGGAGACCGTTTTAGCCAATCCCCTAAAAAACCGGCCCCCCACGCTATTGCTCCGAAAACGAATGTTGTGGAAACTATAAAGACGACTCCGAGGATCAAAATTTGTCCGGAAATTGAACCGCGCGCCGGATCTGCAAATTGGGGTAGAAAGGCCAGAAAGAAGATCGCGATTTTTGGGTTGGTGATGTTCATGACCACGCCACGCCAATAAAGCTTGCGGAGCCCAAGCTGTGGGGCTGGTGCAGATTGAAGATCAGCGGCGCCTGCGCGAAATGCACCCCAAGCCAAATAAATTAAATACCCCGCGCCAATGATCTTCAGCACAGTAAATGCAAGTGCAGAGGTTTCAAATATTGCTGCAACTCCAAGTGCTACGGCTGCTGTGTGCATGATCAACCCCGTGCAGAGCCCCAATGTCACAACAATTCCGGGTTTGCGTCCATAAAGGGCCGATTGGGTGAGAACAAAGATATTGTCGGGGCCAGGGGCCAACCCCAATGCAATAGCGGTGACAAAAAAGAGAGAAAGTACATCAAAGGGGATCATTGGGCAGCCTATTTCATTTTGCGTAACTATCGGGTCCAAATGAATAGCTGTCAAAATGAAAAACGGCGCTGAACGCGCCGTTTTGCTCTATTCTGCCGCTTTAACAGGGCCTGGGTCGTCTGGCCGCTGAAACGTTTCTTCCAATGTTTCGACTTCAGTTTCCAGGGTGGAAACCTTGGTCTCAAGTTCTTCTTTGGCTGCTTGGGCCTTTGCAAGCTTTTGGGCGTCCGTTTCCGTATCCCACAGCAACAGAGGGGATGCGAGTTTCCGAGCGGTCTTTCCAAGGGAAAGATCCTGAGCCTCCCGGCTGTTGCGCCCCATTGAAAGCGCGCTGATGCCGCGGAAGATGCGGTAAGACCCCATAGAGACCCAAACGCGTAAGGCCAGCATCGACGGGGTAAAAATCAGCGTAAGCACTGTCGCAATGCCAAGCCCAAACACAACAGCCGTTGCAAGTTGTTTCCACCAAAGCGCTGTTGGGCTGTCGATGGTGTAACCGCCATTGCCAAAGTCCAACGACAAGCCAAACATCATCGGAGCGAGGCCTGCCATCGTGGTAATTGTCGTCAGCAATACCGGTCTGATGCGGGCCTGTGCGGTACGCGTGATTGCCTCTATCCGGGGCATGTATTGGCTGTATTCCTGATAGGTGTCGATCAGAACAATATTATTGTTCACCACAATACCGGCCAGCGCAACGATCCCTGTACCCGTCATGATAATCGAAAAGGCCTGATCCATGACAAGCATCCCAATCAACACACCAGCAGTGGAAAGAATAACGGCAAGCAGCACCAGAACGGAGTTGTATATGCTGTTGAACTGGGCCAACAAAATAATGAACATCAGCCCAAGCGCACCCATGAACGCACTTTGCAAAAAGGCGCCAGATTCAGCTTGGTCTTCTTGATCGCCGGTCCACTCCCAGCTGACACCGCCCGGAAGCTCTGCTTCGGTGCTAAGCCATGTGGTGAGTGTCTCGATACGTTCATTGGCGGTGATAGGGGTCGCGGTGGCATCCCCTTCTGCAATTGCACTGCGCAAAGAGGTTGCAGCATGCCACGCTGCGGTTTCAGTATCTGGTTCAGCTCTTAGCAAATCGGCGGCTACGATCGTAATGTCACCGGTTTGCATGTCTTCAACGGAAACGAGATCACTTTCGAGCGCAGCTTTCACATCGAAAAAGCGGCGCTGGCTGTCGCGGTCAATCTGACCGAGTTTAGGAACCGGTTCACGTGTGATGAAATTGGAGAGAGGCACCAGTCCCTCAAGCGTGCGCACTTTCAGCGTGTCTAGCGTACTAAGCACCCTGTCTTCCTCAGGGAGGCGTACGCGAATTTCGATCTCTTCGTCTGAACTGTCAACACGCATGGTGTCCAGCAATAACCCGCGTGTCACGAGCTGGACCATGCCGCCAACGGTGGCAACATTCGCCCCATACCGGCCGGCCTGTTCAACGTCTACGCGAATTTGCCAGTCTATACCGGGCAGGGGTAATGTGTCTTCGATATCCGCCAAGCCCGGAGTGGTGTCAAAACGATCGCGCACAATCCGTGTGGCCTGCTGAAGGGCGTCAAAATCAGAGCCCAGCAGACGCAAATGCACGGGTTTACCAGAGGCAGGGCCGCGGCTCAGGTTTAGAATTTCTGTTCGAATACCGGGCAAAGTCGCAAGCTGTGCTTCTAGCTCTGCCAATATCAGATCACCGTCCAATTCAGGGTCATGGGCACGGTCAGCCCATGGCGTAAGTTCGATTTGTACCTGCCCAACACTGTCCAGCGGGGGGGATGCCCCACCTGTGTTGGAATTCAAGCCACCTTCGCCAGCAAAGGCAAAGATGCTTTCGATGCCTTCAATACTCTGGGCGATTTCCTCAACCGCGCGTACAGCAGCGTCTTTTTCCGTAAGGGATAGGTTACCGCGTTGCAGCACATAAACGACGGCCTGCTCTGGTTCGCTTTCGACGAAAAATTCAACGCCATTGTTGTTTTCGCCAAAGGTTTTGAATGTCACCATGACAAAGGCGCCAACAGCGACAATAGCCACAATAGGCATAATGGGATTGCCGACCAAAAAATGAATCAAATGGCCAAAAGCATTCCGTCGGTAGCCGGCTTTGATCCGTTTTTCGCGAAACTGCGGTTTAGCAGCTCCGACGGTGACAGAGGTCGCGAAACAACCGAAGAAGAAAATAAGAGCCCCGGGAAGAATACCAACACTCGCACCGGCTCCAAACAGATATTCTGGGTTGATGGTCTGCAACATGCCCAAAACCACTAAGGCAAGCGACGGCGGAACTAAGATCAGGCGAAACAGCCAGTGATGGGTGCGCAAGTGGTCAGAGCTGCGAT
Source organism: Cochlodiniinecator piscidefendens (assembly GCF_011326755.1). GTDB lineage: Bacteria > Pseudomonadota > Alphaproteobacteria > Rhodobacterales > Rhodobacteraceae > Cochlodiniinecator > Cochlodiniinecator piscidefendens. The sequence goes on along the minus strand of NZ_JAAOIE010000001.1, from coordinate 739,269 downwards.
CTAAGAACCGGGAAATACGCCCCGACACCCCACCCATAACGGGCAGGTAGATCAACGCAACAACTAAGGAAGCCGATAAAACAAAGATCAACGTGACTGGCAACATTCCCATAAACTCACCGGGAACACCCGGCCAAAACAACATAGGTAGGAAGGCGCAAAGCGTGGTTGCAGTAGAGGATATGATTGGCCAAAACATCCGCTTTGCAGCCTCAACGTAGGCGTGCATCGGGCCAACGCCCTCTTGAATGCGCCGATCTGCGTACTCGACGACCACAATCGCCCCGTCAACCAACATCCCCACTGCGAGGATCAGTCCAAACATAACGATGTTGGATACGGTTACGCCCATCAAGGTGAGTAAGACAAAGCACAGCAAAAATGATGTGGGAATAGCAAAGCCGACCAACAGCGCAGAGCGCGCACCAAGGGTGGCCAGTATCACGATCATCACCAATGCAATCGCGGTCAACACGGACCCTTCTAACTGTTTCACCATGCTTTCGACGGTACGGGACTGGTCGTTTGATGTTGTGATCGCCACAGCTTGTTGCAGTTCTTCAGGCCAAGTTGCACGAACGGCTTCTATTTCTTCACGCACCAAATTTGCGGTGTCGATGATATTAAAGCCGCGGCGCTTTACAACCTGCAACGCAACAGTGTTTTCGCCGTTAAAACGGGCAGTCCCTTCGCGATCTTGAAAGGTCAGCCGAATTTCAGCAAGGTCGCCCAAGGTCACAACGCGATCACCATTGGTTTTGACGGGCAGGGCATAGATATCCTGCGGTGTGTCAAAGGACGCGGGTATTTTTACCGAAAACGCCCCTTGGGGAGAATCGATTTCGCCTGCTGCGATCAACTGATTGTTGTTGACGACGACTGAGATTAATTCTTGTGCTGTAACGTTGTAGGCTTCCAGACGCAGGGGGTCGATGATCACTTCGACCATCTCTTCGCGGTGCCCGGCAAGCCCGGCCTCTAAAACGGGTTCCAACGCTTCGAGCCGATCCTGTAAATCCTCGGCGACGCGGCGCAAGGTCCGCTCTGGGACGTCGCCTGTTAGGCTAACAATAACGATTGGAAACTCAGAAAAGTTGATTTCAGTGATTGTGTAGTTTTCGGCCCCTTCAGGGAACTGGCCCTCGACCGTGCTCATGCGTTCACGCACGTCGGCCATGATTTCGCTTTTGTTCCAACCAAACTCAAATTCTAGCGCGACGCCTGCATAGTTTTCAGACGCAACTGCGGACATGGATTTTAAACCATCTAGATCAGACAGTTCCGTTTCCATGGGTTGAACCAGCAGGCTTTCAGAATCTTCTGCGGAAATGCCGGGAAACTGAACTGATATGAAAAGAGCCGGAATTTCGATATCCGGCTCACCTTCTTTGGGGAGGGTCACATAGGCCAACGCCCCCGCAGTAAGCGAGAGCACGATAAAGGCCAAAACCATTCGGGCGCGTTCAGCAGCCCAATCTACCAAGCCAATCATTGATCCGCCTCAAGATAAGTGACATCAAGTAAAACACCATCGGTGACATATTCCTGCCCCCTTACAAGGACCGAAGCCTGCTCAGGCAATCCGGCAAGCCATACACCCTCAACTGAATCCCGGAGAAACACGACGGGGGCAAAAACAGTGCGATCTTGCGCGCCCACCAAGCGAACGCCAAGAGTACCTTCGTTATTCAACGTCAGGGCCGATTGCGGCAATAGATGTGCTGTTTGACCTTCTGATGCGATGGTGATGCGGGCTGTTTGACCATCCCGGATTTCTAAATCTTCGTTGGGCACTGCGATTTCAACGCGGAAGGTCCGTGTCAGGGTGTCAGCTGCGCGTGACAGAAAGGTGACTTCACCCTCAACGCTTTGTCCGGTGGCTAAAGTTGCCCGGGCGGCTGCCCCAACGGTTACGTGGTTCACATCAATTTCGGGTACAAAACCTACCAGCTTGATTGGGTTCAACTGAATAACAGTTGCACACAATCCTCCGGGTTGAAGAAGAGACCCGATTTCGGCTGTGTCGGTCTCCAAAATTCCAGAAAACGGGGCACGAATTTCGAGGCGGCTTAGCTCTGTTTGTGCGGCTTCAACACCAGCTTCTGCGGCTTGAAGGTTTGCGCGCGCGGTGACTGCACGTGTTTCTGAAGCATATCCATCTTCGGCCAAGCTTTCGGCTGCGGTGAAGTTAATTTGTGCTTCGGCTAAACGTGCATTGGCCTCAGCCAATTGAGCGGCGCGTGTACCTGGGCTAATCTGACATAGCAATTGGCCGGCTTCTACCTCGGCGCCTTTGCGGATGGGATGGGATTGAACCAATCCGGCCGTTTCCGAACGCACTTCGACCTGACGGTCAGCCTCGGTTTGGCCGCGTAATTCTACGGCGCTATCAACAACTTGCGCGGTCGAACGTAAGGCGACAACGGAAATACCCGTTTCCGCTTGGGGGGCTGTTGCTAGGGCTTCGTTAGATGAAGGATCTGATTGCCCCTCTTCCAATGTTGATTCAGACGCCATGCTTTGCCCAGAGGCAAGCGCAAACAACGTATCGCGCTCCATGATCAGGCCGTAAAGTACAGCTGAAACCAACAGGGCAGTAAGGAACGGAAACAAACGCATGGAGACCCTCAATCGCATTATAGCTTTGAAATGATGTAGCGCAGTCTGCGCCTGTTACAACCTAAAATCGTCATTCGTGAACTAACTTGTTTAGTTTAGCGTTGCAGGAACAAAGGTTCAAGCCGCGAGCGCCCTTGGCAAGCACTGTGTTTCCGGGGTAAGAGAATGCGCAAAGAAATTCGTTCTGGAGGCTCGTGTGAGTAACACCGACAGTTTTATCGAAGAAGTGACAGAAGAGGTCCGCCGCGACCGCATGTTCCACATGTTGAAACGTTATGGTTGGATTGGGGCGATTGTCATTGTCGGGCTTGTCGGCGGAGCAGCAGCGAACGAGTGGTATAAATCTACTCAGCGTGCAGCAGCAGAATCGTTGGGTGACCAAATTTTCACAGCACTCGAGGCCGAAGATGTAAGCGGGCGTAGTGCGGCATTGGCGGCTATTCCAACAACGGCTGACAATGCGGCGGTGTTGGATATGTTGATTGCGGCCGGTGATACCACTGATGGCAACCTTCAAGGGGCCGTTGACCGCCTTGACGCAATTGCTGCAAATCAGGAAATTCCTGAGGTTTACAGAGATTTGGCCATTTTGAAGCGATCTATCGTAGGCGCGGATTTGCTTCCTGCTGAGGATCGTCTGGCTGCGTTGTCAGGAATTTCAGCTCCCGGCGCGCCATTCCGTCTGCTTGCAGAGGAACAAATTGCACTGATCGAAGTGAATGCGGGCGAAACAGAGGCGGCTATTGCGCGGCTTATTGCCATCTCGTCAGACACCGAAGTGACGTCGGGCTTGCGTCGGCGTGCACAAGCGTTGATTGTTGCCTTGGGTGGAACGCCAGAAGCAGCCTAAGGCTGGGTGTTCGCAAGATTGGTGTGAAATAGAAATACTGGTCTTCGAGGCCAGTTGATAAGAACATAAGGGGCAACACAGTGAATCTGAACCAATGTGCCACTAGTCTGGTTTTGATTGCCATCTTGGCTGGTTGTGGAAACAGAGAGCTGATCCTCGAAGGGGAGCGGCTGGATATTCGCGACGGCACTGTGGCGGTTGAACCGTCCGACGCAACACGGCAAGATGAAATCGCAGAAGAAGCAGCCGCGAATCTGGCTGTGCCAATTGATCTACCCGCGCCCCAGAATATCTCTGAATGGACACATCGTAACGGATCGGCCCAACACCACGTGACGCATCCAGCGTTGGGAACCTCTCTCGCACAGGTTTGGTCTACCAATATCGGATCTGGCGACAGCCGCCGTTTCCGCGTGACGGCTGATCCGGTTGTTTCTGGTGGGTTGGTGTTCACAATGGATTCTCGTTCAGTGGTGTCTGCTGTTGATGCGGCTACTGGCGAAATCAGATGGTCACGTGATCTAACCCCGGCGTTTGATCGCAATCCGAACGCTTCCAGCGGTGGCCTTGCGGTGGTTGATGGCGTCTTGGCTGCGACGACAGGGTACGGACAACTCTTTTCTATTGATGCGGCAACGGGTGATGAAAACTGGAACCAGCGTCTAGATGCCCCTGCAACAGGTGCCCCGACAATCGTTGGTGATATCATTTACACGATGTCACGTGATGGCCGCGCTTGGGCTGTGAATATCGACAATGGCCGTGTGCGTTGGGAATTGCCGGGTGCGCCCAGCTCTGCCAACGTTGAAGGTGGCGCGGGTCCAGCTGTTGCTGGAAATGTAGCGATCTTCCCTTATGGTTCAGGTGATGTTGTGGCGAGCCTGCCGCAGGGTGGTATCCGTGTTTGGAACGCCAGCGTTGCTGGGCAACGACGTGGTCGGGCTTACGCAGATATCTCTGATGTCACGGGTGATCCTGTGATCAACAATGGCCGCCTTTATGTTGGGAACTCATCAGGCCGTTTGGCTGCGATCAATCTAACAAACGGTAGCCGGATTTGGACGGCAAACGAAGGCACTCTCAGCCCCGTTTGGCCTGAAGGCGGTTCTATCTTTATGGTTTCAGACGAATCGCAACTGATGCGTTTGGATGCTGATACGGGCGAAACCATCTGGGCAATTCCACTGCCGTATTTTGAAAACCGCCGTGAACGCCGCCGGAAAGGGATTTACGCCCACTATGGCCCAATCGTTGCAGGCGGGCGGGTGATCGTACCGTCTAGCGATGGTGTGATCCGCATTTTTGATCCCGTGGACGGAACGTTGGTTGAAACCGTTGATTTGCCACGTGGCGCAACCACCAATCCAGCGATCGCCAATGGCACGCTTTATGTGGTGAATAGCAATGGGCAATTGCTGGCCTATCGTTAAGGGCTTTCCGTTGCCGTAAAATTGGTGTATCGCGCTGCCCTTGGGCGTCGTTGCGCCATATGGATTTTGGACTTGGGGCAGGGGAACCTGCCTTATTTCCGTTTAGGAGTGTGGGATGAGCTTTACCCTCGCCATCGTCGGGCGCCCCAATGTGGGCAAATCGACATTGTTTAACCGCCTTGTGGGCAAACGTCTGGCTTTGGTTGATGACCAGCCAGGGGTCACGCGTGATTTGCGCGAAGGCGAGGCAAAGCTGGGCGATCTGCGCTTTACTGTGATTGATACCGCCGGGCTAGAAGATGCCACCGACGAAAGCCTTCAGGGCCGGATGCGGCGCCTGTCTGAACGCGCTGTTGAAATGGCTGACATCTGCCTCTTTATGATCGACGCGCGCGAAGGTATATTGGCCACCGATCAGATGTTTGCTGATATTTTACGCAAGAAAAACAGCAACGTCATCGTGGCAGCAAACAAAGCCGAAGGCAAAGCAGGCGACGTCGGGTATTTCGACGCGTTTTCTTTGGGTCTTGGCGAGCCGTTACGCATTTCTGCTGAACATGGCGAAGGCTTGGAAGATCTCTATTCCATGCTGTTGCCTTTGGCGGATGCCTACGAAGCCAAAGCAGCCGAATTTGTGCCTGACGTCGAAGTTGATCTCACCGAAGAAGAGACTGAACTGGATGGGAAGTCTCGCGACTTCACCGCTGGTAAACCGTTGCAGATCGCTGTTGTTGGCCGCCCGAATGCGGGTAAATCAACTCTGATCAATCAGATTGTTGGTGAAGACCGCCTGTTGACTGGGCCAGAAGCAGGCATCACGCGCGACGCGATTTCGCTGACTTTTGATTGGAACGATACCCCTGTGCGTATCTTCGATACAGCAGGAATGCGAAAAAAAGCAAAGGTGCAGGAAAAACTCGAAAAGCTATCCGTTGCTGATGGTCTGCGTGCGGTAAAGTTCGCTGAGGTTGTCGTGGTGATGCTTGACGCCGCCATCCCGTTTGAACAACAGGATTTGCGCATCGCTGATTTGGCTGAACGCGAAGGGCGTGCGGTCGTTGTCGCAGTGAACAAATGGGATATTGAGGGTGAAAAGCAAGAGAAGCTCAAAGAGCTAAAAGAAGCATTTACCCGTCTTCTGCCGCAGCTTAAGGGTGCGCCGCTGATCACGGTTTCCGCTAAAACCGGTCGTGGCATGGAACGCCTTTATGAGGCAATTATCCGGGCGCATGATGTGTGGAACCGCCGTGTGTCTACCGCCCGCCTGAACCGTTGGCTCATTGGTATGATGGAGGCGCACCCGCCCCCCGCACCCTCTGGTCGTCGGATCAAACTGCGCTACATGACCCAAGCCAAAACACGGCCGCCGGGATTTGTGGTGATGTGTTCCAACCCTGAAAAGCTCCCCGAAAGCTATTCTCGCTATCTGGTCAACGGGTTACGCGAAAGCTTTGATATGCCGGGGACACCGATCCGGCTTTATATGCGCAGTCAGGATAACCCCTATAAAGACCGCAAAAAAGCCACGCCGTCCCGGTTGCGCAAGCACCTCGATAAACGGCCCCACGGCGAAAAATGATATAAGTAAATTGAGAGGCACCCATCGGGTGCCTCGCTGTTTTTGGGATTGCCGCAGGTTGCAAAGGGGATGGAAAATTTGCAACCCAGCCCTTAGATTGGCAGCGCCCAACCAGCAGGTGTTGACGGGGTATTGCTAATCACGCAAACATGAGAGCACTTTAGGAGTGTTCTTCGTGTCATTAGAGTTTTTGCTCACATCCTTAGTCGTTGTTCTGCTGCCTGGAACGGGTGTAATTTATACGCTCGCCATCGGATTGGGCCGTGGGTTCAAAGCAAGTATTGCTGCTGCTTTGGGTTGCACGGTCGGTATTGTTCCTGCCGCCTTGGCCAGCATTGTTGGTTTGGCCACACTTCTTCATGCAAGCGCCTTGGCCTTTCAGGTGATAAAATTTTTGGGTGTAGCTTATCTATTTTATATGGCATGGAAAATTCTTCGGGATGAAGCGGTTATGGAAGTGTCCGAAAGCAAAGACCAAACCGGATTGTTGAAAATCGCGACAACAGGTATTTTGCTCAACGTGTTGAACCCAAAGCTATCACTTTTCTTTTTGGCGTTTTTGCCACAATTTGTGTCGCCAACCATAACCAATGCGACCGGATCGCTGATCGGGTTGGTTGCCGTCTTCATGGCGATGACATTTGCGGTCTTCATCCTTTACGGCGCATTTGCCGCCATTGCGCGAGATTATGTTATTCGCCGGCCATCAGTCATGAGGTGGATAAAACGCTGCTTTGCGGGGACTTTTGGGTTTTTAGGGGCGAAACTCGCAGCAAGCAACTAGTCGTCGTGGCGGGAGTAGTTTCGGTGTAACGGACAGGATGCGGTTTGATCACATCAGAATGTGCGATTGAAAGCCCACAACCGGATAAATTGCCGAACTAGGCGATATCCCCCAAGCCCTATCAGCGCGACTGAACCAATCGATAGCAACGAGACAAGGACGTGAGGCGCAGCCCTGCAACCTTCGTTGATGGCAAGTTGATAAATGCTGTCGGGAGCGGTGTAATCGGTCCAATGCACAAAGGCTAGAAATCCGGCACAAGCTGACGCTAGAAACGGTATCCAGATGTGCCGCGTGAACACCGACAATAGGGTCATCACGACAATCACGAGACCGACGGGCGACAGCATGGACCGTATCAAGAATTCAATTTGGGTTATTGGCCCAGCGGTGTGAGGCAAGCTCGGAAACATTTTATCGCAAATCTCTGCCAATAGGCGGGTTGGATATAGAAGTGCGAATAGGAAAATGTTCTTTTTGGAAAACATCCAGACACCAAACCAAATGAAAAGGGGGCCGAAGCCCCCTGAACCTAACCTATATAGAGTTAAACCAATTCACCGTCGGGGGTGATTTTTGATTTGCCGCCCATGTGGCCGCGCAGGGCTTCGGGGATGGTGACGGAACCGTCTTCTTCTTGGCCATTTTCCAAAACTGCAATCAGGCAACGCCCCACCGCCAGCCCAGACCCATTCAGCGTATGCACAAATTCGGGTTTTCCACCTTCGGTCGGACGGAAACGCGCGTTCATGCGGCGGGCTTGGAAATCACCGCAGGTCGAAACAGAGCTGATTTCGCGGTAGGTGTTTTGGCCGGGCAACCACGCCTCTATATCGTGAGTGCGGCGCGCGCCAAAGCCAGTATCACCAGAGCACAGCAAAACCGTGCGATACGGGATGTTCAACCGCTCCAGCACAGCCTCAGCACAGCCCGTCATGCGTGTGTGTTCGGCGTCAGAGGCGTCAGGATGCACGATGGACACCATTTCAACCTTTTCGAACTGGTGCTGGCGCAGCATCCCGGCGGTGTCTTTGCCGGCACTTCCAGCCTCAGAACGGAAACACTGGGAATGCGCTGTCATGCGGATGGGCAGCGCAGCCTCATCCACAATATCGCCAGACACGGTGTTGGTCAGCGTCACCTCAGAGGTTGGGATCAACCACCAGCCGTTGGTGGTTTGGTAGCTGTCCTCGGCGAATTTTGGCAGCTGGTTGGTGCCATACATTGCCTCTTCGCGCACCAAAACCGGGGTGATGGTTTCGCTCAGCCCGTGTTCGTCGGTGTGCAGGTCCAACATGAACTGCGCCAAGGCACGGTGCAAACGGGCCACGGCCCCCTTCATCACGACAAACCGCGCGCCTGACAATTTGGCCGCCGTTTCAAAATCAAGCCCCTTTGCCGTGGCTTGAATGTCGTAATGTTCTTTGGGCGCAAAGGAAAATTCGCGCGGGGTGCCCCAAGTGCGGATTTCGACGTTGTCGTCTTCGTCTGCGCCGGCAGGCACATCGTCGTACATCAGGTTCGGCAGGCCAAGCAACAGATCACGCAAACGCGCATCCTCCGCCTTTGCCTCTTCGTCGAGCCGGGCAATTTCGTCTTTCTTTTCGCTGACGAGCGCGCGCAGACGTTCAAATTCGGCGTCGTCGCCTTTGGCCTTTGCAGCGCCTACGTTTTTAGAGGCGGCGTTGCGGTCCGCTTGGGCGGCTTCGGCGGCTGCGATCTTGGCGCGGCGCGCCTCATCAATCGCGAGAACCTGAGACGAGACATCAGAAAGCCCACGGCGCGCCATGGCTGCGTCAAATGCGTCTGGGTTTTCACGGATGTACTTGATGTCATGCATCGGTAAGGTCCTTGGTCAAAGTGAATCAGATAGGTGCGTTATGGCGTATTTTCGGGTGGGGTGTAAGAGGCAGGGTTATTCGACATGAGGCCAATACGTTAGGCCGTAATTTTCACAAAATTCCATAAGGTATGCTCCAGCTTTTCGATTACCTGATGTAAGTGGTGACCAATACCTAAAACCACTGTTTCGTAATTCTGCTTTTTCTTCCAACGTAAGTCCGCCAAGATATAGCTCCTCTCTAAGATCTAAGTAGTCTTTTTGACGGTATGAAAAGGGTCTGCCCAGTGACGTATCTGGTGAGCCAAACGTAATGTTAGATTGGAAATCAAGTAAATTTAAGTGAGAGTGTTCCATTTTGGCTCTATCGACGAAAATACTGTGAATCTCCGCGAGGGCTAACCCTCGGCTAAAGGGTTTTGATTGTTTCATCGAACAATTATTGAAACGTGTGCCCTTTAACTTGGCCCTCATGAAATCAGAGTTGTTCATGTGTGATCGGTCAAATTGAGTGCCTTCGAGATTGGCTTTTTGGAAGCTTGTTTCTTCAAGGTAGCACTCGCGAAACATAGCCGCTGACAAATTACCCTTTGAAAAATCAACTCCCGCAAGGTTGGATTTGGTAAGATTTAACCTGAAGCGGTTTTGCCATTCAAGCCGAATGCGTTTTTGAGAACGGCGGGATATAATGGTAGCCGCAGTTTGAATATCCAATCGTGGTATGGGGTGCGCGGATTGTTCTTCGATGGATTCCAAATTTGGCGCGGGAGAGTTTTCTCGGATGTAGGCGCACAGAATTTCCATGATTTGAATGTGATCACGTTCGCTGTCTTGAGCAATCCGTTCCAGTGCATAAAGGCCGCCTATACGCACTTCCAAATTCGGTTCAGTGATTTCTTCGAAAATAGGTTTTTTAAAATCCGTGTCCCCATTCGCGTCATCTTCGAATTGGAGAGTATCGTTTCGGTTTTTGCGCTGTTTTCTGATGACTCGCGTTGCGCCTATTGCTTCAATCGCCTTAGCTAGTTGATCCGTAATATGGCTCTGCTCTGCAACTTCCACCTGTTTTGCGGCGACAATTGCGCGCCATGCGATGAAGGGGGCGCCGAAAATGGCAGCGGTGAACAGGCCGATGTTGCGGATGGCGGCGGCGTGGTCGGTATTTTCGCCATAGGGCGGTATCCGAAACACCACGCTCACAAATTCATATAGCGCGACAGCGGCAAAACATCCGGCCAGCAATAGTCCGAGCCACAACCCGATGTTCGCCATTGTCCCGTCATGAAGCCGGGGTAGGGTGCGGGCGACCTTCGGCAATGCCATCACAGCAAAGCTCAGCGCGACCAACATTAGGAACACTGCAAACAGCTCTAGCTGCAATCCGTTCACGGGGAGGTTGATGCTAATGCCATCATCGGTCGGGGTAATAAAATTCATCGCACTCTCGGTTACTCAAATCTGCCCCCACTTTCGCCATATCCGCGAAAATTGCAACCGGTGCGTGTTTTAAACCCTTCTGCAAATCGTATGCATAAAAACCATATAAAAACTGCATACTTGCTGCATAGTTCCCATACGCCGCTTTTCACCCCTTGCTTGCCAATTTCTAAAGCCACATATAGGGTGCGCCAGTCTAATTCTGTGGGGGCAACCCCCACTCACAACCAAGGGAGCACCCACGTGGAGCAACTACTCTTTCCGGTTCTGATTTTCGGGATCATGTATTTCCTTCTGATCCGTCCTCAGCAAAAGAAAATGAAGGCCCATCAGGCGATGGTTACAGGTCTGCGTCGCGGCGACGAAGTTGTCACCCAAGGCGGCCTGATTGGCAAAGTGACCAAGGTCAAAGATGCCAACGAAGTTGAAGTCGAACTTGCCCAAGGTGTGACCGTTCGTGTTGTTCAATCAACCATCGCACAAGTTGTGAGCAAAACCGAACCTGCCGCTTAACCCTTTATAATATCGGTCAAAATTACATGTTGCAAATCCCCTTCTGGAAGCGGGCCACGATTTGGGCGCTCTGCCTTGCTGGTCTTCTTATGGCTCTGCCCAATGCGTTTTACACGCGGGTTGAAACTTCAAATGACGCCGCTGAGCTGATCTTGGTCGAAGGGGATAGTCCGCAACTTTTGGCGGATGAGGCGCTCTGGCCCAGCTGGTTGCCCAGCGGGCTGGTGAACCTCGGGCTTGACCTGCGTGGCGGTGCGCATTTGCTCGCTGAAGTGCAGGTCGAACAAGTCTATGACACGCGCGTCAAAGCGATGTGGGGCGAAGTGCGCGATACCCTGCGCGACGCCCGCGATACCGTCGGCACCATCCGCCGGGTCGACAGCCCCGAAGGCCAGCTGCGCGTACGGATTTCGCAACCCGAAGGTTTGTCGCAAGCGCTTGAAATTGTTGAAGGTTTGTCGCGACCTATCGTGTCCATTTCTAACATCGGCGCACAGGATATTGTCGTCACAGGCGAAGGGGATATTCTGACGATTGAGCTGTCAGAAGAAGAGCAACTCGCCACTGACGAACGCACAATGCAGCAGTCGATTGAAATTATTCGCCGCCGTGTGGATGAGGTTGGCACACGCGAACCCACCATTCAGCGCCAAGGCGAAGATCGTATCCTGATCCAAGTTCCAGGTATCGGTTCCGCACAGGAACTGAAGGAGCTTATCGGTACCACCGCTCAGCTGAGCTTCCACCCTGTTGTTGGACGCACTAGCGATGCTGCAGCGCGAGCAGGTATCGGCAACATCATCTTGCCTGATATCGAAGAAGAGGGTGTTTATTACATCGTCGAAGAAACACCTGTTTTAACAGGCGAGGAGTTGGTTGATGCGCAGCCCGCGTTTGACCAGAACGGACGCCCTGCAGTTAACTTCCGCTTTAACGTATCTGGCGCACGTAAGTTTGGCGTATATACTTCTGAAAATGTTGGATCTTTGTTCGCTTCCGTGCTGGACGGCGAGGTTGTCACGGCCCCGCAAATTAACCAACCAATTACAGGTGGATCTGGCCAAATTACTGGGAACTTCACTGTTGAGAGTTCAACAGATCTTGCGGTGTTGTTGCGAGCGGGCGCTTTGCCGGCTGAGCTAACCTTTGTCGAAGAACGCACCATTGGCCCGGAATTGGGCCAAGACAGCATCGATGCGGGTAAACTGGCGTGTATCGTCGCGTTTGCTGCTGTTTTGATCTTTATGTTGATGAGCTATACAACCTTTGGTCTGTTTGCCAATATCGCGCTTGTGATCAACGTTGGTCTGATCTTTGGCCTGCTCAGCATGATTGGCGCGACATTGACCCTGCCAGGGATTGCAGGAATTGTATTGACCATCGGTATGGCGGTTGATGCGAACGTGCTGATCTTTGAACGTATTCGCGAAGAACTGCGTGCTGCAAAAAATCCCGCTCGCGCGATTGAACTTGGCTATGAAAAGGCGCTTTCAGCGATCTTGGACGCCAACGTTACGACGTTTATCACAGCGGTTATCTTGTTTGTTATGGGCTCTGGCCCAGTTCGTGGTTTTGCGATTACGCTTGGCCTTGGGATTATTACATCGGTCTTTACCGCAATCTATCTCACACGTTTGATGTTGATCATCTGGTATGAGCGCAAACGCCCAAAATCGCTTTTGATCAAAGGGATAAAGCTTGTTCCTGAAGGAACAAAATTGAACTTCTTTGGCAAAACGAAGTTCAGCTTTGGCGGCTCTGCTTTGGCAATGATTGCATCTGTTGTGGTGTTTGTTTTGGTCGGTTTGAATTACGGCATTGATTTCAGAGGCGGTACGACCTTCCGAACACAAGCTGAGCAAACCGTGGATGTTTCTGCCTACCGTCTGGCGTTAGAACCGCTGCAGCTTGGTGATGTGTCCATCACCGAAGTAACTGACCCCGCGAAACCAGATCAGAACGTGACGCAAATCCGGATTGAAGCGCAAGAAGGTGCTGAAGCGGTAAGTCCTGAAACGGTGACCGCAGTCGAGACCGCACTTGAAACTGTTGATCCGACCCTAGATTTTACTGCGGTTGAATCAGTTGGTCCAAAGGTGTCGGGGGAGTTGGTTCAAACGGCTGTCATCGCTGTAATCTTGGCAATTGGTGCCGTTCTGATTTACATTTGGCTACGGTTCGAATGGCAGTTCAGCCTCGGTGCAGTTGCTGCGTTGGTACACGATGTTGTCATCACAATTGGGGTGTTTAGCATCCTTCAGATCAAATTTGATTTGGCGATCATTGCGGCATTGCTGACGATTGTTGGGTATTCCCTGAACGATACCGTGGTTGTGTTTGACCGGGTGCGCGAAAACCTTCGCAAATACAAAAAAATGGACCTTAGGGATGTTTTAAACCTGTCGATCAACGAAACCCTAAGCCGAACCGTTATGACATCTGTGACTACGCTGTTGGCACTTTTTGCATTGATTGTTCTGGGCGGCGATGTGATCCGGGGCTTTGTATTTGCGATGATCCTTGGTGTTGTGATCGGAACTTATTCCTCGGTCTTTGTTGCCTCTACTATTCTTTTGCGCTTCGGCGTAAAGCGGGATTGGTCCAAAGCTGTCGCGAATACTGGCAATCAGTTTGGCGACATAGATGCCTGATTCCATCATGTCTATCATCGCGGCGGACGGCTTTGGTTTATTGCTGTTCGCCACGATGATGGCGGGGTTCGTTCGAGGGTTTTCCGGTTTTGGCGCGGCTATGGTGTATCTACCGATGGCGAGCCAAGTGCTTAGCCCGTTTGAAACCCTTACCACGCTGATCGTTTTTGACGTGATGGGGCCTATGGTTTTGGTCCCGCGTGCTATGCGCGAGGGGCATCCAAAAGATGTCTTAAGGCTTGGTGTTGGGATGGTTGTTTTTCTTCCACTTGGCGTCTTAACCCTATCCCTCATTCCGGCAGAGGCATTTCGCTACGGCATTTCTGCTATTTGTATTGGACTGTTGATCATGTTGGTTGGCGGAATACGTTACAGAGGCTTATTGAGCCGGAAAATGATTTATGCCACCGGTGGGATAAGTGGGTTTCTGGGCGGCAGTGTTGGGTTACCGGGTCCGCCCGTTATTTTTCTTTATATGTCGAGCCCAAACCCAATCGAAGTTATTCGCGCCAACACTCTCTTGTTTTTGCTTTTGTCTGACTTTGTCATGATTGCAGTATTACAGCTGAGTGGTCATTTGGTTCCATCTGCATTATGGATCGGCCTTATCTTGGTGGTGCCAAATATGGTCGCGAGCATGTTAGGGGCATGGATATTCCGCCCCGGATTCGGACGCATTTATCGTGCGGTGGCTTATCTAATCATCTTGGCATCCGCGTTATCTGGCTTGCCACTGTTTGACTGAGAGGTGTTGATATGCAGTTCAGCGAAATAATCTATTCTGACGCGCGACCAGTTGATGGTTATGGTTCGGGCTTTTTTCGCGTGGGTGGCGAAGTTTTTGAAGGGCCGATCATCGTTACGCCAACAGGTGTTCTACCCTGGGGCGGTGTCGAAGATCATGGGCCACTTTGTGGGCTGGTTGATGAGATAGATGTGCTGTTCATCGGTACAGGTGATGAAATTGCTTACCCACCCAAAGCGCTCAAAGAAGCGGTGGAAGCGACGGGTTTGGGACTAGAACCAATGTCGAGTCCGTCTGCGTGCCGAACGTTTAATGTATTGGTCTCTGAAGGTCGCCGCGTTGCAATTGCCTTATTGCCGGTGAGCTGATGCAATTTCAGGTCTCCGATCTGTGCTGTACGCGGGCTGGTGTACCAGTGTTGGAAAATGTGAGTTTTTCGCTCTCATCTGGTCAGGTCATCGCGTTGCGAGGGCCAAATGGCATTGGTAAAACGACGCTGTTGCGGACCCTTGCTGGACTACAGCCAGCGCAAGCTGGAACCAGCAATCTCGCCATAGATCAGATAGCCTATGGGGCGCATGCAGATGGATTAAAGGCGACACTAACCGTGGTTGAGAACCTCCAGTTTTGGGCGGCGATTTATGGCACAACGGATATTTCGACAGCACTAAGCACCTTCGATCTGGAAAACCTGACAGCCCGTCAGGCACAAAATCTTTCGGCGGGGCAAAAACGCCGTCTTGGATTGGCTCGCCTGTTGGTGACGGGGCGGCCTGTTTGGATTTTGGATGAACCGACTGTCTCGCTTGATGCGGCGAGTGTGGCTTTGTTTGCAAATGCAGTGCGTACCCATTGTGATAATGGGGGCTGCGCTTTGATCGCGAGCCATATTGATTTGGGCCTCAAGGCAGAAGTATTGGATTTAACCCCTTATCGTGCACGCCCTAGAACGCAAGCTACGGATCTGTCTGGGTTCGACGATGATCAAGACGGGGCCTTTCTATGATTGCGCTGTTTCTACGCGACCTGCGGCAAGCCACACGTGCTGGCGGTGGGTTTGGGCTTGGTGTTGCGTTCTTTTTAATTGTTGTGGTTTTGGTACCGTTTGGGGTTGGCCCCGAAAGCGAGATATTAGCAACGATTGCACCGGGTATTCTGTGGGTTGGTGCATTGCTGTCGTGTCTATTATCGCTCGATCGTTTGTTGGCACTGGATTACGAAGATGGATCGCTTGATTTGCTTGCGACTGCGCCGATCCCGCTTGAGGCTGTCGTCGTGATAAAGGCCCTTGCACATTGGGTTGTAACAAGCGTGCCTTTGGTGATCGTTGCCCCGATGCTGGGTGTTCTCCTAAATTTGCCGGGTGGGGCTTATGGTTGGGTCGTGATTACGTTGCTGGTCGGCACACCTGCGCTGTCTATTATCGGCGCCTTTGGCGCAGCCTTAACTGTGGGGCTAAAGCGCGGAGGATTGTTGCTATCGCTCTTAGTGCTTCCCCTTTACGTGCCGACACTTATTTTCGGAGCCGAGGCGGCGCGTCGGGGGGCTGATGGTCTTGATGGCACAACGCCGCTGCTTATGCTCGCTGGAATTACGCTTGCGTCACTTGCGCTCTTACCTTTTGCCGCGGCTTGGGTTATTCGCATCAACCTGCGATGATTTGGATCATTGCAGAGTAAAATAAACGACCATAGATAGGGCGACATGTCACTCTGGGAATACGCAAATCCGAAGAAATTTATGCAGACGTCAGGTTGGCTGCTGCCGATTTTTGCCGTCAGCTCGGCTGTTATGTTGACGGTTGGATTAGTGTGGGGTTTCTTCTTTACCGCAGACGATTACCGGCAGGGCTCCACTGTTAAGATCATCTTTTTGCATGTGCCAGCTGCGCTTATGGCTATTAATGCTTGGTTTATGATGTTGGTGACGTCGTTGATCTGGTTGATCCGCCGCCACCATGTCTCTGCGCTTGCGGCCAAAGCAGCGGCACCAATCGGCATGGTCATGACGCTGATCGCATTGGTCACGGGCGCGGTTTGGGGACAGCCCATGTGGGGTACGTGGTGGGCGTGGGATCCGCGTCTTACCTCGTTTCTTATCCTGTTTTTGTTTTACCTCGGTTATATCGCGATGTGGGCGTCGGTAGAAAATCCCGATACCGCTGCTGATCTCACTTCTGTTTTGTGTTTGGTTGGATCTGTTTTCGCAGTTCTAAGTCGCTATGCGGTGAATTTTTGGAACCAAGGATTGCATCAGGGCGCCACCTTTTCTGTGGATCGTGAAACCAACATTCATAGCAGTTATTATTTGCCTGCGTACCTGTGTATGGCGGGATTTGTCGCGCTATTCATCGCATTGGTTCTACTGCGTACCCGTACTGAAATTCGTAAACGCCGCTTGCAGGCGTTGTTGGTGAGAGAGAGGTTGGCCTGATGCCCGATTTAGGGAAGTACACCGTTGAGGTCAGTATGGCCTATGGAGTCAGCTTGATCCTTATTTTCCTGTTAGTGGGTGTTAGCATCCTTCAGGCTCGCCGCGCCCGCCGTGCGCTTTTGGAAATCGAAGAAAGACGTAAATCTGATGGCTAAACTCAATCTTATGATGCTCGCACCGCCGGTTGTTTTTGCCGGGTTGGTTGGCGTATTGGCGTTCGGCTTAGGCGGCAACGAGGATACTGCGTCAGCACGCCAAGGTGGCGCCGCCCCAGCGTTGTTTTTGTCCGACCTACAAGGTAATACTTTTACGTCGGACGATTTGATGGCACCGGGTGTGAAGTTGGTAAATTTTTGGGCCAGCTGGTGCGCGCCATGTCGCGCTGAGCACGCTCAATTAGAACAACTGCGCGAAGACGGCGTGCCGATTTATGGCATCAACTACAAAGACGATCCTGCGGATGCACTGGCATTTTTGGATGAACTTGGTAATCCCTACGAAGCGCTTGGCGCTGATCCCAATGCGAGAACTGCTCTTGAGTGGGGGGTGGCCGGGGTGCCAGAAACTTATGTGATTGACGGGGACGGGACGATTATTTTTCGGTTTGCCGGACCAATCACGCCTAGCATTCTAGCCTCAACTTTTGAGCCTATCATCGCTGAGGCCCAAGAATAGGGCTTATCCGATTGAGAGCATGATAAAGATTGCCAGTTCAAGCCATAAGACTTGAACGCCTAGCCGATAATGTCGGTCCTGAGGAATAGCGAGATCAATCATGGTCGTTACTATAGGTAATAATAGTTAATGAATCACGGCGAAATTAGGTCATTTTGACCTAAGATTAGAAACAACCCGTTTCCTAAAATAGAAAAGCCCCGATCAATTGATCGGGGCTTTTCTTTAACCTGTGCATTTGCGTCAGCTTTTGGCTAGATTACGCAGCACATAGTGCAGAACGCCACCGTGTTCGATGTATTCAATTTCAATGGCTGTATCGATCCGGCATTTTAGCGAGATTGATTTTTGTGTGCCGTCGGACATCGTGATGGTCGCAGGTACTTCTTGCAAGGGCTGGATTGTATCCAGACCAGAAATGGACACCGTTTCATCACCGCTCAGGCCGAGCGTTTTACGGCTGTCTGAGCCGGTGAATTCAAACGGAATCACACCCATACCTACGAGGTTTGAACGGTGGATGCGTTCAAAGCTCTCGGCAATCACAGCCTTCACACCCAATAGCGCAGTGCCTTTGGCTGCCCAGTCACGGCTTGAGCCTGCGCCATATTGTTCGCCACCAAAGATGACGGTTGGAACACCTTCGTTTTGATAGGCCATAGCCGCATCAAAGATTGAAGTTTGCGCGCCGTCTGGACCTTTGGTGTATCCACCTTCAACGCCGTCCAACATTTCGTTTTTGATCCGAATGTTCGCGAAGGTGCCGCGCATCATCACTTCGTGGTTGCCACGACGTGAGCCATAGGAGTTGAATTCGCGGACAGGCACCTGACGATCAACGAGGTATTGACCGGCCGGTGTCGTCTCTTTGAAAGAACCTGCTGGCGAAATGTGGTCGGTGGTTACCATGTCACCAAGAACGGCCAGAACTTTGGCGTTTTCGATGTTGGTGATCGTACCTGGTTCCATGCCCATCCCTTGGAAATAAGGTGGGTTTTGAACATAGGTCGAAGACGCAGGCCAGTCGTAGGTTTGGCTATCCGTTGTTTCAACGCCTTGCCATTTGTCGTCGCCTTTAAAGACGTCAGCGTATTTCTCTTGGAACGCTTCGCGGGTGACGGTCTGTTCAACCAGTTCTGCAACCTCTTGTGTGGTTGGCCAGATATCTTTGAGGTAAACGTCATTGCCGTCTTTGTCTTGGGCAATCACATCTGTTGCAAGGTTGATGTCCAATGTCCCAGCCAAAGCATAGGCCACAACAAGCGGAGGTGACGCGAGATAGTTCGCGCGTACATCCGGGCTAATCCGACCTTCGAAATTCCGGTTTCCAGATAGAACAGAGGTTGCGACCAAATCGCCCTCGGCAATCGCCTCCGAGAGTTCTTTTTGGATCGGGCCAGAGTTACCAATACAGGTGGTACAGCCGTAGCCAACAAGATTGAACCCGATGGAATCAAGGTCTTTTTGCAGATCAGCCGCTTCGAGATAAGCAGACACAACCTGCGATCCGGGCGCGAGAGATGTTTTGACCCAAGGTTTACGATCCAGACCCAGTGCTGCCGCTTTGCGTGCCACAAGGCCCGCGCCGATCATCACATAAGGGTTGGATGTATTGGTGCACGACGTGATGGACGCGATCACAACTTTGCCGCTTTCCAAGGTGTAGTCTTCGCCAGCGACAGCAACCTCTTTGCCCATTGGGCGTTTGAAGGTTTCTTCCATTTCTTTGCGGAATGCATTTTGGCCTTCGGTCAAGGCTACATAGTCCTGCGGGCGTTTTGGCCCGGAAATTGCAGGAACGATGGTGCCCATATCAAGGTGCAACGTGTCTGTATAAACTGGGGCATAATCCGCATCGCGCCAGAAACCGTTTTCTTTGGCGTAAGCCTCAACCAATGCAATACGGTTTTCATCGCGGCCAGACGTGCGTAGGTAACGCAAGGTTTCGCCATCGATTGGGAAGAAGCCACAGGTCGCACCATATTCTGGTGCCATATTGGCAATGGTTGCACGGTCTGCCAGAGGCAGAACATCAAGGCCTTTGCCGAAGAATTCAACGAATTTGCCAACAACACCTTTTGCGCGCAGCATTTCAACAACTTTTAGCACGAGGTCGGTACCGGTGGTGCCTTCCATCATTTCGCCGGTTAATTCAAAACCAACAACTTCGGGGATGAGCATCGAAATTGGCTGACCCAACATCGCGGCTTCGGCTTCGATACCGCCAACACCCCAACCTAGAACAGCTAGGCCGTTCACCATGGTTGTGTGGCTGTCGGTGCCAACAAGCGTATCAGGATATGCAACCTCAACGCCGTCCTGATCGGTATCAGTCCAAACAGTTTGCGCCAGATATTCAAGGTTTACCTGGTGACAGATGCCCGTGCCGGGCGGAACAACGCGGAAGTTGTTAAACGCAGATTGGCCCCACTTAAGGAACGTATAGCGCTCCATGTTACGTTCGTATTCACGATCCACGTTCATTTGGAACGCGCGCGGATTACCGAACTCATCAATCATCACGGAGTGATCGATCACGAGATCAACTGGGTTCAATGGATTAATTTTCTGAGCATCGCCACCAAGGGCAACAATACCGTCGCGCATCGCAGCCAGATCAACAACTGCGGGAACGCCCGTGAAATCCTGCATCAAAACGCGGGCAGGGCGATAGGCAATCTCGCGGGGGTTCTTGCCGCCTTTGGCACCCCATTCAGCGAATGCTTTGATGTCATCAACGGAAACAGTTTTTCCGTCTTCAAAACGCAGCATGTTTTCTAGCACTACTTTCAGTGCTGCGGGCAATTTTGAAAAATCGCCGAGACCAGCAGCTTGTGCAGCAGGAATAGAATAATATGAAATGCTTTGGTCGCCGACTGTTAAGGTCTTGCGGGTTTTGGCAGTGTCCTGTCCAACTGTGATGGGCATTTTGGCCTCCCTCAATGAATTCCGGGGTATCGCTGGCCTGCTTTTGCCTGATGCAAAGCATTCGTTCAAGTCCGAAGATCAAACTTTGTATACTATTGCACACAATTTTTACCATTCGGGGTGTGTTTTATGTGTTCAGGCAGGGAAGCAGTCAGGATTTCCCTTTTTATCTTGCTCGCAAAACCTTGATTAGAGGTTTCTAGAAAATCGCGTTAAACCTGTTGGCAGGTAGGACTGAGAGTGAAATATGGCGAAATTTATTCAAAAAACGATGTTGAGCGCTGTGATGGCGTTTGGGGTGGGACAAAACGCTGCAGCGGATGGCGTTGTGTTGGAGCTCTATACCTCACAGGGATGTTCATCTTGCCCGCCTGCCGATGAAATTTTTCTCGACTATGCCGAGAGAGATGACGTGATCGCCTTGGCATTACATGTAGATTATTGGGATTATCTCGGATGGCGGGATGCTTTTAGCGATGTCGCGTACTCGAATCGCCAACGTTATATTGTGCAAGCGCGCGGAGAGAGGACGGTTTATACGCCTCAGGCGATCATTGGCGGTAATGATTTACTGATTGGGAGCAACCGACGTGCTGTGGCAAATTCAATCGAGCGGCACGCTGCACGTGAAAACGGTGTTTCGCTTGAGATTGCAAGGAGCGGAAATACGGTAAGGCTTTCTACCAATATCGCGGCCCCCTCGGCGGGGAACTACGATGTGCACGTAGTTCGCTATACCCCGTATGAGGAAGTTTCAATTCGTGCAGGTGAAAATCGTGGCCGTACAATTTCCTACGCCAATATTGTAACATCGTGGGAAACCGTTAACGTTTGGAATGGCCGCAACCCGCTCTCTTTGACGGCTGATGTTTCAGGGAATGATCCCATTGTCGTTATCCTTCAGGAGGAAAACTACGGTTCTATATTGGCGGCCTCACGCATACGCTGAGTGCGTTCCGGTTTCCAACGGCGGTGTATCCAGAGCCATTGCGCCATATCGTTGCGCACCCGTGCCTCTAGGCTATCGGCGATCAATTGGGTCATGGTTTCGGCGTCTGTGTGTGGAATCGGAGCTTCCACTTCGATTGAGAAATCAAAGCCGTTCTCTTGCCGGGTGCCATATACCGGAACCAAAAGCGCGTCATATTTCAAAGCAAGCTCCGCAGCAGAAAGCGAAGAGGGCGCTGGTTTTCCAAAAAATGACAACAGGCTTCCTGAGGTACTGTGAAGATCCATCAAGATTGCGACTGTGTTTCCGGCCTTTAAAAACCGGATCATCTCCGATAATCCACGCCGCGATTGCGGAAATATGGGCGATGCAACTTTTTGAATGGCTTTGAGATAATGCGCGTCAAAATATGGGTTGCTAAATGGGCGGTATAGCGCCCCAATTTGATGCCCTCGTAACCGCAATGCTGCGCGCGGGGCGTCGTAATTTCCAAAATGCCCGCTCACAACAATGATGGGGCGCCCGGCTGCATGGGCTGCATCCAGTTCGGCTAAGCCGGGGCCGGTTATTGGGACCTCACGAATGCGCTCTACAAAAGCATCGCCGGAATAAACTTCCATCAATGTGCGCCCAGCATTTTCGGGGACCGTACGACACAGCTCATCCACTGTTGTTTCCGGAAGTTCGGGCAAAACATAATTTAGGTTCGCACGAATGCGTTTGTCGTACTTTGCCAATGGGGCCACAAGTCGGGACACCATCCAACCAGCAAAGGCAATACGAGGCCGATACGGAAGTAGTCTAGGTAGCGTGAGGACACCTTGCAACGCTAGGTTCGAAAGGAAATGGCCAAATTTGCGCTTGGATGTAGGCATATAAGGCATCTTTCTTAGCCGTCAAAGTTAAGAAAGACATAGTTCCCTTTTTCACAAAGCTCAAGCTCGACAGAAGTGTCCGTACGCAGTGGCGGTTTTATTCATCCTCCGCGATCAGCGTAATTTCTCCTGCGGCTTCTAGGGTGCGAATTTCAGCGATCAGTGCATTCATGGCGGCCTCTCCATCTGCTTCTTTGATGGTGCCGGATTCGCCGATCTCCTCTTCCAATTGTTCTGCCATCCGTTTGGACATGTTGGACAAAACGAATGTCGCAGATGCGTCATGCCCCATCTGACGTGCAGCGGCCAACGCAATTACGAGCTGATCTTGTTCTACACCACGAATAATTTTGGGGATATCGCGTGCGTCCATGCGGCGTGGTATATGTTCAAAGGTAAAGATTGCTTTGCGGACCTTTTGTGCAAAACTCGCGTCGGTTTCTTCCAGTCCTTCCAAAACGTCATCTCGAGTTGAGGAAGAAGAAAAGTTTAAAATCGCTCCTACACGTTCGTCTGGCTCATCCTCGAATGCCGGAATGCTTACATTATCGACCTGTGCGGCAATTGCTGATCCAATGCGGGCAACGGCGTCAGGAGTGACGGAATTGGTTTGCGACATCGAATATGCGATGCGGCGCGCACGTGGGCCGGGAATTTGGGATAAAAGTGCTGCAGATTTCGCCACGGTCAGCTTGGCCAAAATTACGGCGCAGATTTCCGTGCTTTCTGCCTCGAGAATCGGAAGAATTTTTTCTTCTTCAAGGTCGGTGATTTTTTGCCAAGGGTCACTAATGGCCCGCATTCCGGCCTCTTTGCGCAGGCGTTGTGCCATGGTCGGGCTGATGGACCCATCAAGCGCTGAAAGCGCGCCTTCGATTCCGCCAGTAAAGGCCATACCGACATTTTCCAACTCTGACATGAATTCAGATACGACAGTTTTTAGCGTATCACGTTTAACCATACGCAAAGCGCTAATTTGTTCTGTTAGATCAGCCTGAAGCGATTCAGGGAGATCCGTCAAAGAAATCTTGGCGCCCTCTGACAACAAAAGACGCACAACAATGGCGGCTTTTTGTTTTCGATTGAGGGTTGGGAGGCCGGGATGCGCTGGCGTATCTGGATTAGCCTGCAATTGGGGTGTTTGTGCGCCAACAGCGGGCTGTGTTGAGGCGGATTGGTTGGTCAGCTGGGGTAGGGCAGACAAGGGGTTCTCTCCAATCTGTGGTTTCATTCAGATTGACACCGAAGCGTTAAGAGACCCCTATCAAATTTAACAAAAGGGGCCCCGAAGGGCCCGCAATTGATTTATCATTCACCAAAAACACGTTTGAAAATAGTATCGACGTGTTTTGTATGATAGCCAAGATCGAATTTTTCTTCGATTTCCTCAGCTGAGAGTGCAGCCAATACATCGTCATCCGCCAGCAATTCAGTTTTGAAGTCTTTGCCTTCTTCCCAAACTTTCATCGCGTTGCGCTGAACCAATTTGTAGCTGTCTTCGCGTGAAACGCCAGCTTGGGTCAAGGCGAGCAGAACACGCTGAGACATGACAAGGCCACGGAATTTATTCATATTCGCCAGCATATTGTCAGGATAGATAACCAAATTTTCGACAACCATGGTCAAACGTGCCAGAGCAAAATCAAGTGTGATTGTCGTGTCTGGGCCAATATTACGTTCAACAGAAGAATGCGAAATATCGCGTTCATGCCAAAGCGCTACATTTTCCATTGCAGGCACAACGGCCATGCGTACCAAGCGAGCAAGGCCGGTTAAGTTTTCGGTCAGCACAGGGTTGCGTTTATGCGGCATCGCAGAGGAGCCTTTTTGGCCCTTTGAGAAAAACTCTTCGGCTTCGAGCACTTCGGTCCGTTGCATGTGGCGAATTTCGGTTGCAACGTTTTCGATGGATGATCCAACGACGCCCAATGCGGCAAAGAATGCTGCATGACGATCGCGCGGGATAACCTGCGTTGAGATCGGTTCTGCCTCAAGACCCAGTTGGGCGCATACATATTCTTCGACTTGTGGGTCGATATTTGCGAATGTCCCGACAGCGCCAGAAATCGCACCAGTTGCGATTTCTGCGCGTGCTGTTTTCAAGCGGGCAAGGTTGCGATCCATTTCTGCATAGAAACGCGCAAAGGTGAGGCCCATGGTTGTCGGTTCAGCATGAATGCCATGAGAGCGACCAATGCGAACCGTCATCTTATGTTCATGCGCGCGACGTTTCAAAGCTGCCAGTAGTTTTTCAGCATCCGTGATGAGGATATCGGCTGCCCGCACCAATTGCACGTTAAAGCAGGTATCTAAAACATCGGAGGATGTCATGCCCTGGTGCACAAAACGTGCCTCATCAGAACCGACATGTTCGGCCAAGTGAGTCAAAAATGCGATAACATCATGTTTCGTGACCGCTTCGATTTCATCAATGCGCGCAACGTCGAATTCAACGTCTTTCGCTTTCCATACCGCATCAGCGTTTTCACGTGGGATAACACCGATGTTTGCCATTGCTTCGCAAGCGTGGGCTTCGATCTCATACCAGATTTTGAATTTGGTCTCAGGGGACCAGATCGCAACCATTTCGGGGCGGGAATAGCGAGGGATCATGTGTTGACAGCCTTTTGAATTGAAGAAGGGGCGAGCGTCCTCTTAGACTGGAGCGAGCAATTGAACAAGGTTTAGGAGAAAATATGAGAGGTTTTGTTGTCGCAGCGGCAATGTTTGCGGGCGTTAGCGCACAAGCACAGGAATGGCAGCTTTTGGATGAAGCTGGCATTCGCGAAGCGTTGACGGACCAAACCGTTGTATATGGCTCTGCAACTCAGATATTTTACGCATCTGGTCGGACCCTCTATAATGCGGGAACAGACAGTTGGGGGAGTTGGCGGGTCACAGGAGATCGGTATTGTTCGCAATGGCCGCCTAATACTTTGTGGGCCTGTTTTGATCTTGAGCGCAGCGGCGACCAAGTGCGTTTCACCGGCGATTACGACGACGTTTCGACTGGGGACATTGTCGCATCGGAGATTAACTAAAGTGAAAACCGCACCTCGGATGAGGTGCGGTTTTCTGTATACGCTTTGCTGCGCAAAGCTGTGCCGCTTGGGGGTACGGTTGGAGTTATCCTGCCGGTACCAGCGATGTTTCTATGTGTGAACTGCTCTCGAGCGTTTTGTGAACAGGGCATTTGTCAGCGATTTCCAGTAATCTTTGGCGCTGAGTTTCGTCGAGATTGCCTGTTAAATGAATCTTACGGTGGAAACTGTCGATTTTGGCTGAGGTCGCGCCACTTGCGTCTTGAGCGTGGACCTTGTCGTGGGTTACGTCCACCGACACATGTTTTAATGGCCAGCCTTTGCGGCGTGCATACATGCGGATCGTCATAGATGTGCAAGCGCCTAAGCCTGACGCGAGATAACCATAGGGAGACATTCCGCGATTTGTACCGCCGTAAGCCAAAGGTTCATCTGCGATCATGTGATGAAGCGGGCCAGAATTCACGTCTTGCATGAAACCATTTGGATCGGCCTCTGACACCCGAACAACACCTTCAGGCGCGCCAATTGGGGGCGCAGGTTGGCGCAGGCTCATGTAACGGCCCGCCCATGCAGAAATAACATCAGCAGCATATTCAGCATCACAGGCGTTGGTGATCAAGTGATCAGCATTGTCCAGAGTGACAAAGCTTTTGGGATGATGGGCCGCGGTAAAGATGTGTTGGGCGTTTTCGATTCCGACGACCGTATCCAAAGGCGCGTGCATCACCAACAAAGCGCGTTTCAGCCCGGCAATTGCAGGGGCAAGGTTTTCCGCAGCTACATCTTCAACAAATTCTTTATTTATGCGGAATGGCCGCCCGCCAAGAGAGACTTCAGCCGATCCAGATTTGTTGATTTCCGACAGGGATTCGCCAAAGTTGTGGGTCACATGCTCCGGATCAAATGGTGCGCCAAGCGTTACAACCGCGCGAACGCTGTCTATGCCACCAGCAGCGCGCAAAACAGCAGCACCGCCCAAAGAATGACCGATTAACATTCCGGGTGCCATACCGCGATTCGCTAGGTATTTTGCAGCTTCACGGAGGTCGGCAACGTTTGAGCTGAATGAGGTGTTTTCAAATTCCCCACCAGAATGCCCAAGCCCGGTGAAATCAAAGCGCAAGACAGCAATACCCATGCCAGCAAGACGATCAGCGATGCGGCGGGCCGCTGGGATGTCTTTTGAACAAGTGAAACAGTGGGCAAACAGGGCTGTTCCAAGGTGAGGACCGTCAGGTAAATCCAGACGTGCGGCCAATTGATGTCCGCTAAAACCTTCGAATGTAATGCGCTCTGTGGCCATGTCTTTCCCCAAATATTCCCGCTCTTCTTTAAAGTGGAGTGGTATAGATATAGTTACAAGCGCGTTACATTGATTTCACACGAAGGTGAGGAATGGTGAGGAGATTGGCGTGAGCGGCGGAATGATGATCCCGCCGCAAAATAGTTTAACCTTGTCCCATAAGGCGTTCATCAAATGGGTATGTTGTAAGATTTTCAAAGCCATCTTCGGTGATCAACACTTGATCTTCAAGTTTGATCGAAAAGTCACCACCTTCGGGGCTGACCAACGCTTCAACACATAGGACCATGCCAGGTTCTAGGGTGTAGTCAAAGGCACCCGGAACCATTTGATCTGGGTATGCAACCAAAGGCCATTCGTCACAAAGACCCACGCCATGCATCATGCAGCCGTATTTCAGGTTTTGGAAATTATCATCGAGTTTATGGCAATTGCGCGAAAGCTCTTCGATGGAGACACCGGGTTTGAGCATCTGCATGTTATGTTGGATGTGCTCATAACCATGCTGCATTGCGTAAACCATTTCGGCAGGCGGGTTTTGATCACCGATCCACCAAGATCGTGAAATATCAACACATATGCCGTATGCACCGATGAGGTCCGTATCAAACGATACAATTTCATTATTTTGAACAATGCGTGGACCACATTCTTGAAACCATGGATTGGTCCGGGGACCAGAAGCCAACAGACGTGTTTCGATCCATTCACCGCCACGTTTTATGTTTTCAGCGTGAAGCGCAGCCCAGATATCGTCCTCAGATGTCTGGCCTTCGGGCACGTTGACACGTGCGAAGCGTTCCATTTCAGCTACAGCATTTTCGCAGGCAACGGACGCGCATCGCATGGCCAAAATTTCATCGGGGCCTTTGATGGAACGAGCTTTTTCGGTCAGTTCTTCGCCAGGGATGATGTTGAAGCCTTGGGCTTCGAGTGCGCGGGAGCCGTGAATAGTTGGCTTATCAACACCAAGGCGCATGTTACCGCCACCGTGTTCTTCGATTAGCTTGCGGACTTCGTTGGCGAAGACATCAGCAGCGACATCCACTTTGTCGCCGCGATCAAAATAGAAAAGATCAGCGCCTGAACGCTGCTCTTTGACCAAGGGGTTAAATTCAGACAGGAACATCGCATTTTTATAGTCCCAAATGACCATGTATCCATCGGCGCAAACCAAAACCGCGCGAAAGGGGTTGTGGGTGTTCCATAACTGCATATTGGTCGAGTCGGTCGCATAACGAATGTTCAGCGGATCAAACATAAGTATGCCGCCATAGTCACGGGCTTGAACGCCTTTTGTTAAACGTTGATGGCGATAAGCGCGCATGGAATCGAGATTGGGTAAGATTAAGCCTGCGGCTTCCCATTCGCGATAGGCCAGTTGTGTCGGGCCGATTTCAACGCGGTCATTATTATTTGCACTGCCATCAGGTAGGCGATCCCCAAGTGTGGGGTCAATCTTGCGGTGTTCACGATATGGCGTGGTCATAGCTGGTCTCCCTTTGAGGCGAGTTTTGGGAAACTTGACGCATCTGTCATGTTCAAAACCGACATAATCACAGGTCGGTTTTATGGCTGTTTTCAGAGACCTTGACGCATGTGAAATGCTTCGATACCCGAAGGTATGGATATGATTTGTCAAAGCAAACTGACGTTTGCGCCTTGGTTGGAACCGCGTGCGCGAAAATTGCCAGGGTTGATGCCGATTGAAGCGGGGCGATGGTTGATCGTCGATGACGCTTATACCGGCCAACTGAAACGCAAACGTTCTCTGCTACAGACAAGCCTGAGCGATGTTCTGATGGTTTCCGACGGCGCACAACCCGCCGCGCACGAACTGCTGGAGGCAGTACTTGAGGAACTGAAGGGTCAGCCTGGGTTCCACTTCGACAATCAAGAAATCACGCGCCCTGATGGTGAGCGAGTTATCGTCGATTGGGAAAGCCCGATGATGACGCTCAGCCAACTTGTCCAAGAAGATTTCGCTATAATGGAAAAACAGGGTGATGAGCATGTCTTGACGGCTGCATTGCTGTGTTTTCCTGCAAGTTGGACACTCAGGCAAAAATATATGCGGCCTTTGTTGGCAATTCATGCGACGGTCGATGTATACGATGACAATATAGGAAAACGCGTGCAACGCCTGTTTGACGGTATTCAAGTTGATCGACCAATGTGGCGGGCCAATGCATTATTTTATACGGATCCTGAGCTATATCAGCCTCGTTTGGAAAATGATCCCAGACCGAGGCCAACCGGCCCTGCAGCCTTTGTTCGATCTGAGAGGCAATCCATGATCCGGCTACCGCAGTCGAATGCTGTTGTTTTTTCGATCCACACAAGCGTTGTACGGCGTGAAAACTTGACCGAAGAACAAGCCGATGGTCTATCGGATAATCCCATTGCGGTGGCATAGTTATGAACGATGTAAAATCCCAATACGAAGCGTACCCCTATCCTGAACGCAATCCAAAGGACGAAAAGAAGCGTCTGATCGTTGGATCGCCATCGCATCCGCTTGAGATGGATCACTTTGTGTTTGGCGGCAAACGAGATTGGTCAAAACCGCTTAAGGCACTGGTTGCAGGGGGCGGGACGGGCGATGCCCTTATTCAATTGGCTCAGGTGCTGACCACAGCAAAGCGCCCTTATGAAATAACATATATCGACCTTTCAACTGCGTCGCGTAAAATTGCCGAAGCGCGCGCGAAGGTGAGAGGATTAAAGAACATCACCTTCTTAACGGGTAGTTTGCTAGACGCTCCGAAATATGGCCCATTCGATTACATTGATTGTTGTGGGGTGCTGCATCACTTGCCTGAACCACAGGCGGGATTTGATGCATTATCCCAAGCATTGGCGCCCGAGGGCGGGTTGGGATTTATGGTATATGCGCCCTATGGCCGAAGTGGAGTTTATCCTTTGCAGCAAGCTTTCGGCGCAGCATTGGGGGGCCTCTCTCCAACGGAAAAACTAAGAAAAGCGAAAGAGATGTTTGCGGCATTGCCTGAGGGACATCCGTTTAAGTGTAATCCACATTTGGTTGACCACAATCAAAGCGATGCTGGGTTTTACGACCTTTTGCTTCACTCCCAAGATCGCCCATATCTGGTGACAGAGTTGGTAGACACATTGGAAAAGGCTGGATTAAGTCTGAGCGGTTTTACCCAACCTGCGCTTTATGATCCTGCGCTATTATTGCCAAAAGGCGTCGTGGCCCCAACTGACCCGGTTGAGGCGATGCAATTGGCGGAAAAACTCCGGGGCACGCTAAAGCTTCATGTGGGGTATGCGGTTCCGAGTGCGAGCAAACAATCTGCGCAGGCCAAGCGTGGGGACATGGCACAAATTCCGCATCTCAAAGGGGTGAATGCAAAGGCGCTAGCGCAACAAATCAGTAAAACGGGATCACTTCGTATCACGGTTGAGGGCGCGCAACAGGTGTTGACGATCCCCAAATCTGCGGCTGGGGTGTTGTCATTGATAGATGGGCGGCGGAGCTTGGCGGAGATCGCCAAATTGCTAAAGCAGGATCAATTTGCGTTCTCAGCAAATTGGAAAGCAGCAACATCCGATTTGTTCGATTACGGTATATTGCTGCATTCAAGGTTGTTAAAATAGGGCGAGTTGCGCGCTGTCAAAGGCGTTAGGTTGGCATCAAACGCTGGAACAATCCGCCAGTCGCTTTTTGAGATGCGGATGAAAAGATGTCGCGCAATGCTTTTTCCTGTTCAAAGCGGCTATGGCCTTTGGGCTGTGGTTCGCTCGCTGCTTGATGCACTACAGGAGCCGCAATTTCTGACTTTGCGACGGCTGGTTTGGCCTGCGGCTTGAGTTTACCCAAATAGGCGAGGGCGTTTGACACATAAGAGGGCGCCGGTGCCGCAAATTCGCGCTCTTGGCAAAATGCATGAAAAGCATCCAGCTCCAACAATTGTTCGCTTTGTTCCCAGTGTATGGCGTGGGGCGTATCTGATTTGGTCAATGCGAGCGTTGCTACCGCACAAATTTTATCGCTCAGCGCGCGAGGGTCTTTTCCTGTAACACGAACAGAGATGTGAAAATGGGCCTGATGCCCCATCAAAAAGCTGACCACCTGCTGAGGTGAGCGCCCCGGCGAATTGCGCAGTACGCCGCCAAAATGTTCAGCAGTCAGCGGAATGGGTTGCTTTGATACACGAATGTAAACTGCATCATTGGACAGTTCGATTAAATCATCATTGGATTTCACTTTCAGCGGATCGGTTGTTTTACCAACACTTGCTTTGATCAGTTTTCCAATACGAGGCACTGTCAAAGATGACGGTTTCTGAAGAAGAATATCTGCCCGGCTGATTGTCTGTTCCATGGATGCCTCATCGTGTTTGCTGCTTGAAGATAGGCTAAAAGCGGATTTAGACGAAAATGAGACAGCTGCTGGGCGAGTTTGTGAGAATACGGTGAAAATTCTACGGATGAGTCTTATGCTAAGTTTTTCATTCACACATCGCTTATTTTTTTGGAGTGCGTAGTTTGACGCGCAAAGCGAACTTTATGATATCTTGCGGTATAGTCGACTGTTGTGGGATATTGTGGCCGTTCGTATCAAATGCTCAAATGTCGGGTTTGAGAACGCCATTGAACAAATGGTCGTTTTTGGAACGTGCTGAGTATCCGATACAGAAAGATAAGTGCCCAGCTTATTGCGCCGTGTTTTATTGCAGTATCTGGGAGGAAAAACTGGTGACCTTCCAGTCTGCAGGATCGCTGGAAGGGCTTGTTTGGCCCCGTCTCTCAAATCCACCAAGTCCGGCTCCAGTAAATGAAACACCAACGTCGGTTACAGTACTTAAATCCGCTGCGAACGCACAGCTAATTGAGCCAACTGAATCGCCATACACGCTGCGGAAATTGACATCCGTATATGTTGCGAGAGCACCAAATGTTGTATCAACAATACTGTTCGCGCTCAGCTCAATTCCATTTAATCCCCGAAAATTGGGAACAATCACCTCTCTGAATGCAGCAATGCACGCAGCGTCTTTAGTCAAAAGATCCTGTTGATAGTATGTGTAGGAGCGATCAATTGAAAATTCTTCCGCAATCGATGGCGTAGCTATAAAAGTTGCGAAGATTGATAAAACGAAGGGCCTCATGGAAATAACCTAATGTGATGCTAAAAATTAGAAGTATTATATCTTCGTTTGCTTACGATTCCAAATTCAAACTTCGGCCGCTCAGTAACCACTCTTTTTCGGAACGGGCTCAAACCACACCGTTTCACGCCGCCGAAAAAACCTTCGAAACAACGCTACTGTTGAAGCTTTTTGGCGCTCTCATGCTAATCGAAATATCACCAAAAAGGGCACCCGAAGGTGCCCTTTGATGTTCTTTCAGGTGCTGATTAGCAGCTGTAGTACATTTTGTACTCGATTGGGTGTGGCATGTGTTCAAAGGCTTGGACCTCTTCCCATTTGATTGCCAGATAACCGTCGATTTGGTCTTTGGTGAACACATCACCCGCGAGCAAGAAGTCGTGATCTGCTTCGAGGCTTTCAAGTGCTTCGCGCAAAGATGCACAAACAGTTGGGATACCTGCGAGTTCTTCTTTTGGCAGATCGTAAAGATCTTTGTCAGATGCGGGGCCCGGATCGATTTTGTTTTTGATGCCGTCAAGGCCAGCCATCAGAAGGGCTGCGAAGCACAGGTATGGGTTGGCTGCTGGGTCAGGGAAACGTGCCTCAACGCGTTTTGCTTTCGGGCTTTCGGTCCATGGAATACGGACACAGCCAGAGCGGTTTGCAGCTGAATACGCGCGCAGAACCGGGGCTTCGAACCCTGGGATCAGGCGCTTATAGCTGTTGGTCGCTGGGTTTGTGAACGCGTTCAGTGTTTTCGCGTGCTTCAGGATGCCGCCGATGAAATACAGCGCTTCTTGGGAAAGATCAGCGTATTTGTCGCCTGCAAACAATGGTTTGCCATCTTTCCAGATGGACATGTTTACGTGCATGCCTGTGCCGTTATCGCCGTAGTATGGCTTTGGCATGAAGGTCGCTGTTTTGCCGTAAGCGTGTGCCACGTTGTGAACGATGTATTTGTACTTCTGCAGCTCATCCGCTTGTTTGGTCAATGTACCAAAGATCAGGCCGAGTTCGTGCTGACAAGACGCTACTTCGTGGTGGTGCTTGTCCACTTTCATGCCGATGCGCTTCATTGTGGACAGCATTTCAGAACGGATGTCCTGTGCGTCATCAATTGGGTTCACTGGGAAGTAACCGCCTTTGATGCCTGGGCGATGGCCCATGTTGCCCATTTCGTATTCAGTATCAGAGTTCCAAGATGCGTCTTGCGCGTCAATTTGGAACGACACTTTGTTCATTTCAACAGAGAAACGCACGTCGTCAAAGAGGAAGAATTCAGCCTCTGGACCCATGTATGCTGTGTCACCGATGCCAGATGCAATCAGGTAAGATTCAGCTTTTTGCGCTGTGCCGCGCGGGTCGCGTGAATAGGCTTCGCCAGTGTCAGGTTCAACAACGGAACAATGGATCGCCAAAGTTTTCTCAGCATAAAACGGATCAACATAAGCTGAATCCGGATCAAGGATCAGTTTCATGTCTGAGTTTTCGATAGATTTCCAACCTGCGATGGAAGATCCATCAAACATGAAGCCTTCTTCGAGGAAGTCTTCGTCCACTAGGTCAGAGATAACTGTAACGTGCTGCAGTTTACCGCGCGGGTCGGTAAAACGTACGTCAACGTATTCGATGCTCTCGTCTGCGATGAGCTTCACAACATCAGCGTTGTTCATAGATTTCATCCTTTACCAAAATAAGATGTCTTTGCAGGAGACCTGCGTTTTCAGTTACAGCGCGTCGTCACCGGTTTCACCGGTCCGAATGCGAATGGCTTGTTCAACGGGGGAAACGAAAATCTTCCCGTCGCCGATTTTATCTGTTTTTGCGGCGTCAATGATCGCCTCTAGCGCGTCGTCCACCAGATCGTCAGGCAGAACAACTTCGAGTTTCACCTTAGGAAGGAAATCGACGACATATTCAGCGCCACGGTAGAGTTCCGTGTGGCCTTTCTGTCGGCCAAAGCCTTTGACTTCGATCACCGAAAGCCCCTGCACACCGATGTCCTGAAGGGCTTCCTTCACTTCATCCAATTTGAAAGGCTTGATGATTGCTTCGATCTTTTTCATGGCCGCGACTCCTTTGCAGGTTTCTATGGCTGTGAAACCATTTTCGATGTGCGGTCGCAATTGACGATAATAGCGAAGAGGGTGGAAGTTGTTCAAAATGGGTGCGATTGCCTAATTTTTGTGCAATTGGATTATTTGTCGTGCAGTGTGCAAAAATAATACCTGGCTTTGGGGCTATTCTTGAATCTGAATTCAAATTTGCCCGACATGTGATTCCCAGTCACCTTTGTGGTCCGTTGGGTGATTGCATTGCGAAGTGGTGTCTAAGTGCAATCTATTTTCAAAAGGCATACCTTCGGGAACTGGGTCTATATTATCAGGTCGAGATAGTAAGAGGTGAATTTCGAAATATTTAGTATGTTCATTTGTTTTA
This sequence comes from Cochlodiniinecator piscidefendens, assembly GCF_011326755.1. Classification (GTDB taxonomy): domain Bacteria; phylum Pseudomonadota; class Alphaproteobacteria; order Rhodobacterales; family Rhodobacteraceae; genus Cochlodiniinecator; species Cochlodiniinecator piscidefendens. Next base: position 705,058 of record NZ_JAAOIE010000001.1, on the reverse strand, counting down.
AGTCAGTTAACTCAATACCTTAAAGAATTTTATAAAAGTTTTTTTCCCACAATGTCATTTTTGCTCTCGCCACTTCTGAAAACCTTTGCTAGAGAGTGCGGCAAGAGCTGAGACGCTCTTACGGATGCGGGTATGGCGAAATTGGTAGACGCACTAGATTTAGGTTCTAGCGCCGCAAGGCGTGGGGGTTCAAGTCCCTCTACCCGCACCATAAACTTTATAAATTAACGGCAGCTTCGTCTTCAGGGCGTTAGAATGCCGTGCGCCGAAGTCTTTAGACCTGCCAATATGTGTCGCGAACTTGGCCAAACGTGCAGTGACAGGTTGGCCAAGTTAATATGTCACTGGGTGCCCAATCTGCGATCTACCAGATATGCAGAAATCGCCGACTGATCCGCAAATACTCTTTCCGCAACATGGCATAGGTTGCTGGTTGCGTCGGGTTCAAAGCTGACGTTGAACTGTTCACCGTAAGACGTGCGTGTAGCTGCAACATCTTGGACCATGGCGGCTCTGCCGCGGAACAGTACGGCACGTGAAAGGTTCTGCCTAACGTAAGCCTGCGAATTTGTGTTGATATCAACATAGTCGCAGCGATCTGAGATGCTACCGGACAGCGCAAGCACGGAGGATGCGCGCAGCGCCCCCAAAGATTGCAGTTCTTTCAATGCGGGTGTTTCAATGTATTCTAAATATGCCAAAGTGGGGTTGTGGGCGACCATGGGTCCAACGGCTTGGCTTTCTTCGGAGAGGCCGCAACTTGACAGTGCGCTGGCGAGGAAAACCCCAATAACTCGTTTCATATTAATTTCCTTAACGGGATTGTGGTGGCTATCTATCTACCTTTGGGCGATGTATGACGCAAGCATCACTGAGCGCGCTATGCGGTTCAAAGAAAGACTAGGTTTGAGGCGCGAGATTATGGCTAAGCCGGGCTATTTTATGTGTTGTTTTGATTTAAGGGGAAAACATTGTTCCTATTTTCTTTGAAAGGTCGCGAAGGAAAAGCATTGCAAAAAACACTGCTGTTAATTTGGACAGCTGTATTTATCCTCAATTTTTGCGTTGATAGTGTGGTTTTGCTCGCTGTAAGTTTTGTTTTTACCGTGGGGGCCGCGATTGTCGCGTCTGATAAGATAAAAAATCTCCCGAAAGACACGGCCTTTCCCACAGATCACGCGCGGGATATGGCGTTTCCCCCGTACAAAACAACATGCAATTTACTTTTGATCTGGGGCATTCTCGGTACCCTAACGTTCACCCTTTTTAGCTGGGTGATGTTATGGCTCGTACATAGTACGTTTTCGCGACCGTTTCAATTTGACCTAGAAACCGTCATAATGGAAACGTACTTTCTAGTTCTGTTCGTCATGTCGCAGTCTTCACCGCTATATATCGTGCATAGCCTCAATAGTTACAAAGACATCGATAGAAATGCAAAGTGGCATCAGGCACGGATAAAAACCAGATATGACGCTATTCAATAATGATCCGTTGACGCAGGCTGCTGTCGCTTGCGTTGAAAATCAGAATTTCATCATCATCCGTTACAATCGCATACCAACCTGCGCCGCGTGTGAATGCGGTGGCGGTTGAACCGTCGGGTAGGGTGATGCTGTCGGGCAGCGAAACTGCCGCTGTCGGGAAGCGGGTGACAAACAGAACAATCAGCACTACAAGCCCAGCAATCATCGTGCCTGTCAGGACCATCACCATCAGGCGCAGAAATTGAAGCGAAGCCGGAAGTTCTTCCGGTGTGGGATTGTCTTGCATGTCTGAGCCTTTGATCGTCACTGTTGTGATTGCGGAAAACCCTCCGCCTCGTCTTGATAAAGCGCTTGCGCGGGATGTGCCAGAGGCAGCGTCGCTAAGCCGGTCACGTTTAATGAAACTGATCACGGACGGAAGCGTTCGGCGCGCTGGCGACGTGATCGACAACCCCAAAGCCAAAGTGGCCGAAGGCGAAGTGTATGACATCGAGGTCCCCAATGCCTCCGAAAGTCACATTCTGCCCGAAGATATCCCGCTTGATATCCTGTTTGAAGATGAAGACCTGATTGTCATCAATAAACCTGTTGGCATGGTGGTGCATCCAGCGCCGGGGACTCCGTCTGGGACTTTGGTCAATGCGCTTTTACATCATTGTGGGGATACGCTATCGGGGGTGGGCGGCTCAAAACGCCCCGGCATTGTGCATCGGATTGACAAAGACACATCTGGTGTTTTGGTGGTGGCAAAATCTGACCGGGCACATCACGGATTGGCTGCGCAATTTGAAAAACATACGGTTGAACGTCACTATCATGCGGTTGTCTATGGTGTGCCGGATGCCTCCGAGCCACGCTTGCGCGGGGTCAAAGGCGTGAATTTCGAAAGCGCCAATATTATGAAAATCACCACGCAACTGGCGCGTCACAAACATGACCGCCAACGCCAACAAGTGATGTTTAATGGTGGGCGCCATGCGGTGACCAGATCCCGTATTCTTGAAAGCTTTGGTGCGCCTGCCGGTGTGGCTGCATTAATCGAATGTTGGTTGGAAACAGGCCGTACCCACCAAATTCGTGTCCACATGACACATGCAGGACACGCATTGATTGGGGATCAAACCTACGGAGGCCGACGCAAGCTGCCGGTGAAGTCTGTCGGGGAAAATGGCGTTCAAGCTGCGCGAAATTTCCCGCGTCAAGCGCTTCATGCGGCGACGCTTGGCTTTGTACACCCTGTATCCGGTGACGATATGCGGTTCGCGGCCCCCATGCCAGACGACATGATCGGATTGATGGACGCGCTTCGGGTTTGACCAAAGAATTCGCCTGATGCACTGTCGCCTTTAGGAGGACAGAAATGTTTGGCGCTATTTTCTACTGGACGATCCACACAGTTTTACAAATCCTAACAGTGATCCGCGCGATCACACGTGAAGGGCGCGAACCTGCGTCAAGGATTGCGTGGGTCGTGGTTATTCTAGTCCTGCCCATTGTCGGGATGCTGCTGTATTATCTATTTGGCGAGGTGAATATCGGTCAGAAAACGGTGCGGCGCATGAAAGAAAACATCGCACGCCTGCCAAGTCATCCTGCGGTTGTTTCAGAACTCTCGCCTAGCGTTATTCCTCAGGTATTACGCCCCGTTTTTGATCGTATTGCCGTCGTGAATGAGTTTCAGGCTTTGGCGGGGAATAGTGCAGAACTGATGGCAGATAGCGACAGTGCGATTGATCGCATGGTGGCGGATATCGACGCGGCAACGGAACATGTGCATCTGCTGTTTTATATCTGGCTGACAGACGAAAATGGCTTAAAGGTTTTGGAGGCCGTCAAACGCGCCGCCGCACGTGGTGTGACGTGTCGATGTTTGATTGACGGTTTGGGGTCGCGTAAAATGGCGCGTTCTGATCATTGGCGTGATTTGGCTGCCTCAGGTGCCAAAACGGCCATTACTTTTGATTTAACATTTTTGCTTTGGCATATGATCTTTAGCCGGGCGGATGTTCGTAATCACCGAAAAATTGCAGTAATAGATTTTGAGACAACCTATTGCGGGAGCCAGAATTGCGCCGACCCGGCATTTTTGCCTAAGGCAAAGTTCGCCCCTTGGGTTGATGTCGTTGCGCGCGTTCAGGGGCCTATTGCGTGGCAAATGCAGTGGATATTCGCGAGCGATTGGATGACCCACGCCGAGGAAGATATTTCGGACTTGATGCAGGAAATGCCCAAAGCCAAAGGGGATATGATTGCGATTACATCTGGAACGGGGCCAACACAGGGTGTGCAAGCGGTGCCGGACATGTTTCAGATGTTGCTTACCTCTGCGTTCGAAGAACTGGTCGTAACCACACCTTATTATGTGCCCAATGAGGCCTTGCATCAGCAGCTGTGTTCAACCGCGCGCCGTGGTGTTGCGGTTACCATGATTTTCCCGGCGCGCAATGACTCAGGCATCGTTGGGCGCGCGAGCCGCAGCTATTACTTGTCATTGCTGGAGGCAGGGGTTCGTATTTTTGAATATAAGCCGGGGCTATTACATGCGAAAACCATGGTTGCCGACAGGCGCTCGGCAATATTTGGGTCGGCAAACATGGACAGGCGTAGTTTCGATATAAACTATGAAAACAATATGTTCGTTATGGATGAACTGTTTGTGGGCGCTATGCGCCAACGTCAGGAAACCTATCTACAAGATAGCAACGAGGTGACATTGCACGACGTTCAGGGATGGAGCCTTGGAAAAAGGCTGTCCAACAACCTTGTCGCGATGATGGGTCCGCTTCTGTAATATTTCAGGGTAACCGTCACATTTCAGCGATTATTTGTCATAAAACCGGAATGTTCTATTCTGGAAGTCCCCGTTTCGTTAAGGTTTATTTTGTAAGACGTAGGTCTTGAAATACGGTACTCGCGTATCTATTTGGGTCTATGTTAAGGCCTTAAACATGAAGGCCACAGAATTAGGGGGCGCAGATGAGCAACTATACAAACCTTCCAGCACCATCACCCGAACAGGGCCTGAACCGCTATATGCAGGACATTCGGAAGTTCCCGCTTCTGGAGCCCGAAGAAGAATTTATGCTGGCGAAGCGCTGGGCCGATCACCAAGACAGTGACGCTGCCCATAAAATGGTGACATCTCACCTGCGCTTAGCGGCAAAAATCGCGATGGGATATCGCGGCTATGGATTGCCACAGGCTGAGGTGATTTCAGAAGCGAATGTTGGCTTGATGCAGGCGGTAAAGCGTTTTGATGCAGACAAAGGGTTCCGTTTGGCCACCTACGCAATGTGGTGGATCCGGGCTTCGATCCAAGAATACGTTTTGCGCAGCTGGTCCTTGGTCAAGCTCGGCACAACATCCGCGCAGAAAAAACTGTTTTTCAACCTACGCAAAGCTAAATCCCGTATTGGTGCCCTCGAAGCAGGGGATTTGCGTCCCGAGAATGTCGCGCGTATTGCACACGATCTAAACGTCACCGAAGAAGAGGTGATTTCAATGAACCGCCGCTTATCCGGTGGGGATGCATCTTTGAATGCGATGGTTGGCTCTGATGGCGATGCCACGATGGAGTGGCAGGACTGGCTTGAGGATGAAGATGCGGATCAGGCAGGCGATTATGAGGCCAAGGATGAATTGGCGGTTCGTCGCGAATTGATGACCGAAGCAATGGACGTTTTGAATGATCGTGAAAAAGACATCCTGATGGAGCGTCGGCTTTTGGATAAGCCAAAAACGCTAGAAGAGTTGTCAGAGAAATTCGGAGTAAGCCGCGAGCGCATTCGCCAAATCGAAGTGCGGGCGTTTGAAAAGCTCCAAAAGAAAATGCGCGAATTGGCTCGTACACGTGGATTACTCGAAACGAGTTAAGGCTAGATTTTTCTGAAAAAATAGGTCACTCCGGTTGCGCTAACATTTGCGACCGGAGTTTTTTTATGACCGTAATGCGTTGGGGCGTTTTAGGCGCTGCGAAATTTGCCCGTGAACACATGGCCCCTGCTATTCATCAGGCGAAAGGTGCAACCCTTTCAGCCCTTGCAACGTCAACAGCGGCAAAGGCGTCACCGTTTCAGGCGTTCTGCCCAGACTTAACGGTTTATACCGATTATAATGAATTGTTGTCGGACCCAGCTATTGATGCCGTCTACATTCCTTTGCCTAACCATTTACACATTGAGTGGGCTGAAAAAGCTCTGCGGGCGGGAAAACATGTCTTGTGCGAAAAACCGATTGCTTTGCGCGCCCAAGATATTGATCGTTTAATTGCTTTGCGAGACGAAACCGGTTTGCATGTGGCCGAGGCATTTATGATTGTGCATCATCCTCAGTGGATCAGAGTACGGGACATGCTGCAATTCGGCGCGATAGGACAATTGCAACACGTGGACGGTGTGTTCACCTACGATAATAGAAAAGACACAACGAATATACGCAATAAGCCGGAAACCGGAGGGGGTAGCATTCCCGACATTGGCGTTTATCCGTATGGTGCGATCAGGTTCGCAACAGGACAAGAACCGTCGACTTTGAATGCCGATATAACCTGGGCCAACGGGGTGGATCAAACTGCGCGTGTTACAGGGTGGTTTGGTGATTTTAGCTTCAGTGCTTTAACATCGATGGGGATGTTTGGTCGTCAGGAAATGAATTTTCATGGTGATGGAGGGGTGATCCGCATGACGGCCCCTTTTAACGCTGGGGTATTTGATCAGGCGCAAATTGAATTACACCAGCCCGGAAAATCCGTACAAATAGAACGGTTTCCGGGAGTTAATCAGTATGTATTGCAAGTAGAAGCTTTTGCCGCCGCGGTGGCAGGTCAACGTGAATTTGCGTGCCCGTTGGAGTTTAGCCAAGGAACGCAGCGCATGATCGATGATATATTTGCTTTGTAATTCTTTAATTTGCTGAGTTTATAGCCCGAGCGCTCAGGCTGTTTTCGTCGGTTATGGAAGTGCCCGCCGAATAGGGCCGCTTGGCGCGAATATTTTTCAGTAAACGGCGAATAGCGGTGTGAACCGGTGGGGACAACAGATTGAGCTGTCCCAAAGGAGGAAGTCCAGCGGCGGCAAAGGTTTCTGGGGTTACCCATTCTGAGGTCCAGTCGGGAAACCCTCTTTCGGAAATGCGGCGTACGGCAAAAGGCAGTACAGAGCCATGCCGTGTATCCCGTGCGATGGATTGGAATTTCAATGTGACCGCATCCATTGGCCCTTCGAGAAGCTGCAGAAAATGATGCCCGTCAAAGATAAGCATTCCAGTCAAATCATGTGGGGGGTTTTGCGCTGCAGCTTTGGTTTGGATCTCATTGAAAGCCAGTAGGCCATCCTGCTTTGTGAACATCGATCGAAAACATAGGGTGGCTAACGGTTCTGATGACATGAATACGGTTCCGGATGGGTACAGGTGATACAAAAGAAGTGCGTACTTGGGGCCTATAAAAATAAGCTGGAAGTACTTTGCATTTTTCACCTCAAAAGTCACCAGTTTCCTTCTTCGTGGCGCAGATAAAGAAAAAGCCCCGCAGTTTGCAGGGCTTTAGGTCGTGGGATTAAGGTGTATTTTACACCTTAATTCTCTTCCATATTTTCGAGTTCATCGATCATTGATGAAATCATGTTGAGCCCTTTGTCCCAGAATTTCGGATCAGATGCGTCCAACCCAAACGGCGCCAAAAGCTCCTTGTGGTGCTTGGAACCTCCGGCTTTTAGCATATCGAAATACTTGGCTTGGAAGTCTGCATCCCCTTCTTCGTAAACAGCATACAGTGCATTCACCAACCCATCACCAAATGCATAGGCGTAGACGTAAAATGGCGAATGAACAAAATGAGGGACGTAGGACCAAAACGTTTCATAACCCGGCATGAAGTCAAACACTGGGCCGAGGCTTTCTGCTTGCACGGACATCCACAGGGCGTTGATGTCGTCGGTGGTCAATTCACCCTCGGAGCGCGCTGCGTGCAGTTTGCATTCAAAGTCGTAAAACGCAATTTGGCGCACAACGGTATTGATCATGTCTTCGACTTTACCGGCCAACAATACCTTGCGTTCAGTTGATGTTTTTGCGCCTTCTAGCATTTTGCGGAAGGTCAGCATTTCGCCAAAAACTGAGGCTGTTTCTGCCAGTGTCAGGGGGGTTGATGACAAAAGTTCACCTTGTTCGGCAGCCAAGACCTGATGGACTCCGTGGCCTAATTCGTGAGCCAAGGTCATGACATCACGAGGTTTTCCAAGGTAGTTCAGCATCACATAAGGATGAACATTGGTCACGGTGGGGTGGGCAAATGCTCCGGGGGCTTTACCCTCTTTGACACCAGCGTCGATCCAGCCATCTGTGAAAAAGGGCTTGGCGATTTCGGCCATTTTGGGATCGAACGCTGCATAGGCGTCCATCACAGTTTTTTCTGCTTCGGCCCAATCGACAACCTTGGTATCCTCAACAGGAAGCGGCGCGTTGCGGTCCCAAACTTCCATCGTGTCGAGACCTAGCCACTTTGCCTTCAAGGCATAATAACGATGACTTAGTTTGGGGTAGGCGGCGACCACAGCGTCGCGCAAGGCTTCGACCACTTCGGGTTCAACATGGTTGGCCAAATGGCGGCCCATTTGTGGGCTTTCCATGTTGCGCCAGCGGTCTTCGATTTCTTTTTCTTTGGCGAGAGTATTGTGCACGCGGGCGAACAGTTTTGTATTTTCACCAAAGACACGCGCCAGTTCATGCGCAGCAACTTTGCGTTTGGAACGATCAGCGTCCGTTAGAAAATTAAGCGTTGCCTCTAGGTTCAACGCGTCACCTTCGATGTTGAAAGTCAGGCCCGCAATTGTTTCATCAAAGAGTTTATTCCAAGCAGAGGATCCAACGCTGGATTGATCATGCAGAAATTTTTCCAACTCATCTGAAAGTTGATAAGGTTTCATCGCGCGCAGACGCTCAAAGATCGGTTTATAACGGGCAAGGTCATCATTTTGCGCAAACATCGCGGCGAGTGATTCGTCTTCGAGGCGATTAATTTCAAGAGAGAAGAACACTAGCTGACCGGTGAATACGGTGATTTGTTCCTGACAGTTTTGTAAAAACTGTGCACGGTTGCCATCCATTGTGTTCTGGTAATAGCGCAAACCAGCAAAGGACATGATGCGCCCACCGATAAGGTCAATCGCCTCGTAGTCTGTCACACATTGCAACAAACCTGCGGCGTCTAGATCGGCGAGTTTACCCTCATAGTCAGTTGCAAACTTGGCGCAGGCGGTTTCAAGCCACGCCATGTCACGTTCGAGCTCAGGCGCGTCTTCGTCTGCATATAGATCAGTGAGGTTCCATTCTGGCAAGTTTCCAAAATCACCCGCAGCAGCGGAAGCATTGGCATCAAATACAGGCGTCGGAAGCGTAAAGCGCATGGTGATCTCTCATCGTTGTTTGTCCAACCAGAGATAGGCATGCAGCCCCATCCAACGCAAGGGAAGGGGCTGTGTTTTCTAGCGATGTTTTGCGAAAAACGCGCAACATTGATCAATCAGGGCGCCACGCGTTGTCTGGCCCTCCATCAATGTCTCATGTTCCGCGTTTGGGACCATGGTGCGTGTGCCATTTGGCCAACGTGCAACTCGGTCATCAATGCGATCCGTGCGAACGATGCGTTCGTTATCGCCCTGTAAGGTGAGCATCGGAATGTCGGGGGACGACATCGCATGCAAAGCATCTGTTTCTTTCAATGCCTCGCCAAGCCAGCGAATTGTTGGCCCACCTAAGGCGAGCGCTGGATATTTGGTGACTTGATCTTGCATCAATTCATACATTTCCCGATCCCGAGTGAGCATATTATCCTCAAAAGGGGCGGCGAGCACGTATGTTTCTAACGTCGTAAAGGGTGTCTTTAGGTGGTCAAACTTCATTAATCGCGCGAGTCGCGATATGACCCAAGCCAAAGGGCGCTGCGCGGGAGTCATCTTGATACCCCACATCGGGGCACTAAAAACGGCGGCTTTGACAGGTAGATTGTTGTGAAGCGAACGCAGCCCGATACAGCCCCCCATCGAATGCCCAATTAGGTAGAGAGGCTGCGGCAGGTTCAATTCTTTTGCGGCGGATAACACAGCGTCCACATCCTGCTGAAAATCAAGAATATCGTTGATATGGCCAAGCCGCCCATCTTGGATTAATCGATCGGCCAATCCTTGGCCGCGCCAATCAATCGAAACGGTAGCATAGCCGTTTCGGGATAAATCCCGCGCCGTAACACCGTATTTCTCGGCAAATTCAGTGCGTCCGCAAAACATCAAAACGGTTCCGTTTTGCGGTTCCTGGACCGTAGAGGTGGCCCCAGACCACACTGCTATGCGAATGCGGCAATTGTCCTTGGTACGCAGCCACCAAGCCGCGCCACCCTCTGGTCCATTTGCAATTTCACTGTAAAAAGGGGCCTGTTCCATCGTTATGCCAGCGCTGATCCGAGCTTCATCGCAAGCCCCATATCGCCATCAACTTTGAGTTTTCCGGTCATAAAGGCTGTTGTTGGGTTTTGTTCGCCGTCTAAAATGGCGCGGAAAACCTCAGCGTCAGCTGTCAAAGTTACATCGGCATCATCATCGCTCGCACGGGCGCCGTTTGAGTCGATAACAATTGCACCTTCGTCGCCCATTACGAATTTGGCAACACCATCAAATCCGCCACTGAATTTTTCATTAAGGGAGGCAACGGCTGTTTCGATCACTTTGCTCATCTTTCGATCCTTTGTTTGTGATGTAGGAACACTGGCATTCTCTACAAGATGGAGTACACTCGTTAGTGTTATGAGCATATTAATCACCAGACTCAAACGTATCGTTACGGCAGCTGTTGTAACAGTCACGTTTACACTACCTTTAAGCGCCCAAGACGGCGCTTTACCGCAGGTCGAGGAATTGGGCGATCTTTACGCTTTGCTCGCGACGCCGGGTTTGGAAAACCCCGAAGTTGTAGAACAACGTATCTGGCAAGAATGGGGGCGTTCCGGGTCGGCAGTCATGGATCTTCTGTGGCAGCGCGGCGATGATGCGCTTGAGGCTGAAGATTACAATGCGGCGCTGGAACATTTTACGGCCCTCACAGATCATGCACCGGGATTCGCGGCTGGTTGGCATGGGCGTGCAGCGGCCTATTTCAATCTAGGCTATTTTGGGCCTGCGGTTTCAGATCTCGAAGTGGCCATTGCCCTGAACCCAAATCATTTTGGGGCTTTGACCGGTCTTGGTGTTCTGTTCGAAGCATTGGGTGAAGAAGATGCAGCCTTTCGGGCTTACGAAGCAGCGTTTGCACTTAATCCGCATGATGAAAATGTCACAGCTGCGATTGAACGGCTTGCAACTGCGGTCTCGGGACGCAATATCTAACCTGACGCAGATACGACCAAAGGCTTTCGATGTCTCAGAATTCCCGGATCACGGCGGTCCTTGGGCCGACAAATACCGGCAAAACCCACTATGCAATCGAACGGATGTTGGCACATCGCACAGGGGTTATCGGATTGCCCCTGCGTCTTTTGGCACGAGAAGTGTACGATAAAATCGTAGCGATCCGTGGACCCAATGTTGTTGCCTTGGTTACAGGCGAAGAACGTATTGTTCCGCCGCGTGCGCAGTATTGGGTCTGCACAGTTGAGGCGATGCCCGAAGGTATGGGTGCAGATTTCGTTGGAATTGATGAAATCCAGCTTTGCGCGGACCCAGAACGTGGGCATGTTTTTACAGATCGATTGTTGCGCGCGCGTGGACAGCTCGAAACGCTGTTCATGGGGGCGGAAACCATGAAATCCGCCATCGCAGAACTGGTGCCTAAAGCGCAATTCGTTCGGAGAGATAGATTTTCTGAATTAACCTACGCAGGTTCGAAAAAGATAAATAAAATGCCTCCGCGCAGTGCAATTGTCGGATTTTCTGTTGATAATGTGTATGCCATAGCTGAACTTCTGCGCCGTCAAAAGGGCGGGGCAGCTGTTGTGATGGGTGCACTTTCACCGCGCACACGTAATGCTCAGGTGGAGCTTTATCAAAATGGCGATGTAGACTATTTGGTCGCAACAGATGCTATTGGGATGGGGTTGAATCTTGATGTAAATCACGTTGCGTTTTCATCAACGACAAAATTTGACGGCCGCCGTATGCGTGAACTCGCGCCAAATGAGTTGGCGCAAATTGCTGGTCGGGCCGGACGCCACATGAATCACGGTTCTTATGGGGTTACAGGCGAAGCGCGCCCATTGGATGAAGGGGTCGTTGAAGCAATCGCGAATAATCGCTTTACGCCGCTTAAAAAGCTGAACTGGCGCAACGCACGATTGGAATTTGGTACAGTTGATCGTTTGATTGCTTCGCTTGAACTCGGAAGCACCGACCCCGCGTTGGTGAAGGCGCGTGACGCTGATGATCTATTGGCACTGCGCAATTTGTCGTCACAGCCTGATCTGAAACAGCGTCTAAATCACCCTGATGACGTGAAACTTTTGTGGAATGTTTGCCGAATCCCCGATTTTCGCGGCGTGTCTCAGGCCGATCATGCGGGCCTACTTGAACAAATGTTTGCATTTTTGCACGAATTTGGGCGGGTTCCTGATGATTGGTTCGCTCGACAGATCAAACGACTTGACCGCACGCAGGGGGATATAGACACATTGTCGAAACGTCTGGCGTATATCCGGACTTGGACGTATGTTGCGCAGCGTAGTGGCTGGGTGGATGACGAAAATCATTGGCGCGAGGCGACTCGCACTGTAGAAGACCGATTGTCAGATGCGTTACATGACGCTTTGACCCAAAGATTTGTTGACCGGCGGACAAGTGTTTTGTTGCGCCGGTTGAAGCAGAAGGAGGGCCTTTTGGCCAACGTAAACGATAAAAGCGAAGTGACGGTAGAAGATCAATTTGTCGGCCGTCTCGAAGGATTCCGCTTTACACAGGACGCCGCTGCGGCCCCTGACGAAGCCAAAACATTGCGTGCAGCAGCCTATCAGGCGCTCGCACCTGAATTCCATCTGCGTGCGGATCGATTTTATAACGCCCCAGACACCGAACTGGATTACACCGAACAGGGTGGCCTCATGTGGGGCGAATACGCTGTTGGGAAACTGGTTGTAGGATCTGAGGCGCTAAAACCGCAGGTTCAGGCATTTGTGGACGAAGAGGCAGGTGCTGATGTTGCTGAAAAAGTAGCGCGCCGCTTGCAGCACTTCATTGATCGCAAAATCGCGACACTTTATGAACCTTTGTTGGCAATGTCCCGCGACGAAGCCCTTTCGGGTCTCGCACGTGGTTTCGCGTTCCGCATGGTCGAATCTCTGGGTGTGATCCCACGGGACGAAGTTACCGCAGAAGTGAAAGACCTAGATCAAGACGCTCGTGGCGCATTGCGCAAACACGGTATTCGTTTTGGGCAGTTCACGATCTTTATGCCGCTGTTGCTAAAGCCTGCGCCGACTCGGTTGCGTTTGGTGCTTTGGGCGTTAGCTCAGAATCTGGGTGAATTTCCAGAAAGCCCACCACCGGGTTTGGTTACGATCCCGTCCGCAAAGGGCAACCCAACTGGGTACCACCGCAATTCTGGCTATCGTCAGGCCGGTGAACGGGCAATCCGTATTGATATGTTGGAGCGGCTTGCTGATTTGCTGCGTTCTGAGGACAGCCGGGGCGGTTTCGAGGCCAACCCAGACATGTTATCAATCACTGGCATGACGCTGGAGCAATTTGCAGATTTGATGCAAGGGCTTGGCTATAAAGCTGAAAAAGGTGAGCGCAACAAAGTGAAGGCCGTAACTGCTGCTACGCCTGAAGCCGCCGAAGCTCAGACACCTGCTGTCGAAGTTGCAGAAGAACCGGCCGTCGAAGCTCAGACACCTGCTGTCGAAGTTGCAGAAGAACCGGCCGTCGAAGAAGCGGCTCCCGAAGTTGAAGTGTTCTATACCTTCACTTGGTCGCGTCCGCAGCGCCAGAACAACAGTAAGCCACGCGGTGACGGACAACGCCCACGGGGTAAGCCGGGCAATAAACCTGGCGGCAAAGGTGGCAAACGCCCGCAAAACCAAGGTGGAAAATCTTTCCAGGCGCGCCCGCCTAAAAAGGAAAAAGCCATCGATCCAGACAATCCTTTTGCTGCAGCTCTTATGGGGCTTAAGGACAAAGGTTAAGTGTCTGACAACACAAAAGATCAACAGGGGGGCGATGCAAATCGTCCCTCTTTACGTATCGATAAATGGCTTTGGCACGCACGATTTTTTAAAACGCGTAGCCTATCTGCGAAGGTTGTGACAGGTGGGCATATGCGTGTGAATGGTGAAAAGATCGCCAAAACCTCACGGGCGGTATCTGCTGGCGATGTGTTAACTTTTTTGCAAGAAAAGCACGTTCGCGTGATTAAGGTCGTTGCGATCGGAGAGCGTCGGGGACCCGCCCCAGAGGCGAGAACGCTGTACGAAGACCTGACACCTGAGCGGGAAATTTTTCCTTCTGCACCTAAATTTGAAGGAAAAGGACGTCCCACAAAGAAAGATCGTCGTGATAGCCTTCTTTCCAAGCGCTCTATGCTTGATTGATGGGCCGTGTTGGACTAGCTAGCTATCGATAAATATAGCGAGACCTTGGAATGACCTACGTCGTTACTGATAACTGCATCGGCTGCAAATACACTGACTGTGTTGAAGTGTGCCCCGTGGATTGTTTCTACGAGGGTGAAAACACATTGGTGATTCATCCAGACGAGTGCATTGATTGCGGTGTGTGTGAGCCTGAATGTCCAGCCGATGCAATTCGCCCGGACACAGAGCCAGACATGGAAAAATGGGTTGAATTCAACCGTAAATATTCTGAACTTTGGCCGGTGATCATAACAAAGAAAGATCCGTTGCCAGAGGCAGAAGCGCGTGATGGCGAAGAGGGCAAACTTGAGAAGTATTTCTCAGAAGCCCCCGGCGAAGGTGGCTAAGTGATTCGGGGATAAATTTGGTTTATTCTGCGCTTGCGACATGAGTATTGGCGCGGAATGTTCTGAAATCCTTGAGATATTTGTATGATAGGGTAGGCGGTTCTTTCGTCTGCCCTGTTTTTATGTTACTGTGATGTCACAAATGAAGTTGGAAACCTGACGATCCTCAAATGATCGCCCCGAAAGGGATGTGCTGCAATACCCCTCCGCTCGCGCGGGTTTTTCCTGCGGGTGAGGGTTTTGCTGACTTTTAGGTGTCCCTGTGAGGAAAATGAAAGCCAATGAGCAAAGCGAAGAAGTCAGAATTCAGCCCAAATGATTTCGTGGTTTACCCGGCGCACGGTGTCGGTCAGATCATTTCAATCGAAGAACAGGAAATTGCGGGTATTGAACTGGAGCTCTTTGTTATTTCGTTTGAAAAAGACAAAATGACACTGCGTGTCCCAACCCATAAGGCGACGGACGTTGGCATGCGCTCCTTATCTTCGCCTGACGTTGTGGCACACGCAATGAAAACGCTAAAAGGCAAAGCCAAAGTAAAGCGCGCTATGTGGTCACGTCGGGCGCAAGAGTACGAACAGAAGATCAACTCTGGTGATCTGATCGCAATTGCTGAAGTGGTGCGTGACCTACACCGCACCGATGATCAGCGTGAGCAAAGCTATTCTGAGCGTCAACTTTATGAAGCTGCGCTAGAGCGTTTGACACGTGAAGTCGCCGCTGTTGCAGGTAGTGACGAAGCAAGTGCACAGCGCCAGGTTGGTGATGTTCTTATGTCTCGCGCGCCAGCCGCCGCCTAAGCTGACCCTATGAATTAAAAGAATAGGCCGCAGTTTCTGCGGCCTTTTTATATACAAGCTGTCAGCACAACCAAAAATGTAATTTCGCTGATTTGTTGTGTCGCGCCCAAGATGTCCCCGGTTTGCCCACCTATTTTTTTGTTTGCAATCAATGCACAAGCCAGAGACGTTAATGTAATGTAAATGAAACCGACAAACCCCGAAAACCCTAATAGGATCAAAGCGAGCCCGGTCCCAATGATAGAGGCAATGAGGGCAGATGTTCCATCGGGTTTACCAACGGCCTTTGATAATCCACCTTGGCGGGCGTTGGGCAGAGCTGCCATCATTGCAACCATTGGCGCACGCGATATTGCAGCCACCGCAATGAGGGCGATTAGTCCATAATCCGACGCAATGACCAAGCTCAGCGCAGACCATCGGATTAAAAGCGATAGGCCTAGCGCCAAAACGCCATATGTGCCGATATGGCTGTCTTTCATGATCTCAAGTCGTTTGGTGCGCTCCCAGCCACCCCACAGCCCATCAGCGCTATCAGCGAGCCCATCTTCGTGCATCGCTCCGGTGATGATGATTTGAAATCCAAGGATCAGCGCAGCAGCAATAGAATAGGAGATGTCGAACGCAACCAAAGCTGCACCGAAGAGAGCGGTCAGCAGGCCAATAACGGCACCTGCGACCGGATAGGCCCACGCGGCTTTGGCACCCCGAGCCTGCGCGCGCTCCATATCAACCGGAACGGGAAGGCGGCTGAGTAGGCCAATTGCAGCGGGAATATCCGAGATATGAAATCGATTTTGGTCGCCCAATGCCATGAAGATGTCTTTCTTTTTGCTTTTAAAGCCTGCCTCAAGGGTTAAACACAGATGAAACGAAATACAACGAGGCCGAATATGACCGCACCTGCATTTTCTTCCCTGTCAGAATTTGAAACTCTCGTGAAAGGGGCGCCTGCACTGGATGCGGAAGCTGTAGAAGCGGCCAAAGCACGCAATGGGCAATTGACCAAACCGCCAGGGGCATTAGGGCGCTTAGAAGACGTCGCAATTTGGTATGCTGGTTGGCGCGGTACAGATCGTCCTGAATTGAAGGCCCCGCAGATCGTAATCTTTGCGGGTAATCATGGTGTTACAAAGCAAGGTGTTTCAGCGTTCCCAGCAGAAGTCACAGAACAGATGGTCCTTAATTTCCAACACGGTGGCGCAGCGATCAACCAATTGGCCAATTGCTTTGGGTCCAAATTGGATGTGCATGCGTTGTCGCTTGATACACCGACCGAAGATTTCACCCAAGCCGCAGCGATGAGCGAAGCTGACCTCGTTGAGGCGCTATTGGTGGGGTGGAACGCAGTTGAGTCCGCAACGGATCTGTTGGTGACAGGTGAAATGGGTATCGGAAATACGACTTCCGCGGCTGCAATTTTTACCAAACTTGTGGGGGGAAATGCAGAGGATTGGACCGGTCGCGGCACTGGGGTTGAGGGTGATGCGTTATCCAATAAGATTCGCGTCGTACAGGCGGGTGTTGACCTGCACAGCGACGCAGTTGAACCGCTTGAAGTGTTGCGCTGCCTTGGCGGGCGTGAAATTGCCGCGATGGCTGGTGCCATGGCGCGTGCACGGATTTTACGCATTCCGGTTCTGTTGGACGGATTTATTTGTACCTCAGCAGCAGCTGTTTTAGATCGTATCAGTTCGGACGCTGTTTCACATATGATTGCTGCACATGTGTCTGACGAAGCCGCCCATGCCAAAGCGCTGGCTCACCTCGGTAAAGAGCCCCTGTTAAACATGGGAATGCGTTTGGGGGAGGGCTCAGGCGCAGGCTTGGCCGTTGGGATTCTGAAAGCGGCGATCGCGTGCCACTCTGGCATGGCAACCTTCGCAGAAGCAGGTGTTTCTGACGCCTAAGTTCAGCCCCTTCAGAGCTATCGCTCTGAGGGGGTAATTTTCTCATTGGATGTATGGCTGAGTTCTTCGCCAATTGCGGTTTCAAGTTCGGCGTTCAACTCATGCGCACGTTCCATGAAGGCTTCGTTTTCAGTGACGTCTTTTTCAGGGTCCCACAAAACCGCGAGTTCGCGCAACGCATAACGATCTAGTTTGAAAAATGCCTTTTCGTGCTGGTGCGCTTCAAATTCAGATAGCCCAGCATTTTCTAGTACATAACGGCCCGCTCGAAGAGACCCATCAAACATTTCGCGCACAATGTCATTTGCACCAGCACGATATAGTTCATAGGTGTGAACCCTGTCGTAGGCGCGCGCAACAATATGCAAATCGGGGCGTAATCTGCGGGCATAGGCAACTAAGCTTATAGCAGACGCACGATTGTCGATAGCGACAACCAATACACTTGCATCCATAATGCCAGCAGCACGCAGAAGTTCAGGGCGTGTCGGGTCACCTAAAAAGCCTTTGAAGCCAAATTTCCGCATGAGCTCGATGGCTTCTAGGTTTGTGTCTAGGACTACCGTATTTTTACCAGCCAATTGCACCATACGATTGACGACCTGACCAAACCTGCCAACACCAGCGATGATCACTGAAGCCTGTTCGTCTATTTCGTCTGCACGATCATCTGCCTGAGTTTCCTTCATACGCTTACTGAGGAGATCATAAAGAATGAAGAAGAGAGGGGTTATCAGCATCGACAGTGCCACAATGAGCAGCAGTTTTTCAGCGATGATGGGGGGTAAAATGCGTTGCTGTTGTGAAAAGGCGATCAAAACAAAGCCAAATTCGCCAGCCTGAGCCAAACCCAAAGTAAACAGCCAGTGGTCTCGTTTGCGTAACTTAAAGATCAACCCGATTGCAAAGAGGACGGTGCCCTTGATCAGCATGACTGCCAATGTGAGGCCGAGTAGGGTAAAGGGCTGAGCAAACAGTAAGCTGAAGTTAATGCCAGCGCCCACGGTGATAAAGAACAGACCGAGCAACAACCCTTTGAAAGGTTCAATGTCGCTTTCGAGTTCATGGCGGAATTCACTGTTGGCCAACACCACACCCGCCAAGAACGTGCCAAGGGCTGGCGAAAGACCAACCAATGTCATGAGAAACGCGATGCCAATGACAATCAAGAGTGCAAAGGCCGTGTACATTTCCCTTAGGTTTGCGGAATGAATGAATTTGAAGAGTGGTCGAGTCAGATAAATGCCGGCAAGAACAATGCCGCCAACAGCCCCAAGGGTCACGAGTGTTACGCCCCAGCCCGGTAAGCCTTCGACCAGTGACATAGAGTGATGTTCGTCTATTGGTTCAAGACCGAAGCGTGATAAATCCGCGACTGAAAGCAGTGGTAAAAAGGCCAACATCGGGATTACGGCGATGTCTTGGCTCAGCAACACCGAAAAAGTTGAACGCCCGCCAGCGGTTTGCATCAATCCCTTTTCTGACAGAGTTTGTAAAACAATCGCAGTCGATGATAGCGAAAATATTAACCCGATGGCCATTGCAACGGGAGTGCTCATGCCAAAATAGCTGGCACCATAAAAGAGCAAAACAGCGGATAGTCCAATCTGTAAGCCCCCTAAGCCAATCAGGCGCATTCGCATGGCCCACAACGCCCTCGGATCAAGCTCCAACCCGATGAGAAAGAGCATCATGACAACGCCAAACTCTGCAAAATGCTGAATCTCGGAGGCGTCCCCGGCCATCAGACCGAGGACGGGACCAATGATTATCCCCGCGAGCAAATATCCCAGAACAGATCCCAACCCCAGCCTCGAGGCGATTGGCACCGCAATGACTGCTGCCAACAAAAATACACTGGCCTGAAAGAGAAAACTTTCCATTTTTGAATCCTTTAATCTTTAGGTCGGGAGAGGGGCGTCAGATTTACTTTGGTCCATCACGATTTGGCTTTGGACGCGTGCGACGCTGGGGTGAGGCAATAACACATCGTGAATGAGGTGGTTTAAACCGGGTAAATCCCGGCAATAGGTTCGCAAGAGATAATCAGCTTCCCCAGTGAGGGTCCAAGCGCTGATGATTTCTGGGCGCGTCGCAAGCAACGTGGAAAAACTGTTGGCTGTATCTGGCGCATGGTTGACCATTTGCACCTGAACGAAGGCCTGCACAGATAATCCCAAACGGTTGGCATCTAATTTGGCGCTGTAGCCGGTGATGTAACCTTCGGCCTCAAGACGCTGACGTCGGCGGCCGGCCTGACTTGGGGAAAGGTTTAACAGTTCCCCCAATTCTTGCGCTGTTAAATGGGCGTCACGTTGCAATGCGGACAGAAGGCGGCTGTCAGTCAAATCCAAATTTGTGCGTGTTTCATGCATGGATATTATGATGGATGATAAATCTCCGCATTTCAACCGCGTAATATGTGTAATTATGCGCAAATTATGTGTGCGGTACGCGCTAAACTATAGGGGACAACGACGCAAACAGGAGATCCCCATGGGTCCGTTTCCACATGATGCCCCAAAATCACAAATCACACCCGAGAATCCGGCGGGAACGGATGGGTTCGAATTTGTCGAGTTTTCCCATCCCGATGCACAGGAATTGCGCGATCTGTTTTCACGCATGGGTTATATGCACGCTGCTACGCATAAAAGCCGCGCAATCGAACTTTGGCGCCAAGGTGATATTACATACATTTTGAATGCTGAACCGGGTTCAATGGCGATGCGTTTTGTTGACGAACATGGACCTTGTGCCCCGTCGATGGGTTGGCGTGTGGTTGATGCGCAAAAGGCATTTGATCATGCTGTTGCTAAAGGGGCAGAGCCTTATACCGGGGATGATAAAACCCTCGATGTGCCTGCAATTTTAGGCATTGGTGGATCACTGATTTATTTCATCGAAACCTATGGTGGGGATGAAACGGCGTATGATGCGGATTTTGACTGGATCGCGCCCAAACACCCTGAAGGTGTTGGGTTTCATTATCTCGATCACCTCACCCACAATGTTCACAAAGGCAATATGGACACATGGTTTGCCTATTATCGTGACATCTTTAACTTCAAAGAAATCCGCTTTTTCGACATCGAAGGCAAGTTTACCGGGCTGTTTAGCCGTGCCTTGACCTCGCCTTGCGGGCGCATTCGCATACCAATCAACGAAGATCGCGGTGAAACCGGGCAAATTGTTGCGTATCTCAAGAAATACAATGGCGAAGGCATCCAACACATCGCCGTCGGCAGTGAAGATATCTACAGTTCAACCGATCAGATTGCGGATATGGGGGTTAAGTTCATGCCGGGGCCGCCACAGGCTTATTACGACATGAGCAAAGAGCGCGTCGTCGGACACGAAGAACCAATAGAAAAGATGCAAAAGCTCGGCATCCTGATTGACGGCGAAGGCGTGGTCGATGGCGGTGAGACGCGCATTCTGCTGCAAATTTTTTCAAAGACAGTCATCGGCCCGATCTTTTTTGAGTTCATCCAGCGCAAAGGTGACGATGGGTTTGGCGAAGGCAACTTCAAAGCGCTCTTTGAATCAATTGAACGCGAACAGATTGAAAATGGTGAAATCGCTGCGGCAGAATAAGCTGCAATGATGAAACTCACCCGCCGTGGAAACATGGCGGGTTTTTTGCTTGAATAGCTATCTGCGAAGCATGTGATATCTGGGCGTTACTTTTCTAAAAAGGTCGCCTTCATGGAAGGCCGAAATTCAGTAATCGTGTAGTTAGCTACGTTATGCATTTTGAATGGATCCAATTCCAACATGCTTTCTAGCTCAGCACGCGTCGCCGCCGTTGCGACTATGACGCCGCCAGTTCGCGGTTCTTTGGGGCCGGAAGTAATGAAGTTGCCCGAAGCATAATGCTGTTCAAGAAACTCAACATGCGCATCAATCAGCGGATCAATTTCATCGAAAGAGGCGATGTAATGTAAGTCTACGATAAACAGGTTCTGATTTGGCGGAATATGGGACATGTGAAATTTTCAGACGTGGTTCTTTGATTTAAGTATTTGGCATCTCTAGCGTGACATTGCGACCTCGTTTTACGTAGCGCAGCTCATCCTGTCCTATAGCGGCAACTTGACCACCGTCTAAACGATCCCCGACAGACAGGCGTACATAGCGGCCATTGCGCAAGCGCACCATAGCTTGCGGGTTTGAGGTCGATCCATAAATCCCAATGAGGCTAATCCGGCGCAAATTTATAGCGTTTTCGACGGTTGCTTGCTGCGCCACGCTTGCGCGGGTGGGAATGGATGGTGCGCGCCCAACAGCTGTTGATGCGGTGTCACGTGTGCTGGTGTCGGCTTCGTCGGCGCTGCGGGATTCGCGTATTTGGGCGACCAATGCGCTAAACCCTTCAGGGCGCCGGCTGGGCAGTAATGAAGTGGCCATCGCAAATTCAGAGTCATCCGAAAGCGTGCCCTGTTCTGATGTGTCTTCTTCTGTTGCGGCCTGTTCCTGAAGGCTGGCTGCTGCTGCGTCCGCCGCGGCAATCGCGATTTCTTGGGCGGATACGGGTCGCGGGGTTGGGCGGAATGACGCTAATTCCTCGCGGGTTAGCCCGGCATAAAGCGCACGTTCCTGTCGCTCTTGTAAATCTGTTGGACGCGGAACAGGGCGAAATGCAGCCAGCGGGTTTTGTGCTTCGGCTGTTTCGATTTCGGTTTCCGTAACTTCGGGCAGAACGCGTGGTGGCGTGGTTGAATTGGGTCGCCCCGCAAAGACGCGAATACCATTTGCATTCAACGCACCTTCGGCGGTGGGGATGACGCGCCCTTGTTCATCCAGTGCAAATTCAGTACCTGCCACCGCTGGGTCGTGTTGGGTTGCGGGGAGCGTTGCCCCAATGTTGCGTTCAAGTCGCGGCAGTGCAACCGCGTCAAAACTTGAAATAACCGGGTCAATTGATGGTACATAAATGCTGTTTAATGTGTCGCGTGTCGCAGCACCCGGTGAGGTTGGGGATGCTAGCCAAATACCGCTGCTTGCATAGGTGTCGTTCACCTCTGCGTCAGACAATCTAGGAACTTCGGGGTAGGCCGCATCCAATTCATCTTCGGTTGGCAGTGGCGCAATTTCAATCGGCTCTACTTCTGCAATCTCTGGGATTGGCTGAGGTTCGGCCACATCGGGTTCTGCCGAAAGATCAGAGGCCTGAGTTTCCTCTGGTGCTGGCTGAGATGACGTCGCGTTTTCCGTTGGGCCAAAGGTCATCCAAAACGCAACCATAACCATGACAAAAACAAGGGCCGCTGTCAGAATAAGACCTAAAAACCGAGGTTTGCCACGCTGTGGTTGTTCGCCAAACCGGGCTAATTTTTCAGCGGACTGTGCTGCAACGATGGGCGCAGGGGCTGGCGGCACCTTTGGGGTGTCGGGTTCGCTTGGTTTTGTGTCTTTGGGTGTCGCTGCCAGTGGCATGTCAGGCGCTATCGCTTGTGTGACAGAGGCAGGCGGCGATTGGGGTGGGCTTTGCTCAATATCGCTTTTTGTGGGTTGAATGGCAAAGCGTGGCTCAACGGTTGCTGTCAACGGTGCAGCGGCAGATGGCGTTTCTGTTGGTTCATCGTTGCGGCGGCTTGAAAAGGCCGGGGTTGCAGATGCGGTTTGTGCGTCTTTTGCACCGTCTTTTTTTGGTTCCGGCGAGGATGCTGCACCCAACACCAGCTTTGGGTCTAGAACGTCAGTTGCTTTGCCGTTGCGTGTTGCGTCGCGTTCGTCAGGAAGTGGTGTAGGGGCCGGTGGAACAGCAAGCATTGGCGCCACTTCAGGCATTGGCACAATCTTAATAGGAAAGACATCTGGTTCGACCTTTTCCCCATCTGACAATAGAGTTGCCGCCGTTTTGGTTGCACCAAAAAACGGTTCTCGTCCAAATTGCCCGTGTTTTGGAACGGCGGCAAAGCTTAAGGGATTAAAGTTGTGTTCAATTGCAAAATGTTCGGCTTCTTCCAGCGTTTCCTTGGCGACGGCTGCGACGCGAACAATCTGCCCCTGACGTTCCCAGTCAAATACCAGATCTTCAACCGCATAAGGTGTCATTCCGACAAGGGAATGACCGATCTCGGCAACGCAATCTGCGTCAGGACCCGTCGCAATTTCAAATTCTGTATAGAGAATCTGGGATTCTGGTAGGACCAGCTTTGTGGTCATTTGGCCCGCGGCCAAAGCAACGGCAGACTGTCGCAAAAACCTAAGTTCGTTTGGCATGTCAGGTGACTGAAGATCGACATCCCCAATCAAATGCCATCCGCCAGGGGAACGGTGCAACAGGCTGATGCCGTCATGTGATAGATTTAGGGCAAAACTCGGTTTCATCTTGAGGAACTAACACATCTCTTAATCAGGCAGGGACGCAATTTCGCGTTAAGCATAACTTACAGCAGGAATTCGTCTATGAAAAGAAAGGGAAATAAAAAATCAATTTTGCGCCAAGGATTGCCAAGTCAGCTGCGTCATAGAATAGATAATGCCAAATTTGAAAGGTTTTGAAATGCGATTGCTTACTTTGATCTGCGCGGTTGCGCTTATGATTACCCCTGTTTGGGCCGAAACGGGGATGCGCCATATAACGATGACGGGCCTTGGACAGGTGGAAACTGTTCCCGACATGGCGGTGATTTCACTTGGAGTTAGCTCACAGGCCCGCAGCGCAGGTGAGGCAATGGCCGAAACCTCTGCAAAGGTGGCTGAGATCATCGCGACATTGCGCAATGCCGGGATCGCGCCAAGCGACATACAAACCAGTCGTCTATCTGTTTCACCGCGCTATGATCACTCGTCCACCCGTAACACGCCACAATTGGTTGGATTTATCGCAACAAACACTTTGTCTGTGCGGTTTATTGACCTTAGCCAGCTGGGTGCGCAGTTGGACGCGGTGATGGAGGCCGGCGCGAACCAGATGAATGGGTTGAATTTCCAAATGCAAGATGCGCAACCCGCCCAAGACGCGGCACGTGTGGCCGCTGTCGAGGATGCTATGCGCAAGGCCGCGTTATACGCCCAAGCAGCAGGAGTCGAATTGGGCCAATTGATTTCCCTATCGGAATCCGGCGCAGCGTCGCCACAGCCCATGATGATGGAAATGGCCATGGCGCGAAGCGGCGGCGTTCCAGTCGCCGAGGGCGAAGTCACAACATCCGCCAGTGTTACATTGGTTTACGCCATAGCAGATTGAACGCACGCTTAACTTAATTGAAAAAGCCCCGGAATCCGGGGCTTTTGCTTTATGCGTGTGCTGCGTTGAGCGCCTGGTCAAGGTCAGCGATCAAATCAGCGGCTGTTTCGGTACCGATGGAAATCCGCACCACATTAGGCCCGGCTCCTGCGGCCTCTTGCTGTTCCGCTGATAACTGCCGGTGCGTTGTTGACGCGGAGTGAATGATCAACGACCGCGTATCTCCAAGATTGGCAACATGGCTAAACAGTTCTAATCCATCCACCATTTTTACGCATGCGTCATAGCCGCCTTTCAACGTGACGGTGAATAAGGCACCCGCACCTTTGGGGCAGATACGGTCAACACGCCCATAGTAAGGGGAAGACGGTAGACCTGCATAAGTTACGGCCTCAACATGTGGGTGCGTTTCAAGCCACTCAGAGATTTTAGACGCATTTTCAACGTGACGCTCCATCCGCAGCGATAGCGTTTCAATGCCCATCAGCGTGTAGTGGGCCGCCTGAGGGTTCATCGTCATACCAAGATCGCGCAAGCCAATGGCGATGCTGTGGAAGGTAAAGGCCAGCGCCCCAAATGTTTCGTGGAACTTAAGCCCGTGATAGGCAGGCTCTGCCGCAGAAAGCGATGGGAACTTATCGCTGGCGGACCAGTCAAACGTACCGCTGTCAACCACGCAACCGCCGGTCACTGTGCCGTTGCCTGTGAGATATTTTGTGGTGGAATGCACAACCAAAGTGGCGCCGTGTTTGATCGGATTGCAGAGATACGGCGTTGCGGATGTGTTATCGACGATCAACGGTAGGCCTGCATCATTTGCAATCGTGGAGATCGCATCCAAATCGGTAATATACCCACCAGGGTTGGCCACGGATTCACAGAAAATCGCGCGGGTGTTGTCATCAATAGCGGCCGCGACAGCAGCCTCGTCATCAAAATCAACAAATGTCGCGCTCCAGCCAAAGCGTTTGATCGTCTGGCTGAACTGTGTGACCGTACCACCATAAAGACGGGTAGAGGCAACAACATTCATGCCCGGTTGCATCAATGGGAATAGCGCCATGATTTGCGCTGCGTGACCAGAAGAACAGCAAACGGCCCCAGCGCCACCTTCGAGGGTGGCAATACGTTCCTGCAACACGGCAACCGTTGGGTTGGTCAGGCGCGAATAGATGTAGCCGACTTCTTGCAGGTTGAACAAAGCGGCGGCGTGCTCTGCATCGCGAAACACATAGGCCGTCGTTTGGTAAATTGGCGTTTGGCGTGCGCCTGTTGCCGGATCAGGACGTGCGCCCGCGTGAATTTGTAATGTGTCAAAACCATATGAAGGTGCGTCAGACATTGGGAACTCCGCTTTTTAAAATCTAGCGGAGCCTAGCAATTCTAAGGAGGCTGGCAACTCCCAATCTTGGATTTGGAAAAATGTCCTGAATATTAATACAGTTTTAGAACATTATTTATCCATCAACGCATCCACAAATTGGCACGTTTGATTTGGTTACGCATCTGCTGTTCTTTACGGGGCAGGTTATCGCGATCAAACATATCGCGCACTTTTTGACCCTTTTTCTGGAAAATCATCTTTTTCATCGCCTCGTTCTGTTTGACGACTTTTTTGATTTTGTTGGGCTCAGTTATGGTTTCAAGCACCTCAACCACCCGATCAGATTCCCGTGCATACAGCAAAGGCAGCAATCGGTAATGACAGCTTATGTCGCCATCAAGCAGACCTTCGGGGATGGTATGTCGCCCGCCGCCAAACGAATGGATGACCAAAGGCAGCGCAACCTGGTCCAGCCACGGATTGAGTTCCTGACACACAAGCGCATGAGGGCGATCATCACGAATGGCTGTGGCGTATTGGGCAAACCGTGTGCCAAATTCATGCGGGCATCGAAAAAAGAACCAGCCGGCATTAAAATACAGATAGCGTTCCCAATATTCATCCGGGTGTGATTTATCGAGTGACCCGTCAAATTCCAGCGCGAATTTATCGTATAGGGATTTCCAGGTTTCCGTATATTTCGGGCCGTATAGTTCGATCGTGGGCCAAGTCCCTTCACGCTTCATGGAGGCGCTGGGTTTGTCAAAGTCAAACGGCACTTTGGACAATTCACCCGTGATCAAGGTGTCGGTGTCAAAAAACACGAATGGTTCGCCTTTTGGCAGGGCCATCAGCGCTTCGATTTTGTTGCCATAGGGGTAGGAACTGCCGAAATGTTGGCTGTCAAACGGGATAATTTCAGCGCCTAACATCTCTAACGCTTCGCGGGCGGATTTGCCCATGCGCGGGTCATCGTTCCACTTTGGGCCGGGCTGGGGTTCAGCTACAAACAGGCGCCCTTTGAAATCAGGGTCCGAGGCGCGCAAAGACGCAGCGAACAACACTGCCTCATATTGCCAACGGCCAGATTGACCGACGACCATCACATTAAAGATGGGGGTTTTCTTGCGCTTGCCTGCCATAGTTCGCCCAATACCTGCATTATTCGTTTCTTTGTTGGAAACAGTATAGGGCGGATTGAGCGTGGTAAAAAGCACTGAATTTATCTGGGCAAATGATTGCGCTTTACTGTGGTCAGGCCTAACGTGCCGCTATGAAACAAATTGATTTAAACGCCGACCTTGGCGAAGGGTTTGGCCCTTGGTCCCTTGGTGATGATGTGGGTATGATGCAGGTTGTCACCAGCGCGAATATTGCCTGCGGTGGTCATGCGAGTGATCCAACGACAATGCGCAAAACATTGCTCTTGGCGCGTGAAAATGGCGTGGCTGTTGGCGCGCATCCCGGTTTTGCTGATCGCGAAGGGTTTGGACGTCGATTGATTCCTCTGACCATGGAAGAGGTGGAAAATTTGGTAGCCTCCCAAATTGGGGCGTTGATGGGCATGGCCGCACTTGTCGGTGTACCTGTCGATTATGTGAAACCCCATGGGATGCTGAACAATTGGGCTGCGGGCAACCGCGAAGCGTCGGATGCGATTTGCCGCGCGGTGAAGGCGGTGATGGGGCCTGATGCGGTGATGCTTGCGGTGTCAGAGACTGAATTAGAACATGCAGCGCGGGATCATGGGCTGACGGCTTGTTCCGAAATCTTTGCTGATCGGGGATACACACCGCAGGGGCAATTGGTGCCGCGCGGCGCTGACGGCGCGATGATCCATGATGTGCAACAGGCTGTGTCGCGGTTGCTTGGGTTTCTTGAGAGCGGGTTGATGCCCACAGTAGGCGGTGCCCCGATCCCATTGAACGCGCAATCTATTTGTATTCATGGTGATGGCCCCAACGCCTATGAAACGGCCAAATCCCTGCGCGAAGCGTTAGAGTCAGATGGCGTTACAATCCGCGCCTTCGGTGGTGGCCGGACATGAGCGACCCAAGATATCATATTGTTGGCGATACAGGCCTCATGTTGCGTTTTGGGGATGATATTGACCCAATAACGCACGGGCAGGTTCTCGCGATGGATCGGGCGATTTCGGCGTCGAAAATCAAAGGGTTGCGTGAAACTATTCCGTCTTATGCAGCGCTTCAGATTATCTTTGACCCATTGATCACGGACCACGATGAACTGACCGCTGCCCTAAAGGCGCTGTCTATGGATCACACTGATCGTCAGACCAAAAAAACGTGGGACGTACCTGTGTGTTATGACCCCGAAGTCGCGCCAGACCTATCTGAGGTGGCAAAGTTAACGGGCCTGAGTGTTGAGGCCGTCATCAACGCCCACCTTTCTGGCGATTATAAGACCTATATGTATGGGTTTGCGCCGGGATACGCCTACATGGCTGGGGTGCCAGAAACCCTGCAAATCCCACGTAAAACCGCGCCCGTGCGCGATGTCCCGGCGGGCAGCGTCATTATCGCTGGGCCGCAGTGCCTCGTGACGACGGTGAAAATGCCAACGGGATGGTGGCGCATTGGGCATACTGATTTTCAGATGCTTCGCGCGACCGAAGACAACCCATTTCCGATTAATGTCGGGGATCATTTGCGTTTCAAACGTGTGTCTTTGGATGAGGTCAAACGATGAGCACGAAGTTTCACATCGATGCTGTTGGCCCTTTTGTTTCCCTTCAGGATCGGGGCCGCAGTGGCTTAATGCGTTTTGGGGTTACGGGGGCCGGGCCGATGGACCCACAGGCTTTTGCTATTCTACGCGCAGCGCTTGAGGGAGAAGACGATTTCTCCGCGATCGAAGTGTCGCTTGGTGGGATCACGCTTACTTGCCAAGACGCTCCGGTCACGGCTGGATTTATTGGTGGCGATTTCATTGTTGAGCTCGATGGTGTAGCGCAGCCAAGCTGGTCTGTTTTTACTGTGAATCCTGGAACGACACTGCGTATTCGTGCGGGCAACAGTGGCAGTTGGGGTTATCTTGGTTTTGCTGGTCAGATCGAAGGGGCGTCGTGGTTGAATAGCCAATCCACCCTTATTGGATCAGGGTTATGTGGTGCGGCGTACCAGTCTGACGATGTGATTAGCATAACTGATCCCGAAGTGCGCCGGGAATGGATCGCGACCTTGCCAATCCCTGAATTTGCGCGGTTCAAAGACAGTCTGAACATCACCCTCGGCCCCCAAGACCACCTGTTTGATGCTGATGCCTTGCAACGGTTGCTCACAATGCCTTACAAAATCACCGCTGAATATGACCGCATGGGTATGCGCCTTGCGGGGGGGACACTGTCGGTTGAGGGGGCTTTGTCTATCCCGTCCGAGGCGCTGTTGCGTGGCGCCGTTCAGGTGCCAGGGCATGGTGATCCTTTGATTTTGCTTGCTGACCACCAAACCACTGGCGGCTATCCCAAAATTGCACGTGTTACGACCCCCGATCAACACCGATTGGTGCAGGGCAGAGTGGGCGATACATTTCGGTTTACCGAAGTTTCTGCGTCTGAGGCGGTCACACGGACCCGCACGCATCATCGCGCTTTGATGGCGTATGTTGAGACCATCCCCGACCATCGCGGCACATTTGAGGATCGCCTGAATCGCGCCAACCTTATCAGCGGAATGGTCGGGCCGGATGACGGATAAACCAAAAATTGTGCAGGTGACACATGCCCCGACCATTCGTTCCGCGAACCCAAGCGATCTTGAGGCGCTATTAGATCTCTATCAACACCTAAACCCGGGTGATGAACGGTGCCCACCTGATTTGGCGCAGGTTTCGTTTGAAAACCTGCTGCAAAACGCCGGCAGTGACATTGTGCTGTGCGACGTGGATGGCGTGCTGGTAGCATCGTGCGTTCTTGTGGTTATCCCGAATTTGACGCGGGGCGGGGCGCCTTACGGCTTGATCGAAAATGTTGTCACACACAATGAATACCGTGGGCGCGGTCTGGGCACATTGGTTCTGAACGCCGCGACGGAACAGGCATGGAAAAACAACTGCTACAAAGTCATGCTGATGACAGGCAGCCAAAAACAATCAACACTCATATTTTATGAAAACGCAGGGTTTGAGCCTTCAAAGACCGGTTTTCAAAAACGGAAAATCAATAAACGT
Source organism: Cochlodiniinecator piscidefendens (assembly GCF_011326755.1). GTDB lineage: Bacteria > Pseudomonadota > Alphaproteobacteria > Rhodobacterales > Rhodobacteraceae > Cochlodiniinecator > Cochlodiniinecator piscidefendens. The sequence continues at coordinate 675,197 of NZ_JAAOIE010000001.1, read as the reverse complement.
ACTGACTGATTACCGTATCTCTCCTTTATCTTGAACCGAGACGTATGACCAATGTTCAGGAGGCGCGAAGCGCGGCAAGGTGTTGGTGATCCAAGTGTAAGCTAAGGCGCTTTTATCCTGATAATGCATATTGTTGCGTTACTGCCGTCTTTATGGGTAACGTGTCTTATGATGTATAAAGGTGAAACGACACAGAACTCAGAGGGAATATGAAGCATAAACCCTCTCAATCACTGAACCATCTTATAGATGCTGCGGATGCCCTTCTTTCTGCTGATGATCCGGATGACGCGTGGCTGAGTTCTGTAAAGCTCGTCGAACAAAGCGGTGGAAATGCACTGAATGTTATAGAAGTGGATCGTGGCACAGGTGCGCTCCTTTGGGCGCGCAGTTCAATGAACCCAGAATGGTTGGAAGATTACTTTAGTCAATCGTTCCTAGATCTTGATCCGCTTGTCTTATCCGCACACCGCGGCGACCAACTTTCGAGAATGGTGAACGGCCGCGTGCAGACATTTACAGATGATAGTAAGCAAGCAGATGATTTGAGCGATCAAATCGTGCAATGGGGTTATCATACAATAGATTTCTACGCATTTGCGACAGATAAGCCGAGCACATTTAAAGGATTGGCATTTTCATACGAGACAGAGCGCGCGCATCGAATGCTGGAACAGAAACTGCTGTGTGGCTTGATTTCATCCGTTGTCTTTGCCCCGAGTGATGTCAATAGCGCAGGGGCCACGCCCTTTTTTGAAAACGCTCTCACCTCGCGAGAAAAGGATGTCTTGCGATATCTCGCGGCGGGGTTGCGCAATGATGCGATTGCCTGGAAAATGAGGATCGCTGAAATCACTGTTCGTAGCCACACCAAGTCCGCCCGTCGCAAGCTTGGGGCCTCTACGCGAGAACAGGCAATTGCGCTGGCGATTAGATCAGGCCAGTTGGAACTCTAAGCATATATGCTAACTACAGTGCCCCCGAAGGCTTGTAAAAACGAGTCTCTTAGGGTTTGACGTCATGGGGTGGGGACAACGGTTATCCAGCCCATTGAGTTGGAAATTATCAAAAATCCGACGACTAAAACTATAGCAATGACCCAATGCATAAGCGCTTTTAAACGCTGGCCTTCCTTTGGAAACCAGCGAAATTTCCGAAGCCAACCGATGATCAAATCCCAAACCACGAATACAACCATTAGATGGCGGAAAAAGAGGTAGATAAATAATACGGTGAGAATTACTCCAACGAAGGCGTTCGCAGGGACGAACTGCCAGCTTTGTGCTGTGGTAGTGGTGGTGAAAGAAGTTTCCATCGAGGTCTGTCCTTCCGAAGTAATTTTAGTCAAACCGAAGTGAGAATCGCCTATGGCATTCTGATACGTAATTAAAGGAACTGCCACAATCGTAAGATGAGCAGACGCTAGCTCAATTGCTATCTACCGCTTCCCCAACCAGCGCGCCATTTTCCCATTGGCCTGAGATGCGGTCTCCATTGGCATAGGTAAGGGTGCCTTGTCCTTCGCGCTGGCCCTCTACAAAACTGCCGACATACACGTCGCCGTTCGTATAATCAGCCTGACCTTCGCCGTTGATTTTGCCGTTAACCCAGCTTCCTTCGTAGCGAAACCCATCTGCTGCGACGAATGTACCTGTGCCGTGCAGGCGGCCATTTAGATGCTCCCCCCGATAAAGGCTCCCATCAGGAAAGGCACTGACGCCTTCGCCAGTACGTTGGCCCGCGCGCCATGCCCCTTCGTAGTTAAAACCGTCGGGATAGGACATACGCCCTTGGCCTTCTTGTAAGGCATTTACAAATTGACCTTGGTATTGCGCCCCTGAGGCATAGGTCGCGCTGCCTTCTCCTTCGATCACGCCATCTTTCCAGTCGCCGCTGTATTGCGCACCGGAAGCATAGGTGATGTCACCCTGCCCATGGGCGACGTTATCAATAAACGCGCCACGATACACCGCGCCATCAGGATAGGTCACTTCGCCAGTTCCTTCGATCTGCCCACCGAACCAATCACCCTCATAGCGGTAGCCATCTGTCCGGGTGAGTGTGCCTGTTCCGTGACGTTGATCCATCTCAAAGTCACCTTCGTAGATGTCACCATTCGCATATCGGATCAGCCCAGCGCCATGTCGTGCCCCATCATCAAAACCACCGTCATAAATATCGCCATTGGGTAGGCTTAGCACCCCGGCGCCATGCATCTGGTCGTTCTGCCATTCGCCTTCGTAACGCATTCCGTCAGAACTGATCAAAGACCCCGGACCATTACGTCTGTTTTCCGCCATCAGGCCCTCAAAGGTCGATCCATCGGCAAACACAATATGTGCCATGCCAGAACGCTGGCCCATATCCCAGCCGCCCTCATAGCTGTAACCATCGATCCCGCGTAAGGTGCCCTGACCATGGCGTTCACCGTTTTCAAAGCTACCCTCATAAAAGGTGCCACGGGTGTCTACGGTTTTACCTATTCCTTGAATAACACCTGCAACCCACTCCCCCTCGTAGGTTGATCCATCGGGAAAGGTGATATGACCTAGACCATCGGGTTTGCCTGCTGCAAAGTTGCCTTGATACACCGCGCCATTGATAAAACGCGCAATCCCTTCACCGGCAATAACGCCGTTTTGCCATTCACCAGAATATTCGTATCCATTTTCCAGCCGATAAGTGCCAATGCCGTGGCGAATACCGTCATCAAGCTCACCCTCGTAAACGCCACCTAAGGCATCAGTTATTGTATCTTGCGCGGGTAGCGTAGACGCTGTGAAAACCAAAAATCCCATAGACAGGGCAAGCGGTGCCATCAAACCGTTTGAGCGTTTCAATCCGGTTTGGCCTTTTTTGGTCGTTTTCGTCACGAGTATCCCCATCGCTTAGCATTGAGTGGTCTGGCCGATCGGCGCGTTCCCCATGCGCCAAATTGCCAGAAGTCTTATGTGATCCTAATGTCGTAAACTTGGGCTGACAAATGATTTTACCGCGATTTATGGCGGGTGTGGCCCGGAGTGTTGCGTCATTTGGGTTTCCCTCCGCGCTATTCCTGCTAAGACAGGGGCGTAAAGATTTAGGGGGGTCGTATGACCGATAGATTTCGCCTGACCTTGGCGCAGCTTAATCCCACTGTCGGGGCCTTATCAGAAAATGCTGCCAAAGCGCGCGCGGCTTGGGCTGAAGGCAAAGACGCCGGCAGTGATATGGTCGCCCTGACCGAGATGTTTATCACAGGCTACAACACCCAAGATTTGGTGATGAAACCTGCGTTTCAGCAGGCCGCACGGGCTGAGATCGAACAACTCGCCTTGGACTGTGCCGATGGCCCCGCGCTGGGCATTGGTGGTCCGCATGTACAGGATGGAAAGCTCTATAATGCTTATTTCATTCTGAAAGGCGGCAAAATCAGCAGCCGCGTTTTAAAACACCACCTGCCCAATGAAACCGTATTTGACGAGGTGCGCATTTTTGATGCTGGCCCGTTGGGTGGCCCCTATAGCGTGAACAACACGCGCATTGGGTCCCCGATTTGCGAAGACAGCTGGCACGAAGACGTCGCAGAGACCTTGGCAGAGACGGGGGCTGAATTTCTGCTCGTTCCCAACGGGTCGCCTTATTTCCGCAATAAAATGGATGTGCGCATGGCCCATATGGTCGCGCGCGTTGTGGAAACGGAATTGCCACTGATTTACCTCAACATGGTAGGTGGTCAGGATGATCAGGTGTTTGATGGCGGCAGCTTTATCCTAAATCCGGGTGGTGAACTCGCTCTGCAAATGCCAGTGTTTGACGAAGCAATCACACATGTTGACTTTCTGCGCACAGATGATGGATGGCGCGCGGAAAAAGCGGATCTCGCGACGTTGCCGGATGAGTGGGAACAAGACTACCGCTGCATGGTGGAATCTCTACGTGATTACATGGGTAAAACCGGTTTTAAAAAGGTGCTGTTGGGAATGTCCGGCGGGATCGACTCTGCGATTGTGGCAACCATTGCCGCTGATGCACTTGGCTCGGAAAATGTGCGTTGTGTGATGCTACCGTCTGAATACACGTCCCAAGGGTCACTTGAGGACGCCAAAGACTGCGCAAATCGCTTGGGTTGCCATTACGATTTTGTCCCGATCAAAGAAGGCCGCGACGCGATTACCAACACCCTGTCTGATCTGTTTGCTGGACATGACGAAGGTTTGGCCGAGGAAAACATCCAATCCCGCCTGCGTGGTCTTTTGTTAATGGCCATGAGCAATAAATTCGGGGAAATGCTGCTGACCACTGGCAATAAATCTGAGGTCGCAGTGGGCTATGCCACAATCTACGGCGATATGTCGGGCGGATATAACCCGATCAAAGACCTCTATAAAACGCGGGTATTTGAACAATGTCGCTGGCGTAATGCAAACCACCGCCCGTGGATGGCGGCGCCAGCTGGCGAAGTGATCCCAGTTGCGATCATTGATAAACCGCCCTCAGCCGAATTGCGCCCGGATCAAAAAGACAGCGATAGCCTGCCGGATTATCCAGTTTTGGATGCGATCCTGACAGGGTTGGTTGACGATGAAAAATCGGTTGCTGATCTGGTGGTCGAAGGTTTTGATCGCGATGTGGTGAAAAAGGTCGAACACCTCATGTACATCAGCGAATATAAGCGGTTCCAATCTGCCCCCGGCGCGCGTCTCACGCCACGTGCGTTTTGGTTGGACCGTCGCTATCCCATCGTGAACCGCTGGCGCGACAACAGCTAAGTTTCAGGGCGATCCCCCATCAAATACCGTGGCCCACTGCCTTTGGCGTGGGCTGCGTCATCAGGGTTGTAAAGCCGGCATTTATCCAACGATAAACAACCGCACCCAATACAGCCGTCCAGTTTATCGCGCAGAACCTCCATTGCGGTGATCCGTTCATCCAGAATGCGGCGAAACCCCGTGCTGATCTTTTCCCAATCGCGCTTGGTTGGGGTGCGTTCTTCGGGTAATCCACGCAATTGCTCGCGAATATCGGCAATCGAAAACCCCAGCTGTTGTGCAATCCTTACAAAGCTCAGCCGTCTGATGTCAGATCGTCGAAAATGTCTGTGCCCGCTTGCGGCACGCACCGGAAATACCAGTCGTTCTTCTTCATAGTAGCGGACCGCCGACACCGCCAATCCCGTGCGCGCCGCGATTGTTCCAATCGCGAGCATTGCTGTTTCAGCCATGAAAAAACTCCTTGATCTCAAGTTAACTTGAGAAATTACAAAGAGGATATCAAGACTGAATCACCAAAAAGGATCCCCCAGATGCAGCCCTTTGTTGAACACGTAAACATCACCGTCACCGACCCTAAAGCGACAGCCGACCTACTGTGCAACCTGTTTGATTGGCAAATCCGTTGGCAGGGGGAGGCCAAGAACAACGGCACCACCTATCACGTCGGCGGCGATACCAGCTATATCGCGGTGTATTCGCGCGGTGGGGCGGGACGTTTATCCAACACCTATGAAACCCCGGGCGCAATGAATCACATCGGCGTTGTGGTGGATGACGTTGACGCTACAGAGGAACGGGTCAAGGCGCTTGGCTTTACTCCAAATAATCATGGTGACTATGAACCGGGTAAACGGTTTTACTTTAATGCGCCGGATGACATCGAAATTGAAATCATCTCTTACGCGTGAATTCGCCCATATTTCCTTGCAAACCTTGATGTCCGGACACGAAAACCCCATTGTCAGGGCATCAATTTCTTTGACCATCGACCATTGGGGCCACATTTCAATTCCATGGCACCACAGCCGAAAGACGACCGCATCATGAGCAAAAAGACAGAAACCATCGAAGTGCGCCTCTCACCAGAGCTTAAGGCTGAATTGGCCAAGCTGGGCCAAGAACGCGACCAACCGATGAGTGCAATTGTCCGGGACCTTGTGACGCGTGAGTTGGGCGGTGCCAATGACCCAAAACACAAAGGAATTGTAGCAATGGCAAAATCAACAGGAACTCTTCGTGCAGGCGCTTTGGCAACCGCGATTGTGCTGGGCCTTGGCGTGTCACTGAACGCTGTCACTCTCAGCACCGCGACGGCGAGCGAAGATATTCGCGAAATGTTCACCGAAGCGGATGCAAACAATGATGGTACAGTCACACGTGCCGAATTTGACGCGTTTCTCATGGCCGACGTGATGGATGAAGAGGAGGAGCATGATGATATCCCTGCGATCTGCCACGCCGATTTTGAACGGCTTGAGGCCCAAGACGCCGCGATGGTCGATGATGATTTTTCAAATGAACTGACAGCGTTCTTTGGTGAAATGGATGGCAATGGCGATGGCGTTTTAAACTTTGACGAAGTCTGGAGCGCGATGCAGTCAGAAGCGCAGAACGAATTCAACGAACTTGACGCAAACAACGACCTGCGCGTGACCCAGGACGAATTTAACGCCGCATTGACCAACGATGCCGAACTGACCACCTTTACCGCGCAATTGACCCCAGACTGCAGCAGCGCGTTGATGGCTGAAATTTCGTATGAGCTAACCGAAGAGTTCGCCGAACTCGACGTCAGCCGTGATGGCGCGATCAGCCTGCCAGAATTTATGGCGAACTGAATTCTTACAGCAGTGTTAAATAATCTATACAGCCATCCGTTTTGCGGGTGGTTGTTTTTGTTCTTTCTCTGAACATGATGCGCAAATCGTATGCACAAGAGTCATACGTTTGTCATACACTTTGTGCACAGATGTCATACGTCGTTTTTTATCTGATTTTCTGGACATTCGGTACGGTCTATGAGACATGGTCGCCAACAAGGAGACCCCGATGACCGTCGTAACCCGTTTCGCCCCAAGCCCCACTGGCTATCTGCATGTTGGCAACCTGCGCACCGCGCTGTTTAACCACCTGATCGCACGCAAAGCTGGCGGGCAATTCATCTTGCGTTTGGATGATACCGATCCAGAGCGTTCAAAAGAAGAATATGTCGACGGGATCAAAGAAGATCTCGAATGGCTGGGCATTACTTGGGACCGCGTTGAACGCCAATCTGATCGTCTGGAACGCTACCAGGCAGCGGCGCAAGAACTCCGCGATGCAGGCCGACTTTATGAATGTTTTGAAACACCTACAGAGCTGGACCTGAAACGCAAGAAACAGTTGAACATGGGAAAACCCCCTGTTTATGACCGTGCGGCTTTGGCCCTATCTGACGCTGAAAAAGAAGCTCTGCGCGCAGAACGCGGCAACGGTCACTGGCGGTTTAAGCTGGACCTCGAACGCATCGAATGGACCGATGGAATTCTGGGCGATCTTTCGATTGACGCGGCCTCTGTATCTGACCCTGTTTTGATCCGCGGCGATGGGCAGTTCCTGTATACGCCTGCCTCTGTGTGTGATGACGTCGATTTTGGTGTGTCTTATGTTGTGCGTGGTTCGGACCATGTCACCAATACAGCGACACAAATCCAAATTATTCAGGCGCTTGGCGGAACAGTTCCATCCTTTGCGCACCATTCTTTGTTGACCGGTCCCCAGGGCGAAGCTTTGTCCAAACGGCTTGGAACATTGGCGTTGCGCGACCTGCGTGAACGCGGTGTTCAACCCATGGCGCTGTTGTCCTTGATGGCGCGGATTGGCTCCTCCGATAACATGGAATTGCGCAGCACGATGGATGAGTTGGCCGAAGGCTTTGAACTCACACATTTCGGCTCCGCTCCAACCAAATTTGACATCGAAGATGTCTTTCCCCTGACAGCACGTGTCAATCAGGCTTTGCCGTTTGAAGACGTTGCGGATCGTATCAGCGAAATTGGCGTTCCGTCTGATATCGCTAAAAAATTCTGGTCTGCCGTGAGCCAGAATATTACGGTTCTAGACGATCTAAATGGTTGGTGGAGCATGCTGTCTGAGGGGGCCGAGCCGGTGATCGAAGAGGAAGACACCGAATTTGTAGCAACAGCCATGTCAATGTTGCCAGCTATGCCCTTCACCGACAGCACTTGGTCGGAATGGACAAAGGCGGTGAAAGCCGAAACAGGACGCAAAGGTCGTGGTTTGTTTATGCCACTGCGCAAAGCGTTAACCGGTCAAAGCCACGGACCCGACATGGGGCAGGTGCTGCCGTTGATGCAGAAAATTGGCATTCGCCCATAAGGCGGAATTGATCAATGAATTGGGGCGCAGAGGCGCCCTTTTCTATGGCAGCAGGCTTAGCCAACCCCAAGCTGTCAGAATGGTTGCACCTGTTGCAAACAACACGGATGAGGCCGCAACACGTTGCGCCCGCCCATACATATTCGCAAAAATGTACCCATTGATCCCTGGTGCCATCGCCGCCGTAATGATCGCGGATCGTAACGCTTGGTCAGATAATTCAAAATGATTTCCGAGTACCAGAGTTATGAAAGGCTGAACGAAAAGCGCGACAAAACAAACAAAAAATATCGCGCGCAAATCGCCCTCGGGTCGATAGCGAACCAATACGCCACCCAACCCAAACAAAGCTGCAGGTAACCCGGCACGCGCCAGAAGATCAAGCGCGTCGGTTAGGGTGACCGGTATATAAAGCCCTGATAAATTGACGAAAAGCCCTGCGGCGATCGCCAAAACCAAAGCATTGTGAAACATCGCGTTGAGAACGGATTTTGCTTTCGTAACGAGGTTGCTTCCACGATTGCGGACAACCTCCATCACTGTAATGCCAACCCCGTAGCAAAATGGGGCGTGGATCGCGATGATGGCGTAGTTACTCGCGAGGGCGTCGGTCCCAAAGGCGCGTTCGGTTATCGGCAGTCCCAAAAGGACGGTGTTGGAAAACAGGCAGCAAAACCCAATTACAATAGCGTCTTCCCAATCGCGTTGAAACAGATAGCGAGCGCCGTAAATTCCGACCAAAAAGCATATTATCGCGCCGGAATAATAGCTTATCAGTAGGCCCGGATTAAAATTCTGCCCAAGGTCTAGCGTTGAGATTGCTCGAAACAGCAGGGCTGGAATAGCAAAGTTCTGGGTGAACTTCATCAATCCGTCGACATAGTCGGTTTTGAAAAAGCCCTTGTAAACTGCGATGTAACCAAAACCGATTGTGATGAATACCGGTAGGATAACATCAATCAATGCCTGCATATCAAACAGGTATTTCTATGGTCATCCCGTCAAAGGCCGGGGTGATGTGATCAGGTGTTTCCAGCGCCACCGTGTCGTAATCTAGATCAATGTGCATATTGGTCAAAACACCGCGTTTTGGAGCAGCGCGTTTGATCCATTCCAGCGCGCGCTCTAGATGGGCGTGTGTCGGATGTGGTGTGCGGCGCAAGGCATCAAGCACAAAAACATCAAGTCCCTTCAGGGCAAGCCAAGCATCGTCGTAAATCTCTGAAACATCAGGTAGATAGGCGAGCGAATGGATGCGAAAGCCAAGGGAGTCAATTGAACCATGCGCCACTTTGAATGGTGTTAGAGTGATCTCACCCCCGGGTCCATCAATCGTGATGTCACCGTTAATGATGGTATGCAATTCCAGTATTGGCGGATAGGGGGACCCTTCTGGCTGTGCAAAGGCATAGCCAAACCGGGACAAAAGGTCATTCTGTGTTGGCCCATCCGCCCAAACAGGAATGCGTGATTTCATATTGAACACGACTTGGCGCAGGTCATCCAGACCGTGCACATGGTCAGCATGAGAGTGTGTGTAAACCACCGCATCAAGGCGTGATACATCTGCCGACAGCAATTGTTCGCGCATATCGGGGGATGTATCGATTAAAACCGATGTTGTGCCTTCGTTTTCAACACGCTCAACAAGCATAGAACACCGTCTGCGACGGTTTTTTGGATTATCCGGATCGCAGTCGCCCCAATTGCCCCCAATACGCGGCACCCCACCGGAGGAGCCACATCCAAGGATAGTGAAGCGTAAAACTGCCATTAGTCTGCCTTTGTATAGGCGGCAACTTTGGAAAAGAGCCGATCGAAATTTGCCTGAGTTTGCGCTGCAAAATCAACATAGTCCAGACCGAAAACCTCTGCCCCTTTACGCGCTGTATGGGCGGAGTAGGCGGGTTCATTACGTTTACCGCGATAGGGCGGCGGCGCAAGATAGGGCGCGTCGGTCTCAACCAAAATCCGGTCAACAGGGGCTACTGCAAAAATATCCCGAAGTTCCTGACTTTTGGGAAACGCGGTAATACCAGACATCGACAGATAAAACCCCAAATCCAGCGCTGCTTTGGCCAGCTCAGCAGAGGATGAGAAACAGTGCATAACACAGGAATATGCCCCGTTGGCATGTTCTTCCGCCAATATTCGCGCCATATCGTCATCTGCCGCGCGGGAGTGAATGATCAACGGCAATCCAGTTTCGCGCGCAGCACTGATGTGAACACGCAGGCTTTCTTTTTGTATGTCTTTGCTGTCGGCGGTATAGTGATAATCAAGCCCGGTTTCGCCAATTCCAACAAATTTTGGGTGTTGGGCAAGAGCGATTAGTTCATCGACTGTGGCCAGAGGTTCATCCGCGGCACTCATCGGGTGTGTGCCAGCCGCGAAAAAGATCGGATCATATGTTTCAGCAAGTGCCTGAACCTGCGGCAGCAGGCGCAATTTGGTGCAAATGGTTACCATGCGTGTCACGCCGGCCTCAGCGGCACGCGTGATGATATCGGGCAATTCACCGTCAAAATCAGGGAAGTCTAGGTGGCAATGGCTATCGGTAATTTCAGGGGCGTTCATGGGGAACCTGTGCTATCGCGCGGCCCATTTGGCCGCCGTCTCATCTATCTTTAATCCCATATCAAGGATCAACGCGGCGGGGTCAAGGTTGACTGATTTCCCGTGGCGTACGCGCGCGCCAAGAGATTGCTGTAGCTCTGCCCACGCGCGGCCAGCTTGTGGGTTTGGCGCAAGGCGCATCATGAGGTTGGCTTCGCCTTCGGCGGCCTCGGGCATCTGGGGCTGACCCATTGCACCTGTTTTGGCGATCCGGGCGAGGAACAAGTCAACGAGCCCCAACAGAAGATCATAGCGTTCTGCTGTGCCTTTTCCGGTTACAGACTCTGCCAATGCGGTCAAATGTTGGCGGTCCAGTTTAGGCAATGCGCTAAACAATAGAACGATTTGTTGATAGGTTTCTAAGCCGGAGAGGGTCATCAACCGCAATGCATCGCCCACCGAACCGGACGTGAGGGCCGCCAAGGCAGAGGCGTGATCTGTCGGCGCAGCACCTGCACCAGACAAAGCGGCGCCCATGTCCTCAGGTGTTAAAGGGGATAGCCGTAGAGTGCGACAACGGGATTTGATCGTTGGTAGCAATCGTGATGGCTGATGACCGATGAGTAAAAGCGTCGTGTCTTTGGGCGGTTCTTCCAGAACCTTGAGCAAAGCGTTGGCGGCGGATGGATTCATTTCATCGACGCTATCAACAATGACAACACGCCGCCCGCCGTCGGCCGCTGACATGGCAAAAAACCCTTTTAGGCCACGCACCTCATCAACGGTGATGTCTTGCTTATGGCGATCTTTGTCCTTGTCCCATGGACGCCTCAGTAAATAGAGGCGCGGTTCAGACAACGCGTTGACGCGATGGGAAACGGGGTGGTCCGGGTCGGTGCTTAAATCAGTTGGGGCGGGGGCCTCACCAAACAATCCGGCGTCGCTGCCCATAGGTTGGGTCAATAGAAATCGGGCAATTTTCCAGGCCAATGTCGCCTTACCAATGCCGCGCGGACCTGTGATCATCCATGCGTGGTGTAAACGACCAGAGTTATAGGCGTCTAAAAATGCGGCCTCTTCCGCCGCATGTCCCATCAGATATTGCGTCTCACGCGGATGCGGCGCCCCGGTGACACAATCCGCTTCGGGGGCGAGGTCGGTGTTCATTCCATCCGCCCTTTGACCGCTGCAAAGACATCTTTTGCAACATCTTCGAGCGATTGCGTGCCGTTGATTACCAGAAACCGGTTTGAAAATTCTTCAGCCAGCTCCAAAAAGCCCGCACGCATTTTCTGCTGCATCTCAACGCCAAAGCTTTCAAATCGTTCTTCGGTTCCTTGCCGTCCCAGGGCACGAGAAAGGCCTTCGCTTGGATCCATATCAATTAATACGGTAAGATGAGGTTCACGTCCGATCATCATGCGGTGCAACTCATCTACTGTTAGGCGCAAATCGCCGCGAGAAATACCTTGATACATGCGTGTTGAATCGGCAAAGCGATCTGAAATAACTATTTTGCCCTCATTCAATGCGGGTTCAATCGTCTTTTCAAGGTGATCGCGCCGTGCAGCCGTGAATAGCAATATCTCGGTTTCAGCAGACCACCGATCTTTGTCGCCCTCTAATACCAGTCGACGTATTTCTTCGGCCCCTTTAGAGCCGCCAGGTTCACGGGTTAGGACGACTTCACGCCCTTCGGCGCGCAAAGCATCAGCCAAGCGGCAGGCCTGCGTTGATTTTCCGGACCCATCGATCCCTTCGAACGTAATAAATAGACCATCTTGCATCAATTCACGGCCTCGGGTGCTGTTTCATCCGTGTTTTGAACGCGATTGATCAGAACGCGCGCGCTGGTCAGAACGCGCGTGACAAAACCACCTGCGTCCACAGCGTTTGCTGCAACCAAAGGGTAGCTTACATCTGGTAACCCGTCACGTGCTACGACGAAATCCGCAATTGTTTGCCCTGCAGTAATTGGCGCGACGATAGGGGATTGAAACACAACCTCGCCGGAAACGCCGCCTTGCACACTGGCCGGAAGCAACATTGTCAAAGCTTCGGGCGTGACCACAGCAACGTCACGTTCCGCGCCGAGCCACACGTCTGCACGCGCCAGTTCGACACCTTCATCTGCGATTTGGCGTTGGGAAAATTGGCGAAATGCCCAATTTACAATGCGCTCTGCTTCTTCGGCGCGTTCTAACTCGCTTTGCAGACCGGTTATAACAAAGACGATACGGCGGTTACCCTGGCGCGCAGATCCCACAAGGCCGTAACCTGCTTCGCTGGTATGGCCCGTTTTTAGGCCATCTGCGCCGATGTTTAACCGTAGCAATGGGTTACGATTGTTGTGGTTTTGTGGGACGCGCCCATCAAATTCAAAACGTTGCTGGCTGAAGTAGTGATAGTATTCAGGAAATTCGTTGATCAGGCGCGTTGCGAGTAAACCCAAATCTTCCATACTCATACGTTGCGCGGGGGCAGGCCAGCCAGAAGCATTGGCAAAGCTTGAGTTATACATGCCCAATGCGTTTGCGCGATTTGTCATCATTTCGGCAAACGCTTGTTCGGTGCCACCCAACCCTTCAGCGACAACAACACACGCATCATTGCCGGATTGCACAATAATCCCTTGCAGCAGTTCCTCAACTGTTGGGCGATCTCGTGTCGTTAAAAACATAGATGAGCCAGTCATCGCTTCGGCCCGTGTTGACACGTTCATCCGTGTCTCAAGTGCAACCCTGCCATCGCGCAATGCCTCATATAGCATGTTGATCGTCATGAGTTTCGACATCGACGCAGGGGGTAATGCGACTTGGGCATTCTTTTCCATCAATACTGTGTCGTTGGTAACATCTATGACATAAGCCGCAGTTGCCCGTGTATCAAATGCATGGGTCGGCAGGGCGCAGATTACAAAAACACAAGCTGTAACAGTTTGGAGGATCAAGCGATGCAGCATCAAAGGGTCCCTTTGTATCGATGTTGTTGGCGACAACCGCGCCACTGAGTGGTTTTTTGATCTGGCGGTGTAAAACGCAGATCGTCAAGTGGAACAAGCCTAAAACCCAACCAAACTTGACCAGCGGTTTCAGCCTCTTTTAGTTGGTGACGAAATAAGCGTCATCAAACCCGAGATCTTGAATTTTAGTCAGCAAAGAAGCGCGTTCAGATTCAGATGCTGCAGGGCCAACGGTTACACGCCAGAACGGGCGACCATTGATCGTGTGCTGATGAACTGTTGGTGTCATGCCCGCAATGCGCATACTGGTGGCTGTAGCGTCTGCGTTATCTTCAACACTGAAGATACCGATTTGAATGTGTGGCTTGTTGAGGGACGATGTGACCGGTGCTGCAATAGGCTGAGGGGGCGGAGTAGGGGCATCAACTGCATCCAATGCGGCAGTGGCCGTTGCTACCGGATCAAGCGGGGTTTCATCCAGATTTTCAACGGCTTCAATGGCTGGTTGCGTTTCAGCATTCTCTGTGACCTCTGGTATCTCTTCACGGCGCAATGCAGTCACGCTAAGGTTTGTCGGCTGCCCAGCTAATATTCCTAAAGCTTCAGCAGCGTCTGATGACACTTGCAGCGCAGGTCCAGGTGTCTCGACTTCACGACGGAAAAGGGCGCCAATCACAAAGTTGCCATTTGAAGGATTGCGAATGATGACACGCTCAGGGTCCGTTGCAGTCGGGTGTGCCACCCAAACGCCACCAAGTGACGGACGCCCGTCCCATAGGCCGTTTTCATTTACCTGAAAGACTTCTGGAGATTCTACATCTCGCTCTACGAGTCGTGTGCTGGTTGGGGTTGCTTGCTCAGAGGAAGAACCGTTGTTTTGGAACAAATTGAAATTGCTGCCCTCTTCGCAGGCGGACAAAAACAACGCACAGCCTAAAACTGTGGTTAAGCGCAGAATTTTCTTTTGTGTCATGCTCTTTGCCTCTTTCTCAGCGCCAATATGGACTGTGGGTCTGCTACACCCGTTGTGTCGTGATCGGTCTTTTGCCGATTGTTGTCGCGACTTTAACCCGGTTCCCATGTCTTGGGAAGGCGTGCCGAAAGCATGAGCGAATATCCCCGACAGAAAATTTCAACTTTCTGACTTTTACCTCTTCCAGAATCAAATTTGTGACGCTAAATCAGCCCCTGTCGGAGGAGTGGCAGAGTGGTCGAATGCACCGGTCTTGAAAACCGACGAGGGTGAAAGTCCTCCCAGGGTTCGAATCCCTGTTCCTCCGCCATTTCCATGGCGCTCAGTTAAAAACCTTTCATTTCCAGTGTGCTAGGCGGTATTGGTATTTTCCGAAAATTCGCGATGTGGCACAAATATCAGCGTGTTTTTCCATTTTCAGGATGATGAACTAGGGTAATCTGATTGCTTCATTATTGTAATGTAGTGGTCACCAGTGCCGGCATGGTTGTCCACTGCGGAGATAGAGAAGCGTTCGTAGTTCCCGGTTTCAAGACACCATAAATGGCCTGCATCAATAATCGGGTCACGATGATCGATGTAAATCTACTACGCAATCTCATATCGTTTCGTGTTCGGGGAGGGTATCGCTGTGCTCCTAGGGTGAACGGAACAATGCTGGA
Organism: Cochlodiniinecator piscidefendens; assembly: GCF_011326755.1. Classification (GTDB taxonomy): domain Bacteria; phylum Pseudomonadota; class Alphaproteobacteria; order Rhodobacterales; family Rhodobacteraceae; genus Cochlodiniinecator; species Cochlodiniinecator piscidefendens. The sequence continues at coordinate 659,912 of NZ_JAAOIE010000001.1, read as the reverse complement.
ACCACATTTTCATTCCATCCCGATTGTGTCGTTACACATTCATTGGACCGGTTAGGTCGTGACATCTGCGACTTACTGAACGTCGTCGAAGAACTGAACGCAAAAAGTGTCGCGGTTGAGCCCGTCTCTGAAGGGTTATCGTTCTCCAGAGATGAAGGTGATCCCTCGGCGGGGCTACAACTGTATATATTTTCTGTCTTTGCACGGTAGGAACAAAACATATCAAAAACCTGACAAGCCTAAGGATTAGGAGCCACGGCCATATCCAGAAAGCTTGGCAGGTTCAGTAAGACAGCTCGCAAAAGCGTAAGATTACATACAATCTTGCAAATACTACCGTAGCACAACAACACTGCATTGGGCATGGCGAACAACACGCGCAGCAGTCGATCCGAGCAATAGATCTGCTAAGCCCGCACGATGAGATGCGACAATGATGCAATCCGCGTTATTCTTCTCGGCCCAATTGAGAACCGAATTCGTTGGGTGCCCAGACAACACATGCGTAGTGATATGATCAGAAGGCATCACAGTTTTTAGTTCATTGCCAAAAGTGGCAATGCTCTCTTTTAGTTGCTCTTTTGAAAAGTAAGAGCCGATGTAAGAGGGGAGCTCTTCTAGTACTGATAGAACAGAAATCTTCCCTCCTTCGTCTAGCAGGCGACGCGCCACATCCAATTGCGCATCACAGTCGTTAACGTGATCTGGTGCAACAGGAACAAGGATATGCTTGTACATCGTAATCTCCAATTACTTCAGTATATTAGGAAGCCATGTGGCAATCTGTGGGAAGATAAAGATGAGTGTTAGTCCAACAAATTGCAGTACAACAAATGGGCCCACGGAGTTATAAACATCCCCCATGCTGACATCCTTGGGTAATACCCCTTTGATCCAGAAGAGAACAAAGCCGAAAGGTGGTGTGAGATATGCAATTTGAATGTTGACGATGAACAAAGCGCCAAACCACAGTTTATCAATTCCCAATTCTTCAACAATTGGAATAAACAAAGGCGTGCAGAGCATGATAATCGCCCAATCGTCCATCACCATGCCGAGGACCAGAATAATCAACATCATCATCAGAAGAATACCGGTGCTACCGCCTGGCATGGATAGAACCAAATCGGTCAGAAGATCCTGGCTTCCCAGCGTGTTGAATACGTTGAGATAAACCGTCGCACCAATCAAAATCCATAGACCCATGCCGCTGAGTTTTAACGTGGAAACGAGGGAATCTACCAATACGTCCTTGGTCAATTTTCCGTAAATTAGGTTGATGATGAATGCGCCAGCTGCGCCAAAGGCTGCTGCTTCGGCTGGGGTGGCAATACCGCCCCAAATAACGCCCAGGACGATGACGATGAGCAAGGCAAATGGCCAGATGCTTAGGACTGCAGTTAGTTTTTCTTTGCGGGTGAATTTCTGATCGGCGGGCAGCGCAGGGCCCAATTCCGGCTGCATTCTGCAACGAACGCCGATGTAAATTGTATAGAGAGTCGCGAGCATAAGCCCAGGCAGCAAGCCTGCCATGAATAAGTCACCGATCGAGACCTTTGCGAGCAAACCATAAAAGATGAACGGAACGCTGGGCGGGATCAAGGCACCCAATGCTCCACCTGCTGCAATCGACCCAATGGCGATCCTCCGATCGTATTTGTAGCGCACCATTGACGGATACGCGATCTGACCCATGGTGGTGGTTGCTGGGGGAGTGATGCCAGTAATTGCCGCAAAGACAGTGCAAACTTGAACTGTGCCCATTGCCAAACCGCCGTGGATGTGGCCGATCAACTTGTAAACAGCATCATAGGCCGCTTCGGCTATCCCGGAAAACCGTATGAGAGACCCCATAAACAAGAACAATGGCACTGTGACAAGAACCGAATTCCAAGGGGTTGAGTAAAACGCGCTTGGTACAGACAAAAGCGCCCGAGGTTCAAAAATGAGTGCAAATAAGACTGCTGTTCCGCCTAGGCCAAACGCCACGGGAAGACCCATAAAAAGGATCACAAACAAGACAATAAAATATAATGCTGTGATGAGTTCGAGGCTCATGATCGTTGGTTTCCTTGTTTAAGGGCTGTTCGTGGCGCCACTTGTAAACCGGCATTTTGGTTCTGCTCGGGTCATTTTCTGGTAGATGGCATTCCACTGGCCCGACCACGGGCCAGTGGGTCTTAAGTTTTTGAAAACCGAGTGAAAGGCAGGTTATTCTGCGCTTTCTTGGTCTGCTAGGAACTGTTCGTAGATAGCGACGCCACGGGCATTGCCCTCTGAAGCAGCTGCAACCTGTGGCCAAACTTCTTCGATAGAGCGTTCACGCATGCGCGCAACTTCTTCATCACTTAGGTGGATCACTTCACCGCCAGCGTCGCGTAAAATCTGTAACGCTTCTTCTACACCTTCAGCATGCAAACGGCTGGTTTCAAAGTAAGTTTCTTCGAAAATTCCATCGATTTGCGTACGCTGCCAGTCTGTCAGAGCGTTCCAAGATTGCAAGTTGATGAAGATCTCTTGGTGTTGTGCTGGGTTCCAGCCAGGCATGATTGCGTAGTCGATCACTTCGTGGAAAGACATGTCGTCGATACCACCTGTATCCCAGTAAGTACCCTCGATTGTTCCCAGTTTTATCGCGGTGTAAATTTCACCGCCGTTCATGGAAACAGGAGCACCGCCCATGGTCGCGTGGAAGATCGCTTGAGGGCCACCAGCGCGCATTTTGTGACCTTCTAAATCCTCGATGCTGTCCACTCGGAACGTCGTGAACATCGCGTTCGGTCCCTGATTAGTCCAACCTGCCCAATGCAAGTTACGGGCATGTGCGGCGTCTTGGATGATATCGCCAACGCGGTAGTCAGGGTTGCCCCACATAACTTCCCAAGCTTCATCGGTGTCATTGGCACCCATGGCCATACCAAAGGCCAGCATGCCTTCGGGCATGTCGCCTCCGTAGACGGAACCCCAACCTGCATAACCGTCTGTGAGACCTGCAGCAGCAGCGCCAAAGGCTTCAGATCCGCTTACCAATGCGCCGGCTGGCTCAACGCGGATTACCACTGTGCCTTGTGTAGCAGCTTCGACTGCTTCAACCCACGGGATAAGTCCGTTGGCCCAGCCTGCGTCTGTCTGATCAAAAGCGGGTTGGAAGACCCATTCGGTGATTTCGCTTGGGGGGCCATCCTGTGCGAATGCCCCGCCGGCTACCACGGCAACTGCACCTGCCATAATTGTAGTGGCAAAGAACCTAGTTTCTTTCATTTGGTATTCTCCTTGTTGGATATTTTTGTTTTTTAATGCTCGTCCCATTAGGTGGGATGAGTTTCGGTTAAACTTCGTCTTCGGTCGCCGTCTCGAGCCCCCAAATGGTTCTCAGATCCCGAATGAAATGCTTGATAACGATCAGCAGAACGAATGCTCCGCTTACCGGAATGGCATATTTGATTGGGTAAATCGGAATAGGAACAGACGTCGGCGTATGTTGGTTCAGCATGAGCGACAAAGACGCAGCTTCGTACCCTTTCAAAATCAACGCGCCTAAAAAGAGGACGGCAAAAGGTGCGGTGATCACGTCTAGAAGCGCCTTTGAACGGGTGCTGGCGTTGGCATAAAAAAGATCAAGCTTCACAAAACTATCGTGTTGCAATGCATAAATACCGCCAACACAGGCAAGTAGAACCATCGCTGCCTGCAAAGTTGTGCCAATCCATTGGGACGGTGCGTTCAATACGTAGCGCATGAAAACATCTGAGACACCAAGTGTCATGCAGTATAAGATTAAGAACCAACCAATGCGGCCAGTCACTTCGGAAATCGCGCCTGTCACTCGCTCAAGCTGGCGCATCAACATGTTACACACGGTTTGTTCTTCATGAACTTGTTCTCCTTAAAGAATATAGCAACCCGTGCATTCAGTTGGGCACCCGCTTTGAGCGCTTGCGTAGACATGCAGAAGGCGTGAGAAGAATGGGTTGAAAAGAGGATTGGATCGCAAACGATCGCGTTTGATCTGTGCCTATTTCGGAAGATCGAAAAATCTTGCGAAAATCCAATTTTATGCAAGTCGCTACTCTCCGTTAACCACATTCAAAGTCTGATAGAGACTGCGTCAGGCGACGGTCCTTTTCAGGTGCTCTTAGGAGACGACAAGAATGGCAGTTGAGAAAGGTACAGAATTTGGAGAGAATGGATACAGATTGAATGTTGGTGTACGTTGCTCTCAGGTAAACAATGTCAGAACTCTGATCGTGAAGCTTGTTTCGGTGTGATTGCGCATTTGAGAAAATGCAATCTATTTGACTCGGCTAACAACGATCCAAGATCGTTCTTCATAATCGAGTTTTGGAAATGAATTGTTGGAGATTTGGATATAGGTTTTTGAACCGAGCAATCTACACTGCCTAAACCTTTCAATAGCTGACATGATCTTGGAGCGTGGATTCAACCCGATATGGCACAAAAATTGAACATCGATAGATCACAGCCTAGTGGCCTGCGCGACCAAATCGTTTCGCAAATTTCGCGGCTAATTTTCGAAGGTCTAATGCCAACGGGTTTAAAGCTTTCGTCTTGTCGGGAATTGGCCCGTGAACTGGATGTGTCGATCAATACTGTCATATCTGCCTATCGAAAACTCGAAGAAGAGCAACTCATTGAAGCTCGACCCCGTTCTGGATATTTTGTTTCGTCAGAGCGAGGGATGCGCGCGGATATTGGAATGCCTGAGCCTGCTAAGATAAAGCCGCGGGCGTCGATTGGCGACAAGCTCAATAAACTGCGCCGGGCAGAAGACATCGAGACTATTTTTCGCCCGAACGATTGGTATTCGTATGAATTTCCGTTTGTGTGCAATCAGATTGATGAAAGCAGCTTTCCGGTCGCGGAGTGGCGCGAATGTACCCGATTGGCGATGAACCGTAAGGATCTTAAAATCTGGTCCGCAGATGGGCTTTATGCAGATTGCGCCGAACTGATCGAACAAGTTGCGCAACGTATTCTTCCGCGCCGAGGCATCTTTGAACCCACCGATTCAATTCTAATCACACTTGGAACTCAAAATGGGTTGTTCATCACAAGCCTTTTGTTCGGTGGGCGCGATCGCATCGCAGCTATGGAAGATCCTGGATATCCAGACGCCCGCAAAATTCTTAGGAGTAATTTTGGCAGTGTACGGTTTCAGCCCGTAGACAAAGATGGGATGATTGTAGATGAGCGTCTCCGCGGCGTTGATTTAGTATTTATTACGCCAAATCGCCAGTTCCCAACAACAGTCACGATGTCGGAGAGCCGACGTCATGCACTTTTACAAGCAGCTGAAGAATATGATTTTTACATCGTTGAAGATGATTACGAATGTGATGTGGATTATCGACCTTCAACCCCGCTACCTCTCCATAGTTTAGACAAAACAGATCGACTTATCTACTTGGGTAGCTTGTCTAAAGGACTATCACCCGGCTTGCGGCTGGGCTACTTAACGGCACCACCTGAATTCATTGAAGCGGCCAGAGACTGTCGAGGCATGATGTTTCGACATCCACCGATGATTCTTCAGCATACTGCCGCTACATTTATCAGGTTGGGATATTATGATGGTTTGTTGCGCAGAGTACGCTTGGATTATGAACAGCGCTGGCACCAAGCGAATGCAATACTTCGAGATAGGTTGCCATCATTTGTGAAAAACGGGGAATTTGGTGGAACAAATTTTATTTTGGCAGATCATGAGACTGGGTTGGATGCTGTGCTGATTGCCAAAGCTGCGCTGAAACGAGATGTCATAGTAGAACCTATTTTACCTTGTTTTTCGAGCGCACGTGATGGCTCAAAGTATTTCCGGCTTGGCGTTTCCTCAATAAATCGCGAACTGATTGAAAGTGGTATCGATAGGTTGTGTGGCACCATTAAAGAATTGCAACAAGATCGGGCCATTTGAAATTTTGTGCGGATTCAGAGGGTATTCACCCAACCAACTGCATAATGTCACCAATTGCCACCGAAGCTGGGCAGCGAAAACATTAATAATGTGTATTTCATAGAGATTACGACCTCTCCAAGGAGAATTACCCCAGGTTTGTCAGGGTGAAAAACACTCCTGAGGTCGCGGTGTGGTGAACAACGGCCCGCTTGAGCGGATTCAGCCCAAAACGAGAAAAATCAACAAGACCGTTTAATAACTAGATGAGCTAAGCTTTCAGCGCTTGGATGATCACCTGCGCGGTTTGACTTGCCTCTAGTCTTTTGGGGTGAGCGACCAAATAGTCATGTTTCATTGGGATTGCTGGCATCGGTAGTTTAACAAGATGTTTGGCATGCAAGCTTTCCAACACCATACGTTCCGGGATCAAAGCAACACCGAAGCCTTGCTCAGCAAAACTTCGGGCGATACTGCTGGCCTGCACTCGTAAACCAGCATTGCGGTTAATGACCCGTTTCATGGCAAACGCGTCATTCCAGTTGGGGGACGTCGCAAAATCGCGTCCCCAATCGGTGTGGATTAGATGTTCATCCTTGATTTGATCAATCTCGCAACCGTGCTCTGTTACAAACGCGACGGATGCGACCGCAATCAGATGGTCAGAAAATAATGGGATAATCGTGTGATCAGTATAAAGATCGTGGCCGTAGAAAATACGCAAATCTACTTTGTCGCGGGCAAAATCAACCGGATCGTTTTCTACTCTGATTTCAAGAGAGTTCGAAAGTTCAGTTGTGCGGATGGCTGAGAGTTTGGGCGCTAGCCACGTTTCAACAACAGATTCCGGGGCGCTCAGAACAAGCCGTTTTTTTTGATCCACGCGCCGCATTTTATCTGACAGCTTGCCAAGTTGCTCAAAGGATTGCCCGAGTTGGGGATAAGCACTTTGGCCTGCTTCAGTTAGAGCTATGCGGTTTCCCTGCCTGACAAAGAGAGTTTTGCCCCAGAATTCCTCTAATAATTTGACTTGTTGACTGATCGCTGCGGAGCTGACGCCCATCTCGCGGGCGGCGTGTGAAAAAGAGCCGGTCCGGGCCGCTGCCTCAAAAGCGCGTAGGGCATTTAAGGGAAGGTGGGGCATTACAATCATTCTTTCAAAAGAAATTCTAATGGACCATAATTAGAATACCCATTTCCGCTGTACCGTCAATCGCGTAATTTTTCACGAAATGACAAGGATGGAATCATGCGTGACCTAATAGATCTCGAACACTACCCGCTGGACCAACCGGATAGTCCGGCTTGGCTGAAACTGGTTGAAGATTGCAAGGCTAGGCTTGACGCTGACGGGTTGTTCAACTTGCCCGGCTTTGTCCGAAAGGCTGCAATTCCTGATGCGGTGAATGCGTTGACACCAATTCTAGCTGAAAACGCTTTTGTCCATGCGCGCCGCCACAACATTTACTTTAACAAATCAATCGAGAACCTTCCGGACACGCATCCTGCACTTCAAGAGTTTGAAACCTCTAACAGAACGATCTGTGCAGATCAGATGGGGCAGGCAGCTGTAATCCAGCTCTATGAGTGGCCGCCGTTCGCGACTTTTCTGGCCGCGGTTATGGAGAGGCCGAATTTGTTCCCGATGGCCGATCCACTCGCTCGTGTAAATGTGATGGGATATTCTGAAGGGCAAGCACTTAACTGGCATTTTGATCGGTCCGAATTCACTACAACCTTGTTGTTGCAAGCACCCGAAGCGGGGGGGGATTTTGAGTATGACAAGGATCTGCGCACGGATCATGACCCCAACTATGAAGGCGTTGCTGATCTATTGGAAGGACGCAGGTCGTCAACTCTTATGCATCTAACCCCTGGTACCCTAAACATATTCAGAGGCAAAAATACGGCCCATCGAGTGACCCCTATAGAAGGCGAAATTGACCGTATTATCGCCGTTTTTTCCTATTTTGATAGGCCTGGTGTGGTGTTCAGCGAGCAAGAACGGGTCGGCTTTTACGGGCGTACGTCATGACTGATGGCTCGGTGTTTAAGGATGATCGTAAGCTGACCTATCTGAACGCTGAAGGCGCAGATAAACCGCTCAAAAGCCCTGTTTTAAATGAGGTGGTGGAGCGTGCACGTAGTTATCGCCTTGGGCGATTACGAGAGCAGTTGGATCGTTCAGACTGTGCGGCGCTTTTGCTCTATGATCCTTGCAACATTCGCTACGCGTTTGATTGCTCCAACATGCAAGTTTGGACGCTACATAACCCAATGCGCTATGCGCTGATCGTGGCGGGTGGCCCCGCCATCATGTTTGAGTTCAAGGGCTGCTTGCATCAAAGCGAAGGGTTGCCCGGCATCGATGAGTTGCGCATGGCCAAGACTTGGATGTTTATGGCTTCGGGCGATAAAGTTGAGGCTGCAACGTCGGACTGGGCAAATGAAATTGCTGATCTCATTGCCCAATATGGCGGTGGCAACACGCGTATTGCCTGCGACACGCTAGATGGAAGCGGCGTTCATGCATTAGAAGCGCGCGGATTGAAATATGTTGAAGGTGCGCAGTTCACGGAGATTGCCCGCTCTATCAAATCGGCTGACGAGATCGAGCTGATGCGCTGGACAATTCGTGTTTGCGAAGCAGGCATGGCGCGCATTTATGATCACTCCGTACCAGGTGTCACGGAGCGGGAGCTCTGGGCGCATCTTCACTTTGAAAATGCCCGTTCCGGTGGAGATTGGCTCGAGACCAAATTGCTCACCTGCGGTCCTCGAACGAACCCATGGTATCAAGAATGCTCCGACAGAGTTTGTCAGGCAGGAGAGATGATCTCCTTTGATACGGATATGATTGGACCTTATGGCTATTGTGCTGATCTTTCGCGATCATGGACGTGCGGATTTACGGCGATGAACGCCACTCAGCAGGAGAATTACGATACCGCCCTGGCTCAAATTCACCACAATCTTGAGTTGGTCAAACCCGGATTGAGCTTTGATGAATTCAATGCCAAAAGCTGGCGCATCCCAGACGCAAATGTTCCTTACCGCTATTCTCTTGCAGTACACGGGGTTGGTATGGCTGACGAATGGCCCGTTGTCCCTTTGCATGTTGATTGGGGGCCTGGCGCGATGTCCGGTCGTTTTGAGCAAGGTATGGTTGTCTGCATCGAAAGCCTAATTGCCAAAGAACATTCGGAAAGCATCAAATTGGAAACGCAGGTGCTGGTGACAGCGACTGGATATGAACGCCTCGACAGTTTCCCGCTCTAAACAAAGGCAGAGTTAGAAGCGCACCACGCGAAACCTTGCTCTGCCCACCGAGCCGATATCTGCAGAAAAATGCTGTGTTACATGCTTACGGCCAGCTTTTAGAAAGCTGCGGCGCGGCATTTGAAGACAAAATACAAGACGTGCATCGAAATAACCGTGACTTTGCAAAGTTAGCTATACAGCCCTAAGCAGATCGTTGATCTTAAGCGGGGCGAATGGCAGGAACAGCCCGTAGTGACCGATGCTGCGCAATGCATGGATGTCCGCTGTGGAGGGGGTAACACGCGATTGACTGCGTTGCCGCACGGGCTCAAAAATGGCAGAGTTTCGCTTTAGTTACATGAAAGTAAAAACCGTGAGCAAATCTGCTGAGATCAAAAGTCTGTACGTTACTTTGTCCAAACCCAACTTCTTGACGGTGTGGATGGCCTCGTTAGACTTTGTCGATCAAATGATTTCGGAGACAAATTCCAGTCCGCGAAATATACTTTTCTGTAGAATGAAGTCTCGCTGATACTGAACCGCTGGAAACTGCGTATGACCGAATGATTGAAGATGGTGCGTGCTATGAAATGCCGATTGATAGCAACGCAGTGTTCGGACGTATCTTTATTATGGCTATAGCACCAAGTAATCCTGCGAAAGCTGCTGAGGTATTTGAAACGCTTATCAATCTTTACGCTGACCCCGCTGAAGCCGATTACATCAAGTATGAGATACTCGAAAAACTTTAACCCCGGCCCGCGCAAAGCGGTCATCGGCACAGCCGCAGCGAATTTACACTTCGTCCCACATGCTGCAATTCGAGCATATTGCGAGCAATGTGGCCGGTGCAGCAAGGCGCGTAGCTGTGATTTGAGCCACCGTCGCTGGTTCGCCAAGGCTACTCATATCGGGTGCTGGGCAGAATGAGACATCGCAGGGAAGGTAGTACAGATCAGCTTCGGCATTGAAGCTGTCGTTCGTCCCCGTCATCTGCCCTCGATAGACGGTGATGTTGATACCTTTGGGCGCGCCGGTCACGGCATCCGCGAGAAAGGCAAACATCTGAATCTCAAAGCTGTCCCCTTCGAGATAGGTGACACTGGCCGGGCTATCCGTGAATTTCACGCCCGCCGCACCAAACATCCAGCCGCCAACAATATCTGCGGTGCCATCCGACGAAATATTCATAATGTTTTGATAGGCTCCGCCATCCGGCAGCACGCCGGTCACCTCCACAAACCAGGTGCCCGGCAGGGCCGTCGCTGCGGTCACAGGGGCATCCTCAGCGTAGCTCATGCTGGCGTTAAACAGTGCAATAACGGTGGCAAGCGATTTTAGAATTGTACGTTTCATCTGGGTTTTCCTTTTTTTGGGTCAGGCAAATTCGGGGGTGTTCAGGATCTGCCCACGCATGTCGCCGTGAAGGGCGGCAAGATAGGCGCGGGCAGTGTCCGCGGCGGACAGCCCGCCATCGGTTGGCATGCCGAATAGAGCCATGCTTTCTTTTACGAAAATCGGTGAAACTGCATTGATGCGAATTGCGTCGGTTTCTGCGGCAGCAACACGAACAAAGGCTTCAATCGCGGCACAGGACGCGGCGATTGTGCTGGTGGCCGGCAGTGTGCTTTGCGCCGCAACCCCTGAAGTCAATGTGATTGACCCTCCGGTTTTTACCGCATGGATCCCCAGGCGCAGCACATTCATTTGCCCCTTCATCTGAATATCCAAAGTTTGGTTGAACTCTGCATCGGTCATTGTCGCCAGAGGAACCATTGCCCCATCGCCTGCGGCGCAAATGATCCCATCAAGCGGGCCGATTTCTGCAAATGCGCGACGCAACGCGTTGGTGTCAGACATATCAAGGCGCACATCGCCTGATGTGCGTGCGGCGGTGATAAGCTCGATATCTGTGGGCAAAGCGTCTTTGATGGCACGCCCAATGATACCGGTCGCGCCGATGAGTAGTATCTTCATTATCTATCTCCGATTGAAGGGGTTATTGTCCGAATGTTTGGGTGAAGGTCGCCATCAGCTGTTGCTTTGCATCATGCAAAAGTGGTGTTCCATGAGATGGTAAAAGGTGGCTGAATTCCAGCGCTGCCACGCGGTCAAAATCGGTGCGGTTCGGTTCGCAAACCCGAAACCATTCAGGGCCGATGTTGGCTGGTTTGAAAAAACCGGCTTGCCCCATACGTTCTGCGGCTATGTCACTGAAGAACTGATCGGGCGCAGTCCAGTTCTGAAGGCTGTCTGCGGTGATCAAAATACCGCCTTCTCGCGCCAACAAGAACATCGCTTCGGGCAGTTTTGAGCTGTCATAAGTGAAAAGCGTAAGCTCATCGGATGGCATTTCCCCACCCACCCGCAATATATGATCAGCAACTAGGCCGCCTTTGTGCTCCATGCCTTCAAGCGCCCAAAGTTTCGCGCCATATCGATCTATATAGAATGGATCGTCCAGACCGTTTTGCGCCCCCAAGTGATACCCACCCAGCTTTACAATATTCTCAATACGCCCCAGCTGTTCCAACTGCGAAAGCCCTTCATCGCTCAGGCGAATAGGGCTGATCAATGTCAGGGCACCCTCCCTGCGCAACACCGTCATGGAGCGGCTGATCTGCATGCCGGGCATCATCTCGACACTGCCTACAACATGGAAAATATCAGGGAAAACCTCGGCGATTTGTGTATGGGCTGTGGCGGCTGGAAAGACATAGGACATGGGGCGCTCCCGAATGCGGTGATGTTTCAGTTGATGTTGGGTACCCCGCTTCACCGTCAGAAAAAAGAATATCTTTTTGAACGTCATGGTCGTAAAATTTGACCATGATTGATTTGACGCATCTGAATGCCATCGCCACCATCTGTGATACCGGCAGTTTTCAACTCGCCAGTGAAAAGCTGAACAAGGCGCGTTCGGCGGTGTCCTATTCCGTGAAACAGGTTGAGGAACGGTTTCAAATTCAAATATTTGACCGCTCAACATACCGTCCAACCCTGACCCCAGATGGCAAAGCCCTGTTGCCCCAAATCCGCCTGCTGCTGTCGCGTGCCGGGCAGTTCGACGAATTTGTGCAAGACTTAAAAGGGGAAGGCGAAATTGACCTGCGTTTGGGAGTCAGTAGCAATTTCCCAATCCGACGCCTGACAGGCCTGCTAAAAGGCCTGAAGCAGGATTTCCCAATAACGACCGTCCATCTGAACATCGAAACGGCTTCGGGAGAACGGCAGGTGATGGCAGGAAACGTCGATATCGCGATTTTCGCAGCACCATCGCAAAGTCCCTTTTTGGATTATCAGCAAATTGGCCAGATGGAATTTCCACTGGTCGCCGCCCCAAGTTTATTGGGTGCAGAAAGCGAATGGCCCGGAGCATTGACCAAGCCCGACCTCGCGCGTTTCCCTCAGGTTGTCGTAAAATCAAGCGACGAAAAGGCACCGGACACGGGCTTAATGGATGAAGCACAAAAGTGGTATGTCACGGATATGACAGCAAAAAAAGAACTCATCCTAGAAGGGCTTGGGTGGGGACGGTTGCCCGCCCACATGGTCGAACAGGAAATCAATCGAGGTCAATTGCTGCGCCTCCCTCTTTTGGGAGATTTCACCCTACCGCTTTATCTTGTGAAACGCGCAAATCATCCCCTAGGTCCCGCCGGAAGAAGTATCTGGAGAAGTCCACAGGATTTGCAGTAATTAGGTAAGTAAGTACTCGATTGTTTGCCCTTGCCTACCCCTGGTACCGATTAGCGCAGAAATAATTTCCTTTGCCTGAGAGCAGTCATCTCTTTGAGTGTACTCGACGAGCGATGATGGGGCTGGCACGAAAATCACTCGCGTCCCATAGAAAATCCAGTTTGAACCCAAAGCGCCCATCATTCCATCTATGTCTGGCCGCTTTGGGTTCAGTCAACATTTGCCTAATTAGACCTGCCAGCTTTGAATATGTTCTGCCACTTGTGTTAGCTGAACATTAAATATTTTCTGAATTTCGTTGGTATCCACGACCAAATCCTCAGTGCCCATTGTTTTCATCGCTCCGTAGAGGTCGGTCATTGCAAAGGCCATGCCCGGATTTTGAAAGGCCTCACCGACACGTTGGCCAAACTGCTCGGGCGTGGTTGGTTGATACCGAACCTCTTCGCCAATCCACCGCCCCACATATGTGGCGAGCTCTTCCCCGGTCATAGCATTAGGTGTCCCGATTTCAAAAGCACGTCCGGCAAGATCAGGGCGCGTCAAAGCTGCGACGGCAATGCGCGCCTGATCAAGATGCGAGGTCCATGTCACCTTTGTCTCCGTCGAAAGCGGGGGATAGTCCAACACACCCTCGTCGCGGAGCTTTGGGTGAAATGCTCTGATTTGCAGGTTTTCGAGATATATGGTCGGTTGCAGCACGATGGAAGGAAGCCCGCTCGACAATACGGCGTTCATCGCAGCGGTGCCGCCGTCGATGATCGCGGATGCGGGGTATCTTGATCCCGAAGATCCACTCGTGGTGAAAACCATCAAAGCCAGCTTAGCCCGGTGAGCGGCTCCAATGATCGCTTTCAGCCAAACCGCTGCGTCATCGGGCGTTTCTGGTGCTGGTAGGTGAACAAAAGCAGCATCGACGCCGGTAAACACCTGCGTCAGCGCCTCTTCGTCGTCCATAACTGCCGGATATGCCTGAGCTTGAGGATGCATAGATTTGATCTTCGCCTCATCGCGGGCGACGGCGCGTACGGTCATTCCTTTGGCAAGGGCTTCTTGCACGACGGGCGCGCCCTGTGCGCCGGTCGCGCCGAAAATTGCAACGGTGTGGTTCATTGTATTTCTCCGTGGTAGTGTGGTTACTAATCGGAACCATACATAGGAGACCCAATATGAACGCGAAAGGAGGCACTAATTCCTTCGATGGGCACCCTCAGGTAACCAACACGAATATAGCCGAGTTAAACCAAGGCATAGATGCTTGGGTTGAGAACGACTTCAGCGGGGCTTGCCCGGTTCGCGATCTGCTCGACCGGATCGGTGATAAATGGAGTGTTTTGATCATCTTACGCCTTGGGCAGCAGGATGAACGTTTTCGTGCGCTTTTGCGTGCCATTGAGGGTATATCGCAGCGTATGTTGACTGTGACGCTGCGCGGTTTGGAGCGTGATGGCTTGGTGCATCGGGAGGTTTTCGACACCCGCCCACCTTCAGTGGTCTATAGCCTGACACCATTGGGTGTTTCGCTGCTGGGCCATATTTCTAGCCTCACTGACTGGGCCCTAGAGAATGCAACCACAGTTGAGCTGGCAAAGTCACGTTACGACGCTAACACATAGTCAAACAACCCATAAATGTTGGGTAATTTGTTTCCTAGGTTTGCTACACGCTCACTACTTCTTTGAAAGGCAGCTTTGTCCACAGTGCCGAAGTCCAACCTGAAATCTCGTTGCTTGGCTCATCAATGACTGGTTTCCTCGCATAGCGGGTAGAAAGCAGTTTTGCGCAAACATCTACTTTTTTGACGGTCACTAAAGTGGTGGTTGGCGATCCCATCAGGACTCGAACCTGAAACCCTCTGCTTAGAAGGCAGATGCTCTATCCAGTTGAGCTATGGGACCGTTGGTGGTGTTTTGCCGTGAAATCAAAACCTGTGCAAGAGAGAAGCGCACAGGTTTAGGATCAATGTGTCCAGACGCCGCGACGGTTGGTGGCAAAGTTTTCGCCATAGCCGCCAGGACGGATAACAGGTTTGCGTGTTTTTGGCTCTGTTACTGTCGCTTCGATATTGTGATCTTTGGCGTAATCCAGCGCAGCTTCTTTGCTATCAAAGCTGAGCTTTACTTGGCTCTGAGTGTCATCAGAGCTGGTCCAGCCCATAAGTGGGTCAATGTCGCGTGCAGAATTCGGAGCAAATTCCAGAATCCAGTTGTTCGTTTTGGCCGTGCCTGATTGCATTGCGTTCTTGGCTGGCTTGTAAATACGCGCGCGCATGGGACTCTCCTAATTCACTTAGCCTTTTATCAGAAAAAAATCGCGTGACTGCAAGGGGGCAATCACGCGATCTGTGTTCCGAAACTGGGGTCTTCGGTATTTAAGCAGCGGTTGCCAGTCTAGGCGAGGAGTGAGGGGTGGGTGGGTGGTGCGCCCTGACTGACAACCTTTTGTGCTGCTTGTGAGATCAAGCTACGCTGGCGTGGTTAATAGAGCAAGATTTAAATTACTTAAGGTTGCATTTTATTTGTTAAATTTATCGGTAAACGGGTAAAGGTTTGTTAACCTTTGAGAAGATGTCAGCAGAGATATGCGCAGCCCTTGCGTGAGAACAAAAAGTGACCACATTGGAGCCAAGAAGGATTCGCATATGACAGATACTCCAGCATTGCTTCAATCAACCGCGCCGCGCCCTAAGTTAGAGGGTGGGAAACGCTTTGTTATGCATACGCAATTTAACCCTGCCGGGGATCAGCCCACCGCGATTAAAGAGTTAAGCGCGGGCATTCTGGATGGAGAACGAGACCAGGTTTTGCTTGGTGCGACAGGGACCGGTAAAACCTACACGATGGCAAAGGTGATCGAAGAAACCCAACGCCCGGCAATCATTCTCGCGCCCAATAAAACGCTTGCTGCCCAGTTGTACGGGGAGTTTAAAGGTTTTTTTCCTGAAAATTCAGTCGAATATTTTGTTAGCTTTTATGATTACTATCAGCCAGAGGCCTATGTGGCGCGATCTGATACATTTATTGAAAAAGAAAGCCAAATTAACGAACAGATCGACCGAATGCGCCACTCTGCCACACGGGCGCTGCTGGAACGGGATGATGTGATTATCATCGCGTCGGTGTCGTGTATCTACGGTATTGGCTCTCCTGAAACTTATACTGCCATGACGCAAGATCTCGTTGCTGGTGAAGAATATGATCAACGGGAACTGATGGCGGGGTTGGTCGCGCAGCAATATCGTCGTGCTGATAATGCCTTTGCGCGTGGTACGTTTCGCGTGCGGGGCGATAGCTTAGAGATTTGGCCAAGTCACTTAGAGGATCGCGGTTGGCGCCTATCCTTCTTTGGCGAAGAACTCGAAGGTATAACAGAGTTTGATACGTTGACGGGCAGTCGTACAGACACCATGGAAAAGGTACGCGTCTATGCGAACTCTCACTATGTGACACCACGTCCGACGCTGGTGCAGGCCATTAAGAACATCAAAGAAGAGCTGGCTGTGCGTCTTAAACAATTCGATGCTGATGGTAAATTGCTAGAGGCGCAGCGCCTTGAACAGCGCACAAAGTTTGATTTGGAAATGCTTGAGGCTTCTGGGTTTTGCAATGGCATTGAAAACTATTCTCGTTACCTTACGGGCCGCGCTCCGGGGGAGCCACCCCCAACGCTTTTTGAATATATCCCAGACAACGCAATTGTTTTCGCTGACGAAAGCCACGTTTCCGTGCCCCAGATCGGCGGTATGTATAAAGGCGATTATCGTCGTAAATTTACGCTGTCTGAACATGGGTTCCGTTTACCGTCCTGTCTGGATAACCGACCATTGAAATTCGAAGAATGGGACGCCATGCGGGCGCAGTCTGTCTTTGTTTCTGCGACGCCGTCTAAATGGGAAATGGGCCAGACGGGCGGTGTCTTTACCGAACAGGTCATTCGTCCAACGGGGCTTTTGGATCCAGAAGTCGAAATTCGTCCAGTTGAGATGCAAGTGGATGACGTCCTTGACGAAATTCGCAAGGTGACGGCCCAAGGTTACCGGACATTGGTGACCACGCTGACCAAACGCATGTCGGAGGATTTAACCGAATATCTGCATGAACAGGGCATTAAGGTGCGGTATATGCACTCGGATATCGATACTTTGGAACGCATTGAAATTTTGCGAGATTTACGGCTTGGGGCGTTTGATGTTTTGATTGGTATCAACCTGCTGCGCGAAGGTTTGGATATTCCTGAATGTGGTTTGGTTGCCATTCTGGATGCTGATAAAGAGGGCTTTTTACGTTCGGAAACATCCTTGATTCAGACCATCGGTCGTGCGGCGCGTAACGCGGACGGGCGGGTGATAATGTATGCGGATAAAATTACCGGTTCGATGGAACGGGCCTTGGCGGAGACAGATCGTCGCCGGGATCGTCAGATCGCCTATAATGAACTGCACGGTATTACCCCGCAGACGGTGAAAAAGAACGTCGAAGATGTTCTATCTGGCCTTTATGAAGGTGACGTGGATATGAACCGTGTGACCGCGACCATCGATAAGCCGATGTATGGGGCCAACCTAAAGGCGCATCTGGATGGTTTGCGCGCAGATATGTTGAAAGCCGCGGAAAACCTAGAGTTCGAAGAGGCCGCCCGTTTGCGCGACGAAGTTAAACGATTGGAAGCCGTTGAATTGGCCGTTTCTGATGACCCCTTGGCGCGTCAATCCGCAGTTGATGCCGCAGCCGAGGCCGCAACAGCAACCCGTGGACGCAGCACCGCCGGTAAGGCTGGCACGCGTGTCAGTCGCGGGAAGGTCTGGAAAAAGGGCGGATAAGCTAGGGCGTTTGAAAAGCGCCTCGGGAGAAAACTAAACCGTCACAGTCCACACAGGCGGCGCTGGTAATTTTCCCGAGGATGATATCGTGATCACCTGCTTCGTGAATAGCGTAGGTATCACATTCAAACCGCGCGGCGCAGGTGTTCAGCAGGGGCGTGTCGTTTTGGCCAAGGCTCCAATCGACACCTTCAAAGTCATGGCCAGAACGCGCAAAACGATCAACCAATGCTTTTTGATCCGCTGCGATCACATGGATCGCAAAATGTTTGGCATTGGCAAAAGCCCCATAGCGTCGCGATGATTTTGCTACGCACCACAAAACCAAAGCTGGGTCCAGAGAGACGGATGAAAAACTATTGGCCACAATACCTAGAGGGCCAATTTCACTGTGTGTGGTCACAACGGTAACACCGGTTGCAAACGCGCCAAAGGCTGTTCGCAAGTCTCGTTCCGAATCTGGTCCGGGAACAAAGCTTTTCATTGTCGTCTCCTGTACGCGGTGCAAGGCGTGTCCTTCCATCGCACAAACCAGAAACGAAATGAAAAAGCCAGCCCTTGCCGCCGAGTTTTGAGGACAATAATGTCAGGACACCTGATGGAGGGGCCAAAATGAATTGGATTGATCAGTTTTACGGATTGTCTCGTTTGTCAGGTGGCATCAGAGACATATTGCTTAGGCAGAGTAAAATCGTCGATTTGCCAACTGGTACCGTTGTCTTCGGGCCAGCAAAAACGCCGCTGGATCTTTTGCTGCTGATCAAAGGTACGGTGCGCGTGAGCCAAACCACCGAAAACGGACGCGAGATTGTTCTGTATCGTGTTCATGCTGGCGAAAGTTGTGTGATGACAAACGCCTGTCTTTTTACCTTTGAAGAAAATGGTGCCGAAGGCATTACCGAAAGCGACGTCACGGCAGCCGCAATTCCTAAATCCGTTTTTGATCGTCTGGTTGCGGAGTCATCTGAGTTTCGCGAATTTGTTTTTGCGGCCTATTCGCGGCGCATTACCGATCTGATGTATGTTGTCGAAGAGGTTGCCTTTGGCCGTATTGATATTCGGCTCGCACAAAGATTGCTGCATCTCGTGAATTCAATGGGCGATGTAAAAGGGACGCATCAGGATTTCGCCACCGAGCTGGGGTCTGCGCGAGAGGTCATTTCACGCCAATTGCAAGATTTCCAAAAACGCGGCTTGGTTAAGTTGAATAGAGGGTCATTGCATGTGACGGATTTGCAGGCTTTGACAACATTGGCCCAAAGCAGTTGAGCAGAATGTACCGCGTTATGTGATAAGATCACCGACACAGGATTTCGTGCCCCTTAGAAAAGGGTGAAATCTAGAATCGGAAATGAATATGAAACAAAATGTTGGTCAGTTCGATCGTATACTTCGTGCCCTTTTAGGGGTGGTGTTAATTGTGCTGGCGGTCTTCTATCTGGTCGGGTGGCTGAAGTGGGGCGCTTTGCTGGTAGGGGCGGTCATGCTGTTTGTCGCGCTGAGCAAATCCTGCCCCATCTATTCTCTCTTAGGTATTAAGACATGCAAGATGTAATGATTTTGACGGAATTTACGCCTATTGCATCGCTGCTTGGTGGTGCGCTTATCGGTTTGGCGGCGGTTGGATTAATGCTGTTGCACGGGCGGGTGATGGGCGCGACTGGAATATTGTCTGGTGTCTTTTTCCCGATCAGTTCGTCTGAATGGGTTTGGCGGGTGGCCGTTGTGGCGGGTATGTTATGTGGGCCTGTGATTTATTTAGGCCTCACCGGAGGCTTTCCCGCAATTGACGCTCCTTCGTCACGTTGGGCCCTGATCCTTGGCGGGGTTATCGTTGGTCTCGGTGTTACATATGGTTCGGGGTGTACATCTGGGCATGGGGTCTGCGGCAATGCGCGACTATCGCCGCGTTCGCTTGCAGCGACACTGACATTTATGCTGACCACCGGGATAACCGTTTATGTGATCCGTCACGTTATTTCAGGAGAAGCATAATGCGTATTCTGACATTTTTCGCCGTTGGGCTGATCTTTGGCATTGGTATTTCAGTGTCTGGCATGGCCAACCCTGCCAAGGTGATAAACTTCTTTGATATTGCTGGAAACTGGGATCCGAGCTTGGCCTTTGTTATGGGGGGCGCATTGTTGGTGACGTTCTTTGGGTACGGGGTCGTTTTTAAGAAAAAACGCCCCATACTGGCGGATGAATTCACGTTACCTAGCCAGCATGGCATTGACCGGAAACTGATCGGAGGCAGTGCCGTGTTTGGAATAGGGTGGGGAATTGCCGGATTTTGCCCTGGTGCTGCCTTGCCAGCCTTGGGAACCGGTAATCTTGATGTTGCGATTTTTGTAGGTAGCCTGTTGGTTGGTATCGCTATTGCGCGTAGGCTTCAGGCAAAGGCGACGTAGGAGAGTAAATATGAACTACCCCATTAATATGGATATCAAACCTGACGTAACGCCGTTTTTTGATCCGGCAACAAATACCATTTCCTATGTGGTTGCTGATCAGCAATCCAATGCGTGCGCAGTCGTCGATTCTGTTATGGATTTGGATTATGCTGCAGGGCGAATTACCCCGCAGAGCGCCGATCAAATTGTCGCTTTCATCAAAGAGAACGAACTTGAACTTGCGCTTCAAATTGAAACGCATGTGCACGCCGATCACCTCTCTGCAGCGCCTTATATTCAAGAGGCGCTTGGTGGTTTGATCACCGTTGGTGAGCAAATCACAGTTATTCAGGAAACCTTTGGAAAAGTGTTTAATGAAGGCACTGAATTTCAACGGGATGGCAGCCAATTTGATCGTCTATTCAAAGATGGCGATACCTATAACATCGGTACGATGACGGGTGTTGCATTGCATACACCGGGCCATACGCCTGCGTGTATGGTGCATGTGATCGGAAATTGCGCTTTTGTGGGGGATACGATTTTTATGCCGGATGGCGGATCGGCCCGTGCAGATTTTCCGGGCGGTGACGCCGGGCAGCTCTATGATTCAATTCAAAAAGTGTTGTCGCTGCCTGATGAGATGCGCCTGTTTATCTGCCATGATTACGGTCCTAATGGTCGCGACATCGCATGGGAAACGACTGTTGCTGATGAAAAGGCCAACAATATTCATGTTGGTCCAGGGGCGACACGTGAACAATTCGTGGAAATGCGCCTGGCGCGTGACGCAACTTTGGACATGCCGAAATTGATCATTCCGTCGCTTCAGGTTAATATGCGCGCAGGGGATATGCCGCCGTCTGACGATGACGGAAATGTCTTTCTTAAAGTGCCGGTAAACGCGATCTAGGGGCGAAAATGGACATCAAACACATCACTGACACAGTGTCAGTTACGGGACAAATTTGCCCAAACGATATTGAAACGATTGTTGGGCTTGGATTTCGCTCCATCATCTGCAATCGCCCCGACGGCGAAGAGGCTGGGCAAGCCACGTTTGAAACCGTCGCTAAAGCTGCAGATGCAGCCGGGCTTCCGATCAACTATGTTCCAATTTCACATATGGGGCTGACCGCCGAAAATGTGGGGGCGTTTCAAGAGGCACTTGCGAACCTGCCAACGCCAATATTGGCCTATTGCAGGTCAGGTGCGCGCTCAGCGATGTGCTATTCTATGGCTGCGGAATAATACCGCAGCCTCTATGTTATGACCCTCAGGTTGGGTCTGTGCAGAGCTCAAACAACGTACTGAGCTCTGCCGCGTTCAACGTATCAAATTGGCTGGATAGCTCTTCGATCTGTCTTGCGCGGTTTGCCCCAATAACCGGTGTGGCGAGGCGATGGAACTTTTCCGAAATCTCAGCGTCTGACAGAGGTTGATCCGCGTCACCACGGGGGGTGCGCGGACGATCTGTGATTTTGCGACCATCTTTTAGGATTAAGGTCACGTCTGCCCAGCGTTGATCAGTGCTGATCCGGGTCATTTCATCGTCATCAATCAGTTTGGTCGCGCGGCTGACTCTCAAAATATCTTCGTCCAGCAATGCCTCTTCACTGAGTTCGTCAACGCCAACCTGCCCACGCACAATCATTGCAGCGACGGGAAAGGCAATTGCATATGCGAATTCGTCTTGCGTTTTGGGCTCATGCCCGGCCAAGCGTGTCGCGTAATGGAAGGTGCGGATTTCGACGCTTTCGATCATTTCGTGGCTGAGCGCGTGTTCTTGCATCATATCATGAACCGCATCAACTGAGGGGTGGGACCAGCGGCAGCACGGGTAGGCTTTGTAATGGGTGTGGTCAACGACACGCCAACCTTGCCCTAAATCTTCCCAGAAACTGGATGCATCATCCCCTTCGCAGGTGAGAGCAGGGGCCCCGGTAAAGCCGGACAATGCAAGATAAGCTGCCGTCACTCCTGATGGGGCACCCCAGCCAACGCCGTCCCGCACCATCGTTGGGAAATCGATGCACCGCATCATTTGGCTACGCGGGCCGTGATATTCCCCGATGCCGGCAGCGTGACGGATTTGCATACTGTTGCCGCCGAGAAGTTTTGCGCCAGCTGCGGCGACGCCGACTGCAGTCCAAGCGCCAGAGGTGTGGTAATCAGCACAGGTCGCGTGTTGGGCGAGCCCTGCGCGGTAGGATACCTCATACGCCACAGCGAGCAATGTCGCGAACTGCTGCCCGTTTAATGCGCGCCCTTCGGAGGCTTCGGCCTGTGCCATTGCGATGAGCGCTGGAAAGATTGCAGATCCCGCATGTCCCTTGCACGGTGTGGTGCCATCGTGGGCGTCGATGCTGTCCACAGTAAACCCCCCCGCCATTGCTGCGCCCGCTGGGCTTACGGTTCGTCCGTCCATTAACATCCGCGCGCCACCCACAGAGCCTTGCCCAAACAATGCGATGGCGCCTTTGCGTGCAATATCTGACATGGGGGTGGTCGATCCAACAGCCGCGACACCGATTGTGTCGGTGAAGCTGCGCCGCAAAATTTCTAAAACGCCAGTTGGCAGGTTTTCGTGCGTTAGGTCGGCAGCAAATTGATCAAAGGGGAGGGGCATCGGATTTCTTTCCAAGACTAAGGACGCGATTGGTCAAAGGTTGATTGTCTTCTTACGTGGGTCAAGGTGGAAACCGACATAAAATGTCGCATTATATTCTTTGCGAGTGGTTCGAGTGGGGAACAGAATCGAAACCGTGGCTGCGAAACACTGAAGAGAGCGCGATTGACGACAACGAGCTTGCGGCAAACAGTGCCGTTGGTCGCATGGACAGCAATGAAAAATAAGCGAAAGAAAGGTTTTGGCAACATCTTGGTCCTGTAATGCGGAAAACTGGCGCTGCTTGGTTGCTGACTGACCTTGGATGTGGCAAGAAAAGTATAACTGAAACTGGACCAAAGTGTTTAGGCATGACAAAATTTTCTACCCGACGCACAATGATGGTTGATACGCAAGTGCGCCCGTCAGATGTAACCAAATTCC
Source organism: Cochlodiniinecator piscidefendens (assembly GCF_011326755.1). GTDB lineage: Bacteria > Pseudomonadota > Alphaproteobacteria > Rhodobacterales > Rhodobacteraceae > Cochlodiniinecator > Cochlodiniinecator piscidefendens. The sequence continues at coordinate 636,774 of NZ_JAAOIE010000001.1, read as the reverse complement.
CTATTATCGAAGCCATGTTGACCGTGGAGCGCGAGAACTATGTCGCAGATAATCTGCGCGAAGCCGCATATGCTGACAGTAATCTGTCTTTGAATGCTGAACGTGTTGTTCTTGAGCCACGTAGTTTCGCAAAGATGCTGGATGCACTCGATATTCAGAACGATGAACTCGTTTTAGATTTGGGGTGTGGGCTTGGTTATTCTTCTGCGGTTATTGCAAGAATGGCTGAGGCTGTCGTTGCGGTGGAAGCGGATGCAGATTTGGCAGCTGAAGCGCAAACAATCCTCTCCAGCAATGGCGCTGATAATGTTGCTGTTATCGAGGCTCCGCTTGCTGAAGGCGCGGCCAAGTTTGGCCCTTACGATGTTATCACGCTTCAGGGCGCCGTTGAGGTTATCCCGCAAGCGATTATCGACCAATTGAAAGACGGCGGCAGAATCGCAGCTATCTTTATGGAAGGCGCATTGGGCGTTGTTCGTGTGGGTCATAAGGTAAATGGTACTGTCCATTGGCGCATGTCTTTTAACGCCACAGCACCTATCTTAGTGGGTTTTGAAGAAAATCGTGCCTTTGCACTTTAAACTGATCGGTTCAGGTGCGATATAGCTACAGAACGTCAGGAGAAGCACGCGATGAAGTATTCAGTATCAAAACGGTTTTTTGCAATTGTCGGTTCGGCTTTTTTGGGCTTATCAACTCCGGCAATTTCAGAAACGCTCGCGGATGCGTTGATATCTGGATATGAAAATAGTGGGCTTCTCGCACAGAACCGTGCGGTTTTGCGTGCTGCTGACGAAGATGTTGCTCTTGCTGTTGCATCCTTGCGCCCAACACTCAGCTACATTGCGACAGCGTCACGCAGCCCGAATGCACTGAATTCATTTGGAGATACATCAACGGCGGATCTGCGCGTTTCCTTGGATTGGCTGCTATATGATTTTGGGCGAAGCGATCTACGGCAGCTTATAGCAATGGAAACCGTGTTGATGACTCGCGATGCATTGGTCGGAGTTGAGCAACAAGTTCTATTGTCTGTTGTATCCGCATATATGTCAGTACAACGCGATCGAGAATTTGTAGCACTGCGCCAGAATAACGTGCGTCTCATTACCCAAGAACTGCGTGCGAGCCGTGACCGTTTTAATGTTGGCGATGTAACACGTACTGATGTGTCTGCTGCCGAGGCGCGTTTGGCATTGTCCCGCGCACGTTTGGCCGCAAGCCAAGGCGCGCTCGCTGCATCCCGCGAAGCCTATTTGGCAGCGGTAGGGCATTATCCATCCAATTTGGCGCAGCCACCAGTTGCACCTGCACTGGCGTCGTCTGTGGAAGAAGCCCGCGAAATCGCACTGCGGACACATCCAGATATTTTGCAGGCTCAACGCGCTGTAACCGTGCGTGAGCTTGGTTATCAGCAGGCGCAGGCGTCTCGTCGTCCGACATTAAACTTGTCAGCTCAGGCTGGTATTAATCACCGTGGTACGGATACTCGTTCTGCGACGGTGACTCTGAGTGGACCAATCTACCAAGGTGGGCAAATTGCGTCGGCAGAACGTCAAGCCGTAGCAAATCGCGATGCCGCGCGTGCTAACCTCTATGTGGTAGGGCAGAATGTGACACGTAGTATCGGTACTGCTTGGGCTGACTTGGCAGTTGCACGTGCACAAATTGAAGCATCGCGCCGTCAAATTCGGGCTGCGCGCACTGCATTTGAGGGTTTTCGCGAAGAGGCAACGCTTGGCGCGCGGACAACTTTGGATGTTTTGAACGCGGAACAAGAACTTCTGGATGCGGAGGCTAACTTGCTCTCAGCGCAAAGTGATGCCCAAATTGCAGCTTATGCTGTGCTGTCTTCTATGGGGCTGTTGACGGCGTCTCATTTGGGGTTGGGCATTCAAGAATACGACCCATCTGATTATTATAATGCTGTACGCCTTGCGCCGCATGGGCAAATCAGTGAGCAGGGGCAGCGTTTGGATTCTGTGCTGGAACGCCTCGGTCGATAATTGGTCCTATCGCTAAACCACGGTAGTCATTAACATTGTCACTATCTGTTGTGGGGAATCGCTGTTGCGGATACCCTGCTCTTGAGGCGACCGCAGGAATAAAGATGTCAGAACCCGTTACCAATGCCGAAATCGAAGATGTGCTGTCTTCTATCCGTAGACTCGTGTCCGAGGATATTGCGCCAAAACGCAGTGAAGAAGAGGCGAGCGCGCAGCAGATTGCTGAGCCAGAACGGTTTGTATTGACCCCTGCATTCCGGGTGCTGCCAGAGACGGAAGAAGTGCAAGCAACTGATCTTGATGTCGAAGAATCCTCTGATGCGGGCGAGCAGGCCAAGCTTGAGGCTGCCGAAAACGTCACATCGGAAGAAACGGACGGTCAGGAGCCTGAAAACGCTGTCGAAGATGTGTTGCATTTAGAAGAACCTATGATGGAACACGCGATTTCTGAAGAAACCCACAGTGGGCACGAGACGTGGAATAAAGTGGAAGAATCTGAGCTGTCGGTCGATGACGCGATAGAACAATATTCAGAAGCAGAAGCAGAAGCAGAAGCAGAAGCAGAAGCAGAAGCAGAAGCAGAAGCAGAAGCAGAAGCAGAAGCAGAAGCAGAAGAATGGGTGGATGCCCATGAAGAAGTTTATGATGCTGAACACGTCGAAAGTGCGGAGGCGGCGTCTTTGACTGCGACCATCGCTGGGCTTGAGGCTGCAATCGGCAATCAAGAAGATGAGTGGGAACCTGATGGGTCTGAACCGGATGTTCACACACCGGAGGAAGTCCCTCATCGCCAAGCAGCTGAAGTTGTGGGATTTTCTTCAGAGGCCGATGATGAGCCGTTTGAAGAGGTGCCGTTTGCAAGTGAAACTTCTGAATCAGAAGGGGCAATTGGGCGCGAAGACGATGAGTTTTTGGACGAGGATACCCTACGTGACCTCGTGAGCGAAATCGTTCGCCAAGAATTGCAAGGCACGCTTGGTGAACGTATTACTCGGAATGTACGTAAGTTGGTGCGTCGCGAAATTCATCGCGCCTTAGCTGCGCGCGAATTTGATTGATAATAGCCGCGCGCCTAGACTGGGCGCGCGAGACTGATCAGTAAATCTAAATCCATGTGTTGTTCGAGGTGTTCGGCTAAAGCGTCCAACGTTTCTTCGACGGATTGATTGTAATCTGTGTTTGCTGTTTGGGCACCTAGGTTGCCCAAAAATGCTGTGCGAAATTCATCTGCAGAAAACAAACCATGCAGATAGCAGCCTAAGATTTTTCCATCTTTTGACGCGGCGCCTTCGGTTCGTCCGCCAAGGTCGAGCCATGCATGTTCGCAATCTGGCCCATAGGTGCGGCCGATATGAATTTCATAGGCTTCGACAGCGGTGCCGGTTGCTAAATGGGTTGCCTGCGTCAACGCGAGTCGCTTTTCCGGTTTCATTTCGGTCACAACATCAAGCAACCCAAGGCCCTGTGTGCGGCCCGGTTTGCCTTCGATGCCGTCGAGGTCGATAATCTCCTGCCCGAGCATCTGATACCCGCCACAGATGCCCAATACATGCCCGCCACGTCGAACGTGGGCCTGCAGGTCAATATCCCATCCTTGTTCACGGAAAAATGCGAGATCCGCGATGGTTGATTTTGAACCGGGGATAAGAACCAGATCAGCATCCCCTGGTAGGGCGCGGCCCTGTTCGACAATATCAACGCTAACGCCGGGTTCCATAACCAGCGGATCAAGGTCATCAAAGTTGGCGATGCGTGACAGTCGCGGCACAACAATTTTGAAATCACCCTTCTTGGAGGACGCGATATCCATCACGTCTTCAGCCGGGAGTTTCCAAGCATCCGAAAACCAAGGTAAGACACCAAGCGATGGCCAACCTGTGCGATCAACAATTTCCTTTAGCCCTGCATCAAACAGAGTAGGGTCGCCGCGAAATTTGTTGATGGCAAACCCTGCGATGAGGGCATTGTCGCCGTCAGGTAAAATGGCTTGGGTGCCGACGATTTGGGCGATGACGCCACCGCGATCAATATCACCCACCAAAATGACCGGGATATTGGCGGCCTCGGCAAACCCCATATTGGCGATATCGCCCTTGCGCAGGTTGATTTCTGCCGGGCTTCCGGCACCTTCGATAACGACAAGGTCAACATCCTGCGCAAGACGATGAAAGCTCTCAAGCGTTGCCGTGAGAAGCTGTGGTTTTAGTTTTGCATAGTCCCGGGCCTTGACCGTGGTGAGTCGTTCGCCCTGAACAATAACCTGCGCGCCGACGTCGCTTTCGGGTTTTAGCAGAACGGGGTTCATGTCGGTGTGGGGTGCAACCCCTGACGCGAGCGCCTGCAAGGCCTGTGCACGACCGATCTCGCCGCCATCTGAGGTCACCGCCGCGTTGTTGGACATGTTCTGTGGTTTAAAGGGACGCACGGTCAGCCCACGGCGCTTAAAAGCGCGCGCAAGGCCAGCAACGACCATAGATTTCCCAACATTCGAGCCTGCGCCCTGAATCATGATCGCTTTGGCCATTGTTCCCTCCGAGGTTTCATGATTCCATACCGTTGATTAGGAAACAGGGAAAGAGCGGATGAACACACCAGCGCATTTGATTTTAGGTGCCGCATTCTTCGGGAAGCGAGAACAGGTCGCCATCACGACAGCAGCGGTGTTGGGGGGATTGGCACCTGACCTTTCGCTGTACTTGATGGCCGGGTGGTCATTGTTGGTGATGCAGATCTCGCCTGCGATTGTTTTTGACGAATGGTATTTTTCAGATGCCTGGCAGCAGGTTTTTGCAATCGATAACAGTTTTATCCTGTGGGGGATTGCGCTTGTGATTGGGCTGTGGCGACGCTCAGCTGTTTTAATCGCCTTTACGGCGGCAGCGCTCTTGCATTTGTTTACTGATTTTTTATTGCATCACGAAGATGCGCGCATGCAATTTTGGCCGCTCAGCGATTGGGTGTTTCGTAGCCCGGTGAGTTATTGGGATCCTAGTCGCTATGGGAATATCTTTGCGCCAATCGAGATTATTGTGGCTTTGATCGCATGTGTCGTTATGTGGAAGCGGCATCCGAGTATGTTGGCAAAGGTTTTGATATCTATTGCGATAGTCACGCAAATCGCGCCGGGCATTATTTGGGGATTTGTTTTCGCAACATCAGGTGCGTGAAATGAAAATGCGCCCCCAAACAGGAGGCGCGTTTTCAGTCTGGCTAAAGCAGATTAAGCTGCTTCAGCTTGGTTTCTACGTTCGCTTTCTTCGCGTGAAAGCGCAACTGAGGTGCGGACACCTTTTTCAACGAATTCCATCAATCCACCCACAACACGTTCGTTGGGGTCGATCCCTGCGCAGGACAGAACTTCGCGACCGTCACGCGAACGTGCCCAGCGAGCGATCTGTTCAGGACCGTTACCGTATTTTTTATCATCTGCAATGGCATCATCAAGTGCAGCCAACACAACAGCCGCAAAGAGCTTCTTAGCTCGGTTGCCCTGCTCGTGGTTGAAAGCTGTGCCGTCAACGAAATCTAGCATTCGTCGTCCTTCTTTATTCTTGCTCTTGCAATTTCTGGCGTGACGCTCAATATGACGAATTCGTAACGATTCGGTATACCAATTTTGGAATGGGTGCCATGCGCCCAGTGCATACCGGAATTTCGTAGACAGAATTTCATCATCTTGCCAGCGTCGAACCTCCCATATATAGGTGCGGACTATCTCAGAACAAGTATTGTCAGGGTCTTAACGATGCCAAAAATCAATGGAAACGAAATTCGTCCCGGCAACGTGCTGGAACATAACGGAGGTCTGTGGGCCGCTGTGAAGGTGGATCACGTCAAACCGGGCAAGGGTGGTGCATTCGCGCAGGTCGAAATGCGCAATCTGCGTAATGGTTCAAAACTGAACGAACGCTTCCGCAGCGCCGACAAAGTCGAACGTGCCCGTCTAGAGCAAAAAGATCAGCAGTTCCTTTATGAAACCGATGGAATGTTGGTGTTCATGGATGTGGAAACCTACGATCAGATTGAATTGTCAGCAGAATTGCTGGGCGATGCGCGCCCGTTCTTGCAAGACGGCATGACAATTGTTGTCGAATTTCACGAAAGCGAGGCCCTGAATGCACGGCTTCCGCAAAAAGTGGTTTGCAAGATCGTGGAAACAGAACCGGTCGTCAAAGGGCAGACGGCAGCGAATTCTTTCAAGCCTGCCGTTCTTGAAAATGGTGTCAAAGTGATGGTACCGCCATTCGTTGGCGTCGACGAGGATATCGTGGTGAACACCGAAACAATGGAATATTCAGAGCGCGCTTAAGTGCCGATAATTTCAATCAAAAGCCGCCCATTTTTGGGCGGCTTTTTTATTGGTTTAATATGCGGACCAAATCTGAGTAGCGATAAGATTGCTGAATATGACCATCTAATCCAGCAATAAAGTTGGGGTCTTTGGCCAAGCATCCGATGCCGCACAGCTGACTGGCTTCCATATCTGTGCTGTCTATATACCAAAGACGGCCGCCGGGGGTCGCAACATACCCGTCGATCCCCTCAGCTTCGTCGGCTTCCATATCATCGGCAGATGGAAACTCTGCCAAGGCATCAGGGTCAAAAGCTCCGTGCGTGTGATAAGACGCCACAACAAGCATATTGTAAGGCTCGGGTGGCTCACAGGAATCTGGGCGCCCCATGGTGGCAGGCGTCGCAATTAATTGCCCAGCGTTATCAAAGCCAATATAACCGCAAAATTCTCGGTTTCTCTGAAAAGACTGCTGTTGCAGGTTATTCAAGACCGATTGCGCGAATTGCGCTTCTCGGGTGGATTGTGCGTTGGCGGTTAAAGGCAGCGCTGCCATCAAGATGGTAAGATATAGTCGTTTCATACTTAACTGAACCATAAAAATGTAATTTTGGCCAAGCCCTTATTCACCCATTTTGAGTTCTGCGTCCCCTGCATGCAACACCCCTTTGGCCCGATCAAAACGCAAATAAGCAATCGCTTTATCACCTGATTGGGTGAATAACGTGCCTGCTGTTTTCCCTTCCGCAAGAATTTCACTGCCGATAGGAGCCTGCCCCGAAATGGCAACCTGAACTAAGCCTTTGCGCAGAGTTGTTTTGTGCTTCATGCGGGCTACGATTTCTTGGCCAACATAACAGCCTTTGCGAAAATCAACACCATTCAGACGTTCAAACCCGGCCTCAAGGATGTAGGTGTCAGGCGTGAGTTCAGCTCCGCTTTCGGGGATGGTGTGGGCAACGCGGAGGGCATCCCAATCAACGTCGTCCACAAGAGTTTCGTCAGAATACAGTCGCCAGCCGAGCGCGGGGTGACGTGGATCAGCCACTGCGTCGGTTGGCATGTCGTCGACGCCGCGGGATACAGAAAGGGTGCTGCTGGCGATTGTGACATTCGCACGGAGCTTATACATCATCAAACGCCGCCCGAGATCTTGGGCCAAAGACGTATCAACATCGAGCAAAATTGCATCGCCGCGTTCTAACAAAAAGAAATCTGCGATGTATTTCCCCTGAGCGGTCAGCAATGCTGCATAGACCAAACTGGATTTGCATTTTTGAACGTCATTGGTGACCAGCCCTTGCAAAAAGTCAAAGCGATCATCGCCGGAAACTTCAAAGATATGGCGGGGCCGGGTGGGTGTGTCAGTCATGGGATGTCCTTCGTTCGCGCCGCTTAGATATATACGCTTAATTTCCGTTGGAAAGGGGGCCGTCCACACGAATGCGAAATCGGGGGCCTGGTGCCGCCAATTGTGTGAAACCCATTGCCTGATATGCCGCCTGCGCCGCTGTGTTGTCATGGGCCGTCCCGATGGTGACATAGGTACACCCACGCGTTTTTGCATCCTCTATGGCGGTTCGTACCAATTGTTTACCTACCCCTTGTCCTCGGTGGGCGGCATCGACGAACAGGTGGTGTATATCCACGCCTTTTTGTGACCATTGCAGTTGAATTAACGGGCAGGTGACAACATAACCAATTGGTTTTTGGCGCAGCGTTGCAACTGAAGCGAAAACCCATGGATGCTGTTCGAAGATTAAATCACTGAGCACTTCAATATCAACGACAGCGGTGTCGTCATGATGGTTGGCAAGCTGTTCGATCATTGCGCTGATTTGGGGGAGGTCTTCCCTTTGCGCGGGGCGCGTAACGATTGTGTTGGGCATAATTGGCTCCTGATGTGCCGCCCAAGAAAAACAAAACCGCCTGAGCGGCGGTTTCATTTCATATTACATGATAACACCCGCCTTATTTAAGGCGTTTGATAGGTCACAAAAGAAAGACGTAAGGTGTTCATAGGCACTGGTATTTCTGAACTGCGCTCAAAATTCAAGGTAGAACAAAATTAAGTATCAGATTGCATGGCATGAAGTTGGGCGTAGACACCTTTGGTTTTCAACAATTCGGCGTGTGTGCCTGTTTCAACGATTTTTCCATGATCCATAACGATGATCTTATCCGCGTTTTGAATGGTCGAAAGCCGGTGCGCAATCACAAGCGTTGTGCGTCCCGCGCGCAGACTGTCTAACGCTGTTTGGACCAATGCTTCGGATTTTGTGTCCAGGGCCGAGGTCGCTTCATCCAACAGCAAGATTGGGGCGTTGCGCAGTAATGCGCGTGCAATCGAAACGCGTTGACGCTGGCCACCCGAAAGGTTCGCGCCACGGGGGCCTGCCTCTGTGTCCAATCCGTCAGGAAGGGTGGTTATGAAATCGCTGACATGTGCGGCGTCCAATGCTTGGGCCAAGGCCGCTGGCTCAATGTCATGGTGACCCAGTAAGATATTGTTGCGAATGGTTTCGTCAAACAAAAGCGTTTCTTGCGACACAACAGAAAACAAAGCACGCAATTCTGTGAGATTGAAGTGCCGGATGTCTTGACCGCCAACAGTTATTGTTCCTTCCTGAGGATCAACAAGGCGCGTTAAGGTGTTGAAAATAGAGCTTTTACCAGCGCCTGATGCGCCGACAAGAGCAACGGTTTGGCCTTCTTCAATGGTTAAATCAATACCCCGCAACACAGGGTTTTCGCCATAGGACAGCGTGACATTACTAAGATCAATGCGCAGGTCTTCCGGGACGTTGGCCGGGGTTTTTGGCGCTGCAATTGAGGGCTTTTGATCAAACAACCAAAACAAACGTGCGAGGCTGGTCACAGCAACCTGCCATGTACCAGCGGTGCTTCCGAGGCGGCGCAAAGGTTGGAAGGTGAGGGACATCGCAGTGAAAAACGCCATGAATTGCCCGGCTGTTTTTTCACCTTCGATGATGTCTTGGGCCCCGACATAAATGACCCCGAGAAAGCCAAGGCCGGTGGCAAAATCCACGAGAGACGGGATCATGGCACGTCCGGCGGCAATCTTGAGTTCAGCGCGAACAATCCGGTCCACAATGCTTTCAAAGCGACCGGCCTGATAATCTTCCATTTGGTAAAGCTTGGCTGCCTGAATGCCGTGGAATATTTCATCAAGCCGGGTCGAACGATTAGTCGCTTCTTCGCGCATTTGACGGGTTTTACGCCGAATATATTGCTGAAGACCCGCAATCGGGAAAATCAATACTGGTACGGCAATAATCGCAACGACGGTCCAAACCCAATCAATAGACAGGGCAAGTACGAGTAACCAGAAAAGTGAAAATATATCACGGCCCAATCCTTGAATAATGACGGACCACACGCCCTGAACTGCAACAGTATCCCCTTGAATACGTTCCATTAATGCGCCGGGCGGGTTTTTAAAGAAAAAGGTGCTGTCGAGCGTCATCATGTGACGCAGCAGGTCCGCCTGCATTTCAGTCGAGGAACGCTGGGAAATGCGGGCCAATATGACCTTTTTGATCAAATCAGTTGTTCCACGGATCGCAAATAGGCCAAAGATGATCCCACCGACCCACCAAACAGCCCCTAAATCGCCGCCAATCAAAACCCGATCAAAGATAGGTTCCATCATTTTGGAAAGAATCGCCAGCGTACTGCCTTCGAGCATCATCAGAAAAACCGAAAAGGCCATCCAATAGCGGTGTTGGTATAAATATCCGCGCCAGAGCCGTTTGAACAGGCCTTTGGTGTTGCCTGAGCCGTCTTGTTCAAGGGTGTCCAATGGTCTGACCTGCGTTTTTTAAGGTTCTTTTTGGTCTAACCTGAACTTCAGAGGCGCGCAACCAGTCGCGCTTATTGACCCAAGCAGGTGGGCGGATTAGGTCTTTGGTATTCTGAGGAGAACTGTCACATGAACCTTGCCAATGGCCGTCATTATCTCGCAATTCCGGGGCCATCTGTTACGCCTGATCGTGTGTTGCGCGCGATGCACAAACCTGCTCCCAACATTTATGGGGGGCCATTGTTGGATACGGTGGCAAGCATCGTCGAGGATTTGAAGGCCGTCGCACGTACACGACACAGTGCAACAATTTATATTTCCAACGGGCATGGCATGTGGGAAGCCGCGCTTGCCAATACTGTGCGGGCTGGTGACAAGGTTCTATCGTTGGTGACCGGACATTTCGGTGAAGGCTGGTCAAAAGTTGCGCAAGCCGTTGGTTTACAGGTCGAAGTTCTGAACTCTGATTTGTCGTCTACATTCGACCTAGCCAAAATTGCAGAAGTGCTTTCGGCAGATAAAAGTCATGAAATAAAGGCTTTGCTGACAACTCATGTCGATACATCGAGTTCTGTCAAAAATGATCTATATGCTGTTCGCAAGATTTTGGATGATTTAGGACATCCCGCTTTGCTAATGGCAGATTGTATTGCCTCTATGGGATGCGATCGCTTTGAAATGGATGACTGGGGCATCGATGTTGCGTTGGCCTCCAGCCAAAAGGGGTTGATGGTGCCACCCGGTTTGGCGTTTTTGTTTTTCAATGAAAAGGCCGCCGAGGCGCGCGCGAAGCTTGGTACGATTTCGCCTTATTGGGATTGGGTGCCTCGGGCGACACCGCAGGCGTTTTATCAATACTTTGATGGCACCGCGCCGACGCATCATCTGTTTGGGCTGCGGGAAGCCTTGGATATGTTGGTCCTTGAGGAAGGCGTGGAAAATGCATGGGCGCGTCACGAAACTTTGGCGCGTGCAGTTTGGGCTGCTTTTGATGCGTGGTCTCAGGGCGGCGAGAGTTGGATGATGATCGATGATCTCAAAAAACGGAGCCATGCCGTAACCGCCGCGCGTTTAGATGGGCCAAATGGCACTGCGTTACGCGATTATCTAACAGAACAACTTGGCGTGACGCTGGGGATTGGACTGGGTATGGCGCCGTCAGGCACGCCAGAATGGCATAGCTATTTCCGGGTTGGCCATATGGGGCATGTGAACGCGCATATGGTTCTTGGTACATTGGGGGCCATTGAAACGGGGTTATGTGCTCTGAATATCGAACATACGGCGGGTGGCTTGTCTGCTGCTGCCGCCGTATGTGCAGGTGTTCAGGATCGTGCTGCGTTTAGCGCTTCGGGGAGTGCGGCTTCAAACGCAGAAAGCTGTTGCTCTGATCCGGCAGAAGCACGAATGCAGCGGTCCTGAGGGGCCACAAAGGGCATGCGGACAAAAATGCCGCGTGCCACCAATTCAGTTAAAACACGTTTGGCAAATGCGCCGTCACCACCACAATCTATGGCGACAAAATTCGTAGCGGAAGGGACGCAGGTTAATCCGTTGTCTTGTGCGATGGATCGAATGCGCTGGCGGGCCTCTGTGACGTTTTCTAACGTCGAAAAGAGATGTGCCTGATCTTTTAAAGCCTCAAGGCTGCCAATCTGCGCCGCGCGATTCATTCCGAAATGGTTGCGTACCTTATTAAAGGCCATGATGATTTCTGGTGTACTGATGGCATAACCGACACGCCCGCCAGCCATGCCATAGGCTTTGGAAAAGGTGCGCATCCGAATGACACGGTTATCAGTCGGGTCAATGGCAGGGGCTGTGCCTTCGGGCGCAAATTCAACATAAGCTTCGTCTAAGATCAGCAAAGCATTTTTAGGGGTTTGCGTGATGGCGTTGTTGATCATGTCTGCACTGTGCCATGTGCCCATAGGATTGTCGGGATTAGCAAGGTAGACGAGTTTTGCGTCCACTTCGTTTGCCCGCTGCATAAGCGCGATGGGGTCTTCATGGTCGTCACGATAAGGAACCTTTTCGACCACACCACCAAAGCCCGCCACATGATAATTAAAGGTTGGATAGGCTCCGTCAGAGGTGACAACGCGGTCCCCTTCGCCAACAAATAGCCGGACAAGGTAGCCGAGCAACCCGTCGATCCCTTCGCCTACCATGATGCAGTCCGCAGGGATATTGTGATGCGCGGCGAGTGCATGACGTAGATCATGGCTTTCGGGGTCTGCATACATCCAAATGTCAGATGACGCACCTTCCATCGCTGCAATTGCTTTTGGAGATGGGCCAAATGCGTTCTCATTGGCACCGAGCCTCGCAGCGAAGGTGGCACCTGTGCTGCGCTCTTGGGCTTCGGGACCCACAAAGGGAACTGTTGCAGGTAAACGGGCGGCGAGGGGCGTTAAGCGAGGATCAGTCATAGCGCGAGCTAAGCCAAATGACGACATAGGCGCAAGGGTTGATTTATCGGTAATCGTGACTACATGAGAATCAATCGCAAAAAAGAGGATTGCGCAAATGCAACTATCGCGACGAGGATTTATCGCAACTGGCTTTGCTGCGGGTGCCGTGAGACTGGCTCCGAGGTTGAGCACAACCAGCGGCCGACGCATTTTGACGTTGGTCTACGATAAATCCCTAGGAATGATGCGCGCTGTGGAACGTCTGGTGCCCTAGGGCGCATCCGGGCGTCTGCGCCCCCATATAAAGGCGGCGCAGGCGAACCCTGCAAACAAAGCCATGGTGATGGACACTGCGGTGTGTGTGCCATCAAACAAAGCCGTAGCAACCAAAGTGCCAAACGTCCCCATGGCCACACCACAGGACCCCAACAAAGATGAGGCAAACCCCGGGCTGTCACCTGCAGGTTCCATCGCGGAGGCCGACGCAACGGGGTAGGTCAGGCCAAACGCCAAAACATACAAACAGACCGATCCCCAAAACACCAACAGCGACGGGGACATAAAAGAAATAATGAACTGAACGATGCCAGCCCCAACCAATGCCGCCATTGCGATATTTGAGACGGTTTTCAGGCTACGCTTTTTCAGCAATTTCTTTGCAAGCAGAATCCCAGCGGTATTGGTGAGCGCGGCCAAGGCAAAAATCGACCCAAATGCGCCGGGGGATACCTCATAGCGGGTTTCTGCAACGATAGCCCCAACAGACAAGATTGCGGCATATCCACCAAAGGTAAACGCGCTGACCAGCATCGGGCTGACAAACTCTCGGAGGCCCAACAGATTGCGCCCAGCGGATAACACAAATTTCAGACGGAAACGCTCAGGGCGACGAATGCCCGCCGTTTCCGGAAGCCGAAGCAAGATGTAAACCAAGAAAACGAGACTGAGCACAACCAGTATCGCAAAAATCGCGCGCCAGTTGGTCAACACCAATAACCCGGACCCGATGACTGGGGCGATTAACGTGGCAACGGTTAGGATTGCACTGAGCGATGCCATGGTTTGCGCGGCTTCTTTACCGGAACTGGTGTCACGCACAATCGCCCGCGCCACAACCGGCGCGCCGCACATCAGCCCTTGTAAAAACCGGAACCCCAGAAGGGCGTTGAAATCAGTCGCCACAGCGCAGGCAATAGAGGCACCAGAAAAACCCAGCAGGCTAAGGCCAAGTGCAAACTTCCGCCCATAAGCATCGGAAAACAAACCCCAAAACAACTGTCCAATCGCATAGGATAGGAAGTAAAACCCGACCAACGAGGCACCGAATTGATCCGCAAGCCCAAAGTCACGGGCAATCACCCCTGTTGCTGGCAGGATGATATCAATCGAAATTGCAGCGAGGGCAGTGATGCCACCTAGGAAAAGAATGGTATCGGTACGGTCGATCTTAAAGGACATAGTATCTCCGCGTATTCGGGGGATGATGGGGTGAAAAAGTGGCCTATCAGTGGGTTATGTTGCTTTCTTCCAAGGCATGGAGATGACCCAGAGGATAGCGATGTAAAGTAGACTCACCGGAACTTCCTGAAGTGGACCATCCAGCTGAAACAGCCTTTTCATGGGAAAGCTTGCAAAAATCCCCAACCCGCAAATCGTTCCGATGGCCCAATTTTGGCTGGAAATTCTGTGCATTGCAATCGGGGCGAGAGCCAGCGCCACGATGCCAAACAACAGGCTTGCTTGGGAATACCGCAAACCTAACGACAGGGCGATCCAAAAGGTGGCGATCACAACGGCGACGATAAAAATGAAGTATTCTCCCATTGTCTGTCCTTTTGATCGTCAGGTGATTACTGTTAAAAAGAAAGGCCCAAACCCTAAGGTTTGAGCCCCTTATTCTTAGCCAATCTCGGCCAAGCGGGCGAGCGCGAGTTTGAGTTTGTCTTCCTCTTCTTCGCGCGCAGCGAGGTTCTGGCGGGCCTCTTCGACAACCTCATCCGGGGCGGAGGCCACGAATTTTGGGTTGTTCAGGCGCCCACGCAAACCGCCGAGCTCCTTAGCAAGTTTGCCGAGGTTTTTGTCAAGCCGGGCTTTTTCCGCATCAATGTCGATGATCTCAGCCAGTGGCAGTGCAAAAGTACCGCCATCGACGGCAACAGTGACACATCCTTTGGGCAATTCTGCCATTTCAGTGATGCTGTCAATGCGTGCCATTTTCTGGATCAACGCCATGTTGTTTTCCAACGCAACGCGGCCCTTGTCGTCGAGGTCTTGCAAAATCACCGGGATTTTCAGACCGGCAGGGACGTGCATTTGCTGACGGGCGGACCGTACATTTTCGATCAGGGCGATGACCCAGTTCATTTCGCGGTCAGCGTCAGCGTCTAACAGATCAGCGGCAGCGTAGGTCGGCCAATCGGTGTGGATCAACATCGTGTCGCGCTTGGCCGAATTTTCCCACAGCTCTTCGGTGATGAAGGGCATGATCGGGTGGAGTAAGGTATAACATTGATCCAGCACCCAACCCATCACCTGACGGGTTTCACCGATCAGAAGGTCATCTTCGCTAAAGAACAGCGGCTTTGACAGCTCAACATACCAATCGCAGACCTTACCCCAGACAAAGGCATAAAGCGCATTGGCAGCGTCGTTAAAGCGGTATGCCTCTAGGGCGGCGTCGATTTCTTCGCGGACCTTAGCAGTTTCGCCGATGATCCAGCGGTTCACGGTTTGGGTAACGTTTAGATCGGCAACATCTGTGATGCGCTCTACCTCAAACACGCCATTCATTTCAGCAAAGCGTGAGGCGTTCCAGATTTTAGTGCCAAAGTTGCGGTAGCCTTTGATCCGATCCTCAGACAGTTTCAACACACCGCCCATCGCCGCCATCTGGGTCATGGTAAAGCGCAGCGCGTCGGCACCGTAGACGTCAACGATTTCCAACGGGTCAATCACATTGCCCCGTGTCTTTGACATCTTTTCCCCTTTTTCATCGCGTACAAGCTGGTGCAGGTACACGGTGTGGAACGGGTCCTGTTCAACGACGGCCTGCTGCATCATCATCATGCGCGCAACCCAGAAGAACAAAATATCCTGCCCGGTAACAAGTACATCCGTCGGGAAGTATTTCGCGAGTTCAGGCGTTTCATTTGGCCAGCCCAAAGTGCCGATGGGCCAAAGGCCGGAAGAGAACCAAGTGTCGAGTACGTCAGGGTCGCGGTAGAGGCCGATCTCAAACCCACCAGTTTTATTAAAGCCAATTTTTGCTGAGGTATTATCGGTTGCTGTAACGGTGTGGCTACTACCGTAGTACTTACGAGCTTTTTCAGCGGCGGCTTCCGCTGAGTGAGCGCAGAAAGCAATATCGTTTGTCGTATCGCGCCCGCTAGGATTTGATTTGATTTGATTGAATAGACTTCCGTCTTCGTCAATATGTGGTCCATACCAAACTGGGATTTGGTGTCCCCACCACAGCTGACGCGAAATACACCAAGGTTCGATATTGTCGAGCCAGTGGTAGTACACTTTTTCGCCGCTCTCTGGCATGATTTTGGTGCGGCCATCGCGTACGGCATCCAATGCGGGGCCAACGATTTTATCGGTGTCCACAAACCATTGATCGGTCAGCATTGGTTCAATCACCACTTTTGAACGGTCACCAAACGGCTGCATGATCTTTTTGTTTTCGACGTAAGGAACAGAAACCGTGGTCTCTGCACCGTCTTCGTCGGTTTTGGTTACGTCACACATCACTGCCAGCCCTTCGGCTGAGATTTCAGCGATGACTTTGGCACGTGCATCAAAACGATCTAACCCACGGTATTCTTCGGGGACTAGGTTGATAGGTGTTGTATCTGCTGGGGCGGCCTCGCCGTTGGCGATGGACTGCGCAAGCGCTGCGGCCTCGGCGTAGGGTAGGCCATCGGCGCGCATTTTTGCGGTGCTGTCCATCAACGCATAAAGCGGGATGTTGTTGCGTTTGGCGACGCCGTAGTCGTTGAAATCATGCGCACCGGTGATTTTCACAGCACCAGAGCCAAAATCTTTGTCTGGGTATTCATCCGTGATGATCGGGATCAAACGGCGCTGCGCCTTTGGGCCCACAGGAATTTCGCAAAGTTTGCCAACGATAGGGGCGTAGCGTTCGTCGCTTGGGTGCACCGCAACTGCGCCATCGCCCAACATGGTTTCCGGGCGTGTGGTGGCGATCGAGATGTAATCGCGGGTTTCGCGTAGGGTGATGTTGCCGTCTTCGTCTTTTTCAACGTACTCGTAGGTAGCACCCCCCGCGAGCGGGTATTTGAAGTGCCACATGTGGCCGTCAACTTCGGTGCTTTCGACTTCAAGGTCAGAAATCGCGGTTTCGAAATGCGGGTCCCAGTTGACCAAACGTTTGCCGCGATAGATGAGCCCTTTGTCGTACATATCGACAAAGACCTTAATCACGGCATCATGGAAGTTCTCATCCATGGTAAAAGCATTGCGGGACCAGTCACAGGACGCGCCAAGGCGTTTTAGCTGCTGAATGATCGTGCCGCCGCTTTCTTCTTTCCATTCCATGACTTTTTCTAGGAACTTTTCACGGCCCATTTCCGCGCGCGTAGGCTGACCGGTTTCGGCCAGTTTGCGTTCCACAACCAGCTGCGTGGCAATCCCCGCGTGGTCTTGGCCTGGCTGCCATAGGGTGTCAAAGCCCTGCATACGCTTCCAACGGATCAGAATGTCCTGAATGGTGTTGTTAAAGGCATGGCCGACATGCAAAACGCCCGTGACGTTGGGCGGTGGGATCATGATGGAAAAGGTGTCTTTGCCGTCTTTCGCGTTCGCGCCAGCCTTAAAGGCACCTGCGTCTTCCCATTTTGCATAAATGCGGGATTCAGCTGCGCCTGCGTCAAATGTTTTTTCCATCGCCATCGGGTCTCGTCCGTCTTTGAAATAGGGTTGCTGCCTGCCTTAGCGAATGTAGGGGCAAAGGGCAACGGGGGCGTGGCGGGTTGATCCTATACCAAAGGATAGTGCGCCTGACCTGATGCCCTTTCGCGCCATCAGCGATGAAGGCGTACAGTACCCTTATGGGTATTAAGTAAGGGGTCTCGGGGATGAATGCGATACGCACTGAACGGTATAAGACGATTGAGGTTAGCGCTGCTGAGATTTGGGAACTGTTGAAGGGACGGGGCCTAATAAGCGTTACGCCGCAGAGTGGGGTGTTTGAACGGCAGATATCTTGGTTATCGGAATGCACAACAGACTTTAAGCAAGTTGATACCCTGAATGATGTTCAAAACATGGTTATGGATCAACCGGACCATTGGGGGGGAGTTGTTATCAATCTTGATGTTCTTCCCGCTGGGACCAATTTGGTGGAGACTTGTATCAGTATCCGATCAATGGCTCCTGGTTTAGCGGTGGTTTTATCGTCACAGCATTTCTTTTGCCGGAGTTTTGAGGCCCGTCCAAATTCGATTAGTGATGCGTGTGTGCGAGAACCACTTTCACGTTCCGCATTGCTAGGAGCTTTACGTGCTGGGCTGGTTAGTAAGAGTGCAGCTAATTAGGACAGTTGATCATAGACCTGAACAGCAAGTGCGTTAAGCGTATCACGAGAAATGTCACCAACGATTGCATAGCGTAGTGTTTCATCCTCCCAATAAAAGCCGTTGCCCTCATCGGTCTCTTGGTAGGTGAATGAGGCTAGGGTGCTTGTCTCAGCGCGTATTGCAAAGAGTGTGACGCGCACACCGTCATCGTTTTCATACATAAACTGAGCGGCTGGCCCTTCTGAAACAGATAAGAGCCGTCCTCCGACCAGTTGGTATCCTTGGTCACTGAGGTTAGGCGCGGTCAAGGGGCGGCCAACACGATTAGATAACCAACGTAACAGGAGCTCTTCTTCACTTGCACCGATTTCAACGGGGCGGTGCGGGTCAGCTGCGTAAACAGCATGTGCTGTTATTGCGTCTCCGATGAGTTCTGCTGTGATCGTGTTATCGCGTTCTAAGGAGCCGCGACTGAACCATCCAATACCTAACCCAACTGCCAACGCGGCAACGGATGCCGCAATCGCACCAAAGGGCGCGCGGTTACGATTGGCTGCTAAAGGAAGCGGGGCAATCGCTTCGGGCGCTGGGTAAAGCGCGTTAATTGCTTCGTTTTGTAACTGCCAATCTGCAATCTCTTGCGCTTTGTCTGGGTTGGCGTTCAGGTATGCCTCTACTTGCTCACTCTCCTTAGGGTTAAGTTGCCCATCCACGAAGGCGTGCAATATATCGTCGGTGATATTCATGCGGTGTCTTCCTTTGCGGAGTGTTCTAATGAGGTGCGGAGGGACGCACGTGCGCGGCCTAGGCGTGACATGAGCGTACCAATGGGTATGTTCAACGCTTTTGCGGCATCTTTATAAGATAAGCCGCCAACCACAACCGTCAGCAATGCCTCGCGTTGTTCTGACGGGAGCAATGACATCGCACGCGCTGTATCATTAAGGTCCAGCGCTGGGCTTAATCTGTCAATGTCTGGAGCATCATCAGGTACCTGAACGACGGGAACTAGTTTGCTGCGGCGAATATAGGTTCTGCGTTCTGATCGGTGTAAATTGAGAAGCATCTTTATCAACCACGGCTTCAAAGGACCGGTCGGTCGCCAGAGCGCTCTTTTATTAAGCGCGCGCTCGGCGCAATCCTGAACAAGATCATCAGCGATATCGGGATCACGGCACAGCGCACAGGCATAGCGCCAGAGATCTGGCAGGCAATCCTGTAGCTCTTGCTGATAGGGGTCCATAAAAAATCCATTTGCGCCGGGATAATCCCGGCGCAGGTTGCCTTAAAACTTATGGTTGGGCAATATGCCATACGCCGTTGACACCGTCTCCGCTGATATCGCCAGGGTTTGTGTCACCGACCCACAGGTATAAGGCTTCGCCATTGTAGGCCCATTGGTGTGTACCGTCGTCGCGCGTGATAACTGTGAAGGCTTCGTGATCATGTGCCCCATCTTCGGCCATCAATGGCGGCCAGTTTGTAGCACAGCCCCCGTTGCAGTTGGATTGTCCTGTAGTGTCATTGTCAAATGTATAAAGTGTCATGCCATCCGCGTTCGCGAGCACGGTCCCTGCAGGGGTATTCATCTCTTTGACGCCGCCAACCATGTGACCTGCAGCTAACGCCGCACTTGCACTTAGAGCTAAGCTTAACGCGAGAGGGGTAAATTTGAAAAATGTCATCGTTTATCTCCTGTTGGTCGCAGTTATGTATGCGATGGTAAAGAAACGGTTCGAGAGTGTGTTTTAATCCTTGCGAATTTTCATTTTATTTTAAGACGTTGAAATATAATAAGTTAAATTTTGTATTATTTTCGTATATCGCTTTTCAGTCGCATCATTTTCTTGAATTTTGACGCTCGTTCATTGCTGGACAGTTGCGTGTAGGTTGTTAATCTGCCGTAAAATGCGAGCGGAGATAATTTTGGAAAAATTCGGGAAAAGCCAGCCAGTCAAACGGGTTGAAGATCAGCGGTTTTTACGTGGAACCGGCGGGTATATTGATGATGTTGCTCCTGATACGGCGCTATATGCTTATTTTTTCCGCTCTCCCGTTGGACACGCTCATATTTCTCTGCTGGATTTGTCGGATGCGCGGGACATGCCGGGGGTGCATTTGGTGGCTTCAGCCGATGATCTGACTGCAAGTGGTGTGGATATTGGATTGGCTGGCTCTCAGGTGAAGAATTTAGATGGTAGTCTTGGCGCTGGGCCTCGGCGGCCGTCACTGGCCGAAGGGCGTGTTCGGTTCGTTGGAGAGGCCATCGCAGTTATTGTGGCTGAGACGCTAGATCAGGCGCGGGATGCTGCCGAAGTTATCGAATTTGAATATGAAGATCTTCCTGCGCATGTCGATTTGAACACTGGTGGCGAAGTTCTGCATGAAGAAGCTCCAGAAAATCGGGCGTTTCACTGGGGGATGGGGCAACAAGACGCCACGCAAGCTGCTTTTGACACAGCGGTACACCGTGTTTCTTTGCAGGTGATGGATAGTCGTGTCATCGTTAATTCGATGGAGCCACGTGGATGCTATTCAGAATGGGACGGCACGCGGCTGCATCTGGCATTTACAGGGCAGGGCGTATGGGGGCTTAAGGCCGATTTGATCAAAGCCTTTGGATTGTCTGAGGATAACGTGCGCGTAACCAATCCAGACATAGGCGGTGGGTTTGGAATGAAAGCGATGCGATACCCCGAATATGTCGCTGTCGCCGCTGCTGCTAAGATTTTGAAACATCCCGTACGCTGGGTGTCCGAACGCACCGAGGCGATGCTAACGGATAATCACGGGCGTGATTTGACGTCTCTTTGTGAATTGGCGTTTGATGAAAATCATAAGATCACGGCGTATCGGGTGAATACAACGTGTAACCTTGGAGCATATAATTCGCAATTTGGCCAACCCATTCAGACAGACCTGTTTTCTAAGGTTTTGATGGGAACTTATGATGTTCAATTGTCTTGGCTTGAGGTGACAGGTGTGTACACGAGTACAACGCCCGTTGATGCCTATCGAGGGGCAGGGCGCCCAGAGGCAATATTCGCGTTAGAGCGTACCATGGACCACGCCGCGCGCGAATTGGGAGTTGATCCATGGGAACTGCGCCGCAAAAACTTCATAAAACCCGAACAGTTTCCCTACAGAACAACTACGGGTGAAATTTACGATGTTGGTGATTTTGAACGCGTTTTAGACCATGTGATAAGGGATGCGGATATTGCTGGGTTCGCGGACCGTAAAAAGCGGGACATTGCAGCCGGGAAGCTGCGTGGACTTGGGCTGTGTTACTATATCGAAAGCATCTTGGGTGACCCCAGCGAAAGTGCAAAGGTTGAGTTTAACGGTGATGGGACCGCCTCTATTTTAGTGGGAACCCAGTCTGGTGGGCAAGGACACGAAACTGTTTATGCTCAGTTTTTGTCTGATCAATCAGGTATCCCGCCTGAGCTGATCCATGTGGTGCAGGGCGACAGTGATAAAATCGCTCAAGGCGGCGGAACAGGAGGTTCGCGATCGGTTACTGTCCAGAATAATGCAATTTTGGCAACGGTGGATGTCATGGTGACGTCGATGGTTCCCTTTGTGGCAGAGGTCTTGGATGTTCCGCCTGAAAGCGTGCATTTTGACCATCAGGTGTTTCGCTCTGACCTTTCGAACCAAACGCCGACTTTATTAGATGTGGCAGACTGGGCACGTGATATGGGCTTGGATGATCTGCTTAGGCATGAGGCACGCGCAACTTTACCGGCGCGATCCTATCCAAACGGGGCGCATGTTGCGGAAATTGTGATTGATCGTGAAACTGGGCAAATGAACCTTGATCGTTATACTGTTGTTGACGATTTTGGCAATATGATCAACCCAATGCTGGTTGCAGGACAGGTTCACGGCGGTATCGCACAGGGTGTTGGTCAGGCCATGATGGAGCGTGTTGTTCACGACCCGGATGGGCAATTGCTCACGGCAACGTTTATGGACTATGCGATGCCAAGGGCCGATGATCTGCCTATGATTGGTTTTGATGTTGAACCTGTTCCGTCCACCGCCAATGCGCTGGGGATGAAAGGATGCGGGGAGGCTGGCACAGTTGGTGCGATGGCCGCTTTGGCAAATGCTGTTCATGATGCATTGGCTGAACTGGGCATTCGTGAGGCCGAAATGCCTTATACGCCGCACCGGATTTGGGAATTAATGGAGGAGGCGCGTGCGCACTCTTAAACGCATAGGAAAATGGCTGGGCCTTTCTCGGGGGGCGGTGCAACCTGTTGCTGGGGTGCGTCGCGGGCCTGTGGACCACGTGGTCATTCTGGATGGTACATTATCGTCGTTGAATGAAGGGTGCGAAACCAACGCTGGCCTTGCGTATAAGTTGTTATCGGAACGTGCGCCTGCATCTGATTTATCGTTGATGTATGAGGCCGGCATTCAATGGCAACATTGGCGTCATACGATGGACGTGGTGCGTGGCGTTGGTATCAATCGGCAAATACGACGGGCCTATGGGTTTATTGCCTCGCGTTATCAACCGGGGGATCGTATCTTTCTGATTGGGTATTCGCGTGGAGCATATGCCGTACGTTCTCTGGCCGGGGTTATTGACCGTGTTGGGTTATTGAAGCAATCCCACGCGACCGAGCGCAATATCACGCAGGCTTATCGGCATTATGAATGTGCCCCCGATAGCAAAGCTGCTACTGCATTTCGCAAATTGCACTGCCACGATCACGTTGAGATTGAAATGGTCGGCGTGTGGGATACTGTAAAGGCGCTTGGTATAAGGTTACCGTTTCTATGGTTGTTTACTGGGAACCGTCATGCGTTTCATAACCACCATTTAGGGAACAATATTCGCCATGGCTACCATGCGCTTGCTATGGATGAAACGCGCCTGGCCTTTCAGCCCGTGTTGTGGGATTGCCCAGGGAAGTGGCGCGGCGATATGGTGCAGATGTGGTTTCGCGGCGCACATGGTGATGTTGGCGGACAAGTCGGCAGTCACAAAGAAAGCCGGCCATTGTCCAATATTCCGTTGGTCTGGATGCTTGGCCGCGCTGAGCAGTTGGGGCTTCAGCTCCCTGAAAACTGGCGCGCGCAGTTTCCAACAGATGCAAAGGCCCCATCCGTAGGCACATTGAAGAATTGGGGGAAACTGTTTCTGTTCCGCAGACGGCGCCTGATTGGGCGTGATCCGTCAGAGCAAATACATCCTTCTGCACAAGGGCATAAAACCCGTGCTCGCATACAGCAAAAACAAACGCCACAAGTGCCGCCATCCGGCAGTCTGTTATAGGATCTACTTAAGCTTCATGATGATACATGTTGTGGAGCCCGTGGCATAAAGGCGGCCATCCTCGACGCCTCTGATTTCACCATTCGCGATCCCGGTTGATCGGCCGGCGTGCTGGATTTTTCCAATAGCTTCGATTTCAGTGCCAAGTGGAATAGGGCGGTTGATGTTAATTTTGTATTCTAAGGTCGTGTAAACTGACCCGCGCGGAACTTTTGTCATCACGGCGCAGGCCATACAGCTGTCAAGCAACGTGCCGTACCACCCCCCATGAACTGATCCCATTGGATTACAATGCTCAAATTCCGGGATGCCGCGAAACACAACAGACCCGTCTTCAACAGAATGTAGGGTGTAGTTGAGCCCATCTGAAATCGGTGGGCGCGGAATGGTGCCCGCCATTATGCCTTGCATGAACTCTAGTCCAGACATCGACAATAGCTGCTCTTGCGATGGAATATCATTCGGCGATTTTGCGGTAAACATTTCAGACATTGTGCCCCCTTAACCTAAAGTCAAAATGGCTGGGGTGAAGAGGGCGAGCAAGTCTTTAAGCAACCATTTCAATTGTGACGTTGGGTTCTACTCCGATGGCGCGGCAGACGTCACGCGTCAAGGTCGGGCGATTTAACGTGTAAAAATGCAAATCTTCTACGCCCCCATCCATCAAATCGGAGCAAAGCTCGGCGGCAATGGCCGTTGCCAATAGATCTTCGTGACCATCTCGGGTGGCTTTAGTGAACGCATCAATGAGCCAAGAGGGTAAAGTTGCACCGCATCTTGCCGCGAATTTTTGCACCCCCGCCCAATTTTCAATTGGAAGAATACCCGGAATAATAGGAGCGTTTATCCCAGCTTTGGCACAATCGTCGCGAAAACGGAAAAAGACCTCGGGATCAAAGAAGAACTGGGTAATTGCGGTTGAGGCCCCAGCGTCGATTTTCCGCTTGAGCCATTCCACATTTTGACGGCTGTTTTCTGCATCCGGATGTGATTCAGGATATGCGCCGACTTTGATGTTGAAATCAGCAACACTGGACAGTCCTTCGATCAAGGCGCAGCAATCTGCAAATCCATCCGGGTGAGGGACAAACCGTTTTGATTCTTTGGGGGCGTCACCGCGCAAGGCAACAATGTGCTTTATACCAATGTTTGCGTAATCTCGCGCAATGCTAAGCGTTTCCGCCCGCGTTGCGTCGACGCAAGTTAGGTGAGCGGCAACTTTTAAATCAGTATTATCACTTATTGTTTTTACGGCGTCGTGGGTCAGTTTACGGGTTGTTCCCCCAGCGCCGTAGGTGACTGACACGAATTCAGGGGCGAGTGGCGCAAGCGATTGCACAGTCTCCCAAAGTCGAAAGGATGCATTGAGAGACTGCGGCGGAAAAAATTCAAAAGAGACGTTAGGCGTGGTCATATTCTGGTCCTCATTGGGTTGCCTAAGGTGTCTCACATTGAGTAATGTGAGGCAAATTCATAATATTCAAGATAAATATGAGGCTGACTAATATGCATATTGAGTTTCGTCATCTGCGAACGATTAAGGCCATACATGAAGCAGGCGGATTAGCCCGTGCAGCAGAGCAGCTTTATATAACGCAATCAGCGCTATCCCATCAAATCAAAGGGCTGGAAGATCAGGCTGGGGTTGAGCTGTTTACGCGACGCTCAAAACCATTGCGCCTTTCTGCAGCTGGATTGCGATTGTTAGCGCTGGCCGAAAAAATACTGCCGGAAATCGAAAAAACAGAAGAAGAGTTTCGCGCGCTTCAAGATGGGAAGATAGGGCGGTTGCATATTGCTATAGAATGCCATGCCTGTTTTGAATGGCTGTTTCCTGTTTTGGAAGCGTTTCGAAAAGCATGGCCGGACGTTGACGTAGATATTCGACCCGGTCTCGCCTTTGATGCCTTGCCGGCGTTGGCTAAAGAAGAGGTCGATCTTGTTGTTTCGTCTGATCCCGAAGAAATAAGCGATGTCAGTTTTAAGCCGCTTTTTGACTATGAGCCCGTTTTTGTCGCAGCGGCACAGCATCCATTGGCCCAAAAACCATTTGTAGAGGCCGAGGATTTTAGGGACCAAACATTGATCACCTATCCCGTGGAACGTATGCGGTTGGATGTGTTTACCGAACTGTTAGGTCCTGCAAAAATTGAACCCAAGTCTGTACGCCAAGTTGAACTCACTGCGGTGATCCTTTTGTTGGTAGCGTCAAATCGTGGGGTGGCCGTATTGCCCGATTGGGTCGTGCGCGATGTACGGTTTCATTCCGATTATGTTACACGTCCAGTGACCGAGAACGGTTTAACAAAACGATTGTATGCGGCGGTGCGTGATGTCGAAGCGTCAAAGCCTTACATGGCGCATTTTTTGCATTTGGCGCGTACGCTGCCTTTGAAATTGCAGAGAAAGTAAGAAATAGAATGCATAACACCTATGATGCTGTGAACGCGCTCTTGGCAAAACCATAAAACGCGCGTATATGCGCGGCTTGACCAAAGGAGCGCCCCGATGCAAGGCACTGCAAATCTAAATATCATGATCAAAGCTGCCCGTGCTGCTGGCCGCTCTCTCGTGAAGGACTTTCGCGAAGTTGAAAATCTACAGGTGTCTATGAAAGGCGCGGGTGATTTTGTCAGCAAAGCAGATCTCGCGGCAGAAAAAATCCTGAAAGAAGAATTGCTTGGCGCGCGTCCGACGTATGGTTGGATTGCCGAAGAGGGTGGCGAAATCGAGGGAACCGATCCAACACGCCGTTGGATTGTAGATCCTTTGGATGGTACAACAAACTTTTTGCATGGTTTGCCACATTGGGCCGTTTCTATCGCGCTTGAACACAAAGGCGAAATCGTTTCTGGTGTGATCTTTGATCCGGCGAAAGACGAAATGTTCGTTGCGGAAAAAGGTTCCGGTGCTTGGATGAACGAAAGCCGTTTGCGAGTTTCTGGGCGCCGCTCGATGATCGAAACCATTTATGCGACTGGCGTGCCATTTGGTGGCCGTGCCGATTTACCTGAAACATTGCAAGACATCGCGCGTTTGGCACCGGCTTGTGCTGGTATCCGTCGCTGGGGCTCTGCGGCGCTTGATATGGCCTATGTCGCTGCTGGTCGTTATGATGGTTACTGGGAACGTCGCCTGAATGCATGGGATGTTGCCGCTGGTATCGTTATCGTGAAAGAGGCTGGCGGTTTGATTGAACCGCTGCACGCAGACGGTCATATTCTGAACGATGGTGAAGTCATTTGTTCAAATGAACAAATCTTTTCTCAGTTTACCAAAATTATCCGCAGCGCATAATTTTGCGACATTTGGACTGAGATCACCCGGTTGGCATAAGCCTGCCGGGTTATTTTTTGCGCCGTGATATAATCGGAATAGTGCTTCTGCTATATCGGGTTTCTGGATGATCGGGGTGACCATGGGTCTTTTCCCAAAAATCGCGCCCACCACGGTTTATCCATGCTGGCAGCATCACCAATGCCCCAACGATAAACCCGCCGGCATGCGCCCAGTAAGCCACACCTGAGTTTGCGTCGGAGATAATCCCGTTCAGGAGCTGAAGACCAAACCAAATTCCGAGTGTGATCCACGCTGGAATTGGGAAAATCTTAAAAAAGACGATGAAGATGAACAGTATGTCGATCTTTGCCTTCGGAAACAAAAGCAGATACCCGCCCATGACACCAGCAATCGCGCCTGATGCGCCAACAATAGGTATGTTCGAAGAGGGATCCGCCGCGATCTGAACCACGGCTGCACCAATGCCAGCCAAGATATAGAACAGCAAAAACTTTAGATGACCTAATTCATCTTCTAGGTTGTCCCCAAATATCCATAGAAACAGCATGTTGCCGGCTAGGTGCATAAAACCACCATGCAAAAACATATATGTGATCAGAGTATGTAGGTACTGACCGTTTAATACCGTTTGAGGCACTAAAGCCCAATCCTGATAGAAGAAATACAGCCTTCTTGGCTCGTCTAAGAAGCTCCAATAGCTGAAGAAAATGACAATGTTTAATGCCATCAACCCCCAGGTAATATAAGGGGTGCGTTGTGAAGGATTATGGTCGCGAATAGGTATCATGACGGGATCATAGCGTTGAAGCTGTCCAGAAGATATGACGTGAACGCTGGCTCTTAACTTTGCCTGATAATGTTGCAATACAGACGTAAGATGAGGGTCTCAAGAATGTGATTTGACCTTAACGTGGTTCCAGCGCGATCATGAGGTATGCGTATATTTACATCTTTTGCCCTTATCGTCGCTCCTGTTGTTGCCCATGCTTGCCCGAATGTGGGCGAACGCCCAGATCGATATGGCGAGATTTATCAAGAATTGCAGACCGTCGAAAACGAGGCCGAAGCCAGACTTCTTGGAAATGAATTGTGGGAATTTTGGGCAGTGGCACCAGATGTTCAGGCGCAGGAGTTGCTTGACCTGGGAATGACACGTCGCGCGCAATTTGATTTTGACGGAGCAACCGAAAGCTTCAGCGCATTAATTGAATACTGTCCCCATTTTGCAGAAGGATATAATCAGCGCGCATTTGTGTCGTTTATACAGTCTGATTATGTATCCGCGCTCCAAGATCTAGAGCGTGCAATAGAACTAGCGCCTGATCACATAGCGGCGATTGCGGGGCAAGGTTTGACCTTGCGCCAGCTTGGTCGCACGGAGGCTGCGCAAACTGCGTTGCGCCGCGCTCTAGCGTTAAACCCTTGGCTGCCAGAGCGGCAGTATATGACCGATCCCGTCGAAGAAGAAATCTAAAACACCTGCCAAGGTTAGTGGATTGTGCCTAATTCAGGCGTGTCGCCGTCGGCTTTCTCGTCGGGCCAGTTCGTTCGCCATGTTTCTGCCGACCAATGACCGCAATGGACAGAAGGTCTTGAAAATCCGTCAATTGGTGAGACAACGGGAGCTACGGTGATATCATGGCGGGGAACCGCAAAATAGGGGAAAGAATACCGTTCTTTTCCGGACTTGTTCACGACGCGGTGCGGGGTCGACACAAAGCGTCCTCCGCTCCAAAGTTCTAGCATATCACCTATGTTTACGATGAAACCACCTTCGGGGCATTCGACTTGGTGCCAGGTCTGATCCGGCATGCGTACTTCTAGACCACCCACTGGATCGGGAGAAATGATCGTTAGGGCATCTGTGTCTTTGTGAGCATGAATCCCAAAACCGGTGTCGTTCGCGGCTTGGGGTGGATAATGAAGTAACGTCATGTTGGTAAGGGGTTGATAAAACGCGGCTTCAAATCGATCTAGAGGCAATTCGAGCACGTGGCAAAAAGCCCGAAGAAGTGCGTGCGTTAGCCGGTCCATTTCAGCCCAATATGCTAAAGTTGCCGATTTTAGTTCCGGAGTTTCACGGGGCCAAAGGTTGGGACCGTAAAGGCTGCAATCCCGACGCACTGGGGCATCTTTGTCAATTTCAACGTGGAGCTTAAAACCCTCATAATTGTCAGCTTTCCCAGAGCCGTCATTTGGAGTGAAAAAGCCAAACGGGATGTAGCCACGGTAGTTGTCGCGCGTAACCGCCTGCTCGTGTTTACTTGCCTCTGGGATCGCAAAGCATGCTTGGACTGCGTTTCTTAGATCGGCAGCGCAGTCGGCACTTACCCCTGTGCCTGTTATCGATAAAAAACCAATGTCTTTGACGGCTTTCCCAATTTTATCTGCAGTCTCTTCCCAGCTTTTAAGATCGTCGTTGAATAGGGCGGAGATATCAATGGTTGGAACACGCGTTACAGGGGCCAAGTTATATTCCTCGATTTCGATTTCTAACGTTCTGGAACTGTGCCAAAGGTCATTTTTTAAAGCAAGATAACTTGTTAAAAACGATGCAAAAACCGGGCCGCGTTTGGGTGTTATTTCAACGGGTTGAATTGAAAAAATGCCTTGGCGATTCATTTCACTTTATATATAGACGCGCTTAATGCGAGCGTGGTGGAATCGGTAGACACGCCAGACTTAAAATCTGTTGTCCGTATGGACGTGGGGGTTCAAGTCCCCCCGCTCGCACCACTTTTTCCCGAATATTCCTTAAAATGTGTGTGTTGTTGGGTGGTTTTTCACTTTGGCCCCCCAGCCAGTCCCCCAAGGGGGGATTGCTATAAACTTCCACTTTCCAAAACGGCTTCTATCTCTGAAATCTTCAGCAGAGAGGCTGTGCCGTACTTGTAGAGGCGAATCTCTTCACGGTTTACCCTCTTGCACAACCAAGGCGTCGGCGATGGCATCGCATTCATCTATGAAATCATCACCTACAGGATTGAGGTCAGCTAGTGGATTAAATCCAGCCAAATACTGATCATCTACGTTCGACACGCCAAAAGGATCAATAACAAAAACATCCTGTTTTAGTCCACCATCCGCGATGCCGCGCCCATATCCACGGCGTTCTGCTGTCAGGCGGGCGTTTTCACCCTTGGGGTCAATAACCACGACTGAGCCTGTGTAGAGCAAAAGATTGGGTACAATGGCTGATGTGCCTTTGCCTGCCCGTGACCCCGCGATAGTCAGAAGATGACGATCATCTTTAATTCCGATGGTTTGTTCACCTGATTTCCCCAGAAATATCTTGCCAGCATCGTATTGCCAGTTGCTGTGAGAGGCCACTTCGTCCGGATCAACCCATAGCGCGCGTGGGGCTTGGTCGGAGTATGCGGTCGTATTGGGAACGCCGCGCGGCAGATCGTTGAAATGCATTCATCTGACTTTCGTTATCAAGTGACTTGAATTTTAAAATTCGTTGAGAAACGTTGTGCTTTGGATAGTCGTCAAAAATCAGTTTCACGCAAGAGGCGAGTTCATGTCAGATAGCCACATGAGGCAAAAATAATTATGTGTTTTCTGCGCCTGTGTCTATCAAGGTAAATTTCTCCAAATTTTCCAGTGCTTTATTCATAGTTTTTGATAATTTAGGTGTACCAACATGCACACCTCTGGCTTTGGCTGCGGCCATCCCTGCTTTGGTACGTTCTGAGATCAAAGACCGTTCATACTCAGCAAAAACAGCCAACTGACCATAGGGCATGCGGCCAACGGCGGTGGTTGTATCAATGCCTTGTGTGATGGCTTTGAAATCAACGCCTCTGTCCCTGAGATCACTCAGAAGCTGCAACAAATGGATTGTTGAGCGTCCCAGTCGATCCAATTTCCAAACAACCAATGTATCGCCACTCTTAAGACTGGCTAGCATTTCATCTAAGCCACAACGCTTTGTCACCGCACCAGAAACGCCGTGATCACCGTAAATAAAATCGCATCCCGTCGCTTTAAGCGCATCAATTTGAAGGTTCTCTGTCTGATCTTTGTGGGACACACGGACATAGCCAATTTTACGACCCGTTTTCTTACTGTTGTTGTCATTCATACGATTATCGTAGCAGGCGATTTTTTTCTCACAATCAGGCTTCATGGCTGTTTCTCCGTTGCCAAAAGGGTTCCCTTTTGCAGACAGCGTTGAGCAACGGTTTGAAGCCTTCGACCCCTCGAAAAAAGCTGTGGAAAACAAGGGGGCAATGACAAGTTGAGTGATTTATGGCATCCCTAACAAAAGGGAACCCTTTCGGTGCAGCGATCACGTCAGTACAGGAAGGCGCTCAATACTATGAAACTCAAATACATTTTGATCGTAACTGCCATTTCTAGTGTTCCCGCCACATTTGGGCTTGGGTACGTAAAAGGAAAATCGATGTGTAACGCGCCCAACATTGTTCACGCATTACGCGACACGTCTCAAAGCTTTGCAATGAATGCACCACTTGTTGAACAAGTATATAAGGCTGGGGTGAGAACCAGCATTGAGGGTAGCTGCTCAGAATATCACATGAGCGCTCTAAGATTTGTGGAACAAGGACGGCAACTGCTTCAGTTGGATGATTAAGTTTGACATGGTCTGGTGCAGGTGGAGAGGTCAATTCTCCAAATCCTGCGAGTGGGTTACTAAGGGGCGACGATACGCCCTTTGGTCGGGTTCAGCGTCGATACGCTGACGGCATTCAATCCGCGCAGGGTTGACCTATGGGGTGTTGGGGAGAGATGGCTTCTCCCTAACGAGTGATCAAACAGCGATATGTTTGCATGGTCGTGACTGGCTCAACGCCAATCGTGACCATCAGCTTTGGGGGATACAACGGGGGAGCGCAGCAGCCCCCTTGTCAAGTCGTGTGGTACTACCACACACAACTTGCAGCATTTCTTAATGCTGGAAATTGTCCGAAGGGTCGCAGCGCAAACGGGTCAACGACCCACATCTCGCATCATCTCTTATGATGGAAGTTGTCCGCAGGGATCGCAGCGCATGGTGTCATCTGACACACATCTCGCAGCACGCTTAGTGCTGTGAGATGGCTGAAGGGATCGCAACGGAAACGGGTCAGAGACCCACATCTCGCGGTTCGCCTTAACTTCGAAAATTGGTAGTACCAGCTAGATCGTGGGGATCGCTAAAGCTGATTTTGACAGGAGTTGGTGTGAACTTTAACGATTGCTTTAGGAGTCCCTTGAGGAACTGACGCGGTTCTACCAAGTTTTCGCCGAGTTTCGCCTAACAATATACTCGCGGATAAAATCCAGAAATCATCATCATCTGGAAGATGAATATTTGCGGACAAGGTCGATATGCGTAGAGGTAGTGGAGGGTAATCAGCACTTCCAAATTGACCAAAGTGGCCGCTGGCAAATCGGAGATATTCAGATGCTAGGGCCAATGCCATAGCGCGTTTTGAACAAATTATTTGACGACTACAATTGTTGTCTTCTGCATAAACATCGAGTTTGTCCATAAACCAACTTCTCGCCCACGTATCGCAGATCATTTCTTCTTCCGCTTTATCGACGGGGCGCGGCGTTCCAGTGGAGTGATCTCGTGCGAATTTTACATGCCTGAGCTCGTGTAAGAACAATACGCTTGTGGTCATCATTACAAGGTCGAAGACTGCCATGTCTTCTGGATTATCAAAATCCTCTCGGCAAGCGCGTGGTTCAGGGATATCTGTAGGCCATATTTTTGGATCAATTTCATCACTTTCAATGAACTGCCTAATCATATTCAAGCGTTCCGAATAATCCCGCTCGAACCCATCAAGATCGGGATCGTCCCGCAGAATTTTTTCTGATGTACTTCCAACTATTTTCGGCAAGATAATCGCGGGGCTAAATAATTCGATAGATTTCCAAAGTGAAAATCCCAGTAGCCACACCACTTGAAGGTCTTTTCTTGTATACTGGACCCGATCTTTGTTGGCGTTGAGAATAATACCCGAACGATCATTGATCTCTTCGAAATAAATTTCGTACTGTGACCAAAAATCTTCAAGTTCTTCACACCGTTCAGGTGCGCTACCAATAATAAGATGTTTCGCAATATCGGTAGGTGTTGCGTAGGATTTGTCTATCATTGTCACTTTCTGAAAATATCAATTCCAAGTGCACGCAGTAGAAGCCCCGACTCCGAAATAAGATGGATTTGCTGTCCAACGCCAATCGGACGGCTATGCGCCAACGGTAAACGAATTGGGTGCAACCTCTCCATTGAGGTCGCG
This sequence comes from Cochlodiniinecator piscidefendens, assembly GCF_011326755.1. Classification (GTDB taxonomy): domain Bacteria; phylum Pseudomonadota; class Alphaproteobacteria; order Rhodobacterales; family Rhodobacteraceae; genus Cochlodiniinecator; species Cochlodiniinecator piscidefendens. Next base: position 603,847 of record NZ_JAAOIE010000001.1, on the reverse strand, counting down.
AAGTGTTCCTTTTTACTAAATGTAGTGGAAAATATTTCCTTCCAGTGTTGGCGACCAATAATGATGTCCTTAAGCTCCATAAAATTGGAATACTGGATCAAATCAAGAGAGGCTTCGCCTGCAGCTACTGCTTCATCATGGCGTTCTTGCCAGCCAGCAACAATGGCGCCACTCATTCGGGAGTGCATCCAGTTAATGCCGTAAAATTCAACCATCTTGGCCACAATGAGATTTCTTAAGTTCTGTTCGACAGCCGTAATTAATGCGGCATGGCCGGGATGATAGATATGCCCGTGATTACTTCCATCTGTGGTAGGTGGAACAGGAGTGTATTCGGCTCTAAATACAAACCCTGTTTGTATCAAAACATCTCCCATTGCTGTTTCAGGAATTGCTAAAATGCCGGGATTTATTCCTGCATCCACGTGGGCTGCATCCCGTTCATCTGCCTCAGCGCCATCGTTTACATCAATCGGTGCACCGAGATCATCATTGATAATTTCACGTGTGAATTCACCAAATGGTTCTGCATACCTCACAACATCATTTAGACGGGAAACAACAGCAAACCCTTCGAAAGATAGCGCAGCGTGTTCCGGAAAAACCCAAGGATGCCTAACAGAATCCATTTGTACAGCTAATCTGGCAGCCCAACTCTGTTCATTAGCGAGAACAACTTCAAATGAGGTGATTCTGTCCGCCATTTTTTGGGCAATTTCAGCAAGGTGAGAGTGATCAGGAAGAACAGCTTGATCAAACAGGCGCGAGTAGTGGCCGGTGCGTTCAGCAATTTTTGTTAGCTGATTAACATATAAGGGCATTTCCATTAACTTTTTAGCAGCATCAAACAACACAGAATGCTGGTTGGCTATACTAAGGGCATTTTCTAAACGAATCAAAGTGTCATTGCTTTGCAATTCTCTCATTAATCTTTCAGTCGAGGACTGCATACCTATAGTTTTGTCAAAATTATTTGCCCGAGCTTTGAGCTTTTCCAGCGGATCTTCGGAAAATTTCGTAAGCTGTGCTATACGCTCAATTGATGTTTTATCTACCATACCATCCCTAAAGTTAGTTTGACCTCACTATACAACGATTGTGGATTAGATAGATATTATAATCAACTTGCGGTAGATTGAGGCCACACATTTTCCTGACCCTCAGCGCGCTCTATTGTTACAATTCTAGCGGTGATAACCATATTTACTTTTTTGGATATGGAGTCTCTCAACGGCCTACCGTCAGTATGATGCACGCGAGGGATCAAACAACGATCTGTTTGATTGGCCGTTAAAGGCTCTATGCCTGCATACGGCCACTGTCGCGATATCTATCAAGGGTAGAATTAGGCTTACACATATCACCATACAATTGTATGATTTTTGCTTTGTTCTTCAAATTATCAAAAGAGTTCAATGTTTGGCAAAGAGTTTTCGCAAGTGATGCCGCTTCACCCCGACGGAGTAACCATGTTGTCGCTATTTCTGATAGCTACGAAATCTGGATCGTTTTCCTCAATTTCCCACGCCTGACGTATGTGTAAATTTCGCCTCAATATTGACTGACTAAGCAACAGCTCAGGTTCGCGCCCACTCGCAGATATGACCGCAGGTACCAAAAAGAACATTCCGAACTTTTCAAACTGTTCCAGAAAGCCATCCAAATTCGTAGAGCTATCGGGCTCCATTGTATTGAGCCGCGATACACTTACTACCATCTTACGCTCTTCCGCTACATTGCGCTCGGGATCAATCGATTGTGTCACATGGGCACGATAGTGATGCCTGTTATCAGCATCGATTCCCCGAATGATCGAAATCCTTATCCGATCCTCAACGTCTTTACGTCCAAATTTCTCGTTCCATTCCTTAAAGATTGACGATGCCATCTCTTTGCTTTCAAAGGACAATCCAAGCAAGGGAGGCTGAGTGTCCATTGGGCCCGAGTGGGCGTACAACACACCTCCCCATCCAGCTTGATCCCACAGATGGGTATTAATAACGCTGCTTACAGAGAGCTCGCTATGTTTTCTGGGCGGCGAAAATATATCGGGTATGTCGCTTTCAACGTCCTTTTTCTCTTGAGGTTTTTCAGACTCGCCCAAGTTTTGTGGAACGATTTTAGGTATTGGTTCCAGCGGTGGGTATGATTTTACGACCAAGTGCGACAGATCGTCCAAAGATGACAAATACTTTCCTAAAACACGACTTTGGGCAAAGTGCGCAAAGCTGAAGGAAATTGTCCTCTCAAATAAATTTTCCTGCGTTACCATATGCTCCAAAGTACCTTCAGGCTCTGGTAGGGCTGCAATTGCCCCCAAGGTATTTGCACAAAATTCCAGCAAGAACTCCCCAATGCTGGACATCGCGTGCGCGTCCAACAAAGATAGCCGCTTTGGCCATCTAAAACTGAGTGCCATGGTTTTAGGTTCGAAGGCCAGTTCAGGTTTTTCAATATCGTCGTCAATTTCAATACAAATTCTGAGTTTTTCTGTTTTTGGCCAAACTTTGTTTGAAAACGCAGTTGCTAAAAAACTCTCAATTGCTGTGACGCACCCCTCACATAGAAGGATATGCTTCTGGTCGGTTCTCTGGGCAGGCAGACGTGAAACGTTTCTTGGAAAGACAGCCTGAGTTTCCCAAGGAACTACCCAACGGACAAATCCGCCAGCAAAAGGTGACGGATATGCTGAACCGTGTGATCTATGCGGGGTACATGGAACATGAACCTTGGGGCATCACACGCCGCAAGGGCCACCATGAACCACTGATCTCGCTGGAAACATACGAGACCATTCAAACCCGTCGGAACAGCAAAGGCGTTGCCGCCAAGCGCCCTGATATCAGTGAAGATTTCCCGCTGCGTGGGGCGATTGTCTGTGCTTGCTGTGACAAGCCAATGACTGCGTGCTTTGCACGGAGTGCAACGGGCAAACGCTATCCGTATTTCAACTGTCAGACTCGTGATTGTTCCGAGTATCGCAAAAGTATCCGCGCCGAAAAGATCGACGCGGGGTTCGAAGCAATCCTGCGTTCACTCAAGCCAAGCAAACAAATTCTCGATATCGCAACGTCGATGCTGAAAGACGCATGGGATCAACGAGGGGATCAGGCCAAGCAGGCGAAAGCTGAAATCAAACGCCAGCACAATGAGCTGGATAAGCAGCAGGATGCCCTTGTTGAGCGCATGGTTGAAACTTCGAATCCAAAGGTCATGACGGCGTTGGAAAACAAGATTGCTAAGCTGGATGATGAGAAACTTTTGCTGACCGATAAATTGTCACAAAACACCAAACCAAAGAGCACACTGAGCGAAATTATCGAACTATTGCAGAATTACCTCGCAAACCCTTGGAATGTCTACGAAAATGGATCACTCGAAGTGCGCAAAACCATCCAGAAAACGGCATTTTCAGCCCCATTGACGTACGACCGTAAAAACGGCTATCGAACTCCGCAAGTATCTGTAATATTTGATTTTTTTGAGAAAATCACATCAAAATGTGAAATGGTGCGGTCGAGAAGACTCGAACTTCCACGGGTGTTACCCCACAGCGACCTCAACGCTGCGCGTCTACCAATTCCGCCACGACCGCACGTGATCAGGTAGTCTGCGCGCTTATTAGCGGCTCCGATTTGGGAAGGGAAGAGCAAAAAGGCAAAAAGTGGATTTTCTTTTTTCGCCTCTACGATAAGGCAAAGTCAGGAGTCGTTTCCTCACGTTAGACACTGCTTTTTTATGTTAGACGATGTTCGCGCTATCGAGTGCAGTATCAGGATGTTGAGGCTTGATAGCGGGTTGTGAACCCATATAAATGCCATTGAGACGAAGACACTGAAGGGGCATACTATGCCAGAATGGATTACATCTGTCGGCCAGACAGATTACGAAGCCAGTGTTGCGGAAATGGAAGCTCGCGTTGCTGGCATTGCGCAGGGCACCAAGGACGAAGCGATTTGGTTGGTTGAGCATCCACCGCTCTATACGGCGGGGACTTCTGCGCAAGTTGCAGACCTTACGGATCCTGATCTATTTCCCGTTTATGAAAGTAAACGTGGCGGCCAGTATACCTATCATGGTCCCGGGCAGCGCGTGGCTTATGTTATGCTAAATGTTGGGGATCGTGGGCGTGATGTGCGCAAGTTTGTTCAGCAAATGGAAGATTGGGTTATTGCCACACTTGCGGAGTTCAACGTGAAAGGCGAACGTCGCGACGGCCGTGTGGGTGTTTGGGTTGTGCGCCACGATAAACCGCTCACGGCGGCGGGCATTCCACCTGAGGACAAAATCGCGGCGATTGGCGTCCGGCTTCGGAAATGGGTTAGTTTCCATGGCTTATCGATTAATGTTGAACCAGATTTGAGCCATTTCGAGGGGATTGTTCCCTGTGGGATTCGCGAACACGGTGTAACAAGCTTGGTTGATCTGGGTTTGCCCGTTACCATGGATGATCTGGATGTCGCTTTGAAAAAGACATTTGCCGAAACGTTTGGTTGATCTGTCTGCCAGCAAAAATTGGCTCAAATTTAGATGCGACAATGCTGCGCCTTTCGTTCAGAGCGAAAGAAGTGTGCACTGCATAGTGACGCGCGTGAAAACCAAAAAAGGGGTTTGAATGAAACATTTAGCTATGTCTGCTGCATTGGCAGCTATCACAGCCGCAACACCGAGCTTTGCCAATGGCGATCCTGAAGCAGGCGAGGGGCTTTTTCGGCGTTGCAAATCCTGCCATGCTATCGAAAACGGTGATGATGTCATCGTGCGTGGCGGGCGTACTGGCCCAAACCTCTATGGAGTGATTGGACGTGCAGCCGGTACGGTTGATGGATTTAACTATAGTGATGATTTAGCCGCAGCTGGTGCAGCAGGTTTGATCTGGACCGAAGAAAACTTGGCTGAGTATGCAACGGATCCGCGCGCCTTTCTAAGAACCTATTTAGATGACGGCTCCGCTCGTACGGCGATGTCTTTCCGCTTGCGCAATGGTGGTGAGGACGTAGCGGCCTATTTAGCATCTGTTGGCCCTGTACCCGTAGAAATGCCCGCCGAAGACGGCGAAACAACTGTGTCTGAATAAGCAGTCAAAAATAAATTCGACCCTGCGCTGCTATGTCCATTGCTCGCGGGGTCGCACTTCTTTAATGTCAGCCCGGGACGCGCTGTGTTGGGAATGCCTATACACAGCATAAATGTATTAAATATTTGGGAGAGGCATTAATGGTCGACGCAGCCATTGACACCCACGGACATCATGATGAGCGGAGTTTCTTTACCCGCTGGTTCATGTCGACAAACCACAAAGATATCGGGATTCTATATCTGTTCACAGCAGCCGCTGTGGGCCTGATTTCCGTTATTTTTACGGTTTATATGCGCATGGAGCTCCATGAGCCCGGCGTGCAATATATGTGCCTAGAGGGCGCGCGCTTTTTTGCGACAGATGCTGTCTGTACGCCAAACGGCCATCTTTGGAATGTTATGATCACCTATCACGGTGTGTTAATGATGTTCTTTGTTGTGATTCCCGCTTTGTTCGGTGGATTCGGCAACTATTTCATGCCACTGCAAATTGGCGCGCCTGATATGGCATTCCCGCGGATGAACAATCTGAGTTACTGGATGTTTGTTGCTGGTGTTGCTCTTGGTGTTGCTTCGTTGTTTGCGCCAGGTGGTAATGATCAACTTGGTTCTGGTGTGGGTTGGGTGCTTTATCCGCCACTTTCCACCAATGAAGGCGGCTATTCCATGGATCTCGCGATTTTCGCGGTCCACGTTTCTGGTGCCTCTTCGATCCTTGGTGCGATCAACATGATCACAACAATGTTGAACATGCGCGCACCGGGCATGACAATGTTTAAGGTACCTTTGTTCGCTTGGTCTATTTTTGTGACCTCATGGTTGATCCTTTTGTCTTTGCCAGTTTTGGCTGGCGCGATCACCATGTTGCTGACAGATCGTAACTTTGGCACAACCTTCTTTGATCCATCAGGTGGCGGGGACCCGATCCTTTACCAGCACATCCTTTGGTTCTTTGGTCACCCTGAAGTTTACATCATCATCTTGCCAGGCTTTGGTTTGATTTCACACGTTATTGGTACGTTCTCTCGTAAACCGATCTTTGGCTATCTGCCGATGGTTTGGGCGTTGATCGCGATTGGTGTGTTGGGCTTCGTTGTTTGGGCACACCACATGTACACCGTGGGTATGTCATTGACACAGCAAAGCTACTTCATGCTGGCGACGATGGTGATTGCGGTTCCGACGGGTGTGAAAGTGTTCTCTTGGATCGCAACAATGTGGGGCGGATCGCTTGAATTCAAAACACCGATGCTTTGGGCGTTTGGTTTCCTCTTCTTGTTCACCGTTGGTGGTGTGACAGGTGTGGTTCTGTCCCAAGCAGGCGTAGACCGCTACTACCATGACACATACTATGTGGTTGCACACTTCCACTACGTGATGAGCCTTGGTGCGATCTTCTGTATCTTTGCAGGTATCTATTTCTACATCGGCAAAATGTCTGGCCGTCAGTACCCTGAATGGGCTGGCAAGCTACACTTCTGGATGATGTTTATCGGCGCAAACATGACCTTCTTCCCGCAGCACTTCTTGGGTCGTCAGGGTATGCCACGTCGTTACATCGACTACCCAGAAGCCTTTGCATACTGGAATAGTGTCTCTTCATATGGCGCTTACCTGTCGTTCGCTTCGTTCCTGTTCTTCATCGGCATCGTGTTCTACACCTTGTTCGCTGGCAAACGGGTTACAGAAAACAACTACTGGAACGAATATGCAGATACTCTGGAATGGACACTTCCATCTCCTCCACCAGAGCACACCTTTGAAACACTTCCTAAGCAGGAAGAATGGGACAAAGCGCATAGCCACTAATGCCTTATGAATGGCAACATAACTTTTCAGAGGCCTCGGATATTTCCGGGGCCTCTTTGTATGGGAAACCCATCGCTAAACTAAGCATGTGGCCCTATCGTTCTTTGCGAAAAAAGGGTTTTGTTGGGTTTATCGCTGGTACGGCTGTTATGATGTGCTTGCCACTGTTGGGGCTTGTTGGGTCTTTTGCGCTCTGGATATTACTGCCCTTTGTTTTGCTGACAGTTGGATGCATCTGGTATGCTATCGACAAAAGTTACAAACAGGGTGAAGTGCTGGAAGAACTGGTATTCTTCAGCGAAGAGATCACATTGGTTCATCTGACGGCAGGGCAGGAGGCAAAACGTTGGAATGCAAATCCATATTGGGTTGATGTGCGGCTGTTGCCCAATGGTGGTCCTGTTGCGAATTACCTGACGCTACGTGGAAACAACCGCGAAGTGGAAATTGGAGCGTTCCTAAGTGAAGAAGAGCGTCTGATTTTGAAGGCCGAGATCGAACATCACTTACGCGACCTTTGAGGCTTTCGCTCACCGCGCTCTTTGTCGTTTCGGGTGCGAAGAGCTACACTCACTTCCGCGCATAGCTCTTCGAGCGTTTTAATCGTCGAGAAACATCACCATGCCTTCCCGCACCAACCGCCGTATCAATGTTTCACGTCCGCTATCGTCTAATTCTCCGGGAAGATCAGCGAGCGTAAAATGCGGTGATGATAGGGCATACCCTAATGGTTCTTTGACAAAGGCGGGCATGTTGAAAATCAATCCCTGACACGACACGGCCACTTGATCCTCTCCTCCCGATTTGGACGGGATATCGTTCAAACGATAAATCAGATTGGGGCGCGCAGCTAAATTGCTGGTCCCATTCAGAGTATCAAGACGCGCAATTTGCGCCATTTGACTATGCGCACGGGGAACGCGTGTGCTGATGAAATCCTCTCGGAAATGGTTCAGCACAGGATCCAATGCTGCGCGGTTCACTTTACCTAGAAGGCGTGCAAATTTTTCCTGCATTGTAGCGTTATCAAATTCATTATTTGCAAAGCCCGGCGGTAATGCCTCGCGAAAATCGACATCATGATGGGACAGCATGGTCACAGCTTCGACCATTAAGTCGGCCCAGCTACGCACCATCAATCCCGTTGTAATGTGCAAAGATGTCTGATCCGTTGCAACCGCGTCATGGGTCAGCCCGCGTGGAACATAGGCCATATCGCCGGGTTCTAATACAAAGCGGTCTGTTTCTTCACCTATTGGAATGTCGTGTGGGTTAAACCCTTGTGATTGCAAAGGCAGCTCAACTGGCGTGTCGTAGATGCGCCATTCTTTTGTACCTTCGACCTGTAGGACCAGAACATCATGCCCATCATAATGGGCTTTGAAGCCTTGGCTATTGGCGGGGGTAAGGTAGGTATTTGTTTGAACGCGGGCGCTAAAGGCGCTTTCTAGCGATCGACAGAAATTAGCGAGCTTAGGAATACGTTCCTGTAGACCACTCATGATAATGGTCGCACCATCTGCAAACAGCTGATTTACGGCAATGCTGTCGATAAATCCATTTTCATAGCTGAAATGCGATGCGTTTATCTCTTTGTCCGCTTGGACCACATTTACTTCGGGGGCACTCAGGCCAAATGTGGAAACCGCTGTGTCAATTTCTGCTGTAGATAGCAGATCAGAATAATAGTCGGCTTGACCTCGTTTTATGACAAGGTGTTTCTTTTCAAAATAGTCTCTAAAGAATTCTTCTTTGGTAACAGGTGCAATGGTCCAATCGAAATCTTTTTGCATTTATCCCTCCCTCTGGGTGCATCTGGGTACGCGGATTAAGAACAGGCTACACGCAAAGAAATGAAAACAGCAACAATCCTTTTGAAACGGCTGAGTTAGCGTGAAAAACACGGAAAAATTGACAGATTGCCAAAGTCAGGGTTATCTTCAGAACATTGAATGTGATTTGGGTCGGGAGGAGCCGAAATTATGGTTAAGAAAAAGAGTGAACTTAAGACTTTAACAGATGCGGATATTTCGGTGTCGCGACCAGAACGCCGTGCATTTTTAGGTCTAGCAGCCGTTGGCGCAGCCGCGCTTGTTCCCACTGCAGCGCAAGCGGCAGATGCTGACAATGGCGCTTGGGTCGACGCAGGATCTTGTCCGCGTGGATATGGCGGCGTTTATACAGGTTACACCGACGCAGATAGCGGTAATCAGGCGGATCAGGGCGGTTACGGGCGCGGTGCACCTTACTGCTGATAGGCACGTTACGAATTGAAATACTGCAAAGCCTCGGTTGTTCCGAGGCTTTGTTTTGTTGAGATCGGCAGGTCACGGCTAATAACACGCGCCGAAACAGATTCAACACTTGCGCAAAAGCGGGGCGCACAATAGAAGGGCGACTGAATTTAACATACCGCGCGCGCGCGGTCTTATGCCAATCTACGAGGACGACGATGCAAGTCACCGAGACCCTGAACGAAGGCCTGAAACGCGCCTACAACATTACTGTTTCCGCAGCTGAGCTGGAATCTAAAGTCAACGAAAAGCTGAAAGAAGCCCAGCCAGAAGTTGAAATGAAAGGTTTCCGTAAAGGCAAAGTGCCTATGGCTTTGCTTAAAAAGCAATTCGGTCCACGTGTTTTGGGCGAAGCGATGCAGGAAACTGTAGACGGCGCAATGAACGAACATTTTGAACAATCTGGCGATCGCCCTGCGATGCAACCAGAAGTCAAAATGACCAATGACGACTGGAAAGAAGGCGACGACGTTGAAGTCGCTATGTCTTACGAAGCTCTCCCAGTCATTCCAGAGGTTGATTTCTCTGATGTGACCTTGGAAAAACTCATTGTAAAAGCTGACGACGCTGGTGTTGAAGAAGCTTTGGCAAACCTTGCCGAAACTGCTCAAGACTTCGCGGACCGTGATGCAGGCGAAGCTGCTGAAGACGGCGACCAAGTGACCATCGATTTTGTTGGCTCTGTTGACGGCGAAGAATTCGAAGGCGGCGCAGGCGAAGATTACCCGCTTGTATTGGGTTCAAACTCCTTCATTCCAGGCTTTGAAGAGCAGCTGGTTGGTGCAAAAGCTGACGAAGCGAAAGACGTAAACGTATCCTTCCCAGAAGAGTACGGCGCAGAGCATCTCGCTGGTAAAGAAGCATTGTTCAAATGCACTGTTAAAGCAGTGAAAAAGCCAGTTGCCGCTGAAATCAACGATGAGTTGGCAACAAAATTTGGCGCCGAAGACCTTGCTGGCCTGAAAGGTCAAATCGCAGAGCGTCTTGAAGCAGAATACACTGGTGCCGCTCGTGCGGTTCAAAAACGTGCATTGCTTGACGCATTGGCAGGCAAGGTTTCTTTTGAACTTCCTCCTTCATTGGTTGAAGCAGAAGCAAAACAAATCGCGCATCAGCTGTGGCATGACGACAACCCAGAAGTTGAAGGTCATGATCACCCAGAAATCGAAACAACAGAAGAGCACACTGGCCTGGCCGAGCGCCGCGTTCGTCTTGGTCTGTTGTTGGCTGAAATCGGTCAAAAAGCAGAAGTTTCTGTTTCTGATGCTGAAATGACCCAAGCGATCATGCAGCAGGCACGTCAGTACCCTGGCCAAGAGCGTCAGTTCTTTGAATTCATTCAACAGAACGCGCAAATGCAGCAACAGCTACGCGCACCGTTGTTTGAAGATAAAGTTGTTGATCACATCGTTGCGCAGGCTGCTGTGACCGAAAAAGAAATCTCTAAAGATGAGCTTCAAAAAGCTGTTGAAGCACTCGACGAAGAGTAATCTTTACCTAAGTTAAGCGAAAAGGCCGCCCATTGAGGCGGCCTTTTTGTTATTTGGCAAGTGTTTGACATGCATCCCAAAGTTCTGCTGCGTTTTGGATTTTTAAAACCCATGCCAATGGAATACCTTTGGGGGTGTTGATCCCATGAGCAGCCCCTAATACAGCGCCAATCACAATAGAACGTCCGGCGCTATCGCCGCCAGCTTTGATATTTACGTCAACCGCTTCAGCGTAGGATTGAGTGTGCGCCATGATGTGGTACGCGAGAGGCATACCCATTGGCAGATGGCAGGCACGTTCTGTTTGCTCTCCATAAACGATGGAATCGTTATTCGAGCTATTGATTGCATCACGCAACAGGGATTGAATCGGATCTGCGGCCAAATTGGCTGATTCCTCCAAAGCAGAATGCAAAGGGTCCCCAGCAATAACACGACCGAGCAGATCGGCGAAAACAGCAGCGTAGGCGGTCGCATCTTTGTTGACATTGGTGATCTCTACAGCCGTCTTGAGTGCGTCTGAATTTGAAGCACCTAATGCAGCAATGATGGCGGGTACACGCGCGACAGCGGGCAATTGATCGTCATCAATGCCAGAAGGCGCATTCTGCCCTGCTGCAAGGTTGTCGAGTGTGCCTTGGGTTGGACGATCAATGTAGCCTTGATATTGGCCGCCTGGGCCAAAAAACGACTTGAAGTCGGATTGATACGCTTCGCGATCAAAGAGGCCATTTGAAGCATTCATCGATTGAATCGCCAATAGTAGGCTTTCGCCATACTGGGTCAACATTCCGTCGGAACGGGCCCCATGAGCAAAGAATGCAGGGACATAGGCGAAGTTGTCGGCGTTTAGGGGGACGAAGGCAGCGCTATCGCCATGATGCTGTGCAACTGTTTTGATGCGGTCAACGTCATAAATCCAATGTAAGCCAAGTGAAGCCGCATCAGCGACGAGTGCGCCCAGAAGGCAAGCGGAGGAGGGGGAATTGGTCATGTTGTGCCTCGGGTTGGGGATAAGGATGCCCCAGCGAAACAGATTTTGGCGATCTTTCCCAGCCCAAATGGCGATAGAATTGGTGCACTATCGCACATAGAAAAAGAAAAAGCCGCGCTGTTGGGCGCGGCTTAATGTGTTTTGAAGTCCAGAGGGCTTAGTTGCCTTCTGGAGTCTCAACAAGACCGTCGTCATCATCAGATGCTGCGGAACCGATATCGTCGAAGAGCTCAGCGATTTCGAATTCTGCTTCCGCTTCAGCTTCAGCTGCCAATTCCTGAATGGATTTGCCAGTTGCCTGAAGTTCAGCTTCTTCAGTCGAACGTGCAACGTTCAACTCGATGGTTGCTGAAACTTCTGGGTGAAGGCGAACAGTTACATCATGAACACCAAGGTATTTGATTGGTGCTGTCAGGATAACCTGTTTGCGGTCAACGGTGAAACCAGCTTCGGTTGCGGCTTCTGCTGCGTCACGTGTGGTGACAGAGCCATAAAGCGCGCCAGCGTCAGATGCGGAGCGAATCACGATGAACTGCTGTCCATCCAATTTCGCAGCCATAGCTTCGGCTTCTGCTTTGGTTTCGAGGTTGTTTGCTTCAAGCTGAGCTTTCTGCGCTTCGAAGTTAGCAATGTTTGCTTTAGAAGCAGTCAGTGCTTTGTTCTGTGGCAACAGGAAGTTCCGAGCGTAACCAGCTTTGACGTCAACAACGTCGCCCATTTGGCCAAGCTTTGCGACACGTTCAAGAAGGATAACTTGCATTGCGGTTCTCCTTACTTAACAGCGTATGGCAGCAGGGCGAGAAAACGGGCGCGTTTGATTGCACGGGCCAGTTCACGTTGTTTCTTTGCAGAAACGGCCGTGATGCGTGATGGAACGATTTTGCCACGCTCAGAGATGTAGCGTTGCAGAGTGCGGGTGTCTTTGTAGTCGATCGCAGGTGCGTTATCACCAGAGAACGGGCAGACTTTCCGACGGCGGAAAAATGGTTTTGCGGCCATAGTTTAGGTCCTTTCCTTAAACTGGATCAGCGGCGTTCACGACGGGCGTCGCGTTCGTCACGTTTCTGCATTTGAACGGATGGGCCTTCTGAGTGACCGTCAACTTTGATGGTCAGAATGCGCATAACGTCGTCATGCAAACGCATCAGGCGTTCCATTTCTTGAATAGCAGAAGACGGAGCATCTGTTTTCAAGAAAGCGTAGTGGCCTTTGCGGTTTTTGTTGATCTTATAGGCCATCGTCTTAACGCCCCAGTATTCGCTATCTACGACGGAACCGCCGTTGTCCGCGAGGACTGTGCTGAAATGTTCGACGAGGCTTTCAGCTTGCGCGGTGGAAAGGTCCTGGCGCGAGATGAAGACATGCTCATATAGCGGCATGTGTGCTCCAATCATGTTATAAGTGCACTTCAAAGGGCGGGGGTCTAAATCCTTCTGAGACCCACCCACGAGAGGTTGCACAGTTCCATATAAATACAGAAGGACGTCGCCTTATAGGACCGTCTTTTGATCTATGCAAGCCTGCCTTGAAATTGCCCAAATGGTTACCAAACTTCTGCCGCAATGCGCGTTAAAGATGCGTTAACGATTAGATGGGATGAAGAACATGAACGCGATAACAGAGTTCGAGCGAGCAGAAGCCGTAGCATGCCCCAAAGCAACGCCGTTTTTGGAGCAAACCTTTGGCGGGTATGCCGTGAAAGATAAAAGCGAAGTGAACAGTAAGTGGTTAGAAGATCAGGTGCTTAAACGCGCGGCTGGCTACGCTTTGATGGTATTGGCAATCGGTCTTTGGTTAATGCCCGGTGCCATTATCGCCGAAGAAGTCATTGGCATTAAATTGGCGTTCAGTTTGTTGATCATTTTGCTTGGCCATAGCTTTATCCGGGCTTCTGAGCCTCAAGATGCTTATGAACTGCATGTAGACTTAAAGCGCAGCGAATTGCGGGGTGTATTACGTGATGCAAAAGGTGAGCCACATTTGGTGAGTCATGCTAAGTTCAAAGATATCGTGTCAATCTGGGTGGATATGCAGCACGACCCGCGCGAAGAGGCGCGCCTTATGATGCAACGTCGCGAGGGATGTCTGAACCTTGAGTTGATGCGCGGTTCAGCACAAAAAATGAACAGCCTTCGGGAAATGTTGTTGGAAGATCTCCGCTTATAAATAACTCAATCAGCAAGAAACCGCGCCTCATAGCCCCATACGGGGCTATTTTTGCATTTATGAACACAAAGTGTTGAATTCTGCCGGATTGCGATGCTGGGTTTTGACATGCAAGCTAAGCTTGTGACTTTGATCAAAGGAAATACCCTATGAAATCCATTCTGAAAACCGCAGCTCTCGCAACGAGCCTTGCCGTTTTGTCAGCACCCGCCATGGCAGAAGCCGAGCGTTACACGCTTGACCCTAGCCACAGCCAGATTGTGTTCACTTATACCCATATCGGTTTCTCAACCACGTATGGCATGTTTTCTGGCTTTGAAGGCGAGATCATGTTTGACCAAGAAGCGCCAGCGAATTCATCCGTGAATGTTTCTTTCCCAGTGATGTCGATGTTGACTGGTTGGGAGCAACGGTTTGGGCATTTCATGAGCGATGATTTCTTTGCCGCGACTGAAGATGAAATGGTTTCATTTACGTCGACCGGTATTGAAGTGACCGGCGATAGCACAGCTGTTATTACTGGCGATCTGACATTGAACGGTGTGACGAAGTCGGTTGCCCTAGATGCAGTGTTGAACCAAGCCATGGTTAACCCAATGTCCAATGTTGAGTGGGCAGGTTTCGACGCAACAACAACATTGTTGCGCAGCGATTACGGCCTTGGTGCATTTGCGCCAGCGGTAAGCGACGAAGTCGAAGTGATGATTTCAATCGAAGCAGGCAAAGCTGAATAAGCCTGTTTGGTGTGAAAAAAACGAAGGCTACAGATTAATTCTGTAGCCTTTTTTTATTGATTATTCTCAATCATCTGTTTGATCTTTATGGCCTTCTCAAAGTGATCCAGTTTATGGGTCATAATCCACCATTCTGCGGCTTCCATCAAAAGGCTGGGGTCCGTGTTTTTATTCGCGAAAAATGCGTAAAATGACAGCCCTACGGTTGGGCCCTTTGCAGCAATCTTTTGTTCGCAAACAGTGATGATTTTCGTTCTTAATGAATCGCGCATAATTTAACCTTTTATGAGAAACCAGACCCTTAACCTACTGATACAAAAAGAGCACCCCAATAACTGAGGTGCTCCAATCTAAATTTATCGTCGTAGCCTTATTGGCGGCGCAGTGCTGTTAGATCGATTGAAACATCAACGGTAAAACCAAGGCTGCTTTCGTCAGGCATATTTGTTCCAACGTTGAAATCGAGCCGTTGCAAGGTGGTGTTGCCATTCATTTCAGCGCGATCACCATCAATGCGTAATCCAAAGGGTAGGGTAATTGGCAGAGCGGTTCCTTTGATTGATAACGTGCCGCGCGCCTCGTATCCGTCAGGAACGGCATGTAGTGTCGCAGCAAATTCAGCGGTTGGAAATTCGGCGACGTTGAAGAAATCTGCACCCATTGCTTGATCGGTTACAGAGCCAAGTGTGAGAGTTGGAATAGCGATTTGAACCTCAACTTCACCGGCAGGGTCTAGCCCGACCGTCTCATCAAACTGAATAGTAGCAGTCCAATCGGCGAATGAACCCGTCACATCGCTTCCAAATTGGCGTACTGTGATTGAAATTGTTCCCTCTTCAACTTGCCAATTGCCTTGCGCCCCTTCTTCCAAGGTCACTTGCACAGGTGCTTCATGCTCCAAGCCGGGGAGATACCAAAGGAAAGCACCAGCGACCAATGCGCAAAGATACGCGGTTAAAGCGGCAAAAATAGGGGCTTTGCTGTGATGTTGTTCGGGAATTTCGGGTAATTTAGGCGTGCCGGGTAACATGCGCCGTAACGTTGCATCCTTGTCTATGACATGATGTTTGATCGCGCCAAGAATGTGAAGAACCAGCGAAAAGGCCAAAACACGTTCAAAGGTAAAGTGAAGCGCAGAAAACAAATGTGCGACACCCTCGTCTTTGGGCACAAAGGGTAAATTTTGGCTGAAGGGCCACCAGATAGGTGCAAATCCTGTTGTCGCTGCGTGGTGTATCCATCCTGTGAGAGGCACCAAAACCAAGGCGGAGTATAATAGCCAATGCACAGTTTCAGCTGCAAATGCCTCAAGGCGGTTTTCAGCATTGAGCAAACCCGGTTTTGGCTGACTAAGGGCCCACATAATACGTGCAAGGGCGACAAAAAACACCAACACGCCCAAGGTTTTGTGGATTTGAAACAGCGTCGCTTTGAAGTTTAGTTCTTCGCTTGTTGCGAAGGGCGCATTGTGGGCAATAATTCCCAGCGGAATAAGCGTGATAATCAAGAGGGCTGTCACCCAGTGAAAACTCTTAGTGACTACGCCGTAACGCGATTTGGAATTGGACAGTGACATTATTTGCTCCGACAGGGTTTTATGCAGCTTACAGTTTACGATCGCTTTGATGCAATCTTCTGTTGTGCAGACTCACTGTGCGCGGGAAGGCGCTTGCATATAAAAACATAGCTTTGATTGCACTCATGCGCTGCACATTGTATCAGCGAGAAAACAGATAAACGGAGGGGACATGACCCGCGCATTCGTATTTCCGGGCCAAGGGGCACAAACCATTGGAATGGGCAAGGCATTGGCAGACGCCTATCCGGCTGCCAAAGCTATCTTTGATGAGGTTGATGACGCGCTTGGTGAAAAACTAAGCAAGCTGATCTGGGAAGGGGAGCAAGATACGCTCACCCTGACACAAAATGCCCAACCTGCCTTGATGGCGACCTCTCTCGCTGCGATGCGTGCACTTGAGTCAGAAGGCGTGTCCATTACGGATGCTGCCTTTGTTGCGGGTCATTCATTAGGGGAATATTCGGCCTTGGCTGCCGCAGGTTCAATCTCTGTTGCTGATACAGCACGATTGCTGCGAACACGTGGTCAGGCAATGCAGCAGGCTGTTCCTGTCGGTGTTGGAGCAATGGCCGCTTTGCTGGGGCTTGATTTTGAAACCGCCACAGAAGTTGCTGCAGAAGCTGCACATGATCAGGTTTGCCAAGCGGCAAATGATAACGACCCCGGACAGGTCGTCGTTTCCGGCCATAAAGAGGCTGTTGAACGCGCGCTAGAAATTGCAAAGGGCAAAGGTGCTAAACGGGCTGTTCTTCTTCCGGTATCTGCGCCTTTCCATTGTGCGTTAATGCAACCTGCTGCAGAGGTTATGGCGCGCGCCTTGGCCGAAGTTGATATTCAGCGTCCTGCTGTGCCTGTCGTTGCAAACGTGCGCGCAACAGGGTTGTCCGACGCTGCGACCATTCGCAACCTGTTGGTTGAGCAGGTCACCGGATCAGTGCGCTGGCGTGAATCTGTTTCTTTCATGGCGTCCGAAGGCGTCGATGAAGTTTGGGAAATTGGCGCAGGAAAAGCATTGTCTGGCATGATCCGTCGTATTGACCGTTCAATTGCTTGCAAAGCCGTTGGTACACCTGAGGATGTCAAGGCAGCGGCGCACCCAGCGGGATAACCTCCAGGCACTCAACTAAAAACGAAAAACGGTAACACCGTTTAGGAGAAGAATATGTTTGATCTAACAGGTAAAAATGCACTGATTACCGGAGCGTCGGGCGGAATTGGTGGCGAGATCGCCAAAACTTTGCACGGCGCAGGTGCAACTGTTGTTTTGTCTGGCACACGTCTTGAACCCCTCGAAGCACTTGCGGCTGAACTTGGGGATCGTGCGCATGTTCTGACGTGCAATCTGTCAGACGCAGACTCGGTTGAGGCTTTGCCAAAAGCAGCGATCGAGGCAATGGGCTCTGTTGATATTTTGGTCAACAACGCAGGCATCACCCGCGACAATCTTTTCATGCGAATGAAAGACGATGAATGGGATAGCGTATTGAATGTTAATCTGACATCGACAATGCGTCTGTGTCGCGGTGTTCTTCGCGGTATGATGAAGGCGCGTTGGGGTCGTATCATTAACATTTCTTCGATTGTTGGTGCGACGGGTAACCCCGGGCAGGCAAATTATGCGGCGTCCAAGGCTGGCATGGTCGGTATGTCTAAATCTTTGGCCTATGAAATTGCGAACCGTGGCATTACCGTTAACGCAGTTGCACCTGGTTTCATTGCAACAGCGATGACAGACAAGCTGACTGATGACCAAAAAGAAAAGATAAACGTGCAAATTCCGGCAGCCCGTATGGGTAATCCGGAGGAAATCGCGGCGGCTGTACTCTATTTGGCTAGCCAAGAAGCAGGTTATGTGACCGGTGCGACCTTGCATGTAAACGGTGGCATGGCCATGTTGTAAGCGCGAGAAGGGATTCGTCCCGTCAAAGCGTTCGAAAGCGTTTGCCTTTATCCGACTCTGTGATATAGGCCACGCAGTTTTACTGGCGGCCCCTAATTGACTGACGGGCTATTCGGTTGCTCCGTTATGGGGCGCATTGGCCCGCCGGGCCATCTGGACATAAACGGGGCATTGTGCCCTGCACTAAGTAAGGAATGAACATGAGCGACATCGCAGACCGCGTTAAAAAGATCGTTGTTGAGCACCTGAGCGTGGAAGAATCTAAAGTTGCTGAAAACGCTTCTTTCATCGACGATTTGGGCGCAGACAGCCTTGATACTGTTGAATTGGTAATGGCTTTCGAAGAAGAATTCGGCATCGAAATCCCTGATGATGCTGCTGAAACCATTCAGACTTTTGGCGACGCGGTGAAGTTCATCACCGAAGCTTCCTAAGCTTTTTGCCATATTAAGTTGCGAACGGCGTCCCAATTTGGGACGCCGTTTTCGTTTTTATAATAGTCGCGCCTTTTATTGACAGTTTGTTAACCGATGCCATGATGAGATCATTACAATAAAGAAACGCCGATTGGTCCGGCCTATACGATGACCACGGCAAAAGACGCGCTTTGGCGCAGGGAGAACCCTATGATCTTATATCCAACAATCGAATTGCAGAATGGTCGTTGCGTTAGCCTTAATCGCGGACGTTTGGATGAACCGTCTGTTTGGCACGTTGATCCAGTCGAAACGGCGCGTGGCTTTGCTGCGGCAGGGGCGCAATGGATGCAGGTCACTGATTTCGACGCTATCGTTGGCGAAGAGACAAGCAGCGCAACTGTAGAAGATATTATTCGTGGTGCAGGTATTCCTGTTCAAGTTGCTGGCGGTATCCGCACACGCGAGCATGCCGAAGAATGGCTGAACAAAGGGGCAGGGCGTGTGGTCATCGGAACAATGGCCACTCGTGATCCGCAGACGGTCAAGAGCCTCGCAAAGTTCTACCCAGATCAAATTGTTCTTGCAGTGGATGTTTGGCAAGGACAGGTCATGAGTGAAGGTTGGAAAAGCAGCAGCGCTTTTGAACCTGAAGCCTTTATTCAGGAGTTTGATGGTGTACCGTTCGCAGGCATTCTCGTTACGGATATTGATGCTGATGTGGAAGACAACGATGCATCCCTAAGCCTTGTCACGACGTTGGCTGCAGCTTCTCGGACTCCTATTGTTGCCAGTGGTATCGTGCGTACAACAGACGACATTGCACGTTTGAAATATGTGAGCAACGTTGGCGGCGCATTGGTGAGCCGCTCATTGTTCCGTAAGACGATTGACCTTGCTGAAGCGCTAGAGGTTGCACAACCTTCCGCAGATAAAGTGGCCGAATTTATCTAATAGAGATTTTTGGCGAATTCAATTGGGCATCAACCATCCGTAGGTTTTATCGCGCGGATGGTTGGTGCCTTTTCTATTGAGATCGCGCATATAGCGGGTGTTTAGAGAATAAGGACGTAGAAACCAAAGGTCCTCTTATAACGTAGGCATTCTATTTCCTATGTTTTTGCGAAAAATGGCGAAAAACGCCGCCCAATCATACCGCAGTTGCTGGAACAGCTTGCCCCAATGCGGATTGGCAGGGTATCAGAGCTGCAAAGTTTCAATTGAAACATAGAAGGATTGAGGAATGCGTCGAGTCGTCGTGACAGGTTTAGGAATGGTAACACCGTTGGCAGATGGTGTTGAACCCACATGGGAACGCTTGATCGCGGGTGAATCTGGCGCTGGCCCGATTGAACGGTTTGATGCTGAACGTGTTGCGACCAAATATGCGTGTGAAATTCCGATGGGTGATGGAACGAACGGCACGTTCAACCCAGAAACATATATGGAACCAAAGGAACGCCGCAAAGTTGATGATTTCATCCTTTATGGTATGGCGGCGGCGCAACAAGCTGTTGAAGATGCAGGTTGGACACCCGAAAGCGAAGAAGACCGTCTACGCACAGGCGTAATGATTGGTTCCGGTATCGGTGGTCTGAGCTCGATCGCAGATACAGCGATTACGCTCAAAGAAAAGGGTCCGCGGCGCGTGTCTCCATTCTTTATTCCGGGGGCTTTGATTAACTTAATTTCGGGTCAGGTTTCCATTCGCTATGGCTTCAAAGGCCCGAACCATGCGGTTGTGACTGCCTGTTCAACTGGGGCACATGCAATTGGAGATGCTGCACGTCTGATCCAGTGGGGCGACGCTGATGTTATGCTTGCTGGTGGAGCGGAAAGCCCAATTTCCGAAATTGGAATTGCAGGATTTAATGCGTGCAAAGCGCTATCCACAAAACGTGCAGACGATCCCAAAGCAGCGAGCCGCCCGTACGATGGTGATCGTGATGGATTCGTCATGGGTGAGGGCGCTGGTGTTGTTGTTTTAGAAGAATATGAACATGCAAAAGCACGTGGCGCTAAGATTTATGCCGAAGTTTTAGGGTACGGATTATCCGGCGACGCCTATCATATCACGGCTCCTTCGTCCGATGGTGACGGTGGGTTCCGGTCTATGTCTGCAGCATTAGAACGTGCGGGCGTTAATGCAGCCGATATCGACTATATTAACGCACATGGTACATCTACGATGGCGGATACCATCGAACTTGGTGCTGTCGAACGTTTGATGGGGGATGGGGCTGGTAATGCTACGATGTCGTCCACCAAATCTGCAATTGGGCATCTTTTAGGGGCAGCCGGTGCGGTTGAGGCAATTTTTTGTGTCTTAGCGATCCGTGACCAAATTGCGCCACCTACACTGAACCTTGAAAACCCGGCTGTTGAAACATCTCTGGATCTTGCGCCACAACAGGCCGTGAAACGTAATGTGAACATTGCGCTGTCAAATTCTTTTGGGTTTGGCGGAACAAACGCGTCAATCGTTTTGGGTAAGGTAACGGACTGATGTGGCGTCATGTTGCCTCTAACGCGCTGACTCTGTTGGTTGTGTTTATATTTGTTCTGGGTGGCGTAATTGCCTGGGCCAAAGCGCAATACAGCGCGCCGGGGCCATTGGCCGAGGCTATCTGTTTGCGGGTCGAACCTGGTTCAAAAATGCGTCAAGTCGCCGGGCAATTGTCCGATGATGGCGCGATAACCAGCCCCGCAATTTTTAAAATTGCGGTTGAATATTCTGGGCAAATGCAAAACCTGAAGGCGGGTAGTTTTCTACTGAGCCAAGGGATTTCTATGGAAGAGATCACCAGTATCATAACGGGATCTGGTCGTTCTACGTGTGGGTCGGAAATCAATTTTCGAATTGGTGTAACACGCACAGCGCTGGTTGCGTCAGAGCTTGACCCGGCAACAAATCGCTATGTTGAACGCATGTCCTTTGATCCATTGGCGGAAGAAGCCCCCGAGGAATATTCAGTCCTGCGAGACGACAGTGATTTACGCTACCGCATTACTTTGGCGGAAGGTGTCACAAGCTGGCAAGTGGTCGAAGCTTTGCGCGCAGCTGAGTTTCTATCAGGCGAAATTGCGGAGCAACCTGCGGAAGGTAGCTTAGCGCCTGACAGTTATGAGGTGTCCGCTGGTTCTGATCGTGAAACGTTGATCGCGCAAATGGAAGAGGCTCAAGCCGCAATTCTATCGAATGCTTGGCAGAACCGCGAAGAGGGTTTGCCGTTGGAAAGCATGGAAGAAGCCCTCATTCTCGCATCTATCGTTGAGAAAGAAACCGGTGTGGCTGAGGAACGTCCTCAAGTGGCTTCTGTCTTTGTAAATCGCCTGAACCAAGGGATCCGCCTGCAGACGGATCCGACGGTAATTTACGGTATCACACGTGGACAGGGTGTTCTCGGGCGTGGTTTGCGCCAAAGCGAATTGCGCGGAGAAACCCCGTGGAACACCTATGTCATCAATGGCCTGCCACCGACCCCAATTGCCAATCCGGGTCGGGCTGCGATTGAGGCGACGCTTAATCCTGCTGAGACGGATTTTATCTTCTTTGTGGCTGATGGAACCGGGGGGCACGCATTTGCCCAAACTTTGGCAGAGCATAATCGAAATGTCGCCCGCTGGCGGCAGATCGAGGCAGAGCAAAACGAAAACTAATCAAAACGGCGCCTTCGGGTGCCGTTTTTTTCGACCTTTACGACGAAGGTATTGCGCGGATAGTCTGGTTACACCGAGTTTGCGGAGAAACCTTATGCGTTCGAATTTCATTAAAACCATTATTATTCTGTGTAGTGCAGTTGCAGTGGGTTCTGCGACTGCTGCGTCTGCTCAACAACGGATTTCACAACGCTTAGGGCAGGGATATGAGGTGTTTGCAGAACAACATGCATTTGCAGCAGATATATTCATCGACTTAAATGTTCAGTCTATTCAAGCGAACCGGGAGTTTTGCGGTTTTATCTACTATGACTTGGATGGTAATTTGCGCGCCAGCCCACCACAAAAAGGGACGACAGATAGTTGTACGCATGATTACCCGAATGATGCTTCGCGGATTTTTGCATCCTATCACACGCATGCGGCGTTCGATCCAAATTATCTGAATGAATACCCTTCTACCATCGATATGGAGGGGGATTTTGCATCTGACAATAACGGATATATCGCAACACCCGGTGGACGTTTGTGGTTTGTTGATTACCGCAAACGCATAGCGCGGCAGCTATGTGGGTACCATTGTTTACCTGCGGATCGTCGCTATCGCGAAGCCCCGAGTGATCGCCCAATGCAAAGCGTTACGCTGCCGCAGTTACGCGAAGTTTTTGGCCAATAATCAGCCTCTTGGAATATCAAAGCCATCTGGCGCCAAGGTGAAGCCTTCGAACTGAAATGCAGGGGAAACCGTGCATCCGACCAGCGTGTATTCCCCGGTCGTGCGGGCCGCTTGCCAATAATGTTGAGGTACGATGATTTGGGGGGACTGCCCTGCTAACAGGTCCGGGCAAAGCATGTGGTCCTCTGCCGGTCCGGCGTCTGTTGCTGAGATCGACAATATCAATGGCGCACCGGAATAGTAATGCCAGATTTCCGTGGCATCGACATTGTGCCAATGGCTCGCGTTACCATTCGTGAGTAAAAAGTAAATAGAAGTTCCGCTCGGCCGCTCACCGTCATCGCCGATCCAAGTCTGGCGGTAATATCCACCCTCTGGATGTGGCTGTAGATTAAGGTGGGCGATGATGTCTGCTGGGGTCATAGATGGCCTATACAAAAAAAGGCGGCCCGAAGGCCGCCGTTTTTAACTTACTTCAGGATGGATTGCCCTGCATATACTGCTGTATCACCAAGCATTTCTTCGATGCGGATCAGCTGGTTATATTTAGCGAGCCGATCAGAGCGGGCCAAAGAACCCGTTTTGATTTGTCCACAATTGGTTGCGACAGCGAGATCTGCGATGGTTGCGTCTTCGGTTTCGCCGGAACGGTGGCTCATTACGCAGGTCATGCGGTTACGGTGGGCCATATCAACAGCCTCAAGGGTTTCGGTCAAAGTGCCGATCTGGTTGACCTTGACGAGCAAAGAGTTCGCGCAACCTTTTTCGATCCCCATGGATAGGCGCGCAGGGTTGGTTACGAATAGATCATCACCCACCAACTGTACTTTGTCACCCAAAGCGTCTGTCAGGGCTTTCCAGCCGTCCCAATCGTCTTCATCACAGCCATCTTCGATAGAAATGATTGGATAGTCTTTGACGAGCGCTTCGAGGTAGGCGACGTTTTCTGCGGGTGTTAGGGATTTACCTTCGCCTTTGAGTTCGTATTTACCGTCCTTGAAGTATTCAGTCGCGGCGCAATCCAATGCTAGATAGATATCTTTACCGGGAACGTAGCCCGCTTTTTCGATTGATTTCAGAACGAAATCTAAAGCTTCGCGTGTTGATGCAATGTTGGGCGCAAAGCCACCTTCATCACCAATACCAGTTGATAGGCCCGCCGCGGTGAGTTCTTTTTTAAGGGTGTGGAACACTTCTGAACCCATGCGAACAGCGTCACGGATAGATTTTGCCGAAACCGGCATGATCATGAACTCTTGGATGTCGATCGGGTTGTCTGCATGTTCGCCACCATTAATGATGTTCATCATCGGAACGGGTAGGGTGCGTGCGGATGTGCCACCGATGTAGCGGAACAAAGGCTGCATTGTGAAATCTGCAGCAGCTTTGGCAACGGCCATAGACACGCCCAAAATTGCATTCGCACCCAGACGGGATTTATTGTCGGTGCCATCAAGCGCCAACATCGCTGCATCAATCGCAGTTTGTTCAGTGACGTCAAATCCAACGAGCGTATCTGCGATTTCGCCATTTACGCACTCAACAGCCTCAAGAACACCTTTGCCCATATAGCGAGACGCATCACCGTCCCGCTTTTCAACAGCTTCATACGCGCCAGTAGACGCACCAGAAGGAACAGCCGCGCGGCCCATTGTACCATCTTCTAGGATTACATCGACTTCGACTGTGGGGTTGCCACGGCTGTCTAGAATTTCGCGACCAATAATGTCGATGATAATGCTCATGGTAAGGGTGTCCCTCTTGAGTTTCATTGCGTTACCGGGCCTATATCACCGATAAATGTGAAACTTAAGCACCCTCAAGGAGGTTTAGCGCTCTCAGTTGGAAAATTATGCAGATTGAGTGGCCAAAGCGGCTTTGCTGAGGGCTCTTTCGCGCGCGAAGGCGTAAAGGCCAGTAGCCAAAATCAAAGCAGCGCCAATGAGAGTGAGTTGATCCGGTTGTTCGTGAAAAACAATAACGCCAATCAAAAGCGCATAAATCATCCGTATGTAACGAAACGGGGTGAGGGCGGATGCCTCACCCATGCGCATGGCACTTACGATCATTTGATAGCCAATGACGCCGCAACAAACCGCTGCGAGCAATATCAGGGTTGTGGTTTGATTTGGCATGACGGGAGTTTGGCCGAATGAAAGCAATACCAAACCGGCCGGGATGACAGAGATAAAGCCGAAAAATGAAATCACGCCAGAGGAAACACTTGAAGGGAGGCGACGAGTGGCCAAATCGCGGGCCGCAAGGGCTATTGCGCCTGCAACTGCAAATAGGGCTTCGGGTTGGAACGCCGCCATACCGGGTTTAACGATGAGCAACACACCAATTAATCCAACTGCAACTGCACTCCACCGACGCCAACCTACTGTTTCCCCTAAAAAGAGCGCAGCACCGCAGGTCACAAACAAGGGTGTTGCCTGTAGAATCGCAGTCGCTGTTGATATCGGAATAAGCGACAGCGAAGTAACATAAAACAATGCGGCGGAAAGTTCACTAAAGTTACGCAATAATACGATGGGTTTGAATACATCAGGCGCAAATAGACGTTCACCGGTCTTGAGCGCTACAATTGCAAAAACCGATGCGCCACCCATTCCCAATAGGATCAAAATTTGACCTGTAGGAAGATAGTCCGCAGCGAGTTTGATAAACATATCCTCGAGCGAAAACGCCAACATGGACACAACGACGAGAAAGATTCCGCGCAGGTTTTGCATAGATCACCAGTAGAAGGGGGGACGAATTACGACTCGTCTTTGGCCGACAGTGGCACGCCGTATAGTTCTAGTCGATGACCAATCAAACGATATCCTAGTTTTTCTGCGATGCGGTCCTGAAGCTTTTCGATTTCTTCATCGATAAATTCAATGACCTCGCCCGTGTTGATATCCAAGAGATGATCATGATGTTCACGTTCAGCGTCTTCGTAACGCGCGCGACCATCGCCAAATTCATATTTTTCAAGAATATCAGACTCTTCGAATAGTTTTACAGTACGATAAACCGTTGCGATTGATATCTTGGGGTCCCGTGCGGATGCCCGTGCATAAAGTTCTTCTACATCCGGATGATCATCCGCTTCTTGCAACACCGTTGCAATCACCCGGCGCTGTTCGGTCATTCGAAGCCCTTTTGCTTCGCAGCGTCTGATGATGGTGTCTGGCATGATCGCCCCTTTATTTGTTTTTGGCGTGTCTAGGCTACAGAATGGATTATTTAAAGCCGTACTGAAAACATTTTTATAAAGACGCTCTCATTTTTTGCGGTGTTGTGGGAAACGGAATTGGCGCTATTGCGTATTACGGTGGCGAACACGTTGGATCGTATCAGCTAAAAAGGCCAAGTGAGGTTGATGATCCTTAGGAGCCGTGAACTAAGTTTAACTTGCAATATCTTCGCTTGTATAGGAACGAAGGCGAGTGTTTATCGAAGAAAAAACCAACATATCAATGAAAGGAAAGCGAAGTGAAAACGCCTTTTTATTGCTTTCACCCGGATAACGCGCGTCGATCAGAACAGCATGCTAAGATATATGCTATTTACGAAATAATTTATACAATCGTGGATTTTTCGGCTGCTGCGTTGTTCTTGGTCGGAAGCTATTTGTTTTTTTACAAATCGACCACTGATCCTGCAATCTGGATGTTTATAGTTGGATCTGGGCTATTTGGCTTTAAGCCGACTTTACGCCTCATTCGCGAAGTTCATTTTTGGAGAATGGGAAACAAAGCAGAGTTGGCCAAGAGGGCTGAAGACGCATTTTAGGGTGAGTGTGTCAAAGCAAATTTGATAGCCGTATGCAGCCTAATGAATGTCGCGCGATGGAGTATTAAAAAGCCCCTACCGAATAGTAGGGGCTTATTCTGATTAGAACAGGAACAGGTCTTCTGTAAATTCGCTTGTTGCGAAGCTGGTCCCTGCGCCGCCAGTAGTTACGTCGCCAACACCAGTCGTCCCTCCCGTGGTTGAAGTAGTTGTCTCAAGAGCAAAGCTCTCCCAATCACTCCAGTTTACTCCATCGCTCACGCGAACCCAAAGCGTCTGAAATCCAGTGGTGCCATCCGCATTAAGTGAAAGTGTATTTGTTCCATTTAAATCAATGACGTAACCAGTTTCCGCATCTACTGCAGAACCGTTGAGGATGAAATTATCCTCACCTACATCATCCCAAACTTCAATCTGCGTGATAGTGTCGTTCTCTGGGTCTGTGATTTGTAGTTCAGATACGAAATTGGAGACTTGGTTTCCCATTTCGACTGTGATGTGTTGTGCGTTGACCGTTGGTGCTGCATTGACTGTTCCTGAAGATAGATCAAAGCTGTCCCATGTGCTCCAATCGGTTCCATCAGAGGCACGGATCCAGAGCGTTTGAGTGCCATCAGCTGCATCCCCAACAAGAGTGAGGTTTGCCAAATCAGCAGCGCTGAGAGTGTAACCCGATGATGCATCAACTGCTGTGCCGTTAAGTAGGAAGCTGTTACTGCCCTGATCATCCCAGATTTCATACTGGGTTGCCGCATCAGAATCTGCATCGGAGTAGGATAGAATGCTGCCAACCGCGACAGAACCGTTCAGTGCGATCGCTTGATCATCAATAGTTGCGATAGGAATTGCATTTACAACGCCGGAGGTAAGGCTAAAGGAAACCCAGTCGCTCCACGCATCTCCGTCGCTTGCGCGTATCCAAAGAGACTGCACACTATGAGTATGATCCCCTACGAGTGACAAATCCACCAACTGCGCACTCGAAATAACGTAACCTGAAGTTGCGTCTATGAGGGTTCCATTAAGGGCAAAACTGTTTTCGCCCTGATCGTCCCATATTTCATATTCCACGATATCGTCGGATTCCGCGTCAGAAACAGTAACTAGGACGGGTGCTGAGCTTAGCAAATTATCAACGCTCAAGCCTACGGTTACATCATCAATTGTCGTTACTACTGGTGCAGTGTTTGACGCACCTGTGGTAAAGCTAAAGTTGGCCCAACTGCTCCAATCTGTTCCATCTGAGGCACGAACCCAGAGGGTTTGAACGCCATTGGTGCTGTCACCTACGATCGTCAGGTTCGCTAGATCAGCGGCACTCAAAGTGTAGCCACTGGTTGCATTAACAGCGGTTCCGTTGAGGTGGAAGCTGTTGCCGCCCTGATCATCCCAGATTTCATATTGGGTTGCCGCGTCAGAGTTTGCATCTGCGTATTGCAAGAGAGCAGCAAGGCCAGTGCTCGCATTTGCTGCAACGGCCACATCATCCACCGCTAAGGTCGGTGCGGTATTGGTGTTAGCTGTCGTTTCGAGGGTGAGGCTTGCCCAACCGCTCCAGTCTGTTCCGTCACTTGCACGAACCCAGAGTGTTTGTGTGCCGTCTGAGGCGTCGCCCGTGACCTGTAAACGTGCAAACTCTGCCGCTGTCAGTTGCGCGCCAGTGGTTGCGTCAATGGTCTGACCATCAAGAACAAAGCTGTTCGACCCGTTATCGTCCCAAATCTCATACATGGTTGCTGCGTCAGAATCTGCATCAGCAAACGTCACAGCATCGGCAAAGGTTGCAGATTGGCTTGGCATAACGCGCAGATCTTCTGTGGTAACAGTCGGTGCGGTATTAGGTGTGAAGCTTGTTAGAACAAAGTTGTCTGTTGGTCCGTACACACCGTCATCATTGGCTGCACTGATCTCAAGTGTCTGAGTACCGGAAGTTGTATCACCTTGTAGCCACAATTCAGAGATTTGATCTGCGGTGATGATATAGCCTGAAGAGGCATCGATATAACCCACGCCACCAAGCCAAAGATTGTTCGCACCCGTTGCGTCAACCAAACGATAGGTTGCAACCGTGTCACCAGAATCCACGTCAGAAGTCGAAATTTCGGCACCGATATTGCTCCATGTGCCTGCAGCGAGAGTCACATCTTCAAGTGTCGCAACAGGGGGAGTGTTCGAGGGTGTCGTAACAGCTAGATCTACGGTCATGTCGTCAAAGTCAATGTCTGCAATATTGGTTAGTGTCAATGTGTCGCCACCGATTACAACTGTTGTTGTGCCGTTGATTGTCGTGATTGTCGCATCGGTTGAATTGGCGCGAATGCGCACGGTGTTATTACCGCCAGCACCATCAATTGTGTCATTTCCACCGTTACCTTCGAGCCGGTTGTCGCTGGCGTTTCCGGTAATGTGGTCTGCTTGAGCTGTGCCGCGAACCCGTTCGATGCCGATCAAAGTATCTGTGTCGCCAAAGCCATCGGTTGCAGTGCCTGTGGTTAAATTCACGGTGACTCCGGCGCTCCCGCCATAACGTTCATCTCTGTCGTAGCGGGCTTCATCAGAACCGCTAGAGCCGCCATCGATGGTGTCGTCGCCTGCTAGACCATAAAACCAGTTTTGTTGGTCATTGCCTGTAACGACGTCATCGTGCGCAGAACCTCTTATAACTGTGATATCAACTAGGGTATCAGTACCGCCGTCACCGTCTTGCACTGTTCCGGTTGTTAGATTGGCGTTGATCGCAGAAGAGGCATAGGCATAGCTTGCCTGCTGGTAATCTTCGGTCCCACCAACGATGGTATCGTCACCTGCGCCGCCTTGGAAATAATTGTAACCTTCGCCACCAACGAGACTGTCGTTTCCTGCGCCGCCTTCTAGATCGTCGTCGCCACCGCCACCAATGAGCGTGTCATCGCCGTCATCGCCGCGCAATCTGTTGTCATTGCCGTCGCCGGTGATCATGTCAGCGTGACGCGAACCACGAACGTCTTCGATGTTGATGAGCGTATCTGTGTCACCAAACCCGTCGGTTGCTGTACCGGTGGCCAGATTGACAGTAACGCCTGAGGTGCCGCCATAGCGATCATCACGATCATAGCGCACTTCGTCGTTGCCGCCTGCACCGTCCATGGTGTCGTCGCCTTCGATGCCTCTAAAGACATTGCGTGCGGAGTCACCTGTAATTGTGTCGTCAAAGTGAGACCCGCGAACAACCTCAATACCCGTCAAAGTATCTGTTCCACCGTCGCCATCTTGGGCGACACCCGTTGCTAGGTTTACGTTGATACCAGAGGATGCGCTGCGATAATTTACCTGATCAAACGTGCCTGCGCCGCCGTCGATAATATCGTCGCCGCCGTAGCCATTGAAATAGTTGTCGCCACTGGTTCCGATCAGAGTATCATCAAATTCAGTGCCGCCAACTTCGTTAATATCAATTAGTGTATCTGTTCCACCCAAACCATCGGTTGCAACGCCTGTGGTCAAATTGACATTCACGCCGGTTGCGCCACCGTAATACCCAACATAGTTGAAGTTATCAGGGTTGGAGTTGCCAACCATGGTGTCATCACCCGCGCCGCCAAAAAATTCATTATCACCTGTGCCGCCAACGAGGCTGTCATTGCCGTCATGACCATGCAAATTATCGTATCCAGCCCCACCCAGCAGTGTGTCATCGCCAAAGCCGCCATGAATGACATCATTTTCGGTAATGGTCGCCCCACTAAAGCTGCTAAAGGGTATATTAACACCTGGCGCAAATATACCCGTTGCTGGGCCAAAACCCGTTACAGATTGTTCAAATGCTTCAAAGTCCGCAGCAGAGTTAATTGCGGGGAGAGGGTCGCCGCCAAGTGGAATAAAATAATCAGTGTTCGTGGTTTGGTCATACAATACCATAACAATGTGAGATCCGGAGGATGTCGTCACCTGCATGATAATATCGTCTGAACCTTCAGCCGTGAAATTCACACCGTTAAAGCGGAGATTGTAAGGGTCACTTCCTTGTATATCTACGCTGGGAACACCTTCAGGGGTGGTATCCGTAATCGTGTAGTTGATGCTTGAATCGCCGTCGGCAAAGACAACAGCAAATTGGCCTGTTTCCAACGATGATACAGTATCAATTCCTGTAACTGGATCGAATGAATAATTTACGGCTAGGGCGCCCACCGTCATGGTTGTCATGAGAAATCCTTCTTACATGAATAAATTGTTAAAATGCGTCTGTTGTGACTATATTCAGCGTTTTGTAACTCTGTCAAAAAGAAATTGAACGCTCGTTTTATGCAGATTTTTATTCGCCTTAAAGTGGATTTACTCGTCGCGGTTGGTAAGTGGAAAATGTTTAAACGGCCTTACTAATTGTAATTGTTGAGAAAGCGACCATCCAAGGGTTTCTGCTTGAAAACAATTGAAGGTTTTCTTGGTTGAGTGGTCGTAATAATTGTCAGTTCATTCGCGACCAAAACTATCGTTTCCGATAGTATGATATCGGGATATTTTTTTATTTGTTCAGCTCGACACAATTTATGGATGAGTCGAGCTGTGTTGCATGAGAGTGCGATCTACACGGAGCCGCACGAAATCGTGTTTACAACCCTAAAGACAGGCCTTCTTTGATCACGTCGGGATCGTAGGCTTTCCTGCCAAAGACTTCCCGTACCATTGGTTCGAAATACTCCAAAGGTTTTGTTGGGTATTGGGGGTCAAAAGAGCTTTGGTCCCAACGTTCGCAGAATGTTGCACATGTATCGAAGCATGGATGATCTTTGAATTGATCCCGTGCGTTTTCGTCCCAATTGTAGTGACGCGCATAATAGAGCATTTGGAAAATCCCGTGATGCTCAATCGTCCATGAAACCTCCCAGCGTACAAAAGGGCGGATGACTTCGGCTGAGAAGCGGTCGTGGTTTTGCGGTGCGAGACCATCGCCAATATCATGGAGGAGAGCGCCAATGATCCAATCAACATCAACCCCATCAGCTTCGGCACGGGTCGCTGATTGAAGCCCGTGGTCCAGTCTCGTAATCTGGTAGCCCTCTAATGTCGCTTCTCCTTGGCGGCGAAGCTCATCCAAAATGCGATCCGCGGTCATCGCATGGTAAGGTTTTTCCAGTTCATGCAGCATCAAATATTCTTCTTTGGTGCCGTCTTTCATCTGAGTGAAGGAAACCTTTTGCTCAGAGTGTTTTTCGGGTGCCTGAGTTGTCATGATTGGCTTTCTTTCGGAGTGTAGAGGCCGGTCGTGTTTTCGGCCCCTTTGGCTAATGTGGAGGATTGATCATCCAAAATCGCGTCATATAAGGCAAGGTCCTTCGGATGAAATAATGCGCGGGGGCGGGCGATGTGCGTCCAACCCTGTGCCAGATCTACGCCTCGGACGAGCATGGCATAATCGCGGCCCGCCAGTCCATCGCGCACTTCTGGTGTCACATATCGAATTGCGAGACCGATCCTTCGATCATCGGAGCGATTGGGGCCAGAGGCGTGAAAGCACCGTCCGTGATGTAATGACATTTCCCCCGGGTGCAGCGGACCGTGCCGCGCATCAGATTCTTCGATTCCACCAATCTGTTGTCCACGCGACAGAAGGTTTGCTTCGCTAAAAGTATCAGTATGGGGAACAATGCCGTTGGTGTGGCTGCCAGGAATGAAGCGCATGCATCCAGCTTTGATGCTCACATCACTGAGCGCGACCCATGCTGTCACTTCGTCGTTTGTTTCTCCCATTCCCCAATAGGTAATATCCTGATGCCACGATACGGTTTTTTCGCTGTGCGCTTCTTTGATGAACAGCTCCACGGACCAAACTAATAAATTCGGACCGAGCACATCTTCGACAGCGTTGAGAATAGCCGGGGTGCGGGCAAGGTCTGACAGGTCAGGGATAACAACATGGCCATTGACCCGAAAATACTGGTTCAGATCATGGCCGTTTGCCCCCTCAGGGTGATCTTGTTCTAAAGCTTCAATGCTTGAACGAATGTGTGCAACTTGTTCTGAACTGAAGACGCTAATGCCGCTTACATATCCGTCGCGGTTGTAGTTGGCCACCTGTTCATTGGACAGCCCGGCAGGCTCTGGGGTTATATCTTTGGGCATGGGCATCTCAGATTTGCTTAATTGTTATCCAGCTGACTATGCCCGTGTATAGATTTTTGGCCAGAAAGAGTTCTTGCGCCTTAGGGTAAGTTTTACTTATCCTGTGTTATGATCCGTAAACGTATTCCCTCACTGAATTGGTTACGTGTGTTTGAGGCTGCCGCCTCAGCGCAAAGCTTTGCACGTGCGGCTGAAATTCTTAACATGAGCGCGCCAGCGGTAAGTCAGCAAATACGCGCGCTCGAAGATCACCTTGGTCGGCAATTATTTGAGCGCGCTCCTCAAAAGGTTCTTTTGACACCTGCTGGCACCGCGTTTTTACCTATCGTGCAACAATCGCTGGCATCTGTTGAAACGACGGCTGCGGCTCTCTTTGGTGGCGCGGAGCAAAAGATCATAACGTTGCAAGCGGTCACTCTGTTGGCCATGAGCTGGCTTCCTAGGCACATTGCAGAATTTGAACGGTTGTATCCGGGAACACGGGTAAATGTTATCACAGGGGAAACGTTGACCGATTTTCGTACGATTTTGCCGGGACGTGAGCCAGACCTTCAAATTGCGTTCGGGTCAGTCACTGATTTTGGGGCCACTGCGGTTCCGTTTTTGC
Source organism: Cochlodiniinecator piscidefendens (assembly GCF_011326755.1). Lineage (GTDB taxonomy): Bacteria > Pseudomonadota > Alphaproteobacteria > Rhodobacterales > Rhodobacteraceae > Cochlodiniinecator > Cochlodiniinecator piscidefendens. Next base: position 570,558 of record NZ_JAAOIE010000001.1, on the reverse strand, counting down.
GTGAAACCTTGTGTTGTGTCGCGACACCCGAAATTGCGCGAGGGTTAAAAGAACCAAGTGATCTGGGCACAACGGTTCTGCTGGAGGTCGCTGCGCATCATTCGGGGTGGCATCAGATGCTGTCTGGTCTTGCAGGGATTGAATTGAGAGATATGGATTTCCGCATGGTGGATTCTACACCATTGGCGTTGATGTTGGCGTCACAGGGGCAGGGGGTCGCGCTGGCCCGCTCTCCAGCAAGCGATGAAATGGTTCGGGCCTTAAATTTAGAATATTGTTTTGAAAACCAAAACATTAAGGGCCTGCAACGATATCACATCATTGAGCCGGAAAAAGGCGTGCTTCCCCGTCACGTGGTTGAGTTTAAAGATTGGCTTGTAACGCGGTGATGCTATCCTAAGAAATCTCCCGCATTCGCTTTGATTTTATTGGGGCGGTTTTAGTGCGCCTGGCATCCGTTGCTTCCACAGAGTTTCTGCTTTTTTAGATTTGGCCCTCTGTTGCTCCAAGAGTTCCGCCTTTGTGGGTAAGTTACGAATACGTTCTTTCTCTTCCACGGCCAGTGCCTCTCGGAAGGCAACCACACAGGTTGCCACCCAAAACGGAGACGGCAAATAAACACAGAAAAACATCAGAATAACACCGATGGCCTGAGCGCCAGCAGTGTCAAAAACTGGGGGGTTTATAGGGTGAGCAACAAAGTCAGGCGCTTGGCCCATTGTATAACTAACAATTAGATGAACCACAGAAGACGCATGAAATTCTTCAGTCAGCAAATCCAAGCTAACAATTGCAAAAACCAAAATGCTTAACGCGGCGGTTATCCAAGTCAGCAAGATTTTCTGCCATTGAAACCCTATGCCCCAAAACCCGTTGAAGTCTCGATCACTTGGTCCGATGCCATAGGCCGCTGCGGCCATGGGAACAGCTAAAAACGCTTCCATTGCAAGTGTGAAAAAACAGAACAAGATGCAAGCAAATGCCAAAGCGGGGACGTGCCCATTGTACAATCTCCATTCCTCAACCAGTAAGAAAGATTGGAAATCTTGAAGCGCCACCGCAAGATAGCTGTAACCGTACGATAGAAGTAAAACGCAACAAACTATCGCAAAAACAATTATGTAACCCATGCCACGCACAAAGCTTGTCTTGATTATTTCTGATACGAGATACTCCGTGTTGTAGCCCTTAGACAGGCCAACAAAAGACAACATCGAATGTAATGTTCGCAGAGATGTAGCTGATTGCGCAGCCGCGAGCGAAATGGGAAGGAAAATGATGAAAACAGGAGAAGTGAACACCGCAAAAATCGAAACTATTGCGATCCCGCCGCAAACAATTCCCCACTTCATTTCGTAAAAGAATTTCGAAACTAAAAGATGGGGAAATGCCCGAATGGCGAGTAAAAAACACTTTATGGTAAAATTCATCAAACTACTCTTAACAAATAACAATCAAGAGACAGGTACAGATGCTTTTGGGCTAATTTATGACGTGAAGTTTGATCAGTTGAATATACGTCGCTTACATCTCTAACTTTTATAAACAGAGATTATTGAGGCGACCACATAATGATGAAGGTTTCCCGATAGATGGATGCATGAGTGAAGGGTTATCTATCAAAAATGTAGGGAAATCGGATTCTAACCAACTCGATTTTTTATACCACTCAATAATCTAATTTTGGGTTCATCGATAATGGAAATGAGTGGTGGCGGTACAGGGACTTGAACCCCGGACACGCGGATTATGATTCCGCTGCTCTAACCAACTGAGCTATACCGCCGTACGAGTGGTACTCCCTAGGGGAATCGAACCCCTCTTTTCAGGTTGAAAACCTGACGTCCTAACCGATAGACGAAGGGAGCACCGTTCTCGTGAGGCGGTATTTAGCGACTGTATCTGACCGGGGCAAGAGGAAAAATTACCCTGATTGAAAATTATTTCTAGAGATTGATTTTGCATAGAATACAAAAAAAGCCGCCCAAATTTTGGCGGCATCTTTTTGAATTATAAGAGAAAACCGTGGTACTCCCTAGGGGAATCGAACCCCTCTTTTCAGGTTGAAAACCTGACGTCCTAACCGATAGACGAAGGGAGCACCGTTCGGTGAGGCGGTATTTAGCGGCTGTGTTTGTCCGGGGCAAGAGGGAAAATCAAAAAATTACGTTTTGATTTGAATTATTTTTGGGTTGCCGCAGCGTCTTCAAGTCTAAGTTGTACAGAGGTGCGCCCAGCCCATTGATTCAGCTCAAGTCGACCTACCAAATGGAACCGCATGCCGCGGTGATTTGAAAGCGTTTCTCCGAGATCCGTATCAAATGCACCAAAACTGATCGCATCAAGCGACGCCCCAAGACCATCACCAAATCGGATCTTTAGATGCGATTCACCAACTTTTTTCGCAAACTGAATTTGTTGATCAGCAAAGGCAAATCTGGGGGCGGCTGCACCTGCGCCAAAGGGGCCTGCGGATTCGATCTGGTTTACCAATTCGGGTGTTGCTGCCGACGGCATTAACAGAGCTGCGATTTTTAAATCTGCAGGACCGGCATCACCAGCGCCTTGTGCAGCCAAAAGCTCAGACAAACGCTCCATCGCGGGTTCAAGTTTTTCACGCGTGACGGATAGGCCTGCCGCCATTTTGTGGCCGCCGCCTTTGACCAATAGACCTTCTGAAGCCAATCTTTGGATTGATGCTCCGAGATCAACACCGTTGATGGATCGGCCCGACCCTTTGCCATCGTCACCGTCAAAGCCGATTACAATGGCAGGGCGATTGGTGGCTTCTTTGAGACGAGAGGCAACAATACCAACAACACCGGGGTGCCACCCTTCGCCAGAGGCCCAAACGAGCGGGGCGTCATGGCCGCGTTCCTCAGCTTGTGCTAATGCTGCTGCGCGCACTTGATTTTCAATATCGCGCCGTTCCGTATTTAACTCATCCAGTCTAGAGGCCATGGCCTGCGCTTCGACGGGGTTATTACTGGCCAACAATCGTGCGCCAAGGTCAGCTTGGCCAATGCGGCCACCAGCGTTGATGCGTGGCCCCAACAAAAAGCCAAGGTGATAGGCATTTGGGGTGCTGTCCATGCGCGCGACATCGGCCAGTGCAACGAGGCCAGGGCGTGCCCTGCGTGCCAATACTTTTAGGCCTTGTCGTACAAACGCACGGTTCACGCCGACAAGGGACGCAACATCAGCCACGGTCCCCAACGCCACCAAATCCAGCATGGCCATTAAATCAGGGCCTTTGTCATTGGTTTCGCGCATTTGCCGGTTCACTTCGACCAACATCAGAAATACAACCGCCGCGGCGCATAAATGCGCAAGATCCCCGGATTCATCTTGTCGATTGGGATTAACCACCGCATGCGCTTTGGGAAGATGTTCACCGCCAAGGTGGTGATCCAGAACCACAACTTCGGCATTTTCTACAGCTTCCAAGGCTTCAAAACTTAGCGTACCGCAATCCACACAAACAATAAGATCGTGGTCATTTGCCAGCTTGGTCATAGCGGGAACGTTGGGTCCGTATCCTTCGTCGATGCGATCGGGGACATAGAGGGTCGCATCGCGCCCCATTTGATGCAGCCAGCTGAGCAAGAGCGCAGCAGAGGTGCCGCCATCGACATCGTAATCTGCAAACACTGCAATACGTTCACCATTACGTGCAGCCTTGAGGAAACGACTTGCCGCCTTTTCCATATCTTTCAACGTGTGCGGATCAGGTAGGAGATCGCGCAGCTGAGGATTTAAAAAAGCTTCGGTGTCCATCGGAGGAACGCCGCGTTGTACTAAAACACGACATACCGCAGGCGGGAGCATTGTTTGCTGCTGCATGGCTTCAGCTTGGCGTTCGGATTCCGTATCGGGGCCAAGCCATCTGCGCCCGGTGACTGATCGATCTACGCCTAAAAAATCAGCCATTTGCACGGGATGATAATACGGTTTGGGTCTGTTGAGCGGTCAAAAATTCACCATGTAGGTTTGATACTGCCATATCATGGATGATTTGCGGGTCGGGCGTTGTTGCGCCTTCTTTCCAGCTCATGTCGCCACCGGATGTAAACGCAGCGCAAGCGTCTTCGGCTAACCGAACGTTAAACCCCAAGTTAGCAGCCATACGCGAAGTCGTCGAAACACAATGCGGCGTAGAAATTCCGCAAATCACCAAATCAGTAATTTTGGCGTCTCGTAGCCGCGACAGAAGGTCAGTGCCGATAAACGCAGAATTTACAGATTTCTCAATGATTTGTTCGCCAGCAATTGGGGCGACAATATCTTTGAAGTTATTGCCCGGTTGACCGGGAAACAGCGGACTGGTGGGGGTGTCGCTCATGTGGCGTACATGAAGGATAGGGGCCCTGCGGGCGCGCCAGTTTTCCAACAGCATCGCCGCGTTTTCTTCGGCCTCAGGATTATTGCGCTGACCCCAGAAAGGGTCATCAAAACCTTGTTGAATATCAATGAGGATCAGCGCTTCAATCATGGGGTTTCCTTAAGAAACAGGGTTGCGGTAAATCATGCGACGCACGGAACCCGTTTTGGACCGCATTAAAATGGTTTCAGTGGTCAAATAACCAACTTCGCGCTTGATACCGGATAGAAGCGAACCATCTGTCACACCTGTTGCGGCAAAGATAACATCTTGGGTCACCAATTCGTCACGTGTGTAGATTTTATCAAAATCAGTGATGCCGGCTTTGCTCGCGCGACCGCGTTCGTCATCGTTGCGGAACAAGAGACGTCCAAACATCTGGCCGCCCATGCATTTCAGTGCTGCGGCTGCTAATACACCCTCAGGAGCGCCACCCGAACCCATGTACATGTCGATGCCTGTGGTTTCGGATTCAGCACAGTGCATAACACCTGCAACGTCGCCATCGGTGATGAGGCGGATTGCCGCACCAGTAGAGCGCACTTCAGCAATCATATCTTCATGACGCGGGCGTTCCAGAATGCAAACTGTGATGTCCTCACAAGCACAGCCTTTCGCTGCTGCCAATGCTTTGACACGCTCTGCGGGGGACATATCTAGCGATACAACGCCTTCGGGATAGCCCGGACCAACTGCCAATTTGTCCATATATACGTCTGGTGCGTGCAACATTGAGCCGCGAGGACCCATTGCTATAACAGTCAGCGCGTTTGGCATGTCTTTCGCTGTCAGTGTGGTGCCTTCGAGTGGGTCAAGTGCGATATCAACGCCGGGACCTGTGCCTGTGCCGACTTCTTCACCAATGTATAGCATCGGCGCCTCGTCGCGTTCACCTTCGCCAATGACGACAACACCGGCGATGTCCAGCATGTTTAGCTGTTCGCGCATGGCGTTTACAGCAGCCTGATCAGCGGCTTTTTCGTCACCACGCCCTACAAGCGTAGCAGAAGCAATTGCGGCGGCTTCGGAAACCCGAGCCAAGCCAAGGGAAAGCATACGATCCTGAAATTCGGCAGCGTTGGACATGAAGTGATCCTTGAGTGATAAAATGCGTTAGCAGTGTGTGTAACGGGGCGCGCTCTTTCATTCAAGCGTGCTGCCCCGATACGGGATTAGACAGCTTCGATACGGATCGAAACGGGCGGGCTGGCCAAAACGCCGGTAGCGTCGAAACCTTTTAGCGCATGATCAAGCGCATCACGGGTGGTTTTATGAGTCACAAATAGAACTGGAGCAGTTTCATCAGCATGGCTGTATTGGCGCATACGGTCGATTGAAATACCTGCTTCGCCCATGACGGCAGCGATCTTTGCTAGGGCGCCGGGTTTGTCGAGCAGTTCCATCCGCAAATAGTAAGGCGCGGCTGTGGCGGATTTGGCTGGCTTCGCCTGCTCAAGTGTGTGGGATGGCTGACCAAAAGTTGCGATCCGCAGGCCGCGTGCAATGTCCATGACATCGCCCATTACAGCGCTTGCTGTTGGACCTTCGCCAGCGCCAGCGCCACGCAACACGATTTGGCCCACGGCATCGCCTTCAAGAACGACCATATTCGTGCCCCCTTCGAGTTGACCCAAGGGGCTGTCATCAGGAACCAAGCAAGGTGACATGCGCTGCTCAAGCCCACGCCCGGTCATTTGGGAGACACCTAATAGTTTAATCCGGTAGCCCATATCAGCGGCTTGATGGATGTCCTCAATGGTGATGCGCTGAATACCTTCGAGTTCAACAGCGTCAAAATCAACGCGCGTTCCAAAGGCGATAGAGGCCAGCAAGGCAAGTTTGTGACCCGCATCAATGCCGCCAACGTCTAGTGTTGGATCGGCCTCAAGATACCCCAATTGATTGGCTTCTTCAAAAACCTCATCATAGGGGAGGCCCGCGCTTTGCATCCGGGTCAGGATATAGTTGCATGTGCCATTCATAACGCCCATGACGCGGGTAATGTCGTTGCCAGCCAGCCCTTCGGTCAACGCTTTGATGACGGGGATACCGCCTGCGACAGCGGCTTCAAACCGGATCACCTGGCCAGCAGCCTCAGCCGTTTCAGACAAAGCCTGACCGTGGTGGGCCAACAATGCTTTGTTTGCGGTTACGACGTCTTTACCCGCCGCGATCGCGGCTTCGGTTGCTTCTTTTGCAGGGCCTTCGTGGCCGCCCATCAACTCTACAAAAACATCGACATCATCGCGTTTGGCCAAAGCAACAGGATCATCTTCCCACGCGTAATCTGATAGGTTTACACCGCGATCTTTATCGCGTGAACGCGCAGAAACAGCTGTGATAACAACGGGACGGCCTGTGCGCGCTGCAAGGACATTTGCCTTTTGACGTACAATTTTAACAACGCCGACACCAACGGTGCCCAAACCTGCAATACCAAGGCGAAGGGGTTCTGACATGTGAGGCTCCGTTTGTGTCATATTCGCGCCTCTGTTAGCGGGATTCCCAAGGCCTTGCAATCAATAGCCTGTGTTTGTTAAGGGAATGCCGCAATTTGAGGCGCGTGTGACGCAACCGCTAAGCTCAGAGATACTTTGCGGCTTCTTTTCTGGCGAACGGCTTCATCTGTTCACCGTGTTCATCAAGGAATGCTTCGACTCTTGGCTTGTCATGTTTTGACAGCTCTCGGAGCCACCAAGCAATTGCCTTTTGAATGAACCATTGGCGGTCCGGAACATAGCCCGCAGCCCAGCCCAAAACACGATCTCGTATCTCTAGTTCTTCGGGTTTTGGGTGATTTTGTTTGGTCCAAGGGAGGGTGATCACCAATGCGGCGCGGCGCGTCCACATGTGATCTGATGTTGTCCAGGCCTCAACCGTTTCAATGCGTGAAACATCAGATTGAAGGCGCTTTTCACCAGCTTTGCAGGCGTGATCTGCAATGGCCCAGCCATCAAAGTCACCAACCCATGATTGGATCAGTTCCCATGCACCATCATCCGGACGTAACCGCGCCTGAGTGATCAGTTTGGCGGCAAGAACGCGGGCTTCGTGTATGTCGCTTGCCCATAGATCGCGGGCTAACTCAACGCGCCCCTCGACATCTAACTCTTTGCGCCATTCTTTTTGCAGCGCGTCAATCTCAGGGTTCGACACCCCGAGGTAGACGCGTTTGGCTTTGTGGTAGGCGGCCATTTCTTCCGCCTTTTTGGGCACTGCGCGTTCATGCAGTGCCGCTAGGGCCAATTCTGGGGTCATTCAACGGTCACTGACTTAGCTAGATTGCGGGGCTGATCCACGTCTGTTCCCTTTGCAATAGCGGTGAAATAGGCCAACTGTTGGGCCGGTACCGCATATAAGATAGGTGCAAGAAAATCATCGACCTCAGGCATAACGATTGTCTGCCACACGTCTTCACCTGCTTCTTTTGCGCCGGCTGCATCGGTGATCAGAATGATCTTTCCGCCGCGTGCCATGACTTCTTGCATGTTAGAAACTGTTTTATCAAACAAGCTGTCAGAAGGCGCAAACACAACAACAGGCATGTGTTTGTCGATTAACGCAATTGGGCCGTGCTTCAATTCACCAGATGCATAACCTTCAGCGTGTATATAGCTGATTTCTTTAAGCTTTAGAGCGCCCTCAAGCGCAAGCGCAAACATCGGTCCACGACCCAGAAACAACACGTCCTGAGATTCAGAAAGCTTCTTTGCGATCTTTTTAACGGCGTCACCACGCCCAATCGCGACATTCAACAATCCGGGCAGATTGCGCAGGTTTACCAAATTGCGATGCAGTTCGCTGTTGTCGATGATTTGACGATCACGTGCTGCTTTTAGGGCCATCAGGGCAAGAACATGCAGCTGACAGGTGAACGCTTTGGTTGAGGCTACACCGATTTCAGCACCCGCTAAAATTGGAAGCGTGAGATCGCTTTCGCGGGCAATTGAACTTTCCGGAACATTGACGACAGCCGCGGTTTGCGCGCCTTGTTCTGTCACGTAGCGCAGGGCTGCTAGAGTATCAGCTGTTTCGCCTGATTGGCTTACAAAAATTGCCAATGTGTTTGCTGGGATCGGAGGCTCACGGTAGCGAAATTCTGATGCGATATCCACTTCAACCGGGATGCGTGCGACCTGTTCAAACCAATATTTCGCCGTGAGGCAGGCCAAATAGGCCGTTCCGCAGGCGACCATAGTTATGCGCTCGATCTTCGCAAAATCAGGCGTTCCCTCAGGTAGCGTAATCGCCGTGCCTTCGGTGTTTAAGTAGTGGTTGATCGCTTGGCCCAGAACAGTTGGCTGTTCTGCGATCTCTTTGGACATGAAGTGCTTGTGACCACCTTTTTCGACCTGGGTGGCCTCAATGTTGATCTCTTTCATGTCGCGGTTTGCGCGATTGCCGTTTTTGTCAATGATTTCAGCCCCAGCGCGTGTCACAACCGCCCAGTCACCTTCGTCCAGATAAGTGACTTTGTTTGTCATGGGAGCAAGTGCGATCGCGTCGGAGCCAACAAACATTTCGCCGTCGCCGTGACCAATCGCAAGAGGAGAGCCTTTGCGCGCAGCGATGAGCAGATCCTCTTCGCCATCAAAAAGGAAACAAAGCGCAAATGCGCCTTCGAGGCGGCTGATGGTTTTCTCGGCTGCGTCACGCGGAGACATGCCATCGTCCAAATAATGTTTGGTCAACAATGCAACTGTCTCAGTGTCGGTTTCGGTTTCAAACCCGATCCCATGCTGCGCCAGTTCTTCGCGCAGTGCTTTGAAGTTTTCGATGATCCCGTTATGGACCACAGCCACCGTGCCCGCCTGATGTGGATGAGCGTTTACAACACTTGGTTCGCCATGCGTGGCCCAACGTGTGTGTCCGATGCCTGAATGACCAGGAAGCGGGTTGTGGACTAAAAAATCCGACAGATTGATCAACTTACCAACGGCACGACGGCGGTCTAGATTTCCTTGGTCAACGGTTGCAATACCCGCGCTATCATAGCCGCGATACTCAAGGCGCTTTAGTGCCTCAAGAATGATTGGAGAAACTTCATGGGTGCCTAAGACCCCTACAATTCCACACATACTTAAATATCCTTTTTGCGTTTTGCTTTAATGCTAATTAGTCGATCAAATAGTTTAGCGGCTAGCCCGGCTTTGTTTTCTTGGCGCGCGCGGCCGATGGCCAGGGCTTCGGCGGGCACGTCGTTGGTAATAACAGACCCACTTGCCGTCATGGCGTCGCGTCCCACAGTGACCGGTGCGACCAGCATTGTACTTGATCCGATAAAGGCACGTTCACCGATAACAGTTTTATGTTTCATTACGCCATCATAATTGCAGGTCACAGTACCTGCACCAATGTTGGCATTTGCCCCGATAGTTGCATCACCGACATAGGACAGATGGTTTACCTTGGCCCCTTCGCCCAGTGTGGCATTCTTAAGCTCGACAAAGTTACCAATTTTACTGTCTTCTGACAGTTCAGACCCCGGACGTAAACGCGCATAGGGGCCGACAATCGAACGCTGAGACACGTGACAGCCTTCAAGATGGCTGAAGGCGCGCAAGGTAACGTTGGATTCAACAGTGACATCCGGGCCAAAAACGACGTTGGGTTCAACAACGGTATCGCGGCCAATGACTGTGTCATAAGAAAAGAACACGGTTTCTGGTGCGATCAATGTCACGCCGTTTTCCAGCGCTTCAGACCGTTTTTGCGTTTGTAGCGTCAGTTCCGCCTTCGCAAGGTCAGCACGGGTGTTGATCCCTTGAGTTTCACTTTCGGCGCAAATTACTGCCGTCGCTGAAAGCCCTTGATCACGTGCGATCGAAACGATGTCGGTCAGGTAGTATTCTTCGCTGGCATTATCGTTGGTGACCTGAGACAGCAAATCAAACAAGACAGAAGCCTTGGCCGCAACAACGCCGCCATTGCACAAAGTGATTGCGCGCTCAGCTTCGCTGGCGTCTTTAAATTCAACAATGCGGTCTAGGCTGTCGCCAGACATGACCAAACGGCCATAACGTTTAGGATCAGCTGCTTCGAACCCGAGAACGACAACCGCGTGTTTAGCACGTGCTGCGATCATCTCTTCGATGGTGTCAGGACTGATAAAGGGCGTGTCCCCAAACAAAACAATGGCGTCTCCGTCAAAATCAGAGAGAGCGTCTTTTGCCTGCAATACGGCGTGCCCTGTGCCCAGTTGTTCTATTTGGCGAACCATAGTTAAATCGGGGTGGTAGTCTTGTGCGGCCTTTTCAACGGCCTCGGCACCATGCCCTGCAACAACAACAATACGTTCAGGTGAAACCGACGCGCCCGATTGGATGGCGTGCGCAACCAAGGGAGCGCCACCTAATGGATGGAGCACTTTGGGAAGCTCTGAATTCATGCGTGTGCCTTTGCCCGCCGCAAGGATAATTAAAGAAGTGGTCATAGAAATCTCTTTCATTCTGTCGGGCGCCGTTTTATCGGAGTTTGTAAGTTTCGCAAGGGGAAGTCCCTTCAAAACAATTTACGCCATATTGCAATAATTTGGCGACAATCCGCTGAGGGCCGTATGAAGACTGTCGTTTTTGATTTGGATGGGACGCTTGCAGACACGAGTGGCGATCTAATAGCCGCTGCAAATACCTGTTTTAGAGATCTGGGTATGGGGGACTTGCTGGACCCTGCTAAAGATCAAGGAACCGCGTTGCGTGGTGGGCGTGCAATGTTGACCCTCGGGTTCGAACGTGCAGAAGGTGTGGCTGATCCGACTAAGATCGACGCTCAGTATCCTTTGTTGCTCAAGGCGTATGCCAAAGATATCGATCGGCATACCGTTATGTATCCGGGGGCTGTAGCAGCTGTTGAGCGTTTGCTCGCTGCTGGATATAAAACAGCCATATGTACGAATAAACCCGAAGGTTTGGCGCAGGAGCTTATGACTCGCCTCGGCGTGCGGGATCTTTTTGGAGCATTGATTGGCGCGGATACGCTGCCAACGCGAAAACCTTCGCCTGATCCATATTTCGCGGCTGTCAAAGCTGCAGGCGGTGAAGGCCATGCGTCGCTTTTGGTTGGTGATACAAAAACGGACCGAGACACAGCGCGCGCAGCAAACGTTCCATCACTCTTGGTAACGTTTGGCCCACAAGGGTTGGATGCGGTGTGTGATTTGGCCCCTGAGGCATTTTTGGATCATTTTGATGATCTTGACGCGGCAGTTCAGCAGTTAATCGGATAGAGGAAGTAGCAATGTCGAGTGCATTTTCGGGAAGTTTTACACAACAAGAACCGATTTCAGAGGAAGGCATCGAAGCTGCAGTAAAAATTCTGCGCAATGGCCGTATTCATCGCTACAACGTATTAGAAGGCGAAGATGGCGAAACGGCGCTGCTAGAGCAAGAATTTGCTGAGTACATGGGTGTTAAGTACTGTTTAGCCGTGGCGTCTGGTGGATATGCGATTGCGACGGCGCTGCGCGCTGTTGGTGTCGCCCCTGGTGATAAGGTTTTGACCAATGCGTTTACGCTGGCACCCGTTCCCGGCGCAATTGCCTCCGTCGGTGGCGTGCCAACATTTGTAGGCGTGACCGAAGGGTTGGTGATTGACCTAGAGGATTTGGAAGCGAAAATCGCACAGACCGGGGCAAAGGTTCTACTGTTGTCGCATATGCGTGGCCATATTTGTGATATGGACGCCTTGATGGGCATTTGTAATGCTGCAAACGTTATTGTTATTGAGGATTGCGCCCACACTATGGGCGCGTGTTGGAATGGCGTTCTATCAGGGCGTCATGGGGCTATGGCCTGCTATTCGACACAAACCTATAAGCATGTGAATTCTGGCGAAGGTGGTTTTCTAATTTCGGACGACGCTGATTTAATGGCCCGATCCACGATTATGTCGGGCAGCTATATGTTATATGCGCGCCACAAAGCGGCCCCGCCGGTCGATGCGTTCAAGGATATTCGGTACGTCACGCCGAATATTTCGGGGCGCATGGATAATCTGCGCGCTGCAATCTTACGTCCTCAAGTGCGAGAATTGGATAAGGCCTGCAATGCGTGGAACGAACGCTACCGTGCGGTCGAAGAAGTCTTGGCGTCTACGCCCGGAATGACATTGATTGAACGACCCGAGGCTGAAGCCTATGTAGCATCGTCTTTTCAGTTCTTGTTGTTGGATTGGTCCGAGGAGGCAATTGACGATGTAATTTCACGCTGCGCCGCACGCGGTGTGGAATTGAAATGGTTCGGTGGTGCAGAGCCTGTTGCCTTCACATCGCGCTACGATAGCTGGCGCTATGCCCCGTCTGAACCCATGCCAAAATCGGACCGGGTGCTGAAGGGCGTGATCGATATGCGATTGCCTTTGACATTCAGTTTGGAAGATTACGCATTGATTGGCAGTATCATCCGAGACGAAGTCAGTGCTGTTTTTCGGGCGCAATCCGACTAAAACTCTCAATGCATCTCACCCACAGAGCTAAGTGGTCGAGGTGCGTTGAACCCCACGTCATTTCTATATCTGGGGAACGGGGCTTGAACCGAATCGAAGTTTTGAGATATTAAATGAACAAGTGTTCAATAAATTCACCGGGAGTGCGCTCATGTTTGCCGCGTCAATGACTTTTGATCTTGGAGAAGACGTAAATGCGTTGCGCGATATGGTGCATCGCTGGGCGCAAGATCGTATAAAACCTATGGCTGCTGAGATCGATGCGCAGAATGAGTTTCCTGCCGAACTTTGGCGGGAGATGGGTGAACTCGGATTACTTGGTATTACCGTCAGCGAGGAGTACGGCGGAGCTGGAATGGGGTATTTGGCCCATGTCATCGCTGTTGAAGAAATCGCGCGGGCGTCTGCCTCCGTTTCTTTATCCTATGGAGCGCATTCAAATCTGTGCGTCAATCAAATGAAGTTAAACGGCTCTGAGGCGCAAAAGCAAAAATATCTGACCAAACTCGTTTCTGGTGAACATGTGGGTGCCTTGGCCATGTCTGAGGCGGGGGCAGGATCCGATGTCGTTGGTATGAAGCTGCGCGCCGAAAAGAAAAACGGGTACTACACGCTCAACGGCACCAAATATTGGATCACCAATGGTCCGGATGCAGATACGTTGATCGTCTACGCAAAGACCGACCCCGAGGCTGGGTCAAAAGGTATGACGGCCTTTATTATTGAAAAAGAGATGGTTGGTTTTTCCACATCAAAGCATTTCGATAAAATGGGGATGCGGGGGTCAAACACGGCTGAGCTTGTCTTTGACAACGTCGAAGTTCCTTTCGAGAATGTTCTCGGGGAAGAGGGCAAAGGCGTGCGCGTTTTGATGTCTGGCCTTGATTACGAACGTGTTGTGTTGTCAGGCATTGGCACGGGGATCATGGCGGCCTGCATGGATGAAATCATGCCCTACATGGTTGAGCGAAAACAGTTCGGTAAACCGATCGGATCGTTTCAGCTGATGCAGGGAAAGATCGCAGATATGTACACCGGAATGAATTCAGCGCGTGCATATGTTTACGAAGTGGCAAAGGCCTGTGATCGTGGCCAAGTCACCCGCCAAGATGCGGCGGCTTGTGTACTTTATGCATCTGAGCAGGCCATGGTTCAAGCCCACCAAGCTGTGCAAGCGATGGGCGGGGCGGGTTATATGAATGACAGCGCCGTGAGCCGTTTGATGCGCGATGCCAAATTGATGGAAATTGGTGCGGGCACCTCTGAAATCCGCCGCATGTTGATTGGACGCGAATTGATGGGGGCGATGGAGTGATTGGATTGAAAAGAGCTTTCTATCTTAGTTTGCATCTTCAGCGTATTTTCATCGAGGCAAAATCATGAAGTTAACATCAAAGGCTCTGCCATCATCTGAGACGTTTAAAGAGAATGTTACGCTGCATCAGGAAATGATTGCGACAGCAGCGGAGGCTGCGGCTTTGGCGGCGGCAGGTGGCGGCGTTAGATCGCGCGATCGGCATCTGTCACGCGGGAAAATGTTGCCGCGTGAACGGGTTGCAAATTTGCTTGATCCGGGTTCCCCGTTTTTGGAAGTTGGTGCAACAGCAGCGCATGGTTTGTATGGCGGTGCCGCCCCGTGCGCAGGCGTCATTGCAGGCATTGGTCGCGTTCATAATCAAGAGGTTATGGTTGTTTGCAACGATGCAACGGTCAAAGGGGGTACCTATTACCCGATGACGGTTAAAAAACATCTGCGCGCCCAAGAGATCGCTGAGGAAAATCATCTACCGTGCATTTACCTCGTTGATAGTGGTGGGGCGAATTTACCCAATCAAGACGAAGTGTTTCCAGATCGGGATCACTTTGGCCGGATTTTCTATAACCAAGCCCGCATGAGCGCCAAAGGCATTCCGCAAATTGCTGTTGTGATGGGGTCATGCACTGCCGGGGGCGCGTATGTGCCCGCGATGTCGGATGTGACAATTATCGTGAAAGAGCAAGGCACAATTTTCCTCGCGGGTCCGCCATTGGTGAAGGCTGCGACGGGTGAGGTTGTAACGTCCGAAGATTTGGGTGGCGGGGATGTGCATACGCGTTTGTCCGGCGTTGCGGATTACTTGGCTGAAGATGACACGCATGCGCTCGCTTTGGCTCGACGCGCGGTGCAAAGCTTTAATCGCACGAAACCGACGACCGTAAATTGGGCTACCCCCGAAGAACCCCTGTATGACCCTGAGGAAATTTTGGGTGTGGTACCAACTGATTTGCGCACGCCATATGATATCCGCGAAGTGATTGCGCGGGTTGTTGATGGATCACGCTTTGATGAATTTAAACAAAGGTTTGGGGAGACACTTGTATGTGGTTTTGCCCATCTAAAGGGCTGCCCAATTGGCATTGTTGCCAATAATGGGGTGTTGTTTTCTGAGGCCGCACAAAAGGGCGCGCACTTTGTTGAACTGTGCAGCCAGCGTAATATTCCTTTGGTGTTTTTACAGAATATCACCGGGTTTATGGTTGGCCGTAAATATGAAAACGAAGGCATTGCTCGTCACGGCGCTAAGATGGTCACAGCGGTTGCGACTACGAATGTTCCCAAGATCACCATGGTTGTTGGCGGCTCTTTTGGGGCTGGAAATTATGGAATGTCTGGAAGGGCATATCAGCCAAGGTTCATGTGGTCTTGGCCGAATTCGCGTATTTCTGTGATGGGCGGTGAGCAGGCCGCAGGGGTCTTGGCAACGGTGAAACGGGACGGGATCGAACGTCAGGGTGGCACATGGAGCGCTGAGGAAGAAGCGGCGTTTAAACAACCAACGATCGATATGTTCGAAGAGCAAAGTCATCCGCTCTACGCCTCTGCGCGACTTTGGGATGACGGGATTATTGATCCACGCAAAAGCCGTGATGTGCTGGCTTTGTCTTTGTCTGCGGCGCTTTGCGCTCCGATTGAAGAGACGAAATTTGGCGTGTTTCGGATGTGAATTAGGATGCTGAAAACGCTGAAATTTATATGTACCCCCGAGGTGCTTAACATATGGCAACCTTTGGTGTGTGACGGTCACGAGATTGCGATTGGACCCGAGTATGGGAAAACCAGTTATGATCTACACAATAACATGTGTCGCGCTGTGCGGCATGTGCAAATTGGGATGCTGTAGATGATCAAGACGCGATTGACGGATAAGTTTAACCTAAAGGCACCGATTATTTCGGCACCTATGGCGCTTGCGGCGGGGGGGCGGTTGGCCTCTGCGGTGGGGCGCGCTGGTGGCTTGGGTTTGATCGGTGGTGGATACGGTGATGCAAGCTGGATCGACGCCGAATTTGCTGAGGCGGGCAATGCGGCTGTTGGCTGCGGTTTTATCACATGGAAACTACGCGAACATCCCGAAGTGCTGGATCAGGTGATCGCGCGGGCACCACAAGCAATCTTTTTGTCATTTGGGTCCGTCGCGCCTTATGTCGAGGTGATCCATGCCGCTGGCATTCCGGTGATTGCGCAGGTCCAAACCATTCAGGATGCGCGCATCGCGGTTGAGGCAGGGGCCGATGTGATTGTCGCCCAAGGTGCCGAAGCGGGCGGTCATGGCGAGGACCGCGCAACGTTTACGTTGGTACCGGAAATTGGCAATTGGTTGGCCAATAATGCGCCCGATGTATTGCTGGTTGCCGCAGGGGGCGTCGCGGATGGACGCGGTTTGGCGGCGGCTTTGATGCTTGGGGCTGACGGTGTGTTGGTTGGGTCACGTTTTTGGGCGTCAGAGGAATCTTTAGTGCACCCGAACATGGTTGAAGCCGCGATTGCGGCAACGGGTGATGACACGATCCGCTCATCCGTGATGGATGTTGCCCGTAAATTGAAGTGGCCGGAACGCTATACAGCGCGGGTGCTGAAAAACGCATTTACCGATCAATGGCACGGAAATTTAGATGGCTTGATTGCGCATTCTGAGGTCGAAGCCGTGCGTTGGCGCGAGGCTTGGGAGGCAGGGGACGTGCATGTCGCCAATACCTTTGTGGGTGAGGCCGCAGGGCTGATCAATAATCGGCCCCCCGCTGCTGAGATATTAACAGAAATGGCACGCGATGGCGAAGCATTGCTGCGCGGCCAAAACGCCAGTTGGCGGTTCGAATAGAAGGTGACAGAGAATGTTTCGTAAAATCCTGATTGCAAATCGCGGTGAAATTGCCTGTCGTGTGATGGAAACAGCGCGGCGATTGGGGGTGCGCACTGTGGCCGTATATTCGGACGCTGATGCAGGTGCGAAACATGTCGAAATGGCGGATGAAGCCGTGCATATCGGTGGTTCGGCCCCAGCGGAAAGTTACCTGCGTGGGGATGTGATTATTCAGGCGGCGCTGGAGACTGGGGCCGAGGGGATACATCCGGGCTATGGGTTCTTGTCTGAAAATCCTGACTTTGTTGAAAGTGTTGCAGCAGCGGGGCTGATCTTTATCGGGCCGTCCGCCACCGCCATTCGTGCAATGGGTTTAAAAGACGCGGCTAAGGCATTGATGATAAAGGCAGGCGTTCCCGTTGTGCCGGGATATCATGGTCGTAATCAGGACCCTGCATTTTTAGCCGCCGAGGCGGATAAAATTGGCTACCCTGTGTTGATCAAAGCGGTCGCAGGTGGTGGCGGCAAAGGTATGCGCCTTGTCGAACGTGCTGAGGATTTCGCGACAGCATTGATCAGCGCGCAGGGCGAAGCGCAGACAGCCTTTGGCAATGCGGATTGCCTGATCGAGAAATTCATTACATCTCCG
Source organism: Cochlodiniinecator piscidefendens (assembly GCF_011326755.1). Lineage (GTDB taxonomy): Bacteria > Pseudomonadota > Alphaproteobacteria > Rhodobacterales > Rhodobacteraceae > Cochlodiniinecator > Cochlodiniinecator piscidefendens. The sequence continues at coordinate 552,965 of NZ_JAAOIE010000001.1, read as the reverse complement.
CGTCATATTGAGGTGCAGGTTTTTGGGGATGGCACGCAGGCCGTTCATTTGTTTGAGCGTGATTGTTCTTTGCAGCGTCGCCACCAAAAGGTGATCGAAGAGGCCCCGGCGCCGGGCATGACGGATGCCGTGCGCGATGCCATGGGGCAGGCTGGCGTCAAAGCGGCAGAGGCGATTGGCTATGCTGGGGCGGGTACGGTTGAATTCATTGTGGATGGTTCTGGGGGACTGCGCGCAGATGGATTTTGGTTCATGGAAATGAACACACGATTACAGGTCGAACATCCGGTGACTGAGGCGATCACTGGCGTTGATCTGGTTGAGTGGCAATTGCGTGTGGCTTCTGGTGGGCCGTTGCCATTGGAGCAGAAGGATCTCAGCATCAACGGTCATGCGTTTGAGGCGCGGTTGTATGCGGAAGATGTGCCAAAGGGGTTTTTGCCAGCGACGGGAACTTTGACTCATCTCGCGTTTCCAGATGATGCACGCGCAGACAGCGGCGTTCGAGCAGGTGATACAATTTCTCCGTTCTATGATCCGATGATTGCAAAGGTGATTGTCCATGGCGCGACACGCCGCGAAGCACTGAGCAAACTGGAAAACGCGCTAAGTGCAACGGAAGTTGCGGGGTCTGTGACCAATCTCGCGTTTTTGAAGGCGCTGACCCGTCATGAGGTGTTTGCAGCGGGTGATATGGATACGGGGCTGATTGATCGCGATTTAGACGTTTTGGCGGTCGATCCGATTGCGTGCAGCAAAACGCGGGCTTTGGCGGCGTTAGGCTTTGCCCGGTTATCGGGCGAAAATGCCCCCGATACCGGATTTTCCCTTTGGGGGAGCCCGCCGCAGACAGCTTCCTATGTATATAGGGGGGACATGTTAGAGGCGCGGATCGTGGCGCAATCACCGACATCGTTTACCGTGGAAATCGGCGAAACGGTCCATGCGTTGGAACGCACAGGATCTGTATGGTTTGTCGATGGCGCAAAGACGCGGGCAAAAGTTGTGTGTTTGGCTGGAAACGTAAGCGTCTTTTTCGGCAACTCCTACCATTTCGAAGGTTATGATCCGCTGGACCAGCAATCGTCTAAAGGTGGTAATAGTAATTTGATTGAGGCGCCGATGCCGGGTTTGGTCAAAGCGGTGTTTGCTGAGGTGGGTCAAAGCGTGAAAGAGGGTGATCGGCTTGCGGTTCTTGAGGCGATGAAGATGGAACACTCTTTATTAGCGGCACGCGATGGGGTTGTCGCCGAAGTTTTGACCAGCGAAGGCGCGCAGGTAGAGGCAGGTGCCGCACTTATCCAATTGGAGGAGGACGCATGATCAGGCTGCACCACGCACCGGATGCGCGGTCTATGCGGATCATTTGGCTGCTTGAGGAACTCGGTGTTGCCTATGAGCTGATCAGTCACAACTTTTTTGATAAGTCGATGCGCACAGAGGCGTTTCGCGGTCTTTCACCGGCTGGGCGCGTGCCAGCGTTAGAGATCGACGGGATCTCATTGGTTGAAAGTGGGGCGATGGTTGAAGTGCTGTGCGAACGCTTTCCCAACGCGGGATTGGGGCGGAGTTTCGGTGATGCTGAACGTATCGAATGGCTTGATTGGTTGCATTACGCCGAAACCATTGGGCAGCATTGCGCCAACCTGACCCAGAGTCACATTATGTTATATGAGGCTTGGATGCGCTCCCCAACAGTCATGAAGCTGGAGGCGGCGCGGCTTGCCAATACGCTAAAGCGGATTGAGGCCCAACTGTCCGACGGGCGGGACTGGCTGCTGAAAAGCGGTTTTAGCGCAGTGGATTGTGCAGTTGCCTATGGGATTTATGCCGGGACACATTTTGTAAAGCTTGACGCATTGCCCTTGACCAGCGCCTACTGGGAACGGTTCCAGGCGCGTTCTTCGTTTGGGGCGGCTTTGCCTCCTGTGGGGGCAGAGGTAATTTACAAACAAGATTTTTATGAGGTGCCGAATGACTGAAACTGTTGAAATCTTTGAAATGGGTCCACGCGATGGGCTACAGAACGAAAAAGGCAACATTTCCACAGCGCAAAAGGTTGCACTGGTGGATTTATTGTCTGACGCGGGATTTCGACGGATCGAGGTAGGGTCATTTGTTTCACCAAAATGGGTGCCGCAGATGGCGGACAGCGATGAGGTGTTTAGCGGGATAACGCGTAGACCTAATATCAGCTATGGTGCATTGACACCAAACCTAAAGGGATATGTGCGCGCTGTTGAAGCCGATGCCAGCGAAATTGCTATCTTTGGCTCTGCATCCGAAGGGTTTTCCAAAGCGAACCTAAATATGAGCATCGCTGAGAGCCTTGAGAAATTCGCGCCTATTATGGAAAAGGCGCGTCATATTGATATGCCAGTGCGCGGATATGTGTCCTGTGTCACCGATTGCCCGTTTGATGGGCCGACATCCCCAGACAAGGTGGCCGAGATCGCAGCAGAGCTTTTTGCGATGGGCTGTTACGAGGTGTCGTTGGGGGACACGTTGGGGCAGGGTACCCCTGACAGCATTTCAAAGATGTTGATTGCAGTTCTGAAAGAAATCCCGGCGCATCGCTTGGCTGGGCATTATCATGATACGGCGGGGCGTGCGCTTGATAATATTGATGCGTCTTTGGCGTTAGGGCTTAGAGTCTTTGATGCCGCTGTTGGTGGTCTAGGGGGCTGCCCCTATGCACCGGGTGCGGCGGGAAATGTCGCCACGGAAGAGGTCGCAGCGCATGTTGAGCGGCTTGGTTATAGCACCGGATTAGATATGACCGTTGTGAACCGCGCAGCGGAAATGGCGCGCGGAATGCGCAGCGCCTAAGGCAAAGGACATCTGATGTATAACACACTTAAGTTGGACCGCGACGCGCGCGGGGTGGTGACGCTGACTTTATCAAGACCTGAAAAGCACAACGCGCTTTCAGAAGAAATGCTGATCGAGTTAACCGATGCTGCCCAAGTGTTAGGGAGCGATAAAACCGTGCGGGTTGTGGTGTTGACCGGGGCTGGGAAAAGTTTCTGCGCGGGTGGCGATCTGAAGTGGATGCTAGATCAGGTTGAGGCAAATCCCGAAGAACGCATGAAAAAGGCGCGCAAATTGGCTGAGATGTTACAGGCGATGAATACGATGCCAAAGCCACTGATTGGGCGCGTGCAGGGGCAGGCCTTTGGCGGTGGTGTTGGCTTGATGTCTGTCTGTGACGTGGCCATATGCGTGCAGGGGGCGAAATTTGGCCTTACGGAAACGCGGCTTGGTTTGATTCCTGCGACGATCGGGCCGTATGTGATCGCCCGAATGGGTGAGGCCAAAGCGCGCCGAGTCTTTATGTCTGCGCGGATATTTGATGCGGATGAGGCCGTGTCGTTGGATTTGCTCTCTAAAGTGGTCGCAGTGGATGATCTGGATGCCGCTATTGAGGCCGAAGTTCTTCCGTATCTTTCCGTGGCACCGGAGGCTGTCGGGCGGGCGAAAGCTTTAGCGCGGGCGTTGGGGCCGCGAATAGACGATCAGATGATTGATCACACTGTCGCGGAACTGGCAGCCTGTTGGGATAACTCGGAATCAGCCGAAGGCATCAGCGCGTTTTTTGACAAACGAAAACCGGATTGGAAAGTTGACTGATTTAGTTGGTTAACGGCATTGAAAAAAAGGCGCAAAAAGATTTGCGCCTTTTTGATTCTGAAACCTTTCGCAATTAGCACAGGGTTATTGCTGTAACCGGAGTTTTTTCTTGTGCCTGATGTACCACATTGTCGATTTCCACTGTGTCTGACGCATTTTATCCCCGCCCATTTGGTTGACCCCGGCGAGCGGCGGGTTTAAACCGATCTAAGCTAAGGCAAGCGCATAGAACGCCACCCCAAGGAGCCACACGTGGAAGACCTTTTGAGAGAGTATCTCCCGATCCTCATTTTTCTGGGCATCGCTGTTGCATTAGGGATCGTATTGATCCTTGCGGCTGTTGTCCTCGCAGTTCGTAATCCCGATCCTGAGAAAGTAAGTGCCTATGAATGCGGTTTCAATGCATTCGATGACGCACGGATGAAATTTGATTCCCGATTCTATCTGGTAGCGATCCTTTTCATCATCTTCGATCTTGAGATTGCATTTTTGTTCCCTTGGGCTGTGGCCTTTGGTGATCTGAACCTCGTTGGGTTCTGGTCCATGATGGTGTTCCTCGCTGTTCTGACCATTGGCTTTGCCTACGAATGGAAGAAAGGGGCACTCGAATGGGAGTGATGACCGGCGCAAATACAGCTGGCGGCGACAAAGAAGTCGCGACCCAGGCCTTGAACCAAGAGTTGCAGGATAAAGGTTTTCTGCTGACTTCTACCGAAGATATGATCAACTGGGCCCGGACTGGATCGTTGCATTGGATGACCTTTGGTCTGGCATGCTGCGCGGTTGAAATGATGCATACCGCGATGCCACGCTACGACATGGAGCGGTTTGGTACTGCGCCACGTGCATCCCCCCGTCAGTCAGATTTGATGATCGTTGCGGGCACGCTGACCAATAAAATGGCCCCAGCGCTGCGCAAAGTTTACGACCAGATGCCAGAACCGCGCTATGTTCTGTCGATGGGGTCCTGTGCGAACGGTGGTGGGTATTATCACTACAGTTATTCTGTGGTGCGCGGATGTGACCGGATTGTTCCTGTGGATGTTTACGTTCCTGGGTGTCCTCCATCTGCTGAAGCACTGCTTTATGGCCTGTTGCAGCTGCAACGCAAAATCCGCCGTACTGGCACCATCGCAAGGTAAGGAAGACCATGTCTGACGCATTGCAAGAACTGGGCGCCTATATCGAGGCGAAGCAATCCGACGCTGTTTTGTCCACGTCCGTGGCGAATGGTGAATTAACCGTCGAAGTGACGCCAACGGCTTTGGTGTCCTTTGTTGAGTTTTTGAAGGTTGATGCGACCTGTCGGTTTTCAACAATGGTTGACTTGACCGCGGTTGATTATCCAACTCGTGAAAAACGCTACGATGTTGTTTATCATTTTCTATCTATGTACCAAAACCATCGTATTCGCGTACGGGCTGGTGTGCGTGATGATGAAATGGTGCCGTCGATCGTTGATGTTTATCCAGCTTCGAACTGGTTTGAACGCGAAGTTTTCGACATGTTTGGTATCATGTTCAAAGGTCACCCTGATCTCCGTCGTATTCTGACGGACTATGGGTTTCGTGGCCATCCGCTTCGCAAAGATTTTCCAACAACAGGTTATACCGAGGTTCGTTATGACGAAGCGCAAAAGCGTGTTGTGTATGAACCCGTAAGCTTGGTGCAGGAATATCGTCAGTTTGATTTCATGAGCCCATGGGAGGGTGCCGAATACATTCTTCCGGGTGATGAAAAGTCTGAGGCTAAAGGGTAATTCATGGAGCAAACGACGCTCATGTATGGAATAGGCGCAACGAAAGCGGGGACCAGTTGGCTCTACCGTTATCTTGCGTCACATCCTGAGTGCCGTTTGCCGGCCCTGAAAGAATTGCATTATTTTCACATGCTGAATGCGCAAAACTTTTCTGGTGCTGCAGACCGTTTGAATGCAGCACGTTTGCGGTTAGCAGAACGCAAAGCTGTGCATGGTGCCGATCGTAAGTGGCATTTTGTGCGGCGTGAGCGTTTGCTGAACGAATGGGAAACCGTGATCAACGATGCTGGTAATGATCCGATGAAATATACGCGGTTCATGGAACACGTCGGCGAAAACCGTGCGCTCACTGCGGATATCAGCCCGTCTTATGCGCTGCTACCGCCAGCCGTGTTGCGTTTGATGGCAAATTTAACGCCTATGACGCGTTTTGTGTACCTGTTGCGTGATCCGGTTGAACGGTTGTGGTCGAACGTCAAAATGGATGCTGGACGCACGGCGCACGGACTGCCTGCAAAGTTGGTTGCACGGATTTTGTCTGGCGAAAAAACAGAACCGTTGTTGCGCTCAGGTTACGCAGACACATTTTCCCGGCTTGATGCCGGGATTGGTCGGGATAAGCTTTGGGTTGGTTTTTTTGAAAACCTTTTCTCGGATGAAAGCATAGCAAAGCTTTGCGCATTTCTGGGGATTTCCCATTTTTCCGGCGATTACAAAAATAAGGTGCATTCAGGTGCACCACAGAAGATAGACGATGAAACTCGCGGTGCTTTTCAGCGCCTGCTGGCCCCGCAATACGCGTTTGTGGAAGATCGCTTTGGTGATCTACCCGATGCATGGAAACAGAATATGGTAAGGGTGTAGAACTGATGGATGGCACCAAATTTGATGACGCCCAAACGGGTGAGCAGAAAATCAGGAACTTTAACATCAACTTCGGACCTCAGCACCCGGCTGCGCACGGCGTGTTGCGTTTGGTGCTTGAGCTGGACGGCGAGATCGTAGAACGGTGTGATCCTCACATTGGGCTTTTACACCGCGGTACCGAAAAATTGATGGAAAGCCGCACTTATCTGCAAAACCTGCCGTATTTTGACCGGTTGGATTACGTGGCCCCGATGAACCAAGAACATGCTTGGTGCTTGGCGATTGAAAAGCTGACCGGAACTGTTGTTCCGCGTCGCGCATCGCTGATCCGGGTATTGTTTTGCGAAATTGGCCGTATCTTGAATCACATCCTGAACGTCACCACACAGGCGATGGACGTTGGCGCGCTGACGCCGCCGCTGTGGGGCTTTGAGGAACGTGAAAAGCTGATGGTGTTTTATGAACGTGCCTGCGGTGCACGCCTACACGCCAACTATTTCCGTCCGGGTGGGGTGCATCAGGACCTGCCGGATGAGTTGATCGATGACATCGAAGAATGGGCTATCGATTTCCCGAAGATGTTGAAAGACATCGATGAGTTGTTGACCGAGAACCGGATTTTCAAGCAGCGTAACGTTGATATTGGCATCATCACCGAACAGGATGCTTTGGACTGGGGTTTCTCAGGCGTGATGGTACGCGGGTCCGGCATGGCGTGGGATTTGCGCCGCAGCCAACCTTATGAATGCTACGATGAATTTGATTTTCAAATTCCTGTGGGCAAAAACGGTGATTGCTATGATCGCTATTTGTGCCGGATGCAGGAAATGAGTGAAAGCCTGAAGATCATCCGCCAAGCCATTGTTAAACTTCGTGAAGCAACAGGTGACGTTATGTCCCGAGGTAAGATTACCCCGCCAAAACGCGGTGATATGAAGACCTCAATGGAAAGCCTGATCCACCACTTTAAACTTTATACCGAAGGTTTCCACGTGCCTGCTGGCGAAATTTACGCTGCAGTTGAGGCTCCTAAGGGAGAATTTGGCGTCTACCTTGTGGCGGATGGCACGAATAAACCGTACCGCAGCAAAATTCGCGCGCCGGGCTTTTTGCACCTGCAAGCGATGGATTTTGTCGCGACTGGACACCAATTGGCCGATGTGGCCGCGATTATCGGGACGATGGATGTCGTCTTTGGGGAGATTGACCGCTAATGTTGCGCCGTTTGCACCATACCCAACCCGAAAGTTTTGAATTCACCCCTGCAAATCTTGCTTGGGCTGAAGGTCAGATTTCTAAGTATCCTGAGGGACGTCAGGCTTCTGCTGTGATTCCGCTATTGTGGCGTGCGCAGGAACAAGAAGGCTGGATTTCCCGCGCTGCGATTGAAGTGATCGCAAAAATGCTCGACATGGCGCAAATTCGCGTGCTAGAGGTAACGTCGTTTTATTTCATGTTCCAGATGCAGCCTGTTGGGTCTGTGGCAAACTTTCAGATTTGCGGCACGACGTCCTGCATGATTTGCGGTGCCGAAGATTTGGTCGCAGTTTGCAAAGAAAAAATCGCGCCTAAGCCACATATGTTGTCAGAAGACGGTAAATTCAGCTGGGAAGAAGTTGAATGCCTAGGCGCGTGTACAAATGCCCCGATGGCGCAGATCGGCAAAGATTTCTATGAAGATCTGACGGCTGAGCGTTTTTCCGAAATCATTGACGAATTGGCAGCGGGCCAAGTTCCTGTTCCGGGTCCTCAGAATGGTCGTTATGCGGCGGAACCTCTATCCGGTCTAACGTCATTGACCGAATTCGAAAGCGGCCGTGCGCAATACAACGCATCTGCGCAGCTTGCTGTGGATTTGGGCGATACTGTGAAACGTATTGACGGAACCGAAGTGCCTTTGTTGACACCATGGTTGACCGCAAAATCCGAAGAACCTAAGGCAACGAAAAAGCCTGCTGCAAAGAAAGCAGCACCTAAGAAAGCTGCTGCTTCTGCGCCAAAGGCAGAGCCTACAGAGGATGCAGGAGATGTTGCCGAAGCTGCACCAGAGACACTCACCGCCGCGCGTGATGGTGGCGCAGATGATTTGAAAAAGCTCAAAGGCGTTGGTCCTAAACTTGAGGGCGTGCTGAACGAACTTGGCTTCTTCCACTTTGATCAAGTTGCGGCATGGGGCCCTGCAGAAATTGCTTGGGTTGATGCACGTCTGTCTTTCAAAGGTCGGATCGAACGTGATGGTTGGGTCGAACAGGCCAAACAATTGGCCGAAGGCGGCGAGACAGCGTTTTCGAAAAAAGTAGATAAAGGCGGCGTTTATTAAACGCGGTAGCAATAGGATGTTTGGAATGATGAACGCAACACTGCAAGACCTTCTGAATACTTTGAAAGAGGCAGCGTCAAACATTGCGAGTTCTCTCGCAGGGCCTCAATCAACGCCTATTCGTGTTCGTGTGGAACGTGACGACGAAAATAGGGCGTGTTTTCTGAACCAAACCAAGAGGTTTAAATGACACGCAGCCCAGATGACGAAAAGGCTCTCGCGCGGCAGGCGCGGTTGGTGTCTTTTGTCATCGCCGGAACGATGCTGTTCTGGATGGGCGCACAATGGGTTGGCGGGAAACTGGGGCTTGATCCCAAATATGTGTTTCTCGCGGATCTCGCAGCCATTGCCGGATTTTTCTGGGCCTTGGTTGTTACGTATCAAATCTGGCGCAAGCGCCGGGACAGTTAAGAGAAGACCGGGCCTTGGCCGGGTGAATGAAGGAAGACGAGATGCTGAAGGATCAAGACCGGATCTTTACCAATCTCTACGGTATGCACGATCGTAGCCTTGCGGGTGCGCGCAAACGTGGACATTGGGACAGAACAGCCGAGTTCATTAAGAACGGCCGCGACTGGATTGTGGATCAAGCCAAAGCCTCTGGTCTTCGGGGCCGTGGCGGCGCGGGTTTCCCGACCGGGCTGAAATGGTCCTTTATGCCAAAAGAAACCGATGGGCGTCCTGCCTATCTCGTGATCAATGCAGATGAATCCGAACCGGGTACATGCAAAGACCGCGAAATTATGCGACACGACCCGCATACCTTGATCGAAGGGGCTCTGCTCGCCTCCTTCGCGATGGGTGCGCATGCGTGCTACATCTATATTCGCGGCGAATTCATTCGCGAACGCGAAGCGCTGCAAGCGGCGATTGATGAATGTTATGACGCGGGTCTGTTGGGCAAAAACGCCTGCAAATCTGGTTGGGATTTTGACCTATATCTGCACCACGGGGCAGGGGCCTATATTTGCGGTGAAGAAACTGCATTGCTCGAAAGCCTTGAAGGTAAAAAAGGCATGCCGCGGATGAAGCCACCATTCCCGGCAGGTGCTGGCCTTTATGGCTGCCCAACGACTGTGAACAATGTTGAATCGATTGCGGTTGTGCCAACGATTTTGCGTCGCGGTCCTGATTGGTTCAGTTCGTTCGGTCGCCCGAATAACGCGGGTACGAAACTGTTCGGGATTTCCGGCCACGTGAACAACCCATGTGTTGTTGAAGAAGAGATGTCTATTCCACTGCGGGAACTGCTGGACCGCCATTGTGGTGGTATTCGCGGCGGTTGGGACAATCTGAAAGCGGTTATTCCTGGCGGGTCATCAGTGCCGATGCTGCCCAAAGATATCTGCGAAGATGCGATCATGGATTTTGATTGGCTGCGCGAACAGCGTTCTGGTTTAGGGACTGCTGCGGTGATTGTCATGGATCAGTCCACCGATGTGATCAAAGCGATCTGGCGTCTTTCAAAGTTCTATAAACACGAAAGCTGTGGTCAGTGTACGCCGTGTCGTGAAGGCACAGGCTGGATGATGCGCGTGATGGATCGTCTGGTTACCGGTGACGCTGAAATCGAAGAAATCGATATGCTGTTGTCTGTGACCAAACAGGTCGAAGGCCACACCATTTGTGCGCTTGGTGATGCGGCTGCTTGGCCAATTCAAGGGCTTGTGCGTCACTTCCGTGAAGAGATCGAAGATCGGATTAAGGCTAAAAAGACGGGCCGCGTTTCTGCGGCGCTGGCGGCTGAATGATGATGAGAACTCGCATCATATCTATGGTTGCAGCGACCTGTTTATCATCCCAAGCATGGGGTGAAGGGATCGCCGATGTGGACGGTGTCACCAATGGGTTGATCACCGCTGGCATCGTCGAAACCATTGACGATACTTGTACGACAATCAGCGTGCGCAAAATTCGCGGATTGTTATATTTGCGGTCGCTTTACAACATGGCATCGAATGCTGGTTTTGAACACGCTGAAATCGAAGCCTACGTCGACGACGAAGATGAAGAAGCCCGGCTGCGTGCGCGGGCGGATGCTTGGCTTGCTTCCGAAGGAGCAGTGACAGGCGATGAAGAAAGCTACTGCGCCGTTGGCCGCGATCATATTGCGCGTGCCACCCAAATTGGCGTTTTACTGAGAGCGGAATGAAACATGAGTGATCTACGCAAAATCATCATTGACGACCAAGAGGTCGAAGTCGATCCGGCGATGACCCTCATTCAGGCCTGCGAAGAGGCCGGTGTGGAAATCCCACGTTTTTGTTACCATGAACGCCTGACCATCGCTGGCAACTGCCGCATGTGTCTGGTTGAAGTTGTAGGCGGCCCGCCAAAGCCCGCCGCATCTTGTGCGATGCAGGTCAAAGATTTGCGCCCGGGTCCAGAAGGTCAGCCGCCAGTTGTTAAGACTAATTCGCCAATGGTGAAAAAGGCCCGCGAAGGTGTGATGGAGTTTATGCTCATCAATCACCCGCTGGATTGCCCGATTTGTGACCAAGGTGGCGAATGTGATCTTCAGGATCAGGCGATGGCCTATGGTATTTCTGATACCCGCTTCAAAGAGCCAAAGCGTGCGGTGGACGATCTCGATTTAGGACCGCTTGTCTCAACAACGATGACACGCTGTATTTCCTGTACGCGTTGTGTACGTTTCACAACGGAAATCGCTGGTATCACCCAGATGGGTCAAACGGGCCGCGGTGAAGATGCAGAAATCGCGAGCTATCTGAACGAAACATTGGATAGCAACCTTCAGGGGAACATCATTGATTTGTGTCCCGTTGGTGCGCTGACCTCTAAACCTTATGCGTTTACAGCGCGCCCTTGGGAATTGACCAAAACGGAAACCATCGACGTGATGGATGCGCTTGGGTCAAACATCCGGGTGGATACCAAAGGCCGTGAAGTAAAACGCATCATGCCACGTAACAATGACGGCGTGAACGAAGAATGGATTTCAGACAAAACCCGTTTTGTTTGGGATGGTCTGCGTCGTCAACGTCTTGATCGCCCGTATGTGCGTGAAAACGGCAAGTTGCGCCCATCTAATTGGGGCGAAGCGCTTGGCGTTGCTGCAAATGCAATGAAAGGCAAAAAAGTAACCGGATTGATCGGGGATCTTGCCCCGGTTGAGGCTGCGTTTGCTTTGAAAGGTTTGGTTGAGGGGCTTGGCGGTTCTGTTGAATGCCGCACGGATAACAGTAAACTTCCAGCTGGAAACCGATCCGGTTACGTAGGCACTGCATCCATTGAGGATATTGATACCGCCCAAGCGATTATGTTGATCGGTACCAATCCACGTGTTGAGGCACCTGTACTGAATGCACGTATCCGCAAAGCCTGGCTCGCGGGTGCCAAAGTTGGTGTTGTGGGTGAAGCCGCTGATCTAACCTATGAATATTTCCACTTAGGCACGGGCCGCGATGATCTGAAAAAGATCGCGGATAACCCCGGCGCAGACGCAATCGGCAAAGACACTATTGTGATCGTTGGCCAAGGTGCGCTGAACGAAGCTGACGGCGAGGCTGTATTGGCCCACGCAATGAAGTTTGCTGAGGCAACAGAATCTAAATTCTTGGTTCTCCATACCGCAGCGAGCCGTGTTGGCGCGATGGACATCAATGCAACGACTGAGGGCGGTTTGACCGCAGCGTTGGACAGTGCTGAAGTTGTCTACAATCTAGGTGCTGACGAAGTTGAAATCGCGGCTGGTGCTTTTGTGATCTATCAAGGGTCTCACGGCGATCGCGGCGCGCATCGTGCGGATGTGATCCTGCCGGGCGCGGCCTATACCGAAGAGCAAGGCCTGTTTGTAAACACCGAGGGCCGCCCACAATTGGCCATGCGTGCGGCATTTGCACCGGGCGAAGCCAAAGAAAACTGGGCGATTTTGCGGGCGCTGTCTGCGGAACTTGATGCAACATTGCCATATGATTCATTGGCTCAGTTGCGTACGGCTTTGATTGAAGCAGCTCCTCAATTGGCGGGCGTCGATCAGGTTGCTGAAAATGAGTGGGTTCCTGTGGGACTTCGCGATTTGGGCAAAGCTGATTTCCGCAATGCGGTCGCTGATTTCTATCTGACCAACCCAATCACGCGGGCGTCTCAGCTGATGGCGGAACTTTCTGCAAATGCAAAGGCGCGCGCATCTGCGCCGATGGCGGCTGAATAATGAAATTGAACCTGTTCCATAAAATCACAGCCGGGATCGTCCTTTTGGGCGGGTTGTCAGCATGTGAGCCCGTTGATCGGGCGGAACAATCCGCGTTTTCCCCGGAATATTTGGGGATCGAAACGCAGCTTTTGCAAGGTGATCTGGTTGGATTTCAGGTCGCTATGAAAGGCGCCCGCGACAATCAAGATGTCGTGGATTATGCCGCTTGTGCGGCAGCACAGTACACGTTGATCCGTGGTTACGGATTTGCGCGTCATGTGCGTACGAATGTAGGAATAGAGGCTGGCGTTTGGCGGGGGGATGCTGTTTATACCATCTCGTCGGCGCTACCACGTGGATCTGCTACAATTGACGCTGAAGTCATTGTTGCACATTGCGTGGAAACAAGAATACCGACGGTGTAGGACCTATGGCAGAATTTCTTTCCACCCCCCTCGGGACATTTATCCTGATCGTAGCGCAAAGCCTCGCGGTTGTTGCCTTTGTTATGATCTCGTTGTTGTTCCTTGTATATGGCGACCGTAAAATCTGGGCAGCTGTCCAAATGCGTCGTGGTCCGAACGTTGTGGGGGTCTTTGGCCTGCTGCAATCGGTGGCGGACGCTTTGAAATACGTTGTGAAAGAGGTCGTCGTGCCCGCAGGGGCCGATAAACCGGTATTTTTCCTTGCGCCGATTACGTCTTTTGTTCTGGCGATGATCGCTTGGGCGGTGATCCCATTTAACGACGGTTGGGTTCTATCAGATATCAACGTTGCAATCCTTTATGTTTTTGCTGTGTCTTCCTTGGAAGTTTACGGCGTGATCATGGGCGGTTGGGCGTCGAACTCAAAATACCCGTTCCTGGGGTCTTTGCGTTCCGCGGCACAGATGATTTCTTATGAGGTCTCCATCGGATTGATCATCATCGGGATTATCATTTCAACTGGATCACTGAATTTTGGCGATATCGTTCGCGCGCAAGATGGCGATTACGGCTTCTTTAGCTGGTATTGGTTGCCGCATTTCCCAATGGTGTTCTTGTTCTTTATTTCTGCTCTGGCGGAAACAAACCGCCCACCGTTCGATTTGCCTGAAGCAGAATCTGAACTGGTTGCTGGTTATCAAGTTGAATATTCATCAACGCCATTCCTGTTGTTTATGGCTGGGGAATACATCGCGATCTTCCTCATGTGCGCTTTGACCACTTTGCTGTTCTTTGGCGGTTGGTTGTCACCTATTCCGGGGTTGCCTGACGGCGTTCTGTGGATGGTCGGTAAAATGGCGTTCTTCTTCTTCATCTTTGCAATGGTGAAGGCGATTACACCGCGCTACCGCTATGACCAATTGATGCGTATCGGTTGGAAAGTCTTCCTGCCATTGTCACTGCTTTGGGTTGTGATCGTTTCGTTCCTAGCGTTTTACGATAAAGAAACAGACGCCTTTGGTGGTGCATATTTCCGCGGTGAAATTTCACAGCAAATGTCAGAAGAAGTGGAGGGTTAATCATGGCTTTTGATTATACACGTTCGATCAAGTACTTTTTTCTGGCTGATTTTGCCAAAGGGTTTCAACTGGGGCTGCGTTATTTCTTTGCGCCAAAGGCCACGTTAAACTACCCACATGAAAAAGGCCCGCTAAGCCCCCGTTTTCGTGGAGAACATGCGTTGCGGCGCTATCCAAATGGCGAAGAACGTTGCATCGCATGCAAGCTGTGCGAAGCGATTTGCCCTGCACAGGCGATCACCATTGATGCGGAACCTCGCGAAGATGGATCACGCCGCACGACGCGTTACGATATCGACATGACCAAATGCATTTACTGTGGTTTCTGCCAAGAAGCCTGCCCGGTGGATGCGGTTGTTGAGGGTCCGAATTTCGAATTTGCCACCGAAACCCGCGAAGAGCTATTCTACGATAAAGAAAAGCTCTTGGATAATGGTGCCCGTTGGGAAGCAGAAATTGCCCGCAATCTTGAGTTGGATGCGCCGTACAGATGACGGATTTTTCAAAACTCTTTCAGACGATGATGGAACAGGGCCAAGATATGGCCCGGACCTTCGCGCCTGAGTTGGAGAAATTCCAGCCAAAGGGTTTTGAGGATCTTATGCCAACGATGTCTAAGAATTTCTTGGATATGGCGTTTGGAAATACCTTCAATCGCGAAGGGCTGGACAGTAAAACCCGGCTCTTGGTGATTATCGCTGGTTTAACCGTCACCGGTTCGGTGGTGGAAAGCCAGATGAAACTAAGCATAAAGCACGCGCTAGAGGCGGGTGCGACCAAGCGTGAGATCGCCGAAGTGATCCACCAAATGACGATGTTTGGCGGTCTACCCGCCGCAACAAAAGCGCTGGATATCGCAGAAGGCGTTTTTGAGGACCATGAGGAGAAGAGCGAATGACAGTTGCTGCTTTCGCGTTTTACGTATTTGCCATTACGGTGGTGACATCCGGCCTGTTTGTGGTCGTGTCCAAAAACCCAGTGCATTCCGTGCTGTGGTTGATCCTATCTTTCCTAAGCTCGGCAGGTTTGTTCGTGCTGCTGGGGGCTGAATTTGTGGCAATGCTGCTGGTGATCGTCTATGTCGGCGCGGTTGCGGTGTTGTTCCTCTTTGTGGTGATGATGCTGGATGTTGATTTTGCCGAACTCAAAGGTGAGATGGCAAAGTACGTGCCTATTGCTGGATTGATCGGTGTCGTATTGTTGATGCAGCTGACAATGGTTTTGGGCGTTTGGGAATTTGCAGATGGGGCGACTGACCTACGTGCGGCTGTCGCACCGGCTATTGAGGACGTGCAAAACACGCGCGCGCTCGGCAATTTGATTTATGACGATTACATCTATTTGTTCCAAGCCTCAGGTCTGATCCTGTTGGTGGCGATGATTGGTGCGATTGTTCTAACGTTGCGCCATCGCCCAGATGTAAAACGCCAAAACGTGGTTGCTCAGATGCATCGTGACCCCGCCAAGGCTATGGAAATTATCGACGTAAAACCGGGACAGGGCCTTTGAACGCCTGGCTGATCATCGGAATGGCGATGATCGGTTTTGGCCTCGCGGCCAGATACTACCGGAAAAAGAACGAAAAAGACGAGACGAGAGACAAGGACTGAGAGAGAAATGATCGGATTGGAACATTACCTGACGGTGGCAGCGGCGCTGTTCGTCATCGGGATTTTCGGGCTCTTCCTGAACCGCAAAAACGTGATTGTCATATTGATGTCGATCGAGTTGATGCTGTTGAGCGTCAATATCAACCTTGTGGCTTTTTCAAGCTTCTTGGGCGATCTCGTTGGGCAAGTCTTCACATTATTTGTACTTACCGTAGCGGCCGCAGAAGCCGCCATCGGGCTAGCAATCCTCGTTTGCTTCTTCCGTAACCGCGGCACTATCGCGGTTGAAGATGTCAACGTGATGAAAGGGTAAGCGAGCATGGAAACCACTATTCTCTTTGCACCGCTTGTTGGTGCGCTCCTGGCCGGGTTTGGCTGGCGGGTGATCGGCGAAACGGGGGCGATGGTTTTGACGACCGCGCTTTTGTTTTTGGCCGCTGCCCTCAGCTGGATCGTGTTTCTAGGATTTGACGGGGAAACCCGCATTATCGAAATCGCGACCTGGATCCAATCCGGGAGCCTCGACACCAGTTGGGCTATTCGTTTAGACCGTCTGACTGCAACCATGTTGATTGTTGTCACCACGGTATCGAGCCTCGTGCACCTTTATTCCTTTGGCTACATGGATAAAGACCCGCAGTGGAAAGAAGGCGAAAGCTACAAGCCACGCTTTTTCGCGTATCTGTCATTCTTTACCTTTACTATGCTGATGCTGGTGACTTCTGATAACCTTGTTCAGATGTTCTTTGGCTGGGAAGGTGTGGGTATCGCGTCTTATCTGTTGATCGGTTTTTATTACCGTAAACCAACCGCCAATGCTGCCGCGATGAAAGCGTTCGTTGTGAACCGTGTTGGTGACTTTGGTTTTGCGCTTGGTATCTTTGGTCTGTTCTACATGACCGACAGCATCAATTTCGAACAAGTGTTTGCTGCGGCACCTCATTTGGCCGAAAGCAACATCAGCTTCCTCTGGACTGAATGGAACGCGGCGAACTTGCTGGCTTTCCTTTTGTTCATCGGCGCAATGGGTAAATCAGCGCAGTTGTTCCTGCACACTTGGTTGCCAGACGCGATGGAGGGCCCGACACCAGTTTCGGCATTGATCCACGCGGCGACCATGGTTACCGCAGGCGTTTTCCTTGTGTGTCGTATGTCACCGTTGATGGAATACGCACCGGGCGCAACCGCGTTTATCGTTGTTGTTGGCGCGACCACTGCGTTTTTCGCGGCGACTGTTGGCTTGGTGCAAAACGACATCAAGCGCGTGATTGCTTATTCAACCTGTTCGCAGCTTGGCTATATGTTCGTTGCTGCGGGTGTTGGCGTTTATTCCGCCGCGATGTTCCATCTTCTGACACACGCGTTCTTTAAGGCGATGTTGTTCTTGGGGGCGGGGTCTGTCATTCACGCAATGCACCACGAACAAGATATGCGGAATTACGGTGGTCTGCGGAAGAAAATCCCATTCACCTTTGCAATGATGATGATTGGTACATTGGCGATTACCGGTGTCGGTATTCCGCTGACGACGATTGGTTTTGCTGGGTTCTTGTCTAAGGACGCAATCATCGAAAGCGCGTGGGGTGCACATTCTGCAGTAGGAAACTACGCCTTCTGGATGCTGGTTATTGCGGCTCTGATGACGTCTTTCTACAGCTGGCGTTTGATGTTCATGACTTTCTACGGCAAAGCCCGCGGTGATGCACATACCCATGATCATGCACACGAAAGCCCGATGGTTATGCTAATCCCACTTGGTGTTCTTTCGCTCGGTGCGGTGTTCTCAGGTATGCTTTGGTTTAGCTCATTCTTTGGAACGCACGAACAGGTCAACGACTTCTTTGGTATTCCACAACACGAAGTTGCTGCGGATGCTGGACATGGCGAAGATACCGGACACGGTGACGACACGGGCCACGGCGAAGCGGAAACTGGACATGGCGACGACGCGACGGATGCCCATGGCGAAGCGGTTGTGGCCGATGCAGGTCACGGCGATGGGCATGAAGGTGCGCCAGTTGGCGCTATCTTCATGCACCCGGACAACCATACTCTTGATAATGCGCACCACGCGCCAAATTGGGTAAAGGTTTCTCCGTTCGTTGCGATGCTGATTGGTTTCATCACGGCATATTGGTTCTATATCGTGAACCCATCTCTGCCGGGGCGTTTGGCCAAATCTCAGGCACCTGCCTATAACTTCATCTACAACAAATGGTACTTTGACGAACTTTATGACTTTGTCTTTGTACGCGGAGCCAAAGCGTTGGGCCGCTTCTTATGGAAAAAAGGCGATACAGCTATTATCGACGGTTCTATCAATGGCGTAGCAATGGGGATTATCCCGTTTTTTACACGCCTCGCGGGTCGGGCGCAGTCTGGCTATTTATTCCACTATGCATTTGCCATGGTGATCGGGATTGTTGTCCTTATCACATGGATGTCACTCAGCGGAGGGGCTGAATAGCATGGATATCCTTCTTTCCATCGTCACTTTTATTCCGCTCGTTGCGGCGTCTATTCTTGCTGTTTTCCTTCGCGGGAACGAAAAATCTGATCAGAACAACGCGAAGTGGGTAGCACTGTTGGCGACCACAGCGACGTTTTTGATGTCCCTGTTTATCCTGTCTGGATTTGATCCTGAAAACACCGGGTTCCAATTTGTTGAGGAACGCGACTGGATTATGGGGTTAAGTTACCGCATGGGCGTTGATGGGATCAGCGTTTTGTTTGTGATGCTGACCACGTTCTTAATGCCGTTGGTTATCTTGTCTTGCTGGAAGATTGAGACGCGCGTCAAAGAATACATGATCGCATTGTTGGTTTTGGAAACCTTAATGATCGGTGTGTTCTGCGCTCTTGATCTTGTGTTGTTCTATCTGTTCTTTGAGGCAGGCCTGATCCCCATGTTCCTGATTATCGGGATTTGGGGCGGGCAAAACCGCATCTACGCTGCATTCAAATTCTTCCTCTATACTTTCATCGGTTCTGTTTTGATGCTTGTTGCGATGGTGACGATGTATCTCGACGCCGGAACAAGCTGTATTGGTGGTTGCGACATTAGCCTGCTGTCACATCAATTCGGATCTGAAACTATGTCTTTGATGGGGTATCAGATTGTCGGTGGTTTGCAGTCGCTGCTCTGGCTGGCTTTCTTTGCCTCCTTCGCGGTCAAAATGCCGATGTGGCCGGTACACACCTGGTTGCCAGACGCACACGTTCAGGCGCCAACTGCGGGTTCGGTCATTCTGGCGGCTGTTTTGTTGAAAATGGGGGGCTATGGTTTCCTGCGCTTCTCATTGCCAATGTTCCCGGTCGCATCTGATCTATTTGCACCGCTGGTGTTCTGGATGTCTGCGATTGCGATCATCTACACCTCTTTGGTTGCACTTGTTCAAACGGACATGAAAAAACTGATCGCTTATTCCTCTGTTGCCCACATGGGGTATGTGACGATGGGGATTTTTGCTGCGAACCAACAGGGTATTGATGGTGCGATATTCCAGATGATTAGCCACGGCTTTATCTCTGGTGCATTGTTCCTATGTGTTGGGGTCATCTATGACCGGATGCACACACGCGAAATCGACGCTTACGGTGGATTGGTGAACCGGATGCCGGCCTATGCGCTTGTGTTCATGTTTTTCACGATGGCGAATGTTGGTTTGCCGGGGACTTCGGGCTTTATCGGTGAATTCCTTGTGCTTATGGGTGTTTTCCAAGTCAATACTTGGGTCGCAATGTTCGCAACGACCGGCGTGATCCTGTCCGCGGCCTATGCGCTGTGGCTCTATCGTCGCGTGGTAATGGGCGATTTGGTAAAAGAGGCGCTTGCGTCAATCACCGAAATGAACGCACGCGAAAAAGCGATTTTTGCGCCGCTTATCATCATGACGCTTCTACTTGGGGTTTACCCTGTGTTGGTAACCGATTTGATCGGCCCATCTGTCGAAGCGCTTATTCATAACTATCAGGCTGCACTTCCTATGATGGAAACTGTAGCCGAAGCAGCCTCACATTAAAGGTGGTCCGATGATCTCTTCTGATATCTCCACAGTTCTTCCCGAGATCGTGCTTGCGGTCTTTGCGATGGGGGCACTTATCTTTGCGGTCTACACACGCAAGGACGCGTTGGCACCGACGGTGCTTTGGGCTACGGCGGCAGCGTTTGTCGGCGTCGCGGTTTGGATCGGCGCTGCGGGAGGGGACGCAAATGTCGCCTTTGGCGGTGCGTTTATCGACGATGCCTTTTCACGTTATGCGAAGGTCATAATCCTTTTGTCAGCAGCAGCGATCTTGCTGATGAGCCAAGATTACATGACAAAACGCGGACTGATGCACTTTGAATATCCTGTTTTGATTACCCTCGCGGTTATCGGGATGATGATGATGGTATCCGCTGGCGATCTGATGGCGCTTTATGTTGGGCTAGAGCTACAGTCGCTTTCGCTATATGTTGTTGCGTCTTTGCGCCGCGATAGCGTGAAATCTACAGAGGCTGGCCTGAAGTATTTCGTACTTGGTGCGCTTTCATCTGGTTTGCTGTTGTATGGTGCGTCGTTGACATATGGTTTTGCAGGAACAACTGTATTTTCCGGCATTATCTCAACAATCGAACATGGGCACATGTCTATTGGCCTGTTGTTCGGCTTGGTCTTCATTGTGACAGGTTTGGCGTTCAAAGTGTCTGCTGTACCGTTCCATATGTGGACACCCGATGTTTATGAAGGTTCACCAACACCAGTTACCGCGTTTTTCGCAACGGCTCCAAAGGTTGCGGCGATGGGCCTGTTTGCACGGGTTTTGCATGATGCGTTTGGGGCAGGCACCGCTGATTGGACGCAGATCATCGCGCTGCTATCAGTTGCCTCTATGTTCTGGGGCGCCATCGCTGCGATCGGCCAGAAAGACATCAAACGTCTTATGGCGTATTCATCGATTGCCCACATGGGTTTTGCATTGATGGGGCTTGCTGCTGGTACAGAATACGGTGTTCAGGCGATGTTGGTATACATGGCGATTTACGTGACCATGAATATCGGAACATTTGCGTTTATCCTGTCTCTTGAAAAGGATGGGCAGCCGGTCTCTGATATTGCAGCGTTACACCAATATGCAAAAGCAGAGCCAAAACGCGCCTTGGCGATGCTCATCTTATTGTTCAGCCTTGCGGGTGTCCCACCGTTTATCGGCTTCTTTGGTAAACTCTATGTTTTGAATGCAGCGGTTTCAGCAGACATGACATGGTTGGCAATCGCGGGTGTGATCGCATCTGTTATTGGTGCGTTCTATTACTTGCGCCTCGTTTACTTCATGTACTTTGGCGAAGAAGGCGACGCTCTTGATAAACCATCAGCCCCAATTCTTTGGGTGTTCTTGATGGGATCTGCAGCTGTTGTTGTGCTTGGGGCATTTAACCTCTTTGGAATCGAAGCCCTAGCTGTTCAAGCGGCGGAAGCTCTTGTTCGCTGATCTTACCTGGCCTGAGGGCGTTGGTCGTCGCATTCTAAACGAAGTCGATAGCACCAACGCCGAAGCCCAACGTCTGGCCCCCACGCTCGCGGGGCCAGAATGGATTCTGGCCCATGTCCAAACTCAGGGGCGTGGACGTCGGGGCAGAGGGTGGTTCAACCCCGTCGGAAACTTTACTGCAACGCTTGTGATGCGCCCAACTGGGGCACCTGATCAAGTTGCATTGCGATCTTTTGTTGCCTCTCTCGCACTATGGGATGCATTTGTTGCGGCTACGGGACGAACCGAACCCTTTGCGCTAAAATGGCCTAACGATGTTTTGCTTAATGGTGGAAAAGTTGCCGGAATTTTGCTGGAAAGTGCTGGCAATGCATCTGGACTTAGCTATTTCTGTATCGGAATAGGCGTGAACCTCGCAGTTGCCCCCAAACGGGATCAGGTCGAGGCAGGTGCGGTGGGGCCTGTCGATTTAGGGTCTGAAACTGGGGCACGGATTTCACCAGAGGATTTTTTGGATTTACTTGCCCCGGCATATGCCCAGTGGGAGCATCAATTTGTCACCTATGGCTTTGGCCCTATTCGCGAGGCCTGGCTTGCGCGTGCAGCCCGTTTGGGCGACGTTATTACAGCTCGGACAATGAGAGATGAAACAGTCGGTACATTTGAAACTATTGATGATGCCGGAAACCTTGTTTTGAAAACGACTGCAGGCCGCCAGAGCATCGCGGCCGCGGAAGTGTTTTTCTAGGGGAAAGCCCATGTTACTTGCGATTGATTGCGGCAACACGAACACCGTGTTTTCTATCTGGGATGGGGAACAATTTTTGGCGACTTGGCGTACGGCCACCGAATGGCAACGCACTGCTGATCAGTATTATGTGTGGCTGACCACTTTGATGACCCATCAAAAGATTGATGTGGAAATCGACGAAGTTATCATTTCTTCAACCGTGCCTCGTGTGGTGTTTAATTTGCGGGTGCTGTGCAATCGGTATTTTGATTGTCGACCGCTGGTCGTGGGTAAACCGGAATGCCTATTGCCTGTCGATGTCCGCGTTGATGAGGGAACAGCTGTGGGGCCTGATCGGCTTGTGAACACTGTTGCAGGGCACGACCTATATGGTGGTGATTTGATCCTTGTTGATTTTGGGACTGCGACCACATTTGATGTCGCTGATTTCGATGGCGCGTATATCGGTGGGGTTATTTCCCCGGGTGTGAACCTTAGCCTCGAGGCGTTGCACCAAGCTGCGGCAGCGCTTCCGCATGTTGATATTACCAAACCAGAAAAGGTGATCGGCACGAATACTGTGGCTTGCATGCAATCCGGTGTGTTCTGGGGTTATGTCGGATTGATTAATGGTGTAACGCAACAAATCAAAGCCGAACACGGCCGCCCAATGAAAGTGATTTCTACAGGCGGTCTTGCGCCGTTGTTCCAACAGGGGCATGCGCTGTTTGACCATTTCGAAGATGACCTGACGATGCACGGGCTGACCGTCATCCATAAATACAATAAGGACCAGGGCACACTATGAGCACTGCGCGATTAATTTACCTGCCACTTGGCGGAGCCGGCGAAATTGGCATGAATGCCTATGTGTATGGCTATGGCCCCAAAGGCAAAGAGCGCCTGATCCTTGTTGATATTGGCGTGACATTCCCTGATATGGATTCAACACCTGGTGTTGATCTGATTTTCCCTGATATGCGTTGGCTTGAGGAAAATGCGGATCGGCTTGAGGCGATCTTTATTACCCATGCTCATGAAGACCACGTTGGTGGGGTTGGGCATTTGTGGAATAAGTTGAAGGCCCCGGTTTATGCGCGGGCCTTCACGGCGTATCACGCACGTCATAAAATGAATGACCACGGTGCACCAGAGGATGAGATCCACACGGTATCTGCTTACCCCGAGGTGGTCAAAGCTGGTCCGTTTGATGTTTCATTCTTGCCGGTCAGCCATTCTATTCCCGAAAGCGGCGGATTGGTGATTGATAGCCCTGCGGGGCGGGTTGTGCACACTGGGGATTTCAAACTGGATGAAACCCCCGTGGTTGGTGAGGCGTTTGATCCCGAACTTTGGGCTAAAATTGCTGAACCGGGTGTCAAAGCCCTGGTTTGCGATTCAACAAACGTGTTTTCTTTAAACGAGGGTCGTTCAGAATCTACCGTTGGCCCTGAGCTAAAAGGGTTGATCCAGGACTCCTCGGGTATGGTCGTGGCAACAACGTTTGCTTCGAACGTTGCGCGCGTACAATCTTTGGCCCAAGCGGGACGCGCTGCGGGTCGTTCTGTGTGTTTGTTAGGGCGCGCGATGCGCCGCATGATCGAGGCATCGGTCAAGGTTGGGATTATTCCCGATTTCCCAACAACCATTTCAGTTGAAGATGCGCGCGAAGTGCCGCGCGAAAACCTCATGCTGATCGTGACAGGGTCGCAAGGCGAACGTCGTGCAGCCTCTGCCCAATTGGCGCGTGGTAAATATCTGGGGCTGAGCATGAAAGAGGGCGATACATTCCTCTTTAGCTCAAAAACTATCCCCGGTAACGAACGCGGTGTGATCAGTATTATTAATGCTTATTCAGAAATGGGCGTTGATGTGGTCGATGATAGTTCAGGTCGCTATCACGTTTCGGGGCATGCAAACCGCCCAGAGTTGGAGCGTGCGCATGATATCTTTAATCCTGAAATGGTGATCCCGATGCACGGTGAACATCGTCATTTGCGTCAGCACGCCAAAGTGGCTGAAGCCAAAGGCCGAGCATCTATCGTGGCGGTAAATGGGACAATGCTTGATCTGACTGGATCAAAGCCAAAGGTTGCGGATTACATTGAAACTGGACGCACCTATTTGGATGGCTCAGTAAAAATTGGTGCGCTAGATGGCGTCGTTCGTGATCGTATTCGTATGGCGTTGAACGGGCATATCGTTGTCACGTTGATTGTTGACGACGAACCTGAGCCGCTTGGCGATCCTTGGGTCGAAATCAAAGGTCTGACAGAGATGGGACGTTCCGGTGCTGCACTGGTCGATGTGCTAGAGGAAGATCTAAGCCAAGTTGTGAATCGCATGAACGCGAAAACTCTACGTGATGATGAAAAATTGGAAGATGCACTGCGCCGCACGGCACGTAAATCGGCAAGCGATGAATTGGGCCGTAAACCCGAAGTCACGGTTATCGTCAGCCGACTATCTTAAGTTTTCTTTATAACAACAAAAAAGCGCGCTGAATTCTCAGCGCGCTTTTTTGTTGTCTTGTAGCTCCAGTTTAGCTGGCGCGACGTTCTTCGAAGCTCATCGCAATGAAGGATGGTAGATGATCACCCATCCCAACAACGACGTTATCACGACGATTGTTGTTCTGTTTGGCATTGCGCTGAGGTTTTGTATCTTCGACCACAGGTGCGGTTTCTGGTTTCACTTCAGTTTCCACAACAGCAGGTGTCGAATCCGCTTTGGCCTCGGGCTTCTTACGGGTACGTGTGCGCTTTGGTTTTTCAGCACTTACGTCTGTCGCAGGCTTTTCAGTCTTTGCTGGCTTTTCCACTTTGATTGGGTTTTCAATACGTGGAATTTCGATTTGAACCAAACGCTCAACATCGGCGAAGTTTTTATCGTCATTTGGTGCGCAGATCATCAAAGCTTTGCCTTTGCGGCCAGCGCGACCCGTACGGCCAATGCGGTGCACGTAATCCTCGGCATTGGATGGCACATCAAAGTTAAACACGTGGGTTACGTTCGGGATATCAAGCCCGCGCGCAGCCACATCAGAGGCGCATAGAAAACGAATAGATCCGTCGCGAAAACCATCCAGCGTTTTCATACGATGAGATTGATCAAGGTCGCCGTGAATAGGGGACGCGTTGTAACCATATTTGTTCAACGATTTTGCGCAAATATCTACATCGGTTTTACGATTGCAGAAGATGATAGCGTTTGAACAACCTTCGCCTTCTTGTTCAATCAATGCACGCAGCAATTTGCGTTTTTCACTAGACGCGCGGTCTTTGCGGCTTGGTTTGAACATGACAACACCCTGCTGGATATTCTCAGAGGTGGTTGCCGCACGTGCGACTTCAATCTTAGCTGGGGCAGAAAGGAACGTGTTGGTGATACGTTCGATTTCCGGCGCCATGGTTGCCGAGAAAAATAAGGTCTGTCGCGTAAATGGGGTGAGTCCAAAAATACGTTCAATATCGGGGATAAAACCCATGTCGAGCATACGGTCTGCTTCGTCAACAACCATAATTTGAACGCCTGTTAGCAACAGTTTGCCACGCTCAAAATGATCCAATAACCGACCAGGTGTAGCAATCAGAACATCAACACCACGATCGATCAGAGCGTCTTGTTCTTTGAAACTTACGCCTCCAATGAGAAGCGCTTTGGTCAGCTTGGTATTTTTGGCATAGACGTCGAAATTTTCAGCGACTTGTGCAGCGAGTTCCCGTGTCGGGCATAAGACAAGCGAACGCGGCATACGAGCACGTGCGCGGCCTTTGCTCAGCATCGTGATCATTGGCAGGGTAAAACTAGCGGTTTTACCTGTACCTGTTTGGGCAATGCCCAAAACATCTTGACCCTCGAGCGCAGGTGGAATTGCACCCGCCTGAATCGGAGTAGGGGATTCGTAGCCAGCCGCTTCGACGGCTTTCAATACTTTTGGATCAAGCTTCAGGTCTGAAAATTTTGTCATGCTTTTCTTTGCTTTACGGGCAATCAGCGCCGTATTAACGAGTTGGGCTCATGCCCCGGCTGCGCCTAGATTAAGGCGCGTGCGCGCGATGGGGTACCCTTACTCAATTCTGAGCCAAAGGTCAATCTAACTTAGAAAACAGCCCTGAATGAGCTGCTTTCCGTATTGTTTCCATTTTGATGATAATTGTTATTCTTGAGTTGTATTGTAGCGTTATGTCATCATTTCTTTTGTGGATGACAGTGTAAGGTCGGAATAGTCGCGCTCAACCCGGTCTATATCCCATTGAAGTCGCGTTAGAAAAACAACGTCGCCATCGTTGTCTGTTGCGATATGTTGTTTATTTGCGTCGGCAAATTTTTCAACCGCAGTTTTGTCTCCGTGCACCCAACGCGCAGAGGTGAACTGTGATGCTTCAAAGCGCACCGGAAGGCCATATTCCATTTCAATGCGACTGGCCAAAACTTCGAATTGAAGGGCACCAACTACACCAACAATAAACCCAGAGCCGATCATAGGCTTAAAGACCTTCGCGGCACCTTCCTCGGCAAATTGCATAAGTGCTTTTTCCAAATGTTTGGCCTTCATCGGATCGCCCGCGCGTACACCCTGCAGCAGTTCCGGGGCAAACGATGGGATGCCTGTAGCGCGAATGGCTTCGCCTTCGGTCAACGTATCACCGATGCGCAATTGGCCATGGTTCGGAATACCAATGATATCACCCGCCCAAGCTTCTTCCGCCAGTTCGCGATCTGAGGCGAGAAAAAGGACCGGGTTAGAAATCGCCATTGGTTTTTTTGTTCGCACGTGTGTCAATTTCATGCCGCGTTTGAAGTGACCCGATGCGAGGCGCACAAATGCAACGCGGTCGCGATGTTTTGGATCCATATTGGCCTGAACTTTGAAGACAAACCCTGCGACCTTTTTTTCCTCCGGGGCAATTGAACGAGGGGAGGCGGCCTGTGGCTGTGGTTCAGGACCGTAACTAGCGATACCTTCCATCAATTCTTTTACACCAAATGAATTGATCGCAGATCCAAACCAAATGGGAGTCATGTGACCTTCGAGAACGGCTTGGGGATCTAGCGTCGGCAACAGTTCTTTTGCCATTTCGATCTCTTCAAGGAATTGTTCCAATAGATGTTCAGGAACATGTTCGGCAAGAGCTGGATCATCAAGCCCTTTTATTTCAATGGTTTCCGCGACTTTATTACGGTCGGCCCGATCCATCAGTTCCAACCGATCGCGTAAAAGATCATAGCAACCCATGAAATCGCGGCCGACGCCAATGGGCCAACTCGCAGGGGTTACGTCAATGGCGAGGTTTTCCTGGATTTCGTCGATGATCTCAAATGTATCGCGGCTTTCGCGGTCCATTTTGTTACAAAACGTTAAGATCGGTAGGTCACGTAGACGGCAGACTTCAAATAGCTTTTGTGTCTGGCTTTCCACACCTTTTGCGCCATCGATTACCATTACTGCCGCGTCAACAGCGGTGAGCGTTCGATAGGTATCCTCAGAGAAATCTGAGTGGCCGGGAGTGTCAACGAGGTTAAAACGAAATTCTTTAAAGTCAAAAGACATGGCAGAGGCGGAAACGGAAATGCCGCGGTCTTTCTCCATTTGCATAAAGTCAGACCGTGTGCGCCGTGCTTCGCCTTTGGCACGCACTTGCCCGGCCATTTGAATCGCACCACCAAACAGCAAAAACTTTTCGGTCAATGTGGTTTTCCCGGCGTCCGGGTGTGAGATAATCGCAAACGTCCGACGACGAGCAATTTCAACAGGGAGTGCGGGGCGATTTGAAGCGGTATCTAACATGCAGTTTCTATAGGTTGGACCAGGTCAAAGAGCAAGAAACGATGGGCAAAATAAAAGCCCCGGATGGGGCTTCTAACAGTTAAAAGGGGAGAGTGAGGTTACCGCGCGCTTGAATTACGCAGCATATCCACTGCATTTGCAGCGGGAAGGATTTTGGTATCGAGCTCAGCCCATGTTGTCGTTGTGCTGCGGGTCCGTTTTGTTTTTGACAGAATTTCGCCGATTTGCTTAGGAACTGCTGCGCGCGTGCGGGTGTCTAACATCATGCTCTCGGTTGCGATACCTTCGGCATAAATGATTTCGTGGGCGTCAAATAGCAGTTGAAAATATTCAACAAAGCCACCTTCCGCACGGTACACGGTCGACCCATTTACGAGATTACGCGCCTGAACAGCAATTTCTGAGCGCCCTGCGCCCAGTGCATCCCCGCGTTGGTAAATAAACAAACGGTGATTTGCGCTGACGGTGAGATCGTTTTCGTTATTGAGCGTTCCTTTTTCAATAACCACTGGGGCAAGATCGCCATGCGCCCGTAGGGTCGTTTGACCAACCCAGCGAATTTTTTGCGGGCCATTATCGCGCGTTAGAACCCGGTCGCCTTCACATAGCTCGTGAACTGGCTTTTGCTCACCATTTGCCATCGTGATGTGTGTATTGCCTGTAAAACTCACGGAAGAAAGTTGCGCAAAACGATCATGTACATCATCCTGGTCAACCCCAACGAGACAATAGTCCGTTTTGACTGTCAAAGGCGCAAGAGGCAACAAGTAGGTTGCTGCGATGGTTTGATCAGCGTGTAGCTCAACCAAAATCACGGTGTTTAATGTGGTGCCGTCTGGCGACATAAACGTTGCTGCGCAGTCCAAGAAAAGCGGAGCACCAGGGCGTCCAACCTCGGATGAGAGAGAAATTTCATAATCGCCAACTGATGTCGTGCGTGAAATACTCAGGTGTTCGCAAGAGGCGTGCTTACGTAATTGGTAAATGTCATCCAACACGAGTTCACTCGCGTCGCCTAAAATGTCGCCTAAATTAGCCCCATCGCTGACAAAAATTGAGTCAGACTTGTAAACCGCAAGGGTTTGGAGCGCCTTTACAGCGTGTGTTGTGTCGCGAACGAAGTGGCAGTTCATCGCATCAGTATCCCCAGTTTGCGCTGACGGATCTTCTGCCTGTGAAATATATTGCCTCAATTTATCTTTTTTACTCATACTAGTTCTCAAAAAACGGATGGTCAAAGCGTTTGACCTAAGCTGATCATTTCTTTGCCGTTTGTTCGTTGTTGGGCGACAATAAGGCGATTTGACGATGTGTGTGTCTCCGTTGTTTCTACAATTGGGTTTAAGAACGTAAAATTTAACAATCATAAATTGTGTCCGTAAAAGATGTTCTATTTTTAAGCGTATTGCTTTTCGAATCGGACGGGTTGGTTCTTAGTGCTGCAAAATATTATGGAGGAAATGCTGTGGATCTGGGAATTAAGGGAAAGCGCGCACTGGTTTGTGCAGCGTCAAAGGGACTTGGTCGAGGATGCGCAGAGGCATTGGCAGAGGCAGGCGTCAACCTCGTTATTAATGCACGTACAGAAGGGCCTTTGATCGAAACAGCAAAAGATCTGTCTGATAAATATGGCGTTACAGTAGAAGCCGTGGCCGCAGACATTACAACGGAAGAGGGACGTAATAGGGTTCTGAAAGTCGCTGGCGAAGTTGATATTCTGGTCAATAATGCCGGTGGCCCGCCGCCGGGTATGTGGACTGACTGGGATCGAGATGATTTTATATCTGCAATTGACGCTAATATGTTGTCACCCATCGCGCTGATCAAAGCTTTGGTTCCCGGAATGATGGATCGTGGCTGGGGGCGTGTGGTTAACATCACAAGCCAATCGGTCAAGGCTCCTATCGCGGTGTTGGGCTTGTCCAATTCCGCACGGGCCGGTCTGACTGGATATGTCGCTGGGACCTCTCGTCAGGTGGCTGGCGCAGGTGTTACCATTAACAATCTACTTCCGGGTATTCACGCAACGGATCGTGCTGTTTCGCTGGATTCGGGCGTTTCTGCTGCGCAAGGCATTTCAATGGAGGATGCGAAAAAGCAGCGCTGTGCCACCATTCCAGCCGGTCGTTATGGAACCGCTGAGGAGTTTGGCGCAACCTGTGCGTTTTTATGCTCGACAAAAGCTGGCTTTATCATTGGGCAAAACATTTTGCTTGATGGTGGCGGCGTAAACGCGACGCTGTAATGGAAGAGCGTTTTAGCCTAAAGGATGCTCTGTTTAATGTTGAAAAGGTTCGGTATTTGTCGGATCTTTTCAAATCTGCATCTCCTGATTTTGATGCAGATGAGTTTTGTGAGCGGGTTATGTCCCGCCTTTTGGAACTTGAGTTAAAAGAACGGATTAATTGGATCGCGACGGTCTTAGAAGACATGTTACCAGACCGGTTCGAAGATGCGGTTACGGTGATTGAACGTGCGTTACCTCCACCACTAGATCCAACTTTAACCGATGATGATTTCGGAGATTTTATCTTCGCCCCGTTAGGGGAATATATCGAGCGGCGAGGTTTGAGCACAAACAAAGGCCGAGCGTTGCAATCGTTGAAAACCGTTACCAAGCGGTTTTCAATGGAGTTCTATATCAGGGCATTTCTTAACACGTGGACCGAAGAAACGCTAAGTGTCATGCAATCGTGGGCGGTTGATGAAAACTATCACGTGAGGCGTTTGGTTTCGGAGGGAACGCGACCAAAGTTACCATGGGCCAGTAAGGTCACATTAACAACGAAACAGACGCTTCCGTTGTTGGATGTTTTACATGCGGATAAAACGCGATATGTGACAAGATCAGTTTCTAACCATCTGAATGATATATCAAAGTTTGACCCTGATTTGGTGGTTTCAACTTTGAAAAAATGGCGCGAGGATGGAAAGCAAACTAAGGCCGAATTGCTTTGGATGACGCGACACGCCTTGCGCACATTGGTTAAACAAGGGCACGCAGGCGCATTGGAATTGCTCGGATATCGGCAAAACCCAGATATCTCGGTAACATCAAAGATTGCACCGAGTGTTGTTATGGGGGAGGCGCTGGGAATTTCAGTTAAAATTGTGGCCCATTCGGATGAACCGTTGTTGGTCGATTATGCGATTGATTTTGTCAAATCTAACGGAACGCGTGCTCCCAAAGTGTTCAAGCTCAAACAGTTGAAACTAAAAAAGGGCGAACAAATTACGCTGACGAAGGCGCATAAATTGAAAGATACGGCGACGACATTTAAACTTTTCCCGGGGACACATCGTTTGATTGTTCAGGTGAATGGCACACAAGTTGAACCGGTTGAATTTGAACTTTGCGCGCGCCCAACATAATCGGAGTGCGGCGTTGGTTCTCTTGCTGTTTTATATGTGCTCTGTTAACTCGCTAAAAAAATCCGAGTGATTTACTGGGACATATGGGGCAATCGTGAAACAGATGATACCGCGCTTAGAGATCAAAAACGTTGTGCGTACCTATGAAGGGCGCCGCGTTGTCGATGATGTTTCGCTTACGGTTATGCCTGGGCAGGTCACATGTTTGCTTGGACCATCTGGATGCGGCAAATCGACGACCCTTCGCATCATTGCAGGTGTCGATATGCAAGACAGCGGAGAGCTGTTTGCAGACGGAGAACTGATTTGTGATACCGTATTTCGTATTCCGCCAGAGGGGCGCTCCATTGGTTTGATGTTTCAGGATTTCGCGCTTTTCCCACATCTGAGTGTGGCGCAAAATGTTGCCTTTGGGCTTTCTGGATCAAAGGCTGATCGCAATGCTCGTGTTGATGAGTTGCTGCAACGTGTCGGCATGGCACATTTCAAAGATAGCTATCCGCATCAGCTTTCTGGTGGGGAACAACAGCGCGTCGCATTGGCGCGGGCCTTGGCCCCCAAACCGTCAATCATGTTGATGGATGAACCGTTTTCGGGACTTGATGATCGTCTTCGGGATGATATCCGCGATGAAACTTTAGCGTTGTTGAAGGAGGAGGGGACTGCGGTTCTTTTGGTAACCCATGAACCCGCTGAAGCAATGCGTATGGCTGATGAAATCGCGCTTATGCGGGATGGTGAAATCGTGCAGCAGGGCGCGCCTTATAACATCTTTAACGCACCGAAAGATCGCGCTGCGGCTGCGTTTTTCTCAGACGTTAATGTGTTAAAGGCAACCGTGACAGGCGCACTGACGGAAACACCATTTGGTCAATTCTTGGTTCCGGGTGTTGCTGATGGAACCGAAGTTGAAATCGTCGTAAGGCCGCAGCATATTAAAATCGACTTTGATCGAGCGGGGCGTGGCCCAACTCCGACAGAAACAGATGGGGTCGCCGCAGCAGCAATTGTTGAACGTGCGCGTTTTTTGGGCAGTGAAAGCCTCGTTGAATTTAAAACAGAGCAAGATGGTGTTAGGATGAAAGCGACAGTGCCTGCTGTTTTCTTACCAAAGCCCGGGACACGGCTATGGCTTACTGCACCGCGTGCTAAGTGCTTTGTTTTCCCGGTTGAGTAGTTTTTGCCTGCTTCTCAAATAAATTCACTGGTTCAAAGTCATGCTTTGACGTGAAAATTTGCAGATGTGACCAATTGGGGCTTTGAACTTTGTGATCTAATCAATACATATGTTCTGAAACATTAACGGATGCCCGTAATTGTATCCGGTTGGGAGATAAAAAATGCTGAATAATATTGGCCCATGGGGCTTTTTGCTAATCGCTATCGTTGTGCTGGTTCTATTTGGACGTGGAAAAGTGTCAAACTTGATGGGCGAAGTTGGCAAAGGTATCAGTTCCTTTAAACGTGGTGTGAGTGAAGGCCAGAAAGAGCTGGACGAAGCTGCATCTGAAGCTGCGGTTGATGTGACACCTGAAAAAGAAAAAGATCAGGCGTAAGCTTGGCCGTAGGTTCATAGAATGTTTGACATTGGCGGTTTAGAGCTTCTTGTTATTGGCGTTGTTGCGCTGATTGTCGTAGGTCCAAAAGACCTGCCGGGCATGTTTCGTACGGTTGGCCGCATGACAGGCAAAGCCAAAGCGATGGCTCGTGATTTTCAACGTGCCATGAGCGATGCCGCTGATGATACTGGCATGAAAGATATGAACACGGATTTACGCAAAATCATGAACCCAAAATCTATGGGAATTGATGCTGTAAAAGACGCGACAAAAGATTGGGTTGCCCCACATCTGAAAGAGTCCCCAAATGCAGCCCCGGGGACTGAGACTGCAAAACTCGCTGAAGAGCGTAGAATTGCGGCAGAGAAAATTCGCCAGCGTACAGCAGAAGCTGCGCTTGCGCGTCAAACTGCGGCGGCCGAAGCCCAAGAAAATGCGGATTCTGAAGCCGCTACGCAAACAGCAGAAACGACCCCAGCTGAGGTTGCACCCGCAGATACGACTTCCCCCTCTACCGAAGAAAAGAGCGTATGACCGACACGTTAAAGGACAGCGCAGCGCCGCTAATTGAACACCTAACGGAATTGCGCACTCGGATCATGAAAGCGCTGTTGGCGTTTGTTGTGGCGATGATGCTTTGCTTTACAGTTTGGGAACCAATTTTCAATTTTCTCACCGAACCTTTGTGCGCTGTGCAAACCGAACGTGGGGATGATTGCGCGTTGATTTTCATCAAGGCGCAAGAAGGTTTCTTTGTTGCGATCAAAATCGCAATGCTGGGCGGTTTTGCTGTATCTTTCCCGTTTATCGGTTGGCAGCTTTGGCGGTTCGTTGCACCGGGGCTTTATAAAACAGAAAAAAATGCGTTTTTGCCTTTCTTGGTCGCATCACCGTTTATGTTTTTTCTGGGCGCGGCATTTGCCTTTTACGTTGTGACACCACTGGCCTTTGACTTCTTCTTGGGGTTCCAACAATTCGGGGCAGAAGGTGATCTGGCGGATTCTGCAGCAAGCGGGGCACCTAGTGTTGTCTTCCAAGGCTCCGCTGAAGAATATCTAGGCCTAACGGTGAAATTCATCGTGGCATTTGGTCTTTGCTTCCAGCTTCCGGTTCTACTGACATTGATGGGCAAAGCCGGGCTCGTAAGCGCGCAAGGATTGGGTGAAGTTCGTAAGTATGCCGTGGTCGGGATTTTGGTTCTAGCGGCGTTGGTGACCCCCCCTGATGTGATCACGCAGGTGATCTTGTTTGTGGTGGTCTATGGCCTTTATGAAATCTCAATTCTACTCGTTGGCCGTGTTGAAAAGAAACGCGAAGAAAAACTACGGGCCGAAGGCTTGTGGGACGAAGACGATCTAGATGATGATGAGCCCAAAGCATGAGCAAATCTGCGCTGAAACGTATCGCAGCCGCGCTGGAGCGCATGAGTCCACCGGCCGGTGATACGCCTGATTTAGATACCGCAGATGCCTTCGTATGGCATGTGGAGCCAGATCGGCTGGCTCCGGTGATGCAGGTTAATCGAATTGCGATTGATCTGCTGGTGGGGATACGTCGCTCACGCGATACTTTGCTTGAAAACACGCTGCAGTTTGCCCGTGGGCTCCCTGCAAATAACGCTCTTTTGTGGGGTGCGCGTGGTATGGGGAAGTCTTCGCTTGTCAAAGCTGTGCACGCCGAAGTTTTACGGCAAGGTCATAGCCTGAAGATCGTAGAAGTTCAGCGCGAAGATTTACCGTCAATAGCCCGGCTACTAGGTATTTTGCGTGATTCTGATCATCGGTTTTTACTGTATTGTGACGATCTTTCCTTTAGCCATGACGACCAACATTACAAATCACTCAAAGCTGTGTTGGATGGCGGAATCGAAGGGCGCCCAGAAAACGTTGTGTTCTATGCGACGTCCAACCGCCGGCATTTGATGCCGCGTGACATGATCGAAAATGAACGTGGTTCTGCCATCAGCCCCTCAGAGGCTACAGAAGAAAAAGTGTCTTTATCCGACCGCTTTGGACTTTGGCTAGGTTTCCATCCGTGTGATCAAGATGAATATCTTTCTATGATACGCGGATATTGCGATACTTATGGCGTCGTTATTTCAGACGACGATTTGCGGGCCGAAGCCATCGAATGGCAAGCCACCCGTGGTAGCCGATCAGGGCGCGTTGCATGGCAATATTTTATCGATCTAGCTGGTCGTAAAGGTATCCAAGTTTCTTAAATGAAAAAGGGCCTACGCATTTCTGCATAGGCCCTTTTTCATAACCATACTTTGAGATCAGTTTAAGAAGTCCATAGGATCGACGCTGTCAAATCCTCGGCGTACCTCAAAGCGGATAAATGCAGGCGAACCAGCTCGAACAGTTGCGATTTGTTGGCCGCGCGAAACGCTATCACCGCGCGCGACTGAGATGTCGTCGATGTTCGCATAAACGGTCAGAAGTCCACCACTGTGGCGTAGAACCAGTACGGGCACGTCGTCCGTGTTTGAGGTAATCGCGGCCACTGTACCGCCATCTGCAGCGACGACCGATGACCCCGCAGACGCCGCGATATCAATCCCACCGTTTGATCCGCTTTCAAACGGTCGAATGATGTTGCCATCCACAGGGAAGGCAAACTGTGCACTGCTGCTGCGCGTCTCTGACAGGTTTGGCGATTCTGGTGCGGCTTCTTCAACCTCAGTGGCGGTTGGAATAGTTTCGTCTGGTAATGGCGTTACAGCGCTTGGCGGCGTTGGGGTTGGCGTGCCTTCGCCGGGTACAGTTACCGAGGCTGCTGGGGGCTGTGTTGTGTCGCTTTGAACAACCGGAATCAATAATGTTTGCCCTTCACGGATCGCAAAGCTGGATGAAAGCCCATTCCACTCGGCAAGGGCATTCACCGAAACATTATACAACCGCGCGACGGAGTAGGCGGTTTCGCCACGTTCGACCCGGTGGCGGATTGGCTCTAGCCCGGTTTGTCTAGGCTCATCTGAAACATCAGAGCTTGGCGCGCGATCAATTGCAGAACTTGCAAGTGATTCAACATCAATAGTGCCTGGAGGCAAAATTGGGCCCGCTGTTTCGGAACCTGTCGCTGCTGATGGCTCCGCTACACGACGTGGAAGCAACACAATCGCATCGTTGTTCAGGGTGGCATTTGCATCCAGGCCGTTGTGACGTGCAATTTCGTCTACGGGCAATCCAACGCGGTTGGCGACGTCCGTAACAGTGTCGCCCCGACGCGCAACGGCAACCTGATAATTCGGATAGGAAATTACGCCGCGATTGTCTGGTTCTGGTCGCGGAGCTGTGTCTTGGCGCACAGCAGACGAATTGGTATTTCCACGACCAAAATTGTCACGCAGATCAAAATCAAAATCGCCACTACAGGCCGATAGGGCCACGAGCGAAACACTTGCCAAAAACAAGCGTGGGGTCAAACGGGGGGCTGTTGGTGTGTATGCCAATGCTCTATCCTCAAGTCAGGGCCGATTGATGGCCTTCTCATTTGGTAAATATACTATTCTTTTCCCAAACCTTCCAGCAGCGGAACAAAACGCACTGGGCGCATCTCTTCGTAATCGAAGCCGTCTGGGGTTTTCGTGACCTTAATCAGGGTTTGGATCGTGTCAGATTGCCCAACGGGGACCACCATCACCCCACCTTCGCGCAACTGTGCCATCAGCGGCCCGGGCGGGTCCTCGGCGGCGGCAGTGACAAGAATGCGATCAAAAGGCGCTTGCTCTGGCAAACCCCGAGATCCATCTGCTGTGATTGCTGTGACGTTGGTCAGATCAAGTGCTGTGAAGATTTCCATCGCGTCTTGAATAAGGCGGCGGTGGCGTTCAACAGTATAAACGCGGCGGGCCAGTTGGCTGAGAACGGCGGCCTGGTACCCGGAACCTGTACCAACTTCTAAAACCTTATCTCTGGGTGAGACATTCAAGGCTTGGGTCATTAAGCCAACGACAGAAGGTTGGCTGATGGTTTGCCCGCAAGAAATCGGAAGCGGCATATCCTCATACGCGCGTTCGGCAAACAACCCTTTTACAAAGGCCCCACGGTCGATCTTTTCCATGGCACCCAGCACGCGGGCATCGGTCACGCCTTTTGAGCGCAAAGCAAAAAGGAACTGCATTTTGCGCTCAGCGTCAATCATGATTCAACGTGACTTTTCAAGGTGCTAAGAAGATCATGTGCCGTCAAATCAGCGCGCATCGGGGTCACGGAAATATAGCCATCTACGTTGGCCCAAGCATCCGTTCCCTCAGCCGTTGGCATATGTTGGGGTCCGCCTTTGATCCATAAGAATTTGCGCCCAGATGGCGAATGATGTGGCTCCGCCGAAAACTTTACATCGTGGCGGAAGCCTTGGGCGACAACTTTGACACCCTTCACATCTGAAGCAACAACTGGGGGGAAGTTCACGTTGTAAAACAGGCGGTAGTCTTCGCGCTCCGGCAAATCAGAACTTAGGATAGATCGAACAACTTTTGCCCCATGCACCGCAGCGGCCTCAAACGGATTTTCTGTATCGCGATTGTCTGGGCCGTAAAATTGCGACAAAGCAATCGCTGGAATGCCCTGAAGCGCGGCTTCCATTGCGGCGCCGATCGTTCCCGAATACAGTGTGTTTTCAGCGGAGTTATTGCCACGATTTACACCTGAAAGGACAAGGTCAGGGCGGTTATCGGCCATGACGTCATAGAGGCCAGCAATCACACAATCCGCTGGTGAGCCTTCGGCGGCATATCGCCGATCTGATAGCTTTGCGATCATCGTCGGGTGCGTATAGCTAATGCAGTGACCAACCCCCGATTGTTCAAAGGCTGGCGCAACGGTCCAAACTTCGCCATCAGGTCCGGCTATTTCTTCTGCAATGGCTTTGATGATTTCCAGACCGGGTGCATTAATGCCGTCGTCGTTCGTGATAAGAATACGCATGTGACCTGCTTTTTTACTATGACCTTAAGGTTCAATAGCGTTCAGGGGCGCATGTGTAAATCAGAACGCGCCTCGCCCCCGTGTGAATTTTCTAAATGTGCAAAGATGCGGTGTAAATCGCTGCATCGGTGGTAAAAGTCGATACTTTAGTATCCGCTTTGTTCTTGCTGCCAAGGTTTCGCAAGGTCGCTGAAGAGAGTAAATTCGCCTTCAAAGGCCAAATCGATGCTTCCAATTGGGCCGTGGCGTTGTTTGCCAAAAATGACTTCGGCTTTACCATGGAGCTGCTCCATCTCTTCCTGCCAAGCCGCCATTTTATCCAGCTCGTGATCAGCTGGTTGCTCGCGTTCCTTGTAATATTCGCCGCGGTACACAAACATCACGACATCGGCATCTTGCTCGATTGAGCCTGATTCCCGGAGATCAGACAGCTGCGGGCGTTTGTCGTCGCGATTTTCAACCTGACGCGAGAGCTGTGATAGCGCGATTACCGGAATGTTTAATTCCTTTGCGATCGCCTTCATGCCCATTGTGACCTCTGAAATTTCGTTCACGCGATTGTCGCCGGCTTTGGTGCCGCGGCACAGTTGCAAATAGTCGATCACCAAAAGGTCAAGCCCGTGGGTCCGCTTCAGGCGGCGCGCACGGGCTGCCAGCTGAGAAATCGGCAGGGCAGGCGTGTCATCAATGAACAAGGGACAGGCTTCGAGCGACTTCGCTGCATCCACAAAACGTCGGAATTCTTCTTCGTTCATATCGCCACGACGGATTTGGTGGGATGGCACGCGCGAAGCCTCAGACAAAATCCGGGAAGCCAACTGGTCTGCAGACATTTCGAGTGAATAAAACCCCACGACACCGCCGTTAATTGCGCCTTCAGTGCCGTCATGACGGATGCCCTTTTTATAGGCTTTAGCGACGTTAAACGCGATATTAGTGGCGAGCGATGTTTTCCCCATTGAAGGACGACCAGCAAGGATCAAAAGGTCGGATTTATGAAGGCCGCCCAACATTTTATCCATATCGGCAAGCCCCGTTGATACACCAGCAAGCCCGCCGTCACGTTGATAGGCCGCGTTGGCAACGTTCACTGCTTCGGTAACCGCTGATAGGAACGATTGAAAACCGCTGTCGGCTTGGCCTTGCTCGCCTAGGGCGTACAGCGCCTGTTCTGCCTCAACGATCTGTTCTTTGGGCTCTGATAAAACTTCTACACTCGTGGCTTTATCCGCGATGTCGCGCCCCAAACCAATCAGTTCTCGCCGGATTGCCAGATCATAAATCAATTGGGCGTAGTCGCGCGCAGCGAAAGATGAAATGGACGCCCCTGCCAATTTGACCAAATAAGACGGACCACCGAGCTCCTGAAGACCCGGATCGTCTTCCAAAAACGCCTTAAGGGTTACGGGGGATGCAATGGTGTTTTTACGAATACGCGCTTCGGCGGTTTCATAAATTTTACTGTGAACCGGATCAAAGAAATGGCCCGCGTTGATGATCGACGCCACACGGTCATAAATATCGTTATTGGTTAGGATCGCACCCAGCAATTGCTGTTCGGCCTCAATGTTGTGAGGCATGGTATCTTGCATACCTTCAGCGGCGGGCAGCGTGTTTCCGATTGGTGCGATCTCGTTCATTTTATCCCTCAGTCTTTAGGACGTAACCTTTGCCATAAAGCAGTGCGGTGGCGCAAACTGTATAACTCTGTGGATAAGTCCGATTGGGGTTGTGATACCCCTTATATAGCAGACCCCCCGCGTTTTGGTCCAGATATTGTGGAAACGCGGGGCGCAATAGGCGTAATTTTTCTAAAAGGGTTTAACCTTTTTGGCGGGCCTCTTGCCATTCACGCGGGGCATTTAGGAATTTTTCAACCTCATCCATGGTCGCCGTGTCAAAGCTATTGCTACGACGTGCTTCTGCCAAAACATCCCACCAAGTGCAGAGGTACGACAGGCCAACTCCATGATCGCCAAGTGTTTTTTCTGTTTCGGGGAAAATACCGTAATAGAAAATCACAGCGGTACGGTCACAGGTTGCACCAGTGTCTCGGATCGCATCCACAAACGACAGCTTTGAACCGCCATCGGTTGTCAGGTCTTCGACCAGAAGCACACGTTCGCCTTCGGTCATTGCGCCTTCTATACGGGCGTTGCGACCGTAACCTTTGGGTTTTTTGCGCACGTAGGTCATGGGCAATGCCATGCGTTCCGCCACCAATGCCGCAAAGGGAATGCCTGCTGTTTCACCACCTGCGATATTGTCAAAGGCTTCAAGCCCTGCGTCACGCATAACTGTGCAGGTCAGGAAATCCATCAATGTTGAACGAATGCGTGGGTAGCTGATCAACTTACGGCAATCGATATACGTCGGAGAAGGGAGACCCGACGCAAGCGTAAATGGTTCAGTTGCGTTGAAATGTACTGCTTTGATATCGAGCAACATTTTAGCTGTCAGTTGCGCGATGGTTTTTTGATCTGGATAGCTGGTAGGGATCATGGCAGGTCTTTCAGAGGTGGAACTTGGGGCGAACCCCGTTGCAAAGAGGGGGCGAAATTAGGTTTCAACATGCCAATGCAGAGGAAAACCAGGATCAAAAACAGTAACTGGACCTTCGCCAGTTATAATTTTTTCAGGGTATGCTACGGGGTCACCCTTTTTCAGGGTCATCGTGCCTGTGTTTGCGGGAAGGCCGTAGTAGGCAGGGCCGTTCAACGAGCAAAACGCTTCGAGGCGATCAAGCGCATTTTCTTCTTCAAAGACATGCGCAAGAATGGACATTGTATTGGTGGCCGTAAAGCACCCAGCACAGCCGCATGCGCTTTCTTTATTTGGGTCAGTGTGTGGCGCACTGTCTGTTCCGAGGAAAAAGCGAGCGTCACCCGATGTAGCTGCAGCGCGTAGGGCAAGACGGTGTTCTTCGCGTTTGGCAACCGGCAGGCAGTAGTAATGTGGTTTGATGCCGCCGACCAAAATATGATTGCGATTGATCACCAAGTGGTGGGTGGTGATGGTCGCGCCCAAATCTTTGTCATTTGCTTTGACATATTCGACACCATCTGACGTCGTAATATGTTCCATGATCACCCGTAGGCCCGGCGTTGCACGCCGTACAGGATCAAGAATGCGGTCGATAAAGACGGCTTCGCGGTCAAAGATATCGACGGCTGGGTCAGTGACTTCGCCGTGGACACAAAGTGGCAAACTAATCTCAGCCATTTTTTCCAAGACACCGCGTACATTGTCAAAATTTTGCACGCCCGATGCTGAATTCGTCGTCGCGCCAGCGGGATAGAGCTTCACCGCATGAATAAGCCCATTTGCATGTGCTTGGGCTACATCTGCTGGGTTGGTATCTTCGGTTAGATACAATGTCATTAGCGGTTTGAAACCCGAGCCTTCTGGCAATGCAGCCATAATCCGATCACGGTAAGCTGCAGCATCTGAAGAGCGAACAGCCGGCGGAACCAGATTGGGCATAATGATTGCGCGGTCAAAATGACGGGTGGTTTCGGGCAACACAGCGGCCAGCATCTGGCCATCGCGCAGATGAAGGTGCCAGTCGTCAGGGCGGCGGAGAGTCAATGTATGCGTCATAGTTTGGCCCTAACATAAAACTCAACATGAGAGCCATGGGGTTTTTACCCGAAACCGTAGGAATTTGGCATTGTCT
Source organism: Cochlodiniinecator piscidefendens (assembly GCF_011326755.1). GTDB lineage: Bacteria > Pseudomonadota > Alphaproteobacteria > Rhodobacterales > Rhodobacteraceae > Cochlodiniinecator > Cochlodiniinecator piscidefendens. Next base: position 511,588 of record NZ_JAAOIE010000001.1, on the reverse strand, counting down.
CAGATCAGGAGGTGTACGACCCAGATCCATAATGGATGGCTATGTGCCAGACGCAACACGGGAATGCAGAGCTGTCTGTTGTCCCAGTGTTTTAAAGGTTTATGTTTGCCTCAACAGACGCGAACAGACTTAGATTGGATATGACCATGGCACTTGCAGCAACAACTCAAACAGCTCCAAAGAACATTTTTCGCCGCATCGGATCCTTCTTTAACATGATCGCCGTGGCGACTATGGAAAACAATGATCGCATGCGTGCTATTCGCCACCTTCAGGCGAAATCAGATCAAGAACTTGCTGATATTGGAATGAAGCGCGAAGACATCGTGCGTCACGTGTTTTCCAGCCTTTACTATTCATAATTTTTCTAACACCAAAGGAACGCTCCCTCGGAATGAGGTGCAGGCTGCGCAGTGATGCGCGGCCTTTTTTATGCGGTTTCGACTGCGCCAATGATTTCTTCTAGATCTCTTAGTGTTTTGGCAAAATGTGGTGCGCGGCGTCGATTTGTGACGCTCCGGCAAACCATAGCAGCCAATTTGGGGCGCTCAGTTTCTAAGGCTGCTGACAACATCGTGCGTTCATAAGAAAACAAGTTTCGTCTGTTGCGGTATGCAGACCAAAATTCCTGCGTTGCCATGTTGCTATCACATGCGGCGCGAACGACATGCTCAATAATGCCGACTTTATTCAATGCATGTTCAAGACGTGGGCCCATTCTGCGGCAAGGAAGAGTTGTCACATTGGCACTTGTAAACAATGCCGCGTGCATCGCATTCAACGTTTCAGCGGGATCAAACATGATATAAACGTCTGACGCCGCCTCAAGCATGTCAGGTGCGTAGCCGTATCTATCTGTGAATGAAGTGCGCCGCATGTGTTTATGGCGCGTATCCCAACCTGCAATACTCGGATCAAGCGTGGCGACGGGATCTACGGCGATAACCGTTGCGCCGGGGGCGACGACAGAAAACGCAGCTGCAGCATAGCCGCACATACCAACGCCATAGAATACCACCTTGTCAAAGTCGTCGAAAAATCCGTCGTCCACGAGGCGATCAAAATATCCAAATACGTATTTGTCTCGAAACCAGCTTTCTGAATCGGCCAGTATGCATAGGTGGGAATGCGTTGTGCCTTCGGTCCATTGGAAGCCGACGGGTAATTGATCTTCTGTGTCACTACGAATAGAGTTTCGTGTTTCGAATGTCACCAGTAACACCGGATCACGATCCGTAAAAATGGCAGAGTGATTGGGACCAATCGGTTCAAAATGCCCGCGTTCTTCGCCGATGTCATCCAACGCCAGAAGCCAGTCTTCGTCAGATAGGCCTTTTAGGGAAACTGGAGCGGTTTCATCAGTCATGTTGTGCGGTCCTTCGTAATAAATATGTTCACTATATCTGAGCGTGATCTGGCGGTCCATTGGGGCAGAATTAAGATGCATATGTGGGAAAATTGTAAATATAGCACCATGAGGAAACAGTGCGTGTGAGTACGGTAAACTGTTTTCAAATTTTGAACCAAAGGTTAATGAATTGATAACTTTGACGCAGATCTGAGCCAGATCAACCAACGAAGTTGGCTAATGATTCCTTGACCTCAATAAATTGGCGTGCAGCATTGATCACGAATGACGCGGTGGAGCTGTATATGACAAACCCGATTACAAGTATTTCTGATGTCGAAGCATTGTTGGGGCAGCAGGGGTATATTTCCAATCGTGCGTTATCCACCGTTGTTTTTTTATCGCTTAAGCTTGGACGCCCGCTTTTCCTAGAAGGCGAAGCCGGTGTTGGCAAAACCGAAATCGCCAAAGCGCTGGCGCTGGCCTTGGGGCGACGTTTGATTAGATTGCAGTGTTACGAAGGGTTAGATGCTGCGACGGCTGTATATGAATGGAATTTCGCGGCACAAATGATTGCAATTCGCACCGCTGAAGCAACCGGAGCGCTGGATCGTAGTGCGTTGCAGTCCGAACTGTTTAGCGAAACCTACCTTAGTGCGCGGCCTTTGCTCGAGGCGATGCAGCCGCATGATGCGGGTCCCCCGGTTTTGCTGATTGATGAACTTGATCGTACGGATGAGCCTTTTGAGGCATTCCTGATGGAAACGCTGAGTGATTTTCAGGTGACAATTCCTGAACTGGGCACCATTGCCGCAGCTGAGCCGCCTATTGTAATTCTGACGTCAAATAGAACCCGAGAGGTTCACGATGCGTTAAAGCGGCGTTGTTTGTACCATTGGGTTGAGTATCCTGATTTTGAACGTGAATTGGGAATCGTTCGGGCTAAAGCACCGGAAGCATCTGAAAAGTTATCGCGTGAAATTGTTTCTTTCGTTCAACGCCTCAGAACTGAGGATTTGTTCAAAAAACCGGGGGTTGCGGAAACAATTGATTGGGCAAAATGCCTGCTTGCGCTTGATGCAATTGATCTAACGCCCGATCTGATTGCCGATACTTTGGGCGCGATTTTGAAGTATCAAGATGACATTCAGCGTCTGCAAGGATCAGAGGCAAAGCGCATTCTGGACGAAATCAAGCCCAATGGTTGAGCATGTGCCGCTCGATATCCCCGACGATGGAAAGATCGTCGATAACATCACCCATTTTGCCCAAGCGTTGCGCAAAGCAGGCCTGAAAGCCGGACCGACAAGAACGCTCTATGCAATTGAGGCTGTGGCGGCCGTTGGGTTTGATAAAAAATCGGATTTTTATTGGACGTTGCAATCCTGTTTTGTGAGCAAACCAGCAGAACGGTTGGTGTTTGATCAAATATTCCGGCTTTATTGGCGTGATCCACAATTCCTTGAACATATGATGGCAATGATGTTGCCAGCAATTCGCGGGGTGCAGGAAGAAAACATCGCTAAACCTGCTGAAAAACGGGCGGCCGAAGCTTTGCTGAATGGGGCGAACCGAGGTGCCCCCGCAGAGAAGAGCCATGAAGGGCAGGAGATTGAGGTCAATGCATCTCTGACAATGTCACGGGAAGAGAAGCTGCGGACTCTGGATTTTGAACAAATGTCGGTCGATGAAATGGACGAGGCCAAGCGCATGCTTGCACGGATTAAATTGCCGATACGACCGTTGAAATCTAGGCGCATGCGGTTGGATCAGCGTGGACAAGTGCCAGATTGGCGTTCAACGATGCGAACGAGTTTGCGCACAGGTGGCGAAATCAATTCTCTTATGCAAAAGAAACGTACTGAACGTTGGCCGAACCTCGTGATCATTTGTGATATATCGGGGTCGATGACCCAATACAGCCGCGCGATACTGCATTTCCTACATGCGGTCGCGAATACCAAAGGCCAAGGGTGGGCGAAGGTGCATGGGTTTACCTTCGGAACGCAGCTTACCAATATCACGCGACACCTTCGAGGACGCGACGTTGACGAAGCCTTGGCATGTGCGGGGAAAGAGGCGTCAGATTGGGACGGTGGTACACGCATTGGGGCCTGTTTACGTCAGTTTAACAAGGAATGGTCCCGCCGGGTGCTCGGGCAAGGCGCTTTGGTCATTTTGATGACGGACGGATTGGATCGGGGCGAACCAGAGCTGCTCGCGCAAGAAACGAGGCGCTTACAGCTTTCAGCTAAAAAACTGATTTGGCTTAATCCGCTACTACGCTGGGATCAATTTGCGCCAAAGGCGGGGGGCATCGCTAGAATGCTGCCTCATGTCGATAGCTTTCGCGCAGGCCATAATATCGCATCTGTCGAAGAATTGGCGCAATCTCTATCGGCCCCAGATGATATTGGGGAACATAACCGCATGATGCAGCTGTTGTCGTAGCCGCTTGCGCATGAAACGGGTCGTTTATTGCCCTGTATATTTGATATTCGAGGGATGTCTAATATCAGGAACCTTAAATGAATCTCGCATATCACCCCTACAATCAGGCATTTGTTGATCAAGTCCGCACTGGTGGTTTTGATGACAACGGGCAAGTCGCGGAATGCGATGTGTCTGATGGCCATGGAAATCCGTGCCGCTCTTGCCTAAAAGAGATACTGAAAGATGCCAAAATGCTGATCCTTGGCGCACGACCGTTCTCTGAATTGCAGCCCTATGCTGAACTTGGGCCGATTTTCTTGTGTGCGGATGCGTGTACGCCACATGATGCCACGCGTTTCCCTGATATTTTGAATGCAGGGTCGGACTACCTGCTTAAGGGATATACTGAAAATAATCGCATATTATATGGAACAGGTCAGATTGTGCCCTGTGAAGAAATCGAAAGCACTTGCATAACGTTGTTTGAAAATCCCAATGTTGCATTTGTAGATGTGCGATCATCGCGCAATAATTGTTTCCAGCTTAGGATAAAGCGGCAGTAGATGGACTTTTCTCATGATGACATCCCAGAAACCGCGCTTGCGTGGTTTCGTGAAGGCCGCGGTGCTGTGCTTGCGACTGTTATTGAAACTTGGGGGTCTGCGCCGCGCCCTGTGGGAAGTCAGTTGGCCATCAGCGCTGACGGAGATATTGTGGGCTCCGTCTCGGGTGGATGTGTCGAAGGAGCCGTTATTGTTGAGGCTCAAGAGGCGATCCTCGACCAAAAGCATCGCATCCTGACGTTTGGTGTCTCGGACGAAAACGCATTTAAAGTCGGATTGGCCTGTGGGGGCACGATCCGAATACTGCTGGAACCGATTGGCAGCGTATTGCCTGAGGGCCTGCTAAGCGCGTTGGTTGAGGCGCGTAAAACACGGCAGCCTGTTGCTTATGTCGTTGATCCCGATGCCGAAGAAAGAAAGATTGTTTCGTCAACGGAACCCCCGATCGATGCACATTTTGGTTTAGCGTTGAGTGATCGGTTTCGCAGCGATAAATCGGGGTTTGAGGGGCGGTTTTTTATCGGGCTTCATAATCCCCCATTGCGTTTGGCGGTTGTCGGCGCGGTTCACATCGCGCAACCTTTGATGCAAATGGCGCGCTTGGCTGGGTATGATGCGGTTTTAATTGACCCGCGGCCTGTTTTTGGATCTGCAGCGCGTTTCCCAAATGAAACCATTATAGATGAATGGCCTGACGAGGCTTTGAAACTACATGGTTTAGATGAACGCACCGCTGTTGTGACTTTGACCCACGATCCCAAACTGGATGACCCAGCGATTATAGCTGCTTTGCGATCCAAGGTTTTCTATTTAGGATGCTTAGGGTCAAAGCGTACGCATGCCAAACGATTGGAACGCTTAAGTACGCTTGGCTTTGATAATAAAGACCTAAATCGCATTCACGGGCCGGTAGGTTTGAACATCGGGGCGAAATCCCCGGCTGAGATTGCAATTTCGATTATGGCCCAACTGACCGAACGATTAAGGGGCGCGTAATTCAGCACAGATGCTTGTCTTTTGAGCTTGTGTAATGCCCGATTTCATTGCCGTAATCAGCTTATGCCAATCAATTGTGAACCGCTTGGTCAAGAAAATTCTTCTCAAGTCGCGCTCTGCGTGTTTAACTTCCGGCATTACCCAGGGAGGATTAAAATGACCAAGGTATCAATGTCGGTCAACGGTCGCGCTGTTTCTGGTGAGACCGAAGGTCGGACTCTCCTCAGTCAGTTTTTGCGTGAAGAGTTGAACCTGACTGGAACCCATATCGGATGTGACACCAGTCAATGCGGTGCATGTGTTGTACATGTGGATGGCAAAGCGGTTAAATCCTGCACCATGTTTGCAGCAGAAGCCGAAGGCGCGGATGTGATGACCATTGAAGGTATGGCAAACACGGATGGATCACTCGGGATGATTCAACAAGCTTTCCAAGATCATCACGGGCTTCAGTGTGGGTTTTGCACGCCGGGCATGGTGATGTCTGCCGCTGATCTGTTGAAAAACAACCCCAAGCCAACTGAAACAGAAGTCCGTGCTTATCTAGAGGGCAATATTTGTCGCTGCACCGGTTACCACAACATCGTCAAAGCAATTATGGCGGCCAGTGGTCAGGACGTAACAATAGCAGCCGAGTAGAAGCGTTGCATTGATGAAAAAGCCATTGGACCGGGGAGGGCCCATCGGCTGCAGGCGGGATCGCCCGCCGAGTTTTAAGGGAGAGATTTCATGCCAGCAGATGGAGGCATTGGCGCCAGCCCAAAACGGCGCGAAGATGTCCGGTTTCTAACCGGTAAAGGCAATTACACAGATGATATCAATGTACGGGGTCAGGCCTACGTACATTTTGTGCGCTCTGAACTGGCCCATGGTCACATCAATTCAATAGACACCGGGGCCGCCAGCGCAATGGAAGGCGTGGTGCGTATCTTCACGGGCGCAGATTTCGAAAGTGTCGGTGGCATTCCCTGTGGTTGGCAAATCACCGATCGGTTTGGCGAGGTGATGCAAGAACCAGCACACCCCGTTCTTGCGCAAGGCAAAGTGCGTCATGTTGGAGATCCGATAGCCGCTGTCGTTGCTGAAACATATGAACAGGCGCGCGATGCAGCCGAGGCAATAGAAATCGACATTTCTGAACTGCCCGCCGTGATTGATATGAAGGCAGCTGTCGCAAATTCTGATGTGAAGGTGCATGAAGACCTGATCTCAAACCTTTGTTATGATTGGGGGTTTGTTGAAGAAAACCGAGATGCGGTTGATGCCGCAATTAAAGGTGCACATCATGTGACAACGCTTGAGTTGGTGAATAACCGGCTCATTGCAAACCCGATGGAGCCCCGTGTTGCAGTTGGCGACTATAATAGCGCGACCGATGATCATACGCTTTATACAACCTCGCAAAATCCACATGTGATCAGGCTTTTGATGGGGGCGTTTGTTTTGGGGATACCAGAACACAAACTGCGTGTTGTGTCCCCTGATGTGGGTGGTGGATTCGGAACGAAAATTTTCCACTACGCCGAAGAAGCCTTTTGTACTTTTGCGGCCAAAGCGTGCGGTCGTCCGGTTAAATGGACATCTTCACGTTCCGAAGCCTTTATGTCTGACGCCCATGGGCGTGATCACGTTACCAAAATTGAACTCGCCATGGACGCGGAGGGTATGTTTCAGGCATTGCGTACCGAAACATATGCAAACATGGGGGCCTATCTGTCGACTTTTGCGCCATCCGTGCCAACATGGTTGCATGGGACATTAATGGCGGGGAACTATAAAACGCCGCTGATCTATGTAAATGTCAAAGCGGTGTTTACCAATACGGTGCCTGTTGATGCCTATCGCGGGGCCGGGCGACCAGAGGCCACTTTCCAGCTAGAGCGCGTGATTGACAAAGCGGCCCGTGAAATGGGGATTGACCCGATTGAACTGCGGCGCAAAAATTTCATCACTGAGTTTCCATACGCAACGCCTGTTGCCGTGGAATACGATACGGGTGACTACCATGCGACGATGGATAAGCTTTCGGAGATCGCAGATCTATCTGGGTTTGAGGCGCGTCGGGCGCAAAGTGCTTCCAATGGCAAATTGCGCGGCCTTGGGGTGAATTGTTATATCGAAGCCTGTGGCATTGCGCCTTCTAACCTTGTTGGGCAACTGGGGGCACGCGCAGGTCTTTACGAAAGCGCGACAGTGCGGGTCAATGCGACGGGTGGTTTGGTTGTCATGACTGGTAGCCACAGCCACGGGCAAGGTCACGAAACGGCCTTTCCTCAAGTGATAGCGGATATGATTGGTATCGATGCAAGCATGGTGGAAATCGTGCATGGCGATACTGCAAAAGTGCCGATGGGTATGGGCACCTACGGGTCACGTTCGCTCGCGGTTGGCGGATCTGCGATGTTTAAGGCAACCGAAAAAATTATCAACAAGGCTAAGAAAATAGCGGCCCATTTGATGGAAGCTGCAGACAGCGATATTGAGCTTAAGGATGGGCAGTTTTCCGTGGCTGGCACAGATAAATCGGTCGCTTGGGGGGATGTGACGCTTGCGGCTTATGTGCCCCATAATTATCCGCTAGAGGATATTGAACCGGGGTTGGAAGAGACAGCGTTTTATGATCCTGCAAATTTCACGTATCCTTCGGGGGCTTATGCCTGCGAAGTCGAAGTTGACCCCGATACCGGCAAAGTCGACATCAAAAGTTTTGCAGCGGCAGATGACTTTGGCAATATCGTTAACCCGATGATTGTTGATGGTCAGGTTCATGGCGGGATTGGTCAGGGAATTGGCCAAGCTTTGCTTGAGCAGGCGGTATATGACAGCGATGGGCAATTGTTATCCGGGTCATATATGGACTATGCGATGCCAAGGGCGGATGACGTTCCGTATTACACGGTGGATCATTCTTGTCAGACGCCTTGTACTCACAATCCACTTGGCGTCAAAGGGTGTGGCGAAGCAGGCGCAATCGGATCGCCCCCTGCAGTAGTGAATGCCGTTGTCGATGCGCTGCAACGCGCTGGCCATGACATTACCCATATTGATATGCCGCTTAGCCCGTCCAAAGTTTGGTCGGCAATGAATTCCTGAGGAGGGACAGAATATGTATGCATTTGATATAGAACGGCCCTCATCCGTTTCCGAGGCTGTTGAGGCCCTGAAAAATGAAGAGGCACAGGCGCTGTCGGGTGGGCAAACCCTGATACCGACCTTGAAACAAAGGTTGGCCGCACCTGAAAAGCTTATCAGTCTCACTGGTATCTCCGATATGAAGGGAATTTGTGAAGGGGCAGGTGGTTCTGTTTGCATTGGCGGGGCGACCACTCATGGTGAAGTTGCCGAAGGCGCGTCTGCATATCCGGCGCTGGCAGAATTGGCGTCACATATTGGCGATCCTGCAGTACGAAATCGTGGGACAATTGGGGGATCGTTAGCAAATAATGACCCATCTGCGTGTTATCCTGCAGCTGCGTTAGGTTCGGGTGCTTTGATTGTCACGAATACACGTGAAATCGCTGCTGATGATTATTTCGAAGGTATGTTCAGCACTGCTTTGGACGAAGGAGAAATTATTACTGAGGTTCGTTTCCCTGTTCCTGAATGCGCAAACTATCAAAAGTTTGTTCAACCCGCGTCTCGGTTCGCACTCGTGGCCGTATTTGTTGCGAAGTATGCTGATGGGGTTCGTGTGGCAGTGACCGGGGCCTCTGAGGATGGGGTGTTTCGATGGACCGACGCAGAGCAAGCGCTCAATGCTGATTTTTCGGTGGACGCACTCGAGAATCTAAAGTGTTCCGAAGAGGGAATGATTGAGGATATGCATGGCAGCGCTGCATATCGCGCGCATCTGGTCAAAGTCATGACAAAACGCTCTGTGGGCGCATGTTAAATATGTATGGATAGAAAGATGAAACCCATGGTGAATGACGTCTGGCAAAGTTTCAGGCGCATTCCCATTTGGGTGCAGATTTGGATTGTTGTGATCTTGGTTCCTGTAAACCTTTGGAGCCTCACCTACTTTGAGCAGCCAGGAGGCGCTGCTATTGCGCTGCTTGCGGTTGGGGGAATGCTGCCCAATGTTGGGATTATGGCTTGGGAACGGGGCTTATCCAAACTTATGTCACTTCCGCATTTGGTTGTGTGGGGACCGTTAATCTTCGTTATTCTTTTTACGATGCCAAATGCAGAGCCGAAATATTTGAAATTCCTCTATTTGCTTCTGATGGTCGATCTTCTCTCTCTGGGATTTGACGTTGTCGATTTTCGCAAGTGGCTGAGGGGGGATCGCAGTATCGCTTAGCCGAATCGCTATAGAGAAAAAAGTGACAAAAAAACCCGGCACATGGCCGGGTTTTTGATAAATGAACGCTTTGTGTGCGTTTATTTTGGAAGCGGGCCAATGAGCATAATCATCTGGCGGCCTTCCATTTTCGGGAAGTTTTCCACTTTACCGATACCTTTAGTGTCTTCCGCAACGCGTTCCAAAAGTTCACGACCCAAGTTCTGGTGCGCCATTTCGCGACCGCGGAACCGCAAAGAGATCTTAACCTTATCGCCGTTCTCAAGGAACTTGAAAACGTTGCGCATTTTGACTTCGTAATCATTAGTATCCGTATTGGGACGGAACTTTATCTCTTTGATTTCGATAATCTTTTGCTTTTTACGCGCCTCGGATTCCCGTTTTTGCTGTTCGTATTTGAACTTGCCAAAATCCATGATTTTGCAAACAGGCGGGGTTGCGTTTGGAGAAATTTCAACCAAATCAAGCCCGGCTTCTTCGGCCATTACCATCGCTTTTGCCGGGTGAATCACACCGACGTTTTCGCCTTCGGCCCCGATGAGGCGGATTTCGGTGGCGCGAATACGTTCATTCACGCGGGGTCCCGTTTCACGTTGTGGCGGGGCATTATGGGGTCTGCGGGCTATGGCCTTGTTCCTTCGGCTGTTACTGTATTTGTGCTTGGTGAAAATAGACATCTCTTGCAGCTCTTTCAAGCGGATATCCACCAATTTGAGCGAACTTAGCAGAGTTTCCCCTTGCTGCACGTCATGTTTAAGGGGCATTTGCGGTTTTATAAACATTCGCGTTGAGATTTGCGAAGTTGAAAGGACAGAAAATGAATAAGACTTGGATTATTGTCGCCCTTTTGTTGGCAGCTGGTATTGGCGGTTACGCTTATGTGAATCGCGCTGCTGTGGAAGAAGCCGCAACAGGCACAATGGATGCAGTCAGCGAAGCAACTGAAACAGTTGTTGATACCGCAACCGAAACAACAACCGGCCTAACTGAACAGGTTACTGAGGCCGTCGAATCTGTTGGTGAAGAAGCGACAAATGCTGTGAACGAGGCGGTTGAAGCCGTAGAAGAACAAGCAAACGAAGTTGTAGATAATGTTACTGAGGCTGTTACCGAAACAGTCAATGAAGCTGTCGAAGGTGCAACAGGGCTTGCCGATGCGGCAACTGATGCGACTGCGGGTGCCGTCGATGCTGTTACCGAAACCGTTAGTGAAACAGCAGATGCTGCGACTGAAGCGGCAGGCGATGCGATGGAAGCAACAACCGAAACTGCTGGCGAGGCGGTAGAGGCAACAACTGACGCCGCCAGCGACACAATGGAAGCAGCAACAGATGTTGCAAGTGATGCAGCCGAAGCAACGACTGAAGCAGCGTCCGACGCAGTTGAAGCCGTAACACCAGAAGCCACTGAAACACCTTCGTTGATGTCGACTGCTGCGAACCTACTGACACCAGAAAACTTCAATGCTGAGCAAGTTAATGCGTTGATTGACAGCTCAGGTCTTGATGCGGGTCAAACCACAGCGTTGAAAGCAATGGTTACCCAAGCTGCTGAAAACCCTGCATTGGTACAAACTGCGATCACTGCTATTCGCTCTGCTTTGGGTCTGTAAGTAAAACGAAACCTGAATTGAAATGCGCTGCATGTAATGTGTGGCGCATTTTTTTGTCGCTGGTTTATTCAAATGATCCTTTCGTGGTCCCCTTTGCATTCTTTATCTGTTTGTCGTATTGCGCGCGCATGACACAGTTTCGTTTTGACCTACACGCCACCGACCAAAAAGCCCGCACAGGTGTTATTCACACCCCAAAGGGCGATATTCGCACACCTGCATTCATGCCGGTGGGAACAGCTGCAACCGTAAAGGCGATGATGCCCGAAAGCGTTGCGGCAACGGGTGCTGATATTTTGCTCGGGAATACCTATCATTTGATGCTGCGCCCAACGGCCGAGCGGATTGCGAATTTGGGTGGGCTTCATAAATTTATGAATTGGGACAAACCAATTTTGACCGACAGCGGTGGGTTTCAGGTGATGTCGCTGGCCAGTTTGCGTAAACTGACCGAACGTGGTGTGACGTTCAAATCCCATGTGGATGGGTCCAAGCACGAAATTACCCCTGAACGTTCGATGGAGATCCAACGCCTTTTGGGGTCCGACATTGTTATGTGTTTTGACGAATGCACGCCTTATCCCGCAACGGAAAAGCAAGCGTTTGAATCGATGCAACTGTCAATGCGGTGGGCAGGGCGTTCACGCGAAGCCTTTGGTGATCGCCCCGGATATGCATTGTTCGGTATTCAGCAGGGTTCAACCTTTCGCGATATGCGCGCTGAAAGCGCGGAAAAACTTCAGGAGATCGGATTTGAGGGCTACGCCGTTGGTGGTTTGGCCGTTGGCGAAGGCCAAGGGATGATGTTTGACGTGCTTGATTACGCACCGGACATGTTGCCAACAGATAAGCCGCGGTATCTGATGGGGGTTGGCAAACCCGATGATTTGGTGGGCGGTGTTGCGCGCGGCATTGATATGTTTGACTGCGTGCTGCCCAGTCGGTCAGGTCGTACAGGTCAGGCGTTTACCCGCAACGGTGTTGTAAACATCAAGAATGCCCGCCATCAAGATGATCCGCGCCCCTTGGATGAGGCCTGCACATGCCCGGCCTGTTCAAATTATTCACGCGCCTATTTACACCATGTGTTTAAAGCCAAAGAAATGATTTCTGGTATGCTTTTGACATGGCATAATTTGCATTATTATCAGGAATTGATGCAGGGCATGCGCGACGCAATTGCGGCGGGGGCATTTGAGCAGTTTCAAAAGACCTTCCACGAAACGCGTGCTCAGGGTGACATTGAGCCACTTTGATCCGCCGCTTTTTGCAGCTCCGTCAATTTATACAAAAGCAAGGTTTCTTCGCGCGGCCATTCGGGTGAGGAAAACACGATCCCATCTTCCCAAAACTCGGCAGGTTTCCATGCGCGTCGTTCGGTGCGGCGCGCTTCGAGATGTTCGATGATCTCTGCCCGCATTTCGTATTGACGCTGGGTGGTCGTGGTATCCGAGCGCAGATTGTTGAGTTCAAACGGATCAGTATTTAGATCGTATAATTCATCATCGTCGCCCCAGCAGGCTGTATATTTCCAACCATCGCGATACAGTATCTTCTGAAAACTGATATCACCGGAATGTCCAAAGTGATCGCAAATCATTGACTGTCGATGTGTTTCCCCTTTGATAAGCGGAAGCAGGTCATCGCCATCTAAGGGCAGGGGGTGTTCAACACGGGCCTGCCCAGCAGATAAAAAGGTTGCCGTCACATCAAGAAGGTTAACAGGCGCTTTGACCTTGCTGCCCTCTGGAATGTGACTTGGCCATGTCATAACAAGCGGAATGCGTCCGATTTCTTCGGTGAAGCTTGAATATTTATCCCACCCCGCACCGTGGGCGGCAATGCCATCACCGTGGTCTGCGGTAATGATGAATAACGTGTCTTGATCCAAACCAGTATCAGCTAAACAATCGGCAATCCGTCCAATTGCAGCATCGGTTTGCAACCCAGCAGCATAACAGTGGCCCATGACCTTTTGCCAAATGTCCCAACTTGGCCAGCGTTCAAACGCGCGGTGCTGGCATCTGAGATCGCGCTGAACCCGGTAGCGCCATGGTTTGTCATTCAGATCCTCATCAAAGCTCGGATAAGGGGGGATGGCAGCATGATCAATTTGATCAACGTAATCCTGAGAGGGATAGTAGGGGTGATGTGGCCCCCATAGGCTGATCACCATAGAAAAAGGTTCTTCGCGTGGTGCCCGTGCGATTTCGTTCAGCTGATCAATGGCCATATTGGCAACAAAAAACTGTTCTTGAACCTCAGGAGACCCCAGCAAAACACCAGCACCATCCATAAAATCCCACGGTTCATCCGGGTCCATTAAAACCTCAGAACCGTTTAGTTCTGGGCGCAGCAAATGATAGTCAATCCGGCAACGGGGCTGTTCTTCGCCTATACGTGCGAGATAGGCTTTATAAGCTGTCGAGGCATATAGATTTCCGTATTCCGGGAGGCTCCAGCCGGTTAGACCGTAATCTTGCGCGGTTTTATTTACACCACAGTGCCATTTTCCGTAGTAGTAATTGTCATATCCCGCATCGTTTAGTGCGTCGCAATAAAGACGTTCATCAGCACGAAAATCCCGACGATTATGTGGGATCGGATATTCGCTGTTCCAGCGTAGCCCATGCTTGTCAGGGCGTTTCCCAGTTAGGAAGCTCGCCCTAGAGGGGGTGCAGATCGGCGTGATGGCATAAGCTTTGTCAAACCAGCAACCTTTGCCGGCAATTTTTTCAAGATTCGGCCAGCGATATTCAAACCGGTCCTGACCATAATGACCTTCAAAGGCAACGTGGTCAGCGATGATCACTACGATATTGGGCTGTTTGGTCATTTTCGTCCTAAGGCGCTGTTTCTTTATGATAACCTGAAAGAAACCAAATGAAAGTCACGCTTATGTTTTTGCCTGTATTTTAGGCAATTCAGACAAATATTTTTTTGCACCTACCAGCAAAGCAATTTGAATGAAAAATTCGATGGGTTTTAGGCGCTTGGTCTCTTGCTCCTTGAATAGACAATGTGCAAACTGCCCGACGAACGACATGAGTCTGGCTTGAAAGAAGGGCACTGAAGCCCCACGTACTAAAGCCGAACCGGAGGAAACCAAGCGCTGCCTATATAGGGGCCAGAGTTTCCTTGCATAAAAGGAAAGAGCATGCACGAGCAACTCAGCCAATCTTACCCTGTCCTACCGCTGCGCGATATTGTGGTTTTCCCACATATGATTGTGCCGCTGTTTGTTGGACGTGAGAAATCTGTCCGCGCCCTCGAAGAGGTGATGCAGGACGACAAACAAATTCTGCTGTCTTCGCAAATTGACCCAAGCATTGATGAACCTTCCGAAGAAGGCATCTATCGCACAGGCGTCTTGGCGAATGTTCTGCAACTTCTAAAACTGCCCGATGGAACCGTTAAAGTTCTGGTCGAAGGGCGGTCACGCGTGCGGATCACGGATTTTGTCGAAAACGAAGATTTCTTTGAGGCATCTGCCGAGCTGCTCGAAGAAATACCAGGCGATGCACAAATCGTTGAGGCGATGCTACGGTCCGTTGGCGATGAATTTGAACGTTACGCTAAGATTAAGAAAAACATTCCAGAAGAAGCACTGGCCGCCGTCGCTGAAACGCGTGAAAGTGACAAACTTGCCGATTTGGTTGCTGGGCATTTGGGTGTTGAAGTAGACCAAAAGCAGGAGCTTCTGGAAACGCTTAACGTTGCTGAGCGTTTGGAAAAAGTTTATGGTCTGATGCAAGGCGAAATGAGCGTTCTGAAGGTTGAGAAGAAAATAAAAACCCGCGTTAAATCGCAAATGGAACGCACCCAACGCGAATACTATTTGAATGAGCAAATGAAAGCCATTCAGAAAGAACTGGGCGACGGTGAAGAGGGCTCTAACGAGATCGCTGAGCTTGAGGCAAAAATTGCAGACATTAAGCTGTCAAAAGAAGCCCGTGAAAAAGTAGACGCCGAAGTTAAAAAACTCAAAAATATGAGTCCAATGTCTGCCGAAGCAACAGTTGTGCGCAATTACCTTGATTGGGTTTTGGCGATCCCATGGGGTGTGAAATCGCGGGTTAAGAAAGACCTTAATCGCGCACAGAAAGTGCTTGATGATGATCACTATGGGCTTGAGAAAGTCAAAGAGCGGATCGTTGAATACCTTGCGGTGCAGCAGCGTTCGCAGAAACTCAAAGGTCCGATCCTGTGTCTCGTTGGTCCTCCCGGCGTTGGTAAAACGTCGCTTGGTAAGTCTGTGGCTAAGGCGACAGGACGCGAATTTATCCGCATTTCCCTAGGTGGGGTACGCGACGAAAGCGAAATTCGTGGTCACCGTCGGACTTATATCGGATCTATGCCGGGTAAAATTATTCAAGCGTTGAAAAAGGCAAAAACAACCAATCCTCTGATTTTGCTAGACGAAATTGACAAGATGGGCCAGGATTTCCGTGGTGACCCTGCGTCTGCCATGCTTGAAGTTCTTGATCCTGAACAGAACGCAACATTTGTCGATCACTACATGGAGGTCGAATACGACCTGTCCAATGTGATGTTCCTGACGACGTCTAACTCCTACAATATGCCGGGCCCACTTTTGGACCGGATGGAAATTATTTCGCTCGCTGGGTACACCGAGGATGAAAAAGCTGAGATTGCCAAACAGCATTTGATCGACAAACAGGTGAAAAACCATGGCTTGAAGAAAGGCGAATTCGAAATTACCGAAGATGCTTTGCAATCCATGATCCGCCGTTACACACGCGAAGCAGGGGTGCGTAACCTCGAACGTGAGATCGCGAAACTTGCCCGTAAAGCAGTGACAAAAATCGTCAAAAAGGAAGAAGAGAAAGTTGTCGTTTCCGGCGATAACATTGAAGACTTTCTCGGCGTGAAGCGGTTCCGCTATGGATTGGCTGAGCAAGAGGATCAGGTCGGAGTCGTTACTGGTTTGGCTTGGACCTCGGTCGGCGGTGATTTGTTGTCAATTGAGGCTCTGAAATTGCCAGGCAAAGGTCGGATGAAAACGACTGGCAAGCTTGGCGATGTGATGAAAGAGTCTATTGAAGCCGCAGCAAGCTATGTACGTTCGATCAGCCCTGCAATCGGGGTGAAACCGCCGCGCTTTGAAAAGGTTGATATCCACGTTCACGTGCCAGAAGGTGCAACGCCAAAGGATGGCCCATCTGCTGGCTTGGCTATGGTGACCTCAATCGTGTCAGTGTTGACTGGTATTCCGGTGCGTAAAGATATCGCCATGACGGGCGAGGTGACGCTCCGCGGAAATGCGCTTGCTATTGGCGGATTGAAAGAGAAATTGCTGGCTGCTTTGCGTGGTGGGATTAAAACGGTTCTTATCCCCGCAGAAAACGCGAAAGATTTGCCTGAGATTCCCGACAATGTGAAAGAAGGCTTGGAAATCATTCCGGTCAGTCACGTGTCTGAAGTTCTTAAACTAGCGTTGGTTGAGGCTCCAGAGCCAATTGAATGGGACGAAGCAGCGGAAGAAGCTGCCGCAGCGAAAGCAGCTTTGGCTGCTGATGGTGGTGCAAGTGCCCGGGCGCACTAACGACTACATCGCTTAAAAGAAGAGGGGCCTCGCATGTTGCGGGGCCTTTTCATTTTTATAATGACGCCTTTTCTTGTGTGGAAAAGGTTAGACGTCACAACAGGTAGTAGCCAATTCGTTAATATTGTTGTATGATGACAAAAAAATAAATCATAATTGAGGAAATTCAGGCATGACCAAAAAAGCACGCAAGAGCAGTGTTGCAGGTGTAAGTGCACCGGCGCGTAAAACAACATCACAGACCCCAACGCCGTTGATCGAAGAGACGCCGATCGATGCAGCAATCAGTGCCGTTGTGGATGTGGCTGATGAAATCAGCACGAAGCCAGCTGTTAAATCGATCAAGAAGAAAGAGCTTTTGGAAAAAATTTGCGCCCGCGCGGAATGCAAACCCAAAGACGCCCGTCCAATCCTTGAAGCATTGTTAGAGGTTTTGGGTGAAACCTTGGATGAAGGCTATTCTGTCCCGCTGGCTCCTTTAGGCAAACTGGTGGTCACGCGCGAAAAACACGACGATAACGGGCATGTTCTGTTCTGCAAAATTAGAAGAACAAAAAAATCTCTCGATGATGATATAGCACCTATTGCAGAAGCTGCCGAGTAACGTTAAGAGCAGGGCAGCGGGTCGTTAGCTCAGTTGGTAGAGCGCTTCGTTTACACCGAAGATGTCGGGAGTTCGAGCCTCTCACGACCCACCATTCCGTTCCCCTTAAATACCAATATGTTGGCCGTTTTGATGCCGTCGATTGTATTGTACGGCATAGCGAATTGTATTGTACTTTTCGCAACGACAATTCCCGAGAACCACAGCATTTTTGCACGCAGAGCGCGTTGGTATAGGTCGTTCCAAAATGATTCTGGGGGACCCAATGAGGGGTATGGGGGATCCCGATATCGGCGCTGTGGTGGCTGTTGATGAGGCGCATGCAAAGTCCTTAAACCTTAACATGGTTAACATTGGGCGGAGAAGCGCTATTGTAGGGGTATAGGAAAGAGGCCTTGCGTCTATCTGTGATGCCGTCTGTTTGAATGGCGCTGCATCACAAGTTCCAGTTGAGCGAACACTGCCACATTGATAAACTACTTATAGGTGTAGGCTGACGGGTTTTATTAGCAGTGCAATTCATTGAAAACGGTCCTGATATTCCAGATGAACTATTGCTGGCGTTAGACGAAGGCCGGGTTGTCTTCTTCTGCGGTGCTGGGGTCTCGCGTGCGAAAGCGAGTTTACCGGATTTCTTCGGCCTAGCGGATCAAGTTCTAACGACACTTGGCGTTCCCGACGACTCGCCAGCGGTTAAGATTCTGGCCGAAGCCCGCGAGATAGAGGCACGAACGGGCGTACCGGGTTTGATTTCAGCCGACCGTGTTTTTGGCCTCCTTGAACGTGACTTTCTCGAACGCGACATTGAGCGCACGGTAGCCCAAGCGCTGGCCCCCAAAAAGGATGTTGACCTGTGGGCACATGAGCTTCTGTTAGACCTTGCCACCACCAAGGAAGGGGTCACGAAGCTTGTAACGACCAACTTTGACCGATTGTTTGATGATTGCGGGCGAGGATTGGAGGCGTGGCAACCCCCAAGACTACCCGACCCGGCAAGACCGGGAGACTTGCACGGGATCGTCTATCTGCATGGCCGTGCGACAGAAGGCTACGATGGGTCTGAGGGCGATGGGTTCGTTTTGTCGAGCGCAGAATTCGGGCGCGCCTATCTCGCAGAAGGTTGGGCAACCCGCTTTTTCAAAGACGTGATCGACCGCTATTCCGTGGTGTTCGTCGGCTACAACGCGGACGATCCACCGGTACAATACCTGCTTGAAGCACTCAACAAGTCGAACGGTCGGCTAGATGAGGTCTACGCTTTTCAATCCGGTGACGCTGACGACGCGACTTCTCGCTGGGCGCACAAGGGCGTAACGGCAATACCTTACGACAGCAACGACGGTCACGCAGCCCTGTGGGAAACCCTCAAGGAATGGGCTGAACGCGCAAACGACCCAGAAGGCTGGCAGGCAAAAACAATCACGATGGCCCGGCGCGGCCCCGAAGCCTTATCGCCCTTCGAACGCGAACAAGTCACGCACTTGGTATCCACCAAGGAAGGCGCACGCAGATTCCTTGAAAGCGACCCGCCTACGCCAGCGACTTGGTTATGTGTTTTTGACCCTTCAATTCGTTACTCAAAGCCGGAGCAAGACGAAAACGGATATGAGGTAAACCCCTTTGCGCTCTATGGGTTGGCAAGTGACATAGTGCCCGCGCCCATCTCCCCCGACGATCACTATGCTAAACGCGAAACACCATCGACGGCGTGGGACGCATTTTCGCTTAACCGCCGGGACAGGTTGGAGTTGCGAGACGACCACATTACGCCCATGCGGGGTGGTGCTTCACTTGTAGCGGGGCAGTTGCCCGACCGGATAAATCATTTGGGCATATGGATTGGGAAAGTCTCCAATCAGAACGCGGCGATTTGGTGGGGAGCAAGACAGCTAGGGTTGCACGAGGGTATTCAGGGACAAATCCGTTGGCGTCTTGAACGTAGTGACGTCGAATGTGCACCCTACATTCTTCAAGCTTGGCATTACCTGTTCGAACATTGGCGCGCGGGACACGTAGAAGACGGTCTTGATTGGTATCGCTTCGCCGATGAACTCAAGGTTGTTGGCTGGAGCAAGACGGCTATTCGAAAGTACGAAAAGCTTTCGCGCCCTCGTCTTACTGCGCACAACAATTATTTTCGAGACACAGTTCCACCACAAGCCGACCAAGAGACTAGACTGCAAGACTTGATAAGGCTCGAACTTGCGTACAATGAAAACGGCCCAGACATTTCAATACCAGATGAATGGTTGGCCGACGTTGTTTCCGCCCTCAAACGCAATCTGGATATTGGGATACAGCTTGAGACTGAGCGTGGCCATTACAGTTGGATGGATATACCGCCGATCATTTCTTCGGACGACCCGGACATTAGCGAGCACTCGCGTAATGAAGGGCTTTCCGGCGCTGTTCTGTCCTACGCGGCCCTGTTTGAAAGGCTTCTAAACTTTGACGTCGAGAAGGCGCAACAGGAAGGCGCAACTTGGCCCACAGACGACGACAACGTTTTTGCTCGGCTGCGGATATGGGCTAGCCGGTTTGATACGCTTGTTCCCAACGAAGATTTCACCGAGTTCTTCGACGAGGTTAGTCGTAGTGCATTCTGGAAAGTCCGGCACCAACGTGACCTGTTGTTGACGCTGCAAGAGCGCTGGGCAAGGCTCCCAATGCTTGCAACTAGACGGATCGAGGAACGCATCCTTGAGGGCCGTGAACGCTGGGAAAATGAAGCGGAGCATGAGTTTGTACAGCGTCGAGCGTGGGATATTGCAGAACGCCTGCACTGGCTCAACGCCAAAGGCTGCAACCTAAACGTCAGCTACGACGAGGAAATTACTCGGCTGCAAAACGCAGCCCCAGATTGGGCACCTGAACGTGCCGAAAACGCGGATCGCTCATGGGAAAGCCGGGGCGGATGGGTACGCACCGATACTGAACATAGCCTTTTGTTGTCAGAACCCCTTTCCAACGTTTTGGCGAAAGCCCAAGAAATCGGTGGGCGAACCGGGCTAGCGCTCGTTGAACATGATCCGTTTAAGGGATTGTCTGCCAGCCATCCGGTTATGGCAATTTCTGCCCTACGGTTGGAAGCCTCGCGTGGCGAGTACCCGGAATGGGCTTGGCGGCGCTACTTGAACTCGGACCAACGAAAAGAAGACAATGGACGTCTCAAGAACTTCATTGCCAAACTTGTCATTGGGGCAGGCGACGAAGCGTTGGGGGGCATAATTTACCCTGTCTCCGAGTGGTTGTTGTCCACGACTGACGACTTGCCAAATGAATGCGTTGAGACTTTCGAACGCCTTGTCGTGCGGCTGTTGTCGTTTTTGAACGAAACCCCCGATTCTGGTGGCTCCGGAATCGTGCGTGGAAGTCGCGACCCGGATTGGGCGACAGAAGCGCTAAACTCACCTGCCGGGAAAATCGCCCAAGCATTGTATCACGATCCGCGCCGCAATGACCTTGAGAAAAACCAAGGACTTCCAGCAGAGTGGAAAGCCCTCGTCGAAAGTGCCCTTTCTTTACCCGCCGACAATGGCCGCTTCGCCTTGGTCTTTGTTAGCCACTTGTCGAACTGGTTCCACTACGTCGATCCTGCTTGGACTAGCGATAACCTCGTGTCCGTGTTGGATTCCGGCGAAGAAGACACGCTCGAAGCATGGTGGACGGGCTACCTGTGGGGAGTAAAAACGCTTCCCCCGATGGACCTTTTCGAAAAGCTGAAACCACATTTGTTGGCCAAGGCAGCAAGCCAAACCAAAAGCGAAAGAGACAATCGCGACAGCCTAGCGGACTTGGTTCTTGCAAGCTGGGCCTACCCCGAATCTGACACAGGGGCAGTGCGCATCACAGACGACGAGCTGCGCCAGCTATTGCTAGACGCCGGTGATGGCTTCAGGGCGCGCACGCTGTGGATTCTGGAACGCCGGGGAAAAGGGGAAGGAGACGACGGCGAACACTGGAAGGCGCTTCAGGAACGGTTCCTGCGACATGTGTGGCCGGTGCAGAAGGCAGCGCGCACGCCACAAAACTCGGCGCGCCTGATCGAACTCGCTTTCTCAAATGAAGGAACATTTTGGGCCATTTCAGAAGCGATCCTTCCTCTTCTCAGCCCAATTGAGCGTGACCACATCATGCTGCCTTCCATCCGACGTGGCGAAGGTAACATCGTTGACAAATACCCCGAACGGGTGCTCGAAATTCTTTACTTGGCACTTCCCGAAAACGCGAACAGTTGGCCCTACGAAATAGACGCTACATTGGAGCGTATCACTGTTGCAGACCCGTCGCTTCGCACGGACCCAAGGTGGGTTGAGCTTACAAGACGCTGGAACTCAAGGTAACCGACTGCGAAGGTGGCCTGATGCGCATTTTGTAAGGCTATTCAGAGCGTCCGCTATGGCTCAAAACGATTTTTTTTGTGCCACGACCTTTTCCCAACTTTGCGAAGTTCGCCACAGAAAGAAAACTTGGGAATGGGTTAAGGGGAAAAATAAAATGTCTTGAGCCATACTAGATCTAATGAGGGGGGTTACGTAACACTACTTCGCTACACCTTTCGAGATCAACCCGTGTACAACTTCGCGTTTCGCACCCTCAAACGGCCCGTCTCTTATGGCTCAAAATGAAAAATTTTCTGGATGGGCATGTCATCAACTTCGCGATGCCGCATGAAATAGAAAAAGTTGATAACATGGTTAGACTAAGAAAAAAAACTTTTGAGCCATACTTGAGCGGAAGATAGGGGTGACTAAACACCAAATCTCTGCAAAACGCGGGCGTCATGCCTCGCGTCTTTGGCTTAACAGTTACTCACGCGCGTCCAGCGCGTTCCCTCGGCTGCTCTGAGTTAGCTTGAGGCGCAAAAATGCGTGCATTGGGTGCAGAGCGTCAATCAGTAAGCAAGGCCTACAAGCTCATCCAGAGCGAGAGTGTTCCAACACCAAAGACGATCAAGCTCCACCATGCAGCTTTGCGCATGAACTCGCTGTCGTCATTGCGATCATGTGACGGTACGCTTTCTGCGGCCCAAACCGCAAAGACCAAAAATATGCTCATTAATGCTGTGAACGCTGCAAACACCGCCCGAAAAAAAGCGACTTCGAATAAACCTGATGCAATCAGAATGACAATGAAACCGATGGCCAGCGCCGCTTTGATGATAAATCCTGCAAACCTCAAGGCAAACATGGAGTGCTCCAATTAATTCAGTGTGTAGCTGGTTCGATCTGCGTTAAAGCGAAGGGTATAGGTTGCCCTCGCATCACTTGTGGAACTCACAACGCAATTGATCCGCCAAGCGTTGTTCCCAAGTGGCGTGACAGACATCATTCGGTGGCATCCTCGGCCCTTTGCAAGGATCATCGAACCCAACATGTCGCACACGCCCTGATCACCATTGGCGCAAGCCGGGTCTCTTGCGAAAGCTGGCTCTCCGAGTGATAGGAAACCAGTTGCCAATATGGCGGCGGCTGTCAGCTTGCGGGTATTTAATTTGTTGAAGTCGTTCAATTTCATGTCTCAAAAGTTGTTGCGAATTGTTATTTTCTATCTCCCAACAGTAGCCTCGCGACTCGAGTTAGGCAATTAAAATATGCTGTTTTCAGATAATTTATTTCTCGCATTATTTCCTTCTCCTGCAATGCGCGGGAGTCGGGATGAAAAAAGCAAAAACTATAGTCTCCCAAGGACAACAGGTTCTGGTCGCCGCGCTGAAAGCTGCGCGTAAGGACGCTGGGCTAAGCCAGCAAGAGTTGGCAGACCGGTTGCGGCTACAGCAGTCGTTCATCGCAAGAACTGAAAGTGGCGGTCGCCGGATCGACCTGCGTGAACTTGTAATTTACTGCCGCGCTATGGGTGCCGACCCACATAGCATCTTAAAGCAAGTTGCAGATGCCACGCCTGATGACGAGCTTATTGGCTAACACTGCGTCGATTGATTCTTGTCAAGCTAGGCTGTTTGGTTTTCTCGGTGATCGCGCAAGATACGAAAGACCGATGCACGTCCTATCTCAAGCTGTTTCGCTATTTCATCTGGCCTAAAGCCGCGTTCCTTGAGTTTGAGAACTTCTGGCGTCTTGGCGCGGGCAGTAGGTTTCCTGCCTTTGTACTTTCCTTCTCTTTTTGCCTTCGCAATCCCGTAGGCTCGGCGTTCAGCAAGCCGATCTCTCTCAAACTGGGCCACAGCCCCCATCATTCGAACCAAGAGCATCTGTGCGGGGTCTTTGGGGTCAAGCGGATTAGGGGAGAGGTCAGGTAGCAACCAGATCACATTTGGATTTTGGGGGGAGGTGATGGCGGAATCGGCAGCCGCTAGATCACGAAATGCCCGATCCATTTTTGAGGCACAGATGCAAATCCGGTGTTCGGGCGTAGCGGTTTGATTGGCATTGGCCACAAGCTTTTCGAAGACAGGGCGCGTTCCGCGAGTGCTTGCCTCTTCCATGTGCATGTTCTGGTCGGACACGCCAAGAGCTTTCAGAGTCTTGATCTGTTCCTGCCACCCTGCGGCCTGTGTTTCCTTATCCACCGATACGCGGATATAACCCCAAGTTTCCATAACGACTACCTCGTGTCTCATGTGCCTCTAGAGGTAGTGATATAGTATCAATAGGTTGATTCGCTAGACATTTTGATACTATTTCAGCGTGTAACGGGGTGTATGTTTGAGGACATCCCTATTGAGACGAGAGAACTGCTCGCCCGAACCCCAAAATTCGTTGTGGCTCTCTGGGATACCTGTCAGAGTTGATTGAAATCCTTGAACACACCAAATTGTACGAGACGAGATCGCAGTGAATTTTTTTAGATGGCTTCGCGGGATATCCTTTAAACGCCTGTTTGGAATGGGTGGCTCAACAGAAGCGCGGGCAAAGTTTGTTGACCTTGCGCCTACTAGCAAAGCCGACGAAGAAGGCATCTACGCAGAGGCGCTCGAATTCGCTACCACCAACCCCGACGTTTCGAACATCGCTCTGACAGGCCCGTACGGTTCAGGGAAAAGTAGTGTAATCAAGTCCTTCCTTCGTACTTACAGGGGAAACGCACTCCAAATCTCGCTGGCTGCATTCCTCCCTGAAGCGGATGGAATGGGTGGATCAAATGGCAAGATAAGCAAGCAAGAAATCGAAAGAAGCATTCTCCAACAGATGCTGTATGGCGCTGACGCCAACAATCTTCCTCTTTCCAGATTCAAAAGAATTCAATCGCCAAAATGGTGGGCCGGAGGCGTCTCATTGTTGATCGTCCTTGGCGGCATTGCACTTTGGTATCTCTTCCAGAGCAGAGCAGACCTAGTTTCAGGTGAATTTTTCACCCCGTTTGATCGTTCAAATTGGTTCAATCTGGGAGTGTTCGCGTTCGGGTTCGTGTTCCTGTGGCGTTCCTTGCACCACATTTACCTTAAAAGCTTTGGCATGTCGCTCAAGGGTGTTTCCCTCAAGGACGTCGAGATCGCACCAGAAGCGGCTGAGGAAGAGTCGATCCTGAATAGGCATCTGGACGAAATCATCTATTTCTTTCAGTCCACGTCATATGACCTTGTGGTTGTCGAAGACTTAGATCGGTTTGAAAATCCCGATATCTTTGTGACATTGCGTGAGATCAACGGCCTAATAAATGCCAATGCCGGTGTGAGACAACAAGTTCGCTTCCTGTACGCACTTCGCGACGACATGTTTGCCAACACAGATCGAACAAAGTTCTTTGAGTTTATTGTTCCAGTCGTTCCCATTATTAGTCACTCAAACTCAATTGATAAGGTTCTGGAACAGGGGCAACGGCTTTCGCTAGACAAGCGGCTTGATAAGCAGTTTTTGCGGGATGTTTCCAGGTACCTAAATGACCTTCGTTTGATCCGAAATATCTTTAACGAATACGCAATTTACGTCGCGAACCTTGAACAAGATGAAGAAAATATCCTAGATGCAAACAAGCTTCTGGCAATTTTGATTTACAAGAACGTTCTCCCGTCTGATTTTGAAGAGCTACACCAGCAGAAGGGTGTTCTTGCTAGCTTACTATCCCAATACGATGACATGATTGCCAGTTCGGAAGCGAACTACAAATCTAAAATCTCTGAAATCGAAGGTGAAATCGCATCAGCGCAAAAGCAGTTGCCCCGAGATGTTGATGAACTGCGAAAAATATACGCGATGGCGCTCATTCAAAACTTGCCGCCAGATCATCATTACATTCGATTTTCCAACAGTAGCTTTCCAGTTGGCCAACTTCCGGGACACAAAGAGTTCGAAAAAATCATTGCTGCTGACCAAGTCAATAGCTCGCCCCATTCAAATGGGGGCTGGTACCAAACCCGACTTCCGATCACCGAGACGGTGGTGGATCAGCACAACAGCTTTGCGGCCCGAAAGGAAGAAAATGAAAGAAAATCAGCCAAGTTCATTGCTCAATCGGGGCTAGAAATTCGTGAGTTAAAGTCGAAAATTAATGCTCTTCGGACTCAAAAATTTAGCGAAGTGGTGCGAGCCAACTCGGCGCAAACCGAAGCGTGCTTTGAAGGCCTAGGAGATAGGGCGGAATTGATGAAATTCTTGGTATTTGAGGGATTTCTTGACGACACCTATTACCAATATACATCCCTTTTCCACTCAGGGAGACTTTCCCCGAACGATAATAAGTTCCTAATTCAAATCCGCAGTTTTAATAGCCCAGATCCTGACTTCCAGATCGACAGTCCGGCAGAAGTAGTTGCCGCGATGCGTGATGAAGATTTTGGTCAAAGCTATGTGCTCAATCGGCACTTGATGGATTATCTCCTAAAAGATTCGATAAAACACAAATCACGTATCTCCAAAGCGATAGATTACATTTCCTCCAACTTCAAAAACTGCGATCCATTTTTCTCAAGCTACTACGAAAGGGGAGCGCAAGTTCCGGCTTTGGTGTCCTCATTGGTTTCCCTGTGGCCCGGCTTTGGCGCGGTAGCAACAGAGAGTGCGCATAGCACCGCGCATGTCGCGAGGATAGTCGCCTACCCTTTGGAGCAAATCATGCGAGAAGCTGCCAGAGATTTGGATACCGTGCATCTTGGATAACAATTAGGCGGCGTCCACAATGACAATTTGGTAGCGTATGGACGTTTGGAAGGTCCTGTGATGGTTACAATTGGAGCAGGCACGCTAAGTGGTGTGCTTTCTCCAAGTTTTTGTTGATTGGTTTCGATTTGGCAATTTGCGCCGCAATTTGAATTTATTTTTTTGACTTTGTTATGAGACGGGCTCGGAAAATTTACTGAAGAAGAGGGCGACATTTGTCGCCTTTTTTGATTAGGTTCCTAAAAATAATTAGGAGTCGTGCGATGCTTAGCAATACTGAAATCTCTGAATTGATTGATCTGCGTCGCGTGCTTCATCAATACCCCGAAGTTTCAGGCAAAGAGACCAACACAGCGGACCGCATAGTGGACGCGCTAAATTCAAGTGGGCCTGACCAGATCATCACAGGTTTGGGTGGGGCAGGAGTCGCGGCAGTGTTCGAAAGCGGTGCTGATGGTCCAACCATTATGATCCGCTGTGAGTTGGACGCTTTACCCATACATGAAATTAATAATGTTGATTATATATCTAAAGTTGATGGGGTTGCACATCTATGTGGGCATGATGGGCATATGGCCATTACGATCGGGGTTGGGCGTGTCCTATCCCGCACGAAATTGAAAGCGGGCCGGGTCGTTCTTTTGTTTCAGCCCGCAGAAGAAACTGGCAAAGGGGCTGCTTCTGTTTTGGAAGATCCCAAGTTTTCAAGCATAAGTCCAGATTACGCATTTTCCTTGCATAATGTCCCCGGACTTCAAATCGGTGAAGTCCTGTTGGCCGGCGACAATGCAAATTGTGCTTCTCGTGGCATGCGCATAGCGTTGAGTGGAAAAACATCGCATGCCTCCAATCCTGAAAATGGAATTTCTCCGATGCAGGCAATGGCTGAGCTCATGCCTGCATTGTCGAAATTGGGAAAGGGCGGCGCTTTAGATTCTGCGTTTCGGCTTGTGACAATTACGCATTGCCAGATGGGGGCCGCCGCGTATGGAATTTCGCCTGGGGCGGGGGAGGTTTGGGCAACACTTCGGACCGTTACAGACCAGACCATGATGGCACTTGTTTCAGAAGCTGAAACTCTGGTCTCCGATATTGCTAAACGCGAAAACCTAGGCGTCGAGATTGGTTACGATGACATGTTTCACAATTGCACCAACCACCCCGAAGCCGTTTCAATATTAAAGGAAGCCACGCATCAGGCGGAGGTTAATTTGACTTTGACCGATCAACCGATGCGTTGGTCCGAAGATTTTGGGCTTTTTGGTCAATCAGGAGCGAAGGCAGCGATGCTGTTCCTTGGTTCGGGTTTGAAACAGCCGCAATTACACAATCCTGATTTTGATTTTCCAGAGGAGTTGATTCCGGTTGGGGTTTCGATTTTTGTGAATGCTATCAATAATGTGCTGGAAAATTTTTAATTATTAATTTGACTGAATTCCCCTGTTTTTAAGGGGTGAAAATGGTTGGATATGTCATGTGAGAAAAAGAATTCTAAAAAAGCGCAAAACCGCGCTTGACGCGACGGGCAGGCAAGCCTAAAACCCGCCCACACGCTGAGGAATTCCTCAAGTGGACAAGAGAGCGGTTGTAGCTCAGATGGTTAGAGTACCGGCCTGTCACGCCGGGGGTCGCGGGTTCGAGCCCCGTCAACCGCGCCACTTGTCTCACTTAAGAAGTCCTCAGCGTGATAGATGCGCGGTTGTAGCTCAGCTGGTTAGAGTACCGGCCTGTCACGCCGGGGGTCGCGGGTTCGAGCCCCGTCAACCGCGCCACTTTACTTAATAAAAACGTATTATATATTAGATTTATCACGAAATAGTCTTATATAACATACAATTAAGTAATACCGCTACATCGACCAAATTGAACCACATTTGTGCCACGATGACTTGCAATTTATGCGATGTCATATTTGATTTGGGATTATCTTATGCCTGACCACACGTTGGATTGGAGCGCATCTGGCGCAAACGGTAACTTTACGCTTGGTACAGGCAGTGAAGCGATTGGCTTTGAGGTAACCTCAACTGCGGCTACAGATGGTAAGGTTGCTCAGGTACAAACCTCGGGCTCGCCTGCGCAAGAGGCGCTGTGGGTTTCTGGGCTGACGTCTGAGACAACAACCGTCATCGGATTCGACGCAGAGGTTTCTAATCTCAATTTTGAAGTATTTGATCTCGACCAACGGGCAGGGTCTTGGGATGATCGTATAACTATCCGCGCTTACAATGAACTGGGCGAGTTGGTTACGATCAACTATTCCGATTTGGACGGCCTGCATACCGTTGATGGTGAGGTGCTGAATACCCACGGTAATGCGAGCACCGGAGTGGAAACTGTAGGAGCAGATGATTCTGTTAGTGTTGCAATCCCTGGGCCGATTGTACGGCTTGAATTCGTTTTTGATGCTGGAGAAAGCCATACATCCAGTGGGAACTTCGGGATCAGTGACATAACACTTGATGCCACGCCTCCCGATTTTATTGTCGAAGGCACATCCGGTGCGGATGTCATAGATATTGACTATGTCGGTGACTTAGAGGGCGACCGTGTTGATCATTCTGACGCCGAAGATGGGTCAAACGATGATATTATTCATGCAGGCGCCGGGAACGACTCTGTCATTGGGGGTGCTGGAAACGATAGCGTCCTTGGGGGCGAAGGCGAGGATACGCTGAGAGGTGACATCGGTAACGATACACTCGACGGTGGCGAAGGCGCTGATTGGCTATACGGTGACTCTGGCCATGATGTCCTGATTGGTGGTGCGGGAAACGATACCGCCGAAGCGGGAACTGGCAACGATGAATTCCACGGCGGGATCGGTGATGACCGGGTCAACGGTGACTACGGAAATGATACGTTATTCGGTGGCGAAGGCGATGATTTCCTACGCGGTAGTTTTGGGAACGACGAAATTCATGGCGGTGTCGGGGACGATTACCTTTGGGGTGGTTTTGGTGATGATACGTTTCACATCGAAAATGACTTTGGCAATGATACCATCACTGCCGAAAACCAAGATGAAACGCTTGGCGATACACTTGATCTATCTGCCGTCACGGATGATCTTCGGATCGATCTTACCTCGGCAACTCCGGGAACTGGTAGTTTTTCCGACGGAGACAGCACAGCCACTTTTGGTGAAATAGAACATATTGTTTTGTCATCAGGGCAGGACACTTTGGTTTTGTCTGACGGATCGGGCACTGACGTTGTACAGGGGTTTAGTGCTCCGACGTTAAATGCTGACGGAACGTATACTGGCATCGACATGCTCGATGTAACGACCCTAACGCGTGATGATGGCGATACACTTGTTACAACCAATGATGTCGTCGTATCCGCCAGTGGGGACGGTCACGCGATACTAACGTTCCCTGGGGGTGAGGCCCTTACCTTGGTTGGTGTGACGCCTGCAGAACTGTCAACACCAGAAGCCCTGGTTGCCATTGGCATTCCTCTTGGACCGGATGGGATTGTCTCCGGAACCGGTGGCGATGATACCATCTTTACCGGGTACACGGGCGATCCTGATGGAGATTTCGTTGACAACGAAGATGCGTTGCTTCCGGGAGAAACGGGTAATGACGATATCATCGAGGCAGGTGCTGGAAACGATCTGATTTTTGCAGGCGCCGGGAACGACGACGTGGACGCGGGTATAGATGACGATACTGTTTTTGGCGGGATTGGTGATGACCTAATCGACGGTGCAGCAGGCAATGACGAACTACTAGGTGAAATTGGCGCGGACACGCTCATCGGCGGGGCTGGGAACGATTCCTTGTCCGGAGGTGATGATGATGATGTCCTGAAGGGACAGAGCGGCGCTGATACCTTGGATGGTGGCGCTGGTGCAGATTTGCTGTTGGGCGGGGATGACGCCGATGTTATCCATGGTGCCGCCGGTGACACGGTTGACGGTGGCTCAGGGGGGGATGATAACGATACCCTTGTGCTTCATGGACCTGTGAGCATCGCATACGATCCGGATAACTCAGAAAACGGAACTGCAACATGGAATGATGGGTCTACGCTCAGTTTTACAGATATCGAAAATGTAGATGTTATTCCGTGTTTTACCACTGACACTAAAATTCGCACACGTCTTGGTGATGTTCCTGCAGGGTCACTTTCAGTCGGGGATACCGTTCTTACGCGGGACAATGGATATCAGACGATCCGCTGGGTTGGTACGAAACATATATCAAAGGCAAAAATGCAGGGAAATCCGGCATTACGTCCTATTTTATTACTCCAATCATCTTTGGGCGAAGGGAAACCATGTTGTGACACGCTGCTATCGCCACAGCACCGAGTTCTGATTGAAAGCCAAGCCGCAGAGTTGTGGTTTGGTGACGACGAAGTATTGGTGGCTGCGCAACATCTAACTGATCTGGATAACATTGAGGTTAGTGCTGTTGATGATGTCACATATGTCCATTTTGTTTTTGACAGGCACGAGATCGTGCTTGGCGATGGTGTCTGGAGCGAAAGCTTCCAACCGGGAGATATGAGTTTGGGTGCTCTTGACTTGGAACAACGAAACGAATTGTTCGAGATTTTTCCAGAGCTTTCAACCACTGTAGGTTCGGTATTCCCGACTGCACGAATGTCATTGAAGGCCTATGAAGCAGCGGTATTGTTTGAACGCCCCTGATGCTGTTCCTCGAACATTTGTAGTTGGCGCGCAATCTCGTTGATTAAGATGGGTTTGCGTATCGGTTTTGTTAAAAAACCCGACATTCCGGCTGACAGACACTTTTCCCGGTCCTCTTCAAATGCATTTGCCGTCAAAGCAACGATTGGAATGGTGTTGAGCCCTAGTGCATCTTCATAAGCGCGGATCTCTTTACAGGCTTCGATGCCGTTCATAACGGGCATAGAAACATCCATTAAGACGAGATCAGGCAAGCGCGTCTGGAACATATCAACTGCTATTTGGCCATTATCTGCAAATTGTATGTCGCCACCAAGTGGAGCCAAGATTTTCCGCAACAAAAAGCGGTTTGTTTTGTTGTCTTCTGCTACAATGATATGAAGGTCGTTGGGTAACTCCCTCATTGTCTCCTGGTCTGAACCGCGAGGCGAACTAATTTCTTTTGCCTTTTCCATCGATATTTCAAAGCTAAAGGTGGATCCAATGCCGGTTTTTGATTTTAGGGTAATATCTCCGTTCATTTGCCGGGCAAGTAAACGGCTGATGCTTAAACCTAGGCCTGTTCCACCGAAGCGACGTGTCGTTTCGCCATTGGCCTGTGAAAACATTTCAAATATCTTAGCTTGCTTATTGTCATCTATGCCAATTCCGGTATCCGTAATTGCGATATTCAGAGAATACTCTGAACCTTTGTCCGTGCCGGATATGTTAACGGAAACATGTCCTTGCTCAGTGAATTTAATAGCATTTCCGATCAAGTTGATCAAAATTTGGCGTAAACGCCCTCTGTCTCCTATTAGATGAGGAATTTGTTCGTCATCGAATTTAGCAATGAGCTCCAACCCTTTCTTTGTGGCGATTGGTTCTAGCAAGTTCACCGACGATAGGATGACAGATTTTGGTTCAAAGACGGACATTTCAAATTGCATTTTTCCGGCGTCGAGACGCGAAATGTCCAAGATATCGTTAATTATTGTCAAAAGAGATTCACCAGATTCAGTGATTGTTTTGACAAAGCTCATTTGTTCAGTATTCAGCTCGGTTTGGCTAAGCAAATCAGCCATTCCAATAATCCCGTTCATCGGCGTGCGGATTTCGTGGCTCATTGTCGCCAGAAACTCCGCCTTTACGCCAGCAACGCGCTCTGTTTCTTGTTTTGCCTCTGCCAACTCCTGTTCACGTTTCTTGGCTTCTGAAATGTCCCGCTCAACGCTTACATTCATAATGTGATGACCGTTATCATCAAAAACAGGAGTTATGTTGGCCTCGATCCAAATTCGTGCGCCTGATTTTGTTTTATTTAGAACTTCAACTCTGATCGCTTCGGAATTCATTGAGGCATTAATAATCTTTTCGATTGTTTCTTGTGATGTTTCTGGAGCGTTAAGCAATTCACCAACATCGCTTCCGATGGCGTCTTCGGGGGTGTAGCCGGTGACCTTTGTAAAGGTTGCGTTGACCCAGGTAATTCTGCCATTTGGGTCGCAAATTACGACGCTGTCGTTTGCATTTTCAGCAACCAACGCAAGATTGCGCGCCTGAGCTTCTTGTTCTTTTAACGCAAAGTTTGATCGCTCCATCTCCATGTTTTTTGTAAAAATCTCTCGAGCATCGTCAATGCTACGTCTTTGAAAGCTATATAGAAACTTTAAGAGATGCATCAGTAGGAAAATGAACATCGCTGAGGCGACGAAGTCGACCAAAAGCTCGTGTTTCCCCATGTGGGGTTCGCGTATTTCTAGAAAAAACATGGCTACGAATGATGTCAGAAACACTGCAAATTTAGCGCGGGTAGCCGCAGGGAAGAAATGCCCTGTGGTACCTGCGTCCATTGTTGCGCCAGCTAAAAAGGTCAGAGCAAAGAAGTGCATGGATGCCCCACCGAGAAGCCATACCAGAGCAACACAAAAGCTAATGCTGAGAGCTTGGATCGCAGCGGTAACGGTTGCATATTTTTGGTATTTGGCGATATCGGTTTGTGGAGCAATCTTACGGATTGCATAGCTCAAGTATGCATAGTCGATCGTTTCACCTATCACCCCGATAATAAGTGTCAGCAAACCATACCAGGGCGCGATAATGTAGCTAACGATGGCGGATCCAGCCAAGGTCACAATTTGCCGCGACAACATAAATCGATTGCGGCCCCGGCAGTACCTTAGAAAAAGCCCCTTTGGGCTAACGGCGTTTTCAAAGTCGTTTAAATCTTGCTGCATGAGCTTCAGCGCGCGCCCTGTAAAGATTACTCGTCGCTTCAGCTTAGAACTGAGGTCCTAATAAAAACTAAGTATTGGTTTTTAACATTAAATATCCTGATGAAATTCTTTGATCAGATGAGAAACAACAGTCTTTAGCGCATTAGGGTTATTGTTACGAACCGCTTCTGTATACACCGCCCTTTGGCGGTCAGCCGAAGAACCGGAACAGATGATATCGCGTAAAGTGTGAATTTCTTTAACACATCCCAAAACTTCTGCATCTTCTTCAATGAGCGAGATCAACTCCTCGGTAAGAGCTTGCATTGGAACGATTTCTCGCGCTCCGAAATCAACCAGCCCGTCGGTGACACCGTACCGCTGTGCGCGCCATCTGTTTTCCGCCAGAAGAAAATTGTCGTATATTCTCCAGCGTTGATTATGGCGCGATAGTCGCCAGAGCATTCTGGTTAGACACTGTGTGAGGGCGGCTAAGGCTAAAGTGTGTTCCAGACGCGGTTGGACGTCGCATATTCTGCTTTCCAGTGTTGGAAAGCGTGCTGAAGGGCGCAGGTCCCACCAAATTTTGCTACTGTCTTCGATTAAATTTAGATCGACCAAAGCATCGACAGAGCGTTGATATGCGCCCCAACTGTCGAGTCTGGGCGGTAGACCCGTCCTAGGAAGATTGTCAAACACCGTAAGACGGTAGGAACTTAACCCTGTGTCTTGACCCTGCCAAAAAGGGGAAGAGCACGATAACGCTAGCAAATGCGGTAGGAAATATTTTAGCTGATTCATAAGGTCTATGCGCTGGTCAGGGTTTTCGATTCCGACATGCACATGCATTCCACAAATCAGCATGCGGCGCACAACCCCAGCTAAGTCTTTACTGAGCGTATTGTAGCGGTCCTTATCAGTGTGGCGTTGGTCTTTCCAATCAGCAAAGGGGTGGCAGGATGCTGCAATCGGGACCAACCCATAACGGTCAGCGACACGAGATACGGTTGATCGTAGTCGTTTGAGGTCGTCGCGCGCGGCCCCAACAGTATTGCAAACACAGGTCCCGATTTCGATTTGGCAATTTAAAAACTCCGGGCTGACTTGGCCTTGCAATTCATCAACGCATTCTTTCATCAAGGCATCTGGTGCATCCCGAAGGGCTAAGTTGTCTTGATCAACGAGTAGATACTCTTCTTCGATTCCTATGGTGAACGTCGGGGCACTGGGCGCCATAGCTTTCTCCCTTTTACGCTAGAAAAGCAGGAACCTAGGAATGTCGCAATATGTTGCATCGTAATTTCGTGATGTGGGCTTGCCCATATTCTTAACTGTGGCATGATCAATTATAATATTTCAGATCAGTGGATTTTAGATGTCAAATTTCAATCAAGTGGCCGTTGCGGTAATTCATGGAATGGGAAGCCAAGGTGACGAAAGGCCAGATATAAACGCGCTGAGCTTTTCAAAACGTCTCCATGATGGAATAAAACGTCAATTAGGTGTTGAGGTGTTTGATACCAACATTACGTGGCAGGAAATATTCTGGGCGGATATTTTACAAAAACCTCAGAGTGACTATGTTTCGCGAGGGTTGAAAAAATCTTCGCGTTGGCTGCGTGCACGCGAATTTGTCATGCACAGTTTGACGGATGCTGCCGCGTATCGATATTCAGACGGAACAAGCACTGTGTATCAGCAAATCCATCAACGTGTTGCGGAAGGTATTGAAAACCTTGAACGCAAAGTGGGCCCCAGTGTTCCATTGATTGTTCTTGCGCATTCTCTGGGTGGGCATGTGATGTCGAATTATATTTATGACCTTCAGAAACAAAATTCGATCATTCCGGCAAACACACCCTTTCAGCGGATGGAAACGATGGCGGGCTTCGTAACATTTGGATGTAATATTCCGATTTTTACTTTCGCTTATCCGTATGAAGACAGAACCCCAATTTCCTATCCGGGTTTCGGGATTTTACCATCTCGGCGCTTGGCACCATGGTGGTTAAACTACAATGACAAAGATGATGCGTTGGGGATGCCCTTAGGGCCGGTCAGCCCAAAATATGAACAGCTGATATACGAAGGTGCGCTAGAGGATCATTGGGTTAACGTGGGCAACTTTTCCCAATTTTGGAATCCGATGTCGCATGTTGGGTATTGGGGGGATCGAGGGTTCCATAAACAGGTTGCCGCTTTTCTACACAAAGGACTGGAAATTGGGGAAACCTCATAAAAAAGCCCCGACGAACGGGGCTTTTTCGATTTTGAGCTAAGATTAATCCATGGCTTTGAAGTTGAACTCGCCACCTTCTTTGATGCCTGATGGCCAACGAGAGGTTACTGTTTTCGTGCGTGTGTAGAACTTAAAGCTATCTGGGCCGTGTTGGTTCAAATCACCAAACATGGATTTTTTCCAACCGCCAAAGGTGTGGTAGGCTAACGGCACTGGGATTGGCACGTTGATGCCGACCATACCGATGTTGATGCGGTGTGCAAAATCACGGGCTGTATCGCCGTCGCGTGTATAGATTGCGGTGCCGTTGCCGTACTCATGATCCATCGCCATGCCGATGGCTTCCTCATATGTTTTTGCACGTACAACTGACAAAACAGGCCCAAAGATTTCTTGGGTGTAGATGTCCATATCTGTTGTTACGTTATCAAACAGATGTGGGCCAACGAAGAAACCGTTTTCATACCCTTGAAGGCTGAAGTCACGGTTGTCGACCACAAGTTTTGCGCCTTGTTCAACACCTGAGTTGATCAAACCAAGAATACGCTGCTTTGCTTCTCCGGTAACAACCGGGCCGTAATCTACATCATTGCCGTCGGTGTAGGGGGCAACGCGTAGTTTTTCGACACGTGGAACCAATGCGTCGATCAGACGGTCTGCAGTTTCTTCACCGACTGGCACCGCAACAGAGATCGCCATGCAACGTTCGCCAGCCGCGCCAAAACCAGCACCAATCAGCGCGTCAGCCGCCTGATCAATATCAGCGTCCGGCATGATGATCATGTGGTTTTTCGCGCCGCCAAAGCACTGTGCGCGCTTGCCGTTCGCAGTAGCGCGGGCATAGATGTATTGCGCGATCGGGGTGGAACCAACAAATGACACGCCCATGATGGTTTCGTTATCAAGCAGTGTGTCAACGGCTTCTTTATCGCCATTTACAACCTGGAAACACCCTTCGGGCAGGCCAGCCTCAACAAACAACTCTGCAAGCATCATTGGAACGGATGGATCACGCTCAGACGGTTTCAGAACCACAGAGTTACCACATGCCAACGCCGGGCCGACATGCCACAGCGGCATCATCGCAGGGAAGTTGAAGGGCATGATGGAGGCTACAACACCCAAAGGCTGACGCATTGAGTACATATCGATACCCGGGCCCGCGTTGTCGGTGTAGTCGCCTTTCAACATTTGTGGTGCGCCGATGCAGTATTCGATCACTTCTAGGCCACGCTGCAGATCGCCTTTGGCGTCGGGGATGGTCTTGCCGTGCTCACGGGAAAGCGCTTCAGCGAGCTTGTCCATGTCGCGGTTCATGAGCTGAACCATAGCCATCATAACGCGTCCGCGCTTTTGCGGGTTTGTTGCGCCCCAAGCTTCTTGCGCCGCAGCTGCCTTTGCGACTGCGTCATTTACTTCATCTGCAGAAGCAACAGCCAAATGCGCCTGAACTTCGCCCGTTGCAGGGTTGAAAACGTCGGAATAACGGCCTGTCGTGCCATCGACTTCTGCGCCATTGATAAAGTGACCAATTTTTTTCATGGTGAATCTCCCAAATTTCCCTGCAAATTTAGACTTGCATTCTTGCATTGAAAAGGCGCAGTTTTCCAAAAGGGTTTTGCATTTTTATAGGTATGGTAATGCATTGGGATGACTTGAGAATATTTCTGGGGGTTGCACGAAGTGACAGTCTTTCGCGCGCTGGGAAGGTATTAAAGATTGATCCGGCCACCGTAGGGCGACGTATTTCGCGGCTGGAGGAAGACCTAGGCGCGGCTTTATTCGTTAAGTCCCCGCAGGGGTATGCATTGACGGGCGAGGGGGAACGTTTGTTGATCCATGCCACACGTGCTGAACAAAACTTTACGCTCGCGATGGAGGATATGCGCGGAGAGGCCGGTCATCTTACCGGAGCAATTCGTATTGGTGCCCCGGACGGCAGTGCAAACTATCTATTGCCGCAGGTTTGTGCAAAAATCTGTGATGAAAACCCGGGTCTCGAAGTGCAAATAGTCGCATTGCCGCGCGTTTTTAATCTTTCAAAACGCGAAGCTGATATGGCAGTCACCGTTTCCCCACCCGAAGCAGGGCGCCTGCTGGTGCAAAAGGTTTCTGATTACCATCTTCATCTGGCAGCTTCGGAGCAGTATCTATCAGAGAACCCGCAGATACATTCGGTGAGTGACCTCAAAGATCATCGCTTGATCGGCTACATCCCCGACATGATTTTTGACAAAGAGCTTGATTACCTAGCGGCGATGAAAGTCGATAAAGTGCAGCTATCGTCAAATTCATTTTCGGTGCAATTTAATTATGTGCGACAAGGGGCAGGCGTTGCCATCGTCCATGATTTTGCAATTCCGTCGACCACAGGGGTAAAGCGAATCTTGATGGATGATATTTCACTGACGCGGAGCTTCTATTTGGTTCGGCACGCAGATGATCGTCGTGTTGAACGTTTGAACCGATTTGCGAATTTATTAGGGCAGGGGATTAAGGCCGAAGTCACCCGCCTCGAAGGACTCGCTTAAACCTCGTGCTTGACAGATCGCTGCCTAGGGGCAACGCTGGGGTATTGCAATTTCAGGAGATCCATATGCTCGTCCATCAAATCCTTAAATCCAAATCCGAAGACTCTGTTGTGACTATAGCGCCAGGATCAAGCGTGTCTGATGCAGCAAAGATATTATCGGAAAAACGGATCGGGACGGTGGTCATTTCTAAGGACGGCAAAGCTGCAAACGGGATTCTGTCAGAACGCGACATCGTTCGGGAGCTGGGAAAACGTGGTGTTGGTTGTATGTCTGATAGTGTTGACGATCTGATGACCACGAAGCTCGTAACCTGCGCGCCGGGTGATCAAACGGGTGATGTTATGCAGAAAATGACCGAAGGGCGCTTTCGCCACATGCCTGTCATTGACGAGGGAGCGTTAGTCGGCCTGATTTCTCTTGGTGATGTTGTGAAGGCGCAATTGTCGGAACTCGCGATGGAAAAAGATGCGCTTCAGGGAATGATCATGGGGCACTAGGTCGCGCATCTATTCTGCATTGCAGAAAATCCTTGCAATCGGGAACGCAATATTGTTGCGTGCCCGAACTATAGGAGGAAGGTGTCATGCGCATTGGTCTTTATCCCGGAACGTTTGATCCGGTGACACTCGGGCATTTGGATATAATTGAACGAGCAGCTCAACTTGTTGATCGCTTGGTCATCGGTGTTGCAATTAATCGCGACAAGGGGCCGTTGTTTTCTTTGGAAGAACGGGTTGCGATGATCGAAGCTGAGTGCAGCGCGCTCAGCAAAAAAACGGGTACCGAAATTGTTGCCCATCCTTTTGAAAATCTTCTGATTGATTGCGCGCGCGATGTTGGCGCACAGGTGATTGTGCGTGGGTTACGCGCTGTTGCTGACTTTGAATACGAATACCAGATGGTTGGCATGAATCGAGCGCTTGATTCCTCTGTTGAAACCGTTTTCTTGATGGCCGAGGCGCGTCATCAGGCGATCGCATCAAAACTGGTCAAAGAGATTTGCCGTCTAAACGGTGACGTATCTAAGTTTGTCACTAAAGATGTGCACATTGCGTTGCTCGAAAAGTTCGGTAAGGCGCTGTAATTAGCGCCAAACCGCTAGGTAATCGATAAGTTTGGTGAGTTTTTGCATCAAAAATGCGGGAAGCTCACCGCTTAGAAAAAACCAATCAAATGCAAAGACCGAAATTATAACGGCTCCAAAGATTAAAGCGAGTAAGTTCGTCATTGGCATGTATTGGGGGGCTAGGCCCCCCGATCCTCTAGATTAGAGGCGTCCCATTGCATTTGCGACATCTGCCATACGCACTGAGAACGCCCATTCGTTATCGTACCATGCCAGAACGCGCACCAGACGACCACCAACAACTTTGGTTTGATCCGGGGCAAATATAGAAGATTCTTCGGTTTGGTTGAAATCTACCGAAACTTTCATCTCTTCATCATAACCAAGTACACGTTTCATCCGGCCTTCGGCTGCTTCGCGCATGATTTCATTGATGTCTTCCGCGGTGACGTCTTTTGACGCTGTGAATGTCAGGTCCACTGCAGAAACATTTGGTGTTGGAACACGCATTGCTGTGCCGTCCAGTTTACCTTTGAGCGCTGGTAGAACTTCGCCAAGTGCTTTGGCTGCACCTGTGGACGTCGGGATCATGGACATCGCAGCTGCGCGCGCACGGTACAGATCTTTGTGGCGACGATCGAGTGTCGGTTGGTCACCAGTGTAGCTGTGGATCGTGGTCATTAACCCATGTTCAATTCCAACAGTTTCGTGCAGCACTTTTGCAAGCGGTGCAAGACAGTTGGTTGTGCAGGATCCATTTGAAACCATGCGGTCGTCAGCGGTCAACAGTTCATCATTCACGCCAAATACGATGGTTTTATCAACATTTTTACCAGGTGCGGACAGCAGAACTTTTTTCGCGCCACGCTCTAGGTGCTTTTTGGCTTTTTCGCCATCGTTGAAGTTACCTGTGCATTCCATCACAACATCAACGCCAGACCAGTCCAACTCGTCCATGTTGTAGGTTGAGAACATTTCCATTTCACCATGACCAAGATCAAGTGTGCCGTCGCCGATCTTTACTTCATTTGGGAAACGTCCATGAACAGAGTCATATTTGATGAGGTGTGCCGCTGTTTCCAGAGGGCCTGTTGCATTGACCTTTACCACTTTTACGTCGTCGCGTGCGGTTGCAGCGATATGAGAAAGGGTGCAGCGGCCAATACGGCCAAATCCATTGATACCTACGGTAACGGTCATCGAACGACTCCTGAAAAAAGGGTTTGGCTGGGATATAGACCCTGTTTCATGAGGCGGAAAGATGAAAAGCGCCCGTTTTTCATCGTGTTAGCGCAAACTTGACGTGGTGGCGCTAACAAATGAGGAAGTGTCGTAATTCAAATTGCAGCTATGACCACCGAAACAAAAAAGCCGCCTGAGAAAGGCGGCTTTTTCTTGGATTGTCTTTCGAAATTAAAGCAAGGATTTTACTTTTTCTGCGACTGCTTCTGCAGAGATGCCAAATTTGGCATACAGTTCATCCGCAGGGGCGGAGGCACCAA
The DNA here is from genome assembly GCF_011326755.1 of Cochlodiniinecator piscidefendens. Lineage (GTDB taxonomy): Bacteria > Pseudomonadota > Alphaproteobacteria > Rhodobacterales > Rhodobacteraceae > Cochlodiniinecator > Cochlodiniinecator piscidefendens. The sequence goes on along the minus strand of NZ_JAAOIE010000001.1, from coordinate 470,908 downwards.
AGCGATCCATGCCGACAAAGCCTGCTTTCGTGGATTTGCCACGTTCACCAGTAAGCCATTTGTCCCAACCCATTTGAACGCCAGCCTCAACTGCGACACGGACAGGACCACCCGGAAGAACACGCTTGCGATAGCTTTCTTCTTGTTCCTCAAAAAGCTCCATACAGGGCATGGAAACAACGCGTGTGCCGATGCCTTCAGCCTCGAGCAGATCACGTGCTGCAAGCGCGATTTCCACTTCTGAACCAGTCGCCATGATGATTGCCTGACGCTTATCGGTTGCGTCGGCCAAAACATAAGCACCCTGAGCGGTCAGGTTCTTTGTTTTGTGCTCTGTACGAATAGTTGGCAGGTTTTGACGTGACAGCGCCAAAACAGATGGGGTTTCTTTTGCTGTAACCGCGATTTCCCAGGCTTCGGCTGTTTCAACAGTATCTGCAGGACGGAACACATATGTATTCGGTGTCGCACGTGAAATTGCCAAGTGTTCCACAGGTTGGTGTGTTGGACCGTCTTCACCCAAGCCAATTGAATCGTGGGTCATCACGAAAACAGTTGGAATTTTACACAGGGCTGCCAAGCGCATGGAGGGACGTGCATAGTCGGTGAAGCACATGAAAGTACCGCCATAAGGGCGAATACCACCGTGAAGGGCCATACCGTTCATGGCGGCGGCCATACCATGTTCACGAATACCGAAATAGATATAGCGGCCTTCGCGGTTTTCTGGATCAAATACGCCCAAATCGCCAGTTTTTGTATTGTTTGATCCTGTCAAATCCGCAGAGCCGCCGACAGTTTCATTCATCAATGGGTTAATTACACCCAAAGCCATTTCTGATGACTTGCGCGTAGCAACTTTTGGCGCTGTTTCAGAAATAGATTTTTTGAACGCTTTGATAGCTGCGGACAGTTTCTTTGGTGCTTCAAGAGCGTAGGCGCGGTTAAATTCACCTTGTTTGTTTGATGAAACAGACGCGAAACGTTCTTCCCAAGCGAGACGTGCCTCAGCGCCGCGGCTACCGATCGCTTCCCATTGGGATTTGATATCCGCGGGGATTTCAAACGGTGCGGCGGTCCAGCCGTAGCCTGCTTTCGCTGCTGCCATTTGATCCGCGTCGGTTAGTGCGCCGTGGCCCTTTGATGTGTCCTGAGCAGCGTGGCCCAAGGCAATATGTGTTTTGCAGGAAATTAGCGCGGGCTTACCTGTTTTCTTAGCTTCATTGATCGCGCGATCAATATCTGCAGGGTCATGGCCGTCACATTCATGTGTTGACCAGCCAGAAGCTGAAAAACGTTTCAACTGATCGGTGCGATCTGAAAGATCAACACGACCGTCGATGGTGATGTTGTTATTGTCCCAGAGAACGATCAGCTTTGACAGTTCATGACGACCCGCAAGACCGATGGCCTCTTGGGAAACGCCTTCCATCAAACACCCATCGCCTGCAATAACGTAGGTGTGGTGATCGACGATTTTCTTACCAAAACGACCACGTTGAATTTCTTCGGCCATGGCAAAGCCAACAGCGTTGGAAATACCTTGGCCCAGTGGGCCTGTGGTTGTTTCAACAGCATCCAAAAGGAAGTTTTCAGGATGGCCTGCAGTCAGCGCACCCATTTGGCGGAAGTTTTTGATTTGGTCCAAAGTGACCTGCTTATCGCCTACAAGATAGAGCAAAGAATAGATCAACATAGATCCGTGACCGGCAGAGAGAATAAACCGATCCCGATCTGGCCACTGCGGGTTTGCAGCGTCAAACTTCAGGTGGTTTTCAAACAGAACGGTGGCTACGTCGGCCATCCCCATGGGCATACCGGAGTGACCGGAGTTTGCCGCAGCAATGGCGTCAAGCGTCAGCGTACGAATAGCAGCGGCTTTGTTCCAATGAGTTGGGTTGGCTTCGCGCAGGGCGGTGATATCCACTGTGGTGTCCACGGGGCGCTTCCTTTGGGCTAGAGCGATTTCGCAAGTCTTCTATCAGCCCAGCAAGGAAGATCAAGCAAAGCGAAGCCATTTGCGTCGATTGTATGCGCTTTGGGGGAGAATTTTGCGAAATGACAGGTTAAATTCAACCAAAGACCTATGCTGATCGCGATTCGACAGAATGAGACGATTGGCGTTGCGCTTTGTCCCAGGACTGGGCATGCTGCGACTCTGGTCCTAAAAACGTAGCCAAGGGGCAAAATATGACCGAAATTGCAGATCTAGAACGGCGTATCACACGCGCGCTTGAACAGATCGGGCAGGGGATGGAGCGTCAACGCCAAGCGGAGGCGACACCTGCGCAAGACACCGCAAGCGCTGAGGATTTGGCGCAGGTGACTTCAGAACTCGAAGATGAGCGCACAGCAAATGCGCAACTGTTAGATCGTTTGCGTATTGTGAAACGCAAACGGGACCGAGCCGCGAATGAGCTGAAATCTGAATTGGAAGCAAAGGCCGCGGAAATCGCAACGATGGAAGTCGCGCTGAAGCGAATTCAGGCGGCAAACCAACAATTGCGCGAGTCAAATGATGCGCTGCGCAAAGCGAACGAAGCCGGGGTTGCAGAACCACATTTGATCAATATGGCGATGATGGCCGAACTAGAAGCATTGCGTGCTGCGCAATCTGGGGATCGGGCGGAATTAGATGGCATTCTGGCGTCAATTGCGCCGGTTCTTGTGACTGAGGAGACCGAGTAATGGCTGAAGTCCACATCACAATCGGTGGTCGCGAATTTGAAGTCGCTTGCCAAGATGGCGAAGAACATTACCTACATTCCGCTGCGGCGCTTTTGGACACTGAAGCACAAACTCTGGCGGGTCAGATCGGACGATTGCCTGAGCCACGTATGCTGTTGATGGCGGGTTTGATGCTTGCGGATAAAACCGCAGGGCTTGAGGAAAAGCTTAGCCAGGCCAAGGCTCAAATGACGGTGGTTCAAGCGGAATTAGAGGCGCTAAAAAACGCACCAGCACCAGAACCTGTTCGGGTTGAGGTGCCCGTAATTCCTGCTGTTGTGACGGACACCATGGCGGAAATTGCGGCGCGTGCTGAAAGTCTTGCCAGTCAGTTTGAAGAACCAGAAGCTGCAGCGCCTACGAGTTGAGCTTTGGGTTGAAAGATACTGTTATTAAAATGAAAAAGCCCACCGAATGGTGGGCTTTTGCTGTTTTCAGCGTCTCGCCTTTACCAAAAATCAACTTGCGCCACCAATGTCCCGAGAACGCCAAAGGCGTGGTAGGGTATTGGTGGTTCAGGTTTAAGGCGAGGCGCTTTAGTGATTGACGTTTTACGCGTTGGCTTCGCGAATTTTGTCAGCGGCTTCTTTGTTGTAGGTGACGCCGTTTTGTTCAAACATTGTGTCGAGTTCACCGGACAGGGTCATTTCGGTGATGATGTCACAACCACCGACGAATTCGCCTTTGATGTAAAGCTGTGGAACGGTTGGCCAATCTGAATAATCTTTGACGCCTTGGCGGATCGCTTCGTCTGCGAGAACGTTGACGTCTTTGTAGTCGACGCCCATGAAATTCAACACACCTGCAACGCGGGAAGAGAAGCCGCATTGTGGCATGGAAGATGTGCCCTTCATAAAGAGGACAACATCGTTTTCAGTTACGGTTTCTTTGATTTGTGTTTGTGCATCAGTCATTTGATTTCTTTCGTAGAATGCCGGGAACGCGGATTATTCAGGCGCTTTGGTGGTGAGGGCCATCGCGTGGATTTCGCCGTTGGGGCCGTCCATTTTGCCTTTGAGGGCGGCCATGACTGCGCGTTGTTGTTGAACGCGGTTTTTGCCTGCAAAGCTTTCGTCGATGACTTCAGCCGCGAAATGCACGCCGTCATCACCTTGCACAGTGATCTGGGCATTTGGGAAGCTTTCGCGGATCAGCGTTTCGATGTCAGAGGCAAGCATGGCCATAGTCTATTCCTTTGGTTTGTTGATTAAGATTTAGGGCGCTTGGGGGCCATACGCAAGAGAGCAAGTCTGCGTCACTTTATGGTTTTATCATAAAAACCGCCAGAATCGGGTTAACGCCCTTATTTTTATGAAAATGGGCTATGCACAAACTGTATGACAAACGTATGCTTTTTATGCAGCAACTATGCATACGAAAACGCGCGCAGGCCGGGTTAAGGCTGCGCGCGCTAAAGTAAGGTTTAGGGCTGTTTAAGCGACGGATGCTTCAAACGAGCCGCGGAAAATGTCCGACAGATCAGCGAGAGGTGCAGTTGAGCCGCCCATGGTCACGCTATCGCCGCCAAATGTACCGACAGAGCTAAGCGTTACGCCCGCCTGACCAGCTGCAATCATCAAGGCTTCGGCCTGATCAAAGTTACAAGCGACAAGGTAGCGCGCCTGATCTTCGCCAAACAGTTGTTGGGTGTCTGCGGTATCAAGGGAAACACCAACGCCAGCGTTTTCAGCCATTTCAAACGCCGCGAGCGCTAGGCCGCCGTCAGAAAGGTCTGAGCAGGCTTTGATCATTTCGCGGTTGGCGCTAATAAAGTCACCGTTGCGTTTTTCCTCAGCCAGATCGACGGCAGGTGCATCGCCGTCTTCGCGGTTGAAGACTTCGGCCAAGAGTGCAGACTGTCCGAGGTGGCCGGCTGTCTCACCGATCAAGAGGGCAACGTGGCCTTCGCGGGCTTCGCCTAAAATGGCGTCGTCTGCATTTTTGATCAGGCCAACGGCGCCGATGGTTGGTGTCGGCAAAATGCCCTTACCGTCGGTTTCATTGTAGAGAGAAACATTGCCGGACACGATGGGCATGTCGAGGGCAGAAACGGCTTCGCCGATGCCTTTGATCGCGCCAACGAATTGACCCATGATTTCGGGTTTTTCTGGATTGCCGAAGTTCATGTTATCGGTGGTGGCCAATGGAACCGCACCGACAGAAATCAGGTTGCGGTAGGCTTCGGCGACGGCTTGTTTGCCGCCTTCAACTGGGTTGGCTTTGACGTAGCGCGGGGTCACGTCAGAGGTAAACGCCAGCGCCTTTTCGGTGCCATGAACGCGGATCACACCAGAGCCCATGCCGGGTGTCTGCATGCTGTCGGCCATAACGGTGGTGTCGTATTGTTCATAGACCCATTGTTTTGCACCGTAGTTTGCAGTGTTGATCAGGGCTTTGAGTCCATCAATTGGGTCGATCTGTGGTACATCGGCATCTGTCAGGGGCTCAGCCGCAGGGGTTTCTACCCATGGGCGGTCATATTCTGGGGCAGACCCGGAAAGTGTTGCCAAGGGCAGGTCGGCTTTGACGTCACCGTTGTGCAAGATAAGGAAGCGGTCCTCAGCGATGGTTTCCCCAACGATGGCAAAGTCGAGATCCCATTTCACGAACACGGCGCGGGCTTCGGCTTCAAGTTCTGGGTTTAGGACCATCAACATGCGTTCTTGGGATTCTGACAGCATCATTTCATAGGCTGTCATATTCTCTTCGCGTTGTGGGACGTCTTCGAGGTTCAGTTTTACGCCGAGACCGCCTTTGTCGCCCATTTCAACAGCCGAACAGGTCAGGCCAGCCGCACCCATGTCTTGGATTGAAATCACAGCGCCCGTGGCCATCAGTTCGAGCGTGGCTTCCATCAGGCGTTTTTCAGTGAAGGGGTCGCCAACCTGAACGGTTGGGCGCTTTTCTTCAATCGTGTCGTCAAACTCAGCGGAGGCCATTGTCGCGCCGCCAACACCGTCGCGACCAGTTTTTGCACCGAGATACACAACAGGCATCCCAACGCCAGAGGCTGCTGAGTAAAAGATTTTGTCGCTATCCGCGAGACCAGCGGCAAAAGCGTTTACAAGGCAGTTGCCATTGTAGGCGGGGTGAAAGCGGACTTCGCCGCCAACAGTCGGAACGCCAAAGCAGTTGCCATACCCGCCAACACCCTCAACAACGCCGTTGACCAGCTGTTTGGTTTTGTGATGATCAGGGGCGCCAAAGCTAAGTGAATTCATCGCCGCGATAGGGCGCGCGCCCATGGTGAACACGTCACGCAAAATGCCGCCAACACCTGTGGCTGCACCTTGGTAGGGTTCAATGTAGGAGGGGTGGTTGTGGCTTTCCATTTTGAAAACGACACATTGACCATCGCCAATATCAACGATGCCTGCGTTTTCGCCCGGGCCGCAAATAACCTGTGGGCCTTCGGTTGGCAAAGTGCGCAGCCATTTTTTGGAGGATTTGTAGGAACAGTGTTCGTTCCACATGGCAGAAAAGATGCCGAGTTCAGTGAAGGTGGGCTCGCGGCCAATGATTTCGAGTATGCGGTCATATTCGGAAGGCGAAAGGCCGTGGGCAGCGATCAGGTCTTCGGTGATGGCAGGCTCTTGCATGTGGTAGCGTCCCCTAAAGCATAGATTGGCGCCCTCTTATGCGAAGTTTGCGCCGTGGGGAAGACTGAATGGGCCAGATGTGGCGTTTTAGTCGTATTTGTGGGGAAATGAAGCGCGACGCGGTGTGGTGATTGCAGCAAGCGGGTGGCTCGTGTGCGGTAAAAGCGTCCGCCCCCCCCCCAAAAAAAAGGCCGAGCACTAAGCTCGGCCGAAGTCCAACAGGGAGGTGAAGATGATAAGAATTTCTTCGATCATCACCTTCGAGGCTTGATTTAGGGATGGTGCCCCTGTGGATCAAGGAAAAAACATCTAAATTTAAGCATGTCCGCTATGCGGTTTTTGCATAGCTTTTTAAGGCATGGAAATTGATGGTTATTCCTGGCCTGCCTCACGTTGATGTTTGCGATAGAGAATGATCTCTTCTTGTACGAAATCACGAAACGCTGCGATGCGCTTGGATTGGCGCAGTTCAGACGGATAGGCGAGGTAAACTGGCACCTCGTTTGAAGACACGTCAGGCAGGACATGCACCAGCTCAGGGAAATCTTCGGTAACGTAATTTGGCAAAACACCAATTCCGAGGTGGTGGCGAACCCCCTGAAGTACGCCGAAGTAGTTATTGACGGTCAACAACGAGGGAATATCGCATGTGAGCAGGTTTTGCACAAAGCTTGCCCCGGCAGAGACTTGCGCGCTGTTGATGCTTTGGCACAAGAGGCGATGCTTGTTCAGGTCTGCCATAGTTTCAGGAGCGCCATGCTTTTCCACATACTCCTTTGAAGCATAGAGCCGCATATTGACGGACATAAGACGTTTGCGGATCAGGTCAGCTTGGCTTGGCTCTTTCATGCGAATGGCGACGTCGGCTTCGCGCATGGGTAGGTCAAGAACGCGCTCTTCGAGCATGAGGTCAATTTTGAGTTCAGGATATTTGTCGTAAAAATGGGGCAAGCGCGGAGATAGCCACAAAAGCCCAAAACCAGTGGTGGTGGTAACGCGCAGTTCACCAAAGACTTCTTCTTCGCTGTCTTTGATCCGCGCTGACGCCGCATCAAGACGTTTGGACATCGCACTGGTGGCATCGAACAATAGCTCGCCTTGCTCGGTTAGAATCAACCCACGGGCATGACGATGAAACAAGGTGGCGGTAAGGCTTTCCTCGAGTGCACGAATCTGTCGACTGACCGCAGATTGTGATAGATGGAGCGTTTCGCCGGCATGTGTTAGGCTACCTGCGTCTGCGACCGCGTGAAATATTCGTAATTTATCCCAGTCCATTTTGTTTTACCCTGTCGTTTATGCCATCTGGTCTTTGCCAGAATTACCGAAGCCGCCTTTGTAGCGCTAAAGACGTCGCGTCACAATCTTTTTGCTTTGTAGGTCAATAATTGTGACCTATCATGTGGCTAAGCCAGTCGCATGTGGAGGAGCGCAAATGACCCGCCAAACAGTTAGCCTAAATGACCGATTTGACCTAGAAAAATCGCCTGTGTTGATGAACGGAACACAAGCATTGGTGCGGTTGGTGTTGGCGCAGCGGGCGCGCGATGCGCAGGCGGGGCTAAATACGGCAGGATATGTAACCGGGTATCGTGGTTCCCCGTTGGGGGCAGTTGATTTGCAGATGTCGCGGGCCTCACAGTTGTTGTCATCAGCCCAAGTGACGTTCCAGCCGGGTTTGAACGAAGATTTGGCGGCGACTGCGATTTGGGGTTCACAGCAAGCCGAGTTGCGCGGAGAAGGCAAATACGACGGTGTGTTCGGGCTTTGGTATGGTAAGGGCCCGGGTGTTGATCGGTCGGGTGATGTGATGCGGCATGCCAATATGGCTGGGACATCCACACATGGCGGCGTTGTTATGGCAATGGGCGATGATCACACTGGCGAAAGTTCCACCACGCTGCATCAATCCGACTGGGCGATGTTGGACGCTTATATGCCGATAGTGTCCCCGGCAGGGGTGCAGGAGATCTTAGATTATGGTCATTACGCCTGGGCACTGAGCCGTTTTGCGGGGGTCTGGGTTGGTTTGAAAACCATGAAAGACACGATCGAGGCGACTGCTGTTGTTGATGGTGATCCGTTCCGAATGCAAATTGTTGAGCCTGAGTTCGAGATGCCTGAGGGTGGGCTGAATATCCGCGTTGTGGATACCCCACAAGCCCAAGAGGCACGGATGATTGATCACAAGAGGTTTGCCGCAGAAGCCTTTGCTAAGGCTAACAAAATTAACAAACGTGTCTGGGGCAGTCGCGGCGCTAAGATTGGTTTTGTAGCGGCTGGGAAAAACTGGCTGGATCTCACGCATGCTTTGCAATTGCTTGGGTTGGATGCGGACGAGGCTGAACGTCTGGGGATCACCACGTATAAAATCGGTCAGGTGTGGCCGCTCGATATGGATGGGTTTCACGACTGGGCCGAAGGGCTTGATCTGATTGTTGTGGTCGAAGAAAAACGTAAACTGATCGAAGTGCAGGTGAAAGAAGCAATCTTTGATGACCGTAAAGGTCGGCGCGTTTATGGCTGGTATAAAGACGGAGAGGAGCTTTTCCCGACGCGCATGGCGTTGGATCCGATTATGATTGCGCAAAATGTCGGCAATATCTTGGTTGAGGAAGGCCGGGGGTCGGAAAGCGTTCTGGCAGGGCTTGATCTGCTTAATCAGGCGCAATTGGCTGATAACGCCGAAGATATTGCTGCGCGCTTGCCGTATTTCTGTTCTGGATGTCCGCATAATTCGTCAACCAAAGTCCCAGATGGCAGCCGCGCATATGCTGGGATCGGGTGCCACTATATGGTGCAGTGGATGGACCGCGAAACCGTAGGGTTTACCCAAATGGGGGGCGAAGGGGCTAATTGGGTAGGCGAAGCGCCGTTTTCCAATCGTGACCATGTTTTCCAAAACCTAGGCGACGGAACTTATAACCATTCTGGGTCGTTGTCCATTCGGTCTGCTTTGGCAGCGGGGACGACGATTACTTATAAAATTCTCTACAATGACGCTGTTGCCATGACCGGGGGGCAAACCAACGAAGGTGACCTGACCGCACCACGTATCGCACGCGAAGTCATGGCTATGGGAGTTGAGAAACTCGCACTTGTTTATGATGAAAAAGAGGATGTGAACCTAAAGGACTTCCCGTCTGGTATTGATGTACACACGCGCGATGCGATGCCTAAGGTTCAGGAAGAGTTTAGTAAAATCAAAGGTGTGTCTGTCATTCTTTATGTACAGACCTGTGCCGCTGAAAAGCGCCGCCGCCGCAAACGGGGTTTGTTTCCTGATCCTGATCAACGTGTTTTTATCAACCCCGATGTATGTGAGGGGTGCGGCGATTGCGGTGTGCAATCCAATTGCGTTTCTATTGTGCCTGTTGAAACTGAATTGGGCCGCAAACGGGCCATTGACCAATCGTCTTGCAACAAAGATTTTTCCTGTGTGAATGGGTTTTGTCCGTCTTTTGTTACGCTTGAGGGGGCAACGCCCAAAAAGAAAAAAGCCGCGCAGTTTGAGGTGCCGGCCTTACCCGATCCGGATCTGCCGATGATCAACGGAACGCATAACGTGATTATCACAGGCGTTGGCGGTACAGGGGTTGTGACCATTGGGGCGATCATGGCGCAGGCTGCGCATATTGATGGCAAAGGTGCTGGCATGATGGAAATGGCCGGGCTCGCCCAAAAAGGGGGCGCGGTGCACATTCATTGTCGTTTGGCCAACGCACCAGAAGATATCAGCGCCATACGTGTCGCCACTGGCGAAGCGGACGCGGTGATTGGTGGTGATCTGGTGACAACTGCTGGTGCCAAAACGCTGGGGTTGATGAAGACTGGGCGCACGGGCGCGGTGGTGAACAGCCATGAAATCATCACGGGTGATTTCACCAAAGATACGGAATTTAAGCTTCCGATGGATCGGCTTTCCCTCGCGCTTGAGGCACGACTAAAGGATCAATTGCAGATGTTTGATGCGTCTGAAATCGCAAAGAACCTGCTGGGGGATTCTATTTTTTCCAACATGATGATGCTTGGCGCGGCATGGCAGCGGGGGCTTGTGCCCTTGTCTGGGGATGCGATCCGTGAAGCGATCAAAATGAATGGTGCTGCGGTTGAGGGGAACTTGCGTGCCTTTGAACTTGGACGTTGGGCGGGTCATGCGGTTGCGGATGTTGTCGCGCTTGGGCAGCCAGAGGTGGTTGAACTGCCTAAGACGCTGGCGCAAAAAATTGCGTTTCGCTCTGATCATCTGACGGCTTATCAATCCAAATGCCTGGCAAAACGGTTTGAAAATCTGGTGGCGCTTGCTGACAATGACGCTTTGAAAGCTGCGGTGGCTGAAGGGTATCACAAGCTTCTGTCGTATAAAGACGAGTACGAAGTTGCCCGGATTTTGTTGACCACAAAAGCCAAGGCGAAAGAAGCGTTTGATGGTGATTTCAAACCTATTTTTCATCTCGCACCGCCTATCTTAGGTGGGAAAGACGCCAATGGGCGTCCGAAAAAACGGAAATTCGGCCCCGGCATGGTGCGAGCGTTTAAGTTGCTTGCGAAGTTTAAACGCTTGCGCGGAACGCCTTTTGATGTGTTTGGCTATACGGCAGAGCGCAAAATGGAACGGGCCCTGATCAAACAATATGAACGCGACATGAAAGATGTATTGGCCAATGTCACACCCGAAACCGAAGATGTTGCCATTGCGCTGGCGCGATTGCCCTTGGACATCCGTGGGTACGGCCCGGTAAAACAGGCCAATGAGGCTAACGCCGCAAAACAACGTGAAGCTTTATTAGCGAGTTTCAAAAGCGGTGGTCCCAATATGCAGCAGGCCGCCGAATGAGAAATTGAGATGCACAAGCGGGGTGAAGCGCCATGTGTGGCCAAAACCGCTTGTGTTTCGTTTAATTATCGGTTGAGTTCGGGGCAACGCATTCGACAGCAACGGAGTGAGCGCAATGGCAGTTGGTATTTTCGATTCAGGACTTGGTGGTTTGACCGTTCTGGATGCGGTGGCCAAAAAGATGCCTGATCTGCCGTTGGTATATCTTGGTGACAATGCCAATGCGCCTTATGGGGTGCGGGACTCTGATGATATCTATGAACTGACCTGCAAAGCAGTTGAGCGGCTTTGGGAGGCGGGGTGTGATTTGGTCATTTTGGCGTGCAACACGGCCTCAGCGGCGGCGTTGCGGCGTATGCAAGAGGCCGGCCTGCCCGAAGGCAAACGGGTACTCGGCGTATTTGTGCCATTGATCGAAGCGCTGACAGAACGCAACTGGGGCGACAATTCACCACCACGCGAAGTGAATGTGAAACACGTGGCACTGTTTGCGACGCCCGCGACCGTATCAAGCCGGGCGTTCCAGCGGGAGCTCGCGTTTCGGGCCATTGGAGTAGATGTTGAGGCGCAGCCTTGCGGCGGTTTGGTTGATGCGCTCGAAGATGGGGATGAATTGCTGGCAGAAGCTTTGGTGCGTTCACATGTTGAGGCATTGATGCGCAGAATGCCAAAGCCCGAGGCCGCGATTTTAGGCTGCACGCATTATCCGCTTATGGATAAGGTTTTCCAAAAGGCGCTTGGTGAGGATGTAAAAGTCTTTAGTCAGGCCAATCTTGTTGGGGACAGTCTAGCTGATTATTTGCAGCGGCACCCTAATATGACTGGTGAAGGCACCGAAAACCTGTTTTTGACAACCGGAAATGCCGCGCGCGTTTCTGATAAAGCCACCCAAATCCTGCGACGAAAAATCCATTTTCAACCTGCGTGATTGCAGGCGGCATGATTTTTCACTATTTCCAAGACAACCGCAGTTTTACATAGGTAAGACTGCGTAACGCAGGACGACTGATATGACACATAAAATCGCTATTTTGGGCGCTTCGGGCTATACTGGCGCTGAACTTGTTCGGCTGATTGCCACTCATCCATCTATGGAAATAACAGCATTGTCCGCGGATCGAAAAGCCGGAATGGACATGAAAGAGGTATTTCCACACCTGCGCCATCTGACATTGCCAACGCTGTGCAAGATCGAAGAAATTGACTTCGCTGACGTGGATTTGTGTTTCTGTGCGCTCCCGCATGCGACGTCTCAAAGGGTGATTAAGGCCTTGCCAAAATCAGTCAAGGTTGTTGATTTATCCGCTGATTTCAGACTGCGTGACCCTGAGGAATACGTCAAATGGTATGGCGGGGCGCATGATGCGCTCGAATGTCAAGCAGAGGCTGTTTATGGGTTAACAGAATTCTACCGCGAAGAAATCCGCAATGCGCGGCTCGTTGCGGGTACGGGGTGTAACGCGGCGACGGGGCAATTTGCATTGCGGCCTTTGATCGAAGCGGGGGTGATTGACCTTGATGACATCATTCTGGATTTGAAATGTGCGGTTTCTGGTGCTGGACGGTCGCTAAAAGAAAACCTGCTGCATGCCGAGCTGTCAGAAGGCTACCACGCCTACGCTGTTGGCGGTACGCATCGGCACTTGGGTGAATTTGACCAAGAATTTAGCGCGATTGCGGGACGCCCTGTCAAAGTTCAGTTTACACCGCATTTGATCCCGGCCAATCGGGGTATTTTGGCGACTGTTTATGTCAAAGGGAATGCGCAAACGATCCATGACACGTTGGCTGCGGCTTATGTAGATGAACCGTTTGTTGAAATGTTGCCGTTTGGTCAATCTCCGAGCACGCGCCACGTTCGGGGGTCGAATTTCTGCCATATTGGTGTGACTGGTGATCGGATTGATGGCCGTGCTATTGTTGTTGCTGCTTTGGATAACCTGACCAAAGGTTCTTCCGGGCAGGCGCTCCAGAATGCCAACTTGATGTTGGGTGAAGATGAAACCGCGGGTCTTATGCTCGCTCCATGTTTTCCGTGATGCCATGAAGTCACTTAAGAAAACCAGACGTATTCAGGTCATCGCGGTGGCGGCTGTTGCTTTGGCTGTTTCGACCGCGTTGATCGGATATGCTCTGCAAGATGGGATTAACTTCTTTCGCTCACCTAGTGAAATCACTGCCGAAGCCCCACCTGAAACTGAGGTGTTTCGCCTAGGTGGGTTGGTCTCTGAGGGATCATTGGTACGGGGCCAAGGCGAAACGATTACCTTTAGCGTAACGGATGGGGGCGCAACTGTTCCTGTTGAATACACCGGGGTGTTGCCTGATCTCTTTGAGGAAAATCAGGGGATGATTGGCACGGGTCGCTACATTAATGGTGTGTTTCAAGCGTCTGAAATACTTGCAAAACATGATGAAACCTACGTTCCGCGCGAGGTGATCGAAGCGCTTGAAGCACAAGGTGTTTACCGCAATCCGACGGATGCTGCGGGCGGTGGTGCAGCCACAAATTAACAACTGTACGGCAGCCTTGGGTGTGGAAAAACACACCGGAGGTTGCCCATGCGCACTGTTGGATCAATTGCCCAAGATATCGTCAACCGCGAAGGCGGATATGTGAATGACCCGGATGATCCGGGTGGCGCGACGAAATTTGGCGTGACCGTTGGAACAATGCGCCGACTGGGTATGGACCTTACCCGAGACGGAAAAATTGATGCCCAGGACGTGCGCCTTTTGACGCGGCAACAGGCGGTTGAGATTTTTATCGAACATTATTTTGAACGCCCAAATATCGCGGCTTTGCCTGATGGCGTGCAGGCCTCTGTGTTTGATATGTATGTCAATTCGGGCGACAACGCGGTCAAAATTCTGCAACGGTTGTTGCGGGATATGGGGCTGGAGATCGAAATTGATGGGGCGATTGGCCCGCAAACGATTTCGGCTGCCGCCGCTGCATTTGCCGTTTCGCCAGATCACTTTGTCGATGCCTATGGAATTGCACGCCGCAATTATTATTACGGATTGGCAGATCAACGCCCCAACAGCCGAAAATATGCGCGCCGCAGAGACGGTGGTAAGGGCGGGTGGATCAGACGTGCCGAAGAATTTATCAGTCAGCGTTATCATCTGAGCCAAGAAGAACACGCGGCGAGGATCGCATCATGGGGATGATATCAGGGCTGTTTAATCTTTTGTTTGGTGGTGGCCGCAATGTCATCCGCGAAACGGCTGAGGTTTTTCGCGAAAATTCCGAGGCGTCTGGTCAACGTGCATTTGAATTACAGGGGGAAACCTTACGACAGTTCGCCCAGGAATTTGCGTTTGAGCGCCGCGGCGGGTTTGATCGGTTCATGGACGGCCTGAACCGATTGCCGCGTCCTTTGATGGTGATTGGTGTAATCGGCCTGTTTGTGATGGCCATGAAAGACCCGGTTTGGTTTGCCCAACGTATGCAGGGGTTAGCGTTGGTGCCTGATCCGCTTTGGTGGTTAATGGGGGCGATTGTATCGTTCTATTTCGGGGCACGTCATCAGGCATATGGTCAGGATTTTCAGCGTTCTATTGCTCAAACGATGGCGCGTGTTCCACAAGTCGTCGCCAATACGGAAAGTCTGCAAAATTTACGTGAAACACCGCCAGACGCGCCGTCGGCACCAACAGAGCCAGCAATGCCGAGCCAAAATCCGGCACTTGTCGCATGGCGCGATGCACGGAATTGATACTGTTTGGATTGTGATAAGGCGCGTCAATATGGACGTGCCTTTCCACTGGACGCCCTGAAAAAGAAGCTTATGTTCAGGCCATGTTTACAGAGCTTGGTCACTTCGCCCTCATCTTGGCTTTTACGGTATCTATCGTACAGGCAATTATTCCTCTGATCGGGGCCCATAAGGGCTGGCATGGCTGGATGGCTGTTGCTGAACCTGCGGCAACGGCCCAGTTCATGCTGCTATTTTATAGCTTTATTGCGCTGACATATGCGTTCGTGACGTCGGATTTTTCGCTGCAATTGGTTGTTGCGAATTCCCATACTGATAAGCCACTACTTTATAAATTTGCGGGTGTATGGGGCAATCACGAAGGATCGATGCTTTTGTGGGTGTTGATCTTAGCACTGTTTGGTGCATGTGCGGCTTGGTTTGGGGGTAATTTGCCTGATCGATTGCGTGCACGGGTGCTGGCTGTGCAGTCTTCAATCTCAGTGGCGTTTTTGGCGTTCATTTTGTTCACCTCGAACCCCTTTTTGCGCATTGAACAACCTCCATTCAATGGTCAAGATTTGAATCCATTGCTGCAGGATGTTGGGCTCGCGTTTCATCCGCCGCTTTTATATCTCGGATATGTTGGGCTTTCGATGAGCTTCAGCTTTGCTGTCGCAGCGTTGTTAGAGGGGCGGGTCGATGCCGCCTGGGCTCGTTGGGTACGTCCATGGACTTTGGCTGCGTGGGTCTTTCTGACAGCTGGTATCGCGCTTGGATCATGGTGGGCTTATTATGAATTGGGCTGGGGTGGTTTTTGGTTCTGGGATCCTGTTGAAAACGCATCATTTATGCCGTGGCTGTTTGCGGCGGCGCTGTTGCATTCGGCTGTCGTCGTTGAAAAACGTGAATCCTTAAAAAGCTGGACGATCTTGCTTGCGATACTGGCGTTTGGGTTTTCCTTGATCGGGACGTTTTTAGTGCGTTCTGGTGTAATCACCTCTGTACATGCGTTCGCCAATGACCCTGAAAGAGGTGTTTTTATTCTGATCATTCTGGGTGTGTTTATGGGCGGCGCTTTGACGCTGTTTGCAGCACGTTCCCATGTCATGCAGGCGAAAGGCGCCTTTGCAATGGTTAGCCGTGAAAGTGCGCTGGTACTGAACAACGTATTGCTGGCGGTATCGTCATTGGTGGTTTTTGTGGGCACGATCTGGCCATTGGTGTCTGAACTTGCGACAGGACGCACATTATCAGTAGGACCGCCGTTCTTTAACGTCGCGTTTACACCCTTTATGGTTTTGCTGGGCGCAGTTCTGCCTATTGGGGCAATGTTGCCTTGGAAGCGGGCAAAGCTTGGCAGGGTGGCGCGTGGGCTCATACCGTATTTTGTGGTGTCTGTCGCATTGGCTGGGTTGGTCTGGTCGCTTCAAACAGGTCGTTCTCTGCTTGGACCGATTGGGCTGTTTCTAGGGTCTTGGCTTGTTTTTGGGGCTTTCGCCGACCTGTGGCTGCGCAGTGGCCGCTACGGGATAGCTGACCGTTTGAAACGCATGACGCGCTTGCCGCGGTCCGATTGGGGTAAGGCGCTAGCGCACGGCGGGCTTGGTATTACGATCTTTGGGGTCGCAGGTCTTACCGCATGGGAACATGAAGATATTCGTATCGCAGCCATTGGAGAAACCTTTACCGTTGGACAGTACGAAATCACGTTAGATCAGGTCTCTGAAGAACCGGGGCCTAACTATCGTTCCCTGATTGCCCAAATGACGGTGATGCGTGGATCACGTGTTGAATCTGTTTTGTACCCTGAAAAACGTATCTACCCGGTGCAAGCAATGCCAACCACCGAGGCCGCAATCGATAATGGGTTCTTGCGTGACGTTTATGTTGTGATTGGTGACGTTCAGGAAAACGGCGGTTACGCGGTGCGCGTCTATATTAAACCGTTGGCCAATTGGATATGGGCTGGTTCCATCATCATGGCAATCGGCGGGGGTATCAGTTTGACGGATCGGCGGTATCGTGTTGCCGCCGGTGCGCGAAAACCTGTCACCAATGCAACGGCGGCGGAGTGAGCTATGAAAAATATCATTTTGGCTCTGATGTTGTTTGCCACCCCAATCTGGGCGGTTGAACCAGACGAACTGTTGGCTGATCCAGCGCTTGAGGCACGTGCACAAGATTTGGATGAAGAAATCAGATGCGTGCAGTGCGTTTCCGAAACGATTGCATCCTCAAATGCGGATTGGGCCAAAGACGCGCGGATAATGGTGCGATCTCTTTTGATTGAAGGTCAAAGCGACGAAGAGGTGCTTGAGTTTTTTGCAGAGCGCTATGGCGATGTTGCCTTGATGCGTCCGCGCCGAGCAGGGGTAAATCTACTTTTGTGGTATGCCGGGCCAATCATGCTGTTGTTTGGTGCGTTTGGCGCGTGGTTTTATGTACGTCGCCGCAGCCAAGAAATTCAACCAGAGGCTCTTTCTACTGATGAAGAAAAGCGACTGAAATCACTGCTTGACGACTGACGTCGGGTTTGGCTTGCGGGGCCTTCGTCTTTGGGGTTCACTGCATCAAAATCCCAAAGGATACGCAGATGATCTATGAAACCATTCGCCTAGATATTTCAGATAATATTGCGAAACTGACACTCAATCGACCAGACGTTATGAACGCGCTTAGTACCCAAATGCGCGCTGAGATTACCCATGCAGTGCGCACTGCGCAAACCCAAGCGCGCGTATTGGTGATGACTGGGGCAGGGCGCGCATTTTGTTCAGGGCAGGATTTGGGTGATGGGGTGAACCCGGCTGCGATGGATTTGGAACGCACGTTGCGTGACGAATACGAACCGATGTTACGGGCTATTTTTGAATGTACCATTCCAACGATTGCCGCTGTGAATGGGGCCGCGGCCGGGGCTGGGGCAAATCTTGCGTTGGCATGTGATGTTGTTATCGCCGCTGAAAGTGCGGTGTTCCTACAGGCCTTTACCCGTATTGGGCTGATCCCGGACGCGGGTGGGACGTATTGGTTGCCACGCCAAATGGGCTTTGCCAAGGCGATGGGGGCTGCTCTGTTTGCAGAACCAATTGGTGCCAAGCAGGCGTCAGACTGGGGTATGATTTGGGAAGCCGTACCCGATGACGTTTTTGAAACGCATTGGGCTGCACGGGCTGCGAAACTCGCTTCAGGTCCGACTATGGCGTATCAACATGTCAAATCTGCATTACGTCAGAGCTTTGATAATCCGCTTGAGGAACAATTACAGCTAGAGGCACGCCTGCAAGGGGCTTGCGGTGAAACCCGAGATTTCCAAGAAGGGGTGGTTGCGTTTCTAGAGAAAAGGCCCGCTAAATACGAAGGGCGTTAAGCGGAAAAAAAGGCGCGGAGATTACTCCGCGCCTTTTTTCGTTTTGTGTGACGTTAGGCCGTACGGGTCACCAATTGAACATGTGACGTATTAAATGTTGGGCCAGGGTTCTGTACAATTGCAACAAGCTGCCCATTGATGCTTACATTTGCACCTGATCCTGGGGTTGTTTCGATTTCAATTGCTGAACTCGGAAGAAGTGTCGCTGAGTTAAAGACTAGAACATCTTGGGAAACATCGAAATCGGTAACTACGATTGGATTTCCATCGCCGATCCAGTCTCCGAGGATAATCCGGTCAGAGCCTTCACCGCTTGTGATAGTGTCGCTATGTCCTGTGTGTACCACATCATCGCCGGCACCAAGATTTATTTCGTCTCCTACGGTGTCAGTATCATTTGAATAGTCGAAAACAGTGTTCCTAACCAAAGCATCGGCTTGAAATGGGAAATTGACATTTTGAAGATCAGCTAAAAACTCATCCATATCGAAAAAGCCAGCTGAAAAAACTGTGTCATCCCCATTACCGGCATTTATGGTGTCTGCCCCCAAGTCATCCCAAAGTGTGTCGTCGCCATTTCCGCCGCTTAACAGATCATTTCCAGCGCGGCCAATAACATGATCGTCGTTCGCGCCACCGGAAAGAACGTCATTTCCGGTTCCGCCAGCAATCACATCCGCACCACCTAGTCCATTGAATGTGACGCCATCATTCGCTCCGAAGAAGTTATCACCACTGGTTGTCGCAACCCCACCAGTAGCTATAGGTTCGCGCCCCCCCGGCGTCGGGTCTGTCGGCTCCGGTGGTGTTGTCGGCTCTGGCGGTGTTGTTGGTTCCGTCGGAGTTGTTGGCTCCGTTGGAGTTGTATCAGGCGTTAGGCTTTCTGGTTGCTGTTCAATCTGAATATCAGCCACTGTTAGTGTGCCGAAGGCTCCGTTTACGGTTGTCACCGTTTCACCATCCAATGAAACCTGCGCATTCCCGTTACCATCATCGGTAATGGTCACTGTTGGGCTGGTTGCAGCGGTTGACAGAACAATAGAGTCTTCGCCTGCTGCGTAGTCATTGATCACAACCGGTTCTGTCCCCGAGGCCCAGTCGCCCACAAGGAACGTGTCACGGCCATCGCCTCCGATAAGCGTATCTGAAGAACTGGCCACAAGCAGATCATCACCGTCGCCACCATTCAGCACATCGGCAACACCCTCATCACCAGCAGACCCGATTTGCGTGCCATTGGTTGCGATTTGACTGATGAAGCTATCGGCAGAAACGCCATCTAATTCGTCAATGCCCATATCATGAGATAGCTCTTCAGCCCCTACAAGGATATCGTTGCCTGAACCACCGTTAAGCGTATCAAGACCGCGACCGCCGACAATGGTGTCATCATTTACGTTTCCGTTCACGAGATCGTTGTTATCGCCGCCAAAGAGCATGTCATTGCCGTCGCCACCACCAACGGTGTCGTCACGGGTGCCGCCAAATACGGTATCGTCGCCATGACCGCCGGAAATTTCGTCTTGGCCGACGCCGCCGAGAATTGAATCATTCCCTTCGCCGCCAGTGACCTGATCATCCCCAAAGCCAGCGAAAATAGTGTCGTTGCCAAAACCACCGGATATGGTGTCATGGCCACCGCCACCTGCAATGTAGTCATCCCCAGTACCACCAGAGATATCATCGCGGCTGGAGGAATCGGAATCTGTTAAGCGATCATTTCCTGCCCCACCAATGAGGGTGTCATTATCGCCGCCGCCGCGCAGGGTGTCGTCACCGTCGCCGCCATTAAGATTGTCAGAACCTGCCATGCCGTTGATTACGTCATTACCCGTACCGCCAGTCGCAACGTCGTCACCTGCAAAAAGGTTGATTAAGTCGTTCTCTGCGGTTCCAGTCACATTATCCGCTTGGGTGGATGGTGTGGAAGGATCTCTCGGGGAAGGTTCGTTTGTTTCGTCGTCGTCACTATTTGAATCTACAATAAATCCAACGCCGATAAGGCCAATAGCCGCTAAAATTAACTCAATCATTAGTAACGCCTCTTGTTGTGAAAGACGTATTACGCGTGTGAGCTCGAGTCAAATTTTGTCTTTATTTGTATTTAAAATGAGAACATTCCCTCTCAAATTTTAGTATTGGATCAAAATTCGCCACAGATGGTAAGTCCTTGTTTTTGAAGTAAAATGACTCAATTTGTCGCCACAAAGGTGTTCTCTGGATGTCGTACACATGTCTTGTTTGAGTGGGCTGGGTATCGATGAAAGCTGCAAAATAGGAGTTCTCTATAAACTGTCATAATTGACAGTTTATTGTTCTTGGAGTAGTTTGATTTCGAAGGTTTGATTTTTGGAGTGGATATGCCTCGCCCATCTAATAAGGAGAAACGTCGTGAACAGGTGTTGGCTGCATACCTTAGTGCAGCATCAAGATATGGGGTTTCAGGAGCGACATTAGATGTCATCGCAAAGGAGGCCAGTATGACGCGTCCCTTGGTGCGCCATCACCTCGGAAACAAAGATGATATGTTTGACCTGCTTGTTACTCATGTTGTTGCTGAACTCGAAAAACAAACCCAATCAATTGCGGATGCGTTGCCTTCATCTAGACGGCTGGAAGTCCTGATCGATTACTTGTTTGGCCAACCCGAAGATCCCGGTCCTCAGCTTATTTTTGTGTTTGCGGATCTCACGATGAAAAGTGTTTCAAATAGCGTTCTTGCAACGCGTTTAGCCGCTACCATTACTCAGTTTGAAACTTTGTTGAGAAAAGAAATCTATGCGGAGTTTTCTAATGTGCCAGACGTGACAGCAAATGCCGTCGCCCATGGCATCATGGCGATTTACTTTAATAGCATTTCTCTTGAACCCCTGATGCAGGCGACCGAAAACGCCCGAAATGCCGTTAACATCCTTATTGGCTCCTTAAGAAAAGAGTAAAAGTGCAAATGAATATGCGTGTGTTAAATTACAGTACCTTCGTTGCGCTGATGGTGTCGACGGCGTTGGGATATCAGTTTCTTTGGGGAGTATTGTTTCTGTATTGGACTGTGCCCAATTTTTATTCTGGTCACGCATTTCTCGTGTCCGACGTAAGACGTGATGAAGACCCCGTTTTGTTTTGGTCCGTGCAAGGCGCATGGTGTGTTCTTGGGCTTTCGTTGATCGTTTTTGATTTCTTTCCCAATTTCCTAGGAGCATCATGGTGACCCGAATGCTGCACTATTTGCCTGTTGAGGCATACACTTCTCAAGATTGGTTTGATCGCGAGCAACGTCAGATTTTTTCAACCACTTGGCGGTATGCGGGCCTGATGGAAGACATCAGTGAACCAGGCCAGTACATGAGCGTTCAGGCTGGTTTGAATAGCATTTTCATCGTGATGGGGCGAGATAGGCGAATAAGAGCGTTTCACAACATTTGCCGACATCGGGGAACGCAGTTGATCCGGGCAGTGGGAAAGACGCAGAAAGCTTTGACATGCCCTTATCACGATTGGACCTATGATCTGGAAGGCAATCTGATTTCGGTTCCAGAGGAAGATAGGGAATTCAACGGGATTGATAAATCATGTTTGGGATTGAAGCCCGCCAGCGTGGATATTTGGAAGAGCATGTTGTTTGTGCACCCCGATCCTGATGTAGGTTCGATCATGGATTGGTTCGGGGAAATAGATGACCAGATCGGCCCACATATACCCGAAGATTTGCCAGAATACGAAGAAGGGCAAAGTTCCTACGAAATCAAAGCCAATTGGAAAATCGTGGTTGAAAACTATATAGATGTTTATCATTTGGCCCATCTCCATTCTGGAACTCTACAGATGTATGATCATGCAAAGGCCGAATACGGGTTCGTGGGGCCGCATTATCTGTTTTGGGAACCCCCAGTGGCAGAATACGCGGAAAACCAAAGTCAAAAGTTGCCTGCGCCACGTGTTATTCCCGAAGACCAGGTCGGGGCGTGGGTGCCTATGCTTTTCCCTGGAATTGGGATAGGTGCAGCCGAAGATGGTTGGAATATATTTATCATTGAACCACTAGCGCCTGATCTAACTCGTGTCGTTAATCGAAGCAGAGTCGCGAATGCCAGCGCTTGGGAGTTTTCAAAACAAGCAATGCGATCCAGCGGGTTTTGGGCGAATTTTGGATTAGAGGGCAAATATAAGAAAGATGACGCCACTTCGGAAGACGACCCGATGGCCAGCGGAGACTTTACTGCAGAGGATATTTACGCTTGTGAACAGCAACAAAAGTCTCTGTCTTCACCACATTACGAAGTCGGTCCAGCTGCAAAAGGGGAAGCCCCCGTTTTGGAACATCAGAAGATTATTTTGAAATGGTTGGAAGAGTAAAGATGAGCCAAAATTTCTACGCTTTAACTGTAAGCGATGTCAGAGATGAAATCGAAGGGCAGGCCAAAACGATTGCGTTTGATGTAGCTGATCGTTTGGCAGATGTTTTTAGGTGGCGCGCGGGGCAACACCTTTCGCTTAGGTTTCGATTAAACGGTCAAGAGGAGCGGCGAAGTTACTCTATTTCGTCGTCGCCTGTGTCAGGCGCGCGCCTGCAAATAACGGTCAAACGTGTAAAATACGGCTGTGTCAGCAATCATATTAACGATAGCATCGCAGTAGGCGATACCATCGACGTAATGCCACCGCATGGTAGGTTCGTTTTAGACACTGCCCCAAATTTGCGCCGTAGCCATTATTTCTTTGGCGCAGGTTCGGGGATCACGCCACTTTTTTCCATGCTGCATTCGGTGTTGTGCAATGAGCCTCACTCAGTTGCCTACCTTGCCTATGGGAATAGGGCCGCGAGTGATATTCTATTTGGCGATGCGTTGGATGAATTGCTGGAGATGTACGACGGTCGATTGATAGTCAGGCATATTTTATCTGCGCCCTCGATGTGGTCGGGGTTTGAATACTGGCGTAAGGGAAAGGTTGATGCCGATGCTGTAAAGGCTTTGATCGACGAACATCCTCCTTACGCTCAGGATACGCAATATTATGTGTGTGGTCCGGGTAAAATGAATGTGGATGTACAAGCGATCTTAGGGGCTTTGGATGTACCAAAAAGCAGAATTCATTCAGAGAGTTACGGTCAGATAGCAACGCTGGATGATGGGATTTTAGGCGTTAATGCCGAAGTGAAAATTCACTTAGATGGCACGCTACGCTCTCTCTCAGTAAAGGCTGGCCAAACAGTGTTGGATGCTGCGCGAAAGGCCGGATTGGCGCCGCCGTTTTCCTGTCAGTCAGGGGTGTGTGGCGCATGCAGGGCAAAGATAAGCAAAGGCACGGTACATATGCGTGCGCGGATGGCACTGGACGATGTGGATATCGAAAACGGTGATATCTTAACTTGTCAATCTTTGCCGATGTCGAATGAAGTTACCATAAGCTTTGATTGAGTAGGCAAAACTTTCTGCCAAAGGCTGCGCAATGGTACCCAAGGTGGATGGAAAAAAACGCGCCAAATTTTGGCGCGTTTTTGAGTGCAATTTAGCGATCTTCGACGTCAACATAGTTGCGCATCGTTTCACCGAGATACAATTGACGTGGACGGCCGATTTTTTGACCTGGATCGCCCAGCATTTCTTTCCACTGCGAAATCCAGCCAACTGTGCGGCTAAGCGCAAAGATCGGAGTGAACATAGAGGTTGGAAAACCCATCGCTTCAAGAATAATACCCGAGTAGAAGTCCACATTCGGGAACAGTTTTTTGTCCGCGAAATATGGATCTGCGAGCGCTGCAGCTTCGAGTTCTTTGGCAACCTGCAGAACAGGATTGTCCTCAACGCCCAATAGATCGAGAACCTCGTCGGCAGATTGCTTCATCACCTTAGCGCGCGGGTCAAAGTTTTTATAAACCCGGTGCCCAAAGCCCATGAGACGGAAAGGGTCTTCCTTGTCTTTTGCGCGTGCAATAAATTCTGGAATACGATCAGGTGTACCGATCTCTTTCAGCATTTCGAGGCAAGCTTGGTTTGCACCGCCATGGGATGGACCCCAAAGGCAGGCAATTCCCGCAGCAATACAAGCAAAAGGGTTGGCCCCAGAAGAACCCGCAAGGCGTACAGTCGATGTTGACGCATTTTGTTCGTGGTCAGCGTGAAGCGTAAGAATACGATCCATTGCGCGGCTTAGAATAGGGTTTACTTCGTAGTCCTCAGCAGGAACAGCAAAACACATCTGCAAGAAGTTTGCAGAATAGTCCAAGTCATTGCGCGGATAAATGAATGGCTGACCGATGGAGTATTTATAGGCCATCGCCGCAATTGTCGGCAGCTTTGCAATCATTCGAACTGACGCAACTTCGCGTTGGTCTGGGTCGTTGATGTCTAGCGAGTCATGATAGAATGCTGACATTGCACCAACAACACCAACCATTGTTGCCATTGGGTGCGCATCACGGCGGAACCCACGGAAGAAGTTATGCATTTGCTCATGCACCATTGTATGGCGCGTGACCCGGTTTTCAAACGCTTCAAGCTGTGCCGCAGAAGGTAGTTCACCGTACAAAAGCAAATAACAAACTTCTAGGTAGTGAGATTTTTCGGCAAGCTGATCAATGGGGTAACCACGGTGCAGCAATTCGCCTTTGATACCATCAATATAAGTAATCGTTGAATCGCAAGATGCCGTAGAGGTAAAGCCGGGGTCATAGGTGAATACACCTGCCTGAGCGTAGAGCTTGCTTATGTCGATCACGTCCGGCCCAGCCGTGGGTGAGTACATAGGCAAGTCAACACGCGTATCGCCAAATTCGAGCGTTGCGGTTTTCTTATTGTCAGCCATGTGTATTACCTCTCCATCTTGTCACCGCTGCATTTCAACGATGACCCTGCGTTTTGGGGATTCCCCCGAGTTTATTCACGCGTCACATCGTTAATCCGTGCGAGCGTTTCGTCACGTCCAAGGACGAGCATCATATCAAAGACACTGGGGGTTGTCGTGCGGCCAGCGAGCGCTGCACGTATTGGTGCAACCAGCTTACCAAGTTTTAGACCCTGTGTTTCAGCGACCTCAGAAACCGCAGCCTCAAGATCCTCTCGTGACCAAGTAGCATTTTGCAGGTGCGGCGTCAATGAGCTCAGTATACTACGGGATACATCATCAAGTGATTTTTCTGACTTTTCGTCGCGTTCAATAGGCCGGGAAGTGAGAATAAATCGTGATTTTTCAAGGAGGTTTCCAAACATCTTAGATTTTTCTTTAAGACAATACATTGCCTTCAACAGATCGTGACGTTGTGTCTCACTCAAAGGGTCTTCATTATTCGCGCTTAGAAACCCTTCGATTTCATGCAGCAGTGCAGCATCATCTGACTGCGCGATGTGTTGACCTGATAGGTTTTCTAGTTTTTTGAAGTCGAAACGGGCAGGGGATTTTCCTATGCCGCCAAATCCAAACCATTCCTTTGCCTGCGAATCTGTAAAGAATTCGTCATCCCCATGGCTCCAGCCGAGGCGTGCTAAATAGTTGCGCATGCCAGATGCAGGATAACCCATTGCCTGATATTCTTCGACACCCAAAGCCCCATGACGTTTTGACAGTTTTTTACCATCAGCGCCGTGAATAAGGGGGATATGTGCCCAAACCGGGATCTCCCAATCCATTGCATTATATACCAACGATTGCCGCGCCGCATTCGAGAGGTGATCGTCCCCCCGAATAACGTGTGTAACCCCCATATCGTGATCATCTACAACGACAGCTAACATGTATGTCGGCGTACCATCGGAACGTAAACAAATCATATCATCCAGTGTTTCATTTTTCCACGCGACTCGTCCTTGGACTTGATCCTCTACAACGGTCTCCCCATCGCGTGGTGCCTTAACCCGAATAACATAGGGTGCGTCAGCGTGTGTGTCCGACGACGCATCGCGCCAAGGCGATCTGAAAAGGGTCGATTTTCCTTCTGCTTTGGCCGTTTCGCGAAAGGCTTGAATTTCGTCTTGGGTTGCAAAGCACTTATATGCGTGTCCTGAGTCAAGCATTGCATGTGCAACCTCTGCATGGCGATCGGCCCGTTCAAATTGGCTGATGGCTTCGCCGTCGTAATCAAGTCCTAGCCATTCCATTCCACGCAAAATGGCGGCTGTCGCTTCTGGTGTTGAGCGTTCCCGGTCGGTGTCCTCAACCCGTAGTAAGAACTTTCCCCCGTTGCCCCGTGCATATAGCCAGTTAAACAATGCGGTTCGCGCGCCGCCAATGTGCAGGTATCCGGTCGGAGATGGGGCAAAACGTGTGACTACGGGGCGGTCGGACATGGTGTTAACCTTTTGGAAACTGTGATGGAGATATCGTTAACCCCGTTCTAATGACGCCAAGCAGTGAGGACAAGGTGCCTAGGTTGCCAAATCCATTGGCCTTGATCGAAACACAGCGCGGACACTTGTTTGTTTGGGTTCCGGTGTTTTTTGCCGTGGGGATTGTTCTCTACTTCAATATGCCGAGGGAACCATTTGTTTTTGAATGTATATGGCTAATATGTTCTGGTGTTGTATGTAGCCTTCTATCCCTAAAATTTGGTGAACTCTTATCACCTGTCTTTTGCGCGTTTTCGCTCGTAATAGCGGGTTTTTTTGCAGCCGTATTACAGGCGAATTGGGTGGCGGCTCCGGTGCTTGATTTTCGATACTATGGGCCGGTCGAAGGGCGTATTGTTCGGATTGATCGGTCTCATAGCAATCGGACCAGATATACTCTGGATCAAGTTGTCTTAGCACGAGTAGCCCCTGACGATACTCCCGAAAGGGTTCGCATTTCAGTACATGGTGCGCAAATTACTCCGATGCGTGTGCCTGGTCAGAATGTTTTGCTAACAGCTCATCTTTCACCGCCTCCGCGCCCAGCCGAACCCGGTGGTTTTGATTTTCGTCGTTTTGCATGGTTTCAACAACTTGGGGCCGTTGGGTACACGCGAACGCCCGTGATGTTACTGGAGCCAGAACATCAGGATTCGCCGGCTGCCTGGTTACGCAGCACCAGATACGGCTTGTCTCAAACAGTGCAATCTTGGATGCCCGGTGGGAACGGTGCTTTTGCAACGGCAATTACGACAGGTGACAGAAGTGCGATCCCCAGCGAAATTTTAGAAGACCTGCGCGCGACAAACCTTGCCCACCTCTTGGCGATTTCCGGGCTTCACATGGGGTTATTGACGGGTTTTGTGTTTGGTGCACTCCGGTTTCTTCTTGCTGCCATCCCGCTGACGGCATTGTATCTACCGATTAAAAAAATAGCGGCCGTCGGGGCATTGATGGCGGCAACGATCTATCTATTTTTATCTGGTGGAAATGTTGCAACGCAGCGGGCGTTCATAATGGTTGCGGTAATGTTGATCGCTATATGCTTAGATCGACGTGCGATTACGTTACAAGCCGTCGCCGTTGCTGCACTCATTGTGTTGGTTCTTCAACCAAACAGTCTCGTATCTCCGGGCTTTCAGATGTCTTTTTCGGCGACGATTGCGCTTGTCTCAGTGTTTGGGGCGTTGCGGAATTGGGACTGGTTCGGTTTGCCCAAGATCGTTAAACCTATGGGGGCTGTTGTGTTGTCATCCGCGGTGGCGGGGATTGCCACTGCACCCGTTGCTGCGGCGCATTTCAATCAGTTTTCCCAATTCGGACTGATCGCGAACATTCTTTCTGTTCCGATTATGGGCGCCATTGTGATGCCCGCCGCAGTGATAACCTTTTTGCTCGCTCCGTTTGGACTCTCTTTGATCGGAGTGTTCTTTATGGAGCTGGGGATCGATTGGATTTTATGGGTTGCTCAGACGATTGCTGCGTTAGATGGGTCTGTGCGTTATGTTGTGACGCCACAACAGTGGGCTTTACCTCTTTTTGCTATTGGCGGGTTGTTCATTGCACTTTGGCAGGGGAAAGGCCGTTGGGTTGGCGCACCGATTTTGATGTGCTCCGCAATATTGTGGGTACAAACACAGCGGCCGGTTTTGCTGATTTCTGACACTGCAGATTTAATTGGGGTGCTTAGAGAAAACGGTCGGGTTTTAAACAAAGAAAGAGGGCAAGGTTTTGTCGCCCGTAGTTGGTTAGAGAATGACGGGGTGGAGCCCATTCAGGCCGTAGCATTCGACCCTGAACTAGATGAAAGATTGATAATATTTGATGTCGGTTCAACATCTATTACGCATGTTCGATCTGAAACCGATGTGGCTGATACGTGTCGTGTTGGAATTTGGATATACGCATATAGAGGCGTCGAAATGGACGGAGATTGTTTGCAAATCACCCCAGAAACACTGGATCGAAGCGGAAGCCTCGCGTTTTTTGAAACCGAAAATGGATTAACTGAAGTTTCTTCCACAGAAATGTCAGGGAACAGACTTTGGAGTCCATTCCCGCATCATCAGTAATTTCGGATCAGTCCAACGAGGCGCCCCTGAATTTCAACCTGATCTTCAGGCAAAACGCGGGTTTCGAAAGCAGGATTAGCTGCTTCAAGAGCGATCATCGCCCCTTTGCGTCTAAATCGTTTCAGCGTCGCTTCATACCCGTTGACTTGGGCAACAACAATATCGCCGTTTTCAGCGGTTTGAGTTTCACGGATAATAACGACATCGCCATCGTTGATACCCGCGTCGATCATTGATTCACCTTTAACCTCAAGTGCATAATGTGGATCGCCACTGGTCAGCATCTGTCCAGGAACAGCCACATTTGTTGCTGCATCCGAAATGGCTTCGATCGGCACGCCCGCCGCAATACGCCCCATGAGCGGCAATGCCATAGCTTGAACTGCTGTTGAGGCTGCAATCGCACCGTTTAAGCTCGCTGTGGAAGATGCTGATGCGTCAATAGATTCGGGTAGTCTTACGATTTCAATAGCGCGTGCACGATGTGCCAACCGGCGAATGAAACCACGTTCTTCTAACGCGGTGATCAATCTATGAATGCCAGACTTTGATCGTAAATCCAGCGCGTCTTTCATTTCATCAAAAGAGGGCGGAACACCATCAGCATTCAGGCGCTTGTTGATGAAGTTAAGCAGCTCAAGTTGCTTTTTCGTCAGCATGGATAGTCCCCCGAAACATCACTGATGGAAATATTTTTGTTCCGCTATTGTTCTATCCATGTTCCCTTTTTGTGTCAAACGATTTTTAGAGCGGAATATAAGAGACCTCGGTGCCGGCTGCTTGTTCGCTTTGGTCGATCTCCTGAATGAGAAGCGCGTTTGCATCCGCTAAAACAGTCAGCAAAGCGCTGTCTTGTCGTTGAAATGGAGTGATTTTATCGTGCTCAACACGTGAGCGCATGTAATGTTCGCGCCCACCGTTTTTCGGTAGATCTGTCGTTAAGAATGCGCGCCTCTGGTGCCGGGGCTCGGCCTTAAAGCCAAGCAGGTGCCGAAGGGCGGGGATGATGAAAACATGCCCGCATACCATTGAGGAAACCGGGTTTCCGGGCAAGCCGATCATGGGCGTCCCGTTAAGATGACCCGCCATTAAGGGTTTACCCGGCCGCATTGCCACTTTGTAAAAGGACTGTTCGAGCCCCATTTCGGCGGCAACTTGTGCGACAAGATCATGATCACCGACGGAAGCACCACCAATGGTGACAATGAGGTCGACATCCTCACACAACGAAAACGCAGTTTGAAGCGAAGGGACGTTATCGCGTGCAATCGGGATCAATCGTGCCTCGGCTCCGTGATCTTCGAAAAGCGCCTTTAATCCGAAATTGTTTGAAGCGATGATTTGATCAGGCCCCGGTGTTTCGCCAGGCATCACAAGCTCATCACCTGTCGCAATCAAAGCAACAACAGGACGACGGGTTACAGGCACGTCTGCAATATTCATCGATGCGAGTAGGGCAATATCGTTTGGGGTCAGAATACGCGGTGCGCTGATTTTGTCGCCACATTTGAAATCGGCCCCAGCAGGGCGAATATAGTGCGCGCTGTCTACCTCGTTGTGCAGGGTGATTAGGTTGCCTTTGCGATCGACATCTTCTTGGATGATGACGCGGTCCGCGCCCTCAGGAAGTGGCGCGCCTGTAAAGATGCGAACAGCTTGACCGGCCTTTAAGATACCCGCGAAACCGTGGCCCGCAGCGCTTTCGCCGACAACTTTGAACATCGCTTGCGGATCAGCCTCAACACTTTTGATCGCATAGCCGTCCATCGCTGAGGCCGCAAAAGGGGGCTGGTCGCGTTTTGCAAACACATCCTTCGATAATGTACGGCCGTTCGCGGAGGTTAGCGGAACGGTTTCGGTGGCGAGTGGACTGACGAGCGCAAAAACTTGATCCAGCGCTTCGGAAACAGAGATCATGCGGAGGGGTCCTTTAGTTGGTCTTTTTCCCACTGGGCGTAGGTGCGTCCATCAGATTTGAGTTTCCAAGCTGTCCGCCCTCCGGTCTCTCGGCCAATTAATACAGATGCGGCGGCGCTTAAGCTGGAGAATGCAAAATCTTGGGTAAACACAGCATTTTGCCCGTCCACTAGCAGTATGCCTCGTTCGACTAGGCTTTTATGAATTTTCCCATAGTTTGGACGCTGAGGATGAACCCAGT
This sequence comes from Cochlodiniinecator piscidefendens, assembly GCF_011326755.1. Lineage (GTDB taxonomy): Bacteria > Pseudomonadota > Alphaproteobacteria > Rhodobacterales > Rhodobacteraceae > Cochlodiniinecator > Cochlodiniinecator piscidefendens. The sequence continues at coordinate 440,120 of NZ_JAAOIE010000001.1, read as the reverse complement.
AAGCATTGGCTATGGATCCAGATTGAACAATAATCTCCCCGCTTTCTACATAACAAGATCCTACGGCACCATATTTTGGTACTGAGAGGCGAAACTCTATCCCTATGTCAGACAGCGGTTGGTTTTTTTGAACGGATCTTTCCCTTGCTTTGCTGACGAACATATCAACACGGATAGCTGGCAATACAATCATCAGCGTTTCCAGAAAACTTTCCATATTCGCGCGGGCGGCTTCTGATAGGCTGCTGCGCGGTGGGGTGTTTCCGTTTTCCAGTGGTGTAACGCCCGCAATGCGCGCAAGTTCGACAAGACGGCTTTCGAGGTATTTTACATGGGCTTTGTGAAGATTGTCTGCGGCTGACGTTATGAGAACAGCCTCATTCCACCAATCCTTTTTGATCACGTGATCGCGTAACCTGTTCCCAATATCTTCGCTTTCACCGATATATGCGCGCGGTTCGCCGTTGTCTTCGCCCAGAAGAATATACACACCTGTAAATCCAGATTCAGGGCGCGATAGCGCCTGTTTGATTTGGGTGCGGGGCGTTTTAAGAACATGGCCAGTCCAATTAAACACCTCAGCGGTGAGCATTCCGTCGGGGCGACCATCAATAAAAAACAACTCAAGCGAGCGTGCAGAAACCATTTACTGTGCCTCGTAACGACCTGATTTTCCACCATCTTTCAGAGAAACGCGGATCGCGCTGATCTCCATGCCTTTATCAACGGCCTTGACCATATCATACAGCGTGAGCGCGGTGGTCGATACGGCAGTCAATGCTTCCATTTCAACGCCGGTTTGACCGGTTGTTTTTACTGTCGCTTCGATCTCGATACCGGGAAGGCCTGCGTTTGGTGTCAGTTCTACAGACACTTTAGTAATCGGCAGCGGGTGACACAGCGGAATAAGGTCTGAGGTTTTTTTCGCCCCCATGATCCCCGCCAGACGCGCCACGCCTAAGACGTCACCCTTTTTTGCACGACCTTCGGTAATCATATCAAAGGTTTCGCGCTGCATTTTAATGTGCCCACGGGCTGTTGCGACGCGTGATGTAACGGCTTTTTCTGACACATCGACCATATGTGCGTCGCCTTTGCCATCAAAGTGAGTAAGGCCAGACATTACATTGCACCGTTTGGCGTAAGAGGGTTCGACAGCAATGAACGCGTTGCAGCAGTTACGTCGTCTTGGCGCATTAGGCTTTCGCCAATCAGGAAGGTCCGCGCACCATAGCGCGCGAGATCGGCCAGATCCTCAGAGGTGTTTAGCCCGCTTTCAGCGACGATCAAGCGATCCGTTGGTACCATACGTGATAGATGACGGGTGGTTTCCAGCGTGGTTTCAAACGTGTTCAAGTTGCGGTTGTTGATACCCATCAAAGGGGATTTCAGCGCAGTTGCACGTTCAAGCTCGGCCTCATTGTGGACTTCGATCAAAACATCCATGCCCCAACCAAATGCCGCATCTTCGAGTTCCTGCGCCTGTGCATCTGATACAGAGGCCATGATGATCAAAATACAATCAGCGTGCAGCGCGCGGGCCTCAGCGATTTGATAAGTGTCATACATGAAATCTTTGCGCAGAGCCGGAAGGTTGGTTGCGTTGCGTGCAGCGACCAGAAATTCATCGGCACCCTGAAACGATGGGGTATCAGTGAGAACAGACAAACAGGTTGCACCGCCATCTTCATAAGCTTTGGCCAACACGGGCGGGTTGAAATCAGCACGAATAAGCCCTTTGGATGGGCTGGCTTTTTTGACCTCGGCAATCAGGCCATACCCTGATGTGCTTGCCATTTTAAGACGATCTGCAAAACCGCGTGTTGGGCTTGCGGCTTTGGCGTCGGCTTCAACTTCTGACAAAGGGCGCGCTTCTTTTCGTGCCGCGACGTCTTCGAGTTTGTAGGCTTTAATTTTGTCGAGGATGGTGCCTGTCTCTGTCATGGGGCCTCCTGATCCGTAATCCAGTTGATAGGGGACTCACCGCGTTCGATAAGCCATGCGTTAATACGAGAAAACGGGCGCGAGTCAAAAAAGCCGCGCCGCGCCGATAACGGCGACGGGTGCGCCGTTTCTATTTTTAGATGATCACCGGGTTGAATGTGTTTGCCGAGCGATTGTGCGGTTTTACCCCATAAAACAAAGGCCGTCGGTTTTTTCGACACCTCGGTCAGAATTTCGTGGGTTAACTTTGACCAACCCAGTTTCTTATGACCGTCGGCTTCCCCAGCAGGTACTGTTAAGGCGGTGTTGATCATCAAAACACCTTGGCGTGCCCAATGGCGCAAATCACCGGTTGCAGGAATCCCCCCCAAATCGGTCTGCATCTCTTTGAAAATATTACCCAAAGACCGTGGGAGTGGCCGTACATCAGGTTCCACTGAAAAGGCCAATCCATGGGCGTGTCCAGGGGTCGGATAGGGATCCTGGCCTAAAATCACAACGAGTGTCTTTTCCAACGGTGTCAATCGAAGCGCTGTGAAAATTTGATCTTTGGGTGGTAAGATAACCCGTTTTTCATTTTCCAGTACTTGCGCGATCCGAGGCAATTCTTCGCGGAAAAAAGGCAGCATATTCCACCCGTCAAGTTTTCCGCTATCCAGTGGCATTAAGCCTCCTCAGTTGTAATGCGCGCTAAGGCTTCCAACTTGGCTTTTGCCGCCCCAGAGTCAATGGCTTGGACCGCTTGTTCTACACCTTCGGTGAGAGATTGGGCTTTGTCCGCCACAACCAATGCCGCAGCAGCGTTTAACAAAACCGCATCGCGATACGCACCCAATTGCCCTTCAAGAAGCGCGCGAAAGGCCCCGGCATTTTCTTCCGGTGTTCCGCCAATAATCGCTTCAAACGGATGAACGGGTAGTCCGGCGTCTTCGGGATGGAGTTCACGATCCGTCACTTCACCATTCTCAAGAGCTGAGACCCAGCTGATACCCGCAATCGACAGTTCGTCTGTGCCATCGCCGCCATGAACCAGCCATGCCTTTTCAGATCCTAGGGCTTGCAGTGTTTCTGCCATCGGACGGATCAGATCGCGGGAAAACGCTCCGGTTAACTGTCTTGTAACGCCGGCGGGATTCGTAAGCGGGCCGAGAATGTTAAACATGGTCCGCGTTCCCAATTCAGCCCGCGTTGGCATGACATGTGCCACGGCGGGGTGGTGCATGGGGGCCATCATGAAACCGATCCCGGCTTCATTTATCGCACGTTCGACCACTTTGGGGCCAACCATCACGTTGATACCCATTTTGCCTTGAACATCAGCCGTGCCTGATTTGGAACTCAGATTGCGATTACCGTGTTTGGCAACAACAACACCTGCACCGGCGACAACAAAGGCTGTCGCAGTGGAAATGTTCAACGTATGTTTGCCATCGCCACCGGTGCCGACGATATCCATCGCCCCTTTGGGGGCATGTACTGGGTTACACTTAGCGCGCATAACGGCTGCTGCAGCGGTATATTCTTCAACCGTCTCGCCACGGGTGCGCAAAGCCATCAGAAGTCCACCGATTTGGCTTGGTGTGGCTTCGCCCTCGAACAAAATCTGAAAAGCTTCGCGCGCTTGGTCAGGCGTTAAAGGACCATCCGCGGCAGCTCCGATTAGCGGTTTGAGGTGATCGCTCATGCGGGAACCTTTACTGTGTCCAAGAAATTCTGAAGCAATTTATGCCCATGCTCAGATGCAATAGATTCAGGGTGAAACTGTACGCCATGAATTGGCAGTGCTTTATGGCGCAATCCCATAATTGTACCATCTTCAAGCCATGCGTTCACTTCGAGACAATCTGGCAGTGTTTCACGTTCGACTGTCAAAGAATGATAGCGCGTTGCCTCAAATGGGGACGGGAGGTCTGAAAAAACGCCTGTGGCATCGTGGTGCATCGTGCCCATTTTACCATGCACGATTTCATGACAGCGCACAACTTTGCCGCCAAAGGCCTCGCCAATCGTTTGATGACCCAGACAGACACCCATCAGAGGCGTGCGTGTTTCAGCGGCGGCTTCTGTTAGGGCTAAGCAAATACCAGCTTGGGCCGGGTCACAGGGGCCGGGGGATAGCAAAATTGCATCCGCGCCCATGCCCATTGCTTCTTGCACATCAATGGCATCGTTGCGTTTTACAACGACCTCAGTTCCCAGCTCTCCCAAGTAATGCACAAGGTTATAGGTGAAACTGTCGTAATTATCGATGAGCAGCAGCATTTGTTCAACCTTCGTCAAATAGGGGTGATCCCAGTCCTTAGTCCGGTTATACATGCTCAGGAAGCGCGGCTATGGTCAAGGCCAAGGCGCGTGATTTTGAGGCAGAAAGTGACGGAGAGACCTTTGGCGCGTGGTTTGATTTCAGGAATTCTTTGGGGCGGTATTATTGGTGGCCTGAGTGCGAGCCTTGCATCTTTGTTGGCGGGGCCTGTTGGACAAACCAGTTCCGTAGAACCTGCGCCACAAGTGATGGAAGAACCCGCCGTATTGGCCGAAACACCAATGGAACCTGATGCTGAAGCTATGGCCGACGCCCAATCTAGTGACGACACCATGTCCAATTCAGTTGAAACTGAGATGGCTGACGAGGAGGTTGTCGCGCCTGAAGATGGCGTTGAGGAACCAGTGGAAGAGATGCCTGCACCCGAGGTGATGGAACCAGACGCCGAGGCCGCGACGCCTGAAGTGATGACTGAGGAAACGGAACCTGCGACAGAAGAATCAACGCAGGCGGAAACCGAAGCGCCAGAAGAACCGGGGGTGCCGGAGCAAAGCTCAATGATACAACCGGTTGATGCGTTGCCAGAACTGGCACCTGAAATCCCAACCAGCCGCCTACCACGCGTTGGTGATGAGCCGGAAGAAAACGTAACAGAAGAGACCGTGCCTGCTGAAGAAGGCGAAGTGGCAATGATGTTCGCTTTGGATGCGAATGCCGAAGCCTATGAGAATGCGAATGATCAGCCGTATTTTTCGATTTTATTGATTGATGATGGGAGTGAAGCTGTTGCGCCGGACGTTGCGCAAAATCTACCGTTCCCCGTCAGTTTTATTGTTGATGCGGCGGAACCTACTGCAGGCGCGCGTGCTGCTGAGTATCGCGCAGCAGGGCTAGAGGTTTTGGTGATGGTTGATTTACCCGAAAATGCGCAGCCATCTGATATTGAACAAATCTATCAAGCAAGCCTTGCGGCCGTGCCAGATGCGGTTGCGGTTATTGGACCTCAAAGCGGTGGCATTGGTGGAACACGCCAAACCGCTGAACAAGTTGCGGGAATACTGGCGGAAAGTGGTCATGGTCTTGTGACATATCCTTTGGGACTGAATGCTGCGCAACAGGTTGCGACAAGCGAAGGTGTGCCTGCGGTAACGGTGTTCCGGGAGCTGGATGCAGGCAATGAGCGCGCACATATTATCCGCCGCTATCTTGATCGTGCTGCTTTTCGCGCAGCGCAAGAAGGGCAGGTTGTCATGGTTGGGCATTTGCGAAGCGACACGCTTGAAGGTCTCGTGACCTGGGGATTGCAAGATCGCGCTGCGAGCGTCGCAGTCGCCCCAATTTCAGCACTACTCAAAGCGCAGCGCTGATCTCACAAAAATGTGGCGCGCCAAGGCGCGCCGCTGTTTGTCTCTCATTTGCTTTGCAAATGCTCGGGTGGGGATCAATTGCCAGAGGTGTTGGAAAAACGCCCGGCGTCCTCTGCTGCCTTGCGGATGGCTTTGGATTTATTGACCGTTTCCATATATTCTGCTTCGGGATCGCTATCGTAAACGACGCCGCCGCCAGCTTGGATGTAAAGCTTTTCATCTTTAAGAACCGCTGTGCGTAGCGCAATGCACATATCCATATCGCCGTTGGCCGCAAAGTACCCAACACCGCCGCCGTAGATGCCGCGCTTTTCAGGCTCTAGTTCATCAATGATTTCCATAGCACGCACTTTGGGTGCGCCGGATACGGTGCCTGCAGGCATTCCCGCAAAAAAGGCCGAAAGGGCGTCTTGACCCTCATCCAGTTCGCCAACGACGTTTGATACGATATGCATGACGTGGCTGTAATGTTCGACGATGAATTCTTCTGTGGGGCGCACTGTACCAATCTTGGACACGCGACCCGCATCGTTGCGGCCCAAATCGAGCAACATAAGGTGCTCTGCCAGCTCTTTTTTGTCGGCCATCAGGTCGGCTTCGAGTGCGCGATCTTCTTCCGGGGTGGCCCCGCGTGGGCGGGTGCCGGCGATGGGGCGAATGGTGACTTCGTTGTCAAACACTCGGACGAGAATTTCAGGGCTTGCGCCAACGACTTGAAAGCCGCCGAAATTAAAGAAAAACATAAAGGGCGACGGGTTGGTGCGTCGTAGGCTGCGGTAGAGTGCAAAAGGCGGTAGCGGGAAATCTTGGGTCCAGCGTTGGCTAGGAACACATTGAAAGATATCGCCTGCGCGGATGTAATCCTTAGCCTTTTCAACAGCGGCTTTGTAGCCTTCATGTGTGAAATTTGATGTAAGAGGACCGAGGTCAGCCTCATGGCCCAGATCGCGGCTCTCGCTGCTTGCTGCACGTTCAAGATCTCGCACGGCATCCATGACGCGCTCAGCGGCCTGTGCATAGGCTGCTTTTGCACTCATTCCTGAGGCAACCCAAGCGGGAGACACCACGGTAACATCCCCTTTGACACCGTCCAACACTGCGACCACAGAAGGACGCATAAGCATCGCGTCTGGTACACCCAGTGGATCGGGGTTCACATTTGGCAGATGTTCAACAAGGCGGATCATGTCGTAGCCAAGATAGCCAAACAAACCCGCCGCAGAAGCGGGCAGATCATCGGGCATTTCGATCTGGCTTTCGTCGATCAATGCGCGCAAACTGTTAAGAGGATCGTCACCAGCGGGTTCAAAGGCATCGCCGTCAAAGCGCGCTTGGCGGTTGATCCGCACCTGTGTTCCGCGTGTTTCCCAAATCAGATCCGGCTTCAGACCTACGATGGAATACCGTCCGCGGACTTCACCGCCGGTCACGGATTCCAGCATAAAGCTGTCTTTGCGCGCACCGGCGAGTTTCAGCATTAAAGAAACGGGCGTGTCTAAATCAGCGGCAAGCCTCGTATAAACGATTTGGTTTTCGCCAGCGGAGTAGCCCTTTTCAAAGGCTTCAAAGGAAGGGGTCAATGCCACGATATTACCTCTTAAGGAAGCTGGGCTTGGACAGCGCTGATCGCAGTCTGATTGATTGAGATGCCTGCATCATCTTGCAATGCGCGTGCGTAGATTTCGAATACGTCCTGCGCGATGCCTTGGGTGATGCTTTCTGATAAACGTGCGCGGCGCTCGGCTGTTGCTTCGTCGTCGGCAGGGGGCTGAATAGAATTCAGCGTAACGATATAGGATGAGCCAAAGCCCGCGATGACGCGTGTTTCGCCATCGGCCATTTCAAACACTTCGTTGATCAAACCTTCGGGCGTGCCATCTAGGTAACCTGTGCGCAGCAAATCAGTTTGCGTTTGCACGGTCAGGCCCAATGCGTCAGCTGTAGTTGTTTCAATTAATTGTGCCATGATATCTAGCGCATAGGCTTGTACGCGCAGGTCGTTTTCCTGGGCTTCCCAGCCATCGATCACGTTGTTGCGTACGTCATCCAGAGGCAACAAGGCTGGCTCGATAACTTCATCTAAGCGCAGCGCGAAAATTCCGCCGTCATCCAGTTCTGCGAGTTCTGCAAAATCACCCATAGACACAGTGCCTGCAGCTTCGCGGAAGGGGTTATAGGCTGCGATGCCTTCGCCCAGACCATCCCACCAGTCGATCTGACCAAGTTGCATATCTGTTTCATTGGCAATCTCTTCCAATGTGGCACCACCCGCAAGCAAATCGTCAATATCAGTTAGCATATCTTCGATCACGCGGCGTGCACGATCAGAGGCATACTCTGGGAGCAATTCAGCGCGAGCATCTTCAAAAGAGGTGCTCTGGGCTGCAAGGATACCGTTCATACGAAAAATGGCGGGGCCAAATTCGCTCTGAAGAACGCCTGTGGTTCCCGGCTCAGTCAAGGCAAAAACACCGTCGGCGGCATCGCCAAGATCGGACGCCATTACATCGCCCATATCAACGTCGCCTAAAGAAAAGCCAGCGTCTGCAACCAAATCAGAATAGGTGGTTTCACCAGCGATAAGCGCGGCAGATGCGGCTTCGGCTTCTTCCTGAGAAGAGAAAATCAAACGTTCAACAAGACGGCGTTCAGGGCGTTCGTACTCTTCGATGCGAGCATCATAAATAGTGCGAAGACCTTCTTCATCGATGGTTACGGTATCAACGAGCATTTCCGGTGTAAGCCAAATATAGGTGATGCTCTTCTTTTCAGGATCGGTGAAATCAGGCGTGTTGCCTTGATAATATGTGGTAAGTTGTTCTTCAGTCGGGGCAGGGAGCGGATCCGCCAAATTGGTCTCATCCAACCGAATGTAATCAAAGCTGCGACGTTCCAGTTGATAATCAAGCAAACTATTCGTAAGCGTATCAGCAGAGCCAATGCCGCTGATGATAGAAGATTGTAGCAATGTGCGGGCCGTTTCTTCGCGTACAATATCTTCGTATTCCGCTTCGGTATAGCCGATCTGACGCAACGCAAAACGATAAGCTTCGCGGTCAAATCCACCTGTAGCGCCTTGGAAGGAACTGTTTGTCGTCACTTGCGTGCGCACTTGGTTATCGCCAACAGAGAGGCCGATGCGTGCTGTTTCATTGTCCAAAGCCGCAGTGCTAAATAGGCGCTCAAGTACAATCTGATCTAAACCAAACAGACGCGCCTGTTCCATGGTCAGAGATTGGCCGAACTGAGATTCCATAACCCGTAATTCTTGTTGCAGCGCGCGCGCGTAGGCATCGACGGATATTTCTTTATCGCCCACCGCACCAACAGAGCGGATCGTGCCGCCGAAGTTTGTAACGCCAAAGCCACCTAGCCCTACGATCAGCAGTAAAATAATAACCCAGACAGCTGCCTGTGATGCTTTGTTTGTACGGCCGGACATTGGCGTCTCCTCACTTCGTTTAGCGGTTTCTTATGGGGTTCTAGAAGACAGGGCAAGTCTCAGGTTGAAAAGGCTGCCAGACGATCAAAGAGGATACCAATGTCGGTGCGGTCGATATTGGCAAACGCGACTCGCATTTGTTGTCCGCCGGCAGGGTCGTTATCTGGCATAAACATGGTGCCCGGTAACATAAGAACCCCCGCATCACGTACGAGTTTCTGCGCCAGCACATCAGAGCGCAAATCAAACGGATGTTGGACATAAGCAAAATAAGCGCCAAGGCCGAGTAGCTTCCATCTCTCAAGTTTTGGCATGTTTTCCGCGATTGCAGCGCGGCGATCTAAAATTTCCAGCCGTTCGCCTTTGACCCAATCACCAAGGTTTTGCATACCCCAAAGTGCGGCGTGCTGGCCTAGTTGATTTGGACAAATTGCAACGGTGTCGAGAAATTTTTCGGCCTGAAATAGACGATCTTCAGAAGCAATAAAGGCGCCGACCCGATGACCGGTCAATCTATAGGCTTTGGAAAAGCTATAAAGGTGGATCAAGGTGTCGTGCCAATCAGGATCATGGAACAAATCATGTGGCGCACCATCGCGACTGTCGAAATCACGGTACGTTTCATCAAGTATTAGTGCGATACCCTTTTCGCGGCACAATTCTAAAAATGCCCGAATGAGGGACGCGGGATATTCAACACCGCCCGGGTTGTTGGGCGAAACCAAAGCAATGGCGCGGGTTTTGTCGGTGATCAAAGCACGTGCATGACCCGGGTCAGGCAAAAGCCCAGCACCCGTTTTGAGTGGGATCGAACCAACCCCCATCATATCCAGCCACATTTTATGATTGAAATACCAAGGCGTGGGCAGAATGACTTCATCGCCTTCACCGGCAAGTGTAGCCAGCGTGGCTGCGAAGGCTTGATTGCAGCCTGACGTGATCGCGACTTGGCTTTCGTTTATTGTCCCACCATAGGCCTCTGACCATTGACTGGCGACCTCGACGCGCAACTCTGGCATGCCCAGCACGGGGCCATAGAGGTGCGCATCAACATTGTTCATCGCGCTATCGGCGATGGCGCGCCGCAGGCCTTCGGGCGGGGGATCTATTGGCGCAGCTTGGCTGACGTTCAATAGCGGGCGATCCGCGGGAAAATCCACCCCATCAAGCCATCTGCGCGCTTCCATCACTGGAGGAGCAAAGGTTTGGGCAAAACGGGGGTTAAGCTGCGCGCACATCTAAAATTCCTGCTGAAACGTTTTTTGTTGGCTGAACCATAGGAAGCCGAGCAACCGAAGAACAAGGCCAAAACGTACACAGCAAAAGAAAAACGCCCCGAAGGGCGTTTTGTTTAGTCTTTGCCGCGGTAAGGTTCGACGTATTGAAGCGCCATGTCCCAAGGAAAGAAAATCCAGGTGTCCTGACTGACCTCGGTGATAAAGGTATCCACCATTGGGCGGCCTTTGGGTTTCGCATAGACAGTCGCGAAATGGGCATTTGGATACAGATCGCGTACCAATTCCAATGTTTTCCCAGAATCAACCAAATCGTCGATTACCAAAATTCCAGTACCATCGCCCATCAATTCGGCATCAGGTGCCTTTAGCACCTTGGCAGAGGATTGAGATTGATGATCATAAGATTTCACTGAAATGGTATCAACTGTGCGAATATCTAACTCGCGCGAAATGATCATCGCAGGTGCCATACCGCCGCGTGTAATAGCGACCACAGCTTTCCATGCACCATCGTCAGGGCCGTGCCCATCCAAACGCCAAGCCAAAGCACGCGCATCGCGATGGATTTGGTCCCAACTGATGTGGAAGCCTTTTTCGTGGGGCAAACGGTCTGTCATGTCTCTCAATCCTCTCAGCCAAGGCTGTTTCTTATTTTTTACCTGAAGCCGCGTCAATGTCCGGTGCATCGACAGCTTTCATGCCGACGACGTGGTACCCGGAATCAACGTGCAGGTTTTCGCCAGTAACGCCTGAGCTAAGGTCAGACAGCAGATAAACTGCGGAATTTCCGACGTCATCAATTGTAACCGTGCGGCGGAGCGGTGAATTATATTCGTTCCATTTGAGGATATAGCGGAAATCGCCAATACCTGACGCCGCAAGTGTTTTGATCGGACCCGCAGAAATCGCATTAACGCGAATACCGTCTTTGCCCAGATCTTCAGCCAAATATTTAACCGACGCCTCAAGCGCGGCCTTGGCGACGCCCATGACGTTGTAATGTGGCATCACTTGCTCAGCGCCGTAGTAGGTCAGGGTGAGCATGGAGCCGCCGTCTTTCATCAGCTTTTCGGCGCGTTGCGCAACGGCAGTGAAAGAATAAACGGAAATATCCATCGTCATGCGGAAATTTTCTGGGCTGGTGTCAACATAACGACCGCGCAGCTCATTTTTATCAGAGAACCCAATCGCGTGAACGATGAAGTCGAGTTTGCCCCATTCTTTTTCAATTTGTGCAAAAGCTGCATCAATAGAAGCGGGATCAGAAACGTCGCAATCAATCAGTTGGGTGACACCCAATTGATCGGCCAGCGGTACAACGCGTTTCTTAAATGCATCACCCATGTATGAAAATGCAAGTTCTGCTCCGTGCTCAGCACAGGCTTTGGCGATGCCCCATGCAATAGACTTGTCGTTAGCGAGCCCCATGATCAGGCCGCGCTTACCTTCCATCAGATTTGTTGGCATTTGCTGCCCCTCTTGGTGTTTATTAAATATTGATACGTAATCAGTCTCTTTATGACGTTTATGAGATTGCAACAGGCTCTACAAGTCTGACACTAACCGTTTGGACAGGTTGCGCCTGATCAAAAGAGAAGGTACCCGCTTTCACAAAGGAGACAGACAATGTCCGATAGAACAGGTATTTTTGCAGGCGACGATCCGTTTGTATTGGCTCGCTCTTGGCTTTCCGAAGCTGAGAAAAGCGAACCAAATGACCCAAATGCTATAGCTTTGGCTACAGTAGATGAGAGTGGATTGCCAAATGCACGTATGGTTCTTCTGAAAGAGATTGAGGCAAACGCCTTTGTCTTCTATACTAATTATGACAGCGCGAAGGGGCGCGAGCTCATTGCGACGCAAAAAGCGTCATTCGTCATGCATTGGAAATCTTTGCGGCGTCAAATTCGCGTGCGGGGGACTGTTGAGCAAGAAAACGGTCCATCGGCGGATTCTTACTATGATTCGCGCTCTTTAAAGAGCAAATTGGGCGCATGGGCATCAAAACAATCGCATCCGCTTGCATCTAGAGCAGAGCTTGTGGCAGAAGTTGCAAAAGTGACGGCCAGTAAGGGCCTTCACCCAAAGCGTCCACCTTTCTGGGGCGGTTTCAGGATCACTCCTTCTGAAATCGAGTTTTGGGCGGATGGTGCGTTTAGGCTTCACGATCGCTTTGTATGGCGTCGTGAGAGTATCAGTGAACCATGGTCAGTAACGCGCTTGAACCCGTAAAGGTTCGTTTATGGCGTTGGTAATGCAGAGAATTTGTAAGGTTTTCCTTGCAACATGCATGTATGTAGCACAACCTAAGTCTGGGGAACTCGTGTATTGGGGAATACACAGTGTGAGAAGTAATGGGGATGACTGAGAACAGTACAGATGGACAGGAAGTCCGCGGAACCGTGAAGTGGTTCGATCCGACTAAAGGATTCGGTTTTGTCGTCGCTAACGAGGGCGGCCCCGATATTCTTTTGCATGCAAATGTATTAAGGAACTTTGGTCAAAGCTCTGTAACCGATGGGGCGACCGTGACGATTATCGTTCAAGAAACCCAGCGAGGTGTGCAAGCAACTCGAATTTTGGCTATTGAACCGCCCGATCTTGGCTTGGCTGGAGACTACTCCGAAGGCGAAGTGTTTGATTTGGCGGATGATAAATCACTTCCACTGGTCGCAGCACGTGTCAAATGGTTCGACAAAAGCAAAGGTTTTGGTTTTGCCAATGTCTTTGGCAGCTCAGACGATGTGTTTATTCATATCGAAGTGCTGCGCAGATCTGGTTTGTCCGATTTGCTGCCGGGCGAGGCGGCGTGCCTTAGAGTTATAGACGGTGAACGCGGAGCCATGGCAACCTTTGTAGGGTCATGGGAAATGGCGTCTCGTGGAGAGCCTGAATGAGTAATATCTTGCGCACCGCTTTAGCATGTGGTGCTTTTTTATGTGTACCGCAAAGTGTTTTTGCTGAATGTGTGCAAGATAGAATTTCTTTACGCGGTGACTGGGGGCAGGCGGTTTTCAATGTTGAAATCGCCGATGACCCGCAGGAACGCGCGCTAGGTTTAATGCATCGCGAAACAATGGCTATGAGCAGCGGAATGCTGTTTGTATACGACGGCCCCCATCGCGCATCCTTTTGGATGGAAAACACCCTTATTTCACTTGATATGCTCTTTATTGATGTGACTGGTGTTGTTTCACGTATTGCCCAAGATGCAGTGCCATTGGACCGCACGCCAATAGACGGCGGCGAAAACGTCCAATACGTTTTAGAGATCAATGCAGGGCTGGTCGATGCTTATGGTATCTCTGAAGGGGCTCAGGTCCAGCATCCAAGTATCACCGGAGACGTCGTTTGGCCCTGCTTCGCGGAGTGAAACGCGCTATTTCTATCGTTTCTGCTATGGATTTCTTTGATCACTAAACCGAAGACAGTACTTCGATTCTTGTGCTTTTATAATTTTAACGGCGAATCATAGGGTTATGAGTGCGAAAGAGTGAGCTGAATAGGCTTTCACTGTGTATTTCGACGCAATGGCTTTCAAATAAATTAGAGGTTTTGAAAGTTTTAACGATATTGATAAATTTTTTTGAAGCACCATAACTGTAGGTACTCCGCAGTAAAAATACCGCGAAAAAACGACTACCATAGAGATAGATAAGGAGAGGAAGGCTTAGCTGCCCCAGTTGCGGATTTGCCCGCAATCCATATGTACGAAATTAGATCGCGAATAACGACCAACACCGCCAGCATTACAGGAAATCGCCGCACGCGCCATTTGTCCAACAGAGCGAGACTGCAACCGTAGATCCGCAGCTTTGCCCTGCATATGCAACGAATTACGTGCCACACCGCTAGAACGCCGACGCAACATCGCATTTGTTTGAGGTGAACGGTAGCCAGACAGCAGCATGTAAGGTTCATCAACGTCCAATAGATTGTGCGCGGCAGCCATAATATCAATGTTGCGGGCGTCAATATTGGTTGCCTCATCACGGCGCCAATCGCGCATGAAATGATTAACTTCAGTTAAAGCATCGGGAATATATTCACCTTCGATCCAGTAGATCATGTCAATACGTTCGCCGGTACGACCTGAGAACATGCGAATACGTCGAATATCACCACCACCGCGTAAAAATCCTGTCGCGTTTGCATAAACCGGCGCTGATACAAGCGCCGTCGCTGCAAATGCCCCAAGTATTCCACGCCGCGTAAGCAGAGGTGTCTTATCAACCGTCATGATATTGCGCCTGTTCCATCGCTATCGCCGCTTGTTTCAGCGGCTTTGCCTCAATTCATCCCCTCAGATGCACGAATTTTATGACACATCTCGAATCACGAACCAAGTGCAGATTTGGGTTGAACCCGAGATACAACCCAATTTAGGCAGAAATTTGCTGAAAGTTGTTTAATTCCACATTTTCTGCCGACGACGCTGCAATTAATCGACACTTTAAATGTTTCGTATAGCGATCTCATGAATGTGAGTAGACAACTGAGTTCAGATTTCCGATTCTGCGTCCAACTAAACAGAAATCTCATTTGAGGTATGGAATGCGTATAGCAAAGGTCGTACCGACCCGTTCTTTTTTCACCCTCAAAGCAGTTGCTTTAGCAACGTCTTTGATATTTTCGCACACTCCTGTCGTTGCGCAGGTCACCGCTTTTAAACAAGCAGTTGCCGAAGCTATTTCTGGAGATGACGCACTGGCGTCGTTTTACCGTGCCCGTGATTTTGAACCCATTTGGACCAACGGAAATGGCCAAAGCCGCCAGCGCTTGCGCGCGTTTCTGAGGGCATTGGAAAACTCGGGTGACCACGGTCTGCCGATGGGGCGTTATAGCCCAGATGAAATTCGCGCAGACTTGCGTGATGCGGATAACGCTAGGGAGCGTGGGGCACTGGAAGTCGAGCTGTCCCGCCAGTATTTACAGTTCTCACGTGATCTACAAACTGGAATTATCGAAAACCCAAGACGCATTGATAGTGGAATTGTACGTCAAATTCCGCGTCGTGACCGAGTGGAGTTGTTAGAAACCATTGCAACCCGTTCCCCGAATGGGGTCTTTCGTGCACTTGCGCCGCGGACACCTGAGTATACGCGCTTAATGGCTGAAAAGGTCCGCATGGAACGCCTTTTGGGTCAGGGCGGTTGGGGGCCTGAAGTTTCCTCAAACGCGTTGGAGCCTGGGCAATCTGGGGCTGGGGTTGTGTCTTTGCGCAATCGGCTGATTGCAATGGGGTATCTCCGTCGCGATGCAACACAAACTTACGACGGTGCAATTCAAACAGCCGTTCAAGCCTTTCAGGTTGATCACGGGCTAACATCTGACGGCGTTGCTGGTCGTGGAACAATTACCGAAATCAACCGGAGTGTCGAAGATCGTCTCCAATCCGTTATCGTCGCAATGGAGCGCGAGCGTTGGTTGAATCGCGATCGTGGTTCTCGTCATATTTTGGTAAACATCACTGATTTTACAGCCCGGATTATCGATAACGGAGAGGTGACTTTCCAAACACGTTCGGTTGTCGGTGCAAATGACTCTGATCGTCGTACACCAGAGTTTTCTGACGTCATGGAGCATATTGTGATCAATCCAACGTGGAATGTTCCGCGCTCGATCACGACAAATGAATATCTCCCACAAATGCAGCGCAACCCAAATGCTGCTGGCCATTTGCAGCTGATTGATAGCCGTGGACGTGTGGTGAACCGTGCCAATGTGGACTTTTCCCAATATACCGCGCGCACATTTCCTTATGCGATGCGTCAGCCTCCATCGCCGCGCAATGCGTTGGGTCGGGTAAAGTTTATTTTCCCCAACCAGTACAATATCTATCTTCATGATACTCCAGCGCAGAACCTGTTCTCGCGCGAGGTGCGTACGTTTTCGCATGGATGTGTTCGTCTAGATGATCCCTATGATTTCGCTTATGCGCTTTTGGCTGCTCAGGAATCTGATCCACGTGGCTTCTTTCATAGAAGCCTAGATAGCAACCGCGAAACATTTGTGCCGTTGGAAACGCAGGTTCCGGTACATTTGATTTACCGGACCGCATTCACGCAGGCGCGTGGTCGGATCAATTTCCGTCGCGATGCTTATGGGCGTGACGCACGTGTCTGGAATGCCCTACGTGATGCCGGGGTGGTCATTCGTTCTATTCGGAGCTAAACCAAACCCAAGAAGCGTCTTGAACGACGCGAACTGGGAATTGATCATGGCTTATACGATACAAACAATTGCAACAGCGCTAGGGGCGAAAGCCGTTGGCGCTGTTGATCTTTTGATCACCCATGCAAGCGAACCTCACACAGCGTCTGAGACTGCTTTGGCGCTCGCGATGGACCCGCGTTACGGGGATGATTTGGCACAGGGAAGCGCCAAGGCGGCCATTCTGTGGGATGGCGCTGATTGGGAGGATCTTGGACTAGAGGCTGCTATTTTTGTGCCTCGCCCTCGATATGCAATGTCTGGTTTGACGAAGTTAATGGACCCAGGGCCTGACATCTCGTCCGGTGTTCACGCCACGGCGATAATTGATCCAAGTGCGGAGTTAGGCGAAGGTGCAGCCATTGGCCCTTTTGTTGTGATTGGCCGAGACGTTTGTATCGGTGCTGGCGCTCGCATCGCATCGCATGTCAGCATTGCTGAAGGCAGCTCTATTGGTGCGAATGCTTTGTTACATGCAGGTGTGCGCATTGGGGCCAATGTGAAGATTGGAGAAGGTTTTATCGCACAGTCTGGCGGTGTGATCGGATCAGATGGCTTTTCCTTTGTTACTCCAGAAAAATCTGGAGTGGAACGCGCCCGTGAAAGCCTTGGAGATCAAGGTGAAATTTCTGCTCAAAGCTGGACACGCATCCATTCGCTTGGAAATGTTATCATTGGCGACAATGTTGAAACTGGGGCCAATGTTACTGTTGATCGTGGTACCATCCGCGCAACCTCGATCGGGGATGGAACGAAACTCGATAATCAAGTCCATATTGGCCACAATGTTCAAATCGGAAATGATTGCCTCTTGTGCGGACAGGTGGGTATCGCGGGTACGACTAAAATCGGCAATCGGGTTGTGATGGGCGGACAATGCGGTGTGTCTGACAACATAAATGTGGGTGATGACGTTGTTGCTGGTGGCGCGACCAAAATCTTTACCAATGCACCTGCTGGCCGCGTTTTGTTGGGATCGCCTGCTGTTAAGATGGAAAGTCACGTCGAAATGCAAAAAGCGCTACGTCGTTTGCCACGTCTCATTGGAAAAGTCGCAGAGCTTCAAAAAATTGTTGCAAAGTCGAAGCAATAAACAGACGAGAGTTTCGACTGTATGAAAGAGCTACTATGCAAGATATAGAGTTAAAAGTCAGGGAAATCATCGCAGAACAGGCTGTTCTCGCGGTGGAGGATGTGAACCCAGACAGCACGCTCGAAAGCCTTGGTATTGACAGTCTTGGTTTGGTCGAGAGCATTTTTGCAATCGAAGAAACTTTCGATATTCAGGTGCCTTTTAATGCAAATGCTCCAACGGAAAGCGACTTTGACATATCGTCAGTCGCCAGCATTACCGCTGCGATCAAGGCTCTTATCGCGGGCCAGGAAAAATGATGGAGCAGCGCCGCGTTGTAATCACGGGGCAGGGGACGATTAACCCGCTTGGGCAATCTGTTGCCCAAACCTATGACGCGATGCGCGAAGGTAAATGCGGAATTGGTCCATTAGAGTTTCAAGATGTTGACCGCCTCAGCATACGGATTGGCGGCCAGATCAAAGATTACTCAGCGGAAGCGCATTTTAATCGACAACAGATTGCATTGTACGACCGCTATACGCAGTTTACTTTGTTGGCGTCTCGCGAAGCCATTGCCCAATCAGGGTTGGTTTTCCATGGTGCATTATCACAGCGTGCAGGCGTTGTTTTGGGGACATCTGGCGGCGGGATGACCACGCTCGATGATAACTACCGCACGGTTTACGAAGAAGGAAAAAACCGGGTTCACCCATTTGTTGTCCCAAAGCTGATGAATAATGCGGCGGCTAGCCATGTATCGATGGAAAATAACCTAAAGGGACCGAGCTTTACTGTTGCGACGGCGTGTGCATCGTCCAACCACGCAATGGGGCAAGCGTTTCAAATGGTGCGCAGCGGTATGTCCGATGTGATGATCACCGGTGGTTCAGAGTCGATGTTGTGTTTTGGTGGGATTAAGGCGTGGGAAGGTCTGCGTGTGATGTCAAAATCGGCCTGTCGTCCCTTTTCGGCCGATCGCAATGGCATGGTACAAGGCGAGGGGGCTGGTGTTTTTGTTTTTGAAGAATACGAACATGCCCGAGCACGTGGTGCCGAAATTATAGCTGAGATCATTGGCTTTGCAATGACATCCGACGCAGCAGACATTGTGATGCCATCAAAGCAGGGCGCCGCCCGTGCAATCGCAGGCGCGATGACCGATGCCCAAATTAATCCCGAAGATGTCTGTTATATCAATGCCCACGGAACAGGAACCACAGCCAATGATAAAACAGAGTGTGCTGCTGTTGCGGATGTTTTTGGTCATCACGCTAACGATTTGATGATGTCGAGCACAAAATCAATGCATGGCCATCTGATAGGCGGCACTGGTGCAGTGGAACTTTTGGCATGTACTTTGGCGCTCACCCAAGGTGTCGTCGCACCAACGATTGGGTACACAGAAGCAGATCCCGAATGCGCGTTGGATGTTGTTCCAAATGAAGCCCGGGATGCTGACGTCAACATTGCGCTATCTAATGCCTTTGCATTTGGTGGGCTGAATGCAGTGCTGGCCTTGCGGAAAGTATAAACAAAAAATGCCGCCTATAAGGCGGCATTTCAGAAAACCAAGTGATTTGATTTAGTTCGCGAGGGTGTCAAAGCCTGCAGTAAACCCTGTAAGAGACATGGTAATATTAACACGGTCCTCAGGAGCCAAAGCAGGTACGATTGTCACGACCGCGCCATTGCCGCGTTTGAATGCTGCAATATCATCCGCAGTAAACCCGATGCGCGCGTAGCATCCTTCGGTATCGCATGTGGTGAAATCGTACAAACGTGCTTGGCCACCATCAATGGAAACGCGCAATTGTTCGGTCAGAAGTGTAAGTAACGGAACCGCGATGGTTGCGCCTGCGACCACTTGGGTGCCATCAGGTAAGCGCAAAATGTTAACTTCCGCAATTGGAACCGCTTCGCCTTCGCTGCCTTCTGGCGCAGGTGTCATCAGTGTTTGGTAAATCTGGCACGGCTCATTTGTGCTATCTTCCGTCTTTACACAGCGCACTTGCCAGTCGCCATGAACTTCACGGAGATACAGCTGCCCAACTTCAATTTCAGGAACTTCCGCTTCGCCAAGGTCAAATGCTTCAGCAGAAGGAACAACAGTTGTGGTCTCTTCTGTTGTTGTGTCGTCCTGCGCCAGACCTTGAGTTGCAGCAACGAGAAACCCCAATAAGGCGGCATTTTTAATGAAATTCGTCATTTTTATCCATCATTCCATAGTTTGAAGATGATTTAGCACGGGAAAATCCCTATGTCAGTCCCGAAAATCGATTTGAAAAATGCTACCAAGCCAAGAGCCGCCGATGAAGCCTAGCATAAATAAAAAGGACCGCAGCAAGTGCGATCCTTTTTATTTTTCTCCCCGTCGGACTGGCCGACTTAATTATTGAACAAAAGCTACGTTCTTTGCACACGACGGTCAACAGTGAAAAACATGAATTTTCTGAGACCAGGCCAAAAAAAACCGCACCTAAAGGTGCGGCCAGTCTAACAGGGAGGAAGTTATTCGACGCAAACCAAACGCACGCCGAATAAGGTTATGGTGGCATATAAGAGTTAAAATTGTATTTTGAGATCAAAGTTTAAACAATAATAAGGGAATCATGCCTGTGAGTGAGCAAATTTTTGTAGGAGGCGGCGGGCAAGATTATGCGTCGGCACAGGAGCTGCTGCTGAAGTATGCTAACCGCCACGGGCTTATTGCTGGGGCAACTGGCACGGGAAAAACTGTCACCTTACAAATCCTCGCTGAGAGCTTTTCGTCTCAGGGTGTCCCGGTGTTTTTGTCCGATGTGAAAGGTGACTTATCTGGCTTGGCCGCTGCTGGGCATGATGGTTTTAAACTTCATGATGCCTTTATGAGCCGGGCCCAAACGATCGGATTTTCTGATTACACTTATGATGCCTTTCCGGTGACATTTTGGGATTTGTTCGGCGAACAGGGGCATCCGGTGCGCACGACTATTACCGAAATGGGACCACTGTTGGTGTCGCGTTTGCTAGAGCTGTCTGATGCGCAAGAAGGTGTTTTAAACATTGCCTTTAGGGTCGCCGACGAACAATCCTTACCATTGCTGGATCTTAAGGATCTGCGCGCACTTTTGGTCTGGGTGGGCCAAAATGCAAAAGACCTTTCGATGCGATACGGCTTGGTGTCACCGCAGTCTATAGGCGCGATCCAACGTCGATTGCTTGTCCTGGAAAACCAGGGTGGCGCGATGTTGTTCGGTGAGCCAGCCCTCGCGCTTTCGGATATGATGTTGCATGATGCTGATGGGCGTGGGCGGATTAATATCCTAGCAGCAGACAAACTGATGGGCGCCCCACGTTTGTATGCGACATTTCTACTTTGGTTGCTGTCTGAGCTGTTCGAAGAACTCCCCGAAGTTGGTGACTCTGATAAGCCAAAAATGGTGTTCTTTTTTGATGAGGCTCATTTGTTGTTTGACGATGCACCCAAAGTGCTTGTCGATAAGGTCGAGCAAGTGGCGCGGCTGATCCGGTCTAAAGGTGTGGGTGTCTATTTTATCACCCAGAACCCGGCGGATGTACCGGACGATATTCTTGGGCAGTTGGGCAATCGTATTCAACATGCCTTGCGCGCCTTTACGGCGAAAGATCGTAGAATGTTGCGCATGGCAGCCGAGACCTACCGTGACAATCCGCGTTTTGATACCGAAGAAGCCATTCGTGAGGTCGGCGTTGGCGAGGCTGTTACGTCCTTTTTAGAACGTAAAGGTGCGCCGGGTGTTGTTGAACGCACCCTCATACGTCCGCCGTCATCGCAATTGGGCCCCCTCGACACTACAAAGCGTAAAGAGGTGATTGCCGCTTCGCCGCTGGCTGGGAAATATGAGGCAGAGGTTGATCGAGAATCTGCATATGAAATCTTGCAGAAACGCGCTGACGTCGCGGCACAGGAAGCTGAGAAAGCTGAAAAACGCGAAGAAGAGGCTGATACCGCTGAACGGGAATATCGTGCTGGCCGTCGATACTCCGGATCACGAGTCGGACGTTCGACGTCCCGCCGCACCCGAAAAACCGAAAGTTGGGGCGAAGCGATCGGAAATGTTGTGATCAAAGAACTTAAGGGAACAACAGGCCGCCGTATCGTACGCGGTATCTTTGGCAGCCTGTTTCGTGGTCGTTAGTGTAAGAGTGGACGAATGCGTAGGGCAGTAATGCGATTGTCCTGCCGTTCGATGACGTCGAAACGAAAGCCGTGAAAACTAAACATTTGTCCGGCGCTGGGGATCATCTGAGCCTCGTGTAGAACCAGTCCGGCAATGGTGTTTGCCTCGTCATCGGGTAAGTTCCAATCCATTTCACGATTAAGGTCGCGGATGGTCATCGCGCCATCAATTTCAACGGAACCGTCGTCATTTCGAGTGACTTGAAATTCACCTTTATCATCGAATTCATCGGTGATCTCGCCAACAATTTCCTCGAGAATATCTTCGAGCGTTAACAATCCTTGCAGTGATCCATATTCATCGACAACCAATGCAAAGTGACTGTGCGCTCGTAGAAAATTACGCAACTGGTCATCAAGCGTTGTGGTTTCGGGCACAAAATAGGGGTCTTTGGCGACATCGGTTATTTGAAAGTTATCTACAGATGCACCTTCGATCCGAATTTGGGTGTTCATAGCGCGCAGTAGATCTTTGGCGTGGATTACACCAATGATGTTTTCAGGATCATCCCGATAAACAGGAAGGCGGGTGTGCTGGCTTGCTAAGCATTGTGCCAGAACGTCTTCGGGTGCGTCGTCTGCATCGATCATTTCAATTTTTGATCTGTGCAGCATGATTTCTTCGACCGCACGATCACCAAGATCCAGCGCGCCTAAAATACGATCGCGGTCTTCTTTCTCAACGATGCCTTCTGAATGGCCGAGGGTAATTGCGCCAGCGATCTCTTCGCGCATCGCTAATATTGGGCTGTCTGGATCGGTCTTTACCCCAAAGAGGCTTAGAACCATGCGGACAAACAATCGGATCGCCTGAACAATCGGAGATAAAACAAGAATGAGCCATCGAATAATGGGCGAAACACGCGCTGCCGCAGTTTCAGGATCGATGATTGCATATGTTTTCGGTAGAACCTCGGCGAAGACCAATACCAGAAATGTCATGACCAACGTCGCAAAGACAACGCCGCTTTCGCCGAATAGGTCAGTGAATAAGGCCGTGGCCAGTGAGGCCGCCAAGATATTTACGAGGTTATTCCCAAGCAAGACAGCCCCGATAAGGCGTTCACTGTCCTCAGTGACATCCAAAGCTTGTTGCGCACCTGCGGACCCTTTATCGGCTTGAGCTCGCAGTTTTCCACGTGATGCAGCGGTAAGGGCGGTTTCGGAGCCCGAAAAAAAGGCAGAGAGCATTAGCAAAGCAGCGATTGCGCC
Organism: Cochlodiniinecator piscidefendens; assembly: GCF_011326755.1. GTDB lineage: Bacteria > Pseudomonadota > Alphaproteobacteria > Rhodobacterales > Rhodobacteraceae > Cochlodiniinecator > Cochlodiniinecator piscidefendens. The sequence goes on along the minus strand of NZ_JAAOIE010000001.1, from coordinate 417,168 downwards.
AGCAACAATCCAGAGAGCGGTGTCCATGTGAACCTCAGGTTTAGGAATGTCCCTGTTATGGGCGGGAGACGGGTCGCTTTCAAGTATTGGCTGAAATACGAGTTGGAAAAATGTAGGGTAAAACGATCACTGCATTGGATATTGAGTACGTTAACCTTAATGTTTGCGAATTTGGTCGCAGGATGACGCCGGATCTACAAGATCTAGGAGCAAAACAGTCCCATTCACTAGGAAACGAATCTCGTGGCTGATTTTTGCCAGTTTTGGGGGGCGGATTCGAAGTGTATCGCAAAAGGAAATTTGGGTTTTGGTAATGCACGTTAAAATTGTTTGTGGATAACTTTTGTGGAAAGAGGTTAACTATAATTTAATTAATGCTGAAGCATCACCTCAGCTAATTTTGATAAGCTTGCCAATAAAAACAATAATCTGGGTTTTGGCTCCTCTAACTGAGTGGCTGTCAGATCAGAAAGAAAATGTAATTCCGGCGATGTGAACAAAATCTATCGTGGATAAGTTAAAGAAATCCATTGACCCATTAGGGGGTGCTACGCCACTTTGTAGGGGCTAGGTCGAATGCCACAAAATATAGTGGTAAAGTAGCCGATGCAGGGACAGTTAGCTTAACACTTCTCCAAGCGAGAACGCTTTGACACGTGTATTTACGTGAACGGGTAAAGTGTGCCGAATTGTACCTTTTTGATGACAACACATGTGGATCAAGGCAGGCACGGATGAAAATAGAACGCAAATTTACGGAAACGGGTCGCGATGTTTATGCAGAGCTGGGGTTCACCAAAACCACCTCTGAAATCCGAAACCCTGACGGTACGATTGTGTTCCGCCTTGATGATCTAGAAGTTCCAGAAAGCTGGAGTCAGGTTGCATCAGATGTTATTGCACAGAAATACTTCCGTAAAGCTGGCGTTCCGGCCCGGTTGAAGAAAGTGAAAGAAGAAGGCGTTCCTGAGTTTTTGTGGCGTTCCGTCGCTGATGAAAAACTATTAGCTAAATTACCGGAAGAGGAACGTTATTCTGGTGAAACTTCCGCCAAACAGGTTTTTGATCGTCTTGCAGGTGCTTGGGCTTACTGGGGCTGGAAGGGCGGCTATTTCAGTTTAGAAGACGATGCGCGTACTTACTTTGATGAGTTGCGCTTTATGCTTGCCACGCAACGCACAGCACCGAATTCACCGCAGTGGTTTAACACGGGGTTGCATTGGGCTTATGGGATAGATGGACCAGGGCAGGGTCATTATTATGTTGATTATAAATCGGGCAAATTGACCCGATCAAAGTCAGCGTATGAACATCCTCAACCACATGCCTGTTTTATCCAATCGGTGTCAGATGATTTGGTGTCTGATGGTGGCATTATGGATCTGTGGGTGCGCGAGGCACGTCTCTTTAAATATGGATCTGGTACCGGTACGAACTTTTCCAGCCTGCGTGCGGCGGATGAGGCGCTGTCCGGTGGTGGTAAATCATCTGGTCTTATGGGGTTCCTGAAGATCGGAGACCGTGCCGCAGGTGCGATTAAATCTGGCGGTACAACCCGCCGGGCCGCAAAGATGGTGATTTGCGATGTGGATCACCCGGATGTCGAAGAATTCATCAATTGGAAGGTCGTCGAAGAGCAAAAAGTAGCGAGCATCGTTGCAGGCTCTAAGATGCATGAAGAAAAGCTAAACGAAATTTTTGCAGCGATCCGAAGCTGGGACGGGGCGGAAGAGGCTGCAACCGACCCCAAAACCAACGATGGATTGAAGACAGCGATCCGGTCAGCGAAAAAAGTTAAGATACCAGAGACCTACATTAACCGTGTTTTGCAGTACGCACGCCAAGGCTACACCTCTATTGAATTCCCATCATATGATACGGATTGGGATTCCGAGGCGTATTCGTCGGTGTCTGGGCAGAACTCCAATAACTCTATTCGTGTGACGGATGCGTTTTTACAAGCTGTCAAAGATGATGCTGATTGGGCGTTGATCCGTCGTACCGATGGCAAGGTGTCAAAAACCATTAAAGCGCGTGATCTATGGGAACAGATCGGACATGCCGCTTGGGCGTGTGCTGATCCGGGCATTCAGTTCCATGATACTGTTAATGCGTGGCATACATGTCCGCAGGATGGTGAAATTCGCGGCTCAAATCCGTGTTCAGAATACATGTTCTTGGATGATACAGCGTGTAATCTCGCGTCGATAAACTTGCTGAACTTCTATAAGAATGAAGAGTTCCAAGTCGAAGACTTCATGCACACTGTTCGTTTGTGGACTGTGACGCTGGAAATTTCAGTGACGATGGCACAGTTCCCATCAAAGGAAATTGCGCAACGCTCCTATGATTATCGCACGCTTGGTTTAGGTTATGCCAATATCGGCGGATTGCTGATGAATATGGGCATGGGATACGACAGTGCCGATGGGCGCGCAATGTGCGGCGCACTTACGGCAGTTATGACCGGGGTTGCCTATGCGACATCTGCTGAAATGGCGGGGGAACTGGGTGCATTTTCGGGGTACGAACGCAATTCTGCCGACATGCTGCGCGTGATGCGTAACCACCGCAATGCGGCCTATGGCCGGAGCGATGGTTATGAAGGCCTTAGCGTTAAACCTGTCCCGCTTGATTTGCGAAATTGCCCGGATGAGCGCCTGATCGCGATTGCACAGTCTTCTTGGGACGAAGCGATAGCATTGGGTGAGCAAAACGGGTTTAGAAATGCGCAAACCACAGTAATTGCACCAACGGGTACAATTGGTCTGGTGATGGACTGTGATACCACAGGGATTGAGCCTGATTTTGCGCTCGTGAAATTCAAAAAACTTGCGGGTGGTGGGTATTTCAAGATCATCAATCGGTCTGTGCCTGCTGCGCTGGAAACTTTGGGGTACGGTCCAGCGCAGATCGAAGAGATCATTAGCTATGCAGTGGGCCATGGGACCATCGGTAACGCGCCGGGGATCAATCACACATCATTGATTGGCCATGGCTTTGGAACCAATGAGATCGAAAAGATCGAGGCAGCACTGCCGTCAGCCTTTGACATCCGATTTGTGTTTAATCAATGGACGCTGGGAAGCGAATTCTGCACCAATGTACTAGGTATCCCGTCCGAGAAACTAAATGACCCGAGCTTTGATTTACTGCGTCATCTTGGGTTTACCCGCGCAGATATCGAAGCGGCCAATGATCACGTTTGTGGAACGATGACATTAGAAGATGCCCCGCATCTGAAGGAAGAACATTATAGCGTTTTTGACTGCGCCAACAGCTGCGGTAAAAAGGGCAAACGCTATCTGTCCGTTGATAGCCACATTCATATGATGGCCGCTGCGCAGAGTTTCATTTCTGGTGCGATTTCCAAAACCATTAATATGCCAAATGATGCATCCATTGAGGAATGCCAACGGGCCTATGAGCTCAGTTGGTCGTTGGGGACAAAGGCAAATGCACTTTACCGCGATGGATCAAAACTGAGTCAACCGCTGGCCTCCGCTTTGGTAGAAGATGACGAAGAGGCCGAAGAGGTATTGGCCGAAGGATCAAACCACGAAAAAGCGCAGGTTCTGGCAGAGAAAATCGTTGAGAAGATCGTGATCAAAGAGGTCATGAAATCCCACCGTGAAAAAATGCCGGAACGGCGCAAAGGCTACACGCAAAAAGCTGTCGTCGGGGGACACAAGGTGTATCTGCGCACGGGCGAATATGTCGATGGTAAGCTAGGTGAAATCTTCATTGATATGCACAAAGAGGGCGCCGGCTTTCGCGCAATGATGAACAACTTTGCGATCGCGGTTTCAGTTGGGCTTCAATACGGCGTTCCGCTCGAAGAATTTGTTGATGCGTTCACATTCACAAAATTCGAACCTGCCGGCATGGTTCAAGGCAACGACAGCATTAAAAATGCGACGTCGATCCTTGATTACATCTTCCGTGAGTTGGCAGTGAGTTATCTGGATCGCACCGACCTCGCCCATGTGAAACCCGAAGGCGCGAGCTTTGATGATCTCGGCAAAGGGCAGGATGAAGGCCTATCCAACATTCGAGAGCTTAGCGCAGAGTCGACTTCTAAATCTTTGGAAGTACTGAAACAAATTAGCTCGACCGGATATCTTCGCAAACGCGTTCCACAGGATTTGGTTGTGCTACAGGGAGGCGTTCCTGTGGGCGGTGATGATCCCGTTGCTGCACTGCAAACTTTGGTTCCGGAAGTGGCTGTTGCTGTCACCAGTGAACCCGCCACTGGGATTGTTGCATTTGATCATCGGGCAAAAGCAAAGCTTCAGGGGTATGAAGGCGACCCATGTGGAGATTGCGGGAACTACACGCTCGTACGCAATGGAACCTGTATGAAATGTAACACCTGTGGGGGGACCTCAGGCTGTTCTTGAGGGAGTTTGCTAAGAGTATCTACCCGCTGTCGGAAATCGTAATTTTTTACGAAATTTCGAAATTCGTCGAAAAATAAATGATGAAATTCTAATGTATGGACCAGAGGTGTTTTAGTTAAAGTGTAGCGAAAACAATAACTAAGAGTGTTTTTTTGTGAAGGTGGGGACTTGAGCTGCTCTCAATCCTCTTCAATTTCGATCAACACGGAGCAGGTGCGCTTGCTCCATGACAATGACTGAGCCGCAGGCATAAAACAAATGAGCGGTAAACAAATGAGTTCAGTCATTGAAACCTCGGGGTGCCCTTGTGGCGCCCCTCTTTTTTTGCCACCCTCGAAGACATGAGATTGAAGAACACAGTTTCTTTACATTCAGAAGAGACAATGGCGTCATTTGCTTCGAGTTTTGCCTTCGTCAATGGTGTTCCAATTGTTGCAGATCTGGTGTTGGACGCAGAAGTAACGATGGCGCAATTCCTAAAGGGAGAGTGCAAGGCATTTGAGGCGTTGGAAAGGATTTCCGGTGTAGCGGCTGATGATCTGATGCAGCAGGCCTTTATGCTGGTAGAGCCGCATGTTTATGAAACCTTTGGCCCCAGAATAGGCCAACAACATCTTCCGCGGGGAGAAAGCCGAATTTGTTCGGCTTGCTTTCGTCAGGACACCCGGTCACAGTTAACATCCGACGCAATGGTACTAAGTAATGGCGGGGCTGCGATCGCTTGAAGATGAGAATGGCAAGCTGAAGAAGCTATTGGCCGAGCAGATGTTGGACAACGCGATGCTGCGAGACATCAATTCAAAAAAGTGGTGACGCCTGTTGGCAAGCGGAAAGCAGTGGCGCATCTGATGGAGCAACATCAGGTCAGCCAGCCGTTGCTGGCAGGCGAATGCAAGGCATTCTGCCGAGAGGGGGCGGGCGTGCGATGTGTTGCAAGTTGATCGGTCATCAGTGCGATATCTATCGCGATGTGGCGATGATGCTGATTTAAGAAATGCTATCAAATGCGTTTCGAGGGAACGGAAGCGGCTTGGTTACCGTCGTGTCCACGTGATGATTGCGCGGGAGGGATTTGCCGAGAACTGTCACCCGGCAGTGCATGTTTACATGCATGAGAGGGCACAAGAAGGTCAGGCGGATTTATACGAAAGAGAAGCTTCAGGTGCGCAGCAGGGGCGGCAGGAAACGCGCATTGGGCACAAGGAAGCCGATGGTATCGCCAGACGGCCCAAATCAGCGCCCCCTCTCGGTGCGCAAGCATCACCTGTCGGTCAACGGGAAGTTTGGACTTCGTGTCCGACGCACTGACCGACTGTCGCAGATTTCGCATCGTGGCAGTCATTGATGACTTCAGTCGTGAGAACTTGGTTCAGATGGCTGATACGTCGCTGTCTGGCCACCGCGTTGCACGCGAACTGAACCTGGTCATCGCTGACCGCGGCATGCCAAAGGCGATAGTATCAACAACGGCACTGAGTTCACCAGCATGGCGATCCTCAAATGGGTTCAGGAAAACGGCATCGATTGGCATTACATCGCGCCTGGAAAGCCCCAGCAGAACAGTTTCATTGAAAGCTTCAATGGCAAATTGCGAGACGAATGCCCGGTCAACAAAACAAGGGTTTAAATATGAAAACTGTAGTTGTCTGCTCCGGCGGATTAGATTCTGTGTCACTTGCCCATTTACTGGCAGATCAGGGTGACCTTTCCCCGGCTTGTGTCGTTTGACTATGGCCAGCGTCATCGCAAAGAATTGGACTATGCCGCAGCCTGTGCGACACGTCTGAACGTTCCCCATCATATCATCGATATGCGTCCTATCGGAGCGGAATTGTCAGGTTCAGCTTTGACCGATGATATCGACGTTCCCGATGGCCACTATGCCGAGGAAACGATGAAGGTAACGGTGGTTCCCAATCGCAATGCCATTATGCTTACGATTGCCTATGGTGTGGCCGCAGCCAATGGAGATGACGCCGTCGCAACGGCGGTCCATGGTGGCGACCATTTTATCTATCCAGATTGCCGTCCCAGCTTTACCGACACATTCGACAAGATGCAGCGTGAGGCTCTTGATGGATACGCCAATGTAAGTTTGGTGACACCTTTTGTGCATAAATCCAAAGCTGACATTGTCATTGCAGGTGCCGACGCGAACACACCGTTTGAACAAACTTGGTCATGTTATAAAGGTGGCGTTCATCAATGTGGCCGCTGCGGTACTTGTGTAGAGCGGCGTGAAGCCTTTTATTTGGCTGGAGTTAATGATCCTACAATATACGAAGATCCAGATTTTTGGCGTGTAGCAACCGACACAAAGGAAATTACGTAATGTACCGTATTTCCAAGGAATTTCACTTTTCTGCATCACATCAATTGGTACATCTTCCAGCGGATCATCAATGCGCGCGCATGCATGGCCACAATTATATTGTTGTTGTTGAACTTGCATCTAATACTTTAAATGATGATGGGTTCGTACGGGATTATCACGAACTTGCTCCGCCTAAATCTTATATCGATGACAGCTTTGATCACCGTCATCTGAATGACGTGCTGGACGGCCCTTCGACGGCTGAAAACATGGCTCGTCATTTTTACGAATGGTGTGCGGCACGATGGCCTGAAACAACTTCAGTGAAGATTTCGGAAACCCCAAAAACTTGGGCAGAATACCGTCCATGACTTTTGCGCATCGCCGAAATTTTTGGCCCCACTATTCAGGGTGAGGGCGCTTTGATTGGGGAACCAACTGTGTTTGTTCGCTCCGGCGGATGTGACTATCGGTGTTCGTAGTGTGATAGTTTGCACGCCGTCGATAGCGCAAACCGTCATAGTTGGGCCAAAATGACCGCCGAAGAGGTGTTTGCAGAGGTTGAAACTCTTTCTGGTGGGCACCCCATAACGGTTTCCATATCAGGTGGGAATCCCGCCATTCAGGATTTTACCAATGTCATTCAGCTAGGGCAGGGCAAAGGGTATCGTTTTGCCTGCGAAACTCAAGGATCAGTTTCCAAAGATTGGTTTAGCGCGCTCGATACGCTTGTCCTGAGTCCTAAGCCTCCGTCAAGTGGTGAAGCCGTGGATTGGTCCATCTTTGCAAAATGCGTTGTCTCGGCTGGCTCTAAAACCCAGACCGTGATGAAAATCGTGATTTTTGACGATATTGATTATCAATGGGCCAAAACAGCTGCAAAGCGTCACCCAGAACTGCAACTTTATCTACAGCCGGGAAACCCCGAAGTAGACCCCGACATTCCCGTTGATCTGGACACAAACACCAATCGCCTACTTTGGCTTATTGAAAAGGTGACAGGCGACAGATGGTTCACCCCCCGCGTTTTGCCCCAACTGCATGTGTTGGTTTGGGGCAATAAACGTGGCGTTTAGTTAGGAGTTCAGTCATGACTGACAGTATTTACAGTGATCTCAAACAATTGGGCGGCGCGACCGTTATGCCCGAAAGCCCTGAGAAGGCAGAACTCGAACGCGTTTCCAACCCGCAATCTGATACCGCTTATAATGTTAGGTTCACTGCACCAGAATTTACGTCGCTCTGCCCTATGACAGGGCAGCCGGATTTTGCGCATATCGTCATTGATTATGTACCGGGTGCATGGTTGATCGAAAGCAAATCTCTAAAGTTGTTTCTGGGATCTTTCCGCAATCACGGTGCATTTCACGAAGATTGTACAGTTTCCATTGCTCGCCGGCTTGTTGAATTTTTAGATCCCCAATGGTTGCGCATCGGCGGATACTGGTACCCACGCGGAGGCATTCCAATCGATGTATTTTGGCAATCTGGCCAAATGCCTGAGGATGTATGGATTCCTGATCAAGGTGTCCCACCTTACCGCGGGCGCGGCTAAGATAACTCTTCCGTAATGGTGTGCGGGCGATTTGTTCAACATCCGTCCAAAGGCCTTCAGGCTATTTTCAAGGCATCCCGGAGAGCCGCATAGTAATCCTTTTATCGGGGCGTTTCTTTTTTCCAAATTAAGCACGATTGTGCGGGCAAAACTTCAAATACATTGATGATGTAATTCGTATTCGAATTTTTTCATTTCCACGAAAAATCCGCTTGCCGTTCCAATTCACTGTGGCTATACCACGCGCAGTATTCCGGCGTAGCTCAGCGGTAGAGCAGTTGACTGTTAATCAATTGGTCGTAGGTTCGATCCCTACCGCCGGAGCCAATTTCCATCTAAGGAGTTGGAAATAAATGACAAAGTGCTCCATCTTGGGGCGCTTTTGTCGTTCTGGGCACATTCTCTGTCACATCCGATTACACAAACCCCATGCGGGAGTCGGAGCATTGAGAAGACCAACACCATGCCTGCATCTGGAGCGCAGACCATCGTCGTTTTACTGGCGGCGGCGCGTCCCAGAAATTTTTTCAAAAACGCCTCAAACCGGTTTTTCGTATTTTCCTTGAAGACCGATGTGGTTCGTGAGGCCGAGGTGCTGGCCCGCCGTTTGACGTGGCTCAGCTCCCTTGCCTTCGACTATTCGAGAGGCGTTGCGAACATGGAAACAGGTCTGATGGAGCGGGTTTTGACCGAACTGCTGCGATTTGAAATCGCAGCATCGGACCACGCACGCGCCATTGCACCTGAACGCACCCGTGAAGAAGCGCAGATGGCTGCCGAGCGAGAGCTGGTCTTGCAAGACACGCTGCGTGAAGCACTGCTTTTGCGCAACCGTGAGGTGGCACGAGCGCCTGTGCACGCTGCCGCGGCGCGTCTCGGTGTAAACATCAATGAAAATGAGGAAAATTGGATGGTTATTGCTTATGAGGCGACACGTGTTTTGCTGGACCTGAGTGTTGAGCGGTCACAGCGCGATCAGGGTGTTTTCTCTGCACCCAGCCGTTTCTTTGAGGCGGCAATGAAGGCTGACGCTGCGCCCTCAAAGCCTACCTATCGTGCAGAACCTGCGGCTATTGCGGTTCACGCAGCGCCCGTTGCTCAGTTGGTTATTGAGCCTGCGACCGCAACCACTTCTGTGCCTGTCAACGCGCCACTGAACGCGTCTGAACCGATCCAATCTTCGCCCCCGAAGGCAACGAAAAAGGCGTCAGTCAAGCTGTCGGAAGCATATGAAAAATACTGTGAGGCACGTTTGGCGGGTAAAGAGGGCAAGCGACGGAAGAGCTTGCAGTCAAAGCCAAGGGCGAGTCTAGGGAACGGAACTCGTTTTCAAATCTGAAAGCCAATGCGAAGTTGATGATCGACGTCATTGGCGACAAACAGCTATGCGATCTGACGAAGGTAGATTTCATCGGCGCGTTTTCGATCATCCAAAGGGTTTCAGCGAACCACGGCAAATCCTCCAAGGAAAAGAGAACAATCCGTGAAATCGTTGACGCGACGGACTTTGACGAGCAGAAAAACAAGGCACGTGTTCATGCGCAGTTGAAGAAGGCTGGCGCAAGTCAGGGCAATATCGAAGTGGCTGAGCATCAGGAAAATATTGCACGGCTGCGCGTGAACACGGTCTATCGACATATGCAGGACACCCAGCGTGTGCTGCGCTACATGGAGACCCTTGGCTACCTCTCTGAAAATTTCATGGAAAATGTGATGTGGTCCAAGCGAGAACTGGAACGTCTCGAGATCCTTCAAGAAGACAATAGCCGTAAGATCTGGGGGGATGAGCTGCCGAAGCTGTTCCGAACTCCGGTTTTCCAAGGACAGATTGCTGACGTCGGCGATCCCATGTTCTGGGCACCGATCATTGCTGTGTTGCACGGGCTGCGCGAAGAAGAGGTGCTGCAACTTAGCCTTGATGATATTCGGGTGGAAAACGGCATCGACTATTTTGACATTAAAGTCGGCGCACGCTGGCAGCGTTTGAAATCCAAAGCCGCGACGCGTCGTTTATCTCTCCATACCAGTCTGATTGCCCTTGGTTTCCTTGATCTGGTGGCTATGCGGCGGCGCGAAGGTGAGGATCGGCTATTTCCGCACCTGACGCGTGGTAAAACCGAAAAACCCTGTCTGAGAACTTCACCAAAGATTTCACACGCTTCCGCAAGACCAACGATGTCTATGAAAAGCGCATCGACTTCCACAGTTTCCGCACGCAGTTCAATGTCGAACAGATCAAGGCCCGCACCGATAGTGAGTTGCGCCATATTCTCATGGGGCACGAGATGGAGACGGTGAACCTCAAGCACTACGGAGGCGATGGCCATGATCTCGAATATCTGCACGAGATTGTGCAGCGCGTGGACATCGACATTTCGATGATCCAAAGCGCCTTTGCCCATGGCAAGAAGGCGAAAGTGTCTGACTTGGAGGCAACGAGAAAAGGCTTGCGTGTGGTGTGATCTGCTAACCTTCCTTTGCACAGGAAATTTGAGCGGTAGCCACTTGAAAACAGGTGGTGAGTTTGGGCAGACGGGGCAACCTGTTTGCCTTAATCACATCAAGGCACTGTCATTTCCCGATTTCTGGATTTCTATGTTTCGCCATTTCCGCGTGGGTATTTCTTCGCGCAATCAGTCTCTTAATGGTTCAAAATTGTCACGCATGCAGGCTTTGCGTAGGATCTGGCGACTTACGACATCACTTTTGCAGGTGTTTTCGCAGAGACGGCGACCGCACCTGCATATGCGCAGAAAATCTTTACCGGAATCTTTTTGCCCGAAAGGCCGCGTTCCCATGTTCCGCCTACCAAGAAAGGAACATGAAAATGCACTACAATCACACCAAATTTCGTATCTCTGCCTATGTGGCTGAGTTCATCAAAATGGCAGGGTTCTCAGCCGCCACAGCCAAGCTTTTCCTCGCATTGATCTTCTTGCAAGATCAAACCGAAGAAGGCTGGCCCGTGTTCGAAGGCGACGAAGGGCCACAGGACCACTTTGTCTTGGTTGCAGAACTCCGCGAGCTGGGGTTTCCATCCAAAACCGGATCAAGCCGCTTTCTGCGTAAACCTGTTGCCGAGCTGGTCGCCATTCCCGGGATCTTCGACCATCTCGAAATTGCGCCAAATGGTCGTTATCTGACGTGGCGGTTTTCGGACAACTTTTTCGATGTGATGGCAGACATGGACGTCTACCGTTCGGGCACAGGATAGCTCACGCACTCTGCATAAACTGGTGCAGGCCGCGAACAGCGCATTGGAAACTGGCGGCTAACCAGCGCTACCACGAAAGCCTGAACAACGTCACACCTGCAGACGTGTACTTCGGGCGAAACAAAGAAATTCTAAGAGAACAGGAAAAGATCAAAACGCAGGCAATCCGACAACGCCGCTTGCAACATCAAAAACAAGCCACATAATCAATCACACAAACGAACCAGAGCCTACGATACTCAAGCACTCCGATGTCCAACTTTATATGACTACGAACAATTCGTAATGTCGCTTAGCATCGGGCCGTCTCAGTCCCGTAGCCTTTCTGCTTCATAGCAAACATTGCTTGAGAGAAATAGGAACTAAACCGCGAAAAGTCCACGTCTATGAAGAAGAGGATCAGAGGATAATCGCTGGGCCAAAATCAACGCTCGATCAATGTAATCCTTGGTCAAGTAGCTCACGCACCCAAGACGATTACCTGTTTCAAAACTATTGGATCCAATAAGCTCACGACGACAGGGTTTTGAAACAATTGTATTTGATATTCAAAAGGAGGGCCTGAGTATTGCCTTTTGCATTGGAGAGTCAATTCTTACCAAATAACGAAAAGGGGATATTTCCAATGTTTTGTCGTTATCCGCTGCCATCAAAGCTATCGGATTTTTGGCAAACACGGCTTCGCAAAGGTCGCTACCTGCCCAAAGCGTTCTTACCCGTAAAAGCAATGTAGTCGTTATATGGATTTACCTTTTGAATTTGATCGTAAAATATGCGCCATCTGAATAGGGGATGTTGAAGATTTTACCATGGTGAGCCGCAATGATGTTGCGCGCGATTGAAAGGCCCATACCGGTGCCGCCGTCTTCGCGTTTCGTCGTGAAGAATGGGTCGAAAATTCGATCTGCATTCCCATGTGAAACACCATATCCATTGTCGATGATACACACACGAATTTCATCAGTTAATTCTTCGGCACGCAGCAGTATTTGAGACGCTCCATGTTCTGCAGCGTTTTGGATGAGTTGTCGTAAGACTATGTTCAGCCCATCGCAAGAGAGAGGAATTTTTATATGCGCGCCGTCGAGCGATAGAGACACGGTTCCACCGATATCTCTGGGTAAGTCGGCCAAAGAGCAGATGCCAATATACCGCGTCTCGCGGGCTTGGGCGACCGCGCGTAAAGCGTTGAGTTGAGATTGGATTTGGTTTTGCGCCCCATCAATTTCGCGCGCGATCCGTAAATCTTCTGCACTCAATTTGCCGCCATCTTCTAGAAGCTCAACTGCAGCTTTGATCGCGGCCACTGGGGTCTTTATCTCATGGGTGACGTGGTCGGTAAAACTACGGATTGTCATTTCTCTATCGCGTAAAGTCTCTGCCATTTCGATGATGTTTTGCGAAGTTTGGTGCAATTCGTGGGTTCCAAAATGTGCCGGAACTTCAGCATCTGATGTGCTGTCAAAACTGACTGCTGCCGCATAGCGTTGCAAGGCAAGAATCGGACGCAAAAGTAGGCGAAGTAAAAGCCATCCAAGCAATGATGTGGCCGCAGTAATAATCAAACCCAATACAATTGCCGCATTTCGGAATCCAATTTCAGGACCAAGATATCGTAAAGCAACAATTCCAGCGAGCGATAGGGCCAAAGTACCGGCAAGCCCACCAGCTAGAACAAGAATAAGTGAAGGACGCCACGACCGCATCATATAACTTCCTTCATGCGGATGCCCACACCATGCACTGTTTCAATGGCATTTGGGTCGCCATTTTCGGCCAGTTTCTGACGGAGATTGCGCATATGGCTATCCAAGGTGCGGTCTGAAACCTGGCTGTGTCTACCCCATACGGCTTCGATAAGCTGGGATCGTGTTCGGATGTTTTGGGGGTTCTGTAACAGATGTTCAAGGACGCGAAATTCTGTTGCTGTAAGGGCAATGCTCACCCCTTTCAATCGGCACACATGGGCTAAACAATCCAGTTCTAACAGGCCATGACGTAAAATATTGAACCCGGGGGTAGGGCGGCTTCGTTTTAAAATAGCTTTGATGCGTGCTACTAATTCACGGGGACTAAACGGTTTCACAACATAATCATCCGCGCCCAATTCAAGACCTATCACCCGATCAATTTCGTCATCGCGGGCGGTCAGGAATACAATAGGTATCTCGGAGTGCGCGCGGATGCGCCTGCACACCTCAAAGCCATCCATTTCAGGCAAGCCTACATCAAGCACAATCAAATCAGGGGAGTCTCGCAAGATTGATACAAGTGCTTGATTGCCATCCGCCACGTTCAAAACCTGATATCCCGCCCGTTCAAGCGACAGCCCAACCAAATCACGCAATCGAGGGTCATCATCAACGAGCAGAATTTTCATGTCACAATTCCTATCTACCAATCAACTGCGTGATACCGGCCACACAGCAATGCGCCACTTGCGTAGCCCCCAATCTCGCCATCCGTCAATGGTTGGCGCATCCGGCAGGCACCGCTCAAGGTTGTCTATAAATGGTCGATCTTGTGAGCTATTCCGAGCTTCAAGAATCCCATTCGTAATAGCCTGATGCGCAGTCGGTCCAAGGTTGCAAATATGCATACTGGATCTTTGGTACGGGATGTTCGTTGTAGCGATAATTGCAGCAAAGTTGACGAAACAACATGCGTACAATGTTGCCGCGCCTAAAGCTGCATAGCGTAAAATCAACCAACGGTTTGAATGTGCAAATAAAATTTGCCACGCGGTCAAGGATAAACCTAGGGCAACCATCCCCATCCAAATCAATGCCCGCACACGTAGATATGTCAGCCCGTAAACTTCGATATACAAATCTAAACGCAATCCGGCCGAAATACAAAGAGCGACGTTTTGAACAAGCCACAGCATAATCAGGGGCTTTAGAAACGGGTGGCTCAGCAGAAAGGGGCGCGCCAAAATAGCGAAAATGCCAGCAAGCAATGCTGTGATGACCAGAGGATACGCACCTCTTTGAGCATAACTCGCATAACTCATTCCATCCGGAAGTTCACTCCCCCCAACAAAGATTGACAGATCAAGCACAGTTTGAACGCCAATTAATAGATTAAACATAACAAGCGCGCGCAAGACGGAGTCTGTATTGAGGCCTAAACTCAGGAAGCACTTTGGTTTGGTCAGTTTGGGGAATGCACCGTCGTCGAAAATGAACCCATCAGTCATGGGCCAAATCAACAATCCCACACCCAACCAGAAACAAATGCGATTGCTCAAGGCTAAAATGTCGATGTCTATCGACAGGAACTGAGCGAACACAGGATTTGCATCAACCAATAGTGTGAAAAATATCAGTGTCCCACCAACCGGAAAGGCCCAATTCCGGAGGATGCGTTTAACCGTTTCAGTACCCGTACCCCCCGTGTCAGCCCGAAGTGAGCGAATAATGCTGAGAAGAGTAAGAATACCAGACACAGGAATGGCGGCCAAAAGCCGAAAGGCTGCTGTTGGGTATCTATCGGTATCTAGTTTAGGTTGATGTGCCCAGATCAATGAGACAACCAAAGATGTGCATAAAAACATAAGCGAAAGAAATTGTACGTATTCGATGGTTGGCATCACACCAAACACCAACAAAATCAAAGGCCGAATACGGGACCTCAGCGAAAGCTGATACGTTCCGACGCAATAAATTGCGATTGAGTATAACGCCAATGAGATGCCTAGGCTTTGCTGCCAAAATAAAAAATCAGCCCCGAGCACCAAGGTTAGCACTCCTAATATAGGGCGTTTAGAATAAGAACTGCGCGAAATTCGTTTTGGCACAGTTTTGTTGTCCGTCGTGGTGTTTTCTATTCCCTCAGAGCAGCCCAGCCACCACCCGTCCATAGCAAGCGATTTGGGAACGCCTCTAACTCTAAATTGATTTTGCATTATTTTCTCCGTCAATGTCGGAGCTATCTTTGCAGTTTCATCCGCAGAACGTGCTTAGGAGATGTGCAGTAATTGTGCAGACCGATGCGGAAACAGATTCAGGTTTTCGAACCATGTGAAAAGAGCACAAAAGTCACCAATGCCCAAAGTAGACATTGAACAATATGGTTGGCTGGCGCTCGAGATCTCAGTTACTGCGGCACTTAAGGAGAAGTGGTTGCAGGACGCATGGTGGCGACCAATTCCGCAACCATTATGCCAAACTTGCGCATTTCAGAGCGGTTTATGATTACGCCGCTTTCGGTCAAATACAACCAATCTGTCACCGATAGAACATGCCCGCCGGCGCGTTCAGGCAAAACGATTTCATACGTCATCATAATTGTGGAGCCAGACACAACGCCTTGCGCTGCGCCTATGATATCTTCGGCGGTCGCGGTGAAAGTGTTGTCTGCTCCGGCTGTCAGGGTCCATTCACGTTCTTGGGTCTGACCGTTTGAGTATGTAAAACTTTCTGTCAGGGTGCCCGTGTCACCTTCCCAATTGCCTTGCATATGAGCAGTGAAACTGTTGGTGACACGTCCGGTGGGACCATAGATCACCCCTTCGGACAGGATAGGGCCGGAAAGGTGTTCTTTCAGAGTGAAGGCCGGTCCGTTTTCGGCGTAATCGGTGGGTTTTTGTGCCCCAAAGCTAAAAAACACGCCACGCGCTGCGACAAGCAAAAGAATGGCGAACAGAGCAAGGGTCAGAAGTTTCATGTCAGAGGATCCTTTTGCGGCAAGGTCAGGGTGAAGCAAAGAGCAATCAGTTTTAGCGCGCAGGGTAATATGGCATATGCAAAAACGAGCGTGTTGCGGGCGTTGTCATTCAAGGTGGCACCCGGGGTGAAGTTGAAGAAGTCGAGCAAAGGCAAAGCGATAGCAGCAGCCAGAGCCAAGGCGAGCTTACCGGCAAAGCTCCAATATCCAAAGGCGGACGCGGCTTTCAGCCCCGCAGCAATCAACGCCTTTGAAAACATAAGGGGCAGTATCAAAATGTCCGCGCCCATCGCAAAGCCTGATGCGACACAGATCAATAAAAAGGTACTGCGATCCCCTGGCATCAAAAAAGCCGCCCCGAAAAAACTGATGATCGCAAGGCCCATGGCTAAAACAAGGGTATTTCGGTTGCCAAATTTCGTACTGATTTGAGACCAGAATGGAATAGACAGTCCGGCTGACAGAAAGAATGCCAACAAAAACAGGCCGGCCTGTCCGCTGAGGCCTAGGTGATCCTCTGCAAAGAACAGAAATAATGTCGAGGTCAGCGCAACCGGGAGAGAATTTAGAAGCATCAGGAGCAGTAGCTTCATTGCTCCGGCTTGCTTTAGGCCTTGCAACGACAGATTTTTTCCCACCTCAACAGGGCCGCGCCAAATGGTTCTGCTGAACCAAGCGGCAAGGCAAGCAATGCCGCCCAAACATAATCCAAAATAAAACCAGATATCAGGCCCCGCTCCAAACACGAGCAGAAAAGAAGGCAGGGCGGCGGCAAGAATAACCCCAACAAGTTGCCCGCCTTCTCGCCAGCTGGCGAGGCGCAGTAGGTCATTCGGTTGTGCAGAACGGGCAAGCGAGGCGCTGCGCCCGTAAATCAATATGCTGCCCAGACTATAGCCCGTGAACAGGATGATAAGTAGAGCCACGAAAGCCCAGTTCATACCTGCCTGCAGCGAAAATAAGAGAGGAAACCCAAGGGCCATAGATAAGGCGGCCGCATTTGCAAAGGCAGGTTGCGCAGCGGGAAAACGATCTATCAACACTCCCAATACTGGGTCCTGGAATACATCAACCATCCGCAAGATTAACAAGAGGCTGCCCAAGGCCGTCAGACTTATGCCCAGTTCCACTGCAGCAAAACGCGGCAGATGAATGTAAAGTGGCATTCCGGCGGTTGCTAACATCAAGGCGTAAAGACTGACCCGAGGGTAATGCATCACTCGTTTCTCAGATGACGGCTGACGTTGGGGGCGCGGCTGTTGTCTGACAGAAAAATGGACATGAAACCGCGTCGAATGTCGGGCTGTGCTAACCTACAAACTTCTGCACCATTTAGGTAAAGCCGTAGCTGATCTGCGCCTTCGGTCTGGGCCCGAAAAGTATCCCCAGGTCTGACATTCCTAAAACAGGATTGAAGGTCCGCGTCTTGTGGGCGGGTATACCCTAGACGCTGCATTTCAGACTGCGTGCTATCTATCAGGCTTTGACGTGCCAGAGCCCGTCTGTAGGTCAATTCAAGAGTCAGATCTTGTTGCCAGTTTAGGGCGGCGCCACCCGGCGTGAACAGACGCGCATCATAGACAGGGATCCCAAACCAACGAAACGTGGCCTCTCCGCGTTGCTGGAAGTTGTTAGGGCTGGCCCATGAAACGGAATAGCCGAGTAATATGAAGACCAACAGTAAAAAGCTACGCAACATGTGCCATCTCCACTTGCGTTACATTGGTTTGTCCAACTGCAAAGGCCGCGGCACAAATTTCGAGATAGTATTGCCAGTTGCGGAAAAATGCCTCGTCAAAGCCTTGTTCATGTATTTTGGCTTTGCGTGCCACCAAACGGCTGGCCCAAATTCGGCAGGTGCGCGCGTAATCTTGACCAAAGTGAAAGCTGTCATTGATGCGCAAGCCCGCCTGTTGTGCCTGTTGCGCAATCATCGTATCGCTGAGCAACATGCCACCGGGAAACACATATTGTCTGATGTAGTCTGATGACGTGCGATAGGTTTCAAAGAAATCATCCCGCACCGTGATCGCCTGCACAAGAATGCGCCCGCCTTCCGCCAAGTTGCGTTTAAGAGTAGCGAAATATTGGGGCCAATATCGCTGCCCCACAGCTTCGATCATCTCGATAGAAACAATGTTGTCATAGCGTCCATTGATATCGCGGTAGTCGCACATCTGGATGTCTGCGCGCCCGTCAAGGCGGCTATCGGCCCAGGCGTGTTGGCTGGGTGAAATGGTTACGCCGGTGACATTGCGTCCTTCTTCGGCGGCATGTTCGGCAAAACCACCCCACCCACAGCCGATTTCAAGAACGCTATCCCGATCATTCAGGCGCGATAAGGCGCGCGCGTTTTTACGCCTTTGGGCGCGGGCCAAATCACTGTCACCCTCTTGGAAAAGACCCGAAGAATAGGTCATGCCGTCATCCAGCCAAAGTTGGTAAAATTCGTTCCCGACGTCGTAATGGCTGCGGATATTGCGGCGCGATCCCTTGGGGGAATTGGCGCGCAAAAGAGTATCAACAATACGAAACTTTAACCCGGCCAAAGGCCCGGCGGTATCATATGTTTGCAGATGTTCGCGGTTCTTAAGCGCCATCTTCATCAGGCTTTCGATGGAGGATGTATCCCAAAGACCCTGCACGTAAGCCTCGCCAAATCCGACCTGACCGTGGGCGGCAATAGCGGACACAGCGGACCAATCGCGAATGGTCATATCCGCGTCAGGGCCCGAAGTGCCAAAATTATACCGTTCGCCTTCCGGTGTGCGCAGGGTTAAGCGGCCTTCATGCAGACGCTCGCAAGTTGAAAGAAACTGATTTTTCAAAGCTTTGCTTGCTGGTCGCATGTTGTTTTCCCTCTGTATAAGTAGCGGTGTTCATGGCCCGTACAATCCGCATGGCGCTGGCGATACCGTCTTCGTGAAATCCATGGCGGTTCCAGGCACCCGCAAACCAAGTGCGGTTATTGCCTTGCAATTCGCGGATGATTTCCTGTGCAATCAGTGCTTTGCGATCAAACACGGGATGGGCGTATTCTACTGTATCATAAATCAGCTCATCTTTGATGGGGCGAGCAGGATTTAACGTCAGAAACAGCGGATCTGCTTCGTCAATGTTTTGCAGTTTGTTCATCCAATATGTGACGCCAATATTCCCGGTCTGGGACTGATACGCCCAGCTAGACCAACAGGCCCGCCGTTTAGGCATCTGGGCTGGGTCAGCGTGTAACACCGCAGTGTTGGTTTGATAACGCACGGTGGACAATGCTTGTTTTTCGTCGGGGCTGGCACCATCGCCCAAAATGGCAAGGGCCTGATCTGAATGACAGGCTAGAATGATTTCGTCAAAGGTGTGTTGCGTGCCTTTTGAGGTGACTGTTACTCCTAAATCGCTGCGTTGCGCGTGATCAACAGGGGCGCCTAGTTGAATATTACATCCCCGAGCACGCAAAGCGGTTTCCAGCCTTTTGACATATTCGATGCTGCCCCCTTTGACGGTCCACCATTGGCGTTTTTCTGAACCGGCCAAAAGCGCGTGATTTTGGAAAAACCGTACAAGTGATTTTGCGGGGAAGCTATCGATGTCCGCGATCGGTGTTGACCAGATCGCGCCGCACATTGGCAGCAGATACAAATCCCTGAAAGCCGTGCTAAGACCCAGCTTTTGGACCAACTCACCAATCGTGATGTCATCACTGTCTGCGGCTTGCTTGGCATGCTTTCCGAAATAAAGGGTATCGCGGATCATCCGGTAAAACTGCGGGTGAAACAAGTTGGATTTCTGCGCGAGCAGGGAGTGAAGAGAGTTTAGCCCATATTCAAATGAACCATCGTCGATGCTAGCACAAAAGCTCATGTCGCTTTTTTGGACCGGAACATCCAGATCTTGAAACAAACGCGTCAGATGAGGGTAGGTCGCATAGTTAAACACGATGAAGCCTGTATCCACGGGCTGATCACCGTTTCGGCCCGCAAGAACAGTGCGTGCATGACCGCCCAAACGTGTTCCGGCTTCAAAAAGCGTTATGTCGTGATGTGCTGATAGATAATAAGCTGCCGAAAGCCCGGAAACACCACCGCCAACAATTGCGATTTTTTTGCGTGAGCCAGTGCTTTGATCAAGCATATTCAACTGCCTTGTCCTGAATGCGAATAAACTGATTACGCAGGCCCAGTACGATCGGATCATTTATTTTTATAATTTTTGATCTGGCTTGAGGGTTGGCGCGTATAAAAGGGTATGAAAACAGAATATATTCAGGCCCTGACAACACACGCGCGGCGTGGGCGTCTTAAAAATGCTTTTCGCTATCGGGTGGATTATGTGTTGACCCCGCTACCAATGCAAAGCCCAGCCTTGTTGACGCAAAACCGTTTTAACCTCTGGTCGCTGCATGACCAGAACCATGGTGGGGAACGTGGAAACGGGCAGGGCGAAAACTGGTTCAAAGAGGTGTTGCGACATCATGGCTTTCCACTGGATCGTGCTGAGATCCTATTGTTGGCCCAGCCTAAATTTCTTTGGTTTCAGTTTAATCCAGTCAGTTTTTGGATCGCTTTGATCAACGGCAGCCCGCGCGCCTTTGTAGCCGAAGTGAACAATACATTTGGCCACCGGCACTGTTACTTTTGCGCCTGGGATGATTTCCGCCCGATCACCTATGACATGCCAATGCAGGCTAAAAAACTGATGCATGTATCTCCGTTTCAAAAGGTTGAAGGGGAATATAGCTTTAATTTTGGTCTGACAGATGACGCAGTGAATATTTTGATTTCATATCGGAACGGTGATGAGGGTGTGCTTGCCACTCTTGCCGGAAAACGCCAGACGGCAACCAACGGTACGCTGATTCAGGCAGCTGTTGCCCGGCCAATGGGTGGGCTGCGTGTCTTGATGCTGATCTATTGGCAGGCGTTCAGGTTGTGGCGTAAAAAGGCCCCGTTTCTACGTAAACCACCCCCGCCAGAGGATTTGATTTCTGATGGAAAAAAATGGCGTGAGGGGCAGCCATGAAGGACCTTCGCGATAAAACTTGTTGGTTGATCGGAGCAAGCGAAGGGCTGGGCCGGGAATTGGCTCTGGCGCTGTCGGAACAGGGCGTACGCCTGATCTTATCGGCCCGCAACACGGCGCGTTTGGAAGAATTACGCGATCAGATTCGAGATGCAACTCCTTTGCCCATGGATGTGACGGATTGCAAAGCTGTTATAGATGCCAGCAAACAAACTGGGCACATCGATATGGTGATCTATAACGCGGGGGCTTATGATCCGATGGCGGCACAGGACTGGAACACGGATGCGATTTTAAAGATGTCCGAGGTGAATTATAACGGGGCTGTGCACGTGGTGGGGGCGGTGATCCCTGACTTTCTGGCACGTGGTCAGGGTGAGATTATCTTGATTGGATCGCTTGCTGGATATCGCGGCTTGCCCGCAGCACTTGGGTATGGTCCGGGCAAAGCCGCGCTGCGTAGTATGGCGGAAACTCTACGCTATGACCTGCGTGGCACAGGCGTATGGGTGAAACTGGTCAATCCCGGCTTTATCAAAACCCGCTTGACCGCAAAGAACCGCTTTAGGATGCCGATGCTTATGGAGCCTGCACAAGCTGCCCAGCATGTGATGCGTGCCATCAAACGGCGACGGTTTCGCACAGATTTTCCCGTGCCGTTTTCTTGGGTTATCCGCGCGATTGGCATCTTGCCCGACTGGATAATCTGGCGCGGGAAGTGATCAAATCCGAAACAAAGGCTGCAACAGGCGAGGCATAAAATCCTTGAATCGCAAAGGTGCATCCGTAGCGGCCAAGCAGATACAAGGCATGTCCGGCCCGGCGGTGGGAGTGTGTTCCAAATCTTCGTCCCCGATTTCAAGGTCCCCTGTGCCATAAAACCCGGTTTCATCGGAAAAACTGCCCTGCAATACCAGTGTCAATTCCAACCCATTATGCCCGTGATCGGGCACTTTTTGCCCGGCAGGTATCCACAGTAACCTGACGGACCCTTCAGAGTCTGCCGACAGGATGCTTTGATGAACCCCCATACCTAATTTTTTCCAAATAGGGTCTTGCGCCTTTAAGGCAGCATTGAGCGGGCCGGGATAAATGCCGCGGCGTTCATGTACGGGTTCCGGGCGAAACGGATTGTCGAGTTGCGCAAGAATATCCCCTTTTAATCCGGCTGAGATATCTTGTGCCGGAGCGTCTTCCAGGAAAATTCCTCCGGTCATATGGTGGGCTTCCAGGCTTGCACGGCAATCAGAACACATAGATATATGCGTCGCCACCACCAGGGCAAAGGCGTCGGATAAGTTGCCTGCAGAATAGGCCGCAAGCAAATGGTCAGGGATATGATGTTTGATCGCGGACATGTTCATCGCAGACCTTTCAATTCGTGACGCAACCGTTCAAGGCCCAAACGAATGCGAGATTTAATTGTACCCAGAGGTAAGCCAGTTTGTGTGCTTATTTCCTGATGGCTAAGTTCGCCCAGGTAGGCACGTTCAATCACGTCGCGTTGATCGTGGCTTAGAGTTTGAATGGCGGCCTTCAGTTGCCCCGCTTCTTGCTGAAGTGCGAGTATTTGTGTGGCGTCCGGTTCCACCTCAAACATGCTCTCGAGCTCTTCCGGTTGCGGCCGATTGGTTTTGCGCAGCATATCGATATGACGATTGCGTCCGATCTGATAAATCCATGCGGAGGCTTGCGCACGATGCGGGTCAAACTGAGACGCTTTGCGCCAAACAGTTAACATTACGTCTTGCACAACCTCTTCGGCCTGCGCACTAGAACATCCGCTGCGCATCATAACCCCTTTGAGGCGCGGCGCAAAATAATCAAAGAGCGCAGCAAAGGCCACCTTGTCCCTTTGATCGCGGACCGCCAAAAGCTGCTTTGTTTGATCTGAAATTTTACTGTCATCTTCAGACACAGAACGCCCGCCATATTGTGCTTGCCCAACGGTCGACCCACCTGTCTTGTTGTGCCGAAGGGGAGATATCAAAACTTGCGCTATCATGGCCATAATACGCACGAGAAAGAAAGGTGGATCACTTTTTCTCGCTAAAACTTTCGGAACAATCAAAAACGACAAGACCCAAGCTGTGATATCTGCGTTGACATAGATCTGTTGATCGCATCAGCGAAACAGATTGGGCGATGTGTGAATGCCTGTTTCTACACTGGTCCTTTTCAATAACCCGGGTTTCTTACTTCTTGGCCTCTGTCGATAAAAGACGGTTCAACCTTCCCACTGGATTCCCGAATTTAATTTACCAAATTGATAAAGCGGCGTATGGCTAGCGCGAGGCCCTCATCAGAGAAAGTTCGCATATCCCATGGCAGATTCGTGCATGAAAATTGTGTTGGTAACCCCTGAAATTCCGTACAATACTGGCGCGATTGGACGGACGTGTGTTGCGTTGAATTTGGAGTTGATATTAATCAAGCCTTATGGGTTCTCTTTAGATGAGAAAGCCGTGCGACGTGCAGGAACAGATTATTGGAAATATGTAAATCTGACTGAATATGATAGCTGGCAATGTTTTCTGGATGCACGAAAACCGGCTCTCGACAGTCTTTGCTTCTTCGAAGAACATGGTTCTCAGACGATGTACGATCCGGACTATCAACAGGACGGATATTTGGTATTTGGGTGTGAATCAAAAGGTCTATCTGCCAAGATACTAGAGGGGATGGAGGATCGAACTTTCAGTCTGCCCATGCTCGATACACGTGTGCGATCGCTAAATTTGGCAAATGTCGCGACAGCCGTAGTCTATCAAGCGATGCGGAGTCAGTTAGGCGGTTGAAATTGGCAACCTTCCAACAGCGTTGAGAATTATTGTTAAACTGTGCATTGCGTTGGAGAAATTTGCAAAGCTTGCGGGTCGTTCGACCAAAACCTTCGTAAACGACCTAATAGGCTTTCTCAAAAGGCTTAAACAATGATAAGCCGCTTTGGAGTGTCACGGTCTAGGAAATAGCAATTTTGCGACGCTTCAAAGAGTTTTGATACAATATTGGTACCTAGAGCTTAACCAATCAAAGCAGCAGATGACGCGCCATTCCGCGAAGAGATAAACGAGGGGGTGACAACTTTAACACTTGGTAACGTGATTTTACACTTTGCTATATCTGTTTTTAAATGCGGGATGACCCGCCCAAAATATCATCATGAACGACAATAATACGCGAGACTATACAGGGCTTTCAGCGTCTGAATTGGCATTTCAGTTAGACAGCGCCAATTGGAAGTACGGCCCAACCTTCAACGTCCGGTTTTTCTTTGATCATCCGCTTGATTTCTCAGACTTCGAGGCAACTTTACTGGACGATCAGCTTTGTATCTCAGAACCAAAGTTAAATACTCCGGGTGGAGTGCTGCTTCGTCACGATCATTTTCCAGGCTGCATAGGTGCACGCTACTATGACTTTCAGCGCCCCGATCGGCGAGAGCCAACATTAGTGTTCTATCCGAGACAGTACCGTAGGTTTCTGTGTGGGCAACGATTTTCGAATGCCCCAAAGCCTGGGGTTTTCGAGCTTTGCCGATACCTTGCGCATGATCACCGCGAAGCGGTGTTTGCGAGTGAAACTGAGCGTCGCGTTAGTATTCTTCCGGAAATGAAACAAATTTTGCTCTTGGACGAGTGGCACCATCCTGATCTGGCAAATGGGAAAGCCCCAAGTCAGACCGAGACCTTTCAACGGATTGCAAGCGTTCTTGAACAAAATGAGCCCAAGCTTTTCTCTACGGACGAACCCGTGAACAATCACTGGAAAAATTGGCCCGAAGGCGGAACTCTTTAGCAAAGAGGCGGCAAACGGATATTCACATCATTGATAACGTGCGAGCCGTTCGGACAATGTCCCAGTATGGAGTTCGAACAAATGATTGTCGCGATCATAGAAGTAAATTGACCGACCTTCACCGTCTACGCGTGGGCGGCTTTCTCTTATTTCCAGGTTTAGCAGTTTTATTGCTCTGAGTGCGGCGTCGTAATTCTCATCCGGTATTTTAAACGCGATGTGATTGTAGCTCCGTTCAGGAAGTGACGGACCCTCCATAATCGCGACCCAAAGGCCCGCAATATCGAAAAACCTCTCTTTTGAGAGGGAAAAGCTATTTTCGCCACTATCGTATATTTTACGGGCAGATAGCACAGTCGTGAGGATTTGCTCCATCGCATCCAAATCTTCAACGATGAAGGTCATATGACTTAGACCTTCAACCATTTAACTATGCGTAAGGGTTATGGAGAGTCGTTTAAGCGCTGCACGCTCTTCGGCAGGGAGGTCTACCGTGTCTCTGGTTTGATGATGGACTTCGTGCAGAATGCGGGACAAATCGGCGACTTCTTCAGGAGTATGGTCCCGATCAGGGCGCGCAAAGCCGCCAATTGTGCGTGAATTGTCTTCTACGAGCGAAATAACAGTTCCAAACTTCATGCCGTGTTCGGCGGCGAGCGATACAACCCCTTTGGGATCGTCGGCCCCTAAGGCCCCCCAAGTCGTAGCGCCGGTATTTTCAAACCCCCAACGCACGATCGGATCGTGCAATACGAGGCCGGCCATTGAGTAATATTCGATCCATTTCATCGGGTAGGTTTGAAACAGAAAATTTGGGGTTGTGTATTTGATGTGCATCGCAAGCGCGTAGCCGGAAGGACAACTCTGTTCTAGATCGGCAAGAAGAGGGCTGATACTCAATTTTTGATCCATAGTTTATCCATCAATTCGCATTAAGGTTGTACTTATACAAAAACCTGCACTATCTTCGCCATTAAGATGACACATCTGAAACCTAAAGGAAAGTTCATCTCGTATTTTGCAAATAGTATACAATTAAGATAAATAACGACGATGAACGATGCAATTGCTTCATACAACTTTGAGGGTTTAGCTTCAGCTGGATTCTATATCGCATTGCGGTTGGGATATGCCTATCCCGTAGCTGAGTTAAACGCGCTCCCAAAAAGCTGGGTGGACCTTTATACGGTGCAGGGCTTCATGCTGTCTGATCCAGTGTTGCGGTGGGTTTATAGCAACACCGGAGCGGTGCGTTGGAGCGAAATCGAAGAGGCCGATCCACGGGGTATTTTAGACGCCGCCAAAGAGTATGGAATGCAATTTGGCGTAACGATCAGTTGGCAGGAAGAAGGGGATCGTGGGCTTCGCAGCTTTGGATCCTTTCTGCGAAATGATCGCGAATTTACCGATTTGGAAATTTCTCAATTGGCCGCGTCGCTTGAAGATTTACATCAGTCGCACGCCCCTCCAACCAATCTTACGAACGCGGAACTGGAGGCGCTTAGAATGGTGCGGGACGGCCTGCTGATGAAACAGGTTGCGGATGAGTTAGGGGTATCTTTAGGGGCCGTAAAGCAACGTTTGAAGAACGCAAAACAAAAGTTGAGAGCCAAAACAAGCAGTCAGGCCATCGCGCTCGCGGTGGAGCATGGGTTAATATAAAGTTAACCAAAAAGAATATAATCAAATCTTTTTTCCCGTTATGCGTGAATATTATCGTTAACAAAAAATTGTGATCGGTTTCTAATTCAATCTCCATATAGGAGAGTGAACAATGGAAAATATCACCTTTGACTTGTCGAATATGCATCAATTTGGAACAGCTTTTTTTGATTACCTAGCCCTCAGAAAGTACTTTTTCGTCGACACGCTAGGCTGGGATATCCCACACAATGATACGGTTGAGATGGATCAATACGATAATCCACTCGCGCATTATTCGTTGGTATTGAAAAATGGGTATGTGGTAGGTGGCGCGCGTGCGATGCCAACGACCTCTTCTTGGGGGGAATACACATACATGCTTCGGGATGCTGTATCAGGTAAACTCGGAACAATACCCGAGGGGGTAATGGAAGGCGAAGTTGCGACCAAACGTGTTTGGGAATGTACGCGGCTTGTTGTGTCTGACAGGTTGCGCGGGGGTGAGCGCGCGGAATGCCTGTCCTTGATCGTTGACGGCCTTGCCAAAACGGCCCGCAAACGCGGAGCTAGCGAACTGATTGCACTGACCCGTCCATCGTTGGTGCGTTCATTGCGTCAGCTTGGGTATGATGCGAGCCGCATCGGCGAACCTTACCACAATGACGGTGACGGACGTCGATACGCTGTTTTGAGTATGCCAACAGAACGTATGGCGGAACTCGTAGCCGCCTAAATGTTATGAGAGGGGAGGAGTGCTGCCGGTTCGCCGGCAGTCACCCTAGGTTTCGCGCCCATATGTGACCAATCGCGCATGTAGGTCGTCGCGCGCCGGATGCGCTTGTTCCAATGCGAACACATAGGCATGCGTCCAAAAGAAACAAGCAGCATCTATATCACCATCTTGTTCAGCAATTCGCCCGGCCTTCTGATACAAAGTGACCAGAGACATTTGATCGTGTTGAGCATGGGCTTCTAAGATTTGATCTTCTAAATCTCGGCTCACTCGGCGGCCTGTGATTTTGCCTGTTGTTGTTCGCGGTGGATTTGAATGCGGCTGGCAACCCAATCATGGAAGCAATGTGTTGGAGCATCCATTGCTGGTGAAAAACGCCCACCGTCGAAATGCGGGGCATGACGGCCTTTTTGCATACCCTCAACGACGAATACATCTTCCTCAAAGACTTCGCGCCATTGAACCGTGTTTTTTGCACGGAGTTCGTCATCGGTGTCTTGGCTGGCGTAGTACAGGTGAACGTGCTCTTTGGTTTCGTCCAAAGCTGTAGGTTCAAGGATAATCGCAAACCCATGATCACGCTGGGCGCCCAGAAGAACATTGGGATAAACCGTGATGTATTCAGCACCGGTATTCCATTTTTCCGACAGGCCGGGAAAATCAGGAAATACATCCCCAGCGTCATTGGTCAACTGGCGGTAGACATAGGTGCCTTGGCCGGAAAACCGTCCATATTGGTTGATGTTATAATGATCTTCGAGCCGGGAATAACTGTTTAGACCCGGATGAATCCATGGAAGGTGATAACTTTCGCAGTAGTTTTCGACCGCAAGTTTCCAATTGGTTTTAACCGGAAGTGTGAAGGTACTGTCTGCGCCGCCATGATAATGGGGGCTGTCAAATTCTTTCCAGCGTTCAAGAAGTTCAGCATGTACAACTTCAAAGGGATCAGCGTCACCGGATATGTTGACGAAAACAATATCACGCCAGATATAACTCGGAATTTCAGTAAGCCCGAGCGTGTCGCGGTCAATGTTTTCGTGAGTGTTATGACCTGCACCACCAACATGAGGTGTCGAAACCAACGCGCCTTTGTGGCTGTAACACCAGCTATGATAGGGGCACCGGATCGCGCCTTCGATTTTTTTTGGTTCACTGACTAGGATCATGCCGCGGTGACGGCAGGTGTTTTGAAAAACACGGACGACGTTGTCTTTGCCACGCATCAACAAAAGTGGGACGCCTAAAAACTCAACTGGTTTTGCATCGCCGAGTTCGGGAACTTCTGCGGCTGTAGCGAGGCCCGACCAAGAATTAAACAGCACCGCCTGGCGTTCTTCTTCAAAAACGACGGGGTCGATGTAATGATCATTTGAAAGCCCGTTCGCGGTTTCGATGGGCTGCCTTACAACACTTAGATCAGTGGCCATGTAGAATCTCCAAAGTTGCGATTTAAACCCGACACTAGTGTTTAGTTTTGAGATTGGGTATTCAAACAGCGACTTTGAATGTCAAAAGACGACAGGAATTGTGTATTTAAGCAGATTTTTGCGATTTTGCCCGTTTCGCGCGCGCGAGTTATCGCCATCGGCGGGTTTTAGCATTTGCATGGGCGTGCAGTCGCACAGTGGTTCAACCCAAAGCGGCACGGCTATGCCTTGTTTCGGGGGTGTTGTGCGTTCTGCTAGACCAATCGGTCGAAACTTGGATGGTGGCCCATGTTCACGCGAATAAATCGTGGAACATAAGGAAAGGACACCAAATGAAACAGATCATCACTCACGCTACCGCGATCACATTTTTTGCAACTCTTCCCGCGTTTGCCGGGCATGTTGCGGATACAAATGGCGATGAGGTAATTACCTTTTCAGAGCTTCAGGCCGTTTTGCCAGATTTGACTGAAGAGGTGTTTATCCAAGCAGACACAGACAATAATGGTCTACTAAGCGAACAGGAAATGTTGAACGCGGTCGATACCGGGATCATTCCGCCCTTTGAAAGTTAAGTGAGTTAGCCCCTTTCGGTCGCCACTCTTCTTAATGAAAGGGGCTGGACCTGCCGCTTGCAGCACGGCGGCAGGTCTATTATTTATTTGCCGCGCGATAGCGCCGCAACACCAGTGCGCGCAATACGGCCAAGGCCCAATGGCCGCATGAGATCGGCAAAGGCGTCAATTTTGTCCGGTGTTCCGGTCAGTTCAAACACGAAGCTTTCCAATGTGGAATCTACGACATTCGCACGGAAGATATCCGCAAGACGCAGAGCCTCAACCCGGTGATCACCTGTGCCGTGTACACGGAACAGCGCGAGCTCACGTTCCACAGAGTCACCTTCAACGGTGAGATCGTGAACCTCATGAACCGGAACAATACGACCCAGCTGCGCTTTGATCTGTTCGATCACTGCAGGGGTGCCTGTGGTCACGATGGTCACACGAGACATGTGACCTTCTTTATCGATCTCAGCGACAGTGAGGCTATCTATATTGTATCCACGTCCAGAAAACAGGCCGATGACACGGGCTAGAACGCCAGCCTCATTGTCAACGATACACGCCAACGTATGGGTTTCGATGACATCAGCATTTGGGTCTTTGAGATCATACGCCGATTTCTTTGAGGCGCCTTTTTTAAGTCGAAGTGCAGACATTTTATAACTCCTCGATGTTGGTAATGTAGTCAATTTCACTTATTGATTTCCCAAGGAATTCCATTACTTCCGAAGGGGAGTAATAGGATGTACCTTCCATGACAAAGGGTATATTTCCGGTTTCAAGTGAAAATGGGTCGCCTTTGATCGTCTCATCACCCGCTACATCGAGGCTTGTAATTTTGCGGCACTCCCAATTTCCTCCGTACTGTCTCGTAACAGGGTTGAAGCTGCTAGACCCGTAAAGATAGCAAAGAGTGTTGTCGCCATCTCTCGTTCTTTCCACCTTCCATTGGCCCATCACAATACTTCTGTTTCCGGGGTACCAAAGATAAGTCGTTCCATCAGGAGCGTGGTATTCATATTGTGTACCGTGGCGAAAGTTGTTGTGCGAAACTCGTGTGGAATTCGAAAAGAAGCGTTGTGATAGTTCTGCGGATGCAGCAATAGTCCTAGCTTCGCTGCCCAATGGAAAAAAATTTTCTTTCTCAACGAAACCGCAGCCTGATAGGACTGAAATTACGCTAAAAGCTGCAAATAAGTTTCTCATTTGTCACCTTAAACCAAAACCGCGCCGGTGGAACCGATGGCGTCTTGGGTTGACGCGTCGCCCATAAGCATTTCGTTGTGAGGAGCGCCCGATGGGATCATTGGGAAACAGTTTTCGTGTTTTTCCACGAGGCAATCCATAATCACAGGACCATCGTAGTCCAACATTTCCTGAATAGCGGCATCCAGTTCAGACGGGTCAGAAACGCGAATACCTTTGCAACCAAAAGCTTCGGCCAACTTAACAAAATCAGGCAAAGATTCAGACCAGCTGTGGGAATAGCGTTCACCGTGCAGCAATTCTTGCCACTGGCGCACCATACCCAAGCGTTCATTGTTCAGGATCAACTGTTTGATCGGGGCGCGGTACTGAATGGCTGTGCCCATTTCTTGCATGTTCATCAACCATGACGCTTCGCCAGCAACGTTCACAACCAGTGCATCAGGGTGCGCGATTTGAACACCAACAGATGCAGGCAGGCCGTAACCCATGGTGCCCAATCCGCCTGACGTCATCCAGCGGTTTGGATCTTCAAAACCCAAATACTGCGCGGCCCACATTTGGTGCTGACCCACCTCAGTTGTGATGTAGCGATCCATGCCTTTGGTCAGCGCTTCGAGGCGTTCCAATGCGTATTGTGGTTTGATGATGGTTTCGGACGGCGTGTAGCTTAGGCATTTCTTTGCACGCCATTCGTTGATCTGAGACCACCACTGCTGCAAAGCACCTTTGTTGGTTTTGCGACCACGTGATTTCCAAACTTTCAGCAGATCCTCAAGCACATGGCCTACGTCGCCAATGATCGGCAAATCAACATGAACAACTTTGTTGATCGAAGAGGGGTCAATATCAACGTGAACCTTCTTTGAATTCGGGCTAAAGGCGTCCAAACGACCTGTGATCCGGTCGTCAAAACGTGCACCGATATTGATCATCAAGTCGCAGTCGTGCATCGCCATGTTTGCTTCGTAAAGACCATGCATGCCCAACATGCCAACCCAATTGTCGCCAGAGGCAGGATAGGCGCCCAATCCCATCAATGTGGATGTGATTGGAAAATTAGTTTCGTTGGACAATTCGCGCAGCAGTTGGCTTGCACCTTTGCCAGAGTTGATGACGCCGCCACCTGAGTAAATGATAGGGCGTTCGGCCTTTTCAATCATTTCAGCCAATTCAGTGATCGCCGCGATATCGCCCTTTACAGTTGGTTTGTAGTGGCCTGTCGCAACTTTGCCCTTAGGGGTGTAGGTGCCGTTTGCAAATTGAACATCTTTGGGAATGTCGATCAAAACCGGGCCCGGACGGCCAGAGGTCGCAACATGGAATGCCTCATGGATAACACCAGACAGTTTGTCCGTATCTTTAACCAGCCAATTGTGTTTGGTGCAGGGGCGGGTGATGCCAACGGTATCAGCCTCTTGGAAGCCATCAGTGCCTATCATGAATGTCGGAACCTGACCCGTCAAAACAACCAATGGAATGGAGTCCAAAAGCGCGTCCGTCAAACCGGTTACTGCGTTCGTTGCTCCGGGGCCAGATGTTACCAAAACAACACCGGGTTTACCGGTAGAGCGCGCATAGCCTTCGGCAGCGTGAACAGCGCCTTGTTCATGACGAACCAGAATGTGGCGGATGTCATTCTGTTGGAAAATCGCATCGTAAATCGGTAGCACAGCGCCGCCGGGGTAGCCAAAGACTGTGTCCACGCCTTGGTCTTTCAAAGCTTGGACGATCATATTTGCGCCGGTCATCTGCCGTGTCATTTTACTCTCCGTTTACCGTGCCCATTTGGGCGTATTTTTAAGCAATAAAAAACCCCCGGTTCTTAGTCGGGGGCGCATGGGGATTATTTTGGATTTCCGTTACCGGCCCATGCGCTTTCGATTTAGAATGACGACGAGGTTTGTCATATCAGAGGTCCTTTGCTTGTCTGGGGAACTTATGAGTCCAATAGAGGGGCGTCAACAGGGAATTTGGGATTTTTCTGTCGTGAAGTGCTGTTTTTCTTTTCGAAAGTTGCGTAATTTTGCAAATCCAGCATATTTTTGGAAATCTCAGGAGGAAGCGCAGAGTGATTCACAAATAGGAAGGCTAAACGCCGCCACCTGTTCCTTGAAGCACCCCATGCTCAAGCGCATATCTGGTCAAACCAGCGGTTGAACTGATGCCAAGTTTGCGTTTGATGTTTTTACGGTGCGTTTCAACGGTGCGTACCGAAATATTCAAATCTTCAGCAACGTGGCGGTTTGACTTTCCCTGGGCTAGTTCCAGCAAAATAGTTTGCTCGCGACATGTCAGAGGTTCACGCCCGTCTTGCGTTTTAGGAGACAATGATTGCGTTGCACCCGTACAGAGGTATTGATCACCCTGCATGACTTTATCTATGGCGATTTTGATTTCGTCGGTTGGCACATCCTTCAGCAGGTAGCCTTTGGCACCATGACTAAGTGCAATTGAAATATACTCAGGGCTATCATGCATCGATAAAATCAGAATACGGATGTTTGGCTTTTTTTCCAAAATCAGTTCTGTTGCAGCGAGTCCGGTGACGCCAGGCATATTGAGATCAAGCAGAATAACATCGGGGTTCAAAGCACAGACTTGATCGATTGCCTCTTGCCCGTTCGAAAGCGTTCCAACGACAGATAGGTCGTCGTAAGTTTCTAAAATGGACTGAATGCCTTCTGCGACCATCGGGTGATCATCAACAATCAAAACGCGTGTTGCTTCTGGAGTCATGGGATCATTTTTCCTAACGGTTTGGGCGGAAGCAATCGTGACAATGGCACTTGGGCTATGATCGACGTTCCAGTCTTTGTGCTGTTGATGTCGAGGCTACCGTTTAATTGTTCCATACGTTCTTGCATATTCCGTAGCCCCAAACCAGAGTTGCTGCGCGTTGTTTGCTGCACCTGAACGATCCCTTGGCCGTTATCAGTGATTTGCATTGTTGCACCTTTGCGATGCCCAAACAAATGTACGGAAACGGAGGTCGCATCAGCGTGGCGTTCGATATTGGTGAGGGCTTCTTGCGCAACGCGATAAAGGGCGATCTTGGCTTCGCCATCCAATCTGTTGCGAAACACCACGGTTTGGAAATCCATTTCGATACCCGTCCGGTTTGAAAATTCCGTCGTGAGCGATTTTAGGGCAGGGCCAAGCCCAAGATCATCCAAGACACCCGGACGTAAATCACGACTGATACGGCGTACCTCTTGAATGGCTCCGTTGAGGTTCGAAATCCCAGTATCAAGCGAATTCCCGGTTTTCGGGTCACCTTTCAATAAACGGCGCCGCGCCAGTTCAAGCGCATATCGAACCCCGACAAGGATCTGACTGATCCCATCATGTAATTCACGCGCAACCCTGCCGCGCTCTTCTTCTTGGGTGTCAATAATACGCTGCGTGAGTTTCTTGAGCTTTGCGTCAGCAAGACGGCGTTCTCTGATATTGATAAAGAGACCGGATAGGAAAACAAGAAGCAGCGCGGCCAGTGTAATCGCGCCAATGTATAAAAAGGTCTTTCGGATACGGTTTTCAACTTCGGCGCGGGCGGTCGCGACAGTTTCAAGAACGTCATCGATAAAAACACCCGTTCCCACGACCCAACGCCAATCTTGAAGCCCAATCACAAAAGTAACGATACGCGCATCTTCACCTGTTGAGGGTTTGGGCCAGAGATAGCTAAAGTATCCGCCACCTGATCGCGCGATGCGTATTTGTTCGTCGATGACGGACGTGCCTTCGCTGTCTCGCAACCCAGACCAGTTGCGCCCAATCATTTCCGTTCTTCTGGGACTGACCAGATTATTGCCATCATAATCATAGACAAAGAAATAACCGTCTCTTCCATAAATCATGGAAGACAAAATTTGTGTCACCTCAAGCATCGCTTCTTCGTCGTCAGGTGCTGCACGCCCGTAAATATTGATGAATGCAGTTCGCGCGATAGACATATAGTTTTGCAGCTCTGCTTTCTTTGCATCAATAAGTTGAGTCTGAAGAGATGCAATTTCACGTTCTGCCAATAGGCGGGCTTGGGCTGCCACCAGGAACGCGATTGCAGTCACAGCAAAGATTAGCGGCAAAGTCGCAAGCAGGAATATTTTCTGCCCATAGTTTAACGAAAAACGGCGTGTTTTACCTGTTTTTGCTGCCGAAATATGTGATTCTTCCTGGCCCACTGCGGGAACGTCCTTATGAGTCGACCTAATTTCTAGGAATTTTCCGCGAATTTCCAGCAAATTGGTTCGGAAATCTAACAATTTTGGCTTATCTACGTAGTTGTCGGTATTTTCGATATTGCGCTCACGCCTTAGTGTGCGTGTACTGGAATGAACCGCTATCAAATTAGCGGACATTAACTCTAAGGGAGAAATTTTAATGGATCGTCGTTCGTTTTTGAAGACATCTGCGCTGGGTGGCTCAGCTGCTGCTGCGTCAACTCTAGCTGCGCCGGCTTATGCTCAAGGGCGCCGCACATTGACTATGGTTACAACTTGGGGCCGTGGCCTTGCAGGTGTTTTTGATGCGGCCCAACGTGCTGCAGATACCATTACAACAATGTCTGACGGTTCTTTGACTGTCGAAGTCAAAGCGGCTGGTGAACTCGTTGGTGCGTTCGAAGTTTTCGATGCTGTAACTTCTGGTCAAGCAGATATGTATCATGGCGCAGACTACTATTTTGTTGGTCAGCACCCAGGTTATGCATTCTTTACGGCTGTTCCGTTTGGCATGACAGCTCAAGAATTGGCAAACTGGTATTATCACGGCGGCGGCGCTGGTTACCACGATCAGCTTGGTGAAATCTTTGGTTTGAAATCATTCTTGGCTGGCAACACTGGCGCACAAGCTGGTGGTTGGTTCCGTAATGAGATCAATGGTCCAGAAGACTTCCAAGGTTTGAAGTTCCGTATGCCAGGTCTTGGTGGTGAAGCGTTGGGTCGCATGGGCGCCTCTGTTCAAAATCTTCCGGGTTCAGAAGTATACCAAGCGCTCGCTTCTGGTGCGATCGATGGCACCGAATGGATCGGTCCATGGGCTGACGAAAAAGCCGGTTTCCAAGAGATCACTCAGTACTATTACACTGCTGGTTTCCACGAGCCAGGCGCAGGTCTATCGCTTGCTACAAACCGCGATGTATTCGAAGAGCTGTCTCCGGCGCACCAGAAAATCATCGAAACCGCTGCTGCTGAATGTCACCAGTGGAACTTGGCTCAATTCTTGAACAACAACGGCGCAGCACTGCAGCGTTTGCAAGCTGGCGGTGTTCAGGTTCTTGAATTCCCAGATAGCGTTTGGGATGCAATGGGCGCGGCTGCAAGCGAAACATTAAATCAGTATCGCAGCGATGATCTGTACGCAGAAATTCACGACAGCATGAAGGCTTCTATGCAGGCGTCTTCTGGTTGGTTGACACGTTCTGAAGGTCAGTACCGCCAGCAGCGCGACCGCGTACTGGGCTAATCGTTCTGACTCTAAGGCCTCTCAGGATATTTCTGAGGGGCCTTTTCCTTGCTGCTTCGGGACAAAGAGCAGAATTCCTAAAATATATAGGAGGTGAGGATGCTATCTGGCATTTGGTGGTTTATTCAAAACCTTGCCATGTCATTCTACAACCTTGGCTATGCTATAACGCACCCAAGCCTGTGGCTCGACTGGTCAAACAAAGAAGCGATCATGCGCTTCATTTACTATGGCGGTTCCGCTGAACTGTTCTTCGTTATTATGACCACTTTTTTAATTGTGACCGGGATTGGCCTGTGGCGCAATGAATTCATGTGGGGCTGTGTGCGCGGGCTTGAAGGGTTTGCAAATGCAATAGGGCGGTTCTTTGCGTGGGCTGGTTTGCTGATGGTTTTGCAGCAAATCGTGATCGTGTTTGTGCAACGTATCTTTGCAACACCAGAAATTGGGATCGGATTTGGATCACTTTTCACCCAAGACGTAAGTTGGTGGGCCGAGGAACTAAAACTATACAATGCGCTGATTGTTGCCATGTGCGTGACTTACACTTTCGTTCAAGGCGGTCATGTGCGTGTTGATCTGGTTTACTCTATCGTGAGCCATCGTACAAAGCGCGTAATCGACATGTTTGGTTCGCTGTTTTTCATGATGCCAGTGGCTGTATTAGTTTGGTTATACGGGTGGTTTTTCATGTGGCGACATCTGGTTGTCCCTAATCCATCTGCTTCTGATAGTTTAGAGCGCTTGCTCAACAAATCGCGGGCGTTGCGTTGGAACGTTGAAACCATCGGGTTTTCACCGAATGGGTTTAATGCGTATTTCTTATTTAAAATCCTGCTGTTGGCCTATGCAGGTTTGGTTTTCTTGCATGCCATTGCGTTTTTCTATCGCTCGTTCCTTGAATGGAAAGAGGGCGAAGGAAGCATCGGCAAATACCTCGACAGAGATTCTCTGGGCGAAGGTGAAGAAGCCTATGAAGGCACTCATTAATAGGGGCAGAACACATGCTTTTTGGACTTGATGGCGTCGAGATCGGCCTGATCATCGTCTTCCTTTGCCTCTTTGGAGGCATCCTGTCAGGCTTTCCGGTGGCGTTTGCCATTGGTGGCGCGGCAGTCATATCTTTTGCAATTATTGCTGGGCTGGATAGCGCAGGGGTGTTGCAACACAATGCAATTGACCGTGGGACTGATGCGTATCGGGCGCTGATTGATAGCGGGGTTCACCCAGATACCGTGTCGAGTTTCAGATACCCTGATCTTCCGACATACGCTGGGCCTCTCTTTGATCGCGGCTGGGAAATTGCACTGGATCGTAACATTGCGTTTATCGTCAACCGAATGAACGAACGTGTCTTTGCTGGGCAATCTATTGAAACGCTTTTGGCCGTTTTGATGTTTGTTCTGATGGGGATTACCCTTGAACGTTCAAAAATCGCCAATGATCTACTTACCACAATGGCTAAGGTATTTGGTCCGCTTCCGGGTGGGCTTGCCGTGTCTGTTGTTGTCGTTGGGGCGTTTCTAGCGGCGTCGACCGGGATCGTTGGGGCAACTGTTGTTACCATGGGTCTGCTGTCGCTGCCGACAATGTTGCGCAACAACTATTCACCTGAATTGGCAACGGGCGTCATTGCGGCATCCGGAACCTTAGGGCAGATTATTCCGCCATCGATTGTGATCGTTTTGTTGGGCACTTTGGCAGGGGATCTGTATTCTGCAGCCCAAGAACAACGCGCCCAAGAAGCGGGATGTTCTAATGCCTTAACCTATCTGGGTGAATCTGCGGTTGTGTCTGTTGGGACGTTGTTCCAAGCGGCATTGCTGCCTGGAATTATGCTGGCTGTTCTCTATGCGACCTATGCTTTTGTTTACGCATTGCTAAAGCCACATAAAGCGCCGCCGCTTATTCTGGATGATAACGGTGGAGAGGTGATTACCCGCAATGAAGCACTGTCATGGTTCCTTGGCGCCCCGGTTGCATTGATCGGTGGTTTGATCTTGGCGGGGACGCTTGGATTTGTTGGATCACAAGATGTGAGCGTGGGCAGTTACTCTCAGCGGAGCGAAAGCGCTGTCCTACGAACCAATGTTTCAGCGCAATGTCAGGCGTCCATGATTGACCTTCATGGTCAGGAAAAATGGGATATTGCGGTTTCTCAGCAGCAGTCCATCGATGACGCCGGTGGCGTTCAAGAAAGCCGCGCGTTGACAGAAGATGAGCAAGCTGAACAGTTGTCCCAGAATATTGCGACTGCTCCGGTCATTGGAACCGGTGTAGGCGTTGCATTTATTCTGCTGGCATTGGTTTTGACGACGGCACGTGGAGTTAAGCCTTCGGCTGATCCACGTAAGCTCTGGGTGGGATTGTCTGGGGTTGCCTTGGGGTTGTTGGTGGATGTGTTCCTGATCAGCCCTTTGACGACGCCAGGCGTTACAATATTGCTGCTCGCGGTACCATTGGTTCTGACGTTCTATGGCTGTAAATACGCCACGTTCCTTTTGGGACAGAACCAGTTGCTAAGAGTTGTCTTTCCTCCACTCATCCTGATCATTGCTGTGTTGGGATCGATCTTGGGTGGTATCACCAACCCGACGCCAGCAGCGGCGCTTGGGGCAGGTGGGGCGATAATGCTCGCGGCATTCCGTCGACTGCGTGATGAGGAAAAATCCGGTAAGATGGTGATTATGACATCTTTTGCGATTGTCATCATGATCCTGATCGGGGTGAACTTTGATTTACGCGTGTCTCGGAATGATGTGCCTGTCGAAGACTGGATTGCGTTTATCGTTGCGCAATGTGCCTACCTGTTTTCAATCTTTGGCATTCTGTTCGCGTGCTGGGTGTTGTTCCGTGGAATGGTGCTTACGCCCATCGTTCGGGAAACGGCCAAGGTCACATCGATGGTATTCACGATTTTGATCGGATCTCAGTTGTTGAACTTGGTGGTGATTTCCTTTGGTGGGGAACACTATATTCAACAATTCCTGCGGAGCTTTGACAGTGAAATTCAGGTTTTCCTGATTGTGATGCTGGTTCTGTTCGTACTGGGGTTTGTGCTTGATTTCCTTGAAATCATTTACATAGTAATCCCAATCGTAGGGCCGGTTATCTATGGTGGAACCATGGACCCAAAATGGGTCACGATCATGATTGCGGTGAATTTGCAAACATCGTTCTTAACGCCTCCGTTTGGATTTGCTCTGTTTTATCTGCGCGGAGTAGCCCCAAAAGAGGTGACAACGGGTCATATCTACCGTGGGATCATTCCGTTTGTCTTCATTCAGGTATTTGGCTTGCTGTTGTTATGGATGTTCCCATCCGTCGTGACGATCGTTCCAAACCTCATTGGACATTAAGCAGGTATTGCCTACTAAAATGAAAAGCCGCCCTTCGGGGCGGCTTTGCTGTATGTGTCGGGCCTTTGGCCCTCCGGCGGGTGTTACGTTCAGCTGTTGCGTTCCAAAAGATCCCAACGATTGCCCCAAGGATCCTGGAAAACCACCACCCAACCATATGGTTCGTGCCGTGGATCTTCTTCAAAATGAACACCTGCGGATTTCATACGGTCATAATCTTTTTGGAATTGATCTGTGGTGAGAAAGAAACCTACGCGTCCGCCGGTTTGATTGCCAATAGCTTGGGTTTGTTGTTCAGATGCAGCGCGTGCAAGCAGTAACCGAGTGCCAGTCGAGCCGGGCGGTGCAATCATCACCCATCGTTTTTCTGGGCCCATAGGGGTGTCTTCGATCAAATCGAAACCTAGGGTGTCCACATAAAACTTAAGGCCGGCATCATAATCTGACACCAGCAGTGCAACTGCAAAAAGGGATTGCGACAAGGGATTACTTTCGATGTTTAGAGGGGGTCATTGAGTCAGGCAGAGAAATATTGGCGACCTGTACAGCAATAGGATCATTCGAGAGCGGGTGAGGCTCGGCTGTGAATGTATCTGGATTGTCTAAAGGGGCCCAAGCTGTTCCATTAAACACCTCAAGTGCGCTAAAGGCCGATTTATATCCCATCTTAGCACTGCCCGGGACCCAATACCCGAGGTAAACATAAGGCAGGCCTGCGTCTTGGGCGATTTTGATATGATCCAAAATAACATAAGTGCCCAGACTGTCGCGCATACGGGACGGGGCGTAGAACGAATAGACCATTGAAACGCCATCATCCAAAATGTCGGTTAGGCAAACGGCGGCAAGTTCTTCCTCGTCTTTATTGCTGAGGTATTCAATGACGCGGCTGCGAATTGGGGTCTCTTCGATCATAGCCGCGAATTCAAAGACATCCATGTCTGCCATGCCGCCTTCGGCGTGGCGAGAATCCAAATATTCTCGGAAAAGGCTATACTGTTCTTCGGTTGCCCAGGGGCTTCTTGCATAACGAGACAAGTCACTGTTGCGTTTCATTATGCGTTTTTGAGTTTTGCTTGGTTTAAAATCCGCTACTCGTATCCGTGCAGAAAGGCAGGAAGAGCAATCTGCACAAGAAGGTCGATACAAAACATTTTGCGATCGACGGAAGCCTTGTTTAGATAAAGAGTCGTTTAAAGTTTGTGCTGTATCCCCTTGTAATGCGGTAAAAAGCTTGCGTTCTTGCCGACCCTCCAAATAGGGGCAAGATTGCGGAGCTGTCACATAAAACTGTGGAGCAAGAGGAAGGCTATGGCGCATCAGGGACTCTAATACCTTAGTTCTGTTTACAGAAATCTAACAAGAGTTCGGGGAAGCGCCAAGCCGTCAATTTAAAATTGTACGCCAGAAAGGCTAAGAACGTGCACGATGGTTAATCGCAGCGGTGCCTAAAACCATGTCTGTTAAGCTCTGAGAACGCGAGGTTGTGACAATGGTAAAGATCGAAGCAAGCTGAGGTAGGATCATGGACCATTGGATTGTCGAGCCGAGTGTGTGCAACAACGCAAGAGATCCATCAAAGGTCTGACCGTCGCGTGATCTGAATTCGATTGAAACCAAACGCATACCCCATGTGGCTGAGCGATTGGATAGGGTTGCCCAACGATACAGAAAGTTCACAACGAGAAATAAGAACGGCAGAAAAAATACTGCTGTAAACGCTGTGAAGGGAACGATGATGATCGTTATAACAGTCGTAAGAACCGTATCGATGATCCAGGCAAAGAACCGTTTTGTCGGGATATCGGCGTAAAAATCTGCTTCGCGCTCCGGGTCGGGAAGGCCCCATAGGGCTGCATCAGGCATTGGAAATCCTATTTAGTGATGAGGATGCGGCCCGTACAGGCCGCCCCTGTTGTTAAGCGTCGATTGGTTTGTCGTCGATGCTCTCGTTTGCTTTTTTGGCACGATCATCCATGAACGCGTCGAATTCTGATTTATCTTTGGCATCGCGCAAACGCTCCAGAAAGGCCTCAAAGCTATCTTGTTCATCTTCGAGACGACGTAACGTATCTGCTTTGTAAGCATCAAAGGCTGTGTTGCCGCTGGATTTAAAGCCATGTGACTTCATGGTGTTATAAGCATCAGATTTACGGCGGCGATGGCCGCATTTGCCAGAAAACATGCGTTTACTCCAGATCATGTAAGCAAGAAGAGCGAGGCCCACAGGCCAAACGAAAATAAAGCCAAGGACCATTGCTGCGATCCAGGCGCCTTTGCCGCGTTCGTCGAGCCATGTTTCAGCTTGGGTGGGCCAGGTGGCAACGGTGCTCATTTAAATCTCCTATTTGGTTTTATTAATGTGAATGCCTTTCACATACCAGATTTGGGGATTTGTGATGAAGTTTCAAGTGAATATGTGAATGAAATTTACATTATTTTAATTTATTGTTTTAATTCAGATGCTTAATCTGAAAAGGAGTTTTTGTGATACGTTAGTGCGCTATGGATAAAGATGCTGAGGGTGGCTGCAGGAAAAGGTTCAGCCGGGCCAAAAAGAATAGCACGGTTCCCGTCATATCTGAAATCGTGCGGAAACATTTTCTGAAAATCAGAGATAACGGATGTTTGACAATGGGTGTAGATGGCGTATTCGCCTATTTTGCTTAGACCTACACGTATCGGTGTGCCAGTTTTCGCAACAAAAGAGGGCTGCCCCCATTTTAAAGTTTCTTTGATCGCTCCGACATGCTCCGTTTTTGCGGCAACATTGAAAATGAGGTCACGTAGAGACATAAGGTGCGCACGTTGTGGGGACGGAAATGCAGTAAAGGCGTTTTCAACCGCTGTTGATTGGAATGGGTGAGTCATACTACGAGGTTAAGTGCCTCCTACATGGCTGTCAAAACCTTAGCGTCACGAAGGACGTTGACCACCAAAGCGTCGCAACGCACAAATGCGTATGACCTTTGCATCCCGTATTTCCCGCACGCCGATTCCTTTTGATATTGATCGTGCCGAAGAGGCATTATTAGCCGTTGACACAATCCACGAGGCGCGCGCGCTTATTCTTGGAGCAGCGGGATGCAGCCCGTATTTTTCAACATTGATGTTGCGTGAAAACACTTGGCTGCGCGCGGCATTGGAGCAATCCCCAGAAACTGTTGTCGCTGGAGTGTTTGAACAGTTACGGGAGACGCCCTTTGATCAAATTGCTGTGGCATTGCGTCAGGCCAAACGGCGGATTGCATTGTTCACCGGGCTTGCGGATGTTGGCGGTGTTTGGGCACTGGAACACGTGACAGGTACGTTATCAGATTTTGCCGATTTGGCGGTAGATCTCGCGATGAAGGCCTGCGTCGCACATGAAATCAAGCGCAAAAAATTACCCGGCATGGGCGAAGATGACATCGCAACGGCGGGGGGAATGGTTGCGCTCGCTATGGGAAAAATGGGCGCGGGGGAGTTAAACTATTCCTCCGACATTGATTTGATTTGCCTATTTGACGAAAGCCGGTTTGCGCCGGAGGATTATCACGACGCGCGCGCAAGCTTTATCCGGGCAACGCGCAAAATGGCCGCGATGTTGAACGACCCCACTGGCGAAGGTTATGTCTTTCGGACAGATTTACGTTTGCGCCCTGATCCGTTGTCGACTCCGGTCTGTCTGTCGATGGAAACCGCTGAGCGGTATTACGAAAGCCTTGGGCGCACTTGGGAACGTGCCGCCCATATCAAAGCGCGCCCATGTGCCGGTGATGTCGAGGCAGGTTGGTGTTATCTAGACCGACTGCGTCCCTTTGTGTGGCGTAAACATTTGGATTTCGCGGCCATTCAGGACGCACATGATATGCGATTACGCATTCGGGATCATAAAGGATTAGGTGGGGCGATAAAGCTATCCGGCCACAACATGAAACTGGGGCGCGGGGGCATTCGTGAAATTGAGTTTTTCACACAGACACGGCAATTGATTTCTGGTGGACGTGATGTCGATTTGCGATGTCGTGGAACGGTCGATGGGTTAGCAGCATTGGCGCAAAAAGGTTGGGTTCCAAAAGATGTGGCTGACACGTTGACGACCCGCTATCGCACCCACCGCGAAATTGAACACCGACTTCAGATGGTGAATGATGCCCAGACTCATAGTTTGCCAACCAGCGATGAGGGTTTTGAACGGCTCGCTGCGTTTATGGGCGAAGCTGACGTAGCACTACTCAAGTCGCGGTTACGTGCCGAGCTGGACGAAGTGCACGACTTGACCGAAGGATTCTTTGCGCCAGATGAAGCGGGTGAAGATATGCCAGAACTGTCCGAAACTGCCGAAACGATTGTATCAAGGTGGTCAACATACCCCGCGCTGCGTTCTGACCGGGCGGTGACGATTTTTAGGCGCCTAAAACCTGAGTTGTTAAAACGATTGTATCAAGGGACAAAACCAGACGAGGTTTTGACTCAGTTTGATGGGTTCTTGGCAAATTTACCGGCAGGCGTGCAATTGTTTTCGCTCTTTGAGGCCAATCCTCAGCTTATTGATCTGTTGGCTGATATTTGCACGACCTCACCGGCTTTAGCGCAGCATTTATCAAAAAATTCTTCAGTCTTGGATGCGGTTCTTGGCGGCAGCTTTTTTGCCCCATGGCCGGGAATGTCACAGCTGCGCGAAGATCTGAATGAACAATTAGAGAATTATGATGATTACGAACGGCAACTTGATGGTGCGCGACGCTGGGCGAAGGAGTGGCATTTTCGTATCGGTGTGCATCACCTGCGTGGCCTCATTGATGCGCAAGAAGCGGCAAAGCAATATGCCGACTTAGCCGAAGCTGCTGTCGCCGCGTTATGGGGGCCCGTGAGCTGCGAGTTCGCCCGGAAACACGGCGCTGCGCCTGGCAAAGGGGCGATGGTATTGGGAATGGGATCGTTGGGGGCAGGGCGTCT
The DNA here is from genome assembly GCF_011326755.1 of Cochlodiniinecator piscidefendens. Lineage (GTDB taxonomy): Bacteria > Pseudomonadota > Alphaproteobacteria > Rhodobacterales > Rhodobacteraceae > Cochlodiniinecator > Cochlodiniinecator piscidefendens. Next base: position 372,861 of record NZ_JAAOIE010000001.1, on the reverse strand, counting down.
ATCCGCGCAATCTGATCTCGATTTGATTGTGATTTACGATGCAGATGGGGTTGATAGTTCTGATGGACGGCGGCCTTTGGCGACGCGACCTTATTATGCGCGGCTGACGCAGGCATTGGTTGCCGCGGTATCGGCGCAGATGGCGGAGGGGCGATTGTACGAGGTTGATATGCGATTACGCCCTTCTGGGCGGCAAGGGCCAGTCGCAACATCGGTTGCATCTTTTGAAAACTATCAACGTGATGAAGCCTGGACATGGGAACATCTTGCGTTGACTCGCGCGCGCGCCATTGCAGGTGAGCCAGAGGTCATGGCGCAAGTCGAGTCGTTGCGTACGACAATTGTGTCGGAGAAAGGCGCGCCTGAAACGGTGCTTCAGGATGTGATTGAGATGCGGGAACGTTTGGCTGAGGCCAAGCCTGCAACACATGAATGGGAGGCAAAGCTGGGGCCGGGACGTATGCAAGATATTGAACTTTGCGCTGAAGCCGCCGCTTTGATGAGTGGAAGCATTCAGAGGTCGGTGAATGGGCAGTTGTCTGCAGGCGTTCGCCTTGGATGGCTAACACGTGAAGAAAAATCCACACTTATGTCATCTTACACTTCCTTTCAGCGTCTTCAGCTTTGCACAAAGCTACTGACTGAGAAACCTTTGGAACTGGGGGAGGTCGGAAGTGGCGGGGTTGAATTTTTGTTGCGGGAATTGGGTGAAACAGACGGTGGAGGCGCAAATGGGCTTGCGCTGCGTTTGAATAATCAGGCAGAAGCAGCCGGTCAGGTGGTGGATACGGCAATGGCGCGTATTCCATCTTTGGAGAGAGAAAATGACAGATCTAAAAACAATTGATAAGCGCGGGCTTTTTGCTGACAGCTATATCATCGAAGGGATCACCGAAGGCGAATGTCGGTCGATCTTTTTGGATTGGGCAATCGGCCTACCACAAAACCAAAACCCCCAAGAATGGGTTGCGTTTGTTTTAGATCACTATGGGCCAAAAGATCCAGATCACCCAATGACAAAGGTTTTACGCGAAGGTTTAGAAAAGCCCTCCGCTCCGAAACGCCGTGGTGGACGCGCAACGAGAGTTCCCGCGCAACAATAGAATGTAATCCATATCTATTGTATACCAGATGAATGAAATGCTCACCTTTGGTGGGCATTTTTGGTTTTTAGTAGCCAAATTAGCGGGTGCTTTTGATTGGCGTTAGTCAAAAAGTGTAAAAGTTTCCATTTTGTTAATATTTATGTCATTGGTAACTATCTGAAAAATAACTTTAAATTTCCTACAGTTTCTTTTGTGTCCAGAATTGTACAAGTTTAATCAAATTGTTGCCCCATTTCGAAGCGACAACAGTGCCAATCAAATGAGCAGACGTCCGGAGGGACAAAAAATGGCACTTAAAAAAGCACTCGCATTTCTCGTAATCGCCCTAGGCGCAAGCGCCTGTTCGACTTCTGTCCCGGTTTCTCGGAACACCGTGATTGAACCGCAAATGATCGCCCCCGCAACACCGGCCTATTCCGTGGTTGGCTTTAGTGTGGATGCGCCTGAATCTTTGCGTGTGAGCGAAGCCAATAGCTATTATCCTATGGCTGATGTCGTATGGCGCGGTGACGCTTATGGTAACCGCCTAGAACAGATCGAAGCCATCTTTGAAGATAGCATTGGTCGTGTAATCCCGCATTTCTCAAGTGGCCGTGATGTAACTGTTCAAGTCGAAATCGAACGGTTCCATTCCTTGACCGAACGTACACGCTATACCTTTGGCGGTAGCCATTCGATCAAGTTTAACTACACTTTGCGTGATGCAAACACAGGTGTTGTGCTAGATGGTCCACGTTTGGTCGTGACAGATCTTGAGGCATACGGTGGACAGGCGGCAATCGTTGCTGAAAGCCGCGGAGAAACACAGAAAGTACGGATTTCCCGCCACTTGGTTCAGGTGATAGGTCAGGAATTGGCGCGTCAGCCGGTACCAGAGGCAAACGAAACCTTGGCTGAGGCTGAACGCTACAGCATTTTGGAACAAGTCGGCGCGATCTAAGTCAAAAAGACTTTTCGTTTTTGATGAAACAGACTAAGGGGATGGCATGATGTCATCTCCTTTGCCCGTTGTACGCCTTAATCCAAAATCCGAAGCCCGGGCTATTCGCCACGGGTTTCCTTGGATTTATTCAAATGAAGTTGTCACTGATCGCCGCACAAAGGCGATAAAGCCAGGCGCCATTGCCCACGTGGCAGACACAAACGGTGTGTTGATGGGGGTGGCTGCGGTTAATCCTACGTCAAAGATTTTTTGCCGGATGTTGGACCAAAACCCTGATGCAGTGATTGATCAGGCTTGGCTTGAGGGTGTTCTGACGCGGGCACTTAAACACCGTGAAATGCTGTATGACGCACCTTTCTACCGGTTGATCCATGCGGAATCTGACGGATTGCCGGGCGTGATTATGGACCGATTTGGCGATACGATTGTTGTGCAGCCCAATGCGGCATGGGCCGATGTGATGTTTGACGCTCTGGTAAACGCGATTGTCGCGGTGACCGGTGTTGCAAACATTGTGAAAAATGGAACGGGGCGCGCACGTGCGCTAGAAGGGCTGCCAGAAGAAACCGAAGTTGTACGTGGCTCGGTTGATGGTGCAGTTCCTGTTCAGATGAATGGGGCGACCTATATGGCTGATTTGTTGGGTGGTCAAAAAACAGGTTTGTTTTACGATCAGCGCCCCAATCATGCATTTGCACAGCGTTTGTCTAAAAATGCGCGTGTTTTAGATGTGTTTTCGCACGTTGGTGGGTTTTCATTGGCGGCGCTGGCTGCTGGCGCTGAGGGCGCTATCGCTGTCGATGGTTCGCAGAATGCACTTGACCTCGCCGTTGAGGGTGCAAAAGCCATGGGCAAAGAAGATCGCTATTCGGTCATGAAGGGCGATGCCTTTAAGGTGCTAGAAGAGCTTGGTGCATCTGGAGAGGTCTTTGACGTTGTGATTTGTGATCCACCTGCATTTGCACCGTCTAAAAAGGCGATGGAAGCCGGATTGCGGGCCTATGAGCGCGTTGCGCGCCTAGCTGCGCCATTGGTTGCACCGGGTGGCTATCTGGGGCTGTGTTCCTGCTCTCACGCCGCGGATTTGACCCGGTTTAGAAATGCATCAGCGCGCGGTATCGGACGTGGTGGACGCCGCGGCCAATTGATCTACACAGGATCTGCTGGGCCTGATCATCCATTGCTGCCACAGCTTGCCGAAAGCGGTTATCTGAAATCGTTGTTTTTCCGGTTAAACGGCTGATGCGCGCTCTACTCGATGCTTGCGTTATTTACCCGACGGTGATGCGCGAAGTGTTATTGGGCGCAGCAAAAGCTGGACTGTATCGCCCGCTGTGGTCAGATCGTATTCTCGAAGAGTGGGCCCGTGCGACACGACGCTTGGGCCCCGAAGCCGAAGCCATAGCGCGTGGTGATATTGCGATTATGCGCGGCCAGTGGCCAGCCGCGAATGTAAACCCCAAAGCAGGTGATCTCGCGCGGCTTTGGTTGCCTGATGAAAATGATATTCATGTATTGGCAGCGGCGATTGCCGGTTCTGCAGACACTATTGTCACAATGAACGCCAAAGATTTCCCACGCCAGATTTTACAGGATGAAGGCGTACGGCGTATTGATCCAGACGGGTTTCTATATGATCTTTGGTTGGATCATTCAGAAGTCATGGAGGACGTTGCACATGCTGTTCACGCAGAAGCCGAACGTTTATCAGGGCAAGAGTTGGATATAAGAAAACTGTTTAAAAAGGCAAAGTTACACAGGTTTTCTAAAGCGATTTCTGTGACTTAACGCGCCCAATTCTGCTCCAACTCTTCGATCTTAGCAATCCGCTGCGTCGTTTTCGGATGCGTCATAAGCCACGCGGGAACCGTCCCACCATTCGCACCTGTTAGGGCTTCGAGTTTGTGAAAGAGTGACTTTTGTGCCGATGTCCCGATACCAGATTTAACGAGCAATGCAGCGGCATATGCGTCCGCCTCGTATTCATCGCTGCGTGACAAACGGGCCGCCAAAACAGAGGTCAGTGCGCCAGCGATATAGGCGCCAAATCCGGGTAAAAACCGCGACAGGACCATGGCCAAGGCTGTGCGTAGTGCATTTTGTCCTGAAAAATCGATCATGCGACGACGGGCGTGCCCCAATGCAACATGGCCTAATTCATGCGCGATTACACTGGCCATTTCATCGGCTGTGACTTCGCCTGATTTGAATTTATTGTAAAAGCCGCGGGTGATAAAAATGCGCCCATCTGGCGCGGCCAATCCATTGACCGGCTCAATTTCGTATAGGAAAACGCGTATGCGGGGCAGATCCAACGCGCGGGCCATTTTATCTGTCATCTGCTTGAGTTCAGCATCAGCAAGTTCAGTCGATTGCGCGTTTAACTGACGATGTGTCCGTGCCACCGAAAATCTGTACATTACTAGGCCGTAAAGAACGGCCAACAGAATTGGGGTAAATCTTAGCATAGGTTTAATATGGGGGCGTTCAGGAAAATTGAAAGCATGTTATCTGCTAAGGTCACGCATTCCGCGATCAATACCTGAAAGAGTCATTGGAACCATTTGATTTTCAAAGATTTCTTGTATCATCTTTATCGAATGCGTATAGCGCCATTGCGCCTCAGGCATGGGGTTGATCCACAAATTGGAAGGCCATTGCGACCGGGCGCGCTCTAACCAGACCTGACCAGGTTCTTCATTCCAATGCTCATTGGCGCCACCGCGATAGGCAATTTCATAAGGAGACATTGAGGCATCACCGACAAAAATGCATTTATAGTCAGAGCCATATGTGCGGAAGATTTCGTCGGTCGAGATTTGCGCATTCCAGCGGCGTTTGTTGTCGCGCCACACACCTTCGTAGAGGCAATTGTGGAAATAGAAATGTTCAAGATGCTTAAATTCGGTGCGTGCCGCAGAGAACAGCTCCTCAACCACGCGGATGTAGGGATCCATTGATCCGCCCACGTCTAAAAATAGCAGGACTTTTACGGCATTGCGGCGTTCTGGGCGGGTTTTAACATCTAAATACCCGTTCTCCGCCGTTGCGCGAATAGTGCCGTTCAGGTCAAACTCTTCTGCGGCGCCATCTCGCGCCCATCGTCGCAAGCGTTTGAGCGCCACTTTGATATTGCGCGTCCCAAGTTCAACACTGTCGTCTAAGTTCTTGAATTCACGTTTATCCCAGACTTTTACCGCGCGCTGATGGCGGCTTTTGTCTTGGCCGATGCGTACACCTTCGGGATTGTAGCCATAGGCCCCAAAGGGGGAGGTTCCCGCCGTGCCGACCCATTTATTACCACCTTGATGGCGGCCTTCTTGTTCCTTAAGGCGTTCTTTTAGTGTTTCCATAAGCTTATCGAAGCCGCCTAAGGCTTCGATTTCGGCTTTTTCTTCAGCGCTTAGGTGTTTTTCAGCAAGCTTTTCCAACCAGTCGGCTGGGATATCCACTGCGTCTAACACATCGTCAAGTTTGATATTTGCAAGGCCCTCAAAGGACTTGGCAAAGGCTTGATCAAACTTATCGAGATTGCGCTCATCTTTGACCATGACTGTGCGGGCAAGATAATAAAACCCGTCAATATCATAGGTCACCAATCCCGCCTTCATGCCCTCCAGAAAACTCAGATATTCGCGCAAACTCACGGGGATGCCAACGGATCTGAGGTTTTCAAAAAAGGGTAAGAACATCGTCAGAGCATCCGTTCAATTACGATGGTGACAAACAACCCTAGGATCGCCAGCAGGATCGCGTGGATCGCGGCGTATTGAATGATATCCAGACGATTGCCGCCACGCTTTTTCGCTTTGGAAGCCCCCCAAAACGCCCCAATAAGGATTCCGACGATTACAAACATGCTAGCCTCCGGCAGGAATAGGTTCTAGGCGCAGAGAACTGATCGCGCCAAGGCGCGCGTTGATCTCTGCTTCGGTGCCGAACCCATATCGTGCCCATGCCAGACTGTCGAGTTGGATCGCACGGGCTGATGCGTTTTGACCCATCTGTTGGAGCGCTTCTGATTTTATCAATAAAAGTGTCGCCAATAGTGCTGCTTGTTGATGTCGCCGGGCGATGGGGATTGCGGCATCGCTGAGTTGAATGGCCAAAGTATCGTCACCAGCAGACAGGGCGTAAAGGGCGAGGTGGTTTAGCACATGCGCGCTTTGCGTATCGGTTGCGGGCTCTGTGTTGTAAATTTCGCGGGCTTCGATCAGCGCAGCCAACGCAGCGTTGCTATCAGTAGGGGCAATGATACGGGCATATGCAAACAGACTGAAGGCCAGGCGGGTGTTGTTCCAATTTTGCGCACGTGCGATATCAATGGCACGCCGCGCAGCGTTCACACGCCTCAAGGCTCCGGTTCCCGGCGAAAGTGCGGCTTCTATTTCGGTTTTCCATGCTCGTGGTGTATCTGCACGCGTGTCCACGGTGTTAACGACGCCATTGGGATTAAGGCGTGCTAATATGTTTGAAATTCGGGCTGCGACCTCTGAGCGGGTCATGCCGTTTGAAAGTTCGGAGTCGTAAGTCGCCCGAAGCATCAACATGTCAAACCCGGTCAATACGGTATGAAAGTTGTCATCATTAAAAACAGAGTCAGGCAGGCGATAAAGATCATTCAGGGGCCCCAATGCTTGGGCCAGCTCTTCGTGAAGGCAATCGCGCATTTCTTGGGGGCTGACATCGTTGGGGATGAAAATGGCAACTGTTTCGCGTTGCGTAAGGGTCGTCCAGTCCGTTGTCGAAGAATTGCGCGCCCGACGGTATTGGTTCCAACTGGTCACGCGGGGGACAACGAAGCAGGCGGCCTGAGGAACTAAGCTTTGCAGTTGCGTGCGAGGAATGAGTTCAATGTTGATTGACGCGTCGGTTTCTGCGGAGACTTGGGTAATTGTAATACCTGCTTCGTTTTGCAGCCGGCTTAGCAATGCGCGTAGATCGTTTTGAAAAACACCAGAAACACGTCCTACGGTGTGCAGGGTGATCGGGCCTTCAAATCGGGTGAAGCGTTCAATCTGACGACCACTTTCCATTTCAAAAGAAAGATCAAGAAAATCTTGCGCGATTTGTGAGTTTGGGCGTGTTGACGGAAGATTTGGTGCGGTGGAAAAGGCCCGCATACTGGGAAGAGGGGTTAAATCAGGCAATTGATGGGCCCGCCTTTCAGGGGGCGCATTGCTGGTGCATGCCGTGATAAACACTAATGAAATCAGGGGTAAAATACGTTTCATGGTCTCGTATATTTAATAAATGGGCTAAGTACACCCACAGTATCATATAGAATTCTGGCTTTTTTGTTGAAATCTTGTGTCATCCAATAGACAGAAGGCGCGTTTTGGCGGTCTGCTTCGGTGTATACGGCTTCTATCAGGCTGCGCCCGACCCCTTTTCCACGTGCTTCGGGAACAGTGTACAGATCCTGGAGGTAGCAGGTGTTTTCAATTTTCCATCCATGACGATGAAAAAGATAATGCACCAGACCAAGGAGCTTACCGTCTTCTTCGGCGACAAACCCGCTAAAATCCTGGGGATCGTCCCCTAGGAGACGGGCAAAGCTGCTTTGATATATCTCTTCGCCCAATTCGGTTTCGTAATACGCCAGATATCCACACCAAAGCGTGCGCCATTGTTGTTCGTCATTCGCGGTGATAGGGCGGATATTGACTGTCATATTTAACCTTACTTAACGTTGGCCACGTGCCAAAAAGGCTAGGCGTTCAAAGAGGTGCACGTCCTGTTCGTTTTTTAACAAAGCACCATGCAATTTAGGAAGCGAATTTCCTGCATCACGTGCAAGGTCTTCTGCGGATAGGTCTTCGGCTAAAAGAAGCTTAAGCCAATCCAAAACCTCAGAGGTCGACGGTTTTTTCTTAAGGCCAGCCGTTTCGCGAATTTCGTAAAATTGCGTAAGAGCGCTGGTCAGCAGGGAGTCTTTTATTCCGGGATGATGGACTTCGACAATCTTGCGCATAGTGTCCATGTCTGGGAAACGGATGTAATGGAAAAAACAGCGGCGCAGGAACGCATCAGGCAGCTCTTTTTCGTTGTTTGAAGTGATGATAACAATTGGGCGCTGCTTTGCGCGAATGGTTTGACCTGTTTCGTAAACGTGGAATTCCATTTTATCGAGTTCTTGCAAGAGATCGTTTGGAAATTCGATGTCTGCTTTGTCGATTTCATCTATCAGCAAAACCACCCGTCCATCGGCGTCAAAGGCTTGCCAAAGCTTACCCTGTTTGATGTAGTTTTTGACATCATTGACCTTTGGGTCGCCCAGCTGACTGTCACGCAATCGGCTTACAGCATCATACTCATATAAGCCCTGTTGCGCCTTTGTGGTAGACTTGATGTGCCATTCCATCATCGGCAGGCCAAGAGCTTTACTGACTTGGAGCGCGAGTTCGGTTTTACCTGTTCCCGGTTCCCCTTTGACCAACAGTGGGCGTTCTAACGCGACCGCGGCATTTACAGCGACTGTGAGGTCTTCGGTTGCGACATATGATTCTGTACCGGCAAATTTCATTAGACGTGGGAACCTGTTTTATGTGGATGTTTGCCGTACCGGAGTATTGCGGGTTTTTCGCGAGGCCAAGTGTTTTCTGCCTCAACCCAACCTTTAGGCGCAAAATTAGGCATGGGTCGGTTCTAAGTTGTATGGAATCACAATCAAATTATGCAAAAGTTGCGTTCCCCTAGTGACAAGCTCTTAGAAAGGGATTAATGGCAACGCCAGAGAGAGGGAGCCGATTGGCAGACTCACTAGGTTTGTCACCGGCCAAATAAAGGGAGCAGGTATGAAAGCTGAAGTTTTCTTACCAGACGACTACCGCCCGGCTGAAGATGAACCATTTATGAATGATCGTCAGTTGGAATATTTTCGTCGGAAGTTAGTCGCTTGGAAGGCCGATCTTATGGCTGGTACAAGAGACACAATCGAAGGTCTTCAAGACAACACGCGTAACATCCCTGATGTTGCTGATCGCGCGTCTGAAGAAACGGATCGTGCGATTGAATTGCGCACGCAGGACCGTCAGCGCAAATTGGTTTCTAAAATTGATGCGGCTTTGCGTCGTGTCGAAGAGGGCGAATTTGGCTACTGTGAAACCACAGGTGATCCTATTTCGCTCAAGCGCTTGGATGCACGGCCTATCGCAACCATGAGCCTTGAGGCCCAAGAGCGCCACGAACGTAAAGAGCGCGTTCATCGCGACGAGCGATAAAAGACAAGTTTAGGAAACGGGAGGGGCGCTGAACCAGATCGTTCGGCGCCCTTTCCATTGGAAGGCGAATGCGTCGTGATGACCCGGCAGTTTGATATGTGCTCCAACGAGAAAATCACTATTTTGGGTGCAGGCATTGGCGGGCTTACGGCAGCTTTGGCCTGTGCACAGCATGGCGCGAAAGTGCAAGTGCTGGAACAAGCAGAAGCAATTCGTGAAGTTGGGGCAGGGCTTCAAATTTCGCCCAACGGTTTCAAAGTCCTTGATCGATTAGGGTTAGGTAGCGCAGTGCGTAGTCTCGCCGTCGAAGCCTCCGCCGTTCAATTGCGTGATTATGCGGCAGGAAAACCGGTGTTTTCCTTAGAATTGGCGCAGTCATTGCACCGTCCTTACCTTTTTGTTCACCGTGCAGATTTGATTAATTTGTTGGCCGGCGCAGCACGTGCTGCCGGTGTTAAGATACGGTTTTTACAGCACGTGAAGCAGGTTGAGCTTTGCGCCGATGGTAAGCCGTGCTTAACAACGGCCCAAGGGGCGCGAGTCCCGGCTGGGCTGCTTATTGGGGCTGATGGTGTGAAATCGGTTGTGCGCCCAGCTGTTTGTGGACCATCCCGGCCGTTTTTCACACGCCAAGTAGCGTGGCGGGCTGTTGTGCCTGCGCTCGGAGAGATGGCTGCGCAGGTAACTGTGCATATGGGGCCGGGGCGACATATCGTATCCTATCCCATTCGTGGCGGGAAATTTGTGAATATAGTTGCCGTCGAAGAGCGCACCAATTGGGTTGAAGAAGGTTGGAACCGCAAAGATGACCCGCAAAATGTACGCGAAGCCTTTGCAAAGTTTTGCCCCGATGTGCGCGCTCTGCTGGATCGCGTTGAAGAGGTGCATCTTTGGGGTTTGTTTCGGCATCCTGTTGCAAATAACTGGTCCAAAGGACGTATGGCGGTTTTGGGAGATGCAGCGCATCCAACCTTACCGTTTATGGCACAAGGCGCATCAATGGCGATTGAGGATGCTTGGGCCTTGGCACAATCCTTGGATACACATGATGACGTTGCAAAGGCATTCGCTGCCTATCAGGACATACGCATCGGGCGTGTGCGTCGAGTGATCAATGCATCCAGTAACAATGCCCGTAATTACCATCTAAGTTTCCCACCGCTACGTTTTGCAGCGCACACGGCACTGCGTATCGCAACGCGAGTTGCGCCTGAGATGGCATTGAAAAAATTCGACTGGCTCTATGGCTACGATATCACCAAAGAAATCTAGGCGTTAAGTTTGACCCAAACCGGGACGTGATCAGATGGTTTTTCACGGCCTCTGATATCTTTATCAATTTGGCAATCTTCCATCAAATCTGCACATTGTGGTGTCATAAGAAAATGGTCGATCCGTATTCCATTGTTTTTGTTCCATGCGCCAGCCTGATAGTCCCAAAAACTATATTGTTCAGGGTTTTGATTGCGGGAACGGAAAGCTTCGGTAAATCCTAAATTCTGTATTTTGCGCCACGCTGCGCGGCTTTCTGGTCGAAACAGTGCGTCCTCGCGCCAACCGTCTGGTTTGGCGGCGTCTTCGGCTTGGGGGATGATGTTATAATCACCCGCCATCAACGCAGGTTCTTCTGAAGCTAATAGTTCTTGCGCGCGTTTATAAAGGCGTTCCATCCAAGCAAGTTTATAGGCGTATTTGCCACCTTCGACAGGTTGCCCATCTTCGGTCAGTTCAACGGGATTACCATTGGGAAGATATAATCCACAGACGCGAATTGCCTTTTCTCCGACAACGGTGGCCTCGATCCAGCGGGCTTGCTCGTCACTGTCGTCACCCGGAAGGCCGTGTGTCACATCTTCGAGCGGCAGTTTTGAAAAAATCGCAACGCCATTAAACCCTTTTTGCCCATGGGTGTAGACATTGTAACCAAGATCTTCGAACACGTCTCGTGGGAATGCCTCGTCAACGGATTTGATTTCCTGAAGGAGCGCTACATCGGGGGATGCTTCTTTCAACCAATCACTGAGCGCATTGATCCGGGCCTTAACGCCGTTGATGTTAAAAGTCGCAATTTTCATGACGTGCTCCCGATGGTTTATCCCTTAGTAACGGGGCGGATGGTGCAAGCACAAGAGATAGGTCGGGGTTTCACAATGGGAATTCTCTAACGAACCGATTTCATTTGCTAAACTCTATTTCCAGCTCTAAGGGGAATAGGTCAATATGGGGGCTTTGCCATGAATTTTCGGTATCTACTTGGCATTGGAATGCTGTTTTCAATTGCGGTGATTTGGGGCTTTACCTTTGCGTTTCAGCGCGAAGGCATGGAATTTATTGGCCCTTATACGTTTAACACGATCCGGTTCTTCATTGGTGCGCTGTCGGTCCTGCCGGTGATTTGGATTTTTCCACGTAAAAAAACAGCGGAAGGATCACCAAAAACCGTGATCGGTGCAGGGATTGTTACCGGCGCTGTTCTGTTTGTCGGGATTAATCTCCAGCAGGTCGGCATGATCGAAACCACCGCAGGCAAAGCAGCGTTTATCACGGGGCTTTACATCTTAGCTGTTCCCATCATGGGGATATTCCTAGGCCAAAAGATCGGAGCAAAGGTGTGGTTCGCGGGCGTTTTGGCCGTCGTTGGGTTGTATTTCCTATCAGTTACAGACGGATTTCGATTGGCACCCGGTGATGGATTGGTATTCGCAAGCGTTCTGTTCTGGGGCGGTCAGGTTGTTCTGGTTGGAATTTTTTCGCCCAAAGTGCATGGCCCTACATTCGCATTTCTACAATTCGCAACTGTGTCAGTGCTAAGCGCACCGCTCGCCTTTTATTACGAGGGGTTCAATATTGATGGGATTGATGGTGCGATCACCGGTTTGCTCTTTGCGGGCATCGCAGCCACAGGCATTGCAATTACCTTTCAGGTGTTGGCGCAAGCTTGGGTGCCCAGTGTTCAGGCCGCTATGATCATGAGCATGGAGACCGTCTTTGGTGCGATTGGCGGTTGGTTGTTGTTGGGTGAGGTTTTGACACAGCGCATGTTGGTGGGGGCAGGGTTGATGCTATGTGGAATTATCATTGCTCAGCTGCCGGGACGCCGTCGGCAAAAGCCGATCCGCTGGGCATTTCGTAGGACAACGAAAAAGGCTTCTAAATAAACGGCCTGACTTTATGGTTTTGAAACATTTGGATGTTTAGCTGTCTTTAGTGGCGGCCTAAATAAGCGCCGAAGGTCGATTTTGTATGGATTGGTTAGTCATGTTTAGGCGCAGCGCAGCCTCAGAGTGTGTTTTCTGAGGCTGCGTTTTCACTTACATGGAAAAACTGGTGCCGCAGCCACATGAACTGGTCGCGTTTGGATTGTTGATTATAAACCGTGCGCCAATCAGTTCTTCTGTGAAATCAATCTCAGCGTTGGTCAAAAAGGGGAGCGAAACGGAATCAACCACAACCTTTTGACCTTTGCCTTCTAGAACGAGGTCATCCTCGGTGGCTTCGCCCAAGGTGATTTCATATTGAAACCCTGAACATCCGCCGCCATCGACAGCGATACGCAGCGCTTTTTCATCACTGGCGCCTTCGTTGATTTCAGCCAACCGATCAAAGGCGCGATCTGTGACTTTTGGTGGCAACATCAAGTCCATAGGAACATAATCCGTTTTCATTTCATTTTTACCTATTTCTGAATATAAGGAAGGGAACAAGAGGCGACAACAGGCAGTGAACATGAATGCACCATTCGCATCCGACCCGGCATTGGCCAGTGGGCGGCTTTATCCTGAGGAAGAAAGCGCATTTCGGTCATGTTTTCAAAGGGATCGCGACCGTATTATTCATGCTTCGGCCTTTCGCAGACTGAAACATAAGACCCAAGTTTTTATCGAACATGAAGGGGATTATTTCCGCACACGCCTGACTCATTCCATCGAAGTGGCCCAAGTCGCACGCACAATTGCGGGATCTTTGGGGTTAAATCAGGAACTGACCGAAGCAATCGCATTGGCCCATGATTTGGGGCATACCCCTTTCGGTCACACGGGCGAGGACGCTATGGAAGTGTTGATGGAACCGTACGGAGGTTTCGACCACAATGCTCAGGCGATCCGAATTGTCACGTCCCTAGAACGGCATTACGCTGAGTGGGATGGGTTGAACTTAACCTGGGAAACGCTTGAAGGCATTGCGAAACATAACGGTCCGGTGACAGGTGAGTTGCCTTATGCGCTTGCTGATTACAATGAAATACACGATTTAGAACTGCACACCTACGCCAGCGCCGAAGCCCAAGTTGCGGCGATCGCAGATGATGTTGCTTATAACAATCACGATTTACACGATGGGTTGCGGGCGGAGTTGTTTTCAACTGATGAACTCGCGGAACTGCCGCTGTTAGATGGGTGCTTTGCTCGGGTGGATGAATTGTATCCCGGTCTGAATTATTACCGTCGCCGACATGAGGCACTGCGCCGGTTCTTCGGCGTTTTGGTCGAAGATGTGATCAATGACGCACAACGGCGTATTGCGCTTATCAATCCTAAAAGCGTGCATGATATTCGTCACGCGGGCCACGCAGTTATCCAATTTTCCGATCCCGTGTTTCAGGATTTGAAAGTGATCAGAGAATTTTTATTCCATCGCATGTACCGCGCACCGTCTGTGGTCGTTATGCGGAAAAAAGTCACCAAAATGGTTCACGATCTGTTTCCTTTGTTCATGGAACAGCCTGAATTGTTGCCAAAACAATGGCGCAAAGATGTGGCCGAGGCGCAGGGCGAAACCATGCTGGCACGCATTGTTGCGGATTACATCGCAGGTATGACAGATCGCTTCGCCATTCAGGAACATGAACGTTTAATTGGTGGAATTGACACGAGCGAATAGGGCAATTCCCCGCTTCCCCGTTGACGAGACAGCAGAGCGTGATAAACCGCGCCTTGAACGAATGGAAAGCCAGACATGAACCTTTTTACCGATATCCGCGCGCTTGTGATCGTAAGCCTTGAGGCAATGACCTCTGAAGGGCTGTTGCCTGAGGGTTTGGATTTTCGAAATGTCGCGGTTGAGCCGCCGCGCGATGCGGCGCACGGTGATATGGCAACCAATGCAGCTATGGTTCTTGCAAAACCCGCTAAAATGAAACCACGCGATATCGCAGACGCATTGGCGCAAAAATTGGTTGCGGATGACCGTGTTGAATTAGCCGAAGTTGCAGGTCCGGGTTTTTTGAATTTACGCCTGTCCAGCGCGCTTTGGCGTGGTGTAGTGATTGAGACCTTGAACAAAGGCACTGCTTTTGGTCGCTCAGCCATGGGGCAGGGCACAAAGGTCAATGTCGAATATGTGTCAGCTAACCCGACAGGACCACTGCATGTGGGTCACACACGTGGGGCCGTGTTCGGGGATGCCTTGGCAGGTTTGCTTGATTATGCGGGTTATGATGTTACGCGTGAATACTACATCAATGATGGTGGCGCGCAGGTAGATGTGCTCGCACGGTCAGTGTATTTGCGTTACCTTGAGGCACACGGCCAAGAAGTTGCATTCCCCGACGGAACATACCCTGGGGATTATCTGATCGACGTTGGACAGGCCTTAAAGAAAAAGGTTGGCGACGCCTATGTTGGTAAAGCCGAAGACGTTTGGCTTCAGGATATTCGCGAGTTTGCCACAGAGGCGATGATGGATTTGATCCGTGCTGACCTTAAGGCGTTGAACGTCACGATGGATGTGTTTTATTCGGAAAAATCCCTTTATGGAACGGGCCGGATTGAGGCTGCTATTGGCGAACTCGACGCCAAAGGTCTGATTTACGAAGGTACGCTTGAGCCGCCGAAAGGCAAATTACCCGAAGATTGGGAAGCACGCGAACAAACCTTGTTCAAGTCCACAGATCACGGCGATGATGTGGACCGTCCGGTGAAAAAATCGGATGGATCATGGACCTATTTTGCCCCGGATATCGCGTATCACTATGATAAAGTGGATCGTGGTTTTGATCACCTGATCGATGTTTTTGGTGCAGATCACGGTGGCTATGTAAAACGGATGAAAGCGGCCGTCTCCGCGCTTTCTGATGGGAAGGTTTCTATCGACATAAAGCTTTGCCAGTTGGTGAAGCTGTTTAAAAACGGCGAACCCTTTAAGATGTCAAAGCGTGCAGGGACGTTTGTTACCTTGCGCGATGTTGTTGAACAAGTCGGACCGGATGTGACCCGGTTTGTCATGTTGACGCGGAAGAATGACGCGCCGCTTGATTTTGATTTTTCCAAGGTTCTTGAGCAATCCAAAGACAATCCTGTGTTTTATGTCCAATATGCGCATGCCCGTGTGAATTCCATTTTGCGCAAAGCTGCAGAAGCGGGCGTTGCCGTGGACGATGCATCGTTGGTGGGAGCAGATTTGCAACTCCTGTCTCATGAGGCTGAGCTGGGTGTCGCAAAGAAGTTGGCAGAATGGCCACGTCTGGTTGAAATTGCAGCCCGTACAAATGAGCCACACCGCGTTGCATTCTATCTTTATGAATTGGCGTCTGATTTTCATAGTCTCTACCATTTGGGCAAAAATACGCCTGAGCTCAGAGCGTTGCAGGAAAGCGATGCTACGACATCGCAAGCAAAAATTGCGCTCGCGCGCGCCGTAGCGGTTGTTATTTCTGCAGGTCTTGGTATCTTAGGTGTGACTCCGGTCGAAGAAATGCGCTAAAAAATCGCGTCTCGTCCGGGGCTGAGCAGGCAAGACCAACCGTTTTATACATAAGAAACGGTGGACGAGAGGCAGATATGGCAGACGTTGAATTCGACGATTCCTATGGGTATGACCCGACTGATAAAAATAAGAACGGCTCTTCTGTTCCGGTGATTGCCGGGGCTTTGATGTCTCTTGCGTTGATTGCAGGGCTCGGGACATGGACTTACCGTTTGGCTGTTCGTGATGTGACGGGCGTGCCCGTTGTCCGTGCAATAGAAGGCCCGATGCGAATTCAGCCCGTTGAGCCGGGGGGCGAACAAGCACGCCATCAAGGGCTTTCAGTAAACCAGGTTCAAGCAGCCGGCGAAGCTGCACCAGCCGCAGATAGGTTGGTTTTAGCCCCTGAACCCGTCGGTATTTTGCCATCTGATCAACCGATCACAGAAGAACGTCCCGTCGTTTCTGCACCTATAAATATTGGCGAAGCAACAGACAGCCCGGTGCTTGTCTCTGCTGAAACCGTTATCCCTGAAGGTGGGGGGCTTAGCAATTTGGTCGATCAATTAATTGATGGTACAGCCCCACTTGGTGAGTTGACCGAGATTGATGATGCGACTCAATCGCCTTTGCGTGTTGCGGCTACGGTTCCCGGAGTTGCTGTGTCGTTGCGTCCTCAGCCACGTCCGTCAAGCGATGTGATTGCGCAAGCATTGGCAACTGCACAAAGCGTAAGTCTAAGCGAGCCTAGCACCCAAAATACCGACGAAGTCGCAGCAAGCAGTATCGCAGCTGGAACACGGCTGGTGCAATTGGGGGCATATGATAGCGCCGACCTCGCCCGCCAAGAATGGGCCCGCATTGCTGGGCAGTTTGAAGACTATTTCGAGGGCAAGTCTCGCGTTATTCAAGAGGCAACCAGTGGCGGTCGCAGTTTCTTCCGTCTTCGAGTCCTTGGGTTTGATGGTCTTTCCGATACGCGGCGCTTTTGTTCCGTGCTTCTTGCGCGTGAAACAGCCTGTATTCCGGTTGTTGTCCGGTAATGACAACGGGGGCTTATATTTTTGGGTGTGAAAGCGGCGCTTTGTCTTTGGATGAGCGCCACTTTTTTAAGGAAGCTGATCCCTGGGGGTTTATCCTTTTTGCTCGAAATCTAGAAACGCCGGATCAGATACGTGCCTTAACACAAGATTTACGCGATAGCGTTGGGCGTAATGCACCCATTTTGATTGACCAAGAGGGGGGCCGTGTCCAAAGGTTACGCGCCCCTGAATGGCGGGAATGGTTGCCAGCATTGGATCACGTTGAACGCGATCCCAGCGTAGCTGTGCGCAGTATGCATCTAAGGTATCAGTTGATCGCATCTGAATTGATCGCCCTTGGGATTGATTGCAATTGCGCCCCTAATGTTGATATCGCAACGCCTGATACCCATGCCGTTTTGCGCAATAGGTGCTACGGTACAGATGTTAATACTGTTGTCGAAATCGCGCGCACTGTAGCAGATGCGCATTTAGCGATGGGGGTTCTGCCGGTGATGAAGCACATTCCTGGTCATGGGCGTGCGAATATGGACAGTCACCTTGAATTGCCTGTCGTTGACGCGAGTGCTGAAACCCTGCACGAAACCGATTTTGCTGCATTTGCAGCGCTGGCAGATTTACCAATGGGGATGTCCGCGCATATTGTGTACTCGGCCTTTGGTGAAACTGGGCCAGCTACAACATCGAAAGCGATGATTGACCTCATACGCACTGAAATTGGATTTGATGGTTTGCTGATGACCGATGATCTATCGATGAACGCGCTGGCCGGGAGTGTTTCAGAACGCACCCGTGCTTCACTGAGTGCTGGCAACGATTTGATTTTGCACTGTAATGGTGAGCGCGATCAAATGGAGGCTGTAGTATCAGAGGCAGGCCCATTGACAGCAAAGGCCCAAAACCGGGCTGAGAAGGCGCTGGCAATGCGCAAATCTCCTGATGCAGTTGACATTCAACAGATTGAGTCCGAACTTAATGCTCTTATGAAGCAGTAAGATCAGGATGGAATGACCGAACGCGATATCTTCGATGATGAAACAAAGGAACGAATTGATGCGCGGCTTGCCGCAGAAGCATTGATCGTTGACGTTGATGGTTACGAAGGACCGCTTGATCTATTGTTGACGCTTTCGCGAACGCAAAAAGTGGATCTGCGGCGCATTTCGATTTTGGACCTCGCAAAGCAATACCTAGCCTTTATCGAGCAAGCCAAGGCGCTGAGGATCGAATTGGCCGCGGATTATCTGGTCATGGCAGCGTGGCTTGCGTTTCTAAAAAGTCGTCTGTTGTTGCCACCTGATCCGTCCGAAGAAGGCCCGTCAGGTGAAGAATTGGCCGCGCATCTGGCATTTCAACTAGAGCGTCTCTCGGCCATGCGCGAAGCTGCTGCAAAACTGATGGCGCGTGACCTATTGGGGCGCGAACGTTTTGTACGTGGTCAAACCGAAACCGTAAGACGTTTGCGTAGTACGACTTATGAGGCCAATCTTCTGGATCTGATGCAGGCCTATGCGCGCATTCGTACCAAAGACGACTTTCGACCCTATGTCATGGATCGCGACGCTGTTTTTACAATGGAACAAGCCTTAGATCGGCTGCGCGGATTGATTGGGTATGCCGGGCAATGGACTGATTTGATCAGTTATTTGCCTGATGGTTGGGAAGATGACCCGATTAAACGTCGCAGCGCAACAGCAGCACATTTTGCGGCGGCTCTGGAATTGGCCAAGGCTGGAACCGTTGAAATCCGCCAAGACGCTACCTTTTCTCCCATTCACATCCGAAAAAGGGATGATATTGATGGATGATACATCACCAGACATAAACGAGAGCCTGTTCGAGGCTCCACCAATGGCCGAACAAGAGCGGATGGCCGAAGCGATCCTCTTTGCAACAGCTGAACCGATCTCAATCAAAGAGTTAAACACGCGATTGCCCCATGGGTGTGATGCGGCACAGGCTTTGATTTCGCTTGAAAAGCGATATGAAGGGCGAGGAGTCAAATTATCAAAAGTTGGTGATGGCTGGGCCATGCGTACCGCTGCAGATTTGGGTTTTTTGATGCAGGCTGAGTCTGTTGAAACACGAAAACTTAGTCGGGCTGCAACTGAAACTTTGGCTATTATTGCCTATCATCAACCAGTTACACGTGCCGAAATCGAAGAAATTCGCGGCGTTTCGGTTAGTCGTGGTACACTGGATCAATTGCTTGAATTGGAGTGGATCCGGTTTGGACGACGACGCATGACACCAGGAAGACCCGTAACATTTGTTGTAACTCAAGTGTTTTTGGACCATTTTGGCCTTGAGAGTGCCCGAGATTTGCCCGGTTTGAAGGATTTAAGAGCAGCAGGGTTGCTCGAGAGTCGTCCGCAACCGGGTATGATGCCGGGCATTACGGATGAAGAAGACAACGATGACAACCGTGAGGAACACGGGCAAGACGATATGTTTGAGGGCTAAGGAGGCTCAGCCATGAATCAGATTATCAATATGATTATCCGCCAGATCACCAATCGTGCGGTGAACGCAGGTATCAACAAAGGTATCGATATTGCATCTCGTCGCGGGAAAGCCCCGGAAGACATGACAGATGCCGAACGCCAACAGGCTAATGCAGGCCGCGAAATGGGGCAAAACGGACGTAAAATGATCCGAACGATGCGCCGCTTTACACGTTTCTAAACGGCATTTTTTCGAGTGGCAGCTAATCTGGCGAACAGCGCTTCGCCAGCGCCGAACGTCACGATTACGGATGCAGCGATGGCGCATCCGACGATGCCAAAGTGTTCAAACAATGGTTTAAACACAACCGTGGCGGCAAACACAGCAAGATACATCATGGTTGAGTTTAATCCCATGATTGCCCCCCTCTGCGTCGGATCAATCGCGGCTAACCTTCCTACAGTTAGGTTTAACCCTACGTGTTGAACCATTCCCCAAACGAACATTAAGCCTACGAGGATTTTGTAGTTCATCGCCCATGCCGCCATGATTAAGTAGAGTACCGTCAAAACGCTAAAGGTAACAGCGAGCCCCCGCCGAGGCCCAATTTTATTAAGGTGGCGATCAAAAATGATCGATAAAGCAAAGCCCAAACCATAGCTAAGTGTTAGCGGACCCGCTGCAGAAATTGGTAATAAGAGTTCCCGCTCTAGATGGGCGCCTAAGTAGTTGTAGAACCCATAAAAACCAGTCCCCAAGCACGCCACAGCAAAGAGGCCGGGAATAACGCCGGGCAGCTTAAGCGCTGTTATAGGGGAGGTACTGCGTCCGGTCGCGCTGATGCCTTCAAATTGGCTTCGGGATATTGCGATAGCAATCAGCGCCATCCCTGCCGCGAGGATCAAATAAACCGAGCGCCATCCAGCGAAATCGGCAATATAAGCAGAAGCCGTCACGCCACCGACGAGCGACAACGTCCATCCGGTCAATACGGTTCCCATTGTCTGGGATTCTTTTCCCGGGGGTGCGATTTGCGCCGCGAGGGAATAGGTGGCCGGTAGGGCCATGCCAGCCCCAATGCCAGCGATCCCCTGTGTCGTGGCCAATACCAAAATGTTCGGAGAAAAAGCGCTCGCGAATAGGGATACGCATAAAACCAACAATGCCCACCCAAGCGCTTTGTCCGCACCTATACGATCAGCACGCGGGGCCAGCGTTAAAGCTGATGCAGCAACCCCCAGCCCGTAGATCGCAGATGCGATCATAACGGTTGCAGCATTCTCTACCCCCAAACCGCGTGCAACTTCTGCTGCGATTGGCGATAATACCAGAGAATTAGCTCCGATAATGCCGACGGCTGCTGTGAGCAGAAAAATAGATTTGTTTCGCATTTTTGGTTTTCCGAACAGTATTCAGTTATATTAATATAACTCCGAATTAAATTCGGAAAGAGAAGAGCATATGGAACCAAAAAATACAGATCAGATTCAGAAAAATACTAAAACCCAGCGGTCCATTGATACGATTGACCGAAGAATATTAAGTGTTCTAACCAAAGATGCGACTACAAGTTATGCTGAACTGGGCGCGATGGTTGGCCTATCGGCGCCTGCGGTCCATGAGCGAGTCAAACGAATGCGCAAGGCGGAAGCTATCAAAGCGACTGTTGTTGCTTTGGATGGCAAAGCGATGGGAAAATCATTCTTGGCATTCATCCATGTAGAGGCGCGTGGCTGGGGCAAAACCACTGAATTGGTTGCGCTTGGTCAATTGCCTGAAGTCGAAGAAATACACTCAGCGACGGGAGATACCGGCTTAATTCTCAAGGTGCGCACAGAGAACTCTGTAGCATTGGAGGGGTTTCTTTGGCGATTGTACGATATCGAAGGTGTCCGCAGCACCAAGACATACGTCGCATTGTCCACGTACCTTGAACGGGGCGTTCAACCGGAAATCACCCATTCTCTGGCAGAAGGTGGTAACATCAAATAGAGTTTATAGTGACTTGAAATGTTTTGATAATTTCAACCCTTGACCTTGGTAATTTGACGCAATGCCAGCACCATATAGCTGGGTTGGGTCCTCGGCCATCCGTTCGTAAATTAAACGCCCGACGACCTGTCCGTGTTCCAGTACAAAGGGGGCTTCGTGGCAGCGCACCTCCAGCACACCGCGCGAACCAGCGCCGCCTGCCGGATCATGTCCAAAGCCGGGATCAAAGAAGCCAGCATAATGCACGCGGAATTCTCCAACCATGGCTAGATAAGGCGCCATTTCTGCTGCACAATCCGGCGGGATGTGAACGGCTTCCCGGCTGACCAAAATGTAGAATGCACCGGGATCTAAGATGATCTGCCCTTGTGTCGTATGGATGGGCTCCCAATATTCGTCGGGGTCGTAGTGGTTGATGAGATCCAGATCGATGACCCCGGTGTGAGGCTTCGCACGAAAGCCGACAAGGTCGCCTTGTGTCGGGCGAAGATCAACAGAGAATCCCAAACCTTCGTCAATATGCGCATCGCCGGAAACCAAACCGACAGAGGCGTGACGCTGGCGCAATTCGTCATCTGTTAGAACAGCCTGACCTTGACGAAACCGAATTTGATTCAGCCGCATACCAGGGCGTACAAGCACAGAAAAGGAGCGGGGGCAAATTTCCGCATACAAAGGACCGCTATACCCGGAAGAGATGCGATCAAATTCAACACCACCATCCGTTATGGTGCGGGTCAGAAGGTCGAGCCGTCCGGTCGAGCTTTTGGCATTGGCGACGGCTTGTATTCCGTCAGGTAGATTGAGGTGTTCCATCAATGGCACGACATATACCGCGCCCTTTTCGAGAACCGCACCTTCGGTCAAATCTATCCGGTGCATTTCAAATTCGTTTAACCGATCAGCAACGCTCACACCTGCGCCCGTCAAAAACGAGGCACGAACGCGATAGGCTACTTTGCCTAATCTAAGGTCGAGACTAGCGGGTTGAATTTGTTCTGGAGTAATAGCGGGTGTAGCCCCGATAACCCCAGATTGGATCATATCAGCCAGCGTTTGATTCGGTAGAACCCCATGCATATCCAATGTATCCTTAGCTGTTCGTTCTTCGGTTAAACAAAACCGCCCGATACCAAAAGGCATGGGCGGTTGTTGTATTTGGTCGGGCTAGCAGGACTCGAACCTGCGACCTTCCGTCCCCCAGACGGACGCGCTACCAGGCTGCGCCATAGCCCGAACTGCGACCTTCATACTGGTTTTATGTCGGGGCGCAAGCCTGAAAACGTTGTTTTTGCCGTTCATTTTTGTGCGTTCTCTGCCATGCGCGTTTTGAGCGAAGCCAACACTTTATGAACAGACTGCAATTTCTCAATCTGCGAAGCATTAAGTTCGGATTTTGCAGAATTCATCTGTGTTATCAAACTTGTGGCGTCAGGAAGTAAAGCATCATCGGCAGGGTCGTTGGGTACTGATGCCGCGATTATAACCTTCGGGGCTGTGTCGTCCGATACAGTGACATCATGCGTTTCTGGTTCATCTATACCTTCTGGAAGCGAAGCATCGATAACGTCGGTTTCTGTCGAAGTTGTTTCAACGGCTTCCTCAAAGAGTTCCACCTGAACGGGCTCAGTAGGTTCAGGATTTTGGGCTTCTACCTCTGCCGGTTCTGCTAAATCCGCGATTTCTGGCGCATTGTTAGGTGAAGGCTCGGGTAGAACCTCTTCAAGCGACTGTTCTTCTGAATGTAAGGAGGTCTCGGGTTCAGAAACGGGTTCGGTTTTCAGCGTAGGCGGAGCGTCGATTTCCACTTCAACCTCTGCATCGGTCACGGATTCTTCTATTGGTTCCGCTTCAATGATCGGTTCCGGTGCCGCCGTTTCGACATCTGGTGTCACATCCTCAGCAGTATCAGCGGTTTCTAAGACTTCAGGATGTGCGGTTGGGGCGGGTGTTGTTGCTTCTGGCATTGGTGCTACATCAATAGATTCTATTTCAGCACCATCAAAGTTACCCTCCAAGGGTTGAGAATGCGCGGCAACGCCTTTTGGCCCCTCGGATTGTAAGATTTTTTGTACGCCTTTGATGGTCATGCCATCGTCGTGCAGCAGCTTTTTAATACCACCAATAAGTAGCATATCGGCTGGGCGATAGTAACGCCGTCCTCCTGCGCGTTTTACCGGTTTAATTTGGGTAAATTTGCTTTCCCAAAACCGTAGAACATGCGCTGGTGTATCGATCCACTCAGCAACCTCGCGGATTGTACGAAACGCGTCAGCGGATTTACTTCCCATGTTTTGAAATGCCCTGAATTAACCTTTGTTGCCGTCGGCAACGCGGTCTTTCATCAGATGTGACGGGCGGAACGTCATGACCCGACGCGGTGTGATCGGAACTTCCTCACCGGTTTTTGGGTTGCGGCCAACGCGGGCCGCTTTGTCACGAACACTGAAGGTACCAAAAGATGAAATTTTAACGGATTCCCCTGAAACCAGAGCATCTGAAACATGCAGCAGGACGCTCTCAACAAGTTCCGCAGATTCATTACGTGACAATCCGACTTCTCGGAACACGGCTTCGCTCAGATCCATGCGTGTTAGGGTCTTATTGGTCATGCTGGTCCCTCCGGTTTTGCAGAACAGAATAGTCGGAGAGGTTTTTCCGAGTCAATATCAACAGCTTGGAACCCGTCGTTAAAACGCCTTTTACCAGCGAATAACCACCGAACCCCATGCTAAACCGCCACCAATGGCTTCGGTCACGACCAAATCACCCTCTTTGATCTGCCCATTTGCTTTTCCAACGGACAACGCCAGAGGAATCGATGCTGCAGAAGTGTTGCCGTGATCTTGAACCGTGACAACGACACGGTCCATCGGTAAGCCCATTTTCTTCGCGGTGCCTGCGATGATCCGGATATTTGCTTGATGTGGAACAATCCAATCGACATCTTCGCTGGTTAGTCCAACCTTTTCCAGCGCGGTGTTGGCTGTTTTTGCCAATTTTTCAACGGCGTGGCGGAAAACCTCTTTGCCTTGCATACGTAAATGACCGGTTGTATGGGTCGAAACTCCACCATCCACATAAAGCAAATCTTTGTAACGACCGTCTGAATTGAGGTCAGTTGACAACACGCCGCGGTCGTCTGTTGTGCCATCGCTTTCAACAGCTTCCAACACGAGTGCACCGGCGCCGTCCCCAAACAAAACGGAGGTTGTGCGATCTTCCCAATCCATAATGCGGCTAAACGTTTCCGCACCGATAACCAGCGCGCGTTTTGCTTGGCCTGACACGATCAATGCGTTCGCATTTGTAAGCGCAAAGACAAACCCTGCGCACACAGCCTGAACGTCAAAGGCAAAGCCTTTGGTCATGCCAAGTGCACCTTGAACCATTGTCGCTGCTGAGGGGAACGTCAGATCTGCGGTTGATGTCGCTACAACTATTGCGTCGATATCATCTGCAACCAGACCGGCGTCCTTCAATGCAGCTTGGGCGGCATTGGTGGCCAGCATCGAAGTTGTTTCACCTTCGGCGGCAAAATGGCGACGTTCAATACCTGAACGGGAGCGAATCCATGCATCGCTGGTGTCTATTGTCGCTTCGAATTCTGAATTCGGAACGATACGTTCAGGCAAATAATGCCCAACGCCCTTGACGACGGCGCGAAGTGTCATACGGAAGATCCGTCCTTTTGGTCTGTGATTGTGCCATCTTGTCGTGCGCTGTGCGCAGATGCAACCCGCGCGGCCAGTTTCTCTGAAAAACCTTTTTGCGCCAAAGTGTAAGCCAGTTTGATCGCGGCTGAAACACCGGTTGCATCAGCAGAGCCATGTGATTTCACAACGGTCCCGTTCAACCCGAGAAACACGCCACCATTGACCCTGCGAGGGTCGGTGCGTTTTTGCAGTCGCTTTAGAGATGTCAGAGCAAGCACAGCGGCGATACGCGACAAGAAAGTATGTTTAAAAGCTTCGCGCAGGAACTGACTGATAAGTCCAGCAATTCCTTCGGCGGTTTTAAGGGCGATGTTGCCGGTGAAGCCATCGGTTACGATGACATCGACGCGATCACTTGGGATGTCTCCGCCTTCGACAAAGCCGACATATTCGAACTGCGCTGTGTCGGCCATTTCAGCGATCATATCGCTGGCGACTTTCAGCTCTGCGCGTCCTTTATGTTCTTCGGTTCCGACATTCAGCAATCCAATGCGAGGACGCTCAAGGCCGAGACCGTTGCGGGCATAAGACGCCCCCATCAGCGCGTATTGCAGTAAATCTTCTTCATCAGCTCGAATATCTGCACCCACATCCAACATGACATTAAAGCCACCAGGATTACGCGATGGCCATAGGCAGGCGATGGCAGGGCGATTGATACCTTCGAGTTTTCGCAGGCGAATCATGGAAACGGCCATAAGGGCACCGGTGTTTCCGCAGGACACCGCGACAGTGGCCTCGCCGTTGCGCACAGCATCGATGGTTGACCACATAGATGTGGCTTTACCGTGACGCATAACGTGACTGGGTTTTGCGTCCATGGTCACAACGTCTTCGGTGTGACGGATTTCGCAAACAGCCTCTAGGCCTTTGCGTTTGCGAATGAGGGGAAGCAATACATTTTTATCGCCGTGAACGATAAACCCGATGTCTGGGTTTTTATCCGCAGACAAGGCAATACCGGCGACTACTGCCGCCGGTCCACGATCTGATCCCATCGCATCAACTGAGATGATGGTGCGCGCTGCACCCGAGCCGTTCTGAGGGGTATTCGCCGTCGTCATGCCGGGCGCAACGAGACGCAGGCTTATGCCGCGTCTTCGTCGTCCAAATCAACCTCATTTGCCATCGCAACAACTTCGCGATCAGCGTAGTGGCCACATGCACCACAAACGTGGTGAGGGCGCTTCAACTCGCCGCAGCTTGGGCATTCAGCAGGGTTACCCGCAACCAAAGCATCGTGTGAACGGCGCATGTTGCGGCGCGACTTCGTGATTTTATTCTGTGGGACAGCCATGTCACAACCTCAGTATTCAAGGGGGCTGTTTTAGCTAAGCCCCAGTTTTCTTTGGGTTTTGCCTAGGTATCGGTATGATACGACTCTGCAATCCCAGTGATCTCAATGAGGCCGGGAACATAGTGCAATTCCCAACCAACGCAAGTGCTTTCTTTACTCTTCCTAATCGTCTTTTTGTAGTTTGTCACGTAGGGCCGCGAGACCTGCAAAAGGACGGGTATCTTCGTCACGCATGGGGGCGGTGCCTTCTTCGGTAAAAACGGCCTCTCCCAGAGCGGCATTTTCTGATCTGGGATAAAGCGGGAGCGCAATTGACAGCGCTTCCAACATGACTTCCGCTAGATCAATTGTTGCGGGCAAAAGATCGAGGTTGTCATCATCTGGCATTTCAGTTTCGCTGGCTTCTTCATACTCGGGCAAAGATGTTGCGTAGTTGCGAACGGTATCTTCATCAATACGCGTGGTGACCGGATCTAGCGTTACACTACAAGACTGCACAACCGTTGCCCCGAGTGCGGCGTTCAATTGCCAATCTGATTTACCTTTGGCTGCTAACGTGCCCTCAAAACGCAATTTGCGCAGATCAAGCAATCCAAGCTGTGCTGCGATCATTTTCAGTTCAGCAGATGAGGGTGTCAGCGAAAAACGTGTGGGTTTGCGTGTCGGAAGATCCGCCACACGCAAAGGGTGAGTCATAGCGGGTGCAGGTGCTTTGGACATGATGCGTGCGCTTCCTTTCTTGAATAGAGCTCATTCATTCTGTAAGTCGGATACGAGGCAATGCAAGGCATGGCAAGAGGTCGAGATATGATAGTAGGTCGTAACCATTGGAAAAAAGGCGTCGTATTGGCTGCTGTATTGGCGCTTGCGTCTTGTACATCGACCTATCGCAATCACGGTTACGTGCCTCTTGATGAGGATTTGGATAACGTAATTATTGGCGTTGATACCCAAGATAGCGTAGCTGAATCGATTGGCCGCCCCACTGCTGCAGGTATTCTTGCCGGAAGCGGTTGGTATTATGTGCAAAGCCGTTGGCAACATCTTGCTTGGCGCGCGCCTGTTGAAATTGAACGCGAAGTTCTTGCCGTTTCGTTTGATTCCGATGGAGTCGTTCAGAATATCGAGCGCTTCGGATTAGAAGACGGAAATGTTGTGGTGCTTTCCAGACGTGTCACCGATAGCAACATCGAAGGCGTTTCATTCTTGCAGCAGCTCCTTGGGAACTTTGGTGTGCTGGATGCGAGCCAGTTCTTAAATTAAAAATAGAACTGCTACTGTGTTTTTGGCGCGGATTGGCGTATATTACGCATTGTAAACTGGGTGCCTGTTTGGGCGGGCATCAATTACAAAAGGCAAAGATGTGTCAATTTTGGCTGGCCGATATGTAAGTCGCTATGCGCAAAATGATGAAGACTTGTTAAAAGCGCAGCGTTTGCGCGCGCGCGTTTTTTATGATTCTAATTATGCCACCGATGCGGATGATTTCGACGTTATTTTCAAACACGTTCTGATCGAAGACAGTTATTCTGCTGAGTTAGTCGGGTGTTTTCGAATTCAGATTGTGAAAACCGAAACTGAATTGAACAGGGGATACTGTGCCCAGTTCTACGGTTTGCCTCGTTCATCTGACTTTAATGCTCCAATGCTTGAGCTTGGCCGGTTTTGCATCGATCCAAGTGTGTCTGATCCTGATGTGCTGCGCATGGCATGGGCCACATTGACTAGCATTGTGGATGAACACGATATCAAATTCATGTTTGGATGCACTTCGTTCACAGGCACAGATCCGGTTGTCTATCAAAATGCTTTTGGTTTGCTTACGCGAAAGCACCTTGCACCCGAAATGAAACAACCCACCGTAAGAGCCAAAGAAATTTATGAGTTTTCAAAGGTTTCAAACACCTCTTACGATCCTAAAAAGGCTTTGTTAGAATTGCCGCAATTGTTGCGCACCTATCTGATGATGGGGGGGTGGGTGAGCGATCACGCTGTTATTGATCGTGATTTGAACACGTTACATGTTTTTACGGGTCTAGAGGTGGCTGGAATTTCAGAAGGCCGTAAACGTCTATTACGCGTGATTTCGGGTTAAGGATTGACCTTCGTCGATGGGGCAGATAGCCCGAGGCCATGGCACGTATACCTTTACTTCAACTCTCCGATATCGCGCTCACCTTTGGGGGTGATCCGATTTTTGCAAACCTAGATCTCGTGGTGCAACAGGGCGACCGTGTCGCTTTGGTTGGACGTAACGGGTCAGGAAAATCCACCTTGATGAAGGTGATGGCCGCGCTGGTCGAAGCTGACAGCGGGCAACGTGTTGTGCCACCCGGAATTAGCGTTGGTTATATGGATCAAGATCCAGATTTATCGGCCTTTGCAACCCTTGGCGATTTCGCAGCGAGCGGGCTTGACGCATCTGAGTCTTATAAGGTGGCGATGGTGGCCGAAGGGCTGAAGTTTAATCCAGATACGCCGGTCGATACGGCCTCAGGTGGGGAACGCCGCCGCGCGGCATTGGCGAAACTCTTGGCCGAAGCGCCTGAACTGATGCTGTTAGACGAACCGACCAACCACTTAGATATCGAAGCCATTGGTTGGCTCGAACGCGAGCTTAAAGAAACGCGCGCGGCCTATGTGTTGATCAGTCACGATAGGGCATTCTTAAATGAACTTACGCGTGCAACCCTTTGGATTGATAGAGGTTCTGTAAAGCGTCAGGAGAAAGGCTTCGCCGCTTTTGAGGCTTGGCGTGATAAGACCTGGGAAGAAGAAGACGAACAACGTCACAAGCTAAACCGCAAGATCAAAGCCGAGGCACGGTGGGCTGTTGAGGGCATTTCAGCACGTCGGAAACGTAACCAAGGCCGCTTGCGTGCATTGCATGAAATGAAGGCCGACCGCGCCGCACAAATTAAACGCCAAGGCACGGCCGCAATGGCGATGGAAAGTGGAAGCAAATCAGGCAAGCGTGTGATCGAAGCGGTGGATATTTCAAAGTCCTACGGCGATAAAACGATCCTAAATCCGTTTTCTCTGCGCGTGTTACGCGGGGATCGTATCGCATTTGTTGGCCCCAATGGTGCTGGCAAAACCACATTGCTGAAAATGCTGATCGGCCAAGAAACGCCTGACAGTGGTTCTATTCAACTGGGCACCAACCTTGAATTGGCTGTGTTTGATCAGAATCGCGCGCAGCTTGATCCGGATATGACCCTTTGGGACAGCTTAGCGAGCGACCCAGAGCTGGGCGTTTCAGGTAAAGCCGACCAAATCATGGTGCGCGGTATGCCCCGCCATGTGGTTGGCTATCTAAAAGAGTTCCTATTTGACGAAGCACAGGCGCGTGCGCCGGTTCGATCTTTGTCTGGTGGTGAAAAAGCCCGGCTTTTACTTTCAAAACTGATGGCTAAACCATCAAATGTTTTGATCTTGGATGAGCCGACCAACGATCTCGATGTGGAAACATTGGATTTGTTGCAAGACATATTGGGCGAATATGACGGTACAGTTCTATTGGTCAGCCACGATCGGGACTTCTTAGATCGGGTCGCGGAAAAAACCATCGCGATGGAAGGCAATGGAATTGCGACGACCTATGCCGGGGGCTGGAGTGATTATCAGATCCAACGCGGTGTCGTTGAGAAAGCCGAAGAAAAAGCGAAACCCAAAGCAAAAAAATCAGATATGCTAAAAGCTGAAAGGCCTGTTGAGACAGGGTTATCGTTTACCGAAAAACATCGATTGGAAGAACTGCCAGCCGTGATCGAACGCCTAGAGGCTGAGATTGCCAAGCTTGAGGTGTTCTTATCCGACCCTGATATGTTCACCAAAGAACCGGTGAAGTTTCAAAAAGGCTCTGATGCATTGGTAGAACGCCATGCGGCTCTGTCGGACGCTGAGGAAGAGTGGATGATGCTCGAAGAGAAAGCAGGGGCCTAAGTCCCGCTTTTCATTGCATTCTAAGTGCGCCATCAATGCGAATGACTTCGCCGTTGAGGTAGGGGCTTTCGATGATGAACTGGGCCAAGCGTGCAAATTCAGATGGTTTACCCAACCGTTTTGGAAAGGTCACATCCGCTGACAGGCCGTCTATAATGTCCTGCCCCAAACCTTCTAACATGGGGGTTAGGAAAATTCCCGGCGCGATGGCCATGATCCGCACTCCAATTGAACTTAGGTCACGAGCAACCGGAAGTGTTAGGCCCGCTATGCCTGCCTTAGAGGCACCATAGGCGGCCTGACCTTTTTGCCCGTCAAAAGCAGCAATAGACGCTGTGTTGACGATCACGCCGCGTTCGCCGTCCTCGTTGGGGGTGTTGTTGGCCATCTGCGCCGCAGCAAGTCGTAAGACGTTAAAACTACCGACCAAATTGATATTTATAGTGCGTTGAAAACTATCCAATGCGTGCGCACCGTTGCGCCCGACGGTTTTTTCACCTGTCGCGATACCTGCGCAATTGATACAGGCATTTAATCCGCTCATTGCGCCAGAAGCTTTTTCTATCGCGGTCGCTACGGATTGTTCGTCTGTGACATCTGTTTCAACAAAATGCCCACCTATTTCTGAGGCGACCAGAGGCCCACGCGTGGCGTCGCGATCCAATAGCGTGATTTCGGCCCCAGCAGCGCGAAGAACACGCGCTGTGGCCTCGCCTAAACCAGAGGCACCACCGGTGATAATTGCTTTGGTCGTTTGTATTTGCATCACATAGCCCTTTAATTGAACGCATGTTCAGATAACGAATGTCTATAGGCTCTGTAAAGCGTGACGCTGTGTCTCAACGAAAAACCCCCACCAAAAAGGCGGGGGTTTTGAAGTTATTTTTCTGGGATCAGGCCTTTGGGACTAAACCTGAGGACCACGATTAAAATAATCCCCATAGTCAAAAGTCGCATATGGGCAACTGATTCAAGCAAATGATCCTTTAGCCAGTAACCATCAGCCATTGGTGCAGTGATCAAATTCATCAGTGCAGCGCCCATGGGTTCTACTTCGACCCAAAGGAACCAAATGAGGAACCCGCCGAGAACCGAACCCCAGTTGTTACCTGACCCACCGACAATGACCATCACCCAAACGAGAAAGGTGAAACGCAATGGCTGGTACGCTGTCGGGGTGAGCTGACTATCAAGTGTCGTCATCATGGCGCCAGCAATACCGCAAATGGCGGAACCGAGAATAAAAATCTGCAGGTGACGTGCCGTGATGTTTTTACCCATCGCTTGAGAAGACACTTCATTATCACGAATAGCACGCATCATGCGCCCCCAAGGGGAGTTGAGCGCCATTTGAGACAACCAAAGTAAGATCAACAGAACTGTCGTAAACAATGCCGCATAACACAGTTTAACAAACAGGGTAGAGGCTAGAACAGGTTCAAACCCAATGCTGGCTGCAGTGTCGATGAATGCTTGCGATGCTTGAAGGTCAACTTCGTAAGGGACCGGGCGTGGAATACCCACGACGTTTTTAACGCCACGGCTTAGCCAATCTTCGTTTTTCAGCAAAGAGATAATGATTTCTGCAATGCCAAGCGTTGCAATCGCCAGATAATCAGACCGAAGCCCAAGCGCGACTTTACCAATAACCCACGCAGCACCAGCGGCAAGCAAACCACCAACAGGCCATGAGATAATCACAGGCAAGCCCAAACCACCTAGATATCCCGTTCCCGCCGGATTGACGCGTTCAATTTCTGTGACGGCCGCGTCAAATAAACTACGGAATAAGAAAAACCCAGCAATCAATAGAACAAGGATCGCAAGTGTGCGGGTTTTACCAGCGGGTAGCTTTTTATAGGCAAAAACAGTGGCAATAATTGCACCGAGCCCAACCAATAAGGCCACGATCATACGTCCACCGCCCGCAGACCATGCATCGTAAGTTGTCGGCATCGAAACCAATACAGCGGCCAAACCGCCCAAGGCAACGAACCCCATAACTCCGACATTCAACAGCCCAGCGAGGCCCCATTGCAGGTTCACCCCTAAGGACATGATTGCGGAAATGAGACCAAAGTTAAGGATGAGCAGAGCAGTGTTTGCCCCTTGGATAATGCCTGCGCCGATGATCAAAACACCAACAAGCGCAAACAAAGAGATATTTTTCATGTTTACAGTCATAGCGCTTTTCCTTTGAACAGGCCGGTTGGTTTAAACAGCAACACGATGATCAGAATAACAAATGACACCGCGAATTTGTAATCGGTGGATAAAAGCTGCACGAGCCCAGTTGGATCCAAACTGTCCGGTAGGATGTAAGTCAGCACCTTTTTAAAGGCATAAGTGATTGTGACTTCGGAAAACGCGATGACAAACCCGCCGGTGATCGCACCAAGCGGATTCCCCAATCCGCCAACAATGGCCGCCGCAAAGATGGGCAGCAAGAGTTGGAAGTAGGTGAAAGGTTTAAACCCTTTGTCCAGACCATACAGTACACCCGCGATTGTCGCCAAAGCCGCCACCAAGATCCACGTAATGGTCACGACACGTTCGGGATTAATCCCGGACAGCAACGCCAGATCTTCGTTGTCAGAAAACGCGCGCATAGATTTACCGGTGCGTGTTTTGTTCAGGAACCAAAACAACCATGCAACCACGATCACTGCGGTGATGACGGTGATGCCTTGCGATGTTTTAAAGGCCAGACCTTCGGACAATCCGGTCCACGCTTTGAATTCACGAGCTCTGATGATGAAGCGTTCGCCATCTGCAAAACGTTGATCACCAGGCCCAATGATGAAGCGCACAAGGCCGTTCATGATGAACATGACGCCCAATGACACGATTAAGAAAATCACTGGCGGAGATTTTTGGGTGCGGTAAAACCGATAAATTACCCGGTCTGTCCCCAACAATAACAGCGCAGTAAACGCGATACCAAAGGGCAGGGCGAGCAGTGCTGTTGGAAGTGGCCCAAGTGAAATACCCCAAGACTGAAGCAACCATGTGACCATGATTGTTGCCATTGCGCCAAAGGCCATCGTGTCGCCGTGCGCAAAGTTGGAAAAGCGCAAGATGCCGTAGATTAACGTAACCCCAAGCGCACCAAGCGCGAGTTGGCTGCCATATGCAATGCCGGGGATGAGAACGAAGTTTGATAGCGCGATAAATGCGTTTAAAAGATCCATCTCTTAACCCCCCAAGAAAGATTTGCGGACTTCGGGGTCGGCCAGTAGGGCCTGTCCGGTGTCGGTGAAGCGATTGGCACCTTGCACGAGAACATAACCTTTATCCGCGATTTCAAGTGCTTGCCTTGCGTTTTGTTCGACCATCAAAATTGAGATCCCAGTACGGGCCACTTCTATAATACGATCAAAAAGTTCATCCATCACAATAGGTGAAACGCCTGCTGTGGGTTCATCTAGCATCAGCACCGTTGGTTTGGTCATCAAAGCGCGACCAACCGCAACCTGTTGACGCTGGCCACCCGAAAGCTCACCCGCGGCCTGAAGGCGTTTTTCCTTTAGAATAGGAAACAGATCATAAACCTGTTGCATGGTTTCTTCCATGCCGTCTTCGCGTAGGAAGGCACCCATCTCTAGGTTTTCTTCAACGGTCATTGATGTGAAAATGTTAGAGGTTTGCGGCACAAACCCCATGCCTTTGGCAACGCGTGCCTGAGGCGAAAGCTTTGTTATGTCTTCGCCATTCAAACGCACAGCGCCTGTATGGACGTTTAACATACCGAAAACGGCCTTCATCGCTGTGGATTTTCCAGCGCCATTTGGCCCGACAATCACAGCGATTTCGCCTTTGTTTACAGCAAGTGTACAATCATGGAGAATATCAGGGCCCTTACCGTAGCCCCCGGTCATTTTATCCCCGATGAGGAAAGGTTCGCTCATGCGCCTGTCTCCTCTTTCACTTTGTTTTTGAGGCCAGTGCCCAGATAGGCTTCGATGACCTGTTCGTTGGCTTTGATTTCATCCAGCGTGCCTTCGGCCAGGACCTTGCCCTCTGCCATACAGATAACGGGATCGCAAATGCGGCCGATGAAATCCATGTCATGTTCAATCACAACAAAGGTGTAATCACGTTCTTTGTTGAGGCGTACAATCGCGTCGCCAATAGTGTTTAGCAATGTGCGGTTCACACCTGCGCCAACCTCATCCAAGAATACGATCTTGGCGTCGACCATCATGGTACGCCCTAGTTCGAGCAGCTTTTTCTGACCGCCTGAGATTTCACCCGCGCGTTGTTCTGACAAATGTTCGATTGTCAAAAACTCAAGTACTTCGTCCGCTTTCGCGCGCAACGCCCGTTCTTCTTCAGCGATGCGTTTGCGTCCAAACCATGTATTCCACAGCGTTTCGCCGGATTGACCGCCTGGAACCATCATTAGATTTTCACGGCATGTCATTGAGCTAAATTCATGCGCGATCTGAAATGTTCGCAGGAGGCCCTTATGAAATAGTTCATGCGGCGGCAGACCGGTAATGTCTTCGCCTTGCATGGTTACACGTCCTGCCGTTGGGCTATGAACCCCGGCAATCACGTTGAATAATGTGGTTTTCCCGGCGCCATTCGGGCCAATAAGCCCCGTAATCGTACCTTTTTCGATAGAGAGCGATGCCCCATCAACAGCGTGGAAGCCGCCAAACTTTTTGACCAATCCGTCAACGACGATCATGTCCCACTTCCCCTTGTTTGGTGGATCATTTTTTTGACCCTTCTTATGAAAACAGCCCGGGAACCTGCCCGGGCTGCTTGCGTTTGTGTTTCAGAACTTAGCGGAAACGTACGGTTGTGTTTGCGCCGTCTTGCACTTCGATTTCACGGTAAGAACCAGCGCTTTCGCCGCCACCGATCAATTCAACAGCAGAACCACCAACGTAATCGATTTCACCACCGGCACGCAGGATGTCCAATGCTTTTGCGAGTTCACCTGGGTAGATTTCTTCGCCTGGTGCGTTTGCAACGTTCAGGATTTCACCAACGTAATCAGCTGGATCAGATGAACCTGATGCTTCCATTGCAAGCATGAACAATGCTGCTGCGTCATAGCTTTCTGGTGCGTAAGGTGAGGTGCCTTCAAAACCATGCTCTTCGCCGAAAGCAGCCATAGTTTCAGAACCGCGACCAGGTGCGCCAGCGATTTGACCAAATGAACCATTAAGGTCTGGGCCAACATTTTCTGGCAGAGAGTCACCGATCATGCCACCCGGCAGAACAAATTGTTCGAACGCGCCAGAGTCAAGCGAAGCATTGATGATGCCAAGACCACCTTGGTCAAGGTAACCAGCAACAACAAGAATATCGCCGCCTGCAGATGCAAGCGCGCCAACCTCAGCTGAATAGTCTGCTTTGCCATCTTCGTGTGCAGCATTGATGGTGACAGAACCGCCAGCCGCTTCGTAAGCAGCTTGGAATGCGTCAGCCAAACCTTTGCCGTAGTCGTTGTTTGTGTAGGTCAATGCAACAGATTGGAAACCGCGATCCATTAGGATTTCAGCCATAACCTGACCTTCACGCGCATCAGATGGTGCTGTGCGGAAGAAAAGGCCTTGGTCTTCTACGGTTGATAGAGCGGGCGAAGTTGCTGACGGTGAAATCATAACCATGCCGTTTGGAATTGCGACGTTTTGCAAAATCGCACCAGTCACACCAGAACAGTCGCCACCGATCAGGCCAGAAACGCCTTCAGCAGAAATCAGACGTTCAGCGTTTGATGTGGATAAGCCGTTGTCGATACAACCTGTATCAGCGCGTACGCCAGCAACGTTTGTACCGTCTAAAATACCACCAGCAGCGTTTACTTCAGAGATCGCAAGCTCTGCGCCTGCGCCCATGTGGGTTGCAAGTGATTCAATTGGACCGGTGAAGCCGATGAGGATGCCGAGTTTGACGTCGTCTGCAGAAGCTGTTCCCGCCAATAGTGCGGTTGCTGCGGTCGCCATGAGCATTTTTTTCATTATTTTCTCTCCCATATTGGTTTTTCTGCGCTCACCTTAATGACGATTCGCAAAAAGGGAAACCGGGAAAGATAGAATCGCCAACGATGTTCTTTATCGCATTGTAATATGGGGGATTTTTGAAATTTTGTTCCAATAGGATGGTGATTTAAAGAATGTGAAATACCGATTCTAGCCGATTTTTTTATCCCGAATTCGACGAATTGAATTACTGTAGTGTACGTAAGTACACCACAGGTTCTTTAGATTGACAGCCGTGTAGATTGTGAACCGCGTTCCCGGTACGGGGTGGTGTTATAATGTGACCGGTAGCATTTGGAAAAATGCGACGGCGACGCAAAACCACAGGCCAAAGCGACGTTGATAACGCTCATATCCGTTTGCATCAAAAGATTGCGCGCCTTTTGCAGCCTTAGCTCCATATAATAACGTTTTGGACTACGGTTGAGATAGCGACGGAACAGGCGTTCAAGTTGTCGCGTCGACATACCTACGTCTTTCGCCAAGGTGGATGGCGAAATAGGTTCTTCGATATTTTGTTCCATAAGTTGGATGACTGTCGACAACT
This sequence comes from Cochlodiniinecator piscidefendens, assembly GCF_011326755.1. Classification (GTDB taxonomy): domain Bacteria; phylum Pseudomonadota; class Alphaproteobacteria; order Rhodobacterales; family Rhodobacteraceae; genus Cochlodiniinecator; species Cochlodiniinecator piscidefendens. The sequence goes on along the minus strand of NZ_JAAOIE010000001.1, from coordinate 335,924 downwards.
TTGGATGGCGCACGCCGATACGCGACGGAACAGACAGTCTTTGGGTATCCTGATCTGTACGAATAGACGAATAAATCAACTGATCAGCGACGGCATTGGCCAAATCTTCGTTGTGATGATCGGCAATTAGCTTGAGCATCAAATCAATAGAAGAAGTGCCACCGGCTGTTGTGTAGCGTTTTCCATCCATGACGAACACCGATTTGGTCAGGTTAACTTCATCGAATTCTTCCGCAAAACTGTCTTGGTTTTCCCAGTGGATTGTTGCGCGTTTTGAATCGAGTAAACCCGCGCGTGCCAGTGTGTAGGCGGCCGTGCACAATCCACCGATGACAACGCCGTGTCGGGATTGCTTGCGCAGCCAATTGAGAACAGCAGGCGTAGAGGCCTGTTGGATTTCGATGCCACCACACACCAATATGATATCATCACGCCGGACTTCTTCTAAACCTAAATGAAGTTTGAAGGTCGCGTTGTTCGAACATAGGACTTCTTCGCCGCCTTCACCTGCAAGCACCCATTCATAGAGTGTTTGATCGGCAGCTTGGTTGGCCAGACGCAGAGGCTCAATTGCGCTCGCAAAGGAAAGCATCGTGAAATTGTGCAACAACAGAAACACAAACCGGTGCGGCTTGCCTTCAGGAGGATCGATATCCACGAGTTTGCGATTTTGTTGCATTGGCATGACCTTTCGGTGGCTGAAAAGAGCGAAGCAGGTTTGAAGACTCAGATCAAGAAGTTCGTGCTGATTATCATATCATATATCGCTGCGCGCATTTGCGCTGGATTTCTTCTGTTGGCAAGCCCCTAAAAACGTCGATATAAGGCAAACTCTAAATTATTCTTATTGGAGCAAAGACGATGACACGGGTCTGGAACAAATCTGACTGGCGCAACAAGCCTAGGATTCAGATGCCCGTCTATACGGACGAGGTAGCACTGAATGCTGTAGAGGCACAGCTTGCAAAGTATCCTCCGCTCGTTTTTGCGGGGGAAACACGGACACTTAAGGCGCAATTGGCTGCGGCTTCTCGCGGCGAAGCGTTCCTATTGCAAGGCGGCGATTGTGCCGAAAGTTTCAGCGATTTTTCAGCTGATGCGATTCGCGATACGTTCAAAGTGATGCTGCAAATGGCGATGGTTTTGACCTATGGCGCCAAAGTGCCAGTGGTCAAAGTTGGCCGTATGGCCGGACAATTTGCAAAACCACGTTCTGCACCGACAGAAACTAAAGATGGAATCGAACTGCCAAGCTACCGCGGCGACATCATCAATGAACTCGATTTCACCGAAGGTGCGCGCAGCCCTGATCCTGCAAAAATGTTGCAAGCTTATACGCAATCTGCGGCGACTTTGAACCTTTTGCGTGCATTTTCCACTGGTGGGTATGCAGATGTTCATCAAGTTCACAGCTGGACCATGGGATTCACCAAAGGCGATAATGCTGCGAAATACCGCGATATGGCGGACCGTATTTCTGACGCGCTCGACTTTATGAAAGCGGCCGGTGTTGATAGCGATCGTGCGCACACTTTGCAGACCGTTGATTTCTACACCAGCCATGAATCACTTTTGCTGGAATACGAAGAGGCGCTTTGCCGGATTGATTCGACTTCAGGTCGCCCGGTTGCGGGGTCTGGCCATCTGTTGTGGATTGGGGACCGTACCCGTCAGCCTGATGGCGCACATGTTGAATACCTGAGTGGGGTTCAAAATCCGATTGGTTTGAAATGTGGACCAACAACAACGGCCGAAGACCTGAAAGTTCTGATGGCAAAGTTGAATCCAGAAAACGAAGCTGGGCGTTTGACCCTAATTGCACGTTTTGGTGCAGGCTCTGTAGGCGATCACCTACCGCGCTTGATCAAAACCGTTCAAGAAGAGGGCGCAAATGTGCTTTGGTCTTGTGATCCGATGCATGGCAACACCATCAAATCGGCGACAGGCTATAAAACCCGCCCATTTGATTCGGTTCTGCGCGAAGTTCAGGAATTCTTTGGCATTCACAAAGCTGAAGGCACGATCCCAGGTGGCGTTCATTTCGAGATGACCGGCCAGGATGTGACGGAATGCACCGGTGGTGTCCGCGCTGTGACCGAAGAAGACCTATCCGATCGTTACCACACTGCGTGTGATCCGCGCCTCAACGCGAGCCAATCTCTGGAACTCGCTTTCTTGATCGCGGAAGAGTTGTCTTCAGCCCGCAAAGAAATGCAGGCCAAAGCAGGATAAATCAGTCGTCTGATTTCACCAAACGAAGAGCCGGGCGCGTTGTGTCCGGCTTTTTCTCTTCAAATGCTACGTGATCTTCGGCAAACCCGATTACGGATTGCGGCACATCTTCGGCGTTGTGGCTGTCAACGTGAACGTGGCGGGCCTTTGTTGTTTCAATATGGAAACGACGACCTGCGCGGCCAATTGGGCCTTCGGTGACAAATGCCCCCAATATACGGTTCACTTCACCCATGTCATTTTTCAATGGCAAAAAGATCATTTTGCCGTCCATCGGTGGTTTGCCGATCCCTTTTTCAGCGTAAAGAGTCAGCTCAACGATTTCGGGGCCGCTGAATGCGCGCTCTAGAACGTCTGAAACAATCGCACGGGCATCTGGTGTGAAAAATGCAGACAGCGGCATTCCACGAACTTCCATGCCCATCAAGTCAACGAGATGCATACCAGCGATACGAAACCGTGCAAGACCCGGTGCGATGCGCTCGAGTACAAATGTGTGTTCCAGCAGCTGTTGAATGCCGCGCGGATCAATTTCAGAGCGGCTTGGAATATCATTACCATTGCGCAGACCTTCCCAATACGCCTCAATCTGCTTCAAAGCAGGAAAGCGATTAAGATCTTGGTAGTCTACCATTGAAATGATGTTATGTCCGTAATGCGTCATCTGTTTTCTCCGCCCTTCGAGAGCCGTTCCCATCTATGGCTGTTGTTCCTAGGGCAGTGGTTTGTTAACCCTATGTCCATAAGCCTTAACTGAGTGTTAATATGACATGCTTTGCGCATAAATGGGGGCAAAAGTTCACAAATGGTTAATTCGATGACCGGCTTCGCAAGTGGGCGTGGCGATGGATTGGGGTTTGATTGGAGTTGGGAAATTCGTTCCGTCAATGCCAAAGGATTGGATCTTAGGCTTCGAGTTCCTGACTGGGTTGAGGGATTAGAGCAATCATTGCGCAAGGCCATGACAGCACAGTTGGGTCGTGGGAGCGTCACGTTGAATCTCCGTCTTTCTCGTGAGGCACAACCAGAAACACACCGTTTGAACGAACAGGCACTTGAGCGCACTTTGGCTATTTTGTCTCAAGTTGAAGAGGCAGCGTCGAAAAACGGCTTTTCTTTAGCTAAAACAACGGCATCTGATGTCTTGTCTCAACGCGGTGTTCTTGAGTTGGCGTCGGATGATGCCGACACAAATGGGCTATTGTCATTGCTGACTTTTGACTTTGAATCTGTGTTGGCGGACTTCTGTCAAATGCGTGCACAAGAAGGGGCCGCATTGAATTCAATCCTGTCAGCGCAGGTTGATAACGTTGCTATCAAGATTGCAAAAGCATATGAAATTGCAGTCGAGCGAAAAGACGAAATGGCGCAAAATCTGCGCGCTAATCTCGCAGGTGTTTTGGACAATACAGATGCCGTTGACGAGGGGCGCCTTGCCCAAGAATTGGCATTGATTGTTGTTAAGGCTGATATAACGGAAGAGCTTGACCGTCTAGAAGCGCACGTCGTTGCCGCGCGTGATTTACTGGCGAAGTCTGGTCCTGTGGGACGGAAATTCGATTTTCTGATGCAGGAATTTAACCGTGAAGTGAACACACTTTGTTCAAAATCTCAGAATAAATCTCTGACGACACTTGGGCTTGACCTTAAGGTGCTGATAGATCAGATGCGCGAACAAGTTCAGAATGTGGAATAGATCATGACAGCAGCGCGGCGCGGCCTCTTAATAATTCTCAGTTCCCCGTCCGGTGCGGGTAAATCAACTTTGGCCAAACGTCTTATGGCGTGGGATGATACGCTTAGGTTTTCGGTTTCCGCGACCACGCGCGCACCACGTGAAGGTGAAGAAGAAGGGCGCGAATACTTCTTCCGCTCCCGTGACGCTTTTGAAGCGATGGTTGCTGATGGAGACATGTTGGAACATGCCGAAGTGTTCGGGAATTTCTATGGCTCCCCCAAAGCCCCTGTGGAAGACGCGATAAACAGCGGACGCGATGTATTGTTCGATGTGGATTGGCAGGGCGGCCAACAGGTGCGCAATTCAGCACTTGGCAAGCACGTTCTGTCGATTTTCATCCTGCCGCCGTCAATTGTAGAACTCGAGCGTCGGTTGGTTTCACGTGGCCAAGACAGCATTGAGGTCATTGAGGATCGGATGCGCAAAAGCCGAGATGAAATCAGTCACTGGCCCGAATATGATTATGTTTTGGTCAACGATGATCTGGACGCAACTGAGGCAAAACTGAAAACCATCGTAACCTCAGAGCGTATGCGCATTTCGCAACAGCCAAATTTGGTTGAAACTGTAAGAACCTTGAACAAAGAGTTTGATGAACGGCCATGACACTATATGGTTTGGATGATTTTTCGCCTGATGTTGATGACACTGCATGGGTTGCGCCTGATGCGAATGTTATTGGTAAGATTTCCGTTCTGGCCGGCGCCTCGGTTTGGTTCGGGGCGACTTTACGGGGTGATAACGAACGTATCATTGTTGGGCTTGGTTCAAACGTACAAGAGAACTGTGTTTTGCATACTGACATGGGCTATCCATTGGTGATTGGATCGAATTGCACGATCGGTCACAAAGCGATGTTGCATGGATGTACCATAGGTAATGGTAGTTTGATTGGGATGGGGGCCACTGTTTTAAACGGCGCCGTTATTGGCAAAAATTGCTTGATCGGGGCAGGGGCGCTGATCACGGAAGGCAAGGAAATCCCAGATGGTTCTCTTGTTGTGGGCGCACCGGGTAAAGTTGTTCGCTCTTTAGATGAAACGGCCATAGCCGGGTTGTTGGCTTCGGCCGAAAACTACCAAAACAATGCGTTGAGATTTAAACAGGGATTAAGTGCGGTTTAACGCTGTCGATGACTGGTCGAAAAACTAATTCTTCAAACCAAAGCAATAAACGACACTCTAATTTTGAGAAGCGACTCAAATCTGAGGCCGGCGGTTTCGTGGCATTGACAGATAGCTATGAGACGCCGTAGCCCTGAATATACAAGGCACATAAAACGGGTAATTCTGACGTGCAAACCTTTGCGGATTCATTTTCAACGGCATTTGGATTGATCGTAACTGGCGATCCGATCCTGTACGAAGTCGTGGGTCTATCCTTGCAGGTTACGTTTTCTGCCGTCGCGATGGCGGTCCTTGTTGGCGGTCCGTTGGGTGCTATTTTGGCCATTGGACGGTTTCCGGGGCGGGGTATTCTTTCGGTCGTGGTTAGTGCGCTCATGGGGCTGCCGCCTGTTGTTGTTGGTCTGGGGCTGTATATGGCGCTCAGCCAGTCTGGGCCGTTTGCGGTCTTTGAATTGCTCTACACGCCAATGGCGATGATTTTGGCGCAGTTTATCATTGTGACGCCCATCATCGCTGCCATTAGCCGGCAGGTGTTGTCTGATTTGTCGTTGGAATACGGCGAAACGCTGCGCGCTTTACGTGCGACCCGCGCCCAAACCATCGCAACCCTTCTGTGGGAGGCACGACCAGGTTTGTTGACCGCAACACTCGCTGGGCTTGGCCGCGCATTTGCAGAAGTGGGCGCTGTGATGATCGTTGGAGGCAACATAAATCACGTCACGCGGGTTATGACGACCAGTATCGCATTAGAAACCTCCAAGGGGGAATTGGCGATGGCGATGGGGTTAGGGATCATTTTGTTGATCCTTTCGTTTGGGATCAATGCGGCGCTGATGGGCGTGCGCGGAACGCAAAGGGCACGCGCCTATGGCTGAACCAAGGATCATTCCGTTTCCTGATCACGATACCCAGGGCAAAACCGTTACGTCTGACGGGATTAAGGTGCAGAACCTCTATCTGGAACGCGATGGTCAACCTTTGCTGAGGGGGGTGAACCTTGGCCTTAACGCGACAGGGGTAACGGCGTTAATTGGTCCTAATGGCGCGGGCAAAAGCCTTTTGTTAAAGTGTATCGCCGGGATTTTGCAACCGGATGGCGGATCTATCGATTTGCCTGAAACGCAGAGATTTCCCGCGCTGGTGTTTCAAAAACCGGTGCTGTTGCGGCGGTCGGTTCGCTCTAATTTATTGCATGCGCTTAAGCTTGCGAAAGTGCCGCGCAAATTACGCCCGGGGCGTCTGGCTGAATTATTGGTACTGGCTGATCTAACACGGCAATCCGAAGCGCCAGCACGGGCACTGTCTGGCGGCGAACAGCAACGACTTGCTATGGTACGGGCCCTGGCGGCGAAACCGCAGTTGTTGTTATTGGATGAGCCCACCGCAAGCCTTGATCCCGCAGCCACCAGTGCGATCGAGGAATTGACCAAACGCACGGCTCATGCCGGGGTGAAAGTTATATTGGTCACCCATAACTGCGCGCAGGCGCGGCGTCTGGCTGACGATGTTGCGTTCTTATCTCGGGGGCAAGTCACAGAGCATAGCGCCGCTGAAACTTTCTTTGCAGATCCAAAGTCAGATGGCGCGCGTGCTTATCTTTCGAGTGAACTTATTCTTCAACCTTAATTAGGATTTTGTGAAATGCGGACTATCGCACTTTCCGTTGCTTTTTCTTTGACAGCGACCATGGCGTGTTGCGGTCCATTCATTGTTGTCCAGTCAACAACTTCGACCGCAAATTCAGGGCTTTATGACGCGATATTGCCGCAATTCGAAGCAGAATCTGGAATTGAAGCGCGTGTTGTTGCTGTGGGAACAGGACAAGCCTTGAACAATGCGCGTAACTGCGATGGCGATGTTCTACTGGTTCATGCAAAATCCGCCGAAGAACAATTCGTTGCGGAAGGTTACGGAACCGAACGCTTTGATGTGATGTATAATGATTTTATCATCGTAGGACCTGGGGTTGATCCGGCGCATCTGAACGATGCCGAAAACGCCAGTGTTGCGTTGAGCTCTATATCGGCAACAGGCGAAACCTTTGTGTCGCGCGGGGATGAAAGTGGAACACATCAAAAAGAACGGGCGTTGTGGGAAGTAGCGGGTATCGATACCGAAGAAAATAATGGTGACTGGTACCGTGAAACGGGTTCCGGAATGGGGGCAACATTAAACGCTGCCGTCGCAATGGGCGCCTACACAATGACGGATCGCGCAACGTGGTTGGCGTTTGGTAATAGAAATACACATGAAATCCTGTTTGAAGGGGATCCTGTTTTATTCAATCAATACGGAATAATAGCGGTCAATCCTGAAGTATGTCCAAACGTGAGATCAGAACAGGCACAGGTCTTTGTTGATTGGATGTTGTCGGATGCAGGTCAGTCCGCCATCGGTGCATATACCCGTGATGGCGAACAGTTGTTCTTTCCGAATGCGGATTAATTAATCCCGCTTTGGCGGTTCACACAGATCGCCAAGGCTCTCAAACAATGGTTTCAGTTCGTTTTCATAACGCTGCCACGCTTTAAGCGATGATTTGTAGATCGGCTGACGTACTTGATAAACAGATAACGTATCAACGCGGCGTTTGTTTTGATGAAAATTCAGACAGTTATCTTCCCAAGTTAATCCCGCTGCGGCAACGAGTTTACGTGACTCTTCCTCAGGGTTGGCGATTAAATCATCATACCACACTTCGTAAAAACGATCGGGCGCAATTTCACGCCAGAAATTGATCATTTCGTCGAACATTCGATAATATTGGCCGAGGTCGTGCAGGTCGTAGCTATAGAGGTGTGTGCCTTCTGGGAAAAGGTTGCGATAAATTGACAGCAAATTATCCCGAGGATCGCGCCGCACCACAATGATCTTTGCATTGGGCAGCGCGCGCCAAACCAAGGCCATCATTAAATAGGTTTGAATGGATTTGTCGGTCGCTTTTTGCGATCCCGGCAGTAGTGTTTTCATAACCTGTTCGTATTCGACCGCGATCTTCCGTAGGTCAGAATCCGCAATATCCGAGAGCAATCTGGTGCTGCCATCCCGTGGAATTAAGGTTTCATATCCCTTGCGTGGCAGCCAACCAACTTCACCCGCACCTTCAACCGTGCTATGGCTTGCTAAAATTTGTTCAATCAGTGTCGTACCCGAACGCGGCATACCGGTGACAAAGATCGGCGCATAGTTTGACGCGTTATCATCTGCTGGCGTATTTGTATCAAAGTCAGAAAATGCTTTTTTAAACATATCGATTTCGACGCGCCGGGTTTCAATATCGTAGGGGTGGCTTGCCCGCATCAACGTGTTGGCTTCAGAAAGATATGGAAAGGCGCGGTCATAGTCTTTCAGATCTTCCATCGCTTTGGAAAGCGCAAAACAAAACTGCATGCGTTGCGCATCCGTAAGGGCAGGGTCAGCGTAGGCGGCCTCCATACGTGTTAGAACGGGATCATCGGCCGTAAACTTATGCGAGGCACTGTAGGTTCTGAAATGTTCCCCGGCCAAAGGTGCAAGGTCAAACATGTATTCAAACACCTGTGTTGCGGCATCAAAATCGCCATGCGATTGCAAGATCGACGCTTTCGCTGCCAGTGCTGCGATGTTTTGCGGTGCGATTTGAATGGCCTGTTCTATGCTTTCCAAGGCATCGCTTTCGCGGCCAAGCGCGCTTTGGGCTTTGGCGCGCAGCACAAACAAGGTTTGGCTTACATCACCCAGAGTTTCAGCACGTTCTAGGCTTTTCAGCGCTAAATCATGATCATGGCGCTGAGTTTCGATTTGGGCGCTTGTGAGGAAAATGTCAGCGTTTTTCGCATCAAGTGTAGCGGCACGTGTAATAAGGTTATGTGCTTCGTCCAGTTTTTCCCGGCGATGATAAGCTTTTGCCAATTGAAGTAAGACCGCTGGCGCATTCGGGGTAAGGGAACGGGCTTGCTCCAGTGATGTCAAAGCGTTGGAAATATCGCCAATAGCCAGTAAGAAACGCCCGTAATTCAGGTGGGCCTCCGCATAATCGGGCTTAAGTTGTATTGCCTTTTTATAGCTGGCCTTCGTGTCATTTGCTTTGCCAAGCCCCTCTTGGGCGGCAGCGAGCATATTCCACAAGACAGGCGATGTTCCATTGGTGCGCAGTAAGGACTGGGTTTTCTTTTCTGCCTCAGAAAACTTCCCTGCATTAAGGAAGGAGACAATCGCGTTTAGATCGGCTGGCCGGGCAGAACCCGCGTCAACTTTGGTTTTTGTGCGCGGGGATTTTAAACGGTCAGCAATTGCCTTTTGCGTCTGAGTAGGAAGCCCTGAGGATGTCAGGATCTTCAATGCAGCGCTGGTGGCTTGTGGGTTAGCAAATCGGATCAAGGCTTCGCAGTAGGCTTGCCATATTGCTGGTTCTTTGGGCTTTAGTTTGACCGCGTTTGAAAATGATTTTGTCGCGGATTCAAACTGCAACGCGTGCAGAAATATCTGTCCCTTTTGAAAATGCGCTTCAGCGATTTTTGGGTTGGTTGTCAGAATGGTGTCGTATATCTTGACGGCCTCGTTGGATTTGCCTTTTTGCTGCAAACCAAGTGCCTGTTTGTAAAGCGCGGGGATCTGGGTCGGATTGATCGGTAACATAGGGTATTCCATTCTGCTGTCTTGACTGTCCTATACAGTCTGATCAGGGTTTGGAAGTCTTGGCAGTGATCTGATACAAGGTGACATATTGCTTGACAAAAATGCAGTTCCCCCACATAAGCGCGCATCTGTGTAGGGTTCACTTACACGGTTAATTGCAATCCGTCCGAAGGGGCGCGCAGTTCGAGGCGCTACATTAGCGTAAATGCCCAGGGCGATCTGGGGGCCATAGAACGCGGAAACGTAAGGAAATGCAAATGTTTGCGGTTCTAAAAACCGGCGGCAAGCAGTACAAAGTTCAGAGCGGCGACGTTCTGCGCGTTGAAAAACTGGCTGCAGATGCTGGCGAAAAAGTACAATTCAATGAGATTCTGATGGTAGGGGCGACTGTTGGCGCACCAACCGTTGAAGGTGCTGCGGTTCAAGCCGACGTGATCGACCAGATCAAAGGCGAAAAAGTAATCAACTTTGTAAAGCGTCGTCGTAAGCACAGCTCAAAGCGCACCAAAGGCCACCGTCAGCAACTGACATTGGTTCGCGTAACTGACATCCTTGAAAAAGGTGCAGATGCGTCTGGTGTTAAAGCAGCGATCGGTGCAGGTTCTGTATCTGGTGCGGCTGTTGCTGCAGCTGCGCCTAAAGTGGCACCAAAGAAAGCAAAAGCAGCGGCTGCTCCGGCAGCAGGTGCAGATGATCTTAAGACATTGTCAGGCGTTGGCCCGGCACTTGAGAAAAAACTGCATGCAGCTGGCGTAACAACCTTTGCACAAATCGCAGGTTGGTCAGAAGCTGACGTTGCTGAGATGGACGAAAAATTGTCCTTCAAAGGCCGGATCGAGCGTGAAGGCTGGATCGCTCAGGCTCAAGAAATCGTCAAAGGTTAAGGAGAGACACAATGGCACATAAAAAAGCTGGTGGTTCATCCCGTAACGGTCGCGACTCCGCAGGTCGCCGCCTTGGCGTGAAGAAATATGGCGGCGAAGCCGTGATCCCGGGCAACATCATCGTGCGTCAGCGCGGTAACAAATGGTGGCCAGGTGAAGGCGTTGGCGAAGGCAAAGATCACACACTCTTTGCGACTGTTGACGGCGCTGTAAAATTCCACAAAGGCCTTAAGGGCCGCACCTTTATTTCGGTTCTCCCGGTGGCGGAGGCCGCTGAGTAAGCCGAACCCGTTAAAGGTTATAAAAACAGGGGGATCGGCATTGCCGGTCCCTTTTTCGTTTTGGGGCAACTAAATATTAAACAGCACGCGTTTTAGTGTTGTTTTTTATACATCGAAGTCAGGCATACCGCAGGTCACGTTTGGTTTCAAAAATTTGATCTGTGGTGTCTTTAAATGTCACCCCCGTCGCCCCATTGTTACACAATGCGCCTAGAGCAGAATTTTAGCCGCATTCCTTATGCCTTTCGGAGGAGGAAACGCATGAGACTTGAGACAATTAATACCCAGCCTGTTGTTCAGGCGGAAACCTTTATTTTGCGTCCTGTACAGCAGTCCGATGCGGGACTGTTGCGCATGTATACGTCTGACAAACGTGTCGCTGAAACAACGTCGTCTATTCCTCATCCTTTGCCGCCGGGCGCAACGTCCGCTTTTATTACGCGTGCGACAGATCAAAACCGGAACGAAGATGTCTGGGTTATCGATGCAAGCAAAAGCGGTGGTTCCGAAGTGATTGGTGTTATTTCGCTAACTGCGATGGATCGAAAGCAATCTGAAATTGGGTATTGGACTGCGCCGGCGTTTTGGGGCATGGGCTACGCGTCAGCCAGCGTGAATGCATTGCTGCAGGATAATCCGCACGGCGCGGAAACGATTTTTGCATCTGTTTTTCAGGATAATCCGGCCTCTGCTCGGGTTTTGACGAAATCCGGATTTGAATATCTTGGAGATGCCGAAACACATTGTGTTTCTCGCAATGCCAATGTTCCGACATGGACCTACCTGAAAAAACTGATCTAGGCATGTGATATGCTTTTGCAATCTGAAAGATTGATCCTGCGGCCCCTAAGGGCGCAGGACGCACCTGATTTACAGCGCATTGCGGGCAATGACGATGTTGCACCGATGTTATTTTCGGTGACGTCGCCTTGGCCAACGGATAAGGTATTAAACTGGATCGAACAGTCTAAGTGGCGCAAGGAGCTTGGGTTTCGGCTTGGTATTTGTTTCGCCACGGATGACACCAAAGTCATTGGAACGGTCGGAATTGGTGGAAACCCAGTGAGTTGTGCATATTTTGTTGATCCTTTGCTTTGGAATACAGGCATTGCCAGCGAAGCGATGCATCTTTTGTTGTCAGAGTGTTTTGATCGATTTGACATGAAAGAGGTTGTCGCAGACCATTTTGCCGACAATCCTGCCTCAGGCTGTGTTTTGAAGCGTTTGGGGTTCGAAAAAATGGGTGATAGTACCGGAGAATCTGCAGCAAGACTTGAGGCCGCGCCCATAGTACTCTATCGCCTGACACAACAGCAATTTAAGGCCGCAACCGATGAAATTTCTTGATCTCGCCAAAGTCTATGTTCGTTCCGGTGCCGGAGGGAACGGCTGCGTGTCGTTTCTGCGTGAGAAGCACAAAGAATACGGCGGCCCTGATGGGGGCGACGGTGGTCGTGGCGGCGATGTGGTCATTCAATCCGTCGAAGGATTGAACACGCTTATTGATTTTCGCTATCAGCAGCACTTTTTCGCTGGAAACGGTGAGCCGGGCAAAGGCAACCAACGCACAGGCCACGACGGGGCAGATATTGTCTTGCGCGTGCCCGTTGGGACGGAAATTCTTGATGAAGATCAGGAAACAGTAATTGCGGATATCACCGAAGTCGATCAACGCATCGTCTTGGCCAAAGGCGGTAACGGTGGATTTGGGAATTTGCATTTTAAAAGTGCAACAAACCAGGCACCGCGCCGCGCCAACCCCGGACAAGAAGTCATTAACCGTACCATTTGGCTGCGTTTGAAACTGATTGCTGATGCGGGTTTGCTTGGGCTGCCCAATGCCGGTAAATCAACATTCTTAGCCGCGAGCTCAAACGCGCGTCCAAAAATCGCGGGCTATCCGTTTACAACTTTGCACCCAAACCTTGGGGTTGTGGGGGTTGATAACGCGGAATTTGTCATGGCGGATATTCCCGGCCTGATCGAAGGCGCACACGAAGGCCGCGGTATCGGGGACCGGTTTTTGGGGCATGTCGAACGCTGTTCTGTTTTGCTCCATTTAATCGATGGCACGGCAGAGGATGTCGTTCAGGACTACACCACAATCATCAATGAACTCGAAGCTTATGGCGGTGAACTGGCCCATAAGCCACGCGTGACTGCATTGAATAAAATCGATGCGTTGGAACCTGAAGAACGCGAAGAAAAACGCGCTGCCCTCGAAGAGGCTGTTGGCGGTAAGGTTCTGATGATGTCTGGTGTTAGCAAAGAAGGCTTAACACCTGTATTGCGCGCAGTGCGTGGACAAATCGAAGATGATCGCATTCGTCTAAAATCCTCTAAGGAGGAGCCCCAGACGTGGCGTCCTTAAGTTCCGCAAAACGTTTGGTTATTAAGATCGGTTCAGCACTTTTGGTTGACCGCAATTCTGGTCGGCTAAAGGCTGCTTGGCTTCATTGCCTTGCAGAGGACGTGGCAGAGGCCAAATCGCGTGGCGTTGATGTTGTTTTGGTATCGTCTGGCTCAATTGCGCTTGGTCGGCAGGTTTTAGGGTTGTCCGATGGTGCGCTGTCGCTTGAGCAATCTCAGGCCGCAGCCGCTGTTGGGCAAATCCGTTTGGCCCGCGCCTACGAAGAGGCGTTGCAGCTCCACGGCATAACAACTGCGCAAGTATTGCTGACGCTTGAGGATAGCGCAAACCGTCGTCGGTATCTTAATACGCGCGCGACGCTTGAGCAATTGCTGGGGCTTGGCGCCGTTCCCATCGTCAATGAAAACGATACTGTGGCGACAGACGAAATTCGGTTTGGGGATAACGATCGTTTAGCTGCGCAAGTTGCCGTGACCGTTGGGGCGGATAAACTGGTTCTGCTGTCTGACGTTGATGGCCTTTACACTGCAAATCCGCAGATCGATCCTACGGCAAAACGGCTTTCGGTGATTGAACACATAACACCTGAGATCGAAGCGATGGCGGGTGATCCGACGTCTGGCCTGTCAAAGGGTGGGATGAAGACAAAGGTCATGGCGGCCAAAACGGCTGTTGGGGCTGGATGCGCTATGGTGATTTCCGAGGGGTCGGCCCTGCGTCCGCTTAAGGCATTGATGGAGGGTGCATCTTGCACATGGTTCTTAGCAGAAAGCGACCCGCAAGCCGCGCGTAAACTTTGGATCGGGACGATGAAACCCCAAGGAAATGTTAAGTTGGATGCTGGGGCTGCACGCGCGCTGGGGCAGGGGAAATCACTTCTTCCGGCGGGTGTGATCAGTGTTTCAGGTGAGTTTGGCCGAGGTGACCCGGTTGATATTCTTGGCCCCTCTGGCGAAACGCTTGGAAAGGGCTTGATGCGCTATACCGCGCAAGAAGCCGAGGCGATCAAAGGCCATAAATCCCAAGAAATAGAAGCAATACTCGGATACCCGGGCCGTGCGGCCCTTATCCATCGTGATGATATGGCGCTCTGATCGGGCGTCGAACGACAAACAAAGGTACAAACAATGAGTGATACGCAAAATATCCCCGCCCTTATGGCTGATATTGGTGCCCGCGCCCGCGCGGCAGCAGCGGAGCTTGCGTTTGTACCACCGGCACGTAAAGAACAAGCACTGAACGCTGCGGCAGATGCCGTTTGGGCGCGCCGTGCAGATATCATCAACGAAAATGCTAAAGATTTGGATTTTGGGCGGGCCAAAGGCCTATCACCTGCGATGATGGATCGTTTGATGCTGGATGAATCTCGTATCGAAGGGATCGTAAATGGTTTGCGTGCCGTTGCTGGGCAGGATGACCCTGTCGGTGCGGTGTTGTCCGAATGGGACCGTCCAACAGGTCTGCACATAAAACGTGTGCGCACGCCGTTAGGCGTGATCGGCGTTATATACGAAAGTCGCCCAAACGTGACAGCGGATGCAGGTGCCTTGTGCCTAAAGGCCGGAAATGCTGTTATCTTGCGCGGCGGTTCAGAAAGTTTTCACAGTGCCAGCGCGATTCATTCCTGTTTGCAAGAGGGACTGAACGCAGCAGGTTTACCAGAGGATTCCATTCAGTTGGTGCCAACCCGTGACCGGGCGGCTGTGTCTGAAATGCTAACCATGACAGATTATATTGACGTCATTGTTCCGCGCGGTGGTAAAGGTTTGGTCGGGCTTGTTCAACGCGAAGCGCGTGTGCCGGTGTTTGCTCATCTTGAAGGTATCGTTCACATCTACATTGATAAAGCGGCTGATCCGCAGAAAACACTGGATGTGGTCATAAATGCTAAAACGCGTCGACCTGGCATTTGTGGTTCAGTAGAATGTTTGCTTATTCACAAAGACATCGCGGCGGACCTTGGGCAGGCTGTTGTGGATGCGCTGATTGAAAAAGGGGTGGATGTTCACGCTGGGGATGGTTTGACAGGGACGACAGTTGCGTCGGAGAATGACTGGGGAACTGAGTTCCTCGACATGATCATCGCGGCAAAAATTGTAGAGTCTGCTGATGACGCAATTTCCCACATTCGCACTTATGGTTCTAACCATACAGATTGTATTTTAACCGAAGATGATGTCTGCGCCGAACATTTCTTTACGCGCCTAGATAGTGCTATTTTGATGCGCAATGCGTCTACCCAATTTGCTGATGGCGGCGAATTTGGTATGGGGGCTGAAATCGGGATCGCAACCGGCAAGATGCACGCGAGAGGCCCCGTTGGAGCGGAGCAACTGACCAGTTTCAAATACATTGTGACGGGTAACGGTACGGTGCGTGCCTAGAAGGGCTGAGGATCACCGCGAAAAATGCGCGTTATGCGATCCATCTGGAAAGCGATGGTAATTATTCAAACCGGGTTCAGGAGATCGTCAATTGCCATGTTGAACACCTGGGCAATGACAGCAGCGTGGGGAACTATTGGGGCGCGCAATATGCGGTTGGATCGGGTCTGTCGTCGGGGCAGGTGGTGCGTTTGCAGGACAGCACGTTTATCTCGCGGCGTCGGGGTGGATTTAGCTATCACACCAACGTTGATTTTGACACCCCAACGCGGGTTGAATTGATCCGTTCGCGCTTTGTCGCACGCCAAGATGGGACGAACTCCTTTGAATTAAAGCCGCGCGCTTCATTCCAGCCTGAAGTGTGTTTTGCGCAGGGCTGCGTGTTTGGCGGGGACATTGCGGTAAAGATTGATCCGTGGCTTCAAACCGATTTGGCCAAGCAACCGGCGGATCATAATGAGATCACGATCACCGGCCATGGCAATTCCCCGGCGGTGTTCCTGAATGAGGATTTTGGCGAGGCGCTGCGGATCAAAAGCGCGACCCAAGACGCGTCCAGCAGCGTGGCGATTGCGGGCACTGCTGCGGTGGCGGATATCTTTGGTGATGGTCTCACGGATCGGTTTTATGAACGGGTTGGTTCGCCCGGATTTGGCGCGGCGGCTTGGGGCTGGGGCGATGTCTCAGCGCAAGGCGTTGGGTTGAATAAAGATGTGGTCATCAAAACGCTCGGCAAGCGGCTTGGCGATTGCACATCGAGCAGAAAAGCTCTCAGCGGGACCATCGATGGCGGTGCGCC
Source organism: Cochlodiniinecator piscidefendens (assembly GCF_011326755.1). GTDB lineage: Bacteria > Pseudomonadota > Alphaproteobacteria > Rhodobacterales > Rhodobacteraceae > Cochlodiniinecator > Cochlodiniinecator piscidefendens. Next base: position 319,491 of record NZ_JAAOIE010000001.1, on the reverse strand, counting down.
GATCACCGTGACCTTCGACCAAAACCACACGGATCAGGACAACGCGGCGGTTTTGGCGATCATCAACGGCGCGCTTGGATCGGCTGGGGTGGCGTCGATCTTTAAGCCCGGCGCGCGCAAACGCCCGATGTTTGCCGACGAAGAACAGGCCCTGAAAAACACCTCAGGCACGGGGATACGCATGGGCGCGGTGCTGGCGTATGACGGGACGTTTGACCGGGTGCGCCTGATGACCAACGCTGATGCGGCCAGCCTGTTTGCCGGGGTGGCATGGGAAGATATCGCCAGCAATGACAAAGGCCGCGTCAAAACAAAAGGCTACCTGCCGCTGACCGACATAACGCGCGCTGATGCGCTGCCGGTCACCTTTGGCACCACCTTCAGCATCGCCCCCGGCACCCCCGGCGCGGTCATAACCGACGGCCCCCAAGGCCTGCTCAAAGCCATCCGAAACAATGCGGTACAGGTGGCCTAAGGGCGTTTGAATTCACGATAAAACCGAAAGGGATTGGTATGTTTAACGGTGATTTTGGCGTGCTGGGTCAGATGTTTAATGATCGCACGGCGCTTCTGGCGTTCTTTGGGGCTTTGGGCGGGGCCGTGCGCTCCGCGACTTTAAAAACCACATGGAAAGAGGGGCTGCGCGTGATGTTTATCGGCGCGGCCACGTCATTCGGCGTCGGCTCACTTGCGCCGTTTTTGCTGCGTCCGTGGCTGGGTGAGATGCCTGAGGATCTGCAAGGCGCACTTGGCACGCTCTGCGCGGCGGCGTTTCTGGTGGGGCTGATGGCGGTCACGATCATCGAGCGCTTTATCGACGGCAAAAACGCCCAAGGTGAGAGCGATGCGTAACCCTATTCAGCATTTACAAGCGCCAGATCTCTCAAATTACTCATCAATCAACATCTCGAGTTTAGTACCTATGTTTAAACTGGTACCGTCGCTTGTTTAAGTTTTTAGCCCCATGGTGCCCTTTTTCGAAAAGCGGCACTATGTTTGTTTGCAAGTGCTTGAGTGTTAAATGTGAGTTGCCCGAAGATTTGTAGACGCTTTGCCCCAAATTTTTAGGCAAGGAGGTCTACAGGCGTCAAAATCCAACGATCGCTTATGGCTGGATGCAGTCATTGCTCGCAATATGCTCGAGTTTCGGCATTGATGACTTTGCTGCGGTTGCAGGTTCACTGATAAAGGTCTGCCCTGAGATCACCCAGGCCTCTTCAAACGCGAATTTGTCGCATTGACCGCAGCGCCTCATAGCTAGATCAGGAAACTATGAACAGACAAGAGCATATTTTTGCGCGAGTACCGTTGACGTCTGGGTTTCTGCTTGGGGTATTGCCACTACCAATACACTTATTCCTTCCGGTCCAAACTTGCTGCCATTACGCTCGTCTTGATCGCAGGCATTTACATTGGATATGCCTTTAAGGATGGCCGCCCCAGAACGGTGTTTTTGGAATTCTCTATCGCGCTTGCATTTGCCGCCGCGGCTTGGGTCGGACTGAACGGATATCCATACGTGATCGTGGGCGCGCTCGCAGCACATGGATTGTGGGATTTATTACATCATAACTTGATCAAAACAGACGTCCCGCTTTGGTTTATTCCCTTCTGTGTCATTTGCGATTGGGTCATGGCTGCAAGTCTGACCCCAATTTGGAGCTTTCTGTCTTAGGGAGGAGAAACCGACTTTGCTTAATACTCAACGAATGGCGGGTTTCAGGTATTTGCGTCATAGCAATAATGCCAACCGGTATTTCAAAGCCCGCCTTCTTGAGCGAACCGGAAGGGATTATCCCCCCAGTACGCGTATTCATAGTCAGCGGGATTCTCAATCAAGTTCAGTGTTCTAATACTCCACAATCCCAAGTACATATTTAGGGGCGCCGTCTTTTTGCAAAATGCCAAAACCGCATTGATCGCTTCTTGATCATTTGTACGAACGGCGTCACCGACCAGTGTATAGAGACACCCAATAAAAAAATGGCGCGCGTCTTCCTTAATGGACGTATCTGCGATCATTTGGTCAAATTCATCAATGCTGAGGGTATTAATCAAGGCCAAATCCCAATCTTGATCGGGAAGTGGGTTATCTGTCCGACCCCAGCATAATACTTCGCTATAGGGCGAGTTCCATGAGTCCATTGGTGCCTCCAAATAAGTGTGCGGACCTTCCACTTTCCCATCCTTTCTCGCCCAAATACGGCTTCTTCCCATATGTCGTAGTTATTTGCAGGATCTGAATCTCTTAACTTCCCATCAACGCTAATAATATCACTCCCTAGCTTGGACACCGAAACGTTTGTGCCAGTGCTACTCAAGTTATAGACGTAACTGAGTTGATCTTCAGTCAAAGACGACAGGAACACCACAACTTGGCCTGTTTCGGAAAACGCATGAATGTCAATATTTGTATCTGTCGTCGAAACATCTATTTGTTTTTTGCCGACAAGATTTCCTTCACCAATTTGACAAACTCACCCGCTATGGTGAGTTTGTCGGTGTCAATTGCGGATACTGCTTTAGGTTGATATCGCATCGCCACAAGTTGCATCAGTTAACGTTGTCAGATCTTCGATGTCGGAATAATCGAGTACATTTTTTGGCGTATCTATCGCCACTAGTTCCAAAATAAAAATGACCGACAAGCGTATCAATCGCAACCCGTCCTTCGGTGCTGAACTCTTCCATAACGGCCGCATTTCTGGCTGTGATTCCTGATCTGTAAGGCCTGTATTGGTCGTTGTCCCGCTCGAATCTTGCTGTCCAATACTCTGGTTCCAAATTTGCACCGCGATATCGGGTTCTTCCCAACCAGCATGATTGTCTAAATAGCTATTCAATTCTTCTTGAATGATTTCTGCCGATTTACTTGCAATGCGGCCATATTCCTTTGCAGTCATGTGGCTTTGGTATTCGTTCCCGAGTTCAAACGTTGCTATCTGCCCATTAGAATCTTTGAGGGTTGTTTTGATGTATTCCCTGAGGTTTGTTTCCCATGCAGCATCAATTCTTCTTCCGTCCAAGGTTAGCGGTGCTAAAGGCGGATTTAATTGAGCAGCATGATGAAGATTACTGCCTTAACCCGTTCATCGCGAAACCGCGCTGCAACCAATGCGGCGGTAGAGATGTTGGCATCACGCTTTCATGGGGGGTAAAAGCGGCGGCTGAGCGGGGGAGTGAGGTGCCTAAGGTGAAAAAATTCGGGACATATGTGCGCTCACCTATTGATTTCGTTTGAGTTTAATTTTTTGCCTTGCAGGACACCCAATCATTGAAATTGTTTGTGAAATCATCGTGTTGGTGGGGGCGCCTAAAAGCGGACCGAGATACCGCTTTCTTCGATTTCGACAGTTAGGCGTCTGCCGCTACGTTGAATTTCCAGCGGAACAAGTGCGAACTGCACCTCTGCTGGTTTCAGTTCATGAGTGGCGTTCGGATTTGAAAGCACTTCCCACAAGGGGCTGTTGATGATCAGCCGCTCAGCGGTCGCTGTAATTTGCCAGCGCCCGTTGTCTTCGCTTACGGTGACGTTGCCGCCAAAAGGCGTTGCGGACTCCATGCAGTTTATCAATAAAAATGCGATTTTGACCAAATTTCGCAGCGGATCCTGGCTAATTTGCCAATCAATCGTTTGGCGACTGTTTTTGGCATGTTCAGCTAGAATAGAGCGCACTTCTCGATCCGCGATTTGCTGGTCTCCACGGGCGTGACCAAATGCAACGCGGAAAAACTTAATCCGGGCATTTGCGCTGGCGACACTGTCTGAAACGAGATCTAATTCGGGCCCATTTGCACTTTGAGTCATTTCCAACAGTTCAAGACCATTGCCGATGGCCCCTAAAGGACTGATAAGATCGTGGCAAATGCGCGAACCAAGCAGGGCTGCAAGATCAAGTTCTTTGGTGCTCATATTACTAAATATCCTGAGGAAAGGTCGAAATGGACAACCTTAATTCTATATTGGAGCCGGGAATGTTTGTGCGTCACCCGCAACAACCAGCCTGGGGTCTTGGACAAATACAATCCAACATTAATGGTAAAATAACCGTTAATTTCGAAGAGCAAGGTAAAGTCGTTATTGATGGGACACGCGTTGAATTGCAGTGGGTTCCTTTATAAAAATAACTATACATCATTTTGGCGTTTGAAATTCAATCATTCGTTGTATTGGCGGGCATCATCGGCAGGTTTTGTTGCAATGTGAAACTGAACCCCCTAGAAGGCTCCCATCTAATCAGAGAGATGCGGACTTCTAATGGCGCGAGACCTCCCTAAACTTGAATTACGTCTGGCGACAAACGAACAGGATTTGTTGGGTGCTCAACGTCTCCGCTACCAAGTATTTATCGAAGAGCTTGGGGGAGATGGTGCGCTGGTGGATCATGAAAACCGTTTTGAGACAGATGCATTTGACCCATATTACGATCATCTTATTTTGGTTGATCCTACACGTTCGGCATTAAATTTAGACCACGTCGTTGGGGTTTACAGGTTTTTACGCTCAGAAAACTTGCCGGAAAACGGCCGGTTTTATTGCGAAGATGAATATGACCTTACAGCCCTAAAAGCTTCGGGCCGCAAGTTGCTTGAGTTGGGGCGATCATGCCTGCATGTCGATTTTCGTGGCGGAACGGCTATGTACCAAATTTGGAATGGTTTGGCTGAATATGTCTTACAGCACGAGATTGAAATTCTGTTTGGGGTTGCCAGCTTCCATGGCACCGATTTGAATGCTCTTCGTGAACCGTTAAGTTATTTATATCATTCTCACTTAGCACCTGAGGATTTGCGTGTTCGCGTTGTGAATGACGCTTATCAAAGTATGAACATCATTCCACCAGATGCATTGGACCGAAAAAACGCAATGGCGCAAACTCCGGCTTTGATCAAAGCCTATTTACGTCTTGGTGGATTTGTCGGGGATGGGGCATTTGTCGATCATGACTTCAATACAACCGATATCTGTTTGGTGATGGACACTGAACGGATGAACCAAAAACGCAGACATATATATACCGAAGTGCGCAACACATGACACTCCCGACGTGGCATTCCCAAGATGAAGGCGCACCCTATAAAATTACCCCCGTCGGCTGGATGTTGGTCCTGTTGCGGGGGACAGTTCTGGGGGGGGTGACGTTTGGTTGTTTGATCCTATTGTTATTAGTACGGTGTATTGAACGCCCAATATTTGGGGCACAACGCCCAGTGTCGCCCTATATCACCCAGTTCGTTTGCCGGATGGCGTTCATCATTTTGGGCATTAGATTTTCCTCCATAGGGACACCAATGAAGGGCCCAGGGGCTGCGGTCGCCAATCATGCATCGTGGCTGGATATTTTTTCGTTAAACGCGAGAAAGAGAGTTTATTTCGTATCAAAATCCGAAGTCGCAAAATGGCCCGGAATCGGCTGGTTGGCGCGCGCTACGGGTACTGTCTTCATTCGCCGCGCAGCGCGGGATGCGAAAGTACAAAAAACTGTCTTTGAAGAACGGTTGACGATGGGGCACAATCTGATGTTTTTTCCAGAAGGAACATCGACTGACGGATTGCGTGTTCTTCCCTTTAAATCAACGCTTTTTGCGGCGTTCTTCGCAGGTAACATTAGACGTGATTTGAAGATTCAACCTGTGACGGTGAACTACTTTGCACCTGAAGGGCAAGATATTCAGTTTTATGGATGGTGGGGCGATATGGATTTTGCGCCGCATCTACTAAAAACTCTATCAGTTTGGAAACAAGGCAAAATCGAAGTGATCTACCATGACGCGGTGAATGTTTCCGATTTTTCTGATCGAAAAAAGCTTGCAGCCCATTGCGAACAGGCGGTGCGTTCGGGATTGCGTGTAGGAAAATAAAACCCGCCGAGATAGCGGGTTCTATTTTAAATCAAGACATTGCAGACAGAAATTCGCGAAGTTTATCTTCTGGGCTTTCAGTGTTCCAGATTTCTTCGCCAATTCCGAAAAAGTCAGTTAACGGCGCGAGCGTGCGGATCATATCCAGATCAAGCGCGCCTTCGGCAACACATGGTATTTCAATAACTTCGGACCACCACTGAAACAGGTCCTGTTCCGCGCGGGTTCCGTCGCCAAGTGGCGTTGATCCCACAGGACCAAAGGAAATGTAATCTGCACCGCCTTCACCCGCGCTCATGCCATCGTGGGAGGATGCACCGCAATGGCTACCGATGATGGCATCTGCGCCAAGTTCCTTGCGGGTTTTACGCACCGAACGCGACCCATCAGTCAAATGAACACCGTCCAAGCCAAGCCGTTCAACCAGCATTACGTGATTGTCGATAACCAATGCGATATCGCGGGCGTGGCAGACCTCGCGACAGATATCAGCCGCTTTGGCTATGCGATCTTCGTCTTTGGTCGCCAAAGCCAAACGAACACATGCGATATCAGTCACATCCAATACGCGGTTCAATGCGTCAGGAAACTGTGAAAGTTCTATTTCGGGCGGCGTGATAAGATAGATTTGCGGACGCTCGAATTCAGAAACTGTGGAGTCAGTCATTGCAGGTTCCTTTGGTCAGTGTTGGCGCTGCTATAACGCGGTTTTTCACGCTTGGCTACGCCACTCGCGTAAGCAAGTCCTGAAAGAGTGGCAAATTCAATAAATTTGTTCTCTATACAATGTCTGAAGTGGGGCAATCCCTTGCCTCTGCTGATAACTCAGCGTATCAGGCTCCACGCCTTTTGGGCACGATATTAACATTGTAGGGTTCTCATGACTGACACCGCGACAACTTGGGTTGGACCACAGCCAGCCATGATTTTGATCCGCCCACAAATGGGGGAAAACATCGGCGGCGCCGCGCGTGCGATGTGGAACTTTGGTTTGGATCGTATGCGCATTGTCGCACCGCGTGATGGTTGGCCAAACGAAAAGGCCGTGGTCATGGCTTCGGGTGCGGGTCGGCTGCTGGACGAGGCGGGACTGTATGACACAACAGAAGATGCATTGGCGGATTGTAACTTTGTTTTTGCAACCACGGCGCGGCATCGGGGCCTGACAAAACAAGTGATGACACCTGAGCGCGCAATGGAACATGCGCGCGCACTCATTGCTGAAGGTAAAAAAGTTGGTGTGATGTTTGGCCCTGAGCGTTCAGGTCTGGAAAACGAAGATGTGGCGCGCGCAAATGCGATTATTTCGGTTCCTGTGAACCCTGAATTTGCCTCATTGAATTTGGCGCAATGCGTTTTGCTGACTTCGTATGAATGGCGTCGCCAAACGGCGGAGATCGTGCCTCAAGCGGTGGAAATGGCCAAAACCGAATTTGCTGAAGCAATCGAAGTGCAAAAATTGGGTGATCACTTTGAACAGCGTTTGGATGATGCGGGATTTTTCTTTCCTGAGGCAAAAGCTGAAAACATGAAAACCAATCTCAGAAACCTTTGGTCGCGTATGCCGATGACCAAAGCTGATATTCAGGTTTTCCACGGGATCATGCGTCAAATGGTGCGTTGGAAAACACGTAACGATTGACTTGAAGCTTCGAGCTCTCGAACCTAATGTTCCACCTAAGCGACACGAGCGAAAGAACACGCCATGAGCCAAAAACGCAGTATTTTCGAAGAGGTTGGCACTGACGCTAAAGTCGAACGCGCCAACCTTACACCGGGGGTGATCGACACGGCGCACCGTGGGGCGCGTGGGCCTATTCGCGTTTGGTTGATGACCATCTTTTTCTTGGTTGCAATTATGATCCTTGTGGGCGGATTAACACGTCTGACGGATTCTGGGTTATCGATAACTGAATGGAAACCCGTAACAGGTGCGATCCCGCCTTTGTCAGAGGCGGATTGGTTAGCTGAGTTTGCAAAATACCAAGATAGCCCTGAGTTTTTGATTCAAAACGCTGCGATGACGCTGGAAGAATTCAAAACCATCTTCTGGTGGGAATGGGGGCATCGTCAACTTGGGCGCGTTATAGGTTTGGTTTGGGCCGCTGGTTTTGTGTTCTTTTGGGCAACCAAACGTATTCCTACAGGCTGGAGCGGACGGTTGCTAGGGCTTGGCGCTCTTGGTGGGTTACAGGGCGCCGTTGGCTGGTGGATGGTCAGTTCTGGCCTGACCGGCCGTGTTGTTGATGTTGCGTCTTATCGGCTGGCAATCCACCTCGGACTGGCTTTCGTAATCTTTGGATTTATCGCTTGGTATGTGATGCTGCTGGGACGTTCTGAGGCCGACCTGATCAAGGCGCGCCGTGGTCGCGAAGCTAAATTGTTTTCGATGTCTACGGGGCTTATGCATTTCGCTTTTTTGCAAATTCTGCTTGGGGCGTTGGTCGCGGGGATCGATGCAGGGCGAGGATACATTGATTGGCCGCTCATGAATGGCCAAGTCATTCCGGATGGTATGTTTAGTCTCAGCCCGGTCTGGAGTAACTTCTTCGAAAATTCAGCGCTTGTTCAATTTATACACCGGGGTGCTGGGTATTTGATCGCTGTCTTTGCGTTTGTCCTTTGGCGTAAAAGCCGTCAAAGCGGAAACAAAACCACCAAAGGGTGCTTCGATGCCTTGGCGGTTATGTTGCTTTTGCAAATCGTTTTAGGAATCGTAACTGTGATGCAAGCTGCGCCGCTTGGCTTGGCGATCTTGCATCAATTTGGCGCAATTGTTCTGTGGGTTCTTATCCTGCGGGCGCGATTTGCAGCCCAATATCCAACTGTTCAAAGTGTGAGAGATTAAGATATGCAAGCCTATTCAGAATTGATGGCGTTTCAACGTGAAACTGAGGCATTGGGTCAGATTGCAGGCCGTTTGGGCTGGGATCAGGAAACGATGATGGCGCGTGGGTCTTCTAATCAACGCGCAGAAGAGGGCGCCGCGATGGAAGGCGTGCTTCATGCACGTCGTACAGATCCAAAAATAGCGCAGTGGTTGGAGCAAACCGACGAAAGCGCATTATCGGTTGTGGAACGCGCAAATCTGCGCCTGATCCGCCGCAAATATGAACGTACTGCCAAAGTTCCAGCGCGCCTTGCGGCTGAACTCGCGCGCGCGACAAGCTTGGGGCAGGGTATCTGGGCAGAAGCCCGTGCAAACGAGGATTTTGTAGCTTTTGCGCCTGCACTCAAAGATTTGATCAAACTACGCCAAGAAGAGGCAGACGCCTTAGCCGATGGTGGTGATCGTTATGATGCGCTTTTGCAGGAATACGAACCCGGCGTTACGGCCGCTGAGTTGTCGTCAATGTTTGGGGCCTTGCGGCCGCGTTTGGTCGCGCTGCGCGAAAAGATATTGGGCGCGTCGCATCAGCCTGAGAAACTAAGCGGTACATTCACAGCCGACAAACAGATGAAGATTGCGCATACGCTGGCGGCCAATTTCGGGTTTAACTTCGACATGGGGCGTTTGGACAAGGCTGTACATCCTTTTTCAAACGGATCCGGGCAGGATGTTCGCATCACAACGCGCACAGTTGAAAGCGATCCGTTTAATTGCTTTTACTCGACCATTCACGAGGCTGGTCATGCGTGCTATGAACTTGGTGTCGATGCCGCTTATCATTTGACCCCGCTTGGGTGCGGTGTGTCGATGGGTGTTCACGAGAGCCAAAGCCGGATTTACGAAAACCAAATCGGCCGTTCCGAGGCGTTTACCAGCTATCTTTTTGATCTTATGCGCCAGGAGTTTGGTGATTTATCTGTTGCTGACGCAGAGGCATTTTACGGTTCCGTCAATCGCGTTGGCGAAGGCTATATTCGGACCGAAGCAGATGAGCTTCAGTACAATTTACACGTCTTATTGCGTTTCGACCTGGAGCAAAAGCTACTGTCGGGCGAATTGGCGGTCGAAGATTTGCCGACAGCTTGGAACGAACGGTTTGAGCGTGACTTTGGCTTTGCAGTGGATAAGCCATCAAATGGGTGTTTGCAGGATGTGCATTGGTCGGTTGGCTATTTTGGCTATTTCCCGACCTACAGCCTTGGCAATGTCTATGCGGGATGTTTGAACCAAGCGATGCGTCAGGCGTTGCCAGATTTGGATGCGTCGCTTGTGAAAGGTGATACATCTCCGGCGACTGGTTGGTTGCGTGAAAACCTGCAACAACATGGCGGTCTGTATGAGCCGCGTGATGTAATCGAAAAAGCCTGTGGATTTGCCCCGACCGAAGCACCGCTTTTGAATTATCTCGAAGAAAAGTTTAGCGCGATCTATAAGCTATAAAGGAAAAAGGTGCCTAAATCGGCGCCTTTTTTTAATCTGCCCAATCAGGGGTACGCTTTTCTAGAAATGCTTTGATACCTTCTTCAGTGTCTCGAAAAAGCATGTTCTCAACAATCACTTCGCTGGTGTAAGCGTAGGCCTGATCTAGGGGCATCTGAAGTTGTTCGTAAAAAGCTTGTTTCCCGACCTTCACCGCCGCGCTTAGTTTTGATGCAATAACTTGCGCCATCTTTAATGTCTCAGCCTCTAGGTCTTCTGGCGCGGTGGATTGATTTATTAATCCTAGTTCAACAGCGCGTTGCGCCGATATGAAAGAACCGGTCGTCAGCATCTCAAAAGCGGCTTTGCGGTTTATATTGCGGCTCAGGGCGACCATGGGCGTTGAGCAAAACAGGCCAATATTGACGCCATTCACCCCGAAGGTCACGTTTTCGGACGCAATTGCCAAATCGCATGAGGCCACCAATTGGCAGCCGGCTGCTGCAGCCACACCGTGAACTTCCGCAATGACAGGCTGTGGTAGGGTTGGAATCAGCTGCATCAAGGCCGAGCAGTTATCGAACAAGGCTTTTAACGCTGTTGCGCCCTTATCTGGGGCATCACGCTTTGCGGTCATTTCCTTTAGATCGTGCCCTGCACAAAATGCCTTTCCTAAGGCGGCAAGAATAACGACGCGGATTTTCGGATCATCCGCGATAGAGCGAAGTTCTGACGTCAAAGATTCAATCATTGCGTCTGATAGAGCGTTGTAATTCTTTGGGCTGTTCATCGTCAGCCGTGCAACCGCGCCCGTGTCGTTACGTAACACTAAATTGTTCATCTTGCTCTCCGCCGTGATTTGTTGCCAGCATAGGTGCAGGGTTTCAGGAGGGAAAGTATGACTTTGAAAATGTCGCGCGAAGAATTGGCAGCGTATATTCGCGGAATTTTCCCACAAGTTGGTGATGATTTTATTATTGAAAATCTATCGGATTCAGAAACTGCAATACGGTTGGTGGTGGGGGAAAAACACCTTCGCCCAGGTGGCACAGTGTCCGGCCCATCCATGTTTGCACTGGCTGATGTCGCCATGTATTTTGCGATTTTGGCACGAATTGGGCGCGAAGCATTAGCAGTTACGACGAATTGTTCGATCGATTTTATGCGCAAACCTGAAGCCAATACCGATTTGATCGCAAGGGCTGTGATCCACAAACTTGGGCGCGCGTTGGTGGTTGGGGATGTCTTAATATACTCGCAGGGAATGGAAAAACCTGTGGCGCGCGCAAGTCTTACCTATTCAATTCCGCCTCTCCAAAAAGGGGCCGGGACAAGCCCGGCCCAGGAAGAGGTTCTGGTCGACGGGGATTAGTCTTTCCGGAACGGACGATGTGCCTCCGTATAAGCAACATCGCGTGACAGGCCGCAGTCTTCCAACTGGGCGGCATCTAATTTGCTAAGTGCACGTCGGGTTCGTGCACGGGTTTCCCATTTGACCACAGTCATCGCAACATTAACAGCCATTTGTGAAAACACTGTAAGAGGCTGTGATTGTGCCAATACATTTTGGGCTTCGAGGGATGTGATATGTGTCGTCATGGTATTTTCCTTACTTTGTATTGATACAAAACGGCGGATGTGATAGTGATATATTGATACAAAGCAAAATTCCTTAGGTCTAATGAAAGATTGTTATGGGTACAATTTGGACTCCTGATATAACCGCCGGAACGGGTTCTAAATACCAAACGCTTGCGGATTTTATTCGAAATTCTATTGAAAAAGCTCACTTATCAGTCGGGGAAAAAGTACCTACTGTCAGAGACTTAGCATGGGAAATTAAGGTAACACCAGGAACCGTTGCAAGGGCGTATTCGTTGCTTGTTTCTGAGGGGGTATTAGAGGCTGTCGTGGGGCGCGGTACATTTGTTGCTTCTCCAAAATCATCCGAAATTGTATCGATACATAGCCCTGTTTTGGTAAATGATTGGCCAGAAACGGTGAGTCTAAAAAGTCCGCGACTCCCTGATGTTGGGCAAACAGATGCAATTCGTCATACCTACCAAAAGATGTCTGAAAGCGAGGATAGTTGGACAATGCGCTATCCATCGGGCCACAACGATAGAAAGGCGCGTGAGGTTCTGTGCTCTTGGATTTCGGATTGGTTGCTTGATCCTGTGCTGGGAAATTTTAGCGCGGATGACATGACGTTAACCTATGGCAGTCAAAATGGGCTAATTCTTTGCCTGCAATCGATTTTACGTGGTGCGCGGCCGGTCATTTTTGTTGAAGAATTGTCATATCCTGGCTTTCGCCATGCAGCTCAGCTTTTGCGCGCAGATGTTGTTGGGATAAAATGCGATGAAAATGGAATTTTGCCTGAGGCGTTGGAAGAGGCGATAAAAACCTATCGCGGTCAGGTGCTGTGTACGTCGCCTGATGTGCACAATCCTACAGCGACCCACACGCCTTTATGGCGTCGACAGCAAATCGCTGATGTTGCGCGTCGGGGTAACCTGCAGGTGATCGAAGATGATTGTTACGGTACAAAGCGATCTTCTGTAGCTACATACCGCGCATTGCTGCCCGAAACCGGGTGGTATCTTTCATCTATGTCCAAATCCTTTACGCCCTCATTACGTATTGGTTACGTTATTTCCCCTAAGGCGCGCGCTTCTGAATTGCGACGTGTTTCCCATTATAGTCATTTTGGTTTGGCAAAGCCGCTCTGTGATGTCATCGAAACGTTGTATTCAAACCCTAAGACCCGTGATCTTTTGCATGAAATTAATCGCGTCATGTCTGAATATGTTAGATCTGCCGTGAACATACTGGGCGGTTTTGATTTGAGTTGGCGCGAGAACGCCGCATTTTTCTGGGTACAATTGCCCCGTGGGTGGCGCGGCGGGAACTTTTGCCGTGCAGCCGAGGCGGAGGGGGTGTTGTTGCGTTCTGCTGATGATTTTGCCCTGCTTGATGGGCGTGCGCCAAATGCTGTTCGTATTTCGGTCAATGCGCAGGTGTCGCTAGCGTGCTTTGAGGATGCTCTTTCTAAATTAAGACGGCTTTTGTCGAATCCGCCCGATGAAATAGAGGTGTAATTTTGGGGTATTTTAATACCTATTTTGTAAGTATTTGAATTATAGTAATAAATTAGAATTTCATGCGCTTGACTGTCGCTGTAAACCCTATAAAACCCGGTCATCAAATTCGCGTATGGACCAATGTCTATACAGACTCGAAAACCTAAGGGTTATGAACATGAAAACCTTCACCGCTACTCCGGCGGATATTGAAAAAAAATGGATCATCATCGACGCTGACGGCGTTGTGTTGGGCCGTCTTGCTTCAATCATCGCCATGCGCCTTCGCGGCAAGCATAAAGCGTCTTTTACTCCTCACATGGATATGGGCGACAACGTTATTGTAATCAACGCTGACAAGATTCAGCTGACCGGCAAAAAACGTGATGACAAAACATATTACTGGCACACTGGCCACCCAGGTGGGATTAAATCCCGCACGGCACGCCAGATCATCGAAGGGGCACATCCAGAGCGCGTTGTAACCCAAGCGGTGAAACGTATGTTGCCTGGTAACAAACTTTCTCGCCAAGTGATGACCAACTTGCGCGTATATGCAGGTGCTGAGCACGGGCATGAAGCACAACAGCCCGAAGTTCTGGATGTTAAATCCATGAACTCCAAGAATACGCGGAGCTAATCATGTCTGACGAAATCAAATCATTGGACGAACTGAACACTGCCGTTTCCGGCATTGAAGCAGTTCTCGAAGTTGCCGCACCACGCGAACCTGTTCGCGATGAGTTGGGTCGTTCATATGCAACCGGCAAACGTAAAGATGCTGTTGCACGTGTTTGGATCAAACCAGGTTCTGGCAAAGTTATCGTAAACGGCAAAGACCAAGACGAATATTTCGCGCGCCCAGTGCTGCGCATGATCTTGCGTCAACCCTTTACTGTTGCTGGCGTTGAAGGCGAATTCGACGTTTACGCAACTGTAAAAGGTGGCGGTCTTTCTGGCCAAGCGGGTGCTGTTAAGCACGGTGTTTCTAAAGCGCTTCAGCTTTATGAACCCTCCTTGCGTGGCGCGTTGAAAGCTGCTGGCTTCTTGACACGCGATAGCCGTGTTGTTGAACGTAAGAAATACGGTAAGCGCAAAGCGCGTCGTTCTTTCCAGTTCTCAAAGCGTTAATTGTCAAAGCACTCGTTGCTTGCAATTCAAAGGGTTCGCAATTTGCGAGCCTTTTTTTGTTTTATGGCGTATTGAAAGCCATAGCCGATTTAACGGCTCATTGCGGTTTGCGCTGTGGCGATCATCCAGTCCCGCACGCGTTCGGCTTGCGGGATGAGCGGTACTTCTTTCGACCACACTAAGTAAAATCCGCTGCCTGTGTGCCAGCTCCATTCTGTTTTTGCGGCCAGAAGCCCCTTTGCTATGAGGTTTTCCGTGACGTGTTTCCACCCAAATGCAAATCCTTCACCTGCCTGCGCGGCCTGTAAAACCAATGCGTAATCATTTAATCTAAGGCCTGCTTTCGGAGTTGCATCTTTGACATCAAAATGTGCGAACCATTGTGTCCATGTAGGGCGTTCGCGAACGGGCTCTTCTAAATGAATGAGCCGCTCGTGGAGCAAATTCGCGGCGGTTTTCAAATTGATAGCGGATTGCATGACCTGCGGGCTTGCAATTGGATAGATGATCTCTGGGGCGATCAGCGCGGAATGTACGCGTGGCCATGTACCGTTCCCGCGTCGAATGGCAAGGCTAATCCCCTCAGATTCAATATCGGGCTCCTGATCACTGGTTTGCAATCTCAGGTCAACGCCGGGGTGGTCTTCATGGAGGGCCTCTAGCCGTGGCACCATCCAGTAATAGGCAAATGCTGTCGATACAGAAAGGGTGACGTGATCATTTTGCCCGCGCTGGTGAATGGCACGCGCAGAGCTATGAATGTGGTCTAATCCGATGGTGACGTCGACGAAAAATCGTTCTCCGGCTTTTGTTAGTTCAATTTTTCTATGGCTTCGCTGAAAGAGTAAAACACCAAGGGATGTTTCCATTTGCTTGATGGCCATGCTCACCGCAGGTTGCTGAATATTCAGTTCAGCTGCCGCCTTTGTAAATGATCCAAGGCGGGCAGCTGCCTCAAAAACAATAAGATGTCTTGGGCTTGTTAGGAGTGACCAAAGATTTTGCATAACTCACATTTATCCAATTCATAAAAATTTTCAAGCGTCACAGGTGCGCGAGAGCAGGTTATTGTCAGGCAACCTCAATTTTGGAGTCATTGAATGGCAAGACGAACCCGCGCATCACGCGATAGGCTAGATGCACATAAAGAAATTGCTGCATCTCCATGGATACAAAGAAAATTTCCATTTTTTGATCCATTGGATGAGGAACAGATTGTTAAACTTGAAAGCCAGGTTGATTGGATCTTGGAAGAGATCGGAGTCGCATTTCGCGATGATGAAGACGCTTTGAAAATCTGGAAAGATGCTGGAATCAAGCTTGATGGTGATATTGTTCGTGCTGATGCGCAATGGGTGCGCGCGCAATGTTCAAAAGCGCCAAAGGAATTTACACAGCTCGCCAGAAATCCAGCGCGTTCCGTGAAAATTGGTGGAAACAATCAAGTTTTTGCACCGATATACGGGGCGCCATTTGTGCGCGACCTTAAAGGTGGTCGGCGTTACGGTGATATGGATAGCTTTGAAAAGCTGGTTAAGCTTAGTTACATGCATCCGAACTTACATCACGGTGGGTTGGTCATTTGCGAACCTTGTGATGTCCCCGTGAGTAAACGCCATTTTGACATGCTGTACGCGCATATGACGCTAAGCGATAAACCGCATCTTGGGGCCATCACGGAAATGTCGCGTGCCCAAGACAGCGTTGATATGGCGGAGATCGTCTTTGGCAAAGAAGTCATGGACAACAATTGCGTCATCATGGGGAATGTGAATACCAATTCTCCGCTGCTTGTCGACCGTGTGGTCACAGAAGCTATTCGAACTTATTCTGCGCGCGGGCAGGGGATTGTTGTAGTCCCGTTCATCCTATCTGGCGCAATGGGCCCTGTTTCGACAGCTGCATCAATTGCACAAGCCATGGCAGAGGCCATGATGGTCTGCGCGTTTTCGCAACTTGTCCGTCCTGGCGCTCCCTTTGTGTTGGGCAATTTTCTCAGCTCAATGTCTCTGAAATCTGGCGCACCTACGTTTGGTATGCCGGAACCAGTTGTTTCAAATTACGCAATTGGCCAGTTGGCACGTCGTGCGGGGTTGCCGCTTCGGTGTGGTGGATCATTAACCGCATCAAAAATCGAAGACGCCCAAGCCGCCTACGAAAGCGCGGATTCCATGCATTCAACGATGTTGGCTGGTGCGAATTTTGTATTGCATGCGGCTGGCTGGATGGAAGGCGGGCTTTGTGTTGGGTTTGAGAAACTGATTATGGATGCTGATCGGTTGGGATCTTATCAAAAGGTTCTCTCAGAAGGGTTAGATGTCAGCGACGAAGCCTTCGCACGTGATGCCTACCAAGAAGTAGAGCCGGGCGGCCATTTCTTAGGGTCTGCACATACCATGCGCAACTATCAGAACGCGTTTTATGAACCCGCCCTCAGCGACAGTGAAAATGTCGAAAGTTGGGAAGAAGGCGGTGCAAAGGACATGCGTGAACGCGCCTACGACCGTTGGAATTTGATGTTAAATCAATATGAACCACCGCCTATAGACAGCGCCGTCAAAGAAGAGCTCACGACTTATGTTGCCAAACGCAAAGAAGAAATTCCCGACGCTTGGTACTAAGTCCCCCCTCATTTAAGTTTAAAGAGATACGCAAATGCCTGAAATTCAAAAAGACGAATCCACCGGCGGTAAAACACTTCCGTCCCACGCCAAAGTTGTCATCATTGGCGGTGGTGTTGTGGGGTGTTCCATCCTGTTCCACCTCGCGAAATTTGGTTGGAAAGATGTTGTTCTGTTGGAACGCGATGAACTGACGTCTGGGTCATCGTGGCACGCAGCAGGTCAAATCCACACCATTAGCTCTGACCCGAATATTTCACGCCTTCAGAGTTATACAATTGATCTTTATAAAGAAATTGAAGAGCTGTCAGGGCATTCAGTTGGTCTGCATATCACCGGTGGATTTTATCTCGCGTCAAATAAAACGTGGTACGATTACCTAAAACGCGAACGCTCCAAAGCGCGCTATATGGGGCTAAACCAAGAGTTTATTAGCCCGAAAGAAGTTGCCGAGCGTCATCCATTGATCGACCCAAGTCACTACTACGCAGCACTTTGGGATGATCAGGATGGTGATCTCGACCCATCTGGGGCGACATATGCGTTTGCCAAAGCGGCCAAAGTACATGGAGCGCAGTATTTCACCCACACACCCGCTACAGCGACAACTCAGCGTGCTGATGGCAGCTGGGATGTGACGACACCAAATGGTGTGATCAATGCAGAACACATCGTTAATTGCGGCGGCCTTTGGGCGCGAGAAGTGGGGCATATGCAGGGTTTGAATTTGCCTGTGCAGCCAATGGAACACCATTATCTGATCACAGATAAAATTGACGAAGTTGCCAATCACCCAACCCGTCTGCCTGCTGGTATCGACTATGAGGCTAACATTTACTTCCGTCAGGAACGCCAGGGGATGCTACTGGGAACCTATGAACCCAAAGGCACGCCATGGAAGGTTGGGGGGACCCCTTGGGACTTTGGTCATGAACTTTTACAGCCAGATCTAGATCGCATTGCGGATCGGCTTGAAATGTCATTTGAACGGATACCGGCCATCGGTCGTGCAGGGATCAAAGACATGATTAATGGCCCATTTACCTTTGGTCCTGATGGCAACCCAATGATTGGCCCTGTTCCGGGCATGAAAAATTACTGGTGTGCGGTCGGCGTTATGGCAGGGTTCTGTCAGGGGGGCGGCGTTGGATTGACCATGGCGGAATGGATGATTGACGGCGAACCGTCGATTGATGTTTGGGCGATGGATGTTGCACGCTTCGGTGATTTCGCAACACCCGATTGGGGTACCGTGAAATCCACGGAAAACTATGAACGTCGCTTTGTCATGACTTTCCCAAATGAAACATTGCCGAAAGGTCGGATGCAGAAAACCACAGCTCTTTATGATCGTTTGGTGGCCAAAGGTGCGCGCATGGGGCAGGGCTTTGGGCTTGAGAATGCGCTTTGGTTCGCGGATGGACCAGCTGACGCCCATGAGGAACCAACCTTTGAACGCAATCGTTCCCATGAGTATGTGGCCCGCGAAGTAAAAGCAGTGCGCGAGGCCGTCGGCGGTATTGAAATCGCCAATTTCGCCAAGCACGAATTCAAAGGGGCGGGCGCGCGTGCCTATCTGGATCGCACGCTTGCGGGATATGTTCCGAAACCTGGTCGTTTAACTTTGACGCCGATGTTGACGCCAAAAGGTAAACTATATGGCGATTTAACCGTCGCGTGTCTGAGCGATGAACATTTCATTTTGTTCGGATCAGGTGCGATGCAAGAAGCACACCGCCGCTGGTTTGAAAAAGACCTGCCAAATGGTGTGACCTATAGTAATGTCTCTGATGATTGGCACGGCATCGCTCTGTCGGGGCCGAAATCCCGCGCGCTGCTTGAGCGAATAACTCGGGATGACGTGTCCGCCGAAGCCTTTAAGTTCCGCGATCTGCGTCAGACATACGTTGGTGGCGTACCAGTGATCCTTAATCGGATCAGTTTCTCTGGAGAACTCGGTTATGAGATTTATTGCAAACCCCAGTATTTGCTGAGATTGGCAGAAGCCATCGAAGAGGCTGGTGCAGATATCGGTTACCGTTGGTATGGAGCGCGCGCGTTGATGTCGATGCGGTTGGAAAAAGGGTGGGGTGTTTGGACACTTGATTTCCGCCCCGATTTTGATGCCGTCGAAAGTGGTATGGACGCCTTCATCAATTGGAAAAAGGAGTTTATCGGCAAAGATGCAACCATTGCCGCGCGTGATGCTGGGCCAAAGCAGCGCCTTGTGATATTGACGATTGATGTCGACGGAATTGATGTTTCAAATGACGAAGCCATTCTTAAAGATGGCGAAGCGGTTGGATATATCAGCTCAGGTGGCTATGGCCATCATGTACAAAAATCGATGGCAATGGGGTATGTTTCGTCAGAAAATGCGGCGTCAGGCACAAAGCTTCAGATTGAAATTTTAGGTGAGCTTTACGATGCGGAAGTACTAGGGGCGCCCCTGTATGATGCAAATGGCGCGAATATGCGGATGTAACTATCTACGGTCTGACCGCTGTTTTCAGCGGTCAGATATCTTTTAGTTTGGCCGCGTTATTTGGGTCTGGACCGTTTTTGTCAGCTCTTTGAGAGAAAACGGTTTGGGGAGGAATACCGCATTTGGTAGCATGCCTTCTTCGTTAAATACATCTTCTGCATAACCCGAAACAAATATGACCTTTGTTTCGGGTCTTTGTTGAAGCGCTTGCTTGACCCAACTCGGGCCATCCATTCCGGGCATAATGACGTCCGTTAAAAACAGATCAACTTGAAGGTCTGAATCTTCCAGAGTTTCAAGTGCTGCTTCCGCACAATCCGCCTCTAGAACCGTATATCCGCGCATACGCAGCGCGCGGGATGCGAAGGCTCTGACGGGGGCTTCATCCTCTACCAGCATAACCACACCCGACGCAGCGTCATTGCGTTCAATAGGTTTCTCAAGACGTGGTTTTGGCGCTGCTGTTGCTTCTTCAGAGCATGACGGGAAATAAAGCGTAAATACAGTTCCTGTTCCTATTGCGCTGTCTACAAATATAAACGCACCACTTTGTTTGATAATCCCATAAACCATCGACAAACCCAGACCAGTGCCTTCGCCGGCGCGTTTGGTTGTATAAAATGGCTCGAATATGATTGCGCGTTTGTCTTCGGGAATTCCATGCCCCTGATCCTTGACGCGAATGCATGTATAGTCACCAACCGGCACTTCAACACGATCACGGAATAAGGGACGATTTAAATGTTCATGCGTCGTCTCAATGTCGATTTCTCCACCCTCAGGCATAGCATCACGCGCATTGACGACCAAATTCATGATAATTTGCTCCAGCTGACCTTTGTCGGCTTTCACATTCGGCAAATCCCGTGAGTGGTTCAAGGCCAGCGTAACTTTCTCACCCACCAGGCGGTTCAATAGGTGGGTTAGGTCAGACAGCGTTTCGCGAATGTCTACGACTTCTGGCTGTAGCGTTTGTTTCCGAGAAAAAGCGAGAAGTTGGCCAACGAGGCTCGCTGCGCGGTTCGCATTTTCATTGATTTGGGTAAGGTCGGAAAAATCAGGATCGCCTTGATCATGACGCATCAACAAGAGATCACAGTGGCCAGTTATAGCGGTCAGGAGATTGTTGAAATCATGTGCTACTCCACCGGCCAGCTGGCCAATTGCTTGCATTTTCTGGCTTTGGACGAATTGAGCTTCGATGCTTTTTAACTCTGTCGCGTCTGTTAAAACGGCATATAAACGGGTTTTTTCATCGTCGATCACTCGGGCTAACGTTATTTGAACAAAGACTTCGGCGTCTTCACGGCGTGCTTTGATGACTTCGGAATGTTGGGATCCACGCCCTTGAAAGGCGTCATCGACCCAATCCCGAATTGAACGCCCTAAGCCTTCGACCAATTCAGACAGTGCTGCTGTATCTCCTTCAAATTCACCCAGAAGATCACGCGCGCGTTGGTTTGCCTTTTGGACTATTCCATTTGGCGCAATTTCCATCAAGGCGACAGGCAGTTTTTCAAAAACAGAAGGTGAACTATGTTGTGAGTCAGTTAGCGCAATATTCGGAACGAGGTAGATTTCCTGCCGACCTGCGGCGCCTTCGATGACAGATACAACAGAATTTAATACTCCGTCAGCACCAGACACGCGGTTTTTTTGCCCAGTCTTTATCGGTAAATCTGGGAAAACACGATCCAACGTTCTTTCGCGACTGCCAATAAGGCGTCGCATGGCATCGTTCATAAATAGGATGGAACCGTTTGCGGAAGCCGTAAGCATCGGCAAACTGATCCCGTCGGAATTCCGGTTGATTTCTTTGTGATCAAGTTCTTCTTCCAGCCGCCATAAGAAACGATTTTTTTCGATCTTGTGAACGCTAATTCTTGCTGGCACGCGCCTTAGCTGTAGGTGTTCTTGGGCATTGCCGACGGATTTCGCGCGTTCCAAAAGACGCGGGGCGAGTTCAAAAGCACCTGCAACTGAAAACGATAAGTATGACGCCATAGATTGCGGAAGGGAGGTCGGGGTGTTTTGGCCCTTCGCCCGAGTGTTTTTGAACAACACCTCCCCGTCGCCGTCGGTGATCAGGCATTTGGAAAGGTCATCCATGACCAAATTTTCATATTGTTGAACGGCCGCTTTGCCTTTTTGCTCTTTGCCACGTGAAAGCAATAGGGTGCTTAGTAGGACGATCAAAGAAGACGCCCCCGCTGCTAAAAATCCAAGCTTTAACAGCTCAGACGGGGCGACGGCAGAAAGTGCAAAAAGCAAGGCAGATAAAACACCAATACTTTTCATCTTAGGCGGGAGGTTTGAAATTTGCTCAGACATTGATGTTAGTGAAGCCGCCAAGCAATGCACAGGCGATTTTTCCCATTTGATTCGGACCGTTATAATTTCGAACACAAACCATTAAGCACTGATTAACCTAACCAGATGCTGCACTAAATTTTGGGATCATTCTACTTAAAAGTGTATTTTGGAGCGAAATAGAAAAATTGCACCGCTTAGATTGAGGATGCGAAAAACAAAAAAATGTATCACTCGCCGGAAAAGACTGGCGTTGTTAAGCGTTTCGCTTCAGCTCAGCGAAGTAAAATCCATCCCCACCGTCAACGGGAGTGAGTTGTTTCTGTCTCAGCAGAACCCAGTCTTTGTTTTCAGTGAGAAAATCTCTGATCTGGTGTTCGTTTTCTTCTGACAAAATAGAACAGGTCGCATAAGCGAGTATTCCTGAGGGCGCTGTTTTGGATTTCGCTTTGTTTAGAATATCTTGTTGAATGCTCTTCAACTGCTGAAGGCGTTCGGGGGTGAAATTCCATTTTGCATCTGGCGACCGGCGCCAGGATCCACTTCCGGAACACGGGGCATCGACAAACACAACGTCAAAATTTGCCTCTGAGGCAAGTTGCTCATCATTTAAACATTTGATGCGCACACCCGCGCGTTTTGCGCGTTCAGGAATGTCAGACATTCGTTTTTCATCAATATCGTAGGCGAAAAAAGTTGCATCGGCTTTTGCTGCGAAAGCAAGTGATTTGCCGCCACCACCCGCGCAATAATCAAGCACCTGCGCACCCGGAGCGATTTCGAGTTCGTTTGCAATAAACTGTGATGCTGCATCTTGCAGCTCAACGATCCCTTCTTGGTAGGCTGCTGAATTCGCAACTTTTCGAGGGTTTTCTATGACTTTGAGTGCCGAAGGCGTTAGCGTAACTGGCCGTGTTGAAATCCCTTCTGCTTCTAAACGCATGATCGCATTTTCAACGTTAGATTTTCGAGTGTTAACCCGAAGATAAACCGGCGCGCGTTGTTTGAGCAGAGATAAGACAGCTTCGAATTTATCGCCTAAACTGTTACGCAAATTGGGCTCGAGCCATTCAGGGAAGTCAAGGCGCACAAAATCCGGAAGTTCTGCAGGCGTAAATTCGACCTCAGTAGTCGTTAAGGGCGCAGGTGCATGTCCAACGCCGTTAAAGATATCTTCAACGGAGGTGTCATGCGCGCGCAATGCACCCAACAAGATACCACGCCCCGTATTTGCGCCGCCAAGTGCTGCATAAGAGAGTTTGTTGCGTAACGCGTCAAACACGTGATCGCGAATAGCTGCGCGGTCTTTTGAACCGGCAAATCGGCTGCGGCGCGCCCAGTTTGTTAGGGCGCGTTCTGCAGCATCACCAGTTAGAATTTGGTCAATAATTTCAATAGCTGCGGCGCAACGTGCTGCTGGGGTCATGTCTGACTCCTTTTATATTTTACATTCACGTTGCGTCGCAACACATTGAAACTACATTACTCTGTAGTTTGGGCTTTCGCGTGTGATCTGAACGTCATGCACATGGCTTTCTTTCAGACCCGCGCCGGTGATCCGCACAAAGTTACAATTTTTGCGCATTTCATCGACCGTTGCATTACCGGTGTACCCCATTGCCGCGCGCAAACCGCCAACCAATTGGTGAACCACGGTACCTGCCGGACCTTTGTAAGGCACTTGACCTTCGATACCTTCAGGAACCAGTTTGTCGCTGGCTGCATCTTTTTGGAAATACCGATCAGCAGAACCGCGCGCCATTGCGCCGAGGCTGCCCATACCGCGATAGCTTTTGAATGAACGCCCTTGATACAGGATAACTTCGCCGGGGCTTTCATCCGTACCAGCGATCATCGAACCAACCATCGCACAGGATGCACCTGCTGCAATTGCCTTAGCGAAATCGCCTGAGAATTTAATACCACCGTCTGCAATGACAGGGGTTTTCGTATCAGCCGCCCCGCGCGCGCAATCCATAATGGCTGTGAGCTGGGGAACACCAACGCCAGCAACCATTCGCGTTGTGCAAATTGATCCAGGGCCAATACCCGTTTTGATGGCATTTGCACCAGCACTGATTAGGGCACGTGTGGCTGATTCAGTTGCGACGTTACCAGCAACAATTTGAATGTCATCAGAAAGCTTGCGCACACGTTCAACAGCTTCGAGTACACCACTTGAATGCCCATGTGCCGTGTCGATCACCACCATATCAACACCAGAGTCGATAAGCGCCTGCGTCCGTTCAAAGCCAGAGTCTCCAACGCCAGACGCCGCGGCAACACGCAAACGGCCAAGGTCGTCTTTGCAGGCTTGCGGGTTCAAGACGGCTTGTTCACTATCTTTTAATGTGAGAAGCCCGGTGAGTTTCCCGTCGCCATCAGTGATGAGCAATTTCTCGATACGGCGCGCTTGCATCAACGACCGTGCCTCATCCAGATTTGCGGGCTCGGTCAACATCGCAAGATTATCTGTGGTCATCATGACCTTAACGGGTGTTGCGTCATCTTGGGCAAAGCGCATGTCGCGGTTTGTCACGATACCTACAACCAATCCATTTTCACTCACCACCGGGAAACCCGTGACGCGGTAACGTTCCATCAAGGCTTTGGCATCTGCCAAGGTTTGATCAGGGGTCAACGTAATTGGGTTGTAAACGGTGCCCGAAACAAAACGCTTTACCCTGCGAACTTCTTTCGCCTGAGCGTCCGTATCGAGGTTTTTGTGAATAACCCCGATGCCACCGGCTTGTGCCATCGCAATTGCCATCCGTGACTCTGTCACAGTGTCCATGGCTGACGACAAAAGCGGAATATTCATCCGTATGCTTTTCGTCACAAAAGTGGAAGTGTCTGCAGTTGACGGCATCACATTGGATGCGGCCGGGACCAGTAGAACATCGTCGAAGGTAAGTGCCTCGCGAATCTCCATGGGGTATCTCCTTGGATGCTTCGTTTGACGCGTCCCTATTACATGGACCGGGAGGCTTGAAAAGGAAAAAGAACCGATTCTATTAATCTAATGCAGAAAAACGCGCGTGAAGCGCATCATAGAGTGCGAAATCTTCGCTACATTGTGTTCGGAGTTTTGCTTCGATTTCTGCTGAAAGTGCATGTTTTTTTGTGGGTGATACGTTTTTACGTGCAAGAGAAAACCGAAATTCAAGCCGATCCTCTAAGAACCGCGTTAAGTGATCTAGATGGGCGTAATCAAATAAATGATCGACTGAAACCGTTCCGTCATTCGCTGTTAAAAAACGATATTGGCGCCCGACGCGTGCATGGGAGGGCTGCGTTTCGGAAAGGTAATCTAGCACGAACTGATCAAACGTTACATTTGCAGTGCTGTTTGGCTTGCCATTTAGATGTGACCTTTGGCGGTATCTATACCAACTTCCCAACCATTCCAGAGGGTTGCGCATCACGGCTAATGTTTCAATGTCTTTTGTGTCACCGCGTTCTAGGTTTGGCAGCAACCGGTTCTTGAAAAACCGCGGATTCATATGTTTTATGCCCGGAGGATTGCGCATGAGAATATCTGCGCGATCCCCTAGAGCGCTTTCATAAGCCGTGGTTCCTGTTTTAGGTACCGCCAAAAAAGCGAGCCGCGCTTTCCAAAAAATCATCATATTCAAACGCGCCCTATAGTGTATCGAATTGCTGGAATTAATACGCCTGCGGTATGGAAAGACAACTGTTGTTCGTTAATGCGGTTGGTTTGATCCCGTCTGAATTCAGAAAATGTTAACCAAAAGGCGGAACAATTTCGAAATCTACACTGCATAAAACACTACTAAATCTAATCTAGTTAACGAATTTGGTTGAAATGTTCACTTTTTGATCTCATAAGAGTGGGAACAACTCGTGAACAAACGCAGAGATTGCCGCCCGGGTCCGGGTGTGGAATAAGAGGTAAACAATGGCGACGGCAGATTTACTTACCATGGCAGATAAAAAAAGCACCGATAAACAAAAAGCACTCGACTCAGCATTGGCGCAGATCGAACGGCAATTTGGCAAAGGCTCCATCATGAAATTGGGCGGCGAAAATGCCATCCAAGAGATTGAAGCAACTTCAACCGGATCTTTGGGGTTGGATATTGCGCTTGGAATTGGCGGATTGCCAAAAGGGCGTATCGTTGAAATTTACGGCCCGGAGTCCTCTGGTAAAACCACGCTGACGCTGCATTGCGTTGCCGAAGAGCAGAAAAAAGGTGGCGTTTGCGCCTTTGTTGACGCGGAACACGCGCTTGATCCGCTTTATGCTAGAAAGCTTGGCGTTGATCTTGATGAATTGCTGATTTCGCAACCTGACACCGGTGAACAAGCTCTTGAAATCGTTGATACCTTGGTGCGTTCTGGCGCGGTGAATATGGTTGTTGTCGATTCTGTTGCCGCCCTTACCCCAAAGTCTGAGCTTGAGGGTGACATGGGCGATAGCAGCGTTGGTGTGCATGCGCGTTTGATGAGCCAAGCGATGCGGAAGCTGACAGGGTCTATTGCACGCAGCAACTGTATGGTTGTGTTTATCAACCAAATTCGGATGAAAATCGGCGTTATGTTTGGCTCACCTGAGACAACAACAGGCGGTAACGCCCTGAAATTCTATAGTTCTGTTCGTCTTGATATTCGTCGCATTGGCCAGATCAAAGATCGTGACGAAGTTGTAGGTAATGCAACGCGTGTTAAAGTTGTCAAAAACAAAGTTGCGCCGCCCTTTAAGCAAGTCGAATTCGACATCATGTATGGCGAAGGCATTTCTAAGATGGGCGAACTTTTGGATTTGGGCGTCAAAGCTGGCGTCGTAGATAAATCCGGTTCGTGGTTCTCTTATGGGGATGAACGCATTGGCCAAGGCCGTGAGAATGCTAAAAATTACCTGAAGGAAAATACCCGCACCGCGCTTGATATTGAGGATAAAATTCGCGCTGCGCACGGATTGGAATTCGATATGCCTGCTGGGGATGATGCGCTCCTTGAGGACTAAACCAAAAACAGAACCAATTCATTCGTCTCTGGATGAATTAAATGCGCTGCTGCCGGATATGGCGGCAGCGCAAACAGATTCTGCTGTTGTTAAATATCTGTGTTTTCGCGAAGGTTACGGACAACGCGCCTTTGTCGATGCGCTAGAACTGAGTCGTGATCGTGGCATCATCGGCGAACGTTGGACAAAAGCGCCGTGGTTAAAATTGCCTGATGGTCAGCCGGATCCCCGAATTCAGGTCTGTATTCTAAGTAAACAAGTCCTGAACGCGGTTTGGAAGAGCCGAGAAATCTCAACACATCCGGGTGATACGTTTGTGCTGGATATGAATCTATCAGAAGCAAATCTGCCCGTGGGGCAATTGCTGCAAGTTGGCACGGCTGTTTTACGTGTTTCTGACGTGTTCAACGATGCTTGCGTCAAATGGCAAGCTCGATACGGTAAAACGGCGAAAGAGTGGATCAATGCTCCGCATCTTCGCGACCTTCGTCCGCGGGGTGTTCTGTGTGAAATTGCTGGCGGTGGCATTGTGCGCAATGGGGATATCGTTACAAAAATCGCGCCAGCAGGGCATCTCTGATCAACTGACTGTGGACAGCTGGCGGGCTTGGGGATACACCCAAAAGACCAGTATTTCCGAGAAAGAGCAGCCAGATGCCGACATTGAACGACATCCGTTCGACCTTCCTAGATTTTTTTGGTCAAAATGGCCACGAAATCGTCCCCAGTTCACCGCTTGTGCCGCGCAATGACCCAACCTTGATGTTTGTTAACTCAGGTATGGTTCAGTTTAAGAACCTGTTCACAGGCGTCGAAAACCGCGACTATAAACGCGCCACAACAGCGCAGAAATGTGTGCGCGCCGGCGGTAAGCATAATGATCTTGATAATGTGGGTTACACAGCACGCCATCACACATTTTTCGAAATGCTTGGCAACTTTTCTTTCGGGAACTACTTCAAAGAAGAAGCGATTGCCTTTGCGTGGGATTTGATCACCAAAGAATTTGGCATTGATAAAGACCGCCTTCTGGTGACTGTCTATCACACCGACGACGAAGCCGCGAATTTCTGGAAGAAATACGCCGGATTGCCAGACGAGCGTATCATTCGTATCGCAACCAACGATAACTTTTGGATGATGGGGCCAACTGGCCCATGTGGCCCGTGCACCGAAATTTTCTATGACCACGGTGATCACATTTGGGGTGGTCCTCCCGGTAGCCCAGAGGAAGACGGTGACCGGTTTATCGAAATCTGGAACGTTGTTTTCATGCAAAACGAACAGTTTGCTGATGGATCCATGACGCCGCTTGATATGCAATCCATCGATACTGGGATGGGATTGGAACGTATCGGCGCGTTGATGCAGGGCAGCCACGATAACTATGACACCGACCTGTTCAAAACGCTGATTGAAGCATCTGCACATGCGACTGGCGTTGATCCTTATGGGGATCAGAACGTGCATCACCGTGTGATTGCTGACCATTTGCGCTCTACTTCGTTTTTGATCGCAGATGGTGTGATGCCATCCAACGACGGCCGTGGTTATGTGCTGCGCCGGATCATGCGTCGCGCCATGCGTCATGCGCACCTATTGGGTGCAAAAGACCCGGTTATGCACCGTTTGGTTCCAAGCCTCGTCAGCCTGATGGGCAACGCGTATCAAGAACTTGGGCAAGCGCAATCCCTGATCGAAGAGACACTTTTACTTGAGGAAACGCGGTTTAAGCAAACGCTTGATCGCGGTCTGAAGCTGTTGGACGACGAAGTTTCTCATTTGTCTGATGGCGGCGCGCTGCCGGGCGAAACAGCGTTTAAGCTGTATGATACTTATGGGTTCCCGCTTGATCTTACTCAGGATGCGTTGCGTGAAAAGGGTTTAGAGGTCGATACAGACGGCTTTGATACCGCCATGGCTGAACAAAAAGCCAAAGCGCGCGCGGCGTGGTCCGGTTCTGGCGAAGCAGCGGATGCAACCGTTTGGTTTAGCGTCGCTGATGAGGCTGGGACGACTGACTTTTTAGGGTATGATACTGAGGTCGCGGAAGGTCAGATTGTTGCAATCGTGGCTGAGAATACGTTGTCAGATGTGGCAAAAACCGGCGATAATGTGCAAATAGCGCTTAACCAAACGCCGTTCTATGCAGAATCTGGCGGTCAAGTTGGCGATACGGGTATTCTGAAAACCGACACAGGCATCGCTAAAATTACCGACACGCGTAAAACCGCGGGTGTTTATATTCATATTGCGGAAATTACCGAGGGTGAGATCAGCAAAGGGCAGGGTGCGGAACTGATCGTTGATCATGGACGTCGGACCTCTATCCGCGCCAATCACTCCGCAACGCACTTGCTACACGAAGCGTTGCGCGAAGCACTGGGCGAACATGTTGCACAGCGCGGTTCCTTAAACGCGGCTGATCGCCTCCGGTTTGACTTTAGCCACACAAAGGCGCTGAGCGCGGCTGAGCTAAAACAAGTTGAACAGGATGTGAACACCTACATCCGACAAAATAGCCCTGTTGAAACGCGTATTATGACACCAGACGATGCGCGCGACTTAGGGGCGCAGGCCTTGTTTGGTGAAAAATACGGCGACGAAGTGCGTGTGGTTTCTATGGGGCAGAAGCCTGATTCTGGCAAAGGAAACGATGGGGAAACCTATTCGCTTGAGCTTTGCGGCGGAACGCATGTGCGCCAGACGGGTGATATTGGTCTGTTTGTTGCACTTGGCGATAGCGCATCTTCATCTGGTGTACGCCGGATCGAGGCTTTGACGGGTGCAGCTGCGCTTGATCACCTTTCTGCGCAAGATGATCGCATGATGGATATGGCTGGATTGTTAAAAGCCCAAGCTGCTGAAGTTCCAGACCGTGTCAAAGCGTTGTTAGATGAGCGTAAAGCGTTGCAAAACGAAGTCGCACAATTGCGCCGCGAAGTTGCGATGTCTGGTGGTGGACAGTCGGACGCCGCAAAAGCAAAAGATATCAATGGGGTATCGTTCATTGCTCAGGCACTTCAGGGTGTTACCGGCAAAGACCTTCCTGCGCTGATTGATGAGCATAAGGTAAACATGGGGTCCGGTGCGGTTCTATTGATTGCTGATACGGGTGGTAAAGCTGCTGTTGCGGCAGGTGTAACTGCTGATTTGACGGCGCGTGTGTCTGCTGTTGATCTCGTCAAAGCAGCGGTTGCTGAACTTGGCGGCAAAGGCGGTGGCGGACGCGCTGACATGGCACAAGGTGGTGGCAAAGACGCTGCCAATGCTGATGCAGCAATCAAAGCTGCCGAAGCCATTGTGGAGACATCAAAATGACAGCTCTTTGGATTGCAAATGTGCATGTAACTGATGAAGAGGCCTACGGTAAATATGCGGCGCTCGCCGGTCCTGCAATTGCGGCCCATGGCGGGTATTTTCTCGCGCGGGCTGGACAATATGAACAACTTGAAGGGCGCGACCGGGCACGTAACGTTGTTGCGCGGTTCCCAAGCTTGGAAGCGGCACATAACTGTTACCACTCAGATGCTTATCAAGAGGCATTAAGCCACGCGCGCCATGCCTCCGAGCGCGATTTGGTGATTGTTGAAGAAGTTGAATGAAGTCCCTTAAGGACCTCATGAAAAATCACGCGCAGGCCGGAACACTAGATTGGATCGGCCTGCGTCCTGCACGTAAAGAAACAATGCAGGTTGTTCAATCGGCTGAAATAAACGAAGCGGGTCTCATCGGTGATCGCCATCCCAGCCCAGGGAAACGCGCCGTGACGCTTATTCAGGCCGAACATTTTCCCGTGATTGCAGCGCTCTCTCAGCTTGAAGATGTGACCCCTGATCTTTTACGCCGAAATTTGGTTGTTTCTGGGATCAACCTTTCGGCGCTTAGGCACCATGAGATCACGGTTGGGAACGCAGTTTTATTGATTGCGGGCCCCTGCGCGCCTTGCTCTCGGATGGAAAGTATTCTGGGGCACGGCGGATATAACGCTATGCGTGGTCACGGGGGATGGTGCGCCGAAGTCGTTACTCCGGGGCATGTTACGCGTGGTGATGCCGTAGCACCAGTTTCGCAATAAAAAAGGCCGGCAATATTTGCCAGCCTAATATATTCACAAAATAAAGGTGGCGCAGAAAGTTATCTGCGCCACCTTTATTATTTTACTGTGCTTCGCGCGCTTTGCGCTTACGCTCATGCGGGTCGAGGTGACGCTTACGCATACGAATTGAGTTCGGCGTAACTTCTACCAATTCATCGTTGTCGATGTAGGCAATAGCTTCTTCCAACGACAGGGTGATTGGTGTGGTCAAACGAACCGCATCATCAGTACCCGAGGCCCGAACATTGGTCAGTTTCTTACCTTTCAGCGGATTTACCTCAAGATCATTTTCACGACTGTGCTCACCGATGATCATACCTTGGTAAACGTCAGCTTGCGCGCCGATCATCATTTTACCGCGGTCTTCGAGATTCCAAAGAGCGTAGGCAACAGATGTGCCATTTTCCATGGAGATCAAAACACCAGCACGGCGGCCTGGAATTGAGCCTTTGTGCGGTGCCCAGTCATGGAAAACACGGTTCAAAACACCTGTGCCGCGTGTGTCAGTCAGGAATTCGCCATGATAACCGATCAAACCGCGTGATGGAACGTGGGCGATGATGCGGGTTTTGCCTGCACCGGCGGGACGCATCTCAGCCAGTTCACCTTTACGGGTGCTGGTCAGTTTTTCGATAACAACGCCGGAATATTCGTCATCCACGTCAATGGTAACTTCTTCCACTGGCTCGTGGCGTACACCGTCGATTTCTTGGAACAACACTTGCGGGCGAGAAATTGAAAGTTCAAAACCTTCGCGACGCATGTTTTCGATCAAAACACCCATCTGAAGTTCGCCACGACCGGCAACCTCAAAGGCTTCGCCGCCAGGAGTATCGCTGATCTTGATCGCAACGTTGCCTTCTGCTTCTTTCATCAGGCGATCACGGATCACGCGAGACTGAACTTTTTTGCCGTCACGACCAGCGAGAGGGCTGTCGTTGATACCGAATGTCACAGTAATGGTGGGCGGATCGATTGGTTGCGCAGGCAGAGGTTCATTTACGGACGGGGCAAGCAGAGAATCCGCAACGGTGGATTTAGTCATACCAGCCACGGAAACAATATCACCAGCTTCGGCCACTTCGATTTCCTGCTGAGCCAAGCCACGGAACGCCATGATCTTGGTTGCGCGGAAGTTCTCGATCAATGTGCCGTCACGTGACAGCGCTTTGATGTTTTCGCCCGCTTTCAATGTACCCGCTTCAACGCGGCCTGTTAGCATACGGCCCAAGAATGGGTCGGACCCCAAAGTGGTCGCCAGCATTTGGAAAGGCTCGCCTTTGCGAGAAATCTGTGCAGGGGCAGGAACGTGCTCTAGGATCAAATCGAACATCGCCGTTAGATCTTTGCGCGGGCCGTCCAATTCCATGTCAGCCCAGCCGTTGCGGCCAGATGCGTACATGGTCGGGAAGTCGAGCTGTTCGTCGGTTGCGTCAAGGCTTGCAAAAAGGTCGAAGCATTCGTCCAACGCACGGTCTGGTTCGCCGTCAGGTTTGTCAACTTTGTTCACAACAACGATTGGACGCAATCCAAGAGCAAGCGCTTTGGAGGTCACAAATTTCGTCTGCGGCATTGGACCTTCAGCGGCGTCCACCAACAGAACAACACCGTCAACCATGGATAGGATACGTTCAACTTCACCACCGAAATCGGCGTGGCCAGGCGTATCAACGATGTTAATCCGCGTGTTTTTCCACTCAACCGATGTTGGCTTCGCAAAAATCGTGATGCCGCGTTCGCGTTCCAGATCATTGCTGTCCATGGCGCGTTCTGCAACGGCCTGATTGTCCCGGAAAACGCCGGATTGTTTCAGTAGCTCATCCACCAGGGTGGTTTTCCCATGGTCCACGTGAGCGATAATTGCGATATTTCGAAGATCCATCGATTGGGTCCGTCCTGCCATGTCATGTGTTGCTGCGGCCCTATCGTGCAAGCGCAGAAAAAGCCAGCCTTAAATAACAAATTTGCCCT
Source organism: Cochlodiniinecator piscidefendens (assembly GCF_011326755.1). Lineage (GTDB taxonomy): Bacteria > Pseudomonadota > Alphaproteobacteria > Rhodobacterales > Rhodobacteraceae > Cochlodiniinecator > Cochlodiniinecator piscidefendens. The sequence goes on along the minus strand of NZ_JAAOIE010000001.1, from coordinate 286,633 downwards.
TTTCGTTAATGGAACCGCCACTTTCAGGCCGGTCGTCGCACTTTATGGCAGGAAGCACTGATTTTAATGGGCCGCGCTATTTGAGAATAAATGGATAACTAAAATGCCACTCATGATCATGGCAAGCCCCGCAACAGCGGGCCAATCCAGCGATTGCCCAAAGACCAAATAGCCAATGATTGCAATCGAAACGATACCTAACCCAGACCATAATGCGTACACGATCCCAACGGGCATGTATTTTAAAGTGAGCGCCATAAAGTAAAAGGAAAGCACATAGGCAACAACCACGATGACCGCCGGGACCACGCGCGTCATTTGCTGGCTTGCTTCAAGAGCAGAAGTTCCGATTGTTTCAGTGATAACTGCTATGAGTAAAAACAGGTAGTGCTTCGGCATAAGACCTCACAGGGGGAGTTCGGTTGTTTCTTTGATTTCTTCCATAACGAAACTGGCAGAAACATCTGACATTTCAACTCGTTTTATCAAACGTCGGTAAAGTCGATCGTAATCTTCAACGTCGCTCACGCGTGCGCGGATGAGGTAATCTAAGTCACCGGTCATACGGTACGCCCCTAAGATTTCAGGCATAGACTGTGTGGCTTGAGAAAACTTCTCCAGCCAAGCGGTGTCATGGCTTTGAGTTCGAATTTGGATGAATACGGTTAGCCCCAGACCCAACGCATTCGGGGCCAGCAATGCAACCCGCTTCTTAATGACGCCAGTTTCTTCGAGCGTTTTAATTCTGCGCCAACATGCGTTACGCGATAACCCAACCTTTTCACCAAGCGTTTCTAGGCTGAGATCAGAATCTTGTTGCAGGTATTTCAGTATTTTGCGGTCTAGGTTGTCAAATTTCTCCATAGATATGAATTGTAGTGGAAAAAATCACACCAAACAAATGGAAACGTATGAAAAATGGGAACCTTTCATGCGTAGGGTTTGTTAGATTTACCAAACAGACATGAAAAGGGGCGTATCATGATCAACAAAGTATTCTTAGAGCATCCGCAAAGCGTTGATGAAACCTATCTTGAACATGCGGTTTTCGCATCAAAGTTTTCGCTGAAGCTTTTTGCCGCCGCATTCGCTGCAGCCATCCACGCGGTTATTCCCTGTTTGTTTGAAAAAACAGCCAGTAAATTAATCGCTGATATGTATGCAAAAACGCATAATCGAGGATAACCACTATGTGCCGTTGGGCCGCTTACACAGGTACTCCGATCTTTCTTGAAAACGTTATTTCCCGTCCGGGGCATTCATTGATTGATCAAAGTATTGAGGCCGAAGAATGTAAAACGACGACGAATGCCGATGGGTTTGGCGTGGCATGGTATGATGCGCGGACTGAACCCGGACTATATAGGGATGTTCATCCTGCTTGGTCTGATCCAAATTTGCGTTCAGTGGCACGACAGGTCAAGTCTGGGATGTTCCTTGCCCACGTACGGGCATCTACTGGGTCTGCAACCAGTCGCAATAATTGCCATCCCTTTGCTGTTGGGCGTTGGAGCTTTATGCATAACGGGCAAGTTGGTGGTTTTGAGAGCTTTCGCAAGCATGCAGATATGCTCATTCCTGATGATCTGTATAAATACCGAAAGGGCGCAACAGACAGTGAAGTTATGTTTTTACTGGCGTTAGGCGCAGGCTTGGAAACAGATCCTGTTGCAGCAATGCAGTCTGCAATCGGTCAGCTAGAGGCATTGTCGCGCAAACATGGGGTGAAACCGCATATGCGGGTTTCAGCGGCATTTTCAGACGGGGAAACGCTTTATGCTATTCGGTATTCGTCGGATCACATTACACCCTCTGTGTATTACCGTTTCAGTGAAACACACGGGGGGTGGGCTGTTGTGTCAGAGCCCCTTGAACACGACGAAGAAGGGTGGGAGGCACTTCCACCGGGAAACATACTCGTTCTGAATAAAGCGGGTGCGCAGCAGTTTTCCTTCGCCCCATAGAAAAAGCCGCCAAATTGGGCGGCTTAATCATTTTAGCAGTTTATCCGACCAATGCGGCGCTTAGGTTCTCATCGATTTTTTCGAGGAACCCTTCGGTTGTCAGCCATTTTTGATCTGGTCCAACAAGCAAAGCCAAATCTTTGGTCATGAAGCCACTTTCGACGGTATCAACGATCACTTTTTCCAACGTATCCGCAAAGCGCATCAGCTGTGTGTTGTCGTCAAGTTTCGCGCGGTGCTTCAGGCCACCAGTCCAAGCAAAGATAGACGCGATTGAGTTGGTGGAGGTTGCTTCGCCTTTTTGGTGCTGGCGGTAGTGACGTGTCACAGTACCATGTGCAGCTTCGGCTTCGACGATTTTCCCATCTGGGGTCATCAGTTGAGATGTCATCAGACCAAGTGAACCAAAGCCCTGCGCAACTGTATCTGACTGCACGTCGCCGTCGTAGTTTTTACATGCCCAAACGAAACCACCGTTCCATTTCATGGCACAAGCCACCATATCGTCGATCAGGCGGTGTTCATAATGAATGCCGGCCTTCTTAAATTCAGCTTCGAATTCTTCTTCATAGACCTTCTGAAACAGATCCATAAAGCGCCCATCATAGGCCTTGAGGATGGTATTTTTGGTGGACAGATATACAGGCCAGCCAAGTTTCAGGCCGTAGTTCATGGACGCACGCGCAAAATCAATGATTGATTGATCAAGGTTGTACATGCCCATAGCAACACCAGCAGCAGGGGCGTCATAAACGTCTTTCTCGATAGTTGTGCCGTCTTCGCCGACGAATTTCATCGTCAGTTTGCCTTTTCCTGGGAAAAGGAAATCAGTCGCTTTGTATTGATCACCAAAGGCGTGACGCCCAATCACGATTGGCTGTGTCCAACCCGGCACCAAACGCGGAACGTTAGAGCAGATGATGGGCTGACGGAACACAACACCACCAAGGATATTGCGGATTGTCCCATTTGGCGAACGCCACATTTGCTTTAAGCCAAATTCTTCTACGCGCGCCTCATCAGGTGTAATGGTCGCGCATTTAACGCCAACGCCGTATTTCTTGATGGCTTCAGCGGAATCTATGGTGATTTGGTCGTTTGTTTCATCACGCGCTTGAATACCAAGATCGTAGTATTTCAGATCGATGTCGAGATACGGTAGGATGAGCTTCTTTTTGATAAAGTCCCAAATGATGCGGGTCATCTCATCGCCGTCGAGTTCGACAACGGGGTTGTCCACCTTAATCTTGGTCATAGGGCGTCCTTTTTGCAAAAGTGAATCAATTTTCTCGAGTGTTCTAACGTAGAAATGCAGGAATGAAAAGAAAGTATGCAAATGTATACGAAGTCATTTTATCAAAACTGCCCGTGAAAAATTAGGATTTGGAACACCAATCAACGTGGTCAATTGCCTATTTGGTCAACTTGAATAGAGTCCAACTTTTTGCCAAACTCAATTTATTACTTACTTCTACTGTTTTGGGACTTTTTTTATGCGGGCTTTATACATTGCACTTGGTGCAGTTTTTTTTGTTGCGTGGTTGATCGCCATATACGTATTAATCGGAGCGCAGGTAAATTCTAGAGAAACAATTCTGGCAACTGGGCTTATCTATCTAATTGTTAATACGGCTTTTTTGGAGCTATTGTTTTTAGCGTGGAGCTTTATGGATGCACGGCGCCGCAATATCCAATATTGGGGGCAGATTGCACTATCGAGTTTGGTTTGCGGGCCCGGAATGGGGTTTGCCGCATATCTGCTGATGCGGGATTTGCGTGTTAATCACGAATGGCCGCAAAATCACGAAATCTAAACAGTTTCGAAAAACTGCACAGCTTTCTGTCGAACAAACTGCCAGATGGATCTCGATCCTCTGGCGACCTTTTGTCCCACGCGGTGTTCCAGTTGTTCTAAAGTAACGTTGTAATCTGTCCACGACCCGCCGCCATTGGCGATGTTTAAAAGGACAGGTTGTACGCGATCTATGGACTTCGCGAAAATGGCGTCGGGTGTTACGCTGGCTTCAAATTCGGTCCAAAGATCATGTAGGGCTTCTGCCTGATCCTGCGGGAGCATGCCAAAAATACGTTTAGCCGCGGCGCGTTCCTTGGCTTCATGCGCTTCAACGTCGATTTGCTGGTGTATCGGCACATCGCCTGCGTCAATCTCAACAAGGTCGTGGATCAAAAGCATTTTGATGACGCGATTTATGTCAACGTCAGGGGCAGCGTGCTCTGCCAAAATCAGGGCATACATTGCAATATGCCAACTGTGTTCGCCTGAGTTTTCTTTACGCGACCCGCCTGTAATTTCGGTAGCCCGCGTAATCTGTTTTAGTTTGTCGATTTCTTGAAGGAAGGCAAATTGCTGTTCAAGATTTTCGGTCATTTATCTGCCTTTTGTTGCGCAGCTTTGTGTTCTTCAATGGCGGATTTTACACGTTCTGCCAGAAATTTCCGCCCGCGCACTTCTGCCCGCCGAACACGTACATAGGTCATAAAGTTCTCTTCCAAAGTGGTAGAGCTTTCTGCAATGATTTTAGCGATGTCTTCCGAAAGACGATCTATCTTGAGCTTGCGCTCAGCTTCTAGAACGTCTTTCGCAAGGGCATCAGCAAGGTCTTCTAATGCACTCATCGGGTTTACCGAGATGTTTCAGTCAAACGGCGACGCACGTATTCATCTGTACTGCCCAACAAAGTGTCCATATGTGGATCTTCAAAGAAGTGACCCGCACCTTCGACTTGTTGGTGGGTGATCGTAATACCCTTTTGTTCATGCAATTTATCAACCAAGGTGACAGTATCAGCCGGCGGCGCGACACGGTCATTGGTTCCGTTGATGATAAGACCAGAGCTGGGGCATGGCGCCAAGAAGCTAAAGTCATACATATTCGCCGGGGGGGAAACGCTCACGAAACCTGTGATTTCAGGGCGACGCATCAGCAGTTGCATCCCGATCCACGCACCGAAACTAAAGCCAGCAACCCAGCAATGTTTCGCGTTGGGATTCATTGATTGCAGATAATCCAGCGCAGAAGCTGCATCCGACAATTCACCGACACCTTGGTCATATTCACCTTGTGAACGTCCAACACCGCGGAAATTGAACCGAAGCACGGTAAAGCCCATGTCAAAGAACTTATAGTGTAGGTTGTAAACTACACGGTTGTTCATTGTTCCACCAAACTGTGGATGGGGGTGCAAGATGATCGCGATTGGCGCATCTTTTTGTTTTTGTGGGTGGTAGCGTCCTTCAAGACGGCCTTCCGGTCCCGGGAAGATAACTTCGGGCATTCTGTGTCCCATTCTTGTGTCAGCGGTGAATTTGTTGACGAATTCACTCAAGCTTATTAGAATAATTCTAAATACGGCGATTGCCGTGCAGGTAAAAGGGAAGTAAGTGTCTACTGCGTCCCCGTCAACCATTTCAAGGATTAAGCGATGAAACTGTCGACAAAAGGCCGCTATGCGATGGTGGCGCTTGCGGATTTAGCCTTACAGCCCAAAGAAAACCTGATTTCGCTTTCGGAAATTTCAAAACGCCAGGATATTTCATTGCCATACCTAGAGCAATTGTTCGTCAAATTGCGTCGGGCGGAACTGGTCGAATCGGTGCGCGGCCCCGGTGGTGGATATCGTTTGGCGCGTTCTGCGTCTGAAATTCGTGTCGTGGATGTGTTGGGGGCGGTCGATGAAACTGTTTCTGCAATGCATACAGGGGCAGGGGCCTCGGGTGCTATTTCTGGTTCGCGTGCGCAATCGTTGACCAATAGATTGTGGGAAGGGTTGTCAGCGCAGGTTTATGTGTTTTTGCACCAGACCCGACTGTCTGATGTCGTTAAAAACGAACTCACGCCTTGTCCGGCGATCCCTTCTATTTTCGAAGTGGTCGATGAAGGATGAAGCGAAGCTATTTGGATTGGAATGCAACCGCACCTTTGCGGGACGAAGCCCGTGTGGCGATGATGTCTGCAATGGACGTTTGCGGAAACCCGTCCAGTGTTCATTCAGAAGGCCGGGCAGCCAAGTCGCTGATCGAAAAGGCGCGTTCGCAAATTTCAGCAGCTTTTGGTGCAGATGGTGCTGATATCGTTTTTGTATCAGGATCGACAGAGGGTGCGGCGCTTGCGCTGTCTGGACGCAACTTTGTTGGGGCAGATGTAGAGCACGACGCAATCGTGGCTTGGATTGACGCTTGTTTGAATGTTGATGGCAATGGCGCGGTTTCGGTCGAAACCCCTTCTGAAACCGTGTTGCAAAGCGCAAACAGCGAAACTGGTATTATTCAAAGGCTACCCGATGGATTGGCCGTCGTTGACGCTACACAAAGTTTTGGCAAAGTCCCGTTTGCCTTTAACTGGTGTGGAGCAGATATGGCGCTTATTTCCGCACATAAACTTGGCGGCCCTAAAGGGATCGGTGCATTGGTTTTGCGGCGCGGTTTAGATGTCGCTGCGCAGATCAAAGGCGGGGGGCAAGAAATGGGCCGCCGGTCTGGAACTGAAAATACCATTGGGATCGCCGGTTTTGGCGGCGCGGCTGCGGCTGCAGAGCGGGATTTAGCGGATGGAAAATGGGTCGAAGTTGAGAAACTTAGAAACATTCTAGAAAAAGCGCTGGAAGAATCTGCAAAAGATACTATTTTTGTCGGGAAAGATGCGGTGCGATTGCCTAATACCTCATGTTTTGCTGTTCCGGGATGGAAGGGTGAAACGCAGGTGATGCAGATGGACCTCGCTGGTTTTGCAGTTTCTGCTGGATCAGCTTGTTCGTCGGGCAAGGTGAAAGCCAGCCGCGTTCTAAAGGCCATGGGATACAATGACGATGTCGCCAGCAGTGCGATCCGCGTTTCTCTAGGGCTTGATACAACAGAAGACGACGTTCTGCGATTTGCCGAAGCTTGGGGCAAGCAGTACAACAAATTTAAAGCGCGTAATGCGTGAGCAACGCCATCTATGGTGTTGATAATAAGAATGGAAATGAAATGGCCGCTTTTGACGATGTAGACGTAAAAGAAGGTGTTGATCAGGAAACGGTCGATGCTGTGCAGGCTATGGCAGGCAAATACAAATACGGTTGGGAAACAGAGATCGAAATGGAATATGCCCCAAAAGGTGTAAATCCAGATATCGTTCGTTTGATTTCCGGCAAAAATGACGAACCTAAATGGATGACAGAATGGCGCTTGGCGGCATTTGAACGCTGGACCCAAATCGAAGAACCGACATGGGCGATGGTGACATACCCAAAGATCGATTTCCAAGATATCTACTACTACGCACGTCCAAAAAGCATGGAAGAAAAGCCAAAGTCTTTGGATGAAGTCGATCCAAAATTGCTGGCAACCTACGAAAAATTGGGTATCCCGCTGAAAGAACAGCTAATTTTGGCTGGTGTTGAAGGCGCTGAAGATGTTCCTGCTGAAGGGCGCAAAGTTGCGGTCGACGCTGTCTTTGACTCCGTTTCAGTGGGCACCACGTTTCAGGAAGAATTGAAAAAGGCCGGCGTCATTTTCTGTTCGATTTCAGAGGCGATCCGCGAATACCCTGATCTTGTCAAAAAATACCTTGGCACCGTGGTTCCGGTTTCGGATAACTATTATGCAACATTGAACTCTGCCGTGTTTTCAGATGGTTCATTTGTGTATGTGCCACCCGGCGTGCGTTGCCCGATGGAGCTGTCGACCTATTTCCGTATCAATGCCGAAAACACTGGCCAGTTTGAGCGCACCCTGATCATCGCCGACAAAGGTTCCTACGTAAGCTACCTTGAGGGCTGTACCGCGCCGCAACGCGATGTCGCGCAGTTGCACGCTGCTGTGGTTGAGATCATCATCGAAGAAGACGCTGAGGTGAAATATTCAACCGTTCAGAACTGGTATCCCGGTGATGAAAACGGCGTTGGTGGGATTTATAACTTTGTGACCAAACGTGCAGATTGCCGTGGGGATCGCGCCAAAATCATGTGGACACAGGTGGAAACCGGTTCTGCAGTGACATGGAAATACCCGTCTTGCATCCTGCGCGGTGACGAAAGCCAAGGTGAATTTTACTCAATCGCGATTGCCAACAATATGCAGCAGGCCGATACTGGTACAAAGATGGTGCATTTGGGTAAGAAAACCAAATCACGTATCGTGTCCAAAGGGATCAGCGCGGGTAAAGCGCAAAACACCTACCGTGGTCTTGTGTCCATGCATCCCAAAGCCAAAGAAAGCCGCAATTACACCCAGTGTGATAGCCTTTTGATCGGGGATAAATGCGGCGCGCACACGGTGCCCTATATCGAGGTGAAGAATAACTCATCACGCGTTGAACACGAGGCAACCACATCCAAGGTTGACGATGAACAGCTGTTCTATTGCCGTCAACGTGGCATGGGCGAAGAAGAGGCTGTGGCGCTCGTTGTCAATGGTTTCGTGAAAGATGTGCTTCAAGCGCTGCCGATGGAATTTGCGTTGGAAGCGCAAGCGCTTGTGGCGATTTCCCTCGAAGGTTCAGTGGGATAAGAGGTTAAATATGATCATTACAACAACACCTTCCATCGAAGGAAAATCGATCAAAACATACCATGGTATCGCCGTGGGTGAGGCCATTATGGGCGCGAATGTTGTGCGTGATGTGTTTGCTTCCATAACTGATATCGTTGGTGGACGTTCCGGCGCATATGAAAGCAAACTACAAGATGCACGTGATACGGCGCTTCGTGAGCTCGAAGAGCGTGCTGTTGCCATGGGTGCTAATGCGGTTGTTGGGGTTGATCTTGATTACGAAGTTGTCGGGCAATCTATGTTGATGGTGTCTGCATCAGGCACTGCGGTCACGGTTCAGTAATGTCAGTTAAGTCGCGCATATCAGTTTTGTCGGCAGTGCTGACTGGGTCGTTTTGTGCGGTCTTTGCGATTTTTCTAAACAAAATCCTGCCGGAGATGAGCATAACATTCCTTTTGGCTGGGGCGGGGACGTCCGGCTTTTTAGGAAGCCTTTTTGCACAATTCGTGCTGCGGAGGCGTGGTTAAGAATGAGCGGTAACTCCCTAGAAGAAGGCGTCATGCTGCAACTAAAAAACCCCAGCCATCTGGATGTGGGGCGGGTTGCAGTACCTGCAGGCGTGGTTCTTGGGCTTATCGTATATATTGCTCTGGGCGTGTTTATTCCGCCATTGGGGTGGTTGCCAAAAATTCTCGCCGGATTGCTTGTTGGCGTTCCGGTGAGCGCGTCGATTTATCGACGCATGACGGAAAAGAGAATGAAGGCGGAGCAAGCGCGACTGTTTGAGGAACGCGCACTTCGTATTGAGGAAACTGAGCGTCAATTGGCGCGGATGAAGGCGAACGAAAATGCTTGAGATCAAAAACTTACACGTCAAACTTGAAGAAGACAAGCAAATCCTAAAAGGCGTTAATCTGTCTATTGGTGCTGGCGAAGTCCACGCAATTATGGGGCCAAATGGGTCAGGTAAATCAACGACTTCTTATGTGCTTTCTGGCCGTGATGGTTACGAAGTTACCGAAGGTTCTGCCGAATTGAACGGTGTTGATCTGCTCGATATGGATCCTGAAGAACGTGCAGCAGCTGGTCTTTTCCTCGCGTTTCAGTACCCAGTTGAAATCCCTGGCGTTGGCAACATGACGTTCTTGCGGACTGCGGTAAACGCCCAACGCAAAGCGCGTGGCGAAGACGAAATGTCTGCCGGTGAGTTTTTGAAAGTTGTGCGCGCAAAAGCGAAAACGCTAAAAATCGACGCTGATATGCTGAAACGCCCTGTGAATGTTGGCTTTTCCGGCGGTGAGAAAAAGCGCAACGAGATTTTGCAAATGGCGATGCTTGAGCCAAAAATGTGCATCCTAGATGAAACCGACTCTGGCCTAGATGTCGATGCGATGAAATTGGTGTCTGAGGGTGTAAATGCACTGCGCGATGAAGGTCGTTCCTTCCTCGTGATCACACACTACCAACGCCTATTGGACCACATCAAACCTGACGTTGTTCATATCATGGCGAATGGCCGTATCATTAAATCTGGTGGCCCTGAATTGGCGCTTGAAGTTGAACACAACGGTTACGCCGATATTCTGGCGGAGATTGCGTAATGGCGCTATCACAAGCAAAAATGGATGCGACAGAAGCCCGGTTGTCTGGGTTGACGTTGCCTGAAGACGGTGGTTGGATTTCAGCCAGCCGCGCGGATGCACAAACGCGCCTACGCGCTATGGGCATGCCGGGGCGTCGCGATGAATATTGGAAATTCACTCGGCCAGACACATTGGTTCAAACCGATACGCCACAGGCCGCTGTGTTTGATGTGACGGATGAGGCACCAGTTTTTGACGCGATTGATCGGTTGAAAATCGTGTTTGTGGATGGAGTGTTTGATGCGGATGCCTCAGATGATTTGACGCTGGCGGGTGTCTCGATTGAACGTCTTGCTGATGCAGGGCAGACAGACATCCACTGGGCAAAAGACATCTATGGCGTGTTAGAAACCAACGGTCAGGTTCCGGTTGAACGCCCGTTGGCCGCGCTTAATACCGCTTATGCCGAAGACGGAATCGTGATCCGGGCAACCGCAAAGGTCGAAAAACCCGTATCGTTGATTTACCTTCATAAATCAACAACTTCGGATGCTACACTACATCATGTCATTAAGGTTGAAAGTGGCGCAGAGCTGACAGTTCTAGAAAATGGACCGGCCGCAGCGCGGTTCAATAAAGTTATGGAAGTAGAAGTCGCCGATAACGCGTCTTTCCATCATATTCGAGCACAAGGCCGCGATCACGAACGTCGGGCGGCGACCCATTTATTTGGCCGCCTTGGGACTGAAAGCGTTTTTAAGAGCTTTACGTTGACCGCCAACGGTGTCCTGACCCGGAATGAAGTTGTTCTGGAACTGACCGGCGATGACGCGCAAGCGCATGTCGCGGGTGCCGCGATGGGCGACGGCGATTTTCACCATGATGACACGGTCTTTATCACTCATGATGCCGTAAATTGCGAAAGCCGTCAGGTCTTTAAAAAGGTTCTACGGAACGGCGCAACTGGCGTTTTCCAGGGCAAAATTCTGGTCAAGCCAGACGCCCAGAAAACAGATGGCTATCAGATCAGTCAGGCGCTTTTGTTGGATGATGACAGTCAGTTCCTCGCAAAACCTGAGCTGGAAATCTACGCTGATGATGTCGCCTGTTCTCACGGCTCAACAACAGGTGCCATAGACGAAGAGTCGTTGTTTTATCTGCAATCGCGGGGCGTTCCGGCGAACGAAGCCCAAGGTCTACTTGTGCTTGCCTTTTTGGCTGAAGCGATTGAAGAAATCGATGACAGTGAAATCGCAGATGATATTCGTGATCGTTTAGAGGGATGGCTGAAACGCCATCGCGACTGACGTGGCCGTCACGACGGACATTGTCGAAAGTTATCGCCGCCCTAGGGCGGTGATGGCCCGTCAGCTTCAATCCGGTATCGGAGAAGAGCGCGCATTGGCTTATGTCATGATTGCTTGCTTTGTCTTTTTCGTCGCGTCTTTGCCTGCTTTGGCACGTCAAAACCATCTTGATCCAAATGAGGGTGGTTTCGCGGCACTTGCGGGTGGGGCATTGTTAGGGGCAACGATTATGGCCCCTTTGATGTTCTACGGCATAGCGGCGGTTAGTCGTTTGGTTGCAATGGTTTTTTCAGGCAACGGCACATGGCTTAGGTCACGTTTAGCTTTGTTTTGGTCCCTGCTTGCAATTACGCCGATGATGCTTTTGCGCGGTTTAACTGAGGCCTTTACCGGACAAAGTCCGGCCTTGTCGCTGGTTAATATTGCGACGGCGGTTCTCTTTGGTTACCTGTGGTTCAACTCAATGCGGGCTGCCGAAGCTTCGCAATAATGTATACCGGAACTTTGTTATGCTGAACCTGCTGCTTCCTCTTGCTACAGAGTCCGTGCGCGACCCCAAAAACGGGATGCGGCGGCTTTTGAACTTAGGTCTAAATGACCAAACGGTTTGGCTGTTCGCTGCAGCAGTGATCGTGGCAACCACGGTTTTGGGCTTTGTACAGGAATTCGTATCACCTCCAGCCTATGACGGGAATGGCAACATCATTTTATTGCCTTCCCCCTTTGTACTGCTGCTGTCGACTGCTTATTTGTCCGTTACAATGTCGTTCGCTATTGCGGTGGTTGGTCGGTTCTTTGGTGGAAAAGGCCAGTTTATCGAATTGTTGCTCGCGGACAGCTGGTTGCGGATCTTTGCGATCGGGTTAATGTTTTTGGATATGTTATCAGTTCTGTTGGGATCGGGGCTTATTCAGATCCTTCTGATTGCTGGATATGTGTACCTCTTTTGGTTGTTGGTGAATTTCGTTGCTGAAACACATGAAACACTGTCTTTGGGGATGGCGTTTCTTTCGATCTTTGTTGGGGGATTGGCTGCGGCTCTTCCCTTTTTCTATTTTCTGTCCCTATTGGGATGGGCCCCGCCGCTTGGAGGCTGAAGATGTACGATGTGAATGAAATCCGCCGAGATTTTCCAATTTTGTCACGCCAGGTGAACGGAAAGCCGTTGGTGTATTTGGACAATGGGGCATCTGCGCAGAAACCCCAAGTGGTTATTGACGCGGTTACGCGGGCCTACTCAGATGAATATTCAAATGTTCACAGAGGCTTACACTACCTTTCTAATCTTGCGACGGACAAATACGAAAGTGTGCGCGGAACAATCGCCAAGTTCTTAAATGTGGCGGATGAGCGTGAAATCGTATTAAACTCTGGAACCACCGAAGGCATCAATACGGTGGCCTATGGTTGGGCGATGCCGCAGTTACAGGCTGGGGATGAAATCATCCTATCTGTGATGGAACACCACGCCAACATTGTTCCATGGCATTTTCTACGGGAACGCCAAGGTATTGTGATTAAGTGGGTGGATGTTGATGCCAATGGTGATCTGGACCCACAACGCGTCATTGATGCGATTGGCCCAAAGACAAAGTTAATTGCCGTCACGCATATGTCCAATGTATTGGGCACGGTTGTAGACGTCAAAGCCATCACCAAGGCCGCTCATGAAAAAGGTGTGCCTGTTCTGGTTGACGGATCACAAGCCACCGTTCACATGCATGTTGATGTTGCCGACATTGGGTGTGATTTTTACGCAATTACGGGTCATAAGCTTTATGGTCCGTCTGGCTCTGGTGCGATCTATATTTCCCAAGCACGCATGGCTGAGATGCGCCCCTTCATTGGTGGCGGTGACATGATTAAAGAAGTTACCAAAGACGCGGTGTGTTACAACGATCCGCCTATGAAGTTTGAGGCAGGCACGCCGGGTATTGTGCAGACTATCGGTTTCGGTGTCGCACTAGAATATATGATGGAATTGGGCATGGAGAATATCGCCGCCCATGAACGGCAGTTGCGCGACTATGCGCGGTCTCGGCTTGATGGGTTGAATTGGGTGAATGTCCAAGGCAATAGCGCAACGAAAGGGGCGATCTTTTCGTTTACGATGGAGGGGGCAGCCCACGCTCATGATATTTCAACGGTGCTGGACAAAAAAGGCGTCGCTGTTCGTGCTGGTCACCACTGTGCCCAGCCATTGATGGAACATCTTGGCGTTGCAGCAACGGCCCGTGCGTCTTTCGGCCTTTATAACACAAACGAAGAAGTCGATGCGTTGATCGATGCGCTAGAACTATGCCATGACCTATTTGCCTAGGGCAAAGGGAATGGAACATGGTTGGTTTATCGCGAGACGAAATTTTCCCTGAAAAGGATCTTCCGACAGGGCATGATTTACTTGTTGATGGGGCGTTTGCCGCATCTGATTGGGTTGTCGGGCAGGGCGCGTTTCAGCGTGCTTATTCTGTTCAGAATGAAATCGACTATAAGACCGCAATGATGTCCGAAGGGCGTGTGATGCAACATGCGCATTTAGGTTATCGTTCGCTTGAACGTACTTTGGACGCGATCAAATCCATCCATACGACTTGCTCTCAAAAGGGGGCTCGTGTTGATCGCATCGGGCTGTGCCTAGATTGGTCAATGGGTTATCCGCAAGGCGAGCGGGAAAAGGGAATGCGCGGCACCGGGGTCTTATTGAACCGCGCCGAGGATTTTTCCCTACTTACGGAAGCCGCGCCAATTGCTTTGCATTTTGGTGACTTTATGTTGGGGTTTCCCGGCGCATTTGAAAACACAAAATATGCGCTTGCCGCAGGCGCGACAACTATCGGCAACCTAGGTCAATATTTCACCTTTCGGTTGCCTGGGGATAGCGATGATATCAGGGCAACTCAGGAAACGGTTCGTGCCCTTGGATTGATCGCTGCGCAAAAAGTTCCAGTTTTGGTACATTCCAATTTGGATGATGGGTTTGCAGCGGTTTTTCACGATTTAACAAGCGCAATTGGCTGTGCGATTGTGGAAAGGCGTATCATTGTTGATTTGATTGGTGCGCCTTATGCTGTTTGTTATGGGCATCACTTTACGGAGCCTGTTACCAGAATGGCATTCCAACGGGCGATTGGTGAGGTCAACAAAGGTACTCCGGGGTCTCAGGTTTACGGAGCCACTGTTTTGTACCGCGGAGAGGCCGCAGAAAATTATGCGAGCCTTAGCTCATATCTGTTGTCGGACGTTGTAGGGCAAATCACCGGGCCGACTGGTCATGCGGTAAACCCGGTACCCGTGACTGAGAATAAACGCATTCCTGATATCGACGAAATTATCGACGCACAATTATTCTTGCATCGCATGAGTGAGCTCGCTCCGGGTTATGTCCCTATTTTGAACACCGAATTGGTTGATGAAACAGCGCAAAAACTGTATAAAGGTGGACATCAGTTCGCAGAGGCGTTGTGGTGTGGTTTTCAGGAGATGGGGATCAACATTGATGACCCTTTTGAGGTTCTTCTGGCGATGCGTCGAATAGGAGGACGCAGGTTAGAACAAAGCTTTGGTGTCGCTCAGGTAAGTCAAAAAGTGCCGGCTACAACTTTTATTCACCTGCAAGAGCATGCCGACAAGATTCTGAATGCACCTGAAGGGCAAATACTGCGATCCTTTGGCAAAAAGGGGTTATGCGTATTGTTGGCGGCTAGCGACGTTCACGAGCACGGCAAAGAACTGTTGCGTATGGTTTTTGACGGGGCTGGAATTACCTGCGTTGATGGTGGTGTATCGGCAGAACCTGATGACCTTGCGAAGCTTGCGGTCGAAGTGGATGCAATTGCTATTTCGACGTACAATGGTGTTGCGCTGACGTTTGCAAATCGTCTCAGCAATGCTTTGGCTGAAAAAGGTATTTCCGTGCCCGTTTTCTTTGGTGGGCGTTTGAACCAAGTTCCCGAAGACAGCAATTCGAGCCTTCCGGTTGATGTCGAACCTGACCTAAGAGCGAAAGGCATTTTGACCTGCAAAGATGTGTCTGAATTTGCCTCAGAAATACAAAAGTGGTTTGGACGCACATAATAAAATATGCAGGTATTTTCCGATTGCAGCATCAACATCTTTCCAATATATCGGCCTAAACATACGTGATATAGCGTGATGTTTAATGGTCCCGTAGCTCAGCTGGATAGAGCGCTACCCTCCGAAGGTAGAGGCCACACGTTCGAATCGTGTCGGGATCACCATTTATACTCATATCTCCTTTATCTTACATTTTGCGCCGTAATACGTTACGCGATGAAATCATTGTGAACTCTCAACAACTGGGATGGGCAAAGAAAAGGGTGCTTGCAATATTGCCTCGAAACAGGTCAATTCACCTGAAAACAACGGAGACTTCATGAGCACGATCCTTCGCATCTCTCTTTCGATTTGTGCTATCGTGGCGTCTTCTAACTGCAAGGCCGAAGAAGCGCGCGTTGCCGTAGCATCCAATTTTCAGGTCACAGCGCAGGCATTGATCCATCAATTTGAACAACAAAGCGATCATAATGTTTCGCTTATTCCAGGGTCGTCAGGGCGCTTGTATGCACAGATTACACATGGCGCGCCATTTGATGTATTTCTATCAGCAGATCAATTACGCCCAAGCCTGTTGTTATCCGAAGGATACGCATCACAGGTCAAAACCTACGCGGTGGGCGAAGTGGTATTGGCGGTTTCAAACCCCGTAGAAACGCCGGACATAGCTGATTTATTGCAACAAGAACGTATCGGCATCGCCGATGCATCTGTCGCCCCTTACGGAGCCGCCGCACTAGAGGTCTTGGCCTCGTTTAACCTACACCCAGATGAGCTTAACTTGGTGTTAGGGGAAAGCATCACGCAGGTTGCGAGCTTTCTTTCTAGTGGAAATATTCAAGTTGGTTTCGTTGCCCGGTCTTTGGAAATTCAGGGAATAGATGATCAAATGTTTAGGTACGTGCCGATGTCTGATCGACATAGCGACATCCGGCAAGACGCTGCACTGATCTCGACGTCACCTGCTGCGCTGGATTTCTACGCGTTCCTGTCTACGCCCGAAGCGCATGAGATTATCAGAGATCATGGATATCGGGTGTACGAATGACGTCAGTCTGGCCCGCAGTTTGGTTGAGCATAAGCTTGGCCCTGATAACATCAACGACGTTGCTTATTATCGCCACGCCTTTGGCTTGGTGGTTGTCACGCAGTGCGAGCAAGATGAGACCATTGATCGAAGCGATCACTGCGTTGCCTTTGGTTTTGCCACCAACCGTATTGGGGTTCTATCTGTTAGTGCTGTTTAGCCCTCAAAACCCTATCGGACAGGCTTGGCTAAGGGTAACGGGTGAAACATTGGCGTTTTCTTTTTCAGGCCTAGTGTTTGCATCTTTGATTTATTCCCTGCCATTTGCTGTGCAACCGCTGCGAAGCGCGTTTCAGGATGTTGGGCGCGCGCCATTGGAAGCCGCATCAACACTTGGCGCAAATCCGGTTCAGCAGTTTTTTTACGTCGCTTTTCCTTTGGCGCGCAAAGGGTATCTGTCAGCATTTGTATTAAGTTTTGCGCATACTTTGGGTGAATTTGGCGTTGTTCTGATGGTTGGTGGTAACATTCCGGGGCAAACGCGTGTGATCTCGATTGAGATATTTAATCGAGTGGAAACGCTTGATTACAGCAATGCGCATTGGCTTTCTGGTGGTTTGCTTCTCACATCGGTTCTTGTCCTTGTGATCGTATTTTCACTGCAAAAACGAGTACTTCCATGACAAAGTTATTGTCGCTCGATTTAGAACTGACTTTCGGGAATTTTCACCTGACAGCCAATGAGAAAATTCCGATGTCGGGCGTCGTCGGATTATCTGGACCCAGTGGAAGCGGTAAAACCTCATTGTTGAATGCTATCGCGGGACTACAGAAATCTGCAAAAGGCACTGTTTTTCTGGATAACGAACCGTGGCAAACGACTTCGGAATTTGTTCCGCCCCATAAGCGTGGAATTGGGGTTGTATTTCAAGAGGCACGCCTGTTCCCACATTTGAACGTCATCGAGAATATCCAATTTGGGCTGCGGTTCCATTCACATAAAACAATCAATGCAGATTTGATCGAAGCTCTGGAAATAGGGGATCTGTTGAAACGTCAGGTGACTGCGTTATCAGGTGGAGAGCAACGCCGCGTCGCGTTGGCGCGCGCTTTGGCGGTCAATCCTCAACTCATGCTTCTTGATGAGCCGATGAATGGGTTAGACATTGAACGTCGGGCGAGGTTGATCCCATTTTTTGCCAAAGCTCTGAAGGCAATGGAATGTCCTGCTCTATATGTCAGCCACGATCAAACGGAATTGATGCAGATTGCAGACACACAGTACTGTATTCGAGACACTGAATTGGCAAAGGCTGGGCGTCAGTTGCCAAAGTATAAGTTTCAGATCACAGGGCCAAACACCGGAATGTTCAACGGGGTTTCCTTTGAAATCCCACGCTCTATTTCTGGCTCCGAGCAATCCTTTCGTGTTTCGCACGATAAAATCCTATTAACGTCGAATAAGCCTGACAGTTTAAACGCGGCCTTCACATTAGAGGTCGAAGTTTGTGAAACGATCGAGGGATGCAGGTTTTTAAAAGTCGTTGGCGCCAACGATGAATTCAATGTTGAAATAGACGCGTCTTATCAGCTTGGCACACGTCTATGGCTGACAGCGCTTGGTCTTGAATTCTGTTATTAGTGTTGCCGTCTTGAACGCCAATTGTTCCAATCTTCAGGGGTGTCGAGGTCAATAGTCGCCCTTCTGTCAATAAGCGGTACATGCGAAACTTTGTTTGTATGGCGTTTCAAAATTGAACGCGCACCTTCATCGCCAGAAAGCTGCAAAATTTCTTCAAAAACCCAATCTGGCATCAAAACAGGATGCCCTGTTTTTCCACTCGGTGTTGTGCAGCGGAGGATGTTTTTCATCAAATCGGCCTGATGAGCACTGATCAGTTTCGTGTAATCAACGGTATCAATTTCCGGCATATCTGCCAGAGCGACGATAACGGCACGGGTATCTTTGGGAAGTGCGCGAATTCCGGCTGTTAAAGATTGAGACATTCCTGTTTCCGGATGGGAGACCCAAACCGCTTGAAACGCGAGGCCATCGATACAGGCGTTTCGTTCGGGGTGGTTGGGGTCCAAGACAACATAAACCGGTGCACCGCTTTGCAAAGCGCGCAGCACCACATGGCGTAGCAGCGGCATGTTCGCAACGGGTTCGAGTAATTTATCGCGACCTTGCATGCGGCTAGAAGCACCAGCCGCGAGGATCAAAATTGGTGTGTTCATATGCGCAGAAAACCAAACGAAAAGAGCCTGCGCAATAGCTATACTGCACAGGCCTTGATTTACCCGACAAGTGTTGTCGAATTCAGATGTTCAAATCACACTGGAAGGTGAATTTTGAACTGTCTGCGAATTTCGGCATCGAGTTCAGGATTGAAGCGCGCCTTTGAAACTTCCCCAAGGATAGCCTCTTTGCGCGCGATTGCATTTTTGATGAGATCAGGTTTGCCGAGCTCGACCCATTCCTTTGGAGACGAACGATCAGAAAGAGCCGGATAAATATACTCTGTCTGCATCACACCTAGTGTTTGTTCATGGCCGAGGTAGTGACCCGGTCCTTCAAGACATACAGAGCGAATTGTTTCGAGGCTTACGCTGTCTTCATCGACTTCGATACCGCGGACGCAGCGCATTGCCTGACCCAACAAATCATCACCCAGGATCAACGTTTCAAGGCAATATCCTAGTAATGATGCATGCATCCCTGCGGATTCATAAACCATATTCAGCCCTGATAAACCTGCCATGACGTTGGACATAGCTTGTTCCCAACCGGCTTGCATATCCGGCAGTTTCGCGTCTGCAATGCCCGCAGCAGCGCCACCAGGTAGGCCGTAGAATTTATGCATTTGTGCACAACCAGCCGTCAAAAGGGCCTGTTCGCCAGAACCGCCTGACATCGCGCCCGTGCGCAAATCTGATACAAACGGCCATGTCCCAAAGATCGCAGGGTGACCCGGTGCGATTGAGTTTACATAGACGATGCCCGCAAGGCATTCAGCGACGGCTTGTGTGATTGCACCAGCGATTGGGGCAGGGGCCGTGGCCCCCGCTTGGCCTGCTGACAACAGTAGTACAGGCATGCCACCGCGAATGAGTTTTTCCATTACTTCGCAAGATTCAGTTGCGAATTTCATTGGAGGAACAACAAAGCAGTTGGAATTAGAAACGAATGGGCGTTCGCGCCATTTGTCTTCGCCACCAGCAATCATATGCAACATTTCCAGGCCGCCATCAACGTAGTCTGGCTCAGTAAAGCTCGTGCCTACGTGTTTAGTTGTACCGGATGTACATGCGTAAATGGTGTTCATATCCATTTCAAAGTTGTCTGTGATATCGCGACAAACCATAGGACGCTGAACAAAGTTGATATTGTCCAAGGTGTCGCAAATACGCGCGGCATCATGTAAATCTTGAACCGTGCATTCGCGATAATTGCGGCCTTCGACGTCAACCATATGAACAGCAGCACCAGCAGTTCCGTAGTGAACACGATTGCCAGAAAGATGCAGGTCGTGTTTTGGGTCGCGACCGAAAAGGGTGATTTCTTTGGCGGCTTTGCTGAGCATATCCTCGACCAAAGCACGTGGAAAGCGAAGGCGCCCATCGTCGCCTTGGATCGCACCAGCGGCCACCATGGCATCAACACCAGATTGTGGGGCTTGGGACAGGCCGATGTGTTCTAGTGCATCGAGTGCTGCTTCATGAATGCGTTGAACACCTGCTGGGGAAAGGGGTGCAAATGTGCCGCCTTCCATACCAGCGCGTACAGGACGCATATGTTCAGCAAGAGGAGCAGCGCGCATTGCACGACGAGCGGAGCGGCCGCCGGAGCGACGGGACGTATTTTCAGACATGGATTATATCTCAGATAATATAAGAAGTATGGTTGGGTTAAGCTTAAATGCCAACCATGGGGCGTCCACGCGCAGCGCGACCGCGTTCGGCACCAATGGTGCGCACAACCAGTGCAATGATCCAATCCATTCGGGTCATCGTTTCTCCCTTATCTAAGGGGAATCATAAAAGCCTATAATCGTCGTTTCTGTTCTGTTTCCGTCATCATGTCGCTTTTGGGAGTTACCAGCGTCCTGATGCACCGCCGCCACTTGATGATCCGCCACCGAAAGACGAACGCCCGGTCCTTTTGTGCGTACGAAGCGGGATGTTCTCTGAATAATCGCTTTCGTACCCACATTGGCTACAGTGTTCATGGATTTCGCGGGTGCCCTCCATCGTTGAAGTCGCCTCTTGGATTGTCCGGCTTTCGCGATGCAACGTTGCGCGGCTTTTACAGGCGGGGCAGCGGCGCAGATAGTTTGGAAGGAACTTCTTTGCTCCAATAAAAGCTGCAAAAATCGCAAATGGAATCAAGAAGGTAACAGGGTTTCTTCCATTGCTGCCGTTATGCCCGCCCCGTGGAGTTGTGGCACCTTCTGCGAAAGGTTTAGCAAGGTCAATTACCAACGACGAAACGCCTTGGCGTATTCCTCGACTATAGGCATCCGCACGAAATGCAGGCAGAAAGCTTTGCTCGATGATCTGTTCAGCGCGTCTGTCATAGGATTCTGGATATCCAGCACCAAGCTCAATGCGAATTTCGCGCTCGCTTTGGGCAACAAGCACCAAAATTCCGTCATTACGTTCGTTGTGACCTATGCCCCAATGATTGAAGAGTGCAGTCGCGAAACGGTCCAATGTTGGATACCCACCGCGATAGTCCCGCCAGCTGGGAACTGTTAAAACGGTCATCTCAATGTCGTTATCGGCTTTCAGTATCTGCAGCGTACGTTGGAGAACCTCTTCGTCTTCTGCTGAAATCAGGTTCGCATAATCGTTTACATATACATCATCGTATTCTGGAAAAGTCTGAGAAAACCCGGAAATAGGTGCGAACAACAGAAGCCCTACAAAAATCAACATACGTATCATTTGGCACCCTTTACCTCAGACCAAAAACTATAGTGCTTTAAGGGTATTATCAGAAAGTTGAAAGGCGCTCAAATATATTGAGCGCCTTTGTTTAAGCAGTGTGGTTACTGTGAGTGTAGCGATGCAAAATCAATGATGCGTTTAAACGCAGTTGCAAAATCATCGTCGGCAATGGTCATCGCAATGCGAATGTGTCCACCTGCGGCTTTTCCAAAGCTTTCGCCGGGCATGACCGCGATTTTTTGCTCTTCAAGCAGTTTCTCGGCAAACTCAATGCCGCTTAGGCCCGTTGCCCGTACGTCTAGCATCACGTACATAGCACCCTGTGCGGGGATAAGTTTTAGAACGTTCTGCTTTGCGATCAGGTCTTTTGATATCTCGCGACGTCTTGCAAAAGGGGCTGCAATATTTTCTTCGAGTTCGGAACCAGAAGTAAGAGCAAACACTGCGGCATCCTGAATGAAACCTGGAACGCCGTATGTTGTGTGGGTGGCAAGCGTAATGAGATGAGAAATCACTTCTTTAGGGCCAACAACCCAACCAACGCGACTGCCTGTCATCGCATGTGATTTGGACATAGATCCGACAACAAGTGTGCGTTCGGCCAAATCTGGTAAGCTACGCGGCGAAATATGTTCGCCCTCCCAAACTTGGGTGTCGTAGACCTCATCCGATATCAACCATAGATCATTTGCGATGCATGTATCGGCAATGCCCTGAAGGGTCTCACGGCTATAGACAACGCCTGTGGGATTATTGGGGGAGTTGATCAGTAAGGATTTTGCACCCTTTGCCAGCTTTGCAATTTCTTCGGCTTTGGGTTGAAAGGAATCTTCGGCATGTGCCTGAACGGCGACGGGGATTGCGCCAATTCCACGTAACGTGCCGGGGTAGGTGGCATAATAAGGATCAATATAAAGCGCTTTATCGCCTTCGTCACATACCGCGTGATGGGATGCAAATAGGGCGGATTGCCCCCCTGGGGTGATCATTACATTTTCAGGACCGGTTTTAACGCCAGATTGGGTCTGGACCCGCTTTGCAACAGTTTCCCGTAGTTTTTGTACGCCCGGAACCATAGCATAGCCTGTATGACCTCCTGCGGCAGCATCATTCATCGCGGCTAAAATCGTTGCGTCTGTGCGAATATCATGTTCGCCGATGGTCAGTTCTAGAATAGGTTCGCCGGCGGCCTTTAACGCGCGCGCTTTGTAAAAAACGCCCCACCCGTCGTCGCCACCACCTGTCAGACCTTGAATCCTGTTTGATACCTTCACGCTGCTATCTCCTCTAGTTCGCACCGCTTGTTTGAAGCGCACGCGACCACGGCGGGATAGCTTTGTCAATCGTCTGCTTGGTGAAAACCAAAAGAAGCTGTTTAAGGCCAAACCCCTAAAGTGGCTTGAAGTTTCTTGGTTAAGCCTGCACGGACAAGAGAATAGGAAATTTCTAGCCGCTGTTTTAAAAAGTCATCATCTAACGTCTCAAACGGAATCCGAATCCAGCTTTTGTGAAAATAGGGCGCGCGGACCGCTTGACCACATTCAATTAGCATTTGCGCCGTTTCAACATCTGCGCATTTCACAGAAACGCCGTTGCCCACTGAACCGATGCAGGCAAACATCTTTTCGCCTATTTTCCATGCATCATGCCCACCACCCCATGGGTCGTTTACCTCAGCGTTGGGGAAGGTCGCACAAATTTGGTTTACAAAATCTCTACTCATGGATGTAGGTTTACGCGGGGCAGATTTGATTTCAAGTCTTGGCAACGTCAAAAAATGGGCTATAGTCGCGCCATGAACGTAACGCACACCATTATTATTTGCTGTATTACCCACTGACATTGTCAGGCGGGCCGTTCTTTGTGTTTCATTTCATGATGTAACTTGATAAGCCCGCCGCGGGATTACGCGCGCGAGGAAGCCATGGTCGAGATCAAGCTACACAATTCAAAGACCCGTAAAAAAGAGGTCTTTACTCCGATTAACTCAGACAATGTGCGGATGTATGTCTGTGGCCCTACGGTTTATGATCGTGCACACCTTGGCAATGCCCGCCCGGTGGTGGTTTTTGACGTGTTGAATAGGCTTTTGCGTCATGTCTATGGCGAAGATCACGTCACCTATGTTCGCAATTTCACGGATGTTGACGATAAAATCAACGCAACGGCCAAAGCCCGCAAAGACGCCGGCGCAGAAGGCACAATGGAAGAGTTGATCGCCGCGCGTTCAGACGAAACCATCAAATGGTATCTCGAAGATATGGAAGAGCTTGGTGCACGCGAACCCGACCATATGCCCCGCGCGACCCAGTATATTGAACAGATGATCGCCATGTCCCAGGATT
The DNA here is from genome assembly GCF_011326755.1 of Cochlodiniinecator piscidefendens. Classification (GTDB taxonomy): domain Bacteria; phylum Pseudomonadota; class Alphaproteobacteria; order Rhodobacterales; family Rhodobacteraceae; genus Cochlodiniinecator; species Cochlodiniinecator piscidefendens. The sequence continues at coordinate 262,890 of NZ_JAAOIE010000001.1, read as the reverse complement.
TGATCGACAAAGGCCACGCATACGCCGCCGAAGGGCATGTTTTGTTTGCGGTGGACAGCTATAAAAAATACGGCGCACTTTCGGGGCGTTCCGTGGATGATATGATCGCCGGTGCACGGGTCGAAGTGGCCCCCTACAAACGCAACCCGATGGATTTTGTCCTGTGGAAACCGTCAGATGAAAATACCCCCGGTTGGGATAGCCCATGGGGTAAGGGGCGTCCAGGCTGGCACATCGAATGTTCTGCAATGGCCTTTGAATTGCTTGGCGAAACCTTTGATATTCATGGAGGTGGTAACGATCTACAGTTCCCACACCACGAAAACGAAATCGCCCAAAGCTGCTGTGCCCACGGCGAAGATACCTTTGCTCAATACTGGCTGCACAATGAAATGCTACAGGTCGAAGGAAAGAAAATGTCGAAATCACTCGGCAATTTCTTCACCGTGCGCGACTTGTTGGATCAAGGAACTACGGGTGAGGTTATTCGATACGTGTTTTTACAAACGCACTATCGTAAGCCAATGAATTGGACAGAACTCAAGGCGGATCAAGCAACCAAACACTTAAGTAATTATTATCGCCTTTTGGCCGATTTGGGACGTACCTATTGGGAGGATGAAACTCGGTCAGGTATCGTTGCAGATGAATTTGTTTCGGCATTGGCCGACGATATAAATGGCTCCTTGGCTCTACATCACTTACATGATCTTGCAAAAGAAGCGCGTTCAAAAAGAAACTTTCCAGAGAAAGTAAAGCCGCTGTTGGAACGGCTACATGGAGCTTTGGTTTTACTGGGCTTTAATCCTGCCAAGAGCGAAGCTTTATGGTTTTTCATTGAAACAGATGAAAAGGATCTACTGGGGACGAATGAAACTGGTCCCAATATCGGAGTTTTTGGTTGGGTCGGAATATCCGAGATCGAGAAGGGTGTGCTTTTTCGCGTTGGAAGGAAATGGTGGGAACTTAGAACGCAAGGTCAATATAATCTGGCCGACGAACTTCGAGATGAAATTTTGTCACTTGGTTTGATGCTTGAAGCCACCAAAAATGGGGCGCAAGTAAAAGCTCCCAAACCTGTTTCTATGGAAAAATTGGAACCTCTCCTGTGAGTGCTGACGTTTTTAAGAAACGGCTCCTACCCACGGAAAGCGTCGGACGCTATCAAGCTTTCGGCCAGACCTGCCAGCTGCAAAGAGCGAGCAAATAACATGACCAAAGAACGCCTATACCTCTTTGACACCACCCTTCGGGACGGCCAACAAACCCAAGGGGTGCAATTTTCCTTTGAGGATAAAGTCACCATCGCCCGTACTTTGGACGACTTAGGGCTTGATTACATCGAGGGCGGATGGCCCGGTGCCAATCCAACGGATACCGCTTTTTTTGCGACAGCACCGAAAACCAATGCCACGTTTACCGCCTTTGGCATGACAAAGCGGGCCGGGCGGTCTGCTGAAAATGATGATGTCCTTGCGGGAGTGGTTAATGCTGGGACGCCTGCGGTGTGTCTGGTGGGTAAAACCCATGATTTTCACGTCACAACCGCACTTGGCATTTCGTTAGAAGATAACCTTGAGAGCATCCGCGATTCAATCACCCTATTGGTGAACAAGGGCCGCGAAGCCCTTCTGGATGCTGAACATTTTTTCGATGGCTATAAAGAAAACCCAGACTACGCGCTGCAATGTTTGCACGCCGCATATGATGCGGGTGCGCGTTGGATTGTTCTATGTGACACCAACGGCGGCGCGCTTCCGGCGGAAGTGTCAGACATAACCAAAGCCGTGATCGACAGCGGAATTCCCGGCAGTCATCTCGGTATTCATACCCACAATGATACGGGCAATGCCGTCGCCAATACGCTGGCAGCGGTGGATGCAGGTGCGCGTCAGGTGCAAGGCACGCTCAATGGTCTGGGTGAACGATGCGGCAATGCAGATCTTATCACGCTTATTCCTACGTTTCTTTTGAAGTCTCCTTACAAAGATACTTTGGAAATTGGGGTTTCCGATGATGCGTTGAAATTGATTACCCGCGCGTCTCGTAAGCTCGACGATATTTTAAATCGGGTGCCGGATAAATCCGCGCCCTATGTCGGATCGTCGGCTTTCGTTCATAAATCTGGGCTGCACGCTTCTGCAATTTTGAAAGACCCGCGCACCTACGAACATATCGATCCCGAAGTCGTTGGAAATGCGCGCCAAATTCCGATGTCAAATCAGGCCGGAAGCTCAAACCTTATTTCGCGTCTAACCGATGCTGGGTTAACGGTGGAAAAAGGCGATCCGGCACTCGCGCGTATTCTGGAAAAGATCAAAGAACGCGAAGGACAGGGTTATTCTTATGATACGGCGCAGGCGTCCTTTGAATTGCTCGCGCGCAAAGAATTGGGGCAGTTGCCAGATTTCTTTGAAGTGAAACGATACCGTGTCACGATTGAACGTCGAAAAAACAAGAAAAATGAAATGGTTAGCCTGTCAGAGGCCGTGGTCGTTGTAAAAGTTGGCGGCGAAAAAGTCATGTCCGTTTCAGACAGTGTTGATGAATTCGGCACTGACAGCGGTCCTGTGAATGCTCTGTCCAAGGCGCTTTCGAAAGATTTAGGCCCATATCAGCACTACATTGATGACATGAAATTGGTTGATTTTAAGGTACGGATCACCAATGGCGGTACAGATGCTGTGACACGGGTTATTGTCGATAGCGAAGACGGCAATGGACAAAGATGGTCAACGGTAGGTGTTTCCGCCAATATCGTTGATGCGTCATTTGATGCACTGCTTGATGCGATCAACTGGAAACTTATTCGCGATCGGGCCAACCAATGACACTACAAGCCTGCGCGGAATTGGTGGCATCTTCAGATCCGCTCCGATTTGCTTCAGCCATGACAGGAAGCATCGTGGCGCGAGAAGTTCTGTTCCCGCTCTATGCCTTTAATTGTGAAATTGCACGGGCACCTTGGATGTCCGAAGAGGCGATGATAGCTGAGATGCGCTTGCAATTCTGGCGGGACACCGTCGAAGAAATCTGTGCGGGAAAGCCTCCTCGGGCACATGAGGTGGCCGCGCCGCTGGCTAAAGTCATTAACCAATACGATATAAATGCTGATGTCCTAGATGAAATGATTCTCGCAAGACGTTGGAATATATACAAAGATCCTTTTAATGACCAAGCGGCGTTCGACCAGCATATTGATCAAACCAGCGGGCATTTGATGTGGACAGCAGCAAAAGCGCTTGGTGCACATGATACTGATGAAGTTGCCATTCGTGCGGTTGCATATGCGAGTGGCGTTGCAAATTGGTTGGTGGCTATTCCTGATTTAGTTGCCCGCAAACGCATCCCGCTATTGGATGGTCGTCCCGAAGGTGTTCAAGACCTAGCGCGCGATGCATTGAATCGGCTTTCACATGGCTCCAAGCGCCGGTTTAGCGCAGATGTAGCAGCGGTGTTGCGTTCAGGTTGGTGTGCGCCTGCTATATTGAAACAAGTTTTGAAAGAACCAGATCGTGTATCGCAGGGCAGTTTGGGTCAGTCTGAGTTCGCGCAAAAGTTTCGTTTGATGCAACTTACCTTGCGTGGCAAGTATTTGTAATTATTCGTTTTTCGTCAAAGGATGGTGTTTTAGAACCAGTTCACGTAGGCGTTCTTCTAACACGTGGGTGTATATTTCTGTCGTTGATAAATCTGCGTGGCCAAGTAGCGTTTGAATAGAACGCAGATCCGCACCTCTGGCCAATAGATGTGTCGCAAAGGCGTGGCGCAGAGTGTGCGGTGTGACCTTCGCGTTTGGAATTCCTGCATGAAGCGCAAACTCTTTGACCAAAAGAAAAAAGCTTTGTCGGGTGATATGACCTAGTTTTCCACGGGATGGGAATAAAAATGGTGAGGCGATCGCGCCATTTGCGGTTTTCTCTTCCTCAATCCTATCACGTTCATGCACCCAGTTTACCAGAGCGGACTTTGCCGAAGGGTTCAACGGAACCATGCGTTCTTTGCCGCCTTTACCCTGTACCAAAATCATATCCGGATTTCCGCGAACGGCAGCAACAGGGAGTGAAACCAGCTCGCTCACACGTAGGCCAGTAGCGTATAACAGCTCCATCAAGCAGGTGTTACGCGAACGCATTATTTTGTCGCGCCCGATTTCTGCAGCTGCGCTCAGTAGATCATCTACTTCCTGTTCACTTAGCGTTTGAGGAAGCGATTTAACCTTTCCTGGACCGCGAATTTTGAGGGCAGGGTTATCTGTGCGAAACCCTTCTTCATAGGCAAAGCGATACAATTGTTTTATTGACGAAAGCCGCCGCGCACGGGTTGATTGCGCCAATCCCTCCGCATCACACGAAACAAGGTAAGCTTCGATATCTGTGGTTGATGCCGCTGAGAATGTGACGTTTTTCTCAGCCAACCAATCATGGAAATTAAGCAGGTCCCGCCCATAGGCTTCTTGAGTATTGGCAGATGCGTTCAGTTCAGCCGCGGCAGCTTCAAGAAATGCAGATATCCAATGTTTGGGCATGTCACAAATCCTGAACAAGTAAAAACTGCAACGACGCCTGGCGCGCTGTATCTTCCAAACCAAGCCGCATTAAACCGTTTATTCCTGTGGAAAGGCGTTCTAAATCACCTTCGGAGCCGGCAGCAAAATTGGTCAGGCTGATTAGAATTGCCTCACCAATTCGGTTCTCAGACAGCAGGATATCAAAGTCGGGGTCTGAGAAATCTTGATTTGAAAACCCATCTACTATCGCGCGTTCCACAGATGTTTGGGCGTTGGCTGTTTCAAAATTCCCCTGCGCGATTTGCATAAGGAACGCGTCATCACCATGGAGTGGCGTTTGTGTCTTCGCGACCAATTCATAGTTGTTGGAGTAGAGAGCAAGATGAATATAGGCCGCTGTAGCAGGCGCACTTAGGTCACGACCTTCGAGTTGCTCCTGATATAGCTCAGCAAACGGTCGCTGAAGGTTGACGCGGCTCATTTCACGCCAAACGAGAGGAAGGGTACGCGAAATTTCGGCGCGATCGTCTGATTGTAAAGCGGCATCAAAGCGTTGAATGGCAGAAACCCGAGACCAAATCGAACCAGAGGCCGCCGGGCTACGTTCAGAGTATATGCCCAAAATTTGATTGGCGGGAATAGAGCCTACGCGCACCAAACGTTCTGCGGCTTCTACACGAGGCTTCCAGCCAATATTCGGACGCAACGCAGCGTGTGAGAACGCAAGCGGTAGGTTCTGTGTGGGAATTGGCTCGCCGATGGCCTCGAACATACGATAAACAAGCGGTGTCGGATGTTGAGGAGGAGTAAGAACTGGTGCGCCTTCAAAGCCTTCAGGATCAAGAAACCGAGAAATCAGTTCGGCATCTGCGTCTTCGACATAACCCAAGGCATCAGCGGAATTCAAAGTAAGCGCGGCTGCATCCCAATCTCCGTTTCGAGCCAAGCAAAAAATTCGTGCTTGAAACGATGGTGCAATGTCACCGTTTTCCCGTAGGGCTTGGCATGATCGATCCTCAAGGCCAAGCAGAAGAGTTACGTCAAACCAGCGGCGAAAAAGCGCGGTGTTCGTGGTTGGATTTGCGTGCTCTAATAATGCCAAAGCATCTTCGAGCGCGCCCAAAGCCAAAAGCGCGTCAATTCTAGCAAGCAACAATTGTCCTTGGCCATTTGGCACAGGATCTGTTTGTGCCAGCAATAACGTTCTAAGTTGTTCGGTTAACGCGGGAAGGGCCTGCTGAGGAAACGTGCGAATAAGGCGCGCAATCTCTTCTGGTTCGCTGTTGACCCATAAACTGCCCGGAAGGCCCGTTACAGAAGTCGACAAGAGTCCGATAGAATCTAAATCCGGGGCATCAAGTGGCTGGGATGTGATGGTTTCTACAGTGGCATTGTTGGCAATATCTTGTTCGAGAGGTCGTTCTGCTTCAGATGCGACGGATTGCGACAACCAATTGATTGCGCTCATTGGGTCCTGAGCAAAAGCAGCACTAGACATAATGGCGGCCAACACCGGCCCGGAAATGTAGCTTTTAGTTAAAATCAAGGGTCACACTTTCGCGTACTTCAACTTGTTCAGGGGACATATCCCCAAGATACGCATAAGTGGTTACACCAAGAAATCCGATAACAACCAGAAAAATAACGGCTTTTATAATTCGCCCCATCGGTTTGTTCCCCTATCATTGCCTGCCTGCCATGCGGTTTCTACCGCCTTTTAAATTATATATATAGCCTTTTGCTTAAGTTCACGCCATTGAGGTGAAGAAAACTGAGAAATGCGCGGGACTGTGCCGGTATGGCTTTGCTATTGAAAAAAACTGTAGTGCTCGTTGGGATGATGGGCGCGGGAAAAACCGCTGTTGGAAAAGCTGTCGCTGCGAAACTTGATGTGCCTTTTCTAGATTCTGATGAAGAAATTGTTCGTGCTGCTAACATGAATATTCCTGAGATATTTGAACGCGATGGTGAACCGTTTTTCCGTGAAAAGGAGCGTCAGGTTATTACGCGACTTTTGGAAGAGGAACGCGGTATTCTATCGACCGGAGGCGGTGCGTTCATGTCCGACAAAAATCGAGAGATTATTGAGGAAAAGGGTATGGCTTTGTGGTTGCGCGTGGACTTGGATCTACTGTGGCAACGTGTACGCCATAAGAACACACGACCCTTGTTGCAAACCGATAATCCCCTGCAAACATTGACAGATATATACAATCAACGTGTTCCAATTTACGAAAATGCCGCACTTGTTGTAGATGCAAAACCTGAATACTCAATCGAAGATATGGCGGATGCGGTGATTGCCGCGCTTCAGGCCAAACCAGAGGTGTTGGAGACAACCATATGACAGAAACACTACGCGTAGCGCTCGGTGAACGTTCCTATGATATTCGCATTGGTTCAGGGTTGATTGAACAAGCTGGTGCGGAGATCGCACCTTTTTTGAAACGGCCAAAGGTTGCGGTTGTGACCGATGAAAACGTCGCGGCAATACACCTAAATACGTTGCGCGACGGATTGGCCCAGGCCGGTATCGAAATGGTGTCGCTGGTTCTACCTGCAGGGGAGGCCACCAAATCTTGGCCTCAATTTAGTAAGACTGTTGAATGGCTCCTTGAATCTCAAGTCGAGCGTAATGATGTCGTCATTGCCTTTGGTGGCGGAGTGATTGGTGACATCACGGGGTTTGCGGCCGCTGTTTTGCGGCGCGGTGTAAGATTTATTCAAATCCCCACATCGCTTCTGGCGCAAGTCGATAGCTCAGTTGGTGGCAAAACGGGGATCAACGCCCCCCAAGGGAAAAACCTTATTGGGGCTTTTCATCAGCCAACTTTGGTTCTCGCTGATATTTCTTTGTTGGGGACCCTCACGCAGCGTGATTTCTTGGCGGGTTATGGCGAGGTCGTAAAATACGGCATGCTTGGGGATGTGTCTTTTTTTGAGTGGCTCGAAAAAAACGGGCCGAAGTTGGCGTCCGGAGATGCCGAAACACGGATCGAAGCCGTGCGCCGTTCCTGTCAGATGAAGGCCGATATTGTTGCACGCGATGAAACAGAGCAGGGTGATCGCGCGCTTTTGAATTTAGGGCATACGTTTTGCCACGCGTTGGAAGCTGTCACAGGGTACTCAGACCGATTATTGCATGGTGAAGGGGTCGCCATCGGCTGTGCGCTGGCGTTTGAAGTTTCCTCCCGTCTGGGGTTGTGCAGTCAGGAAAGCCCGAGCCGCGTACGTGCGCACCTCAAAGACATGGGTATGAAAACAGATATCAAAGATATCGAAGGTGCATTGCCTGATGCCGATGCTCTTATTGAACTAATGGGGCAAGACAAAAAGGTTGTGAACGGAAAGTTAAACTTCATTATGGCCCGTGCCATCGGTGACGCATTTGTGACTTCTGATGTTGACCTTCAGGTCGTTCGCGATGTGTTGACGGATGGTTTGAAAGAAAAACGAGTTTGCTAAGTGGTCTGCATCTCAGTTTCGGTAACGATTGACTGAAGCTTTGATATTTCGATCAGTTTAATTTCGATATCAGGTGCAAGACGCGATAGTTCCATTAATATAATTTCTGGCACGGGTATATCTGGCGCCAGGAATCTAAGCCCGCCTTGATATCCTTCACTCGCCAATCGGTTGGTAAGTTCAAGCGCGTCAAACCCTCTGGCGCATAGCGGCGCCAGAATGACATCTGGTTTATGGCGGGCTAGAAAAAACGAACTGATATCAGAAAATTCTGCGAATCTCATTTCATCGGCTTGTGGAAGATCGCGACCCTGTGCTCTCCAACTGTCTAAATCACCTACGACGATAATGCGCCGAGACAGTACATTTTGGCATTCCCCAATTGAATTCATTTAGCGGGGCCTCGTCTGCGGGAGATAATGGTGTTTTCGTCGCTTTGGCGCATCGCTCTTTCCAATGAAACTTTTACGTGACACAAACTTGTGAAACTCGAACGCTACAACCTGACGTAATTATAGGAATTCTACCTTCGATTGAAAGCTTTTTGTCAACATGCCAAAAAAAATCATCGCAGGAGAGCAACACAAAGAGAACCCCTAATGTCTTCTCCGGTACTGTCTGACGTCTTACTTGCCATTCCAAGCCCTATTATCGTCATCGATCAAAATGGAATTGTTATTGAAATCAACCCTGCAGCCGAAGAACTGTTGGGGCAGCGGTTAAGAGGCCGCAACTATGTTTCAGCGATGCGTCAACCTGCATTGCTTAAGACCGTTGAAAAGGCAATTAGCAACAGAACCTGCGAAAATAGCCACTTTCAAGCGGATGAAACCAGTTATAAAGTGACAGCTACGCCGAGTGCTGAAAGCGGGTTGGTTGTCAGTATTGAAGACATTTCTTCACTGGAAACGGCAGGGCAAATGCGCAAAGATTTTGTTGCAAACGTCAGTCATGAACTCAGAACTCCGCTTACCGCATTGTTGGGTTTTGTCGAAACATTGCGTGGGGCGGCTAAGAACGATTCGACTGCGCGTGACCGTTTCCTCGAGATTATGGAGAAAGAAGCGCTGCGCATGAATCGTTTGGTTCAGGATCTTCTTTCGCTTTCGCGCGTCGAAGGTGAAGAGCGTATGCGACCCACCGAGGATGTGAATATCGAGAATCTTACGCGTTCTGCGATTGAGGCTCTGCGTCCTATGTCGGATAGCCGAAATGTGCAGATCGAAATGGGGGTTCAATGTTCCTCTCCGATGGTCAAAGCGGATAGAGATCAATTACAGCAAGTCTTCACCAACCTCATAGAAAATGCAGTAAAATATGGTGGGCGCGACAAGACGGTTAGAGTCATGATCTCAGATGTCTCGCGACATGCAAAACTTCGTGATCGCGGGGTGCGTGTTGATGTAATAGATCAGGGCGCTGGTATTGATCGTGCGCATCTACCTCGGCTAACGGAACGCTTTTATCGTGTAGATAGTCATCGGTCTCGCGAAATGGGCGGAACCGGTTTAGGTTTGGCGATTGTAAAGCACATCGTCAGCCGGCATCGTGGTTTTTTGAAAATTAACAGTGAGTTAGGGGTCGGAAGTACATTTTCAGTTCTTTTGCCATCCAGTTAATTTTCTAACAATTCGTTAAAAATAACTGCTTGTCATAAAAGCGTTACACACCTGTCACAAAAGCATTGTCAAAGCGCATTAGCACGGCGCCGAGGCCTAACAGATAGGCCGCGATCCAATTAGGAGCAAAAAATGTCTTTTGTGAAATTGACCGTATCAACTCTCGCTGTTGCAGCCGTAACAGCAACCGCTGCAAACGCCCGTGACCAAATTCAGGTCGCTGGATCATCAACCGTTCTTCCTTATGCTTCTATCGTAGCAGAAGCCTTTGGCGAAAACTTTGATTTCCCAACTCCGGTTGTTGAATCGGGCGGCTCTTCTGCTGGCCTTAAAAACTTTTGTGAAGGTGTTGGCGAAGGCACCATCGATATTGCAAACGCTTCGCGTCCGATCAAAGACAGCGAACGCGAAACATGCGCTGAAAACGGTGTGGACAACATTATTGAGGTTCGCATCGGTTATGATGGGATCGTTTTTGCATCCGACATCAACGGCAACGCTTTTGAATTTACACCAGCTGACTGGTACATGGCGCTGTCCGACACGCGTGTTATCGACGGCGCAGTTGTTGAGAACACCGTGTCAAACTGGAACGAAGTGAATGCTGATCTACCAGATCAAGATATCCAAGCGTTCATCCCGGGTACAAAGCACGGCACACGCGAAGTTTTCGAAGACAATGTTATCCTTGCTGGCTGCGAAGCTGTCGGTGACTTTGACTACTTCTTAGAACATGCTGAAGGCGAAACCGCGAAAGATCGCAAAAAAGCAGCTGAACGCGCGTGTATCGCATTGCGCACAGACGGCCGTACCGTAGATATCGATGGTGATTACACGGAAACGCTCGCGCGTATCGAAAGCAACCCAGCAGGCATCGGCGTGTTTGGTCTCGCATTCTACGAAAATAACACAAGCCGCCTTCAGGTTGCATCAATGTCTGATGTTGTTCCGTCAACTGAAAGCATTGCAACGGGTGAATACCCAGTATCACGTCCTTTGTTCTTCTACATCAAAGCGGACCACATTGGCGTGATCCCAGGTCTTCAGGAATACGCTTCGTTCTTCGTATCTGACGAAATCGCAGGCCCAGATGGCCCGTTGGCTGAATATGGCCTCGTGTCCGATCCAGAGCTTGCAGAGACCCAAGACGCAGTCGCAAACGGCGACAACATGTAAACCAATTGCTGGGGCGCTTTTGGGCACCCCAGCTTTCCTTGGAATAGTCTAGGCCGACAAATGACACTTTTCTTTTCTCTGGTGACTTTGATCGCGATTGCAGCCCTCGGTTTTTGGGTGTCGCAAAAACGCGTGATGCGCGCGGCGGGCAATGACTCGCGCAATATGCATTCTCTTCCTGGATTTTATGGCTGGAACGCCGCATTTAGCGTTTTTGTTCCCGCAACGGCATTCATGCTTTTTGGGTTGCTGATACAGCGCTTTGCCGAAAATCCAGAAAGCGCGCTGATTGCGCCAGATTTCATTGGCTACGGCATGCTGATAATTGGCGTTATTGGTGGCCTTTGGGCCGTATCCAAAGCGCAACCCGATGTACGTGCGCGTAATTTGACTGAGCGTTGGGTCATGGTATTGCTGATTGCGGCCGCTTCTATTGCGATTTTGACAACGGTTGGCATCGTGATGTCCATGCTGTTGGAAACTCTGAACTTCTTTGATCAGTACGCATTGAAAGATTTCTTTTTTAATATTGTCTGGTCACCTGATTTCAGAGGTGGGTCTGATCTGGGCATTTTACCGCTGCTTTGGGGCACGCTGTATATCAGTTTTGTCGCATTGGTGGTGGCTGTGCCGATCGGCTTGTTTGCCGCTATATACATGTCTGAATATGCGGGACCAAAGACACGTTCTATTGCGAAGCCTTTGATCGAAATTTTGGCGGGCATTCCAACAATCGTTTATGGTTTATTTGCCTTGGTCACCGTCGGCCCATTGCTGCGAGACTGGATCGCGCAACCGTCCGGGCTTGGCGATAGTGGGTCGTCTGTTATGACCGCAGGGCTTGTTATGGGGATTATGCTGATCCCATTTGTGTCGTCGCTGTCTGATGACATCATCAACGCTGTGCCGCAGGCGATGCGCGATGGATCTTATGGCCTGGGCGCAACTAAATCCGAAACCATTCGTCAAGTTGTGGTTCCAGCTGCGTTACCTGGGATCGTTGGCGCGATCTTGCTGGCAGCCTCACGGGCCATTGGCGAAACTATGATTGTAGTATTAGGGGCGGGGGCATCTGCTGCGCAGCTCGGTTCAGGGGTTGGTGAAGTTATCAACCCGTTCGAGGCCATGACGACTGTCACAGTAAAAATTGTCAGCCAGCTTACCGGCGATACCGACTTTTCTGCGCCAGAGACGCTTGTTGCTTTTGCACTTGGTCTTACGCTTTTTGTCTTCACACTCGGCCTCAATGTGCTTGCGCTTTATGTGGTGCGTAAATACCGGGAACAATACGAATGACCGATACTTTGAACAAATCCTCCCTCTACAAAACCGATGCACACACACGCCGTCGTAACGGTGCGGAAAAACGGTTTAAGCTCTATGGTATTCTCGCAATTTCTGTAGGCATTCTGGCGCTTATTGCTTTGGTGGTGTCCATCGTTGGCAATGGTGCGGGCTCTTTTCGCCAGACGTTTATCACGCTGGAAATTGCGTTGCCGGCAGATAAGCTTGATAAAGAAGGTAATCGCGACCCAGAAGAAATGGCATCCGTTTCGACCTTTGGTTATGCGCCTTTGATCCGCAATGCAGTTGTTGCACATGCTGAAGCGATTGGTTTTGACGTTGATCTAAGCGCAAAAGACATGGGCGGTATTATTTCAAAATCGGCCCCAGCCGCTTTGCGCGATTATGTTCTGGCTAATCCTGATAGCGTCGACGGAACTGTCACGATGGAATTTCTCGTGAATGGCCGGATTGATGGGTATTATAAGGGACGCATAACTGCTGAAATCGCCGAACTTGATGGAAATGTAAGCCCAGAACAATTGCAGCTCGCGGATGCCTTCCTTGAGGATGGTATTCTGGAAACGCGATTTAACTTTGGGTTCTTGACCGAACCTGATGCCTCAGGGCAACGACCTGAATCCGCTGGTCTGGGTGTGGCGATGCTTGGCTCTCTTTACATGATGATTGTGGTGCTGTGCCTCGCACTACCGATCGGTGTTGCGGCCTCTATCTACTTAGAAGAGTTCGCACCCAAGAACCGTTGGACCGACGTTATCGAAGTTAATATCTCGAACCTTGCGGCCGTGCCATCTATTGTGTTTGGTATTCTTGGCCTCGCGATCTTCATCAATTTTGCAGGTTTGCCGCAATCAGCACCTATTGTTGGTGGTTTGGTTCTGACGCTTATGACATTGCCGACAATCATTATTTCCACACGGGCGGCGCTGAAGGCGGTGCCACCCTCAATTCGCGATGCTGCATTGGGGGTCGGGGCCTCTAAAATGCAAGCAGTGTTCCACCATGTTCTGCCTTTGGCCGCGCCCGGGATTTTGACGGGCACAATTATCGGTCTAGCACAAGCATTGGGCGAAACAGCGCCTTTGCTGTTGATCGGCATGGTGGCCTTTGTCAAAGAATATCCGGCAGCCTTTACACCCGAAAGCGGGTTGTTTGGTGAACCCGCGACGGCCCTGCCTGTTCAGGTGTTTAATTGGACACAGCGCTCTGATCCGGCTTTCGTTGAACGGGCCTCAGGTGCGATTATTGTGTTGTTGGTTTTCCTAGTCATAATGAACGGTATCGCAATCTATCTGCGTCGTCGTTTCGAGCGCCGCTGGTAAGAAAGGTGATAAAATGAATGATATGAGAGTGATGGAGAGAAGCGTGGATACGCTAGACATCAAGATTTCCGCTAAGAATGTGCAAGTTCATTACGGTGATACGCATGCGATCAAAGACGTTAATGTCGAGATAAAAGACAAAACCGTCACTGCATTTATTGGACCTTCAGGGTGTGGTAAGTCGACCTTCTTGAGATGTCTCAACCGGATGAACGACACCATCGATGTATGCCGTGTTTCTGGTGATATTCTTTTGGATGGCGAAGATATTTATAACACCAAAGTTGACCCGGTACAGTTGCGTGCCAAAGTGGGGATGGTGTTCCAAAAACCGAACCCATTTCCAAAGTCGATCTATGACAATGTGGCTTACGGTCCACGTATTCACGGATTGGCCCGCAACAAAGCTGAGCTCGATGAAATCGTCGAAAAATCGCTGCGTCGTGGTGCGATTTGGAATGAAGTCAAAGACCGCTTGCACGCCCCCGGAACTGGATTGTCTGGTGGACAGCAACAGCGTTTGTGCATTGCACGTGCCATTGCGACGGCGCCTGAAGTTCTCTTGATGGATGAGCCTTGCTCTGCGTTGGATCCGATTGCAACGGCCCAAGTCGAAGAACTGATTGACGAATTGCGTAAGAATTATTCGGTTGTGATCGTGACGCACTCTATGCAGCAAGCTGCGCGTGTCAGCCAAAAGACAGCCTTTTTCCACCTAGGGAATTTGGTGGAAAACGGTGAAACCGGACAAATTTTCACAAACCCACAAGACCCGCGTACCGAAAGCTATATTACTGGCCGGATCGGCTGAACGAGGATATCATGCAAGACCAACATATTGCTTCTGCCTTTGATCGCGACCTTGAAGGAATTCAAGCTCTTATCATGAAAATGGGTGGGATGGTCGAAGCGGCCATTCTGGACAGCGCAAAATCCCTAGAAACGCGTGACCTTGAACTCGCTGAAGATGTCCGTGCACGGGACAAACAAATTGATGCTCTAGAAGAAGACGTGAACCAAGAAGCCGCGCGTCTGTTGGCATTGCGCGCACCAATGGGCGCCGATCTGCGGACTGTTTTAACCGTTATTAAAATCTCTGGTAATCTTGAACGCATTGGCGATTATTCTAAAAACCTTGCCAAACGGACCTCGGTTTTGGTGCAAATGCCTGTTGTTGAAGGCACGCCAAGCGCGATCCGTCGCATGGCAAAAGAAGTCGAACTTATGCTCAAGGATGTGTTGGATGCCTATATTCAGCGCAACGTTGAGCTGGCCGAAGATGTGCGCCAACGCGATCAAGATATTGATCAAATGTACAACGCACTGTTCCGCGAATTCCTGACCTTTATGATGGAAGACCCGCGCAACATCACCAGTTGTATGCACCTGCATTTCATCGCCAAAAATATCGAACGCATGGGCGATCATGTCACTGCGATTGCCGAGCAGGTCATTTATTTGGTGACGGGTGAATTGCCCGAGGATAGCCGACCTAAGGCGACCGGTGATTATTTAAAAAACCCAATTTTGGAAGGGGATGAGTAATGTCTTTGGAACAGCCCGTTGTTCTAGTTGTTGAAGACGAGCTCGCACAACGTGAAGTACTTGCTTATAACCTCCAAGCTGAGGGGTACCGCGTTTTAAAGGCAGAAAATGGTGAAGAAGGCTTGCTTCTCGTTGAAGAAGAAATGCCTGACGTCATCATGCTGGATTGGATGTTGCCAAATGTTTCGGGGATTGAGGTTTGCCGCCGCCTGAAAACCAAAGTTGAAACCCGTAATGTTCCCGTGATTATGCTTTCGGCTCGATCTGAAGAAATAGATCGTGTGCGTGGGCTCGAAACTGGTGCAGACGATTACGTGATAAAACCCTATTCGGTTGCTGAACTTATGGCGCGGGTGAAAACACAGTTACGACGGGTACGGCCTTCGACGATTGGGCAAATTCTGGAATACGAAGATATAACTTTGGATTCAGAAACCCACAAAGTGTTCCGCGATAAACAACCATTGAAGTTGGGCCCAACTGAATTTCGCCTGCTAGCGACGTTTATGGAAAAACCCGGTCGTGTCTGGTCACGAGAGCAACTTCTGGATCGGGTGTGGGGACGTGATATATACGTTGATACC
Organism: Cochlodiniinecator piscidefendens; assembly: GCF_011326755.1. Lineage (GTDB taxonomy): Bacteria > Pseudomonadota > Alphaproteobacteria > Rhodobacterales > Rhodobacteraceae > Cochlodiniinecator > Cochlodiniinecator piscidefendens. The sequence goes on along the minus strand of NZ_JAAOIE010000001.1, from coordinate 247,364 downwards.
CGCACAGTCGATGTTCACATCGGGCGCTTGCGCAAAGCGCTGGCAACGGTTGGTGGGACAGACCCACTTAGAACCGTGCGGGGCGCCGGATATGCGTTAGGTTAATATCACTAAGACATAAACCGCCCCGATATTTTGAGTATATCGGGGCGGTTTTTTGCTTTTACTGATCTATTTCGATCTCCGAAAGCGTTTGATCCATAATTGCCAAAATCATATCGACATCATCGGCGGCTATTGTGAGCGGTGGGCGAATTTTTAGGATATTGTCCTTTGGGCCTTCGGTGCCCATCAGTATCCGGTTTTCGCGCATACGGTTTTTCACATAGCTTGCAATTTCGGTGCCTTCGTTTTGAGTCTTTGAATTTGAAATCAATTCGACACCGACAAACAACCCCATTCCGCGTACGTCACCAATGCAGGCATGTTTTTTCTGCAAAGCCCGTAAACCGCTCAGTAGTCGGTCGCCCATTATTTTTGAATTTTTCTGCAGGCCTTCATCATCAACAATATCTAGAACTTCTTTCCCGATGCGGCACGATAGGGTCGAGCCTCCGAAGGTTGAAAAATACTCGGGTCCCTGCGCAAAACTGTCGGCAATTTCACGGCTGGTCACCAGCACGCCGAGAGGATGCCCGTTGCCTATTGGTTTTCCTAAAACAACAATATCAGGGATAGCATTCTGATGCTCAAACGCAAAATAGTAGTCCCCCAAACGGCCTAAACCTGTTTGCACCTCATCCGCTATACAGATGCCGCCAGCCTCGCGTATTTTTTCATATACAGATGCTAAATACCCCTGAGGCGGAATGATTTGCCCACCAACGGAGGGGAAGGTTTCGGCAATAAAGCCTGCAAGCTTTTCGTTTTTGCTGTGAATCTTCACGATGGCCGCATCTACAAGGTCCGCATATTTTTCCGCGCGATCAGGATCGGAGCGCTTAAATGAGCCTCTGTATTCATCTGCGACCTCGACCAATTTGACCCAATCCGGCTGTCCAACACCGCCCGGCGCATTGAATTTATAGGCAGAGATGTCAATCGCGCCGGTTGTGTTGCCATGATAGCCGTGGTTCGGTGTGATCATCGCCTTGGCCCCAGTATGCGCACGGGCCAAACGCAGCGCGAGTTCGTTTGCTTCAGTGCCGGAATTTACAAAGAAACAGACTTCAAACGGGGCAGGGAGCTTGGACAGGATTTTCTCTGCAAACTCGGTTTGCGCTTTATGAAGATAGCGCGTGTTTGAGTTCATACGTTTGAGCTGATCCGCGGCAACAGCCTGAATTCTAGGATGGGCGTGACCGACATGCGGTACATTGTTATATGCGTCTAAATATGGCCGACCCCATTCATCAAAGAGATGATGTTTCCAACCACGAACAAACATAACCGGGTCATCGTAAGTCAGTTTGAGGTTCTTAGAGAAATGTTTTTGACGTCTCTCAAGGATCTGTTCTTTATCCGTTGGATGGTAATGCGCCTTTTCGTCAGGCAAGTTCATCAAAGCGGCCGGGTTCGGGCAAATCGCCCCCCAGAGATACATTTCATCAGGGTCAGAGACACCGGGCCAATCTTCGCCCATGCCGTCTGTGGTAAGGGCGAGTTGGAAATGAACATGCGGTGCCCAACCACCGTTTTGTGTTGGATCGCCTAATCTGCAAAATGCGTCGCCTTTTTTAATGCTTTGACCTGGCGTAAGTGTTTTACAAACTTCGGGGTTCAAATGTCCGTAGAGCGTGTAAAATGTATGACCCTGTGGTGTTTCATGGCTCAGGATGACCACACCACCGTAATCAAGGTGCCCACGACGGTTTTCAACCACATGAACCGTTGCATCCATTGGTGCATAAAGCGGTCGGCCTGCCGGGGCAAATGCATCAATCGCGAGATGCACCGTTCGTCGATCCGAAGCCAGCCAAGGGCCTTTGCGAAAGGCGGGTTCCGCATAAATCAAACGGGGCTCGCTATAATAGCCGAGCCAAATTTTCCCATTGTCTTCAAACTCTGCGCCGACGCGGGCCGCTTCTTTGAGTGGCATATGAAATGGGTTTTGTGGCCAAGTCGAATTTTCGACCGAGAGCGACCCCATAGGTGCATTTCGAACATCTTCGAACATGATATTTGCAAAATGACCGCGATTTTCTTCTAAAAACGCCATGATTTCGGGGGCTTCATCTGTAACGGGCAATCCGCACACCGCGCGCAGTCTGGCTTTCAAAAGACCTGGGTGAATCTGAGTGTTTTCCAAGAACCGCCAAGCAGGGCCTTGGGAAATCACAATGTAAGGGTCATTCGGGTTTTCAATCGCCATCAATGTCGAATTCACGACACTCACAGCAAGGCGTGCGCGCAGCAAAGGCCACAATAAATCAATTTCTAAGGGGCTCAGTGGGTTGGTGTCGTGATACCCGCTGACCAAAGCAGCCAACGCCTGTTCTGGCTGTGGGTGATCTAAGACGATATATGCCGCCGCGATGGCGAGATCGCAAATTCGGGGGGCTTTACACATATCCCCAAGATCAATTAGCCCGCTGATTTTTTCCGGCGTATTGGGTCCACCCGTTGCGAGAATATTGTAATCATTCACATCATTGTGAAGGGCTTGCGTTGGCAGTTCACAAAGGGTCGGGCGGATATGTGCAAACTCGGCCGATATTTCAGAAATCAGTGTTTGACGATGTGCATCTTGAACCGCCTCAATATGCCCGTCGATCCAATTGGCCTGAGTAAGGTTCCATTTAAAATCACGTTCCAATGATGGGTGATCAAAAGAACAAAGCGCCGCGTCCATTTTACCAAGTTGCTGCCCTAGGTCGTGGATCAGTGCATTGGATTTTGGGGCGAAATGGGCGTAGGTTTTCCCCGGACATTTTTCCAGCACCCAGAGAAGGCGTGTTGCGCCGGCCTCATCCTTGACTTCGCACATCCGTTCACCGTTGAGGGCAGGAATAACCGCGGGCATCGCAATTTGTTGGCCGGTATTTTCTATATGGTCAAAGGCCTGAATTTGCAGATCGATAAAGCTCGCATCGCAATCGGGGCGCATCACCTTAAGAATGTAAGCTTGGTCCGCGCTTTGGGCGAGAATATTTAAATCATATTCACCATCGAGTTGCGATAAATCCGCGGAAATACCCCAGTGTGTTTGAAGCATCTTTTTCCAATGTGTTGTCATCGCAGATTGTCCCCTTCGTGGTTTGCTGCAAACTTACAGCGCCCAGAATTTATGTCGACTCGGTTTCCTGTGATAATTGTTTTGGGGTTGTTCTGAAAAGTAATTTACGGAGACGTTCTGGCGCGGAGCAATCTCGTCATCATGCCGCGCCAATGGTGATCTTTGAGAACGCATAGATCCAATGAAAAAATGGCTCCTTTGCAGCACGAATTTAAGATGCATTTTCACAATTTTATGGTTAATTATTTATTTATACTCTCCAAAAAGGAGAGTCGTTGTTAAGAGGTGAAACCATGCTGTTCTTAATGAATTCGTTCTGAACGGTGGGCTCGACGCAGTTGATACGGTTGTTGGCCATTTCTATTTTGGGACGTAGGGCCAAACCCCTGAAACATTAGACTATTCTGATATTGCCTCCCTCACCTCGCTTACGGGCGACCTTTATGATGTGTGGAACGACGCTACTTCAGACCGCTCTCTGGATCTGCAAATCAGTGAATGGAATGTCGAGCATAATTTCGACGCCTATTTTGGGTTAAAGCAAACTGAGGCGATGTTCGAAATATTTTCTGAATTTCTGGAGCTCGGCACAGATTCAATGCAAATCTGAGCAATGCAATATCAAGTAACCCCATTGTACGCTGGTGGCGAAAATAATCTTACCATTGCAGGCCGTTTTTTTGAACTCATGAAGGATAATCTGATCGGGAAAAAGCAACTAGATGTTTCGGGTTCAAACTCAAAAATTGACGTTCACACCTTTGCTGGAGACGGTGCAGTTGTAGTGTTTCTTTCGTCGCTCACCTTAGAAAAACTTAACTATGTCTATAACTTGGGTGGCATGGCTGGAAATGTAGAAATTGCGCAGTTGGGAGTTGTAACAGGGTCTACAAATGGAGAGTTTGGTTCGGAAACGGGCTTTCAGCCCTACAACGAACCTGATGCCCTTCTCGAGGTATCAAATTTAGGTCCAGTAAACAACGGAACTACATTCACGCTCGATAGCTACGAACACTTGATGGTAACCATTGATACAGATTTTGCAGGCACAAACAGCGCTGACACCCTTCTTGGATCGATTTTCGATGACACTATCGCAGATGGAGGGGGAAACGACACCATCCATGGTGGTGGCGGTCACGATGTCTTAGATGCTGGATTGAGTTCAAACGGATTACAAGTTCTCAATGGCCAAAGCGGAAACGATACCTATCAATACGCCACCGACCACGGATTGGTATATATCGGGCACCACACGGAATCCCTCCATTCCGGAACAATGGATCGCGTTGTGTTTGCGGATTTAAATGTCGATGATTTTACTTTCGCAACGGCCGATTATTCCCAGATATCCAACCTTGGTAATCAGGTTGCTCTTTGAATGCAATGGGACAATGGTTCTCAATCAGGCGAACTACGTATCGCATATATGGGCGAACACATAGAGGAATTCGTTTTCGCAGATGGAAGCGTTTACTCATATGATGACTTCATAAACTCTTGACATAAAAAGAAGCCGCACTTGTGTTGACCACTGCGGACAGCCAAGCAGAATTAAACGAATTCATTCTGTAGTTTAGGCGTACACTAAAAAGACAGGTCATCAATTGGCCTGTCTTTGAATAGTGCGAGGATGGTTTGTTTGGCTGGAACGGAAAACCGACAACACCACTTGCCATTGAACAACGACGTTTGAGGTTTCACTGTCAACGCCCGTTGCAGCAGTAATGCAATGTTTAGCAGGATTATTCTCTGATTTATGATTAAGAATGATACGCCCCAGCGATGACTGAGGCGCAGTGCTTTAACGATTATACACGGCAGTGATTGTTGATGAGGCGAGACTGTTGGCTCTGACCATAAAGCCAGCCAACGCATTGCTTACCGTTTCGTCAATGTTGAGTGTCGAGCCAAGAGCATACACGGTGAATTCATACCGGTGAACCTCGCCAGCAGGAGGGCACGCACCGCCAAAGCCTACGGTGCCATAATCGTTCTTCAACTCCACAACTGTGTCGCTGAGCATTGCTTCGGAGGGAAACTCGGTGACATCTGATGGGATATCGAAGGCAAACCAATGCCACCAACCCGATCCAGTTGGCGCATCTGGGTCGTAAACCGTGATCGCAAAGCTTTCTGTACCCTCAGGGGCACCTGTCCATGAAAGCGATGGCGCGATATTGCCTCCTTCGCAACCAAAGCCTTTGAAAACGTGTTGAGTGGCAAGTTGCTGACCTTCAATAATGTCGGGGCTGGAGAGTTGGAATGTGTCGGCAATCGCGGGTGTTGCAGTTAATCCTGCATATAACAAAGTAGAGAAGAGGGAGCTGCGGAGCATGTTTCATACCTTTCGAGGTTCTCTGTGACGGTGATTTACATTTAATCAATTTCACTCACGCCTGCTTCCAACTGCCACTCAACAAATGTCGAATAACGATCAAACTGTGGCTGAACGGATATCTTTTGGTCGAATTTCGAACCTTTTCTTGAAAGAATCCGAAAAATGAGAAGGAGTTTTGAACCCGCAATCCAAGGCGATTTGAGAAATTTGCACGTCCGTTGTTTGTAACAGGCTTAGCCCATGTTCTAACCGGGTGTGTAACAAAATTTTGGACAGCCCTTGGCCTGACTTAGACAGCCAACGGCGCATCGTTGCTTCGCTCATCCCAAATTGTTCTGCTACTTCGGCTGCCGTCCACTGGTAACTGAGATCTGTTTCAATCAATTCACGCACCTTGCTGATGGGGTGATCTTGCACAAATCTAGGAAGGAGTATTCCGTGCGCACGTAGCCAAATCAGTGGCTCTAATAGGCGATGCTGACGGATCGCTTCAGGCAATGTGTCATTGTCCAAAGTGTTTTGGATCAATTCTAGAATATTAGCTGGGTGTTGGGTTGTTGCGCGTACGACCTGAATGCCTGAGGCAGTCTTCGTTGGGGGGGGTAAATCTGCATATACCGCATTGATAAGATCATGAGGGAAGCAGACACCCAATGCGCGATAGCTGTCGTCTAATACAGGTCGGTTTTCCAACGTTACCATCGAGCCAGGGGGAAATATCATTAAATCACCTTCTTCTCCGGTCATTTCACCCTGAGATGAGGTGAGAACACGCTTGCTGCCTTTCTGAATGAAGAAGAAAAACGTCAATCGAAAATAGAGATCCGAAAATGTCGCTGCTGTTGCCTGTGAAATCGGAAAAATGGAAACGCTGTCCACCTCTTGAGGTGACATTCCCATATTGCGCTGAATTGGATGCACTTTAGTTCCTCTTTACTCAATGGCATTGAAAACTAAATCGAACCGGGCATAAGTTCTAGCCCACCTTTTCGCGACGTTGGAAGTTGTTCGAGGAGAACATCAACGGATCATAGGACTATCCTGCAAGCTTACGCATGACCATCTCAATAGGGCCGCGCTTGAACCAACGCGCCCAGATCAACGCATATACAGTTGCGAGCAGACAAAACAACAAAGACGCCATCAGCGCTTTTCCAACGGTCTGATGTCCGAGCATGCCTAGGGCTTCGAGCGTGCCCATTCCAACGAATATGTGCGCGATATAGAGGGTTAGGGTTTGCCGTCCAGCAGGAACCAGTATGTGCAGAATACCATTAGGTTTGAGGTGTTGCGAAATCAGCAAACAAAATCCCACAACGACGCAAGAAACTCCAAGGCCTGCTAGTGTGTAAAGCGGCATGGGAGGAACAGGACCGGTTGTCACCAAAGCCATAAGCTCTGGATCATTCGGGAGCAGGGCGTCTTTAAGCAACATGCTTATCCCTTCTGCCAGAGCAACCATTGTTGCACCACCAATGATCAATTTGACCTGAGTTGCGCGCTCGCCCAGTGAAACACGACTTAGTATGATACCGAACGTTAGGAAGCCGAGCCAGGGGATGACGGGATGCCAGCCATTGAAAAACAAGTTTCGGATAAAACCAACTGGGGTCCAGAAATCTGAATAGGTGTAGTTCTCCCAATTCCAACCCGCATCATAGTTTAATGTCAGGATCATGAAAACGAAGGCGAGGTTGAGACCAATTAATACACCAAACAACCCCTTGCGGTTCATTGCCAACAAAGGCACCCCAAACAAAAAATAAAAAGCATAATAATGCAAAATGTCTGCGTCAAAGACCGTCATATTGAGTAAGCCGACCACCAACACAAATACCGCGCGTTTGATCGTTACGAAAATCGTGTTATTCAGCCCGCGTTGCCCGGCTAATCCCAATCCGATCCCTGCCAGAACGACAAAGGTAGCAGCAGCGCGCCCCTCTAACGCTGTGGTTAGAAAACTGAGTAGTCCGCCGCCATTCTCTGCGCCCATTGCGATTTTAAAGTTGACGATCACCATCCCAACAAAAGCAAAGTAACGGGCAACGTCTAAACCCTCTAAGCGAATGCTCTTTGGGGTTTCATGTGTCTCAGTCATTATTAAAGTCGCCTATCTCGAAATCTATTCGTGAAGTTCTTAATCTGTTGCAAATGGCATTATGAGCGCATCGTTATAGGAGTGTCCTTGGCACTGACACGCCCATCACCTCAGGTGGGAGGAGCCGCCCGTTCAGTGACGAGCTGTCTGGCCGTTACCCTTTCGCGGTGTATCATGTAAAGGCCCGCTCCGATGATGATGGCTATGCCAGTCAAAGCTAGAGAGTTGGGAAAATCGTGGAAAACCAGATACCCGAATAGTGTCGCCACCGGCAATTCCAAATACTGCAACGGGGCCAACGTGGCAGACGGGGCCTGCGACAATGCATAGGTCATCATCATATGGCTCAATGTGGCGAAGAAACCTACGCCCAACAACCACAACCAGTTTACGCCAACCGGCCAGACTGGGTCAAACAGTTCAGATCCCGAACCTTGGGCCAATAGGATGACAGGCAGGCAAAGCACACTCGCAATAAGGCCTGTATAAAATTGCAACGTCACGGGATGCATTCGGCGCGACAAGCCCCGAGTGATAAGTATATAGAATGCAAATCCGACCGCCGTACCCAGAGGGAACAACGCCGCTGAGCCAAAGGCAACAAAGCTTGGTTGGATCACAAATAAGACACCTACAAACCCGACGAGCGCCGCCCCGACACGGCGGGCACCCACATCTTCGCCGAGGTAAAACTTGCCGACGAGCAGAACGATGAATGGGGCTACAAACACAATCGCCAACGCATCAGCAAGCGGCATAACGCGGATTGCTGCAATGAAACAAAAGGTCGAGATAAGCAAAAGTACTGCGCGAAACACAAGGGCAGACCATTCCACGCGTGCAACTCTTAAAGACAGGCCCATACTCCAGATAAACGGAGCCATAATAGCGCATTGTACGATAAAGCGTGCAGTTGTAATTTGTCCGACCGGGATGCTTTCCGATGCCAACTTTGCGGCCACATCCAACAAGGGGGCGGTCAAACAAAATCCCAACATTAGGGCAACACCAACAAGGGTACGATCAATGGCTGGGTGAGAGGTGCTTACGTTGGTCATGCTTCACATAAATACATCAGAAAATGCGCGTCCATCCTGAATGCGACACGGGCGAAAGAATTGGGATGGCTGGGGCCAATTTGCCTGTTTGCACGGGTGTTGAATTAAATTCGATCATTTCATATGGTTTAGATGATTTTGTTATACCTAATATTTATGAGTTTTTTATGCCTGAGATTTCCAATTTTCATTTACAGTTAGAGGGTGTCAATTACACGGACACTGCTGCGACTCCCTTTGATTTGTTGATTGTTGAATCCGGAATCGGCAGTATTGCGGTCGAATCCTCGCTGAGCAAATCGCAGATTGCTACATTCCAACAACAGGGTCGTACGGTCGTTGCCTATCTAAACGTCGCAGTTACCGACCATTATCGTACCTATTGGAACGACAATTGGGTCGACCCTATTGACCCGAATAACGCTGACATCGGCCCAATTAATATCGATGGCGATCCCCCCAGCTGGCTGACGGGTAACCACGGGATCGCAGATGATTTCGGTTATATTGTTGACTATACGGACGAAGCATGGCGCAGTCTCGTCATTGAGCAAGCCCTAGAGATGGTAACGCCCAGCGATCAAGGCGGCTTTGGTTATAACGGCCTTTTCCTCGATGATGTCGGGCGGTTTTATGAGGCCGCGGCGAATGATCCTGAGTACAGCTTTAGCCAGGCTGCGGATGATATGATCGCCTTTGTGAATGAAATATCCGCGGCAGTAGAAGCCGTTAATCCGGATGTTTATATTTCAATTAACGGGGGGGCCTACTTGGGCTCGGATTCATCGGGTGGAATTGAAACAGAAGATTACCTTGAGTTCCTCAATCACGTTGATGCATTTCTCATGGAAAATCAATTCGATGCGGGTAGTAATTCATCTACGGCGTGGCTTCAGGCTTTAGCAAATTTTGCCATGGATTCCGAGATCGATTTTTTGGCGGTTGAAACTAGGGGGACATTCACCAGCGCTGAGCAATCCGCATTCTATGAATTCGTCGAACAAAATGGATTTTTTGGGCTTATTACTGCAGATGATGCATATGACTCTATTCACGAAGCGCCGCCAACAGGAACGGTGGGTGACGACGTTATTTCGGGTGGTGATGGGCCAAATACAATTGAAGGCTTGGGCGGTGATGACACTATAAGCGGCGGGGGCGGCAACGATACCTTAACAGGAGGGGCCGGCGCAGATGTTCTGAACGGTGGGTTGGGCATCAATCAATTGATTGGAGGCCTCGGCGCTGATATTTTTATATTGGCAGATTTATCCGCTTCCAACACGATTTCGGATTTTGAAATTGGTGTTGATCGCCTCGATATTCACGGACTTATGGAATTGGCGGGACTGTCTTATTTCGATTTGAACGGGGTGGGAGTTACCCGCATTTCTTGTTTCGGGGACTTTTCAACTGATAGCTTGTCATTTGAATTTTTTCAAAATGGTGCAGATGTAGAGGTTCATGCAGTGCCGAGTGAAAATTCACTTATTCCTGAGTATCCGCTCATAATATTAGAAAACACGGATATACATGAACTGTCATTGCAGGATTTCATTTTTTAAGCGAAAAACTGTCATGTTCTGTGCCACTTCAGCGGTTCGATCGACCAAAAGGTATGTGCTGACGTATCCTTCTGTACAAAAACCTAGCCGTAAGCGCCGTACTAAAACTTGCTTTCCTCATGCAATCCTCTTGGCAAAGGAGCGAGGACATGAAAGCAATAAAAGCAGGGTTACTTTTGAGTTTTACTCTTTGTTTTAGCTCAGTTTCTGCAATTGCTGATGATACTGGTTTATACGATAGGCCTCCGCCTTCGGACGCGGTTTTCGTGCGTTGGATAGGTGATGATGCCCCTTGGTCCAAGCCCTTCTGGGGTCTATTCTTAGGCGAGCGCAATTTACCAGCGTACGCTTATGTCGCGCTCTCAGCTGCAAACATCGCGGAAGTAGAGCCGGGGGGATACTACAGTATAGTGGCAAACCCCGAAGACAACAGTTCTATCAGCATTATTGCAGAGCCCCAAAGAGATAGAGTTTCAAAAGTTTATATTGTTTTGCTCAACGCAGGAAACGGAGATGCGTCACTGCGTGTGTCAGGAGGAGGGCCAGTTGTGATCGGCGCCACAGCGGCGTTAAGCGCCGGGATCAGGGCGGTCAATCCGGTTGCAGCAACGTTGCAGATACATACGCATAATAGGTCTGAAGACTTTGAAATTGCCTTACGACGAGGGCAAAACATTACATTTATTGCGGAAAATGACGGGGTTTATCTGATCCCAAATACTTTCGGCCCCGTCGTTGAGTTGGAATAACGAGATATGGTATTTTCATCAGCTATTTTTCTGTTTGCATTCCTCCCGTTGTTTCTAACCAGCTATTATCTCGTGCCTGCCCGTTATCGATCGTTGCTAATTTTGATCGCCAGCTATGCCTTTTACGGTTGGTGGAAATTTGGATATCTATTGGTGGTCGTGGGGATATCTCTTATCAGCTATGTAGCTGCATGGTTGTCGCTTGCGTGTCATGAAACCAAGCACCGAAAATGGGCAGTATGGGCCGGAGTGAGCCTAGACTTAGCGGTCTTAGCATATTTTAAATATACCTATTTCGTGATCGAAAATTTGGCGCCAGCGTTTGCCGCTTTTGGCGGATACTCGTCGCCGGCCATGCAGATTATTCTGCCCATTGGCATTTCATTTTTAACTTTTCAATCAATTAGCTACATAATCGATGTCGCCCGCGAAGACGCGCCGCCAGCGCGGAATTTGGTGGACTTTTTAGCGTTTACCGCTTTGTTCCCACAACTGATTGCTGGCCCTGTTCTACGCTATAAAGATCTATCGGCGCAGTTTTCTAATCGCAGGCACAGTATTGAGAAGTTTTCCAGCGGTTTGCATCGTTTTGTAACCGGATTGGCCATGAAATTGTTGGTAGCGGACAGCATTGCACCATTGGCAGATCGCATGTTTGCGCTATCTCACCCAACCCTGACAGAAGCTTGGCTGGGTGCGCTGGCATATTCAATGCAGTTGTTTTTTGATTTTGCCGGATATTCGGCTATGGCCGTTGGATTGGGGTTGATGATTGGGTTTCGATTTGTCGAAAACTTCAATGCACCCTATGTCAGCCAATCGATTACAGAGTTCTGGCGGCGCTGGCACATCAGCTTATCCAACTGGTTACGTGATTATCTTTATGTGCCTTTAGGAGGAAATAGGAAGGGTACCTTAAAAACATATCGCAACTTATTGATAACGATGGTTTTAGGGGGATTGTGGCATGGGGCAAACTGGACGTTTGTTCTGTGGGGCAGTTGGCATGGCTTTTTCCTAGCAATAGAACGATGGAGGACACGACGCATTCAAGGTGAAGTGATGCGTATTTGGCCACGTTACATTGGCTGGCCATTTACAACGCTTGTGGTTTTACTTGGGTGGGTGATGTTTCGGGCGCCTTCGGTGTCGGACGCGATTGGCATGTATGTTGGTATGATCGGGCTAAACGGCATCGCACTTAGTGCTGAAACTGTTCACTTTAATCAACCGCTCGAATTCATAATGCTATTGGTTTCGATCTTATTGGTTTGCATTCCCAAAGCTAAATTTGTGGTGTGGGGCAATGCTCCTACCTTCGCCTCTTTCGTTCTTTTTGGGCTTTGTACGGTGGTGCTGATGGCGCGAACGTATTCTCCATTTCTATATTTTCAGTTTTAGGAGCTACGATCATGTTGCATGGTAAATTACAGATAATAAACATCGTGATGATTGCAGTGTTGGTCGTATGTGCTGGCGCGATGGGGTTGGCGCGTACGGATTTGAGATTATACAATAAAACGATCTGGGACGGGCAATATCAACGGAATATCGAAAACGAATTCCTGCATAATCTACCATTACGAGACCGGGCGGTTTATGCGTGGAATGCCTTTAAATATCGTATTTTGGGCCAAACCGGCGCGCGGGTCGTTGAGGGTCAAGATGGGTGGTTATTTACTTCAGAAGAGTTTGTGTCGCCCGATAGCAGTTTGTTTGAAACTGAACTAGTCGAAGTATCTCGGACGTTAAGTGCTTTTAACATTCGATTGATACCCGTGATTGTTCCTGACAAAGCGAGAATTTATTCGGATAGGATATTTCATCCGAGAATGACCGCTCTTGAAACACGATACGAAAGATTACAGTTTTTACTCGAACGCCATGGTTTCGTTTGGATCGATTTGGAGCAGACGCTCCTGTTAGGTCGTGCCACAGATGAAACCTTTATGCGCACTGATACCCACTGGAGCCCATTTGGAGCGATGCTTTCAGCGCGAGAAATTTCAGAGGCTTTGGATTTAACGGGCACTCAGAGGTTTGAAACGACAATTGCTGAGGAAACTCTGTTTGATGGTGACCTTTTGGCGTTCATTGACACAGGACCACTACGTTCATTGGCGGGGCCACTTGCCGAATTCATTACCTTATCGGTTACGAATAGCACTACTGGCGGCGGGAGCCTATTTGGCGATGTAAATGTGCCAGTTGCATTGGTGGGAACAAGTTTCTCAGCGCGCGAAGAATTCAATTTTTCTGGGTTCCTTCGTCAAGAACTGAACCTAGATTTGATCAATTATGCGATGGAGGGCGAGGGGCCTTTCCTACCCATGCGCCAATTTCTGAATTCACTACCGACTGTAGAAACGCGGCCTGAACTTGTGATTTGGGAAATTCCTGAACGTTATATCAACATGGAGGAAACGGAATGAAACGCCTTTCTGTAGCGATTGTTGCAACTGCGTTGGTCGCTTCGCCAGCGGCCAGCACACCTTACTGCGATGCGTTAATGCATGAAAGTCAATTAGAGCGCCGATACCAAAGATTGGCACCGATTTTTAGCCATACCGGCGCCGGTTGGATATTTACATCTGATCAGCTTGATGAAGATTTTCAAATGAAAGCAGAGGCAGACGCGTTAATGGAGGACGTGATTGGTGAGTTTGCGCGTCGCGATATTCCATTGGCGATCTTGGTTGCACCGCCGCGCGCGGTTGTTGCTGGCCAAGACATTGTTGACCTGACGCTTGGATCAATCGGTCAGTATAATGTCGATGATGCACGCCAGTCATTTTCTGACTTTCTGACGCAGCTTCGGCAAGGTGGGGCGGTGGTTCCGGATTTAATGGCCGTTGCGACAGCTGAATCCCCAACGCCTTTCTATTTTCAACGTGATTCACACTGGACCAATACAGGTGCAGCACGTAGCGCACTGGCTTTGGCGAATGCTCTGGGGATGCAGGCAACTTTTGATCTTGTTGATATTGCAAGCTCTGAAATGTTCCAAGAACGAGGATCATTGAGTGATATTGTTGATGCGACCTGCGGCTATCGTGCTGTTTCAGAAGCAACTCCGCAGTTCAATTATACGGTTTTGACGGAGCAAAGCGATTCCAACTTGTTAGGCTCGACGCGTAACACCCAATTTGCACTGCTTTTTGGGACCAGTTTCAGTGATCGCTACCGTCGCGATCAATATCAGGTTGCCGATGCATTTTCCTCTGCCCTAGGGATCGAGCTGATAAATGAATCTGTTTCTGGGGGAGGGCTTATTGGGCCACTTGAGGCGTTCGCTCTCTCTGGTGGTTTCGAAGTAGAGCGTCCCGATTTGGTCATTTGGGAGTTTCCCTATACCGAAGTTCCACAAGCCAGTGCATTGCGCCAACTCCTTGGGGCTATGCGGGCCAACGATAGCGCCTTACTTTCTCAGCACAGGTTAGATGTCATTGAGGATAGTCTTACTCTGTTTTTGGATAGCAGCGTTTCCAACAGTAATTTGCTTCATGTTCGATTGAACACACCTGAGGCACGTTGGCTTAAGATCGACTTATACTTCCCAGATGGGCAAAAACATACCATTCAACTTCGCCGCAAGAATTCAATGGCGGCCCGTGGTCAATTTGAGGATTGGTGGGTTGATATTCATGATGTAGACGACGGGATGCCAGAAAAAATTAGGTTCCGCTTTGATACGAGCGTTGATGTAAGCAACGTCGAAATCAATTTTATGCGTTATCTACATTAATCGACGAAAGGAAAATGCAATCTGTGAAACACCTTGGTCTCAACATCTTGCATGTCGCTTAGATGACGTAAACCAGACACTAGTCTTGAGAAAACAGGTTCGAACCGACTTTTTCCAACATAGCGCGCGATGGATAATCTGTGATCGTTAATCCGCCATCAACAACTAATGTTTGCCCTGTTATAAAGGACGCATCTGCTGATGCTAGAAATGCAACTACGGACGCAATTTCGGCACCAGTTCCCATCCTGTTCAAAAGTGATGGAGGTATATCCCATGCGTCGGTATCTTTGCCTGCAGCGTGGGCAGTTGCTTCGGTTAACACCCAACCTGGGCTTACACCATTCACCCGGACCGGAGAGGCTTCGCATGCAAATGATCGGGTTAATGCTTCAACCCCAGCTTTGGCGACGCCATAAAGCCCCCAATTTCCATGGATGGCTGCCGTGGACGAAATATTGACGATGCTTCCAGCATTTTTTTTGAGCAGTGGCAAACAAAAGGCGGACATCAAGTATGTCGAATCTAAATTTGCCCCACGCCAAGTGTGCCAGCGCTCCGAGGGGGAGTTGTCATGATCAACTTCGGTCCGGCGGGTACCTAAACCTGCATTGTTAACAAGCACATCAAGGCTCGGAATACGTTCTATGACCTCTTTGATATTGTCTTCTTGGCTAAGATCACATTGGATAAATTGGCACTCCGAACCAAGAGCATTGATTTTTTCGGTAGCAATTGTGCCTTTTTTTGTATCACGCCCGAGCAATATCAGATTGGCACCTTCCTGAGCAAAACGTTGCGCAATGGCAAAACCGATACCAGAGTTTCCGCCTGTGATAAGCACCGTTTGACCCAAAAATCTGCTCATGGAGTGTCACCTTTCTTAACATGCGTGGCCGACGTTATTTATCGGGTTCAATGAGTCCCATACCACGCAAATAAATTCCGATCCCAGTCTCTAGTAAATCTTCGGGCGGGAAGGGACTTTTGGTTCCGGGTGCACCTCGTGCAAACAGTTCAACCACACCGTGGCTCATGGCCCAAATATGGGCGCTGAACATGCTGGCGGGGGGGCGCTTTTCAGGTGGGATATGTTGAGAAAGCGCAACTGCGGCGCGTTCTTGCACAGCCTTTGCACGCCCCGCGGCTAACGCCAATTCCGGGGTGCGATTGGGGGAAATGCCGCTTTCGAACATCGCGACATAATGGCCGGGAAATTTACGTGCAAACGCAAGGTAGGCCCGACCCGTTGCTTCAAACGATGCAAGTGCTGAGGGTTGCCCGCTTTCGAAGGCGTGTTCCATCACGTCGGCAAATATTTCATAGCCAAGGCGCGCGGCCTCAGCGATGAGGTCTTCACGGCCTTCAAAATGGCGGTAAACAGCGGCTGGCGTCACGCCAGCGCGCTTTGCAGCCTCTGACAAGGTAAATCCGGTTGGACCTTTTTCTTCGATCAGACCCAATGCGGCCTCGATCAAGGCCTGTTTAAGATTACCATGATGATAGCCGCGTTTACGCATCCCAGATATCGGGACCTCCGCATATTTTCGGATCTGGCGCACCAGTGACGGAAACGTCTTTACCAGTATAGTCAATGCCCTGAAGGACAGCGCGCAGGGCGCTTAAACGTGCGCGGCGCTTATCGTCAGAACGCACAACGGTCCACGCAGCGTCTTTCGTGTGCGACAGCGTTAATGTTTCACGAATGGCATCGCTATATGCGTCCCAACGCTTTAACCCTTCAACGTCGATCCAGCTGAGTTTCCATTGTTTCAATGGATCTTTTTCGCGGGACAAAAAACGACGCAATTGTTCTGCACGTCCTACATTCAGCCAAAGTTTTACAAAGTGAATGCCTTCATTCACCAGCATATCTTCGAACTCCGGTAGCTGTTTGAAAAACTGATCACGTTGCGTGTCTGAGCAAAATCCAAAAACCTTTTCGACGACGCCGCGGTTGTACCAGCTGCGATCAAAAAGGGTGATTTCACCACCAGCAGGAAGATGTTCGATATAGCGCTGGAAATACCATTGGCTTTGTTCGCGGTCAGTGGGTTTTGACAGCGCGACGATCTTAGCGACACGAGGGTTAAGGTTTTGACGCAACCGTTTGATTGTTCCGCCTTTTCCGGCTGCATCGCGCCCTTCGAACACAATGCAAACGCGCGCACCTGTTTCTTTAACCCAGGATTGCAATTTTACCAATTCAATCTGCAAAGCAGCCATTTGAACGTCATAATCGCTGCGCTTCATCTGCGTGTCATAGGGGTAAGTGGAGGAAAGAACATCTTTCTTTCCTCCGGCTTGAATTGCGTCGCGCACATCATCAGGGGCGTCATTGTCAAAATAGGCACTTATCGCACCATCAAAGGGCAGATGCATGAATTCCTCCATCTTGTTCTTTGACTATGACGCTCAAACCATGCGGGCGCAAATGTTAGGCCTGACCAATCTGAGAAATATCAAAATGTGTGCTTTGATAGATTTCATTGATCCAGTTCCCATAGAGCAAATGCGCATGGCTGCGCCAGCGATTTTGGGGCGCCTGCGTGGGGTCATCATTGGGATAATAGTTGTCGGGCACATTGATATAATTGCCCGAGGCTACATCGCGATCGTACTCTTCTTTCAACGTACCGGAATCATATTCAAAATGATTGAAGATATAAAGCGCACGCCGCTTTGGATCTTGCACCAAACAGGGGCCAACTTCGTCAGACCCCAAAAGCGTGATCAAGTCAGGGTGCGCGTCGATTTCGTTTTGACGCATTTCTGTCCAACGGCTAACCGGGATAACAAATTCATCCGAAAACCCGCGTAAGAACGGGGAATTGGGCACAAGGTTTTGATGTCGGAAACATCCAAACGCTTTGTGATCCAGCATGTGCTTTTTAACACCGTGGAAATGGTTGATCATAGCCATACCACCCCAGCAAACGCCAAAGGTCGAATGCACGTTGGTTTGGGTCCAATCCATTACTTCGCGCAATTCGTCCCAATAGGTCACATTGGCGAACGGGAGATGTTCGATTGGGGCACCCGTGATGATCAGACCATCGAATTTGCGATGTTTTACATCCTGAAACGCGTGATAAAACGTTTCCATATGCGCTGCAGCGGTGTTTTTTGTTTCGTGCTCAGACATGCGGATCAACGTCAATTCGATCTGCAAAGGTGTAGCGCCAATCAATCGGGCAAATTGGGTTTCAGTCTGTATCTTTTTGGGCATCAAGTTGAGAAGCCCAATTTGCAAAGGCCGGATATCCTGATTGGCCGCGCGCCCTTCGCCCATCACCATCACGCCCTCATTTGCCAAAACTTGATAGGCAGGGAGGCTGGATGGGATTTTGATAGGCATGTCTGAAACTCCTTTGTCAGACTGAAATAGATAGGCGGACTAGGCGCGGGCCTCAAGGGCAACTGCGATCAAGTCAGTGAAATCTTCGTGTGTTTTGACCTTGGCGACGTCTTCGGCTTTGACGGTGATGCCCCAATTGTCAGCCATTGCTTTGTATCGAGGTTGACGATGCGCCAACGCCTGCGAATAGGCCCATCTGACAAAAGCGTTCGGATTCACGTTTTCTTCTACGAGATTGTTATCAGACAGATATTCTTTCCACTTCGGGATTAGGAACTCTGGTTGATAATACATTGGCTTGGGCGCTTTATCAAAACGGCGCACCAATTCTTGGGTATGAGCATCAGACCCTTCGATCCACACCATTAGAACGTTTTCCGATAGATGCTTTAACACAGGGTCATTTTTATCGTCGGGGTCGACAACTTCGCAGATTGAACCGCCACTGTCGCAGACAAAATGGTCATAGCCATAAATATCTTGGGCGCGTTCGGCAAAATGACCTGTGTCCGTCAAAGACGCGAGCTCAGCAACTTTATGTTGGGCCTGACGGCGTATATATTCATCAAATGGTACGCCCCCCATATCGGCATTTCCGGGTTTTCCCAGATACGTCGACAGAGGCGATAGATTGTCGAAAGTGATGTTCGACGCAATGTAAATAGAATCTGACCGGAGCAAATCTGCCAAAAACGGGGTTTTCATCGCTTCGCGTTTGAAATTATCTACGATGTGTTCACCCATATAGCGCGTACCGATACGGTAATCGACCGAGTAGTGAAACCAATCACCTGTTTCACGCAAGATATTGGAAACATGTGTTTTTCCCAGTCCAGACATTGCAAATAACATGACCCGTTTTGACGGTGCGTTCCGCCACTCTTGTGCATTATTGTAATACATCAGTTGCCTCGATCCCTGCGTTCATCTGTGAGTAAACAGCACCACGCACAGGGTCAAACCAAAAACGCCCCGCACGAAGGCAGGGCGTTTGAAATCTGTCCATTGGTTGGTTTAGAAATGAAAGCCGATACGGAACCCAGCACCAATCGCATAATTGTCGCTGAAGTCAGAGGTGGCAAGCACGGCACCCGTGCCGGGATGACGCGCAAGGACTGTATTTGCGTCGCCGATTTCGGTGTAATTTATCCCAGCGGAAACGGTGATGTTTTCATAGGTGTAACGTGCGCCCAAAGTCAGGCCTAGCTTACCATCGGTTGGCCCCAAATTCGAAGCAAACCCACCAACTTGGTCTTCGTATGCAATTGCCAAAGACCCTGACCAGTTTTCGTTGAATTTACGCCCAACACCCAAAGTGTAAGTAATCGTATCATCAGCGTATGAGACCAATTGGCTTCCCGTTGGATTCCCTGCATTGGTCGTAATCGCTGTATAGTGACCCGGTGAAATGTCAAATTCTGACCAGTTCACCCAGCGCACCGAACCAAACAACAACGTGTTTTGTGCAATCCCTGTCTGAAAATCGAGATTTACTGATTCAGGGGCATCGATTTGCGTATTGCTGCTTAAGCCTCCTGGCGCAGCAAGGGATGTTTCTCTCGTGCTTAGATTATGTTCGATTGAGGAATTGTAGGTCAGCGAGACCCGCAAAGCGATATCGGGAATTTCGTAGGTTGCGCCGACCAAATAACCAACACCATAGTCGCGTTCACCCGTTGCGGTGTAATTCGCGATTGCTGGGATAGCGACCTCAGCGGATAAGTTTTGATAACGTAAACCACCATGAACGCTAATGCGATCTGACAATGCGTAGCGCGCAACCCCGGTTATTGCAAAGCTTTCTAAGGCAGCTTGCGCACCTGTTCCGGCGCCTAGCGGATAAGCCGAGGCCGGATACGACACATCAGCGCCGAAAGGTTGGTCTGCAATCACCGCAAAACTAAAGCGATCATTTATTTGGAATTTCAGAGCTGAGCCAAATTGCTGATAGCTGGCGGCCATGTCGCCAGAACTCAACGCCGTTCCTGTTACGACACCGGATACAGTCGGATTAACGCTGCCAAACGAAAGTTCAACATAGTTCCCATCTTCGAATAATGCGCTGATGCTCTGACCAGAACGATCTACGCCACCTGCGTTGGCGATACCGCCCGTAAACGCAAGTACAGCGGCGGCTGTATAAGCTTTGTTCATCTTCTCATCCCTGAAGTTCTTTATTCTTTTTATACCTTGAATGGTGGCAACAGTTCGCTCATCCGTCAATTCCTGACGCCACGTCAGAGCGAATGTGTGATCACAAATACACGAAATACGTGTTTATCGGCCTTCACCTTTGATGTTTATATAGTTTGCAGCGAATACAACAGCAGCGCCGATCAAGGCAAGTAGATCAAGAGGTTCGTTGTAAAACATCATACCGATGACGGCGATGATGGGGAGCCGTGCAAAATCAAAAGGTGTAACAACCGACGCGGGCGCTATGGCCAAAGCGCGTGTCATGCAAAAATGTGCAAACAATCCTGCACACCCGACCAAAGTTAACCACGGAAGAGCGGCCAATGTTGGAGGAGCCATATCGCCGTCATACCCTGCGGTGATAAACCCAAATACCACTTGCGTTACCGTTAAATAAAACAAAATATTGATCATATCCGTGCGTTGCGTCAGCATTTTGGTGAATATTGCTGTTGCAGCAAAACCGACTGCAGCCAACGCGGCTGTGATCAATCCAATATCAATTGTCGCAACGCCGGGTTTGGCGACCATGAGCACACCGATAAAGCCAAGCGTGGTTGCCATAAGTCGGGTCAGGGTTAACCTTTCCCCTAAAAACACCACAGCCATAACAATGACCCAAATCGGTGTTGTGAATTCAAGTGCAAACAGTTGCGCCAATGGAATTAGGGGTAGGGCGAAAAACCACAAATTCTGTCCGGTAAAATGGACGATATTTCGCATCAATTGCAGTTTGAAGTGATTGGTTGAAATCGACTTAAGTGTTCCGGAGTACCACCCCAAAGAAACAACCAATACCACCCCTACAATGGATCGATATGTCATAATTTCAAAGGTATCATAGTCACCCGAAAGAGCGCGCCCAGCAATTGCCATTGCAGTAAAAGAAAATACTGCACCGCTCATCCAAGCGGCGGCACGCAGGATATAATTTGTTTGGGGAAGGGATTGCTCAACAGATGTCATGTGCGCGTTCATTTGGGTTAGGTAGAATGCAAAACGCCGACCCAAAAGAGCCGGCGTTGAAGGTTTTTATTCCCACTCGATTGTTCCGGGCGGTTTGGATGTGATGTCATATGTACAGCGGTTGATGCCTTTGACTTCGTTGATGATCCGTGTGGCGGTTTCACCGAGGAATTCATGGGTAAACGGATAATAATCCGCAGTCATGCCATCAACGGATGTTACAGCGCGCAAAGCACAGGCAAAATCATAAGTCCGCCCATCACCCATCACACCGACGGTGCGCACAGGCAAAATCGCGACAAACGCCTGCCAAATATCATCGTACAACCCGTGTTTACGGATCTGATCGATATAAACGGCATCTGCTTCGCGCAGAATATCCAGTTTTTCGCGGGTAATTTCACCAGGACAACGAATAGCAAGCCCAGGTCCAGGGAACGGATGGCGACCGATGAACGACGTCGGAAGACCCAGCTCAACGCCCAGCGCGCGCACTTCGTCTTTGAACAACTCGCGCAGAGGTTCGACCAGTTTCAGGCCCATTTTTTCAGGCAAACCGCCAACATTGTGGTGGCTTTTGATGGTCACAGATGGTCCACCTGAAAAGCTAACGCTTTCGATAACATCCGGATACAAAGTGCCCTGCGCCAAGAACTCAGCACCATCGATGGAATTGGCGTGTTTTTGGAACACGTCGATGAACAGCTTACCGATGATCTTGCGCTTGGTTTCAGGATCAGACTGTCCCTCAAGCTCACCCAAGAACAGCTCTTGTTCATCAGCATGAATGAACTGCATGTTGTAGTTGTCGCGGAACATGGTGACGACCTCTTCGGCCTCACCTTTGCGCAGCAGACCGTGATCGACAAAAACGCAGGTCAGCTGATCGCCGATGGCTTCGTGCAACAACACAGCCGTAACAGAGCTGTCAACGCCACCGGACAAACCACAGATAACTTGTTTATCACCAACCTGTGCTCGGATCGCCGCGATTGCCTGTTCGCGGTAAGCATCCATCGTCCAATCACCGGTGAACCCAGCCAGACGCACAAAGTTTTCATAAAGCTTCGCGCCGTTTGGCGTGTGGTGAACTTCAGGGTGAAATTGCACAGCATAGAAATGGCGCGACGGATCAGCGGTGATCGCAAATGGCGCATTGGGGGAGGTGCCGTAAACCTCAAATCCCGGTGCTATTTTGGATACGTGGTCGCCGTGGCTCATCCAGACTTGTTCGTCCCCATCAGAGAACCAACCGTCTAGAATATCCAGCTGCGCGACTTTTGGCGTGACATAGGCGCGACCAAATTCAGCAGTGCCATGGCCGGTTTCAACCAAGCCACCCAATTGCTGCATCATGGTCTGCTGACCATAACAAATGCCTAAAACAGGTAGACCCATTTCAAACAGGCTTTGTGGTGCGCGTGGCGATCCTTCGCGAGTGACGCTGTCGGGGCCACCAGATAGGATCACAGCCTTTGGCGCAAAGTCAGCCAAAAAGGCTTCATCCACATTCTGATAAGGGTGAATTTCGCAATAAACAGAGAGCTCCCGCAGGCGGCGCGCAATCAGCTGCGTGACCTGAGAGCCAAAGTCTATGATGAGGAGGCGGTCATGGGATGCTTGGGTCATAGGCGCGCAATAAAACGAAGTGCGCAATCATGCAAGCCTAGAGATGCAAAAGCAGCCCTTCAGGGAATAAGGTTTCACCTCCATTGGCAAATTCTTCAATTTCAATCCAGCGGCATAAAAATGATGCGCCAGCTTCGTTACCGTAAAATTTTGATGTCTCGTATAAATTTAATTTGGTGAGCTTAGCCTCATAAACAGCAATAATCTCATGCCCCTGTGCGCCGTTGTGCATGAAAATGTTATCAAGTGTCGCAATCTCTTCAATATCAGTGAGATCACTACTCAGCTCTTCGGTAAATTCGCGACGTAATGCGGCTTGGCGTGTTTCTCCAAACTCCACACCGCCCCCCAACGGCCGCCATCCCTTTGTGGTGCCATCGTCATTTGTGACCTCAGCCACTAAAAGTGCAGTTGCCCGACGAATAACGCCGATAACCAATGGGCGGATGCGCTGCTTTGGGCGCCAAACTGGGTTCATTTCCACAATAGAATCTCTCAAAATGCGACGTACCATTGTATACCAATGTCGTTTTCACCCCACAATCGCCGCTATCATCGGACGAAAGGCGGATTTCTTGGCTATGCTTGTCAGCGAAACTCAATTGAGTCAGTTACGGAGACAAATACAATGGCTGAAGCTGGATCTCGTCGTGCACGTGGGGGCGGTGGTGCTGCCCGTCGCGCGCAACGCACTGCTGTTCATATCGAAACTGCAAAGTATATCGAACGCAATATTCCAAACCTCGAAATCCTAAACGAAGAAGCGCTTCAAATTATTGAAGAGAACGCTGAAACCGTATTGGCTGAAATCGGCGTCAACTTTGTTGAATGCCCAGAGGCCCTAGAGATGTGGCGCGAAGCGGGTGCAGACATTGATGGTGAACGTGTGCGTATCCCTCGAGGTCTATGCCGTGAACTGATCAAAACCGCACCTAGCGAGTATACCCAGCATGCGCGCAATCCTGAGAAAAACGTCGTCATCGGCGGCAAGTCACTCGTTTGTGCGCCTGTTTATGGCCCTCCCTTTGTGCGTGATGCTGATGGTGGTCGCCGTTACGCAACAATGGACGATTTCAATAAATTCGTGAAACTGGGCTATATGTCCAAATGGTTGCATCACTCAGGCGGCACCGTTTGCGAACCAACTGATGTGCCCGTGAACAAACGTCACCTTGATATGTTGTACGCGCACATGACGTTGTCAGACAAACCGTTCATGGGGTCTGTGACCGAACCAAGCCGCGCCCAAGATACCGTTGATATGTGTGGTGTGTTGTTTGGCAAAGATTTTGTTCAGGAAAACACCGTTACAACCTCTCTGATCAACATCAACTCTCCGTTGACGTTTGACCCGATCATGGTTGGCGCGTTGGATGTCTACGCGAAAAACAACCAAGGTTGTATCATTTCGCCGTTCATCGTCGGTGGCGCAATGGCGCCTGTTTCTGTCGCAGGTACTTTGACCCAGGTTCTGGCTGAAGTTCTTGCAGGTATCGCCTATAGCCAACTTGTACGCAAAGGCGCACCCGTAATCTTTGGTGCGTTTGTGACCTCAATTGACATGAACTCAGGTGCGCCAACATTTGGTACACCAGAAGCCACGCAAATTCTGAACGGAGCAGGCCAATTGGCACGTCGTTTGGGGCTTCCGTTCCGTTCCGGTGGTGGCCTTTGTGGTTCAAAGCTACCAGATGCGCAGGCGGCATATGAAACCGCTCATACCCACAACGCAGCGCTGCTGGGTGGTGTGAACTTCATGTTGCACTCATGTGGTTGGCTCGAAGGTGGGCTTGTGTCCTCGTTTGAGAAATTCGTCATGGATGCGGACCAATTGGGCGTTCTGCACCGTTTGGCTGCTGGCGTTGACATGTCCGAAAACGGTCAAGCTATGGGTGCGCTACGCGAAGTTGGCCCGGGCGGTCACTTCTTAGGTTGTGAACACACGCAGGCGAACTTTAAGGAAGCCTTCTGGCGCACCGAACTGTTGGACTACAAACCGTTTGAGACTTGGCAAGAAGAAGGTGCACGTGACACCCAAACCCTCGCCTCTGAACGCGTTGCGAAATTGCTCGGTGACTATCAGAAACCGGCCATTGATCCGGCAGTCGAAGAAGCATTGGCAGAATTTGTTGCCAAGAAAAAAGCTTCTATGCCGGATGCATTCATTTAAGCCTGTGAGCGGCGGGTACGCATAACGCGGGCCTCTGCCATTAGGGCGATCAGAACTTCCACATGACGGGCGACGCTATATGAGGCGTCGCCCGTTTTGCGTTTTTCCTCATAACCGCGCTCTTCTGACATCAGGGTCGCGACAGCCTGACCAGGGGATGGCATCGCACCTGATTTCATGATGCGCAACAAATCGCGATCACGGCAATAATGATCAAGTCCGTGGCGCGCAGCACGGATCAAAAGGCTAGGGCGGCGAAGTGTTTCAAGCAGGCTCATCAAATCGGTCATGTCAGGTTTCCTTTCGAATTTTGCTCAGCATGACTCAACTTTAGGAGGTGTTGCGAGTCTTCAACAACCTACGAACGGCGCTTTGAGTATTGTTTAGGAAATAGAAACAATGATGTAAGTATCGGGAAATATTAACGATAGAGTAACCAATGCAACTCAGGGTTGATGCTGAATGTGTGGCTGTTTCTAAGTGAAGGGGACACAGTAATGGACAAAGCTACAGGGCATACGAACGATAGTTCAAAAGGCCTGCCGTACTGGGTGCCAGAAGAGGCTGAACGCTATCTTTTGCACACTGAAAGCGGCATGTCGATCCGCGCCGTCGCGCGTAAAGTCGGATGTCATGCATCAACTATCCTACGCCAAATCCGGCGTTATGAGAACCGCCGAGACGACCCTTTGGTTGATTCGGCGCTGCGTCAACTCGGTCGTGAACATTTCCAGAAAAATTGCTCTGCTACGCAAAAGGAAATGCCACAAATGAATGCACATGTTCGTAAATCCACCCTTAAGCCACTCGATGCCCGCATGGAGCGTGAAGCCAAACGTGCCCTGCGCCGCCTGACCGAAACAGGCGCTGTTTTGATCGTCGCAAAAGAGATGGAAAAAGCTGTTGTATTGCGGGAGCTGCCGGGGGGCAAAAGCACTCGCACAGCCGTTATCGATACTGAAATTGCCCAAGCAATGGCGCTTCAGGATTGGATCAAATGTTCCAAATCAGGAAAAATAACCCAGTACGAAGTCACTCCAGCTGGAATTGCTGCATTAAAACGGATGCTTAGCGAACAAGAAGCTGCAAAATCCGGGTTTCACGATTCTCAGGCGATGTTTGGGGATCAGCACCGCGAATGGGGTACACGTGACATCACTGAAGGTGAATCTGAACGCCCGCGTACTATTCGCTATAACCTCGCTGAGTCGCCACTCGCGGGGTTGGCGCGGCGCAAAGACAAAACAGGTCAGCCGTTTCTTACGGATGATTTGGTGTCTGCAGGCGAACGTCTGCGCGAAGATTTTGAACTTGCGCAAATGGGTCCACGTGTGTCTCAGAATTGGGAAAAGTTCCTGACAGGTGGCGGTGGCCGTGGTGGCATCAGCGGTGATAATCGCATCGGCGAAGGCCCATCAGCCGCCCGTGATCGTGTTTCCAAAGCGCTGGCAGATCTTGGCCCGGGTTTGGGCGACGTCGCCCTACGGTGCTGCTGTTACCTTGAGGGTATTGAGGCTGCAGAAAAACGCATGGGCTGGTCTGCGCGTTCAGGTAAAATTGTTCTGCGTATTGCCCTGCAACGCCTTAAGCTCCATTATGAACAAACCCACGGAAAATACGGTCCGATGATTGGTTAATGAAACACAAAAGGGCGCTGTATATTCGTAGCGCCTTTTCATTTTCTCAATAGCTTATTTACCAAAAAGTGTAGGGTTAATAAGCTCACCCGGAATTTCCCAAACAATCTGCTTAAGATAATGTTGTTTTTTGAAACGGGCTTATTATTACGTTCAAATGAAACCTACTACTAAACGAAAAAGGCCCGCCAAAAGCGGGCCTTTTCATAAGACTAACTTACAAAATTTATGCAGCAGCTTCTGAGTTTGCTTTGAGCCATGCCAAAACAGTCTCAGGGGAAGATTCGCCATATGGATCGTCGCCGTGGTTGTCTTCGCGGCCTGGCTCTTCGAACCATGCTTCGACAACGCCGTCTTTTACAACAGCAGCATAACGCCATGAACGATCACCAAAGCCGAGGTTGTCTTTTGCAACCAGCATGCCAACTTTGCGGGTGAATTCGCCTGAGCCATCAGGGATCACATCAACGTTGGAAACGCCTTGTGCTTCGGCCCATTTGTTCATGACAAAGCTGTCGTTCACGGACATGCAGTAAATTGCATCAACGCCTTCAGCTTGGAAATCAGCAAAGCCGTTTTCGTAACCTGGCAATTGGTATGTTGAACAGGTCGGTGTAAATGCGCCTGGGAGCGAAAACAGAACAACACGTTTGCCGCCAAAGTAGTCAGCAGTTGTTTTGTCTTCCCAACGGAATGGGTTTGGGCCTTCGATTGACTCGTCGCGTACACGTGTTTTGAACGTCACGGTTGGCAGTTTGATACCAGCTTGCATGGTGTCTATCCTTCGGTGAAAGTATGAAATGAGTTCGCCCAAATAGGGGTGCCTGCGGCAGCCTTATAACGATTCTAATTTCGGATCAATCACCTCACTGTCGCAGGGTTAACTTAGACGAATTTTTATGCTGTTAGGTCGCATCTGGTAACTCTGCACAGGCTTGGTTATAACTTGATCAACTGAGAAGGAAAATCGCGATGCGTGATCTTAAAATCCCGGCCGAACGTCACCCAGAGAAAGCCCACCGCAAAGACAATGCGCCGTTGAAAAAGCCCAGCTGGATTCGTGTGAAGGCTCCGGGTGGTGAGGGCTACGCTGAAACCCATAAAATCATGCGCGACAATAAGTTAACCACCGTCTGCGAAGAGGCAGGTTGCCCGAACGTCGGTGAATGCTGGTCGCAGGGCCACGCCACAATGATGATCATGGGCGAAGTCTGCACACGCGCCTGTACCTTCTGCAACATCGCCACCGGTAAGCCACCCGAAGACCTCGATATTTTTGAACCGGGCCGCGTTGCGGATGCGGTGAAAAAACTTGGCCTCAATCATGTGGTGATCACATCGGTAGATCGCGACGACATCAAAGATGGCGGTGCTGAACATTTCGCACAAACCATCCGCGCCGTGCGCCGCCAATCGCCTAAAACCACAATCGAAATTCTGACGCCCGATTTCATCCGCTGTGATGACAGCGCGCTAGAGGTCGTCGTCGCCGCCAAACCTGATGTGTTTAATCACAACCTAGAAACCGTTCCGGGTCTATATCCCGAAGTGCGCCCCGGCGCGCGCTATTTTCATTCCCTGCGTCTGTTGCAGCGGGTCAAAGAGTTGGATCCGTCGATGTTCACCAAATCCGGGATCATGGTTGGGCTTGGCGAAAACCGCCAATCTGTGCTTCAGGTGATGGAAGACATGCGCGCCGCCGACATTGATTTCCTCACTATCGGCCAATATTTGCAACCGACCGTGAAACACCACGCGATTGATCGTTTTGTTACGCCGGATGAATTCAAAGCCTATGAAACCGCCGCCTATGGCAAAGGATTCTTGATGGTATCTGCGACGCCACTGACGCGATCCAGTTACCACGCAGGTGATGATTTCGCCCAATTGCGCGATGCGCGTTTGGCCAAATTGGCCCGCGGCTAACATCCAAAATCCGACAATCGTATGCATAGGAGCCATACGATTGTCATACGCTTTGTGCACATAAATCATACGTCGTATTTACTGGGTTGGAAAACGGACCCGGCCGCGTGCATCCCCATTTGGGGTCAGTGCCTCTGGCCAACCAAAGAAGTAATCATACCCCGCAAGAAGTAAGCACAAGCCTATGATTGCGAAGACAAATTTTACTTTATCTTCGCTTGGCGGGTTCTTGGCCCATTGTTTAGCGCGCAATAACCAGCGAAAACTAATCATGTGAAACGGACTTTGCCAATGAACGGTAGATTGCGATTTCTTTGCGCAAAATCAATACCATAACCCACAACAAATTCATCCGGGATGGTGAAACCTGTCCAGTCGGCTTTCACTTCGACTTCACGACGGGTCGGTTTATCCAACAACGCGATCGTGCGCATCTTTTTTGGCTCCCGAGATTTCAGCAATTTCACCACGTGTTTAAGGGTGAAACCCGTGTCTACAATATCCTCAACGAGCAGCACATCGCGACCATTAATTTCACCGCGTAAGTCCTTCATAATACGGACTTCTCTAGAGCTTTCCATGCTATCTCCGTACGAGGATGCTTCTAAAAAATCGACCTCAACCGGTAGGTCCAATTCGCGCACCAGATCAGCGATAAAAACGAATGATCCGCGCAGCAATCCAACCACAACCAACTTATCCGTATCAGCGAATTCTGCCTCAATTTCATGGGATAATTCTTCAATCCGCGCGGCAATAGATTTTGCTGAAATCATCTGATCAATGACATGTGGTCGATTAGGCATTGCTTTCTCCGGTCTTGCTAAGCCATTGGCAAATTAGCCAAGTCACCGCGTGATTGATAGTGCGAATTACGGTGGGATAACAGAAAAGCGAATGGATCGGCTCTTGATTTTTGGTACGAATTGGCACACATGACCTTCCCAGAGAATGAGGGGTTGTTCGATGCCGACACATGGCGAAACACGGGTTCTGCCGTATTCAGCGCAACAGATGTATGATCTGGTGGGCGATGTCGCGCGTTATCCTGAATTCCTGCCGTGGTGTTCAGCTGCGCGTATCAGGTCATCTGTTCCGCGTGATCAGCAGACCGTTTTAACTGCCGATTTGGTTATTTCGTTTAAAGTGTTTCGGGAACGTTTTGGCAGCCGTGTTGTCCTTAATCCTGAGACGATGCGCATTGACACTGAATATTTGGATGGCCCGTTTAAGTTTTTGAAATCCTATTGGCAATTCAAAGATATAGACGGCGGCGTAGAGGTCGAATTCTTCGTTGATTTCGAATTCAAAAATGCAATTCTACAAAAGCTGATTGGCGTTGTTTTTAATGAGGCCATGAACCGCATTGTTAAAGCTTTTGAACAACGCGCGCAGGTTCTTTACGGATAACCCCCGCGCTTGATGCGCAGGGGTACATGTTATTATTCGAAAGAGACGCTCATTAAGACGTCATATCGTAAGCGCGCTCACCATGCGAACTGAGATCAAGACCGTTCACTTCGCTTTCAAGATCGACCCGAATTGGGGTGATCACCATCGTGACGCGGATCACGATATAGGTCACGACAATTGTAAATACCCCAACAATTGCCAACCCGCCTAACTGCGCGGCCCAACTTCCCAGACCAAAGACTGCGATCATGATAGTGCCGAAAATCCCTCCAACGCCATGTACTGCAAACACATCTAACGTATCGTCAATATTCAGTTTATTTCGGATAAAGGTTACGCTTTCCTGACATAGAATACCGGCCACGGCACCGATCATCATGGCCTGCATGGGGTCCACAAAACCCGAGGCGGGTGTAATCGATGCAAGGCCCGCAATGGTTCCTGTCACAAGGCCCACCAACGACGCCTTGCCATATTTGATTTTCTCCCACAAAGCCCACGTTAACGACGCTGTCGCAGCAGAAATATGCGTGACCGTAATGGCCATAGCGGCACCACCATCAGCAGCGAGTTGCGAGCCACCATTAAAGCCAAACCAACCGACCCATAGCATTCCAGCGCCGATCATAACAAAACCGGGAGAATGCGGCGGGGTTGTACGATTTTTACGCGGACCAAGGAATATCGCAATCATAAGTGCGGCAATGCCGGCCGTTTCATGCACAACAATTCCGCCGGCAAAATCTTTGACACCAGTGTCACCAAAAATTCCGCCATCGGCTAAAAAGCCACCACCCCAAATCCAGTTTACTACAGGGGCATAACACAACAGCATCCAAAGTCCTGAAAATGTTAATACAAATCCAAAACTGATCCGTTCTACATAAGCCCCGACAATCAGTGCAGGCGTAATGATAGCAAAGGTCATTTGAAACGCAAAGAACAAGACTTCGGGCAATGTTCCGGACAGGCTATCGGCGTCTATGCCGGAAAGAAACGCCTTGCCCAAGCCACCCCAGTAGGGGCTGTCACCGCCGCCAAAAGCGATCGTATAACCAACGGCGAGCCAGAGGATGCTCATTAAACAGGCAATGGAATAGCATTGCATAAACACGCTGAGAACATTACGCGACCGGACCAACCCGCCGTAAAACAGCGCAAGGCCCGGTAATGTCATAAATAGAACAAGTGCTGTGGCGACCATGATCCACGCGGTATCGGCTCCGACCATTTCTTTTCCCCTCGGTTGAGATGGTTTCAAGGGCAAAGGATGCCGAACCGAAGAGAAATGAAAGAAACTCAGCTGGAATAGGCTGAATTATTGGGCCTGATTATTAAACTGCGTAGAATTTGAGCAGTAAAATCCTGCATTGGGTGAAAATAACGCTGTTCAGGAAAGCTGTTGGATCAATAAAGTCAAAGCGTAA
Source organism: Cochlodiniinecator piscidefendens (assembly GCF_011326755.1). Lineage (GTDB taxonomy): Bacteria > Pseudomonadota > Alphaproteobacteria > Rhodobacterales > Rhodobacteraceae > Cochlodiniinecator > Cochlodiniinecator piscidefendens. The sequence continues at coordinate 215,911 of NZ_JAAOIE010000001.1, read as the reverse complement.
TCGCGCGCGGCTTTGCGAACATTATCGCGCCCCAAGGGACCGAACTCTTTAGTTTCCGTGCGTACTTGGTTTCCAGTGCTAATTCCAAAGCAGACTCGCCCTTCGGGTTTAAAATCGCTGCCACCGGGGCCTGCAATACCTGTGATCGAAACAGCGACAGTTGCGCGAGATTGTTGAACTGCCCCCGATGCCATTTCACCAGCGACTTGTTCGGAAACAGCACCAAATTCATCTAGGCTGTGTCGCGTAACGCCGAGCATTTCGATTTTTGCGTCATTGGTATATGTGACAAAGCCTCGGTCAAATATGGCTGACGATCCTGCGATATCAGTGATCGCAGCACTTACCATTCCGCCGGTGCAGCTTTCGGCGGTTGCGATGATTGCACCGCGTTCCTTCGCAAGGTTAAGCAAGGTGAGCGCAAGGGTCATCCGCCCAATACTCCGTGCGAGAACCACGCGCCAAGACCAACGGCAAACGCGGCCATAATTCCTGCAATCACATCATCTAGCATAACGCCCAGCGCGGTGTGCTGACGATCCGCCCAACCAACAGGCCCGGGTTTTGTGATGTCAAATAGGCGAAACGCCGCAAATCCGACAATCCAGCCAGGATATAATGCCAACATATCAACACCTGCATGTGACGCCCCAATCGCAACCGGCCAGAGCGCAATCCACATACCGACAACTTCATCAATGACGATTTCAGAAGGGTCGTGGTCAGATTTACCTTTGGTGTCCTGAACGGTTGCCCACCAGCCTGCAAAAAAGACGACAACCGTTGCGATTGCGAGCAGATTAAAACCGCCGATCAAGTTTAAAATATATGCCGCGGGCAGGGCGGCCAATGACCCCCAAGTGCCGGGCGCAGGGCGTAAATGTCCCACATGAAAAAAAGTGGCGATGATATGGGGAAGGTTCATAGTTTCACCAATGTCGCGGTGGCAAGTGCTGCGATCCCTTCTTTGCGGCCCGTAAAGCCAAGCCGTTCCGATGTGGTGGCTTTTACGCTCACACGATCTAAATCCATCCCCATTAAACGGGCCATTTCTACACGCATCTTTTCAGAATGCGGCCCGATCTTTGGTTGCTCACAAATGAGGGTGCAGTCAACGTTGCTGATACCAAATCCCGCATCGCGCGCGCGCTGACAGGCGTGTGTTAGAAAAATATGGCTTGCCGCCCCTTTCCATTGAGGATCAGACGGGGGGAAATGTTGACCAATATCGCCATCTGCCAAGGCGCCGTAAATTGCGTCAGTCACCGCATGCATACCCACATCGGCATCAGAATGGCCTAGCAACGCTTTGTCGTGGGGAATTTCAACACCACATAAAATGACGTGATCCCCCTCGGTGAAGGCGTGTACATCAAAGCCATTGCCTAGGCGAATATCCATAGTGTGTTCCATCATTTTTTCGGCGCGCGCAAAATCCGCTGCATGGGTGAGTTTAAGGTTTAAGTCATCCCCTTCAACAATGCGGACAGGCATGCCAGCTTGCAAGGCGACTTCGACGTCATCGGCGGCTGATCCGTCATGTTTAAGGTGGGCGTCGCGAATGGCGGCCAGATCAAAACCCTGTGGCGTTTGTGCGCGCCATAGCCCGTCGCGGGATTGTGGAGACGTCACAAAGCCATCTGACGCACGCCATAATGCATCTGTAACCGGGAGGGCAGGTGCAGCACCAGGTGCGTCATTTAACGCATCCAACACACGATCAATGACGGCATGTGAAATTAAAGGCCTTGCGCCATCATGAATAAGGACCTTTTGCGTGCTAGATGGCGCAGCGTTTAAACCCGCAAGCACCGACGCCCCGCGTGTGGCACCACCCGCAACACACGTCACATTTTCAACCGAGATATTCAGATCAAAGAGCGCTTGATCGTCTGGGTTCATGACAATGACAATATTGGAAATATCATTGTGAGTTTGGAACTGGGAAATGGTACGCTGCAATACAGGGATCCCACGCAATTTTTGATATTGCTTTGGAATATCGCCGCCCGCACGTGTGCCGCGCCCCGCTGCCACAATGATTGCTGTGACTGTCATGAATACCTCTGGTTTGTTGTGCTTTTCCTAAACGCTCTGAACTTTGCTGACAATAGACTCTCGCCTTTGCTATGAATGCCTAAAAATTGAGCAGTGAAAAAACATCCGTTAAATTGGGCTATCACTGTTTGCCACATAGGGATTTCCCCCTTAAACCTAAAAAACGCAAAGAAAGTTGCACAAGGATTAGGCGTTTGGCCTTACAGATTTCTGATATCACGTTGAACCCACCAGTTTTACTCGCGCCTTTAGCTGGGATTACAGATTTGCCTTTTCGCAATCTCGTCTCGCGTTTTGGGGCAGGGTTGGTGGTCAGCGAAATGGTGGCCAGTCAGGAAATGGTGCAATCTAAACCCGGCGTACGCGCGAAGGCCGAATTGGGGTTTGACGCAGCGAATACGTCTGTTCAGATCGCCGGACGTGATGCCTATTGGATGGGTGAAGCCGCCCGTCAGGTCGAAGCCAACGGCGCACGCGTCATTGATATCAATATGGGGTGCCCGGCAAAAAAGGTCGTGAACGGGTATTCTGGTTCTGCTTTGTTGCGCGATCTGGATCATGCTTTGACGTTGATTGAGGCCGTCGTTGCTGCGGTTGATTTACCTGTGACCTTGAAAACGCGTCTGGGATGGGATGATGCGCTGTTGAATGCGCCTATTCTAGCAAAACGGGCTGAGAGTGCCGGTATTCAGATGATCACCATTCATGGTCGCACCCGGTGTCAATTCTACAAAGGCCGCGCAGATTGGGCTGCGATCCAGCAGGTGAAAGACGCCGTTGAAATCCCCGTGGTGGCCAATGGTGATATTGTGGATAGCAATACCGCGCGCGAGGCTTTGACCCTATCCGGTGCAGACGGCATTATGATCGGTCGCGGCGCGCAAGGAGCGCCGTGGAAATTGGCCGAAGTTGCGGCAGATCTTTATGGCGGCGCTAAACCGAACATACCGCGATCACATGAATTTGTATCAATGGTTTCTGATCACTACGAAGAGATGTTAAAGTTTTATGGATCAGAGCTAGGAGCCAAAACCGCGCGTAAACATTTGGGGTGGTATATGGATCACGCCAAAACTGAACCAACGCTTCGCAAAGCCGTGTTAACAGAGCGCTCACCTGAACAAGTGTTGGTGCTGCTAAAAGATGCGCTTGAGGATCATTCAGGATGAGCATTGACGCTGAAACCCTCTGGCGGACACTGCCAATGCCGACGCTGCTGATTGATCAGCTGGATTCGATCAAAGAGATCAATCCAGCGACTGAAAGTTTTCTGAACCGATCCAGAAAGTCGTTGATTGGAAAACCAACGCATTCGGCAATCATTCTGGAAAACGCACCAAATACATTGAAAGATGCATTTGATCGTTGTCGCCAATCGCAAGCACCCGTTTTGATGAATGAAATGAATGTTCTTGTTTCAGGCGTGCCTTATCTTTGTCAGGTTCAAGTGGGGGTGTTGGATGATACAAAAAACACCCTTTTATTGACGATTCATCCCAACGATATGGTTGGGCGTGTAGGGCAACAGCAAAACAGTAACAAAGCAGCGCGCAGTGCGATTGGCATGGCGGAAATGCTTGCACATGAAATCAAGAATCCGCTTGCGGGGATTACCGGGGCTGCGCAGTTATTGTCGATGGGGTTGTCGGCCGAGGATCAAGAACTCACCAAATTGATCGTTGAAGAAAGCCGCCGTATCGTGTCTTTGCTTGAGCAAGTGGAACAATTTGGAAACTTGCTACCGCCGCACAAACAGCCCGTCAATTTGCATAATCTTCTTGATCGCGCGCGCCGCTCCGCGAGCGTCGGGTTTGGTGCCTCTCTGAAATTGGTGGATGACTATGATCCATCTTTACCTGACGCGCAGGTCGATCCTGATCAGATGTTGCAGGTGTTTCTTAATCTTCTCAAAAACGCGGCTGAGGCCGTTGGCGTTCGCGAAAATGGGGAAATCTGCATTCGAACGAGCTATGACCACGGGCTTCGATTGCGCAACAAAGATGGATCAACCCGGTCCGTTCCATTGCAGGTCGATATTATTGATAACGGTCCCGGCGTTCCCGAAGACATGCGCGATCATATTTTTGATCCGTTTGTATCCGGGCGGGAAAATGGAACCGGGCTTGGCTTGGCTCTGGTCAGTAAAATAATCGCTGATCATGGCGGATTAATGAGTCTGGACACGAAACCCGGGCGCACGGTGTTTCGTGTATCGCTTCCTTTGGCGCAAACGTAGGAGAATACGATGGATGGCACTGTTTTAGTTGCGGATGATGATCGTACAATCCGCACTGTTCTGACCCAAGCATTGACCCGCGCAGGTGCCAAAGTGCACGCAACAGGATCAATGGCAACATTGATGCGTTGGGTCGAAGAGGGCCGCGGTGATCTTGTTATTTCTGATGTTGTTATGCCCGACGGCAACGGGCTTGAGGCACTTCCAAAAATCACAACCTTACGGCCAAGTTTGCCGGTGATTATCATTTCTGCGCAGAACACGATTACAACCGCAATCAGGGCTGAGGCTGGCGATGCTTTTGATTATCTGCCCAAACCCTTTGATCTGCCAGAGCTTATGACTCGATGTAGCAAGGGGCTTCAGCAAAAACAAACGCTTCAAGCGCCTTCACCCGCAGTGCATTCGGAATTTGTGGCTGAAACACAGGATTTGCCGTTGGTAGGCAGCAGCAAAGAGATGCAAGCGCTTTACAGGTTGGTTGCGCGTATTATGAACGCTGATCTGCCAGTCTTGGTTGGGGGCGAAAGCGGGACGGGCAAAACTTTGGTTGCGCAAGCCATCCATGAGTTTAGCGAGCGTCGAGCTGCGCCTCTTTCGCGTGTTGGACCAGATGATTTTTCCGATAGCGTCTCTGGACAGGGATTGTTGGAAAAAGCGGGCAACGGATCGCTGTTGTTCGATGAAGTTGGCGCATTTAACCTAGAGGCGCAGGCGCGTTTGGTTCGGTTTATCGATGGTATCCCGGCGAATGGCCCCCGTATTATAGCGACCAGTCAGGCGAATTTGATCAATTGTCTCTCCGAAGGGTCGTTTCGCGATGATCTCTATTACCGATTGTCTGGCGTGGTAATCGATATTCCCCCATTACGGGATCGCGTCGAGGATATCAGCCTCTTGTCACAACATTTCCTAGAACGCGGGGCAGCAGAAGGATTGGCTGAGCGGTCTCTTTCTGACGACGCCATAGGTGCATTGGTGCAATTTGCGTGGCCAGGAAATGTGCGGCAACTGGAGAACGTTATGCGTCGGCTTCTGGTTACAAGTGCAGAAAACACGATAACATCTGAAGACGTGCAAACCCTTATCGGCATAGTTTCGCCAACCGAGGCCGTCCAATTTGCACCGCAAAACGAACGCCTGTCGCAATCTGTTGAACGTCATTTAAAGCGATATTTTGATTTGCACGGCGATGAAATACCGCCAAGTGGGCTATATCAACGGGTTTTACGCGAAGTTGAGCTGCCTTTGATCGAATTGGCTATGGATTCCGTCGGTGGCAATCAGGCTAAATGTGCCGATCTTTTGGGGATCAACCGCAATACATTGCGTAAGAAACTAACAGAACTCGATATTAGGGTGACACGCCGCCGCAAATTGATGTAAAACCGCAACAAAAGAGTGACCGGAATGTTTCAGTCCGGGAACAAGTATAAAAAGCGGTATTTCGCAAAATGCGACTGAATTTTGATGGAATCGGTGTGTGGCGCACCTGATTGGAAAAACGACAATGGATCGGCTCGTGCGGCTTCGGCGGCTGAGACGATTGCAGAATATGTCGACGCTTGGGTTGGTTCTTTTGGGGCCAATTTTGGCGATTGCCACATTTATGGTCCTCGGTCCTTTCCGGCCTGCAAATAACACGAATGCGCTGCGGCTCGTTCTTTTAGCCGATTTCGTTTATGTTTTGCTTGTTGCGGCGTTGGTCTTGCAGCGTATCGCGCGGATGATTGCGGCACGGCGCGTGCGTTCGGCTGGATCGCGGCTTCACCTGAGATTGACAGGCGTATTTACCTTTGTTGCGTTGATCCCAACGGTTCTGGTTGCGGTCTTTGCGATGCTGACTGTGAATGTCGGGCTAGAAGGATGGTTTTCTGACCGTGTGCGTCAGGTTGTTGGTTCTTCACTTGCTGCCGCTGAAGCCTATAAAACAGAACAATCCATTGCTTTGACAGCAGATGCCGCAGCTTTGGCGGATTACGTTAACCTTGCGCAGTCCGCTAATTTCATCATCCCAGATGGTGAGCTAAGACAAGTTTTGGAAACGGGGCAGGGCTTGGTCCAACGTGGTCTGCGCGAAGCTTTTATCATTGATGGCAGCGGCAATATACGCGCCCGTGGCGAACGATCGTATCTGTTTGATTTTGAAATGCCCTCTGCGGATAGTTTTGATCGCGCGATCGAAGGCGAAACAGTTGTTATTGAAGATTGGCCTATCAACGAATTTCGCGCTTTGATTATGCTGAGCACCTTTAATGATCGTTTTCTCTATGTGACCCGTGATGTGGATGGAGAAATTTTAAACCTGCTCGACGATACGCAGGAAACTGTTGCGCTTTATAACCAACTCGAAAGCGACAGAGGGCGCATGTTGTTTGAGTTTGGTCTTCTGTATCTCGGGTTTGCGGTGATTTTGGTGCTTGCGGCGATCTGGTTAGGTCTTTGGTTCGCCGAACGGCTTGCGCGCCCTGTTGGACGTTTGGCTGGCGCGGCGCAGATGGTTGGCTCTGGTGATCTAGACGTTCAGGTGGTCGAAGAAGACGGTGACGATGAAATCGCTATGCTAGGTCGCCTGTTTAATCAGATGACCCGTCAACTAAAGGGGCAGCGCGATGCACTTTTGGAAAACACGGATCAGATCGAATTACGTCGTCGTCAGTTTGATTCAGTGTTATCGTCAATCACTGCAGGGGTTGTCGGTTTGGACGCCGAAGGCACGGTAACGTTCGTGAACCGTTCGGCTGAACGTTTGCTCGACTTACCTGATGAAAACCGCCGTCTTCAGATTGGCTTAGCCGTGCCAGAATTTGGCGCTTTGTTTGATAAGTTATGCGAAGGCAGTCGCAATGTCGCCCAAGAAGAAATCAAATTGGTGCGGGCGGGTAAGCTTGAAAACCTACTCGTGCGTATGTCGACCCGGCGCAACGAAGATGGCGTGTTAGAAGGTTATGTTGTGGCTTTTGATGATGTGACAGATCTTGTTTCAGCACAGCGCATGGCTGCTTGGGGGGATGTGGCGCAACGCATTGCGCATGAAATCAAAAACCCACTCACGCCTATTCAACTCTCCGCAGAGCGCCTTAAGCGTAAATTCGCGCCCAAAGTTGGCGACGATGCTGCGGTATTGGAACAGTATACCGATGTGATCGTGCGCCAAACTGGTGATTTGCGGCGGATCGTTGATGAGTTTTCAAAATTTGCGCGTATGCCTGAGCCTGAACGCCGGACCCATGATCTTGCGCAGCTTTTGCGTGATGTCGTCCTATTGCAGGACGTTGGGCAAAGCGATGTAATACTAACGTCCGATATCCCTGATAGCGTTTTTTCAGCAGAGGTCGATGCGACGATGATTTCGCAGGCTTTGACCAACTTGATCAAAAACGCGGGCGAAGCGACTGAAACCTTGAAAGGTGAAGCGGGTTACCAACCCGAGGTACGGGTTTCATTGCAGATGGACGAAAATGATGCGGAGATCCGTATTTGTGACAATGGGATTGGTTTGCCCGCGGATCGAGCAAAACTGCTGGAACCCTATGTCACAACACGTTCAGAGGGCACAGGCTTGGGCCTTCCGATTGTGAAAAAAATTGTCGAAGAACACGGTGGCGCCTTCCTGCTGGAAGACGCAGAGCCATTTACTGAAAACGCAAGGGTTGGAGCAATGATGATTATCCGTCTGCCAAATGTTACAATCCAAGAAGAAAAAGAATAAGTGAGGGTAGTATGTCTGATATTTTGATCGTGGATGATGAACGTGACATTCGAGAACTGGTCGCGGATATTTTACAAGACGAAGGCTATACCACTCGCCTGGCTGGGAATTCCGATGACTGCATGAAAGAAGTGCAAGCTGAACAGCCTGCGCTCATGGTGTTGGATATTTGGCTAAAAGACAGCGACATGGATGGGATTGATATCCTGAAAACTGTCAAACGCGATTATCCTGATGTTCCGATCGTGATCATCTCAGGACACGGCAACATCGAAATTGCTGTCGCTGCAATTAAGCAAGGGGCCTACGATTTCATTGAAAAGCCATTCAACATTGATCAGCTTTTGGTGGTGATCCGCCGCGCGATGGAAACGTCGCGTTTGCGCCGCGAAAATTCTGCGTTGCGCCGCAAAGAAGACGGTCCAACTGAAATGGTTGGATCAAGTTCGGCGATTAAGGTGATGAAATCTAACCTTGATAAGGTGACGAAATCCAATGGTCGTGTGATGCTTACTGGACCAGCTGGGTCCGGGAAAGACGTAGCAGCCCGATACATTCACACCAATTCGAACCGCGCCAACGCACCCTTTATCACTGTAAGCGCCGCCTCTATTGAACCAGAGCGCATGGAAGAAGTCCTGTTTGGTCGGATATCTGAGGCCAAAGGCGTCGAAATGGGCTTGTTGGAACAGGCCGACGGCGGGGTTTTGTATTTTGACGAAATCTCTGACATGCCAACGGTGACGCAGTCAAAAATCTTGCGTGTATTGGTAGATCAGAAATTCCAACGTGTCGGTGGTGGCGATCTCGTTAATGTGGATATTCGTGTGATATCCAGTACAAACAAAGATTTAGAAGCCGAAATTGAAGCCGGAAATTTCCGCCAAGAGCTTTATCATCGCTTAAACGTTGTGCCGATTGCGGTTCCGTCACTCGAAGAACGCCGTGAAGATATTCCGGAAATTGCGCAGTTCTTCATTGAGAGCTTTAACAAAGACCAAGGATTACCACTGCGTGCTTTGTCTGATGAAGCGCACGCACTGTTGCAAACTATGCATTGGCCCGGAAATGTTCGCCAGTTAAAGAACGTAATTGAACGCGCTTTGATTTTGGGCAAAGACAGCGGCCCGATTGAGGTAAATGAGTTGCCTCAACAAGACGAAGCAGCACCAGACGAAGGACGTGTCATACTGTCAGGGTCTTTGGCGACACTACCGCTGCGCGAAGCACGTGAAATGTTTGAGCGTGAATATCTGATGACCCAAATCAACCGATTTGGCGGGAATATCAGCCGCACCGCGCATTTTGTTGGTATGGAACGTTCAGCACTGCACCGGAAGCTAAAATCGTTGAATGTGGTAACAACAGCCAAAGCAGGCGGGCGGGTTGCGCATGTGGATGAGGTCGAACAGGACTGATTGACCCGGCCGGAGCTTCCTGCCATTCAAGGGGTGTAGGGACAAAAAGGATACCCGATGAAGGTAATCATTTGTGGTGCTGGGCAGGTGGGCTGGCAAATTGCGCGTCACTTGGCGGGTGAGAAGAACGATGTCACGGTGGTCGACAGCAACCCTGAACTGGTACAACGCGCTACGGAATCCCTTGATGTTCAAGGGATCTCCGGGTTTGCGTCTTATCCCGACATTTTGACCCGCGCTGGTGCGCGTGATGCAGATATGATTATTGCTGCGACCCACTCTGACGAAGTGAACATGGTAACGTGCCAAATCGCGCACTCTGTTTTTGCCGTGCCGCGTAAAATTGCGCGCCTCAGATCCCAGAGTTATCTGGATGCGATTTATTCGGATCTTTATCGTCGTGACCACATGCCGATTGATGTGGTGATTAGCCCGGAGCGCGAAGTGGCAGAGGCTGCGCTGCGCCGCTTATCCGCACCTTCGGCTTTTGAAACGGAGCTGTTCTTAGAAGATAAGTCGCAACTTTTGGGGCTTATGTTGGAGGATGATTGCCCGGTTCTAAATACGCCGCTGCGCCAATTGACAGATCTTTTTTCTACGCTCAGCGCTGTTGTCGTTGGTGTACGACGCGAAGGATCTTTGTTCGCACCAGAACCGGGGGATCAGTTATTCGCCGGGGATGAGGTTTATGTTTTTACCAACGTACAAGACGTAGCCCGCACGCTAGAGGTTTTTGGTAAAACATCCAAAAAACAAGAACGCGTTGTCGTTGTCGGGGCGGGAAATGTTGGGCTTGCGGTCGCTCAAGCGCTGGAAAAGCGCGCCGAACGCATTCGCGCAAAAGTCATCGAACGTAATCGCCCTTGCGCCGAACGGGCGGCTGACGCGTTGGAACGCACCATTGTTTTGCATGGGGATGGTCTGGATTCAGAGGTGTTAACCGAGGCCAACATCGCCCGCGCTGACGCTATTTTGGCTGTGACCGACGACGATAAAACCAACTTGTTGGCTTCTGCGCGCGCGAAATCCGCAGGATGCGCCATGTCGATTTGTTTGGTCAATGACCCGACAATGGTGCCTTTGATGCATCCTTTGAATGTTGACGCTTATATTAATCCCCGTGCGACAACGGTTAGTTCGATTTTGCGCCATATCCGACACGGGCGCGTGCGCCAAGTTTATTCCATCGGTGATGCAGAGGCAGAGGTGATCGAAGCACAAGTGCTTTCAACTTCAAAAATTGCCGGGAAATCCGTGCGTGACATCGATTTTCCAGAAGGTGTGCTGTTAGGCGCCATACAAAAGGGAACAGAGGTGGTGCGTCCACGCGGTGGAACCCGGATCGAAGAAGGTGACGTAATCGTTCTGTTTGCAATGGCGAAAGATGTTCCAGAATTGGAAAGCCTTCTGCAAGTCACAATCGAATTCTTCTAACCCATGCTTGCGCGCCTTCTCTCTCTGCCGCTTTTTGTGTCTTTGATGGGACTAAGCGCTTGCGCGATGTTTATCCCTGCGCTGTATGGCTATTTTGCCGACGAAGACCATGCCTCAAGAGTGTTTTTCTACGGCGGCGTATTGTTTTTGTTTTTGACTACAATTTTGGGTATCGCGACCTCTGCAAATATGGATAAAAACGTGATCCGCAGTCACCTGCTTGCGTTGTTGGGGGCGTTCACTGTTTTACCCGTAATGCTTGCTGTTCCGACTTACGAAGCCATTGGCAATACCACTTTTATCAATGCGTATTTTGAAATGGTGTCGAGTATCACAACGACGGGCGCCACGTTGTTTGACGAACCAGAACGTTTGTCGCAGACCGTGCATATGTGGCGCGCGACGGTCGGGTGGATGGGTGGTTTATTAATGTGGGTGGCGGCAATCGCCATCTTTGCTCCGCTTAATATTGGGGGCTTTGAAATCACGGCGCGCCGCCGCATTTCAGCAACAAGCGCCCATCACGTATATGCCGAGAATACCATCACCCCGGGCCAGCGGGTTTTGATGCATTTTTCCAGATTACTGCCCATCTATGTTGGATTAACCTTTGTACTTTGGATCTGTCTCATTCTAGCTGGTTCAACCCCGTTTGAGGCGCTCTGCCATGCTATGTCTACCATTTCCACAAGCGGCATTTCACCTGTTGGGGGAATTCAGAACGCCGGTGGCGGTATATTTGCTGAATTGCTAATTTTCATCTTTTTATTCTTTGCTATTTCACGGCTGACATTTGCCCCAGAAACGCAATCAGATTCCTTAGAACGGTTGGGGCGTGATCCCGAATTTCGTATGGGATTAATCTGCGCTATTGGTTTGCCATGCCTTTTGTTTCTACGTCACTGGGTTGGGGCTATCGAAGTAAACGAAGTCGAAAATGTTTCTGCAGCTATTCGGGTTTTATGGGGGAGCGCCTTTACCGTTTTATCCTTTCTGACAACAACTGGTTTTCTCTCTGATCATTGGGCCGAAGCAAGAAGCTGGTCAGGGTTGCAGACACCTGGATTAATTTTGATGGGGGTAGCCCTAATAGGCGGGGGCGTTGCGACTACGGCAGGCGGGGTGAAATTGCTGCGTGTTTTTGCGCTCTATAAACACGGGATGCGTGAAATCGAAAAGGTGATTCACCCGTCGTCTGTTGGTGGTGCCGGCGAAGCGGCGCGGCATCTGCGTGGAAAGGGCGCGCAGATGGCCTGGGTGTTTTTCATGCTGTTCGCGATTTCGATCTGTGTTGTTGCAGTCGCGCTTTCATTGACTGGGTTGAACTTCGAAGATTCGCTTGTGATGACCATATCGTCGCTTTCAACGACTGGACCTTTAGCCGAAGCCGTTTCCAACGGCGAAGTCCTTTATAGTGGTCTCAGCACCTCTTCTAAATTCATCGTCGCGGCAGCAATGGTGCTTGGACGCTTGGAAACATTGGCGATTATTGCTTTGCTAAACCCAGGTTTCTGGCGTTCGTAAAGTAAACAAATTATATCTAAGCAAGCCAAAGCATTCAAAGAAAACGTGATAAAACGCTTTTTTGGCTGGAATATCCTCTTTTCCCGTTCCATACTCCCCTAAATGAGGGAAATTATGACCTGCGGTTGCGGGGCAGAATAGAAAAAAGGCGAAAAGACCAATGGCTGCCGATAAACAAAATTTGCAGGATGCGTTTTTAAATCACGTACGCAAAACAAAAATACCAGTGACAATCTTTTTGATCAACGGCGTGAAACTGCAGGGCGTTATTACTTGGTTTGATAACTTTTGTGTGCTGCTCCGCCGCGACGGACAATCGCAATTGGTATATAAGCACGCGATTTCGACCATAATGCCGGGTCAGCCGATCAGCCTTTATGACGGTGAAGAATAAGCTTTGACTATTGAACGCGGCGAGCACCCGACACGATCTTGGGTGCTGCACCCCGATATTCATTCCAACCGCAATCGTCGGGGGGCGCAGAACGCTCTCGACGAGGCTGTTGCGCTGGCCGAAGCTCTGCCTGGTCTTGAAATTGTTGGCCAAACCTCTGTTCCACTGCCAAAAATGCGGGCGGGGTATCTGTTCGGCACCGGTAAGATCGAAGAGCTAAAAACCATTTTTCACGATAATGAGGTTGAACTCGTTCTTGTGGATGGTCCGCTGACGCCCGTACAGCAGCGTAATCTCGAAAAAGAATGGCACGTAAAGATTTTAGACCGTACGGGTCTGATCCTTGAAATCTTCTCCGATCGCGCGCGCACACGCGAAGGCGTTATTCAGGTGGATATGGCTGCGCTTAGTTATCAGCGCACGCGTCTGGTACGGGCTTGGACACACCTTGAACGTCAAAGGGGCGGTTTGGGGTTTGTTGGTGGTCCGGGTGAAACCCAGATCGAGGCTGACCGCCGTGCCATTGATGAACAAATCAACAGTCTGAAACGCCAATTGGCAAAAGTCGTAAAAACACGTGAATTGCATCGTTCAGCGCGTGCAAAGGTGCCTTATCCGATTGTTGCGTTCGTGGGCTATACCAATGCCGGGAAATCAACGCTGTTCAATCACCTGACCGGCGCGGATGTTTTTGCCAAGGATATGTTGTTTGCCACGCTTGACCCAACAATGCGTGCTGTGACTTTGCCATCAGGCAAAGACATCATCCTGTCTGATACCGTTGGGTTTATTTCGGATCTACCGACGCAGCTGGTTGCATCCTTCCGTGCAACACTCGAAGAGGTTCTGGCTGCAGATCTGATCCTGCATGTACGCGATATCAGCCACCCAGAATCCGATCAGCAAGGACGCGACGTTGATACCATTCTAGAAGAATTGGGCGTGGGCGAAGATGCGGTTCGGCTTGAGGCTTGGAATAAGATTGACCTATTGGATGAAGAAGGCCGCAATGCAGCCCTAAACGCTGATGAGCGCCGCGATGACGTGCATGCGCTCTCGGCTGTGACCGGCGAAGGTTTGGCGGAGCTGCTGGATGCAGTGTCCGAGGCGCTGACCGATCCGAAAACCGAAGTGACGCTTTCTTTGACCTTTAGTGAGGGGCGCAAGCGCGCCTGGTTGTTTCAGCAGGAATTGGTGCAGTCCGAAACCCAAACAGAAACCGGTTTTGACATCACCGTTCTGTGGACAGCGCGACAGGCCAAAGCCTACCGCGACGTTTAATCCATCGATACCTTAAGGGGCTGGCTGCAACCATGTTGTGCCAGCCGCCGCCGCCCGTGCGAGATCCGGGTCAAGCGACATTGGGATATATTCCCCCCGGCGCCATAGTTCCCCCAAATCATCATAGTAACGCGATAACGGGTGTCCCGATTGTCCTGTGGAGATGATGAATACGGAACTATCAGGATCCGCAAAATCATAAACACCGCGATACCCGGCGGCGTGCACATTGGCGAAAGGATCAACCCCTTCACCAGAAGTTACACCGCGCATCATTGTGTTATCACCACCGCTGGTCGATTGGCGGATGTTCACAAACCAGTTTAGAACTGGAACATCCCCCAGAACATCGTGGTCCTGTTGGGCTTCGTGGGCGTCGCCCCAGCGTAAGGATTCCAACCGGCTGCCGTAACGTTCGCTAATCCAGATCAAAGCATCATCCAATGCCTGCTGCGCAACCACAGTGCAGGTTTCGCTTGGCGCAGATTGAATGACATCACACCACCGTGCAGCCCCGCCAACATTGCGAAAAACCCGTTCAATAAAAATTGGATCAACATGGGTGAACTCTTCGGCCAATGGCCCCAGTTCATCCTGAATAAGCCGGTGTTGAAGCGCACGCATCCAAGCGGAATAAATCAAAGGTTCCGGTAGGTGTTCGCCCATTTCACCGTTCCATTCGGCAAGCAAAGTTAATGCGCGTTGGCGAGATCGTGCTTGGGTGCCTTCAGCAGCGGCGTCACCGGTAAACCACAAATCCGCGGCGACCAATGGTAGGAGTGCACGTGCCGTTGGGCTGACTGTGTCGCGCTGTGCCTCAATGAAACTATCGCGGGTATGAACGTCGCGGCTTTGCATGAGATGCTGCCAGCGCTGCACCCGTTGTGTATCGCCCCAAGTAAACGACATGTGACGAGGGAAGGGGCGATCGATGATTTTGTTATTGGTGTTGCCCAGAAGACCGCCATCAGGCGACACAAACTGAGGATTGGTGGCAAAATCAAACCGCCCCCGCCATCTGTTTTCGGGCAATGCTCCAAGGCTTGGAAAACGGCCTTGGCTTTGGTGACGCGACGAACGGCGTGGCATCGCACCAAAAGTCACAAGCGCGATGTCTTGTCCGTCGGCCAATGTCACATTCAGTGATGGCGCGATAAAGCGTTCCCCGGCTTCCATTGCTTCAGAAACGGTTTCGGCGCGCATCATTTGCAAAGCTGCACTGATGGTCGTGTCGTTGGGGGATAACGCAGTCCATGCAATCGATGTGACGCTGCCACGGGGGGTGATTGTTCCTAAATCATAAAGCAAAGGCGGCAAAACCGGACCGTTCTCTGTCCATTGCAATGTGACAGTGATCGGATCGCCGTCGCGCACATTAATTATCGTATCTTCCGACATAAAGGGTTTGAACCCGCTTGGTGTGCGGTATTCGTTCAGGTTTTGCGGGTTCACTTCTTCGATATAGACATCCAAGTCATCCAAATATGACGCTGTGATGCCCCAGCCTAATTGCTCTGACCTTCCAGACAGGACCATGGGTATGCCGGGAATGGTTGCGCCGATAACGCCACCTTGTTCCAATTGCAGGCGCGCCAAATACCAAGTGGAAGGGGCCGACAGCCCAAGATGGGGATCGTTGGCTAACAATGTGCCACCTCCAGCAGAGCGCGATGGTAAAGCTGCCCAAGCATTGGACGCCCCGGCCATACCGCGTCGCGGGAAAGGCGATAGGAAATCATCAGTGTCAAGCGCGGCATAGGTTGGGGATACCCCCGGCACAAGCGACGCATAAGGTGGCAGTTCAGCAATGCTACTGCCCGGCGCATTTGGTAAAATATCGCGTAGCTGATCATTTGATAGAACCAATGACAGACGCGCGCGCAAAACTTCATCCTCTAGGTGCGGGGACAATCTGAGCGCCATTAGCTTTATCAATGCGATAGAGTCGGCGGGCTGCCACGCGGTTAGAGGATTTGAAAATAGGAAAAACTCTGGTGCGCCACGACCCAAAGCGCCTTCGTTGATCTGGTTGATCCACGCGTTGACCCCGGCTGAATAAGCCTCAAGAATTGCGATGGTTTCTGGATCTTGGGCCGCGACAGATTGGCGGGCCAGATTGTAAAAATCCAGCCGTCGCATCAGCGTGTCTACCGTAACGGTGCGACTGCCAAAGACCTCAGATAAACGCCCCTGTGCTGTGCGGCGCAAAATGGACATTTGCCAAATGCGATCTTGGGCATGGGCAAAACCCAGTCCGAAAAAAGCATCCTGATCGTTTTGTGCCAACACATGTGGAATAGCGGCATTGGTGCGAATGATTTCCACAGGGGCGCTTACCCCCGGTATATCATAGGACGCCTCATATGTCGGGAGCGACCGACTGGCCAAATAATAGGTTCCCAAAACCGCAAGAACGGCCAAGGCCAAAACGGCCCCAAACAGACGCATCGACCAACGAAAAACCAGAACCATTTTTATCCCTCGTGTGCATCGCATCTGTTGACGCGCAACTCTGCCCCCTTCATTACGGTGTTGCTTGAGGCTTTGCAATTCGATGGAGTAATCACATGGCAAAAGTTGCGTTTTTGGGAATGGGTGTCATGGGATATCCGATGGCCGGTTATTTGGTTAAGGCGGAGCATGACGTAACGGTCTACAATCGCAGCAGCGCCAAGGCGCAGGCTTGGGTGGCTGAATATAATGGCGCGTCAGCTCCAACACCCCGCGAAGCAGCGGTTGGGAAAGACGTTATCTTTGCTTGCGTTGGTAATGATGACGATTTGCGCAGCGTATGTTTGGGGGAAGACGGCGCATTTGCCGGAATGCAGAAGGGTGCGATTTTTGTTGATCACACAACGGTTTCTGCAACTGTCACCAAAGAGCTATATGAAACAGCGAAAAGCATGGGGCTAGGCTATGTGGACGCGCCGATTTCTGGCGGACAAGCTGGCGCTGAAAATGGCTTGCTGTCGGTGATGTGTGGCGGTGATGAGGCCGATTATGCGCGTGTTGAACCCATCATGCAGCCTTATTCCAAAATTTGCCGCCGGCTTGGCGAAAGCGGTAAGGGACAGCTGACCAAGATGGTCAACCAAATTTGTATTGCTGGCGTTGTTCAGGGGCTGTCCGAAGCGCTTCATTTTGCAGAAAAATCCGGTCTTGATATTTCGGATGTGGTTGATGTTATCCAGCATGGCGCAGCCGGGAGCTGGCAAATGGTTAACCGCCATCAGGCAATGAAAGACGATGCCTTTGATTTTGGATTTGCGGTCGATTGGATGCGCAAGGATCTGAAAATCTGTATGGAAGAAGCCGACAAAAATGGAACGTCTTTGCCCATGACGGCTTTGGTCGATCAGTTTTATAAGGATGTGCAAAAACAGGGCGGTGGGCGCTTTGACACCTGTAGCCTTATCCGTCGTTTGCGCGCCGCCGAGGAATAAAGCTATGCCTGCGGCGGCGTATCGTGCGCCGCAGGCTCATGGTTTATGGAAGAATACGTGTGTATTTGGTGCCTTCTAAGGTGGCCCCAACGTGCAGACCAGCCTGACCAAAGATTACAGCGATCACGGGATCAAGTGCAGTTACGGTATCCGCACTGAGGTTGCCGCCCTGGTCACTGATTGCGTATTCAACATCCCCACCAGCAGACCAACCATCTGAGTGACGGAATTCAGATAATGCCTCTGGTGTCATAAAGAACAACACATGTGAATATTGCTGCGCACCGATTTGTAGCCCAAAACTGGCTGCCGCTGCGGAATAGTAATCAACCACCGCATCATTGATCATCAGGGCCCCACGACCATATGATCCACCAATGCCAAACCCGGCCTCAGTGACCAAGGGCATAACCAACATGCCTGATGCTTTTTCACGCAGTTCGCGCGTGCCTGGATAATCGGCATACATTTGGCTCAGTGTGCCAAATACGCGTGAATCAATTGCTGCAGCGCCGTCGCTTCCGATGCCGTTGCCACACGCCGTCAAAGCGCCTGTCGCGCCGACACTTATTAGAAAACCTCTACGGGAAAGTCCGCTCATTTGTTTTGCCTTTTTGCCTGACTGGAATGGTCTCTTTGGACCTCTTTGCCGCAGTCTACGTTATTTAATCAAAGGTGTCATCCTATGATGCGTTTCTCGGCGGGGGCTTGCCAAACGCAAAACGCCCCGCGATTAGCGGGGCGTTTGTTCATTTGTTTATAAAAAGATCAGTTTTTGAACTTTTTGATTTCACCACTTTTGAGGCGTGCCATGTAGGCGTTCATTTCCGCACGCACCAGTGGCGCGAGGAAGTACAGGCCAAGGATGTTAGGCACAGCAATCAAGAAGACCAGCGCATCAGAGATATCCAAGATCGGACCAAGCTGCACAACACAACCCAATGCAACAAAAGCACAGAAGATCAGTTTGTAGATGGTCTGACCGCGTTCGCCTTCGCCAAAGAGGTAAGTCCAGCCCTTCAGCCCGTAGTATGACCATGAAATCATAGTTGAGAAGGCAAAGAGCAACGCCGCAAACGCGAGCGGCAATGGGAACCAGCTAAGTTGACGTTCAAATGCTGCGGACGTCATGGCAACACCTTGGGCACCATTGGCAAAGTTCGGATCAGCAACTTGAGATGTGCCAATGACCAATGCGGTGATTGTACAAATCAGAATTGTATCAATGAATGGCTCAAGCAGAGATACATAGCCTTCGGTCACAGGTTCAGCTGTTTTCACTGCAGAGTGAGCGATGGAAGCAGAACCAATACCGGCCTCATTCGAGAATACAGCACGTTGGAAACCGATGATCAATGCACCCAAAGCACCACCAGCAACACCTTCGCCTGTGAACGCACCGGTAAAGATATTCGCAATTGCCTGTGGAATAGAGGTGAGGTTCATCAAAATCACAATGATCGCGAAGAAGCAGTAAAAGATCGCCATGAATGGAACGACTTTTTCTGTTACGCGTGCGATGGACTTAATACCACCGATGATCACAGCAAAAACCAAAGCAGCCAAGATCAAACCAACAAGCCAGCCATAGCCGTCCAATGCACCGCCAGCAACCGTGTTCAACTGAACATAAGCTTGGTTTGATTGGAACATGTTGCCGATGCCAAGTGCGCCGATAAAGATACCGACAGCGTAGAATGTCCCCATGAACTTACCAAAGCCAGCCATGCCGCGTTCTTCGAAACCTTTGCGCAGGTAATACATTGGACCACCAGAAACAGACCCATCAGGGTTTTCTGTCCGGTATTTAACACCCAGCGTACATTCAACGAACTTTGTGGACATCCCAAGGAAGCCAGCAACAATCAGCCAGAAGGTTGCGCCAGCGCCGCCAACAGTCACCGCAACGGCAACGCCACCGATGTTACCAATGCCCACTGTGCCAGAAACCGCAGTTGCAAGCGCTTGGAAATGAGAAACTTCGCCAGAGCTGTTCGGATCTGCGTAATCACCGCGTACCAATTGGATTGCGTGCTTAAAGCCACGAATGTTGACGAAGCCAAGGTAAACAGTAAAGAACACCGCACCCACGACCAGCCAAAGAACAACCAACGGCAATTGGGCACCCGCGAAGGGCACTTTGAAGAACACGACTGTTCCGATGAATGACGCGATTGGCGCCGTGATGTCGTTGATTGTGTCGTCAATTCCTGCTTGTGCCGGAAGTGCAACGAACAAGAGCGCCAAGAGCGCATAGAAAATCCGAGTCATCTCGAACTCCTTTTAATAAATGCAAAAGATGGGCTTATGGAACGACCATGACCGGGACCGGTGAGGTCTGGATCAGATTGCCCGCTACGCTACCAAAGATTAAGGATTTCAGTCCGCTTTCGCCGCGGCGACCAATAACGATCTGCGCTGCACCGACTTCTTCCGCTATTTTGATCAAAGTTTCAGACGGAGGGCCATGGCGGACAAGAGATTCAACATCAATACCGCCTTCGGTTAGGTAGGTAAGCGCTGGCTCAACGACGCTTGTCGTTGCGCGTGAGATTTCTGTTTCACGACGAGAATGGCGTTCAGCGTTTTCTTCGGGCGTGTTGAAAGAATAGGGGGACCATTCGATGACATAGGCCACCACAACTTTAGCACCACCCAGTTCGGCGCGTTTGCGCACGTGGGTCAATGCGCGATCGCTGCCCCGGCTGCCGTCAATTGCAAGTAATACTGTGTTAGACATTTTCGCTCCCATTATCATGCGGTCGGTTCTTAGTGGGACCGCTTGGATGAGGGGCCAATCGGCCCCTAAGGGGGAGTTTGCCTTAAAAATGGCACATTTGGATAGCGCCAGAACAGGGTAAATACCCCTATTCTGGCTATAAATGATGTATTTTGTTACGTTTTGTAAAGGTTTAACCGTTTAACGCGCGCGCAACCTCAGGTGCAAAATATGTCAAAACGCCATCACAACCCGCGCGCCGGAAGGCCATTAAGCTTTCGAGCATAACTTTTTCTCCATCAATCCAACCATTTTGCGCGGCGGCTTTGATCATCGCGTATTCACCTGAAACTTGGTAAGCATACGTCGGCACGCCAAAGCTGTCTTTGACGCGGCGACAGATATCCAGATATGGCATGCCGGGCTTGACCATCACCATATCAGCGCCTTCCATCAGGTCACGTTCAACGAGGCGTAGCGCTTCATTGCTATTGGCAGGATCCATTTGGTAGGTTTTTTTATCGCCCTTCAAAGCGCCAGACGCCCCAACCGCATCGCGGAAAGGTCCATAAAACGCCGAGGCATATTTTGCAGTGTAAGACAGGATCGCAACATTGGAATGGCCTTCTGCCTCAAGCGCAGTACGCATTGCTCCGATGCGGCCATCCATCATGTCAGACGGGCCCAGAATATCTGCCCCGACTTCAGCTTGTGCCAATGCCATTTTGACCAATGCGTCGACCGTTTCATCATTTACGATCTCCCCATTCCTGACGATGCCATCGTGGCCATTGGCATTATAGGGATCAAGCGCGATATCGGTCATGATTGCAACTTCGGGCACGGCTGATTTGATGGCAGAAATAGCACGGTTTGATAAATTATCGGGATTCCACGCTTCTTCGCAAGTTTCAGTTTTTAGGCTGGCATCGGTGTAAGGAAATAAACAGATCGCCGGAATACCAAGGTCCCGTGCTTCGCGCGCCGCCTCTACGATAAGATCAATGGATTTACGTTCAACACCCGGCATAGAGCCAACAGTTTGACGTTCATTTTGACCATCACAGACGAACATGGGCCAAATCAGATCTTCGCAAGAAATCCGATTTTCGCGGGTCAAAGCACGCAAAGCGTCTGATTTTCGGGTGCGGCGTAAGCGGGCTGCGGGGAAGGGGGCGACGGTCGGGCGCATCTTTTACCTCATTTTCTAGCAAAGCATGGGTCGCATGGATTGCGCACGATCTCAAGTCGTGCATAAGAAAGAAACTCATTTTCCCAATCAGGAGACACATCTCGTGGGATCCGTGTTTGAACTTATTGATTTGCGCTCTTTTTCAAACCTTTGGTTTTGGATTGCGTTGGCTGTTGTCTGGTCGACAACAAGCCATTGGGTTCTCGGGGTGCCATTTGATATGGTGCGGCGCGCCCGAGTAAATGGCGAGCAAGCCATGACAGACCTCGAAGATATGGTGCGTATCAATAGCAACCGACTTTTGTATATCAGCAGCACGTCAGGACTTTGGTTGTTGGGATTTGGGTTTTTCATCCTCAGTTCACTAGGCATCTTGGCGTTCTATTACTGGGTGGAATTTGCGCAGGCGATTTTTCTGATTGCTTTCCCCATGAGCTTTGTTGGCTTGCAAAGCTTATCAACAGCACGTCTGATCAGGGCTCAGGAGATCGAAGGCGAAGATTTGTGTCGTCAGCTTTCGCGTCATCGGTTTTGGGTTCAGGTGATTGGGATGATTTCGGTTTTTGTCACCTCCATGTGGGGCATGTACCAAAACCTGCATATTGGCGCATTGAGCGGATAAAATAGGAATATACGACTATGTCAGCGCAACACATAAACGCCGGCGGCGCGCCCGAAGGGTATGATGCCTTTGTTCTTGCAAAGGAACTGGCCAAATCTGGCGGGCCTGTTGTGCATGTTGCACGCGATGACAAAAGATTGGCGGCGATGCGCGCGGCCTTGGCTTTTTTCGCGCCTGACGTCATGGTTTTGGATTTTCCGGGTTGGGATTGTCTGCCTTATGACCGGGTGTCGCCCAATGCAGCCGTATCTGCCGCGCGTATGGCAACCTTGGCGGCACTCGCCCACGGTCTACCCAATCGTTTTATTTTGCTGACAACCTTAAACGCCGCGACTCAGAAAATTCCTGCGCGCGACGTGTTGAAAAAATCAGCCTTCAGCGCGCGTGTTGATCATCAGATCGACGAAAAGGCATTGCGTGGATTTCTCACGCATATGGGGTTCAGCCAAACGCCGACGGTGATGGAGCCGGGTGATTTTGCCGTGCGTGGCGGGATCATTGATATTTTCCCACCCGGTGAAACGGGCCCGGTGCGGTTGGATTTGTTCGGCGATGTGTTGGACGGTATTCGCCGATTTGACCCAGCGACGCAGCGTACCACAGAAAATCTGTCTGTCATTGATTTGGCTCCGGTATCAGAGGTGGTTCTGGATGAGGATTCAATCACGCGGTTTCGTCAAAATTACCGTGTTGAATTTGGCGCGGCTGGCACAGATGATCCGTTGTACGAAGCGGTTAGTGCGGGTCGTAAACATCAGGGCGTGGAACATTGGCTGCCGTTTTTTCACGAGACCACAGAAACCCTGTTTGATTACCTGACAGGGGCAAGCATATTCGTCGATGATCAGGTTACGCCAAGCCGCCTCGCGCGTTGGGACAGCATAAAAGATCAGTACGAAACCCGCAAAATCGCGATGGGTCATAAAACCCGGATGGATACAGTGTATAAACCTGTACCACCCGCGCTTTTGTATTTGGATGATGAGGCTTGGGTCAAAAGTCTGGCCGATCATCGCGTCATATCGCTTGCGCCGTTAAAGCAAGGCGTCGGCCCCGGTGTGATAGATGCAGGCGGCAAAATCGGGCGCAACTTTTCGCCTGAGCGCCAATTGGAAAACGTTAGTCTTTTTGGTGCGTTGAAAGATCACGTTCAAGCAAAGCGTGCCGATGGTCAGGTGGTGATCTCAAGCTATTCAGAAGGTGCGCGTGAACGTTTACAGGGCCTGATGGAAGACGAAGGCCTGACCAATGTAACTTTGATCAATGACTACCGTGATGTCGCCGATTCAAAAGGTGACGTTTATCTAACGGTATGGGCGCTAGAACATGGGTTTGAGGCAAACGGTCTAACCGTTATTTCAGAACAGGATGTTTTAGGGGATCGGCTCATTCGGGCACCGAAGCGGCGCAAGCGCGCTGAGAATTTCCTGACCGAGCACCAAAGCCTGTCGCCGGGTGATTTAATTGTTCATGTGGATCACGGGGTTGGTAAATACAACGGGCTTGAAACCATCACTGCGATGGGTGCGCCGCATGAATGCATTGCGCTAGAATACGCGGGTGGAGATCGCCTGTATCTTCCGGTTGAAAACATTGAACTGCTGTCAAAATTCGGTCATGAGGCCGGGCTTTTGGATAAGCTTGGCGGTGGGGCATGGCAGGCCAAAAAGGCCAAGCTGAAAGAACGTATACGTCAGGTCGCTGATAAACTGATCCGCATTGCCGCCGAACGTGCGCTGCGCAAAGGTCAGATCATGGAACCGTCTCACGGGATTTGGGAAAGCTTCTGCGCCCGTTTTCCGTATCAGGAAACTGATGATCAGTTGAACGCAATCGAAGATGTACTAGGCGATATGGCCTCTGGGCAGCCAATGGATCGGCTCGTATGTGGTGACGTTGGTTTCGGTAAAACCGAAGTGGCAATGCGCGCGGCTTTCGTTGCGGCGCTTTCGGGCGTGCAGGTGGCCATCGTGGCCCCAACCACATTACTAGCGCGGCAACACTACAAAAGCTTTGCAGAGCGGTTTCGCGGCTTTCCGGTTAATGTGCGGCAACTCTCACGTTTTGTGAGCACCAAAGACGCCAACCAAACCCGCGATGAACTGGCCCGTGGCACTGTTGATATCGTGATAGGTACCCACGCCGTATTGGCGAAAAGCATTCGCTTCAAAGATCTCGGAATGTTGGTGATTGATGAGGAACAGCATTTCGGTGTTAGCCATAAGGAACGCCTGAAATCTCTGCGCTCTGATGTGCATGTTTTAACCTTAACAGCGACGCCTATCCCACGGACTTTGCAGATGTCTTTGTCTGGTGTTCGGGATTTGTCGATCATCGGCACGCCACCCGTTGATCGTTTGGCAATCCGTACCTACGTGAGCGAATTTGACACTGTAACCATCCGCGAAGCACTGCTGCGTGAACACTACCGTGGTGGGCAAAGTTTCTATGTGGTTCCTCGGGTTAAAGACTTGAAAGGAATTGAAGAGTTCCTCGCTGAACACGTGCCCGAAATCAGCTTTATCACCGCTCACGGTCAACTTGCGGCTGGGGAGCTTGATGATCGGATGAACGCGTTTTACGATGGTAAATACGATGTGCTATTGGCCACCACAATCGTCGAAAGCGGCCTAGATATTCCAACCGCTAATACGATGATTGTGCACCGGGCGGATATGTTTGGCCTTGCGCAGCTCTATCAAATTCGTGGGCGCGTTGGTCGTTCAAAAACCCGCGCTTATGCCTATCTGACCACGAAGCCGCGCACACCACTGACGACCACTGCGCAAAAACGCCTGCGCGTTTTGGGGAGCCTCGACAGCCTTGGTGCCGGGTTTACGCTTGCGTCTCAGGACCTTGATATTCGGGGTGCGGGGAACCTACTTGGCGAAGAACAATCCGGCCAAATGCGTGAAGTGGGCTATGAGCTTTATCAATCTATGTTGGAAGAGGCGATCGCCAAAATCAAATCTGGCGAAGCCTCTGGCCTGACGGATGACAATGACCAATGGGCGCCGCAAATTAACCTTGGGGTCCCGGTTTTGATCCCAGAAACCTTTGTGCCTGATCTTGATGTTCGCCTTGGGCTCTATCGTCGTTTGTCTGGTCTGACGACCAAGGTTGAACTCGAAGGGTTCGCTGCGGAATTGATCGATAGATTTGGTAAGTTACCGAAAGAGGTCAATACCTTGCTGCTTGTTGTTCGTATCAAGGCGATGTGCAAAAGGGCAGGGATTGCCAAACTGG
The DNA here is from genome assembly GCF_011326755.1 of Cochlodiniinecator piscidefendens. Taxonomy (GTDB): domain Bacteria; phylum Pseudomonadota; class Alphaproteobacteria; order Rhodobacterales; family Rhodobacteraceae; genus Cochlodiniinecator; species Cochlodiniinecator piscidefendens. The sequence goes on along the minus strand of NZ_JAAOIE010000001.1, from coordinate 190,632 downwards.
ATGGTGGCCCCAAAGGCGGAACAATCCAATTCCACAACGATAAGTTTGCATCTCCCGCTGGGTTGGTTGAGTTTATTCAAGAGGAAGGCGCAAACGCCAAGATCAAAGGCAATAAGATCACGATCTTGCGGGACTGGCCTAAAGACAACGACAAAATCAAAGGGGCCTTTGCCATTGCGAAAGCTCTGGCCGAGAAGGTCGCAGCAGAAAAAAAGCGGGCAAAATGAATGCCTGAAGAAATCCCTTCAGATAAACCTGCTTTTTCTGCAGTGCGGAAAATTAGGGAAAACTTTCTACGGGGCGCTCCATCTTGCGAGTTTGCAAATTTGCAGCGCAACTTGTTGGGCATGACAGAATGAGAGTGGAACTCTAATTTTAAGGGACGATTAACCGACTCGGAGGGGAAAATGTCTTCAGACCCAAAAGACACTCACGAGGTGGACGCTACCTGGGATAATAAAAAAATAAGAGTAAAAGGTTTTGGTTCCATCTTGGTTATATGCGCGACTGTCGTTGCATTGGCCGCACTCTATGTTCTGACCAAGGGATAAAAAAAGGGCCTCTAACATTAGAAGAGGCCCTTTTCTTATTGAATTTACTTATACTTCGCCTTTGTACTCACCGCGTGCGGGGTAGCTTTTATCAATTGCAAAATCAATAGCCCCCAAGAGTTCGCGAAAATGTGGGCGTACAAACGGCATTGTCTGAACGGACATATAGTAAAGCGTTTGATCTGGGTTCACGACAAAAAGGCCGGGTTCGGAAAACAACGCTGGCTCTTCGATGCCAATCGACGTTTTGCCACGTGATGCAGAAATATAGAGCCCCCATTCCCGCGCATTGCTGAGGGATAGATCATACCCAAAGCGAAGGTTAACAGCGCCAATATTCTCAGCCATTTTTTCTGTGCGCTCGTGGCCGTCAGAACTAATCGCGATGGTTTTGACGCCGCGCTCTGCGAAATCGGGTGTAAGCCGCTCTAGCTCTTTGAGATACGTCGCACAGAGCGGGCAATGAAGACCGCGATAAAAACATACAACGGTTCCGCGTTCTGATCCATCGGTCGCCAAATCAAAGCGCCCGCCCCCTAATTGAGGTAGGGACAGATCAGGCGTCTTTTCGCGTGGCATTAGCATTTGTCTTCTCCTTGTAAATACAACGTATTGTTTGGATCAGTTGGTCAAAATCTGCACCTCACATTTACGTTATGCCGTATCATTCACCCGCTCTAACCGAGCGACGCGCATCATGATCAACCGCCCAAGGCCAGCGCAAAATAACACCCCAACAATCAGCGGAACGGGTGTACCGTTAAAGGCCAATCCAATAGGTACCGCGATCATCACGCCAAGCACTGTTGAAACCGCTCCGATAGTTGATGCGGCAATGCCTGCGATGTGACCCATAGGTTCCATTGCCAGTGTGTTCAGGTTTCCCAACGTCATACCTGTCGAAAAGAAGATGCCCGTCGTCCAAAGAAAATAGACATAAAATGCAACATCTTGCGACATGAGGTTCATAACGTTCAGACCTAAAGCCAGAAGGCTAAAGGCGATCAAGCCTGTCAAAGAGGCACTGATTAAAAACCGCATTCCCAGCCGCTCAACCAGCGCTGCATTGAGGAACCCTGCAGAAGATGACAGGATTGCCGTCGCACCGAACCAAAGTGGGAACCGTACGCCTTCATCAAAGGTGATGTCATAGATCTGCTGCGTTGATGAAATTGTAGCCATCAGCAAAGCAAAACAAAGGGTTTGTACGGCGACAGTCGTGACAAACATTTGATTTTGCGAAATTTCGCGCAGGGCGGATTTGATGTTTTTGACCGAAAATGGAATGCGCGCATCCACGGGCAATGTTTCGTCTTGTCTGATGAACAGCCAGAAACCTGTGATCGCTGCAAACAATACAAATGCGAGGAAAATGGCGCGCCATTCAAATAGATGAATGATAACAGCGCCCAGAGATGGCGCAATCGCAGGGACCAGTGAAAAAACAACCATAACAAAGGACATGAGCTTGGCCATTTGGCGACCGGCATAAAGGTCGCGAATGATCGCCATCGCGACAACGCGCGGTCCGGATACGCCGAGGCCTTGTAATGCGCGGGCCATTAATAGTCCTTCGATGCTTTGGGCATACCATGCCCAAATAGCGCCAATTGCGTATAAAAATGAACCTGTTAGCAAAACAGGTTTGCGTCCAAAGCTGTCTGACAATGGACCAGTAAAAAACGTACCTAGCCCCATTCCGAAGACAAAAGCGGTGATGACCAATTGTGCCCGGTTTAAATCCTCGGGGGACAGTTGCATTCCGATTTCAGGTAAAGCAGGTAACATTGCATCGATCGAAAATGCGATCGTTGCAAAAAGCATCGCCATCAATGCGATGAATTCATAAAAGGGTAACTTGCGGGGCATTTTTTGTTCTCTTTACAATGTATTGAGAGGCAAAGGTGATGCCCCTAATGTCTATTCGTCTGTATCTTCGTCTTGTTGGCTTTGGGCGATTTCAGCAATCACATTTGCCCACATATCGGGTTTTTGCGCGCCCGAAATCGCGTATTGGTTGTTCACAATAAACGTCGGCACGGACCGCACACCACGTTCTCGGGCGTGGGCGTCACGATCATGCATTAATTGCTTATCTTCGTCGGTCGCCAAGAGGCGCGCAACGAGGCCGGCTTCCATGCCGATGCCTTCTGCCAACCTGTTCAACACCTCAGCGTCACCAATGTCCAGCCCTTCTGTGAAATAGGCCTTGAACATCGCGCTGACCATTGGGGTTTGTTTTCCTTCAAGCCCAGCCCAATGAATGACGCGGTGGGCGTTTAGCGTGTTCGGGGTGGTCTCAATGCCTTCGAAATTGATGCTCAGTCCAGCTTCTTTGGCATTTTCAACGACGGGCATATAGGCTTGAATTGCGCCTTTTTGGCCCCCGAATTTAGTTTCCAGATATTGACGGCGGTCCATGCCACCTTCGGGCATGTTGTGATTCAGTTGAAAAGGGTGCCATTCGATCAAGAAATCATGCTCAGGATGCGCCTCAAGAGCCCGATCGAGATAAGTCTTGCCGATGTAACACCACGGGCAAATTGGGTCGGACAGAATATCTAGCTTGACCATGAGGGCTCTCGTTTTTCGTTGAATGAATCGGTGATTGATCGCCTCAGCGATCAGCGGAGTGTTTCATATTGAGGCTTGAGCGCAAGTTCAAAAAAACTGAAATGGAGCAGGGGTGAATGATAACTTTTCGTTACCTGTTAAATTCAAACCTTCAAAAAAGCCGATAAAATTCACTCAAATATAATAGATATTCAATTTTATTTGATATCAAACTTTTTTGAATATCAAATTTATTAGATTTAATATCACCACCCATCTAACTGAAACCATTGGATTTAAAAAAATTGTTGCGCATTATGCGGCATAGGGAATGAGCGTATGGATTCTCTATTCACGCGCGGTTAGTTGAGAAAGGCTTGTAGAATGTTGCTGCTAAAATTTTTGTATCAAAAGCTCTTCGGAAGAAATCAAAGCTCTGAGCAAAAGCCAGATCTGATTTCAGATAGCGATGATCAAAGCAACGAAGCAGATGGTGCAAGTTTTGCAGAGCAGTTGTTCAGATTTTTGGAGCCGCGCTTTAACATCATTTTGATGGCGGTCCTTGGTCTTTGGTTTGGTACAGTTTTGATTTTTGCTGGGCTTGTTCTGGTGCTGGTCCTGTTTGACGCGCCATTTCTGAAGAACGAAACCATTTTCAATCAGCTTAGAGGTGTTGAAACCACGTCAGGCGCCATCAACTGATCTGGGCGTTTTCATAATTGCTTCGCATTGTTTTGCGGAGCAGTTTTCCATTTGCGCCTTTGTGTAATTCCGAAACGCGTACAAACAACCGGGGCGTTTTGTAGCGTGCCAAATGAGTGATCACAAAATCATTCAAAAGATGCTGCGCTATCTCGTGCTCGGCGACATAAAATACAGTAATAACAGTGGTATCAGCTTTGATGCTCACTTCGGCAGCGGCGCATTCTTGGATTTCTGGGTGCTGATTGATGACAGCTTCCACTTCGAGCGGAGACACCCGAAATCCCCCCGCGTTCATCATGTCATCGGAACGACCTAAATAGGTAATCGCACCATCTGCAGCCATGCAAACGGTGTCGCCAGTTAAAAACCATTCGCCAGAAAATTTAGCATTGGTTTCGTCTTCGGCCTCCCAATACCCCAACATCAGCCCGGGATCGCGCTTTGAATTGGCAAGTATACCCGGCACACCGAATGGCACTGGATGATGATCATCCCCCAACACCGCGATGCGCCGTCCGTTTTGCGCATACCCTGAGCTGCCCTCTGGCGCAGGCCGGGATGGCGATCCTGATAGAAATGTAGAACATTCGGACATGCCAAAGGCTTCGTAAATGGATGTGCCACTAAGCTCTTCCCAAGCCAGCCGTGTGCGTTCAGGTAGTTTTTCTCCAGCGGACAGACCATGGCGCAAGGCTGGGGCATCCAAGGGCTGGATCTGCTTTAATATCTGGCGGCAAACCCCCGGTGCAGCTGCAAAAATAGTAGCCGAATGATCTCTGATCAATCGGGGGAGATCTGTCGGTTGTGTGCCCGGCGCTGGGATGAGCGCCGTTGCCCCCATTGTCCATGGGTCCATCAAACCTGTGCCGAGTGTATAGGTCCAGTTAAACGCCCCAGCATGTAACAAACGATCGGAGGGTCGCAGCCCATACCATCCGTCCCACATCATACGTCGGGCCCAAATTGCACGGTGGGCATGACAGACGGCGCGTGGGGTTCCAGACGTACCAGAGGTATAAATAATATAGGCCAGACGTTCAGGATCGCCCATGACGTAATGCGCTGGCGGCAAGGACTGCATTTCCAAAACCTGTTTTTCTGACAGAACTGGGCAAGCAGTTTCAGGGCAGGCCACGCCATCAGACTTTATGATCAGGCTTGGCGACAGCTCTGCTATCATTTTAGCAACCTCAGGCGCCGTGAGCTGCGCTGCCGTTGGAACTGGGATGAGATCAACCGCGATGCACGCGAGATAGGTTAGTGGAAATCCGACAGAGTTTTCCAAACGCATCAAAACCCGATCACCGGCGGTTAAACCCTCTGCCAATAACCCAGAGGCAATGCCGCGCACCGCTTGTTCAAGCGCTAAATAGCTCCAGCTATCGACCCGATCAGAGTGCAATATTTCTAATGCAGGGTGATCGGGCGTGTGTGTGCTTCCATGGCTCAACACATAGGCGGCCATGTTGAACGGATTGGGGCAGGGCGTCGGCGCACCATTGTCGAAAATCGATTGCATAGACAAAGTGCTACGTCGCACACACAAGAGTTGCAAGCCTGTGTGGCTTAGGCTTATACGGAGTTTATGGAAAAGCACGAACAACCCAGCATTATTCGTATCGCCCGCGAAAGCGGCGGTGAGGCCCATGTTGAACCATTGCATCTGGGCGAACGCGTGCGCGAACTGCGCAAAGCACGCAATTGGACGCTAGAACAAGCGGCCGGTCAGGCCGGGCTTGCGCGTTCAACGCTATCTAAAATCGAAAACAGCCAAATGTCGCCCACATATGAGGCATTGAAAAAGCTGGCAGACGGTTTGGAAATTTCAGTGCCGCAATTGTTTACACCGCCATCAAAAGCCCAAATCAACGGGCGCATGGCCATCACGCGCGTTAGCGAAGGCCAAGAGCATGCGACCGCCACATATGAACATGAGTTGCTGGCGACAACGCTTTCTAAAAAGCAAATGCTGCCCTACCGCGCCCAAGTGCGTGCGCGTTCTATTGAGGAATTCGACGGTTGGGTCCGCCATGACGGCGAAGAGTTTCTTTATGTGCTGACTGGGGAAATCCTGCTGTATACGGAATTTTACGAACCCGTCGCGATGAAACGTGGCGACACAGCCTACTATGATGCCTCAATGGGTCATAACGTTGTTTCAACGAGTCCCGAAGACGCGCTTATTCTGTGGGTCACGTCACTAGCTTAATCACGGTCATAGTATTCAGATTAAAAAAGGCCCTCAAAATTGAGGGCCTTTTTCATTTAGAACACTTCGGATACGCGCCTTGCGCCACCGGATATGTCACGCCCCAACCCTTCGACTGTAGCGCAGGCGGACAGGGTCATTAACCCTGCAACCGCCAATATAAACATCTTCTTCATCATTCCTCCCACCACCAGACATCTGGTTGAAATCCGCTCCAATCCCCATACATGGGCAGGACATCGGGATAATGCAATTCGCGTGCATGGGCTAGGCGTGAAACAGGGTTATGCCAGATCGGGAGAACATAACGCCCCGCCGTTAATATCCGATCCAATGCGCGCGTTGCATCCAGAAAATCAACTTGGCTTTCGGCATTTAGCATCGCGTCTATCATTGCCTCAGCTGCAGGGCTGTTCATGCCCATCCAATTGCGCGTGCCAGGTTCGGTGATACCTTCAGACCCCCAGTAAAGGCGCTGTTCATTGCCCGGCGACAGCGAAAGACCGCGACGGTAATAGGCCATATCAAAATCATAGGTGTTCGCGCGTTCACGGTACTGCGCGCTATCGACGCTAGAAACTGTTGGCGTAATGCCTAACCGCCCCAGTGCCGAGGTGTAGATATCAATGATGGATTGGTTTTCACCGGACCCGGATTGCAACAGAATTTCAAAGGCGAAAGGCGTTCCATTTCCATCTGCCATAATACCGTTTTGCACTGTCCAACCTGCCTGCTCAAACAGCCCAATCGCCGCGCGGATATTGCGACGATTGCGGGTAGTCCCATCTGACTGAGGCAGCGAATACCCCTCAATCGTGCCGGGCAGTAAATCATCGGCAAAGGGTTCCAGCAGGTCTAAAACACCGCCTTGTGCCGCATCATGTGACATCGCCAAAACAGAATTTGAAAAATACGACGTGATGCGGGGTTCGGTTCCACCATTTAGGGTTTCGTTGATGAATTCAAAGTTGAATGCTAAAATCAACGCTTCACGCACCCGCCAGTCGGCAAAAATCGGGTTACGTGTGTTCATAACAAACCCGGTGATACCAGAAGGGCGCTGATGCGGGATCAGGCTTTGTACAATATCGCCGTTTTGAATGGCAGGGAAATCATATTGATTGTCCCATTTGGCGGCGTTGAATTCACGATAGCTGCTGGTTTCGCCGGCCTTAAACGCCTCAAACGCAACATCGCCATCACCAAAGAAATCATAGCGAATTTCATCTAGGTTGTGGCGACCACGGTTAAATGGCAGATCATTGCCCCAATAGTCGGGGTTACGGGTAAACGTAATCTGACGGCCGGGATCCATATCGGAAATCACATAGGGACCAGTGCCAATCGGGAACATATCCAACCCGTCGCTGTCGGCAAAATCCATGCCTTCCCATTGGGCGCGCTGTAGCACGGGGCGTAATCCCATGATTAAAGCAAGTTCAAGATCAGGGGTGTTAAAGGTAATGCGCAGGCTGCGTTCGCCAACCTGTTCAATCTGATCAACTTTGCCCCATGAATTCCGGTACCGCGAATGTCCTTCAGTGCCCAAAGTTTCAAATGACCAGATCACATCATCAACTGTTACCGGGCTACCATCGGAAAATGCAGCCTCTTCGCGCAGCGTAAACTCCACCCATTCACGGCTTGGTCCAGTCTCTATCGATTCGGCCAATAGCCCGTACAGCGCAAAAGGTTCATCCCAATTGCGTCCCATCAGGCTTTCGACAACATGCACCCGAATACCCCAGGGCGCGTCCCCTTTGAGGATGTAAGGGTTCAATGAATCAAACCCGCCGCCCTCGCCAAAAATAATTTGCCCACCTTGGGGCGCATCTGGGTTGGCATAAGGGAGAGACACAAAATCCGGTGGAAGCACGGGATCCCCATACATAGCTATGCCATGTTGGGCTTCTGCGTGGGCGATTCCCGCGCTCGCAAAAATGCAAATTACCGCACCGATTCTTCGAAAATGCCGGAAAAAATCTGATTTCATTTTGGCAACAATTCCTCTGTTCCCTTATTTCGTTGGGATTCAAGCTAACCAGAGTTTTGTGACAGTTCAAACTTTTAACTTGGAAGTTGGCGGTGAATTGCGTATAAAAGACTTACTGCTCGATAGGTTTCTTGCCTGTATGAAACCTGCCTCAATAACTTAACGCCAGCTTCGTGCTGGCGTTTTTTTTGTCTTCAATTTGGGCTGGCATGTGGACAAAGTTTAGCATTCCTTTTGCAACTGCAGCATGACATGATCCGCCAAAATGAACGGAGAACATCATGACGCTATCAGGCAAAACTGCAGTTATCACCGGATCAAACTCAGGCATCGGTCTGGGTGTTGCGATTGAATTGGCCAAAGCTGGCGCAGATGTTGTCCTGAATTCGTTTACCAACCGCGACGAAGATCATGCATTGGCCGCTGAGATTTCAAAAAACCATGGTGTGAACGCGCGCTACATTCAGGCGGATATGTCCAAAGGTTCTGACTGTCGCAAATTGATCAGTGACTCAGGACGCTGCGATATTCTGGTGAATAATGCGGGCATCCAACACGTCGCGCCAATTGATGAATTCCCTGAGGACAAATGGGACGCCATTATCGCAATCAATCTGAGCTCTGCGTTTCACACCACAGCTGCGGCTTTGCCGATGATGCGCGCGGCAGGTTGGGGCAGGGTTGTGAATATTGCCTCTGCCCATGGTCTCACGGCGTCGCCCTTTAAATCCGCTTATATCGCGGCAAAACACGGCGTGGTTGGTTTGACCAAAACCACAGCGCTTGAAACCGCCCAAGAACCGATCACCGCAAACGCCATTTGCCCGGGGTATGTTTTAACCCCATTGGTTGAAGCGCAAATTCCCGACACCATGCGCGAATACAACATGAGCCGCGAAGAGGTGGTGAAAAACGTGATGCTAACGCGCCAACCCTCCAAAGATTTTGCCACAGTGGAACAGGTCGGCGGCACATCTGTTTTCCTTTGCTCAGATGCTGCGACTCAGATCACCGGAACCACCATCAGCGTGGATGGCGGATGGACAGCCCTGTGACCAAACCCCTGGCTCAAGACGTCGTTTGGCTCAGCGATCTTCACTTTGTTGCTGAGGGTTTAATTCAAGGACATGATCCAAGGCTACGTTTGCGAGCAGCAATAGACTATATCAATGAATTTCACAGCCAGAGCATGTTTTGCGTTATTTCCGGTGATTTGGTTGATCTGGCGACAGAACAGAATTACCGCGCGCTGAAATCTGAGCTCGATCGACTTTTGATCCCGTATTTCCCGCTCTCAGGAAACCATGACGACAAAACACTTCTGCGGCAGGTCTTTGATCTGCCTGGTGTTGGGATGAATGAATTTATTCAATACGCGGTGCCGACCGAAGCAGGCGTTTTTATGTGTTTGGATTCACAAAGACCCGGTTCAGATGCAGGCGAGTTTTGCACCAAGCGTATGCAGTGGCTTGATCATATGTTGGCCGAATACAAAGACAGCCCAGCCTATCTTTTCCTGCACCATCCTCCGATGGCCTTAAGGTTGCCGATGTTAGATCCTGACAATATGGAAAATGGCGATGCCTTTTTGGATCTGCTATCAAAACATCAAAATGTAAAACATCTGTTTCTGGGTCACGTTCATCGGCCCATATGTGGAACAGTGCGCGGTATCCCATTTGCTGTGATGCGCTCAACCTTGTATCAGGCCCCGCCGCCGGTTCCCGCATGGGATTGGGACAGTTTTGCGCCTGCCGCAGAAGCACCTAACCTGGGCATCCTTACATTTTCGAATGGTGATGTGACGCTACAGTACCGGGAATTCTGCAAATATGAATTTGGCCTAGAGCGCAGCAAAAGTTAACAAATGGTATGTGTGTATAAATCGTATGCACAAAAGCCATACGTCGCAGCGATACTATTTATTTTTGTTAATTACTTCCCGATCAACGCATCAACAGGCTGCGTCGGATCTTTGCTGTTCGGATAAACAAGCCCAGCAGAAATCACCAGCTTGGCGGCGTCTTCGACGCTCATGTCCAGCTCGATTACATCAGCTTTTGGCACGAACAACAAAAAACCTGATGTTGGATTAGGGGTTGTTGGCAAAAATACCGACATGACTTGTTCGCCCGTCATAATCTTTGCATCGATCTCGCCTTTTGCTGGAGTCGAAATAAAGGCAATCGCCCAAATTCCTTTGCGTGGGTATTCAACCAAACAGGCTTTTTCAAAACTATTGTCCGCTTGCGAAAAAACAGTTTCTGCTATTTGTTTCAACCCGTTGTAGACCGACCTTACCACAGGCATTCGGTCAACCAGACCTTCGCCAATGTTCAGTAAAGATCGGCCCATGATGCCTTTTGCCATCCAGCCAACAATGATGGTGAACAGCAGAAAAATAATAACGCCGACGCCGCGTAAGTTAATGCCGATATATTGTTCTGGCATCATATTTTGTGGCACGAGCGGTAAAACCCAGCTGTCGATCCAGCCAACAACAGTCCAGATCAACCAAGCCGTCAGAAAAATCGGTGCAATAACAACGAGGCCAGTTAGAAAACTCGCTCGGAAACCGGCAAACATGCTGGCTTTGCGCCGCTCTACCTGATCGTCGTTTTTCTGTGTCATTACGCTTTCCTGAACTTCACCCGCGTTAACCTAAGTGCGACAAAACAGAACAACAAGCCCTGTTGATCATTTCCCCATCGCGACGGCAATTTTAGCCGCGAGTTTGGCATTGTTAAGAACCAGGGAAATATTGGACTCCAATGACTTACCGTTGGTGAGCTCAAAAATACGGCCGAGTAAAAACGGCGTTACTGATTTCGCGCCAATCCCCTGATTGTCAGCCTCTGAAATGGCTTGAGCAATAATCGGGGCCAGCTCATCGGCAGATATTTCTGCGTCATGGGGGATCGGATTGGCAATCAACTGTCCGCCGGGCAACCCCATGTCGCGACGTATCAATTGGGCGCGGGCAATTTCATCAGCGGTGTCCATTCGCAATGGCGCTGCCATACCAGATGAACGCGACCAGAAGGCGGGAAATTCGTCTTGACCAAAGGCGATAACCGGAACGCCAAGGGTTTCCAACACTTCAAGCGTTTTAGGAAGGTCTAAAATCGCCTTGGCACCTGCTGCAACAACCGTGACAGGGGTTTCAGCAAGTTCACGCAAATCTGCCGAAATATCAAAGGTTTCTTCGGCACCTTTATGAACGCCACCGATACCACCCGTTGCAAAAACACCGATACCCGCCAAATGGGCACCGATCATCGTCGCAGCGACAGTGGTTGCACCGGTTTTACCTGACGCAATACAGGCTGCCATGTCAGCGCGTGACAGCTTCAAAATGCCCTCAGCCTGACCAAATCCTTCGAGTTCATCATCCGACAGGCCGATATGCAAAACGCCATTGATCACCGCGATCGTCGCGGGGGTCGCGCCATTTTCGCGAACGGTTGCCTCAACCCGACGAGCGGTTTCCACGTTTTGGGGGTAGGGCATTCCATGAGAAATAATTGTGCTTTCAAGCGCCACAATAGGGGTGCCGTTCGCACGCGCGTCAGCAACTTCGGGTGAAAAATTCATCGGGATCGTCATAGGGGTGTTTCTCCGGAAACGTAATTTGCAGCGGCAGTTAGCGCAGTTTTTAGAGCGGTTTCGCCTGTTTCACCGCGATGTTCAGCAGCGATATGGGCGGCCATGAAAGTATCGCCAGCACCAGTGACGCGAGTGACCATGACCTCGGGCGGTTTGCGGGTGATTAAGGTGTCGTTTTGGGCCATCGCAGCATCTTTTCCGCCATCGGTGACCAACACCCTATATGCCCCACGCGCGACGAGACCCCGCGCGCCATCGGCAGCGGTTATAAAGTCTTCTTTGCAAAGATAACCCGCCTCTTCGAGATTAACGTAAAGCGTGGCACGTGGATGTGATAAAAGCGGGAGCAATCGTTCGGCCTTGCCGGGGGATGCAGGCGCAACGCGTAAATCTGCTTTGGAAAACAAAGGGCTTTGGGAGATTTCGCGCAAAAGCTCAATCGTTAGGTTCCCGTCCAAGGCAACCAGACCATCGTAGGGGGATGTCACACTGCCCAAACTGCCATCTTCGAGCGGACGCAGGATTTTATCGCCTGCCGCCTCAAGCGAATGGGCATCAGCAATGGCGGCGATCAATCCGTTTGCACCTTCGATGGCCATATAAATGTCGGTTGGTAAATCCTCGGAACGATAGGTAAATCTTAGGTCCATACCCATACGTCGGGCTTGTTCCATCAACTCATCGCCTTGTTCATCACGGCCAATTGCAGTGAGCAATGTCGGTGTTAAGTGAAACCGGGTTAACGTCATAGCGATGTTCATCGCGACGCCGCCAGGAATGCGCGTAATGCGTCCGGGCACGTCTGAGCCAACCCGCATGTGGCTCGCTGTGCGGCCAATCACGTCCCAAAGGACGGAACCAATACAAAGGATATCTGATGTTTGTGTCATATCAGACCTTTGACCCGCTGGTCAGAAAATTTCAACCCGAAAGCCACGTCAGGTACGGATCGGATAGCGATCTGCTTCCTCAAAAACATCAATAACAACACTGCCAGCCTTGATATTGGCGGAATGCACAACACCTTCGGGAATACTGTAACTGTCACCGGGGCGATAAATGCGTGTTTCATCACCGATCGTAAACTCGATTTCCCCATTGATAACGCTGCCCCACTGGGCCTTGTGAGAATGCGGCGGCAGATGCATATCTTTGTGAAAGGTGAAAAAGACAACCAAGCCTTGGTCAGAGCGAACAACATTGGTTGACACGACATCATCAGGAAAGGGTATCTCTATGGAAGAGAAGTCTTGAATGAATTTAGGAAGTTGCATGACAGTATTCTTTCGACAATGGTGGTGAGAAACTTAAGTTGGATCAGGTTCCTAAATTGATAACGGGCAGGGGGCTTGCATCCCTTAGAAACCTGCTGTAATAGCCACCTCACTTCACAGGCGAAGCTTGGTTGATTGGGGGAGACATCCTTAATTGACCGCCGGTTGGGCATCTGCCCTCAAGGCTTCGCTTAGGCGCAAACCGGAAAAGGAATATGGACATGGCGCTCCCTGAATTCAACATTCGCCAGCTTTTGGAAGCTGGTGTACACTTTGGTCACCAAACACAACGCTGGAACCCACGTATGGCACCGTTTATCTACGGTGATCGCAATGGTATCCACATTTTCGATCTGACACAAACTGTTCCGATGCTTGACGCAGCGTTGAACGTTGTGCGCGAAACTGTTGCTAAAGGCGGCCGCGTTCTTTTCGTTGGCACCAAACGTCAGGCTGCTGGCCCGATTGCGGAAGCTGCTGAGAAAAGCGCGCAGTACTACATGAACCACCGCTGGTTGGGTGGCACATTGACCAACTGGAAAACCGTTTCCAACTCAATCAATCGCCTGAAAGCGATCGACGAGAAAATGGAAAACGGCGCAGAAGGTCTGACCAAAAAAGAGCGTCTCGGCATGGAGCGTGAGCAAGAGAAATTGCAAGCATCCCTCGGCGGTATCGCTGACATGGGCGGTGTGCCTGATCTTCTGTTCGTTATCGACGTTAAAAAAGAAGCATTGGCAATCGCAGAAGCTAAAAAATTGGGTATCCCAGTTGTAGCTGTTGTTGACACCAACTGTTCTCCTGATGGCATCGATTACATCATCCCAGGCAACGACGACGCGTCACGTGCGATTTCTTTGTACACTGATTTGGCTGCGCGCGCTGCTCTTGACGGCATGACTGCACAAATGGGCGCTGCTGGTATCGACCTTGGCGAAATGGAAGCAGCTCTTGAAGAAGAAGTTGCTGCCGAAGCTGAAGCTGCAAACGCTTAAGCTTTACAGAATTGTCATCGGGGCAGGGACGCTCTGCCTCGATTTTCTATTTCTATTAGATACTCTAAGGAGGCCGACATGGCGATCACCGCAAAATTGGTGAAAGAACTGCGCGACACAACTGGCGCAGGCATGATGGACGCAAAAAAAGCGCTGACTGAAACTGACGGCGACATGGAAGCAGCAATCGATTGGCTGCGCACCAAAGGTCTTGCTAAAGCTGCTAAAAAATCTGGCCGTATCGCGGCTGAAGGTTTGGTTGCTGTTGCAGTTGAAGGCGGCAAAGGCGTTGCTGTTGAAGTGAACTCAGAAACCGACTTCGTTGGTAAAAATGCTGATTTCCAAGCAATGGTTCGTGACATCGCAGGCGCTGCGGTTAAAGTTTCTGATGTAGAAGCTTTGGCAAATGCTGATCTTGGTGGCAAAACTGTTGCTGAAACCCTGACAGATAAAATCGCTACAATCGGCGAAAACATGTCTTTGCGTCGCATGGCGACTGCTGAAGGTGATGCGGTTGTGTCTTACGTACACAATGCAGCAACCGACGGCATGGGCAAAATCGGTGTATTGGTTGCGCTGAAAGGCGCTGACAACGGCATCGGCAAACAAATCGCAATGCACATCGCAGCTGCAAATCCACAGTCCTTGGGCGAAGCTGATCTGGACCCAGCACTTGTTGAGCGTGAGAAAAATGTTCTGACCGAACAAGCGCGTGAATCTGGTAAACCAGAAGCCGTGATCGAAAAAATGATTGTTGGCCGCATGAAAAAATACTTCTCAGAAGTAACCTTGCTTGGTCAGTCTTTCGTGATGAACCCAGATCTAACTGTCGAAGCCGCTGCTAAAGAAGCTGGCGTCGAAGTTCTGTCTTTCGTTCGCATGGAAGTCGGTGAAGGCATCGAGAAAAAAGAAGAAGATTTCGCAGCTGAAGTTGCAAAAGCCGCTCAGGGCTAAATCATTCTTTTTGAAGAGCATTCAAAGCGCGCCTAAACTTAGGCGCGCTTTTTTATTGAGATCTAACGTTCAAATAAAAAAGGCGCACTCCGAAGAATGCGCCTTCTGGTAAATAAGGATCCCTACATTGGGGATGAAGATGGACCCTACAATTCCAGATGCCGATCCAATGAGCCGCAATTGCTCATTGACCGGCGCCGATGTCCTTAGAAATCACTAATATTAGCGCGATTCACAAAACACCGAAGTCCCTAGACTAAAGTCACCACTCACGGAACTTACCAACTATGCCAGATTGCCCCTAGGTCAGGCTAGTCAGGAATTCCTTACTTTTCGCTAGTTTAGGGTAAAATTAGAAATAACTTAGAAATCATATGTGTAGATTTGGTTTTGCATCGATGCCTTTAGCACCGCGTGGGCTGTTGTTTCAGCACCTAAAGTGAACCTAGCGAGTCGCAGATGTTTTTCAATCGTAGCAGTCGTAAGGCCCAATATACACGCAACATCCTGAGTGGTTTTACCTTGGCCAACCCACGCTAGAACTTCTCTCTGACGTGGGGTCAACTTTCGTTGATCTCCGAAATACGGAAAGTTGATAATTTTTAGATGAAACACTTGGGATAAGATATTGATCTCATTTCCATATTGCTCCCAAATCTTATCAACTTCAGCCTGCGGAACACTGGCATTTGCGGTAAGGGCGAGCCCACCTTTCTTTGAATTATGCTCATCGGCAAAGCTAAGTGAATACCCAGACACAACCCCGTGGGTGATGTTAAGTTCGATCACGCGTTGCATCTCTGGACTAATTTCACCAGCTGCCATTAATTGAGAAATCCAGCTCCAGCTTTTTGAACCGGTTTCAGATAACGCCCATTGAACCATGGGAGCGTTTTCAAAATTACGTTCTCCAATAAAGGCATCCAAATACTCGGAATGGTGATTGCTTAGGATAATCATATCCCGGATGTCACCCAGAGACCGCTCTGTGCGAAATGTTGTATATCCATAGAAAATGCGCTCAAAGCCGTAGTTAGCCATCTTTTCTAAGAAAAAGGGCCAAATTTCTTCGACACTATGGGCACTTACCAGGTGGTTTAAATCGTCTACAATCATACCTCACCAAGAAAATGAAGCATCGCATCCAAAGCGAGCAAATAGCCATTTGGTCCGAAACCGCAAATCTGCCCAACAGAAACTGGGGCAATAAAAGAGTGGTGGCGGAATTTTTCACGTGCGTGAATATTAGAAAGATGTAGCTCAATGACGGGAACTTCAGCAGATGAAATCGCGTCCATAATCGCAACAGAGGTATGCGTATAAGCGCCAGCATTCAAAATGATACCGTCGATCGTATCACGAGCAGCGTGAATGTGATCAATCAATACACCTTCATGGTTGCTTTGCTCAAATGTAAGCTCAACGTTGAGCTCTAAAGCTTTGTCATGACACATTTTTTCAATTTGAGACAGTGTCGTAGAACCGTAGACTTCGGGTTGGCGCTTACCGAGAAGATTTAGATTGGGGCCGTTTAAAATTAGCAGTGAAGTCATTTCGAATTCCTTGAGTGGTATTTCATGCTAACAAATAAAAGGGTTAGCTGAAAAGACTTTTAGATAATTACATACATTACATAATATCAATTATAGTTATTACTGTTCAAATTGAATCTACCCTTTAAAACTAAACTTCTATTTTGAAACAGGATTGTCAAAGCCTGAAAAACTGGGCTGCCAGATTTGTAACACCTGATGCGTTATAACTCAGGACATAGCGTTTCAAACTTGTCCTGACCAAATGAATAACCTGTACCGAGCGTTAGGTGTGTTTTACTTTGCGCATAACATATTGCGCTAATCTCTTGCCAAGTCCTAGATGCGCTCAAATGGATCCAATCTGCCAAATATCGGCCAGCGCGCTGCGAGAACATTTCAGGCCAAAGGTACCCTGCCCGATTTGCCGCAATTTTATAGCGTCTTCAAAAACAGATAGCGTTGGTTGTTAATACAGTCGCTCTGTATTGCCTGAATGATTACGAAACCTGAATTTTTTTGACACCTACAGATTATGTTGACAATAATAGTCAGGTATGATGTGTGAGGCCTGCCGCATCCGTCTGATGCCGCAACTCTAAACAGGAGAGACCCATGAATGTCAGTAAACTGACGCGGGGTCTTTGCTCCGCTGCCGCAGCAACGACGATGATAATCGCGTCCGCCACGATCGCCACCGCAGAGACAATTACCGTTACCGACGTTGCCGGGCGCACCGTCGAAGTAGAACATAATCCGCAGCGCGTCGTGCTTGGCGAAGGGCGCATGATTTATTCTGTAGCGCTGCTTGATAGCGAAAATCCATTTGAACGTGTTGTTGGATGGAAAGACGACATGATCAACTATGATCCAGATGCTTATCGCCAGTATTTGGACGTCTTCCCAGAAATTTCTGAAATTCCCAGCTTTGGTAGCCCATATGCAGATGAATGGAATTTGGAAGCAGTGATTTCATTAGGCACAGAAGTTGTGTTCATGAATCTGGGAAATCTCCTCAAAGCCCAAGAAAGCGGCATTATCGAGAAATTGGACGAAGCTGGAGTCGCAACTGTATTTGTTGATTTCCGCCAAGATCCAACAGCCAACACTGTTCCAAGTATTCAATTGTTGGGCCGGATTTTTGACAGACGCGATGAGGCCGACGCCTTTAGTGATTACTATCAAGAACAAATGAAATTGATCTATTCTAGTGTGAATAGTATCCCAGCGGATGAACGTCCGATCGTGTTTATCGAAAATGCGGCTGGATATAATCCTAACAGTTGCTGCACAACTTATGGTGCTGCAAACTTGGGACGGCTTGTTGATCTTGCCGGCGGTCGCAACTGGGGTTCAATGCATTTCCCCGGTTTCAAAACGGACGTCAGCCTCGAGGCATTGTTTGCCGACGATCCTGATGTGATCATTGGTACTGGAGCAAACTGGTCAGAGGCCAATCCGGCAACCACCGCAGTTTTATTTGGCTACGAAGCAGATCAAACAGCCGTTCAAGAACGTCTTACGGCACTTGCTGCACGAGAAGGTTGGCCAGAGCTATCAGCGGTTCAAAATGGTCGTTTCCATTCCGTGTATCACCAGTTCTACAACAGCCCTTATCATTTTGTCGCAATGCAGGCGTTCGCAAAATGGCTACATCCGGAGCTGTTCGCTGATCTCGATCCAGAAGCAACGATGATTGAACTTCACGATCGTTTCTTGCCGATCGATTACTCAGGCGTTTTCTGGGGATCTCTGCAATCTGGCAGCTGATTTGATCTTCGGCCCTACCCGATTGGTGGGGCCGTTTCAACTTTAGGACAAACGATGACTGTGCAGACCAACGATACCCTCGCTATGCGCAAAGCGTATATTTCGCAAACAAGTCGACGAAGTTTGATGCTTTTGATTGTCTCGACGCTTTTGATGGCGAGCTTTCTCATTGATGTGTCCACCGGGCCGGGGCATTATCCCCTGTCTACTGTCATCGATGTGTTCCTTGATCCTTTATCGCATGGCGTTCGTTTGAAAGTCATTGTCTGGGATTACCGTTTACCGGTGGCTGTGACGGCTGTTCTTGTTGGTGCTCTTTTGGCAGTGGCTGGTGCGCAAATGCAAACGATCCTGAACAACCCATTGGCTGAGCCCTTTACGCTGGGCGTTTCAGCAGCCGCAAGTTTTGGCGCATCTTTGGCGATTGTTATGGGAATAAGCGTTGTGCCTGTGATTGGCGGGCTGCTTGTCACGACAAATGCCTTTGTCTTTTCGCTTTTGACCTGCGGATTTATCCTATTTGCAACACGCCTCAAGGGTGTTGGTTCAGAAACCATGATCCTATTTGGAATCGCTATCTTTTTCACATTTTCCGCACTTCTATCTTTGATGCAATATTGGGCATCAGAAGATCAAATTTCTCGCATCGTTTTCTGGATGATGGGATCTTTGTCTCGTGCAAGTTGGGAAAAAATCTTGCTTGGTACGATCCTTCTTTGCATAGCCATCCCATTTAGCTTGCTACGCACGTGGCCCATGACAGCGCTTCGTATGGGCGAAGCAACAGCAGAGAGCATGGGCGTCAACGTCGCCCGTCTGCGTGTAGAGATGTTGATATGTGTATCGTTCCTGGCAGCAACCGCAGTATCCTTTGTGGGCACGGTTGGTTTTGTTGGGCTCGTAGGCCCACATATTGCGCGCCTGCTTGTCGGCGAAGATCAGCGCTTTTTCATCCCACTATCAGCATTGGTTGGGGCGTTGGTATTGTCATTAACATCGGTGATTTCTAAATCCATCACCCCAGGGATTATTTATCCCATTGGAATCATTACTTCTTTGATCGGTGTGCCGGTCTTTGTCTCAATCATTCTTTCCACCCGCAAGGAGCGCCTTTCATGACTCTAAGCCTAAATCAATTGGTTGCCGGTTATGGGCCTCGTACGATCCTAAGTGATGTCTCTATCCCCGATATTAAACCGGGATGTTTTGTCGGATTGATCGGGCCAAATGCTTCAGGGAAATCTACGCTGTTTAAGACCATGTGTGGCTTGGTTGCCGCGCGCAGTGGTGAAGTTTGGCTGAACGGCGAAGACATCACCAATATGCGTCGTCAGGATCGTGCCAAGCACATCGCCTATATGCCTCAGGCCTTTGGCTGTAATGCCTTACTCAGTGTGTTTGAAAGCGTACTTCTGGCCCTGAAGCAAACCACGGGATGGCGGGTAAAATCGGAGAACCTCGATCAGGTGGCCAAAACGCTGGCGGACCTGAATCTTGGTCATCTGGCGGATCGCGGGATCGCAGATTTAAGCGGTGGTCAGGCCCAAATGGTTGCTGTGGCGCAAACGCTGGTACGCCAACCTGAAGTGATCTTATTGGATGAACCTACGAGTGCGTTGGACCTACATCATCAGCTGTCGATCATGAATTCCATCAAGCTAGAAACCACGCGCCGTAAACCCGTGGTAATGGCAGCTTTACATGATCTGAATCTGGCAGCGAAATTCTGTGATCGCTTGGTGCTTTTACGCGACGGTCAAATTCTGGCAGACGGTCCGGCTGATCGTGTTTTGGCCATGCCGGAAATCGGCGAAACATACAAAGTGGATACCGATCTCGAATACACACGCCGGGGTGCTCTGTATGTGGATGCTAGGTTAACAGCATAATAGCAAAACACCGCTGTTCATGCCTACGTTTCCCCGCTGCATTGCCAGAAGTAAAACCCCGCCATAATGGCGGGGTCAAAGTTTCAGCTATGGGCCTGAATAAATTTGATTAATTGTTGGGTTGAACCATCTTTGTCAGTGGCTGTTTTATCACCTTGCACAATTGGTTGCAGCGCAACGGCAAGTTCTTTGCCAAGTTCAACGCCCCATTGATCAAAAGAGTTGATCCCCAAGATAGCGCCTTCGACGAAAACGCGGTGTTCATACAGAGCAATGAGTTTACCCAACATGGATGGGGTCAATTTAGGATAGACCAAAGTTGTCGATGGGCGGTTTCCGGGAAAAACACGGTGATTGGCTTGGCGTGTTAATTCCTCACCTGTGAATCTTTTTTGCGCCATCAAGTTTTGCGCGGTTTCAAAGTCGCGACCGTTCATCAACGCCTCTGATTGAGCAAAACAATTCGCCATCAAAAGTTGATGTTGATACGCAAGATCAGGTTCATGCCCTTGTGCTGCAACAAGAAATTCGACGGGAATGACGCGCGTGCCTTGGTGGATCAGTTGGTAAAACGCGTGCTGGCCGTTGGTGCCCGGTTCGCCCCAAACAATCGGTCCAGAATGATATGGCAGTTCGGCCCCGTCCATACCAACGCGTTTGCCGTTGGATTCCATTTCGAGCTGCTGCAAATATGCAGGAAGTCTGCTAAGCCTCTGTTCATAAGGCATAACGCCGCGCGATGCATAACCACAAATTTGATTGTGCCAAAGCCCAACCAGTGCCAACATCACTGGCATGTTTTCTGCAAAATCCGCTGTTCTAAAATGGTCGTCCATTGACTTTGCGCCACTTAGGAATGACCGGAATTGTTCGCCACCAATTGCGATCATCAGCGAAAGGCCGATTGGACCCCAAACAGAATACCGGCCCCCAACCCAATCTTCAAAACCAAAAACGCGTTCTTCCGCAATCCCGAAATCTGCCGTTTTATCTAATGCTGAGGACAACGCTACAAATTGTGTGCCAGGGTTTTCAACCGAACGTGCCATCCAATCGCGCGCCGCTTTTGCGTTGGTGATTGTTTCAATGGTGGTGAAGGTTTTTGATGCGACTATGATCAAAGTCGTCTCAGGATTGAGGTCCCTTAAGGTATCAGCAATATGCGCGCCGTCCACATTCGAAACAAAATGACACCTTGGCCCCGAATGATATGGTGCCAATGCCAACACAGCCATCGCTGGCCCTAAATCAGATCCACCAATACCAATATTCACCACATCGGTAATCGGGCCACCCTGCCCTTTAAAACTGCCATCGCGCACAGTTTCACTAAATTGCACCATGCGTTCGAATGTTGCTTCGACGTCTGGCATGACATTTTCGCCATCAACAACAATTGGGTCACCACCAATATTACGCAAAGCCGTATGGAGAACGGCGCGCTTTTCTGTATCGTTGATCTTTTCCCCAGCAAACATCGCCGCACGTTTTGCAACAACGGGTTGTGCAAGATCGAGCAATAGATCGCGAACATCATCGTCGATATTGGTTTTGGAGTAATCAAAGAGCATATCCAACGCATCGATTGAAAATGACTGCGCGCGGGTATCGTCAAATAGACTGTTTATAGCTCTATCTTGAATATCTTTATGTTTTTCTTTCAATAGGTTCCAAGTGATCATTCATCTGCCCAATGTATTGTAGCGTTGTTCAAAAAAGCAGCAATCGGTGCCTGTTTGAAATCTTTGGTTTTTGATGCAACTTTAATCGCTTCGCGTTTTTCTTGACCTGCGATCACAATGTGCGTTGTCATTGCGCTTTGCAGTGCTGGTACCGTGAGGGTAATCCGCGGTTCATCAGCACCGTCAGCCCGCATTGGGAGCAAAACAGGTGCCAATGGGTCGAAAGCCTCTTCCAAACGATCGGCACCGGGGAACAGAGATGCGGTATGCATATCGGCCCCCATACCAAGTAAAAGAACGTTGATGGGCAAATGCGGAGACAGGTTTTTGCGCAGATTTGGCAATGCCTCCTCAGGGGTGTCAGCTGTCTCGTATAATGGTATTAGATTTGCGGCCTGCGCGTATCCTGTCAGCAATCGATTTTGCAGCAGCCGGGTGTTTGAACGCTCTGATGTTTCAGACACCCAACGTTCATCGGTTAGCATAACATCAACACGATCCCAGCCTAGATCAACCGCGCTTAGGCCGTCAAAAATCGGCCCCGGCGTGGTTCCGCCGGGAACCGCCAAAGTCACGCGATCTTCATGGTGAAGTTGCGACTTTATTTCATCAGCGAGAATGGTTGCCAAATCCATCATCATCATTTCGCGATCAGCGTATTCGACAATGTTCATTTACTTAATCTCCCGCCAGCGGCGCCCGTCGCGGTGCAACAGTGCCAATGCATCATCCGGGCCTGAACTTCCGGTGTCATAGGTGATGGGTTTATCACCGCGTTCCTGCCAAGCCTCGATAATAGGATCAGTCCAAGCCCAGGCTGCTTCGACCTCATCGCCGCGCATAAACAAGGTTTGATTGCCGCGCACGACATCCATGATCAATCGTTCATAAGCATCTGGGAAGTCTGCGCCATCTTCGCCCAACGCTTCGGCAAAGGACATATCGAGTGGCACCTCGATCAGGCGCATTCCACCGGGGCCAGGTTCTTTGATGGTCACCCGCAGATTCATGCCCTCATCCGGCTGCAACCGGATAACGAGAACATTGCCACGCCGTCCGTCCTGCTGGCCAAAAATCGAATGTGGCGGGTCTTTGAACACAACCGCGATTTCAGAGGCCCGCGCGCGCAACCGTTTACCCGTGCGAAGATAAATCGGGGTGCCTTTCCAACGCCAATTGGAAACCTGCACCTTCATCGCGATAAAACTCTCAGTGGTGCTCTCAGGGTTTTCAGAATCCTCAAGGTAGGAACTGCTGTCGTCCCCTGCCCCATATTGCCCGCGCACGATTTCATCACGTTCAACCGGATCCAACGCGCGGATCACCTTTAGCTTTTCATCACGCACCGCGTCATGTTCGAACTGGCTTGGTGGCTCCATCGCAATCAGGCACAACAATTGCATAAGGTGGTTTTGCACCATATCGCGGATGGCACCAGATTTATCGTAATACCCACCACGGCCGCCAACGCCGACAGTTTCAGCGACTGTAATCTGAATATGGTCGACGTACTGGCTGTTCCATAACGGTTCAAACAGAATATTGCCAAATCGCACCGCCATCAGGTTTTGTACTGTCTCTTTGCCCAGATAATGGTCAATGCGGAAAATCTGATGCTCGTCGAAATGCGATGCAAGCTCTTGGTTCAGAGCGCGTGCTGTTTCCAAATCACGGCCAAAGGGTTTTTCAACCACAATGCGGCTGTCATCCTGTGCAATTTCAAAACGGTGCAGACGTTCTGCAATTGGGCTAAACAGACGTGGGCCAACAGAAAAATAGAATACGCGGATGACGTCAGGCTTCATCATCGACGCTATTTTGTCCCAACCTTCTTCGCCCAAGGCATCCGTTTTCACGTAGAAAAACAGTTTTAAGAACGCGTTGATTTGTTCTTGGTCATGCTTTTTTGAGGCAACAAATTCACACACGGCATCTTGCACAAAATGCCGATAATCATCGTCATCATGTTCAGAACGCGCCGCGCCAATGATGCGGGTTTCGTCGGGTATTTGCCCCGCAACAAAGCGCCGATACAAACCCGGTAGAATTTTACGGCGCGCCAGATCGCCGGTGCCCCCAAAGATAACCAAATCAAAATTATCGACCGGGATAACGCGTGAAACCATTTTGGCCCCCTGTAATTCCGCCAAATAATTTATGTTAGCGGTAACATTTCTATTGTCTCAGGTCATATCCTGAGTTTAAGCGCAAGTCTAGCATCCCGCGAACAAAGCTCAACGCAAGACTGTTTTTTACTGAATTTTAGGCGGTACGCAGCAAACGGGCGGCAATGTCTTTTACAAATTTTGCCGCGACCATTGCCGTCATACCATAAGGATCGCGATGAGGGTTTAATTCAACAATATCCGCACCAATCAAACGCCCTTCGAACCGATTGATCAACCCCAACACTTCACGTGTTGATAATCCGCCAGGTTCAAAATGTGAAACCCCCGGTGCAAACGCAGGATCAAGCGCGTCTAGGTCCAATGACATATAGACCGGACCATCAAATTTAACGGTCCAATCACTGTGCCAGCTGCGCATATCAGTAATCTCTACCCCAAAGCGTTCAGCCTGTTCGCGCTGATGTTTGTTTAAAGTCCGAATTCCGACTTGCACCAGCCGTTTAACTTTTCCGGTTTCCATCAGCCGTGCAAACGGGCAACCATGCCCGAAATGACCAATATCTTGGGTGTCATAAAGGTCGGGGTGCGCATCAATGTGCAGTACATTTAGACCTTCATAATGGTCGGCGTGGGCCTGTATTACCGGGTTGGCGACAGAATGGTCCCCACCCAGCGAAAGTAAACGCAACCCATTGTCCAACCGTTCTTTGGTACCTTCGTAGATTTTATCAATCGCGGCCGCACCACGCATTTCAAAAACCTCCAGATCACCGCTGTCTTTCCAGCGCGTTTCAGTTCCTAAATCTGTACCGTCTTCAGCAGTTAAATTCGCGGCGCCATTGATCAGCGCTTCGCGAATACGCGCAGGACCAAATGCAGGGCCTTGTAAGTAACTGGAATGCGTATCAAGCGGAATCCCCATCAGGGCGACATCATTGGTTCCGTTGTGCTTGGTCATATTCTTACCTCAAAAAGCTTTGCCATTTGAGGCATCTTAGCAACCAAGGTCAAGCATCAAGCTCTGTGTCCCAATACAAAAAGTCCATCCAACTTTCATGCAGGAAATTTGGTGGAAATTTACGGCCCATGTTACGCAGTTCATCCGATCCGGGCTGACGCGGAATTTTGGCCAAAGACATGCGTGCGTTGCGCAATGATTTTGACCCTTTGCGCAGATTACATGGCGAACATGCTGCGACAACATTTTCCCAGCTTGTACGCCCACCTGCCGCCCGCGGAACCACATGATCAAAGGTGAGATCCCCTTTTGATCCGCAATATTGGCATTGAAATTCGTCGCGTAGAAATAAGTTAAACCGGGTAAAAGCAATACGGCGTTTGGGTTTGATGTAATCTTTTAGCACGACAACCGAAGGAACCCGGATTTCAACACTGGGGGATCGTACGGTACAATCATATTCCGCGATAATATCCACACGATCCAAATAGGCCGCCTTTATGGCTTCTTGCCAAGGCCATAATGAAAGTGGGTAATAGGACAACGGGCGATAATCCGCGTTCAAAACCAAAGCCGGGTGCTGCTTTAGGCGCGCGGGCTCTCTTGTAAACTCTGTTCTGAAATCGCCATCCATTGGTAACACTCCATCCGCTCCCTGCTTGATCTCGAATAACATCCCAGATCACCGGGGCGGGACGACCCGCCCCTCCAGTACTTTAACTATATCTGGTGATTTTCACCTGACAACCCCTGCATTTTGTAGCGGGCAGGTAATTCATGGGGGATTTGCATCACATTTTCATGACGAAAATAACAAAAGAGCGCAGCAAGTGCCGCGCTCTTTATAAACCGTTTCAAAAAAGGTGATTAAGAAATGCGCAGCTGTTGGCGCATAAAGGTCAGCGCAACGCTTAATCCATCGGGCGCAATACCGTGGCCCGTTCCGCGCATGATATGCGAATACACATCAAACTCAGCGGCGCCCAATGCTTCGGCTGCCTCGTTCAGAGATTGCGGCGGAACCACATCATCCTGATCCCCATGCACCAACAGAACCGGAGGTTTGGAAACGGCTTCTTTTGCCAAATATTCTGGCTCTAGCAACCGGCCTGAAAACGCAACAATCCCGGCAAAGCTATCTGCGCGACGTGGGATAACATGCAGCGCGGTCATAGTGCCCTGAGAAAACCCAAAAATTACTATATTATCAGCGCTTACGCCTTCATCTTCGATCACTTTATCCAGATATGCGTTCAGATCATCCATCGCGTTTTCAAGGCCATTCATCGACTCTTCTTCGCTTGAACCATCGATCCAAGGGATCGGAAACCACTGCCGGCCCATCGGTGCACCTGAACAGGGTTGCGGCGCATCCGGAGCCAAAAATACGGTGTCGGGCATATGCGGTGACAAAGGATCAGCGAGCCCCAATAAATCTGCCCCATCGGCACCATACCCGTGTAAAAACACCACCACGCTTTTGGTTGTTCCCGAAGCGGCGGCGCGTCGATGGTTCGTGAGTTCGTTTGTCATCTTATTCCTTCCCGGTCTTTGGCCACACGGTAGTAGGCCCATAATATGCGTGCTGCAACTGATCTCCAGGGGGCCCACGCCAGCGACATTTCGCGAAATGCGCGTTCTTTGGGCCGTTCCGGGAGATCAAATAATATGCGTGCCGCTTCTTGCAACGCTAAATCTCCTGGCGGAAACACATCTGCCCGCCCAAGCGAAAACATGACGTAAATCTCAGCGGTCCAAGGCCCGATACCCGGCACCGCCACCAGCGTTTTCAAAACATCCTCTGTTGGCATATCGCGCAACGCTTTGTAATTTATTTTTGCGTCACTTAGCGCGCGCACGTATCGAATTTTTGGGGTGGATAGCCCACATGCGCGCAGGTCATCGTCACTGGCCCATTTGGCCTTGCGCGGGCCGGTCAACTTGGCTGTCTCTAGCCATGACCATATGGCCGCCGCTGCTGATGTCGAAATCTGTTGGCCAACAATTGCACTCAGCAATGCGGGAAATCCGTCGCCACGCAAACGCAACGGCAACGGTCCCATTTGATCAAGTGCCCAAGCAAAACGCGGCTCCATTTGAGCCAAAGCTGCTGCGCCCTCGGCCACACAAGCGTCAGATGTGATTATCCGTTCGTTCATTTGTGCGTCATGATCCATTCAAAGGCCGCTTCGGCACTATCAACCTTATCACCGGCGGGTGGCTTGGGGCGTTTGATCATTGCCACCTGAATACCAAGTTCACGCGCTGCATCTAATTTGGTGCGGCTCGCCTTGCCGCCTGCATTTTTGACGACCAACCAATCCACATTTAACCGCTGAAATAACGCGCGTTCATCTTCAACTGAAAACGGTGGACGTCCCACAAGGAAAGAACCACCCTCAAACGGAAACTCTGTGTCAGGTGGATCAATCTGGCGACAGATGATTTTCCGGTCGGTTAGCCCCGAAAACTGCATCAAGGTCTGCCGACCTGTGGCCAAAAATACGGTTGCACCAATAGGGATCAGTTTTTCACAATCCGATTCATGTCCGATCATATGCCAATGATCCTTTGGGCCGGCTGTCCAGCCTGATCTTAGGATTTGCAGATATGGGATCGAACGACTGAGGCAAATATCATAGGTGCGTTGACTGATATAGGCCGCAAAAGGATGCGTAGCATCCACAACGACATCGGGTTTGAAGTCATCTAGAAACCCGCGAAACCCGTCGGAACCACCGAATCCGCCGCTGCGCATCGGCACGACTAGTGCATTTGGATCGCGTGTTGCGCCAGCAAGCGAAGCCAGCGCCTCTAGGTCTTCGACCTCTGACAGCATTTTTGCCAAACTACGGGCCTGTGTGGTGCCTGCCAAAAGCAATACTTTCATGTAGGCGTGTCTCCTGCCCGTGCTAGGATTGTCCCTTTGCGATCGATAATAACAACGTCAGCCGACACGGGTGCTTCTTTCAATTGATCTAAGACCCGTTGGTGGGCGCGTCGCGCAATAATTTCAGCCAATGGTTTTCCTGCAATTTCATAAGCCTGTAACGCAGTGTTTGCATCGCGCACAACAGGTAAACCCGCTGCTTCAGACCATTCAGATAAAACAGAAAAATCAACTTGCGACCGTCCAGAATGCAGATCCACTGCGCCTTGGGCTAATTTGGTTAGTTTTCCAATGCCACCGCCAATTGTGACATGGGGCACGGGGTGCTTACGCAGATATTTCAGTAACCCGCCCGAAAAATCGCCCATATCCAACATCGCATGATCCGGAAGCCCGTATAACGATTGAACCACCTTTTCGCTGGTGGCCCCGGTGCAACCAGACACATGCCCCATGCCCTCAGCGCGGGCAACATCAACGCCACGATGTATCGACGCGATCCAAGCTGCACAGCTAAACGGGCGTACAACGCCTGTTGTACCCAAAACAGAGAGCCCGCCCAAAATACCAAGCCGGGGATTCCACGTCTTCAACGCCAGTTCTTCCCCCTTAGGGATGATCACCGTGATTTCGACATTCGGCGCATGGCCCAACCGCGCGGCCACTTCTTCAACCACCTGTGTCATCATTTGGCGCGGGACAGGGTTGATCGCTGGTTCACCCACCGCAATTGGCAAGCCGGGGCGGGTGACCATCCCAACGCCCTGCCCGGCCTTGAATGTTACACCACCCGGAACAACACGCACACGCGCCTTGATCAACGCTTGATGTGTCACATCAGGATCATCCCCCGCGTCTTTGACGATTCCAGCCTCAGCCCAGCCATCGCCCATCGCCGTTTCCACAACGTCAAACTCCGGCCGTTCACCGCGCGGCAGCGTCAGGCGCACCTTATCGGCAAAGCCTTCGCCCCACAGCGCCTTAAGCGCTGCTTTGGTCGCTGCGGTCGCACAAGCACCGGTGGTCCAGCCGCGCCGCAATTCTGAAATCGGTTTCTTTTCCATGTGGCGGACTATAGGCGCAGAAATTCTTGCCGCCAATCCGTCATTCGACGTCGCCTCTGTCTTGTTGCCGGGAATATTTTGGGTGCATAAGGACCCCATGACTGAGTCTTATGATCTTCCGCCGCTCGCTAAGGGCAATTGGCCAACTTTGGAAAAGGGTTGGGTGTGGCTCTGTGGCGCAGGCCCCGGTGATGCCGGCCTGCTGACCCTCCATGCGCTGAACGCATTGCGTCAGGCCGATGTCGTTGTGTTTGATGCCCTGGTCCAACAATCCATCATGGATTGGGTCCATCCCGACGCCGAAGTAATCTACGCTGGCAAACGCGGTGGTAAACCCTCAGCCAAGCAACGCGATATTTCCCTGCGCCTTGTCGATCTTGCCCGCGAAGGCAAACGCGTGTTGCGCCTTAAGGGCGGTGATCCGTTTGTCTTTGGACGTGGCGGCGAAGAGGCACAAACACTCGTGCAACACGGTGTGCCCTTCCGTATTATCCCAGGTATCTCTGCCGGGATCGGTGGACTGGCCTACGCTGGCATTCCCGTAACGCATCGCGACGTCAATCAATCCGTAACCTTTGTGACCGGTCATGATCAATCCGGCGAAACTCCGTCGTCGCTGGATTGGGGTGCCATTGCCAAAGGGTCCCAAGTCATCGTGATTTATATGGGCATGAAGCACATTGCGCGTATTGCCTCTGATCTTATGGGTGCTGGGCGTGGTGCAGATGAACCTGTTGCGGTCGTGGCCGAGGCGACAACCGAAAACCAGCGCGTGTTGGAAACCACCCTCGGGACAGTTGTTGACGATGTCGCAAAACATGGCATGCAACCACCCTGCATCATTTGCGTAGGCCGTTCTGTCCTCATGCGTCAGGCGCTGGATTGGCAGGCATTGGCCGAGGGCAAAGAACCCCGCCACCTTGATCCGCTTGGCCGGGGCCGCCCCGCCGAAAGCGCATGAGCATGAACCGGGGCCTGATTATCGCGGCCCCCGGCTCTGGCTCAGGGAAAACCACAGTGACATTGGGTCTTCTGCGCGCATTGCGCGATCGGGGGCATTCGGTGCGCGGTGCAAAATCCGGCCCGGACTATATTGACCCACGCTTTCACGAAGCGGCCTGTGGTGAAACCTGCCTGAACTTGGATGCTTGGGCGATGTCGCCTGAACGCATCGCATCGCTGGTCAACGGCGAAGGCCTGTTGATCATTGAGGGCGCGATGGGCCTGTTTGATGGTGCGCCGCCGGTGGGTCGTGGGGCCTGTGCCGATCTGGCGCGTCAATTGTCACTGCCTGTCGTGCTGGTCGTTGACGCCGCAAAAACCGCGCAATCCATAGCCCCTTTGGTGGCGGGATTTGCCGCGCATGATCCAGATGTTCAGATCAAAGGCATCATTCTGAATAATGTCGGCAGTCCAAGGCATGAAAAAATGCTGCGCACTGCGCTGGGCCCATTCGATATTCCCATTCTTGGCGCGTTGTACCGTCAATATGATTTGGTGCAGCCTTCACGCCACTTGGGGTTGGTTCAGGCCGAAGAACGTCCAGACCTTGATGCGTTTTTATCGCGCGCAGGTGAATTGATCTCTGACGCAATTGATTTAGAGGCCCTCGTGGCACAGGCTGCTTCCATCGGGCAGGCCCCAACCGTCGCGGCGCCAAACCCACCGGCCCAACGCATCGCAATTGCGCAGGACCGCGCGTTTGCCTTTGCCTATCCGCATCTATCAGCCGACTGGCGTGCCGCTGGGGCTGAGATTTCTTTTTTCTCGCCACTGCATGACGACGCTGTACCAGACGCCGATTTCATCTATCTGCCCGGCGGCTATCCAGAACTGCACGCCGGACGACTATCTGCGGCGCAAACCTTTATGTCCTCTATGCGTCGTGCTGCAAAAAACAGCGTTCAAATCTACGGTGAATGTGGTGGCTACATGACATTGGGCGATGGCATCATTGATAAAGACGGCCACCGCCACGCAATGCTTGGCCTGCTGGCGCTTGAAACCAGTTTTGCCAAACGGAAACTGCATCTCGGGTATCGTCACCTCTCGGCAACCGAAGGCCCGTTTCAAGGGGCCTATAACGCCCATGAATTTCACTACGCCACAACGCTTAAGGCCGAAGGCCGCGCCTTGTTTCATGCCACAGATGCCGAAGGCACCGCCCTGCCCGACATGGGGCTCATTCAGGGTTCGGTTGCAGGGTCTTTCGCGCATTTGATCGAAAAACAGTCTTAACAGACGCAAATAGTCGCATTTTGAAAATCGTATGCACAAGAGACATACGTTTGTCATACACTTTGTGCACAGTTGTCATACGTCCATTTTTCAATGAAATAAGGGCCTCTAGCCCTATTTCTGAAGACGTCCAACAAAACTGGCATACGAATATCTACATACAAAACGGGTACAATCTAGGGCTTTTCCAAATGGTAAAACCCGGTTAACCCTTGCGCTATGACAGATGCACAACTCCACCACCGCGCGAAACGTAACGTCCTGATCCTTGTGTTTGCACAGGCGATCTTAGGGGCGCAAATGCCACTGATTTTCACCATCGGTGGTTTGGTGGGGCAATCGCTAACCAGCAATATTTGTTTTGCCACTTTGCCGATTTCGATGATCGTGATTGGCTCAATGACCGCAGCCCAACCCCTTGCAAACATTATGCAAACCAAAGGACGGCGTGTTGGTTTCTTTATTGGTGCGTCATGCGGGGCTATTGGGTCGACCATCTGCGCCTATGGGATTTACATTCAATCCTTTAGCATCTTTTTGCTCGGTTCATTTATCACCGGCGGATATATGTCTGCACAGGGTTTTTACCGTTTTGCCGCCGCAGATACAGCATCAGACGACTTCCGCCCCAAAGCGATTTCTTATGTGATGGCCGGCGGATTGGCCTCAGCAATCATCGGCCCCCAGCTGGTCAAAGCAACGGATGAAGTATTTCCTTTGCTGTTCTTGGGTTCCTACATCGCTGTTATCGTTTTAAATATCGTAGGTTCCGCATTTTTCCTACTGCTCGACATCCCCACCCCCGAAGCCCCCGCCGCAGACGCCCCCAAAGGGCGCAGCCGGTTGGAGTTATTGAAAACGCCGCGTATCGCAGTCGCAATCATTTGTGCGATGGTGTCATACGCATTGATGAACCTCGTTATGACCTCAACCCCATTGGCCGTCGTCGGTTGCGGGTTTGAACGCGATACAGCGGCGAATGTCGTTTCAAGTCACGTACTTGCTATGTTCATTCCATCGTTTTTCACCGGCCATCTGATCGCCCGCTTTGGAGCGCGGAAGATTGTCGCCAGTGGTTTGATGATCCTTGGTGCTGCTGGTGTTGTCGCGCTAAGCGGTGTTGCCCTTGAAAACTTTTATGTCGCTTTGATCTTGTTGGGTGTTGGCTGGAATTTTGGCTTTATCGGTGCAACAGCAATGCTGACCAGCGCCCACACGGTCGAGGAACGTGGCCGCGTTCAAGGCATGAACGATATGATCGTGTTTGGGTGCGTGACGCTTGCGTCTTTGGCATCGGGTGGATTGATGAATTGTTCTGGTGGTAGCGTAGAAACCGGTTGGGCGTCTGTGAACCTCGCAATGGTGCCTTTCCTTGTGTTGGCAGGCGGTGCGTTGATTTGGCTCGCCTTTCAACCTGAAGAAGAAGCCGCATAACACTGATAAGGTTCAGAAATGCAAAACCTGAAAGTTGTTGAACGATTGTTCCCTGATATTCTATCAGGACAGAAAACAGCGACAATCCGTTGGCGTGAAGCACGTATTGCACCCGGCTCGATGTTGTATATTTGCGAGGGTGATCCAACGAAAACAGCAGTTGTGCATGTCACCCGATGTGATGACATGCCTCTCTCAAAGGCCGCTGCCTGGTTGGATAAATCTGAAGAATGGCCTGACAAAATCATGCTGTCAGGGATGCGCGAACACTATCCAAACATAACTTTGGATGACATTGTGCAAGTCATTCAACATACCGCGCCCATAAAACCCTAGAACGCGGTATTGTTTTTATCCGCGAAACCCGGTTGCAACCACGAACTTTTCTGAACTGTCAGAGCGGCTTGACGGAGGTTTGATATGATGAACCTTGTCGAACTTCTGTTTAAGCAACCTTTGCAAATCGCCCTCAGCACCACCAGCAAGAACCTTTGCAACAAATGTTCCGCCCTCTTCGAGTACATCAAAGGCGAAATACGCTGCCGTTTCGCAGAGCGCAATAATGCGCAAGTGATCTGTTTGTTTGTGACCTGAACTAGAAGCCGCCATATCAGACATCACAACATCTGCACGCCCCCCCAGCCATTCTTTGACTTTGATGTCGGCATCATCTTCCATGAAGTCTTGTTGATAAAGCGTGGTGCCGGGGATGGCTTCCATCTCTTGCAAATCAATACCCAAAACGGTCCCGACGCGTTTGTCTTTGCGTTCACCCATCGCGTTGACGCGTTTAACCGCAACCTGACACCAGCCACCCGGTGCGCAGCCAAGATCAACCACACGCGCGCCCGGTACCAGAAAACGGAATTTTTCGTCAATCTCAAGGATCTTAAAGGCCGCGCGTCCGCGATACCCTTCAGCAGTTGCGCGTTTAACGTAAGGATCGTTTAACTGCCGTTCGAGCCAAAGCGTTGAGCTAAGCTTGCGTCCGCGTGCGCTTTTTACTTTGACGCGCAGTTCGCGTTGGCCCCGTCCACTAGTTTGTTTAGCCATCTTTTAACCTGTCTCTCAGAACGCCATCTTGGCTCATTTGTGAATAAAGCAACCCTTCGCGTAGGCCGCGATCCGCCACTGACAACCTTTGTGTGGGCCAGATACGGATTAAAGCCTGTAAAATCGCAGCACCTGACATGATCAGAGTTGAGCGATCTTTTCCTATGCGCGGGTCGTGCCGACGCCCATTTGGCCCCAGCGTTAAATATGATTGTATGACCGTATCAATCTGCGGCGTCGTCATTTCGAGACCGTCAATTTTTGTTCGATCATACCGCCGCAAGCCCAGATGGGACGCAGCGACCGTTGTTACTGTACCAGAGGTTCCGATGATCTGAAACCGATGCTGACCATGCGTGGTGCCATAGGGCGTGAATTCTTGGAGGTTTTCCTCGAAAAACCAACTCATCAGCGCAAATCTGGCGGCGTCATCTGCGACATCATCAAATTGCTCTCTCAGAGTAGCGACGCCTAAAGGAACAGAAATCCAGTCCACAACACGCGCGCCGAACGGGCTTGTTTCCCCATTTTCAAACCCACGACGGAGCTGCATAACAGCACGAGACCGCAAATGGGGCGCAACTTCGGTTAAATCAATCCAAACGAGTTCGGTCGACCCCCCGCCAATATCGACAACCAATAAGGTCTCAGTATCAGGGTTCACCAAAGGCCCACAGGACACAACGGCCAGCCGCGCCTCTTCTTCGGGTTGGATGATCTCGAGCTGAAGCCCCGTTTCACGCTTAACTTGGCGAATAAAGTCACGGGAATTTCGCGCCCGACGACAGGCCTCTGTCGCAACAAGGCGCATTTTTTGGACGCGATGCTGTTTGAGCTTCTTTTGGCAGATACGCAAAGCTTGGATCGTGCGTTGAATAGATCCCCGTGACAGTTTTCCAGAACTTTCCAAGCCAGCACCAAGTTGCACCGATTTAGAAAAGCTATCCACGACTTTAAACTGACTGCCAAAAGGTTCGGCAACCAGCATTCTACAACTATTGGTGCCCAGATCCAGCGCGGCATAAAGCTTCGCTTTTTCAAGACGTTTCGGCGCGGGTGGTTCAACCGCATTAGGGAACGCGCCCGCACCATTGGGACGCTTGGGCGTCATGCCGCCCTCCATTTCAAGTTGCCCTAAGCGTAGCCGTGACAAGATCGAAGTGCAAGCTGCGAACGCATAGCGCGCATCGCAATTTCCACATTCTCAGTCAGTCACATGGGGCTGTTACAAATGGTATCTATAAGGGACCCCTAAATTAGGCATTGGCCCGGTTCTCTGTTCTCAGAGATTTACGGTTGAGTCTGTCTCATATTATTATGAATATTATGATCCCTCCCCCCACTAGAGTGCACAATCGCACTTGGATATGAGTGAAACCGACAGGCAAGTCGCCGGATGCGCTTGTCATGTCGAAAACCGACCGCGTGAAGGCGTACCTTCGTTTTAGAACACGGGGCAAAGGGAAGAGGGAATCAACCATGCCAGACGTTACAATAGTTTATTGGCGCGATATTCCAGCGCAGGTCATCGTAGGCAAAGGCCGTCGTGGAAACAAAATGCCGCTGCCAGAGCGCTTTGAACAAGCCATCGATCGCGCTGCGATGAAAGTAAACGCAAAAGATGCGGATGCTTACTTAGCTGAATGGCGTAAGGCTGCCCCCTTCACTGTTGAAGGCGATCCTGCGGAAATTGCAACAAACGAAGCAAACCGCATTGATTCCGAATATGATCAAGAGCGCCTGAAAGTGCTCATCGGCAACGATGGCTGGACAAACCCAGCCGAATAATGGAGGCCATCATGGCATTGCTACCATTTGGTAAGAAAAAAGAAGCCGATCCAGTTGAGGTTAAACCCGAAGTGGAAGCTTTCCTCAACGGTTACTCGATTGAGGTTATGCCACGCACAGCCGCAAAGGTTGAAGATTTCCGTGATCTTCTGCCAGCTGGCACACGCGTTTACATCGCACACATCGAAGGCACGCCAATCGATGAAATGGTCGACACTGCAAAACGTATTGCAGGCGAAGGCTTCGATGTTATGCCCCATTTCCCTGCGCGCATCATCAAAGACGAAGCAACGCTAGCTGACTGGATTGCACGCTATCAAGGCGAAGCGAACGTCAATCAAGCGCTTTTGCTTGCCGGCGGCGTTGATAAACCTCACGGCGATTTCCACTCATCCATGCAGTTGCTGGAAACAGGCCAATTTGACAAAGCAGGCTTTAAACGCTTGCACGTTGCTGGCCACCCAGAAGGCAACAAAGACATTGACCCTGATGGGTCTACAAAAAATGTCTTAGACGCATTGGGTTGGAAACAGGCATTCAGTCAACGCACCGACGCGCAAATGGCGCTGGCGACGCAGTTCTGTTTTGAATCTGGTCCTGTCATCGAATGGGCCAATGGTTTGAAAGAGCAAGGCATCGACATTCCGGTGCACATCGGCATCGCTGGCCCTGCTAAACTACAAACACTGATCAAGTTCTCAATCGCTTGTGGTGTTGGTGCATCTTTGCGTGTTCTACAGCGTCGCGCAAAAGACGTCACCAAGCTACTGCTGCCATTTGAGCCAGAAGAAATCATCAGCGAATTGGCCGCGCACAAAGCGGCAAACCCGGACTTTAACATTGAAAAAGTCCACTTCTTCCCATTGGGCGGAATTAAAACCAATGCAAACTGGGCGATCAATCATGGCGGTTCTTCCGCTGTGCCCGCCAACCAAGCCAAGTAAGGGAACAACATGACTCGTACAGTTGTTGAAAGTAAAACAAAAACCGCCATTCTTGGCTTTGACGAACCCTTCTGCGTGATTGGTGAGCGTATCAACCCAACCGGCCGTAAAAAACTCGCGGCAGAACTCGAAGCAGGCGATTTTTCTACTGTTGAAAAAGACGCAATCGCGCAAGTCGCAGCTGGTGCAGATATCCTCGATATCAATGCTGGTGTTGTTTACAACTCAAACCCGAACCCAAATGAAACAGAGCCACCCTTGATGAGAAAAATCATCGAGCTGGTTCAAGGCTTGACCGATACTCCGCTTTGCGTGGACTCATCGGTTCCAGAAGCGCTTGAGGCAGGCCTTATCGCTGCTGAGGGTCGTCCATTGCTGAACTCTGTAACAGGCGAAGAAGATCGTCTTGAGTTCGTTTTGCCGTTGGTTAAGAAATACAACGTACCAGTTGTGGCGATTTCCAACGACGATACTGGCATTTCCGAAGACCCAGATGTTCGTTTTGAGGTTGCCAAAAAGATCGTTGAGCGTGCAGCTGACTTCGGCATTCCCGCACATGACATCGTTGTTGACCCGCTGGTAATGCCAATCGGCGCAATGGGCACAGCAGGTTTGCAGGTGTTTGCACTTGTACGTCGTTTGCGTGAAGAGTTGGGTGTGAACACCACGTGCGGTGCTTCTAACATCTCATTCGGTTTGCCAAACCGTCACGGCATCAACAACGCCTTCTTGCCAATGGCGATGGCTGCGGGCATGACCTCTGCGATCATGAACCCTGTTGCTCTGCCAGTTGGTCCAAAGAAACTTCAGGAAAAGCGTGATGAACTGGCTGCGGCTGGCATTATCGTTCCAGAAGATCTTGATCCAGAAATTCTCGCCACCATCACTGGCTTGGGTTCCACAAAATCTAAAGCAGGTAAAGAAATGGAAGCCATCCGCGCAGCCAACTTCTTGACCAACAACGATGCACATGGTGCCTCTTGGATCAAATTCAACAAACCACCATCAGCTGATGGCGAAGCAGGTGGTCGTGGCGGCCGTCGTCGTCGTCGCGGTTAAGCAACTGATCAAATAAATTAAAAAGGGCAAGGCAGCTTAGGTTGCCTTGCCCTTTTCTTTTGAACTGCGGGTGCTGAATTGACCCCAAGTGGCGGAGAATGACACTTTGGTGACGCCTTCTGTCATTGCGATATTTGCAAAGCAGTTTAAAACGATTCCAAAGATATAAAGGACGCGCGCATGTCAAACTCTGATCCATTGGTGGTATTTACTCCGTCTGGCAAACGTGGGAATTTTCCCGTTGGCACCCCTATTCTCACTGCAGCCCGTCAGTTGGGTGTGGATTTGGATTCCGTTTGTGGTGGCCGTGGTATTTGTTCAAAATGCCAGATCACGCCAAGCTACGGAGAATTCTCAAAGCACGGTGTAACGGTTGCCGATGATGCGCTGTCCGAATGGAACAAAGTTGAACAGCGTTACAAAGACAAACGCGGACTGATCGATGGGCGTCGTCTTGGCTGTCAGGCGACAGTCCACGGCGATGTTGTGATCGATGTGCCCCCAGAAAGCCAAGTGCATAAGCAGGTTGTACGCAAACGCGCCGAAGCCCGTGACATCACCATGAACCCGTCGGTCAAATTGTTCTATGTTGAGGTCGAAGAACCTGACATGCACAAACCGTCTGGAGACTTGGAACGCCTGATCGAGGCTTTGGATGTTCAGTGGGAAATCAAAGGTGTACGCACCGACCTTAATATCTTGCAGCACCTTCAGCCGTGCCTTCGTAAAGGGGAATGGAAGGTCACAGTTGCCGTACATTTGGGTGACGCAGACAACCCACCACGTATTATGCACCTCTGGCCGGGATACTACGAGGGATCCATTTATGGCCTTGCCGTGGATTTAGGATCAACCACCATCGCCGCGCATTTGTGCGACTTACAATCGGGTGAAGTTGTTGCCTCTTCCGGGTTAATGAACCCGCAAATCCGCTTTGGCGAAGATTTGATGAGCCGGGTCAGCTATTCCATGATGAACGCCGGTGGCGATGTTGAAATGACAAATGCCGTGCGCGAAGGTATGAACGCACTATTTGTTCAGATCGCTTCAGAGGCGGAAATCGACAAAGCACTGATTATGGACGCAGTTTTTGTGTGCAACCCGGTGATGCACCACCTGTTCCTAGGTATTGATCCGTTTGAACTGGGTCAGGCGCCATTTGCATTAGCAACATCAGATTCATTGAACCTACGTGCGCATGAGCTTGACCTGACAATTCACCCTGCTGCGCGGGTTTACCTGCTGCCTTGTATTGCGGGTCACGTTGGTGCAGATGCGGCCGCTGTTGCGCTGTCAGAGGCCCCGGACAAATCTGAAGACCTCGTGTTGGTTGTGGATGTTGGGACAAACGCAGAAATCCTGCTTGGAAACAAAGATAAGGTTTTGGCCTGCTCCTCCCCGACAGGCCCAGCATTTGAAGGCGCACAGATTAGCTCAGGTCAACGTGCTGCGCCTGGCGCGATCGAACGTATTGAAATTGACCCTGTTACCAAAGAGCCGCGGTTCCGGGTGATTGGTTCTGAAATTTGGTCCGATGAAGACGGCTTCAGCGACGCTATCGCAACAACTGGTATCACGGGTATCTGTGGTTCTGGCATCATCGAAGCTGTCGCAGAGATGCGTATTTCTGGCCTATTGGATCAGGCAGGCTTGATCGGATCCCCCGAACAAACCGGAACAGAGCGTTGCTTCTTGGATGGTCGGACGCATTCCTACACCATTTGGGATGGCTCCGCCCAAGGTGGTCCAAAAATCACGGTGACCAACCCAGACATCCGCGCCATTCAGATGGCCAAAGCCGCGCTTTATTCAGGTGCACGGTTGTTGATGGACAAATTCGAAGTTGAAACAGTTGATCGCGTGGTATTGGCTGGTGCATTCGGTGCTCATATCTCGCCCAAACACGCGATGGTTCTGGGTATGATCCCGGATTGCGAATTGGATAAAGTAACATCAGCCGGTAACGCGGCGGGCACTGGCGCACGCATTGCGTTGCTCAATACCAAAGCCCGTACCGAGATTGAACAAACTGTTCGCGATATTCATAAAATCGAAACGGCCGTTGAACCAAAGTTTCAAGAGCATTTTGTAAATGCCTCGGCAATCCCAAATTCGTCTGATCCGTTCCCGATTTTGGCGTCTATAGTGACGTTGCCAGACCTGAACTTTAACAGTGGTGGTGACGACAACAACGAAGGTGGCGGTCGCCGTCGCCGTCGCCGCAAGTAATTGAATGGGGTGGAAATTTCTTGCTAAGTTGTAACAATCGGTGAAGCATGTGTAAGTCGCTTCGATATGTTGAAGGGATTGCACATGCAACTTGTTGCACAGAGTTCCGCCCTATTAATTTTGATATGTAGCCCCGCGTTTGCGTATGATCCTGCGCAAGTCGCTACAATCGCAAATGGCAACAGTTGCGCTGGATGCGATTTGTCCGGCGCGAATCTTTCAGAATATGATTTTTCCCTAGCTTCGATTGTTAACGCCATCTGAGAATTTGGATGAATTCATTGCACAGTGAAACATCGCTTGCGGACCCCAACACGGCAATGCTAAAGCTCCTTCAATGCGGGTGTAGCTCAATGGTAGAGCAGCAGCTTCCCAAGCTGAATACGAGGGTTCGATTCCCTTCACCCGCTCCAGCACTTCTCTTAAAATTTCCCTTTATATACAACCATATAACACATAGTTAGATCAAATCGTGATCATTTTTTGAATTGAGCATCCGGGAAAAAACGAGAACATCCTCAACGCTTCGGGAGTATGAGTCCCGAAGAAACCCCCGGGGGCTTTCACCACCGTGGATGGGAAATCGGGTCTACGGTCCCTTGATTTTTTGGGTCCGCTAAAGGCTATTTTACGCCTTCAAACCTTCAGTATTCGGTTGATTTCATGACTGACACCGCGCGGCAAAACATCAACGACCAGATCATTAAATGCGTCTGCCGTTTCTGGCTTTACCATCTCAAGAGGAATAACAACGCATGAAGTGACCTTCTCAATTTCCAACCGATCATCACCCATTCGCTGAAACACATGACCACCTAAGCGCAATTCAACGCGACCAGTGCCGAAGCTACCACCTTTGATAAACGCCCCCTCAAATAGTTCTCGTGAGCCGCGTACTAACGCTGTGACCCCCTTTTGGGTTTCACGTGCTTTGAAGTATTTAAGCGACATATCCGCCCCAGAAGATCTCAATTGGTATTCTAGGTTTTTCTCGCTGGCTTTGACACTCGAGACAGAATTTCGAACCGTCTTTTGCGTCAATCCAGTTTGGCTAGCGATCTCCCTGACAGCACGGGTTTTCGCCATATCCCCAACACGATTTAACGCGTGCACTTGGACCCTGGCACCATCGTTACCCAAAGCGCCAAATTGGTTTTCAAACCGCTTCAGGCCACTGATGTCTGTCTCTCCAACCTTAAACACCAACTTCCCTGCATTTACTCTGGTGAATGAAAGAAAAAAAGGAAGTTCTAGTAATCCAGTTCGAATTTGCAGATTGCATAGACCAATTTTATTCGTGATAAATATCGTACGAGATTTGACAGACAGACTTATGCCCCTCCCCGATTTTTGATGTTCGCTCGCTCGACAGTTTTACGTTATTAGGAATGGTACTGCGATTTGTTAGAGTTTTTAAAAAGCGCTTATTCTCATTTGACTCCGCAGTCAGTGGCTTTCTTCGTTATCTTTGTAAGCGCTTTGCTATTGGCTGTTTTAGACGCCCACTCGGATTCATCCTGTGCAGACGAAAATAGCCCGCCCGAAGGTGATGATGATGAAATCTTACCGCCAAACAATGACGGGAACGATGAGATTGCACCGTCAAACAATGACGAACGCGAATTAAACAGAGTACCAGAAACACCTATAGTTCGCATTAACGACCTAGAAAAAACAACTACTCTCAAACTTTACTCAAAAAAAGCGGCCCTCACTTTGGGCGACACTGATGCGAAAGAGAGAGCGCTACGTCGAAAAAATATTCGTAGAACCAATGCGTCGAAACTAAACAAAAAACAACGACATCAAAGCCTCACGAAACCTATCTCACCAAGTGTATTAATGCCAATCTTGTACGGTACAGACAGAGAAACCCACTTTGATCAGAAGAAAAGTCGGATATTTTCAGCTGATCGAAGTGGGCAGTTACTTCTCGGAGAAGCAATGGTGAATATACCAATACACCATAGAATAGGGAAAATTGAGCGCCCTTTTCACCTTGGAGTGTTCGGTTATGATTTGTTACAGTTTCCTGAAAACAACCTGTTTCATTTCACTGAAACTCGCAACAAGCTTCTTTCAGAAATAGATTTCAAAACCAATGGGTCATTGAGGGCACTTGTTTCGGAAAAGTATGAACGAACTGCATTTGTTTTTGTTCATGGATTCAACGTCTCATTTAAAACGGCTATCTTCACAGCAGCGCAAATTGCATTCGATATAGGCTTTGATGGCCCCGTATACGCCTACAGTTGGCCAAGCGGTGGGACGACGTTTGACTATGTTTACGATATGGACAGCACTCGGATAACGTTACCTCACTTTAGTGAATTTTTGAATTTGATTTCTAATACTAAGGGGGTCGACAAGATCCACATTGTTGCTCATTCGATGGGCAATGTCGCTTTGGGCAACTTGGTCTCTCCAGAAAACCCGTACATAGAACCTTCCGCAAAAACTGAATTTTCGCAATTAATACTAGCTGCACCCGACCTCGATCTTCAGATCTTTCGGGAAACATCGGATCATTTTGTTAGCTTTGGAAAAGGCGTAACATTGTATGCTGCTCGAAACGACATTGCCCTCCGGATATCACAAATAATTAGGAAAGGGAATCCACGAGCTGGTGATGTTCCTACCGAGACCGGACCAGTGGTAGTAGAAGGTATCGACACCATCGACGTCTCTGAAATAGACACGTCCTTTTTTTCGCTCAATCACAGTAAAGTCGCGACATCTCGAAATTTACTAAATGACTTAGGTCTACTGCTGCGTACTGGTGTACGCCCTCCAGATCATCGAACCCCAACCGCTGTGACGGTTACGAGTGATGAAGGAAAATATTGGAAGCTACCAAGGTAAAGCATCGATATCTCTTTCGATCAACAAAAGGGAATGTTTCTGGCATTACGAGACGTCACACAAAAAATAGCCCGAACGTTTCCGCCGGGCTTGTTTACAATATATCTCTTAATTTTAGTGGCTGATTAGCTATTGCATCATCAACCTGCTGGGGGCCAAGTGTCACCCTCTCGCATTGCCGGGGTAAGGGACTACGGTCATCCACGCAACGCGCCTAACATCGGATTTAGTTAAGCGTCAACTCCCCTTAACAAATTTTCTTTTGGCTTAACAAACTCAGCCCCCAACTTAACAAACAGGCAACAAGACAAGCGAGAGCAACTCAGTTTCGATTTTCACTTTGACCTCACGACCCAACAATTTCAGGAACGACGTTGCCGATCCCCCATCCATTTCAACGATGCGGATCTCGCTTCCTTCCAAGGGGCCATCAACAATGCGCGCCTTATCTCCAACGGAAAAATGCACATTCGATTTCATCCCTTTCAAAAGCACTCGCGGAGATCTTTTTGCCACCCCATTGCCGCATGCGACGCATCATTTGACGCTCTGACAATTGCACCGGACGGCCACGAGTCCCCATGACACCAGCAACGACCTCCGACGCCATCAAATACCTCCTGCATTTTGATCGCATGGTGACTGGAGGCCAAGCACCACCAACGACCCTTCGGCAAAAAAGCCTTCTGACGCGCTTATGTGAACATGAAACCGATAATGACGACAAGTATGGGGCGATGACTTTGAATACCCCTACCGTCGCCTTCGTTAGGGTTAGAGATGCGTGTGCAGCTACACCAGCGGAGACAAATAACATGATGAAAGCTGGCCGATCAATGTACAAGTGGGCATGTGATTCCAGGTACACCAGTGCTAATCCACTTGTTGGTATAAAGAAGATCCACCGCAGCAAGATCCAACGATGCTATTTTGGCTTGGATGGCAACTGAATAAACGAGGTAGCATAGTCGAGATTCCCATAGCCCTATCATTGCGTGACGCAATTGAAGCTGTAGCTCGAATTGGAGACACCTATCTTTTTAACGAACACGTTCGTCCATTCTAGACAGCCGACAGCTACTGGAATTGGCTAATAATGAGGTGCGATGAATCCGGTGTTGTGGACCGATTACGGCATCGCGTTCGCAAAGCAATGGCAGAACTTTTGGCGGAAGAAGGGTGCTGCGAGCACCAGATAATGTCGGTGTTATCTCACACCGAGCCAAGCACGTCAGCCATCAACACAAAAGGCGCAGAAAGACGGGCTATGGCTACTGAAGCTATGCATTCAATTTCGGGGTTTAGATTGTGATGTGGGCCCGATCTGCTTCCAGTGCGGTCCCATAGCCCATGTTTTTATTTCTAAAAACATGGGCTTAGGAATGTAATTGGTACCCAAGGCCGGACTCGAACCGGCACGCCCGTTAAGGCGGGGGATTTTGAATCCCCTGCGTCTACCATTCCG
Organism: Cochlodiniinecator piscidefendens; assembly: GCF_011326755.1. Classification (GTDB taxonomy): domain Bacteria; phylum Pseudomonadota; class Alphaproteobacteria; order Rhodobacterales; family Rhodobacteraceae; genus Cochlodiniinecator; species Cochlodiniinecator piscidefendens. The sequence continues at coordinate 146,806 of NZ_JAAOIE010000001.1, read as the reverse complement.
CCACTTGGGCACTGATGAGCACGGTTTAGCGTTAGTGCTCGGGAACGTCCATAGGCTTTTTGCAGTTTTTTTGTTTTTTTGGAAACTTTATGAATTCTCATTCAAAAACAATAAACTAAACATGTAATCTATAGCTGGCTCGCACCAAACGTATCGCAATCTTCTAAGCGACCACTTTGATACCCTCGCTGAAACCACGCTGCGCGTTGCGCTGAGGTTCCGTGTGTAAAAGTATGCGGCATTGGGCGACGTCCAGCGTTGCGTTGCAACGTATCATCCCCAATTTGACGGGCTGCATTTACGGCCTCTTCTAAGTCACCGCGTTCAATCGAACCGAACCGTGCTTGCGCTTCACGCGCCCAGATCCCTGAGTAACAATCTGCCTGAAGTTCGATCCTAACAGAGATTGCATTGCTTTCCACTTCGCTGACTTGTCGGCGAATTTGGTTGGCCTGCCCCAATATTCCCAATTCATTTTGCACATGATGCGCAATTTCATGGGCCACGACATATGCGGCGGCAAAATCACCCGAAGCCCCTAACTGACGCGACAACGTCGTGAAAAAAGCCGTGTCCAAATAGGCTTTGCGATCTGCGGGGCAGTAGAATGGGCCGGTCGCACCACTGGCGCTACCACACGGAGATTGCGTTGCGTTTTTAAACAGAACCAAGGTCGCAGGCTGATAATCACGTCCGACCTGACTGTCAAAAATGCTGGCCCAGACTTCTTCGGTATCTGCGAGTGTGACAGACACAAATTCACCGGCCTGCTGGTCGGCAACGCTCAGGTCGTTCGTACTTTGCTGAACAGGTGCGCCGCCTTGAGAATTCAGCAAAGGTGTCACATCAATACCAAGGAAGTAACCAACCACAAGAACGACAATCAATCCTACACCGCCAATACCCCCAGCGCTGCGCCTCGTACGGCCTGCCCGCCCTCGGCGATCTTCGATATTGCGGCTTCTGCGTCGTCCCTGCCATTTCATACGAATGTTTCCTCGTGCTGTTACGGTCTCATACGCAATATCACGCCAAAAGCGCCATGCCTCAATCGGAATCGTCTTGACCCTATAGGCCGGGCATGTTCGTTGGGCGCATGTTACGCGCTCTTTATAATTGGACTTTATCCCTCGCCGAAAGCCGCTATGCGCTTTGGGCGCTGGCCTTTGTATCTTTCGCCGAAAGTTCGTTCTTTCCAATTCCCCCCGACATTCTGATGATCCCAATGATCCTCGCACGCCCGTCGAAAGCGTGGCTCATTGCGCTGGTTGCGTTGGTGGCGTCGGTGTTGGGTGCATTTTTGGGCTATTACATCGGTGCTGGTTTGTTTGAAACTGTGGGCCGCCCCGTCCTCGAATTCTACGGCAAAGACGCCTATTTTGACGAATTCGCAGCGCGTTATAACGAATGGGGTGCTTGGGCTGTCTTGATGGCCGGCATCACGCCCTTCCCTTTCAAAGTGATAACCATTTTGTCGGGCTCGACTGGACTGTCGCTCACCATCTTTACAATTGCAGCAATCATTGCACGGGGACTACGGTTCTTTATCGTTGCTGCGCTCCTGTGGAAATTTGGCGCCCCCATCAGAGAATTCATTGAAAAGCGTTTGGGCCTCATGTTTATTCTCTTTGTGGTTATCTTGTTTGGCGGCTTTTATGTGGTGAAGTTCCTATGAATAGAACACTTGCCTTAATCGCCGCCGCTGGATCATTCGCGCTTCTTTTTAGCGCCTTTGGCTTTCAATATATCGGGGACATGGCCCCCTGCAAATTATGTATTTGGCAACGCTGGCCGCACGGTATTGCGATATTTGCGGGGGTCATGATTTACGCTTTTGGGCAACGTGTCTGGGGGTATCTAGGTGCTGCAGCCGCTTTCGTCAGTGGCGCAATTGGTTTTTACCATTCCGGTGTTGAGCAAAAATGGTGGGAAGGTCCAAATTCATGCACCTCTAGCCCTGTTGGTGCTCTAACGCCCGATGAATTGCTCAATCAAATCATGACCGCTCCGCTGGTGCGTTGTGATGAAATTCCTTGGGATTTCCTTGCGCTATCTATGGCAACTTGGAACGGTATCATGTCGTTCACACTGTTTGGCATTTGGGTTATCGCACTTAGACGCGCCTAGCTCGACCACTGGGTTTTGTGGCCAGCAGCAAATTTGTTTCGCTGGTCATGACACCCTCAATTTTACGGATTTCAGCGAGAACTTGATCAAGCTCCTCAAGCGTTTTCGTCCCCAGTTCAACAATCAAATCCCATTTCCCATTGGTAGAATGCACAGCTTCGACCGCAGCAAACCCATAGAGTTTATGTACAATTTTATCGGTGCCGCGCCCCTCAATACCCAACATGGTATGACCTCTAACGGGATTGCGTTGCAAATCGCCTTTTAAAACAACACTAAAGCCCAAAATCACCCCACGCTCCTGAAGCTTTTCCATCCGGGACCGTACGGTGGTACGTGAAAGGTTCAACACTGCGGCAAGCTCTGACAACGACTGTCGGGAATCGCGACGCAGCGCTGCGATCAATTTTCGATCCATGTCATCCATATCGCGTCAAATACCTTCCGTTTTGATCACATGGCATTCGTTTTAACCAGTTTGGCACTTAAATCAAATCCGATTTGCATAAATAATAGAGTTGAATATTAAACGGAGCCCCCATGACACCTCAAAACTGCCTATTAATAGGTGCCCCAGTCGATAGCGGAAAACGCCGCCAAGGCTGTCTGATGGGGCCGGATGCCTATCGCACCGCAGGCATTGCCGAAATGATTGCGGAACTAGGGCATACGGTCGAAGATCTTGGAAATGTCCAGCCTGTTGAAATGGGTGAAATTAAGGCGCCAAATGACCGCGTCCATGCTCTCAGCGAAACGATAGGCTGGACCAAAGCGCTTTGTGACGCGGGCGAAAAAGCCGTTGGCGAAGGTTTCCCTATCTTCTTGGGTGGTGATCATTCGCTTTCGCTTGGTTCTGTTGCTGGGGTTGCTGCACACGCTCGTAAAATCAACCGCCCTCAATTTGTTTTATGGTTGGATGCACACACAGACTATCATACTCCGCTGACCAGCGGTTCAGGCCACTTACACGGCACGCCTTTGGGTTATCTGACTGGACGTTCTGGATTTGATAACTTCCCTGAATTACCTGCAACAGTCCCCGAAGAAAACGTGTGCTTGATTGGCCTGCGTTCCGTTGATGCCGAAGAAAACGAAGCTTTGAACAAAAGCGAAATGCATGCTTACGACATGCGCGCGATTGATGAACATGGCATTGCAAAACCGTTGAGGTTGTTTCTTGAGAAGGTTGCGAAGGCAAACGGTCAACTGCACGTTTCGCTCGATGTTGATTTTCTGGATCCTGAAATCGCGCCTGCCGTTGGTACGACAGTTCCCGGTGGCGCGACCTTCCGCGAAGCTCATCTGGTGATGGAGATTTTGCACGATAGCAACCTTGTCACTTCGCTTGATTTGGTTGAGCTAAATCCATTTTTAGATGAACGCGGTCGCACTGCCAGCCTTATGGTTGACCTAACAGCATCATTGCTTGGGCGTCGCGTGTTTGAACGCCCTACCCGCACTTTTTAAAGGAGTTCCACATGAGCGCCCCGACCCCTTCAGATCTGGCCTATGTGCCTTTTGTCAGCGTTGATCACATGATGCAACTCGTGCATCACATCGGCATAGAAACGATGTTGCGCGGTATCGCAGAATACGTTGAAGCCGATTTTCATCGCTGGGAACTGTTTGATAAAACGCCCCGCGTTGCGTCACACTCAAAGGAAGGCGTGATCGAACTCATGCCGACCTCAGACGGCGAAGTTTACGGTTTTAAATACGTCAACGGTCACCCAAAAAACACCAAAGAAGGTTTGCAAACCGTTACTGCGTTTGGCCTGCTTGCCGATGTTTACACTGGTTATCCTGTTTTGCTGTCAGAAATGACCATTCTGACCGCGCTGCGTACTGCTGCGACCTCTGCCATGGTAGCAAAGCATTTGGCCCCGAAGGGCGCACGCACAATGGCGATGATTGGCAATGGCGCGCAATCTGAATTTCAGGCACTGGCGATGAAGGCATTGAACGGGGTCGATCACCTGCGTCTCTATGATATAGACAGTAATGCCACCGAAAAGGCGATGCGCAATTTGCAAGGTTGGGGTTTCACCCTAACGGCCTGTGCCACTCCAGAAGAAGCCATTCAAGGCGCGCAAATCATAACCACCTGCACCGCCGACAAACAATGCGCGACGATCCTCTCGGACAATATGGTTGGGGCTGGTGTCCACATTAACGCGATTGGCGGCGATTGCCCTGGCAAAACCGAATTGCACAAAGATATTTTGCTGCGTTCGGATGTGTTTGTAGAATTTCCGCCTCAGACACGCATTGAGGGTGAAATTCAACAAATGCCCGAAGATTTCGCCGTAACTGAGATGTGGCAAGTCATAAACGGCACAGCCAAGGGGCGGACCAGCGACAGTCAGATCACGCTATTTGATGGCGTTGGCTTTGCAACCGAAGACTTTTCCGCCCTGCGGTATGTTCGCGATAAACTGCATGAAACGGGCCTGTTCCAGCAGCTTGATATGCTCGCGGATCCTGATGATCCCCGCGATTTGTTTGGCATGGTCCAACGCGCCAAATCATAACGTTCGAAAAGGCGCCCAAGGGGCGCCTTTTTTAATGGACTATGAATTCCCCGACCACATTGCGCCATTCGCCAGGCCGGATCAATTTGCGATGGGTAAACCGCACCGAATGCAGCAGCCCTTCAATTTCATCATGCCAAAATTCTATAAATTCAAACAACTTTTCATGATCCGGTGCCAGATCATATTCCTGCCAGATAAAGCTATTTAAAACATGGGGATAATCCGGCATGTGATAATACATTTCAGCCGTGGTTAACCCATATCCTTTAAGCACCAGTTCGGTTTCAGAATGTTCCATCTTTTGACCTCTTTCACTGCTTCTGGTTAACAGTATAGCACAGGTCATGTTAATCTTTCGTGTAAACAGTATGTTAGCGTAGCGTGAACGCGCATTTCTGCCACTTTAAGGATAAGCATTGCACACTTCATATGCCCTCCTGTATAAGTAGGGGAACTAAATGTAGAACCAAAAGATCAGAGCGGACAATAACGTGAACGACACCCCAGAAACGCCTGAAACAAATGATGAAAACCCCACAGCGCAATCCACATATGATGGACCTGTGGTTTCTATAACAGATGAAATGCGCACCTCTTATCTCGATTACGCAATGAGCGTGATCGTGAGCCGTGCGATTCCTGATCTACGTGATGGATTAAAACCGGTTCACCGCCGTATTCTTTATGCGATGCATGAAACCGGGAATACTCACGATAAATCCTACCGTAAATCCGCGCGTCCTGTTGGCGATGTTATGGGTAAATATCACCCGCACGGCGATTCCGCGATCTATGACGCATTGGTGCGCATGGCGCAGGATTTCTCGATGTCTTTGCCATTGCTTGATGGTCAGGGGAACTTTGGTTCTATGGACGGCGATAACGCCGCTGCGATGCGTTATACCGAAGTCCGCATGGACAAACCTGCCGCATTCGTTTTGGCCGACATCGATAAAGACACAGTCGATTTCCAAGACAACTACGACGGCAAAGACCGTGAACCGACGGTTCTGCCCTCCCGTTTCCCGAATATGCTGGTCAATGGTGCTGGTGGTATTGCGGTTGGTATGGCGACCAATATTCCGCCACACAACCTCGGTGAAGTTATCGATGCGACGCTCGCGTTGATTGATGACCCTGATCTGACGTCTGAGCAATTGATCGATTATGTCCCTGGCCCTGATTTCCCAACGGGTGGGATCATGTTGGGTCGCTCTGGCGCGCGCAAAGCCTACCTAGAAGGACGCGGCTCTGTTGTTATTCGTGCAAAAACACGCGTCGAAGAGATTAGGAAAGACCGCTATGCCATTGTTATGGATGAAATCCCATATCAAGTGAACAAGGCCTCGATGATCGAAAAAATCGCTGAACAAGTCCGCGATAAAAAGATCGAAGGTGTCGCGCATGTTCAGGATGAATCGGATAGAAACGGTGTGCGCGTTGTTGTTGAACTAAAGCGTGACGCAACCCCAGAAGTCGTGTTGAACCAGCTCTTCCGCTTTTCCCCGGCTCAGACGTACTTCGGCTGTAACATGTTGGCCCTGAATGGTGGCCGTCCTGAGCAACTGACCCTTCGCCGTTTCTTAACGTCGTTCATCGATTTCCGCGAAGAAGTAGTTGCACGCCGCACAGCGTTTGAATTGCGCAAAGCGCGTGAACGCAGCCACATCCTATGTGGTTTGGCGGTTGCTGTATCCAACGTGGATGAAATCGTCGCAACTATTCGCTCTTCCGCTGATCCGGCTGAAGCCCGCCATAAACTGATGACACGCAGATGGCCCGCACAGGATATCGCTGAATATATTCAGTTGATCGATGATCCGACCCATAAGATGAATGACGATGGCACTTATAACCTGTCCGAAACACAGGCCCGTGCCATTCTGGAACTACGTCTTCAACGCCTTACTGCGATGGGCGTTAAAGAAGTCACAGATGAACTGCAAGTTCTTGCCGCTAACATTCGGGAATATCTGGATATTCTGCGGTCGCGTGAACGTATCATGGGTATTATCGGTGATGAACTACGCGAAGTTCGCGAAAAATTCGCTGTTCCGCGCCGCACCACGATTGTCGATTGGTCCGGTGATATGGACGACGAAGACCTGATCGAAAAAGAAGACATGGTCGTGACCGTGACCTCTGGTGGGTACATCAAACGCACGCCTCTTGCTGATTTCCGCGCCCAAAAACGCGGCGGCAAGGGTCTATCGGGGATGCAAACCAAAGAAGAGGATGTTGTTACCAACCTGTTTGTGGCGAACACCCATACACAGCTGTTGTTCTTCACCACAGATGGCATGGTTTATAAACTGAAAACTTGGCGTCTGCCCCAAGGTGGCCGCACTGCCAAAGGTAAGGCGATTGTAAACATTCTGCCGATCCCGACAGGTGTTTCCATTGCGGCCATTATGCCGGTTGATGTTCCAGATACCGAATGGGCCAACCTACAAATCGTCTTCGCAACCTCTGCCGGGACCGTACGTCGGAACAAATTGTCTGATTTCACCAATGTCATGCGCAACGGTAAAATTGCGATGAAATTTGAAGAAGATCATGCTGAAACGCGCCTGATCAATGCGCGCATTTGCTCGGATGATGATGATGTGATGCTGGTTACCAAATCCGGTCGCGCCATTCGTTTCCCGACCACTGATGTCCGGGTGTTTAACTCTCGTTCCTCTGTTGGGGTGCGTGGCGTGAAATTGTCTGGCGATGATGAAGTTGTGTCAATGTCTGTTGTTCGCCACTTTGACGCCACACCGGATGAACGCGGCGCCTTTATCAAGCGTTTCCGCAGTGAGTTTGGCAATGACGTCGCCGATGACGAAGGTGCCGACGACATCGAAGGTGCATTGGACGAATCTCGTTATCAGGAAATGTTAGAGGCGAATAACCTCTTGGTGACATTGAACGAAGGTGGCGCAGGTAACCTAACATCTAGCCATGATTACCGTGTCAGCGGGCGTGGTGGTCAAGGTGTCGCCGCGATGAAAGGCGGCGCTATCGTGGCCTGCTTCCCGGTTGAACTCGGTGATCAGATCATGTTGGCGACCTCCAAAGGGCAGTCCATCCGTTGCCCGGTGAACGGCATTTCGTTCCGTTCTCGCTCTGCCGGTGGTGTCAAAGTGTTTGATACGGGCCGCAATGAAACCGTTGTTTCGGTTGCATGGATTGCTGAACGTGACGAAGATGAAGTGGAAGACGCCGAAACAGTTGAAGAAACTGTAACTGAGCAAAGCTGATCTCAGCATACGCGTTAGAATAAAAGGCCATCCCATCCCGGGGTGGCTTTTCTTTTTGATACAACGGCGCTACATCCCCCACATGGAAAACACATTACATATCATTGGTGGTGGGCTTGCGGGCTCTGAGGCAGCATTTCAGGCAGCGGAGGCTGGTGTAAAAGTTATCTTGCACGAAATGCGGCCACAGGTCGAAACCTTCGCCCATCAGGGTGGCGATTTTGCTGAAATGGTATGTTCGAATTCTTTTCGTTCTGATGATGATGAACAAAACGCCGTTGGCCTTTTGCATTGGGAAATGCGGGCAGCGAATGGTTTAATTATGCGGATGGCCCAAAAACACCGCCTTCCGGCGGGTGGCGCATTGGCCGTGGATCGCGAAGCCTTTGCGGCCTCTGTGACCGAAGTGATCAACGCACATCCAAATATCACGGTTGAGTACGGAGAAATCACCGAACTACCAACCGAAGGACATTGGATCATTGCCACTGGTCCGTTGACATCAACCGCGCTTGGGGAAAGCATTGCCAAAGAAACCGGCGCTGACAGCCTTGCGTTTTTTGATGCAATTGCGCCTATCGTTTATGCGGACAGCATCGACATGAGCAAAGCGTGGATGCAATCGCGGTACGATAAAGGCGAAACCGAAGAAGAGCAAAAAGCCTACCTCAACTGCCCGATGAATAAAGAGCAATACGAGGCGTTCATTGATGCGTTATTAGAGGCGGACAAAACCGAATTTCACGAAGGCGAAACCGCCAAGTATTTTGACGGCTGCCTTCCGATTGAGGTTATGGCTGAACGCGGACGCGAAACGTTGCGGTTTGGCCCGATGAAACCAGTCGGCCTCACAAATGCCCACGACCCTGAAAACAAAGCGTATGCTGTTGTTCAGCTGCGTCGCGACAATGCATTAGGAACGCTTTATAACATCGTGGGATTTCAGACAAAAATGAAATACGGTGCACAAACTGATGTGCTTACGATGATCCCAGGGCTGGAAAATGCGTCCTTCGCACGTTTGGGCGGGATTCATCGCAATACGTTTTTGAATTCACCCACTTTACTGGATGATCAGATGCGCCTGAAATCGCGCCCCAGCATCCGTTTCGCTGGGCAAATCACAGGTGTCGAAGGCTATGTTGAATCCGCGGCGATGGGTCTCTTGGCAGGTCGTTTTGCGGCAGCCGATATTCTAGGGCAGCCAATCGAAACACCACCACAAGTCACGGCCATGGGCTGTTTGGTCCATCACATCACAGGTGGTGCGGAGGCAAAAACATTCCAGCCCATGAACGTGAACTTTGGCCTATTTCCCCCGGTGGATGCCAAAACGGGCCGTAAAAACCGCAAAGTTCGCTATAAGATTTATACGGATCGCGCCAAAGAAAACTGGCAGCAATGGCTGGACGGCCCCCAGTAATTATTACTATGCTTTGTCCATGGTAGAAAATTTTTTAGACAAAGCCTACGCGCTGGAAACCGCTGAAGATACCAAAGCACTTTATGATGCATGGTCCAAAAGTTACGAAGATGAAGTTGGTGAGAATGGCTATGCTACACCGCTTCGACTCGCCACCGCGATCGCCCAACATGTCGCGCCAGACACTCGAATACTGGATTTTGGTTGTGGCACTGGATTGTGCGGAATGGCGCTGCGCAGCGTTGGGCTCACTAATATTGACGGCGCGGATTTATCGGATGAAATGCTTAAGGGGGCTCAAGCCAAAGGGATTTACAAAGACCTATGGCGGGTACAGGCAGACGCCCCGCTGGATTTTGAAACGGGAACCTACGACGCGATTACGGCCTGCGGTGTTATAGGCGTTGGCGCCGCTCCAATTGAGGTTTTTGACACACTCATGAACGCGTTGGCACCTAAAGGGAAACTGGCGTTTTCCTTCAATGACCATGCTCTAGCTGATCCTATTTTTGAAGCGAAAGTAATGGAATATACCGATTGCGGATTTGCGAGTCTTTTAGTACGTGAATACGGTGACCACCTACCCGGTATTGACATGAAGTCCATGGTTTATGTGATTGAAAAAAATTGACATTTCGCACACGATTTGCCCCATCTCCGACTGGACCATTACACCTTGGGCATGCCTATTCCGCGATACTTGCCCATGACATGGCGCGCGCCTGTCATGGGGATTTCATCCTCAGGATAGAAGACATAGATCAAAGTCGCGCCCGCCCAGAGTGGGAAGCTCAGATTTATGACGACCTAAAATGGTTGGGGCTAGGTTGGGACGCGGATATTCGGCGTCAATCGGATGAATTGGAATCTTATGAAGCAGCGCTTGAGCAGCTTTGGGGCAAAGGCATCCTGTATGGATGCAGCTGCAATCGTAAGGATATCCAAGCCGCCATGTCGGCTCCGCAGGAAGGCGTAGAGCAACCAATAGGCCCCGATGGCATTATCTATCCACGCACATGCTCTGTGAAGCCTCAGCCAAATGAACGTCCGCGTACAATGGCGCTAAGGTTGAACATGGATAGCGTAGTAATCCCTGCCAATAATCAGTTTTCATTCGAGGAAACCGGGGCTGGGCCGAACCGAGAAACAGGTTTTATATGCTTTGATGGAGAGTATGCGCGCTCTGGCCTCGGGGATATTGTGGTTGCGCGGCGTGATATGGGAACGTCTTACCATTTATCCGTGGTTCTGGACGACGCAGCACAGGATATTACTCATGTCGTTCGAGGTCAGGATTTATTTGATGCGACGCGTATCCACGTTGTTTTGCAACACTTTCTTGACCTTCCAACCCCGACTTATCACCATCATCAATTGATCCGTGACGCAGAGGGCAAAAGGCTTGCAAAACGGGATGACGCCCGCGCGATCCGACTTTTTCGGGACGAAGGCGCGAGCCCAGATGATATCAGGCGGATGGTTGGCCTTTAGTGCATCGGTTTGCTTAATTCGACCTCAGCTCCGTCTCTTACGGCTGTGTAAAAACAACTGCGACGATTGGTGTGACAGGCAGGGCCAACCTGATTGATCATCACCAAAATGCAGTCTTTGTCGCAATCAAACCGAAAATCAACAAGCTCCTGCGTATGTCCTGATGTTTCACCTTTGATCCAAAAGCTTTGTCGCGAGCGCGACCAATAGGTGACGCGTCTGGTTTCAAGCGTTTTTTGAATCGACTCAGCATTCATCCACGCCATCATCAACACTTCGCCTGTTTCGTTGTCCTGAGCGATCGCAGGGATCAACCCATTGTTATCAAATTTCAGCTGTGCGGGATCAAAAGACATATTCAGGGCTTTCACTGGGGGAAACTCTCCCCTATCTAAAGCGAAGCATTCTGAAGGGAAAGCGCTTATGGCCGACAGCGACCTCATGAACCTTTATTCCACCCGTATTTTGGCGCTTGCAGCAGATATACCAATGACGGAACGTTTAGAGACACCTCAGGCAAGTGTAAAAAAACGTGCGCCTTTGTGTGGATCCACCGTGACGGTTGATCTGAATTTGAGTGATGGCCATGTCAGCGCATTTGCGCAGGATGTCAAAGCTTGCGCGCTTGGGCAGGCTGCGGCATCAGTGGTCGGGGCAAATATTGTCGGTACATCTGCGGCGCAGATAAAAACCGCACGTGACCAATTACGCGATATGTTGAAATCAGATGGCCCTGCCCCAAGCACCCCATTTGATGGCCTGAAGGTCTTAGAACCCGCCCGAGAATTCAAAAATCGTCATGCATCGATTTTACTCGCGCTCGAGGCCTCTTTAGAAGCGACTGAACAAATAGAAAATCAATAAAAAAACCGCCGCGATCCTTGAGGGAAAGCGGCGGCAAAGTAACGTCTGTGTATCGGGTTTTCGGGCGAGGCCCGTGGCGAAAGAGGCAATATCGCCAACGCATGGTTTAGGGAATGAATGCGATCAACCGCGGATAGACGCAGGCAGTGTTCAAAGCGACCCCGGTAGGTAAAGGCCCGCTACGAGCATAACAATCAAAGCGCAGAGACCAACAGCATCCTGTACCAGTGTTCCAGCGGAACGGGCGGCAACGGTTTTAACATCTTTCAGCATGTGTTGGCTCCTACTCTCATGTTTGTTGCCTATTTGTTCTCAAATTCCCAACGTTCTGTAAAGAACTTTTTAAGAACATTTGTGAACTTATGAGAACAAAAATACTTAACCCACTGAAATTAAACGAATTGATTTTTCTTGTTCCATTAACCAAAGAAGAACACGCGCGGCGATGCCCCGTTCTGTTTCCAGCTTTGGATCATCAGCAAGTAAAACACGCGCGTCTTGTTGGGCCAGCGCCATCAACCCAGCATTGCGTTCAAGATCAGCAATACGGAATTTTGGCAAACCTGACTGCGCAGTACCGATCACATCACCTGCACCGCGCATTTCCAGATCAACCTCTGAAATCACAAACCCATCTTCGGTGTCACGCAGGGTTTTTAACCGTTTTTGTGCAGTCTCAGACAACGGCGCCTGATACATCATCAAACATGTGGATTCCGCCGCGCCCCGCCCGACACGTCCACGCAACTGATGCAATTGCGCGAGGCCGAAAATTTCGGCACGTTCAATCACCATAATTGACGCATTTGGTACATTGACCCCGACTTCGATCACGGTTGTGGCAACCAACAGCTTTGTTTCACCCGAAACGAATTTGGCCATTGCGGCATCTTTATCGGCAGGCGGCATTTGACCGTGGACCAGTCCAACTTTTCCTTCACCAAACCGGGCGCGTAGATGTTTAAAGCGCTCTTCTGCAGCCGTCAGATCAACAACTTCGCTTTCCCCGACAAGCGGGCAAACCCAATAGGCCTGCCGTCCCTCGGCCATAGCGCGATCCAGATGATCGACCACTTCGTCAAGACGGCTGGTGGACACAAGTGCCGTTTTCACAGGCAGGCGTCCCGGCGGTTTTTCATCCAAAACAGAAACATCCATATCCCCGTATTGCGCCAGGGCCAATGATCGTGGAATTGGGGTCGCAGTCATGACAAGAATATCAACCGCGCGCCCCTTTTCGCCGAGTTCCAAGCGCTGGCGCACACCAAAACGATGTTGTTCATCAATGATAGCCAGGCGTAAATCGTAAAACTCCACGTCTTTCTGGAACACCGCATGGGTTCCCACCAGAATATGGATATTTCCCTCAGACAACGCCTTCAGCTTTGCCTTGCGCTGCGCCCCCTTATCCCGGCCTGTTAAGATTTCCAGAACAACGCCGGCCTCCTCTGCAAGTGGCTGTAATCCTTCGAGGTGTTGACGCGCCAATATCTCAGTCGGCGCCATCAAAACACCCTGCCCGCCAGCCTCAACCGTGATCAGCAACGACATCAGCGCAACAAGCGTTTTACCTGACCCAACATCCCCCTGAAGCAAACGGTTCATCCGTATTTCTTGCGCCATATCCGTCGAGATTTCAGCAATTGCGCGTTCCTGCGCCCCTGTAGGCGAAAACGGAAGCGCGGCACGCACACGCGCCTGCAAGCGTTCTGTTCCGATCGTTGCAATGCCCTTTTTCTTTCGGGTCGCCGTGCGCGCCAACGCCAAAGTCAGTTGATGCGCAAATAATTCATCATACGCCAATCTTTGACGCGCTGGCGTGTCGGCCCCCAAATCAGCATTGGTTTCCGGCGCGTGGGCGGCTTTAATCGCGTCATGCCAATCTGGCCAATCTTCTCGCGTCTTTAGCGCCTTATCCATCCATTCTGACAAATCAGGCGTACGTGACAAAGTTGACGCAACCGCCTTTGCCATCAGTTTTTGCGTCACCCCCGATGTCAGCGGATATACGGGTTCATATGCAGGGATTTCATTTGCTTTTTCAACAGCCAACACGTGATCAGGGTGCACCATCTGCGCCACCCCATCAAACACCTCTAGCTTTCCTGAAACCACACGACGTTGCCCAACCGGTAGGGTTTTTTCCAGATAATCAGACCGCGCGTGAAAGAACACCAACTGGAAACTCTCATGCGCATCATCAACGGAAATGCGATATGGACGCCCCTTAGCACGCGCGGGATGATGCGCTGTTATTTCTACTTCGACGGTGATCACACAAGGCGCAATCGCATTGCGAATACTGTCTTTTTTCTGCCTATCTATTCCTGAATGTGGTAATGTAAACAAAAGGTCACGCGGTTTTGTTACAGCGATACCTTCAAAATGTTTCGACGTCTTAGGGCCAACACCATCTAACGTGTCCAAGCCCGCAAACAGCGGAAAAAGTATTTCAGGACGGCCCGTCATTCTGCGCCAATAAGGGACAGCCAGCCATCCTCATCAATCGTTTCCACGCCAAGATCTGCTGCCTTCTTCGCCTTTGATCCGGCACCCGGACCCGCAACCAATAAATCAGTTTTAGCTGATACGGATCCCGAAACCTTTGCGCCCAAGGCTTCCGCTGTTGCCTTGGCTTCGGCTCGCGACATTTTTTCAAGCGTACCTGAAAACACAACAATTTTCCCGGCAACGGGACTATCAGATGGGGCAGTTGGCACCACATCTTCGATTGTTAACAAATCAGTCAAACGCTTGATGGATGCGGCTTCGGCATCCTGATGGAAAACCTGCACAACGGAGGCAGCTAACACCGCACCTACCCCATCAATGGCCATCAAAGCGTCCCATGCTGCCCCATTGCCAACTGTGGCGTTTTTCATTGCAGCCTCAAAACCATCCCATGTCGTATAGTTCTGCGCCAACAATTTTGCCGAATTTTCCCCAACATGCCTGATACCCAGTGCAAAAATCAGCCGGTTCAATGGAATGGTTTTCTTTAGGTCGATTGCTTGAAACAGGTTATCGGCCGATTTTTCGCCCCAGCCTTCTCGGTTCTTAAGCTGTTGCAGGCCAGAACCGTATTTTTCCCGTAACAGAAAAATATCTGCAGGCTCTTTGACCCAACCATCTTGATAAAACTGTTCGACCTGCTTTGCACCCAACCCTTCGATGTCAAAGCCAGAGCGGCCGACAAAATGTTTCAATCTTTCAACCGCTTGCGCTGCGCAAATCAGCCCGCCTGAACAACGACGTACGGCGTCACCCTCTTCGCGAATGGCATCGGAATTACAAATCGGGCACTGATCTGGAAACACAAATGGTTTAGTCTCTTCTGGCCGTTTGTTCAGATCTACATCAGCAATTTTCGGAATGACGTCGCCCGCCCGGTAGACCTGCACCCAATCCCCAACACGAATATCTTTGCCGTCACGAATGTTTTCACCTTTGGAATCCAACCCTTTGATGTAATCCTCATTGTGAAGGGTTGCGTTAGAAACCACCACTCCGCCGACAGTAACGGGATGCAAACGCGCAACTGGCGAAAGAGCCCCTGTACGCCCGACCTGAATGTCGATCCCTTCTAAACGGGTCCATGCCAGTTCTGCCGGAAATTTATGTGCAATCGCCCAACGCGGTGTTGTCGAGCGAAATCCAAGTCTGGCCTGCAATGCAAGGTCATCAACTTTGTAAACAACGCCATCAATATCATACCCTAACGTTGACCTTTGCGCTTCGATCTTTCGATAATGGGCGACCATTGCATTGGTTCCAACGCAGGTTTTGGTCAATGGATTTGTGGAAAAACCGAAACCCTGCAATCGTGCGATTGCTTCAGTTTGGGATTTTGCGAGCGGCTCCGAAATTTCACCCCAAGCGTAGGCAAAAAACAAAAGCGGACGCGCGCGCGTAATTTCTTCATCCAGTTGGCGTAGTGACCCGGCCGCCGCATTCCGTGGATTGGAAAAGGTTTTTCCGCCACGTTCGGTCTGTCGCTCATTCAATGCCTCAAAATCCGAATGGCTCATGTAAACTTCGCCACGAATTTCCAATACATCTGGTGCGTTGTCTATGATTTGCGGAATATCGGAAATGGTCCGCGCATTCGCGGTAACATTTTCCCCCGTCGCACCATCACCACGGGTTGCAGCCTGGATCAGTATGCCCTTTTCGTACCGCAACGATAACGACAGGCCATCAATCTTAGGTTCTGCTGTGTAGGATAGCGGCTCTGGGCCGTTCATTCCTAAAAAAGAACGAATGCTTTTATCAAAATCTTTGACATCCTCATCATCAAACGCATTGGACAAGGATAACATACGCACCGCATGTTGTATTTTTCCAAAACCTTCGACAGGTGCAGCCCCGACCTTTTCGGATGGGCTGTCTTCTGATTTTAGGTGCGGAAAACGTGCCTCAATGTCAGCGTTACGACGCTTAAGCGCATCATATGTTGCATCTGAAAGTTCGGGCGCATCATTTTGATGGTATGCGCTGTTGGCAGCATCCAACTGCTTTTCGAGCTGAACCAGCTCGGATTTTGCCTCTTGTTCGGACAATTGATCAATCGGTGTCATAGTCACAGACAGCCCTCCTTAGCGCAGTTTATTCTGTGATATGAGGCTAGATCAACAAGGTCCATAGGCAGTTTCAGCAGGAGGGAACTGAAACTGCCCTAGGGGACCAAAATTTTACGCGCCTACTGCAATAGGCTCTGCGAGTTCAACAGGCTGTGGATCGCGTAAAACATACCCGCGTCCCCAAACCGTTTCGATATAGTTTTCGCCATCTGTCGCTTCGGTCAATTTCTTGCGAAGTTTACAGATAAACACATCGATGATTTTCAATTCTGGTTCATCCATGCCACCGTATAGGTGATTCAAAAACATTTCTTTGGTCAAAGTTGTGCCTTTGCGAAGGCTCAGCAATTCCAACATCTGGTATTCTTTACCGGTCAAATGAACGGTTTTACCTTCGACATCGACTGTTTTCGCATCCAAGTTTACGGAAATACGGCCTGTTTTGATCACAGACTGCGAATGCCCTTTGGATCGGCGAATAATCGCATGAATACGCGCAACCAATTCTTCCCGATGGAAGGGCTTGGTTAGATAGTCATCCGCACCAAAACCGAATCCTTTGATCTTATTTTCTGGATCATCCGCCCCAGATAAAATCAAAATAGGTGTATCAATGCGTGCGAGTCGCAATTGACGCAGCACTTCGTGCCCATTCATGTCAGGTAAATTTAGATCTAAAAGGATCAAATCGTAATCATATAGTTTCGCCAGATCTATGCCTTCTTCGCCCATGTCAGTGCAATAGACGTTCAGATTCGCATGTGTCAGCATCAACTCGATGCTTTTGGCTGTTGTTGGGTCGTCCTCAACCAGCAATACGCGCATTGTTGTTCTCCATTAGTATCCCCTATCGAGTGTTAACTTTGGCGAAAAATGGTTAACTCCCGGTTACTATACTCGGAGGGTAGCAGGAACAACTTAAGGTTGTCTATACCGTTGTAATGCCGTTGTTTTCAAGGCGTTTTCCCCAAAATTGCTAATTGCATCGCGCCAAGAGTTTAATTCTTCGGACGATAAATTATACTTTTCTACAGCTTCTTTTTCAGAAATCAGCCCATATGCGATTCCTTTTACCACGGCGGCTTTGCGGCTTGCGACCCAGCGTCTGGTCTTCTGTGGTGGTAAATCTGCGCGCGTCATTATAGTGCCATCAGGCAAAGTTACGGATCGCGGCCCTTCTACTTTTTTCAGAAACATGGTTTTTCCCTCATTCTCACATCTGAACTGAATCTGCCCAAAGCTGCTTAAGAGAAGATGAAACCGCCCCTTGTTGTTAGTTCGCATTTTCATATATTCCGATCTATATCAGGAGCACGCAGATGACCGTCGACGCAAAAACACATCCCCTTAATTCTCTTGGCTTTGCAAAAAGCCCGGCAGACACCCGCGTTGTTGTGGCAATGTCAGGCGGGGTTGATAGCTCTGTTGTGGCGGCGCAGCTGGCTGAAGAAGGCTACGATGTGGTCGGCGTTACGCTCCAACTTTATGATCACGGGGCGGCTTTGGCGAAAAAGGGTGCTTGCTGTGCCGGTCGCGATATTCACGATGCGCGCCGCGTCGCCCAAGAAATGGGATTTCCTCATTATGTTCTCGACTATGAGAACATCTTTAAGGACGCGGTCATCGATGAATTTGCCGACAGCTATCTTGCAGGTGCGACCCCTGTACCCTGCATTCGTTGCAATGAGCGGGTGAAGTTCAAAGATCTACTGGCCACGGCCAAGGATCTCGAGGCGGACTGCATGGCAACCGGGCATTATATCCAACGCAAAATGGGTGAGAATGGCGCGGAATTGCATTCAGCGGCGGACGCCAATCGCGACCAAAGCTATTTCCTCTTTTCAACCACCCAAGAGCAACTCGATTATCTACGTTTTCCTTTAGGGCATTTGCCGTCAAAGGCGGAGACGCGTGCCTTGGCCGCGAAATTCGGTCTGCCCGTTGCAGATAAACCCGACAGTCAGGATATCTGTTTTGTCCCCGATGGCAATTACGCAGCGATCATCGAAAAGCTGCGCCCAGGTGCCGCTGAGCCCGGTGATATTGTTGATGTCGATGGCAATGTTTTAGGCCAACACAAAGGTGTGCTGCATTATACGGTCGGACAACGCCGTGGATTGGGTATCGGTGGTCTGGCAGATCCGCTTTACGTTGTGAAACTGGATGTCGAGGCAAAGCATGTTATCGTTGGGCCAAAAGAAATGCTCGCGACGCGCGTTGTTCCTGTGCGTGAAATCAATTGGCTTGGTGATGAAGACCTTACCAGCCGCAAAGAATGGCATGTGATGGTCAAGGTACGTTCAACCCGTCCCCCACGCGACGCCATCATTCGCCCAATTTCAGCAACAGAAGCCGAAGTCGAATTGGTTGTCCCAGAAGAAGGCGTCTCCCCCGGTCAGGCCTGCGTGTTTTACGACCCAGACAGCAGCCGCATCTTTGGCGGTGGATGGATCTGGAAAGGGAACTAAGCCGTAAAACAATTGTTATGAAGTCAGCGGTTGCTCAATCGGGCAGCCGTTTCCTGTACCACCGATGCCACCTTCGCGCGGGCATTCATTTGTATGCGACACTGTGCTGGACACGCATGCAGTCAGGGCAAGTAATACAACGAGAATAGCTATTTTACGGATCATTTGAATCGGCCTTGCTCTGTAGATCATTAAAAAAATATCCCCCTGCACGAAAGCGATGGGGTCCATTGGCAGTGTCAGGCAGCGAACGCGCCATCGTGTCTATTTCGTGAAGCAGGTGTTTCATCTGATTTCGATAGTGGGTGTTCAGTTTTTCGATCGATTCAGAAGATAAACCTTCGTAGTGTACGGCCATGTCATAGTTGCCCGCTCCACTCACGACATTTGAAACAGCCGTTTCCAAATGATCACCTACGTTCGCCGCCAAATACGCCAATTGATCATCTGACCCTGACAATGGTTTGTAACTGCGTGTATGAAGGATAACATTTTCGCCGTCTTGCGTAACGGCACCATTTTCAATCAAAACATCTAAAAACGTGCGCGGATGAACATCCTGGCGAACGCTGCGTGCCAAAGTTGTAAAACTAACGCCATCTCCCTGCGCTGGGATGCCCTTCACGTCATAAGAAGGGTCCTCCCACCAACGCGCAACAATCTCAGCCAAAGGCTGGCGTTGAATTTGCGGCGGCGAAACCTCTTTGCGCAATCGTGCGATATCGCGTCTCTGCAATCCGGTCACAATGCTAATTCTACTATCCGTCACGCCACCGTCAGCAGAAGCTTCGGCTGCTTCAATATAAGCGTGGCGCAAGCGTTGCGCTACAATTGGAAACAACCACCCTTTGCGGATCGAAAGCCGGGCGAGAGGTCTAAGGATTGGATCAAGCCATTGCATATGTGCATTTTGCACACCCCCATTGACAACGCAAATCAAAAAGATAAATGTGCATATTACACATTTTAAATCATAACCGGATCGAAACAATGAAAATCATACTGATGCTGTGCCTCGCCGTCTTGCTTGGTGCGTGTAACAATCCAAGCTTTGTTGGTGATGCACGCCCCATTCCTGTAACGTCTCAGACACCGGAACATTTCGAGCTTCCTGCGCGCTTTGCATTTGCGCGTACTGTTTACGGTTCGCCACAGACAGCCGGGGCTGAAGAAATGGAGCTGTGGGAGAATTTAGCCGAACGTGCGGAAAGTCTTGGTAACTTTTCACCGCTTGTAGGTGGCGTACAACTTCGCACCCACGGCAGGGCGGCCAATTTAATAGAAACCGCCCGCCAACAACGCTTTAATTATCTAATCCTCGTGCAAATGCATCCTACGACCGGAGCAGCTGATATTATTGTCTATCACACCGGCTCAGGGGGTGTAATGGCGACAGCACAAGCGGTATCACCAACAGGCGGGCGGCGTGGTTTTTGGGGTGGGCGAATTCGAAACCCTGCGCGCTTAGATCCTGTCACTTTGAAAATCGCACATGCGGCGCTTCCTGTCATTGAGGAGCTGCTGCGCGGCATGACACAGCGCCAGCACTAACGTCTCTTCAGGGCCTCAATGGGCACATTCACGCTCTCTAAAACAAGCCTCACAAGAAAGGAATGAAAGATCGCCCCCGCTTGCGCACCAACCAGTAAATCAAGCAAGATAAGCGCGCGTAAGCCGGGGGGTATTCAGGCCCAATTTCGAATGACGCCTGTAACCATTTCAGAACCAGTACTCTCTGTGTCAGACCTAAGTGAGTACAGATTCCAGTTTTCGAATTAGATAAAGGTTTACAAAGCACACCACCTGCCAAAAGCAGTCGTTACCCTTAGGATATCGGTTGAATTAAGGTATTAACGAATTTTGCAAAATCGAATAAAACGATCTAAGCCGCCTTGGCCAACTTGCCGGTCTCGTTATCTCTACAGCTCAGAAATGGCCACGGCTGCTCTACGACCAGACATTAGGGCACCATGCGTGGTACTGTGATAGTCAAAAATTGTATGTTCACCAACCATTAACAAGCGATCCGCAATTGGCTCCCCAAAGCTATCGTATTGAGCAATTGAGCCTCCGACTTGTGGGTAAGAATAGGCTCCTTTGAAATTTGGATCTTCAGCCCAATGGGTCGTTAACACTGTCTGAGGCGTACCGACAGCATCCCCCCAAACGGATCGAAGTACCTCAATCGCATCTTCAGTCATCTCATCTTGGGTCATGCGATCTGCGATAGGTGCGTATTGACCAAATGAAAGCCCTAAGAGGATATTTTCATTGCTAAATGTGAGGTAATTCAACCAATAATTCCAACGCCCTTTAGGTTCGGTCATAATTCCAAAATATTGAGTTTCCGCATTCCAAAATGGCCTGTCGAACTTTAGGGCGATTTTTGTAACTGTGCCAAAGCCGATCTCATCGATCGCGCTCTGAGTGGTTTGCGGCAGCGCTGGAATGAAGTCAATTTTTCCCGCCTTTAATACCCCCAACGGCACAGCGCAAATCACGTAATCTGCATGAATGCCATCCACTTCAACACCATCTTCGCCATACGAAATTTGTGAGACAGCACTGTTCAATCGAATATCAAGCCCATCAATGAGGGGCGCTAAGATGGTATCATACCCTCCGGTTAAGATTACGTCTTCGCCGTCAAAGGCCGTATCCGCAAAAGCGTTCGCAGCAGAGATATCTTCGATCCCTGCCCCGATATCAAATTCTGTAAACGCGGATAACATCCAACGCCCCATGGGATCATTCAATACATCCGGTTCAATGTCTTCGATAACCTCATGAATACTACGTGTGTCCCTACGACCTACACGTGAATAAAGCTTTCGCTGCAAGCTGACATACATGTCATCAAGACGTTCGTAATCTTCATTTGTAAGCGGCTCCCCGTGTATATCAAAAACCTCAAGGCTGTCATCGTCGGTGACAAAGGTGTTTGCATCGACCCGCTGCGCGAGGTCCTGAATTGGATTTTCTCCGCTTGGTCCGTGTATCCATCCTGCGCCATATTCAAAGGGTGCGCCTAAACTCATATCCGTGCGAATGCGCCCACCGATATAGTCGCCAGCCTCCATCACAAGAACCTCTGCCCCCTGCAATTGTAACTGTTTTGCGGCAGCCAGCCCTGCAATCCCTGCCCCCACCACAACGACCTTTGTTCCGGTCATGTCTTGGGCCGAGGTTTTACTTGCGACATTTGCAAGTAAAGCAGCGATGCCCATTTTTAACGTGTTGCGCCGTGTCAGAGTCATACGATTGTATTTTCCAATAAAGTTAAACTTAAGAAAGCATTTCTCGGCTGTAATTAATTCAAGTTGATACTACATGTTTTTCTTAACAGACTTTCTCAGCAACGCCGCATGAATGCAAGACAGGCCCAAACCGGTTGCGCGCCCGTGTAAATTTTCGATGGTAACCGTCCACTGCCCAAAATAGTCATTGGATGAAAACGCAGGGTGCCCATATACGACCTTAGCGCGGCGATTGAATATTTTGTGAAAGCTTAAAAAGACCGCGCTACACCAAATTGAAATGGGGAACGCGTTCCTTTAGGGTGTGTTTATGTTACCTGATCTCACTTTTCATTTCCCTCTATGCAAGGCCCGTGTTCACGAAATTTGTGGTAATGCGGCGTTGAATTTTTGTGCGATTGTTGCAGGGCAAAGCTCGGAATACACGCTTTGGATACGTCAGGCGTGGCGTTCGGATCGCCTAAATCCGGCTGGATTGTCTGCGTTTTGCAGCCCTTCTCGCATCTTACTGGCTCAGGTCAAAGATCAGATGGAAGGCTTGGCTATGATGGAGGAAGCCTTGCGCGATGGCAGTGTCCCCTCGGTAATTGTTGAGCTTGATCAACCGCTTGATCTGACAGCCGGGCGACGATTGCAATTGGCGGCAAAGACGGGTGGTACAACTGGGCTTTGCGTCATTCCTGACGGAATGGGCAGCAACGCAGCTGAGACCCGCTGGCGGTGCAATCCGGTGTTTGATTCCGAAAGGTCTGACTCGACTCTCATGCGGTGGTCACTTATTAAGAACAAATCAGGAACATTATGTGATTGGTATGTTTGTTGGAACCCAAATCAAGCCAACCCGGCAGATCGTCTCGCTGTGGTTTCCCCGCCTGGCAAGTGACCGGATTCTGCGGGCACGTCCAATAGATGGGCCTTTTGTCCTGACTCTAAAGGAAAACAACGCCAATCGAATTTATTGCCTGAACAAAGCCGCTGAACAACAGGGTTTGTACCGAGGTATGCCGTTTTCAGATGCCTGTGCCTTTTGCCCAAGCCTACACAGCATGCCTGCTGATCCGCACGCAGATCAGCATTTTTTGCGGACACTGCGGCGATGGGCAAACCGATATTCTCCTTGGATCGGACTGGAAGGAAATGACGGGCTGACTCTTGATGCCACGGGTTCCACCCATCTCTTTGGCAATGAAGCCACCATGATTTCGGATATGCAGCAACGCTTGGCGCATGCAGGCATTACTGCGTGTTTCGGGGTAGGAACCAGCCGCGGAGCAGCTTGGGCGTTGGCACATTATAGTGATGCCCCCGTGCCCGATGACATGCAGGCCACCCTTGCGGTTTTGCCTGTCGCCGCTTTGCGAATTGACCACAAAACAGATGTAGCACTACAGCGGCTTGGCCTTCGATCAATCGGTGATCTCATCGCTACGGAACGCGGGCCTCTCGCCCGGCGTTTTGGTACAAATTTACTATTGCGATTGGATCAGGTTCTTGGGGTTCAACCTGAAAGTATCACGCCATTGAAAGATCCCCCCCATTACGCTGTGCGTATGACATTGCCAGAGCCAATTGGTCTCTGTGCCGATGTCATGGCCGGGGTCGAACGCCTGTTGTCCCAGCTCTGTCATAAGCTGGCTGCAGACGGTATTGGGGCGCGCGTGTTAGTGTTGACCCTGCGCCGCGTTGATCGTGAAGCGCAGGAGGTTGAGCTGCGCTTGGCTCGCGCATTACATGACTCTGCGCGTATTTTGCCGCTGTTTCAACGCGGTGTGGATGATGTCGATGCAGGGTTTGGCATTGATCAATTACGGCTAATGGCAACTCAGGTGGAAACGCTGCCCGTACAACAAATCAGCCATGTTTCAAACAGCGGGAAAGATCAGCTTGATGATCTGATCACACGATTGGGGGCGCGGATCGGCTTAGAAAGCATCCAACGTTTTCTGCCCGCTGACAGCCATATTCCTGAACGCAGTTTTATTATTGCCCCGGCAGCATTTTCTAAGGCGGATGACGCATGGACCATGTCACGACCTCGCCCACTTCATCTATTTCCACCAGAAGCCATTGCGGGCCATACACCACAACCACCTGATCATTTTTACTGGCGGCGTATGGCTTTAACCATCGGACGCAGACATGGCCCAGAACGTATTGCGCCGGAATGGTGGATGGCAGATGAATACTGGCGTTCAGGGGTGCGCGATTATTGGCGGGTCGAAACACGACAGGGACGCAGGCTCTGGCTGTTTTTCACGCCGCAAAATCCGGCCTGGTTCGTGCAAGGAGAGTTTGCATGACCTATGCTGAACTCTGCGCCACAAGTAATTTTACGTTTCTGACCGGAGCCTCCCACCCGGAAGAACTGATCACCCGTGCTGCAAGTCTGGGCCTGGGTGCAATTGCAATCACAGACCGCAATTCTCTGGCCGGTGTCGTGAGAGCCTATTCGGCGCTAAGAGTCCTAAAAGAAGAGACCCCCGACGCAGCCCTACCCAAATTAATCACGGGTTGCCGTCTGGTGTTACGTAACAGCAATGTCGAATGGCTGGCTCTGCCAACAAATCGTGCAGCCTATCAGCGCCTGACACGGCTTCTGACTTTAGGGAAACGGCGTGCCCCCAAAGGAGAGTGTCATCTTGATCTAAAGGATATGATGGAGCATGGCATTGGGATAATCCTGATTGCATTGCCCCGCGATCTAAAAACGGCGCCACACGATATTCAATCAGTTCAACGTCATTTTCCCGGGCATGTTTTTCTAGGTGCCGCTCCGCAATATGATGGCAGTGATCAGAGCTACTTTACAGCCTGCGCCGATCTGGCCTTGCGTTGTTCGACACCGATGGTGGCTGTCGGCGATATCTTGATGCACCACGGGAAACGCAAACAGCTGGCGGATGTTCTGACCTGCATGCGCCACCACATCACCATTGATCAGATAGGCACCCGTGCTTTGCCTAATGCCGAACGCCGCCTAAAAGGGCATACAGATATGGCGCGTCTGTTTCGCCATCATCCGGCAGCAATCAGACGCACAATGGAAATCGTTGCGCGCTGTGGCTTTGATCTCAGTGAGCTAAGCTACGAATACCCCGATGAGATCGCCGATGGTGAAACCCCCATGGTGCGCCTGGAACGTCTGGCGCGCACGGGACTCGTCAAGCGCTATCCGCAAGGGGCAACTGAAAAAGCCAAAGCGCAGTTGGAGAAGGAACTGAAACTGGTCGCTAAGCTCAAATTCCCCGCTTATTTCCTAACCGTGCATGATATTGTCCAGTACGCGCGCAGTCAGGGCATTCTGTGTCAAGGGCGCGGATCAGCTGCAAATTCGATCATTTGTTATCTGTTGGGCATCACCGACGTCAGCCCCGAAGCGATTACCATGGTGGTGGAACGTTTTGTCTCTGAACACCGGGGGGAACCACCGGATATTGATGTAGATTTTGAACATGAGCGCCGCGAAGAAGTGATCCAATGGATCTATAAGCGATATGGCCGCCACCGGGCTGGCCTCTGTGCGACGGTCATTCATTTCCGGTCTCGTGCAGCCATTGGCGAAGTGGGTAAGGTTATGGGTCTATCACAGGATATCACCGCCGGATTATCTGGTCAGATTTGGGGGATGTCGGATGGCGGGGCAGACCCTGAACGCATTCGCGAATTGGGCTTAGATTTAAACGACCGTCGCCTTGCCCAAACGATAAAATTGATCGGCGAAATCATCGGCTTTCCCCGTCATTTATCACAACACGTCGGTGGTTTTATCATCACAAAAGGACGCCTAGATGAGCTGTGCCCAATTGAAAACGCCGCCATGGAAGATCGTACGATTATTGAATGGGACAAAGATGATATCGATGCGCTTGGCATCCTGAAAGTTGATGTTCTTAGCCTTGGAATGCTGACCTGTATCCGCAAAAGCTTTGATCTTTTGACACAACATGAACACCAGAATTTGAGCATCGCAACCGTACCTCAAGATGATACTGAGACCTATGACATGTTGTGTGTGGCCGATGCGATTGGTGTGTTCCAGGTCGAAAGCCGGGCGCAAATGAACTTCTTGCCTCGCATGGAGCCGCGCAAATTTTATGATCTGGTGATTGAGGTTGCCATCGTACGCCCCGGCCCAATTCAAGGCGGCATGGTGCATCCTTATATTAATCGACGGCAAGGGCGCGAAAAGACCAAATTTCCATCAGAGGCCTTGCGCGATGTTCTGGGCAAAACCCTTGGTGTACCCTTATTTCAGGAACAAGCCATGCAGATCGCTGTGGTCGGCGCGGGCTTCACCCCGGAAGAGGCCGATAAATTGCGCAGATCTCTGGCGACCTTCCGCAAGATGGGGACCATTGGCACCTTCCGTGATCGGTTCGTAAATGGCATGCTTGATCGTGGCTATACCGAAGCCTTTGCCAATCAGTGTTTCAGCCAGATCGAAGGCTTCGGCGAGTATGGTTTCCCCGAAAGCCACGCCGCAGCCTTTGCCATGCTGGCCTATGTTTCCGCCTGGCTGAAATGCCATCATCCCGCGATCTTTGCCTGTGCTTTGCTGAATTCCCAACCGATGGGGTTTTACGCCCCAGCCCAGATCGTACGCGACGCCCGCGAGCATCAGGTCGAAGTCCGACCAATCTGCGTCAATGCCAGCGCGTGGGATAATGCGCTTGAACGCCGCATGGATGGCGTTTTAGCCATGCGTTTAGGGTTTCGCCAAATCAAAGGTTTCCGCGAAGAAGATGCCGGTTGGATCGAAGCAGCACGCGGCAACGGTTATCCAGATCCCGAAAGCGTTTGGTTGCGTTCTGGCGTAGCGCCAGCAGTGCTAGAACGTTTGGCCGAGGCCGATGCTTTTATAAGCATGGGGCTTACGCGGCGTGAAGCGCTATGGCGAGTGAAAGCAATCCGCAGCCAAACACCGTTGCCATTGTTCAGCGATCCTATTGACGGCGAAAGTATCCACGAACCCACTATCAGCCTGCCCACCATGCATCTGGGCGAAGAGGTCGTTGAGGATTACGTTTCAACCCGCCTGACCCTGCGCGCCCACCCCATGGAACTTTTGCGCCCTGTGATCTTCGGCCTGACACCACATGATCAACTGCAACACGTACCTCTGGGCCGTACCAGCGTCTGCGGTCTTGTCATCACTCGCCAGCGCCCTGGCACCGCATCTGGTGTAATTTTTCTAACGCTGGAAGATGAAACAGGCGTATCCAATATTGTCGTCTGGCCTAAGGTGTATAAGCAATTCCGCCGGATCGTGATGGGTGGCAGATTATTACGGGTGAATGGATATCTGCAACGCGAAGGCATCGTCGTACATCTGATTGCGCAAAACATCGAGGATATGTCTCATCACCTGACAGATTTGGGCCATCCTATGGACGATGCCATCGGCGTTACTCGCCCCGAGGCTGACGATGCCCCCCGCCCTCAACGATCAAGCGCCCGCCATCCTCGCGAACAAGCAAAACGCCTCTTTCCCAGCCGCGATTTTCATTAAGGTTTACAAAGGTATCAAAGGTAATTTCGGGAAAATTACGCTGTAAGGGTCAAATTACTGCGTCCTTCACAGGCATAGGCCACTATATGTCATACGTCGTAATCAGCTGCATCTTCTTCGAGAAATCTTGGTCCAGGTCCATTTTTACCCATTTGGTCGTCCGGATTGACCAATTTGCACACATCAATCGACAGACATCCACATCCGATACACCCAGCCATCCCGTCGCGCAGACGCTGTAAGCGGGCGATGCGGTCGTCTAGTTCTTCAGTCCATCGAGACGATAGTTTTTCCCAATGCTTAACAGTAACTTTGGCCTCCACAGGAAGAAATTCCATCGCTTGACCAATTTCACGTAAAGGTACCCCAGCGCGTTGGGCCACTTGGATAATCGCGATTTTACGCAGGACAGTGGGTGAATAACGACGGTGGTTTGCGCTGTTACGCAGTGAACCGATCAAACCTTTTCGTTCATAAAAATGTACTGCGGATACCGCGATCCCACTGCGCTCTGCCACGTCTCCGACGCTCAAGCCCCCCTTGTTGTGCATCTTCAATTCTCCATTTTCACCCATTGACCTCAACTTAAGTTGAGGAAGTAGCAATGCAAGAAGAAACACGAATCAAATATTGGAAACCATCATGTCGATACCTAAGCCAGCTTATCTGATTGCCAGTTCTTTCATGCCTGAAGGTCACGGGCCGCTGGACGCTTACGGCGAAGCGACCCACCCGATCATGGAGAAATGGGGCGGCACACTTCTGGTCGCAGGGGAAACTGATCAATTCATGGATCACTATGAGGGATCATGGAGCGATGGTGCAAAATTCACCATGTTCAAATTCCCCTCTATGCAAGCGCTACAATCCTTTTGGAACTCAGATGATTACCAAGCCATTAAGCACCTGCGCACCAACGCTATACCGCCCAATTTCACCTTTGCTGTCGAAGGATTTGATCCGGAGGAATGGGCCCAACATCACCCCGATCACGCCTACAACACCAAAAATTAACCTGCAAAATAGGAAAATAAAATGTCGGCAAGCACAGATCCAAATACTAAAACGGCAGAACCCGGCGGATGGCGGGATATTCTAAGCGGCGAATATGCGGTCGTGTCAGCGGTGTTATCAGGTGGGATCGCACTTCATGCAATCAATTTGACCATCACGGCGACAATGTTGCCCTCAATCGTAACTGAAATCGGCGGTCAAGAACTATATGCTTGGACCTCCACCCTGGCCACACTAGCCGCTATTCTAAGCGCAGCCGTGACCGGAAAACTGTTGCGCCGTACCGGTGCACGCGTTGGCTTTGGGATTTCGGGTGTGATCTTTGCTATGGGCTGCTTAATCGCAGCATTGGCCGTAAATATGCCAATGATGCTTCTGGCACGTGTTGTGCAGGGGGCTGGCGGAGGCATCTTATTTACGCTGTGTTATTCCATGATTGTACTCGTGTATCCCGAGCAACTCTGGTCACGGGCGATGGCGCTCTTATCGGGGACTTGGGGCATTATGATGCTGTTTGGTCCAGCAGTAGGCGGTATTTTTGCTGAAATCAATGCATGGCGTATGGGGTTTGGCATCATGCTTCCCGCCGTCGCTATTTTCGTTTTACTGACCTTGCGCGTTTTACCCAAAGCAACGCGTGACGATGCCCCTCCTGCATCGATTTCTTATGGTCAGCTGGCACTCTTAGCCGGGTCCATTCTAGTGATTTCGTTAGGCAGCATCGCCCCGTCGGCAGGCATATCATTGATATCGTTCGCTATCTCAGTATCGCTGGTTGTGCTGCTCTTGCGTCGCGAAGCGTCCCTCGATACCCGACTTTTCCCTCGCGGAACCGCAACCCCTGGACACCCATTATTTCTAAGCTTTGCCGTTATGGCTCTGCTGATCTTTTGCATCAATGCGGAATTTTTCATGCCATATTTCCTGCAACGCTTGCATGACATGTCTCCTTTGATGGCTGGATATGTGGCGGCTATGGTATCTTTTGGTTGGGCCGGGTCTGAAGTATACGCCGCACGCTTCACAGGTCGCGCAAAACACCGCGCAATTATGGCGGGGCCCATTATCATGCTGCTGTCTTGCATGATCCTTGCCATAGCGACCCCCATAACAAGTGGATCCGTAGCCGTCCTTATCGCGCTTATGGTTGGATTGGTCGGGCTTGGGGTTGGCATCGGAATTGGCTGGCCGCATCTCAATACCTTTGCACTGACATTTGCCGCCGAAGATGAACGGGATATGGCAGCTTCTGCCCTTTCAACAGTTCAGATGTTTTCAGTTGCTTTTGGCACAGCTCTAGCGGGACTGGTCGGTAACCTAAGTGGATTTAACGACGTGGAAAACCTGTCTTCTATTTCGAACTCGGCCACCTGGATCTTTACAACATTTGGCATTGTGGCTGTGTTAGCGGTCATCACCAGCCGCGCGCTTATCAACAAAGAAAGGAGCTAATCAGATGAAACAGCTTTACCCAGATCTATGGCAAACCCCAGTCGAAATGCGTTTTGGCACATTGCGTTCCCATGCTTATTTGCTTGAACACAGACAAGGTCGTGATTTGATTTATGTTCCTGAAAATGTGGATACCCATAGAAAAATCATTGCAATGGATGGGATTGAACATCTCTATCTCAGCCACAACCATGATATCGTTGATACGCTAAATGACGTGAAATCCAATCTCAGTGCCACGCTGACTGGTCATTATAAAATGGATAAATTTTTCCCAGAAAACCTTGCGCTTGATCTCGCATTAACCCCAGATGGAACTGAAACGCAGCCAAGTGGGCTTGAGGTGATATATGTGCCGGGCCACACAGATAACAGCACCTGCTTTCGCTACGTCTCGCCCCATGGAAAGACCTATTTGTTTGTCGGGGATATTATATATCCAGATCAAGGAGCGTGGCGCGCGTTGGTAATGCAAAGCCACGGTGGGGACAAACACACACTGACCCAATCTCTGGAGTTGTTAAAAAACATTCAGGCGGATGTGATTATTCCCAGCGTAGGCCTTGGTGATGTAAACCCAACAGAAATGACCCAACCAGAATGGCACGCAGCATTGAACGCCGCCAAGTGTTCTCTTTGATCACCATTTATGAACATAGAACCGGCGAAGAATACGATAACGCCAAATAGCTGCACCGCTTTGGCATACTTTGCCAAGCCAATGCTCCCTTCCCCACGTCTAAATTGACATCACCGCGCGACCAAAACCAAAGCGATCCACGCTTGAACCCTAACTCGACAAAGCGACACCTTCCACCGTAATTCTATGCATTAAACGCCTAAACCCATGATAGTCATTGATCGCCTTATGCCAGGTGGCCCGATTGTCCCAAACGGTAACATCACCCGCCTGCCAGTGAATGCGACATTGAAACTCAGGTTGTTTGCAATGCTCATAAAGAAACTCGAGAATTGCGGCAGACTCTTCAGCATTAAGCCCCTCGATATGGGTTGTGAAAACCGGGTTCACGAACAACCCACGACGTCCGCTTAATGGGTGAGTTATGACTAGCGGATGGCGCGCGTCCTGAGTGGCGGCTGAAGCATTACTGAGCCTACCGCTCTTGGCGGCTTCGCTGTCGAGCGTTGTGACACCAAAGACATGCCGAGACGAATGCACGGCCCACAATCCGCCAAGGAATTCGCGCATCACAGGCGACAGAGCATCATAAGCAGCCCCCATCGAAACAAAGAGCGTATCACCACCATAGGGAGGCATCTCGAGGGCAGATAGGATTGAACCCATTGCAGGGATTTGATCATAGGAATGATCAGTATGCCAACCTTCACCAACGGCATCTTTCTGATCCTTTTCTTTTAGGACCATAGCTATCTCGGGATACCCATGTACTGGCTTAAAGAAACGGTTGATGTTAATCGGACCGAAACGTCGGGCAAACTCAAGATGCTCATCCGGGCTTACGCTCTGCCCTCTGAGGACGATGACTGAATGCTTGGCAAAAGCTTCGTGAATTGCCTCAAATTGCGCACCGTCTCTGATATCGGCCCCAAATATCTCTGCCCCTAGTCCGCCGGTGAGTGGCCTGATGTCCATTGAATTGCTCCTGTTTTCTCCTCGTTGTAGATTAGAGCATTGCCATAGATCGCAAAAACTGAATTAATTTACCCAAAAGAGAGATTTTTCTGATGGTTAAATTTACTTTGCGCCAGCTTGCATTTCTGTCCGAAACCGCACGATGTGGGGGTATCGCGCAAGCAGCGAGAAACTTAAATGTCTCAGCAGCTGCGATTTCGGCGGCAATCGATAAACTTGAAGCGACAACCGGGCTGATGTTATTTGACCGCTTTCCTGCCCGAGGGATGAGGTTAACCCGCCTCGGAGTTGAGTTTGCGTCAGAAGCGGAAGATTTGTTAACTCGGGCGAATACACTCGGAAAACGCGCAACTGAAATGGCCGAAGGTAAAGCGGGTAGCATCGTGATCGGTACGCATTATGCAATTGCACAGAAAATTATTCTCCCGGCAGTGCTGACCTTTCGTGAAAAACACCCGGGCGTTCGCATCGAAGTGATCGAAGATGACTTTCCGAGTCTTGTAGCCGCGCTAGATTCCGGTGACGTCGATTCACTCTTGGTCTTTGATCAGGGGTTTGATCCTAAACGTTATCTCATCGAAACCCTTAAAGAGTTACCACCATTGGTGTTGCTTCCGGCAGCACATCCTTTAGCGAATGCGAAGAACGTGCAGCTGAGCGATTTGTCAAATATACCTTACATCGCGGTATCACGCGCTGGCCCTGGTCCCAGTTATCTCGATCTGTTGAAAGCAGCGGGGCTCAATCCAGAAGTCCCTCTGACGTCGCAGTCACGGGAATTAGTGCAGGCCTATGTTGGCAAAGGAATGGGATTTACGCTGGTCGGATTTCCACCAGAACAAGGTTATTCGATCAAAGGGGATAGCATTGTAGCACGCCCGCTCGCACAAGATATTGGACGCTTCAAAATTGTGATCGCGCAAACGAATACTGTTCATGAAACTCACCTAGTAAGGGCTTTTCTAGACGAGTGTCGCGCTCAGATTTGAGTAGCTTGTATGAAAAACAGATCCCTTTCGGTTTCATGCAACCCGCATTTAGGGGGCAAATCGTTTATACATTCCAGAGCACTAAATACTGCGTTTTTCGCCAATAACCGCTATTCTACACAAGGCATCAATGCACCACAGCCATAAAGGACTTTAATGTCATGCGTATTTTGTATTTTCTTGCGAGGTCGGCACCAAAGACCCCCGTACAGCGGATCGGTGCGGTCTTAATGGGCCTCAATACATTGCTATGCACTGCTGTCATTTTAATGACAATTACTGAGGCTTCCTCTTATGCTTGGACAGGTCTAGGCGTGGCAGGCAGTGTTGTTGGTATTAGCATTATTTTTCTTCTGCTTCCGATCGGTATCGCCCATGTATCGGCAGCAATTTTTCCACAGATACTTGATCACATAGGGCGCAAACCAAATCGAGGTCGTGCAGAACTGCATGAGCACTTCGCTAACCGCTTTAGGGATTTGTATCTTGTTCTCGGCTGGTTAGCTTTGATTGGGGCCGTTATGCTGCTAAGTTACATGCTAGCATTTCTATTACTTTGAAACATACGACAGGGCCATTCAATCAAGTTGTTCACATACGGTGGACAAGCTCCCTCACTGCCCTCATCAGCCAAAACAAACTGCCGATTTGAACAGCTGAATATATCAAATGTAGGCTTAGAAGCTAAGGTAGACTAAACCTCACCCACTTTAGAGACTTAAATTCGCCCCGTATTCTGGCAGCGACTACTTCTTGCGCAGCCCTCGCAACTTGTGAAAAGCTCACGCCACTCACCCGCTTAGTCATGCACACGCGATTTCGTTTCGTAGATCTACGGGGGCCTAATCAACCCAATGTGGTATTGCTTTCGACCACCGTGACCAGATCCCCTCGAATATTCTGGTAACAAAAGATCAGATAGGCCCGAACGATGCTGGTAACTGGATGAAGAAAATATAACCGGCACAATCGTCAAATTGCTGAACTCAATGACCAAATTCGCGAAGTCGGCTCGGGGCAAAAGCCTGCCTATCAATCTCTATAATCGTTTGTTTCGACGATAGTTAATCACTCTTGGTGTCGTAAATGCCGTCTAAGACAGCTTGGGCTGCTCTGATGCCTGGGGCCGCTCCATTTTGACCAAGACGCTGCATTGTCACGTTCATTGCGTCTTGTTGCTGCGATGGGTCTGCTAAGGTCTCAATCAGGCTTTGGGCAATTGGCGCTGGCTGACAGTTTTCGCCCAAAAACTCAGGCACAACACGCGTTTCGCTAACGATGTTGACCAACGTCACAGTATCGATCAGCAGTTTGCGCTTAACGATCTGACGGGTGATCCAATTCATATCATAAGCGATCACCATCGGCGTTTGGGTGGCTGCGAGCTCAAGTGATACGGTGCCTGACGCTGCCAAGGCAACATCCGCTGCAGCAAAAGCTGCGCGTTTGAGCATCGCAAATTCAATGACATCCATCCCCGTCGGATTGAGTAGGATTGGCTCGATCGGCCAATGGCGCACCAAATCTGGCACAATACCCGCCACGCCATGCGCCATGGGCAGCACCACACGGGCCTTTGGGTGTTTTTGCTTAACCTCAGAAAGCGCCTGACCAAACACATCTGAGAGGCGCGAGACCTCCCCCTTGCGTGATCCGGGCAACGCAAGGATCAAAGGCGTATCATCTTCCAATTGATACTGCGTGCGAAACGCAGCCACCTCCTCGACCGTTACCTTGGGTTCCGCCACAACTGGATGCCCAACAAAGTCGCACCGCATCCCAGCGGCTTCCATAAAAGGGGGCTCAAACGGGAAGAGCGCCAAAACCTGATCAATGACCTTCGCCATTTTTTCGGCGCGCTCAGGCCGCCATGCCCAAACGGTTGGGGCCACGTAATGCACGGTTCGAATGGAACTGGACAGTTTAATCAGTTTGGCCACACGAAGCGAAAAATCAGGGCTATCTATCGAAACCACCGCATCTGGCCTTGCCGCAATAGCGGCCTCAGCAGTTTCACGAATACGGCGTTTAAGATGAAAATACTTCGGCGCAATTTCCGCAATCCCCATGACCGAAAGCTCCGTCATCGGAAATTGGCTTTGCAAACCTTCGGCTTCCATCAATGGGCCACCGACGCCGAGGAATTCGATTTCAGGGTGTAGCGCCTTTAACCCCACCATCAACGCCGCACCAAGTTTATCCCCCGATGCTTCGCCAGCGATCAGAAACAACCGCATCAATCCTGCACCAAGATAAACAACCCAGCAGCGTTCGCCAGTTCAACGGTTTTTTCGCGCTCAAGCACCATCACACCGCCCGCTTTGATCGCAATTCCACCGAGCCCTGCATTGCTCACCGCTTCGACGGTATTTGGGCCAATCACCGGCATATCGATGCGCAGGTCCTGGCCAACCTTTGGTCTTTTGACAAAAACGCCGCGCCCGTTTGTAGGTTTGGGCCGCGCCGCAAAAGGTGCATCAGCAAGTCGAGACAGCATCCAATCGGTGCCGGGCAAGGTTTCGATTGAGATCACCTGCCCCTGCTGCACCACACATCCTTGACCAAGATCTAATGCAGCAAGACCATCCAACACCTGATGCCCCCGTGCGATGTCGTTCTGGTCACGCTCATTGGGGCCGTTTTGTGTCAGCACACCAGACGCAGGCAAAAGATCGCGGGCGAGTTCGTGCGGGGCCGCAACAGAAAAACCGGCCTCTTCAAAAAACTGAATGACGGTGCGCAGCGCCCCATCGTCGCCAGCCTGTAGTGCAGCCATCATGCGGGGCACCAGCGGCATCGTGGCCGCATCTATCGCTGATGGATCAAGCGCGGGGCGATGCATAGCACCGGCAAAACAAACTTTGGTCACCCCAGCCGATTTCAATTCTGATAGAAAGGTTCCCAATTGTTCAATTCTGAAAACCATCAACGCCGCATCAAACGGCGCATCGTTTTCAAAGCCCTCAAGACAACACCATATAAAGGTTGTGTCAGTTCCATGCAGAGCCTGCGCAACATTCAACGGCAGCACGCCCTGCCCGGCGATAATTGCATACATAAATTAACCCGGCGTCAGGAAGGAACGATCGCTATCGCCCAATACGAATTGCACGATTTCCTGCACATAATCACTATCGGTTTCGCCGCCCAAACGGTTAACACGTTCGATAAACGCCCCCTCGCCTTGTGCGAGCATCTGAAATGCTGCACGCAACGCCGTAATGTCAGAGCGCGCTACACCTTTGCGTTTCAACCCAACAAGGTTGAGCCCATCAAGTGAACCGCGCGGCCCTTGAACGAGCCCATAAGGAATGACGTCATTGGTTACCATTGTGACAGCGCCGATAATTGCACCGCGACCGATCCGAACAAACTGATGAATACCGGACAACCCGCCAATAATCACATCATCCGCAACCACACAGTGACCTGCCAGCGCGGATTGGTTCGCAACGATAACGCGATCCCCCACAATGGCGTCATGGCCCACATGTGCGCCCGTCATAAACAGACAATCATCGCCCACACGGGTAAGACCACCGCCGCCTTCGGTTCCGGTGTTCAGGGTCGCGCCTTCACGAATGCGATTGCGTTTTCCGATCTCAAGGCGCGTTTTTTCACCTTTGAACTTCAGATCCTGTGGAATTTCACCAACACTGGCAAACTGGAAAATTACCGTGTCTTCACCAACCACGGTGCAACCTGTGACCACGGCATGGCTTTTCACTTCGACCCGAGGGCCAAGTACAACATCTGATCCGATCACACAGAACGGGCCAACGATGGCATTTTCACCAATGGTTGCGCCGTCTTCGACAACGGCGCTCGCGTGGATGTTTGCGGTTGGATGAATCCCCATCTGGGTTATTCCTCCAACAGGTCAATCATCGCAGCGAATTCAGCTGTCGCCGCAACTTCGTCACCGACCTTAGCCGTTGCTTCGAACTTCCAGATTTTTGTGCCAGCGCGTTTCACTTTGACGTGCAGTTCCAAAACATCGCCCGGAACAACCTTACGACGGAATTTGGTTTTATCCACGCTCATGAAATAAACCAAAAGAGGCTTATCAATCAAATCAAGCGTAACGCCAACCATAACCGCAGCCGTTTGCGCCATCGCCTCGATGATCATCACACCTGGGAAAATTGGCGCGCCGGGGAAATGCCCCTGAAACTGTGGTTCATTGTAGGTGACGTTTTTAATACCAACAGCGCTTTCGCTGGAAACGATATCACGTACCTTATCAATCAACAGAAAAGGGTAACGATGTGGGATAATCCGCTGAATGATGTCTAGATCAGCTTCGGTAATCTGCGCGGCCATTTTTGGGTCCTTTCTTGCAGAAGGGCGTGTCACTCCCTGAGTAACAACTCAGTTATTTGAAAACAAGATGCCTCTACTCATCTGTTGTAGATACAGTTGGCGCGTCTTCTGGGGAATTTTGAGGGTCAATCGCATCCAGTTCTTCGATAGATGCTCGGCGATTGATCTCAGCGATCAAGACGTCGGTGATATCGCTGTCCTGTACCACAAGTAAAACAGAACGCCGGTCCAATATAACATCAACACCACGATCTTGAGCCAGTTCGCCCAATACAGGACGAATGATGTCTGTGTAGAAAGATTGTCTCAGACCTTCGCGTTGCCGCGCCAAGCGTTGTACTTTGGCGGCTTGGGCGGTTCTGATTTCGGTAACCCGGCGATCAAAATCATCCGCGATGCGTCTGAATTCAGTCAGATCTAAAGTTGCTCTTAACTCAGTCAGCTCTTGTTCTTCAGTTGAAAGCTGCTGGTCAATTTGCGCATTTTCCTCTCGTAAGTTTTCGCTTTCTGCTGCCAATTGCTCGAGCACTGTATGCCAACTGTCGGCCTGTGAAAAAACGCGTTCAATATCAACGGTCAATACTTGCCCAACGGCCGCATTTGTTGCGCCAAACCAAATCGGCACAACAAACATCAGCAGAAGTTGGCGCAAAAACCGCATCTTAGAACGTCGTCGAAATCGTCAAGTCAAAGCTGCGATCGCGGTCATAGTCTTCTTGTTTCAGCGGATGTGAGAAATTAAAGCGCAACGGCCCTAATTGAGTTTCCCAGAAGATAGAGAACCCGACAACCGCACGTAGATTTGCGCTATCATCCACAAATGTCCCAGCGACTGCGCCTTCGGTATTATCCAGCCCCCACAACGAACCAACATCAAGGAACAGACCGCCGCGCACACCGTATTCTTCGGGAATACCGATTGGGAAATCCGCCTCAAACCGTGCGACAGCAAAGAAATTTCCGCCCAAAGCGTTCTGGTTGGTTGCGCCAAGGTCACGTGGACCAATGCCGTTGGCCTCAAAGCCACGCAGTAATCTTGAGCCAATTCTAAAGCGTTCCGTAATCGTGCTGTTGCCAGAAATCATGTGCAATGCACCTGCCTCAAACTCAGCACGCAAAGCAACATCACCGTTAAAGATACGTGTTTCACCGCCAATCGCTGCGTTTAGCTTAACAAATTCACGGTCTCCACCCAGTCCACCGATATCAGCACCAAAACGCAGCACAACGCCTGAATCTGGGCTAAGTCCGGTTGCGCGTGAATCGAAGCTATATGTCGCGCCAATGGAACTTGTCCAAAGGTCATCCAACGCTTCCTCTGCCCGCAAGATCCGAGACGGGATCGCAGCACCGACGTCTACATCGAAAACGCTTGCGTTCTGAAGCGCATATCTCAGTTGCAGTCGACTTCTTTCGCCGACCGGGAATGAAAGCGTCGGAGATATTCTAGAAATACGCGAAGAGTAGTCCGAGTTACTATTTTCACTGGTATCATACGATAGTTGAATACCTGCCCGCAGATCGCGACCCAGCAAATTAGGCTCGGCAAAATTAAATTCAAAAGATTGATCGCTGCTTGCCGTGGAAACGTTAAAACCTATGCTTTGCCCCCGTCCCAAGAAGTTACGCTCAGAAAACCCAACATTTACCCCGACGCCATCATCCTGCGAATAACTTGCCCCAAATGACAGGCTACCGGTGGGTTGCTCTTCGACGTTCACATCAACCAAAACCTGATCAGGCGACGAGCCTTCGCGTGCGTTCACCTCAGCATTTGAGAAAAAGCCGATTGCGCGAATACGTTCTGCGGCATCACGAATTTCGCGCGGATTAAAGGGGTCCCCCTCGACAGAACGGAATTGGTTGCGCACGACGCGGTCCAAAGTGGTGGTGTTGCCTTCAATATCGATACGCTCAACAAAAACACGTGGGCCACGTGACAGAACATATTCAACATCAAGTGTGAGATCGCGATCATTGCGTGAGATACGCGGCTCAATGCGAATGAAGTTTAGACCCAACTGAAGCGCCAAGGCTTCTAGCCGCGAAATAGAGTTTTCCACCTCGATCGGGGAATAGGTCGACCCGGAGCGCGTGCGCAGTGCCTCTTGGAACTGGTCAATATCGACTTCGGGCAAATTGCTGCTGGTGGTAATTTCACCAAAGCTGAATTGCTGACCTTCACGAATATTAAAAGTGATAAAGAAACCGTCGCGTTCACGCGACAGTTCACTGTTCACGGACTGAATTTCGAAATCGATGTACCCACGAGAGCTATAAAAATCTGACAAGACTTGGCGGTCGAACTCAAGACGATCCGCGATGAATGTGTCGCTCGAGAGGATTTGACGGAAAATTCCAGCCTGTTTGGTCTGAAGAACGTTGCGCAAACGGCGATCTGAATAGGCGCGGTTTCCGACAAAATTCAGCCGCTCGATTTCAACGGTCCGTCCTTCGGTAACTTCAAACACGAGATCAACACGATTGTCAGAACGCCGAATGATCCGTGGTTCAACAGTCGCGGCTAGACGCCCAGATTGAACATAGGCTTGGGTAATTCGAGCGGCGTCGTCTTCTGCGATTGTGGCGTTAAATACGCGACGCGGCGCAGATCTAAGCAAAGGAAGCAACGCATCATCATCAATACGATTGTTGCCTTCGATATTAATTCGGTTAACGGTCGGCAATTCAACCACATTGATTACCAAACGGCCACCTTGTGGGATCAATTCGACGTTTTCAAACAACCCACTCTCAATAAGACGCTGATAACCGTCATTCAATTGGGCCGCGGACACGCGTTCACCACGGGCGATTCCAATGTAAGATAGGATCGTTGCGGCCTCAATCCGCTGGTTGCCAGTGATTTCAACAGTATTGAAAGTGTATTGTTGCGCTATAACAGGTTGAGGTGCATAAACATAAGCTGTTGACATTACACAAAAAACTGCAGTTACCCCCATGCGCAAATGCGCCTTTAGGCCGAGTTTGCGGTGCAATACTTTTGAACGAATAGCAGTCATCAATTTATGTCCCAGAACACATCCCTAGTGGTGACTCACTATATCCTCTACTAAGTCTTGTCAAAACAGATAAACGCCGGTTTGCCACTGTTGGCAAACCGGCGCTGAATAACTGTTTGATTTTAAAAGATCAGAGTGACCCGACCAGCGCCCCTAATAGCAAAGCGCCAAAGATCGTTGCGCAATAAATCAACCGATCTGAATTCAGATCCACCAACAAAGACAGCCCTTTGTATCCACTTTGTACAGCTTGCATCGCCCTACCCCTTATTTCCTCTGTTTCCAGAGTATCCCCAGATTGGGGCAGGAATAGGGCAATGCCGTGTCAGAAAAATTCAAATTTTCCTAAAGTTTGCTCAACAGAACAAGTCATTGGTGAGCGCAAAAACCATCAAGCTCAGCAACAACGCCAATCCAATAGTCATCAAAATCTGAAGGGCTTTGTCGTTGGGTGGCTTACCTGTCACCGCTTCCCACGCATAAAACACGAGATGCCCGCCATCCAATACTGGAATTGGGAAAAGGTTCAGTAACCCAACAGCTGTGGACAGCAACGCAATAAACCAAATGAACGATTGCGATCCAAGGCTCGCCATATCACCCGCACTTTGCGCGATACCAATGGGTCCGGAAATGTTGCAGGAACTGATAGCCCCCGTAGCCATGTGATACAAACCTGACAGCGATGACTTCACCACAAACCAAGTCTGCGTCACACCACCCATCAGCGCTTCGCCAATGCCGGGTGTTTCGGTTTGCACATCAAAGAACAACCCACCCGTAACCCCGATCAACCAACGGGTTTCAAAAGACCCATCCGCCAGCGGTAGATCACGACGCTCTGGTGTCATTGTAAGGGCTTCGATGTTTCCCTCACGCCATACAGAAACCGAAAGCGTATTACCGTCAGAGTTCCCAACGATGGTGCGCAACGCTTCGAATGTTTCGACGTCCGCACCATCAACAGATAAAATCACATCACCTGGAATGATCCCCGCTTCGGCAGCGGCTGAACGCGGCTGAATCGACGATGCGAACGGCGGAAATGGATGCGGTGCGTTAACGTTGATGTCTTCGCCGTCACGGCGCACTTGGTAATCTAGCAGTGCCTGCTGGGGCAGTGTTTCACTCACGGCTGTTAGGCTTTCAGCATCAGGAATGGAAACCCCAGCGATGGACAGAACTTCATCGCCAACGCGCAAGCCTTGGGACGCCACAGGATAATCACGCACAGATGCAATGGTCAGCGGGTCGACCGCAACACCTTGGGACAGAAACACGCCTGCGAACACAAAGAACGACAAGATAAAGTTAAACACAGGGCCAGCCGCAACAGTCGCGGCCCGCGCCCACAAAGGTGCTCCGTGCATTGTGCGGCGCAGTTCAGTCTCAGACAGGCCTTCCATTGCTTCGCCGTCTTTGCCGGATGCGGCATTGGCGTCGCCCATGAATTTCACATATCCACCAAACGGAAGCAAAGCGATCTGCCAT
This sequence comes from Cochlodiniinecator piscidefendens, assembly GCF_011326755.1. Lineage (GTDB taxonomy): Bacteria > Pseudomonadota > Alphaproteobacteria > Rhodobacterales > Rhodobacteraceae > Cochlodiniinecator > Cochlodiniinecator piscidefendens. Next base: position 105,401 of record NZ_JAAOIE010000001.1, on the reverse strand, counting down.
TTGGTGCCGCGCTTATCATGTCTGGAAAACAAAACCGGACCAAACCCAAGCGAAAACACCTCAGCGTGGATACCGGACCAACGCCCAACAATATAATGCCCATATTCATGCACTGCGACAATGATGGACAAAGCCACAACAAAGGCGATGATCGTAAAGCTTGCCCCGCCAAAGCTGGGTAAAAAGCTGGTTAAATCCATTGTTTATCCTTTCTTGCGGAGCGCTGTTACAACATCATCCGCACCCTGTCTTGTCAGGGCATCCATTGTCAGTACAGTTTGCAGATCGTCTGGCGCTCGGCCAATTTCGCTGTGATTTGACATGAGTGTCATGAGTTCTTCGACCACATCAGCCATCTGCAAAAACCCTATGTGACCCGCGATAAAATGATCCAACGCACGTTCTTTGGCCGCGTTGAACACAGCCCCCATTAATCCGCCTCCGCGCATAACATCTTGGGCAAGTCGCAACGCGGGATAATGGCGCAGATCAGGATCGCGGAATTCGAGTTGGCCAATCTTCGCCAAATTCAAACGCTCAACCGGGAGCAATTTTCGATCAGGCCAGTGTAATGCATAGCCAATTGCATGACGCATATCTGGCGCACCCAGGTGCGCCATCAGCGCACCATCATTAAATCCGACAAGCGCATGCACCATAGATTGCGGATGCACCAATACTTCGATTTGCTCAGGAGATACGCCAAAAAACTCTTTTGTTTCTATGACTTCCATGGCTTTATTAAACATGGAGGCACTATCGATGGTGATCCGCTGGCCCATGTTCCAATTTGGATGCGCAGAAGCCTGCGCAATTGTCGCATTTGCGATGTCCTCAAACGGCCAATCGCGAAACGCCCCGCCAGACGCCGTGATAATGATACGCTCAACCGCGTTGATATCTTCACCAACCAACGCCTGAAAAACAGCCGAATGTTCGCTATCCACCGGCAGCAAACGTGCATTATGCTTCGCCACTTCGGAATGTAAAAGCGCACCGGCTGCGACCAAGCTTTCTTTGTTTGCGAGCGCCAACGTGGTCCCGTGGCGCAATGCTGCCAACCCCGGTGCCAAACCTGCGGCACCTACAATCGCGGACATGATCCAATCTGCAGGACGATCAGCGGCTTCTATCAATGCTTCAGGACCGGCCGCTGCCTCAACGCCACTTCCGACCAGAGCATCACGCAAATCATTCAAACACTCAGGATAGGCTGTTACCGCAACTTCGGCACGTAAATCACGGGCATCTTGGGCAAGGCGTTCAATATTGCGCCCCCCGGTCAAAGCAACCGTTTGATAGGCCCCGGCATCCCGGCGGATCAAATCAATCGTATTTTGCCCGATAGAACCCGTCGCGCCGAAAATCGATACTTTGCGCATATTCAGACCAACAATGCTACGTTCAAAGCGACAACCATTACCGTAAACAACAACGTCGCTCCAATCATCCCATCAAAGCGATCCAAAACACCCCCATGCCCCGGAATGAGGTTAGAACTGTCTTTGACACCCGTTTTACGCTTTATCGCGCTTTCGACCACATCACCAAGCTGAGAGCCAAACGACAACACAACCCCTGATAAAATCGCCCAGAAAACACCGATAGGCGGACCAACAAGCAGCGCAACAATGGAGGCTGCAATCCAGCCCCCCGCCGTACCCGACCATGTTTTTTTTGGGCTAATCGCCGGCCAGAATTTGGGTCCTCCCACGATGCGTCCAACAAAATACCCAGCGATATCCGTCGCGACGACGACGAGAATGATAAAGAATATTGCCTGAACGCCCATGCTCTGCCGTATGTAATACAGGCCGAAACACGCGATCAGAATGGCGGCGCTGTAATACGTGAGTATTTTTTTCCGCTCATCACTGGCCTTGGAAACGAGAAAAACCGCCAAAGCGAGAACAATAACCGAAAAAACACCCGGCAAACGGGCTTGCATGAAAGATGCCTCGCCCGACGTTGGAAAAGAATGTTGTAGGAGGCATGCAACGAAGATCAACGCGCCGCTTAGCAAACCAAATCCAACGGCAAACGCATCATCATCCAACATGCGCAACAATTCCCAGACCATCAATCCGGCCAGAACAGAAACCAATACGGTAAACCACAGCCCACCTGCGAACACCGCCCCTAACCCGACGATAGCCATCACAATCGCAGAGCCAATGCGCGGCATCAAATCTGCCCATTGATTATTCATACCAGTGCTCCGCCAAAACGTCTGTCACGCGTTCCGTAACCTTTAAGAACTTTCTCGAACACGTCAGGAGTAAAATCTGGCCATAGTGTCTCGATAAATTCATATTCAGCATAGGCCGACTGCCACAACAGAAAATTAGATATACGCGCTTCGCCCGAAGTTCTGATCACAAGATCTGGATCAGGTAAAACATATGTATCTAAATACCTTGGAAGCGTTTCTTCATCTACATCCTTTGGATTCAATCGCCCTTCGGCAACATCTTCGGCCAACCGTTTTGTTGCGCGTGCAACTTCATCACGGCCGCCATAATTCAGCGCAATCGTCAGGTTCGTGCGCGTGTTATTGGCTGTCATCTCTTCGATGTCATCCATCAGTTTGCGCAGTTTTTTATCAAGCTTAATGCGATCCCCAATGAAGCGAACACATACGCCTTCTTTCATAAAGTTTTCAGCTTCTTTGATAATATAACGCCGAAAAAGCGACATCAGACCGGCCACTTCAGTTTGGGTCCGTTTCCAATTCTCTGTCGAAAAAGCAAAAATAGTAAGATATTTAACGTTGTTGTCCGGGCATGCTTCGACAATTTCGCGCACGCGTTTTGCGCCGGCTTGATGGCCAAAAATACGAGGGCGGCCCTTTTGGGTCGCCCATCGGCCATTTCCATCCATGATGATCGCAACGTGTCGCGGACCATCTTGTTTCTTATCAAGTTTTGACAAATGTCTTTCCCTTCCGGGTCAAAGGTTCATGCAGATTTACACCTGCATGATTTCTTCTTGTTTGCCTTCTAGGGCTTTATCGATGCCTGCGATTGCAGCATCGGTAAGTTCCTGAACTTCGTCGGTCCAGACGCGATGATCATCTTCGCTCATGCCGTCATTTTTAAGCTTTTTCAGCTGATCCATTCCGTCACGACGCACGTTGCGAATAGAAACGCGCGCGCTTTCGGCATATTGCGCTGCAACTTTGGTCAAATCGCGGCGGCGCTCTTCGTTCAATTCAGGGATAGGCAGCATAATAATCGTGCCGTTCAACTGAGGATTAATCCCTAGTCCAGAATTACGAATTGCCTTTTCAACAGCGCCAACCATAGATTTATCCCATACGTTGATGGTGACCATCCGTGGTTCAGGTACGTTAACTGTTCCGACCTGATTGATTGGTGTACGTTGCCCATATGCTTCGACCATCACAGGTTCAAGCATTGACGCAGACGCACGCCCAGTTCGAAGCGAAGCGAATTCCACTTTAAGCGACCCCATTGCACCGTCCATCCGACGCTGCAAATCATCTAGATCAATTTCATACTCGTCAGCCATGTTTTCTCTCTTTTATCTCAGTGGTTTTATTGGCTTACATCTAAGGTAAATCAACCATGCACGGTTGTATAGGTCCCTTGCCCGCCAAGAATTCCGCGGAAACCACCGGGTTCATCTAAGGAAAAGACAATAATCGGCAAATTGTTATCGCGTGCCAATGCAATCGCAGATGCATCCATAACACCAAGATGTTTTTGCAGAACCTCATCATAAGACACACGATCATAACGTTTAGCATCATCGTGTTTCACTGGATCTTTGTCATATACACCGTCAACTTTGGTGCCTTTAAAGATCGCTTCGCATGACATTTCATTTGCGCGCAACGTGGCAGCGGTATCTGTGGTGAAATACGGGTTGCCCGTACCAGCAGCGAAAATACAAACGCGTTTCTTTTCAAGGTGGCGCACCGCACGACGGCGAATATAGGGTTCGCAGACCTGATCCATCGGAATAGCCGAAATAACCCGCGTAAACACGCCAAGACTTTCGAGCGCGCTTTGCATTGCCAACGCGTTCATCACTGTTGCCAGCATACCCATATAGTCGGCGGTTGTTCGCTCCATCCCCTGTGCAGAGCCCTGAAGCCCCCGGAAAATGTTACCGCCACCAATCACCATACACACTTCCACACCCATAGATTGTACGGTTTGCACTTCTCGCGCGATCCGTTCAACAGTAGGCGGGTGAAGACCGAATCCCTGATCACCCATTAAGGCTTCGCCAGAAATCTTTAACATCACGCGTTTAAAGGTGGTTTGCGGCTGGTTTGTGTCCTCGGTCGTCATCTGGTATCCCCCACCGGCATAGTTATATAATCGTGTGCAAAATGTCGTAAAATTGGCCAAGGTTCAACGGGCAATCCACGTCAATTCGCAATGAATGCTTAACAGAACCGCACAGCCACGGTTAAATGTAGAAAACGGACCGAGTTTTGCCACACCAAACCCCAAAAGATATTTCACCGAATGAACCTGTTCTCATCGCGGGTCCAACGGCGTCCGGTAAATCGGCCTTGGCGCTGGAAATTGCTCAACGCGATGGCGGTGTGATCATAAATGCTGATGCGCTACAGGTTTATTCTGGATGGAACATTTTGACGGCCCGCCCACCGATTTCAGATTTAGAGCGCGCGCCACATCTGATGTACGGTCATGTCGATTACAAACACGATTATTCAGTTGGGCACTGGCTGCGTGACGTAGAAATGCTATTGCCGACATTAGACCAACGTCCCATTATTGTCGGAGGCACAGGTTTATACTTCCGCGCACTGACCGAGGGGTTGGCTGAAATTCCAGTCCCGTCAACTGACATTAGGCGCGCAGCTGATGCTTTGTTGTCAGAACAAGGCTTAAGCGAAATGCTGTCGCAAGTTGACCTGCAAACACGCGAACGCATCGATATACAAAACCCGGCCCGCGTTCAGCGCGCTTGGGAAGTGTTGCACAGCACCGGGCGGCCTTTGGCCCAGTGGCAGGACGAAACACCTCCGCCCATCATGCCACTTAACAAATGCTATCCGATCGTCATGAATACAGATCGCGACTGGCTCAATGCCCGAATTGATATGCGCTTTGACCTCATGATGGATGCCGGCGCAATTGAAGAAGCCTCAGACATGCTGCCGGATTGGGATGCAACACGCTTGTCATCAAAAGCAATCGGCGCACCCGAACTGATCGCCTACCTCAAAAATGAACTTTCCCTTGAGGATGCTATTGAGGCGGCAAAACTCGCGTCGCGCCAGTATGCAAAGCGACAGCGCACATGGTTCCGCAAACGCATGCGTGACTGGCACGCATTTACGCTACCCCAGCCGGATTAAGTGGCAAATTCAACCTCGATTAACTTTTTCCTTTATAAATGTGACGTTCCGTGCATGGTTCAAAAGGTTAACAAACTATCGAAGTGAAATGACAGGACAGATAGGAAATACACGACTTGTGACGATTGCCCGACTGGCCCAAGGAGGCCGCTGGCGGGTCGAAGCGATGCGCGGATACACCCAAGATGTATTACTCTGGTTCACCAAAGGCCAAGGCCGGATTACCATTGCCGGGCGCACACGCGGATACAGCGCCAATTCTGCATTTTTCATTCCCGCCGGTACGATGCATGGATTTGAAGCAGGCCCACAAGTTTACGGCTTTGCGCTGTTTCTAAGCAGATCTTTAGGAATCTCGTTTTTTAAAGAAATGCAGCATCTGAAAATTCCCAACCTCCACAGCCAAGCAGAATTGACGAATCTGATTGAACATATTCAGCGTGAATTTGACCAAAAGGGCGAAAATTGGGAAACAGCAGCGTTGCATCACATAGGATTGGTATCAGTAACTTTAGCGCGAGCGAAAACCGCTCAGATTGAAACGTCTCAGTCTTCGAATAAAACATTGGAATTGACTGCCCGCTACACCCAAATGATCGAAGAACAATTCCGTTCTGGTCGTCGTGTTTCCGACTACGCTAAAGCTTTGGACATTACCCCAACGCACTTATCACGCATTTGTAATAAGGCCTGTGGTCGCTCTGCGTCAGCCCTATTGTCGGAGCGTATTATTTATGAAGCGCAACGCTTACTCAGCGAAACAAAGTTACCCGTACAAAAAGTTTCTGAACAGCTTGGATTTACGTCGCCGGCATATTTTTCTCGGTCTTTTCAAATTCATACCGGAATGAGCCCTACCGCTTTTCGCAAAATCATTTGAGTCGACATGAATGTCAGGAATCTCTCAAATTGAATACAATTGTATACAAAACTATACCCATTTGAGACACCAAAACGTCGCTTTTTTCACCCAACATGACGATAAATGCTGTTGACCTTCGTTCAATTGTGGTGCCGAATGAACCCGTGAGGACAAGCAACCAAATATCAAATAAATTGGTCACCCCGAAAAATGCGGGTTGTGGCGTAAGCTGTCACGTAATCGCCTCACCAAAATAATGTGTGTCTCCAGGGAGAAAATAATGACGCAAACCATTAATGGAAAACCTCTACATAGTGCCGTTCAGATGTATGCTGAGGAATGCAAAGCTGGCAAACTTGATCGCCGCGAATTCTTAGCACGCTCAACAGCACTTGGGGCGACGTCCATTGCTGCCTACGGTTTGATCGGTGCTGTTGCACCTGAAGCCAAAGCGATGGAAGCCCAACAAGGCGGCACAATCCGCATTCAACAGGATATTCCTGCCAACAAAGATCCACGTACTTGGGACTGGAGCCAGCTTGCCAACGTTAGCCGCGGTTTCCTAGAGTATTTTGTTCAATATGAACGCGACGGCTCTTTCACACCTATGCTGCTCGAAAGCTGGGAAGTGAACGAAGACGCAACCGTATACACATTGCACGCTCGTCAAGGCGTGAAATGGAACAACGGCGACGACTTCACCTCTGCTGACGTTGCAAACAATATCACACGCTGGTGCGATAAATCTGTTGAAGGTAACTCAATGGCGTCCCGGATGGACACATTGATCGACTCTGAAACAGGTCAGATCGCTGACGGTGTTCTCGAAGTTGTTGATGGCCACACAGTACGCCTGAACCTCCCTCGTGCAGACATCACTATCATTGCAGGTATGGCTGACTATCCAGCCGCTGTCACGCACTCAAGCTATGAAACTGGTAGCCCGTTTGAGAACCCAATCGGTACTGGTGCATATATTCCAGTTCTTGATGAAGTTGGCGTTAAAGTCGTTCTTGAGCGCAACACAGACCACACTTGGTGGGGCCACGAAGTTTACGGCGGTGCATTTGTAGACCGGATCGAATTCTTGGATTACGGTACTGACGCTTCTTCTACTGTAGCTGCGTTTGAATCCGAAGAAATCGACATGAACTACGACACTTCTGGTGAATTCGTAGACCTGTTGACAGATATCGGTTTTGTGGCATCTGAAACTGCAACAGCAGCAACGATTGTTATCCGTACCAACCAACAAGCTGAAGTTGACGGTGTGAAACCATATGCAGATGCTCGCGTTCGTCGCGCACTTGCTATGGCAGTAAACAACGCTGTTTGTCTTGAGCTAGGCTACTCTGGTCGCGGCACAGTGGCGGAAAACCACCACGTTAGCCCACTGCACCCCGCTTATGCTGAATTGCCACCGCTTCCATTCGATCCAGAAGCTGCTATGGCATTGATGACCGAAGCAGGCATGCAAGACTATGAGCACGAGCTATTGTCTATTGATGATGACTGGCGCAAAAACACAACTGACGCGGTTGCCGCACAGTTGCGTGATGCAGGTTTCAAAGTAAACCGCACCATTTTGCCGGGCTCAACATTCTGGAATGACTGGGCGAAATACCCATTCTCCTCCACAAACTGGAACCCACGCCCATTGGGTGTTCAGGTTCTTGCCCTGGCTTACCGCAGCGGTGTGCCATGGAACGAAGCAGGCTTCGATAACGAAGAGTTTGACTCTGTTCTTGAAGAAGCAATGGCAATCGCTGATGTTGATATGCGTCGTGAAAAAATGTTGCGCCTAGAGCAAATCATGCAAGATGAAGGCGTTATCATTCAGCCGTATTGGCGTTCTCTATACCGTCACCATGGTGAAAACGTTGTTGGTGCCGAAATGCACCCAACCTTTGAGATCCATGTTCATAAACTTGGCCTAACCGGCTAACTGTGACTCAACAGCTCAGGGCCGCTAAACGCGGCCCTGAATTCAAGCCGCGGGGGCATATAATATATTCAAGCCCATACGACGTTAAAAAACGCCCGCGACATGACCGACAGGGGACCACATGGGAATGTTTTTTTTACGGCGCTTAGGGGTAATGCTCCTAACAGCGCTCTGCTTGACGTTCATCGTCTTTTCGCTAACCAACCTTTATCCAAATCTTGAAAAGCTTGCCAAATCTCAAGGCAACAACCGAATGACTGACGCTGAGGTTTCTTCTTGGCTCAACCGAAACGGCTACCTTCAACCAACTGTCGTGAAATACGGTGAGTGGCTTGGTGTTTTGCCTGGGTTTACTTTTACCAACGACGAGGGCGAAATTTCTGGACGCTGCATCGAAAACGGTCAACCCGCTGAAGAGGCGCCCCGTTTCTGCGGAGTTATCCAAGGCGATTGGGGGACCTCTACTCGTTTCCGTGCAGAGGTCTCTGATGTAGTCAGCACGCGCCTATCGCTAACCGGCAAACTGATGTTCTTCGTCATGCTGGTAATGGTACCATGTGCTCTGATTATTGGTGTGTTGGCTGGAATGAAAGAAGGGTCAAAAACTGACCGTACGCTTTCAACAGCCTCTATCCTAACGACAGCAACACCTGAATATGTGTCCGGCGTTCTATTCATCGCTGTATTTGCAAGTTCTGCCGTTGGCCTAAAATGGTTCAAAGGCACCGCAGCAAGTGCGATGGACGACGCGAACTTTGCCAACTTCACGCTGCCTGTTCTGACAATCGCACTTTATGGCATGGGTTACATTGCGCGGATGACACGTGCATCAATGACCGAAGTTATGACCGCGCAATACATCCGTACAGCACGTTTAAAAGGCGTATCATTCAAAAACATCGTGATGAAACACGCCCTGCGTAATGCATTGATTGCTCCGTTTACGGTAATCATGCTGCAGTTCCCGTGGTTGCTGAACGGCGTGGTGATTGTTGAGACCCTGTTTAACTACAAAGGGTTCGGCTGGGCACTCGTCGAAGCGGCAGGGAACAACGATATCGAACTCCTCTTGGGCTGTTCTGTTGTCGCTGTTTTTGTTGTTCTGATCACTCAGCTGATTTCTGATATCGGCTATGTGTTCTTGAACCCACGCATTCGCATTTCATAAGGGGGGCTGAGCAATGGAAAGTCTGACTTGGGGTGGTATCATCCTGCAAATCCTAATCCGCTTTACGCCTGTATGGATTGCACTCATCGCGTTGTTCGCTGTTTCTATCAGCTACAAACGTAAACTCGGCCTATATGGCAAACTCTTTGATAGCACGATCGGTATGATTGGTTTCGCCTTGGTCATGTTTTGGGTCTTTACCGGTTTTTTCGGTGGGGCACTCGACTGGATCGTAACGCACGACCCAATTTCTGTGATTTCCGGGATGAAGAACAAAGCGCCGGGTACGGCATTGCCTGAAGGGGCTGCGGGATATCCGCATTACCTATTGGGCGGTGACAACCTTGCACGCGACGTCTTTAGCCGGATGGTCAAAGGCAGCTGGGAAGTAATCAAAATCGCACCATTTGCAACTTTGTTTGCCTTTATGGTTGGGATTACACTTGGATTGCCTGCTGGGTATTTCGGCGGTCGTTTGGACACACTCTTGTCCTTCGCAGCCAACTTGATCCTCGCGTTTCCGGTGATCCTGCTGTTCTACCTTCTCGTAACACCAGAAATTGTTGCAACAGGTATTCCAACATACATGGCCGCGGTGCTGTTTATATTCCCGGTAATTTTCTTGTGTGTTCTGTTTAACTCGCGGTTCCATACACAACCTGACAAGCGCAATGTATATTTAGGTATAACTTTGGTTGTTGGTCTCTGGTTCTACCTTGGTATTGCATGGGATGCAGACCCGCTTGGCGTTATCTCTGTTCCGTCAAACATTTTGGTTGTGTTCGTATCGGTGGTGTTCGTGAATTCGCCTACAGTGTTTCGTATCGTGCGCGGTCTCGCGCTGGATATTAAAACACGTGATTACGTCGCAGCAGCCCAAACCCGCGGAGAAGGGTCGTGGTACATTATGCTTTGGGAAATTCTACCAAATGCACGTGGCCCGCTGATCGTCGATTTCTGCCTGCGGATTGGCTACACAACCATCCTACTCGGGACACTTGGTTTCTTTGGCCTAGGTCTTTCGCCAGAAAGCCCAGATTGGGGTTCAACCATCAACGAAGGACGCAAGCTATTGTCAGTTTATCTTGCTCCTGCTGTTGTTCCGTCGGTTGCGCTTCTGAGCCTCGTATTAGGTCTTAATCTGCTCGCAGATGGCCTACGCGAAGAGAGCCTAAAGGACTAATCGCTACCGCCCCCTCATATGGGGGCGGCCAAGCAAAGCGGGGTACTCCCCGCGCGCAAGGAGATAAAGAATGGCGAAAACAGAATATGATGGTCCGATCTTAGAGATCGACAAACTATCCATCAGCTTTTTCACTCGATTACGCGAAATTCCCGCGGTGATGGACTTCTCTGTAAAAGTCCGCCCTGGGGAGGCCGTTGGTCTTGTGGGGGAATCTGGTTGCGGTAAATCCACTGTTGCCCTCGGAGTTATGCAAGATTTGGGTAAAAATGGTCGTGTTGTTGGCGGCACAATCAAGTTCAAAGGTCGCGACCTCGCGGAGATGAGCCCAGAAGAACTGCGTGACATCCGCGGTAATGAAATCGCAATGATCTATCAGGAGCCAATGGCCTCCCTGAACCCGGCAATGAAAATCGGCAAACAGCTGATGGAAGTGCCGATGATCCACGATGGGTTAAGTAAAGAAGACGCCTATAAAATCGCACTTGAAGCGGTGACAGACGTAAAGCTTCCTGATCCACAACGGATGATGGAAAGCTACCCACACCAACTGTCGGGTGGTCAGCAGCAGCGTATCGTTATCGCAATGGCGTTGATGTCAAAACCTGCTCTCTTGATCCTCGATGAACCGACAACCGCGCTTGACGTGACGGTTGAAGCGGGCATCGTGCAATTGGTCAAAGGTTTGGGTAAGAAATACGGCACATCCATGCTGTTTATTTCGCACAACTTGGGTCTGGTCCTAGAAACCTGTGACCAACTTTGCGTGATGTATTCCGGCGAAGCGGTTGAGCGTGGTTCAATTGCGGATGTGTTTGACGAAATGCAGCACCCTTATACACAGGCGCTGTTCCGTTCTATTCCGCTTCCGGGCGCTGACAAAAATGCGCGGCCACTTGTGGCAATTCCCGGGAACTTCCCTCTGCCCCATGAACGCCCCAATGGATGTAACTTCGGGCCGCGTTGCGACTACTTTGAAGAAGGCCGCTGTGATCTGGGCTATATCCCAATGTCACCTGTGCATGGCGTAGATCGTCACGAAACGCGCTGCCTGAAATCAGAGGAAATCGATTGGAACGCCCCCATCACCGTAGGCAAACAAACCGAAAAGCCTGAACCGGGCGAAGTTGTTTTGCGGATGGATAACCTCAAGAAATACTATGAGGTCGCCGCAAACGCGCTCTTTGGTGGGGGGGATCCGGGGGGGATCCTAAGGTCGTCAAAGCCAATGAAACACTGTCGTTTGAAGCACGTGAATCTGAAACGCTTGCGATCGTCGGTGAATCTGGTTGTGGTAAATCAACATTTGCCAAAGTTCTAATGGGGTTGGAAACGGCAACCGATGGGAAAATCACCCTCGGAAATGCTGAAATCCAAGACACCCCAATTGAAGAACGCGACACCAATACGATTTCATCAATCCAGATGGTTTTCCAAAACCCGTTTGATACTCTGAATCCATCTATGACAGTTGGCCGTCAGATCGTCCGTGCGCTCGAGGTGTTTGGCATCGGAAACACAGACAATGAACGCCGTGAACGGATGCTCAAACTGTTGGATCTGGTGAAGTTACCTCGGGCTTTTGCAGATCGTATGCCGCGTCAGTTGTCCGGTGGGCAAAAACAGCGCGTTGGTATTGCACGGGCCTTTGCGGGTGATGCGCGTATCGTGGTTGCAGATGAACCCGTATCGGCACTTGATGTATCTGTTCAGGCGGCTGTAACAGACCTACTGATGGAAATTCAGCGTGAAAACAAAACCACGCTCTTGTTCATCAGTCACGATTTGTCGATTGTTCGATACCTCAGTGACCGGGTGATGGTCATGTATCTGGGCCATGTTGTTGAACTTGGCACCACGGACCAGGTCTTTGCACCACCATATCACCCTTACACCGAAGCCCTGCTATCTGCTGTTCCGATTGCGGACACATCAATCGAGAAACAGCATATTGTTCTTGAGGGTGATATTCCATCAGCTATGAACCCACCTTCGGGCTGTCCGTTCCAGACACGCTGTCGTTGGAAAGATCAGGTACCCGGTGGGCTATGCGATACCGAAGTGCCAACCGTGCGTAACCTTCCTGGCAAACATAAGATTAAATGCCATCTGTCAGAGGAAGCTCTGGCGAGAATGGAACCGGTTATTAAAATCGCTGCAGAATAAAATCCCAAAACGCCCGGTTTCAGAACTGGGCGTTTTACTTTGAGACATGGAAGCCCCAATGAATAACCGTTTCGCCCCCCTTCCCGATCCACCCTATTACGCAGTTATTTTCACCGCTCAGCGCCTTGAAGGTGATTTTGGTTATGGGGCAATGGCCGATCGCATGGTTGAGCTCGCCCAAGAACAACCGGGATACATTGGCGTTGAATCAACACGCGATGAAACCGGGCTTGGAATAACCATCAGCTACTGGAAAGACGAACAGGCCCTGATCCAGTGGAAACAAGTTTCAGAGCATTTACTGGCGCAAAAGCTGGGAAAAACGCGTTGGTATGAATATTACACCCTACGCGTGGCCAAAGTAGAACGGGCCTATAGCGGCCCAGAAGGGCGCGATTAACTGCCTAAGATACGCCGCACGTAATTTCGTGTTTCACGGTACGGTGGCACCCCCCCGTGCTGTTCAACAGCACCAGGCCCCGCGTTATATGCAGCCAAAGCCAAACGCCACGATCTGAAGGTATTATACTGTTCCCGCAAATAACGCGCGCCGCCTTCGAGGTTTTCACGCGGCACACGCGGGTTAACCCCCAGATAACGTGCGGTTCCGGGCATCAACTGAGCGAGGCCAATCGCCCCTGCATGAGACCGCGCATTTGGATTCCAGTTGCTTTCTTGTTGCACCAGACGCAAAAACAGATCTTCGGGAATATTGTGACGGCGTGCAGCGTCACGAGCCATTTGCAAAAACTCACCGCGATACTGCCCTGTGTAGTTGGGCAAATTTCCCTGTGACGGTGTATTCACGCTGGGCGGTTGAAGGCGTACAGAATTGTTATATTGGCTCGCAGCACGCCCATCCAAAACCCGCAATTGGGATTGAAACACGCTCGAACTGTTCGGGGATGCATTCGAAAAACCGATGCTCTGCGCATTTGTATAATGCGGCGCAGCGCTCGCAAACCCTGCAATCAGTAAAACAACTTGTCTCATACACTGCCTCAACGTTTCTGACGCAAATATAACAGCTTTCGCGCCCACTTCCAGTGTTTGCATGTAAATTGGCTTTTCTTCGCTCAAGGCAAATGGTCTAACCTGTCTCCAAACAACAAGATTCGAGGGAGACCCAAATGGCCGGCTCAGTAAATAAAGTGATCCTACTCGGGAACCTAGGCCGCGACCCAGAGGTCCGCAGCTTCCAAAATGGTGGCAAAGTATGCAACTTGCGTATTGCGACCTCTGAGACATGGAAAGACCGCAACACCGGTGAACGCAAAGAACGCACAGAGTGGCACTCTGTCGCCGTGTTCAGCGAAGGCCTTGTGCGTGTGTGCGAACAATACCTGCGCAAAGGTTCAAAGGTTTATATCGAGGGCCAACTCCAGACCCGTAAATGGCAAGACCAAAGCGGCCAAGACCGTTATTCAACCGAGGTTGTTCTACAAGGTTTCGGTTCGACCCTAACCATGCTTGATGGACGTGGCGAAGGCGGCGGTGGCGGCAATCAAGGCGGCGGCTACGGTGGTGGCGGCAGCCAAGGCGGCGGTGGATATGGTGGCGGCTATGACAGCGGTCCTTCAGGTAATCAAGGCGGCGGTTTTGGCGGCGGCGGTGGCAACCAAGGTGGTCCATCCTCTTCAAACGATATGGATGACGAAATTCCGTTCTAGTCTCAACCAAGTTTCAGTTGTAAACTCTGCAAAATTACACAAATAGTATCAGCCACTTAAGCGCTTACTACATTCAAATCACAACATGAGATTTGGGCGCAGGCTGGTACTATAAATGTATGTAAACTTTTGGGTGTTCAGCCGCGAGATTTAATCGCTCAAAAGTATAAGATGATGTTGCTACTGAGCTCAAACTCGCAACGTTAATAAAGGCGGGAAGCGCGTAGACCTCAAATATCGCAGCGTTTCCCGCCTTTACGATGGTTTGATCACTGCATGGACGAAAAAATAGCAGATTTCTGAACCCATTGCCGATCATTCAAATATCCAATCCCGGGCGATTCCGCTTTGTGGATCGTCAAAGTAAATTTTCTATGGCTAGTTAGAGTGCACCACCCTCGGTTGCGATTGCGGGAACCTATTTTGGCCAGTTTTATGTATGATCCGACATTTGGAAGCACCACAATTTCTCGACAGATAAATAAACACGACTTTCGAAAAATTCCGAACCTGACAAACGAGAATTTCCGTAACAGCCAAGTTACTCGGGCTGTTGCTGTTGCAAAAGCGGGTTTGGGTTCGACATCCCTGTCGATCAACGATCTTGCTGGTCGGAAGATCTACAACATTTCTGACTATCCTACCGAGCTCGTTCTTAGGAAAGCCTGTCAGAACATTCGAAAGATCACGGGCGCAAAACAAGGTAGCAGGGTTGAGATTGTAAGGCGGCTGCGAGCCCTTTGCACAGAAGGATGTCCATTCACTTTGGCCAAGTTGGACATCAAATCATTCTATCCTTCCGTAGATGCCGAAGAACTGACCAGCGAAGTTAAAGGTTACCTCCCATCAATTCCGGCATGCCATGACAACAATGCTTGTCGAAGGCGGAGCAGATGAACTTGACATCGCACGCAATGCGGGCCGGTTTCGCATAAAAGACAACGCGTCATATGATCACTCAATACACTCTGTTTCGCGCAGGTTCATGGAAGATAGCACTGCCAAAGACGTCCTTGACCAAACAGTCGTAACGTCTCAAGCCGCTCCCATCGATCTTCAAGATGTTCTTTCAAACCGCATCGATGTCTCCAATTTAACAGAATTTGGATATTGCGATTTGAGTTGGTCAGGCTCGCCCTGCTCGCTTTTGCGAGACTGCGTTAATTGCAGTCACAATATTTGTATCAAAGGTGACCTCCGCGCAGAAAAAAACCTTCGGCTTCGATACAGCGTAGTCGCCGAACAACTAAGGCGGGCTGACAGAAAAATGCAGGCCGGGCATAAGGGTGGTGGTCGTTAGTGTGAGCACCACAAAAAAACACTTAAGCAACTGGAAAAACTTATCGCAATTCTTGATGATCCTGCCGTGCCAGCAGGAACGACAATACGGCCGATATCTGAGCAAAACAGCTTGCCGCCTTGCGTTCAAAGTGAAGCCTCGACGCGCCGGGATAATCACAGTTTTCTAGAAAATTCGGCAGAAACGAAATGATCAAACAGCTTACCGGAAAAGACATTGAGCAAATCGTTCAAATTATCGACAGCCTAAATGATGTGTCTTGGAGTCGTATTGTTTTGGAGATTAAATTTCATTTGCGAAAAGCATATACGCGGTAGGCACTTTGCAAAGATGAACGTCTATCAAGCGCTCGCAAACTTCGCCTCAATGCACTTAAAACCACACAGCACAGAAGCCGCGCCCATCGCAAGTTAGCCATTTGACTGAACGATATGAAGCTGTCAAAGCGGAGAACGTCCGACTTAAACACGAGAACAATCTACTTTTAGAGCAGTTTGCCCGCTGGGCCAAAAACACCTACGCTCGAGGCATCCCGCTCGCGGAACTAGACGATAACCCTATTGAGACAACTCTGAAGTAAGAGCTATCTATTGCCCTCAAGCTGAATTCAGCAGTGATGTGCGCGTCAATGCAACAAGACTAAAGCTCGTAAACTATCCACCATTTTCACCCGCCTATGCGGATCAAACTTTACATCAGGAACGCTCCTCCGCTATATTTTGGATAATTATTCCTTCAATTCCAGTAGGTTATCATTAGTTTACATGAATATAGTTGGGATAACCGTTTTAAAGAAATCAGACTCTGAATAGATAGATTTTCAAAACAACCTATCTCGGGGGGCTACAAAGGTTGCCCCCCGGATATTTGCGCCTGTGCAAACAGACAGGACCAGAAAATCGAAAAGCGCTCTGCACACACGAGAGGCTTCATTTATTCGCTCCCTCGTCGAACATTCACACCTTTAGTCATGCGAAAAACGCGACGCAAACTCTATAAATGCTCGTACTTTTGCGAGATGGGCAACATTTTTTCCCGGCATTGCACAGATCGCTCTGCTTCCTTTGGTTTCAAACTGTGTCAGAACCGGAACAAGATCGCCTTGTTCAATATCCTGACGAACTAAGAAGGATGCTAGGCGCGCAATCCCTTGGCCGTTGAGGGCGGCAGAATGGATTGTATCGCCAAACCCGATCAAAGCTGGGTCCACCTGAACATCTGTCACCTTACCCTGCATATGAAATCGCCAACGCCGCTGCGCTTTGCCCGCAATATCAAGAACAAGACAATCATGGAGCTCTAAATCAGAAGGTGTTTGAGGAGCGCAATGTTTTTCGAGATAAGCGGGAGCAGCGCAAACAACCCAAGGGTTTTGTTCGAGTATGAGGCAATCAGGACCCGTTGAAACATCAACCGAAGAAATAATGATGTCAGCTTCGGTTCTATCGCCGGCACCTTCGGACACTAACCAAGGAATAATACGAGGATACGCTTCTTGGAAACCATGAAGAATTGGCAAGAGGCCCCGTGTCGCGTAGGCCGCGATGGTTTTTATTTTTAGCACACCAGACAATTCAATGTCAGGCGAAGCAATTTCGGCCTCCGCTTGGGCCATATCTTTTATGAGCTTATTGCAATGAAGCAGAAAAGCTTCACCTTTGTCGGTAAGGGTCAGGCGCCGCGTTGTACGCGTGATCAATGACTGCCCAATCCGATCTTCAAGTCGCGTCAAACGACGACTAAGACCCGAAGGCGTTTTACCGATGATCTCAGCAGCGCTTGCAAAACTTCCTGCTTCAACGACGAGTTTGAAAATATGATAGTCTGTATGTTCCATGCTTATTCATGATTTAAACATCGTAATATTACAATTGATTTAGATATTTTTTGACGTAATTTTCTGCATTAGCCTGCCTATGACCAAACAGGACGCGCAGGATGCCACATTTCGAATTCAATCACATCTCAGTCGCTTATAGCGATACTGGCACTGGTTCAGCTTTATTGCTGATCCCCGGATTAGGCGGGCAACTTGCGTTCTGGGCCGGAATAACCGAAGTATTGAAGCGAGATTTTCGGGTGATCTCTTTTGATTATCCAGGCAGTGGCGGTTCAGCCGACTTCACAGGGCATATATCTTTAGACGACTTCGCAGACATGGCCTTTGCGCTGTTGGACCATCTGGCTATTGATCAGGTTCAAGTGATTGGGCAATCTATGGGCGGAACCATTGCGCAGATTATGACGCTGAGCTGCCCTAAACGCGTTAGCAAACTGATCCTAAGTTCTACATGGGTTGCATCTGACGCTGCGTTTGAGCGTGGATTTAACCTCAGACATCAGATTCTGACAGAATTGGGGTTAGAGGCATATGCAAAGGCGCAAGTTCTCGCGGTCATGAATGCTGAGCAAATCGCGAAAGATCCGCAACGAGCCACGCAATGGGAACAAAAAACAATCAATACCAGCACCCCCGACGCATTAAGCGTCCGAATTGAAGCGTTGATGGGTTTTGATAACGTTGATCGCGTGTCACAGATAAAACAGCCAACGCTTGTGATTGGGACCGAAGATGATCAGGTCGTTCCCATCCATATGTCCAAGCGGTTGGCCCATCTGGTTCCAAATGCTGAATTGAAAATCCTACCCGATGGCGGGCACTTTTTGCCGATGACTGCCCCTGGCACATACCTAGAACTTGTATTGCCGTTTCTTAGAGAAGAACGTCAAAAGATCAAACCCGTGTCTGTCTTACTTATTGGTGCAGGCTCAATAGGCCAACATATCATCGACGCCATTTGTGACGTTCCCGGTGTCGAAATTCAGGCAGTTCTGGTCCGCCCTGAGAGAGAGACATATTATGCTCAACATTTGCCCACTGGTGTTACCGTCGCATCTGATGTCGCTCAGCTAGAAGGCCTTAATTTCGATTTTGCCGTCGAATGCGCGGGACATGATGGCTTACGTCAATTTGGCGCTGATGTATTACGTGCGGGGATCAACCTTGGCATTCTTTCGGCTGGGGCAATGTTAGATGCCAGCACAGTACAATCGTTAGAAACAGCAGCCCTTACCGGAGGGGCACGGATCAAGATTTTATCCGGCGCATTGGCTGGCGTAGATGCTTTATGCGCGCTCGCGGGGGCTGGGCTTGAAACTGTTCACTTGATCAGTCGAAAACCACCAAGCGCATGGCGCGGAAGTGTGGCCGAGCAAGTGCTGGATCTAAAGTGCTGCACCGCACCCGTGACGTTGTTTCAGGGATCTGCCCGAGAAGCGGCGCAGTTATATCCTAAAAATGCGAATGTCAGCGCCATTGCAGCCCTCAATGGTCTTGGCCCTGATAAGACTGAAATCACTCTGATTGCGGATCCTGATATCCGCCAAAATTCCCATAACTTGGTGGTCAAAGGGGCTTTTGGATCATTCACCACCGTTTTGCACAGCGACGCTCTCCCTGACAATCCGCGCTCATCCGCAGCGGCAGCCCTTTCGGCGATTGCAGCGATCAAAGCGCAACGCACAGGCTTCATCCATTAAAAAGGACGCAACATGGCGATACGACAGAAAACAACCGTACCATCCCGAATGACCGCTCGCTGCCCCTCTCATGCGCGAACTGATATTTCGATACGTGATCTGGTGACGATCATTGACGAACCGGTTGAACGCGGCGGCAGCAATTTAGGGGCTTCGCCCACCGAAACAGTCTGTGCGGCGCTATTGGCCTGTACCAATGTGATTTTAAACCGCTGCGCCCAAAAAGCCGGACTTGAGGTGCAATCATTGGATTTATCCCTGAAAGCCAGCTTTGATCGACGTGGGGTCATGTTGGAAGAGGAAATTGAAACACCGTTTCCAGAAGCAACAATATCAATCACGCTTACGGCAAATGGGACCAACGATGCTCTCGCGGAAACCAAAGCCAATCTGCGGCGGTTTTGCCCAGTTTCCAAGATGTTCGTGAATAGCGGTAGCAAAGTAAACGAAAACTGGGCAGTGACTTTGAATGGAGAGGAAATCTAACATGGCAATGTTTGACAACAACACACAAGACATCGAAGAATGGCGCTCTGGGGTACGCACACAAATGCGCGTATCGTCCATCAACGGTTCGTCCCAACTGTGCATATTTGATCAATATTGCGACCCGGGCTTAGGTGCACCTTTGCATTTACATGCTGTCGAAGAAGTCTTGGAAGTAATTACAGGCCAAGCTGAAATTTGGTGTGGTGATGAAACCCATATGGCAACCGACAATCAGAGTGTTCTCATTCCTGCCGGATGCAAGCATGGCTTCCGCAATATTGGCGATGGTATTTTACACATACGCGCCACGTTAGCCGCCCCAATATTTGAAGCAACGTATGACGATCGAGAAGAACTGTCCCGTCGGTATGTACGACCTTAACCGATTGTCACTGTTCGCGATTTCATCGGTATTCTCGTTGGATACAAATGGGCTCCTAGGTGCTGTTTCTGCACCATAGCATCTTTCGTTCAGGAACCTGTTAAAAAAGCCGCGCCCAACCACGTAAATAATATGGTTGGGCACAAGGATTTCTAATTTAACACATAGCACTGATAGCATTCGCCGCCTCTTGAACAGCAGCTTTGGTTTGGTCAAAATCGGCTTCGGTCACAGCAAGCGATGGATAAAATTTACCCGGTGCTTTGAATATACCATTTTGACGCAGCACACTATTATAGGTCGCGTTGAGGGTCATCATGCTTTGCATTTCGGTAGTCACTACAGGGTGTTGCAGTAAAGAAGACATCAAAAAGCGTATAATCCCCACAGATCTGATACGCAATTCCAGCATCAGCCTGCATAGTCTGACCATTGGCGCGCAACGTATCAAATACCCCGTCACGCCGTAACACTTCCATGGTTTTCAAACCAGCCGCAGCCGCAATAGGGTTGCCTGATAATGTCCCCAATTGCGTGAGCCATTTATCGGCCCCAACACGTGACATATCAAGATGCTGCATGATTTCGGCACTTGCGCCGAGCGCTGCAAGTGGGAAACAAACGCCAATGATCTTGCCTAATGTGCAAATGTCAGGTGTCACACCATATCGTTCTTGTGCCCCCATATGCCAGTCGAAAACCAGTTACCACTTCATCAAAGATCAGCAGAACACTGTGTTTATCACAGAGATCGCGCAACCCTTGCAGATATCCCGGCTGTGGCGGGATAATACGCTGAAGTGGTTCAATGATAATAGCCGCTACATCCTCATGTTCCGCCAACAATGCCTCAGCCGTGGTCAAATCATTGAAGGGCGCAGGCTCATCTGGGCTTCGGCGCTCATGCCGTGATACCCGCAAGATCATCGAAGAAACATAAGATCGCTGTCATCCTTAATGCTCAAGAAAATGCCCGTTCTGAAGTAAAGGAACACGATTTTATGATGGTTCCTGTTTCTTTCCCCTCAGGCCTCGCGTTTTTCTACGTATTTAGTTGATTGGATTTAGTATGCATCATGCCTAACCATTTCGCCCCCTAGACGATCCTGATGCTAATCCTTATATCTTCACTCAGGATAAAAAGTGAGATCGCCATGACCGCCGAGTCGCCAGAACAGCTAGAGGGCACGCCCCTTATCAAACCATCCAGCACCGAACATGCGTTGTATGACAACATCGCCGATGCATGCCGTTCTGTGTACGATCCAGAAATTCCGGTGAACATATTTGATCTCGGGCTGATATACACCATTGATATTTCAGATGAAAATGACGTTGAAATCTTAATGTCACTCACAGCACCAGGCTGCCCTGTAGCAGGTGAAATGCCAGGCTGGGTTGCCGAAGCTGTTGAACCTTTAGCAGGTGTAAAATCCGTTCAGGTCCACCTAATTTGGGAACCCCCATGGGGCATGGATATGATGTCAGACGAAGCCCGACTCGAACTGGGCTTTATGTAAGCGCTTCTTGAGTTCAGACCAACGGCACCCTATCTTTAGGTCATCCGTTAACAGCAGGATCCGATCATGTTTGGCATTCCCGGCAAACAAGCCGTCACAATAACGCCAGCCGCGTCAAAGCAAATTGCAAAACTTATGGCCAAAGACGGCCATGAGGGCCTACGCATTGGCGTTAAAAAAGGCGGCTGCGCTGGCATGGAATACACCATGGACTATGTCGAAACGATTGATCCATTGGATGAAGTCGTCGAACAGGATGGTGCTCGTGTCATGATCGCCCCTATGGCACAAATGTTTTTGTTTGGTACTGAAATTGACTATGAAGTATCGCTGCTTGAGGCGAGCTTTAAATTCAACAACCCAAATGTGTCCGAAGCCTGCGGCTGCGGTGAATCGATTAAATTCGAAGGCATGTAGCAAACTGCGGCCTTGACTACCCCTGCTCTAACGCCAAAAAGAGTGAAACATTTAACCGGGGTACATCATGACACGCAAATTGGCTGCAGGTAATTGGAAAATGAACGGCACTTCAGCCGATTTGGCTGAAGTTGAAACGCTTCTTCAAAATCTCGGCGGCGTACAAACTGACGTGCTGATATGTCCGCCTGCAACCCTACTCCACCGCATGTCCGAAATGGCGAGCGATAGCATACTGGCCACTGGTGGCCAAACCTGTGATGCAAAACTTTCTGGTGCTCACACAGGTGATCTATCAGCTGAGATGCTAAAAGACGCCGGCGCGACCTATGTTATTCTTGGCCATTCAGAACGCCGCGATGACCACGGCGAAACCAGTGAAGATATTCGTGAAAAAGCCCGCGCTGCGCTGGCTTCTGATCTGACTGCTGTTGTGTGCCTTGGTGAATCCGAGGCCCAAAGAGACGCGGAAAACACGCTTGATATTATCGGCGGGCAGCTGGCGGGGTCTATTCCAGATGATGTAACCGCAGATCGCTTGGTAGTCGCTTATGAACCCATTTGGGCAATCGGCACCGGCCGCGTTCCAACACTTGAACAAATCAGCGAAGTGCATGATTTTATCCGCGCCCGCCTCATCCGCCGTTTTGGCGAAACAACCGGTGCGCAGATTTCTATCCTTTATGGCGGGTCCGTAAAACCGACAAACGCATCTGACATCTTTGCCGTACCAAATGTCGATGGCGCATTGGTCGGTGGAGCCTCTTTAAAGGCTGCCGATTTCATTCAAATCATCAACGCACTCGACGCCGCCTAACACGACGTCCTGAGAATACTCAGTATACCTCACAACGCAAAAGCCGCGCCCATAAGGCGCGGCTTTCACAATAGAGCGTGCGCGCAAGCGCACTCCATTTGGTTGCATTAATTTACGATGATCTCTGGCCCCATAAAGGTGTTTGGCAGGAACGTTGACAGCCAAGGGATATAAGTCACCATAATCAGGAAGATGAACAAAACACCGAGGAACGGTAGCGCTGCACGTACAACACCCATCATAGGCATACCAGCCACCCCGGAGGTCACAAAGAGGTTCAAACCAACTGGCGGCGTAATCATTCCGATTTCCATGTTTACAACCATGATGATCCCCAAATGAATTGGATCAATGCCCAATTCAATCGCAATCGGGAACACAAGCGGCGCAACAATCACCAACAACCCCGAAGGTTCCATAAACTGCCCACCGATCAACAAAATCACATTCACCGCGATAAGGAACATCACCGGGCCAAATCCAGCTGACAGCATTGCATTGGCAACGTGTTGTGGAATTTGCTCTTCGGTCAACACATGTTTGAGGATCAGCGCATTGGCGATCACAAACATCAGCGTTACCGTCAGCTTGCCTGCTTCGAAAAGCGTGCGGCGAGTGTCTTCGTGAAAAAATGCGGTGATGATGGCCATGGGTTTATGGATCAGACTGATCTTATGCCCATCTTTACCCGCCAAAGGTCCCATATCACGGTAGATAAAGCTCGCCACAAAGAATGCGTAAACAGAGGCCACTGCCGCCGCTTCGGTTGGCGTGAAAATCGCACCGGTCACGCCGGGGATCCCATAGATGCCCACCATGATAATGACGATCAGGAGCAACCCCCAACCCGCATCACGCAAAGATGCACCGATTTCACCCCATCCAGCCCATTCGCCTTTGGGCATGTCTTTGATCCGCGCCATGATATAAATCGCGATCATCAACATGACACCGGCCAAAATCCCTGGAATGACACCGGCCAAGAACATTCGCCCAACGGACACCTCAACCGCCGCGGCATAAACAACCATAACAATCGACGGTGGGATCAAAATGCCAAGCGTCCCCGCGTTGCAAATCACACCTGCTGCGAATTCTTTAGAATACCCTGCCTGCGTCATTGCCGCGATCACGATGGACCCAATTGCAACAACCGTTGCAGGCGAAGACCCAGATAACGCCGCAAACATCATACAAGCGAACACACCTGCAATCGCCAAGCCACCGCGCAAGTGTCCGACACAAGCTATCGAAAATCGAATAATCCGCTGTGCCACGCCACCCGTTGACATAAAGGACGACGCAAGAATGAAAAACGGTATAGCCAGCAGCGTATAGTGCCCTTCAAACGCGTTAAACAACGTTTGCGCAACAGATGCCAAAGAGCTTTCGGAGAACCACAGTAGGAATAGAACAGACGACATGCCAAGGCTAACGGCGATCGGCACACCCAGAAGCAATAGCCCAATGACCATGACAAACAGTAATAAGACTTCCATCAGCCACGCTCCCCGCGCAATTCCTGCACTTCTTTAATTTCGTCTTCAACTTCGTGACTGGCAACGATCCGATCAATTTTTCCGACCCACATCTGCACAGCCGCCTGCATGAAACGCAGCAAAAGCAACGCCATAGACAAAGGCAAAATGAAATAAGGGATAAAGCGCGGAAGTTTATTGTAGGCTTCGCCTTCGTTCATGAACGGCTCGATCCAACGCAGTACATCAGGCATGGGCACATCATTCACTTCGTACCAGCCGCGGTACGATGTTGGTCGCATTTCCTCAAACCCAGTGGGCAACCAACGCCCTGTCGTTTTAGGAAGGTTAGCAAAGTTGGCCCAATAATCCCACGCCCCCTTGAAAACGAAAATGGTAAATAGAATACAAACCGCGATCGTAAATAAACCGATGATCCGCCGAGCCCGGGCAGATACAGCATTAATCAGGACATCCACCCCAAGGTGAGCCCCTTTTTTCACGGCATAAGATGCCCCGAGCAGAACCAGCCAACCAAACAGAAAGACTGTCAGTTCTAGCCCCCAGAGAATATTCGAAAAAAACACTTTGCGCGCGATTACATTCGCAAAGGTCAACAGTGTCATGACCCCAAGGATCGTCGCGATTAGCGTTTCCTCAATTTGGTCAACAAAGCTTTCACCCGGTTTCGGATGCATTGCCCCACCCCCATATATTGGCCTGTAGGCCTAGAAAAAATGCGGCGCGCCTAAATCGTAGGCGCGCCAGCGGATTTTATTGCATGCTGGCGTTAATCGCCTGAGCAGCATCAATATTTTCCTGACCTACATCTTCTGCAAATTGATCCCAAACTGGACGCATCACATTCACCCACGCCTGGCGTTGTTCAGCAGTCAGTTCACGAATTTCACCACCTGCATCCAAAACGGCCTGACGCGCGCCTTCGTTCACGGCGAAGGCTTCGGCGTTGCGGGTTTCAGTCACTTCGGACAAGATTTGCAAGAACTGATCGCGCACTTCTGGCTCCAGGCTATCGAGCCACTCAGTCGAAGTTACAACGAGGTAATCAATGATACCGTGGTTGGTTTCGGTGATACCGTCCTGAACTTCAAAGAATTTTTTGCCGAAAATGTTGGACCAGGTGTTTTCCTGACCATCAACAACGCCCTGCTGAAGCGCACCATATACTTCTGAGAACGCCATGCGTTGCGGGCTTGCACCCAGGGCTTCCATTTGTGCAACAAGCACATCAGAACTTTGCACACGGAAACGTAGACCTTCGGCGTCTGATGGGTCGTTCAATGGAACGTTAGCAGACATCTGCTTCATGCCATTGTGCCAGAACGCCAAACCTTGAAGACCGCGACGCTGCATTGAATCTAACATTGCTTGGCCCGCATCAGAAGCTTGGAACGCGTCAACAGCTTCGATGTCGTTGAACATGAACGGCAAATCAAAGATGCGGAACTGACGGGTAAATGCTTCAAACTTTGACAGCGACGGTGCGGCCAATTGAATATCGCCCTGAAGCAAAGCTTCTAGCACTTTGTTGTCATCATAAAGCGTGGAGTTTGGAAACACTTCCATGCAGGCAACGCCGTTCATTTCGTCATTTACACGCTGCTCAAGCAACGAGGCCGCAATCCCTTTTGGGTGGCGGTCCGTGTTGGTCACGTGAGAAAAACGAATAACAATTTCACCGTCGTCGCAAGATGCAAACGCGGCCTGCGCGCCAAAGCTAAGCGTAACGGCCGTGATGGCTGCGGTTAAAAATTTCATGATTATCCTCCCAGATAAAACAACTTAGGCACACCGAATGCGCCAATGATGATAGGAAAGCGTGGGGTTGTAATTGGCTCAAGCAATACTTATGTGAAATGGGAAAAAAGTATAAATCACATACTTTCAATGCATTACACACCAAACTTCACCTAAATAGAACTGACCAACATTTTCTGCGTGCGGAATTTCACACGGTAGGTGTTATGGTTTGTGCGAAAAACCGCACACTACCGAAAGACTTCTGCTCGAATCCCGTGGCGTGCCAGCTTGTCGTAAAAGGTTTTACGCGGCAGCTTTAGCGTACGGGCTGCTTCGGTTGCGTTGCCCTGTTGCTTACGCAGTGCTTCGATCAATAGCGAACGCTCGACCTGTGCCAGTTGTTCGGCCAATCCCATGCTTTCGACTTCTTCACCTTCAGATAAACCCATCGAAAACCGCATCGCCGCGTTCATCAGTCCCCGCGCGTTTCCTGGCCAATCCTGTGCCATCAATCTAGAAATCACATCTGGCGTAATATCGGGTTGCGCCAATGCGGCCTGTTCGCAAGCAATACTCACGTAATGACGAAACAAGATGGGAATATCTTCGGGACGTTCACGCAAGGCTGGAATGCGTACGCTCATCACATCCAATTTATAATAGAGGTCGACATTAAAACGGCCTGCATGGGCCTCCGATTTTAGGTCCCGATAGGTGCCCGCCAGCAGCCGAACGGATTTTTCGTTATCCAAACGCTCAAGCAATGCAAATTGCGTTGCGGGCGAAAGCGCCGTGATCTCATCAATAAAAAGCGACCCCCCCTCGGCCTTTTCAAAGGCGACATTCAGCGCCTCAGCGCCAAGGGATGCCGCTGCGACCTTTTGAAAAGATCGCATTGATGCCGCAGATAGTAGATGAATGACTTCGGCAACTTTGGACGTGCCGGTGCCCGGTTCACCATGCACTAAGACCTCGGCGGATGATCCAGATACATGGCGCACACGCGCGCGCAGATCCTCGGCCAATCGCGACTCCCCAAAAAGCATCCGCGCGGCAGCGTCGCCATTTTGCAACTGCCGCTTTAGGCGGCGGTTTTCCAACACCAAAGCACGCGTGCGAATTGCCTTCTCAATAACAGCCAATAAATCTTTTGGACTGCACGGTTTTTCCAAAAATGCAAACGCACCGGATGAAATCCCCTTTACCGCCATCGGCACGTCAGCCTCACCGGTCAATAGGATTACGGGTAATTCACTATCCAGCCCCTGCACATAAGATAGTAAATCGAAACCATCCTTTCCTGGCATACGTATGTCAGAAACGATGATCCCATCAAATTCCGCCGATATGTGATCTTTGGCCTCGATCACGCTACCAGTTAGGATTGGTGTATAGTCAGCAAGCTCTAAGGTCTGTCCAATCGCATCCCGCACATTTCTATCATCATCAACAAGCAAAACACGCCGCGTCATACCCTGTGTCCTCCCGAGAGCGTCAAATCAATTGTAAAAACAGCACCGCCTTCGGCATGGTTTTTACCACTGATCCCACCACCAAAGCTTTGCACCAAACCGTATGAAATTGACAGCCCTAGGCCCATACCCTCGGGACCGGCACCTTCTGTTTGGCTGACGGCTTTGGTCGAATAAAATGGATCAAATATCTTTTCGACATCTTTGATCCCCGGGCCGGTATCGCGCACCATAAGCTGTAGTTTTTCAGATGAATGTGCCATTGTAACTTCGATCTGTTTATCAGTTTGGCCCGCCATTGCATCCACCGCATTAGAGACAAGGTTCATCAACACTTGCTGTAACCTAACATCCCCACCCCGCACATAAATGTCGGTCTCCGGGGCTCTCCAGGCCAAGCTCACTTGTTCTTGTTTCAAACGCGCTTCGGACAGTTCCAACACAACATCCACCACCTTACAGATGTTTACGTCTGTTATCGGTTCGCTTTCTTGTTTGGCAAAGGCGCGCAGGTTTTTAATGATCCGCCCCATCCGGCGTGCAAGATCAGAAATGCGGTTCAAATTCTGTGCGGCAACGGCGGGTTTGTCGCGTTCAATGAAGGCCTCAGCATTTTCCGCAAACGACTGTATCGCCATCAAAGGCTGGTTCAATTCGTGACTGATCCCCGCAGACATTTTCCCCAGCGCAGATAGCTTTGCAGACTGCACCAGTTCTTCTTGGGCCAATCGCAACTGCGCCTCGGCATCTTGCCGTTCTGTCACTTCGTGTTTTAAGTCGGTGTTGGCTTGCACCAAGGCCTGCGTACGTTCAGAAACCCGTTGTTCCAGCACCAAGTTGGCCAGCGCCAATGTTCTACGCCGTTCTGTCGCCAAAAATAATAGCGCCCCAAACGCAAGGCACGTCGCCACGGCGACAGCGGCCTGCAACCCTGCAATCCGTTCAGCAGGCGCAATACTGATCAAGACCTCACCCGTCATCCCGATCACCGGCAATGGGCGCTCCACGTGAATGGCGCGTCGCGGCAGATAGCGCCCTTCCTCCAAATGCCAGATGGTCTGCCCTGCAATGCGGCTGCTTTCGTGGGCAATGGCCCCTTCATTTCCTTCACGAAACAACAATTCTGAGCGGTTGGAAATAAAGATCATTCCAGCGTCATCCACAAAATAGATGATTTCTGGTGCCCCGCGCCAATCAGATTCCTCGACACGTTCCATGTCAACGCGCACTAAAACGGCCCCTTTGGGTGGGCCTTCAGCGGAAAAAACAGGGGCGGCGAAACTAAACGCCCGCTGCATTTCCGCGTTTATTCGCGCATGATCTACGCCCAATGCGCCACGCATTGCCCGAACAAAGGGACGGCTTTGCGAAAGGTCTTGTCCCAAAAAGTCAGGATTAGAAGACGCTCCAACGATCCCATCCTCGGTAACGAAAGACACATCAAGCGCGCCACTTTGATCTTTTATTTTAAGGAGCAAACTCTGAACGTCTGCACCCCCCCCTGCGGCAAGCGCCATCAGAGCAGGGTGATCAGACGTCAAAACCGCTGCCTGTCGATACCGCTGCAACTGCCCAACGATCCTGTCTGACGCAGACGATAAATCCGCCCGCCCCTGTTGGGCCACCTGTTGAAGTGCTGATGAATAGGCAAACCACCAAACCCCTGCCGCAATAACAAAGGTAAACACGATAAACCCAACGGCCCACCACAAGCGCTGCATTTCAAAATATGGATTTTTCCCAACCATGAATATTCCTACCTTAGAGGGGCTTGCAAAGACCAGTAGGTTTCGCGATGACTGTTTCTTTGACCATAAGGAAAAATCCGTGCAGCGTTTTCATCAATCTCCGACCGATCCCATTTTTGTTCAAAATCCGTACCCGTTTTATGAACAACTGCGTGCGGCGGGTGATTTGGTTTTTTGGGAAGATTACAGAATGATCTGCGCGACAAGCTACGGCGCGGTCAGTGCGTTGTTGCGGGATCGTCGATTTGGCCGGGAAATTCCTGAAAATAAACGCATGCCAATCCCGGATCACTTGAAACCGTTTTATGACGTCGAAGCGCATTCAATGTTGGAACTTGAGGCACCGCGCCACACACGATTGCGATCTTTGGTTTTGCGCGCATTCACGTCCCGCCGGATCAAAGAGTTGGCACCAGAGATCACAGCATTGTCTCACCAGCTGATTGATCAATTTCCCGCCGGAGAGTTTGATCTCATGACGGAATTTGCGCAAAAGCTCCCGGTGATCATCATCTGCCGCCTTCTAGGTGTACCGGAGGAAAAGGCCGACGATCTGCTACGCTGGTCAAATGCAATGGTCACAATGTATCAAGCACGCCGCACACGCGAAGACGAAGAAAAGGCCGTCAAAGCCACCGAAGATTTTGTCGCGTTCATGCGCAGCTATATTGACGAAAAGCGTAAAATCCCCGCTGACGATTTGATCACCAATCTGATTGCAGCCGAGGAAGAAGGCGTGAAGCTTTCGACAGATGAACTCATCACAACATGTATTCTTTTGCTAAACGCAGGCCATGAAGCCACGGTGCATTCTATTGGGAATGCCATGAAAACCATGTTCGACAATAACATCAACATTTCGGCGCAAGATACTAATTTTGCCGAAACTTCTATTGAAGAAACCTTAAGGTATGATCCGCCTCTTCATATGTTCACCCGTTGGGCCTATGAGGATATCACGCTTTTGGGTCATGATTTCAAAGCCGGAGATGAAATCGCACTTTTGCTCGCCTCGGCCAATCGGGACAGCGTAAACTGGGACAACGCCGAAACATTTGATCCAACCCGCAAAATCAAACCAAATACGTCGTTTGGCGCTGGTGTTCATTTCTGTGTCGGCGCGCCCTTGGCACGGCTTGAACTCAACATCGCGCTGCCGATCCTATTTGATCGCTGCCCCAATCTACAACTGACGGCTCCACCACACTATGCAAATGTCTACCATTTCCACGGGTTGGAGAACCTAATCGTGCGCATAGGTTAAATCGGAAGAATAGTTGTCGATTTCAGCTCTTCCATCGAAAGAAGCGCGGTAACGTTATAAATACGCACCTCTGCGATCAACGCTTGATAAAACACGTCGTAGGCTCGCGCATTGGCCACGCGGACCTTTAAGATGTAATCAATATCCCCGGCCAACCGGTGGGCTTCCATCACTTCGGGACGATCATGCAGGGTTTTTAAGAATTTTTGCTGCCATTCCGCTTCGTGTTCAGACGTGCGGATAAGGACGAAAAAACAGGCCTCTAGCCCCAATGCCTCGGCGTCCAACAGAACGGTTTCCTGACCGATAACACCATTTTCACGTAATTTACGGATACGATTCCAAACTGGGGTCTTTGAAGACCCTACTTTTTTGGCGATTTCATCAAGAGATTGGCCTGCATCAGCCTGCAATTCCCTAAGAATTTTCCGATCTACGTCGTCTAAACGAACTGGCATTCCGCTTTCCTTCTCAAAACAGGAAATTGTCACTTCGATCAACATCAAGAAGAACAATTTTCCTTATCTGCCCACTGGGGTAGCGTATATGCGGGAAAATATCCTATATCAAGTGCAGAAACTTGGAACAGGGAATGCTCCGATGAAACATTTTCCGATCTTTCTCTCGGTTGAGGGGCGCTTGATAGTTGTCTCAGGTGGTGGCGAAGCCGCCATCGCAAAGCTGCGTCTTTTGATGAAAACCGAGGCCTGCATCCGAGTTTTTGCCGCACATGCTGATGATGTCATCCGCGATTGGGCCGCAGAGGGCCGCCTCGAATGGGTCAACCGCGGCTTCGCCGCTGGGGATGCCAAAGGGTCCGCATTGTTTTACGCAGCGAACGAAGACGATGTCGAAGATGCACGCGTTGCTGGCCTCGCGGCAGTTGACGGTGCATTGGTCAATATCGTTGATAACCTAGCTGACAGTGCCTTTATCACACCGGCGATTGTCGACCGTGATCCTGTCACCGTTGCCATTGGCACCGAAGGCGCGGCGCCCGTTCTGGCCCGTGCGATCAAAGCAGATCTCGAGGAACGCTTACCGCCAGTCTTGGGAACCCTAGCTAAAATCGGCAAAGCGTTTCGCAAAACCGCTGATGCGCTGCCTATGGGTCGTAAACGCCGTGATTTCTGGGCCGATTACTATTTTAGGAAAGGCCCGCTCGCGGTTGAAAACGATGGGGTTGAGGCGGTGCGCCCTGCGCTCGAAGACTTGTTGAATGACCACCTGAACCGCACTGCGCGTGTTGGTCATGTTGATTTGGTTGGCGCGGGCCCCGGTGATCCTGAATTGCTAACACTAAAAGCACGCAAAGCCTTGGATGCGGCTGATGTCGTCATCTATGACCGCCTTGTCGCGCCAGAAATTCTGGAACTCGCCCGCCGCGAAGCGTTGCTGATCAATGTCGGCAAAGAGGGTTTCGGCCCCTCAACCACCCAAGATGATATCAACGCCCAAATGGTCAAACACGCCAAAGAGGGCGCTCAGGTTGTGCGCCTCAAAGGTGGTGATCCTGTTATTTTTGGTCGCCTTGATGAAGAAATAGACGCACTGGACGTTGCAGAAATCAGCTGGCGCATCGTTCCGGGTATCACTGCTGCCTCTGCCGCGGTTGCAGGTATCGGTCAAAGCCTAACGCAACGCGGGCGCAATGCCTCTGTTCGGATTTTGACGGGCCACGACATGAAAGGCTTTGCCGAACATGATTGGCGTCAACTGGCGCGCTCCGGTGAAGTCGCCGCCATTTACATGGGCAAAAAATCTGCCCGCTTTATCCAAGGACGCCTGCTTATGCATGGGGCATCTGCCGAGACTCCGGTCACGGTCATTGAAAATGCCTCACGCCCAGAGGCGCGTGTCGTCGCTACAAAGCTCAACTCTCTCTCCACTGCTTTAGACGACGCGCGCCTGAACGGCCCTGCCCTTACACTGATCGGTCTTGCCCCGCGCCGCGCGGCAGCCATCGCACAGTCCCTAATTGAAAAGACCGCCAAGGAAGCTATCAGCCAATGAGCCGTACATTCAAACCCAAAGTCGTAACCGCAAACGCCCTAATCGAGGGCGACGTGGTTTACCTGACCGCCGATGATCGCTGGACCCGCACACATGCCGAAGCCGAGTTGATCACCACAGAGGAACGCGCCGCAATTCGCCTTAGCTTTGGCGAAGCGCAAGACGGTATCGTTGTTGGCGTTTACCTCGCTGACGCTATCGCCTCTGAAAACGGTCCACAACCCATTCACTTCCGCGAGGAATTCCGCGCGGTTGGTCCATCAAACTACAACCATGGCAAGCAAGCGGAGCAAGCAAATGTATAAGTACAACGATTTCGACAGCGCCTTTGTTGCATCACGCAACGCCCAGTTTCGCAGCCAGGTTGAACGCCGTGTTGACGGGTCCCTGACCGAGGATGAATTTAAACCTCTGCGCCTGATGAACGGTCTGTATCTCCAATTGCACGCCTATATGCTGCGTGTTGCGATCCCTTACGGAACACTAAATGGCGCGCGTATGCGTAAACTGGCAGAGATCGCTGACCGCTGGGATAAAGGCTACGGTCACTTTACTACGCGTCAAAACATCCAGTACAACTGGCCGATCCTGTCAGATGTGCCGGATATGCTTGACGCATTGGCCGAAGTGGAAATGCACGCGATTCAAACATCGGGCAACACCATCCGCAACGTGACCTCTGACCATTTCGCTGGCGCTGCTGCCGACGAAATCGAAGATCCGCGCCCGGTTGCTGAGTTGCTGCGTCAATGGTCCACAGACCACCCCGAATTCCAATTCTTGCCGCGCAAATTTAAAATCGCTGTTACCGGCTCACCAAATGACCGTGCCGTAACCAAAGCGCACGACATTGGTCTGCGCATGGTGCGCAACGATGCAGGTGAGCCGGGTTTTGAAGTGATCGTAGGTGGTGGCTTGGGCCGAACACCAATGGTCGGTAAAGTGTTGACGCCGTTCCTGCCAAAGGCTGATTTGCTACCGTATTGCGAAGCAATCGTAAGCGTTTACAATCTGTTGGGCCGTCGTGACAACAAATACAAAGCGCGGATCAAAATCACTGTGCATGAAAACGGCCTCGACAAAATCCGTGAGCTGGTAGAGGCACGTTTCAAAACCCTACGCGCAGAATTTGCTGGCAACGATCAAAAACTGTTGGCCGAAATCGAAGAGCACTTCGCCGCACCTGCGTATAAATCAGCACCAGCTGACGCGTACCAAGCCTACTATGACGCTGATCCAGTTTTCCGCTCTTGGGCGGACACAAACCTAGATGCGCATAAAAACGATGACTACGCGATTGTAACTGTGTCGATCAAAGCGCATGGCCAAACACCGGGTGATGCATCCTCTGATCAAATGCGGGTTATGGCGGATTTGGCCGAACAATATGGTCACGATGAATTGCGTATCAGCCACCAGCAAAACGTGATTTTGCCACATGTGCATAAATCTGACCTACCCGCGGTACACGAAGCGTTGAAAGCCGTTGGCTTGGCCACTGCGAACCTTGGTTTGATTTCTGACATCATCGCCTGCCCCGGCATGGATTACTGTGCGCTTGCAACTGCGCGTTCAATTCCTGTCGCGCAACAAATCGCAATCCGGTTTGACGAACTCAAACTGGAACATGATATCGGTGAGCTTCAGATCAAAATCTCAGGCTGCATCAATGCCTGTGGCCACCACCACGTTGGTCACATCGGGATTTTGGGGCTGGATCGCGCTGGCGTTGAAAACTACCAAATCACGCTTGGTGGCGATGCCACTGAAACAGCGGCCATCGGCGAACGTGCGGGTCCGGGCTTTGCCTATGATGAAATCGTACCGGCGATTGAACGTCTGGTTTTGGGATATCTTGATCTTCGCAATGATGCTGAGGAAACCTTTATTGAGGCCTACCAACGCCTAGGGGCAGAACCGTTCAAAGCGGTACTGTACCCAGATGATCGCAAAAGAAATGCCGCTTGAGTTTCCACTCCCTCCCGTTGCGCAACGTGTTGAGGCACTGAATGCGCGCTATCGGCACCACAGTGCAACTGAGGTGCTAAAAAGCGCGCTTTCGGATCCGATGACAGGTCAGGTTGCGTTGGTGTCGTCTTTTGGCGCTGAAAGCGTTGTGCTTTTGCATATGATTTCAGTCATGGATCGCACCACTCCGATCTTGTTTGTGGATACTGAACTGCTGTTTCCTGAGACGCTCAGCTATCAGGAAGAATTGGCAGAGCGGCTTCGCCTAACGGACGTTCGGCGTATTGTGGCAAAAGATATCGCAGAGCGCGACCCATATGGCGCTTTGCGGTTTTCAGATACGGATGCGTGTTGTTCGTTGCGAAAGACAGAGCCTTTGCAGAATGCCCTATCCGGGTTTGACGCATGGATCACTGGACGTAAACGATTTCAAAACGGCACACGCGCCGCGCTTGATTTTTTTGAAGCGGACGGAGATGCGCGGATCAAAATAAACCCGCTTGCACATTGGGCCCCTGAGGACGTGCGCGACTATATGGATAACAACCGCCTGCCCCGCCACCCTTTAGTGGCGCAAGGCTACCCGTCTATCGGCTGTGCGCCATGCACATCCAAAGTAAAAGACGGCGAAGACCCTCGCTCTGGCCGTTGGCGCGGCGCGGACAAAACAGAATGCGGCATCCACATGCAAGATGGCAAAGTGGTTCGCCAATCCCCCGCTGTGGGGCATGAAAAAGGATGACTGACATGACAGTGATTGTAACCGACACCGGTTTTGGAACTGATGATTGGGCCAATGGCTTCTTTACCCTAGACGAACTACCTGCAAATCACCCGCCTGCGCTGGCGGTTGATCTACCATCAGACGCAGAGCCTGACGATCTTCAGGATCTCTTGGAAAACATCGACATGATCCGTGTTGATTTCCCAAGTTTTGCGGATGGGCGCGGGTTTACCATCGCGCGTCGTTTGCGCCTGATGGGTTTCACCGGTCGCTTGCGCGCCAAAGGACATGTCATCGCTGACCAATACGCAATGGCGCGCCGTTCTGGCTTTGACGAAGTTGAAATTGATGGGGCTTTGGCCGAACGCCAACCCGAAGACCAATGGCAATTCCGCTCCAATTGGAAGGACCACGACTATCAATCGCGCCTGCGCGCCTAAGTCGCCCTAGACCTGTTAGAAACACACACCTATATACACTATCAGAGGACGGGGCATCGGCCCCGTTAGACCTATGAATGAGCAAGTTCCAGTGACCGATACCGCAACAGCCGTCAAAGCCGTCCCAACCCTACCGGACGCCCAAACCGTTACCGAAGTGAAACATTGGACGGATCGCCTGTTTTCCTTCCGCGTGACACGCCCTGCATCTTTGCGGTTTCGCTCTGGTGAATTTGTCATGATCGGCCTGATGGGCGACGTGATGCCAAACGGTAAACAAAAACCGCTGCTGCGCGCCTATTCAATTGCGTCGCCATCTTGGGATGAAGAACTCGAATTTTATTCGATCAAGGTTCCTGATGGCCCGCTGACTTCACGCTTGCAACATATCCAAGTTGGTGATGAAATTATTTTGCGTCCAAAACCTGTTGGAACTTTGGTGCATGACGCGTTGCTTCCGGGCAAACGTCTTTATTTCTTCTCGACGGGCACCGGCTTTGCGCCGTTTGCATCGCTGCTGCGTGAACCAGAAACCTATGAAAACTACGACGAAGTGATCATCACGCACACATGCCGCGAAGTAGGTGAACTGGAATATGGTCGCAAACTGATCGAAGATCTCAAAGCTGACGAGATGATGCAGGAATTGATCGGTGTCGAGAACCTGAACAAAATCCGCTACTATCCAACAACCACCCGTGAACAAAGCCCCAAAATGGGCCGCATCACAGACTTGATCAAATCAGGGGAATTGTTTGCTGATCTCGGCATCCCGGCCCTGAACCCAGAAACAGACCGGGGCATGGTTTGTGGCTCTTTGGCGTTTAACAACGATATCAAAGATATCCTCGAAGAAGCAGGCCTGAACGAAGGCGCCAATTCTGAACCGGGTGAATTCGTGATCGAAAAAGCGTTCGTTGGCGAAGGCGTTTAATCGTTTCAAAGTAAATGTTAGGGGTGCGCAATTTAAGTTGCGCACCTTTTTTTATGACATCTTTGCTTTGCGGCGTTTTAATCCCTGCACGACTCCAAATAAGCTGATGCAAATCCAGAAAAATTCGATCAAAGCAGACGCAAAATTGAAATTAAAGAAAAGCGAAAAGCCAATCATCATTGATCCGACCATGTTCACGACGGGGAACAGTAGGTCATCTGAATTTAAATACCGCATCTGAGTGGCAAAATAGGCCGATACGACAATCATCGTCCCGACAGTCCCAACGGCATCTGTCCACGTCAAAGCACTTAGTATTTCACCCATAAAAATTCCCTTCAGATCAACGGTCCTCTTTCCGAATAGGCTGCATGCGTTGTGCAATCAATAGGCTTGCACAAATTTGAACTTGCCAAAGACCCAATCTCTGCCTAGCAATTGGGTATGACATCTGAAGATCAAAACCGCGTGGTTCTGGAACGCCACTATGGACACCGCCGTAAGCGGTTTGCTGGATAGCTGGGCTTCGGTCCAAACACTATCTTTTGCAACACCATATCTCAGAGACATCACATGACAGAATTTACTGAAATCCCCGTCTTGGACGTGGGCGCGCTTATTCGTGGCGACGACACAACCCAATTGGAAGCTCAATTTGCCAAAGCGTACGGCGAAACCGGATTTGGCTACATTATAAATCATGGAATTGACCAAGCGCTGATTGACGCCGTTTTTCAAGCCTCGGCGCAGTTTCATGCATTGCCGCTTGATCAAAAAATGGCGCTTGAATTAAATGAAAATCACCGCGGCTACATCCCGATCAATACATCAACAGATGTGAACTCTGCCCACGCCGAAGTCAAAAAGCCCAATCAATCTGCCAGTTTTATGATGATGCGTGAAGATGCGCAGCCTGATCCTGACATCTACCTGTCGGGCCCAAACCAATGGCCAGATCTTCCCGAGTTTCAAGAAACCTTGGGCGCCTATGCGGCGGCAATGTCAGAGTTAGGTCGCAAATTATTTGGATTAGCTCTGCGTTCTGTAGGTGTTGATCCCACCGAACCTCTGCGCGCATTTGACGATCCAACCATTTGGCTTCGCCTTTTGCATTACCCGCCAACATCGCCACTTTCACCTGATGATTTATACGGGTCCGCCCCGCACAATGATTTCGGCTGTCTCACGCTGCTGGCCCAAGATGACGTTGGCGGATTACAAGTCAAAACGCCTGCTGGAAACTGGGTAGATGCCCCAAAGATTGATGGATCATTTGTCGTGAATGTTGGTGATATGCTGCACCGGATGACCAACGGGCAACTCTTGTCGACGCCTCATCGGGTTATTAACACCTCTGGGCGCGAGCGCTATTCCTGCCCGTTCTTTTTTGACCCGAACGTTGGTTACGATGTAACCCCATTGGATGGTACAGGTGCGCCGCAGTTTCCTCCACTTAATTTCGGTGAATTTCTGCGCGGTGAACTTGAGGCAGGTTACGACAAACATAAGAAAAAATCGGCCTAATTCTCCGACACTTCAACATACACAATCATGGAACATCCCCATGTTTTCGCCGATAAAGCAGACATGGGGAAAATCCGACTTCTTTTTTCCTTGCCCACGGTAATTGTCCCTGTCAAAACACGCGTCATGGGTACAGGCACTTTAAAAATAGATCTCGACGCGGTTGTCGCCAATTGGCGTGCATTAGATGCAATGACGGCCTCTCACGTAGAAACCACAGCCGTGGTCAAAGCGGATGCGTACGGCCTAGGCGCTGCACGCGTTGCTAAGGCATTAGCAAAGGCAGGGGCGCGTAAGTTTTTTGTCGCTGTGGCCGAAGAAGGTGCGGCCGTGCGCCAAGCGTTAGGTCCCGGCCCCGAAGTTTGTGTGTTTAGCGGGCATATGCGCGGCGACACTGATATGATCCATGATCTACAATTGACCCCTATGGTTAATTCGCTCGAACAGCTCACCCGCCAGATCGAAGCTTTGCCAGGTCATGCTTTTGGTGTGCAACTCGACAGTGGTATGGGCCGTTTGGGCATGTCCCCAGATGAATGGGCCGCCGTACGTCATATCGCCTTGTCGCAAAATCCAATGCTAATCATGAGCCACCTCGCCTGCTCTGATGAACCTGATCACGCTATGAACGCGCTGCAGCTCACACGGTTTAAAGAAATGACCGATGGGATTGAAACACCGCGTTCTTTGGCTGCGACGGGCGGTACATTGTTAGGGTCGGATTATCATTTTGACCTCGTACGCCCTGGCATCGGTTTGTATGGTGGTTTTCCTTATCAAGATGCGCAAAATGTCGTCACATTGACTTTGCCCGTTGTTCAAATCCGCGAAGTTGCCGTCGGCGAAACTGTCGGTTATTCAAACTCTTGGACTGCAGATCGGCCGTCAAAAATCGCTACGGTTTCAGCCGGGTATGCTGATGGTTTACTGCGCAAACTTAGTGATCGCGCGCTGTTATGGTGCGGAAGCGATAGCTGCAAATTGGCTGGGCGCGTCTCAATGGATTTGCTGACTGTGGATGTTACAGACTTACACGAAACACCGCGTAGTTTGGATATTTTATGCGAACACCAAAACGCGGATCAATTGGCTGAAATCGCTGAAACCATTGGGTATGAAATACTGACTTCCCTTGGGGCGAGATACACCAAACGTTATGTTGAGGGACATCAATAATGTTACTCTCTCCCATCGCGGCTGTTGGTCGTTCCGTACTTCATATCCTAGCGATGATCGGGCAAGTTGTGATCTTTGCCGTGCAAACAGTTGTGCATTTTGTACGCCCTCCCTTTTACCTTAGGGAGTTCTTTCAATCCCTTCTGTCCATTGGTTTTTTCAGCCTTCCAGTTGTCGGCTTAACCGCCTTTTTCACGGGTGGTGCCCTCGCATTACAAATCTATTCAGGTGGCGCGCGTTTCAACGCCGAAGCAGTTGTTCCTCAGATTGTCGCCATTGGTATGATCCGCGAACTTGGCCCTGTGTTGGTCGGTTTGATGATCGCTGCTCGGGTGACATCATCTATCGCCGCAGAAATCGCGACCATGAAAGTGACCGAGCAAATCGACGCGCTTGTTACCCTTTCAACCCACCCGATGAAATACCTTACGGCCCCTCGGGTTATGGCGGCGACGCTTGTTGTGCCGTTGCTGGTCGGGATCGGTGACATCATTGGCATTTACGGCGGTTTTTTGGTTGGGACATCTCGGCTAGGTTTTAACACGGCTGCCTATTTGCAAAACACAGCAGATTTTATCCAAGCAACTGACATTATTTCCAGCCTAACCAAAGGCGCTGTCTTTGGCTTTATCGCCGCATTGATGGGCTGTTACTATGGTATGAACTCAGGGCGTGGTGCGCAGGGTGTTGGCCGCGCCACAAAACTATCTGTGGTTGCCGCAGCCGTTATGATATTGGCCGCAAACT
The DNA here is from genome assembly GCF_011326755.1 of Cochlodiniinecator piscidefendens. Lineage (GTDB taxonomy): Bacteria > Pseudomonadota > Alphaproteobacteria > Rhodobacterales > Rhodobacteraceae > Cochlodiniinecator > Cochlodiniinecator piscidefendens. Next base: position 65,334 of record NZ_JAAOIE010000001.1, on the reverse strand, counting down.
ATGTTCTGACAGAGGTGTTCTTTTCCGCATGATTGAACTGTTTGACGTCCACAAAGCCTTTGGCCCGAATAAAGTCCTGCAAGGGGTTAACCTGACGATCCCCAAAGGCGAAAGCATGGTGATCATCGGCGGATCTGGTACCGGAAAGTCCGTATGTTTAAAAAGCGTGCTGGGCCTTGTAACCCCGGACAAAGGCCTGATTACCGTTGACGGCCAGGATGCCCAACGCGCTGAGCGTGACGCTTTTCTCGCTCGGTTCGGAATGTTGTTTCAGGGTGGTGCGCTTTTTGACAGTCTTTCAATTTGGGAGAATGTAGCATTTCGCCTGTTACGCGGATCATTAAAGCGCCCTAAATCCGAAGCCCGCGAAATCGCGATTGAAAAACTGCGTCGCGTTGGGCTGAAACCGGAGGTTGCCGATCTTTTCCCCAGTGAACTTTCGGGAGGTATGCAAAAACGTGTGGGCCTCGCCCGGGCAATTGCGGCGGAACCTGAAATCATCTTTTTTGATGAACCCACAACCGGGCTTGATCCGATCATGTCCGGCGTCATCAATGAATTGATCCGAGAAATCGTTGTCGAGATGGGCGCAACCGCCATGACAATCACCCATGATATGTCGTCCGTCCGCGCCATCGCTGACCAGGTTGCGATGCTGCATGACGGTGTGATTCAATGGACCGGGCCCGTGGGCGATATGGATGCCAGCGGCGATCCATATCTTGATCAATTTATTCACGGCCGCGCCGATGGACCTATTGAATCCGTGCGCTAACTGCGGCTGAGTTTTGAATTTTCTTCAATTTGTGCTATTCTAATCCCCTGTGGGTGTTCCACGTCCCGGGGGGGAAGAAAATGATTTCACAAACAATGCGCCTCTTTTTGGGCGCTCAAAAACTCGCGCATCTTTTTTCTATGATGTTGATCATCGCAGCAGCGACAGTGCTTGTTATACTTTCGATCCTTAGCGCCTTTTCAGTTTTACCATGGCTGACATTGCCTATGACATTTGGCAATACGACCTATGAAATGGCCGGCGTTTTGGTTCAGGTTCTCGTCACACTGCTGTTCATTTCCTTATGTTTTTATTTGCCTGCAAATCTGCGTATTCTAAAACTGGAACGCGCTCATCATGATTTCCAACTGCGCACTGAAGATGTCGCAAGGGCCTATCAAATCAGCCACCAAGCTGATCGCGATGGAGTATTTCGAATTGGCGGGGAATTTGATGAAATCCGTGATCGGATCAATTTTCAACGCACCCATCCTGATTTAGCAAAATTAGAACCAGAGGTTTTGGAGCTCGCAGCACAAATGAGCCACCAATCCAAAGAGCTCGCGGAAATATATGCCACTGAAAAAGTTGAACGCGCGCGGCTTTTTTTAACTCAGCGTCAGCAAGAAGTCGAAAAAATAGAGGCCAGCATCAAAATGGCAAAGCAAACAATTGGGGACATGCGCCGGTGGTTGTTGCAAGTCGAAACCGATGAAACCATTGCCGAACGTCAGTTGGATCAACTCGAAGAAGACCTACTTGAACTACTACCTCAGCTTGGATTTGACCTTAGCTTTGAGGTAAAAGAACGCAATGTAGTTTCGATGCCAAATTCCAAGAAGAATAGCAAAGAGGTGAAAACCTAAACTATTCTTCGTGAGAATTAGAGGCCACGCGCACGCAGTTCCGCCCGGCATCTTTGGCGGCGTATAATGCCCCGTCGGCTGCGTTTAACAGATCTTGTGGTAAAATACCGTGTTCTGGGTAAGACGATACTCCGACTGAAATCGTCACTCGTGGCAACAACCCCGACCCGTATCTGATTTTCACCTCTTCAACAGCTGCTCGTAGCGCCTCGCCAGCCACTTTCGCCTGCTCAAGATCAGTGCCAGGTAAAAGTACCGTAAATTCTTCACCACCAAAGCGACATGGAATTTGACCATTGCAAAAGAGCTCGTTCAACTTTTCTCCGATTGCGCGCAACACCATATCACCTGCGTCATGCCCATGATTGTCGTTAAAGGCCTTAAACTTATCAGCATCAAACGACAAAATACCAACCTTTTGCTTACGTCGTTCAGCCATGGAGAGTTCGTTGCGCAAAGCCTCAAGGAAAAAACGCCTATTATAGAGCCCAGTTAAAGGATCGCGGGTCGACTGATCATGAAGTTCATCGCGTAAGCGCACGTTCGCAATCGCTAAGCTGATATGCTCCCCACATTGCAATGCAAACCGACGTGCAGATTCATTCATGTTAGCCGAAGTTTCAGAACTAAACCTCACATGCATTAACCCAACCGTATCACCGTGGGCAATAATCGGAATACATAGGTAGTTTTCAACATCTTGTACCCCGCTCTGTTCTTTTACGTGATCACAGGAGAACGAAACTTCCTGAGCGTTGTAGTGATAATGTCGCCCCCGCCTTAACGCCCAACAACTGTCGGGTAGGATATGATCATGCATCTGCGATCCAGACCAAGCGCACGCGCCATCCAAAACATCGCGAGAATTAGAATATATATATAGCTCTCCTTCTGTCTCAGGCAGCAACTTTGTCATGAAGGAACCGAGAATTTCAAATAACTCGCTCAACGATTTGCAACACTGAAGCCATTCATCCAGATCAGACAGAAGCCGCGCCTCGTTCCGCCAAGCCTGCTCAGCCGCGAGGGTTTTTAACGCTTTAAGTTCCGCGGCTTCTGCTTTTGCCTTGGCTTTGGCTAGGTCGTCTGCATTTCGCCGTGTTTCGCTGACATCGCTAAACGTCACGACAAAACCACCACCACGTAGAGGGCGGGCATTGGTGGTCACTGTACGTCCAGATGGCATTTTCCGATCAAAAGAAAACGGGGCGCGTCTTGCAAAACGCGCTTGCGCGGTCTCTACGGCTTCTTTGTCTAATTCCCCACGTGCGGCGGCTGCCTCCAAAAACTCGGTACGCGTAATGCCTGGGTAAATGGCTTCAGGGGACAGCTCTAGCATGGATAAAATGCGCTGGTTGTGCATGCGGCATACGCCGCCATCAGACCAAACGAGAATGCCTTGCTCCATCGAGTTTAGAACATCCATTGTTAAATCTGTCTCTGCGACGTCCTCATCCCATTTGGTAAGTGTCTTTGTTTTTGATTTCGTAGCGGCCATCACGTCACCATTTTATTACCCTCTTGCAACGTCTCAAAAGAGATTTACCGAAACCTAAACGCGTCAATGCTAAGAAATTAAAGTTTTGCTTAACTTTTTTCTAGGTTTACAGCCTGCTCATTCCTCAAACAAAACAAAGACCACAATACTGACTTACATTTCCTGTTACTCCCCCTTGAATTTGAGTAGAAATCAATCACCTTTTCCAACAAGAAAACACATTACACAGGCTGTCTATTTCGATGAAAACTGCTTTAAAAATAAGTAATCTTGCGCTCTTAATCCTATTTCCCATTGCATGGTTTGCACCCTTATTGCGGGCGGGTTTGCTTCCACTTTTCGGCCTCAACGAAGTGAGTGTTGTTACCGGATTGCAAAGCCTATGGGACACGGACATTGCACTTGCGTTATTGGTTACGTTTTTAGCCATTTTCGCCCCTTACCTAAAAACAATAGGGCTAGCGCTCATTCATTTTGGTCTGTTGCGTCGCAAAGTTTTGCCCGTGTTGGAGTTTCTGGGCAAACTCGCGATGGCTGACGTGTTTCTCATCGCGCTATATGTTGTGATCATCAAAGGAGTGGGATACGCCACGATTGAAACCGCTTGGGGGCTATATTTGTTTTCAGGCGCGATTTTGGCCTCAATCGTGATTAGCTATTTGACGGCCAAGCGGTAACGCGCGACAAAGCGCTATGGCAAAACCTATTACATCTTTTCATTGCAGTGCCTGTGGAACGCAGCACAAAAAATGGTCTGGTCGCTGCGACGATTGCGGCGAATGGAACACAATCGTAGAAGAAGCGCCGCTTTCGACGGGCCCTGCAACCAAATCACTGGGGGCCGTCCGTGGCAAAGCTGTGCCACTGTCAGACCTGTCCACCTCTGAGGCCCCGCCTCCGCGCACTCATTCTGGTATGAACGAATTGGACCGCGTCTTGGGCGGTGGGTTGGTTCCGGCTTCTGCCATTTTGGTCGGGGGTGATCCCGGCATCGGGAAATCAACACTGTTGCTACAGGCCGCTGCGAGCTTTGCGAATGCAGGTCTAAAAGCTGTCTATATCTCAGGCGAAGAAGCCAGCGCGCAAGTTCGCATGCGCGCGCAGCGCCTGGGCTTGACCCAAGCCCCTGTTCAGTTAGGCACAGAAACCAACCTGCGTGACATCCTCACGGCGTTGGAAAAAGAACAGCCTGACATTGCGATCATTGATTCCGTGCAAACCATGTGGGCCGATAATGTTGGATCCGCCCCCGGATCAGTCAGCCAAGTGCGCGCCGCGGCACATGAATTGACGACGTTTGCCAAACGCAATGGAATGGCCGTGATCCTTGTTGGGCACGTGACCAAAGACGGCCAGATCGCCGGGCCGCGCGTGGTGGAACACATGGTTGATACCGTTCTTTACTTCGAAGGTGAGCGCGGTCACCAGTTCCGTATCTTACGTGCGGTTAAAAACCGGTTTGGTCCTTCTGACGAAATTGGCGTTTTCGAAATGACCGGCGAAGGATTGCAGCAGGTCACCAATCCGTCTGCATTGTTTTTGTCTGAACGTGATAAACCCGCGCCGGGCTCTGTTGTCTTTGCAGGGATTGAGGGCACCCGCCCTGTCCTTTGTGAATTTCAAGCGCTGGTCGCGCCTTCACCTCATTCCCAACCAAAGCGCACGGTTGTCGGATGGGATGGAGGTCGGCTGTCGATGATTCTCGCGGTTCTTGAGGCACGCTGTGGCATTCCCTTTGCAGGGCTTGATGTGTACCTAAATGTGGCAGGTGGGATGAAAATCACTGAACCTGCCGCAGATCTGGCCGTCGCCGCTGCAATTCTTTCTGCGCGAGAAGATGCTGCTTTGCCGCCTGATACTGTTGTTTTTGGCGAAATTAGCCTCTCGGGGGCGCTTAGACCGGTCAGTCAGACCGAAAACAGGTTGAAAGAAGCGCAAAAACTTGGTTTCTCTGGCGCAATCGCGCCTACGCGAAGTAAGACTGGAACGCAGTCAGGCATGAAAATGCAGCAAATGGCAGACCTGACCGCGTTTGTAGGGGACATTTTTGGTGCTGGATAATCAGCCCGGACGGAGATTGGCATGGATGGCTTTACGCTTTTAGACGGCATTGTAGCCGCAGTTATTATTATTTCGGCCCTACTCGCCTATTCGCGCGGATTGGTTCGCGAAGTCTTGGCCATTGGGGGCTGGGGCGCCGCCGCAGTTCTGGCATATCTGTTTGCAGATCAAATGCGCCCAATCGTAAATGCGATCCCGGTTGTGGGCGAATTCGTTGCAGACCAATGCGAACTGTCGCTTCTTGCATCCTTTTCATTGGTGATGGTTATCGGCCTGATTGTGATGTCAATTTTCACTCCGTTGTTCGCCAGCCTCGTTCAGCGTTCGGTTTTAGGTGGGCTTGATCAGGGACTTGGTTTTCTTTTTGGCGTCGCACGTGGTGTTCTTTTGGTGGTTGTTGGTCTTATGGCCTATGATTTTGCGGTCACCGATGATGGTTTCCCAATGGTTGACGATAGCCGTACCGTTCAGGTGTTTGCGCGAATGCAAGACCGTGTGTCTGATCAGGTACCATCAGATGTACCGGGTTGGGTCCAATCGCGGTTCAACGATTTTATCGGCAGCTGTGAAGGCTAAACCGATCAAACGGCTCGCAAATGCGGGCCGTTTTCTTTTGTGCGTAATTCGTTCTCACAAGGAAATCATATTTCCTTTGTGATAGTTTGATGACAGATGCTCTCAGACACCTTAAGAGAGGGCCAAACCAAAGCCATGGGATTCGGAGCCACCTCAACATGCTTGAAATGCCCCCCAGCCACCCGTTTGATGATGACAAGCTAAAAGAAGAATGCGGAGTCTTCGGCGTTATAGGCGTCAACGATGCAGCAAACTTCGTTGCACTTGGGCTACACGCCCTGCAACACCGCGGCCAAGAAGCCGGAGGCATCGTTTCACATGACCCTGATGAAGGATTTAATTCCGCACGTCGGTTTGGTTATGTTCGCGATAATTTCACCAAAGAAAGCTTGATGAAGACCCTGCCCGGCCCCCTATCCATTGGGCACGTGCGGTATTCAACAGCCGGGACCAAACACGCCGCCATCCGCGATGTGCAACCGTTCTTTGGCGAATTTGCCATGGGTGGTGCAGCGATTGCCCACAACGGCAACATCACCAATGCCGACCTCTTGCGTAAAGAATTGATCGGCCAAGGTTCGATCTTTCAAAGTTCGTCAGATTCTGAATGCATCATCCATTTGATCGCACGCAGCTATCAACGAAACATCCCAGACCGGATGAAAGACGCTCTTCGCAGTGTCGAAGGCGCGTTTTCGGTTGTTGCCATGACCCGCACCAAATTGATTGGTGTACGCGATCCATTGGGTGTACGTCCCTTGGTGCTTGGCAAAATCGGTGACGGTTATGCCCTAAGTTCTGAAACCTGTGCGCTCGATATCATCGGCGCTGATTATGTTCGCGAAATCGAACCCGGCGAAATGGTCGTTATCACCGATGAAGGCGTTGAGAGCTTCCGTCCGTTTGACCCAGCCAAATCCCGGTTCTGCGTATTTGAACATGTCTATTTCTCACGTCCTGACAGCATCATTGGCGGCCGTTCGGTTTATGAAACCCGACGTCAGATCGGCGTGGAATTGGCGCGTGAAGCACCGGTAGAGGCTGATCTGGTTTGCCCTGTGCCCGACTCTGGTACGCCTGCTGCAATCGGCTTTAGTCAAGAAAGCGGTATTCCCTATGCGATGGGCATCATCCGTAATCAATACATGGGCCGTACATTCATTGAACCAACAGAGCAAATCCGTAATATGGGTGTGCGCCTGAAGCTGAATGTGAACCGTGCTTTGATCAAGGGCAAACGGGTTATTCTTGTTGATGACTCTGTGGTGCGCGGAACAACCAGCATCAAGATCAAACAAATGATCCTAGATGCCGGTGCTGCCGAAGTGCATTTCCGAATTGCATCCCCCCCAACTGAATGGCCCTGTTTTTACGGTGTTGATACGCCCAATCGCGAAAAACTGTTGGCAGCGCGTATGAACGAGGCTGAGATGGCTGAGTTTATCGGGGTTGATAGCCTTAAATTCATTTCTCTTGATGGGTTGTACCGCGCAGCAGGCGAAGAAAAAGGCCGTGACAACGATAGCCCACAGTATTGCGATGCATGTTTCTCGGGCGAATACCCCGTCCGACCGGCAGACATGTTGAACAAGGGTTTTGAGCTCAAGGCCGCAGAATAAAATTTGATAGCAGCCCTTCGGGGCTGTCTTCATTTCCGCCTGAGGCGATCTGCCTCTTGTCATTGTCATTAATCAGCGACAAAAAGCCCCCATGGAACAGAATACAAAAATCGCCCTTATCACCGGTGCCTCTCGTGGTCTTGGTGCAGCCTTAGCTGAAGCGCTTGCGCCAACCCATCATATCATTGCCGTCGCCCGCACATCTGGCGCGCTAGAAGAGTTGGATGACCGTATCCAAGCCAATGGCGGCAGTGCGACGCTTGTGCCGATGGACATCACTGATGATGGTGCAATGCAGCACCTATGTCGCTCTGTCTATGATCGCTGGGGCAAAATTGACCTATGGGTGCATACGGCTATTCACGGTGCCCCATTGGGACCAGCAAGCCATCTATCCCAGAAAGATTTTGACAAGAGCCTCACCATCAACACTATCGCCACTCAACGTCTGATTTCTTATGTCGAACCATTGTTGTCCGCAGTTGAAGGCGGCACGGCGTGGTTCTTTGACGATACACGCATGGGCGAACGCTTTTTCGGCAGCTATGGCACCAGCAAGGGTGCCCAGATGGCCTTGGTCAAAGGTTGGCAGGCGGAGACCGAGAAAACAGGTCCTCGTGTGGTGATCTCCCAACCAAAACCAATGCCAACGGGACTACGTGCCCGGTTCTTCCCCGGGGAAAATCGCACGCCATTGACCTCAACCCATGAAGAAGCACAACGGTTGCTAGCGGATCTTTAACCGACCAAATCTCATTTAAATGAAATCGGCCCCCGATCAAATTCGGAGGCCGACAACGCTGCGCACACACTCACAGCTGATTTCCATCGTATCATATACCCTTACAGCCATTTCGGGCGAAGCAAGTGTAATCAGTTGGTCAAAAGATTGCGGGAGCACATAATAAATTTGTGCAAATAACAATACGATAGCATCACCAGTTTAGAAGGCTAAATAGCTCAAAACAACCTATCGAAAACGATAACGAACTATAAATACCCCATAAGGAGAGCCTGCACCAACACTTGTTCTCTTGTTGTGCAGCGCATTTTCTTGCGCGTGTTTTCAATATGTTTACGTACTGTAACCTCGGCAATCCCTAATTTAAACGCGATGATATCGTTCCTATGCCCCTCAGAAAGCAACAAAAGCACATCGCGTTCCCTTCGCGATAAGGCCACGTTGCGGTCCCATACATCTTTCGCATTTTTCTCAGCTGCAGGTGGCGCAACATGAGAAGCTATCATGGCCCCCAATATGCGAAACTTATCCACATGCCCTGCGGACAGGTGCTCGTCAGCGCCAAACTCACTTGAGAACACAACCATCTTTCGTTCTCGAACGCCCCCATATCCATAAACAGAACTAAACATGGATTCATAATTGGCATCACGAATACCAAAGTTTAAATCTCGCTCATCGTGCGATACATCACGGCCTAATACGCCGGCGCGAATAACCGTAGTGTTTGCTGTTTGATTTCTTTTTTGCAGCAAAGGATCAACGCTGTAAAATTCCCTCTGCATATACTGTTCCAACCAGTCCTCAGACATATTGCTGCGTAACCAGTTAACCTCGTCTGCGCCTCTTCCGAGAGAAACCACGTTCAAAGCATTTGCCCCCAAACGTTGGGCCAATTCTACGGCAACATCCCAATTACTTTGATCTTCCCCGTTAAAGCGATCCAACGCATCGATCAGCAAATGTTGAAATTCAATATCCATACCTGATTATGCACTATGATTTTTTTATATAGCAAGGACCAGATCAGCGCGGAGTCCCCCCAGTGCTTCACTGGTTCCGAGTTCAAGTCGCCCCCCGTGCGCATGTGCAATATCAATTGCAATCGAAAGCCCCAACCCTACGCCTGAACCTTTGTTTTGATTTCGCGCCGGTTCTAGCCGACTAAACGGGCGTAATGCCGCTTCGCGTGATTCTTTTGGAATGCCGGGTCCATCATCCTCAACAATCAGGCGCACAAAACTCTGAGAGAAAACAACTTTTACCTCTGCTCGGTTTCCGTATCGCAAAGCGTTAGCAATCAGATTCCCCAAAGCGCGGCTGACGGCTATAGGGCGTAACTGAATATTCTGCACCTGCCCTTCGATCGGCATCAACTTGACGTCGCGTGCATTTCCTGCCCCAAAGCGCCGCCCTTTTTCCACTTCGGACTGGCACAACGCAACAACATCAGTAAGTTCATTCTTTTCCTCGGCACCACCCCGTGCAAAATCCAAGAACCCATCAATCATGGCCTGCATATCCTGAACGTCACCCTTAAGATCAGCAACGTCCTCAATGTCCTCTAGTAGACTTAAACCCAGTTTTATGCGCGTCAGCGGAGTTCGTAAATCGTGGCTTACTCCGGACAGCATCAAGGTGCGTTGTTCAATTTGAGTTTCAATTCGGTTACGCATATCCAAAAACGCCCGCCCTGCTGCGCGCACCTCTGTCGCCCCACGCGGTTTATAACGTGCTGTATGCCCCTTACCGAAAGCTTCGGACGCGGCAGCCAACCTCGTAATCGGGCGCAGTTGATTGCGCAGGAAGAGATAAGCGATAATCGTCATCAGCAAACTTAAGAACATCATTAAGACCAACAACTGGTGCGGATTTGATGCCGAAACTCTGACCCTTTGAAATTCAACATTGGCATTGCCGAATTTGGTCAAAATTGTCATCGCAACCCATTTATCGTTCGAAAAAAGATCTATCCCCTGAACATCGGGTAAATCCTGTCGTAACCTTTCAACCATTGCACGGCCGGAAAAATCCAATGCCCATATTTGATCTTCCAACAGTCCCTCTACTGGAAATGTAACCCCTAACCCCAGCGGGTCTGCCAATTCTGCTACGGCCTCTTGGGCTTGTCCTGCTGTTTCGGCTCCGTCAATCGTATCTCGGATCAGAGAAAGTTCGAGTAAAATATTTCCCGTCATTTGCCGGGTAACGTCTTCGTAATGACGCTGAATAAAGACGATCGACACCACAAGCTGTATCGTCACAATAGGCACAATGAGGATCAACGCCGCACGGCTGTATAATCCTCTTGGCATATATCGTTTGAGCCATTTAAAAATCATGTCATTAAGGTATCCAACTGAACCGAAAACGGAAAGAGACGAATGTCGATCAAAGAAACACCACCCAGCGCTGGTATTTTAGACAATCTCGCTCCGGGTATTGCACGCGTATTGGCCCCCAACCCATCCCCGATGACATATTGGGGGACCAATACTTACATTGTTGGCGAAGGTTCTGTCGCGATCATCGATCCCGGGCCAGCGGACATGGCACATTTGCACGCATTGCTTGCGGCAACACGCGGCCGCCGGGTTGAGGCTATATTGGTCACCCATAGCCATTTAGACCATTCCCCACTTGCCGCACATTTGAGCCATGAAACCGGTGCCCCTGTTATGGCTTATGGTGATAGCAGCGCCGGAATGTCGTCAGAAATGAAAAACCTTCGTGATTCTGGATTGGTCTCTGGTGGAGAAGGCGTCGACGCAAATTTCAAACCAGACATCTGTTTGTTTGATGGCGAAGAAGTCCACGGCCATGGCTGGACCCTACAAGCCCTATGGACCCCCGGCCATTTGAGCAATCACTTATGCTTTGCTTTGGACGATATTTTATTCACCGGCGATCATGTTATGGGCTGGGCCAGTTCACTTGTTTCTCCTCCAGACGGGGATTTGACGCAATTTATGGCGTCCTGTCAGCGTCTTTCCCTACGCAATGACTCGGTTTATTTCCCTGGGCATGGCGCGCCGATTAACGCGCCAAACGAGCGAATTAACTGGTTAATTTCCCATCGTTTAGGCCGTGAAGAACAAATATTAAATCAATTACGCAAAGCTGCAGCAACAACAGAAACATTAACCCGCGCAATTTACACAGATATAAATCCGGCTCTCATGAAGGCCGCTGCACGCAATGTATTTGCCCATTTGTTAGATCTCACGCACCGCGGGCTGGTATCATCAGATGGCTCTCTATCTCTGCAAGCCACCTTCTGTCTAACCCACCGTGAAATAACATAAATTGCTACATTACAAAAAAAATCATTTCCACGAAAAATCCCCTTGCCGTTCCAATTCACTGTGGCTATACCACGCGCAGTATTCCGGCGTAGCTCAGCGGTAGAGCAGTTGACTGTTAATCAATTGGTCGTAGGTTCGATCCCTACCGCCGGAGCCAACTTCCTAATAAGAGGTTGGAAATAAACGACAAAGCGCTCCAACTTGGGGCGCTTTTGTCGTTCTAGGCACATTCTCTGTCACAACCGATTACACAAACCGCTTGCGGGAGTCGGAGCATTGAGAAGAACGAACACATGCCAGCATTTGGAGCACCGGACCTCGTCATTCTATTGGCGGCGTCGGCTTCCAGAATTTTTTTCAAAAAATCACTCAAACCCATTTTTCGTTTTTTCCTTGAGGACCCAAGTGGTCCACGAGGCCGAGGTGTTGGCCCGCCGATTGACGTGGCTCAGCACCCTTGCCTTCGACTATGCGAAAGGCGCTGCGAATATGGAAACGGGAACAATGGAGCGGGTTTTATCCGAACTGGTGCGATTTGAAATCGCAGCTTCGGACCATGCGCGCGCCATTGCACCAGAACGAAGCCGTATGGAAGCGCAACTGGCCGTTCAGCGTGAGCAGGCTTTGCAGGAAACCCTGCGAGAAGCCTTGTTTCTCGGCAACCGTGAGGTTGCGCGCGAGCCTGTTCGTGCAGCTGCGGGACGGCTGGGTGTTCAGATCGCGGAAAATACCAACGATTGGATGGCTTTGGCTTATGAAGCAACTCGTGTTCTACTCGATGTGAGCACTGAGCGTGCGCAGCGAGATCAGGGGATTTTCTCTGCGCCGAGCCTCTTTTTTCAAACCGCAATGATGACCAAAGCAGCAGCGCCACCGGTGGCCCAATTTACTCAGCCGGTGCGCCCCGCCGCCCCTGTGATGACTGCACAGCCTGTGACGACACACTCTCCTGTGGAAGCTGTTGTTCAACACACTGAACCAGAAAACCACCCAATTCCGGCACTGAAGGCCTCTGCAAAAGCAACGATCAAACTTTCTGAAGCGTTCGAAAAATACGGAGGGACCCGTTTGGAAGGCAAAGCAGGAAAAGAGGTCGACGAAGTCGCAGTTCCTGCGAAGGGTGAATCCTATAAGCGCAACTCCTTTGCGAACCTGCAATCCACTGCAAAACTGATTGTTAATGTGATCGGGGACAGGCCGGTTTCAGAGCTGACAAAAGCAGATTTGACTGAGGCATTTTCGATTATCCAGAAAGTGCCAGCTAACCACGGCAAATCCTCAACTGAGACACGTTCAATTCTGGAAATCGTCGAGGCAACTGACAAGACAGAGCAGAAGAATAAAGCCCTTGTTCATCCTCGCGGCTCTTCACTCGCTTCAGGATCGCAATGGCTCCCAAGCCGTCGATACGGATCTGATCGAGCTCATGGGTGAACATATCCGGAAAATCCTCAACGAAATCCGCGAGGGAAAAGGCGATGCAGCCCTTTCAGAAGATGTCGATTTGGTTTGGGAGCAAAACCAAAAAGTCGTCGAGTATGTGAACCTGGCTTACCGCTGGAAGCAGTTCAAAGCAGCCAAGGTCGCGCTGGATGACAAGCTGGCTGCAATTCACGAGGCAGATGTGCTGCTCGCGAACGCCATTGTATGAGACAATGCATAGCTGAGTTCGCCACATCAGAATGTAAAGCAACCACTCAAATCGTTAGCTTTTTGGGGCTCCGAAGGTTTTGTATGCCTCTTCCTAAATTTACTCCCTAAGGTGATGGAAACGACATCACCTTAGAAAAGAAATCAAGCTTCCAATTTCCTTTTTGGAGTTTTGGGGGCTTGCAAACAGCTCAGAGACCCGTTTCCGTCGCTTGTGAGATAGACCTTTTCGCACAAAACAGGAACCACAAACCTATGTCCGCCTCTGGTTTCGTTTCGGTGACGATCAACCAGTTCAGCTCCCTGTCTTGAGACGCTTAGAGTTGAACTTGCCTTGAAACGAAACCCGATTTATCAACTCCACAAAAAGTTGTTTCACATTGAGATTTGTTTTGACCACCGACACAAAAAAAATAGAATCTACAAGTAAAAATAATGACAGTTGCGAAGACAACTCAGTCATCAGCGAGCGGCAGCTGATCCGCATTGAAGCAGTTCACCGAGGCTTCTTTTATCAGCACCTGTATGCAGCAATATGTCTTCTTATGGCGGGGCCAAACGAAGTGGAACGTGTCATCGTTGAACGTGACGAGGACATAGAGATAGTGCTTCCGGGACGACGCATCTACGTTCAGGTAAAGACACGCGTCGGGAGCTTGAACCCCAACGATATTAAAGGCGCACTTCAACGTTTCGAAGAAATCAGAAGTGAACACACCAAGGACAAGCGGAAAGGGTCTGCCAGCTTCATAATCGCGTCCAACGCTGCACCATCAGCATCATTGTTCGAGAGGACTTCCAGCAAAGATTGGCCAGACGACGTTCAATTGCACTGGCCCGATGGTCCGGTCCAAGAGGAAGCTTTCTTACCTTCTCCTCCTCGAAGTGTTCGGGAGGCAGTTAGTGCTTGTTCCCAGCTCGCGGGCGATCTGCCGTTCGCGTTGTTGAAGCCGGAGACCCTTACTTGGAAACTCGCGAGCTTGATGATGTTTGCATCAGCAGGAACCCCACCACGACAAGACCACAGCTTCTCGCGCGAGGAGTTGCCACAGTTATTCGAACAACTGGTCATTCAAATGCAGGAGCTACCAGCTCCGCCACCGAATTACAGAACACAACTTGATGAGCCAATGCTTCTTGGCGATCAAAAGGTTCGTATCATCTCCGGCCTCTCAGGCGCAGGAAAGACAGCATGGGTGGCCGAAGCGGCCATGCACGCCCCTCTTCCGGTGACTTACATTGACGTTGTTGACACTCCTGGACCAGCTCTCGCATCGGCGGTCACTCGTGAGGTCGCTGGCCGGATGTTCGGGCGGTCGAGTGGCAAACTTGGCGAGATATTACTTCCCGGTGCAAGTGGTCTCGACATGCTCGGAGCTCTAAGCGTTAAGCTCGGCGAAGAAGGCCTCCACGCCCACATCGTGATTGACAATGCACATAGAGTTCCAGCATCGGATATCGAAGTTATCGTCGATCGAGCCCCCAGTTTTCGGTTCTTGCTACTTGGTCAGCCAGGTTCGGAGGTCTCAAATCTGGAAGCACGGCTCGCCATCCAAGCTGAAACCCTTCACGGCTGGGATGAAGATACGATTGCTATCGCCATTCACGACGCAGGTTGCCAAGCCAACTTCAATGACTGTGAGCGTCTTGCTCGTCTGACCGGTGGGTTACCTTTCTACGTTCTGAACGCCGCCGCGGTCGCAACCCGGGAGTATGGTGGACTAATCCGCAACTTCTGTGAGGAGGTCGAAGCACAGACTCACTTGGTCGAGACCGCTCAAGAGATCATCCTTAGGCGAACATTTGAAGGATTGCCGCAAGACGCACGTGAAACGATCGCAATATTGAGCCTGGCAGACGTAGCATTAACACGAGATGAGGCCATCAAGCTGCTGCAGGCCACCTGCGATCTCGACGTCCGGGCGAGTTCCGCACGCCTGCGAACATTACCAAGAACTGGTGCGCTTGAGCTATTTGGCGCCTCTGCCCTAAAAATACACGACGCCGTTCGCATACATGGTCTGGCGGAGTTGGCTGGGCAAGGAAACAATCTTGAGGGCAAAGCGAAGTCCGCCCTTCTTGAAATTCTCATCGTGTCCATCAGTGAAGACTGGACCATCGCAAAACTGGGTCTTCTCATCCGCCTTTTTGGGCAGCTCGGGAATGCGAAAGTCTTGGTGGAGTTTGCGACGAATGAACTGTTCCACGAGATGGGTGTCTGGCCCGAGATCGAACCGTTTTTAATTAGCATCGCCGCAAGCGTAGGCGAAGAAGCCGGAACACGACTCTGGGCGCTGGACGGACTTGTATTCAACGACCTCAGAGACGGAAACTTCGACCCTGCCCATGATCGCATTGAAGAAATGCAAACACTGATTGAAACAGGCAGTCTCGGTGTGGATGAATGGTTGGCTTGGGGGATGAAAAATATGCTCCTCAAGTCTATGCAACGAGACGCGAAAGGCGTCGAAGAATTGCTCGCGATTGTCGAGAAACGCGTGCCCGCGAAATCTGAGCATATGCGAGTGTTCAGGTATAATCGGGCGCTTGCTCTCTTCAATCTCGGCGACAACCTCGGTGCTTGCACCGCAGCTTCACAACTTGCCGAAGACTATTATGAAGAACTTGGAATTTCACCGGCAGACGTAATCGGACGTAACGCCCCGCAGTTGAGCCCGTTGCTCCCTCAAGATCGAGATCTCACCGACACTCCAAAGCATCTGGCCGATACTCTTGACCTACTCGCACAAGCCACTGGCGGAAAAAGCCCGAACACGGCGGCAGTCCGTATTCAAGCAATGAAATTTTATCAACTGGCCAATGCTTTCGACTCGCTTTTGCGGGTGGGGCTCGACTTGGTTGACGACTTCGTGTGGATAAACGATTTCATCGGTGCAAGGCAGATACTCGAGAGTAATATTTTTCCTGTTTTACAAGGTGTTGGCCTGTCCTCAAGAGTTTTGGAAACGCGGGCACTATATGCCGTTGTGCTGGCTTACTGTGGCGACCATGAGGCTGCTTCAAAAGAGGTAGAACGGCTCAAACCATTCGAAAAAGCGATGGTGCCAGAGCAAAGATTGGCATTTCTGGAGCAGAAGCAAATAATTGAGCGGGTTCGAATGTTTGGGGGACCGCGTCAAAGAGAGATTTACGTGCCAGAACATATGCAAGCGATTTTAAGCGAGCGGCGTGGAACGCCAATCGCCCTCGAACCCCGTAAGAAGGTCGGGCGAAATGAGCGTTGCCCGTGTGGGTCTGGAAAGAAATTCAAGCAATGCCACGGTCGATAACCGTCTCGACTCCGACCCTCCCTGAGTCCCTACTGGATCGACCAAGGTGAAGGGAAAAGCACGCGAACCACAAATAGGGCTCGAGTGGAAAGGAACGCCAAAGGGCCAATTCCTCACATTCCCAGTAGTTTTAGCGACAAAACGAAATCCTACTACTGCAATCGTTAGCATCTCAAAAGTTGAGTTCTTCATCCATTGCACAGGACTCCACTTTGTGGCACTTCTTGGTGCACATGCGGAGTCATCGCCGAAGTCGGTTGCGAAAACTTCTAAGAAATCAAAGGATCCTGGCCTGAGGCTTACGCCCCTACCGCTGGAGCCAATTAACTACTTGATAGTTAAGAAAAATGGGCGAACCTTCGGGTTCGCATTTTTTCGTTTTTGCAACGCGGGCGAGGTCTTTTTTTAACACGGAAATTCTCCCACACAGCTGCTCGATAACCCTATGGAAGTAGAACATTTTCGAGCTTCCGAAACTTGCCACTCCTCCAACCACCGAGTAACTTACTACCAATTCAGAAATTGTTGTGATTGAAGCGGACAGAAGATGTATATTGACCAATCGACATTGCGACGTTCGCTGTCTCAACTCTATGGTACCGCAGGACATCTGCTCAAGATTTGGCTAGTCTTAAAGCATATGGGCCTACGATCCGGAGGTGACGGAATTCACGTAGATACCTCCAATTCGACCGATTCACTAAAGGCACTGTTCGATTGCGGTGCAGACGACAACAGGTTCTATGTTCCGTTCGCGCACACGTCTCGCTACCTCACGATGAAGCATGACGCGTCACGCTCGATCGTTCAAACCACTGTGCAACGTTGGGCCACAAGTGGTTCAGTGGTGACATGCGATCCAACCGAGTACCTAGACATTACGAACGACACGGGATCGAAGCTGACGGTAAAACCAACTCGGGCCTACCCTTTAGGTTTGGGTATCGATGAAAGCGGGTTCGTGCTTGAAGATAGTCAAAGGGTGTCACTGCCCCTCATTGCCTTCGCAATTTGGTATGGTAACGTGCGTTATCGGCCAGCAGGTGCAATGATGCCCAAAACACCGAGACGCTCGTCAGCACGCGATTTTTCGAGGGTGTTTGCCCGTGTCTCGTCGAACTCGTCGGGCAACGGCAGGGCGATAGGCACGAGCGAGGCGAGAGCGCGGGTTAGAACGGCGCTTTTTCGACGAACAAGTTGGGCTTCATGAACCGAAAAGCCATTTTTGAAAAATACCTCCCCGGTAGAATACTCTTCGCCGTGTCGAATGGGCAAGCGCCGTTGGTCATAGAAGTCTACCTCCAATCTCGAGGAACCATAAACTGGAATATTTTGCCAATTCTTCACCAATGAATAAGTTGATAAAAGACATCGTGGCATAGGCGAGGATGCCGCGTAGTTTAACGACATTGGCGAACGAGGTACGTTCGTCCCACAGGCTTTGAACTCGACTAACGTTCGTTTTCGCACTCGCCGCGAAAGTCCGGTTCAGTGACGCCGCATTGCAGTGTAGTCTGAAACGGTAAATGACCGCTTTGGGCTGCTGTTTCAACGGGTCGCCGCAACACAGGCCTCAAATTTCTCTGCTGGCGTTTGATATTGCAAGGTCTTTCTTGGGCGCTCATTAAGCTGGCGTGCGACGGCGCTGAGCTGAGCTCGGCTAAATCCAGATATATCAGTGCCTTTGGGAAAGTACTGTCTGAGAAGGCGGTTGGTATTTTCGTTGCTGCCACGTTGCCACGGAGATTGCGGGTCACAAAAATAAACATCGATATTCGTGGCCATGGTAAACTTTCGATGTCCTGACATCTCTGACCCGCGATCCCAAGTCAGGGACTTGTAGAGTTCCTTTGGAAGTTTTCGTGCTTGTTTGATCAGGGCTGTCGTCACGCTCCGTGTGTCCTTGTTCGCAACTTTGGCCAGCATCACAAAACGGGAATGGCGCTCAACCAGCGTCGCGATGTAGCTGTTGTTCGATCCCGCGATCAAATCGCCCTCCCAATGGCCCGGAACGGCACGATCCTCGACCTCAGCTGGGCGTTCGCTAATCGAAACAGCATTTTTGATTTTGCGTAACTCAAGGCCCTTTTGAGTGGCGTGCCTGGAGCGTCAGATCGCACGTCGACTGCGCAAGCATTCTTGCAATTCCTTCTTTAGAACCCCTCTGGTTTGGACATAAAGGCTGCGATATATCGTTTCGTGTGACACGCGATTTTGCTCTTCACCAGGATATTTACGTTTGAGCCACCCTGCTATTTGCTGCGGTGACCATTTCCGACGCAGCTTGCGCGCTATCAACTGGCACAAAGGATCGTTGAACGAGAGCTTACACAACTTGGGCCGAGTTGCGCAGTCCCAAGCTCGCTGGTCTGAATGGGTGGCACGATAGGTTTGCCTGCCACCATTTCTGCGTACCTCCCGGCTGATTGTCGAAGGCGACCGGTTCAGGTTTTGCGCGATTGAGCGGAACGACTGCTTTGCGACAAGCCCACGGGAAATCTCCTCCCTTTCAATGAGGCCCAAGGCAAATCGTGATCGCATGCGATCTGGAGGCAGGATCCCACCAGTTCGCGCCAAATGAGGGAAGATCGAAAATGACGCGCGATTGAAGTGACGCCCAATCGAACTCATTGACTCACCGCGTTGCCATCGATCCCACATCTCGGACTTCTGGTTGTCCGTATAAAACGTCCGTGTGCGATACTTCATAATAAACACTCCATCTTTCTCAAAAGATTAAAGTGTTGCGGCGACCCGTTGAAACCGCAGCCGTCCGCTCAACTTTGCAAAGTACACTTTCTGCTCTTTGCGGAGGCTAGCCAGTGTTGCAGCTATTGTCCAATGTATTACCCGGTGTTCCTTAGAAGCTCCCTAACGCTTTCACAATTCACCTCGAACGCCGCGAGATGGACTTCCTTTGGTGCAGAAGGAGTGTGGCAGTTCGTTTATCAAATCGGTCCATATCAACAATTTCGTTTCAAGGAGTATTCACATTTTTGTAGAGCCCTGGCGCTTGCCCAATCATCTGGGTGTTTTTATCGGCGCCGTGCATGTGCACAGCAAACTAGATTTGTTACACCCTACTAAGGGACTGATAATCAAGGTCTTGCACTTCCTATGCAGTCCACAGATAACCTCAACAGCCAACTGGAACATCTAATCGAGATCCGATAGCCAAATGTCCGAATTTGACCACCTACAGACTGATTGTTCAAAATGTGCCGCACTTTGTTGTCTCGTTCTGACTTTTGACAAAGGTAAGGATTTTGCATTTGATAAAAACCCAGGCGAACCATGCCGAAATCTATCGGGGCATAAGTGCTCAATCCACGATAAGCTGGAGCCAAAAGGGTTTTCAGGATGCGTGAGTTACGATTGTCTTGGCGCCGGAAATCGAGTCATCCAGGAGGTTTTTGGTGGCCGAACCTGGCAGGCAGACTCACGCCTTATACGAGTCATGATGGAAGCATTCTCTGCTATGTGCGAGGTTCACAAACGCATCGATCGGTTGCGCGCGGCTGAAACATTTTCACTAAAACCACGGGATGCTCAAACCTGTCGGGAGTTTCTTGCCCACCTTGAGCAACATCGGTGGAGCGGTCCTGAGCTCAACGAATTTGAAGTGGGTTTAGCATTGGAAATTGATATGTTCTTCTATGGAATTATAGATCACCTACCACCCGCTGTTGCAGAAGAAATTTTAGCCCAATAAAACTGCAATAAAGGCCACTATCTGTTGTGCCTTTTTCGTTGCCATCTTTGATTACATTTATTCACCGAGTGGATAACTCGCCTTACGTAAATGACTCTGAGGATCAATCGGCGCAATGAATCAGAGCTACGCCATTTCAATGCTAACGTACCCCGAACGCCAATATTCACAACACTAGGAAATCGCGCCAAATTAACGGATGAGATCTATCCCGTGTACCACAAAGTATCATGCAGAGTGCCATTCCCAGTGCTCCAAACGGAAAAAATCGCTCCCGTTTGGGAGCTCTTTTTCATTTATTTCAACATCTTAGAGGTGGTTTTGGCTCCGTCGATATAGATCGAGAGTGGCTTTGTGGTTTCTCGTATTTTATTGATTTTATATGATAAAATACCGTCTTTCGTCAGCCGAAATGAGATTTGTGTAAGTCTACAAATGTTGAGGCAGGTGACGCAGTAACAACAATATATCTGCGGGATCATTTTTGAAAATCCAGAGTGATACGAGCTGACAGTCCGAGTGCTGCTGCCAAAGCGTGGCCATATGTACCCGTTGCAATACCTGCCCATGTCGCAATACCAGCAAGGCATCGCTGTGTTACACTGCGAGAGATGATCAGCAGCATGTCAGGACTTGGTGAAACCGTTAATGCCAGTGCTGCCAGAGAGAAGAACAAGAATGTTGACAAATCTGGAATCAAAGCGAAGCTTTGTCTTCAAAATTTGGGCCGTGTCTTCCGAAAATTATACATTTACCTGGCGCGCGCTGCCCCCTCTTGTGGTCTATCCAATATGCTTTCGATTTCGTGCATAATCCGGTCTGGGAGCGGCCCATGTACTATCGCCCCTGCATTTTCCTCTGCTTGCGCAACGGTTTTGGCACCGGGCAAGGGCAGAATGTTGCCGGATTTTGCCAATAGCCAACTTAATGCGCCCTGCGCCAGCGTTTTGCCGTCTGTTGTCAGTAACTCGCGTACGGCGTTCAGCTGAGCGACGTAGTCAGCTGAGGCCTGACCATTCTGAAAATATCCCTGCCAATCCGGGCTGTTGCTCCGCACATCGTCATTTGGAACTGTCGCCCCATCCGAGAATTTCCCGGTTAACACGCCCATACCTAACGGAGATCGAACAAGCTGGGTCAATTGATGGTGCCGCGCTACTTTTCCCAGTGAAGGCGCATCGAAAAGCAGGTTCATCGAATGCTGGACGGAATGAAAACCCGCCGCTGGTGCAATCGCATCCAGATGGTCCCAGAAATCAGTGCTCCAGCCAAAGGCGCGGATTTTCCCCTCGGATCGCAGCGTTTCCAAGGTGTCAAATACCGGCCGGGCTTGTGCGACTGGAAGGCCATTGAGGTGGAGCAACATGGTGTCGATATGGTCCCTCTGCAGCCTGATCAGGCTCTGTTCGATGGACCAGCGCACATAAGCCGGATCATGTTTTGGTCCAGTCATTTGCTTTGTTCCCGCATCAAAAGAATGGCCGAACTTTGAAATGATGATCGCGTCTGGGCGTTTTTTTAGCGCCGCACCAAGTAAGGTCTCAGAATGACCGGCACCATAGACAGCCGAAGTATCAAAGACCCGTACACCATTCGCCCAAGCTGCCTGAACGGTGCGGGTGGATTCCGCGTCATCAGCGCCTGAATATCCTACAGGGATATTTCCGCTCCAGAACGGGCCGCCAATGGCCCAACATCCCATGCCGATGCGTGGTGCGGTTTTAAGTTGTGATGTCATCTGGCGATCCCTTCCAAAACTGTTGTATTCAAATATCTTTAATCAAAGGCGGATGTCTGTGGTTAGGGTTGATATCGAAAGGGTCATTTCATGAGCGAAACGAACTTGGATTGGGCGGACCTGAAATTGTTCCTGGCCGTCGCACGCGGCAGAGGGTTGGCCGGTGGCGCGACAATATCAGGCCTGAGCCCACCGTCGTTGGGGCGTCATATGACGCGACTTGAACGCACAATTGGCGAGGTGTTGTTCCTGCGCAAACCACGTGGTTACGAGCTTACCGAGGCTGGGCAGGAGTTGTTGGCGGAAACGGAAGCTACTGAAATGTCGATCCTTGCGATTGAGCGCCGCATCTCGAGGCGTTCTGCTGCACTGCCGGTAAACATCTCAGCTGGAACCTGGATGACGCATTTTCTGACGCAGCACATTGCCGAGGTCGCCCAACCAGATATCCGTTTGGCGTTTTGCCCAGATGAGACGGTTAAGAACATTGGCAGACGCGAGGCCACAATTGCCTTGCGGAATGTGCAGCCGGATGAACCTGCGGCGTTTGCCCGTAAAACTACGCGTGTGGCCTTTGCTCCTTATGCGACTGAAGCTGGGGAAAACAGCGGCAATTGGATTGCTTCGACGCTTAGGACGCCATCTGCAAATTGGGTGCAAGCACATCAGACGGACAATATCTCGGTACGTGTATCACACCCCAGAACTTTGCTGGATCTGGCCATTCAGGGGGCGGGTCAGGTTGTCTTGCCCTGCTTTATAGGGGACAGCGAGCCGGGGTTGATCCGAATGGGTGATATCATCCCGGCACTGACCCATGATCAATGGTTGGTTGTGCATGGCGAAGACCGGGAATTTAGCGCAGTTCGGACCACCATCGACGCTCTGGTCGGGGTTATAAGAAAGAACCGCGCGTTGTTTGAAGGGCGTTTGAGCGCGTGACAAGCAACCCAGCAGCAGAAAGCCTGATTGAGATTTGCCAGCCTATGATCACATCGGGAAATCGTCGTCGAACACTGACGACCCGAATTCTTCCTTTGGCAGTAATTGAAAGCGGATTCCGGTCGTTCTGGCAGTGAGCATTCGATCACACCGAAAGACCCTCGGGCTCTGTCGCAGGTGATCAAATGCAACGACGTACCAGATCGGATATTTTAGCAAAAGATAGTGGGGTTCGACTGGTCTCTTCGATATCTCGCCATCCTCTCTTTGGTATCGTATCTCCAACGTCTCTTGGGCAATAAAGGCCTGATGCAAGGCCTGCACGACTCGCTTGGGTGGCGTGTTCGCGCCTGCCTGAACGTAAGTTGACGCGGTAACACCGACCACAATGCGTGCATGGAGTTGTTTCACCCTGCTGCGTTTCTCGGGAGAGAAAGAGGCCACCAATTGCCGTCGAACAGATCCAAGGTTTGCCAAAAACATCGGGGAGTTCATTTGTTCCGCAACGGCGATGCTAATGAGCAAATCAACCGCTTCGCCGTAAGCCAGATTTAACCTGCCGACGCCCCAGTTTCGATCAAGACGTACACCTCCCCCGCGTCCACGATCAGCATCAATCTGCATACCTTGGTCGCGCATGAGTGACAGATCCCGCGCAATCGTGCGCGTGCTGACCCCATGTTGTGCCGCAAGGTCTTTGATCGTGCAATGACTGTCCTGCTTCAGCTGCACAGCCAGCAGTTCCATCCTTCTTATCCTGTCATTCACATTTGATCGTGTCATGAAACAAATAGGACATAAAGTGTCATATTAATCAATATGCGGGACGGGCACGAATGCATATCTAAATCACAACCTCACGCTTGACGGCCTGAGACATGTTCAAGGAAGAACCAAAGATGAGAATGAATTACTGCGTGGTCGGCACAAACGACTTGGATGCCGCAAACGCTTTTTATAGCGCTCTTTTTGCGCAGTCAGGCCTGCAATGCGCTTCGCCATCAGACAGAATGACATATTGGCTCGGAGAGGATTTTGCCTTTGCAACGGCGATCCCCTTTGACACAAATCCAGCCACCAATGGCAATGGCACAATGGTCGGCTTTGAAGTCGGAACCCCGGATGAAGTCAAACGGCTGCACGCACGTGCCATTGAACTTGGTGGCTTGTGCGAAGGTGCCCCAGGCCAACGTGGGCCAAAATTCTCTGCTTATGTTCGTGATCTTGATGGAAACAAACTTTGCTTTTCTGAATAGCGGACGTTTGCAATCGAGATGCCGTCATATCACCGAGTGGCTTTCGAATTGAAAGGCCAATTGACGGTTTGTCTTAAGATGCGACAGGGGCGTCCCCAACACTTCTTCTGCCCTTAAGATTACAGAAGCAGAAGCGCGGGCGTCCTCACCAGCATCATGGTGCTGAAACTCGAGACCGAGATGTTTTTTAAGATTGGCCAGCCCATGCCCGCCATTGCCTTTTAATTCGGGCCAGGCTTGTCGGGCAATTGTGACGCTGTTGGTCCAGTGCGAGGTGATCATGGGCAAGCCATACCGGGCACAAGCGGAAGTCATCGCCTTTTCATCAAAGGTGCTGTGTTGAACAAGGTTGTGTGTGTTTAGAAGCTCAAACAAGGCACCATACACCGCTGGAAATGTTCCGGCCCCCATAACGGTTTTGGCTGAGATCCCGTGCAGATTAGAATTGAAAACCTCAAAAGGCCCTTCAGGATCAACCAGCACAGAATAGGTCTGCGTCGTGCCAGCGTCACAAACAAAGCAAAGCCCGATCTGGCAGATGCTGCCGGGTGATTTTCCTGCGGTTTCTACGTCCAATGCAATAAAACGAAACGGTCCGGAAGGTGGCGTTTTAAGATGTTTAAGCCTGTTCAAATGACCCGCCATTCGTTTGCTAAGTATTCTGGATTGTCTCACCCTGCACAGCAAAGTCAACCACCTAGGCTAGGTCGAGCTGCTACCCAGTGTGGCATTCAACGAAGAACCACACCGTGATGACAACGCGAGATACTCGTAACAACACTTGACACAATACCATTTGGTATCTAATTATCGAGATACCAAATGGTATCATTTAAGGAGCTGACATGAAAAAGGCGTTCTTCTCAATGGCATTAATAGTGGCCCTGTCGGCGACGCCGGTATTGGCCGCTGATATCGAGCTGATTGGTGCAGATGACATCACCTGGGAAACCACGCCTGAGGGGGTTGCCTTCGCAGCACTTCAGGGAAACCGGTTCGAAGAAACTTATCAGGCGATGGTGCGCCTGCCTGCTGGAATTGTTAGCCCGCCGCATGTGAAATCTGCCAATATGTACGGCGTCATGCTGCAGGGTGAGATGGTCCACTACCCTCAAGGTGCTGATCCCGAAGGCGCGCAAAGAATGGGCGCGGGGTCGTATTATCATATCCCCAGTGGCTTGGCGCATGTGTCGGCTTGTGTGTCGGCGGAACCCTGCGTGGCGTATCTTTATCAGGACGGGGCTTTTGATTTCTTGCCGATGCAGCAATGACTGATCACGCACAACGAAGCTTTCGTGCGCTGGCGGATCCAACCCGTCGCGATATCCTGAGATTACTTTCTCAACATGAAATGACCATCGCGGAGGTCGCGGAAAATTTTCAAATGACCCGCGCCGCCGTCAAAAAACACCTCTCTATTCTGCAAGACGGAGAGCTGATTTCGATGCGCGCCATTGGCCGTACCAAAGTTAACGCCCTGAATCCTGACGGGATGAAACGGATCAACGATTGGCTCAGCTACTTTGACACCTTCTGGGATGACAAGTTGGCCGATCTGAAAACCTCAATTGAAAAGGACATGCAATGACCGAAACTGTATTGCACAAAACTATTTACCTCAAAGCCACTCCGGCACAGGTTTGGGCCTATCTGACCGACCCCGACAAGCTGGCGATCTGGTTTCACAAACCCACCGCGCCGCTGAACGAGGGCGACTATGAGATGTTCGGCGCGGAAAGTGGTAACAAGCTGATGTGGGGCACCGTGTTAAAGGCTGACCCGTTCACGCACCTTGAATACACGTTCACCATTGCGCCAATGGGAGGTGCCACCAGCACCGTGAAGTGGCAAATCGAAGAGGTTGACGGCGGTACGCGCCTGTCCCTGACCCACGAAGGCCTGCCGCAAGGGGGCGAAGCATTTGGCCTCCTACTTTCGCTTGATAAAGGCTGGGAAGAGCATATGGCGCGCATGCGGGTGTCGTTGCACGAAGGGTAATCCGACCTTGCCGCACAGGGGGATGCTGTGTTGAACTGTACCGGCTCTGATCGCGATTTCGGAGTCGGTCAACAAGGAACACACATGACAAATTACACCGGTCGCTGCCTTTGCGGGGCCATAACATATAACGTGGCGGGTCCGCCTGTTGTCGTGGCCCAATGCCATTGCGATGAGTGCCGCCGCACATCCGGCACAGGGCATGCCATCGGTGCGATGTTCGCGGCGGACAGTCTGACATTCACTGGCACGATGGGTGAATTTAAGTACCAATCACGCACGGGCTCCGAGGTCACAAAATGCTTTTGCGGTGACTGCGGAAGCCCGATCTTGGGGCGCAATACCCACACGCCGGATCACGTCACGCTTGCCCTTGGGGCAATGGACGATGCAACAAAGCTGCGTGTCGAAGTGGTCATCTTTGAGCGTGACAAACAAGCCTGGGACAGCTTGGGCGATAACGTCATGACATTTGACACCCAACCAGATTGGAAACCACCGAATTGAGCCGATTGATTGACGAAACGGAACGCACACAGGGTGTTTTTGTGCCTTGCGCGATCCGATAACGTTCGGATCATAGGAGCCCACGCATGCAACATATCGGCAAAGACGTTACGCTAAACGATCCGGCATTTATTCACGAAACCGCGCTTTTGTACGGAAAGGTGACCATCGGCAACGGGGCGTCCATTTGGCCATACGTGGTCACGCGCGCGGAAATGCACGAGATCATCATCGGCGCGCGCACCAACATTCAAGATCATGCGATGATCCATGTCGGATATTCCACACCCACGATTGTTGGCGAAGATTGCTCGATCACCCACCGCGCCGTGTTGCACGGCTGCGAGATCGGGGATCGCGTGCTGATTGGCATTGGTGCCACGGTGATGGATGGCGCAAAAATCGGCAGCAACTCGATTGTCGCGGGGCATTCGATCGTCACCGAAGGCACCGAGTTTCCGGAAAATTCAATCATCGCCGGAAGCCCCGCACGGCTTGTAAAAACTGTCGACAGTTCTGCGGCGAATTTGATGAACGCACAGTTTTATCACCAGAATGCGCTCAATTATGCCAATGGCATTGAAAGGCTTGCAACGTAGGTGCTGAGCCCCTTTGCTGCCAGCGATACACTGGCATTTCAATATTTGTAAATGGAAGCCCATTTGAAACAAGAGATTATCTTTACTCGATTACCCGAGATCAAACCAAACGAAATTATTGCTCATATGTCCGATCCTCGTGTTGCAGAGCATATGCCCCTTCTAACGTTTGAGTGGGATGAAGCCGCTGTGGCTAAATTTGTCGCAACCAAAGAAGGGTACTGGAGCCGCGATGGATTAGGGCATTGGGCAATATTGGTGAACAATACATACGTCGGTTGGGGTGGTTTTCAAAAAGAAGGAGACGAGTGGGACTATGGCTTGGTCCTGAAGTCGGACACTTTTGGCGTAGGCGCACAAATATCGAAAAAAGCATTTGAATTTGCCGTTGCTGATAAGCGTATCCCCTTCGTAACTTTTTTGCTTCCCCCATCGCGCAAGAATTTGGGCGCACTCAAGAGGATTGGCGCAAGTTTTGTTGGCGAGATAGAATATGATGGAGCAGAATTCCGAAAGTACCGCTTAGAGACACGATGCTGAGGTCGAGTTATGGCGGTACCGACCCCATAAATTCGCAACATCGGTCTGCATCGTCACACCACAGCCGGCCACAGTCATGTCGGAGTTTCGGTGGACACACATAATCTGGAAGAACACTTGATGAGCGATAACCCCAGTGTGAGCAATGCTAAACCAGCAGCGACCGCGAAAGTCATAGAAAACGCATGGGCAATATCTTTATCTACAGCATCTAAGATATTCTTTGATCCCAGCATTGTAACGAACAAAGACGAGGCAACCGAACTTCCAGTCATCAGGCCAACGTTGCGTGACAGGCCCAGCAATCCCGAAAGGCGACCACTTTGGTCTTTTGTTGCACCTGCCAGGACCGCCGTATTGTTGGCCGCGAGGAACAGTTGAAAGCTCGGCGTTAAGACGATCAAAGCGATAATATAGCCAACAACGCCGAGCCACAGTGGCAAGAAAGCCAGACACAGCAGGGCAAGCACCATCTGTACCAAACTGAACATCATCGCATGTGACGCGCCAATCCGGTCAGTAATGCGTCCAGCTGGAATGCCAGACAGTGCTGCGATTGCCGGTCCGACAGCCAGAACCAACCCGATATGTGTCTCACTTAACTCCAATGAGAATGCCAGAAAGAATGGGCCAATGACCAGGGTGGACATCATTATGGCGCTGATGGAAAAATTCATCGCGACTCCCAAACCCACGCTTTTATCTCGTAAAAATGTGATTGGGACCAATGGATGAGACGTGCGACTCTCAGCAATAAAAAAAATAGAAAACGCGAACAGAGATCCCGCCAATAATATATAGGGCGATAAGCCATTGTCCGTGTGCTGGCCATTCGTTGCGAATGCGTACGCTGCCAGAGCAATGATCAGAGTAACGCTTCCCGGCAGATCCAGTTCCTGTAATGTTGCTTTGCGCTGAACAGATGTTGGTGTGATGGCTGCAAGCGTCAGAAGCAAGGTGACACATGCAAAAATGGCAAGCAGCCAAAACGCCATCCGCCAA
This sequence comes from Cochlodiniinecator piscidefendens, assembly GCF_011326755.1. GTDB lineage: Bacteria > Pseudomonadota > Alphaproteobacteria > Rhodobacterales > Rhodobacteraceae > Cochlodiniinecator > Cochlodiniinecator piscidefendens. The sequence goes on along the minus strand of NZ_JAAOIE010000001.1, from coordinate 36,658 downwards.
TCCCCGAACGTCAGGATCAGCCCACCAATCGACGGGCCAAGTGCAGTTCCGGCGGCAGAGGTCGTGCCCAACACCCCCATAGCTGCCCCGAGCCGTTCAGCGGGCACTAAATTGCGTGTGATGGACATCGGCAGTGCAACCAAAATAGCGCCGCCAATACCTTGAAGTCCGCGCCCGACAATCAAAACCGTCAGGTTCGGGGCGCAAGCGCAAAGAATTGAGGCGCTGGCAAAGAGAGTAAGACCCGAGATCATTACGTATCGATGCCCAAAGAGATCTCCGAGCCGCCCTGCCGAGACAACGGCAATGGTCACCGCCATGAGATACGTGAAAACCACCCATTGCACCTCTGGCACGGTCGCTGAGAAGCTTTGGGTGAGCGTTGGGAGCAAGACAGATGTGATGCTGATACTCATTGATGCGGTCAACATCGCAGCAGCCAAAGTGATGGAAATGAGCCTAGGGTAACGGCAATGATGAATACCGTTTTGTCGTGATCGTCCCAGCTTTCGCAGGCATCGAAATACGGCCCGATATTGGTCTGATTGATCCCCCATGCTTTGGCCAGATCACAGTCGATATGATCGCCATCAATGAACTGAAGTTCATATTCTTCGACGGGATCGCCGTAATCATCTTTATTGTTCGCGGCTTTGGCTGCATATTCTTCAAGGCTCTCAAAGTAGAAACCATTGGCGGAAATATCGTATGGTTGTGCATGTAGTTGCGGCATTGTCTTACTCCTCTTCTTTGTTCTGACGGGTTGCGCCTGCAACCGTCTGGCTTCCGCCGAGGAGCGGGTGTTCAAGGATCAAAGGTGCGCAGCAGGATCGCAGTCACGCGGAGCTGCAACATCGTGAAGCGAGCATGGCGAGACCCCACCCTTTGATCCGCTTGAGGGCGACAGCCCTAGCCGTCATGGGGGCATTGGGGGAGAAGACAATCTCCCCCGATTGGCGATCAATCACCAAAGGATTGTGCATGGTTCGGTGCAGGTGGAGAGGCAACTCTCCAAGCCCTGCGAGCGGGTTTCAAGGGGATGCGGCAGTCCCTTTGGTCGGGTTCAGCGTCGATCACGCTGGCGGCATTCAATCGGCGGACGGTTGACCTATGGGGTGTTGGGGAGAGATGGAATCTCCCTAACGAGTAATCAAACAACGATATGTTTGCATGGCTGGGATGGGTTCAATACCGATTTCAGCCATCAGCTTTGGGGGATACAACGGGGGAGCGCAGCAGCCCCCTTGTCAAGTGAGGTGGTACTACCACCTCCATCTTGCGGTAACTCTTAACCGGCCCCTTTGGGATCATTGACCTCATTTGCAGGGTGGCAGATCGGGTGCATCTCTGCGACAAATCCGGCATGTCTGATGTGAAGCAACAATTGAAACGCGCCCTTGATACGGCGCTGGCGCAATACACTGAAACGATGGGAGAGGCATTCCCCATCGCGCCCATTCTTGATGTCGTTGATGATCCTGAGTTCTGGGCCATGGCGGAAATGGACGGCGACATATTCCGCATTCGGGTGAGCACGGGAACGGCTGACGGCACGGCGAAACTCTGGACTTCCGCATTTAATGATGAAGGCTTCGTTGCAAGTTTTGGGCAAGCCATTGGCACGGACGCTAGAGCCATGACACACATCGGCCTCGTCTGGCTCATGCTGCATGAACTGCATCATTTCCAGATGGGGCACTTCGACAATCAGCACGAGCCAAACCTGTCCATGACAGGCTCCAACAAAGAGCATGGGTTGGTCAAACGGACAGCGGAGCATTCCGAAACCCATCCCTCAGCGAGTGCAGCGTCTGGCTTGATATTTGAAATGCAGGCCGATCACGATGCCACGGAAATGCTGCTCGACGCATACTCCCCAGATGAATGGCTTTCCCTGCGCGCACGCATCGCCGCCATCTCAGCCATGATGATGTTGATTGAGCGCGCCGACAGTTCAAATTACCCCCATGGTGCAACACATCCCAAAGCCGCAACCCGCATGTTCCAGTTACTGGGCCACGTCATAGATATGCCGACGCTGTCAGCTCACCCCAATTTACAAGACGCCACAAATGGCGAGGGGTACTCTGCCGAAGCAGTGTCTGAGGAAGAAACGACACGCTTCGTCACACAAGTCGCAGTGCCTGCGTTCTTTGATGCGGTTTCGCTTGCAAGAGTTGTGTCCGCTCAATCCATCATTGATGATTTGGGCGATGCAGGAGAGTTCTTCAGCGACATTCAAACCACAAAGCTAGACGTCAACCCTGATAACTTGAACACCATCGGTGCCCGAGAGTTGATTACACTAAAGCACAAAATGCATTCGCAACCTGACAAATCGTCAAGGTGGGCTTCCAAATTCTTTTCACCTATCGATACGTGATCGCCGCCTACAATCATCCCGTGTAATGCAGCGAAATCATCCAAAGCGCGATCAGCTTTTCCATAGGAGTTTAAGCGGCTAAAGCTCTCGATCACTCACCCTTAAATTGAACCTGACGGATATCAATGATTTTGGTTAACATCTCGAAAAGCCATATAAGGTTTCAATTTTGAAAAAACGAATTCTGCCGTTACAAAATTCACCTACTTCTTTGGGATGCTCGCGCTTTCTGAGCGTGGCAGTGGGGCCCACCTGATACAGGTAAAACGGCACAGGTCGCAATGTCTGATCTGAGGTTGAGATTTGTGGAAGGGTGGTTTTATCGGTGTTTCAAGTTAACGGTTGGCCTTATAGAATAACATACCAAAACACCGAACGATTAGGTTTAAGATTCTGTAACATCTTAGTCTTTCAATATTCCTACGCAAATTTCACAAAACGAAAAAGACCGTTTCAGATATGTACCAACATAGGGCTACAGCGTGTTTTTAATCCGAAAGCTAACGAATTGACAAAAATTCACGCAACGCTGAAGCAGATGTCAATCCTCTTAATTGCCATTTCTACATCCGCTTTTCTCTTTGTCTCTTGGAACAAGAGCAAACCTGACCATTATCTATCAACGCTAGATGCTCAATTTCCTATTGGGGAAGATACTCAGGCCATCGTGGGAGAGCTGGAAAAACTCGGATTCGATTATACGCTATACGAATATAGCTACGACCGATTTCGAGTGATCTCAGGAACCCCTGCTATTTCTCCGCTTCCGACATTTCCCGGTGCGCCTATCGAGTTATTGGACAACTGCGATGAATCTTACTGCTCTCTCCTCAGATCAAGTCGGCTAGAATATGTTTACGTTTTTGGCTTTTTGAGATTTCATCATACTTACCGATATCTCTGGATATTCCGCGGAGATCAACTTTTGGGGACGTCTCAAAACAACGGCTACTGGGGTTTCATATTATAATGGATAGGATTTTAAAATGACTGGATAGGGCATTCGAGTAGAAGAGGACGAAGTAGAAGCTGGTGGTATTAGATCAGGCTTCACACACACTCCTATTGCAATATATGACCCGAGCGGCGCACGGGGCGCTTCTGTCGAGCTTACAGCCGATTTTGAATCAATTTTTGGCTCTTTCGATGTTACTTTTGGATCAGCGGCAGATCGCGTAGTAAATGACAATCCACAGTCATTTGCTACGGATTTGAGCCAAGCACAAGCCCAACAACTACTGGACGAAGCATTCTCAGCTGCAATCGACTCTTGGACCAGAGGAGGGGAATACGAACTTCCGCCAAGCATTGGAGCTGGACTAGGAGTCGGTGTCCTTATGCAGGGCAGCGCCATGATGCCGAACAGCGTTTTCTCTGGTGTTCTGGATGATATGCGAGGTGTTAACGATCTATTCATACACAACAGCAACGCATTCGCTCGGCTTATGCATGACCAAATTATCGCCAGCGCGGACGCATACGGGTACGGCCAGATCAATCCAATAGTTGACGATATTTTTGAACTACCTGCTCCCGGATGGGAATACACTGAAAGATTCGGATACCACCCGAATGTGCCAAGTGTCAGCGTTCACTGCTTCAAATCCGATACGCCGATACAGATGTGGCCTCTTGATCCATCGATCAAACCACGCGCTGACGGCACATACGACGAGCGGCTTGTGCTCTCGAAGGTCTGGGAGAAACCAATTTCCGAGATAAAGGTTGGTGACCTGGTTGTCGCTTATGACGACAAAGGCAGGCTCGCGCCTAAGCCTGTAACGCGCACAATGACTAATATGGCGACGCATGTGTTGGATTTCTGGAACACGGGTGTCACCCCGGGTCATGCGTATTACTGTGCTGATGGCAAATTCAAAGGCCATCATGTTCCGATCATGGATATTTTGCGCACCGATGGGACGATGCTGCGCGCGGCCACTTGTTGTGAGGTTGGCTCAATGGGCGACATGGTGATCCACGCCTCCGCCACCCAGCAAAGGTCAGATGGGACTTGGACGGACCCTAAGCCGGGTAAAATACGTTTTGGAACGCAGATCATTCGGTCCGACGGGCAATATATATCTTTGATGGAGCTGGCCGCGACCGAAGGTTGGCGGGTTTCCGACGATGGCTATATGGTCGGAATGATGAAGGGCGAAGACGGAACGCTTCGGGAGCAAACATTCTTGTTTCCCTATGTCTATGGCAAAGATCTACCCAAGCCGGAAGATTACATTCTTGAGCGTTCAGATGTGACGCTGGAGGCTATTTTCGCTTACTGAGAATGGGAGCAGATTGGTATGCGAGCGTCATATGCATATTGTTAAAGTTGTAATTTGACATTTGCGTACAATTCGTGAACAGAGTCTACAAGAGTTTTAACCGCGTTCCGGTGGGTAAAAATATATATGAGGTAAGCATGGATCGGCTAAAGCGTAGCTTTTTTTATTTAAGAAATAGATTTGAACGTAAACCTGTCAGTACCTTTTTATTGATACCAACCATGTACTTAGGTGGATTTCTAATTATTGTGGGCGCATTCCAAATTTGGCCAAATCACGGTGTTATCGTTGCAAATACCGGAGCTATATTCTTGCTCTCGCTGGCCGGGTGGAGCGGATATTCAATTTCTAGCGGTTACAAACGTTTAAAACAAAATAAAAAAGATAGGTGATTCATGACAGGATCTATGGGTGGTTCACAAGGAACCGGAGATAACATTAGATTTGGGAATAACCATGTTGGTATATCTATCACAAGTGGAATTACAACACTGGGTGGCAACTCTGACTATAGCAACACTACACTAACTACCGGATTCGACGTAGACAATTTCAGCATTAGAGGTGGGAACCCACTAGGCGTAGGCGTAGGTGCTGAAGTCGGATATACACCTGATACAGGAGTGTTTGAGGGAAGTATTTCTGTGGCAGCCGGTGTCAAGATCGATGTCGAGGTCAGTTATGAACCGGGTGTTGGCGTTAATTTAGAAAGCCTATCTATAGGATTAGGCTACATTAGAGGAGCCCATTATGAAACCCCTTGGGGCGCTTTTGGGCTTAGTGCAGAAGGTTCGGTCGGGGTGACTATAGATGATGAAGAAGGAACGCACATAGGATTTACGGGAGATGGGCATTTCAGCCCGGCAACCACCTCGACAAACGTTGAGGGACATGCTGGTTTTGCTTTTGACTTAACCCCTACAGGCATTCGGTCAATTGATGTGTTAACGGTTGAACAACTACGTGCCCTAAACACCATAGATGCAGAAACATCTACGATATTTGATTGGGAAGAAGCAGTCGAGCGCCGGAGGCAGCAGGTCGAAGAGGATCTCGTCAATGACCCTCGTGGACAAGATCAATGGGGTAACCCGACAACCAATGGCGCTTCGCCCAGTGGCAACACTGGAGGTGACAACGATCCGTGGGATAATGACTCATCTAGTGGGTCGTCAAGCGGGGGGGGGATCTATTGGTGGCTCACCGGTTGGCGGATCAAATGTAGGGGGTGGTGTTGGGTCAAATGGTGGCGGGCAACCAATTTCGACGGGATCCTTTCCATCACCCGGAAATTGGGGCGGAGGTGCGGGAACGGGCACTCCAAACCCAAGCCTTCCGGCAAATCCAAATTATACTGGCATCCAACCATTGGTTTTTGATCTTGATGGTGATGGTGTTGAGATCAATTACGGCGCGGACGTGTTTTTTGATTGGGACGAAGATGGGTATCTTGAGCAGACAACTTGGGCGGCTGCGGATGACGGCTTTCTTGTGCTTGATTTGAACTCTGACGGCACTCGTGGCGACGGGGATGGCGTTATTGACCAAACACGTGAAGTTGCGTTTTCGATGTGGGGGAACGAAGGGGATTCTGACCTTCAGGGGTTGGGGCGTGCGTTTGACAGCAATGGCGATGGCGTTCTGAACGATCAGGATGATGTTTGGGATGAGCTGCGGATTTGGCAAGACCTTGATCAAGACGGCGAAACCGATGATGGGGAGCTGCGGACATTGTCGCATTGGGGGATCACCTCAATCAACCTCACCTATGACGACGGCGGGACATTTGGCGACGATACCGATGATGTGACGGTGTTTGGCAATACGTTGTTTGGGTTGGCAAGCTTTGTGATGGATGGCGAAACCGTTACCGGCGGTGTTGGCGATATGGCTCTGTCCTATTCGGCCTTAGGCTGGCGGCGTGTTGAAACCGATTACGGCTATGCCATTGAATTCGAAAGCGGGCAAACCCTGCGTTATGGCGACACCTCTTATTTTACATCCGGGCATCTGAATCTCGCCACCAATTCGTTGGACGGAGCGGTTGGAGATTGGCGCGACAATGATATTGACGCGAGCGCTGCAACAAATTCTGTACAAATTTCCGGGGCCGACGGAAACGATACCATCCGAGGTGGCGCATCTGACGATACACTTTCGGGCGATCTTGGGGCTGATGTTATCGACGGCGGCGCAGGCAATGATCTGATTTTCTTTGATGCCGATGATACTTCGGTGCTTGGTGGATCTGGCGTTGATATGGCGATTGTATCCTCAGATGACGCAGTATCGCTAAATTTGACCGCAACAGGATTTGAAGCGGCCCAAGGCGGCGGTGGCAATGATAGCTTTACCGCTGCGAGTAGCACAGAGGCGGTTTCGATTTACGGTGGTGCAGGCAACGACCAAATCACTGGCGGTGACGCCAATGATGTTCTGTCCGGCGATGCGGGTGCCGATACCTTAACGGGCGGGCGCGGCGACGATAGCCTGCTTGGCGGGTCTGACAACGACCTGTTGACTGGCGGAACTGGCAGCGACTTTATCTCTGGCGGGACTGGCGATGACGCGCTGAATGGCAATGCCCAAGGCGATTATTTGCTGGGTGATGCGGGCAATGACACGCTGTCAGGTGGTAGCGGTGATGATGTGCTCGACGGTGGTGATGGCGACGATACGCTCAGTGGTGGCGATGACGACGACAATCTAACCGGTGGTGACGGCAATGATACGCTGAATGGCGGATCTGGCGATGATGAACTCCGGGGTGGCGATGGCAATGACATCTTTTACGATGGGGCCAGCGATGATGAGCTTTATGGCGGCGATGGCGACGACGCGTTTTATATCTCAGGCGATGATGGCTATGAGATCGTCCAAGGCGGATTGGGCGATGACACCGTTTATCTGAGCGGAACAGCAGCCGATTGGGATATTCGGAGTGGTGTTACGACCACTTGGGAACAAACTGGGTCTCGAACTAATGATGACGGTGAACATATAACGGTATATGGCAATGTCACTAGAGGTATAGGCCAATACATTGCTTCCAACGGCGATCAATATCTCGACCTTCTGCATGTTGAAAACATTGTGTTCACTGGCGATTCCTCTACGCAATCCCTTGCTGGGATCAGCGCAACAGAAGACAGCACAGATACGTTTATCAGAACGCTGGCTTCAACCACTGTGACGAACCAATGGAGCTTCACAACATGGGATGGCGGAATCGGTGATGACATCTTTGTTGGATCTTATCAATATTCGCATGAAACTGGTTCCGGCGATCAGGTGACGCGCGTTGCTTATTATGCCCAGGGCGCAGAAACCTTCTTTGGCGGAAGTGGTAATGACCAAATTAACGGCCAAGCTGGGGATGACACACTCAACGGTGGTACGGGCGACGACAATATCAATGGTGGCACGGGCAATGACAGCATCACCGGAAGCAGCGGCTCTGACACGTTAGATGGCGGCGAAGGTAATGATGTTATCACAGCAGGCACTGGCGGAGATTACATCGCTGGACGCGAAGGTAATGATAATCTTTCAGGCGAAGATGGCGAAGACCTTCTTTATGGAGGGGAAGGTTCTGACACGCTAAACGGTGGGTCTGGACGCGACTATCTTGATGGTGGCGATGGGGTTGATACACTTATCGGTGGCGACGGCAATGACATCCTCAACGGTGGAGATGGCAACGACAACCTGTCCGGTGGCTACGGCAATGATAGTCTGTTTGGCGGCGCGGGTGCGGATACGCTGACAGCCAGCCACGGTGATGATGAACTCTATGGTGGGGATGACAACGATCACCTTACTGGGGGTGCTGGCGCAGACCGTTTGTTTGGCGGTGACGGCAATGATAACCTGATTGCAGGCACTGGTAATGACGCTTTACAGGGCGGCGAAGGTGATGACACGCTTGATGCCGGTGATGGCAACGATCTGCTTATTGGCGGCGCTGGGGCAGATGTACTTTCAGGCGGTGACGGCATTGATAGCGCGGTTTTCACAGCGTCAAGTGCTGCGATCACGGTGAACCTTGCAACCAACACCCTATCCGGTGGTGACGCCGAAGGGGATACCATCAGCAGTATTGAAAACATCAATGCGACCAGTTTAGCGGATACGATTGTTGGCAATTCCGCCAATAACGTTTTGCTTGGCGGCGAAGGCACTGACACAATCAGCGGTGGCGCGGGCAATGATGTTTTGATCGGCGATAGCGGCGTTGACAACACCGGCACGCTATTCTTTGAATATCTTGACGGCGCCGCTGATGCGTCTGGCACTGATATGCTCACCCCCGGTACAATCTCTGGCGGCACGGCCGAAGGCTACGGTTATACTGGCGCCGGAAACCTCAGTGGCATCGACGGCTACTTTGGCGGTGATGGGGAACGCTACGCTGTACGCATGATCGGCACCGTTGTTGTTACAGAGGCAGGCACCTACAGCTTTGACACAGGGCTTGCGTCTGGGGCCGCTATTTACATTGGCGGCAACTATATTGGCACCGCAGGCACAGAGGTCAGTGGATCACAAACTGGGAGCGTAACCCTAGCTGTTGGCACCCATACCATTGAGATTTTGGTGACACCAACCGACGCAAACTTTGGCGTTGCAGGAACAGAGGCCGCAGGGTTCCACGCTTTTTATCCAACCGTCACCGCGCCCGGAACCGAGAGCGAAGCTCTAGGTCTCTTTGAAAGTGGTCTTTTGGGTAATCCTGATAACGTGGCTGAGGTCGCAGGTCATGCAGCGGATCTGTTGTCTGGCGGCGCGGGTAATGATCGTCTTGTGGGCGGCATTGGCAATGACACTCTGAACGGTGGCGATAGCGACGATTACCTGCTCGGCGGTGTTGGTAATGACAGTCTCTCCGGCGGCGATGGTGATGACTTCTTGTTTTACACCGAAGGCCAAGACACGCTGAACGGTGGCGTGGGATCAGACACAGCGGACTTTACCGGATATGAACACGCGATTTGGGCTGCATTAGACTTCTACAATGGCATGGAAGTTTGGACGGGCTACGATACCAACGTCGACGACAGCAGCACCCTGACTGAACTCGCTGATCTGGTTGATATCGACAACCTTGTTGGGTCTGAGTTTGACGATTACCTTCGCGGCAACGCGTGGGGCAATGTTCTATCAGGCTCTGGTGGTGACGATACGCTGATTGGCGGGGCTGGTGCTGATACGCTGAACGGCGGTGACGGCGATGATGTCCTGAACACCGGAGCTGGCGACAGCAGTAATGCCAATCTTTGGAGCAATCTCAACGGCGGCGATGGCAATGACACTTACATCGTCAATTCCAACAGCGGCCTTCTTTGGACGGGCACTGAAGAGGAAAGCTTGCTGACCGGCACCAATGACCGGATCGTTTTTGAAGACCTCAACTTCAGCGACGTCACCTTCACGACCCACGACTACGCAAACCGCTGGGGCGTCGCATTGCAAATCAACTGGGACGGTGGACGCTACGAAATCGCGCAAATGGGACAATACATCGAAGAGTTCGAGTTTGCTGATGGAACTGTATTGAACAGTATTCAAATGGCGGGCTCGGCGGGTGGACAGCTAACTGGTAGCGCAGGCTCTGATTATCTTCTGGGAGGCGCAGGAAACGACAGCT
>NZ_JAAOIE010000001.1:0-26248 GCF_011326755.1 Cochlodiniinecator piscidefendens | reverse complement strand
CAGTACCTCTATGGCCAGAGCGGAAATGACACCTACGAATATTCTCAAGAGCATGGTATCGTGTATATCAGCAATTATGCGGAATCCGCGACTACGGGCACCATGGACCGCGTTGTGTTTGACGACCTAAATCTCAGCGACTTCACATTTGGTACGGTTGATTATTCGCAGTATGCTTACGGTGGCGATCAAGTCGCTCTGCGGATGCTGTGGGACAATGGCACGGAGTCTGGCGAGTTGCGCATCGCCTTTATGGGCGAACATATCGAAGAGTTCGAGTTTGCTGATGGGACGACAGTGTCCAACATTCAGATTGCAGATGTTGCAGGCGGAGCATTGACAGGTAGCGATAACGATGACCTGCTTGTGGGCAGCATTGGCAATGGCAGCCTCATTGGTCGTGATGGGGACGATGTTCTGATCGCTGGAACCGATACCGGTGGTTTACAAGTGCTCTACGGCCAAAGTGGCAACGACACTTACCAATACGTCAGCGATCAGGGATTGGTGTATATAAGCCACCATGCGGAATCCGCGACTTCAGGCACCATGGATCGTGTTGTGTTTGAGGATCTGAACTTCAGCGACTTCACTTTCGGAACATTCGATTATTCGCAAGCCTCCAATCTCGGCAACCAGGTTGCCCTACGGATGCTGTGGGACAATGGAACCGAGACAGGCGAGTTGCGTATTGCTTATATGGGCGAACATATCGAAGAGTTCGAGTTTGCTGATGGAACTGTATTGAACAGTATTCAAATGGCGGGCTCGGCGGGTGGACAGCTAACTGGTAGCGCAGGCTCTGATTATCTTCTGGGAGGCGCAGGAAACGACAGCTTAATTGGTCAAGCAGGTGATGACATCTTAAACGCAGGTGCGCATGCAAACGATTGGCAGTACCTCTATGGCCAGAGCGGAAATGACACCTACGAATATTCTCAAGAGCATGGTATCGTGTATATCAGCAATTATGCGGAATCCGCGACTACGGGCACCATGGACCGCGTTGTGTTTGACGATCTAAATCTCAGCGACTTCACATTTGGTACGGTTGATTATTCGCAGTATGCTTACGGTGGCGATCAAGTCGCTCTGCGGATGCTGTGGGACAATGGCACGGAGTCTGGCGAGTTGCGCATCGCCTTTATGGGCGAACATATCGAAGAGTTCGAGTTTGCCGATGGCAGCACATATACCTATGATGACTTTCTGATCGCGTAGAGGGAAAAATGGAACGTTTTCTGTGAGAAATACAAGAGATGTATGCGCCTCATGTTAACTAATAACCCGATTAAGACAGCCAAACAGGCGCTCAATTGAGCGCCTGTTTCAATTTTCAGCAATCTCTTTATCCAGCTCTAAAAATCAAGATTGTGACAATCGGGAATGAACTGAACCTTGACCGTACGGTCCCACAGCATGGGATGATAACCCTTGGGTGGCTGCCGTAGAGTTCACCCCGCACCTGCGCAATGTCGATAATATGGAGGACGTGTGATGGAATATGAAGAAGTGGTCGCGATGATCGCAATGATGGATGCAGCGCTTGAAATTGGTCGTGACCACCGCGATGAGATCCCCGGCGAAATCTTGCAAAACCTTGATTACGACAGAAACTCTCTGAACGCCATCCGCAAGACAATGCTCGGAAACGGGGAAGACCGCCCTTGGCATGTGTCTGACCTCGAGCTGCAAGCCGAATGACCGCCCGTTACAATCAAAAATTTGAGGAAGTACTATGAGCAACAATCTGACAGAATTGAACAACCACCTATTTGAGCAACTCAACCGCATGTCCAGCGAAAGCCTGACGCCCGAGCAGCTGGAGCAGGAGGTTAAGCGCGCCAACGCAATCGTGTCTATCTCCGACCAGGTTTCAAAAAATGCGGATCTGCAATTGAAAGCAGCTAAGGTTTTCGCAGAACACGGCGCGCAAGTTCTTCCCCATCTTCCCCTCATCGGAGGCAAATCAGAATGAGGGGCCGGTGGATCAAATATAGCTCCGAAGAGCTCGAGTGGATTGAGGCGCACAAAGAAGACATACGCCAGGACTCTCATGCAGAGTTTTGTAAGCTGTTTAGTCGTGCTGACGTATCGCTCAAAAACTACAACGGCTTATGTAAACGTAAAGGCTGGAAAACTGGCCGCACCGGCTGTTTTTCTCCTGGTCAAAAGCCATGGAACACCGGCAAGAACATGCCTTTCAACGCCGCCAGCGCGAAAACTCAGTTCAAGAAGGGCCAACGCCCACATAACACCAAATATGAAGGCCACGAGCGTCTCGCCAAAGGTGGATATGTCGAAATCAGTATTAAGGAGACAAACCCTCATACTGGCTTTGAACGGCGGTATGTACTCAAGCACAAGTATCTCTGGGAACAGGCAAATGGGCCTCTGGCCGAAGGCATGTGCCTCAAGTGCAAGGATGGCGATAAAACCAACACAGACCCGTCAAATTGGGAAGCCATCCCACGCGCGCTGCTCCCGCGGTTAACTGGACGTTTCGGTCGTAACTATGACGCCGCTGAACCCGCGGTAAAGCCAATCATCATGGCTATCACCAAGCTGGAGCATAAGGCGCGGACGTCGTGACCCGACTGAACTGCATCGCCCCAGGATGTGGCCGCTCCGCCGAGGTCAAACCCGGAGACACAGAGGCCATTTGCTCAAAGCACTGGTCGATGGTCCCCAATAAAACCCGTAAGGCATATCTCCGCGCACGGAGACTAAACAAACACCCTCACGCAATCGCCCGTCTTTGGTCGCGCTGCGTGAGGATCGTTGTTGAAGAAACATTTATGGGAGTTTGAGGTGAGGCGCTGTCATGGAGTACTCGCCCTATCCACCCCCAGGGATTGTTGGTGCTCTCTAAATTCATCTTCAATCTCATTCACAAGTTCGATGAGATCACTTTCTTCATAAATTTTAGGCTTAAACGGAGACCCCTTAAGAATCTCGATCGCACTGGCATAGGCATCACGGAGTGAAAGACTATCCGGCTTGCCAAGAAGAAAGTTCAGGTGAACTTGCTCTGACGCGCCGTCAGCGACAGCTGACAGGTGCCCACGCCAACGCCGAGCTTTATCTTTAATTCCATCAGCATCAGTTAAATCAAGCGTAAGCGGTTCATACACATGCCAGGATCCGTTTTTCCAAGCTCTGGTAAATTCAATGCTATCGCTATCACCGTTGACAATCTTACTTTCAAGGCGAAGCGGAATTTCTCGCTCAGCTAACATATCCCTAACTGGCCGCCACACGTCCTCATCTGACTTTCGAGCAGGCGAAGCTATATCATACCTACCGACATGACGTTCATACAAGCGATCAAAGGTTTTCTCGATATCAGAAGTCAATCCACCGCTGGCCGCAGTCCACCTAAGGGAGCTGTCATCAAACGGTAGAATTTGCGAAGCATACGACCCAGCATTTTTCTGATCGGCAAACAATCCTTCGGTGGCGGCAAGTTTTTGAACCTTGCGAACACCTGTATCGAAGGACTTCATCGTGGTCACGAACGACATTTTGTCTAAATCTGGAAATACCTTCTTGATACGTCCGATGGTTTTGCGGGTTTTAGAAAAAATACGTCTATCATTTGGGGAGACCAACAACACGCCAACATTAACAAATTCACCAGTGATGATGTCGTGAACATAACGCAGCACTACGTAGCTATACGGCTTTTTTGACGTCATGCGAGTATCCTCCGAACTTCATCTATACACCCATCTATGTTGTCACGAGCATCGCGAATAAGATTTAACGCATCCTTTACACTGCCGGAGGCACCGCCCCATTCAAGTGGAATCGCGCGTTCATACTCTTCCAATCGTGCGTCAGGCAAGTCCTTCCACGATTTTTTTATTCCATCCCAGTCTATATCTTTATTGGACAGTTGGTCAAAAAATATGTGACGTGCATCTCCATCGGCGAGATTTTGCAATCCACCAACGACCCACGGGGCACTCCACAACAGTATCATTTTGTGAGCAAACGCGAGTTCATGATCGATCAGGCGTATCTCATCCCCTTTAACCAAACAGTTTGGGTTATCTATGCGTCTGTCGGGGTTTTGGATAATACCATCAAATACTAATGATGCTGCTGCGGTAGGTTGTAGCGAATTAGAGATTGGATTCCCACTTGCCCAAACTGCAAATTGATTGGACCGTGTCGAACCGAAAGCTAGCGGTACACTCCTTGTTATGCGTTGCGCAGCATCTAAATTTGTAACAATGCCGCTGAATTCAGGGGCAATCTCTACAAAGTATGGTATCGGAACTGGTAATTCTAGATCCCGAGCTAAGCACGCTGCGACGGCCTCTCTAGCAAGATTTATCACGCCCTGATCGCATCCAGCTGAAAACTTGCAAAACAATTCGACCATCTCACCCGACAACGTTTCACATGTCAAAATAAGAGGCCCTGTTCTTCCATTATCGGCAGGTCTAATAAACTCTACAGCTTGCGCGCGTTCAATCATTTGTTGTTTTTAGCCTTAAAATACAACCATACTGGTAATGGCTAGCAGTGGCAGAAATCAAGTATAAATTACCTATTCTGTGCTCAGTTCACATAAGGTCGCGCCGTGTGAAGATCGTTTTTGAAGAAACGTTGATGGGAGTTTGAGAAGATAAGCGCCCGTAATTACGTTTACCAGTCTAGATTGAAATATCACGCACACCAACCGTCACAGTTTCTCCACCGCCAACGTCAATTTCTACGTGATCATTGTCCACTTCGGATAAATTTAAGCGAATTCGTACTACTTTTCCACATTCACCTTTATGCATGCCTTTCTTTATTGTGACCAATTTTTCGTCTACGAGAGCTTGGTTAACAGATTCGAAACTGGCCATATGTTTTTTCCTTTCAGACAATAAGTTGTTGAGCAAAATTCGACCTATTAAATAGAGGCTTTAACCCCTTTTTTCGGAACAGATTTTTCCAACTCCTCGCCAATTTCGTTTAATACAAAGGCCCGTTGTAAAAACGCTTCCAGAATTGTCATCATCGCGTCCAATTGCCGAGCCGAAGGTCTCCATCCACGATGCGCTGCTGCACTACCCGCATCGATCAAAATCCCTAACGTTTTGACGTCTTTAGCGGTTACATGTTCAGCCTTCTTCAAGAGAGCTAGTTTGTTTTTAAAATTTTCGTTGGGATCAATTTTTAGTAACTCCGAAGCACGATCAAAAACCGTCCGCATACCAATTGCAGCGAGAACACCCAAATCATTGTTTAGAGCCGTATAAACATCATCAATAAGCGCACTCAGAATTGAATCTACAAGCCAGATATCAAAATTCCAATGGGGTGGCGCGTACTTCAAAGCTGGAGGCCAGTAGCAATTAGATTTATTATATTCAAGCACATCATCATCTACATCCTCATTGTAGACATATGCGTAATCTTCTGAATTTACCTCCGAGGATTTAAAATAGAATGCTCCACAACCCCCACACATTAATATCTTATAACTTATACTCACAAATCCGTCGGAATCAGAGAATGATTCAGTATGATTTTTTACGACACTTGCGTGTTTAGATCCGCATTTGTGACAGTGTCCGGCTTCAAATTCACTTTCCATCAAATCTCACGACCAAAATTTTGTACTACATGCCACCCAAATCTACAAAGGCGATCCAATCACCGTATTAAGTAAATCGGCAAATTACAACTTATGATCGAATGAAAGTCTCGCATCGCCACTAAAAATAGATTTGGTCCCGCTGCGTGCGGATCGTTGTTGAAGAAACATTGTTGGGAGTTTGAGGAGGTGGATGTCTCAAAAAACACGCATCGAGATTCGATAAACAGCCTCGCGCACTTCAATCTCTACGGGAAACTTAACACCTATCAAAACGTAGTTCGTTTTTGTGCTACATTTTGCGCTACATCGCAAAAAACAGCCGCTCTAAAGATCGCCATAAAGCACTGTAAATCAACGATTTTTAGATTGGATGCCATGGTGGTGGCGGACAGACAGTCCTTTACTTTAACCAAACCAAAACAAACTTAACATACTGTTATAAATAACAAAATTAAACAAATCAGCACCAGAAATCCAAAGTTAACACAGTTTTTTGCTATACTTTTTGCTATACGTTTTGCTATACACGTCACAATTGAAATCTGTTTAGAAATTAACCAAATTTACCCCATGATTCAAAAACGCGGAAAATTATTCCATCTCATACGGCGCACGCCAACGCTCTACCATGACGTCGAAAAGCGGCGGCTTATCCATGTCGCACTTAAAACCGATAGCGAGGAAGATGCACGCAAAAAGGCAGTAGGTGTTTGGCAAAAACTCGTGGAAGGCTGGGAGGCTCGGCTTGCTGGAGACACCACCGACGCGGAAAAATCTTTTGAGGCAGCAAACCGGATCGCGAAGTCGAAAGGGTTTAGGTTTTTGGACGCCCCTGCCGTCGCTGCTCTCCCCCTGCCCGAGTTTATTGAGCGGATCGATGCTGCACACGACAACAAAGGGAAAGCTGACATTGTGGAAGCAAAAGCGCTTCTGGGTGTTACGGAAAAACCCGCAATAACGATCAGCCGCGCCTTGGAGTTATATTGGCCAATGGCCGCGCATAAGAATGTCGGCAAAAGCGATGATCAGCTTCGAAGATGGCGAAACCCTCACATCAAAGCTATCAAAAATCTGATCAACACAATTGGCGATAAGCCCATCGAAGACATAAGCGGCGACGACATGCTGGATTTCTGCGATTGGTGGCTGGAGAAGATCGAAAGTGAAGGTCTCACCCCTAACAGCGCTAATAAAGATCTTTCCCATATTGGATCGATCCTCAAAACCGTAAACAAGAAAAAGCGGCTTGGCCTGGTACTGCCTCTTTCTGACCTTGCCTTTAGCCAGAGAGAGAAGAGCCAACGCCCTCGTTTTTCAACCAAGTGGATCACCGAAAAACTACTGGCACCTGACGCACTTTCCGGCCTCAATACTGAGGCACGATGTATTCTGTTGGGCATGGTCAACACAGGGTACCGCCCAAGTGAAGCTGAGGTCTTAACTGGCGCGCAGATTAAGCTTGAGGGGAAGATTCCGTTCATCTCTATTGAACCGGTTGGGCGGCAACTGAAAACACAAAACGCAAGGCGCGTCATACCTCTTGCTGGCGTCAGCTTGGCGGCTTTTCGCGAGTGCCCTAACGGCTTCCCAAGATACGCCAACAGCTCCTCGCTAACCAACACTGTTAGAAAGTTCCTGATCGAGAACAAGTTGCGCGAAACATCTAAGCATTCGATGTATAGCCTACGCCACAGTTTTGAGGATCGAATGACAGACGCGGGGATCGAAGAGCGCATCAAGGCTGACTTAATGGGCCACAGCTTAAAGCGAGAGCGGTACGGAAAAGGTGCCTCACTCAAGAAAGCGCATGAGTGCGTTCTACAGATAGCGCTTTAGGGTAAAGCCAAAATCCCCAAAGCTAACATTTGGAAAAACAATTATATTGCCCACGACCCGCTACACGCATAAGTAATTTCTGTTAGTAACTATTCACCTAAGGGAATCACATTATGCAAAGAGCATTGATCGCTTCTGTTTTTTTACTCGGTCTAGGGACCACGACGGCATTTTCCGACAGCAACACAAACGGCATAGCAGGCGCATCAGGATACATTGAGCATAGTGGAGGATGCCGAAAGTCATCTCCACAAGGTCAATGCTGTCACGCTGGCTCTCAGCCTCTTCACTGCCATTGATGGAAAACTTGCAGCAGCTAAAATCATGCCGCTAATAGTCTGAGGTCTAATGGGTGGCCAATTATTCGTGCTGGCCATCCATTAGAAATTTGAGCTGTTTGAGGTTGTGAATAACAATTTACGAAGCAAAAGCCCATTATTTGACCAAGCCCCCAAGACGCTGAACGCAAGGCCGCTTCAGGGTTGATTTCCATGGCCTTTTGCAGACGGGAATAACTATCGCGCGGATATTTTCTCTTCCCCCACTTGAGATAGGCTAGTCCCGCATTGACTGCTTCCGCATTCTCTGCACCCGACAATTCGCGGTAAAAGACATGTGGCTCAAACAGCATCTTTGGGCGGCCCTGACTATCAAAGCCACCGCCCCGCGTTTCCACATCGAGGACGGCGTGAATTTCATCTTCACCAACCCCGATTTTTGCGCCTATCCGGGTAATCCCCCCATTTTTAATGGGGTCCGCTTGTAGAACTACGCGGCCATTTTTAGCTTCATAGCGGGTGTGATGCCGCCGATGGCCATGCTGGGCCGGTCGTTGTTGTAAGTCCAGAGCCATTTTGTGGCCTGATCCTGTGCCTCCTGTATCGTTTCAAAGATGTTCTGATCCAGCCATTCGTGGCGCACCGAGCGATTGTAACGCTCGATATAGGCGTTCTGTTGAGGCTTTCCTGGCTGGATGTATTCAATGTGAATGCCGTGCGTCTCAGCCCATGCTTTCAAAAGCCCACTGACATATTCGGGGCCGTTGTCGACGCGAATGATCTCGACTGCCCTCACGGCCACCTCTCGTCGTTGAGATGACCTTACCGCTTTTTTCCAAGGCTTCCTTCAGCAAGTCATTCTGCATGCTCATCTCAGCATACATCCGCTTCAGACGGCGGTTCTCATCCGCCATCGCTTTCATCTGCGACACCATAAACGCATCCATACCGCCGAACTTCGCGCGCCATTTGTAGAAACTGGCGCTGCTCATACCATGCTCCCGGCACAGCTCAGAAACCGGCATACCGCTCTCAGCTTGCTTCAAAATACCCATGATTTGCGCGTCGCTAAATCGTCCGTTCTTCATCAAAAATCTCCTCAGATATCATGCCGAGAAAATTCTACTTGTGAACACCACTAATTGGGGGGGATTACCAGCCCACCAATCCGATCAAAGCCGGAAGCATCTAGACCCAGATGGTCCAAGGTTGGGGGCACGTGCATTTAAACCAAAGGACTCCGCGCAAGCTGGACGGAACTTGGGCCACAGGTCAGTATTTACGACTAAATTGAGCATAGTTATTTCCTGTAAAATTATTGTATGGTATAATGTAAGAAATTTCCTGCCTGAGTAGATAAATGAAAATTCAATCCTCCTTCACTCAAAAAGACGAAAGCATCGCAATATATTTTTCTGGGTATCAAAACTCAGACGAGTTACAGATGTTATTAAGCGATTTAAATGAATACTCACCTCTCTTGTTAACTATATTAAATCTTTCTGTTGAGCGTTTAAGACACCCTGAAATCACCAGCTTTGAAGATTTTCAAGAAATTTTAAAGCTTCATTTTAAAGCTTTGGACTATTTTTATTTGGCATCGGAAACCGCACAACGTGCTGAAGAAATAATTTCGGAACAGACCCAGTCCAATCAAGGCGAATAGAAGAATATGCGTATTGTGTTTCATCTTGGACCTAAGGGAGAATTGCGTTCGGCTCTTTCTACGTTTGCCGAGCAGCACCAACGGATATTCGATAGAAATTCGATAACGCTAGCGTCTGATGAAGAGACAACTAATTTATTCGCGGAAATACGTTTGGGGCAAAGCGATGCAGTTATCCGTCGTCTCTCAAAATATTTGGGTGTGAAAACATTGATTTTTTCAAATGAATTTTTTCTTTCCTCACCTGCAGAAACTATGAAGGATGGTGAACTTTTTATCGAAGCCGAGCAAAAAATTTTTCTACTTAACCAGATATTCAAAGATCACCACATTGAATTCTTATTTGAAGTACGAAACCTAGTTAGTTTTTTTCATCAATTCACCAATGAAACATTCATATACGAGGTACGCTCGACGCCCGTAGATAGTCTGAAAGAAGCTTCTTGGTATGAATTGCTTTTAGGAATAATTGAAGTTTCTGGCGAAACAAAAATTTCAGTCATATCTACTACTGCTATACCTCTTAATCTCAATCACATTTTAGCCGAAGTTCTGGATTGCAGAGAATGCTCAACAGTATCGATAGAACATCTTTTCCCAAAATTTTTAAATTGGCGAGGAAAAGCTCGCTACAATAAACTTATAGAATGTAAAAAGCTTCCTTCTCAAAATTTAGAAATTTACAAAAACTTAATTGATAAATTCTCAAAGGATAGCAATTTGTACTCTATGGGAACAGCGTTCGCTTTTGACGCTGACTTGGTGGACTTTTTGATTGACAGTTATGCTGACGATTTAGTTTTGATTGGTGAATTAGAAGGCGTGGCGTCGTTTTTTTGATTATTAAGCTTTTTTGTAACCTGAATAGCCTCTAGCTTCCTAGACACTGAGCTACTCCCCAATGTTTGGACAGGGTACGGCGTAACTTAAGCTACTCTTTGCTCCTGCTGATCGGTTTGGGTTTCGTCTTTTCGCAGCCAATAGACCACAGCTGGGGGTCTGCCGCCAAGGGCGGAATGAGGGCGTTTGCAGTTGTAGAACTCGATCCACTTTCCGACCCCGGCTTTTGCCTCTGATCCGATTTCCCAGGCATGCAGGTAAACACACTCGTATTTCAGGGATCGCCACAGCCGCTCGACGAAGATGTTGTCGAGGAACCGACCCTTGCCGTCCATCGAGATACGGACACCTGATCGCCGCAGCCGGTCGGTCCAGGCAAAGGACGTGAACTGCGAGCCTTGGTCGGTGTTAATGATCTCAGGCGGGCCGAACTCGTGGATCGCCTCGTTCAGCGCTTCGACGCAGAAGTCAGCCTCCAGCGTGTTTGAGATACGCCAGGCGAGCACCTTGCAGGTGTGCCAGTCCATAATCGCCACCAGGTACAAGAACCCCTTACGCATTGGCAGATAGGTGATGTCGTAACCGCGCGATTGGCACCGCCTGCCTGATTTTGGCGTGATGCGTTAAGACACGTGTATAGCGACGTCGTTAGTGACGTGTCTTATGCGGAGGGTGTCATGCGCGGTGAGGTTTTAGGTGTTGAGCGGCGGCGACGCTGGAATGATGATGATAAGCTGGCGATCGTTTCCTCTGTCGGGATAGATGGGGCGACGGTCACGCATGTGGCGCATCGATGCGATGTGACCCGGCAGCAGATTTACCGATGGCGGCATGAGTTGAAGAATAAGGGGTTGTGGCCGCCGGGCGCGGGCCCGGTTTTTCTGCCCGTCGATTTCGAGGTTGCGGAAGTTGTAGCGCCCGAGCCGAAGTCTGCTCCCGCTGTGCCGCTTGAGCTTCGCTTGCAGGGCGGGCGCTGTCTTCGGTTCGATAGTTGCATCGATGAGGCGGCGCTGACGCGATTGATCAAAGCGGTAGACGCGGCGTGATTGGCCCGGGAACTGGGGTTCGGGTTTATCTGGCTTGTGAGGTTACG
The DNA here is from genome assembly GCF_011326755.1 of Cochlodiniinecator piscidefendens. GTDB lineage: Bacteria > Pseudomonadota > Alphaproteobacteria > Rhodobacterales > Rhodobacteraceae > Cochlodiniinecator > Cochlodiniinecator piscidefendens. Next base: position 14,936 of record NZ_JAAOIE010000001.1, on the reverse strand, counting down.
GATATGAGGAAGGGCATCGCGGGTCTTTCCGCTCTGACCCAGGATGTGCTGCGCCAGAAGCCGACGGGTGGTGCGGTGTTCGCTTTCCGTGGGCGGCGAGGTGATCGGATGAAATTGCTTTACTGGGATGGCCAAGGGTTCTGCCTGTATTATAAAGTGCTGGAACGCGGCCGATTTCCATGGCCGAGCGCCAAAGATGGCTCTGCCCGTCTGACTTCTGCCCAGCTTGCGATGCTTTGGGAAGGGATCGATTGGCGGCGTCCGGATTGGGGCGTGCCGCCCGCGCGCGTGGGGTGATTTACTCAGTATAGACGTTATTTATATGGTACTTCCGCCTGTTTTTTGGTAGTCAGGCGCATGTCGAAATCTGCTGAAAACCTCTCTAATGATCCCGCTATATTGAAGGCGATGATTGCGGAACTGCAGGCTGAAAACGCTAAGATCTCGGCCACGCTGCGGGTCCATGATCAGCTGGTTCAGGCGCTTCGCTTGCGGATCGCCAAGTTGCAGAAACTGGCTTTCGGCAAATCCTCGGAAAAGATTGAGCGCGAGATCGAACAGCTTGAACTGGCGCTGGAAGACCTGCTGGTTGCGGTGGCAGAAGACGATGATGCGCCGATCGATGAAGGGCAGGACGAACCAGCGGCTGATGAGACTTCTGCTCCCGCTTTGCGCCGCCGCCCGCGTGTGTCTGATGCGACCTTGCGTGAACGGCGGGAGCTTGATCCCGGCATCTGCTGTCCTGACTGTGGTGGCAATTTACGTGTCGTGGGTGAGGATGTCAGCGAACTTCTCGACATGATAGCCGCGCAGATGAAGGTTGTGCAGATCGCCCGGATCAAGAAGTCCTGCCGTCGTTGCGAAAAGATGGTGCAGGAGCCCGCGCCAAGCCGTCCGATCCCCGGCAGCATGGCGGGCCCGAACTTGTTGGCCCATGTTTTGGTCTCGAAGTTCGACGATCACCTTCCCTTGTATCGCCAGCACGAGATATTTGGGCGTATGGGGGCCGACATTCCCGAAAGCACGCTGGTCGGCTGGTGCGGCCGTGCGATGAAAACCCTGTCGCCACTGATCGAGAGGATTGAGGCTGACATCATGGGCAGCGATTTGCTGCACGCGGATGATACCCCAATCCGTGTGCTGGATCGGTCAAGACGCGACAAAGGGCTTGGCAAAGGGGTCAAGCAAGGCCGAATCTGGGCCTATGTGCGAGACCAACGTCCATGGGCAGGAACTTCACCACCCGGGGCTGTCTATCAGTTCGCCCCGAATTGGAAAGAAGAGCATGTTCTCGGCCATCTGGCCGACGCCCACGGCATTCTGCAAGCGGACGGCTACAAGGGGTATACCAAGCTTTATGAACCCGAACCGGGTGGCCCGCCGCGCTTACGCGAAGCCGCCTGTTGGGCACACCTGCGGCGTGACTTCCATGACTTTTGGACCTCGACAAAATCCGAGATTGCCCGCGAGGCGCTTGATCGGATCGGCAAGCTCTATGATGTCGAGCGTGACATCAACGGCCAGTCTGCTGACGTCCGCTACGCTGCGCGTCAAAAGCTGAGCCAGCCAAAGGTCGAGGCCTTCTTTGCTTGGTCCGAACAACAGATCCTGCGCATTCCGGGCAAGAGCGATCTGGCCAAGGCGTTCCGCTATGGCCTCAGTCGGCAGGGAGCCTTCAGCCTGTTTCTGACTGACGGCCGTGTGGCCATCGACAACAACCCAGCCGAGCGCGCACTGCGTCCGATTGGGATCGGCAGGAAAAATTGGCTATTTGCAGGTGCTGACACAGGCGCTGAAACTCTGGCACGTGCGATGACCATCATCGAGACTGCCAAGCTCAACGGCCTCGACCCGCAAGCATACCTCGCCGACACTCTCGACCGCATCCACGACCACAAGATCAACCGGCTGGATGAGTTACTACCGTGGAATTGGACACCGCTGAATGCTGCCCATTCTGAGGTCGCCTGATGGCTGCGGTGACCCATGTCTGCACCGTCGACTACGTCGCCAGAATGCTGGGCGAGGATGTTGAGCTTCTCGAAGCGATCATCTCCAACGAAGATAACTTGACCTATGGCAACATCGTCAGCGTCTATGCTGGCGCTGACGAAACCGTCACCGCACTGACCGACGATGGCATCGCGGAACTGAAGGACATGATCCGCGACGCGCGTATAACCACAAAAACCTGGCATGAGTTCCTTGATGACTTCGTCGATGACGTCGACCTTGTGACCCGGATCAAGGCGCAATCACCGCGGTAACAATGGAGCGGTTACGTGATGTCTGCGGCCCAGACCTGATTGGGCCGGGTCACCCGCAAGCCTCGCAACAAGTAGGGATAGGTTTTATGCCCCTTCGCCGCCTTGCTGGTGTTGGGCTTTTGATAGATCGGCATGAGGTCCATCAGCCGCATCAGGCGGCGTATGCGTTTCTCGTTCACCAGATGGCCTTCGTTGCGTAGATGTCAGGTCATCTGCCGCACGCCAAAGAACGGCGTTTCTAGGAACTGCGCATCGATTTGACGCATCAGCGCGAGATTCAGCGCCGTCTCGCCTTTGGGCGTGTAATAGAATGACGACCGTGAGATCGACAGCAGCTTGCATTGCTTGCCGATGGGCAGGTCCGGATTGGTCGGCTCAACCATCTCGCGCCTCACTTGCCGGTCCACGGTTTGAGCTTTCTGGACAAAAAATCGTTGGCCACGGCCAGCTCCCCGATCTTCGCGTGCAGTTCCTTCACCTGCTCTTCGTCGAAGACCAGCAGACAACAAATCGTAGCTTACGTCAGTGTCCGAATTTCGGGGGGTAGCTCAGCATTCACATTGAATACATCCAGCCAGGAAAGCCTCAACAGAACGCCTATATCGAGCGTTACAATCGCTCGGTGCGCCACGAATGGCTGGATCAGAACATCTTTGAAACGATACAGGAGGCACAGGATCAGGCCACAAAATGGCTCTGGACTTACAACAACGACCGGCCCAGCATGGCCATCGGCGGCATCACACCCGCTATGAAACTAAAAATGGCCGCGTAGTTCTACAAGCGGACCCCATTAAAAATGGGGGGATTACCACAGGTCCAATCTTATTCTTGGAAAATCAACTCAATCGAGGCAGCAGACAATATCGCATCACCGAACACATTCGCGATAGGTTTTCCATTTATCACTATTGTACTGTTCGAACCATCTTCGGAGTTTACAATATCCACTTCAATTTCTTCGGGTTGAATCGTTGTTAAATTTTCGTCGTTCATTTGTGAAGGGAACTCAATACAAATAATGTCTTCTCCTGAAGAAAAATCTAATATTTGCGCAACCTCGCCATCTTCTATTTGAGAGCTAATGATGAATGTATCATTGCCTGTTCCTCCAACTCCGCGGTCAGCGGACGCGAGCTTTATGATATCGTCACCACTACCACCATCTATGTAATCTGAGTCAAAATCTTCTCCGATGAAGGTGATATCCCCCGGAACACTATGCAAATAATATCCTGTGATTATATCATCTCCAGCCCCGGCTTCTACCGTCTCGCTGCCTTCGTGGTAGGTTGAATAAGCCTGTCCTTCTTCGGTGCCGTCATCACTCAAATTTACGTCATCCGAAAGTTCTTCATCCGAGGCGTCATTCACGAAACTCGAACCAAGGAACGCTACGCCGAGCAATACAAGTAATTCGATCATATTTGTCTCCCATTACAGATAGCATATTTCCTCACCTGAATCTAAAAAACAAAATCATCGAGTGTAAGGTTCGTCAGATCAATGTTTTCCATTTCGATCATGAATACCATTTCTTCTCCTATTCTACCGATTACGTGGCTACTTTCACCTACTTGTTCGATTGAAAAAAACATGTCTTCCAATATTGGATCATCAACTGTTCTCAGAGTTTTATCAAAACCTTGCTCATTCACGGAAATGTGAAACCCTCGATTCCCTGAGGAAAATCCACTGAGATCCAATTTATCAATTCCTACCTCAAAATCGTGGATGATGTTGTCAGTCCCCATATTATCAAAAACAAAACAATCAGCACCCGCTCCCCCTTTCATAGAATTTGCGGCTGAACCAGCTCTCAAGATATCATTTCCATCCAGTCCTGAAAATGAGGCATTTTGAGTGTTGCCAACCAAAGTGTTATTCGCACTATCGCCTAATAGTACTTGCATGTTCTCGAAGGTAGGCCGCGGCTCAAAAATAAGTGCGACAACGCCATATGGGTCGTATTCAAAAATAAAATCATCTTCCGATAATATCTCGGTTATATTAAGGTTCGTAATCACGGGGGGTAAATCAGGCTCTTCAAATGTGAGTAAGTTGGAGTATCCACGATAGGTTCCGTCTGCATTTGTAGTGTCAACTCCAAATTCTACAGCACTCACCAGTTGAAAGTTGTCTAATACTTCGTTGATATTTACATTAAAGATAAATTCGCTTTCTACTCTCGACGTTGAAAACAAAACGAAGCTTTCTTCACTTTGAAAGCCAAAAATATCTAGATCTGATGTGTCAACATTTAGGTCAACAGGTCTTAACCCGACAAGTTCGTCTGTCATAAACTCAAACACCTCCCCCATTACGGTGGAATTCCCATTGGCGAATGCTAAACTCGTCGGGTGATATTGAGCCGACCAAAAATCTAACTCAGAAACACCATTTAATAAAAATTCTTGGAATAAAGACAATACAGTTGAAATTTGTTTCATACCAAAATTTTCAAAAGACCGATGAAGGACGTTCCACTCTGAATACCCAATTTCTATGTTAGTGTTGGGTATTTCTGCCCAAGAATTCATTAATGCTATTGATGAAGCAACCACCCCACTTATATTATCGTAAGAGTGCTGGTTATCGTCGCCTAAATGACGCCCTTCACTGTAATATAGGTGACTAACGACGCTATCGACAGATGATAAACCTTCGGCATCAAATTCCGACATCACAATACTATTGCGTTCAGAGAGTTCTTCCAAACTAACTCCACCATGAACACTCTCCGTCCAAACTTGAACGGCGATTGATGGTTCTACCCAATCTCCACTCAAATTGTGGGTAGCAATGAATGCGTCTATTGCTTCTTGCGCAATCGCCACTACTTCACTTGCTACGCGTCCATATTCTCGAGAAGTCATATGAGATTCGTATTCATTTCCAATCTCTATTTTATCAATCCCAACAGGAAAGCTGTCATTTAGAATATCGGAAATAAAATTAAAAATATCTACTCGCCAAGATGCTTCAAATTCGCGGTGCCCGTCGTAATAATCTCCTGTAAGCATCACTTTAGTGGGCACTATTATTGTTGGCCTAATGTCACTTCGTTGACAAAAGTTTAGAAACCGGTTCAGAGGCATTATCTGGGTTACAGAACCATCTTCTTCGATAAACTCAGAGTTGTTCGGTTCTAATAAATTGAAGATGGTTTCTGCGGCCGTACCTCCAGGGTACCTAACCTGACTGATATCCATCTGCTGTACTATTTCATCAAATTTTTCCCAAGGCTGATCACCGATACGTTCAAATTGAAACACATAATTTAACCCAAAATGCTGCTGGCTGATTGTCTGGCTACCCAAATCGCCCATTTCAAATGAAACATCCATTTCCACCTCCATTCGTGCCTTTGAAAACAGTACGAATCAAAGTCACTTTGGCTGAGAAAAGATTGTGTTTTTTTCAAGGTGAAGGTATAAAATTTTATTTAAAAACAATTATTTAAATAAATAGTAAATTTTCGCTCTAACCTGAATCTAAGTTAAATCATCAGTCTGAAAATACATAAGTTGACGCTCTGAATTTGACCGATCGGCATGTTAGGTTATCCCAGCAGTTCCCGTTACTCTCGTCGTGTCGTTGCCCCTCATGGTTTGTTCCAAACCATTGTCAGGTAACAGTGGACCTGTCGCGGTTTGATGCCGCTTCTTTGATAGCAATTACCGCACCAAAGGAGACTGACTATGAGACTGAAACGGATGGACGAATTCCGCCAAGACGCGGTGCGGAACGCGCTGACCAGTGGGCTTACGCGTAAGCAGGTGGCTGATGATCTGGGTGCCGGCGCGTCGACGCTGAACAAATGGATCACAGTACATCGAGACACGAACGTGGTTTCGAAGGAGGCAGGGGAGGTACTAAAAAAGGCCACGGTGTTCTTTGCGAGCCAAAAGCCGTGAGGTTTAAGTTCATCGAAGAACACCGTTCCGTATTTTCCATTGATCTGATGTGTCGTATAATGGCTGTCAGCCCCTGCGGCTTAGGTGCATTCCGCAGCCGCCCAGCCAGTCGCAGACAGCGGTCTGATCTGGTTACACTGGCGCACATCAAGGAACAGTCCCGTCTCAGCCTGGGCTGTTATGGCAGGCCACGCATGACCGAAGAGCTGAAGGGGGATTGGTCTGAATGTCGGCCACCGCCGAGTGGGCAGATTGATGCGCCAGAATGGTATATCTGTGGTTAGAACTCGCAAACACAAAGTGACGACGGACAGAGATCAAAAGTTCAACATTGCGCCGAACTTGTTGGATCGTAACTTTATTGCTGACCAAGCCAACCAGAAATGGGCAGGTGATGTCAGCTATGTATCGACGCGCGAAGGCTGGTTGTATCTGGCCGTGATCCTGGATCTGCACTCCCGGCGCGTTATCGGTTGGGCAGTCAGCAATCGAATGAAACGCGATCTTGCGATCCGGGCGCTGAACATGGCTATCGCGTTCAGATCTCCGCCCAAAGGCTGCATCCATCACACAGATCGCGGGTCGCAAGGCGGATTCAACCGGTCGTCGCAACACCCCATATTAGGAGGTGTATATGACCAAGACAGGCAAACGAAAGTCCGAACGCTCGACAAGAGACAAATTGAATTCGCCAGGTAGGCCACCGGTCTGGCAACGTGAGCATCTGTGCCGATTCTGGCGGAGCGTTGCCGCTGGTCATTCCAGTGAGGTCTCTGCCATCAAAGCGGGCGTTTCTGGTCCTGTTGGAAACCGGTGGTTTAGGAGTTCTGGCGGAATGCCTCCCACACATCTTTCACCCTCGGCCACTGCCCTAACGCGCCGAAGTCTGACATTCTCTGAGCGTGAAGAAATTGCTTTGGAATGCGCGCGAGGAACAGGGATCCGCGCAATCGCGCGTAAGATATCGCGAGCACCCAGCACAATCTCTCGGGAGATCAGGCGCAATTCTGCAACGCGTGGTGGTGATTTTGACTATCGTGCTATCACAGCCCAATGGCACGCAGATCGTGCGGCAAGGCGCCCCAAACCCAGTAAGTTGATGGGTAATTCAGCCCTTCGCGACTATGTACAGGATCGGCTCTCGGGTCTCATCGCGACACCTGACGGCATCGCTTTCGATGGTCCAGTTGTGGTATGGAAAGGACGTCGTGCCGTTCATCGTCAAAGCCGGCGCTGGTCTTCAGCCTGGAGCCCAGAGCAGATTGCGCAGCGTCTGAAAGTAGACTTTCCTGAGGACACAACAATGCGGATTAGTCACGAAGCCATTTACCAGGCACTTTATATTCAAGGCCGAGGGGCATTGAAGCGAGAACTCTCAGCCTGCCTGCGCTCTGGCCGCGCATTGCGGTTACCCTGTGAACGCGCCCGAAATCGTGGCAGACCCTTCCTTGCGGATGCGCTGATGATTAGCGATCACCCAGGGGATTGCATTCAAAGACGGGATCAAACAACTTAACCAAGCCGCCTGATCACGCCGTCACCAACTTTCGGGCATACCTCTGGCAAGGGCAATTGTTACTTCAATGCGGCAGTCGAGACCTTCTTCAAGACCATCAAAGCTGAACTGATCTGGCGGCGGTCATGGGAAACGCGGCGGCAGGCCGAGATGGCGATCTTCGAATACATCAACGGGTTCTATAATCCGCGACGCCGACACTTTGCATTCGGCTGGAAAAGCCCGGTTGCTTTCGAACAAAAGGTGGCTTAAACAAGCACTTGGGTCGGCACTAAAGCGTGACAGGTCCAGATTTGCCATCTCAATTGCAGCCCTTGGGTAATCACGATCTTGCGCGCTGGTTTTGCTCTGAGGTTATCGCGGCGGCGTTGGGAACCGCAGAAGGTTTCGCCAGAGGCGTGGTTTGTTCAGATCCGTTTTTGAGCAAATCGACGCTATCAGATGTGATGAAACGCTTTTGTGACTAAAAAGACACCTATTTCAATAAAGGTAAAATATCACTCTTAAGTGATGACAAGTCAAACTACTCTATGGTTGAGTGGCAGTGACTTTCTTTAGTGTTTTAGTTTGTTAAGAGTTGATTTTTGGCAAGTCATCCTGCTGATGAGCGTATTGACATCTGTCGGCAGAAGTTAGCAGAAGGTTAAATTCTATGGGGCTTATCAATTTGTTGCGTCCAGACGCGGAGCTTAGGTTTGGACATCGCCAGTTTGATGTATTGGCTCAATCGATAGTAGCAAAACTTGGATGTAAAAGCGCTCTGATAAGCATAAGCGACGGTGCCATGTTGACCGCTGTAGGTCACTCAACTCCTCCAGAAGGTTCAAGGTCACTTCCCGCGAAAGACACTGTTTGCCAGCATACTATACAGGCTACGCAAGTTCTCGCGATAGAAGACGCATCACGTGAGTATTGGTTAAAAGATACACTAACGGTTAAGGCTTTTGGAATTGCCGGCTATCTGGGTGTACCACTGAAAATTGGTTCAAAAGTTGTAGGCGCAGCATGTGCGATCACAGACACGCCTCGAAAATGGAAAGAATGTGAAGTTGATTTTTTGAGTGAGATCGCTCAATTTGCATCAGATAAGATTGAGTTGCCTTTGGTTAAAGCTGAACAAATTGAACTAGCAGAAACTTTGCTTCAAGTAGATTCCGTTGTTAGTGCGCTATCTCATATTGCAACAGAAACAATTTGTATTTTTTCTCGTGGAGGGAGGCTTTTATTCTCCAATGCCAACTATGATGAGAAAAACGGAATTTCACTTCAAGCTATTGACTCTGTTGAAAAAGTGGAGTTGGACGGGTTGCTCTCTCAAGTGTTTACTGCTGAGCACAGCAATTTTCAGACCGATGTTTTGGTCAAACATCAGCACCTTGGTAACATTAGTGCCAGCGTTTCATGTGAAGTAGTTTGCAATGATTTGGTTCTTAGCCGCTGGCAGGTTTAGTTCAAACAGCTGTTTTAGGTAGTTCTCTGCACACCAGCGTTACGATACGATTCACCTTTATATTAAGGGGAAACCCTGTAATGTCTCGTTGAAAAAATATGTCTAGAGAGCATGTCAGCTAAAAACAACACAGATAATTTGGAGCAGTATCTGATCTGCCTCTTATTGGGTGAACGGTTCAATCCCAAGCAAGCAATCGTAAAGGTCGTGGAGGAATTCCCCTGTGCGACGGGTCTGGAAATTGTCTTCTCACTGGTATCGATTGCCTCGAATATGTGTCAGTGGATGCCAAAAGACAAATTTGAAGAAACACTCCCTAGCAATATTTATGTTGCAGCCGCGATGTTGAGCGCAGATTTATATGCTTTAGAGCAACTAGGCCGCTCAAGGGTCTGCGCAAAAGAAATTTGCGAGTTTTGGGCCTCAGATGAGCCGTTTTTTGTCAACACTGTAGGAGATGAATTAGAGGAGTGAATAGCCCCTAGTTTCCTAGACACCTTCTTGTTTCATATTTTGTTGTCTGTTTTCGAAGTCGATGGGCGACAACATCCCATTCCTCGCATGTTTACGTTTCGGGTTATAGAACATTTCGATGTAGTCGAAGATGTCTTGTCTGGCTTGTTCACGTGTTTTGTAAGCCCGACGACGAATGCGCTCACGTTTGAGCAGGTTGAAGAAGCTTTCTGCAACCGCGTTATCATGACAATTTCCGCGCCTGCTCATCGAGTGTTGTGGTAATCCCCCCATTTTTAATGGGGTCCGCTTGTAGAACTACGCGGCCATTTTTAGTTTCATAGCGGGTGTGATGCCGCCGATGGCCATGCTGGGCCGGTCGTTGTTGTAAGTCCAGAGCCATTTTGTGGCCTGATCCTGTGCCTCCTGTATCGTTTCAAAGATGTTCTGATCCAGCCATTCGTGGCGCACCGAGCGATTGTAACGCTCGATATAGGCGTTCTGTTGAGGCTTTCCTGGCTGGATGTATTCAATGTGAATGCCGTGCGTCTCAGCCCATGCTTTCAAAAGCCCACTGACATATTCGGGGCCGTTGTCGACGCGAATGGTCTCGACTGCCCTCACGGCCATCTCTCGTCGTTGAGATGACCTTACCGCTTTTTTCCAAGGCTTCCTTCAGCAAGTCATTCTGCATGCTCATCTCAGCATACATCCGCTTCAGACGGCGGTTCTCATCCGCCATCGCTTTCATCTGCGACACCATAGACGCATCCATACCGCCGAACTTCGCGCGCCATTTGTAGAAACTGGCGCTGCTCATACCATGCTCCTGGCACAGCTCAGAAACCGGCATACCGCTCTCAGCTTGCTTCAAAACACCCATGATTTGCGCGTCGCTAAATCGTCCGTTCTTCATCAAAAATCTCCTCAGATATCATGCCGAGAAAATTCTACTTGTGAACACCACTAATTGGGGGGGGATTACCAGAGGCTCCATTCCAAACTGAAGAATTTTACCAAAAATCACAAATCAGCACCCTCATCCACACAACTGTCGTATACAGGAGTTGAGACTACTCATACAATCTTGGAACATCAGTATAGTCAATATTTTCCATCTTCAATTTAGTCCACATTTCTTTTGCTTTCAAAAACATTTCCCTATCATCCGAATATAACAAATTAATTTTTTTTCGTAATTTTTTGTCAATAATCTGTGATTGCTTAAAGCTTTTTACCGATCTGTTTTTTTCGCCAGACAATAGAATTCTATCGATATTGGGATCGAGAGTGCGCAACAGAATATTTAACTGATCGCGCAAATCATTAACAAGTAACACTTTGAGTTTAAATTCTCGTATTATATTATTTCGATAAGATTGAGGTGTCCAATGTGAATCACTACGCAGCGAGGTGCCACCTTCCAGATTTTCAGCGATCCAACCAATGAGAATTTCGCAGTTTTTTTGATGTTCAACAATGGAGTTTGGGTTCTCTATGAAATAGCCACCTTTTATAAGATTCGCGCGCAACGGAACGAATTTCTCCCTTCCTCGGCCAATTACTTTATCTGTATAGAGTGAGTAAAATCTATCAATTGGATTGCGCAAGACAGTGAATGCAAACTCCTCGTTAGCGATCTCATCGGTGGTCAAGCCAAAATTACTGGCACGTAAAAAAACAGAATCACTATCGTGTATTCGCAATGGGGTATTATGAGTTAAACCGTTTTGCATACTCCACATTACATTTTTTACATATGTGCATGCGCATTTGGGTATGACCAAATAGCGTATCGGCAATTTTTCAATGGTGAATAACCTATTCGTATTATCCGAACCCATACCTTAGCCCTCATCCTGTTTTACTTGAAAACCTCTATTCTATCGGCATCTAACGCTCAAGGTATTGTTTGAAAACGCTAAGTAATTTTAATATAATGTTGACCCATGGAAAGCTTATTCATAGCTATTTTTAAAAAGACCAATTCATAGAAAGGTAAGCTCTAATCGCAGTTTTAATGTTGTCACGTTTCCCATAAGATGAAAAGCTCTCGATGAACCTCCCATGCAATTCAACGCCAATTAGAAATGGCAATATTACACTTCTGTCCCCTCCTGTGAGTATTCCACCTGATAGAAATGCTTCAAAATCTGGGCGTGAAATACCGTATCGATAATTATCAACATCTGTCGGATCGTGTATCTGCTGCCACACCAAAAAGCGGGCTACTTCCTTTGCTAGCGGGAGCCAGGTCTCTCCTTGGATATCGACGCCATAAATCACACCAGCATGATAATGAGCATTGATCCCCACAAAATCCCCATGCGTTGCTGCATGGACCACTGAGCAGTAGTTTACCCTTTCTTTTTGCACATGAAGACAGTATTTTAGATCAGATATCATTCTTAGATCAGAAACTGTAGCAATATTCCTTAGGCTTCTTGCTTCGAGTTTTTTGATCCAGAATTTGTGATTGAAGTGAGTTAATCTTTGCCGCGGAGCGGTATAGTGCCTTAGCCATTCTCCGCTTTGTTTTAATATACGCCTACGTTGACCGCGTTGTGATTTTGCTATTTTATCTCCTAAACGTAACCCCGGTGCGTGGCTCAATACCACCATCCCATTATCCGGCCATGCCATTAAACAACGGTTTACTTGATAGGTACCGTTGCCTAAAATTTGCATTGAAAAATCCAATTCCTTCTTAAGTGTTTCGACAGTTCGAACTGGATTAGCACAAAAAAAACGCTTGATTACGACTTTACTGTCATTGATTGAAGCATCAAAAACCCAACTTTTTTTTGTACACTTAAGGGCACTATAAATTCTGAAATCAAACACCTCAGGTTTGGATGACAGGATGTTTTCTAAAAACATTGATGCGTTTGATATCATTGATAAATCTTTGTGGCTCAACCAGGTTTCCTTTTTTAACGGCAGTTCAATGGGTTTGTTACCAAAATCATACCTGCGATTTTTTGAATATTCAAACATAGCAAATCAGATTACGCTGAAAAGTAGGCTGGAAGTATTAAATGTTGGTAGCTACGATCTCGAAGTATTGGCTCAGCTCACCGAGGTTTGCCTGCATGACCCCTGTCCGGGCGAATACGCGCCTCTGGCAGGCTGCTGGTGTGATCGACATGTGGCGTGGGTTCACGACTCTTGCGGCGCTGACGGAGTAAACGCTGAAGCAGGATCCGTTTGCAGAGCACCTGTTCGTCTTCCGTGGCAGGCGCGGTGATCTGATCAAGATCATCTGGTGGAATGGCTGGGGCGCGTACCTGTTCAGCAAACGCCTAGAGAAGGGTCGATTCCTGTGGCCATCGGCGAAAAAGGCACCCCTGACCGCCGCCCAGCTGGCAATGCTGTTGGAATGGATTGAGTGGCGTGTGCCGTAGCCCAGTTGGACACCGCTCAAGGCAGGATAAATCCGCTAGGATTACACACGTGGGATTCCCCTCCCGCCATTGTTCCAGCGTTTGTCGTGCATCCCGCAATGTGCCGAACATTGTTTCGTTCAAGCATTCATCTCTCAGTTTGCCACTGAAGCTTTCGATGAAACCGTTCTGCTGAGGCTTGCCTGGCGCAATGTAATCTCAATCAATGCCTGTATCCTGAACTCATTTGAGGATTGCCATTCTGGTGAGCTCGGTTCGATTATCCGACCCAATCGTCTTTGGCATGCCATGTTCAGCGATGATCTGATCCAACTCACGGACAACACGGCCGCCAGACAGTGATGTGTCCGCAACAAGCACTAGATTCTCTCGGCTGTAATCATCCACGACGGCTAAGATGCGGAAGCGGCGAACATCCATCAGCACATCAGACATAAAATTCAGACTCCAGCGTTGGTTTGGCCCATCCGGCAGCGCCATCGGCTTTCTTGTGCCCAATGTGCGCTGCCTGCTGCCTCTGCGCCGCACCTGCAGCTTTTCCTCGCGATAGATACGCCTGACCTTTTATGGTTCACCTCGAAGCCTTCTCGCGCGATCATCACGTGAACACCGCCGTAGCCAAACCGTCGCCGTTCTCTCGAAACCCACTCGATGGCATCTCTCAGTTCAGCATCATCACTTCGACGCGATAGGTATCGGACCGAAGACCATTCGTGTCGATAATGGGCCGGAATTTATCTCACGTGATATGGATCTGTAGGCGTACCATCGCGGGGTCATATTGGACTTCAGCAGACCAGAGAAACCGACCAACAATGCATTCATTGAGGCGTTCAACGGAAAATTCCGGCAAGAGTGTTTGAACGCACATTGGCTCTTAAGCCTTGCAGATGCGGCCGAAAAATTGGAGTGTTGGCGTAGATATTATAACGAAGAACGACCTCACAGCTCGATTGGAAATAAGTCACCAACCATGTTTATAAAATCAGACGGTGATACCGATCCACCAACCTGATCAAAGCCGGAAGCATCTAGACCCAGATAGTCCAAGGTTGGGGGCACGTGCAACAATTTCGAAAATATTTTGTAGAGTTAATATATATTAAACATTTGTCTGGCCAAAATGAAGAGAACAGAACACGGAGAGCAACATGTGTCCGCACAAATGGGTATTCGAGGTATTATTGGATTTGCAGCAGTACTGTAAAGTTAACAAATTACAACACTTAGAAACATCACTTGATAGCATTATTTCCGACAAAGCACTGATGTTATCTTTATTAGATGGAAGTGATGGTGTTAGCCAGCCGGAAACTGAGAAATGCCTGCAGAGACTGCTGTAGCTGTGGCAGCTAGGTATAGAACTGAATTTGTCCCCTATTCGTGCCGTTTCATGTGGTCGTCGATGCGCTGATCCCCAATACTCTTCGACGAGCGAATGAAATAGTGACCACCCTGTTTAAATAACCCCTAGCTTCCTAGACACCTTCTTGGCTCGCGTTTTGCTGTCTGTTTTCGAATTCAACGGGCGACAGCATCTCGTTTCTGGCATGTTTGCGTTTCGAGTTATAGAACATTTCGATGTAGTCGAAGATGTTTTTTCTGGCTTGCTCACGGGTTTTGTAATTGCGACGGCGTATGTGTTCGCGTTTGAGCAGGTTGAAAAAACTTCTGCAACTGTATTGAAGCTCCTATATTCGTCAACCGGCGATTTTAGCTGACTTCGGCACAAAAAGCTGGCTGCAGATTTCGTGGACCATGCAGCGTTTCAGGCATTACTCTGAGCTACTCCCCAATGTTTGTAGAGATATAGCTAAAAGTTGGTGATGGCCCCTGAGGGGCGGCATATCATGGCGTTGTTCACGCGCCGCAATTCTCGAAGAGAAAAGGATATGCCACATGACGAAGAGTACCATCACGACGTTGCCC